>PNMM01000004.1 GCA_013823625.1 Microbacterium sp. | reverse complement strand
CAAGGTGAGCAGGGTCTCACGGGTGCGACCGGCGCGACGGGTGCGCCCGGTGCTGCTGGCGCTCAGGGTGAGCAGGGTCTGACCGGTGCGACTGGTGCGACGGGTGCTGTTGGTCCGCAAGGTCCGCAGGGCGAGCAGGGTCTGACTGGTGCGACCGGCGCAACGGGTGCTGTTGGTCCCGCCGGACCGGCTGGTCCTGTTGGCCCGCAGGGCGAGCAGGGTCTGACTGGTGCCACCGGCGCGACCGGTGCGACTGGTGCGACTGGTGCCGTTGGTCCGCAAGGTCCCCAGGGCGAGCAGGGTCTGACCGGCGCGACTGGTGCAGCGGGTGCTGTTGGTCCGCAGGGTCCGCAAGGCATTCAGGGTGAGCAAGGACTGACCGGTGCCACCGGCGCCACGGGCGCCACCGGTGCGACGGGTGCTGTTGGTCCCGCTGGGCCGGCTGGTCCTGTTGGCCCGCAGGGTCCTCAAGGTATTCAGGGTCTTCAGGGTGAGCAGGGTCTCACGGGTGCTACCGGCGCCACTGGTGCGACGGGTGCGACCGGTGCTGCTGGCGCTCAGGGTGAGCAGGGTCTGACCGGCGCTACCGGTGCGACTGGTGCGACGGGTGCTGTTGGTCCCGCTGGGCCGGCTGGTCCTGTTGGGCCGCAGGGTCCGCAAGGTATTCAGGGTCTTCAGGGTGAGCAGGGTCTCACGGGTGCGACCGGCGCGACGGGTGCGACCGGTGCTGCTGGCGCTCAGGGTGAGCAGGGTCTGACCGGCGCTACCGGCGCGACTGGTGCCACTGGTGCGACCGGTGCGACGGGTGCTGTTGGTCCCGCTGGGCCGGCTGGTCCTGTTGGCCCGCAGGGTCCTCAAGGTATTCAGGGTCTTCAGGGTGAGCAGGGTCTCACGGGTGCTACGGGTGCTACGGGTGCTGCAGGTCCGCAGGGCCCTCAGGGTGAGCAGGGTCTTCCTGGTGTGAATGGTGCCGACGGTGCCGACGGTGCTGATGGCGCTGACGGTGCACCCGGTGCGACTGGTCCCACGGGAGCGACCGGTGCCACTGGTGCGACCGGGGCGACGGGTCCTGCTGGTCCCGCTGGCCCGATCGGGCCGATTGGTCCGCAGGGTCCTCAGGGCGCACAGGGACTTCCGGGTGCGACCGGCGCGACCGGTGCGACCGGCGCCGCGGGTGCACCCGGTGCGACGGGTGCGACCGGCCCGACTGGTCCTGCTGGTCCTGCGGGACCGGTCGGCCCGCAGGGTGCTCAGGGTGTGCAGGGTCTGACTGGCCTCACCGGCGCTAGTGGGGCGACCGGTCCGGCTGGCCCCACGGGCGCCGTTGGCCCCGCCGGTCCCGCTGGCCCTGTCGGTCCTGCTGGTCCCGCTGGCCCCCAAGGCCCTCAGGGACTTACCGGCGCCACGGGTGCCGCTGGTGCAACTGGCGCTACCGGCCCCGCTGGCCCGATCGGCCTCACCGGTGCGCAAGGCCCTGCTGGTCCTGCTGGCCCTGCTGGAGCGACCGGCGCGACGGGCCCTGCTGGGCCTCAAGGCCCGGCAGGCGTCAGTGGCCTTACGGGGACGACCGTCATCACCGCAACCACGAATGCGGTACCGGCGAACAACGCGGTAGCTACTGCTACCGCGAGCTGCCCGGCTGGTCGAATCGCAGTCGGTGGCGGCGGCATGATCAACATCGTGAATCCGAACGGCTCAGACGTGGCGCTCCAGGGCGCCGCCCCCGTCGGTACGGCGCCCCCTACGGGATGGACGGCAACGGGCATCCAAGCTCGTAACGGCACCACTGCGTGGTCGGTGACGGCCTACGTTGTGTGTGGTCCGTAGCGCTGACGACCGGCCCTGTGTGGGCTAGCCGTCGGTAGCGCGAGGCTCGATCTCGGTGCCCACGCGTGAAACGTGGCCACGCGGAGTAACCACCCACTCGTTCTGTCGCAGCAGGTGTCGAAGGTGGGCGATGCGCACGATGAGGTTCTTGAACTCGGCGTAGAAGAACACCGAGACGAACAAGTAGCGCCACCACCACGACGAGCGCTGCTTGATCTCGGCCGTCGCAACGCGATAGGCGAAAGCAACCTGGATCGGACCCGAGGCGAGCGTCAGAAGCGTGATGAGAGCTAGCAGCGGTTCGTAGGCGGGCAAGCCGTTCTCGCGCCACAGAACAAAGAGCAGGGTCGGCCACATGAGAGCCGCCGCCCAGGGGAACACTTCGCGCCACCCGAGCAAGATGAAGATGCCCAGCTTGGGGCGCCAGCCCAACCCACTCTTCTTGACGGTGGCGTGACCGTGGCGCAGGCTGACTTGAAACCAACCTTGCGCCCACCGCATGCGTTGGCGCCACAGCGAACGCAGGGTGACGGGGGCAAGCTCGCGGCTGAGTAGCGCGGGGTCGCTAACGATGCGCGCTCCTGCACGCACGGCGCGCAAGGCAGAGTCAATGTCTTCCGTCAGATAGCGCGACTGAAAACGCGTGGCTCTAAAGAGCTGCGTGTTCCAATAGCCGTTGCTGCCGCCGAAAATGCCGAAACCTTGGATGCGAGCGCGCCCCGGGTGATTGACCGCGTAGATCTGTTCGAACTCGACAGCGACCATGCGAGCGACCGATGACTCGTCGCCGTTACGGACGACGCAGTGCCCCTGCACGATCCCCACGTCGTCGGCCATCCATCGCCACGCGCGCTCGAATGCGTCCGGCATCGGCTGGTGGTCGGCGTCGAAGATTCCGACGAACTCGCCGTCGACTGACGCGAGTGCCGCATTCACATTGGCGGCCTTCGATCGGCTGTGCTCGACGCGAAGCGCGAGAAAGTCGGGATGAATGGCTTCGAGTCTCTTGAGCTCAGCTTCGATCGGAAGGTCGTCGTGAGAGTTGTAGGCGAGGATGATTTGCAAACCACCCGAGTACTGCTGCGCAAAGAACGAGTCGAGAGTGTCGAGAATCGTGCCGGCCTCGTTGGGCAGGTATGCGGCAATGATCGCTGTTGCCCGCGGCGGAGCCGACGCGGGAGCCTCGGGCGGCTCGACGCGTCGCATCGCCGCGACGCCCTCCATCAACTGAGTGAGGGCCATGATCACGAGGGTCAGCACGACGCCCCAGTAGAACCACGGCGAGATATCGACGCCCCACTGGTACGCCACGACCATGATGCCGAACGGCACGGCGATCGAGAGCGCGAAAGATAGCGCGATGAGCAGTGGCGTCAAGAACGGGCCGGGCTTGATGCGCCGCCCGCGCGGTTCACCCGGGCGCACGTCGATGTCGCGGTTGAGAAGTGCTTGGTCAGCTTCGGCGAGCACGTGCGAACGGCGCACGGTGTCGACAACGGAATCACCGGAGAGTGGCACCCACGACACTCCCACGTCGAGGTGGTGGAGGTCTCCGTCGCTGTAGAACGGCAACTCGACGATCGCTTTCGTGATGCGGCGAAGCCGCGACACCAGCGAGGGGGTAACGCTGCCCCCGAGCTCGACGATGATGTGTGCTTCGGGCAGAATCGTGACCGCGTCGGAGCGCTTGAGCCAGCGCGTGATGCGGCCTGCGACGTCGCGACGAAGGTCGTTACTGACGGGCGGATGCTCCGCGTGCGACGTCGAGACTCCCACGGCGAACGCCGCAACGATCGAGGCCATGCTCAGCTCTTCTCTTCTGTCGCGCCTGCCTTGGAGCGCGGCACATCGTCGGCCAGCCCGACGATTGCCTCGTTGTGCCGCAGAAAGCCCGGCTTCCAGGGCGGGTCGAATCGTGCATAGCTGAGGGGGCCGACGGGCTCGAGCCCGGCATCCCACACGGCCGCAATGAGACGTTGCCCATGCTCAGCGAAGCGATCTCCGCGCGCCGATCCGCTGAAGCGATGCACGGCGACGGTGCGCGGCGGCACCGACGTCATGCGCACGCGCGGGTCGCGCGGCGCTGGAACCCCGGTCTCGGGCAGGTCGGCAGGCATCACGAAGCTCACGGTTTGCACGCCGGCGCCCTGAGGCTCTTGCAACACGGGAGCCGTCATGGCAATGCTCTGCCGATTCGCGTTGTTGCCGGTGATGTACTGAAAGAGGGGGCCAAAGCCCGCTCCGGCACCCGCATCGAGTTCGGCGCGCACATCGACTTGCGCGAGCACGTGTGCGTCGTATCTCCGCACTTCAAAATCATCGAATCGCCGCGTCACCGTATAGGGCTGATGCTCGGTCATGTCTAGCTCCGTTCCCCAGGGCGGCGATTAGCCGAGAAGGTCTTTCATCTGCTTGTAGATGAGCCCCGCGGCGTTCTTGGGGTTCAGTCGTGACAAGCGCGACATGATGCGGGCATCCGAGCCAATAAAGATCTCGTAGCTGCCTTTCTCAACAGCCTCGATGATCTGGCGACCCGCCTCGCTCGCCGCCGTGGTCTTTCGAGCCGCACCGTTGCCCGCCTTGGCTGCCATGGCTTCCATCTCGGCGGCGGTCATGATCCCTGAGTTCTGGGCGATGTTGGTGCCGATTGCTCCGGGAAACACTCCCGTGACGGCAACGTTCGTGCCCATGAGCTCAGAGTGCAGGCCGCGCGACAGTTGCGCGACCGCGGCCTTGGTCGCTCCGTAGAGCGATTGGCCGGGAACAGGTGCGTAGGCGCCCATGCTCGAGACGTTCACGATCGACGCCTCGGGCCGCTTCATCAGTTCGGGCAAGAACGCCTTGATGGTGTTGAGCGTTCCGTAGAGGTTGACGTCGATGACCCGCTCGATCTGATCCCACTCGAGCTCGTTGATCTTCACGAACTTCTGGATGATGCCAGCGATGTTGAGCAAGCCATCGACCTGGCCGTGCTCCTTGATGATCTCGGCGGGTAGCTTCGCCACGGCCTTGCGGTCGGTGATGTTGATGACGTGCGTTGACACGCGATCGCCACCTTGGCCAGCGAGACGCAGAGTTTCGGCCAACCCCTCGTCGCTCAGGTCGAGGGCGGCCACTCGCGCGCCTTGGGCAACAAGCCCGAGCACGACCTCGCGACCGATTCCGTTACCGCCGCCGGTGACCGCGAATACTTTGCCGCTGATCTGCATGATGCTCCTTCGAGAGAACGGATGCGCGTCATCGCGCTGCGCACACCGTACTCCTCGCGACCGCGCGCGATCAGGGTCGAACGTCCCGCGCATGCCCAGCAATTCGTGGAATCGTTAGCGCATGACGGTTCTGCCGATGTTCCCGCTCGGGTCGGTGCTGTTTCCGGCGATGCCGACCGCCCTGCGCGTGTTCGAAGAGCGCTACATCGTCATGCTCTCGACGATCCTCGGCGACGAGCCGCCCGAGTTCGGCATCGTGCTCATCGAACGTGGCAGCGAGGTGGGCGGGGGAGAACACCGTTTTGCGATCGGCACGGTCGCACAGATCACGCGCGTCGAGACGAGCGAAGGGTTCATCGGACTCATCGCGCAGGGCGACCGGCGTATTGAGATCGTGAACTGGCTCGACGATGACCCCTACCCACGGGCGGAGGTTCGCGAGGTCGCTGAGCTCGTGTGGAGTGACGAGCACCGCCCGTTGTTCGAGCGCGCCGAGCAACTCGTGCGGCGCACCATTTCACTCGCGAGCGAGTTCGTCGAACAGCAGTGGCCGGCCGACATCGAACTGAGCGACGACCCCGTCGAAGCGTGCTGGCAGCTCGCCGGTGTCTCGCCCCTCGGCCCGCTCGACCAGGTTCACTTGTTGCGCTCGGGAACAGTGGTCGAACTGTTGAGCGCCCTCATCGAAGCGACCGAGGGGGCCGCCGAGATGCTCGCCATGCCGGGCCTCGACGACGATGACTTCTCAGCACTGCTCGATGACGAGTAACCTGCCGACATGACCGAACTTCTCGCGTTTCCGGTGCCGGTCGACGATGCCACGGCGGCCTGGGCTGGGCCGGTGTTCGTTCTCATGGCTCTCACGGGCGTTGTCGTGCTGATCTGGCAAGCGGTGCGCTACTTTCGCGACAACAAGTAGCGCGGCGTCACCACGCGCGACACCCAGTAGAGTGAGCGCCAGCACCACCCTCAATTGAATACTCGGCCGTTTCCGCGATGCGGGAGAGCCGCGGGCCCAGGCTTGCGGCACCGAAGGAGCAAGCCTCCCCGCCAATCTCTCAGGTCATCAGTACCGCATCAGCTAGGCCACTCTGAAAAGTAGAGCGAGCATCCGTCGCCGACGGCCGCCCGTTCTCGCCCACGGTGAAAGCGCCGACACGGTTGCCACGAGCAGTCGCCCGACGTGAAACTCTCAGGCTCCATGACAGAGGGGGAGTTCCACCGGCCATCTGCGTCAGGAGAACTCTGTGTCCGAACCCTCTGCCACTCAACGCCTCTCGCCCCTGCACGCTGTGCATGAGGCCCTCGGTGCCGCGTTCACCGACTTCGCGGGCTGGCAAATGCCGGTGCGCTACAGCTCTGACCTCGCCGAGCACCACGCCGTGCGCACGGCCGCCGGCATCTTCGACATCTCGCACATGGCAGAGATCGGTGTCGACGGCCCCGACGCGGCAGCGTTTCTGGATGCTGCGCTCGCCGGCCGACTCTCAGCGATGCTCCCCGGCAAAGCCAAGTACTCGCTCGTACTCAACGAGGCCGGCGGAATCGTCGACGACCTCATCGTCTACCGCATGACCGACACCTCGTATCTCGTCGTGGCGAACGCCTCGAACCGCTTCGCGGTCGTCGAGGCTTTGCAGCACCGAGCCGGGGGATTCGACGTCGCCATCGACGACCGCACCGAGCAGATTGCCCTCATCGCGGTGCAGGGCCCGGCCTCGGTCGCGGTGCTCGCCGCCACCGCGGGGCTCGCGATCGACGGGCTCGACGACCTCAAGTACTACGCCTGGGGCTCGGGCACTTTTGCGGGGGTCGACCTCATGGTGGCGCGCACGGGCTACACGGGCGAAGACGGCTTTGAGCTCTACGTGCCGGTCGAGCACGCCGCGGCACTGTGGGCCGCCTTGACCGCCGCGGGCGAGCCGCTCGGGCTCGTGCCGTGCGGGCTCGCGGCGCGCGACACTCTTCGACTCGAGGCGGGCATGCCCCTGTATGGCCACGAGCTGGGGCTCAGCATCCAGCCGGTGCAAGCGGGGCTTGGTCGCGTGGTCGTCACCGACAAGCCCGCGTTCGTGGGCCGCGACGCGATTCTTGCGGGCCCGGCAGATGGGGCTCCCGTACTCGTGGGCCTGCAGGCCGACGGTAAGCGCGCCGCTCGCGCCGAGTACCCGGTGTACTCGGGCGACACGCTCGTGGGCGAGATCACCTCGGGTGCCCTGTCGCCGACGCTCGGGTATCCCATCGCGATGGCGTTCGTCGCGCCCGAGGTCTCGGCTCTCGGCACGGTTCTCGACCTCGACGTGCGCGGTACGCGCATTCCCGCGACGGTCGTGGCACTGCCCTTCTACTCCCGTTCTTGATTCGCCCATCCACCCCGCACGATTGATCGAAAGGCCAGCCTCATGAGCGCAGTTCCCGCCGACCTGCAGTACACCGCCGAGCACGAGTGGGTGCGCCTTGATGGCGACGTTGCCACCGTCGGAATCACGCAGTATGCCGCCGACGCGCTCGGTGACGTTGTCTATGTCGACCTGCCGAAGGTGGGCGCGGCGCTCACCTCGGGCTCGATCGTCGGCGAGGTCGAGTCGACCAAGTCGGTGGGCGAGCTGTACGCACCGCTCGACGGCGAGGTTGTCGAGGCCAACAGCGCCGTCGTCGACGCCCCCGAGACGATCAACTCTGACCCCTATGGCGAGGGCTGGCTCGTCAAGGTGCGCGTGTCGAGCACGCCGACGCTGTTGAGCGCCGACGAATACCGCGCCCTCATCGGCGAATAGGCACTCCGCTTTTCTCTACTTTCCCCTCTGAAAGGTTCACTGTGAGCATCCCCTTCGTCGACCGCCACATCGGCATCGACGCCGACGCCCGCCAGCTCATGCTCGACGCGCTCGGCTACGCCTCGCTTGACGCCCTGATGGATGCTGCGGTGCCGTCGGCGATTCGCCAGACCGCCCCGCTGCGCAGCCTGCCGGCGCCCGCAACCGAGGCCGAGGCTCTCGCCGAGTTGCGCGCCCTGGCCGCGCACAACCGGGTGCGTCGCAGCATGATCGGTCAGGGCTACTACGGCACGGTGACGCCCGCGGTGATTCAGCGCAACGTGCTCGAGAATCCGAGTTGGTACACGGCCTACACGCCCTACCAGCCCGAGATCTCGCAGGGGCGCCTCGAGGCGCTGCTCAACTTTCAGACGATGGTGAGCGAGCTCGCTGGCCTGCACACGGCGAACGCCTCGATGCTCGATGAGGCGACGGCTGTCGTCGAAGGCATGCTGCTCGCGCGCCGCGCATCGGGGTCGGCGTCGAACGTGTTCATCGTCGACAGCGACGTGTTCGCCCAGACGCGCGCGGTGCTCGATGGTCGCGCCGAAGCAGTGGGCCTTGAGTTGCACTACCTGCCCCTCGCCGAGACCAACCCGGCCGATCTTCCCGACGCCTTCGGTGTCTTCGTGCAGTATCCGGCGGCCTCGGGTCGCGTGTGGGATCCGTCGGCGATCATTGCGCGGGTCAAAGAGCAGGGCGGGCTCGCGATCGTGGCCGCCGACCTGCTCGCTCTCACGCTCATCACGAGCCCGGGCGAGCTCGGTGCCGATGTTGCCGTCGGCACGACGCAGCGCTTCGGTGTGCCCATGGGCTTCGGCGGGCCCCACGCCGGATACCTCGCCGTGCGCGAGGGCCTCGAGCGGCAAATGCCCGGTCGCCTCGTGGGCGTCTCACGCGATGCCGATGGGCGCCCCGCCTATCGCTTGACGTTGCAGACCCGTGAGCAGCACATTCGCCGCGACAAGGCGACCTCGAACATCTGCACCGCGCAGGTGCTACTCGCCGTCATGGCGTCGATGTTCGGGGTGTACCACGGACCCGATGGGCTGCGTCGGATCGCCGAGAACGTGCACCGGCAGACCGCGGGCTTCGCCGCTCGCCTGCACGCCGCGGGAATCGAGGTCGCCCACACGGGCTTCTTCGACACGCTCGAGGTGCGGGTTCCCGGCCGAGCGGCTGACATCGTCGAAACCGCACGCGAGCGCGACCTGCTGCTCTGGCAGGTTGACGCCGACACCGTGCGCTTCAGCTTCGACGAAGTGACGGCCGCGAGCGGCATCGGGTTCTCCCGAGCCACCGACGGACTGGCCGCCGACCTCGCCGCCGTGTTCGGCCTGAGCGACGGCTTTGGCGTGAGCCTGACCGAGCACCTGCCCGAGGGGTTGCGCCGGGCATCCACGTTCATGACGCACCCGGTCTTTCACGTCAACCGCAGCGAGACCGCGATGATGCGCTATCTCAAGCGCCTCGCCGATCGCGACTACGCGCTCGACCGCGGCATGATTCCGCTGGGCTCGTGCACCATGAAGCTCAACGCGGCCACCGAGATGGCGGCCGTCACGTGGCCCGAGTTCAGTGCGCTCCACCCCTTCGCGCCGCTCGATGACGTACAGGGTTCGCTCGTCATGATTGGGCACCTCGAAACCTGGCTCGCCGAGCTGACGGGCTACGACGCCGTGTCGCTGCAGCCCAACGCGGGCAGCCAAGGCGAACTTGCGGGTCTGCTCGCCATTCGCGGCTACCACCGCTCACGCGGCGACGAGCACCGCACGGTGTGCCTGATTCCGTCGAGCGCGCACGGCACGAACGCGGCCTCGGCCGTGCTCGCCGGCATGCGCGTTGTCGTGATCGGCACGACCGAGACGGGAGACGTCGACCTGGCCGACTTGCGCGCCAAGATCGCCGAACACCGCGACGAGCTCGCGGCGCTCATGATCACCTACCCCTCGACGCACGGTGTCTATGAGCACGACGTCATGGAGGTCACCGCTGCCGTGCACGAGGCCGGTGGTCAGGTCTACATCGATGGCGCCAACCTCAACGCGTTGCTCGGCTACGCGCGCTATGGCGACATTGGCGGCGACGTCAGCCACCTCAACCTGCACAAGACTTTCTGCATCCCGCACGGTGGTGGCGGGCCGGGTGTCGGGCCCGTGGCGGCCAAGGCGCACCTCGCCGAATTCTTGCCCGGGCATCCGCTTGCGCAAATGCACCAGCACCCGCCGTTTGATCACACGACCGGCAACGCGGGCACGGTCGAGCACCGCGGCGCGCCCGTCTCGGCGGCGCCCTACGGCTCGGCGAGCATCTTGCCGATCTCGTGGGCCTACGCGCGCATGATGGGGGCCGACGGGCTTCGGGATGCCACGGCCAGCGCCGTGCTCGCCGCCAACTACGTCGCCCTGCGTCTGCGCGACCACTACCCGGTGCTCTACGCGGGCGAGAATGGTCTCGTTGCCCACGAGTGCATCCTCGACCTGCGGCCGCTCAAAGAGGCGACGGGCATCGGCAACGACGACGTGGCGAAGCGCCTCATGGACTACGGCTTTCACGCGCCGACCATGTCGTTCCCGGTCTCGGGCACGCTCATGATCGAGCCGACCGAGTCAGAAGACCTCGCCGAGCTCGAGCGGTTCATCCAGGCCATGATCGCCATTCGCCTCGAGGCTGATCGCGTGGCGGCAGGCGAGTGGCCGGCCGACGACAACCCGCTCGTGAACGCGCCGCACACGGCCGAGAGCGTCATCGCCGGGGAGTGGAGTCACCCTTACTCGCGCGAGCTCGCTGTCTATCCGGCATCGCTCGTTCCCGACGGCGAACACGGCCCCGGTGCCGACAGCTCGGGAGGGTTCGGGGCGACGCGCGCCGATAAGTACTGGCCGCCGGTGCGCCGCGTCGACCAGGCGTACGGCGACCGCAACCTCGTCTGCTCGTGCCTGCCGATTGAGGCGTTCGCCTAGCGTCGCGACCTAAGGCGTCGGGGTGGGGCTCGGCACGGGCATCGGTGCGAGGAGCCCCGGGAACGCTGCCGCCGCCCACGGGTAGCCGATGAAGATGACGGCGTCGATAACCGTGTGCGCGATGACGAGTGGCAACAGACGCCCGTAGCGCGTATACAGCCAGCCGAAGAGCAGACCCATCGCGAAGTTGCCGATGAAGGCCCCGAAGCCTTGGTAGAGGTGGTAGGTCGCGCGCAGTAGCGCGCTCGTGAGAATGATCGTCCAGGGGCGCCACCGCAGGTCGCGCAAGCGCGCGAACAAGTAGCCGACCACAATCACTTCTTCGGTTACGCCGGCGCGCAGTGCCGAGAGCAGCAGCACGGGCACCGTCCACCAGTGTTCGTCGAGCGCGGTCGGCACGACCGTGACGGTGATGCCGAGGGCGCGACCGACGAGGTAGAGCGCCAGACCGGGAATGCCGACGAGCAAGGCGAGGCCCAGGCCGTCGCGCGTGTCACGCCAGGGCCGCGTGCCATCGATGCCGAGGCGGCCAAGATGTGGGCGTGCGGCGCTCCACAGCAGAAACGCCACGAGCGCCACGGGAACCAGATCGAAGAAGATGCCGAGCAGCTGGTAGATGAGGTCGAAGATCTCGCGCTGATCGCGTGGCGGGTTGAGCGTCGCCGTCTGGTCGCCCAGCGGAACATCGCGCGTCAGGCGGTTCGCGATCGCCACGAGCGAGTAGACGGCGCTCGCGCCGAGTGACAGCCCCAAAACGATGAGGATTTCTACCCGGATTCGCCGATCACTCGGGCGGGGGTCGAAGGTGAGCGCAGCATGCGGTCGAGAAGTCACGCCCCCATTGTCAGGCCACGGGCGCGCGTGTTGTGCAGAACCCTCAATCGCGGGGCGGATGCTCGACCCGTCTTTGGCGACGTTCAACAGCCCCCGGCGACGGGTCTGGGCCGCGCCACGCGGAAGATTCTGCGCCGACGGTGGGCGAGTTGCACGCACACGCACGATATCTGCGAGAAAGGAGCCCCGCCATGCAACATTCCTGCGAAATGCCGGGGGAACGTGCGCGAGCGTTACCGGTGTGTAACGAAACGGCCTACAGTTTGGCGGGGGTCTCTCTGGGTCTCTAGGGTCATACCCAACAGGCGTGACGACGCGCTCGGAAAACGTGTCGCCACGCATCCATCTTGCACAGGAGGAAAATTGCGTATCAGCAGATTCGCGGCCGCCACGGCCACGATCGCGGCGAGCGCTCTCGTTCTCTCGGCTTGCGCAGCGCCGCAGTCCGAGGTCGTCGAGGGTAGCTCCATCACGGTCGCGTGGAACCAGCCGTTCTACTCGTACAACAGCAACACGTCGTTTGGTAACGCCACGGCGAACGCCAACATCGTGTACATGACCAGTGGTGGCTTCAACTACTACAACAACGTTCCCGAGCTGGTGAAGGACGAGTCGTTCGGCACCTACGAGCTCCTCTCGGAAGACCCGTTGACCGTCAAGTACACGGTTGCTGACGACGTGCAGTGGTCTGACGGCACCCCCGTTGACGGCGCCGACATGCTTCTCGCGTGGGCTGCCAACTCGGGCGTGTTGAACACCCCCGAGTTCAACCCGGGTGACTTCACCGACCCCGAGACCGGTTTGTTCACCGACGAGTACCCGACTGACGTCGTCTACTTCGACGGTGCGATCGGCGCCGGTCTGCAGCTCGTCACGCAGACGCCCGAGATCGACGGCAAGTCGATCACGCTCGTCTACGACGAGTTCTTCGTTGACTGGGAGCTCGTCTTCGGTGTGGGCCTGCCGGCGCACGTCGTCGCGCAGCGCGCGCTCGACATCGAGAACGCCGGTGAGGCCAAGACGGCCCTCGTCGAAGCGATCCAGAACGCCGACGCCGAGGCTCTCGCCCCGATCTCGAGCACCTGGAACTCGGACTGGAACTTCACCGAGCTGCCGGCCGAGGAAGACGCGAACCTTCTCGTCGTCAACGGCCCGTACCAGATCACCGACTTCGTGGCCGACGAGTCGATCACGCTCTCGGCGAACCCGAACTACCGTGGCGCGAACCTCCCCAACATCGAGGAGATCACCGTTCGCTTCATCACCGACCCGCTGGCTGCCGTTCAGGCACTCGCCAACGGTGAGGTCGACATCATCAGCCCCCAGGCCACGGCCGACGTTGCTGACGCTCTGGCGGCTCTCGACGGTGTGACGGTTCTGTCGGGCGAAGAGGCTGTCTACGAGCACTTCGACCTCACGTTCGAGAACTCGAAGAACGGCACGTTCGACAACCCGCTCTTGCGCGAGGCCTTCCTGAAGACCATCCCGCGTCAGCAGATCGTCGACACGCTCATCAAGCCGCTCAACCCCACGGCTGAGGTTCGTAACTCGCAGATCTTCATCCCCGGTGCTCCCGGCTACGAAGAGACTGTTGCGAACAACGGTATGGCCGAGAAGTTCGGCGAGGTCGACATCGAGGGCGCCAAGGCGCTTATCGCTGAGGCTGGCGTCACCGCGCCCAAGGTGTGCATCTTGTTCGCGTCGACCAACCCGCGTCGCGTCAACGAGTTCGCCCTCATCCAGGCGTCGGCGACCGAAGCTGGCTTCGAGGTTGAAGACTGCAGTAGCCCTGAGTGGGGTGGCCTCCTCGGTACCCCCGGTGCCTACGACGCCGTGTTCTTCGGCTGGCAGTCGACGAGCCTTGGTGTGACCAACAGCTCGCCGACCTTCCGCACGGGTGGCATCAACAACCTCAACTACTACAGCAACGAAGAGGTTGACGCGCTGCTCGACGAGCTCGACGTGACGCTCGACCCCGCTCGTCAGATCGAGATCCAGATCGAGATCGACAAGCTCCTGATGGACGACTTCTACGGAGTCACCATCTTCCAGTTCCCCGCCGTGACCGCGTTCTCTGACCGCGTCACGAACGTGGAGCCGGGCCCGCTGTCGCCGACCATCTTCTGGAACGCGTGGGACTGGGAGCCGACCGAGGCCAACTAGTCAGTAGCCCAGCTACTGACTGACTCTGGTCAGTTCTTCTCAGCACCGGGGCGCTGAGGCCGCACTGCGGTCTCAGCGCCCCTGGCTGAGAGCCCCCTCGTTCACAGATAGGTAGGGTGCCATTCCCATGGCAGCATTCGTCATCCGGCGTCTCATCGCCTCCGTGTTCGTGCTTCTCGCGGCCACGTTCCTCATGTACAACCTCGTCGCTCTCTCGGGCGACCCGCTCGAAGACCTGCGAGCCAGCAACGCCCCCAATAAAGAGCAGCTGATCGACTCGCTGACCAAGCGACTGCGTCTTGACGTGATTCCGCCGCTTCGATACTTCATTTGGCTTTTCGGGGACCCGTCGCAGGGCACCGCAGGTGTTCTTGGCGGCAATCTCGGTCTCACCGTGCAGGGCCGCAGCGTCAACGCGCTGCTCGAGCAAGCCCTCGGTTCGACGCTGCAGCTTGTCACCATCGCGACGGTTCTGGCGATCATCCTGGGCCTGACGGTCGGCATCACGACCGCCCTTCGCCAGTACTCGGGCTACGACTACTCGGTGACCTTTATCTCGTTCTTGTTCTTCTCGCTGCCGATCTTCTGGGTCGCCGTGCTGCTCAAGCAGTTCGTGGCCATCGGCTTCAATGACTTTCTTGAAGACAGCCCGCAATTGCCCCCGATCTTCATCGCGATAGCGACGGTCTTGGCAGGTCTGCTCTGGGCATCGATCATTCCCGGAAACCCGCGGCGAAAGGTCATCACGTTCGCTCTTGCGGCGGGCGCAACGGCGACCATGCTCGTGATCATGAACCTCATTGACTGGTTCACCTACCCGGGCCTCAGCATCATCGGTGTGGCGATCATCGGCATTGGCGCCGCGGTCGGCTTCACCACCCTGATCACCGGCCTGAAGAATCGAAAAGCGCTGTATGCGTCGTTGACGGTTGCCGGTCTCGGCCTCGCGCTGTACTTCCCGTTCCAGTACGGCATCTCCTACTCGATTACCGAGTGGTGGATGCTCCTCGCCCTCGCGATTCTTGCGGTGGGCGTGAGCCTCGGTATCGGCTGGCTCATGGGCGGTGTCGACAAGGGCCCCGTCATGCGCGTCGCGGCCTTCACGGGCTTCTTCACCGCGGGCGCCATTGCTCTCGACCGCTTCATGATGGTGTGGGACGACTACGCGAGTTCGGGCCGCATTCGCGGCCGGCCAATCGCGACGATCGGGTCGTCAACGCCCAACCTCGAGGGTTCTCTGTGGGTTCAGGGTGTCGACATCTACACCCACCTGTTGCTGCCCACGCTCGCGCTCATTCTCATTTCGTTTGCCGGCTACACGCGATACTCGCGGGCCAGCCTGCTCGAGGTCATGAACCAGGACTACATCCGCACTGCGCGCGCGAAGGGCCTGCCCGAGCGCACGGTCGTTGTGCGCCACGCCTTCCGCAATGCGCTCATTCCGATCGCCACGATCGTCGCTTTCGACATCGGCGGCATTGTCGGTGGTGCTGTCATTACCGAGCGAGTCTTTGGGTGGACGGGCATGGGTGCGCTCTTCCAAAACGGGCTCGACGACACCGACCCTAATCCGGTCATGGCATTCTTCCTCGTCGTCGGCGGGCTAGCGATTCTGTTCAACCTCATCGCCGACCTCGTCTACGCCGCTCTCGACCCACGAATCCGAGTCAACTGATGAGTAATCTCAACGCTTCTGTGCCTACCGGCGGCGTCACCGATGCCGAGAACAACATCGAGAACAAAGAGGTTGAGGGTCTCAGCCAAGGGCAGATCGTTCGCCGACGGTTCTTCCGCCACAAGGGTGCCGTCATCTCGATGGTCACGCTCGCCTTCGTGATCGTGCTCGCCTTCACCGCCGTCGGTTTCGACTTCTCGCTGTTCGGCATTCAGATCAAGACGCCGGGCTGGTGGCAGTGGACGTGGACTGAGATTCCTACCGCCCAGAATGGCGGTCGTCCCACGCTGAGTCTGGTTCCCGAATGGATGGGCGGCGACGGCATCCGCTTTGGTGACCACCCGTTCGGCCAAGACGAGATTGGCCGCGACATCTTCGCCGTCGTCATGCGCGGTACGCAGCAGTCAGTTGTCATCATGGTGATCGTCGGTCTGATCGCGACCACGATCGGAACCGTCATCGGTGCCGTCTCGGGGTACTACCGCGGCTGGGTCGACTCGGTGCTCATGCGTTTCACCGACGTCATCATCACGATCCCGCTCATCGTCATTGGTGCAGTGCTCGGTCTGGCGTTCGGCAAGCTCGGCGCGTTCGTGCTCGCGATCATCATCGGTCTCTTCACGTGGACGGGCCTTGCCCGGCTCGTGCGGGGCGAAGTGCTGAGCTTGCGCGAGCGTGAGTTCGTCGATGCGGCCCGCGTGGCCGGCGCGAGCGATCGCCGCATCATCTTCAAGCACATCCTGCCCAACGCCATCGGCGTCATCATCGTCAACACGACGCTGCTCATGGCCGCGGCCATCTTGCTCGAGACGGCACTGAGCTTCCTCGGTTATGGCGTGCAATCGCCCGACACCTCGCTCGGCAAGATCATTAGCGAGAACCAGTCGGCGTTCGCGACGCGGCCGTGGTTGTTCTGGTGGCCCGGTGTGTTCATCATCACGATCGCGCTGTGCATCAACTTCATCGGCGACGGATTGCGTGACGCGTTCGACCCGCGCCAGAAGCGCATGCCCAACGCTCGCGCCCTCGCGAAGGGCACCGGCGGCGGCCTCGACCGCGCCTCGGCCGTCGTGACCGGTCGTGGTGCGGGCGAGCCGGGCATCTCGGGCAATGTGGGCATGCGTGGGTTTACCTCAGACGTTCACGAGGGAGACGACCCCCGCCCCCGCGGTGGTGGGTACGACGCCGCGCGCGACCCGAAGAAAGACAGCTAAGTGGGTGCCGTGGTGCGTCTAGAAGGCAAGCCCCAGCAGGCCCAGCGCGATGAGCACGCTCAGCACCGCAATGGTGCGAACGTTCCACTCACGACGAACGCTGCTGGCGTCAACCGACACATCCAGCAGACCGTCGTCGCGCAGCTGCTCCCAGTGGCGACGAATCTGGTTCGCGGCGGCGCCGCTCTCGCTCGAGAGCGTGTCTCCGGGGCGAATCGAGCCGGCGAGGCGCGCGGTCTCGGAGACGCGGGTGTCTTCTGGGCCCATGGTGAAGACCGTGTAGCGGCCCGACGAGGGAGCCGCCCACGCCTCGATCTTGCCGCGCGGCGTGTAGAGGGTCAGGGCCCACTTGGTGTCGATGCGCTCGATCGCGGGCCACGGTACGTGCCAGGTGGCCAGCGGGTTGCGGATAAGCACCTCGTGCTCGAGCACCTCGACCACGGGCATCCAATACAGGGCCCACGTGACGGCAGCCAGCAGCAGCAGCCACCAGCCCGATCGCAGCAGACCGACCAGGTCGCCAGCGACCACGAAGCCGATCAGGGCGCCGAGGGCGATGAGCGCCATGACGATCGTCAGAACTCGACCGAAGGTGGGGCGAAAGCTCGCGGGCTGAAAACGCATGCCCCCAGCTTCGCAGACCCCCGCACCATGACCACGCGGAAGGACCTCCCGTGACCAGCTCCACCACCACCGCCGTCGAGACCGTGCTCGAGGTCACTGGCCTCGGCGTTGACTTCTGGGTCGACGGCGAGTTCTACCCCGCGGCCGTCGATCTCGACTACACCGTCAAGCGCGGCGAGGTTATGGCCATCGTGGGGGAGTCGGGCTCGGGCAAGTCGTCGAGCTCGATGGCCCTGCTGGGCCTCTTGCCCCCGACCGCTCGCGTAACCGGGTCAATCAAGCTGCTCGGCCGCGAGATCTCGAGCCTCAGCAAGCGCGACTTGCGCGCCGTGCGCGGTCAGCAGATCGCCGTGATCTTCCAAGAGCCCATGACGGCCCTCAACCCCGTTTACACGGTCGGTTTTCAAATCGTCGAGACGTTGCGCACTCACTTCGATCTCACGCCGAACCAAGCCAAGGCGCGAGCGATCGAGTTGCTCGAGAAGGTCGACATGCCCGAGCCGGCGACGGCCTTCAACAAGTACCCTCACCAGCTTTCGGGTGGCCAGCGTCAACGCGCCATGATCGCGCAGGCGATCTCGTGCGACCCCGTGCTTCTCGTGGCAGACGAACCGACGACCGCGCTCGACGTGACCGTGCAGGCCGAGATTCTCGAATTGCTGCGCAGCCTGCGCACGCGGCTTGACAGCGCCATCGTGCTCATCACGCACGACATGGGTGTTGTGGCCGACTTGGCCGACAAGATCATGGTGATGAAAGACGGCGTTGCCGTCGAGCAGGGCACGGCGCTCCAGATCTTCAAGACACCCCAGCACCCCTACACGCAGTCGCTGCTCGCCGCTGTGCCGCACCTCGGCATCGACATGACCGATGAGGGATCTCGTGCGATCGACCGCCGTGGCGTTGAGCCCGTGCTGTCGTTTCAGGATGTCTCGATCGAGTACCCCAAGCGCGGCCGGGTTCCGGCCTTCCTCGCCGCCGACGACATCACGCTCGACGTTTACCCGGGCGAAATCGTGGGACTCGTCGGTGAGTCGGGATCAGGCAAGACCACGCTCGGCCGGGCCGCGGTCGGGCTGTTGCCCATCAAATACGGTCGCCTCATTTCGGCGGGCATCGACATCTCCAACGCCACACTCAAAGATCTGCGCCCGTTGCGCCGCAAAGCCGGCATCGTCTTCCAAGACCCAGGTTCGAGCCTCAACCCGCGCATGCCGATCGGTGAGAGCATCGGCGAGCCGCTGCTGTTGGCGAAGGTCGCGAGTGGCAAAGACCTCGACAAGCGCGTCGAGGAGTTGCTGAGCCAGGTCGAGCTGCCGTCGAGCTACCGCAACCGGTACCCGCACGAGCTCAGTGGCGGTCAGCGGCAGCGCGTGGGCATCGCCCGCGCCCTCGCCCTGACGCCCGAATTGCTCGTGGCCGATGAGCCCACGAGTGCCCTCGACGTCTCGGTTCAAGCGCGATTCCTCGACCTGCTGCAAGATCTGCAACAGAAGCTGCAGTTCGCTTGCTTGTTCATCAGTCACGACCTCGCGGTCGTCGATATCCTCGCGCACCGCATCGCCGTGATGCACCGGGGTAGACTGGTTGAGCAGGGTTCGCGCGATCAGATTCTGCGCAACCCCCAAGACCCCTACACTCAGCGCCTCATCGCCGCTGTTCCCCTGCCCGATCCAGTGGCGCAGCGGGAGCGTCGAGAGCAGCGCGCAGCCAGCAAGGACTGATTCACCATGGCAATCGCCACCCGCACCGACCTGCGCAACGTGGCGATTGTCGCTCACGTTGACCACGGCAAGACCACCCTTGTCGACGCCATGTTGCGTCAAACCGACTCGTTCGCTGCTCACGCGCACCTCGAAGATCGCGCGATGGACTCGAACGACCTCGAGCGCGAAAAGGGCATCACGATCCTCGCCAAGAACACGGCGGTGACGTACAAGGGCCTGCACGCGGAGGGTCGCGAGATCACGATCAACGTCATCGATACCCCGGGGCACGCCGACTTTGGTGGCGAGGTTGAGCGCGGCTTGAGCATGGTCGATGGCGTTGTCTTGCTCGTTGACGCGAGCGAGGGCCCGCTGCCGCAGACTCGTTTCGTTCTGCGTAAGGCGCTTGCGGCGAAGCTGCCGGTGATTCTGCTGGTCAACAAGACGGACCGACCGGATGCTCGCATCGAGGCCGTCGAAGAAGAGACCCACGACTTGCTGCTGGGCTTGGCGAGTGACCTGCAAGACGAGGTGCCCGACCTCGACGTCGACGCGATTCTCGACCTGCCCGTCATTTACGCATCGGGCCGCGCGGGAGCCGCGAGCCGTAACCGGCCCGCCGACGGCAGCCTGCCCGACAACGACGACCTCGAGCCGCTCTTCGAGGCGATCTTGCAGCACATCCCGGCCCCGAGCTACGACGACGAGCACCCCTTGCAGGCGCACGTTACCAACCTCGACGCGAGCCCCTTCTTGGGCCGCATTGCCCTGCTGCGCATCTTCAACGGCACGCTCAAGAAGGGCCAGCAGGTCGCGTGGGTGCGCCACGACGGCACGCACAGCTCGATGCGCATTACTGAGCTGCTCAAGACGCGCGCTCTCGAGCGTTACCCGGCCGAATCGGCCATGGCTGGCGACATTGTCGCCATCGCGGGCATCGAAGACATCACCATTGGCGAGACGATCGCCGATCTCGACGACATTCGCCCGCTGCCGGCCATCACGGTTGACGAGCCCGCCATCTCGATGACGATCGGCACCAACACGTCGCCGCTCGTCGGCAAGGTCAAGGGCCACAAGCTCACCGCGCGCATGGTGAAAGACCGTCTCGACCGCGAACTCATCGGTAACGTGTCGATTCGCGTGGTCGACGTGGGTCGCCCCGATGCCTGGGAGGTTCAGGGTCGCGGCGAGCTCGCGCTTGCCATCCTCGTCGAGAACATGCGCCGCGAAGGCTTCGAACTCACGGTCGGCAAGCCCCAGGTGGTTACCAAGACCATCAACGGCAAGCTGCACGAGCCCTTCGAGAACCTGACGATCGATGCGCCGGAAGAGTACTTGGGCGCGATCACCCAGTTGCTCGCTGCCCGTCGTGGCCGCATGGAAGGCATGACGAACCACGGCACCGGCTGGGTGCGCATGGAGTTCGTCGTGCCGAGCCGCGGTCTCATCGGCTTCCGCACCGAATTTCTCACGACGACTCGCGGCACGGGTATCGCTAATGCGATCGCTGCCGGGTACGAGCCGTGGGCCGGCTCGATCGTCTCACGCAACAACGGCTCGATCGTCGCTGACCGCTCGGGTGTGGTGACGAGCAACGCGATGATGACGCTGCAAGAGCGCATGTCGTTCTTCGTCAAGCCCACCGAAGAGGTTTACGAGGGCATGGTCGTGGGCGAGAACTCGCGTGCTGACGACATGGACGTCAACATCACGAAAGAGAAGAAGCTCAACAACATTCGCTCGTCGACCGCCGAAGAGCTTGAGCGCCTCACCCCGCCGCGCCAGCTGACGCTGGAAGAGTGCCTCGAGTTCGCGCGCGAAGACGAGTGCGTTGAGGTGACGCCCGAGATCGTGCGCATTCGCAAGGTTGAGCTCGACCAGACCCTGCGCGCTCGCGCCACCTCGCGGCTCAAGAAGCAAAACGCCTGAGCGTATGAGCACGGGTGGGGCACGGCGTCGTGCAGTTAGGCTGAACGCGTGAAGATCGCGCGCTTCAGTCGCGGGGCAGACCCGCAGTTCGGCATCGTCGACGATGACGAGTTGGTCGTTCTCTCGGGCGACCCCATGTTCCACGGGTACGACACCACGGGCGAGCGCGTCAAGCTCGCCGATGTGCGCTTGCTCGCGCCGGTCATCCCGCGCTCCAAGGTCGTCTGCATCGGCATGAACTACGCCGCTCACGTGCAGTCGATGCAGTACGAGGTGCCCGAGAATCCGCTCATCTTCTTGAAGCCCAACACGGCGGTGATTGGCCCCGACGACGCGATCGTGATTCCTCCCGTCGAAGGGCGCATCACCCACGAGGGTGAACTCGTGATCGTCATCGGTGCGGTGGCAAAGCGCGTCAAGAAAGAGAATTGGCGCGACGTCGTTTTCGGCTACACGATCGGCAACGACGTGTCAGCGCGCGACGTCATGTTTGCCGACGGCCAGTGGGCGCGCGCGAAGGGGTACGACACCTTTGCTCCGATCGGCCCGTTCATCGAAACCGAGATTGACCCCGTGGGTCTGGAGATCACGACCTTCGTCGACGGAGAACCACGCCGCAAAGGAAACACTCGCGACATGATTCACGGCGTGCCCGAGATCATCGAATTCGTCAGTGATGCGTGGACCTTGTTGCCGGGCGACATCATCATGACGGGAACGCCAGACGGCCTCGGCGGATTTCACGACGGCCAGTCCATCGAGATTCACATCGAGGGCCTCGGGGTCTTGCGCAATCCGGCCAAGAACCGCGACGACCGTATCGATCCGGTCTGACCCGCCGCCCAGGGCGCGTAGTGCGCCCGCAGTAAGCCAGCAGCGCTCGGCGGGTGGATGATGGTGCCATGAGCGCCACCCCTTCGCCTCACACCCCAACCCTGCACGTCGTCACGGCCGAAACGGTTGCCGCGGTACAACGGCGCACGCGGGGCGTTCTGATGGCGGGCCAAGTGCTCGCCGGGCTCGGCATGGGGGCGACGCTCTCGATCGGCGCCATCCTCGCGGCCGACATCTCGGGTTCGCCCGCCTTCAGCGGCATGGCGGCCACGGCCGTCACGCTCGGTGCCGCGCTCACGGCTATTCCCCTCGCGCGTCTTGCGCGACGCGCTGGCCGTGCCCCGTCACTCGCGACGGGGGCACTCGCCGCCGCAGCGGGCGCCGTCATGGCGACATTCGCTGCGGGTCTGCAGAGTTTTCCGCTTCTCCTCCTCGGCATCTTGCTGATCGGCAGTGGTACGGCCGTGAACCTGCAGTCGCGATTTGCCGCCGTCGATCTCGCTGCGCCGTCGACTCGTGGCCGCGATCTGTCGCTCGTGGTCTGGGCAACAACAGTGGGGGCGGTCTCGGGGCCGAACCTCATTGGCCCGGGCGAGACGCTGGGCGCCTATCTGGGGATGCCTGAACTGACCGGGCCGTTTCTCTTCACGATGGTCGCGCAGTCGCTCGCGGCTGTGCTGTACCTCGTGGCGCTGCGTCCTGACCCACTCGCGCTGGCTGCCGCCTGGCGCGCCGAACAAGCGCGCGTCGCGCGCGCGGAAGAAGAGCGCACGGGAGTGGCGGCGCCCACCGTCGCAGCCATGGTCGATGACCGGCCGAGCATCCGTCTCGCGATGCTCGCGATCGCGCTCAGTCACGCCACGATGGTCGCGGTCATGGCGATGACGCCCGTGCACTTGACCGCACACGGTGCGAGCCTCGTGATCGTGGGCTTCACGATTAGCCTGCACATCGCGGGCATGTACGCACTGTCTCCCGTCTTCGGCATTGTGGCCGACCGCGTCGGCCGACGGGCAACGATACTGATGGGGCAAGGGATGCTCGCCGCAAGCCTGCTCATGACGGGTTTCGGCGCAGAGAGCCAGGGCTGGGTCGTTGCCGGACTCATTTTCTTGGGGCTCGGGTGGAGCGCGAGCACCGTTGCGGGCTCTGCCCTGCTGACGGAGTCGGCCGCCCCCGATCGGCGCACCATTGTGCAAGGACGCAGCGACCTCGTGATGAGCGGCACGGGAGCCCTCGGCGGCGCCCTCGCGGGAGTGGTACTGGCACTGCTCGGATACAACGGGCTATCGTTCGTATCGATGGCGCTTGTCATGACCGTCGTCATTGCACTTGTCGTGACGCCTCACAAGCGCTGAGACCGGTTCGGGGGGACCATGCGAGCACAGTCTGTTTTCGCCGCCATCGTTGTGGCTGGGCTCGTGCTCGGCCCCCTGAGCGCTCACGCTTCAGAGCCCCAACCCAACACGCCCGGTGGCGTCAGTGCGCCCGAGGGTGTTTCGTTTGTCAGTGCGACGGGCCTGAGTTCAGCGGCGGCGGCGTTCGAGGCCGAGCGCGATCTCATCTTTCAGCAGGCTAACGCCTTGCGCGCGGAGAACGGCTTGGCGCCGCTACGCCGTAATGCTGCGCTCGACGAGATCGCGATGGACTGGGCGGTGCAGCAAGCGCGCGTGTCGACAATGTCGCACCGACCGAACTTCACCGCAATGTACCCCGCCGGCTGGACACGAGCGGCCGAGAATGTGGCTTTCGGCTACGCGCCGTCAGCGGTGCACGCGGCGTGGGCAAACTCTCCTGGCCACCGCACGAATTTGCTCTCGGCCAACACCGACATCGGAATCGGCATCGCGGCGAACTCCAACGGGCGCTTGTACTACACGCAGAACTTCGGCCGCTATGCCTCGGCGCCACCGAGCCCGCCCGGCACGATCCTCCGCATCGCCGGTAATGATCGTTATGCGACCTCGGCCCTCATCTCGGCGAGTGCTTTTTCGGCGGGGGCCTCGACCGTTTACATCGCTTCAGGGGCTGACTTTCCTGATGCCTTGAGTGCTGCGGCGCTCGCGGGAGCCGCGAATGGGCCGCTGTTGCTCGTGACTCGCGACTCTGTGCCCGCGAGCATCCTGACCGAACTGCGTCGGCTCGCCCCTGATCGCATTGTCGTCGCGGGCGGCCCGGGTGTTGTTTCTGAGGCCGTGCTCGCCACGTTGCGCACTGTCACGCCTAACGTCGACCGCGTGTTTGGGACCAACCGCTTCGACACCGCACGTCAACTTGCCCTCGACGCCTATGGCGCGAGCGGCGCGCCCATCGCCTTCCTTGCGACCGGTTCGGGATTCGCCGACGCCCTCGCCGCAGGGCCCGCGGCGGCCTCGGTTGACGCTCCGGTGCTGCTGATCAACGGTTCCGCTGCCCAGATCGATGCCGCGACGCTCACGGTGCTCGCGCAATTGGGCACGACGAGCGTCGTGATCGTGGGCGGAACTGGTGTTGTCAGTGAGGGCATTCGATTCAGCCTCGAATCGGAAGGCTTTGCTGTCGAGCGCTTTGCGGGTACCGACCGGTACTCAACGGCATCTCAACTCGCAACGGCCTTTTTCTCGACCGCGACGTCGGCCTACCTTGCAACAGGTCTGGGATTTGCCGACGCGCTCTCGGGCGGTGCCGCGGCCGGCGCGGTAGGTGCCCCGTTGTACACGACGCAACCTAGTTGTGTATCGCCGCCGCCGCACACCGCTCTGCGGGCGCAAGGCCCTGATCAGATCTTCTTGCTGGGTGGCCTCGGTTCTTTGTTGCCGGCGGTGGCGGGCTTCTACCGCTGCTGAGCCGGGCAGGCTGACGTGCGAGGCGGGGTGCCGCGCATCCGTCGAGCGTTCATCGGCCAGCGCCTAGACTCGAACGCTGTGACTAGCCCCGCTTTTTCGACTGCGACCGGCGCCGACGTGCGCGTTCGCTTCTGCCCGTCGCCCACCGGTACCCCGCACGTCGGGCTCATTCGCACAGCCCTCTTCAACTGGGCCTATGCGAAGCACACGGGCGGCACGATGGTGTTTCGCATCGAAGACACCGATCAGGCGCGTGACAGCGAAGAGAGCTACCACCAGTTGCTCGACGGCTTGCGCTGGCTGGGCATCACGTGGGACGAGGGTGTTGAGACCGGCGGCCCGAACGAGCCGTACCGGCAGTCTCAGCGCGGCGAGATCTACGCGGGCGTCATCGAGCAGTTGCGCGCGAGCGGCCACCTCTACGAGAGCTTCATGACGGCAGAAGAGATCGAGGCCAAGAACCTCGAGCTGGGCCGCGATCCCAAGCAGGGCTACGACAACTGGGAGCGCGAGCTCAGCGATGAGCAAAAGGCTGCCTACCGGGCCGAGGGTCGTGAGCCGGCGCTCCGCTTGCGGGTGCCCGACACTGACTTGAGCTTCACCGACCTCGTGCGCGGCGACATCACCTTCCCGGCTGGCAGCTTCGTCGACTTCGTCGTCGTGCGCCCCAACGGTGCCCCGCTGTACACCTTCGTCAACCCCGTCGACGATGCGCTCATGGGCATCACGCACGTGTTGCGCGGCGAAGACTTGCTCTCGTCGACGCCGCGCCAGATCGCGCTGTATCACGCGCTCATCGAGGTCGGCGTGGCCACCGCGATTCCGCAGTTCGGTCACTTGCCCTACGTCATGGGTGAGGGCAACAAGAAGCTCAGCAAGCGCGACCCCCAAGCAAACCTCTTCCACCACCGCGACCGCGGGTTCATTCGCGAGGGGCTGCTCAACTACCTCTCACTGCTGGGCTGGTCGCTCGCTCCCGACCGCGACGTGTTCTCGATGGATGAGATGACGGCCGCGTTCGACGTGGCGAACGTCAACCCCAACCCCGCGCGCTTTGACGTCAAGAAGGCCGAGTCGATCAACGGCGACCACGTGCGGTTGCTCTCGCTCGACGAGTTTGTTGAGCGCAGCATCCCGTATTGCTCGGGAGCGGGCTTGTTCAACGATGTGCCGCGCCCCGCAGAGCGTGCCTTGCTCGCGGCGGCGGCGCCCCTCGTGCAAGAGCGCGTGGCATTGCTCGGCGAAGTGCCGGGCATGGTCGCGTTCTTGTTCACGGCCGATGACGACCTCGAGATTGAGACGGATGCTCGCGCCTCACTCGGCGACGACGCGGCCGCCGTGCTCGACGCGGGAGTCGCCGCGCTCGAGCCGCTCACCGACTTCACCCTTGCCGCCATCGAAGAGGCCCTGCGCGTCGCGCTCATCGAGACGCTCGAGCTCAAGCCACGCGTGGCATTCGGGCCGCTGCGGGTTGCCATCTCGGGTCGTCGAGTGAGCCCGCCGCTGTTCGAGTCGATGGAGCTGCTCGGTCGCGAGTCGACGCTCGCGCGCTTGCGGGCTTTGCGCGCCTCGCTCTAGAGCACGGGGTTGTCAGAGCCGCGCGCGCGTCAGCGCGGCGCAGCCGGCATGCGGCGCACGTCGGCGACGCGCTCGGCGATGGCTACTTGTGCGGGCGGCCGCAGCACCACCCACGCGACGGCCATGACCACGACCGAGGCCGCAAACACGATTGCCCCCAGCCAGCTCTCGGCGTCATCCACACCGAGGTACATGGCGTTGAGGTTGCGGCGGGCGCCCGTGAGCAGCACGAGTCCCACGTGCACGACGGTGAACGCGAGGTAGAACCAGAGCACGAGTGAGTGAGTTTGCCGCGCCCAGGCGTCAGAGAGCGGGCCGTGGTTGCGCATCCACCGCTGAGGCCACACGGGCGAGAGACGCAAGCCGGTCGCGAGCGCGAGCGGTGCGGCCACAAACACGGTGGCGCCATAGAACACCACCTGCAGGGCGTTGTAGTACGCCCAGCTTGTGTGCTCGGGCCAGTCGAGCGAGAGGTACTGCAGGCCGGCTGAGATGGCGTTCGGGATGATCGACCACTCGGTGGGCACAATGCGCGCCCAGTGCCCGCTCACGAGCAGCAGTGTGACGTAGACGAGCCCCGTGGTGATCCAGAGCGTCACGACCACGAGGTGCCACCAGGTGTGCAGACCCAGGCGCTTCGGGGCGGTGCGCGTGCGCAGCCAGCGGTTGCGGCGCGTGACGAACGCGGGCGGGCGCGTGCCGGCGCGCAGGTGCAGGGCCGAACTCACGATGAAGAGCAAGAAAAAGGCGTTGAGCGCGTGGGCCCAGCTCAGCCACGCCGGAAATCCGGTCGGCGTGCCGGGCGGGGGAGCCGCCGACCCGGGGTAGGCCTCGATGAACTGCGTGCCGGCGCCCGTTTCGCGCCACCACCGCGCCACCGCGATCGCCACAGCAAGCAGCACGAGGGCTGCGACGACGGCAACCACGAGGGTGCGTCGTCGTCGGCGGGGGCTCGCGTCGTGCACGCTCCTACGCTAGACCCATGATGGAAGAGTTCACGCGACGACCCCCGTGGGTGAAGTGGTTGCCCGCCATGCTGCTGAGCGCCATCATGATCGGCGTCGCGATCTTCGGCATTTTCGCCGTACCGAAGCTCACCGAGGTTCCTGGACCGGGTTCAACGGAGCAAGTCAACGACCTCAACTGGTCGATCTTCACCGAAGAAGGTCTGGCCTACATCGAGGCCGCGCGCACGCCGCGCATCGATCTCAGTTCACCGCCCATCAACGCCACCTCGCTGGGCCTGCCCGCCGATGGCTCGCTCACCGTCGGCCCACACGTCACTGATCTCGACTATCGGCTCGTGCTCATTGCATCGGACGACGAGCCGAATGGCGCGCTCTTCACGACCCCGCTGTTCACGGTGACCACGGGAGGCGACCAGCTGCAGTCGGTGCGCATTGACGAACGTGGCGCCCGCGACTTTCGCGAGACCTACCTTTTTCTTGCCGAACGCTCGGTTGACTACGGCTTCAGGGCGCCGAGCTCGGGCAGCCTCGCCGCAGCGATTAGTGAAGCGCGCGACAGCGGCGAGCCGGTCACGGTGCGGTCAAATCGCGGCCTCACGACGGGCATGCCCATCACGGCCGAAGCGATGTGCTTCGGCGCTGGGTTCTGCACTGTCTCGTACGTCGTGGTCGTGCCCGTAGGGTAAACTCGCTACTCGGCCCGCTCGCGGGTCACCCAGCCCGGCCTCGGCCGCGCTGATGGGGTGTGGTGTAATTGGCAACACGGCTGATTCTGGTTCAGTTGTTCTTGGTTCGAGTCCAGGCACCCCAGCTTTATCTGTGCTTCTGATGGCGTGCGATCACGGCTGCTGCGGCCTGCAACCAGCGCTCCGGCTCGTTGACCGCGGCGCCGGGTGACCCGGCGAGCTCGGTGAGCGTGAGCACGCGACCGAGGCCGTGGGCCTCGGCATCCTGTGCCGCAGCGGCGTCGGCCTGACCCGCCACGATCACGACGGAGACTCCGTCGACGGATGCTCGCTCGAGCACGCCGCCCACGACCTTGCCCGCGCGGCTCGTGGCGTCGAAGCGGCCTTCGCCCGTGATGACGAGGTCTGCCCCCTCGAGTGCCGAGTCGAGCCCCGTGAGCAGCGCGATGGTGTCGGCTCCCGACTGAACGCGTGCGCCCCAGTAGCGCGCAAAGCCCCAGGCAGTGCCACCCGCGGCGCCCGCGCCGGAGAGGAGGTGTTCGTCGGCGCCCGCGACCGCGGCCGCGTGCGCGAGGGCGGAGTCGAGCGTGACGACCAGATCGGCACTCGCGCCCTTCTGAGGCCCAAACATCGCGGCTGCGCCGGTCGGGCCCGTGAGCACGGCGGTGGTGTCGGTCAGCAGGGTCATGCCGCCTGCCGGCGCGGGGCGAAGCGCCGCGGTGTCGAGAGCGCCCACCCGCGAGAGCGCTCCGCCCCCGTCGGGCAGCGTTTCGCCCGAGCGGTCGAGAACGCGAAGCCCGAGCGCGCTCAATGCCCCGAGCCCGCCATCGGTCGAGGCCGAGCCGCCGAGGGCGAGGGTAACGCGGCCTGCGCCGGCATCGAGTGCCGCCGCGATGGCCTCGCCGAGCCCGCGCGTTGTCGCGGTGAGCGGCGCAAAGGCGGGCAGGCCATCGATACCGCGTGGCAGCAGCGTGATGCCGCAACACTCGGCGAGTTCGATCACGGCGTGGTGGCCCGGCAGCAGCAGCCAGCGGGCGTCGTGCGGCTCGCCGGTGGGTCCGGCGACGCGGGCGGTGCGCCACTGCGCCCCGGGTGACGCCTGCGCGATGGCGTCGAGCGTGCCCTCGCCGCCGTCGGCCTGGGGCACGAGCAGCACCTCATCGTCGGGGTGCTCGGCCTGCCAGCCGCGGGCGAGCGCGAGCGCAGCATCCGTCGCCGACAGCGTGCCCTTGAACGAGTCGGGCGCAATGACGATGCGGCGGCGCATGGGTCGATGATGTCAGGCGAGCGGCACGGACGGGAAAGCCAGAAAATATAGACACCAGCACTATCGATAGTGTTAGTATCCATGACATGAGGATGTCCGAACTCAGCGCCACGACCGGCACACCCGTGCCGACGCTCAAGTTCTACTTGCGCGAAGGCCTGTTGCCCGCCGGTGAGCGCACGAGCCCCAACCAGTCGCAGTACGACGAGACCCACGTTGCCCGCGTGCGCCTCGTGCGCGCTTTGCTCGACGTCGG
Source organism: Microbacterium sp. (assembly GCA_013823625.1). Taxonomy (GTDB): domain Bacteria; phylum Actinomycetota; class Actinomycetes; order Actinomycetales; family Microbacteriaceae; genus Microcella. Next base: position 61,433 of record PNMM01000004.1, on the reverse strand, counting down.
GGGATTGACCGTGGCGCAAGCCTCTGCGGTCGTCAGCGCGCTCGACGACGACTCGGTTCCTCTCAGCACGACCTTTGGCATCGCGCAGCGCGCCGTCACGCAACCGGCGCCGCCTGCCACCTCTGAGGCAAACGGAGCGGCACGTATCGCCGAACTGTGCGCCAGCCGCGACTGGGCGGTGTACCCGAACAATCCCGGTCTCACGATGGCGGCTCGCGTCATCGACACCTACTCGGCGCTCGGCGTCGATGTGATCACCGAGGCGGCACTTGAGCGCTACGCGCAGGCCGCCGACCTCGTCGCCGCGGCCGATCTCGAGGCCGTGGCATCCGCCCATGACGAAGCCCAGATGACCAACGTGGTCGTCGTCGGCACCGTTCTCGGCGACGCGCTCTTTGCGGGGTTGCGTCGCATCGCTCAAGAGGCGGAATCGTTCCGCCGGTTCCCCCTGCCAGAGGGCACTCCCGCCCCTGGTGACCTCACCGACCACAAGGATTGCTGATGACCACGACGACCCCGGCCCCTGCCGCCTCCGACTGGCGACTCGACCTGCCGCCGAGTCGGTGGCACCGACCTCTGCTCGTCCTCGGAGCGATGCTCGCGGTGCTCACCGTCGTGACGCTCATCGGGTGGCTCGTTGACGACCGCGAGGTGCTCGGGGTCAACCTGTGGGAGAAGCCCCTCAAGTTCGCCATTTCCGGCACGATCTACGCCCTCACGTGGTCGTGGATCATCGGCCACTTCACGCGCTGGCAGCGCGCCGCGTGGTGGGCGGGCACGGTCATTACGGTGACGCTCGCGATCGAGCTCGTGGTCATCACGGGCGCGGCTATCGCGGGCATCACGAGCCACTTCAATGTCTCGACCCCGCTCGCCACGACCCTGTGGTCGATCATGGCCGTGGCGATCACGACGCTGTGGATTGCAACCTTTGTGGCGGGAATCGCGCTGTGGCGTAACCCCGGCGCCGACCCGGCGCGGCAGGCGGCCATTCGTACGGGCGTCGCGATCTCACTGCTCGGCATGGGCCTCGCCTTCCTCATGACGAGCCCCAATGCGGCGCAGCTCGCTGACTTCCAGGGCATCGCTGGCGCCCACACAGTGGGCGTCGCCGATGGTGGTCCCGGCCTCCCCCTGCTGGGCTGGAGCACCATTGCGGGCGACCTGCGCATTCCGCACTTCATCGGCATGCACGCCCTGCAGGCTCTGCCGTTGCTCGCCCTGCTGCTCGAACTCGGTGCGCGTCGCGTGCCGGTGCTGCGCGACGCTCTCGTGCGCCGCGGGCTCGTGCTCACGGGTGCGGGTGCCTACCTCGCGGTCGTGGGGCTCGTGACGATGCAGGCCCTGCGCGGCCAGTCGATCGTGGCTCCGGATGCCCTCACGCTGATCATCGGTGCCACCATCGCCGCGGCATCCCTCGCCGCAGCGCTCGCGGTGCTCGCCGCGGGATCGCGGCGCGGTCGCACGCCGGTCGCCGCCTCCGGCGGCGGGTCGAGCAGCTAGGCGAGCCTCAGCCCAGGTCGATCGAGTCGCCCGGCTGCAGCACCGTCACGCTGCCGCCGTGCGACTCGACGACCGCGGTGATGCGGGCATTCGCCATGGCGTTGCCCGCATCAGAGTTCGCGCGCTCGTGCGTCGGAAAGGCTCGTGCGGGTCGTACGGCATCGAGGTAGTCCATGACCTCACCGATCTTGAGCCACGGCGCGCTCGCCGGAACCGCGAGCACCGGTACCGCCTGTGCCGGCACCGTGTAGGAATCGCCGGGGTAGTAGAGCGTCTCGTTGATGAAGACACCCACGTTGTCGACGAGCGGGATCGAGCGGTGAATCTCGGCGTGCTGTGCGCCCGAGAACGTGAGCGAGAACGGCCCCGCGGCCCGCGAGTCGCCGTCGCCCACGATCTGCCAGTGGTAGTCAGGATGCGCGGCGGCGACTCCGGCGGGGGCGAAAAGCTCAACGGCGCCGGGCGCGGTAGCGAGCAGTCGATCGAGGTGCTCGCGCGTGACGTGGTCGCCGTGCTCGTGGGTCACAACGATCGCGGCGAGTGCGTTGACCGAGAATGGGGCTGTGAAGCTGCCGGGGTCGATCACGAGCGTCGAGCCCGCGTGGTCAACGATCAGGCAGGCGTGCTCGCGCTTCGTGATGATCATGGGCACACTGTAGTCAGCGACCACGCGCGACGGCCTTGACCAAAATACCCCCGGGGGGTATTTTTGCTGCATGATCGACGACATCAAGAAACGGGCCTTGCATCGCTCTCGCATTTTGCAGGGTCAACTGCGCGGCATCGAGAAGATGATCGAGGCCGACGAGTACTGCGTCGACATCATCACGCAGTCGCTCGCGGTACAGAAGAGCCTGCGCAGCCTCAACAAGCTGCTCGTCGAGAACCACTTGCGCACCCACGTCACCGACATGTTCGAGGCGGGCGGTGACGAGCGCGAGAAGGCGATGGCCGAGCTCATCGCGGTCTATGAGCTGCAGCAGAACCGCGGCACCTGAAACCCGGTCATAATCAGCCCATGACATCGTCGTCGAAGCGCATCGTCGTCGCCATCAACCCCAACGCCTCGTTCGGCCGGGGCCGCGAAGTCGGCCCCGCCGTGGTCACCACTCTTCGCGGGCTGGGCCACGACGTCACGAGCCTTATCGAGCCTGACTTTGCCCAACTGCTCGACGCCACGCGCGAGGCCGTGCGGTCAAAGCCCGACGCCCTCGTCGTCGTGGGCGGCGACGGCATGATCAACCTCGGTGTGCTCGCGCTCGAGGGTTCGCGCGTTCCACTAGGCCTCGTGCCGAGCGGCACGGGCAATGACATGGCTCGCGGCCTGGGTATTCCTATCGGCGATACCGAAGCCGCGATCGAGTCGCTCGTTGACGCCCTGCAGCGGCCGCCTCGAGTCATTGACGCGGGCGCGATTGGGTTTGCTGAGGGGCGTGCTCGATTCGCGTGCATCCTGTCGGCGGGTTTCGATGCTCTTGTCAATGAGCGGGCCAACCGCATGACGCGCCCGCGCGGCCGCAGCCGCTACACGATCGCCTTGCTCGTCGAACTGGCCAAGCTGCGCCCGATCGAGTACACGCTCACGCTTGATGGCGTCGTGCATCGCGAGCGTGCCTTGCTCGTCGCGGTCGCCAACAACCTCTCGTTCGGCGGTGGAATGAAGGTCGCCCCCGACGCCCAGCTCGACGACGGACTCTTTGATGTCGTGCTCGTGCGCCCGCTCGGCCGCCTCGCGTTCCTGCGCATCTACCCGCGCGTGTTCGCCGGCACCCACATCACCGACCCGCGCGTCGTCGTGCACCGAGCGTCATCGGTGCGCATCGAGGCCGCCGGGGTCGTGGCCTACGCCGATGGCGAGCGCATCGCGCCGCTGCCGGTCGATATCGCGATGGATGCGGGCGCTCTGCGCGTGCTCGCCTAACCCCCGGCCGAAGCCTGCCCGCGTGCCCCGGCCCTCGTTTTGCCGGGGTGTGCGCGCTGTGGCATACTCGTGTGGTTGCGAACACGGCCCCATCGTATAGCGGCCTAGTACGCCGCCCTCTCACGGCGGTAACGCGGGTTCGAATCCCGCTGGGGTCACAACCGAAACCGCCCAGAATTATCTGGGCGGTTTCGTTGGTTAACGCGCGAAGCGGCGCTTCGTCGCCTCCACCATCAAGTCACTACGCTTGAGGCATGACTCGACTGCGCGCTCTCGCTACTGTCTCGCTCGCTCTTGCTCTCGTCGTGGGCACCGCGGGGTGCGCGCAGATCTCTGAGGTTCTCAATCCCTCAACGGGCGAAGAGTTGGTCGGCACCACGTGGTCGGGCACCGACTCTGATGGTGACGTCTGGGGCTTCGAGTTTCAGCAGGGCGGCGGGATAGGCCTGACGTACAACGACGGTGTCTACGACGACGACTCTGACCGTTGGACCGTGGAAAACGGCCAGATCGCGATTGCGATCGCTTTCGAAAGCGGGCCCGCTTCTCTCACCGGGCCCTATACGCGTGACACGACGACGATCGATCTCGAGGGTGAACAAGGCGACGCGACCTGGACTCTCACCATCGAAAAAGACTGACGCCGAACGGGCACGGCCGTGGCGGGGAGTAGGCTGGCCCGCTGACCCCTTCACCGAAAGGCCGCTGTGAGCGACTTCGTCATTCCCGCGTGGTTCGAAATCACCTCGCTCATTGTGCTCAGCCTCATCCTCATCGCTGACCTACTACTCGTCGTGCGGCGCCCGCACATTCCGAGCCCGCGCGAGTCGGCGCTGTGGGTGGGCTTCTACGTCGCGCTCGCGCTCGTCTTTGCGGGCCTCATGTTCGCGGTCGCAGGCCCGAATGCGGGCGGCGAGTTCATCGCGGGCTGGTTGACCGAATACAGCCTGTCGATCGACAACCTCTTCGTTTTCGTCATCATCATGGCCCAGTTCGCGGTGCCCAAGAAGATGCAGCAAGAGGTACTCATGATCGGCATCATCTTGGCGTTGCTGTTCCGCGGCGTTTTCATCTTGCTCGGCGCCACGCTCATCGAGAACTTCAGCTGGATCTTCTACATCTTCGGTCTCTTCTTGCTCATCACCGCCGCTCAGCAGGCGTTCTCGGGCCGCGAAGACGACGAGGCGCGCGAGAATGCGCTCATCCGGTTCTTGCGCAAGCGCATCGCGATCACCGACGACTACCACGGCATGAAGATTCGCACGGTCGTTGACGGCAAGCGGGTGTTCACGCCCCTCCTGATCGTGCTCATCGCCATCGGGACGACCGACCTGATCTTCGCGCTCGACTCGATTCCCGCCATCTTTGGCATCACGCAGAGCCCGTTCATCGTCTTCACCGCCAACGTGTTCGCGCTCATGGGATTGCGCCAGCTCTACTTCTTGCTGGGTCACCTCGTCGACAAGCTCGAGTACCTCAAGTACGGCATCGCGTTCATCCTCGCCTTCATCGGCGTCAAGCTGGTCTTTCACGCGATGCACGAGAACGAGCTGCCGTTCATCAACGGCGGCCAGCACATCGAGTGGGTGCCCGACATCGACACGTGGACCTCACTCGGCGTCATCATCGGCGCGATGGCCATCGCGGTCGGCGCGAGCCTCATTAAGCTGCGCATCCAGCAGCGCTATCTGCCGACGGCGCTCGCGGTGCCGGCCGACGACGACGAGCAGGTGCCTTCAGGGCCGCCTGCCGCCCAGTGATAGCCTGAACGCTATGCGGCACAAGACGCGGCTTCTTCTTCGTCGCCGCGACGAGTCCTGATCACCCCAGGTCGCATCCTCGTCGCGGAGTTCTGGCGCGGCCGCTTCGCATTCCTTGTTAGAAGGGTGATTTCCCCAACATGAACGAGACGTCAGAACACCGCCCCCGCACCCTGGCTGAAAAGGTCTGGGATGCCCACCTGGTCGCCAAGGGCGCCAACGGCGAACCTGATCTGCTCTACATCGACCTGCACTTGGTGCACGAGGTGACGAGCCCGCAAGCCTTCGATGGGCTGCGGATGGCGGGCCGCCCGGTTCGCCGCCCCGACCTCACCATCGCTACCGAAGACCACAACACCCCGACGCTCGCGATCGACAAGCCCATCGCCGAACCGACGAGCCGGATTCAGATCGAGACGCTTCGCGCCAACTGCGCCGAGTTTGGCGTTCGCCTGCACTCGCTCGGCGACATCGAGCAGGGCATCGTGCACGTCGTCGGCCCCCAGCTCGGGCTGACCCAGCCGGGCATCACGGTCGTGTGCGGCGACTCGCACACGAGCACGCACGGCGCGTTCGGCGCGATGGCGTTCGGCATCGGCACGAGCGAGGTCGAGCACGTGCTCGCGACGCAGACGCTACCGCTTCAGCAGTTCAAGACCATGGCCATCACCGTCGAGGGCGAGCTCAAGCCGGGCGTCACCGCGAAAGACATCATTCTCGCCGTCATCGCCAAGATCGGCACGGGCGGCGGCCAGGGCTATGTGCTCGAGTACCGTGGCTCGGCCATCCGTTCGCTGTCGATGGATGGCCGCATGACGATCTGCAACATGTCGATCGAGGCGGGTGCGCGCGCCGGAATGGTCGCCCCCGACGAGACGACCTACACCTACCTGAAGGGCCGAGCCCACGCTCCCGAGGGCGCCGACTGGGATGCGGCTGTGGCCTACTGGAACACTCTCGCTACTGACGACGACGCCGTCTTCGACGCCGAAGTCTTCCTCGATGCCAACGAGCTCGAGCCTTTCGTCACGTGGGGTACGAACCCCGGCCAGGGCATTTCGCTCAGCCAGTCGGTACCCGACCCTTCGACGATCATCGACGCGAACGAGCGCGCCGCCGCCGAGCGCGCGCTCGAATACATGGACCTGCAGCCCGGCACGCCCATGAAGCAGATTCCCGTCGACGTGGTCTTCATGGGCTCGTGCACCAACAGCCGACTCGACGACTTGCGCGCCTTCGCCTCGATCATCAAGGGGCAGAAGAAGGCCGAGGGTGTTGACGTCATCGTCGTGCCCGGCTCGGCACGCGTGCGGCTTGAGGCCGAGGCGGAGGGCATCGACAAGATCGTGGAAGCCTTCGGGGCTGAGTGGCGCTTCGCCGGTTGCTCAATGTGCTTGGGCATGAACCCCGACCAGTTGCAGCCCGGTCAGCGCTGCGCGTCGACGAGCAACCGCAACTTTGAAGGCCGGCAGGGCAAGGGCGGGCGCACGCACCTGGTGTCGCCGCTCGTCGCCGCATCGACGGCGATTCGCGGCACGCTCTCGAGCGTGAGCGACCTCATGGCCGACGGTATCGAGGTCGATCCTCGGTTCTCCACGATCGAAGGGGCGACGGTCTAGATCATGGAAAAGGTCAGCACGATCACGGGCGTCGCGGTTCCGTTTCGCCGCAGCAACGTCGACACCGACCAGATCATCCCCGCGGTGTTTCTCAAGCGAGTGACGAAGACCGGCTACGACGACGCGCTCTTCTCGGCGTGGCGTCAAGACCCCGAGTTCATTCTCAACCGACCCGAATACGCGAACCCGCGCATCCTCATCGCCGGCCCCGACTTCGGCACCGGATCGAGCCGTGAGCACGCGGTGTGGGCCCTGCGCGACTTCGGCTTCGCCGCGGTCATCAGCCCCAAGTTCGCCGACATCTTCCGCGGCAACGCCGGCAAGCAAGGGTTGCTTGTGGGAGTCGTTGACGAAGCGACAGTCGAGACTCTCTGGGCCGAGCTCGAAGCCAACCCGGGCATGGAGGCCACGGTCGACCTCGTCGAGCGCACCGTGTCGGTGGGGAATATCACCGTGCCGTTCGAGATTGACGACTACACGCGCTGGCGCTTGCTCGAAGGCCTCGACGACATCGGCCTGACCTTGCGCGATGAGCAGGCAATCACCGACTTTGAAGCGCGCCGTGAAAGCTGGCGCCCCACGACCCTTCCCGCCCGCTGAGGGTCGACTGATACCACCACCTGAGGTCACATGAATTCGCTCTCGAAAGACTCGCAAAAGGCCGCCGCGCGCGTCGGCCTCGCTTCTGACACGATCGTCATCCACGGCGGCAAGCCGCTGCACGGTCGCGTTGAGGTTCGCGGGGCCAAAAACCTCGTGACGAAGGCCATGGTGGCGGCGCTGCTCGCCGATGACCCGAGCGTGCTCAAGGGCGTGCCTGAGATTAGCGACGTGCACGTCGTCACGGGATTGCTGCGCGCCCACGGTGTCGAGATCACGAGCGAGGGTGAGGGCGTGTTGCGCCTTGACCCCAGCAATGTCGTGAGTGCGCACTTCGCTGAGATCGACGCCCACGCCGGGTCAAGCCGCATCCCGATTCTGTTTTGCGGGCCACTGCTGCACCAGCTGGGCGAGGCGTTCATTCCCGACCTTGGCGGCTGCCGCATCGGCGACCGGCCGATCGACTTCCACCTCAACGCTTTGCGCGCTTTCGGGGCCATCGTCGACAAGAAGCACGAGGGCATCCACCTCACGGCGCCCCAGAAGCTCAAGGGCGCTCTCATCGAGCTGCCCTTCCCGAGCGTGGGCGCGACCGAGCAGGTGCTTCTGACGGCCGTGCGTGCCGAAGGCACGACCGAGCTCAAGAACGCCGCGATCGAGCCCGAGATCATGGATCTCATCGCGATTCTGCAGAAGATGGGCGCGATCATCTCGGTCGAGCCCAACCGCGTCATCGTCATCGAGGGTGTCGAGAAACTGCACGGCTACCAGCACACGGCGATCTTCGACCGCAACGAGGTGGCCAGCTGGGCCGCCGCGGCGCTCGCCACGAAGGGTGACATCACCGTCGGCGGGGCGAAGCAGCAAGAGCTCATGACCTTCCTCAACGTCTACCGCAAGGTCGGTGGCGAGTTCGAGGTGCTCGAAGACGGCATTCGCTTTTGGCACCCCGGCACCCCGCTCAAGCCCGTCATGATCGAGACCGACGTGCACCCGGGCTTCATGACCGACTGGCAGCAGCCGCTCATCGTTGCGCTCACGCAGGCCGAGGGCGAGTCGGTCGTGCACGAGACCGTCTACGAAAACCGCTTCGGGTTCACCGAGGCGCTCAACGAGATGGGCGCCCACATCGTGGTGCACCAGTCGGGCCTCGCGTCGATCACGCGCCGCGTGCCGCGCCGCCCGCTCGAGCAAGCCGCTGTCGTGACGGGGCCGACGCCGTTGCACGGCGCATCCGTTCGCGTGCCCGACTTGCGCGGTGGCTTCAGCCACCTCATCGCGGGCCTCGCCGCCACCGGCACCTCAACGATCAGCAACGTGGGCATCATCAGCCGTGGCTACGAGCTCTTCATCGACAAGCTCACGGCACTCGGCGCCGATTTTGAACTGGTCTGAGGCGCCTCACGCACTACCCTTTAGCCGTGCCTGAAACTGCGAAGACGCCCAAGCGCCGATCCGAGAAGACGTTGGGCTGGCATCTGATCGCGGCCACTCTGTTGCCGATCTTGACGCTCATGGCCCGCTACCCCGTGATCGACGGCGCGAAGTTGCCCAAGACCGGTGCGTTCATTCTGGCGCCGAACCACTTCAGTGAGATCGACCCCGTCATCATGGGGCGCTTCATGTGGAAGCTCGGGCGCGTGCCGCGGTTCTTGGCCAAGGCGAGCGTCTTCAAGAACCCCGTGCTGGGTGCCGTGTTGCGCTGGTCAGGACAGATTCCCGTCGAGCGCGAGGGGCGTGGTCGATTGGATGCCCCGCTCAAGGCCGCTCAACAGCTTGTCGATAACGAGCTCGCGGTCATCATCTACCCCGAGGGCAGCCTCACGCGCGACCCCGACCTGTGGCCCATGCGGGGCAAGACCGGTGCCGTGCGCATGGCTCTGCAAGTCGGAGTGCCCATCATTCCCGCCGCCCACTGGGGAACGCAGCACATCATGGCGCGATACTCGAAGAAGATCAGCTTCTTTCCGCGCAAGACCGTGACGTGCAAGATCGGTGACCCGGTTGACTTGAGCGACCTCGTCGGTCGGCCGCTCGACCAAGCGACTCTCGCCGAGGGCACTGATCGCGTCATGGCCGCCATCGCCGCGTTGCTGGGCGACTTGCGGGGCGAAACACCGCCGGCCGAGCGATGGAACCCGGCCGACCACGGCCAGAGCGAGACGGGTCGACTGTGACCGAGCATCCCTCGCTCACCGAGGCGGTGCGTTTGCCGTCACCCGATGCTGACCTCATGGCCAAGCGCGTCGCCGTGCTCGGCGCCGGGTCGTGGGGCACGACGTTCGCCAAGGTGCTCGCCGATGGTGGCGCTGACGTGCTCATTTGGGCGCGGCGCCGTGAGGTGGCTCAAGAGATCACCGAGACGCACCGCAACTCGGGCTACCTGCCGGGTATCAACCTGCCGCGCAATCTGCGCGGCCACGATTCGCTCGAGCATGTGCTCGCGGGTGCCGAGCAGGTCTACCTCTCGGTACCGAGCCAAACCCTACGCAGCAACCTCGCGTCGATTCGCGACATCTTGCCCCCCGAGGTTCCCGTCGTGAGCCTCATGAAGGGCGTCGAGCGCGGAACTGGCTTGCGCATGAGTGAGGTCATCGAGCAAGAGTTGGGCATCGATCGCCAGCGGATTGCGGTGGTGAGTGGCCCCAACCTCGCGCTCGAGATTGCCAAGCGCGAGCCGACCGCGGCGGTCGTGGCGAGCGGGAACCACGACACGGCGGTGGCGGTCGCGACCGTGTCGTCGAACGATTACTTTCGCTCGTTCGTCAACACCGATGTCATTGGCACCGAGTTCGGCGGCGTGCTCAAGAACCTCATCGCGGTGGCCGTGGGCATCGCCGACGGCGTGGGCTACGGCGAAAACACGAAGGCCTCGATCATCACGCGCGGCCTCGTTGAGCTCAGCGCGTTTGCCGTGGCGTTCGGCGCGCGACCCGAAACCATGATTGGCCTCGCGGGCCTCGGCGACCTCATCGCCACGTGTGAGTCACCGCTCTCACGCAACAACACCGCCGGCCGCCTCTTGGGTCAGGGTTACGGCTTCGAGCAGGTCATCGCACAGATGAACCAGACGGCCGAGGGTTTGGCGTCGGTCGGCCCGATTCTCGAGCTCGCCGAGACGCGAGGCGTGTCGATGCCGATCGTGGCGCAAGTGGCCCGGGTGCTCGAGGGCACGCTCGACCCGCGCGAGCTCGCTCCGCACCTGGCGACGGACTCGGACGAGCCGCAGGCGGAGTAGTCGGCACTGCCGAGCCGCAGGCCGAGTAGCGCCCACCTGCTCGGTAGGCTGGCTCTCGTGATCACCTCCCTTGCCGGCGGCCGCGTTCTGGCTGAGAAGCACGGGTCGACCCCACCGCGGGTTGTCGCTCTGCACGGCTGGGGGCGCGACGGCACCGACTTCGCGACGATTCTGTCGGGGCTCGATGCCGTGAGCATCCACTTGCCCGGGTTTGGCCCGGCGCCCGCGCCCGAGACGGCGTGGGGCACCGATGATTATGCCGACCTTGTGGCCGAGGCGATTGCCGCGTTCGCACCCGTCATCATCGTGGGTCACTCCTTCGGTGGGCGCGTTGCCGTGCGCCTGGCTGCCCGCCGCCCAGAGCTCGTGGCGGGGCTCGTGCTCACTGGGGTCCCTCTCGTCAAGCTGCAGGCTCCCGCGGCCCCACCCCTCAGCTATCGGCTGGCGCGCTGGGCCAACCGCCGCGGCCTTCTGAGCGACGCGCGCATGGATTACCTGCGCAACCAGCGCGGATCGGCCGACTATCGCGCCGCCCAGGGAGTGTTGCGCAGCATCTTGGTGCGCGTCGTCAACGAGTCATACGACGACGACCTCGCGGCGCTCGCCGAGGGCACAGTGCCTCTGCAGTTTGTGTGGGGTGAGCACGACACGGCAGCGCCGACCGATGCTGGTCGGGTCGCGGCCGAGCGCGCCGGATCACCCTTCCGTGTGGTGCCCGGCACCGCCCACTTGCTCGCGGGCGACCTCGAGCTCGCGGTGCGCGAAGAGCTGCTCGGCATGCTGGCCGCGCACGGGCAGGAGGGCCCCGCATGACGATCGATCCCCTTCCCGTGCTCATCGCCATCGCGCTGTTGGGCGCGGCAGCGGCTGTGCCGATTGCGGCGCGGTGGGTACGTGTCGCACAACGCGAGCACTACGTGCCGGGCTCGGTCTCGCGCATGGCGCAACTGTGGGTGCAGACCGAGGCGATCTCGCTCGTGGTGTTTCTGACGGCGGCGGCCAGCACGGCGGCTGCCCTCTTGGTGCCCATTGTGGTGCCGGAAGACGACGCGACGTCAGGGCACTTGCTGTGCGCATCGCTGACGGCCTTCACGGTCGTGTTGCTTGCCTTCTTCCCCGTGGGCCTGCCGATGCGCGGTCGCTCGGCGAAGCTCGCGATGACGAGCCGGGTCAAGCGACTGCTCGTGGTCTGGATTGCGCTGCACCTCGTGATCGGCCTGGGGCTGTTGGCTCTCATCGGCCCCGCCGGCGTTGCCCTCACGCTGCTGCTCAGCGCACCGCTGAGCGATCTGGCGCTGGCGATCACGGCGCCCATCGAAAAGGCGGGCTCGAAGAAGTTCGTTGTGGCGGCGCAGAAGCGACTCGCTCAGGTGCGCCCGCGCGTCATCGCCATCACCGGTTCGTATGGCAAGACGAGCACGAAGAACTACGTGGCTCACTTGCTGAGCGCGACGTTTACGACGGTCGCGAGCCCCGCATCCTTCAATAACCGCCTCGGGCTCTCGCGAGCGGTCAATGACAAGCTCGTTCCGGGCACCGAGGTTTTCGTCGCCGAGATGGGCATCTTCGGCCCCGGCGAGATTCGCGAACTGTCGACCTACTTTCCGCCCGACATCGCGGCCATCACGGTCATCGGTGAAGCGCACTTGCAGCGCATGGGCTCGACCGACGTCATTTTCACCGCCAAGGCCGAGATCACCGAGCGCGCCGGCACGGTCGTGCTGCCGATCGACGACCCACGCCTCGAGGCTCTCGCCGAGCAGTGTGCGGCGCAGGGTAAGCGCGTCGTCACGGTCAGTTGTGTGGCGGGGGGCGTGGCCGATGTCGTGCTCAGTCCGGGCGACAAGGGCGAGCCGAGCAGCCTCGTCATCGGCCGTGGCGCCGAGCCGGTACTCGTTACGGTCTCGAACACGGGCCACGCGGTCAACGTGGCGGTTGCGGCGGCGATCGCTCTGGCGGCGGATGTTCCCGTCGCCACGATCGCGGCCCGCCTTGCCGACCTACCGGGCTCGCAACATCGCGCTGAAGTGCAGCAAGCTCCGAGTGGTGCGCTCGTGATCGACGACACCTACAACTCGAATCCGGTGGGCGCGCTCCGCGCCCTCGAGGGCGCGGCATCCCTCGCCGCCGAACGCGGTGGGCCGCTCGTCGTCGTCACGCCCGGCATGGTTGAGTTGGGGCCCGTACAAGCAGAGCGCAACCATGCCTTCGGTGCGGCCATTGCCGCGGCGGGCGGATTGCTCTTCGCGGTCGCGCGCACGAACCGCTCGGCGTTGCTCGCGGGCTATGCCAGTGCGGGCGCTGCGGGTGCCCCCGGCGCGATCCCCGTCGACCTGCGCGACGCTGCCGTGGCGCACGCGGTCGAAGCCGCGGGTGACCGGGGCGTTATCCTCTACGAGAACGATCTGCCCGACCATTACCCCTGATCGGCCGCCCCGGGCAGAGCTGAACCGTTCAGGGCTGACCGCCGCGGCATTCGATCACGTGAGGGAATCATGGCTGGTACTGCCCCCTGGGCCGTCGTCTTCGGCGGGCCGAGCCCCGAGCACGAGATCTCGATTCTGACGGGCCTGCAGGCCGAGCGCGTGCTGACCGCCGCGGGCCACAGCGTCGTGCCGATCTACTGGTCGCCGACGGGGGAGTGGTACCGCGTTCCCGATGCGACCGAGGCGAAAGATTACCTCGAGGGTGCTCCGCGCGACTCGGTCGTTCTCGAAGCGCGCGTCTCGGGCGAGCCGGGCCTGTACCGCCGCAAGAAGTTTGGCGCCGAACGCCTCGAGGTCGAGGCGGCTCTGCTGTGCCTGCACGGCGGCGTTGGCGAGGGTGGCGGCGCCGCTGCGGTGTTCTCGCTCATGGGCATCCCCTCCACCGGCTCGACGCTGTTCGCGGGCGCCGTCGGTATGGACAAGCTCGCGTTCGGGGGCCTCATGCACGCCGCGGGCATCCCCTCACTACCGCGTGAAGCCGTGTCGACGATCGTCGAGCCGAGCTTCGCGGGTCCCTACATCGTCAAGCCGCGCTTCGGTGGCTCGTCAATCGGCATTGAGATTGCGGACGATGTGGATGCGGCGCGCGCGCTCGCCGCCACGAGCGTTCACCTTCGTACGGGCGCGGTCGTCGAGCCCTACCGTCCCGAGCTCGTCGACCTCAACATTGCCTTTCGCACCTACCCCTCGCTGGAGATCACGCCGCTCGAAAAGCCGCTGCGCGGCGACGCGGGCAGCGCGCTCTACTCGTATGCCGAGAAGTACCTCGCGGGTGGTGCCGGAGCCGAGGCGGGCTTCATGAGCGCCCCGCGCGAGTTTCCGGCCACCGTGCCCGACGCGGTTCACGCGAAGGCTCGCGAGCTGGCCGAACGTGTTGCCGAGGTCACGCGACTCACGAGCATTGTGCGCGTCGACCTGCTGCTTGACGAGAAGACCGGCGAGCTCTTCGTCAACGAGGTCAACTCGATCCCCGGAGCCCTTTCGCTCTACCTCTGGGCGCCGCTGCAGCCCGCCGCGACCGTGCTGCTCGACGCTCTCACCGAGGCGCGCGACCGCCGCGTCGTGTTTCCGCAGGCTGGGTTCGGCGGCGGCGCCGCACTGCGGGCAGCGGGCGGCATCGCGGGCAAGCTCGTCGGGCTCGACGGGCCGCGCGCGTAGGTCTGCCTACGGCGTCGGCGTCGGGGTGGGCTCGGCTGTGGGGCTCACTGACCCGCCGCCGAACACGTCGGTGGCCGCGAGGCACCGGGCATCAGCATCCACGAACGACACAGCGGGGCTGATGGCGCGCACGGCGTCGGCTCCCGCGACGTAGGTGATGTCGACGATGACCTCGGTGACCGGGGTGCGGCCGTAGGTGGTGAAAACGTAGCGGGGAGCGTTCGACTCGTCGAGCAACCAGTCGACACCGTCGACGTCGAAGCACGGCAGGTCGCTCGGGCCCTGCTCGGGCAGCCCGCAGCGATAGATGACCGCAGCAGGGTCACCCCACGCGGCCGTGGCTTGCGCGTTCGTCGTGCGGCGGTTGAGGTCGTTGATGGTGTCGGGCACGCGCACCGAGATCGCCGCGCACTCGGGGTTGTTGGCGTCGGTGCCGGGCTCGAGCGGCACTGTGCCGGCGCATCCGCTCAGCACGAGGGCCGCCGTCGCCATGAGGGCAACGGATGCCCAGCGGGGGCGAGAGGGAAGGGTGCGTGTCGACATCGTCACCACGCTATCGCGGCACAGGTTGGCGTCGGCTTCGAGCGTCTCGGCTGGCCGCGCGCCTAGAACCCCATGCTGGCGCCGACGCCGACGCCGACGAGGAAGCCCGCGAACAGCAAGCCCGTCACGAGCAACACGCTCGCGAAGGCGAGGGCGATCGACACGACGATGACGATCGCCACGGCCTGCCCGCGCGTGCGCCGGCTCAACGCCCGCAGCATCGCGCGCCACACCAGCAGGTTCATCGCGATCGTGAACGAGATGGGGGCGGCGAAGATTGATGACCACACGAGCGTGTCGGTGAGTTCTCCGGCCACGAGATCGGCGGCGCCCACGTTGAGCACACCGAGAATGACGATGCCGATCGTGAGCGCGATCGAGAGGCCCGCGGTGATCCACGTAGCGATGGTCAAGATGCGTCGGCCGCGGTGGACCCACGCCGCAGTCGCCTCGGGCGTGACGGTTTCGGCGGGCGCGGCGGGCGCCTCGGCTGTTGCGCCGAACAGCTGCTCGACTCCGTCAGCGGGGCCGTAGGGCGAGGCGGATGAGTCGGGCGCGGTGGGCTCGGGTGAGTTGGCCATGGGTCGAGAGTACTGGCGTGAGAGTGCTCGCGCGCGTGGGGCCGACTAGCGTTGACGCGTGACCAGCGCCGCGCACCATGTCGACACCCTCGGGTCGGTCGGTGAGCTCGCCGCGCTCGCGCGCATCATTCCGCTGTTGCCCGAAAGCGACGCGACGGTGCTCGGCCCGGGCGACGACGCCGCCGTGCTCGCCGCCGCCGACGGTCGCGTCGTGATCACGACCGACATGATGATTCACGGCCCCGACTTTCGCACCGCGTGGTCGACCATGCACGACCTCGGGTTCAAGGCCGCGGCCACGAACCTCAGCGACGTTGCGGCGATGGGCGCGCGGCCGACGGCCCTGGTTGTGGCGCTCGCTGCACCCGCCGAGACGCCGGTCGCCGAGCTCGAAGCCCTGGCGGAAGGGCTGCGCGATGCGTGCGAGGCCCTCGCGCCCGGCTGCGGGGTCGTGGGCGGCGACTTGAGCGTGTCGAGCGTGCTGACCATTGCCGTCACGGCGTTCGGTGACCTCGAGGACCGCGAGCCCGTGACGCGCTCCGGCGCGCGGCCGGGCGACTGGGTCGCGGTCTCCGGCTCGTTGGGGCTCGCGGCCGAGGGGCTGCGCATTCTCTTCGAGCGTGCGGTCGATGCGACGGGGGCTCCGGATGCTGGTGCCGCCGGCCGACTGCGCGCCGAGCATCCCGTGCCCCTCGCCGCCCAGCTCACGCCGCACCCGCCGATCGCGGACGGCGTTGCCGCCGCCCTCGGCGGAGCCTCCGCCATGCTCGACCTCAGCGACGGACTCGCGCTCGACGCGCGCCGCATCGCCCGCGCGAGCCGTGTCTCGCTCGACCTCTCGAGCGAGCAGGTGCGCGAGGTCGCGCTCGCGCACGGGCTCGACCCGGCTGCGCCCGCGTCGCTCGCGCTCACCGGGGGAGAAGACCACTCGCTGCTGGCAACCTTCCCGCCCGATGTGGCGCCGCCGCTGGATGCTCTTCCCGGCGGCTTTCGCGTCATCGGCCGGGTCGTTGCGGCCGATCGCCACGGGCCCGCGTTGCTCGTCGACGGGCGTGTCTTCGACGAGCGCGGGGGCTGGGATCCGTTCGCCGAGTGGAGCGGGCAGGCCGGCTAAACCGCGTCAGTCGTCGCCGGGGCTCGCCAACGCGCGACGAAGGCGTGCGCGCGCGCGTGAGTACCGCGCTCGGGATGCCTGATCGCTGAGCCCCAGAATCGCTCCGGCTTCGCCCACGCCGAACCCTTCCCATGCGACGAGGAGCACGAGCTCACGATCGAGCGGCCGCAAAGCGCCCAGTGCACGAGTCAGGTCGCTGTCTTCATCACCTTCGACGACACCGTCCCGAGTGATGTCGTATTCGGCGACAAGGCGCTCAGCGAGAGCAAATCGCCGCGCTCGGCCCCGTTGTGATTCACGAAGCACGTTCGCGGCAACACCGTAGGCATACCGCCGGGCTGGCTCTCGTTCGAGCGGAACCGCTTCACGTCGCCGCCACAGAACGATCATGGTTTCGCCGAGGCAATCGGCAGCGTCTTCCGCACTGGGCACGCGGCGCCCGAAGTAGCGAAGCAACTCCGGCATGAGTTCGCGCAGCAGGGGACTGAAGTCTGGGTTATCCATCGTCGGAGGCGGGTTGTCTCGGTGCGACTCCTCCGTCACGGGCGACGTCACCGTGACTCCACGCCAGTCATCTGGCACTCACGGTGGAGGGGGCTGGCGGCGAATGCGCGAGTGTTGCCTGCCGCGGCTGCGTCCGCTACGTCTCGGTAGCGTTCCATGATGCCGCCGCCGTCTGTCGTGACGAGCCCGCGCCAGGTGGTGGCTGCCTCAAGCTGCGCCGCGGCGATCCTCGCCGCATTGTCGTCGCCGCGCCGCATTGCCTGGTTCCACTCGGACATCCATCCGCACTGGGCCACAAGCTCGTAGAACCTCCGGAACCCTACTTCTTGCGTGGTCGAGGGATTCGCTCGGTGCTGCTGGATGATCCGCTCGATCAACGCGTCGTGATCCATTCCCGGCGGCAAGGTGGCATCGGTCCAGAATGTGGCTCGCAGATACTCGGGGAAATCGGGGGCGGAGGTATCGACCCACTCAGAGCCGGCAATGATCTCGCTTGACGCTGGGGGGTCCCAGCCCGTTTGAGCCAAGAAGGTTTCCAGCTCGTCGGCCGCTGACGGAAGAGCAGCACCCCCGACCACGAGAGCGCCGACGACCGCGACGACGACTGCCTTTCGAGGAGCGCGAGACGACGGTCGGTCCTGCGCAGCCTCAGCGAGCACCGCGTCGAAAAACGCGTCGGGCGCCGACAGATCGACTGGCTTGGCGCTGGCCAAGCGATCGTCCAATTCTTGTTCGGAGACCATGAGTGAACACTCCTTCAGTTCGGGCTTCTGTCTATTCATGACCGTGAACACCCGAAACGTGACACTCCCACAATAAGTCGAGAGGCCTGACGGTGATCGAGCCGGCTAGGGGGCGAGCTCCGAGGCCGTGAGGTCGGCGAACGCTGAGCCCGGTCAGCTCGCGGTGCGCTCCAGCCAGTAGACCGCGGTCTCGCCATAGCGCGAAACCTTGTCGAGCTCGAGCCCCGCAGGCCACGCCGGAGCAGGGGTGCGTGACGAGCGCTCGAGCGCGATGACAGCATCCGGAGCCAATCGCGGCACGAGACCCTCGAGCACGTGGTCGAGCTCGAGCCCTCCCACCTCGTACGGCGGGTCGATGAAGACGAGGTCGAACTGGTTGAGCGCCGATGAGAGGTACGACGTCGCGGGCTTTCCGATGATCTGGATGCTCGGCCGCTCGGCGCGACCCGCCCGACCCGTCACGAGCGCAGCGTTGGCCTTGCACACCTGAACGGCCGCGTACGACTTCTCGACGAGCACAGCCGAGGCGGCGCCGCGACTGATGGCTTCGAGCGCGAGGGCGCCGGAGCCGGCGTAGAGGTCGAGCACGCGTGCGCCCGCGATCGCGTCACGGGCCTCGAGCGCGCTGAACATCGCCTCGCGTACGCGGTCGCTCGTGGGCCGGGTGCCGGCGCTCGGAACCTTGAGCGTCAGCGAGCCCGCGAACCCAGAGATGATGCGTGTCACGGCACTAACGCTAGTCGCGCGTGACGGTCACACACCGCGAGTAGCGTTGAACTTGTGACCAGCCCGCTCGATGCCAAGCTCAGCAGCGCGCTGGGCGATCGCAGCGCGAACTCGCTCAAGAAGGCGTTCGGGATGCTCACCGTCGGTGACCTGCTCACCCACTATCCCCGGCGCTACGCCCGCCGTGGCGAGCTCACCGCCCTGAGTGATCTGGCGATCGACGAGAACGTGACGATCGTGGCCGAAGTCATCGAGGTCGTCGAGCGCACGATGCGGCAGCGCAAGGGCTCGATTCTCGAGGTGCGCATCACCGACGGCAAGGGCATCTTGGTGCTCACGTTCTTCAACCAGGCGTGGCGCAAGAACGACTTGAAGCCCGGCGTGCGCGGCATCTTTGCGGGCAAGGTGGGCGACTATCGCGGCACGCGGCAACTCGCTCACCCTGACTATGAGCTCTTCGAGGCGGGCGACGAGCGCGATGCCGGGCCCGAGGCGAAGAAGTGGGCGATGATGCCCATTCCGATTTACCCGGCGACCTCGACGGTGGCGAGTTGGCAGATCGCGAAGGCCCTGAGCGTCGTGCTCGACACGTTGCCTCCCGTTGACGACCCCGTGCCGCCCGCGGTGCGCGTCGACCGTGAGTTGCTCGACCTCGGCCAGGCGTATCAGCTCATCCATCGCCCCGAGAACGACGGGCAGTGGCGGCGGGCGCGCGACACCCTGCGTTTTCACGAGGCCTTCCTGCTGCAGGCGGCACTGCTGCAGCGCCGTGCCGCGCTGCGCGAGCAGCCCGCCACCGCGCGCACCCCTGGCGCTGAGCTCGCGGGCTTCGACGCCGCACTGCCCTTTAGCCTCACCGACGACCAGCGCCTCGTGGGTGACGAGATCACGCGCGACCTCGCGGCCACCGTGCCGATGAACCGACTCGTGCAGGGCGAGGTGGGGTCAGGCAAGACCCTCGTCGCCGTGCGCGCGATGCTGACGGTGGCCGAGAGTGGCGGGCAGAGCGCCTTGCTCGCTCCCACCGAGGTGCTCGCCGCGCAGCATCTGCGCTCGATCGTGCAGACGCTGGGCCCAGACCGCGCGGCACGACTGCGACCGGTGCTGCTCACCGGGCAACTGTCGATGCCCGAGCGGCGCAAGGCGCTGTTGGCGATCGCGAGTGGAGCATCCCGCATCGTCATTGGCACGCACGCGCTCTTGGGCGACCAGGTGCAGTTTGCCGACCTGGGACTCGTCGTCGTCGACGAGCAGCACCGCTTCGGGGTCGAGCAGCGCGAAAGCCTGCGCCGCAAAGGTGCTCTGCCACCGCACGTGCTTGTGCTCACGGCCACGCCGATTCCGCGCACGGTGGCCATGACGGTGTTCGGTGACCTGGATGTGTCGACGATCACGACGCTGCCGGCGGGGCGCATTCCGATCGTGAGTCACGTCGTACCGCTCGCCGACAAGCCGGGCTGGTGGAACCGCGTCTGGGCGCGCCTGGGCGAAGAGCTAGAGCAGGGCCGGCAGGGTTTCGTGGTCGTCCCGGCGATTGACGCGGCCACCCCCGAAGACGACCCCGACGCGCTTGCCGATGATCCGGCCGACGGTTCTGCTGACGACACGGATGCGGTGGCTCGCCCGCCCGCGACCGTCGCCGAGTTGACGCCCCTGCTGCGATCGCATCCCGCTCTCGCCGGTCGCCGAGTCGAGCCGCTGCACGGCCGCATGTCGACCGACGAAAAAGACGCCACGATGCAGGCCTTTGCGCGCGGCGAGATCGACGTGCTCGTTGCGACGACCGTCATCGAGGTGGGCGTCGACGTGCCCAACGCCTCAACCATGGTCGTGGCCGACGCCGACCGCTTTGGCGTGAGCCAGTTGCACCAGCTGCGCGGCCGCGTGGGTCGCGGAGGCGTGCCGGGGCTGTGCCTGTTCGTGACCGCCGCGCAGCAGGGCAGCCTCGCGCGCGAGCGCGTCGAGGCCGTGGCGGCAACGCTTGACGGCTTCGAGCTCGCGCAGGTTGACCTCGAACTGCGGCGCGAGGGCGACGTGCTCGGCGCCAACCAGAGCGGTGGGCGGTCGAGCTTGCGGCTGCTGAGAGTCGCCACCGACGGCGACCTCATCCTCGAGGCACGCGAGGCCGCGGCCGGGGTGCTCGAGGGGGATGCGGCGTTGAGCGAGCATCCGGCGCTCAAGGCGGCTCTCGATCGCCGACTCGATGAGACCGAGCGCGACTTCTTGGCCAAGAACTAGCGCGCCCGATTCGTCGGTGACACCCGCGCCGGGGGAGGATGGGGTCATGAGAGTCATCTCGTACAACCTGCGCAAGCACGCGGCACGCGGTGAGCTTGAACAACTGGTCGACACCCACACGCCCAACCTGCTGTGCCTGCAAGAGGTCGACACCGACGACCTGCCGCACGAGCTCGGAGCCTTGACTCTCGCCGACGCAACGAAGCTCAACCGGCTCGGCCTCGCGATCTACTACAACCACGATCGCTTCGAAGCACTCAGCACCAAGGCCTTCGCGCTCAAGCGCTCGCTGCACGACATCATCGCCAAGCCCGCGCTCGAACGGCTGCTGGGCACGCACCTCATCGACCGCGAGCACGAGCGAGAGCTCGTCATTGGCTGCTTTCACGCTGCCCCGTTGACGGCGCTGAACTCACTGCGGCGCACCCAGATTCGGGCGGCCCACGAAGCCCTCGACAGCTTCGGGTCGACCCTGCCGACGCTCATGGTGGGCGACTTCAACTACCCGGTGTTCAAAGACCACCTCTCAACGAGCGTGCAAGAGACCGGCCATGAAGTCTCGCTGAGCGATGCGCGCACCTACACGCGCTACAAGTTCTTTCGCGGGCACTTCGATTTCGCCACCTCGATCGGCCTCACGATCACGAAGGTCACCACTTTGCCGCAAGGGCAATCTGACCACCTGCCTATTCTCGTGACCGCCAAGTACGCCAAGGCTCTCGAGCCCGCAGAAACGTCGCTGTAACCGGCGCTCGCTAGGCTGGCCCCATGAGCACCATCGCTGTTGTTCCGGGGTCGTTCGACCCCGTCACGCTGGGTCACCTCGACGTCATCGAGCGCGCCTCGGGCATTTTTGACGAGGTGCACGTGGTCGTCGTGCACAACCCGGCGAAGCAAGCACTGCTCCCCATTGCTCAGCGCGTCACGCTCATCGAGCAAGCGGTAGCCGACCGAGCTCTGCCCTCGAGCATCATCGTCACCAGCTGGAGCGTTGGTCTGCTCGTCGACTACTGCACCGACGTGGGCGCGAGCGTGCTCGTCAAGGGCGTGCGCAGCCAGGTTGATGTTGCCTACGAAACACCCATGGCCATCGTCAACCGCAACCTCGCCGGTGTCGAGACCATCTTCATGCTTCCTGACCCGGCGCACGCTCACGTGTCGAGCTCGCTCGTGCGGCAGGTCTCAGCGCTCGGCGGAGACGTCGCCCCCTACGTGCCGCGCGTCGTCGCCGAGTTCTTGCTGAGCCAAAAGACCGACTGACGACGGATGCCCTCCGCGGGCATCCCTAGCCGAAAAGCGTGCTCACCGACTGGCTGATGAGCAGCACGCCCACGATGAGCAGAATCGTGCCGACCATCGCGGCATTGTGCTGCACCATCCAGGCGCGCAAGCGGTCGAGCGTGCCCGCGAGTCGGTCTAGCGCCACAAGCGAGATGATGACGGGCACGAGAATCGGAATCGCCGCGACGAACGCCACGATGACAATGACGATCGCGGCCTCACCGTTCGAGAGGGTGAGCGCTTCAAGGCTCACGCCGAGCCCGATGCTCAGCAGCAGGTTCTTGGGCTTGATGCCGCCGAAGAACGCGCCCATGACGAACGCCGATGACGTCGTGATGCCCTCGACTTTGGCCATCCACCCGGGCAGTTCGAGTTCGTCGCCGGGCTGGGGGCGTGCTCGCCACTGACGCACCGCGAGCACGACAGCAACGATGCCCAGTGCGCCGAGCAGGTAGGGCGCCGAGATCGAGGTTTCTCCTCGGTGTGGCAGTACCGTCGCGAGCAGGTAGCCCACCGTCGTGACCACGATGATCGCGATCACGAAGCCCACGAAGAACGCCACGCTCGCCGCGCGGGGGCGGGCCGAGAGCAACATGAGCACCACCGAGGCGATGGCGAGCGGGCTGAGGGCGAGCGCAACCGCGAGCGGCAGCGATTCTGCGAGAGCGTCGAGCATGAGGCCTTGTCTCTGTCAGGGGCGGTGCGTGCGCCGATGCGCAGGCACTCCACAGTGAACACCCGACTGGGCGCAGATGCCAATGGTTAGGCTGACCGCATGGGTGCATGGGGCAGTGGAGCGTTCGAGAACGACGACGCACTCGATGCGGTCGCCGAACTGGTCGAGGGTTCATTTGAGTTGGATGACCTGCGCGCGGCCGTCGCGGCTGACTACCTGGAAGCGCCCGAGGGCGCGGTTGCTCTCGCTCTCGTCGAGGTCGCCCTCGCCACTCTCGGCATCGTTGACCCCGACGCCGCGCTCGACGAGGTTGACGTGCGCTTGCTGGCGACGCAGCTTGACGACGCTGCCTACGAGCTGATTCTCACCACGGCCGAGCGCGTCGTGCGCCCCGACGCTTCTGAGCTCTACGAGCTGTGGGAAGAAGCGGGCGACGACGAACTGGCCGAGTGGCGCAACGCCTCGGTTGCCTCGATCGAGCAGCTGCGCGCGGCGATCGCCGACTGACCGCACCGACTCTCTTCATACGAACTGGAGTATTCCCATGACGCGACCCCTCACCCTCGGCTACAAGGCTTCGGCCGAACAATTCGACCCGCGTGAGCTCGTCGAGATCGCCGTTGCGGCTGAGGCGCACGGTATGGAGTCCGTCGCTGTGAGCGACCACTTTCAGCCGTGGCGACACACCGGTGGGCATGCTCCGTTCTCGTTGACGTGGATGGCCGCGGTCGGCGAGCGCACGTCGAGCATCCGTATTGGCACCTCGGTCATGACGCCGACGTTCCGCTACAACCCGGCGGTCCTCGCCCAGGCTTTCGCGAGCATGGGCGTCATGTATCCGGGCCGCATCTTTCTCGGCGTGGGCACGGGCGAGGCGCTCAACGAGATCGCCACGGGCTTCGCGGGCGCGGGTGAGCAAGAGTGGCCAGAGTTCAAAGAGCGCTTCGCGCGCTTTCGCGAGAGCGTCGATCTCATGCGACAGCTGTGGACTGAAGACCGCGTGAACTTTCGCGGCGAGTACTACTCGACGCACGACGCCTCGATCTATGACCGCCCCGAGACGCCGATTCCCATCTACATCGCCGCCGGTGGTCCATTTGTGGCGCGCTACGCGGGCCGCGCCGGTGACGGTTTCATTTGCACCTCGGGCAAGGGCGTCGAACTCTATGTCGACGAGCTGATCCCCGCGGTCAAGGAGGGCGCTGAGAAGGCCGAGCGCTCGTTCGATGACATCGACCGCATGATCGAGATCAAGATCTCGTACGACACCGACCTCGATGTCGCTCTCGACAACACGCGATTCTGGTCGCCGCTCTCGCTCAGCAAAGAGCAAAAGCACGACATCACCGACCCCATCGAGATGGAGAAGGCAGCGGATGCGCTCCCCATCGAACAGATCGCGAAGCGCTGGATCGTGGGCAACGACCCCGACGCTGTCGTGGCCGAGATCGCGAAGTACGTCGGCTACGGCATGAACCACCTCGTCTTCCACGCACCCGGCCACGACCAGCGTCGCTTTCTCGAGCTCTTCGAGCGCGACTTGGCGCCGCGATTGCGGGCACTCGCGTAACACGAGCGGAACACAGGGGCAACGGCACCGGAACGTGCCGCCCGTAGTGTCAGAGCCCTCAGTCAACGGGGGTGGTGGCCCATGGCCGACCAGCAAGAACTCGACACAACCGTCTTGGCAACGCCGCCACCGTCAGCTCCGCCTCCGGCACCGCCGGGGTGGACGGGCGCCGCGATGGCCGTGCACGCCGTGCGACGCATGCCCACGCCCATGATCGTGTCGCTGCAGCCGACGGGTTTCGACCCCATGCTCATCGACATGCGCGGCTACGTCTACCAGTGGAGTGCGCCGCTCACCGAGTTTCCTGACCACCCCGAGACCGTGCTCATTGGCACACGCGCGATTCGGGATGCTGAGCCCGCGTTCGCCGGTGACGACTTCGTCGACCACCCTCCGGCGTTTGCCGGCGCGGCGCTTGAGCCCTTGCTGTGGCTCATCGGCACGCGCGCGTTCGAGGGCGGCCGGGCCTCGTGGCTCCGCTCGGGCGACCGTTACCGCCTTTACCGCTGGCCCGACTTCTCGATGCTGCCGATGTCTGACGACGAACGACGGGTGGTCAAGACGAGCGCGGCGGCCTTCATGGTTATCGACAAACTCGCGGCCAAAGCAAAGGTCGACGTGGGCACCGCTCAGCGGGTGATCAACGCCCTGAGCCTCATGGGTTTGTTGCGCCGTCACGCGGCGGCCGACGCGGCACCGGAGGCCCCGCCGCCACCCTCAAGACCTCTCGGCACTTTCTAGCAAATTCTGAAGCATGTGAGCTTGACTCTCTCCCTGGTTGAGAGTTTGACACTGGGAGAGTCATGTTCACTATCGGAGACTTCGCCACCTTCACGCACGTGTCGGTCGCGGCTTTGCGCCTCTGGGATGCGCGCGGACTCTTGCGGCCCGCGCACGTCGACGAGCGCACGGGCTACCGCTACTACCGCGCAGAGCAGGTGACCGCCGTGCAGCGCATTGAGGCCTACAAGCAATTGGGCTTCACGCTGACGCAAGTGGGCGGCTTGATGCTCGACCCTCCTTCTGCTGACCAATTGGCGGGAATGCTCGCCCTGCGACGCGCTGAAGCGATGGCCGAGCAAGAGCGCACCGCGCGGCGTTTGGCGGCGATCGAGGCGAGGCTCCGCATTCTCGAAAGGTTCGATCCCATGTCACCCTCGTGCGACATCACTCGCACGACGGCACCCGCCGTGCACCTCGCGGCGATTGCGCGCCATCTCGACGCCAACGATGATGAGCCCGATCGCTTGTTCATGGCGTTCGGTGAGCTCTTCGGCGAGCTGGCGGAGCGCCTCGCGATCGCCGGCGTCACGCCCATCGGCCCCGCGTGGAGCCTCTACGAGCGCTCTGACGACTCGGGTATCACCATCCACGCGGCGCTGCCTGTCGCGCCGGGCGCGACCGTCTCTGACGGCGTTGTCGAGATCGTCGACCGACCCGACACCGATGTCGTCTCGACCGTTCACCTGGGCGATGTCGCACAGATGGGCGCGGCCTACGCAGCTCTCATGGAGTGGCTCGAGGCAAATGGGCTCGCACCCGCGGGAGGCTCGGCCGAAATCTCGCTCGTCTGGCAGCCCGACAACCCGACCGCCAACGTCACCGAGCTTCAGCTCGCGATCGCATCCTAGGAGGCACACCGATGGCTATGACCCCGCGACAGAAGTTCGCTCGCTACACCGAGCCGACGACGACCAAACTCGAAAAGGGCTTTGCCGGAGTTCCGGCGGGCGCTCTGCTCCACATTTCGACGCCCGCTGCATTGGATGCCCGCATCAGGGCTATTCCGTCAGGCCAGACCCTCAGTCTGGTCGACCTGCGTCGCGAGTTCGCCGAGGTGAACGACGCCGACGCAACCTGCCCGGTGACGACCTCGATGTACGTGCGCATTGTCGCCGACGTGGCCTTGCTCGATCTGGAAGAGGGCGCGTCGATCGACGAAATCACGCCGTTCTGGCGCGTGGTCGAGCCGAATAGCACGATCGCCAGCCGCATCGAGGGCGCCCGCGATTTCATCGTCGACCGGCGCAGAGCCGAGGGCATCGGCTGATCAGAGAGACCCCCTGGTATCCTGGAAGACGGTCTCGGCCCGCACAACGGTTGCCGAGACGTACCAGGGGGTCTCACACTCATGCCCAAGCATCTCCATGTCTCCACGCGCCCGGCCTTCCGCCGGCACGCGTGGTCGACCGTTCGCACCGTTTTCGTCTCCATGATCGCGGGGCTCGTGATCATGGCAACGCTCGGGTTCTCGACGCCGACGCAGACCGATGTCTTCGCCGCCTACATCGATGAGAACGCTCAATCGCTCGCGGCCGTCTCGCCGCTCGCGGTGGTGCCTCCCGCCGAACGCCACAACTTCAGTGCCACCCCGTCGCCCGAGACGCTCATCACGAGCGGCACCAACTACGACTGGGCCAAGCTCGTGCTGCTCTGGGGCGAGTTTCCGATCACCGAGAGCAATGTCACGGTCGTGACGCGGTGGATGCGCCAAGAGAACTTCGTCGACACCTGGTACTTGCGCAACAACCCCCTCAACAATGGCTGGGGCTCGGGTGGGGGAGGCGGCACCGGTCGCTACGTCGATCTGGTGGATGCCGCGGCCAACGCCGCCGAAGCCCTCCACACCCTGCCGCGCTACAGCGAAATCGTGGCGACGCTCCGGGCGTCGGCGCCGACCGAAGAAGTCGAGCGCGCGATTTGGTTCTCCGGCTGGGCGACGGGCATGTACAACCAAGGGGCGCACTGGGCGTACGACCCCGTGCCCGTAGTGACGGCACCGCCGAGCGCCTGGGGGCGGTAGCTCCCAGACGCCCGGCGTGAGCGGGGCATCCGTTCGATCGTCATCGCGGTGGCAGCATCAGCAGGGCTGAGCGCTGCATCGCGCGTTCGCGACGCTCGGTCTCGAGCGCCGCGCGAACCCGACGCTCGTCGTCGTCAGAGCGCGCGGGTTGTGGCGGGTGGTCGGGCGTGATCAGGGCCACGGGGGCCGTGATGGTGGTCATGACAATGGTTCCTCACTGCGGGTGTCACGCGTGACCGTCGCGCGGTTGCGTGGACGGTCAGCCGTAACGGGTGGTGCCGCTCGTGGCGGCAGAGAGAGCAGCGGGCGCGCGGGTGCACACGGTGTGCGAAAGCACGGTGTGCGGGAACGTCGTGCGAGGCGCGATGTGCACCGTGCACGGCGTGCCGGCCGCGGCCGCCGGAGGGATCAGCGAACTACGTGAAGCGCAAAAAACTGATCAGGCGGTGAGATCGCCGACGAAGCCGGCGGTGGTGGGAATCATTCCCAGAGCAAAGCGAATCATCACGGTCGGCCTCCTTTCGTCATGTGGCGCTCGATGAACCTAGTGGCGGCGCGACACGAGGTGCAAGCCGAAATCCCGGGCGTGTCGCGTTTGTCACCTTTTCGTTACAGTGGCCCCATGACGCAGCCCGCTCAGTCTTCAACTGACCCTCGCCGCCCCGCTGGGGTGACGTTCATCGGAGTGCTCGCCTACATCGGCGGCATCTTTGACATCATCGGCGGCTCGATGCTGCTCGTGATCGCCACTGGGGCAGCCCTCGTGTCGAATCCCCTGCCGGGTGGATTGCTGACGGCGATCACCATCATCGTGTCCGGCGTCATCGTGCTGATCGTGGCGGGAGGCCTGCTTCGCGGCAGCCGCGTGTCACGCCTCATCTTCACGATCGTTCGAGGCATCTCGATCGTGTCGCAGATTCTCGCCATCACGACGGGCGGCGTCGGCCTCTTCGTCGGCATCATCAGCGTGCTGATTTCAGCGATCGTGCTCAGCTGGCTGTGGACTCCGCGCGCCAACGCATTCTTTTCAGGGAGCGGCACGCAGCGTTAAAATACCCCCGGGGGTATCTGATAGCATCGTGGCACCACTCTTGAAGGAGCCACGATGTGTCACCAAACCACCTGTCGTAAGTGCGGCAAAGCCAGCTGGAGCGGGTGCGGTCAGCACGTTGCGCAAGTCATGCGCGGCATCCCGCAGCGGGATCGCTGCCAGGGTCACGAGAACGAGCCTGGATTCTTCGCGCGGTTGTTCTCTCGCGCGTAGCGCGGGTTCAGGCGAGCGAGAGCACGTAGCTTGCCCCGGAACCGGTGCGCGGGGGGAGCAGGCCGTCGCGCAAGCGAGCCAGCCCGTCGATGACGAGATCGACCATGAGTGAGTACTCCTCGGCGTGGTCGTGGTGCTCGCGAATCGTGACGCTGATGCCCGGGTAGTCGGCCGTGAGGTCGCCGTTGTACAGCGCGTGCACGCGGTCGCCGAGTGCCGCGGCGCTGGGGCGTCGGGCTTGTTGCGCGGTGAAGCCCATGACGGTTCCGTCGACGATGTGCAGGCCGTGGTGCGCGAGCTGCGGGGTGAAGCCCGCCTCGAGCAGAGCCGTCGTAATCGCCTCGGCGTAGCGCAAGCGACCGTCGCCCACGCGAGGGCGAACGGTCACGAGTTCGATTGCCCAGGGGCGGGCGAGCAGTGTGGCGTGCGCGCGGTGCATGATCGCCGCGATGCGCCCGCGCCAGTCGGCTGCGGGGACGGCCTCGTCGTCGATCCAGTCGTGCACGATCGCGTCAACCATGGCGTCGAGCAGGGCTTCTTTGTTGGGCACGTGGCGGTACAGCGACATCGCTTCCACCCCCAACTCGGTGCCGAGTCGCCGCATGCTGAGCGCCTCGAGACCCTCGGAGTCGGCGAGGGCGAGGGCAGCCTGCAGTACGCGGTCGTGCGTGAGGGCATCCCGTGATCGCGCCATGGTGTCTCCTTGACAGTGTCGCCGCGGTGGCATAGTTTACGGCGTAAGCATACACCGTAAGCAATCGAAGGGCACGTGATGAAGTCCGTTGTCGCAACGACCTATGGCGGCCCTGAGGTGCTGCGGGTCGTGGATGCTCCGCCGCCCGTCGCCGCCGACAACCAGGTGCTCGTGCGCGTCGCCGCGAGCTCGATCAACCCGCTCGACTGGCACGAGCTGCGCGGCACGCCCTATGTCGTGCGGATGATGCGAGGCCTACGTGCCCCCAAGCCGAGCGGCCAGGCCATGGGGTCTGACGTCGCGGGTGTCGTCGAGTCGGTGGGTGCGGGCGTCACGCGGCTCGCGGTGGGCGACGAGGTCTTCGGCTTCGGGTCGGGCGCCTGGAGCGAGCTCATGGTCGTGGGCGAGTCGGGCCTCGTGCCGAAGCCGGCGGGTGTGTCGAAGACCGATGCCGGTGGGGTGGGCGTCGCGGCCATCACGGCCCTGCAGGGTCTGCGCCGCGGCGGCCTCGTTGCCCCGCTCACGTGGGCCCCGGGCGAGGTTGAGCCCATGCGCCCTCGCGTGCTCATCATTGGCGCCTCGGGTGGCGTCGGCACTTTCGCCGTGCAGATCGCCAAGCTGCTGGGCGCGCACGTGACGGCCGTCACGAGCACGCGCAACCTTGAGCTCGTCGCCCGACTCGGCGCCGACGACGTCATCGACTACACGACGACCGAAGTCACGCGGGGCATCGCCCGGTTCGACCTGATCTTTGAGCTCGCCGGCAACCGGCGGTTGCGCGACCTGGCGCGCATCCTGACTCCAACGGGCTCGCTCGTGGCGTGCGGGGCTCCGAAGGGGGAGTGGCTCGCGCCGCTCGTCGCGCCCGCGAAGCTCGCTGTCGCATCGCTCTTTTCGCGGCGCACGTACGCCTCGTTTCTCGCGAAGCGCGACACCGCCGATCTGCAGTCGCTCGCCGACTGGTTGGCGTCGGGCGCGCTGCGCGTGGTTGTTGACGAGGTGTACCCCGCTGACCGAATCGCCGAGGCCCTCGCTCACGGCGAAGCGGGCCACGCGCGCGGCAAGGTCATCGTTACGCTCTGACCCCTGCTGAGTTCTAGGCTGAGGCCCGTCGTCGTCACTGTAGGGAGCACTCATGTCGTTTCAGGCTTATCTCGACGCCGTCGAGGCGAAGACGGGCAAGACCCCGCGAGCGATCGTTGACGAGGCCATTGCGCGCGGCTACGACGATGCGAGCGTCAAGGCCGGGGTCATCGTGCAGTGGCTCGCCGACGACTACGGGCTGGGGCGGGGCCACGCCATGGCGATCGTGCACGTCATCAAGAAGGGCCCCGTGATCGACCCCAAGCACGTGAACTCGGGCGGAACCCACAGCGACCCCAGCAATGTTCTCTGGCTCGACGGCGTGGCAACAAAGCCGTAAACACAGCCGTCAACAAAGCCGTAAACACGCCGTAATCGTCGCCATTTAGGCTGAGATTGTGGTCGCGAACTCCGAGAAGCCCGTGATGCTCTTCGAGCGCGTTGAGCTGTGGGAAGAGTGGCTCGAGGCGCATCCCGAGCACCCCGGGGTTCGACTCAAGATGCGCAAGAAGCGCTCGTCGGCGCCGGGCATCACGTATGACGAAGCGCTCGAGTCGGCGCTGTGTTTCGGCTGGATCGACGGCCAGATCTACGGCCTCGACGACGATTATTCTCTGCAGGTCTTCACTCCGCGGCGGCCTCGCTCGGTGTGGTCGCAACGCAACGTCGGCATCATCGAGCGCTTGACCGAGGCGGGTCGCATGCGCCCGCCGGGCATCGCTCAGGTCGAGCGCGCCAAAGCCGACGGTCGATGGGATGCCGCCTACAGTCAGAAAAGCATGGTGGTTCCCGCAGACCTGCAGGCCGCTCTGGATGCCTCGCCCGCAGCCGCGGCCACGTTCGCCTCGATCAGCTCCACCGCGCGGTTTGCGATCGTCTTTCGACTCGATGGCGTCGTGCGCGCCGAGACGCGCACGCGAAAGCTCGCGGGCTACATTGCGCAGCTCGAACGGGGCGAGTCGCCCATCTAGCTCGTATGTACCGGCACCTCGATGGCGCCCGTGCGCGCCTCGCGGTCGCTGCGGTCCTTGCGCAGAGCCGTGCCGCCGATGATGAGCGCGCACGCGATGATGACGAGGTTCTTGACGATGTATTGGCCCTCGAGAGTGAGCCCCCACGGCACGACCGTGAAGGTCACGGCCGGAAGCAGTACGAGCGGCAAGAACGTTGCGGGCATCTGCGGGATCAGCAACAGCAGCGCGAGGCGCGTGAGCGGCGGGAAGAGGAAGGCGACGCCGATCGCCACCTCCCACAGGCCGATGAGAGGAATGATGATCTCGGGCGTGAGCCAGTAGACCGTTGCCGCCACGAGGTCGTAGGCCGGGCTGAGGTCGCCGATCATTTTGAGTGCCCCGAACCAGATGAAAACGATGCCCAGAGCGAGGCGCGCGAACTTGATGCCGAAGGCATCCATGGTCCACACGACGAGGCGGTCGAACTTGTCGAGCAAGGCAGCAATCGTCGTCATGGCGTCTCTCTTCGGTCGGTACTTCGACGCTAAGCGAGCCACCTGGATGCGCGGTGCTCGCACGGTGTGCAGGGGCTGATCAAGGGGTAGCGTGTGGCCATGACGCCGTCGATTGCTGTTCCGACCATCAGTCTTGACCGCGACCCGGCGGTGGTCGGGCGCGAGTTCGATGAGACCCTGCGCACGGTCGGGTTCTTTCAGGTCGTCGACCACGGGGTCGACGCTGCGGTGGCCGACGCCGCGTGGAATCTCGCGCGTGCATTCTTCGATCTGCCGCTCGCCGACAAGCTCGCGGTCGAGCGCGCGCCGGGTGGGCTCTACGGGTACTTTCCGATGCGCAGCGAGTCGCTCGCGGCCTCGCGCGGTGACGTCACGCCGGGCGACCTGAAGGAGTCGTTCAACATGGGGCCGGGCATCCGCCCCCATCACGTGCCTGTTGACGAGACCGAAGCCGCGCTGTTCACGGCCAACGTGTGGCCCGCGGCTCTGCCCGAGCTGCAGCAGGCGTGGCACGCGTACTACGCCGAGATGGGTCGACTGGCCGACCGGCTCATGAGCATGTTCGCGCTCGGTCTTGACTTGCCCGCCGAGTTCTTCGCGCGCCACATCGACGCGAGCCCGAGCGCCTTGCGCGCCATCAACTACCCCGAGCAGACGCATGCGCCCGAGCCCGGGCAACTGCGCGCGGGCGCTCACACCGACTACGGCACGCTCACGATCTTGCGGCAAGAAGCCGGCCGGGCGGGCCTCGAAGTGCACGACGGGGCGACGGACTCGTGGGTGCCAATTCCGCCCGCAGAGGGTGCGCTCGTTATCAACATCGGCGACCTCATGGCCCGCTGGACGAACGACCGCTGGACCTCGACCCTTCACCGTGTCGTGAATCCGGATGCTGCTGCCGGGTCGACCGTCGCCGCGAGCCAGCGCCGCCAAAGCATGCCGTTCTTCCACAACGCCAATTACTCGACCATCGTCGAGTGCTTGCCCTCGTGCCTCGCCGAGGGCGAAGCGCCGCGCTACGAACCGGTCATGGCGGGGCCGCACCTCGCGGGCAAGACGACGAAGAGCGTGGCCCCGCCCGCATGACGTCGACCACGATCGGTTTCGCCGCAGCGCTCGAACAACTCACGCCGGCCGATGCGGTGCGGCTCGCGGCGCTCGCCGAACAGCACGGCTTCAGCGGAACGCTCGCGGGCGACACGGCGCAGCCGTTCACGCCGACGCAGGGCCAGGCGGGATTCGTCTATGGCGTCATGTCGGCACTCGGTGCGCAGACGACGGGTGAGCTCGGGGTCGGAGCTCTCGCGCCCACATTCCGGTGGCACCCGGCACTCGTGGCGCAAGCATCGGCAACGCTCGCGAGCCTCTACCCGGGGCGGCACTGGCTGGCGCTCGGCAGTGGTGAGGCGATCAGCGAACACATTGTCGGCTCGTATTGGCCCGAGCCGGCCGAGCGCATCAATCGCATGTTCGAGGCCGTGACGATCATCAAGAAGCTCTTCGCCTCGGGGGTTGCCGGGCGCGACGTCAAGCACGAGGGTCGCTGGTATCAACTCGAGTCGACGCGGCTGTGGACGAGTCCCGAGTCACCACCCCCACTTCTCATTGCCACGGCTGGGCCTGTCACCGCGCGTCGCGCGGGCCAAGTGGCCGACGGGTTGCTCATCGACTCGGTGCCGATCGACAAGATCGCCACGCTGCTGCAACGCTTCGACGACGGGGCGCGCGAGGCCGGCCGCCGCCGCGAGGCCGGGCAGCACGCGCTGCGCTTGCACGTGTCGTGGGCGCCGACTGACGACGAAGCGATGGCCAACGCGCTCGCCGAGTGGCCGCAAGCGGGCATGCGGTTCGCGAAGAGCGACATCCGCTCGCCGTACGACCTCGAGCAGATCGCCAAGCTCGTGCGCCCCGACGACTTCGACGAGCGGATGCTCATCTCGAGTGACCCGGATGCCCACCGCGCGAACATCCAGCGCTACCTCGACCTCGGGTTCTCGCGCATCCACCTGCACAACGTGGGTCGCAACCAGGATGCCTTCATCGAGCACTTCGGCCGCGAGGTGCTGCCGCGGCTGACGCGCTAAGCGCGGCGGGGCAGAATGGGCGCGTGACCGAAACGCGCGGGGCCGAGACTGCACCGGCAGAACTGCGCGTGTGGGGCATCCCGGGCATGCCCGAGATTGCGCCGGGGGATGACCTGCCGCGACTCATTGCTGATGCCGCCAGCAGAGCCGGCGTCGAGCCGGGCGACATTCTCGCTGTGACAAGCAAGATCGTGAGCAAGGCCGAGGGTCGCATCGTTCAGGCGGCCGATCGCGAGCAGGCGATCACCGATGAGACCG
Organism: Microbacterium sp.; assembly: GCA_013823625.1. GTDB lineage: Bacteria > Actinomycetota > Actinomycetes > Actinomycetales > Microbacteriaceae > Microcella. The sequence continues at coordinate 27,518 of PNMM01000004.1, read as the reverse complement.
TGCGCGTCGTTGCCACGCGCGCCCGCGCCGATGGCGGCACGACGCGCATCGTCGAGAACCGGCTCGGGCTGATCATGGCAGCCGCGGGAGTCGACGCAAGCAACACTGCCGACGGCACCGTGCTGCTGCTTCCGGTCGACCCCGACGCGAGCGCCGCATCCATTCGCGCAGCCGTCGAAGAGAGCGTCGGCTCGCCCATCGGCGTCATCATCACCGACACGGCCGGTCGCGCGTGGCGTGAAGGCCAGACCGACATGGCGATCGGCTCGAGCGGCGTTCGGCTGCTCGACGACCTGCGGGGCACTCACGATGCCGCCGGAAAACTGCTCGAAGTCACGGCCCCCGCCGTCGGCGACGAGATTGCCGCAGCCGCCGACCTCGTCAAGGGCAAGTCGAGCGGCATCCCGGTCGCTGCGGTGCGGGGCCTCGCTCGGCTGCTCGACGACGCGGCCCCCGGGGCGCGCAGCCTCGTGCGCCCGGCCGCCGACGACATGTTTGCGCAAGGCACGAAAGAAGCCTGGAGCGACGGCTTCGCCGCCGGCGTGCAGACCATGGACTACAACTGAGGTTTCGGCACAGTAGGGCAGACTCTCAGAGCGCTCGGCGCCAGAGCATGGCAGAGTCGAACAATGAGCATGATGACCTCGATGTCTGAAGCGGCGCCGCTGAGCGCGGAGGAGTTCGCAGAACTCGGGGCGAGCATCCGTCGCGCCATGAACGGCGTGCTCGACGGCAAGCCCGATGCGGTGGATGCCGCACTCACGGTGCTGCTCGCCGAAGGTCACCTGCTCATCGAAGACGTGCCGGGCGTCGGCAAGACGATGCTGGCTCGCGCGCTCGCGAAGTGCATCGCCGGAACCGTCAATCGCATCCAGTTCACTCCCGACCTCCTGCCAGCGGACATCACGGGCGTCAGCGTTTTTCGTCAGCAGTTGGGAACCTTCGAGTTCACACCGGGTCCGGTGTTTGCGCACATCGTGATCGGCGATGAGATCAACCGGGCCAGCCCCAAAACGCAGTCGGCTCTGCTCGAGTGCATGGAAGAACAGCAGGTCACGGTCGACGGTCGCACGCACCACCTCGACAGCCCGTTTCTCGTCGTCGCGACGCAGAACCCCATCGAGATGGAGGGCACCTACGCCCTGCCCGAAGCGCAACGCGACAGGTTCATGGCGCGCATCTCGATTGGCTACCCCGATGCCGAGAGCGAAGCGCTCATGGTGCGCGATCGCGAACACGGCAGCCCGCTCGAACGCCTCGAACCCGTCGTCGACGTCATGGGCTTGCGTCGCATGATCGCGACCGTGCGTGAGGTGTATGTGAGCCCTGCGGTCGAGCGCTATGCCGTGGCGATCGTTCAGGCGACGCGCGACGATTCGGCCCTGCGACTCGGGGCGAGCCCGCGATCGACGCTGCAGCTCGTGCGCGCGAGTCGCGCTCGAGCCGCCCTCGATGGTCGCGACTTCGTGCTGCCCGACGACATCGACGCTCTCGCGACCACGGTGCTCTCGCACCGCATGGTGCTGGTGCCGCGAGCGCAGCATCCCGATGGCAGCACGGTGCGCAGCGTCGACGAGGTGGTCGACCGCATTGTGGCGGCCACCGCCGTGCCGGTACCGATGGCGCGCGACTAGGCGGCGCTCGTGCCCCGGCTGACGGCCCGCGGCATCGCGTTCCTCGTGGCCGCGGTGGGCATCGGAGTGCTCGCGTATGTGTTCGAGCGCCCCGAGCTACTGACGATCGCTGCCGTCGCCGTCGCCGCACCGCTCATTGCTTTTGGCATGGTGGCGAGTTCTCGACCGCGCGTTCGCGTGTCTCGGCAACTCGAGCCCGTCGTGGCGACCGAGGGTGAGCCCGTGCAGGTGCGCGTGACCGTGAGTGGGCGCGCTCGCGCGGCCGAGTGGATCGAACGGGTACCCATGGTTCCCGGCTTCGCGGGCCCCGGACGGTTGCGCGAGGTCACGGCCTCGCGCCCCGCGAGCATTGGCTATCGCTATTGGCCGACCCACCGCGGGCTGTTGTCGGTTGGTCCGCTGTTGATCGAAGACCGTGACCCGTTCGCCCTCGCCGTGCGGGTGGTCGATACGCGCGCGATGGTCGCTCAACTCGTGCTGCCGCAGGTGACGCCGCTCACCCCCGGACCAGTTCCCGACCCGTCGAGCGAAGCCGGTCCGCGCACGTCGCGCTCGCGCGAGCGCGCCGACGACGACGTGGTGACGCGCGAGTATCGCGATGGCGACGCACTGCGGCGCGTGCACTGGCGCGTGACGGCGCGGCAGGGCGAGCTCATGGTGCGCAACGACGAACCGCAGGCGGGCCCGCATGCTCGCCTCATCGTTGACTCGCAGTCACGGGGGTATCACGATGCTCGCCTCGCTCGTGATTCTGCGGCGACGGCAGGGCGAACTGCCACGAGCGCAACCTTCGAGTGGCTCGTGCGCATGGCGGCCTCGTCGGCGGTGCACTTGGCTGAGCGCGGATACTCGGTCGAACTCGTCACGCCGACCGAGCGCGTCGCCGATGCGCCCATTGCCGACGGCCCGGTGGGTGACGTGCTCGGCGAGCTTGCCCTCGTGACCCTCGCGACCGCGTCGGCCGAGCTTGACGAGCGGGCGCTTTCGGGCTCGACACCCGTGGTGGTGCTCGCCGGCGCTCCCGACGATCGGACTCTGCGGTGGATGCTCGCCCAACGCTCATCGCGCGCCCCCGCGGTCGCTCTGCTCGCCGGCCCGGCCGAGCCCGCACGTGCCGCCTCGCGGCGCGCGAGTGGAGCGAACCCTGACGACACTCTGCTCGACCCCGACCCCGTGCGCACGGCATTCGAGCGTGCGGGGTGGCGCGTGGCGCGCGTCTCGATCACGCGATCGCCCGATGACGCGTGGCTTGCTCTGATGGGTGGCGATACCGAGCCGATAGCCCAATGGGCCGTACCGGCGGTGGTCGTGAATGGTTGAGTCGGTGCGGCCCCGCAGCACGGCGGGCTTGAGCGCGGCAGGGCTTCTCGCGGTTGCTGCGGCGTCGACGAGCTTTTCGGCGGTGCTCGACGAAGGACTCTGGGGTCCGGCCGTGCTCGTGGTTGCGGCGGCGGCTGTAGGGGCGGCGGTCGCGGTGCGGCTGCTCGTGCGGCGGTGGGCGGCCGCGTGGGCGCTCGTGGCGGCGGTCGCCGCCACGGTGCTCGCCCTGACCCTGCTGTTCGCGGCCGACACTGCGCTGCTCGGGATCGTGCCGCTCCCGGCCACGGCCGAGCGATTCGCCCTCCTGATCGGGGCGGGCGAGCTCTCGATTGCCGAGCAGACGATTCCTGCCGTTGCCGATGACGGCATCCGTTTTCTCATGGCGTCGGGGGTTGCGGGCCTTGCGATTCTGACCGACGCCGTGCTGGTGCACGGCCGCCGGCCGGCGTTTGCGGCGATTCCGCTCTTGGGCATTCTGGCCGTGCCCGTCGTGCTTGCGCCGGGGCTGTTGCCGATCGTCTCGATCCTGGCCACGGCTGCGGCCTATCTGCTCGTGCTCGCGCTGCACCGCCCGGCCGCGAGCGGGGGAGCCGCGGCCGCCGCGCGCGCCCTCGGGGTGGCGGCGGGGGTGCTCGTGACCGCGTTGCTCGTTCCGCCGCTGCTGCCTCCCGTGATCGCGGGCGAGGCGCTGCCCGGCTCGGGCGTGGGCGGACTCGTTGCGGGGGTCAACCCCGTGCTCGACCTCGGCAATGACTTGCGGCGCAACACTCCCGTCGAGGCGCTGCGCTACTCGACCGATGCCGAGGGTGGGCTCTACCTGACTCTCTCGCACCTCGCCGACTTCGAGGGGCAAAGCGTGCAGCCCGTGATCGGCGGCGTCGCGACGGCGACCGACGTGGTGGGCCCGCCGTCGTGGCTGGGCAGTGAGGTGGCGACGGAGCAAGTGGCGACGAGCATCCGTCTGCAGAATGTGCGGTCGCGCTGGGTGCCGCTGCCCTCAGCGCCCGTCGAGATCACGGGGCTGACGGGCGAGTGGGTGGTCGATGCTGATGGCGTGACGGTGAGCACGGTCGATGGCACGTTCCGCAACGGCTCGTACCAAGTCGAGAGCCTCGTCGCGTCGCCGACGCCCCTGCAGTTGCGCACGGCCACCGTCGATGCCTCGGGCCTCGACCGGTACCGAGCGGTGCCCGAGGGCCTTGACCCCATCGTCGCGCGCACGGCAGCGCAAGTGGCAGAGAGTGCCGACGGCCCGTCGCCCTACGACCAAGCGCTCGCGCTGCAGAGGTTCTTCACGGGCGGAGACTTTGTCTACTCAGAAGAGGCTCCCGTCGAGCAGGGTTACGACGGCACGGGAGCCGAGATCGTCGCCGTCTTTCTTGAGGCCCGCGCGGGCTACTGCGTGCACTACGCGGCGGCCATGACGCTCATGGCGCGCACGCTCGGCATTCCTGCGCGCATCGCGGTCGGTTTCGTACCCGGAACCGCGAGCCCGAACGTTCCCGGCGAGTACGTCGTCACGACCGACGACCTACACGCGTGGCCCGAACTACACTTCGACGAGCTCGGCTGGGTGCGCTTCGAGCCGACGCCGTCGCGCGGCGCGGTGCCCGCCTACGCGACCGACGACGTTCCCGCGCCGGGCGAAGAACCGGCCGTCGACCCCGTCACGGGTGAAACTCTTGCCCCTACGCCCGACGCGACCGCCGCACCCGACCCCGACGAACTCGACCCCGACACGAACCCCAGCGGCGAAGCCCTCGACCCCAGCGACCTCATTGACGGTGGCGCCGATGGTTCGCTCGACGGCGCCCTCGGCACGGGGTCGAATGGAGTGCCCGTGGATGCTCGCGCGCTCGTCACTCTCGCCCTCACCTTGCTCGTGCTGCTGCTCGTGCTGCCGGGCCTGTGGCGGCTGCGTCGCCGCGCTGCCCGCCGCCGGTCGCCGGATGCACTCGACCACTGGCGCGAACTCCGCGACACGGCGCGCGACCTCGGGTTGCCCGCCGATGACACCCGCACGCCCCGCGAGCTCGCGGCCGCGTGGGCATCGCGCGTCGTGCCCGACGCTGCTGGGGCGCACTCTGGTGCTGGTGACGGCGGTAGTGCGGCAGCTGGTGCCGCGGCCATCGACCGCGTTCGATTCGCGCTCGAGGCTCGCGCCTACGGAACCGCCGACCGCCCTGCTGATCACCCGGCCGACCATCCCGCCGCGCGCGACGACCTCGACCTCGCGCTGGGATCACTCCGTCGCTCGCAACCCCTGTGGCGTCGCGTACTCGCGACGATCGCGCCCGTGTCGTTGCTCGACCGAACCCCCGCCGATGAGCGGCTGATCGCCGACGCGCTCTCGGCTTAGGCTGATCCGATGTCTGCACTCGTGTCGCTCATCGTGCCCGTGCGCGATGCCGCGAGCGCGAAGAGTCGCCTCGCCGAAGGGGCTGGGGCTGACGCGCAGGCCCGGCGGGCATCCCTCGCCGCCGCGATCGCCCTCGACACCGTTGCCGCCGCCCGCGCTGCCCGTGAAGTCGGCGAACTCATCGTCGTCGGCTCGCTCGCCGAACCCCTTGACGGAGTCCGTGTTGTCGACGATCCAGGCTATGGCTTGCTCGTCGCGATCGGCGCGGGAATCGCGGCGGCCGATCCTGCGGCGCCGACCGCGGTCTTGCTCGGTGACCTACCGGCGCTGCAGCCCGCCGACCTCGATGCCGCCCTCGTCGCGGCGAGCGAACACCACTGGGCTTTCGTGCCCGACGCAGAGGGGGAGGGCACAACGCTCATCGTCGCCGCCGCGGGGTTGCCGCACTCATTGCGGTTCGGCGCCGACTCGGCCGAGCAGCACCGCGACGCGGGCTACGTCGAACTCGCCGTGCGCGAGCACTCAGGCCTGCGCCGCGACGTCGACACGCTCGAGCAACTCACGGCCCTCGCCGCCCTCGCCGACACTGGCGTCGTGTTGATAGGCCCGCGCACGCGCGCGCTGCTGCTGACCTGACGCACCCGCGAGCCGCCCTCGACCTGACGCAGCCGCGAGCTTCCCCCAACCGCCGTGCCCGCCAGCTGCTCTCGACCTGACGCACCCGCGAGGCGCCCTCAACGCGACGTGCCCGCCAGCTGAGGTCTCCATCGTGTACTCGGGTTGGCGATCGATGCCGTGCGTATAGGTCGGCGGAGTGGACCGTGATCCCGGGTCGAGTGTCCCTATCGTGACGCTCCCCAATCGAAGGAACCTTCAACGACTTTGCTCCCAAAGTTCCTTCGATTGGGGAGGCGTGCGGAAGGATTGGTCGGCGCGGTAGGCGGGCAGGGAGTCAGGCCTGCAGCAAGCAGGGCGAGCGGGTCGGCAGGCGGCACCCAGGGCGGAGGGCACGCCGGCAAGCAGGCGGACAGGGCAAGGCGGCAGGGGCGCGGGCCGGCCGGCAGGCGGGCAGGGACGCGGGCAGGGCAAGGCGGCAGGGGCGCGGGCCGGCCGGCAGGCGGGCAGGGACGCGGGCCGGCCGGCATGCAGGTCCGCAGGCCCGAGCTCCGTCACGAGCCCGAGCGCACCTCGGCGACCGTGAGCGAGAGCCGCCGGCCCGTGGCCGCGTAGCCCTCGGTTCTGTGCGACTGTGCGACCGCGACACGTTCCGGGTCGGGCGTTCCGTAGGTCGTCGTGCGCTGGCGCGCGACGCGTCCGATCGAACTCGCCAGCTCTTCGAGCTCAGCGACCGTCTTCTCAGAACCGTTGTCGGCGCCCGCCATGCGGCTGATCGTCTCTTCCATGAGCGTGCCGCCGACGTCATCAGCCCCGCCGCGCAGCATGAGCTGGGTGCCTTCGGTGCCGAGCTTCACCCACGAGGTCTGCACGTGATCGATGCGGCAGTGCAGCATCAAGCGTGCGACCGCGTGCACCGCACGGTTCTCTTGCGGCGTCGGGCCGGGTCGCGCCACGCCCGCGAGATAGACGGGCGAACTCGCGTGCACGAACGGCAGCAGCACGAACTCGGTGAAACCGCCGGTGTCGTCCTGCACGCGAGCGAGGGTGCGCAAGTGGCCGACCCAGTGGTGCGGAGCATCCACGTGCCCGTACATCATCGTGCTCGACGAGCGAATGCCGAGGCGATGCGCGGTGCTGACAATCTCGATCCACTCGGCGGCGGGCAGCTTGCCCTTCGTGAGCACCCAGCGCACCTCATCGTCGAGAATCTCGGCCGCCGTGCCCGGAATCGTGTCGAGCCCCGCCTCTTTCGCCGCCGTCAAGAAGTCGGCGAACGACAACCCGGTTCGGGATGCTCCGTTCACGATCTCCATCGGGCTAAACGCGTGCAGGTGAATGCCCGGCTGGCGCTTCTTCACTTCGCGCGCGAGGTCGAAGTAGGCCGTTCCGGGCAGGTCGGGGTGGATTCCGCCTTGCATGCAAATCTCAGTCGCCCCGAGCGCCCACGCCTCATCGACCCGGTCGCCGACCTGCTGCATCGAGAGCGTGAAGGCATCAGCATCGGTGCGCCGCTGCGCGAACGCGCAGAACCGGCAGCCCGTGTAACAGACGTTCGTGAAGTTGATGTTGCGGTTGACGACGTAACCGATCACGTCGCCCACCGTGTCGCGTCGCACTCGGTCGGCGAGGTCGGCGAGCGCGTCGAGGTCGGCGCCGTCGGCCTGCAGCAGCGTCAGGTAGTCGTCGTCGGTCAAGCCGGCGGGAGCATCCTCAGCCCGACGCAGCACCGCCGCAACGCCCGTGCTCACAGCGACCGTGCGGTCACGAGCTCCGGTCGTCGCTTCGCGCAGCTCGGCCCAGTCGCCGTAGACGTCCTCGAAGTCGCTGCGAGTTTCGGTGCGCCGACCCTCGGTGTCGATCTCAACGTGCAGGTCGGTGCGTCCGGTGCCGGCGCGGCTCGCCCAATCGGGGTCGGGCTCTTGCCACGGGATGCCCCGCAGCACGGCAGCCTCGTTCGCGAGCCCATCGCCTGAGGCCAGGGCCCGCACGTGCGGAACGATGCGCGGGTCGAGCCACGGCTCTTCGGCACGCACGTAGTGAGGGTGCGCGGTCAAGCGCTCGTGCAGCGTGAACCCCGACTCGGCGGTCAAGCGCGCGAGCTCGTCGATCTGCGGCCACGGGCGCTCGGGGTTGACGTGGTCGGGAGTCAGCGGGCTCACCCCACCCCAGTCGTCGATGCCCGCGCGAATCAGCAGGCCTAGTTCTTCGGCGTCGGTGAGGTTCGGCGGCGCTTGCACGCGAGCGCTCGGGCCGAGCACGAGACGGCTGACGGCGACGGCGGCGATGTACTCCTGCAGCGCGAGGTCGTCGGCGGCGCGCATCGCCGTGCGCGGCTTGGCCCGGAAGTTCTGGATGATGACCTCTTGCACGTGCCCGTGCCGCCGCGAGGTCGCCCGAATCGCGAACATTCCGTCGACGCGTTCGGCATAGGTTTCGCCGATTCCCAGCAGCAGGCCCGTCGTGAATGGGATGGCGCTGCGACCAGCGTCTTCGAGCACGCGCAAGCGCAACTCGGGGTCTTTGTCGGGCGAGCCGAAGTGGGCGAGCCCGCGCGTTTCGAACAGCCGCTTGCTGGTGGTCTCGAGCATCATGCCCATGCTCGGGGCGACGGGCTTGAGTCGCTGCAGTTCTTGCCAGGTCATGACGCCGGGGTTGAGGTGCGGCAGTAGCCCGGTCTCTTCGAGCACGAGAATCGCGACCGAGCGCAAGTAGTCGATCGTGGAGTCGTAGCCGCGGGCGTCGAGCCATTCGCGCGCGGCGGGCCAGCGCTCTTCGGGCCGGTCGCCGAGCGTGAAGAGGGCTTCTTTGCACCCGAGCGCGGCGCCTTGGCGCGCGATCTCGAGCACTTCGTCGGGGGAGAGGAAGGGTGCTTTGCCGTGCGCGGCGAGCTGGTTCGGCGTCTGTACGAACACGCAGTAGTGGCAGCGGTCGCGGCACAGGTGCGTGAGCGGAATGAACACTTTGCGTGAGTACGTGATGACGCCGGGGCGTCCGGCTTTCTCGAGCCCCGCATCCCGAACGCGGCTCGCGACGGTCAGCAGCCGCTCGAGGTCGTCGTGCCGGCAGTGCAGCAGCGTCTCGGCTTCGGTCGCGTCGAGCGTGACGCCCGACTCGGCCCGCTTGAGCGCGCGCGAGATCGCCGACGCGCTGGGCACAAACCCCGCAGGGGAGGCGGCTGCGCTGACTACGCGTGTCGTGGCGGTGTTGGCCGCGTCGTTGGCCGCGGCTTTTCGCCCCGCCCCCGTCGCGCGCACGGGCGTGTTCTGTGGTGTGGACTCCGTCATGGATGCTCCTGGCAAGCCGAGCGACGGCGGGCACGCTGAACCCGCCGGGTCGGGCACCTCAAGAGCGGCGCCACGCCGCGCCCCAGACCGGGCGCAACACGTTGTGCGTCCACCCTACTCGCGCCGGTCGCCGTTATCTGCTGTCGCGCGTTTCTTCGGAATCGTGCCACTCGGCGGCGGGCGGGTCGGCAGGAGCGAGGGAGCCGGGTGTCCAGCCGTATGCGGACGACTGCACGCTGACCGCTCCGGTCAAGGCGCCCCCGATATCACGCAAAGCCGCACGACCTCGGCGCCGAGCGAGACCAACCACGAGGCGCACGATGATGGCGATGACGACGACGGCGCCGAATGCGATAGAGACGAAAGTCATTGCTGTTGCCAAGCTCATCGTCTCTCTGCTCTCCCCGGGGCTACACGGCAACCCTTGAGCGCCACATTACCGGGGCCCCCGTGTCGTACCGCTGCCTGGTCCAGCGAGCCCGAAGACTGTGTGCTCTCGCCATCGCGCGATCTCACCGTGCGGCCTTCCAAAACCGCGGAAAAATAGGAGGAATGCTTAAGAACTTCCGCGCTTCTGGAAGGCACCGAAAGGATGGGTCGCCTTGTCTGCGTGCCGCACGTCTACCGCTCCTCCCGCTGTCGGAACAGATGGCGCCATGCACAGCGAAACGGGGGCACGATCGGGATCGCCTCGCTCATGCCAGAGGCTCGTTCGATGGTGGGCTTCTCGGGTTTTGATCGCGTCTTGCGTCGCTACGGGGGAATTGCGTCGCGCCGAGAACTTCTCGCCGCGGGTTGGACCGACACGGAGTTTTGGTTCGCGCTGCGGTACCGCAATCTCGACAGGATTCGTCAAGGCTGGTACGCGGCGAGCGACCTGCCGACGGATGCTCGTGCGGCGTGGCGCGCGGGCGGACCACTCGCGTGCGTGAGCGCCCTGCGGCGCTATGGCCTACTGCCGCCGGGCGAGGATGCCGCGGGTGTGGCGAGGGAGACGCTGCACATTTGCTTGCCAGCGGGCGGGCGTGTGGGGCGAGACGCGCCGGAGGGGCTCGTCGTGCACTGGAGTACGGCCGATCGCTATTCGGGCACGCGGCAGGCGGTATCGCCGGCTGTTGCGCTGCGGCAGGCGTGCGCGTGCGCGCGCCGAGCGGGCTTAACGCACTGATCCCCCGCGGGCGACATGCGCCCGGCGGGGGATCAGTGTGCGGCGGCGAGGCGCCGCGACGAGGGGTTACTCGTCGGCAGCAGCATCCTCGTCCGCCGGGCCGTGCGGGCCGTGGCCGCCGGGGCCGCGTTCGCCACGCTCACCGCGGTCGGGGCGGTCGCCGGGCTCGGGGCGGTCGCCCTCGGCCGGCTCGACGCCGTTGACGCGGTCGGTGATGCGCTGCTCGATCTCGGCGAGCCGAGCATCCGCCTCATCTTGCGTCAGGTCGCCCTCGGCGACGTGCTCGGCAATGTGCTCTTCAGCGTCGGCAACGAGCGCGTCGATGAGGTCAGCGACCTCCACGCCCTGCTGCTCGGCCAGCTCAGCGAGCGTCGTGCCCGCCTCGCGTGCCGCCTTCAGCTCATCTTCGGTCAGGTCGAGAACCGACATGACCGTCTCGAGCCCCGGGCGATCGCCGCGGGGGCCGTGGCCCTCGCGACCGCGCTCGGACGGCGACGTCGAGCTCGACGCCGACGAGTCGGTGCTCGTCGTCGCGGCCATGGCGGCCGGGGCGAGCGCGAGGCCGAACGCCGTGAGCGTTCCCGCGGCGATGATCGTGGTGATGGTTCGGGTCGTCTTTCGCATTGTGAACTCCTTCGGTTCGAGCTGCGGATGCAGCGCGTGCGGTGACAAGACCCCACCGTCGACCTCAAAGCTATGCGCTTTCTATGCGATTTCTATGAGCGGGCGGGCACTCTGCCCAGGGGACCCACTGCGAGCCAGCGCACGCGAAAGGCGAACCGGCTAGCGAGTCGCGGCTCGTGCGGCGTCCACCGCCGCGTCGGCCAGTGCGGCCGCGGTGTCGAGGTCGCGCATCCAGAGCGGCACCGCGGCGGCGGCGACGCCGTCCGCGCGCAACCCGGCGACGAGCGACTCGTCTTCAACGCCCACGAGCCACGCGTCGAGCAGCCCGCCCTGAGCCCGGGGGCCGTAGTGCCGGGCGACGGCGCCGGCATCCGTCGCCACACCGATCGTCGTGAGGCACGCGTCGGCCATGCCGCGCACGGCGGATCCGGCGATGATGGGCGAGACGCCCACGATCGGCGCAGTCGCCGCCAGTACCGCATCGCGCATGCCCGGAATGCCCAGAATCGTGCCAATCGAGACCACGGGGTTCGACGGCGCGATGAGCACGACGTCGGCCGCATCCAGGGCCGCGCGAGCGCCCGGCGACGGCGACGCGAGGTCGATGCCGCGCTGCTCAAATCGCAGGGCGGGCACTTGTGCGCGGTAGCGCGTCCACCACTCTTGAAAGTGCATGTCTTCTTCGGCGCCCGTGTCAGAGGCAACCCACACGTGGGTGTCGATCTCCTGATCGGTCGCGGGGTGCAGGCGTACTCCGCCGAGGTCCCACCGGTCGTGAAGTCGCGCGACGACCTCCGAAGGGGTGAGCCCCGCGCGCAACCACGCCGACCGCGCAATGTGCGTGCCGAGGTCGAGGTCGCCGAGCGTGAACCACTCGGGAGTTACGCCGTACGCCTGCAGCTCGCCCGAGACGCGTTCACTCTCGCCCACGCGGCCCCAGCCGCGCACTTCGTCGTTCTGGCCCGAGAGCGTGTAGAGCATCGAGTCGAGGTCGGGCGTGATGCGCAGGCCCGCGAGCCACCAGTCGTCGCCCGTGTTGACGATGACGTCAATCGAGGCGTCAGCGAGGTCGCTCCCCACGGGCGCGCGCCGCACGGCCTCGCGCAACCCGCGCACGAAGCGCGCTCCTCCGACTCCACCCGCGAGCACGACGATTCTCATGCGCCCCACGCTAGCGCCGCTCGCCGCGTGCTCATGTGCGCGCACATCTGTTCACCTGCGCGGATGCGCCATAGCGTGTCACGAGAGACGTCAGTGGCCGAAACGCGCCGGTAACAGCCGGGGCGCACACTGGCCCCTGTTCACTGATGCAGAGGGGAACCACCGCCGATGACCACCATCCGCGCCGCCATCACCCAGACCACCTGGACGGGCGACAAAGAGTCGATGATCGCCAAGCACGAGCAGTTCGCGCGTGATGCCGCCGCTGACGGTGCGCAGATCATCTGCTTCCAAGAACTCTTCTACGGCCCCTACTTCGGCATCATCGAAGACGCCAAGTACTACGACTACGCCGAGCCGGCCGACGGCCCGATCGTGCAGCGCTTCGCGAAGCTCGCGAAAGAACTGAAGCTCGTCATCGTGCTCCCGATCTACGAAGAAGACATGCCCGGCGTGTACTACAACACCGCGGTGGTCGTGGATGCTGACGGCACGATTCTCGGCAAGTACCGCAAGCACCACATCCCGAACCTCGACCGGTTCTGGGAGAAGTTCTATTTCCGCCCCGGAAACCTCGGCTACCCCGTGTTCGACACGGCCGTGGGCAAGGTCGGTGTGTACATCTGCTACGACCGGCACTTCCCTGAAGGATGGCGCGAGCTCGGCCTCAACGGTGCCCAGCTCGTGTTCAACCCGAGCGCGACCAAGCCCGGCCTCTCGAACCGCCTCTGGGAGCTCGAGCAGCCCGCCGCGGCCGCCGCCAACCAGTACTTCATCGCGGCCAACAACCGCATCGGCACCGAGAGCGACGAGTTCGGCGACCTCGCGGTGACGTTCTACGGCTCGAGCTACTTCGTTGACCCGCGCGGCAACTACGTGGGTGATGTCGCGAGCCAAGACCAGACCGAGACCGTAGTGCGCGACATCGACTTCGACGTCATTCGCGAGGTGCGCAACAACTGGCAGTTCTACCGCGACCGTCGCCCCGAGTCGTACACCGCAACGGTCAAGCCCTAAGGAGAGTCGACAATGGCTACCACCCTCATCACCGGCGGCACGGTTGTGTCGGCCACGGGCCGCGGCGCGGCTGATGTGTTGATTGACGGCGAGACGATTGTGGCGGTGCTCGCCCCGGGCTCGACGTTGCTCGGGCACGATCTGGCCGCATCCGTCGACGCGGTCATCGATGCCTCGGGCAAGTATGTTATTCCGGGCGGCATCGACGCCCACACCCACATGGAGTTACCCTTCGGTGGCACGGCTGCAGTCGACACCTTCGAGACGGGCACGATCGCCGCCGCGTGGGGCGGCACTACGAGCATCATCGACTTCGCCGTGCAGACGGCGGGCCAGAAGGTGTTCGACGGCCTCGCCGCGTGGCACGAGAAGGCCGGCGGCAATTGCGCGATCGACTACGGGTTCCACCAGATCGTGGGAGGCGTCGACGACGACTCGCTCGCCGCGCTGCCCAAGCTCATCGACGAGGGCATCACGAGCTACAAGATGTTCATGGCCTATCCGGGCGTCTTCTACGCCGACGACGCGCAGATTCTGCGCGCGATGCAGGTGGCTGCCGATCACGGGCTCATGACGATGATGCACGCCGAAAATGGCCCGGCCATCGACGTGCTCGTCGCCCAGTTGCTCGCCAAGGGCAAGACCGACCCCTACTACCACGGGGTCGCGCGCGCCTGGCAGATGGAAGAAGAGGCGACGCACCGAGCGATCATGCTCGCGAACCTCACGGGGGCGCCGCTCTACGTCGTGCACGTGAGTGCCAAGCAAGCCGTTGAGCAACTCGCGGCGGCGCGCGACATCGGCCAGAACGTGTTCGGTGAGACGTGCCCGCAATACCTCTATCTGTCGCTCGAAGAGCAATTGGGTGCGGTGAGCGAAAAGTACGGAGCCTTCGAGGGCGCCAAGTGGGTGTGCTCGACGCCGCTGCGCTCGCGGGCTGAGGGGCACCAAGACCACATGTGGCAGAGCCTGCGCACGAACGACATTCAGATGGTCTCGACCGATCACTGCCCGTTCTGCATGAAGGACCAGAAAGAGCTGGGCCTGGGCGACTTCTCGAAGATTCCCAACGGCATCGGTTCGGTCGAGCACCGCATGGATCTCATGTACCAGGGCGTTGTTACCGGCCAGATCACGCTCGAGCGCTGGGTCGAGATCACGAGCACCACGCCCGCGCGCATGTTCGGCCTCTACGGCAAGAAGGGCGTCATCGCGCCCGGAGCCGACGCCGACGTCGTCGTCTACGACCCGAACGGCCACACCTCGATCGGTATGCCCGTCGACGAGAACGGCAAGCCGACCGGCCGCAAGCACCACATGAACATGGACCACGCGGCGTGGGAGGGCTTCGAGATCGACGGCAAGGTCGACACGGTCATCAGCCGGGGTTCGGTGGTCATCCAGAACGACCAGTTCCACGGGCGGGCCGGGCACGGGCAGTACCTGCGCCGCGGCCTGAGCCAGTACCTGGTCTAGACGAACGAACGACGAGAGACGAGCATCCATGGATTTCGGCGCTGTTCTGCAGACCAACCCGCCCGCCAGCCGCACGGTGCACCTCGCCAAGCTGGCCGAGCAGTACGGGTTCAGTCACGTGTGGACCTTCGACAGCCACATCCTGTGGCAAGAGCCCTACGTCATCTACTCGAAGATCTTGGCCGAGACGACGCGCATCACGGTCGGGCCCTTCGTGACCAATCCCGCGACGCGCGACTGGACGGTCACGGCGAGTGTCTTCGCGACCCTCAACGAGCTCTACGGCAACCGCACGATCTGCGGCATCGGCCGCGGCGACTCGGCGGTGCGCGTCACGAACGGCAAGCCCACGACGCTCGCCGAGCTTCGCGAGTCGATTCACGTCATTCGTGAACTCGGCAACTCGCGGTCGGTCGAGCACAACGGGTCGACGCTGCAGTTTCCGTGGAGCCACGGCAGTGAGCTCGAAGTGTGGGTGGCCGCGTATGGCCCGCTCGCCCTCAAGCTCACGGGCGAGGTGGGCGATGGCTTCATCTTGCAGCTGGCCGACCTTGATATCGCGAAGTGGATGATCGAGACCGTACGCACGGCGGCCGACAACGCCGGGCGCGACCCGATGTCGATTAAGTTCTGCGTCGCGGCGCCCATGTACATCGGCACCGACTGGGACCACATGCGCAACCAGACCCGCTGGTTCGGCGGCATGGTCGGCAACCACGTGGCCGACATCGTTGCGAAGCACGGCGAGAGCTCGGATGTGCCGAAGGCGCTCACCGACTACATCGCGGGTCGCCAGGGCTACGACTACAACACTCACGGCAAGGCCGGCAACGACCACGTCGACTTCGTGCCCGACGAGATCGTCGACCGCTTCTGCGTGCTCGGCACAGCGAAAGAACACATCGAAAAGCTCGAGGCCCTGCGTGACCTCGGCGTCGACCAGTTCGCCGGCTACCTCCAGCACGACAACAAAGAAGAGACGCTGCGCGTCTACGGCGAGCATGTCATCCCCGCGATGAAGGGCAGCAAGGCCGCGCGCGTTTGAGGTTCGGGATGCTCGCATTGAGCATCCCGTCTTCGCCCAGCCGTTCTGCCGCTCGCTGAGAGCTGCTCGGTAGACTGCGCCCATGACTCTGCAGTTGGGCATCGATCGCCTTGCGCTTGAGCGCGCGTGCCGGCTTCGAGGCGTACGGCGCATGCGGGTGTTCGGTTCGGCGACGAGAGAAGACTTCGATGTCGACCAAAGTGATGTCGACCTACTTGTAGAGTTCCAGCCCTCGACGCCCGATCTGTTTGAGGCCTACTTCGGTCTGAAGGAAGATCTGGAGCTGATCTTCGGTCGACCTGTTGACCTTGTCATGGCCGATGCGGTCAAGAACCCTTATTTCGCAGCGCGAGCGACCGCGGAGGCCGAGGACCTTTATGCGGCCTGAAACGGCAGCGTTCCTGTGGGATGTTCGCCGGGCTTCGGAGCAGATCGCCGAGTTCATCGCTGGTCTCGACGAGGACGCCTATCTGGCCGATTCTCTTCGTCGGTCCGCAGTCGAACGGCAGCTCGAAATCGTGGGGGAAGCGCTCAATAACCTCCGCAAGGTAGATCCAGATACCGCCGCCCTGATTCCTGATCTCCAACGCATCGTCGGTCTCCGTAACGTGCTGGCACACGGCTACGCGGTCGTGGATGATCGCGTTGTGTGGGCTGCTGCTCACTCGCATGTTCCCACCTTGGCCGCAATCGTCGACGGGTTGGTCGCGGACCATTGAGCACTGCGCGTTCGGACAGCCCTAAGCGCGGCATCGTGATCGCCCGCGCGACGCTGATCACGGCGAGCGCAATGGGTGTCGCGTTTCTCGGGCTCCAGGCATTCGTCGTCTCTCAGATACCTGTCGAGCCTGAACTCTGCACGCCACCGCTGGAGTACTCGTCGGACTTGGTCTTCGAAGAGGCACTGTGGTTCCTGGGAGTGCTGTTCGCCCTCCCGACAGTCGTCTGGACGATCGTCGCCCTCCGAATGAGCCGCTATCCCGCTCGAGAAGTCACCCTTGCAGACGCCTGGGGCGTCTTGATTGCCGTCGGTACCGTCTCTGCGTGGTGGTGGTCGTTCGGAGCAATGTCGCTGCTCGGGACAGTCTCCGTGAGCCTGCCTGAGGGAGTGTGCGACACCTCGGACGTGCTGCGTGCCGGAACCCTGGGCGTTTTCCTTCTTGCGGTGCCGCTCGTCTGGGCAGTCGCGCACCTTGGAATGCTTGCGTACCAGCGTCGAATCTGAACTAGAGGCCCTTTACCACCGCGAGCTTCCCGCCCCCTCCCAGCGACTGTGCCGCACGATGAGGGCATGACGTTCGAACCCACGCGTGCGGCAGGGCTGGCACGGCTCGCCGAGTTTGTTCCGCGTGCCGGGCGGCCCTACGCCGCCGAGCGCAACACTGACCGTGGCCCGGGGGATCGCTCGAACGTCTCAACCCTCTCGCCCTGGGTGCGGAACCGGCTCGTGACCGAGCGCGAGGTCGTCGAGGCAGTGCTGCAGCGGCATTCGCTCGACGCCGCGAGCAAGTTCGTGCAAGAGGTCTATTGGCGCACCTACTGGAAGGGCTGGCTCGAACTGCGGCCGAGCGTGTGGGCGCACTACACCGCCGCCATCGAGCCCGCGCACGCGGCGCTCACCAGCGAAGACCGCGTCACCTACGAGGCCGCGATCGCCGGGCGCACGGGCATCGAGGGCTTCGACGACTGGGCGCGCGAGCTCGTCGAGCTCGGCTACCTGCACAATCACGCGCGCATGTGGTTCGCGAGCATCTGGATCTTCACGCTCCGCCTACCCTGGCAGCTCGGCGCCGACTTCTTTCTGCGCCACTTGCTCGACGGCGACCCCGCCTCGAACACGCTCAGTTGGCGCTGGGTCGCGGGCCTGCAGACGGTCGGCAAGACCTACCTCGCCACGACGCAGAACATCGAGTTCGCCACCGAGGGGCGCTTCAGCCCGCGCGGACTCGCGACCGTCGCCCCTGCCGTTGACGATGACGCGCCGCTGCCCGTGCCCGGCCCCGCACCTCAGGCCGCAGCCGTGCCGCCCGGCCGCGTCGCCCTGCTGCTGCACGACGACGACCTGCACGCCGAGAGCCTCGACCTGAGCGGCGCCGAGGTCGTGGCGGTCGCAAGCCCGGCGGCGACGTCGCGCGATGGCTCCGCAGCGCCCGTGGCCGAGTTTGTCGCCGCGGCGCTCGCCGATGGCCGCGAACGGGCGGGCACGCACTACGGGGCGGAGGCCAGCGTGCTCGACGGGCTCACGGCATCCGCGATTCTGCCCTGGATGCACGCGCACGACGTCAGGCAACTCGTGACCCCCTACGCGCCCGTCGGCCCCGTGCGCGATCGCCTCGACGCCCTCGAACGCGCCCTCGCCCCCGAGGGCGTGACGCTCACGCGCGTGCTGCGCCCGTGGGATGCCCTCGCGTGGCCGCACGCCACGCGCGGCTTCTTTCCGTTCCGCGAGCAGATACCTGCGCTTCTCCAGTACTAGAGACCCGACGAGTCAGACATACGTGCCCACGCCGTTACCCCTTGAGCGCGCGTGGCTGCGCGACCGGGCTCGTCGTTCGGGGCCGTCCCGACACGGAGAATCTCATCGTGAACCTGCTCGCGATTCTTGGCGCGGTCGAGCGTGGCCCAGACCACAGCGAAGACGATGAACCCGAGTATTGCGACGGTAGGGATGACGACGCTCATGACCACACGCTACTCGCACGTTGTGGCGAGTTGGGGGTGTTCATCGAGAGTTCATCAGGTCGCGCAATGCACTTCTGCGCGAGCAAGAACTCGGGGCTGACCGGCGATAAT
The DNA here is from genome assembly GCA_013823625.1 of Microbacterium sp. Taxonomy (GTDB): domain Bacteria; phylum Actinomycetota; class Actinomycetes; order Actinomycetales; family Microbacteriaceae; genus Microcella. Next base: position 9,019 of record PNMM01000004.1, on the reverse strand, counting down.
GGGCACACTCCCCATTCCTTCGACTCAAGGACTGATAGCCATGACCGACACAGTGAACCGGTCAACCTCAGCAGCACCCGCTCACGACCCCGCCGACGGCGCCCGCGCCTTCGAGCTTGACCGTGAGTTCGTCTTTCACTCGTGGAGCGCGCAGGGGGCACTGAAGCCCTTCGTTGTCGCGAGCGCCGCGGGTTGCGACGTTTACACGTACGACGGCGACACCTACCTCGATTTCTCGAGCCAGCTCGTCAACACCAACATCGGGCACTCGCACCCCAAGGTTGTGGCGGCGATTCAGCGCCAGGCGGCCGAGCTCGCCACGGTGGCTCCCGCCCACGCCGCGCTCGTTCGCGGCGAGGCCGCCAAGCGCATCGTCGAGAAGGCCGGTCCCGGCTACTCGCAGGTCTTCTTCACCAACGGTGGCGCCGACGCCAACGAAAACGCCATTCGCATGGCGCGCCTCGTGACCGGCCGCGACAAGGTCATCAGCACCTACCGCAGCTACCACGGCAACACCGGCGCGGCCATCGTGTCGACGGGCGACTGGCGACGGATGCCCAACGAATACTCGCGCGGACACGTGCACGTCTTCGGCCCCTTCGCCTACCGCTCAGAGTTCTGGAGCGACAGCCCCGAGCAAGAGTCGCAGCGCGCGCTGCACCACCTCGAGCGCACGATTCAGGCCCAGGGCCCGCAGACGATCGCGGCGATCTTGCTCGAGACCGTGCCCGGCACCGCCGGTGTGCTCACGCCGCCCCCCGGCTACCTCGAGGGCGTGCGGGCGCTGTGCGACAAGTACGACATCGTCTGGATTGCCGACGAGGTCATGTCGGGCTTCGGCCGCACGGGCGAATGGTTCGCGTGGCAAGGTGCCGAGATCAACCCCACGGGGGCTCGTCCTGACTTGATCACCTTCGCCAAGGGTGTCAACTCGGGCTACGTGCCCGTGGGTGGCATCGTGCTTTCGCCGCGGTTCTCGGGGCACTTTGCCGAGCGGGTGTTCCCGGGCGGACTCACCTACAGCGGGCATCCACTCGCCGCCGCCTCGATCGTTGCCGCGCTCGACGCGATGACCGACGAGGGCGTGGTCGACAACGCCAAGATGATCGGCGAGAAGCACTTGGGCCCCGGCCTGCGGGCGCTCGCCGAGAAGCACCCCATGATCGGTGAAGTGCGCGGCATGGGCGTGTTCTGGGCTCTCGACCTCGTGACCGACCGCGCGACGCGCGAGCCCGTGGGCGCCGACGTCATCAACCGCATCAAGGCCGAGCTGATGGCGCAGAAGGTGTTGCCGTTCGCGGCCGACAACCGCATTCACGTCGTGCCGCCGTGCATCGTGACTCCCGAGCAAGTCGCAGTCGCCTTGCAGGCATATGACGGCGCCTTCACGGCGGTTGCGCAGAACTAGCGACGTACCGTTTCTGAGGCCGCGGGCACCCCTTGCGATCGGGCGAGGGATGCTCGCGGCCGCTCCACGTCAACCGCACCCGCCCGGCGCTCGTCGCTCAGCCGCGCGGCGGTACGATGGGGGGCTATGTCTTCTTCGACCAACCCCTACCGCGTGAACGTTCGCGACCTTGTGCACCGCCCCGGCGAGATGCGCGAGAAGCAGCTGACGTTTGCGGTGCCCGAGCAATTGGGTGCCGGAATTGCCGTGGTTGCGCAAGGGTCCGAGCTTGAGCTCGACCTGCGACTCGAAGGCTTGCACGACGGAATCTTGGTGACGGGCTCGGTGCGCACGACGGCAGCGGGCGAGTGCGTGCGGTGCCTTGACCCCGTGACGCTCGCGGTCGAAGTCGAATTCCAGGAGGTTTTCGCGTATTCTCAAGACGACGCGTACGACTTCTTGGTTCACGATGATCACGTGGATTGTGAACCGGTGGTTCGAGACGCTGTCGTGCTGTCGCTCCCGTTTCAGCCGGTGTGCCGCGAAGATTGCCCTGGTCTCGACCCTGAGACCGGTGAGCGCCTCGCAGATTCCGGCCCGCGAGAGCCCCGCGAGGTGCTCGATCCTCGCTGGGCGGCGCTCGAAGGTCTTGCTCGCGAGGCTGACGAAAACTAGGGCTGCGCTGCACCCCACAACCTCACCAGCACGCGCGCGCGTGATGGCCTGACAGAGAGAAGAACCACCATGGCTGTTCCCAAGCGGAAGATGTCGCGTTCGAACACGAACTCGCGCCGCTCGCAGTGGAAGGCGTCTGTGCCGACCCTCGTGAAGACCGTCGAGAACGGCAAGGTTGTTTACAGCCTTCCGCACCGCGCCAAGGTCGTCGAAGACTCGGCCGGCACGCCCCTGTACATGGAGTACAAGGGCCGTAAGGTCGCCGACGTTTGATCTCGCTGTCGGCATGACGCCGTCAGATGATCGTTCTGCCCTCGAGCGCGAGCTCGGGGTAACAATCGCGCCCGGATTGCTCGAACTGGCGCTCACGCACCGCTCGTGGGCCTACGAGCACGGCGGCGCAGCCACGAACGAGCGCCTCGAGTTTCTGGGCGACTCGATTCTCGGCCAGGCCGTGACGGTCATGCTCTACGAGAGCTACCCCGACCTGCCCGAGGGTGACCTCGCCAAGCGTCGGGCCTCGCTCGTCTCATCGGCGGCTCTCGCCGAAGTGGCGCGCTCGATCGGCCTCGGCGAGCACCTCAAGCTCGGCAAGGGCGAAGAGCTCACGGGTGGCCGGGACAAGTCGTCGATTCTCGCCGACACCGTCGAAGCGCTCATCGGCGCCACCTATCTCGACCGCGGCGCCGACGAGGCGACTGCCCTCGTGTTGCGCCTCGTCAATGGGCTCATGGCTGACCCCGATCGCTTTGGCACGTCCATGGACCCGAAGACGGCCCTGCAAGAGCTCGCCGCGGCACTTGGTATTGCCGCGCCCGTCTATGCCATCACCGACAACGGCCCCGACCACTCGAAGGTGTTCACGGCCACGGTCATGATCGCCGCCGAGGCGATCGCCACGGGCGAAGGCACGAGCAAGAAGCACGCCGAAATGGCCGCCGCGCTCGAAGCGTGCACCGTGTTGCAAGCGCGGCGCTGACGCCACCGTGCCCGAGCTGCCTGAAGTCGAGGTCGTGCGCCACGGCCTGCACCCTGCTGTCTCGGGAGCCACGATCGACGCGGTCGAGGTGCTCGACGAACGCTCGCTCAAGCGTCACGACGGCCCCGCCGAAGACTTCATCGAACGCCTCACGGGCGCGCGGCTGCGCGGAGCGGTTCGGCGCGGCAAGTTTCTGTGGGTGCCGATTGAGCCCTTTGCCTCGGGTCGTGATTCGGCGACGGATGCTCCTGCCGAAGCCCTCGTCGCCCACCTCGGAATGAGCGGGCAAGTGTTGTTGCGTGACCCGTCAGCCGAAGCCGCGGCGCTCACGCGCATCAGGTTCTCGCTGACGCATCCGGTGCACGGCGCGCTGCGGGTCGACTTTGTTGACCAGCGCATCTTTGGCTCGATGGCCGTGGATGCGCTGCTGCCGACGCGCGACGGCGCGGCGGCCGGGTACGGGCTGCCGCTTGCGAGCATCCCGAGCCAGGTTGCTCACATTGCGCGTGACCCGCTCGACCCCGCGTTCGATGAGCGCGCGTTTCTGCGCCGGCTGCAGGGCAAGCGCACGACCGTCAAGCGCGCGCTGCTCGACCAGACGCTCGTGAGCGGCATCGGCAACATCTATGCCGACGAAGCGCTGTGGGCGGCGCGCGTGCACTACGACCAGCCGACTGAGACGCTCTCGGCGCGCAAGGCACGCGAGTTGCTGGAGGAGGTGCGCATCGTGCTGCGCCGCGCGCTCGACGAGGGCGGCACGAGCTTCGACGCGCAATACGTCAACGTCAACGGAGCCTCGGGCTACTTCAGCCACTCGCTGCGCGCCTACGGCCAGCAGGGCAAGCCGTGCCCGCGCTGCGAACGCCCGATCGTGCGCGAACAGTTCATGAACCGCGGCTCGCACTTCTGCCCGCGCTGCCAGCGCATCCGCTGACGAGGCGGCGCTGCCGCGGTTGTCAGCGCGAGAGATCTTTGCGCCACGCGCCCTCGTAGACGAACGGAACGAAGCCCAGCGCCTCATTGACCGCGAGCATGTGCCGGTTTTCTTCGGCGTTGTAGGTGATGACCGAGGGATGCCCGGGCGACACCTGCTCGAGCCACTCCAGGTTCGCGGCCTTGAGCAGCATGCCGAGTCGATGCCCGCGGTGCTCGCGCAGCACGATGGTGTCTTCTTGAGCCGCGGGACGGTCGCTCTCGGCGGGCACCGTGAGCTCGGTGAAGCCGACGAGCCTTCCGGTAGGAACATGCTCGACGGCCGCGATCACGGGAGTGCGCGGGCTCGACGCCTCGAGGGCTTCGTCTTCGAGCAAGCGCTCGACCGTCCACGGGTCTTCGGGTTCTTCGAGGCCCGCGGTCGGGGCGTCAGTGCTCATGCGCGTAAGCAAGTGGGCGATGTCTTCTCGCCACTCGGGCGGGGTCGCACCCGACCACGTGTGAACGCGGTAGTCGGGGCCGGCGGCCTCGCGCGCGGCTTGCAGCAGCTCGGGCAGTTCGGGCGACGGCAGCGTCAGGCGGCTGCCGCGCTCCACTTGCTCAAGCCGGTAGCCCATGCTTTGCAACAGCCGCACTTCGGGCGTGCCGGCGGGTACGGAGCCGAATCCCGTCGGCGCGGGAATGCGAATACCCCCGGTCTTCCATGATGGTGCGTAGACGATCGCTCGAGTGCGACCCTCGTCGAGCGCCACGGCCTCGAGGTGTCGAGCGAGGGCTTCTCCGACGCCGTGGCCGCGAGCATCCGGAAGCACTTCACCGTGCATCCAGGCCGTGTCGGCCGCTTCGTCGGTGCGGGTTTCGAAGATGCCGCGCCCGACCAGGCGGCCGTCGAGGCGGGCCGCGAACAGGCGCTTGGGTTCGAACGACGTTTTCTGCCAGCCCGGCAAGAGTTCGGCCGCGGTGAAGAGATTATCGTCGGTGCCCGAGTCGAAGCGGTTGACGATGTTGCGCAGCTCGACGCACGCGAGAAACTCGTCGGCATCGGGGGCGTCGAGTGACGCGGGGATGACGACCTCGGTGATCGTGATGGCAGACATGAGGGCTCCTTCTGGTGGTGGCCAGCCCGCCAGAATAGCCCCGCGCGAACCGATACGGTAGCCCTGACCGGTTTGCGCATCGCGCCGGTCACTGTTGACGGCCGAGCCAGCAAAGGGGGGCAGCGCGTGCATCTCAAGAGCCTCACCATCAAGGGCTTCAAGTCGTTCGCGCAGCCGACCACGTTCCAGTTCGAAACGGGCGTCACGTGCATCGTCGGGCCCAACGGCTCGGGTAAGTCGAACGTCGTCGACGCCCTTGCCTGGGTCATGGGCGAGCAGGGCGCCAAGACCCTGCGCGGCGGCAAGATGGAAGACGTCATCTTCGCTGGCACGACCACACGCGGGCCCCTCGGCCGGGCCGAAGTGCAATTGACGATCGACAACGCTGACGGCGCGCTACCGATCGAGTACAGCGAAGTGACGATCTCGCGCACGCTCTTCCGCAACGGTGGCAGTGAGTACGCCATCAACGGCACGGCGTGCCGCTTGCTTGACGTGCAAGAACTGCTGAGCGACTCGGGCCTCGGCCGCGAAATGCACGTCATCGTCGGCCAGGGCCAGCTCGATGCCGTGTTGCACGCGAGCCCCGACGACCGCCGCGGCTTCATCGAAGAAGCCGCCGGAGTCTTGAAGCACCGCCGCCGCAAAGAGAAGACGGTTCGCAAGCTCGAGGCCATGCAGGCCAACCTCACGCGCTTGAGCGACCTCGCCGGAGAGATCCGGCGGCAGTTGACGCCGCTGGGTCGTCAGGCCGAGATCGCGCGTGAGGCGCAGACGATCGCCGCGATTGTTCGGGATGCCCGGGCTCGCCTCTTGGCTGACGACGTCGTCGCCTTGCGCACCTCTCTCGCCGACCACGCGCGCACCGAGAGCGAACGCACGAGCGAACGCATCGTCGTGCAGAGCCAGCTCGACCAAACTCGCCTACGCGTGCAGCGCATCGAATCGCAGCAAGTGGGTGACGCGGTCGACGACGCTCGCCGCGTGGCGTTCGAGCTCGAGCAAGTACAAGAGCGCGTGCGCAGCCTCTCGAGCCTCACGCAGCAGAAGCTCACGCTGCTGAGCCAGCAGACTGAACTGCCCGGACTCTCGCTGTCGATCACGCAAGCGCAGGTTGACGAGGCTCGTGCCGACGCGGTTGCCCTGCGCGAGGGTGTTGCCGCTGCCGAGCGACTCGTGGGCGAGGTCGCCGCGCGCACGGCGACCGCGCGCGCCACGCTCGACGCTCTCGACGACGAAATCGCCGAGCAAAGTGCGCTCGTCTCGCAGCACGACCTGCAGCTCGCGGCGCTCGCGAGCCGCGTCGACGTCGCGCGCTCGACCCTCGCGGCCGCGCGTGGCGAACTGCTGCGCCAACAGAACGCGCTCGAGGCCGCCGTGCAGCGCCAAGAGGCCACGCGCGCCGAGTTGGCGGCCCTGCCCGCGCTTGACGACGGCGATGGATCCGAAGCCACCCGCAGTCTTGACGCCGCGCTTGCCGAGGCCGACGCCCGCGTCACCGAACTCAGCAGCCGCATCGATACCGAGCGCGAAGCCCTGCACGCCCTCGAGCGCGAACGCGATGCTCTCGCCGCGCGCGTCAGCGCCCTCTCACAAGCGGTCGACTCGGGCGACGGTGCCACGGGACTCGTCGGTAGCTCGGGCATTCGCGGCCTCGTGAGCGATCACCTGCAGGTGCGCGCCGGATTCGAAGCCGCCATCGCCGCAGCCCTCGGCACGCTCGCCGACGCGGCCCTCGCCGACAACCTCGACGCCGGCCTCAAGGCCCTCGAACGTGCGCACGCCGCCGAAGCGGGCCGCGTCGACGTTGTGCTCGCCGAAGTCGGCGGGCGGGCGACCGACTCGCTCGCGAGCGTCGGTGGGCTCACCCCGGCCGTCGACGTCGTCACGGCCCCCGCGGGCGTTCGGGCGCTGCTCGCGCGCACTCTGATCGCCGATGATCTGGCGGCCGCGCGATCCGCCTGGCCCGCGATTGAGAAACTCGACACGGTCGACTCGGTGAGCGTTGTCACGCGGCAGGGTGACGTGCTTACCCGCTCGGTCTTGCGCGGGGGATCGGGCGCGGGGCGCAGCAGGCTCGAGCTGACGGCTGAGCGCGATGCAGCATCCCTCGCCCTCACCGACGTCGCCACCGCGATCGAACGCGCCCGCGGAACCCTTGACGACACCCGCGCAGCCCTCGCCACCGCGAAGCAAGCAGCGACCGACGCCCTCGCTGCGGTGCGTGATCAGGATGCCCAGCGCGCCGCCCGCAGCGAGCAAGTCTCGCGCGCTCGTGCCCAGGCCGAGGCCGCGGAGGGCGAAGCCGCGCGCCTCGCGCTCGGCGTGGATTCTGCCCACGAGTCGGTGCGCGAGGCCGAGTCAGGCGTTGAGCGCGCTCAAGCCGAGCACGAGGAGTTCGCTGGCCGCCCGCGCCCCATGCTCGACGCGAGCTCGCGCGATGAACTACTCGCCGACCTCGAGGCCGCTCGGGCGGCCGAGCTCGAGCGCCGTATTGAGCTCGAGACCGTGCGCGAGCGCGTGCGCGCCGCCGTTGATGCCGCCGAGCAACTCGAGAAGCGTCGCATCGCCGAGAAGGCGGCGGCCGATGAGTCGGCGCGCCGGGCCGTGCTGCGCCAGCGTCAGGTTCAGCGGGCCACCACGGTGGCTGCTGCCCTGCCTGCCGTGCAGGAGGCGATCGACCGCTCGGTTGCCGAAGCGCGCGTGGTGCTCGCCCAGCGCGAGAGCGAGCGCGCCGCCCAGAACGACGAACTGCTCGAGCTGCGCCGCACCGAGGGTTCGCTGCGCGAGCGCCTCGCCGCGATTACCGAGGGCGTGCACGGCCTCGAGCTGCAGATCTACGAAAAGAAGTTGCACCTCTCGCAGCTGCTCGAGCGCGCGGGTGACGAGCTCGGTCTCGTCGAAGACGTGCTCGTCGCCGAGTATGGGCCTGACGTGCCCGTGCCCGACGATGACGCCCTCACCGAGGCCGCCCGCGCCGTCGCCGACGCGATCGCCGCCGAGGCCGCCGCGCGCGTCGACCCCGACCCCGACGCGCCCGCGTTCGACCCGACGACCGATGAAGAATCCGAGCGTGTGGCTGCGATCGTGGCCGCGTCGCGGGCACGAACGTCTGCAGAATCGGCCGCTGGCGACGACGATGGGCTCGAGAGCGACAACCAGCCCACCGAAGTGCCCGCGGGCAAGCCGTTCGACCGCAGTGAGCAGCAGGCGCGCCTCGCGCGCGCCGAGCGCAAGCTCAGCCAGCTCGGCCGCGTCAACCCGCTCGCGCTCGAAGAGTTCGCGGCGCTCGAGCAGCGCCACAAGTTCCTCACCGAGCAGCTCACCGACCTGGCCAACACGCGCCGCGACTTGCTGACGATCATCGACGAGGTCGACGCAACGATGCAGACGATCTTCGCCGCGGCGTTCGCTGACACGCAGGCGGCGTTCGACGTCGTCTTCCCGATCTTGTTCCCGGGCGGCGTCGGCAGCCTCACGCTCACCGACCCCGACAACATGCTCACGACAGGCATCGAGGTGACGGTCAAGCCCGCGGGCAAGAAGATCGAGCGCTTGAGTCTGCTGAGTGGTGGCGAGCGCTCGCTCGCGGCCGTGGCGTTGCTCATCGCCATCTTCAAGGCTCGCCCGAGCCCGTTCTACATCATGGACGAGGTTGAGGCTGCACTCGACGATGCCAACCTCGGCCGCCTGCTCACGATCTTCCGCGACCTGCGCCAGAACTCGCAGCTCATCATCATCACGCACCAAAAACGCACGATGGAGATTGCGGATGCTCTCTACGGCGTCTCGATGCGCCAAGACGGCGTGAGTGCGGTCGTGGGGCAGCGCGTGCAAACCCCCGACGAGCGCGCGAGCTAGTCGGCGCCGCGCGCGGCTGCCCGGCGATGCCGGCCGAGCCCTGCCACGCCCTGCCCGGAACACGCTGCTACCTCGCCCAGCCCCGCC
>PNMM01000003.1 GCA_013823625.1 Microbacterium sp. | reverse complement strand
TCGTAGGGCACGTTGGCTTCGGCGAGCAACACGTTCATGTGCCCGGGCATGCGGCCGGCCACGGGGTGAATACCGAAGACCACCTCGATGCCCTTGGCCTCGAGGGTCGTCGCGAGTTCGGCCATGGTGTGCTGCGCTTGCGCGACCGCGAGTCCGTATCCCGGAACCACGATGACGCGCTGGGCGTACCCCAGCAGAATCGCCACGTCTTCGGCGCTCGAGCTGCGCACGGGCCGGTCGCTCATGGCCGTCGAGCCGGCGGTCGAGCCACCGCGGAAGGCGCCGAACAGAATGCCCACGACGCTACGACCCATCGCCGAGGCCATGGCGCGCGTGAGAATGGTGCCGGATGCTCCCACGAGGGTGCCCGCAACGAGCAGCAGAGTGTTGCCGAGCACGAGGCCCGAGGCGGCCACGGTGAGACCCGTGAACGCGTTGAGCAGCGAGATGACGATGGGCACGTCGGCGCCGCCAACCGGCAGCACGACGAGCACGCCGAGCGCCGTGCCGAGCGCGAGCAGCACGTAAGCCGCGAGCGGGTCGCCCGAGAGTACGAGCCACACGGCGCTCGCGAGAGAGCCAAGGGCGACGAGTGAGATCACGACTGGAGCGCCCGGAAACACGATGGGCCGCGTGGGCATGAGCTCTTGCAGCTTGGCGAAGGTGATGGCCGAGCCCGCGAACGATACCGCGCCGACGAGCACCGTGAAGGCGACGGCGATGAGGCTGCCGAGTCCGTCAACGTGGGTGAGTTCGAGCAGCGCGACAAGAGCCGCCGCGCCACCGCCGACGCCGTTGAAGAGCGCGACGAGCTGCGGCATTTGCGTCATCTTGACGAGCCGCGAGGCCGGCACAGCGATGACCGTACCGAGTGCGATAACCCCCAGAATGAGCAGGATGTTGCCGAGCTCGGTCGACAGAAACACGACAACCATCGCGAGCAGCGCGCCAAACGCGCCAATGAGGTTGCCGCGTCGAGCCGACTTCGGCGAGCTCAGACCCTTGAGGGCAAGGATGAAGCAAACGGCCGCGACGAGGTAGAGAACCGCGGTGAGTTCAGGGCTCAGGATGTTCACTTCGCGCCTTCTTTCGCCGCAGCTGCGCCCGGCGCTCGTCGGCCGCCGAACATCTCGAGCATGCGATCGGTGACGACGAATCCGCCCACGAGGTTGACGGTCGCCAGCAGCACGGCAATGAGCGCCACGACGAGCACGGGGACGCTCTCGGCCTGACCCGCAACGATCACGGCCCCGACGAGAATGATGCCGTGAATGGCGTTCGCCCCCGACATGAGCGGCGTGTGCAGCGTGCTCGAGACCTTCGAGACCACCTCGAAGCCGACGAACACCGCGAGCACGAAAAACGTGAGCAGCGTGATGGCATCCATTACTTCGCGCCCTTTCGGTCGGCGATGGCGGCGGCGGTCGGCTCGTGCCGCACCACCCCGTCGTGAGTGAGGCACGCGCCCGCGACGACCTCGTCGTCGAAGTCGGGCACGAGCGCCCCGTCGCGCGTCATGAGCGCGACGAGGTTGGCGATGTTCTGGCCGAGCAGGCGAGAAGCGTCGAAGGGCATCGTTGACGCGGCATCCTTCATGCCCACAATCGTCACGTGCCCGCCCGTGACCGGAACCGTCACGTCAGCGCCCGCGACGGCGCCCTCGACGTTGCCGCCGGTTTCGGCGGCGAGGTCGACGATGATCGAGCCGGGCGCCATGCCCTGCACCATCTTCTTCGTCACGAGGCGCGGAGCCGGGCGGCCGGGAATGGCCGCCGTCGTGACGATGAGGTCAGCGTCGGCCACGTGCGGCGCGAGCAGTTCCCGCTGCCGGTCGGCGCGATCGGCGGCGAGTTCTTTCGCATACCCGCCCGCAGCATCCGCCGCCGCATCGAGGTCGAGGTGAATGAAGGTGCCGCCCATCGACTGCACTTCGTCGGCCGAGGCCGAGCGCACGTCGTAGGCCGAGACCTTGGCGCCCAGGCGCTTCGCGGTGGCGATGGCTTGCAGGCCCGCGACGCCCGCGCCGAGCACGAGCACGCGCGCCGGGGGGATGGTTCCGGCGGCCGTCATGAAGAGGGGCAAGAACCGCGGAAAGCGCATGGCACCCTCAAGCACGCAGCGGTACCCCGCCACGAGTGCTTGCGAGGTGAGGGCATCCATCGACTGCGCGCGCGAGATGCGCGGAATGAGTTCGAGCGAGAACGCCGTCACTCCTCGAGCGGCGAGCGCCGCGACCCCGTCGAGCTCACTCGCGGGCGAGGCGAAGCCGATCGTCATGGCGCCCTTCGGCAGAGCGCCGATCGTTGCCGCATCGAGCGGGCGCACGTGCACGAGAACATCAACGCCCTTGAGCGAGATGCTCGCCGCGAGCGTCGCGCCCGCCTCGGCATACGCGGCATCGGCGTACCCGGCCGCGACTCCGGCTCCCTTTTCGACGGTGACCGCGTATCCCGCGGCAACGTACTGCGCGACCGCCGCGGGAGTGGCCGCAACGCGGCGCTCACCCTCGATCGGTTCGCGCCGGATAGCTATCTTCATTGACACTCCCGCTCAGCTGGAACTGCAATCAGTGGAACAGTACCCCTCAGGCGAGGATCGACACCGGGTTCTCGATGCGAGTGACGAAAGTGGCTATCGAGCGACCTTGTTGCGCTCGCCGTCGTGGTCGTGCACCACCTCGTAAGAGAGATCGCGGCGCTCGAGGACAAACCAGACTCCGCGCGCCGGCACGTCACCGTGATTGCTAAACAAATGCGGGCGCGAGCCGTCAAAGCAAAACGAGTCACCCGGCTCGAGCGTGTACGTGTCGAAGTCCACGCGAAGAGTGAACTGGCCCTCCAGCACGACGCCGTATTCAACGGATTCATGACGCATCATCTTGCCGTCGGCCGACGATGATGCACCGGGGGCGTACGTGACAATGAGTGGGTCAACCTTGGTGGCATCGTGGGCCGCAAGGCGCTCCCATCGGACGCCGTTCTGCAGTTCGATATTCGGATTGTCTTCGCGACGCTGTACGACCGGCCGTGCGGGTTGGCCAGCAGGACGCTGAGGTGCGTTATCGCGAGCGCGCGTTGTTCCGCGTGTGGTGGGCACCGATTCACGCGTGGACGGCGCCATCAGGCCATCGAGTGACATGCCCAGATGGTGCACAAGCGCGAAAAGGGTGCCGACCGAGGGCTGTGTTTTGCCGGTTTCGACCTGAGACAACAGACTCGCCGAAACACCCACAGCGCTCGCCACCGACCGTAAACTGAGCTTCTGCGACTCGCGGACCCGTCTGAGCTCAGGGCCGACATCAAGTTGCACCAGCAACACCCTTCTCTCACGGCGACGACCGAGCGTCGATGGACAGCCTGACTGAACAGCCAAGGCCATTCCGAGCCTATACGAACGCTTATTCGCGGCCTTTCGGCCCCTAATGATCAGCGATGGGCGCGCATGACAGTGACGCGGAGCCGTCAAGTCCAGCTACACAACACAGACCGGCAGCGCTAGAGGGCCGCGCGCCTCCGCGCCACTTCGTAGAGGGCAACGCTCGCCGCGATACCGGCGTTGAGCGACTCGGTCGCCGCCGAGATCGGGATCGAGACGATGGCGTCACACGTCTCTGTCACGAGTCGCGAAAGGCCCTTGCCCTCGCTGCCCACGACGATCACGAGGGGGCGATCGGCAAGCTCGAGCTTCGGCAACGACATGTCGCCATCGCCGTCGAGCCCGAGTACGAACACGCCCTCGGCCTTCATGGCCTTGAGGGTCTGTGTGAGGTTGGCGGCCATTGCGACGGGCGTGCGCGCGGCGGCGCCCGCCGAGGTCTTCCAGGCCGCGGCCGTGACGCCCACCGAGCGACGCTGGGGCACGATCACGCCGTGCCCGCCGAACGCCGCCGTCGACCGGATGATCGCCCCGAGGTTGCGCGGGTCGGTCACGCCGTCGAGTGCCACGAGCAGCGGAGTGTGCCCGCGGTCGACCGCGCGCGAGATGAGGTCCATCGGGTGCGCGTATTCATAGGCCGGCACGCTGATCGCAATGCCCTGGTTAACCGAGTTCTCGCCCGTCATGCGGTCGAGCTCAGGCCTCATGACTTCGAGCACGGGGATGCCACGCTTCGTCGCGAGTGACAACGCCTCTTTCACGCGGTCATCCATCTCGATGCGCGACGCGATGTAGAGCGTGTTCGCCGGAATCTTGGCGCGCAGCGCCTCGAGCACCGAGTTGCGTCCGCTCACGACCTCGACGTCGGCGCTCTTCTTCGGGGCGCGCGAGCGGTTCGACTGCTGGCCGCCACCGTTGCCGCCACCCGCCCGCGTCTTGGCCGCGGTCAGCCGCTCTTGCGCTGCCTTGCGCTTGCCGGCAGGGTGCCAACTGCGGTCTTCAGCCTTCGGCGTCGGGCCGCGGCCTTCGAGGGCCTGTCGACCCTGGCCGCCTGAACCAACGGTGGGGCCCTTCTTCTTGTTGCTTGCGCCAGGGCGCCCGGGCTTAGCCATCGATACTCCAGTCGGTTGCGGTCGGTGAATCTTCGAGCACGATGCCCGCGGCCGCGAGGTCGTCACGAATCCGGTCGGCCGTCGCGAAGTCGCGCGACTCGCGCGCTTTGCGGCGCTCGGCGATGAGCCGGTCGACCAGAGTTGAGAGAGCGTGGAGGGCGCGATCGTCGGCGCGAGCATCCGCATCGGGCGCATCGAAGCCCAGCACGCTCACCATGAGCGACACCTCAGCGTGGGCTCGCGCGGCGGCCGCGGGGTCATCGGCATCGAGCGCGGCGTTGCCGAGCCGCACGCGATCGTGCAACACGGCCAGCGCTTGCGGCACAGCAAGGTCGTCATCCATCGCCGCAGTGAACTCGGCGGGCAGTTCGGCGACCTCGTCAGCAAACCGAGTGTCGGCGATGCGACGGGATGCGCGGGCCAGAAACCCTTCGATGCGTTCGAGAGCGGCTTGCGCCTCGTCGAGCGAGTTCGGCGTGTAGTCGATACCCGAGCGGTAGTGCGCCGAGCCCAGCCAATAGCGCACGACCGCGGGGCGGTGGCTCGCGAGCAAGTCGGCAGCAAATACCGAGTTGCCGAGTGACTTTGACATCTTCTGCCCGCCGATGGTCACGAGGCCGTTGTGCACCCAGTGCTGCGCAAAGTCGTCACCCGCGGCCGCCGATTGGGCCAACTCGTTCTCGTGGTGCGGAAACCGCAGGTCGAGCCCGCCGCCGTGAATGTCGAAAGCGGGCCCCAGGTAGCGCGCCGCCATCGCCGAGCACTCGATGTGCCAGCCCGGGCGCCCCAGGCCCCACGGCGAATCCCACTGCGCGGTCGTCGGCTCGCCGGGCTTGGCGCCCTTCCAGAGGGCGTAGTCGCGCGGGTCGCGCTTGGCGCGCGCGGGTGCGTCGTTCGCCTCGTCCATGTCGTCGGGGTTCTGGCGCGTCAGCTCGCCGTAGCGGCTCCAACTGCGCACGTCGAAGTAGACGTCGCCCGAGGCATCCGTCGCCACATAGGCGTGGCCCGCCGCGATGAGGCGTTCGATGAGCGAATGCATCTGCGGAATGCTCGCCGTCGCCCGCGGCTCATACGTGGGAGCGAGGATGCCCAGCGCACGATACGCAGCCGTGAACTCAAGCTCGACGCGGTAGGCCACGGCGAACCACGGCTCGTCGTCGGTCGCGTTGGCGAGCACCTTGTCGTCGATGTCGGTGACATTGCGCACGAAGGTCACGGCATAGCCCCGGGCCGTGAGCCAGCGCCGCCACAGGTCGTAGACCAGGGCGCTGCGCAAGTGGCCGATGTGAGGGGCCGATTGCACCGTGGGGCCACAGACATACATGCTCACGTGACCCGCGACCCGCGGTTCGAGGTCGACAACAGCCGCTTGAAGGCTGTCATACAGGCGCACGCTCACCGCCCCAGCCTACCGGCGGCCGTGTTGGCCGTGACGAGGCAAGCGGCGAAGACGACGACCGCGCTCGTCGGCGGAGCCGCATCGCGCCGCAGAAGCGGCGGCGCGATCAGGAATCAACGCAGCCGGCGCGATCAGAAATCAACTCAGCCTCGAAGCAGTGCCGTCGCGATCGCGGCGACGCCCTCGGCGCGGCCGGTGAAGCCGAGCCCGTCGCTCGTCGTCGCCGCCACGCTCACGGGTGCACCGAGCGCGCGAGTGAGAAGCGCCTCAACCTCGTGCCGTCGCGCGGCGAAGCGGGGTCGCTGCGCGACCACTTGCACGGCGACGTTGACGACCTCGAATCCGGCGGTGCGCACGAGCTCGAGGGTTGCGGTGAGAAACACCTCGCCCCGCGCTTCGGCGAATCGCGGGTCGTCGACTCCGAACCGCGAGCCGATGTCGCCCAACCCGGCGGCCGACAGCAAGGCATCGCACACCGCGTGGCTGATCGCGTCACCGTCGCTGTGCCCGGCAAGCCCCGGTTCACCCGGCCAATAGAGCCCGCCGAGCCACAAGGCCCGGTTGTCGTCATAGGCGTGAACGTCGACGCCGATACCGGTGCGCAAGGCGGGCCGGTCGCCGGCAACCAGTTGCTCGGCTCGGCGGAGATCCCACGGGGTGGTCACCTTGAAGGCTCGATCATCACCGGGCACCGTCACGACGGGATGCCCCGCCGTGGCGAACACGCTCGCGTCATCAGTGTGCTCGGCTCCGGGCGCGATCGCCGCAACGGCTGCGCGGTACGCGTCGAGCGGAAACCCTTGTGGGGTCTGGATCGCCGCGAGCTGCGAGCGATCAACCTGTTCAACAACCGCTCCCGCGGCGTCTCGGCGCGCGATCGTGTCGACGACCGGCAGCGCGGGGATCACCCCGACGTTCTCGGCGCGCACGCGCTCGACGACTCGCGTGAAGACCTCGGGCGGCGTGAGAGCTCGCGCCGCATCGTGGATGAGCACCACGTCAACACCCTCGGCAACAGCGGCGAGCCCGGCGGCCACGGAGGCCGCGCGGCTGTCGCCTCCGACCACCACCGTGAGGGCATCCCGCGCCGCTCCCGCAACCCGTTGGCCGATCGAGACAGCCTCGGCCCGGTGACTCTCGGGAGCAACCACCACGACCTGCGCAGTTTCGGGCTGTGCGAAGACGCCCTCGAGAGCGAGTTCAAGAAGAGTGCGGCCCCCGACAGACACAAAGGCCTTGGGGCGCGACATGCCCAGTCGAGTGCCGCTGCCGGCAGCGACGACTACGATCGCGAGCCGCGGCGCGAACGGCGGCGTCATGACTACGAGGCGAGAACCTCGTCGAGCACCGTCGAGGCCTTCTCTTCGTCGGTCTTCTCGGCGAGCGCGAGCTCGCTAATGAGAATCTGACGGGCCTTGGCGAGCATGCGCTTTTCGCCCGCGCTCAAGCCACGGTCTTGGTCACGGCGCCAGAGGTCACGAACAACCTCAGAGACCTTGATGACATCGCCCGACGCAAGCTTCTCGAGGTTGGCCTTGTAGCGGCGCGACCAGTTGGTGGGCTCTTCGGTGAAAGGAGCGCGGAGCACCTCGAAAACCTTGTCGAGACCTTCTTGGCCGATGACGTCGCGAACGCCCACGAGGTCGACGTTCTCGGCCGGCACCTCGATGGTCAGATCACCCTGCGTGACGTTGAGCTTGAGATAGAGCTTCTCTTCGCCCCGGACGGTTCGGTTCTTTACTTCGATGATCGTTGCCGCACCGTGGTGGGGGTAAACGACCGTCTCGCCGACCTGAAAAAGCATGGGTGATGGTCCTTCCGCAGAATTGCCAGTCTACCACAGCGGTTTCTCAGATTTTCGGGGCGGGAGGGCCGTCGCGCGGGAGGCGATCGGGCGCCGAAGGCTCGCTAGACTAGGCTCATTGGGGCTTCCGTGAGCGTCGTAGACGGTGCTCTTCAGACACTGCGTGCCCGGGCAACCCGACGGCCTGAAGGAGACATTTCGTGAAATCTCGCGTAGCGGCGTCGATCGCTCTTGCTGCAGCCCTACTCCTCGGCACCACCGGGTGCACCTTCTGGGCCAACATCGCCACGCAAGAAGACTATGACCCGAGCGATGGCGTCGGCACCGAAGTGGGTGAGCTCGACATCCGCAACGCCCTGCTGATCGGTGAGACCGGCGACGAACTCAACCTCGTCATGACGGTGGCCAGCTCGGCAGACGTCGACCGCCGCCTCATCGTGCAGTGGGAGAGCGACGGCGAACGCGTTTCTGAAGCCATCGTCGTCGCTGCTGGCGAGCGCACGCGCGTGGGCGGCCCCGACGATGAGGTACAGATCATCCTCACCGGTACTGGCGCCACCATTGGCGGACTCATCCCCGTCTTCTTCTCGTACTCGGGCGCCGAGGGCTCTGAAGTTCAGGTTCCCGTGCTCGATGGGAGCTTGCCGGAGTACGAGCTTTACATTCCCTGACTCGCCCTGAAGGCGACGAATTCCTTGAGCTCGCCCTCGGGGCGACGAATCGCTCGTTCGCGCTGTGGATGTCCGGCGTCTGTCAACCGAGGCCACTAGGTAGTCGCCGGTCGGTAATGAGTAATGCCGCGGCAAACTGAGTAGTGCACCGAGTTGCCGCCCCCTTTAGCGTGATCGAAGCGACCCATCTGGGCCGTCACTCCCCTCCTCGAACCCGGAGCACGCTATGTCACACCACACCCCTCGTCGATTGCGCCCGCAGTCGGTACTCGCCGCGATCCTGAGCGCCACGTTGCTCGCGGGCGCGATCGCGGCCGTCGAAACCGTCACAGCCCCGCCGGCACGTGCGACCGGATCGTTCGGCGCACTTGCGACGCAAGACAAGCCTTACGACATCGTCATGGCCAATGGCTTTGCCTACGTCACGAATCAGAACTCCAACTCTGTGTCGGTGTTCGAGTCGGCGACGTGGAACCCCGTCTCAACCATCACTGTTGGAGCTGCCCCGGGCTCCATCGCTGCGAATCACGCCGGCACCGAGGTCTGGGTGTCGAACGCCACCGATGCCACCATCACCATCATTGACACGAGCACCAATACGGTTGACGCCACGCTGGCGGTGAGTGGCTTGCCCAGAACAACGCTGTTTACGGCCGATGACGCCACGGCGTACGTCTTGAACTTCAGTTTCGACACCGTTCAGGTTGTCGACACCGCGACACGTACGTTCACGACTCTGGGCACGAGCCTGGGTTTGCCAATCCAGGGCGTGCTGTCTGCCGACGAGCAGTTTTTGTACTACGACGGCGGCGCCGGCATGGATCGCATTTACAAGCTTGATCTGACGACCGGAGACGTGCTTTTTGACGACACTCTTCCCTTCGCCGACACCAACGAGGGAGCGTCGTACGTCACGTCTAACCCCGCTGGCACCGAGTTGTGGGCGCTCATGTACACCGACGCCGCAAACGGTCGAGTTCAGGTCTACAACAACTCGGCGACCTCGGAAATCGCCAGTGTTCCCCTGAGCTCCGCTGGCGGCGAAATCAGCTTCTCGCCCTCGGGCGATCTCGCCTACGTGACCGAGTATGCCAATGACACTGTGGCCGTCATCGACACGCAGACGTTTGAGGTGATCACCCGTGTCGCGGTCGGCAACGAGCCGATTGCCCTTGCAACCGCTCCCAGCGGCCTCGTTGCGGTGCTCAACACCATTGGCGACACGATGGAGATCATCGGTCTCACGAAAGAGCGGCTCGCGGGCGACAATCGTTACTCCACCGCTGTCGAGATATCGAAGAAGTCCTTCCCCATCGGTTTCCCGGGTGGAGTCGGCACAGTCTTCATCGCGAGCGGGGAAACGTTCCCTGATGCTCTCGCCGCTGGGCCGGCCGCGGGCCTTGTTGACGGCCCACTGCTGCTCACGGCACGCGACGCCCTTCCTGCCGTGGTCGCTACGGAACTCGCGCGCCTCAACCCGAGCACTGTCTACATCGTTGGTGGCACGGGGGCCGTGTCCAACGCGGTCATGAATGCCGTCACGGCCATCGAGCCCAATACGATTCGCATCAGTGGTGAGACGCGATATGCCACGGCCAACGCAACCGTTGATGAGCTGTGGACGGGCACCGTGTCAGAGGTGTTCATCGCAACGGGTCGCGCCTACCCGGATGCCTTGAGCGCGGGGGCCGTCGCGGCCGCATCAGGAGAGCCGGTCATCCTCGTCGACGGAGCGGGTGGAAGTGTTCCGAGCGACACGCTCGCGCTGATCTCGAGCCTCGCGCCGACAACCATCACGATCGCGGGCGGTACCGGGGCGGTGAGCCAGGCCATCATGGACCAACTGACCACCCAGTTCAACAGCAGCACGGTGCGTCGTCTGGCCGGCGCAAGCCGGTACGAGACATCGGCGGCGATTAGTGCCGACGCCTATCCGACCAGCGAGACCGTCTTGTTCGCCACGGGAGCGAACTTCCCCGACGCTCTTGCTGCGGCAACCTTGGCCGCGCGCGCAAACGCTCCGCTGTACTTGACCCTGCCGAACTGCGTCTCACCCGGCGCACTCGCTGGCTTGTACGACGGGCAAGCGCCGTACCTCTTCCTCCTGGGCGGTACCGGGGTCTTGAGCCCGGCGGTCGAGGCCCTCACGCCGTGTAGCTAAGCGTCGCGGGCACTCGAGGAGGGGAGCCCGCAACTGGCCGAGGGGCCCGTCGATCTGATCGACGGGCCCCTCGTGCTGGTAGGTAAACCCTCACTCCGTGTAGCTCGGCGTTGCGGGCTGACATCGAGATCCTCGAATGAGCAGCCCGGTCAGGAGATGACATCTTCCCAACTCAGGTTCTGCATCACTAGCATCGGCGTGTTGGCCGATTGCACCAAGAACACCGCCTGCGTGCGTCGTTCTTCAGCCACCCCTAGTCGACCCAGAGGACTCTATTCATGAAGCGACGTCGGTTCCCCGTGCTCTCGTTTGGTGGCGGCCTCGTTGCCGCGGTCACCGTGGCGACCCTGGTGTTGGCTGGTTCGGCAACGCAGTCGACTGACTCGGCCAGTGCAATCTCGCTGCAAGACACCATCGGTGTCGGAGTCGAGCCTGTATCGATTGCCATACTCCCCGACGGTTCGCGGGCATACGTCGCGAACAAGGCAGACGACACGGTTTCCGTCATCGATCTTGCGACCCAGACCACGACCACGATCGCCGTCGGCGATTCTCCCCAGGGCGTCTCGGTGCGCCCCGGCGGAAGCCAAGTGTGGGTTGCCAACCGTGGCTCCAGCACCGTGTCGATCATCAGCACGACGACCGATACCGTTATTGCAACCGTCGCCGTTGACACGGGCCCATGGGCCATCGCTTTCGACTTGGCGGCTCGAACGGCGTACGTCAGTCACTTCTTTGACAACACCATCGTGCCAATCTCGATGACAACGCTGACCCGAAGCACCTCGCTTCCGAACGGCGATTCCGCGCAAGGAATCGCCGTCGAAACGGCAACCGGAGACATCTGGACCACGTTGACCGGCACCGACCAGGTGGCGATCATCGACCCGGCCACACCCGGTTCGCCGACCCTCGTCACCGTCGGTGACTATCCGGTGCGCGTGGTGTTCAGTCTCGATGGCCAGTCTGCGTTCGTGGCGAATGAGGGCGCGAGTTCATCGAGTGTCTCGGTGATCAGCACCGCCACACGAACGGTGACCGACGAGATCGTTCTCGACGGCGGGTATGTTAGCGGCCTTTCGCTCTCGCCCGACGGTGTGTACCTCTTCGCTACCGAGCAAAGGACCGACGTCACTTCTTCGAAGCTCTGGGTGATCGACATTGCGACGCGGACGAAGATCCATGCCGTTGGCGCGGGACAAGCTGTGGACAGCACCGCAGTGAGCACTGATGGCAATTTCGTCTATGCCACAGACAGCGACGTGAACACTGTTCTCAAGATCGGACTCGAGGTCGATCGGCTCTCCGGTGCGAACCGTTTCGCAACCGCCGTAGAGATCTCTCAACAGGGGTTCCCCGCCGGATCTGGCGCGCTTTACATCGCCAGCGGCGCTGACTTTCCTGACGCCTTGGCCGCTGGTCCGGCTGCGGCGTATCGCAATTCGCCGCTTTTGCTGGTGTCGCCAACGTCGATACCGGCCGAAGTCTCCGCGGAGATCGCGCGACTCAACCCGGGCACGATCTACATCGTGGGCGGAACCTCGGTCGTATCGTCGGAGGTCGAGTCACAGTTGGCCGCCACGGGCGCCATTGTTGTGCGGCTTGCCGGGGCCGATCGTTACGACACGGGCCGTCGGATCGTCGCCGACGTCTACGGTCTCGTTAACCCGTCGGATAGCACCGGCGTCGCAGTGGTCTACATCGCGACCGGACGAGGTTTCGCCGACGCGCTCAGCGCTGGTCCGGCCGCAGCACGGGTCAACGGCGCGGTGATCCTCGTCGACGGGCTCTCGAATAGCGTTCCGGCGGCGACTCTCGCGTTGCTCGATCAGCTGAATCCTCTCGAGATCAAGATTGCCGGCGGCTCCGGCGTGGTGTCGACGGCAATCCAGACCCAGCTCGCCGGGCTTTATAGCGTCGAGCGCATCGCCGGCTCCGATCGGTACACCACCTCGGCCGCGATCAACGCCGACGCCTTCGACACGGCGTCGACGGTGTTGTGGGCGACGGGCGCGGGTTTCCCCGACGCTCTTGCCGGAGTCGGGCTCGCCGGACAGGTCGATGGCCCCATCATGCTCGTCAGGCCGACGTGCGCTCCCGCTGCGGCGAAGAGTGAACTGTGGCGACTCGACACCGACCGACTCTTCCTGCTCGGCGGCACCGGTGCGCTCAGTGCGGCGGTCGAGAGCCGAGTGAGCTGCTAGCCGAGAAAGGTCGTCGCGCCATTCTCACGCCTGACGAACATCTGTCGTCGGGTTGACCGATTACGCCTCGAAGCGATACCCGAGGCCCCGAACCGTCACGAGCAAGCGCGGGTTGGCCGGGTCGGGCTCAATCTTTGAGCGGATGCGCTTGACGTGCACGTCGAGCGTCTTGGTGTCGCCGAAGTAGTCGGCGCCCCACACACGGTCGATGAGCTGACCCCGCGTGAGTACGCGTCCGGCGTTGCGCAGCAAGAGTTCGAGCAGTTCAAACTCTTTCAACGGCATCGCGACGACAGCGCCATCAACGGTCACCTGGTGCTTCTCGACGTCCATTCGAACGGTGCCGGCGCTCAGAATCGCCTCGTCGAGGTCATTCGCGTCGGTCTGGCGGCGCATGACAGCACGGATGCGCGCGAGCAGTTCGCGCGTCGAATACGGCTTGGTCACATAGTCGTCGGCGCCCAGCTCAAGCCCCACGACAATGTCAACTTCGCTGTCTTTGGCGGTGAGCATGATAATCGGCACGGCCGACCGCTGGCGCAGTTCACGGCACACCTCGGTGCCCGGAAGCCCGGGCAGCATGAGGTCAAGCAGCACGAGATCGGCACCGGCTCTGTCGAACTCCGTCAAGGCGGCCAAGCCGTCGGGGGCAACCGTGGTCTCGTACCCCTCGCGCGTCAGCAGGTAGGCGAGTGGCTCAGAGAGCGACGATTCGTCTTCGACAATCAGAATGCGGGTCATCAGCGGGCCTTTGCTCGTGACGCCGCGGGTTCGAGCACACGCGGCAGACGGATGGTGAAGGTAGAACCACGACCGGGTTGCGACCACACGCGAACGTCGCCGCCGTGGTTTTGCACGACGTGCTTGACGATGCTGAGGCCGAGGCCTGTGCCGCCGGTTGTGCGAGAACGTGCCTGATCGACACGGAAGAAGCGCTCAAACACGCGATCAAGCTCGTCTTCGGGAATGCCGATGCCCTGGTCGGTCACGGCGATCTCGATGACGTCGTCTGCCGCGGCCACGCCGATGCCCACGCGAGCGGGTGAGTGCGAGTACTGCACGGCGTTGAGGATGAGGTTGTGTACCGCCGTGATGAGCATGGCTTCGTCGCCCCACACCCTCAGGCCCTTGGTGCCGCCACTCGCGAGGGTCACGCGCTGCGCCTCGGCATGCACACGGTTTTGGTCGATCGCCGCCGACACGACGTGGTCAAGGTCGACGATCTCGGGGTCAGACAGCGCATCTTTTGCCTGCAGGCGCGACAGCTCGATGATCTCTTGCGTCATGCTCGCGAGACGCCCCGACTCTTTCGTGAGCTGCTCGGCGAATCGCCGCACTTGCACGGGATCGTCTGCGGCATGGCCGAGCGCTTCGCCGAGTAATCCGATAGCGCCAATCGGGGTCTTGAGCTCGTGACTGATGTTGGCCACGAAGTCGCGACGCACGGCATCCAATCGATACGACTCGGTGCGGTCTTCGGCGAGCAAGAGCATGAAGCGGCTGCCGAGGCGGGCTACCCGCACTGACAGGTGCAAAGACGCGTCACCCAATGGGCCACGGCTGAGCTCGAGTTCTTCGGTGATCGGTTCGCCGCTGCGGCGCACTCGGTCGACCAACTCGACTAAGCGGCCGTGAACGAGGGTGCGATGCCAGACCAGACCCATCGTGACGGCACGGGCCGAGGCCTTGATGACATTGTTGCTGGGGTCGAGAACAACCCCTGCCGATTCAAGGGCGTCGATGACTTGATCGACGCCGTCGGGCACTGTCGTGGAGGCGACGTCGGCCGCCATTCGGCCGCGACGAGCGGCGGTGACGACCGCGACGACGGCTCCGCCCCCGATCACCGCACCGAAGGCGAGAGCGAGGGGCACGAGCAGTGCCGAGTCCATGAGCACTAGATTAGTGACCGACGACCCGACCCTGAGCCGCTTCGGCACGACCCGGGGCGAGGTCATCGAGAATTCACCTGTGGGTTGATAGCCGTTCACCGCCGAACGGCACGGTGAGAGGGATTGTGCCGAGACCCCCCAGATAGAGGACGTGACCAGATGCGCGAAGTATTTCAGCAAGAGCTGCGAGAGGTGCGCGAGCGACTTGTCGAGATCGCCGGGCTCGTTGCTAGCTCAATCGAAAACGCCACCCAGGCCTTCAACGAGTCGAACGTCTCGCTCGCTGAGACGGTCATCGCGGATGATGCGAAGATCGACGTGGCCGCCGCCGAGCTCGACGAGCTCGCCATCAACATTCTCGCGCGTCAGCAGCCGGTTGCCCGCGACTTGCGCGTCGTCGTGAGCGCGCTGCGAATTAGCGCGTCGCTCGAGCGCATGGGCGACATGTCCGAGCACATCGCGCAACTCGCGCGCTACCGCTTCCCTGACAAGGTCGTGCCGAAGAGCCTGCGCTCGACGTTCAAAGAGATGGGCGCCCTCGACGTCACGATCGCCCGCAAGCTCGTCGAGCTGCTTGAGACCGAAGACCTCGCGATCGCCGAATTCATTCGCGACGAAGACGACAAGATCGACGCTCTGCACCTCAGTGTCTTCGACAAGGTGCTTGGCGAAACCTGGAAGGGCGAAGCGATCGACACGGTCGACGCCACGCTCGCCTCGCGCTACCACGAGCGCTTTGCCGACCACGCCGTCTCGATCTCGAAGAAGGTGCAGTACCTCGCGACGGGCGACTGGGTTCCGGCCGACTAACCTCGCGCGGGCATCCGCCCCGCACACGACGAGAGCCCCGCAGCAGTTGCCGCGGGGCTCTCGTCGTTGATGAAGAGCGTTACTTCTTGCCCTGCGCGGCCACAGCGGCGGCGCCAGCGGCAGCGGCCTCGGGGTCGAGGTATTCGGCGGGCTTGACGGGCATGAAGTCGTCACCGAGCTCGTAGACGAGCGGGATGCCCGTGGGAATGTTCAGCTCGGCGATCGCGTCGTCGCTAATGCCGTCGAGGTGCTTGACGAGAGCACGCAGTGAGTTGCCATGCGCCGTGACGAGCACGGTGTGGCCCGCGGCGAGGTCACGCGTGATGTCGCTGTGCCAGTACGGCAGCATGCGGTCGATGACGAGCTTGAGGCTCTCGGTGCGGGGCACGTCACCGTCAATGCCGACGTATCGCGGGTCGTGCACTTGGCTGAACTCGGCGTCGTCGGCGAGCGGCGGCGGCGGCGTGTCAAAGCTGCGGCGCCACGTCATGAAGAGCTCCTCGCCGTGAGCGGCAAGTGTCTCGGCCTTGTTGAGGCCCTGAAGGGCACCGTAGTGGCGCTCGTTGAGTCGCCAGCTGCGCTTGACCGGCAGCCAGTCGAGCTCGGCGACCTCTAACGCGATGTTGGCGGTGTGGATGGCACGCTTCAGCAGGCTCGTGTAGAGCACGCGCGGCGCGAGCCCTGAGGCCTTGATGAGCTCGCCGGCCCGGCGCGCTTCGGCACGACCTTGCTCGGTCAGTTCGACATCCACCCACCCGGTGAAGATGTTCTTCTCGTTCCACACAGAGTGGCCATGGCGGAGCAAAATCAGGGTGTGCGTCATGCCTCCAGCCTATCCAGGGCCGCAGGGGGGCGAGAGAATGGTCGCATGGCAGAGGGGCGCATCACGCGCGGCACCACGGGCGTCAATCGCCTACGACGCATGGATCGCTTTATTGCGGCGCACCCAGCGTTGCGGCGAGCATCCGACCCCCTCGTGGTCGACCTCGGATACGGGGCCGCGCACTGGACCTCACTCGAACTACTTGAGCGATTGCGCCGCGTACGAGCGGATGCTCGCGTCGTCGGCATCGAAATCGATCCCGAGCGCGTGAGCGCGGCGCTTCCGTTCGCCCGCGACGGGCTGAGCTTTCGACGCGGGGGCTTCGAAGTGCCGCTCGACGGGGATGCCCGGGCCGCCGTCATTCGCGCCGCCAACGTCTTGCGGCAGTACGACGAAGCCGAGGTGCCTGCCGCGTGGGCGCGGCTGCAGTCGCGGCTGCAACCCGGCGGGCTGTTGCTCGAGGGCACGTGTAGTGAAGTGGGCCGCGTGGCCAGTTGGGTTGCCCTCGACCCCGACGGCCCGCAGAGCTTGACTCTCGCGTTGCACCTGTCGTCGCTCGACGAGCTCGGCGGGCCGTCGGTCGTCGCCGAGCGCCTGCCGAAGGCGCTCATTCATCGCAACGTGCCCGGCGAGCCCGTGCACGACTTGCTGCGCGATCTTGATGCCCAGTGGGCGCGTCAGGCGCCGCTCTCGACCTTTTCGCCGCGCCAGCGGTTCATCGCCGCTGTGCGCGGGTTGCGCGACGCGGGCTGGCCCGTACTGGGCGGAGCCGACCGCTGGAGGCTCGGAGAGCTCACCGTGGCCTGGTCGTCGGTCGCTCCCGGTTCGTAGCGTGCTACAGGGGCGGAAGCAGCGCCCGGGCATCGTCGGCAGGCATGCCGAGGTGCACAAGCACGTCGAAGGCCAGCGGGCGCAGTAGCACGATGACCACTTGGTCGCCGACTCCCTCGACAGCGGCGGGTGAGCACTTCGAGGCCAGAGCGGCGGCCACCGCGCGGGCCGCGTAGCGCGCGGCCTCATCGTCGCGGCTTCGGCCCAGTAAACGCACGACCTCAGCCGCTGTCTGCACGAGCTCAGCCAAGACCGGGTGCGCACGCCCGTCACGCACGACGACCTCGACGCGCCGCGCGATCGCCCGCACGTGCCGCGTAGTGAGGTCGGCAACAGCGAGCAACCGATGCTCGTCGTCAAGACGCACTCGACGCGATCGCAGCCACGGCGACACGGCAGCGACCCCCCGAGCGCTCTCGAGCGCGCGACCCCAGTCGTCGAGCAAGATCTGGCTGCGGCGACTGCGGGCCAGCGCAAGCTCGGCCGCGGCGTCGTCACCCGACCGCAGCGCCTCGTGCAGCCCGGTGAGCGACTGATCGAGCAACGAGAACAGCGCGGCTACCTCACCGCGTTGCCGCAGCAAGTCGAAGCGCGGAATGAGGGCCGTCACGAGCAACGCCACGGCTCCGCCCACGAGGCCGTCGAGGCTGCGGGCAAACACTCCACCGTCGGGCGCCGGCAGCACGGCGACGAGCATCGACTGCACTCCGGCGGCAATCGCGAAGGATGCCGATGCCGACACGGCACGCGCCACAACGAGCGTGATGACGAGAATGGCGGCGATCTGCCACGCGCCCTGCCCGATGACTTGCACGAGCAGCGCCGCCACGACGATGCCGATGTTCATACCGATCACGGTTTCGACCACGCGCCGCGGCGTTGTATCGCGTGCGAGCCCGAGCGACACGATCGTCACGGTCACGGCGACGAGAGGCAGCTCGTGGCCCAAGAGCGTGCGCGCGATGAGGTACGACGAGGTCGCCGCGACGACGATCTGCACGATGGCGGGCAGAGAGAGCACGACGCGGTCGAGAGCGGCGCGAGCATCCAATCGCCGACGGATGCTGCGCTCAAGCCGCGCCAGCGACTCACTCTGCCTGCTCACGACCGGCCCCGCTCAGACCGGGCGAGTGACGGCGCCGAGCCGCGGAAGCCGCGGAACCCCCGCGGTTGCGCCGGCATCGGTCGGCACGATGACCTGCTGGGCGGCCGCGATGGCCACGCCCTCGGTCTCGACCGTGAGAGCCACGGCCGGGTCGACTGATCGCTTGATCATCGCCAAGGCGATGGGCCCGAGCTCGTGATGGCGGGCGCTCGAGGTCACGGCTCCGACGGCCGCGCCCTCGAGCAGCACGGGTGATCCTGCGCCGGGCAGCAGAGCGTCAGAGCCGTCGAGGTGCAGCATTACGAGGCGACGCGGCGGGTGGCCGAGATTGTGCACTTTTGCCACGGTCTCTTGCCCGCGATAGCAGCCCTTGCTGAGGTGCACGGCCGAGCGCAGCCAGTCGAGCTCGTGCGGAATCGTGCGGTCGTCAACCTCGGCGCCAAACCGCGGGCGCCACGCAGCGATGCGCAGTGCCTCGAGCGCGAGCGTGCCGGCTACGTGCACGTCTCCCGCGCGCACGGCGGTGGCGACCTCGGTGAGACGCGAGCGCTCAATGAGTAGCTCAACGGCCGCGAAGTCGGCGCCCGGGTGCTCGGCGTCGAGCGCGTATTGCCACCCGCCCGACTGCACCGTGGGCCACGGGTCGCGCCACACGAGGGGCACGCCGTTGGGTTCGGCCGGCGCGACGAGCAGCGAGGCGTCTGCGGGTGCAAGCTGCCCGAGCGTCGCCCACTGCGCCGACACGTCGGCAATCTCGACCCGCAGCATGAATCGCATGCGATCGAGCCACGCGGCGAGCGCCGCCGTCTGTGAACCCTCGACGAGCAACCACGCCGTGACGCCGTCATCAATGAGACGGATGCTGTGTTCGAGTCGTCCGTTGGGGTCGAGCAGCAACGTCTCGGCTGATTGGCCCGGCTCGAGCTGTGTGAGCGACTGCGAGGTGAGCGAGTCGAGCCAGGTCAGCCGGTCGGGCCCCGTGACGGTGATGACACCGCGGTCGCTGAGGTCGACGATGGCGCGGCCGGCGGCGAGCATCCGTTGCTCGGCAACCAGGTCGCCGTAGTGCGCCGCGACGACGCTCGCGGCGTCGGCAGTCGACGACATGGCGACGGCGCCGGAGAGGGCCAGCAGCGGGCTCGGAGACGTGGACTCAGGCATCGCGACTCAGGGTTCCCGAGGCGTGAGTGCGCAAGTCGTTACCGAGCGCGGCGATATCCCACGCCCACAGCAGACGGCCGTCAACGAGCCCGTAGAGACGCGTGGCAGCCGCGTAGTCTTTCGCGCTCGCCGAGCGCATAACGGCATCGGTTTGCAGGTCAATGCGGGCCTCGCCCACGCGGCCGAGATAGAGCTCGCTTACGCCACCGGGGTGAATGAGCGCGACCTCAACGTCGAATCCGCCGTGCGGCGCGCGCAACTGCTCAACCTGTTCGGCGGTCGCGTAGGGGCGCGGCCCCTCCCCCGGCAACATGCCCGGGCCGGGGTCGCCCGCTTGCGAGGGTCGGTGCAGGCGCCAGTAGCCAGCCTCGGCGCTCAAGGGGGTGTTTGCCTCATCAAGCAGCCAGGTGTGCGACGAGTAGTTGAGGTAGTTCAGACCGTCGTGGCTGAAGCTCACGCGCTGCCCAAACTCGTGCTCGCGCGTGCGGTCGCCGTCGCGATAGTGCACCACACCGGTGCCGTCCCACACGCCGATGAGCCACGCGAGCGGGGCCAGTTCGGCCGGCAGGCTCGTGTCGAGAGAGAACACGGCGCCGGGCGAAATCAGCGCTGGCCGCGGTAGAGGTTGACGAGCACGACGACCGACACAAAACCGATCGCGAGCGTCGCCAGACCAAGGAGGCCGATGAAGAAGATCTCAAGCGCGAGAAGCATGCGCCCAGTCTACGACGGCTCGCTGGGAGTGCGGTGCCCGCGAGACGGCTTTAGAAGCCCGCGACGAGGGCCGTGACGACAGACGCGATTGCCAGCAACACAAAGGCGCCGGTGACCGTCACGAGCATGCGCATGACGAGCCCGTCTTTCGACTGCAAGCTCACTTGAATGATGAACGTCATGATCATCGCGCCCCCGGCGATGGCGGGTAAGACTGCCCACCACTCGCTCGCGGGCACCATCAGCCCGGCGATGACGACCGCCGCAATCACGGCAATCCAGACGGGCAGCGCGGTGGCGACCGTTCGAGTCATGCCCCCATGCTAGGGCGCTTGTACACTGAGCGAGACACCGTGGAGGACAAGTGGCTCAGTTGTTGATCCTGACCTCGCAGGTGAACACCGACGTTCTTCCGGCGCTGGCCCTGCTCAGCCACCGGGTGCGCCGCATTCCGGCGGAACCGGCGGCTCTCGTTGGCGCGCCTCCCGCCGACGTCATCATCGTTGACGCGCGCGGCGATCTCGCCAGCGCCAAGTCTCTCTGCAAGATCTTGACCACCACGGGCGCCGGTTCTCCCATCATCGTCGTGCTCACCGAGGGTGGGCTCACGGCTGTCAACGCCGAGTGGGGCATCGACGATGTGCTGCTCGAAACCGCGGGGCCCGCTGAAGTGGATGCCCGGCTACGGCTCGCCATCGGCCGCCAATCGCGCGACGAAGGCTCGAGCATGATTCGGGCATCCGGTGTCGTCATCGACGAAGCGAGCTACTCGGCGAAAGTGCACGGCCGCACCCTCGACCTCACGTTCAAAGAGTTCGAATTGCTGCGGTTCTTTGCCACCCACCCCAGCCGCGTCTTTACCCGCGAGCAATTGCTGAGCGAGGTGTGGGGCTACGACTACTTCGGTGGCACGCGCACGGTCGACGTCCACGTGCGGCGTTTGCGCGCCAAGCTCGGCGATATGGAATCGCTCATTGGCACCGTGCGCAACGTCGGCTACCGCTTCACGGTGCACGACGACGAGAACGAGCAAGCGCCCGCGCGCTCGACCTTCTAGGGGTCTGCGCGGCGCTGCGCCTGTCGCGTCGGGTTATCCGAACTTGCCCGAGACGTAGTCTTCGGTGTCTTTCACGCTGGGGTTCGAGAAGATCACCGAGGTGTCGTCGTACTCGATGAGCTTGCCCGGCTTGCCCGTGCCCGCGATGTTGAAGAACGCCGTCTTGTCACTCACGCGGCTGGCCTGCTGCATGTTGTGGGTCACGATGACGATCGTGTATTCCTTCTTGAGCTCTTCAATGAGGTCTTCGATCGCGAGCGTCGAAATGGGGTCGAGAGCCGAGCACGGCTCGTCCATGAGAATCACCTCGGGCTCAACGGCAATCGCGCGCGCAATGCACAAACGCTGCTGCTGACCTCCCGAGATGCTCGAGCCGGGCCGTTCGAGGCGATCTTTGACTTCGTTCCAGAGGTTGGCACCCTGCAGAGACTTCTCGACCAGCTCGTCGGCGTCGGTCTTGCTGATGCGACGGTTGTTGAGCTTGACGCCCGCGAGCACATTGTCGCGAATCGACATCGTGGGGAAGGGGTTAGGCCGCTGAAAGACCATTCCCACCTGTCGGCGTACGAGCACCGGGTCAACACCCGGACCATAGAGGTCATCGCCGTCGATGAGCACTTCGCCTTCGACGTAGGCCCCGGGAATCACCTCGTGCATGCGGTTGAGCGTGCGAATGAAGGTCGACTTGCCACAACCAGAAGGGCCGATGAAGGCGGTGACGCTTCGGGGCTCGATGACCATGCTGACGTCTTCCACCGCCTTGAACTTGCCGTAGTAGACGTTGAGGTCGTTCACTTCGATGCGCTTAGACACGGTGTCAGTTTTCCTTCGGTCGGTTCTGGGCTTAGCGGCCGAGCTTGGGGGCAAAGGCGCGAGCGATGATGCGCGCCACGAGGTTGAGCAGCATGACGATGAGGATGAGCGTGAGTGCTCCGGCCCATGCACGGTCGAGGTAGGCCTGTGTGTCGACACCCTGGTTGGAGTACGAGGTGAAGACGAACACGGGCAGCGACTGCATGCGTTCGGCGAAGAGGTTGTAGTTCATGCTCGCGGTGAAGCCGGCGACGATCAGCAGGGGCGCGGTCTCACCGATGACGCGAGCGATCGAGAGCATGATGCCCGTCGCAATGCCCGCCGCCGACGTCGGAAGAACAACGTTGAGAATCGTCAGCCACTTCGGCACACCGAGCGCATACGAAGCTTCGCGCAACTCGTTCGGCACCACGCGCAGCATCTCTTCGCACGAGCGCACGACAACCGGAATCATCAGCACGGCGAGAGCGATCGCTCCCGCGAAGCCCATGCGCACGCCGGGGCCAAAGAAGATCGCGAACAGGGCGAAAGCGAAGAGACCCGCAACGATCGACGGGATGCCGGTCATGACGTCGACGAAGAACGTGATCGCCCGGGCAAGCGGACCGCGACCGTATTCGACGAGATAGATCGCCGTAAAGAGACCGATGGGGATCGAGATGATCGCGGCGGTGCCGGTCATGAGCAGCGTGCCCACGATCGCGTGAGCCGCGCCACCGCCCTCGCCCACGACGTTGCGCATGGAGCTCGTAAAGAACTCGATGTCGAAACGAGCCGAGCCGTTAACCACGACGGTGAAGAGCAACGACACGAGCGGGGCCATCGCGATGATGAATGCGCCCGTCACGAGGGCCGTCACGAAGCGGTCGGTCGCCTTGCGCGAGCCCTCGACGAGTCGGCTGATGACGACGATCGACACGAGGTAGAACAGCGCCCCCAGCGCGATGGCGCCGACGAGCGAGAACTCTGAAGACACAGCGCTCGCGATGAGCGAGACGATTCCGCCCGCGGCAGCGAGCGAAAGGCCGAGAATCACCCAGGGCGTGCGGGGGTGCAGCTGACCTTGCGTGAGCGAGTTGGTAATGCCGGTCTGCACGACGGTCGCAGTCATGTCAGTTCGCTCCTGAGAAGTCTTTACGGCGGTTGACGATGTAGCGCGCGATCGAGTTCACGATGAGCGTGATCACGAAGAGGATGAGGCCCGTGGCAATGAGCAGGTTCACGTTGATGCCGTAGGCCTCGGGAAAGCTCAGTGCGATGTTGGCGGCGATTGTTGACGGGTTGGTCGAACTCACGAGGTTGATCGTGATGACGCCCGTGGCAGACAGCACCATGGCCACGGCCATGGTCTCGCCGAGGGCGCGGCCCAAGCCGAGCATGGCGCCCGAGATGATGCCGGGGCGCCCGAACGGTAGCACCGCCATCGTGATCATCTCCCAGCGCGTTGCTCCGAGCGCGAGCGCGGCCTCTTCATGAAGCACGGGGGTTTGGATGAAGATCTCACGGCAGATGGCCGTCATGACCGGCAGGATCATGACGCCGAGCACGATCGCCGCCGTCAGAATCGTGCGACCCGTGCCCGAGACGGGCGGTGCGAAGAAAGGAATCCAGCCCAGGTTCTCGGCGAGCCAGGTGTAGGCCGGCAGCACCGCGGGGGCGAGAACGCCGATGCCCCACAGGCCGAAGACGACCGAGGGAACCGCCGCGAGCAAGTCGACGATGTAGCCGAGAATCTGTGCGAGTCGACGAGGCGCGTAGTGCGAGATGAACAGGGCGATTCCCACGGCGAGCGGCAGGGCCATGACGAGCGCCAGAGTGGCCG
Organism: Microbacterium sp.; assembly: GCA_013823625.1. Taxonomy (GTDB): domain Bacteria; phylum Actinomycetota; class Actinomycetes; order Actinomycetales; family Microbacteriaceae; genus Microcella. The sequence continues at coordinate 228,337 of PNMM01000003.1, read as the reverse complement.
ACCAGAGCGTGCCGAACACGAGCGGCCAGACGTAGTCGCCGAAGCTCGCGGGCGAACCGATCAAGTCTTCGGGATCAGCGACGAAGGCCGGAAGGCTCTGCCCTACCAAGAAGATGGCGACGGCCGCGAGAATCGCAAGGATGGCCGAGCCTGAGATGAGCGACGTGCGAGAGAAGATGATGTCGCCGAGTCGTTGCTTCGGCTTTCCCTGTGATGCGACGGGGAGAACCTTCGGGTCTGTCGCGGTCATCGACTCGGTTCCTCCGCAAATCAGGATGGGCCAGGGGGTCGTGCGTGGTGGTGCTCAGGGGAACGGGATCACAAGGTCCGACCCCAGTCTGACGGCCGTGGGGTGCGGGGGCAACTGCTCCCACACCCCACGGCGTTATCAGGGTGGTGCTGACTAGCTGATGACGTCGATCGCGGCGGTCACGCGCTCGAAGAGCGTGGCCGAGATCGGGGCCGAACCGGCACCGGCGGCAGCAGCAGCCTGGCCGGCCTCGCCAGCCATGTAGCTGAAGTAGGCCTTGACGAGCTCGCCCTTGGCCGGGTCGAGGTAGGTCTCGCAGCCGACCAGGTACGCGACGAGCACGACCGGGTAGGCGGCGCTGTCAGGCGTGCGGTCGAGCTCGATGCTCAGGTCGAAGTCGGGACGACCCTCGATGAACGGCGAGGCGTCGACGACGGCCGCGGCAGCCTCGGGCGAGAACGGAACGAACTCGTCACCGATCTGCACCGCAACGGTGCCGAGGTCACCGGCGCGCGAAGCGTCGGCGTAGCCGATGGTGCCCACGCCGTTGGTCACGGCGTCGACAACACCCGAGGTGCCCTGGGCGCCTTCACCCGAGTCGAGCGGCCACACGCCGTCGGCCTCGAAGGTCCAGACCGACGGAGCGGCCTGAGCGAGGTAGTCGGTGAAGTTGTCCGTCGTGCCCGAGTCGTCCGAGCGGTGAACCGGCGTGATGGCCAGGTCAGGAAGCTCGACACCCTCGTTGAGGTCGGCGATCGCCGCGTCGCTCCAGTTGGTGATCGTGCCGGCGAAGATGCCCGCGATGACGTCAGCGCTCATGTTGAGCTCAGACACACCGTCGAGGTTGAAGATGACGGCGATCGGCGAGACGTACAGCGGAAGCTGCACGATGCCCGAGCCCTCGGCGCACGACGCGAAGCCGCCAGCGGCAACCTCTTCGTCGTTGAACGCGCGGTCGGTGCCAGCGAAGTCGCTACCACCGGCAAGGAAGGTCTCGCGGCCAGCGCCCGAACCCGTGGGGTCGTACGTGACGGTGACCTCGGGGTTGGCGGTCTGGAACTCAGCGATCCAGACTTCCTGGGCAGCGCCGACAGCCGACGAGCCGGCTCCGACAAGGTTTCCGGCGAGAGCGCTGGGCGTCTCGTCGGTGGGGGTTTCGTTGGTGGCGCAAGCGCTCAGAACGAGAGCTGCGGCGACGCTGATGGCAGCAAAGCTGCCGACACGCGTGATGTTCACTGTGTTTTCCCTTCGGGGATCGATTCGTGATTGCGTGCCCGGCGCAGGAGGCCGGGCGAATGACACGGTAAGGAGCGTCGGTGTCTACGCTCCGCCCCCGAGGTGAACGGCAGGTTAACGCGTGGCGAATCTGGCTAAGCGTCGACAGCCGGAACGTGCGTCTCGATCGCGACGAGGCGAAGGGCCGGCCCCTCGGCCGACACGTGCATGACCGCATACTCACCCGTTGACAACGCAGCGCTGCGGCGGAGTGCCGGAGTGACCGCGGCCCCCGTCAACTCGGCGACGGCACCAATGATCTGCGGGATCACGGGGCCATGGCTGCAGAGCACCGCGGTCGTGCGACGCGCAAGGCGCTTTTCAACCTGGCGACGAACACGAAGGCCATCACTCGCGTAAGCGTCTTGACTGATGCTGCGCGAGTGCTTGACCTCAAGCCCCGTGACGTCGGCCGTCGGCGCGATCGTCGAGACGCAGCGGGCCGCCGTGCTGGTCACGAGCGCCTGAGGCCCAAACGCGGCAACACCGCCCGCGACCGACCGCGACTGCTCAAGACCGCGGTGCAAGAGCGGACGCGTGTGGTCAGGGCCATCCCATTGCTCGTGCGGCATGGCCTTGCCATGACGCAGCACGATGATCGCGAAGGTGCGGGCGAGTCCGGCCTCGAGTTGTGCGGCGAAGCGCTCGACAACGTCCGCATCGTGCTTGTAGCTGAGGTGCTTGACGGCCTTCGCAATCGGCACCCACTCGAGGGCGCGAATCTCGCCGTTCGCCTCATAGCTGTGGCGTTCGGCGTGGCCCGCATCCACTTCGGCCGACCAGTAATGCACGACCTTGTCACGCCCGTTGGGCAATCGGTATTCGACCGTTCCGAGGGGGGCACCGAGCGAGACCTCGAAGCCGGTCTCTTCAGCGATCTCGCGCACGGCGGTGTGCGGCAGGGTTTCGCCCGGGTCGACCTTGCCCTTCGGCAGCGAGACGTCTTTGTGCTGCGTGCGATGCACGAGCAAAATGCGGGCCTTGCCGTCGACCATTTTCCACACAACGGCACCGGCCGCCTCGACCGTGTCCGAGACCGTACGCACCGGGGCGGCGTGCGATGCGGGAGTCATGCGCGAGCCGCGCCCCCGCGTCGCCGGGTCGCGATCGCGTTCATAGTGACATTCTGCAGGTCGGCGAGCGGTCTGCCTCGCTCATCACGGTGAACGCGTTTCCAATCGCCATCGGGCTGCAGGTGCCACGACGCCGTTCGGTCACTCATGGTGAGGGTGAACAGCTCGTCAATCTCGGCTAAGTGCGACGGATCGACGAGTCGAATGAGCGCCTCGACACGTCGATCGAGATTGCGGTGCATCATGTCGGCACTGCCGATGTAGACCTGCGGATCGCCGTTGTTGTGAAAGGCGAAAATGCGCGAGTGCTCGAGGTAGCGCCCGAGCACACTGCGCACGCGAATGTTGTCGCTCAAGCCCGCGACCCCCGGCACGATCGCGCAGACGCCGCGCACGACAATGTCGACGGGGACACCGGCCGCGCTCGCGCGGTAGAGCGCGTCGATGATGGCCTCATCAACGAGCGAATTGAGCTTGATGCGGATGCTCGCCTTCAGGCCAGCGCGCGCGTTCTCAGTCTCGACCGCGATGAGCTTGAGCAGTCCGCGCCGCAGGTATCGAGGAGCAACGAGCAATCGCTTGAACTTCTTCTCGATGGCATAACCCGAAAGCTCATTGAAGAGTCGCGTGAGGTCTTTGCCCACCTGGTCATCGGCCGTAAAGAGCCCGAGGTCTTCGTAGATGCGACTGGTCTTGGGGTTGTAGTTGCCCGTGCCGATGTGGGCGTAGTGCTTGAGGGCGCCGCCCTTTTCTTGCCGCACGACGAGGGCAAGCTTGCAGTGTGTCTTGAGCCCGACGAGGCCGTACACGACGTGCACGCCTGCCTTCTCGAGCTTGCGGGCCCACTCGATGTTGTTTTGCTCGTCGAACCGCGCCTTGATCTCGACGAGCGCGAGTACGGCCTTGCCCCGCTCGGCGGCATCGATGAGCGCCTCGATGATGGGGCTATCGCCACTGGTTCGGTACAGGGTCTGCTTGATGGCGAGCACGTTGGGGTCGCGCGCGGCTTGTTCGAGAAAGGCCTGCACGCTCGTCGCAAATGACTCGTAGGGGTGATGAACGAGGATGTCGCCGCGGGCAATCGAGGCAAACACATCGGGCGCCGTGTTGGGCTCTGCGGTCTGCAGTTGCAAGGGCGTGACGGGAACGTGCTTGGGGTACTTGAGGTGCGGTCGGTCGAGCTTGGAGATTTCGAAGAGCCCACCGAGGTCGAGCGGCGCGGGAAGACGGTAGACCTCTTGCTCGGTGATGCCGAGCTCGCGCACCAGCAGACCGAGCGTCACAGCATCCATGTCGTCGGTAATTTCGAGACGAATGGGCGGGCCGAACCGTCGACGCAACAGCTCGCGCTCGAGGGCTTGAATGAGGTTCTCGCTCTCGTCTTCGTCGACCTCAACGTCTTCGTTGCGCGTGACGCGAAACTCGTGATGCTCCAAGATCTCCATGCCCGGAAAGAGCTCGTCGAGGTGGTTCGAAATGAGATCTTCGAGCGTCAAGAAGCGCACCCGGCCCGAGCCGTCATCGGGCAACTGCACGAATCGCGGCAGCACGGTCGGCACCTTAAGGCGCGCAAACTCGACGCGATCGGTCTTGGGGTTGCGCACGCGTACCGACAGGTTGAGCGAGAGGCCCGAGATGTAGGGGAACGGGTGTGCGGGATCAACCGCGAGCGGCATGAGCACGGGGAAGATCTGGCTCGCGAAGATCTCGTCGATGCGTGAGCGGTCGGTGTCGCTCAGGTCAGCCCACGACTCGACGTGGATGCCCGCGTCATCGAGAGCGGGCTTGACCAGGTCGTGGAAGGCACGGGAGTGCCGGTGCTGCAACTCGAGTGCGAGCGCATTGATGTCAGCAAGCACGTCGCTCGGGGCTCGGCCCGTGTTGGTGGGTACGGCCAGACCGGTCACGATGCGCCGCTTGAGGCCCGCAACGCGCACCATGAAGAACTCGTCGAGATTGCTCGCGAAGATCGCGAGAAAGTTGACCCGCTCGAGAAGGGGAACAGCGTCGTCTTCGGCGAGCTCGAGCACGCGCTGGTTGAAGCGCAACCAGCTGAGTTCGCGATCGAGGTACCGGTCGGCGGGCAGGGTGCCGTCATCAACACTTGTCGACTCGTCGTAGTCGTCGACAAAGTCGCCGCCCACGCCACCGTCGACCTGGTACCCCGTGTCTGTCAGACCTTCGTCGTGCATGCGGCCCATTGTGGCAGGAATCGCCCAACTGACTCACGGGAGCCGCATGGCGTTCACCGCACGTTCACGAGGAGCCCGTTGCCTAGACACGTGAACAGATCGTCTTGCGCGCGCGAAGCGGGGTCAGCCCTGTGACCGTGCACGCTCCGCACGCGCTCGACGTGATCGATCGGGTCGCCCTGCGGCTCGGCGACCAGTATCGCGACAGCATCGATGGCGACACTGTTCGAGAGATCGTGCTCGATAGCTTTCGCCGGTATCGGCACCTCGATCACCCCTCAAGCCACGCGCGCTCACTCGCAGCGCAACTCGCCGCTGACCGACTCGACGCCGTGCGCTGGGTCACTCAGCGGCAACTCCACAGCGCGTTGCCCTCGTTTCTGTTCATCTGTTCGGGCAACGCGGGCCGGTCACAACTGGCAGCCGCGCTCATGCGCGCTGTCGCGCCACTGGGCACGCGCGTGGTGAGTGCGGGTGAGTCGCCCGCGGCTCGGGTCTTACCCGGCGTCACCGAAGCGCTCGACGAACTGGGCATTGCCGCGTTCGGCGAATACCCCAAGCCGATCGCCCCCGAGTTTGTCGCGGCAGCCGACCACATTGTCGTGCTCAATTGCGACGACGAACTCGATGCCCTCGCGGGGCACGAGTTTCGCCGATGGAACGTCGCCCTCGACCGCACGAGCGGCAAGCAAGGCATGCGAACCACGCGCGACCACATCGCCCTCGAGGTGCAGGCTCTCGCCCTCGAGCACGGTATTGACGCGCGGCCCTACTAGTCGCGAGGCGCGGGCGCGAGCACGAATCGCACCGCCAGCAGGCCAAGGGCAGAACCCACGAGCTGGGCGGCGATGAAGGCGGGAACACTCTCGGGAGCGATGCCCGCGAAGCTGTCGCTCAGCATGCGACCGAGGGTGATGCCGGGGTTAGCAAAGCTCGTCGAACTCGTGACGAAATACGCGCTGCCGATGTACAAGCCAACCGCGGCCGGCACCCAGTTCTGCTGGCCTCGGGCCACGAGAGTCAGGATGACCGCAACAAGCCCCGCGGTCGCCACCACTTCGCCCAGCAGCAGCCCGGGCTCGGCGCGCACGGTGGTGCTGATCGACACGGCTGCGTCGCCGAACATGAGGTTGGCCAGCACCGCGCCGGCGGCAAAGCCAATGAGTTGGGCGACCACGGTGGGCAGGATTTCTCGCGCGGGCACGAGCCGCTGCGCCGCAAGCGCGGCGGTAACGACGGGGTTGAGGTGGGCTCCGCTCACGGGCCCAAACACGACGATGAGCACGACGAGGGCTGCCGCCGTTGCCACGGCGTTGATGAGCAACTGAACCCCGACATCGTCGGTCAGTCGGGTGGCCATGATGCCCGAGCCCACGACGGTGGCGATAAGGCCTGCGCTGCCGAGGGCTTCGGCGAGCATCCGGATGGCGAGGGAACGGGCAGGGGCAGTCGGAGAAGGCTCAGTCACGGCCACACTGTAGCCGCTCGCATAGACTCAGGTCTATGAGAGCGCGCGACACGGTGAGTCCCGAGCTGGCGGCGCTCGGCGATGCGACGCGGGGCGCCATTGCTCGGCTGCTGCTCGAGGCCGACGATCACGCGCTGACCGTGGGCCGACTGACCGAGGCGCTGACGTTGCGTCAGCCGACCGTCTCGCATCACGTGCGAGTGCTGCACGAGGCGGGCATCGTTGAGCGAACCCCTCGCGGGCGCGAGGTCTGGTATTCGCTGCCCGAGGCCGTCGCTGCGCGCCTCGAAGACTGGGCGCCGAGCACGGCAGACGAGTCGATCAGTGCCGAGCTGATCGAGCGCATCATCGATGACCTCAGCACGCGATTCGCGGGCACCTTCTCGCGCGAGACTGTGCAGCGCGTCGTGCTCGACAGCTATGAGCTTCTGCGCGGTCGAGAGGGAGGCCGCGCGCTGCCCTCGGCCACGGCGCAGTTCGCGAGCGAGCGCCTGAGCGCACAAGAGGCGACGGCACTCGACGCCGCGGGCCAGCGAGCAGCGGGCAAACCGATCGACGTGCTCTTCGTCTGCGTTCAGAACGCGGGGCGTTCGCAGCTTGCGTCGGCCATCATGCGTCACCTGGGTGGCGACCGCGTGCGGGTGCGCACAGCCGGGTCAGCGCCCATCGATGCGATTCGCCCCGCGGTCGTCACGGCGCTCGACGAGATCGGCGTTCCGCTCGGCGGCGAGTTTCCGAAGCCCCTCACCGACGACGTCGTGCGGGCCGCCGACGTGGTTATCACGATGGGGTGCGGTGACGCGTGCCCGGTGTTTCCCGGCAAGCGGTATCTCGACTGGCCCGTTGCCGACCCGGCGGGGCAGCCCCTCGACCGCGTGCGCGAGATTCGCGACGACATCGACGGGCGCGTGCGCGGGCTGCTGAGCGCGTTGACGGCGCGTGGCTGAGAAGTCGGGCAGCTCGGGTCGAGCATCCGGATGGTGCAACATATAGATGTGTGTCTATACTTCTGAGCATGAAGAAGACAGTTGAGACTTCACCTCTACCCACCGTGCTGTTCGTGTGCGTACACAATGCCGGCCGCTCGCAGATGGCCGCCGGCTACTTGCAGCACTTCGCGGGCGACCGCGTCACCGTGCTCTCGGCGGGTTCAGAACCCAAAGACCAGATCAACCCCGTGGCGATCGAAGCGATGGCAGAAGAGGGCATCGACATCGCCAACAATGTTCCGAAGATTCTCACGGTGCAGGCGGTCGTCGACTCTGATGTGGTGATCACGATGGGCTGCGGCGACGCGTGCCCGATCTTCCCCGGCAAGCGCTACGAAGACTGGGCCCTCGACGACCCGGCCGGCCAGGGCATCGACTCGGTGCGGGTCATCCGCGACGACATCAAGCGTCGCATCGAAGCTCTCGTCGCGGAGATCGCCCCCGCCTGAACCTGACGAACGCCCGAACACGACGAGGGGCCCGGTCTGCTCAGCAGACCGGGCCCCTCGCGTTTCGTTCTAGGTGCGGTCGGGCTCGCGCAGGGCGATCACGATTGACGGGAGAGTGAGCGCGAGGCCCTCAAGGGTCCAGAAGACGGCCATGGCGCCGGCCCACGTGATGTCGACCGTGACGAGGTCGTTCTCGCTCGTGGCGACGAACCACACGAGAGCGACCGTTGCGGCAAGCAGCGTGATGCTCGCGAACCAGCGGTAGGCCTCGAGGTAGGCACGGTCACGCACGCGCGCCTGCCGCTCATCAAGGTATTCGTCGGGCAGATCGGCGACGACACGCACCGACATGCGCAGCGCCCACCACACGACGGCCGCGAGCGCGACGACGCCGAGGGCAGCGAGCGCGGGCAGCGTCAGCCACGCGACCGGAATCGCGATGAGCATGGCGATCATCACGCCAACGATCGTGAGTCGCGCGCGACGGGTGCGCATCCAGTCCCACTTCGTGTCGCGCATCACGGTGTCAGCCATCTCGGCGACGGCCCGCTCGTTGCGTTCACGGGCCGAGAGTTTCTTGGTGGTCATGCGCGTTCCTCCGAATCGGGGTCGCCCGTCGCCTCGGCGAACGGGGTGAGAGAAAAGAGTTGTTCGACGGGTACGCCAACGAGCTGCGCGATGCGCAGGGCGAGAGCGAGCGAGGGGGCGTACTCGCCCCGCTCGAGGTACCCGACGGTTTGGTAGTGCACGCCGACGGCGTCGGCGAGTTGCTGTCGACTGAGCCCGGCCCGCGCTCGATGTTCTTCGATGCGGCTGAAGACCGGGTCTTCTGACTTTGGCTTGCGTCCCATACTCGTAGCATAACTACTACATAGCAATAATGCAACAGCCCTGCTCATGAAAAAAGCCGAGCCGCAGAACGCCTCTCGGCGAGTGGCCGCTCGTAGCGGCGAAAAATGGAGCCCGGGGTTACTGCGGCCCGGCTTGAGAAGTGTAACCGGCGACGCCTGTGCGGCATTCCCGCGCGCTCGTCGCGGCGGTGCTGGGGCGACGGATGCTCGACCTCAGTCGAGCGACCCCGCACGTTCGAGCGCGGCACACGCCGAGAAGTCGCGGCCACTCGACGCGAGGCGGGCGGCCCGAGCCGTGAGCTCGGCGGCGCGGGCATCGTCGGCCGCGGCATCCGCGTCGTCCGCAAGATCGGCGGCACCCGCGGCGGCCGTTCGGCAGAACGCGGCCGCGCGATCGAGCGCCACGGCAACGTCGCCCACGTAAGCACCGCGCAGCACGGCGTCGGCAAGGGCGCGAATCTCATCGGGCCCCGTAGGGCTCTCGGCTCCGGCGACCACGACATCGGCCGTCGAGAGCACCTCGCTACCGCGCTGAAACAGCAGGGCGACGCCGGCCGGATCGGTGCGAATGAGGGCGCGGAGCAACGACAGGCGCCACAGGGCCCCGGGCAGCGTTCGGGCGCCGGCCCGCGACCACAGCTCGGCGAGCGTCTCGAGCCCGTGCTCGTCGGTGTAGGCGACCATGCGCTCAACGAGGTCGGGGTCGTCACTCGCCCGCACGCGGTGCACGAGCGCGCGCGCCGAGTCGTGGGCGATGCGCAAGATGACCGCCGGATCGAGCCCACCCTCGTGCACGTCGAACGCCTCGGTGGGCAGTCGCACGGGGCGGTGGGGGCGGTCGACCATGACCTCAACGCTAGCCCGACACGCGCGTCGCTGAGTCGCGATAGATTAGAAGCGCACGGGCCTCTAGCTCAGTTGGTAGAGCAGCGGACTTTTAATCCGCGGGTCGTCGGTTCGAGCCCGACGGGGCCTACGTTCTCTCGATCTACTTGTTGAAGCCGTCGCGGGCGCCCGGAGTGTCGGCCGTGACCGTGAGCGAACCGACGACCGTCGTGCCGTCTAACTCGTAGACATCGACGGCAAAGACCGCGTCGGGGTTGGTCGTCGACTTCGCGAGGTTGCGCTGCTGGTCAAGCTCACTCACGCGCACATAGCCGATGACGCCATCGTCAGACCGTGCGGTGATGAGGTCAGGAACCGTGCCGTCGATGGGGCTGCCATAGGTCTCACCCGCGTCGTTGACCGAGTACTCGACCGGAGCGCCAAGAATCTCCGAGTCAGACGCGAGTGACTGGTTGAACACGTCTCCGAGAGTCGGTGCGAGGGCGAATCCCGCACCCACCACGACGAGCCCGCCGACAATAAACACGATGGTCTTTGGTGCAATGGCCATGATCGACTCCCCCGTCGAGAACGTACGAATCGCACGCGGGGCGCATCCCAAGCCCCTGCGCTCATCCAATCAGCAGTAGCGTGCACCGTACACCCGCGAGATACCCCCCGTTTGAGGGCAATGGGGTCACTCTGGCGACGGATGTTCGCTCACGCCGGGCGGCAAATGCCCCAGCTGCCCGCCCACGTCGCTCCGGGCTCGATCCACCGCAGTCCGAGCCCCGAATTCAGGGCATCGGCGGGCGCGGTCATGGGCTCGACGGCAATGGCCGTGACGGGCCCACCCGCGGTCGGAAAGCTGCGCGTGATGAACAACTGCAGCCACTGCCAGTCACCGTCTTGCCACACTTCGGTCTCGGTGCCGTCAGAGGCGCTGAGCACCGTGCGGGTGACACCATCCGCATCGGGCTCGATGCGGAAGGCGTCGTCGAGCGCGAGCTCGCTGATGAGGCGACCCTCGGTGAGATCCCACCCTTCCGTCGCGGGCTCGAAGCCGACGGGGTTGAGGCGCTCGTCGACCATGACGTGCTCAACCGTGCGGGCCGTGATCGTGAGCTCATCGACCGAGTGCGCGCCGACGCGGATGAAGGGGTGGGTGCCGACGGCGTAGGGCGCGGGCCGGTCGCCGAGGTTCGTGACGCTGTGCGTGACGCGAACGCCGTTGCCGGTGAGGCGGTACTCGACCGTGGTCCAGAGGTGAAACAGGTACCCGTGCTGGGGCACGACTGCTGCGCCGAGCGTCACGGCATCGTCGGTCTTCTCGACCAATTGGTAGGGGGTGTTGCGCAGAAGGCCATGAATGGCGTTGGTGCGATCAACTTCGGTGAGATCGAGCTGCTGCACGGCACCGTCGAGTGCCCAGCGACCATCTCGCACGCGATTGGGCCACGGTACGAGCACGATGCCGCAGCCGAACGGTGGGGTCTCGTGCTCGTCGAAACCCTGCACGAGGTCGTGCCCATCGACGGTGAGATGCCGCAGCGCGGCGGCCACCGACGTGACGACCGCCTCAACCGGGCCGTGGGCCCCATCGTGGTGCAGGGTGTACTGCTCGCCCGTGGGAGGAGTGCTCATGCGGTCACTTTACGCGCGCCGAGGCGTCACGGTGGTGACGCGCAAGCCGGCCGCGCGCAAGGGCGCGAGCGCAGCATCCGTCGCCGCATCGTCGGTGATGAGCTCGTCGAGTTCATCGAGCGATGCGACGCGGCCCAAGTGCACCTGGCCAACCTTCGACGAGTCGGCGGCGAGCACGCGCCGAGCGGCGCTCGCGACCATGCGCCGCTTGACCTCAGCCTCGGGCAGGTTGACGTTGGTCACGCCCGCCTGCGCCTCAATGCCCGTGGCGCCAATGATCGCGAGGTCAACGCGCACGTCGTCGAGCAACGTCGTCGCGAGGGGGTTGACGAGAGAGTGCTGCAACGACCGCAGCGTGCCGCCCGTCACAACGACCGTGAAGCGCGGGATCGCCGGCTCGAGTGCGAGGGCGATCGCGAGCCCGTTGGTCACGATGACGACCTCGTCGAGATCGGTACGGGCGACAAGCGCGTTCGCGACGGCGAGCGCCGTCGAGCCAACGTCGAGCAGCAGGCTCTCGCCCGAGTGAACGCGCGACGCGGTTTCGGCGGCAATGGCGTGCTTTGCGCGCGTCAGCCGCGTGCGCGACTGCTCAAGGCTGCTCTCGCGCTCGGCAACGAGCCCTCTCGGCATCGCGCCGCCGTGCACGCGCGTCACGCGTCCGTCGGCCTCGAGCGCGGCGAGATCGGTGCGCACGGTCACTTCGCTCACGCCGAGTTCGCGGGCAAGGTCAGTCACGCGAGCAAAGCCACGGCGGGCGACGGATGCTGCCATGCGGTCGCGACGAACGGGCGCGGCATCCATCTCCCGCTCCTTTCGCATTCTGTCGATATCGAAAGCGTACTGCTTATGTTTTCGCAAGCACTCGGCCGTAGCATCGTGAGGTGACGATCCGCTTCCATTCCACGACGCTCGCCGACGGCCGCGAGCTCATTTACGTCGATGACGCTGACACGACGCTCGGGCCCGAGCGGTCGATCGACCGCCGCGTGCTCGACCCGCGGCCCGAGACCGCGAGCATGCGCCAAGACGTGCTCACGGGCGAATGGGTGTCGATCGCGAGCAACCGGCAGAACCGCGTCTTCATGCCGCCGCCCGACCAAGACCCGCTCGCGCCTGCCTCGGCCGAGAACCCCAGTGAGATTCCGAGCAATTACGACGTCGCCGTGTTCGAGAACCGCTCCCCCAGCTTTGGCCCGGCGCTCGAGCATGAGAACGCACCCTCGGGCCTCGCCGACCTCGCCGAGATCGGAATCGGTCGGTTGCGCACGAGCGTCGGTCGCTGCGAGGTCGTGTGCTTCTCGCCCGACCACGAGGGCTCGTTCGGCTCGCAAACGGTCAGTCGTGCACGCACCGTCATCGAGACCTGGGCGCACCGCACGGCCGCGCTCAGTGCGATGCCCGGCATTCAGCAGGTCTTTCCGTTCGAGAATCGCGGCGCCGAGATCGGCGTGACCCTGCCCCACCCGCACGGTCAGATCTACGCCTACCCCTTCGTCACCCCGCGCACGAGCACCCTGCTGCGCTCGATCGACGCGGTCGGGCCCGACCTCTTTGAGCGCGTGCTCGAGAGTGAGCAGGCGAGCGAGCGAGTCGTGCTGCAGGGCGAGCACTTCACGGCCTTCGTGCCCTTCGCCGCCCGCTGGCCCATCGAAGTGCATGTATTGCCCCACCGCCACGTGCCCGACTTCGCGGGGCTGACCGAGGCCGAGAAAGACGAACTCGCACCGTTCTATCGGCGACTGCTGCGCGGCATCGACACGCTCTACCCGACGCCGACGCCCTACATCGCCGCGTGGCACCAGGCACCCGTGCACGTCGGTCGCGACTCGGTGCGGCTCATGCTGCAAGTGACGAGCCCGCGCCGTGGCGCTGAGAGACTGAAGTATCTGGCCGGCTCTGAAGCCGCGATGGGCGCCTTTATCGGCGACGTCGCGCCCGAAGCACAGGCCGCATTCATTCGCGAGGGAATCGAGAAGACGGGCAATGACTGACATTCGCGACGACGCACGCACGGGCTTTGAGGCCATTTTCGGCACGGCGCCCGACGGCCTGTGGTCGGCTCCGGGCCGCGTCAACCTCATTGGCGAGCACACCGACTACAACGAGGGCTTTGTGCTCCCCTTCGCGATCGACCGCCGCACCGTTGTCGCCCTCGGCGTGCGCGATGACCGCCGCGTTCGCGTGGCGAGCACGTTCGCCGACGAGCTCGCCGAGATTGACCTCGATGCCCTGACCCCCGATGCCCTGAACGGTTGGTCGGCGTACCCGCTGGGTGTCGCGTGGGCGTTCAGTGAGTTCGGTGCCGACCTCGCCGCTGTTCCCGGCGTCGACCTCTTCATTGACTCCGATGTTCCCGTGGGTGCCGGCCTCTCGAGCTCGGCCGCGATCGAGAGCGCCGTCGCCCTCGCCCTCAACGACGTGTGGCAGCTCGGCCTCGACCGCCGCACGCTCGCGCGCGTTGGCCAACGTGCCGAGAACGTCGCCGTCGGCGCCCCGACGGGCATCATGGATCAATCAGCCTCACTGCTCGGCGAAGCCGATCACGCCGTCTTTCTCGACTGCCGCACGCTCGAGAGCGAGCTCGTACCGCTCGGGCTCGCCGAGGCAGGCCTTGCCATCCTGGTGATCGACACGGGCGTCAAGCACAGTCACGCCACCGGCGGCTACGGCGAGCGCCGGGCCGCGTGCGAGCGCGGAGCCGCGGCGCTCGGGTTCTCGAGCCTGCGTGACGCGTCGGTCGACGATCTCGCCCGCGCGCACGAACTGCTCGACGATGTGACCTTTCGGCGCATCCGTCACGTCATCACCGAGAACCAGCGCGTGCTCGACACTGTGGCCGTGCTGAAGGCCCAGGGCGCGTCAGCGATTGGCGATCTGCTGGATGCCTCGCACCGCAGCATGCGCGACGACTTCGAGATCTCGGTGCCCGAACTCGACCTCGCGGTCGAAACCGCCGTCGCCGCCGGAGCCATTGGCGCCCGCATGACCGGGGGTGGATTCGGCGGCGCGGCCATCGCCCTCGTCAAGATCGACGACCTCTCGCGCGTGCAAGTGGCGGTCGACAACGCGTTCGGTGAGCACGCCTTCGGTCAGCCCGACACCTTCGTGGTCACGGCCTCAGACGGGGCCGCGCGCAACTAACGCGCGATCGAGAGCGTCGCGGCCGTGCTCTGCAGCACCTCGGCGGCAAACGCCGGGTCATCAGAGACGGTGCGGCCGTAGCTCGGCACCATCGCGCGCAAACCGGGCTTCCAGCCCTCGAGCTTCTCGGGGAAGCAGCGCTCGATGAGATCGATCATGATCGAGGGCGCCGTCGATGCACCCGGCGACGCACCCAGCAGGCCGGCGATCGAGCCGTCGGCCGAGGCCACCACCTCGGTGCCGAACTGCAGCGTGCCGCCCTTGCCGGGAACGTTCTTGATGATCTGCACGCGCTGACCCGCGGTCAACTGGTACCAGTCGTCGCCCGAGGCCGCGGGGTAGAACTCGCGCAGCGCGTCAAGCTTCTTGGCGCGCGAGGCCATCAGCTCGCCCACGAGATAGGTGACGAGATCGAGGTTGCGCACGGCCACTTGCAGCATCGGAATGATGTTGTGCCAACGAATCGAGCCGAACAGATCGAACCAGGAGCCAGTCTTCAAGAACTTCGGCGTGAAGCCCGCGTAGGGACCGAAGAGCAGGCTCGGCTGACCGTCGACGACGCGTGTGTCAAGGTGCGGCACCGACATGGGCGGAGCACCGACCGAAGCCTTGCCGTAGATCTTGGCGTTGTGCTGAGCAACGACGGCGGGAGCATCGCTCCGCAACCACTGCCCACTGACGGGGAAGCCGCCGAAGCCGCGAATCTCGCGGATGCCGCTCTTCTGCAGCAGGGGCAGCGCGTGACCACCTGCACCGACGAACACGAAGCGGGCCGAGACCTCGAGGGGCGTCGAGCCGACTTCTTGTCGCAGCGACACCTTCCAGAGACCATCTTTCTGACGACGGATGCCCGTCACACTGTGCTCAAGGCTCAGGCCCACGCCGCTCGAGACGAGACCGTCGATGAGCATGCGAGTGAGCGCACCAAAGTCGACATCGGTTCCCGCGGCCATGCGCGTCGCCGCGATGGGTTGTGACTTCGCGCGACCGGGGATGGTCAGCGGAGCCCACTGCCGAATGACGGCAGCATCATCACTGAACTCCATGCCCGAAAACAACGGGTGGTCTTTGAGGGCCTCAAAGCGCTTGCGCAAGTACTCAACGTTGGCTTCGCCCCAGACCATGCTCATGTGCGGCGTCGAGGTCAAGAAGGCGCTCGGCTCGGGCAGCAGCCCCTGGCCCACGAGGTACGACCAGAACTGACGCGACACCTGAAACTGCTCGTTGACCTTGACGGCGTTGGTGATGTCGATCGAGCCATCCGGGCGTTCGGGCGTGTAGTTGAGTTCGCACAGCGCGGCGTGGCCGGTGCCCGCGTTGTTCCACGGGTTCGAGCTCTCGAGGGCGACGTCACCCAGTCGCTCGTAGATGCGGATCGTCCAGGTGGGCTCGAGCTGGCGCAGCATCGTGCCGAGCGTTGCGCTCATGATGCCGCCGCCGATGAGGACGACGTCGATGGGTTCAGTCACGCGCCCAGTTTAGTCGCGCTCAACAGGGCGTCACGGCGGCGGGGCTACGCTGAGATGGTGATTCTGCCGCTTCTTGCGATTGGCGCAATCGGAGGACTCTTCTCGGGGCTCTTCGGCATTGGCGGCGGCATCATCATGGTGCCGCTCATGATGGCGTGGGCGCGGTTTGACCAGCGCCGGGCATCCGCCACCTCACTCTTTGCGATCATTCCGCCGGCCATCGTGAGCGCATCGCTCTACGGCTCGCGGGGCCAGATCGACATTCTTGCCGCCGCGATCATCGCCGCGGGCGCGATCGTCGGCACCCCTCTCGGCGCCCTCCTGCTTCGCCGCATCTCGCTCGTTTGGCTGAAGTGGCTCTTTATCGCGGGGCTCGTCGCCGCTGCCCTTCGCCTCGCCCTCGTCGTGCCCGATCGAGACGGAACCCTCGAGTACGGCGTCGCGACCGTTCTCGGCCTCATCGCCCTCGGGCTCATCATGGGCATCATGGCGGGGTTGCTCGGTATCGGCGGCGGAATCGTCGCGGTTCCCGTGCTCGTTGCGCTCTTCGGGGTCGGAGACCTGATTGCCAAGGGCACTTCGTTGCTCGCGATGATTCCCGGGGCGCTCGCGGGCACCATTCCGAACCTGCGCGCTGGCCTCGTTCGGTGGCAGGATGCCCTGCCGATGGGCATTGCCGCAGCCCTCCTGTCGCTCGTGGGCGTGTGGCTAGCGTTCGTGATTCCGCCCGCCGTCTCGGGCTGGCTGTTTGCCGGGTTGCTCGTCGTCGTGATCGTGCAGATGGCCCTGCGGCCGGCGAAACCGCGCGACTAGTCGTCGGCGGGTCGATTCGGCTCGTCGAGCCACTGCCGCACGACATCGCCGTGCTGGCCGAGTGTCGGAGGGGCGGTGTGGATGCTCCGCGTCTGCTCGTCGCCGTCGAAGCCGAAGAACCGCAGGGGTGGGCCGGGGATCTCAATCACTCCGAGGGTGTCGTGCTCGACCTCGACCACGAGCCCTTGCGAGCGCGTCTGCGCCCATTCGTAGACCTCGTCGATCGAGCGCACCGTGCCCGCGGGCACACCAGCATGGTCGAGTGCGATCAAGAGATCCGCGCTTGTTCGGGTGGCAAACGCACTCTCGATGACACCGATGAGCGCGTCACGATTCGCCACGCGCGCAGCGTTGGTGGCGAACTCTGCCGTGTCAGGGTCGAGATCAACGACGGTGCAGAACGACCGCCAGAGAGCGTCATTGCCCACCGCCACTTGCACGACGCCGTCGGCCGTCGGAAACAATCCGTACGGCGCGAGCGACGGATGGTGATTGCCGCGAGCCGAGCCGACCTCGCCCGCCACTGTGTACCGCGTACCTTCGAAACTGTGCGCGCCGACGAGCGCGGCGAGCAAACTCGTGCGCACGACCTGGCCGCGGCCCGTGTGGTCGCGCTGCCGCAGTGCGGCGAGCACCCCGAAGGCGCCATTCATGCCCGCAAGCAAGTCCGCGATGGGAACGCCCACGCGCTGTCGGTCATCGGGTCCTGAGCCCGTGAGTGACATGAGACCGGCTTCACCCTGGGCGATTTGGTCGTAACCCGCGCGCCCTCCCTCGGGCCCGTCATGTCCGAAGCCCGAAATCGAGAGCACGACGAGTCGCGGATTGAGGGCCTCGAGCGTCGCGGCGTCGAACCCGAGCCGATCGAGCACTCCGGGGCGGAAGTTCTCGATAAGAACATCCGCCCGCCGCAGCATTGCCCGCAGGGTCTGGAGGTCGGCGGGGTCTTTCAGGTCGAGCTGGATCGACTGCTTGTTGCGGTTGGCCGAGAGAAAGTAGGTGCTTTCGCGCGACTCGGGCGCGCCGACGAAGGGGGGCCCCCAGGCGCGCGTGTCGTCTCCGGAACCCGGGGCCTCGACCTTGATGACGCGCGCCCCGAGATCGCCCAGCATCATGGCGGCGTGCGGCCCCGCGACGGCACGGCTGAGGTCAACGACGATCAGATCATCCAGAGGGCCAGCCATGCACGAACGCTAACAGGGCGCCGCGCTGCGCTGCACGCTCATCACTCGGCGGCTCATCACTCGGCGAGAGAGCGGTCGGTCGTGAGATCGAGCGAGGCCCACAGGTCGTAATCAAGCTCGGCAAGCGCGTCGAGCAGCTCGCGGCGCACGACGTCTTGCCCCTCGATCGTCCACGAGCCGGGTTCGACGACGATGTCGACCTGCACGTACAGCTTGCGCCCGAGCTTCGACATGCGCACGATCGGTTCTGCCAGACCGTGCCGCGCGCGAAGCTCGTCAACGATTCGAGCGACCCGTTGCTGCACCTCGGCGGGCGGCGCGCCCTCGAGAAGCTCATAGACGCCCGACCGCAAAAATCGCACGGGGATGGGCGCCAGCATTGCTACGGCGACGAGAACGAGCACCGGGTCGAGGAATCGCACGAGGTCGCCGGAGGTCGTGGTGGAGACGATAATCGCGACCGCTGCCCCCGCGACCATGACCGCGTTGCGCACGGCGCCAGCGCGCCACTGCAGAGCTTCGACCGTCACGAGCTCTGAGCCCCCCGCGCGACGGAACAAGTGCGCCGTGAAGATGGCGCTGACGACAGCCGAGAACGCCCCGTAGATCACGACCGAGATCGGGGCGACATCACTGCCGCCGTCGATGATGACGAGAACGG
The DNA here is from genome assembly GCA_013823625.1 of Microbacterium sp. Classification (GTDB taxonomy): domain Bacteria; phylum Actinomycetota; class Actinomycetes; order Actinomycetales; family Microbacteriaceae; genus Microcella. The sequence continues at coordinate 210,050 of PNMM01000003.1, read as the reverse complement.
CGTCGACCGCGGCAAGCAGGAGCGTGCCGAGCATCGCCACCCCCTGCAGCACGATCGCGAACGGTGTGAGCGACTCGCGACCGAAGGGGTAGCGATCGGATGGCCCGCTCTGCGACGCCCGCGACGCACGCAGGGCGATCCACGTGAGCGAGAGCCCGACGATGCCGTAGACGCCGTCGAACACGATGATGCGTGAGCCAACGATGAGACCCGCGACAATCGCGATGAGCGAAAGAACCAGAGCGACGACCACCGAGTGCATCAGCAGAGTGCGTTCGGGAAGAGCCGAGGTCACGCGGGTGTTCACGGCGCCAGCGTAGCGCGCCCACACTCACCGTCAGAGACCGAGTTCGCGCAGCGCCTTATCCATGAGACGCGTCATGAGCGCGTAGCCCTCGTCGTTGGGGTGCAGGCCGTCGGCGGCCATGAGACCGTCTTGACCGGCGATCCATTCGGATGCGCCGGCGATGTAATCGGCACCGTTTCGCTCGGCGGCATCGCGCACCCAGCCGCTAATGATGTCGAGCGACGCGGGTCGCTCGGCGGTGTACCAAAAGGGCTCGACGACGACGAAGCGAGCGTCGGGGAGCGCGGTCGTCAGGCGGTCGAGATCGAGGTCGATTTGCTGCTCAATCTCGAGTGCGGCGCGGGCGTACGAAAAGTTGTCGTTGAGCCCCATCGTCACAATCACGATGTCGGGCTGCTGCGCGATGATCTGCGCGGGCAGATCGTCGTCGGCAAAGCTGCGGCGATTGTTGATGAACCCCAGGCCATTGACGCTCGGGTTGAACTCGCGCCAGCCACGGTCGAGCGAGATCTGGGTTGACCAGCGCAGACTGAGATCGCTCGCGCCGGTTCCGAGCGTGTAGGAGTCGCCGTAGAAGGCGACGAGCGGCCCCTCGGCGGTCGGTACGGCCGGGTCAGAGCCGGGTGCGGCTGTGGGAGAGCATCCGGCCAGCAGGGCAAGGCCAGCCGCGAGCACGAGTGCCGCGCGCTTCATGCGTGTTCGGGGCCGAACGGCTCGAGGGTGGGCCGCTTGGCCTGTCGGTGGTCGCCCGACGAGCGCCCCGTGAGGCGACGGCCGATCCAGGGCAGCACGTAGCGGCGCCAGTATTCGGCCGTGCGCGGGCGCGCGAGATCGTCGCCCGCGTCAGGCGCGTCGGGGGTGGGCACCACCGCTGCGCCGAGTGCCGCGAGAACGTTGGCCGCGGCGAGCGCGTGCCCGTGCGCGTTGAGGTGCAGCCGGTCGACCGACCAAAAGCGCAACTCGGGTAGTCGGGGGTCGCTCCAGTTGTCGACGAAGAGCACGTCGGTGCCGGCAAGACGGTGCTTCACAGCGACGGCGAGCTCGTTGCCCCGTCGTGAGAAAACCCGGCCGAGCGGAAGGTGCCGGGTCGGGTCGCCACCACTCACGATCATGACGCGCGGCACCGTCTCGAGCGCGCGCTCGGCGGCCGACACCAGTCGATCAGCGACGGCCTCGATCGAGACCGACGGCCGCAAGATGTCATTACCGCCGCCGTTGATGCTCAGCAGCTCAGGGTCGAGCGCGAGCGCCGCCGGAAATTGATCGTCGAGAATCGGCGCGAGCAATCGCCCGCGAATCGCCAGGTTGGCGTAGCCGATTGATCCGCCGGCGGCGTGCGCGAGGCCCGCGGCCACAAGGTCGGTCCAGCCGCGCGGAGTGCCATCGGGGCGCTCATCGCCCATGCCCTCGCTGTAGCTGTCACCGATGGCGGCATACGAGCGAATCGGCCCGGAGGCCGACGACCGCTCGCTGCGTGCCATCGTGCGGCCTACGCCGAGACCGAGGCGCCGAGCTTTGCGGCGAGCAGTTCGGCGATCTGCACGGCGTTGAGGGCCGCGCCCTTGCGCAAGTTGTCGTTGCTGATGAACATCGCGAGGCCGCGGCCCCCCGGAACACCTTCATCGGCACGGATGCGCCCGACCAGGCTCGGATCAGCGCCGGCGGCGTCGAGCGGGGTGGGAACATCCATGAGCTGAACGCCCGGCGCCCCAGCCAGCAACTCGCGCGCGCGATCAGGGCTGATCGCGCGGGCAAACTCGGCGTTGATCGCGAGCGAGTGGCCCGTGAAGACGGGGACTCGCACGCAAATGCCGCTCACCAGCAGCTCGGGCAGCTCGAGAATCTTGCGGCTCTCGTTACGCAGCTTCTTCTCTTCGTCCGTCTCACCGAGACCGTCGTCGACAAAGCTGCCGGCCTGGGGGATGACGTTGAAGGCGATGGTCTTCGGAAACTTCACCGCCGGCGGAAACTCGACGGCTGATCCGTCGTGCACGAGTGCAATGGCGTCTTGCACGATCACGGCGTTCGCCTGATCGAGCAGCTCTTCGCCGCCCGCGAGGCCCGCGCCCGAGACAGCCTGGTACGTGCTGACGATGAGGCGCTGCAGGCCCGCTTCGGCGTCGAGCACCTTGAGAACGGGCATCGCCGCCATGGTCGTGCAGTTGGGGTTCGCGATGATGCCCTTGACGGCGTTCTCGATCGCGTGCGGGTTGACCTCGCTCACGACGAGCGGAACCTCGGGGTCCATGCGCCAGCCCGACGAGTTGTCGACAACCGTCACACCCGCGGCGGCGAACCGCGGAGCCTGCGCCTTGCTGAGCGTGGCCCCGGCGCTGAAGATAGCAACGTCGAGCCCGCTCGGGTCGGCCGTCTCGGCATCTTCAACAACAATCTCACGGTCGGCCCACGGGATGACCGTTCCGGCGCTGCGCGAACTGGCGAAGAAGCGCAGCTCACCCACGGGGTAGTTGCGCTCAAGCAGCAGCTGGCGCACGACGGCGCCAACCTGACCCGTGGCGCCGACGACGCCGATGTTGACCGTCGAACCCATGACTATCGCCCCGTTCCTGCGTAGACGACCGCTTCAGCGTCGCCGTCGAGCCCGAATGCCGTGTGCACGATCTGCACGGCGTGGTTGAGAGTGTCGGCACGCATGACGATCGAGATGCGAATCTCTGACGTGCTGATCATCTCCATGTTGATGCCCGCGTTCTTGAGCGCGGTGAAGAGCTGCGCCGAGACACCCGCGCTCGTGCGCATGCCGCCGCCGACGACCGAGAGCTTGCCGATCTGGTCGTCGTAGGCCAGCGACTCGAAGCCCAGGTTCGACTGAGTGGCGCGCAGGGCCGTGAGCACCTTTTCGCCGTCGCTCTTGGGCAGGGTGAAGCTGATGTCGGTGCGGCTCGTCGCGGCGGTCGAGACGTTTTGCACGATCATGTCGATGTTGGCGCCAGTCTCAGCCACGATCGTGAAGATGTCGGCGGCCATACCGGGGGTGTCAGGCACGCCCACAACCGTGATCTTCGCCTCGCTCAAGTCGCCGGCGACTCCGGTGATGATCGGCTCTTCCATGACTTCTCCCTCTTTCGGGGTGACAACCCAGGTGCCCTCTGTGGGCGAAAACGACGACCGCACGTGCAGGGTCACGCCATTGCGGCGCGCGAACTCGACAGCGCGAATGTGCAAAACCTTGGCACCCGCAGCGGCGAGCTCGAGCATCTCTTCGGTCGTGACGCGGTCGAGCTTGCGAGCGGTCTTGACGACGCGCGGGTCGGCCGTGAACACGCCATCGACGTCGGTGTAGATCTCGCACACGTCGGCCTTGAGCGCCGCGGCGAGCGCGACCGCGGTCGTGTCACTGCCGCCACGACCGAGCGTGGTGATGTCACGGCTGTCGCGGTTGAAGCCCTGAAAACCTGCGACGATCGCGATGGCACCCTCGTCGAGCGCCTCTTGCACGCGCACCGGGGTGACGTCGACGATGCGGGCGGCGCCGTGGCGAGCATCCGTAATCATTCCGGCCTGGCTACCCGTGAACGAGCGCGCGTCATGGCCCATGCTCTTGATAGCCATGGCGAGGAGCGCCATTGAGATGCGCTCGCCAGTCGTGAGCAGCATGTCCATCTCGCGCGGGTCGGGCAGCGGCGCAACCTGGTGGGCGAGGTCGATGAGGTCGTCGGTCGTGTCGCCCATGGCGCTCACGGCGACGACGACCTGGTTTCCGCCCTTGCGGGTCTCGACCACGCGCTTCGCGACGCGCTTGATGCTCTCGGCGTCGGCCACCGACGAACCACCGAACTTCTGCACGATGAGGCTCACGGCGGTACTCCTGAATCAATGGCGCAGCAGGGCTGAGGGTGAATGTCGAAAGCGGCAGTGAGCGGGGACGTGCTCGAGCCGGCGGCGCGACAGCGGTGGCGAGCCTGAGCCACGATTCTACTGCGAAGGGATGCCCGGCGCGGCATGCAGCTAGTGCGAATCGTTAGTGCTCTAGAGCACAATGGATGAACCTCGCTGGGCGATGGGACCTGTGGCCAACTCGAGAACTGGCATCAAGGGAACTCCAGGAAGCTCCAGCCGACTATCGGTGACCCGGTGGCGCTTAGGTGGAATGAGACTGACTGAGTCGGGAGACCAACGTGAAGCGGGAGATGTCCGCTATCCCAGATCTCATCTACGACCTTCTCTGAGGGGTGTCCATAGAGTCCCAATGCGTGAAGAGTCGCGACCGTGCGAACCGGGAAGGAGTCCCAAAGCTCTGCCGACGCGTTCCCTTCAGAACCGTGGTGTGGCGCTCCAACGGCTCGAATCCTCGTAGTCCGGTACGGCCCAAGTCTCGTCTTGAGGTATCCGATGTACTCCGATGTGTTTAGCGTTGCGTCTCCGGTGCCCAACCAGCTAACGGGCCCGAGGTCGGTAGCTCTTGTGCGAGCCATGTCGGAGCGAGGCAACTCCTGTTCACAAAGGAAATCTGGTTCGATTGCGCCAAGGTTTATCGAGCCGGTTGGCCCTGAGTACAGGCAAAGTGAGAGCAAGTTCGCCCACTTGTGGCCCAAGGTTGCCTTGACCGCTTTGTTGACTCTAGCTGCCTCGAATACAGCGGTTTCCCGCAGTACCTCCCGAGTCAGTTGCGACCGTGACCCAGTGACGCCGAGGGCTTTGGGTAGTTCGATCCAGAACTTCTTCTGTTTGTCGCTCTCCAAAGGTGGTCCCACCGGAATCGGCACAAACTCCCAAACTTCAATCCCGCCGCGCTTCACCGAGACTCGTCCCGCCGCATCGACCGTTGCGGAGGCTCCCGCGTTCTGCGCTGGATCTGTCTCGTCCGTGGGCGGGTCAAGAGGAGCATCTGGAGGCCCTTCGCCACCATCCAACTCAACAATGTTGCCCACACCCATGTCCGACAACACCGCCCTCGGGTTCTCCAAGAAATCTCGATACCAACGCGGCGAAGCGCGGTTACCAATCGAGAGCACGACTCTGGCCAGGTCAGTCAGCAACGGAGCCACAACAGTTCCGACTCGAAGACCGCGCGCTTGAAGCCGTTCCATCAAGTGCCTTAGGCCACTGACATGATCGAAGTCGTAGTGGCTGATGTAGAGAGCTACCACCTCGTCGCCCTCGTCGACGGTCGCGGTGAAGTTGTCTATCGCCTGCTTCAGCCAGTCTTTTCGATTCTTGCTTCCACAGTCATAGATGACGTGAAACTTGCCACGTTCACCGGCGGATCGATGCTGGACCTCTAGCGTTTGGGTGTGGAAACCCCCGTGACCGACGCCCCACTGCTTGGCACTAACTTCTATCTCACTCAGCTCCAAAGGTCACTCCGATTCATTCGAGCCTCGTTTGCTGATCATGATCAGAGTGGCGTTGTCTGAGCATAAACCAGGTTCCGGCTTGGCGGGCACTTTCGCGCCAGCACCAAGAACCTAGGGAAAACGCGACCGCGGCACTCGGAAGACGATGACCGCGTCAGAAGTTGTGTATGCCTAACGCTCGACCGTGCGACGCCCCTCGAACGCGCGGCCGAGGGTGACCTCATCGGCATATTCCAAGTCGCCGCCGACCGGTAGGCCGCTCGCGAGCCGTGACACGGTGAGACCCGGTTGCACGAGCAATCGCGAGAGGTAGGTGGCCGTCGCCTCGCCCTCGAGGTTGGGGTCGGTGGCGATAATGACTTCGGTCACCGTGCCGCCGCGCAGCCGCGCGAGCAGCTGGGCGATGCGCAGGTCATCGGGTCCGATGCCATCGATGGGGCTGATCGCGCCGCCGAGCACGTGATACAGCCCACGGAACTCACGTGTGCGCTCGATCGCGACGACGTCTTTCGCCTCTTCAACGACGCAAATCGTGGTCGGGCTGCGCCGCACATCCCGGCAGATGGAGCACTGCGCCTCTTCGGCGACGTTTCCGCAGATCTCGCAGAAGCGCACCTTCTCGCGCACGTCGATGAGCAGTTGCGCGAGGTGCGCGACGTCGAACGACTCGGTCTGCAGAATGTGAAACGCGATGCGCTGGGCCGACTTCGGGCCGATTCCGGGCAACCGCCCGAACTCGTCGATGAGGTCTTGAATGATTCCGTCGTACACGTCAGCTCTGCTCTCTTGCGTCTTGGTTTCGCGCTCGGGCTAGTACTCGTCGCGCAAGGGATCCGGAGCCTCAGCGCTCGACGGGCGGTCAGGGTCGAACGGTGACGCCGCCGGTGGTGCCGCGTCACCACTCGCAGCTGTCGCGAACAGATCGACGTCGCCCGCGGTCACGAGTGGCTCGATCGCCTCTTCGCCCAAGAAGGTCGCCCCGAGCACCTCGCGCACGACCGCTTCTCCGTACCGCTGGCGGCCGTTGACTTCGGTCTGGTGCTGAACGACGGGGCGCTCGGCGACTTCTGGCTCGGGCGTCGAGGTCGCCGAATCGGGAGACGCGGGTGAGGGCCCCGACTCAGCCGACGGTGATGATTCGGGCGAAGGGATGCTCGCCGGGGCCGCGCCCGGAATCGCGGTCACGACCCAGTCAGTCACCGCGGCTGCAGGGGCCGCGGCCGCGGGGGCTGGTGTGGTCGGCCGAGCCGGAGCAGCGGTACTCACCACCGGCGCCGGAGCTGACTCGGGGGCCGGGTCGGGGTCGGCGGGGGCATCCGCCGCTGACTCGGGTGAGGCGGTGGGAGTGGTGCCGAGCGAAGCGCGGGCATCCGTCGTGGGGTCGACCCGAACGCGGAACTTGACGCGCGCCCCGACGACCGCCTGGATGGCCGCTCGCACGTGCTCGCTCACGCTGTCGGCCGGCGCGGCACGATGCTTGAAGGCGTTGGCGTCAGCCTCGGTCGGAAAAGCGAGGGTGAGCACATCGTCGTCGAGCGCGACGGCGGATGTGCCGAAGACGACCGTCCAAGAGCTGCGCTTGGTCTGCTGCACGGCCTCGAGCACAGCGGGCCACGCGGCCCGAATCGCGTCGAGCGTCACGATCGTGTCGGCCGGAGCGGGCAACGACGACGCGCTGGGCGCCTCGGGCGCCGGAGTCGCGTCGGGCGCCGGAACGGGCGCAACCGGCGCGGCGGCGGGTGCGGCGGCAGCCGCGGCAGCCGCCGGGGCGGGTGCCGCGGGAGCAGGTGCAACCGGGGCCGGCACGGGCGCGTTGGCGGCGGGCGTTGCCGCACGCGCGAGCGGTGCCGCCGCGACGCCCTCGGCGCCGAGCGCCACGAGCACGCGCGCGGTCATCAGTTCGAGGTGCAAGCGCGGTGACGTGGCACCGGTCATCTCGGTCAGCGCACGGTTGACCACATCGGCGGCTCGTGAGAGCTCGGCAGGCGAGAACATGGCCGCTTGCGTGCGCATGCTCGCGAGGTCATCGGCGGGGATGCCGTGCAGCACCGAGGCGGCGCTGTCAGCCGTCGCCTGCACGACGATGAGGTCGCGCAATCGCTCGAGCAAGTCGTCAACGAACCGCCGCGGGTCTTGCCCGGTCTGAATGACGCGATCGATCGCGTGGAACGCGCCCTCGGCATCCCGACCCGCGATGGCCACGACGACCTCGTCGAGCAGCGCGCCGTGCGTGTAGCCGAGCAGTGCGACGGCGCGCTCGTAGGTGACGGTGGCGTCGTCACTGCCGGCCATGAGCTGGTCGAGCAACGAGAGGGTGTCACGCACCGAGCCGCCGCCGGCGCGCACGACGAGCGGCAGCACACCGGGTTCGATCGTGACCTTCTCGCTCTCGCAGAGCTGCTGAACGTACTCGAGCAACTGCGCGGGTGGCACGAGCCGGAAGGGGTAGTGGTGCGTGCGCGAACGAATCGTGCCGATGACCTTTTCGGGCTCGGTCGTCGCGAAGATGAACTTCACGTGCTCGGGCGGCTCTTCCACGATCTTGAGCAGGGCGTTGAAGCCCTGCGGCGTGACCATGTGCGCCTCGTCGAGAATGAAAATCTTGTAGCGGTCGCGCGCAGGGGCGAACACCGCGCGCTCGCGCAAGTCGCGGGCGTCGTCGACGCCGTTGTGGCTCGCGGCGTCGATCTCGACTACGTCGAGCGACCCGCCGCCATCGCGGCTGAGTTCAACGCAGCTCGGGCACACTCCGCAGGGCGTGTCGGTGGGCCCCTCGGCGCAGTTCAAGCAGCGGGCAAGGATGCGCGCCGACGTCGTCTTGCCACAGCCACGGGGGCCGCTGAACAAATAGGCGTGGTTGACGCGGTCGCCGCGCAGAGCAGCCCGCAGGGGGTCGGTTACGTGCGCCTGGCCGATGAGCTCGGCAAAGGTCTCGGGCCGATAGCGGCGATAGAGGGCGGTAACCACGTGCCCAGCGTAGTCGTCACCTCCGATGCCCGGGCCGGGCATTCGTCGGCTGACTAGCCGACGAGCGTGGCAGCGGCCTGCGCGATCGCGAGCTCTTCGTTCGTCGGCACGACGAGCACGGCGACGGGGGCATCGTCGGGCGAGATGATCCTCGGCGCGCGCGAGCGCTCGGCGTTGCGCTCGGCGTCGAGCGTGAGCCCGAGGTGCTGCAGACCCGCGAGCGCGCGGGCTCGCAGGTCGGGCGCGTTCTCGCCGATTCCGGCCGTGAAGACGACGGCATCGAGGCCACCGAGCTGGGCGAGGTACGCCCCCACGTAGTGCCGGATGCGGTGGGCCCAGACGTCGAGGGCGAGGTCAGCATCCGCATCGCCCGCCCCAGCGGCCGCGGTGACGTCACGCATGTCGGCCGAACCGGCGAGACCGAGCAGACCACTGCGACTGTTGAGAATGGCGTCAACCTCGGCCACCGGGAGGCCAGCGCGCTCGAGGTGCAACAGCACGCCCGGGTCGACATCGCCCGAGCGCGTGCCCATGACAAGACCGGCGAGCGGCGTGAGCCCCATCGAGGTGTCGATCGAACGGCCACCGTCGATGGCCGCAGCCGACGAGCCGTTGCCGAGGTGCAACACGATGAGCTTGAGGCTCTCGAGTGGGCGCCCGAGCACGGCAGCGGCGCGACCGGCCACGAACTGGTGGCTCGTGCCGTGAAAGCCGTAGCGGCGAATGCCGTACTCGGCCGCGATGGCCCGGTCGATCGCGTAGGTCGACGCCGCGGCGGGCATGGTCTGGTGAAAAGCGGTGTCGAAGACGGCGACGTGCGGCACGTCAGGCAGAGCGAGGCGCGCAGCACGGATGCCCGCGAGATTCGCCGGGTTATGCAGCGGCGCGAGCGCGCTCACCGCTTCAATGCCGGCCACGACCTCGTCGTCGATGACAACGGGCGCGGTGAAGATCGAGCCGCCATGCACCACGCGATGGCCGACGGCAGCGATCGACGCTGCGTCTGAGCCGAGGCGATCGAGCACGACGCGCATCCCGGCCACATGGTCGGCGGCGTCGCCGCCCGGCTGTCCGAGGCGCTCGAGCAAGCCAGCGAGCACAACCTGTTCGGTGACGACGTCGACGAGCTGGTACTTGATCGAGCTCGAACCCGAGTTGACGACAAAGACGCGCACTACGCGACGCCACCGATGGTCGAGACGGGCATGGTCGCCGGCGGAGGAGTTCGTTGCGCCTGAATCGCCGTGATCGCCACGGTGTTGACGATGTCGCTCACGAGGGCTCCGCGGCTGAGGTCGTTGACGGGCTTGCGAAGACCCTGCAGCACGGGGCCGATCGCCACCGCACCCGCCGAGCGCTGCACGGCCTTGTAGGTGTTGTTGCCCGTGTTGAGGTCAGGAAAGACGAAGACGGTCGCGCGCCCCGCGACGGGCGAGCCGGGCATCTTCGAGGCCGCGACGCTCGGCTCGGCGGCCGCGTCGTACTGCATGGGGCCATCCACGAGCAGTTCGGGGGCGCGCTCGTGCACGAGGCGCGTGGCCTCGCGAACCTTCTCGACGTCGTCGCCCGCGCCCGAGTCACCCGTGGAATACGAGAGCATCGCCACGCGCGGCTCAATCGCGAATTGCGAGGCCGTAGCGGCCGACGAGATCGCGATGTCGGCCAATTGTTCGCTCGAGGGATCGGGAATCACGGCGCAGTCCCCGTAGACGAGCACGCGGTCAGCGAGACACATCAAGAAGACACTCGACACCACGCTCACACCCGGGTCGGTCTTGATGATCTCGAAGCTCGGGCGAATCGTGTGGGCCGTGGTGTGGGCAGCGCCCGAGACCATGCCGTCGGCAAGGCCGAGGTGCACCATCATCGTGCCGAAGTAGCTCACATCGGTCACGATGTCGCGTGCGGTCTCGTAGCTGACGCCCTTATGCGCGCGCAGCCGCGCGTACTCCTCCGCGAAGCGGTGCCGCAGTGCCTCATCGTGCGTCGAGAGGATGCTCGCTCCCGACAGGTCGAGCCCCAGCTCGGCGGCGCGGGCGCGCACAGCCTGCTCGTCGCCCAGAATCGTCAAGGCGCACACGCCGCGCTGCAGCAGCGTGCCGGCCGCGCGCAGAACGCGGTCGTCATCACCCTCGGGCAGCACGATGTGCTTGCGGTCTCCGCGCGCGCGCTCGAGCAAGTCGAACTCGAACATGAGCGGCGTGACGACGTCAGAGCGCGTCACATCGAGCCGGTTCATGAGCGCCTCGGCGTCGATGTGGCGTTCCCACAGTGCGAGTGCCGTGTCGTACTTGCGCTGGCTGTCGGCGGCGAGTCGACCGCGGGCGCCCATGATGGCTCGCACGGTGTCGTAGGTGCCCGACTCGGCCCTGATGATGGGCAGGCTCGGGTCGAGGCCGTCGACGAGGCTCTGCACGGCATCCGGCGTTTCGAATCCGCCGTAGAGCACGATGGCCGCGAGGCTCGGAAACGTCTCGCTCGCATGCGCCATGAGCACCGCGAGCAGGACCTCGCTGCGGTCGCCCGGAATGAGCACGACGGCGCCCTCGGTGAGGCGCGGCAAGACGTTCTCCATCGACATGCCAGCGACGACCGCGCCGAGCACTTCGCGTTGCAACAGAGCCTCGTCGCCGCGCTCGAAGGTGCCGCCGCAGGCCTGCATGACCGCGGAGACCGTGGGCGCGATGAGATAGGGGTCATCCGGGATGGCCGACACGAGCGCCTCGGGAGCGACCGTCTGCACCGCCGCGACAACAGTGTCGAGCTCGTCGAGGTCTACGCGGTTGGCAATGATGCCCAGCAATTGGGCGTGCTCGTGGTCAAGTTCGGCGACGGCAACTTCTGCCACCCGACGCATGTCGTCGGCCGAGCGCGGAGCGGACTCGGCAAGCCCGCGCCCGCCCGCTGCACCGCCCTCGCGTCCGCCGACGACCAGCAGCACGGGCGCGCCCAGATTGGCCGCGATGCGTGCGTTGAACGAGAGCTCAGTGGGGCTCGAGACGTCGGTGTAGTCACTGCCGACAATCACGACGGCATCGCTGCGCTGCGAGACCGCGTGGTAGCGCTCGACAATCACGGTGAGAGCGGCCTCGGGGTCGGCGTGCACCTCGTCGTAGCCGACTCCGATCGCTTCGTCGTACTCGAGGTCGACGCCGTCGTGGGCGAGCAGCACCTCCAAGACGTAATCGCGCTCATCACGCGAGCGAGAGATCGGCCGAAACACCCCGACCCGCTGCACGCGGTGGCTCAACGTGTCGACGAGCCCGAGGGCCACCGTCGACTTGCCCGAGTTGCCCTCGGCTGACGTGATGTAGATGCTGCGCGACATTGCCCCCAGCCTAGAGCGGCTGGCTGAGCGGGCGCAGGGGCCGATGGTCCCGTGGATGCTGCGCCGGGCATCCGTCGCCGCCTCGCGCCCCACAAAAAAAGACCCCTCGCGCACCCGCCAGAGCCCGGTTACCCTTGCTGCATTTCTGCCCTGGGGGAGTTGGCCTGGATGGCGCCACGCGAGGAGCCGCCATCAGTTTACCGGTAGGATTCACTGTCGTCGTCCCTCAGATTGTTGGGGGCGCCGCGCCAGGAGAATTCGCCTAGTGGCCTATGGCGCACGCTTGGAAAGCGTGTTGGGTGCAAGCCCTCGGGGGTTCGAATCCCCCATTCTCCGCCATTGACTGTGTTCTCGGCCTTCGAGCTGCTGCGTCGCGATACGTGCGCCTGCGCACGCCGTTAAGCGCACCGCCCCCGTGCTCGCCCTCGCCCGAAGGCGGGAGGCGAACACGGGGGCGGTGGATGCCCGAGCCGCTTAGGCGGCCGCGCGAGCGCTTCGGCGACGACGCCCGAAGAGCAGCAACATCAGTCCTGCCGCGAGTGCCGAGAGGCCGCCGGCCACGAGGCCGAGCGTCGACGAGGCACCCGTGAGGGCGAGGCCAATAGGAGCGATCGTGAACCACTCTTCCGTGGTGTCGAACCACGGGTCGTTGGCTACCGACGCACCATCAAACGCCACCTCTTCGTCGGCTGCGTTGTACAAGGTCAAGAAGATGAAGAGCTTCTTCGAGGCCAGGTCCTTCACGTCTTGCTCGGTCATGGAGAACGGAACCTCGGTGGTTCCATCGGCAGCCGACGGCGTGAAGGTCGCTCCACCCGTGATTCCCGTGAACACGATCACGCCGTTCTCGATGTAGACGAGCTCGCCATCGAGGCGGTATTCCTGCGCCGGGATCAGGTTCAGGTAGAACACGCGGTCAATGATCGTTGCCGGCCCGGTGGTGATGCGTCCGTTAGGAACACCGTCCACGTAGGCGCGACTCGAGATTGCCGGAGGCGCCAACGTCGTCAGGTCGACCGCGTTGATTGCCGTCACCGGAATCAGCTCGTTCGTGATCACGATCTGAGCGCTGGGCGGGTCGAACCGCGGTGCCTGCCAGACCACATCCAGGAACGCCGGTGCCGGATCTTCGGTGAAGGTCACGACAGCGCCAATCGGCAAGCCCGTGATCTCAATGGGAGCTGCGCCGTCGATGAGCGTCACCGAAACGGGCGGTGCACCGTCGACGCTGTAGTTCACCGTGAACTCCGCGTCAGCCGGGACCTTGTCACCAAGGTCGTCCACGACGGTCTTGATCAGAGAGAACCCGCCCGTCGGCTCGACGTACGTGATCGTGACGGTGGCCTCAGCAGTGTCACCGAAACCATTCGCCGCCCGGTAATCCACCGGCGTCGGGTCACCCAAGAACGTCACCTCAGGCGTGAACGTGATCGCACCCGTAATCGGGTCAACCGTCCACTCACCCTCACCAGCAACCACCAACGACGTCACCGGCGTGCCCGTGATCGGAGTCAGAATGCGCACCGTCGAGGGCAGCAAACCAGCCGAGTCATTGGCCAACACATCAACCGTGACAGCATCACCGATCGTGTTGTCCAGATCCTCATCGTCAGCAGCTGACGGCAGAATCCGCACCGTCGTGGGGTCATCCGTCGGATCAGTGTCATCGTTCGGGTTCTCACCCAACGGGCTCGGCGTCTCGGTCAACTCCGGATCCGTCACCGGGTCACCATCAACACCCGTACCCGTGTCACTGACATCGGTCACATCCGGACCCGACGGCGGCGTGCCCTCAGCGGTGGCCGTGTTCTCCACACCACCCGCCGTCACATCAGCAGCCGTCAACACATACGTCGCCGTGAACGTGGTCGAGTCACTGGCACCCACAGCCAACGAGATCGGACCACCATCCATCGTGGCCAACACATCCGTCACCGTGACATTCGACAAAGCAACATTGCCCGTGTTGGTCACCGTGAACGCATACGTGATCTCGTCCCCAGCACCCAACACACCATCCAGGCCCAGATCAATCGAGGCCACACTCTTCACCAACGAAATCGCCGGCACCTGAGTTTCGAACTCGTTCGTCACCGTCACGTCAATATCCGTGCCATCACCAATCGTGATCTGGTCAGCACTGAACGTCGACGAGATCAGGTTCACGCCCGCAACCGTGCGAACAACCTCACGGAAATCAACAACCGTGCCCGTGGCCAACACCGGACCATCAACAACCGTGCCGTCCGAGTCCAGCTCAACCGTCGTCCACGGACCCGTCAGACCCGTCGTGGAGTACTCAACCTCAAAGATCGTGCCATCCGGCACCAACCCAGCACCCGAACCCGACAACAACTTCTGCAGCGAGAACGTGCCCGTCTTGATCGTGAACGGGTTGGAGACCGTGACGGCCTGCGTCGTACCGTTACCGATCGTGATCGACGCACCCACCGGGTCAAACACCGGGGTACCCCAGTTCACGCCACCAAACGACGGCGCATCCTCAGTGAACGTCACCGTCGCACCCGTCGGAATACCCGAAATCACCGTCGGAACAGCACCAGCCACGAGCGTCACGGCCACCGAAGGAGCACCGTTGACGCTGTATCGAACGGTGAACACCTGAGCGTCAGGAACCGCATCCGTCGGGTCAGTAATCAGCTTCTGCAACGAGAACGAACCCGTCTGCAGCGTGAAGGGGTTGGAGACCGTGATGGCCTGCGTCGTACCGTTACCGATCGTGATCGACGCACTCACCGGGTTGAACACCGGAGTGCCCCAGTTCACGCCACCAAACGACGGCGCATCCTCGGCGAATGTCACCGTCGCACCCGTCGGAATACCCGAAATCACCGTCGGAACAGCACCCGCAACAAGGTTCACGGCCACCGATGGCGCACCGTTCACGCTGTAGCGAACGGTGAAGACTTCACCGTCAGGAACGACGTTGCCCGGGTCGGTGACGAACTTCTGGAGCGAGAACGAGCCAGTCTGCAGCGTGAAGGGGTTGGAAACCGTGACGGCCTGCGTCGTGCCGTTACCGATCGTGATCGACGCACCCACCGGGTCGAACACCGGGGTGCCCCAGTTGACGCCGCCGAACGACGGCGCATCCTCGGTGAAGGTCACGGTTGCGCCGGTTGGGATGCCCGAAATCACTGTCGGAGTAGCACCCGCAACAAGGTTCACGGCCACCGAAGGAGCACCGTTCACGCTATAGCGAACGGTGAAGACTTCACCGTCAGGAACAGCGTTGGTCGGGTCCGTGATCAGCTTCTGCAACGAGAACGAACCCGTCTGCAGATTGAACGGGTTAGAGACCGTGACGGCCTGCGTCGTGCCGTTACCGATCGTGATCGAGGCGCCGACGGGCGAGAAGACCGGAGTGCCCCAGTTCACGCCACCAAACGACGGCGCATCTTCCGTGAACGTCACGGTCGCACCCGTCGGCAGGCCCGAGATCACCGTCGGAGTAGCACCGGCCACCAGGTTGACGGCCGTCGACGCCCCACCGTTGACGCTGTAGCGAACGGTGAAGACTTCACCGTCGGGGACAGCGTTTGTCGGGTCAGTCACGAGCTTCTGCAACGAGAACGAACCCGTCTGCAGCGTGAACGGGTTGGAGACCGTGACGGCCTGCGTCGTGCCGTTACCAATCGTGATCGAGGCGCCGACGGGCGAGAAGACCGGCGTTCCCCAGTTCACGCCACCAAACGACGGAGCATCCTCGGTGAAGGTCACGGTTGCGCCGGTGGGAATGCCTGAAATCACAACGGGCGAGTCGCCCGCGATGAGCTGAACGGCGGTCGACGCGCCTCCGTTGACGCTGTAGCGAACAGTGAACGGGTTGGCGTCGGGCACAACATTGCCCGGGTCGCTCACAAACTTCTGCAGCGAGAACGAGCCTGTCTGCACGGTGAACGGGTTCGAGACCGTGACGGCCTGCGTCGTGCCGTTACCGATCGTGATCGAGGCGCCGACGGGCGAGAAGACCGGAGTGCCCCAGTTCACGCCACCAAACGACGGCGCATCTTCCGTGAACGTCACGGTCGCACCGGTCGGCAGGCCAGAAATGACCGTCGGAGTAGCACCCGCAACAAGGTTCACAGCCACCGAAGGCGCACCGTTCACGCTGTAGCGAACGGTGAAGACTTCACCGTCGGGAACCGCGTTCGACGGGTCGGTGATGAGCTTCTGCAGCGAGAACGAACCGGTCGGGTTGCTCGAGGTGACCGTGATGATCGGCAGGTCAGAGTTGTAGTGCGACGAGGCGCCCGACAGGTCGAAGATCAAACCCTGAATCTCGCCCGTTCCCGTGCCGATGACGCGAGCCTGAACGACGACCGAGATGTTGTTGCCGCCGTAGTTTACGCGCTGGTTGTTGGGCAGGGAGCAGGCGCCTCGGGTTGCGTTGGGCACCCACACACAGCCGTCAGCGAAGTACACCGTTCGAACGGTGGGGTCGACAGGCTTGACATAGGTTGCCTGAACCGAGATCACGTCGAAGATTGAGCCGTCAAGAATCGGACCGGCCATGAGCAGGTTGTAGCCCTGCGTGGCCGTTCCACCGTTGAGGGTGTAGGTCACAATGTCGCCGACAGTGACCGTCGACGGACCGCTCAGCGTGGAGTCGTTACGGGCCTGCGACTGGATCTTGTCGACGTAGATGTCACGACCCGCTGGCGTCGACACGAGATTGACGTCGGGTGCCGATGCCGTGATCCTGAAGTCACGGCTCGTCTCCCACGCTGCCGTGTTTCTCGTGATCTCGACGGTGTAGCGCACTTCTTGGCAAGAGTTTGCCGCAAGCGTTGCAATGGTTTTGGTCGCGCTACCGTCGAGGTTGACGAAGGCATTCGTTTGGTCCCAGATCCAGTTGACCGAGACGTTCGTGACGGGCGTCGACGTGATGTTGCAGACGGTCGCACCGATCGGAAACTGGTCGGGACCCGTGGTCACGTTGTTGCTGTCGAGGCCCATGAGGGACCACTCAAGAATCGAGATACTCAACGAGTCGGTGGCCGCTCGGGCAGGGGTCGCCTGGGCGAGCGGCGAGAAGAGTGCGCCGACCATCGCGAGAACCGCCAAAGCCGCTGCGAACCGTCGGCGACGGGGTACGACAGGCTGCGAAGACTCTGAAAAGGGCATGGCACATCTCTCATTCGGGTTGATGCTCGCCCGATGGGTAGTCGGGTAGAGCGCCAGTGGCATGGGAGGTGCCAAAGCTATAAAGAAACACTCCCAGGTTTTGGCTCGGGGCGAAAGCTCAGAGCACCCCCCTCTTCTGGGGCCGACTCACTATCTGGGCATCCCTCGACGGGGGCAACGCTGCGACCACTTTGGTCGACGGGCGTGGCAACCGTCGGCACCGTGTATCGTTTGTCGATAGATATCGCCCGACAAACGATAGGAACGCGATGAACCGGATCACGATCGTCTCGCTCAAAGCGCTCATCGCCGTGCTTCTCGCCCTCTTGGTGCTGTGCCAAGTAGCGGTGGTGCCGGCGATCGCTAGCCAAATGGCCGACCGCATCCCACCCCTCGCGTACTTGCTGTGGCCAGGCGTGATTGCCGCAGCGGTCTTCGTACTCTGCCTGCAGGCCGCCCTCGTGTGCGTGTGGCGCCTGCTGACGCTTACCCGCGAAGGAGAAATCTTCAACGCTCGCGCGTTCTGGTACGTCGACGTGATTCTCGTGGCGATCGTCATCGCGACGGTCGTCGTGCTCGGTTCGCTCGTCGTCATCACGAGCGCCCAGGCCGCAACACCGTCGATTGCCCTGCTCGGTGTGCTCGGAGTAGTCGTCGGCAGCTTGCTTGCGCTGCTCGTGGTCGTACTGCGCGGGCTCTTGCGCAAAGCAACACAACTCGAGAACGACTTGGCCGAGGTGGTCTGATGCCCATCATCATCAATATCGACGTGCTTTTGGCGCAAAAGAAGATGTCGGTGGGCGAGTTCGCCGCCGCGATCGATATCACGCCGGCTAACGTGGCGGTGCTCAAGAACGGCCGCGCCAAGGCCGTGCGCTTCTCCACACTGGAAGCGATTTGTCGAGTACTCGAGTGCCAACCGGGCGACATCTTGGTCTGGGCCCCTGACGACGAGGTCAACGCATGAGCACGCCGATCACGCGCTCGACGCACTGGAGCACCGCAGTCGTCAACCAGTTACGCGACGCAACGCGCTGCCCGGTGTGTGGCCGAACGCTGCGCGACGGACTCTGCACGACGTGCGGCGCTGACCTTCGCGGCGACACCGGGGTCGCCGTCTGGACAGCCGCGACGGCAGCGGCAGCCGCACTGACAACCCTCGAGAAGGTTGTCGCGAGCATCCCGAAGCAAGCGGTCGAGCCGTACCGGGCCGCCGTGGTTGCCGCCCCGCCCGCGGTTGCACCCCCAACGCAAGTAGCTCCCGCGCGCGCGAGCACCACGCTGCAATCGGTGCTCGCCGTTGCCGGCGCCGGGCTCTTGGCGACGGCCGCCCTCGTCTTTACATTTCTCAACCCCGACCTGACCGACCCGATCGCCCGCGCGGCCGTGCTCGGCGGTGCCGCCGTGCTCTTTGTGGCGGGAGCCCCCGTGCTCATGCGCCGCGCCCTGCGCGTCTCGGCGGAGTGCGTCGCGGCCCTCGGCGTCATCTTTGTCGCGCTCTCGGCCGCAGCACTCGGCGAGCTCGCGCCCGCGGGCGCTAACCCGTGGGCGGGCGCGACGATCGGGGCACTCGTGGGCGGTTCGCTCGCGCTCACACTTGGGCTGCGCACGCGCATTCGGTCGTGGATGCTCTCCGGCACCCTCGCCCTCCCCCTCGTTCCGCTGCTCGCGAGCGCCGCGCTCACCGACGCATCGATTCCGCTGTGGGGGCCTCTCGGCTCAGCGGCGGCGGCACTGGCTCTCATCGAGGCGGCGAGGGTGCTCGAGCGTCGTCGGGGGGTGGACGTGCGCGTCGAACGTGCGCTGCTCGTTGTCGTGCAGCTCATCGCCCTCACGCTCTTGGTCTGGCTCGCGCTTGACCTGCCGCCCGTGGGCGACCCGCGCTGGCTCGCGTTGAGCGCCGCGGCGTTGGGCGTGGGCGCCGTGGTGGGTCGCTCGGCCCGACACGCGCTGCGTGCACTGTTCAGCGGTGTCGCCGGGCTAAGCGTTGCGCTCGCCCTCGTGCTCGCGACGTTTGCGCTTGATACCGCGCCCCTCGGCGGTGAGTACGCGTTCGTGGTGATCGTTCCGCTCGCCGCGGGAGTCGGATTGATCGGTCTCACGGCACTCACGACGTCGAAGCGTTCTGTGCGCCGCAGCACCGTGCTCGCCGGTGCAATGAGTGTGGTCGTCGTGAGCGTGCTCCCCGCAGCGTCTCTCGCCGGGCTCGTCGCGCTCATTGCTCTCGTCAACGCTGAGCGAGTGGCCGTCGACGCGAGCACGGCAGCCGCCGGCCTGGCCGCAGTGCTCGGGTTGCTGGTGGTCAGCGCCGTGCTGGCCAGTCACGCGCGGGTCATCCGCGCCCGGGCCGGTCGACCCACGGCCGCGAGCATTGCGAGCCGAGCGGCTGCCTTCTGGGTGCTGGGCTTCGCGGGCGTCGGAGCCACGGGGCTCGTGCAGGTCGACGGCGTGGCGCGCGCAATTGCGGCGATCGTGCTCGTGGGCGCAGCATCCATTGTCTTCACCGCAACCCCACTTGGCCGCCGTGCCTCCACCGCCGACCGGGTGCCGATTGTGATCGCGGCGCACGCGGCCCTCGTCATCGCGGCATCGCTCTCGTGGGGCTCGTCGGGCTCGGTTGGTCTCGCGGTGACGCTTGCGCCCGCCGTTCTCGCCGCCCTCGTGGCGCTGGCGATGACCGTGCCGCGCGTCTTCCGCCCGGCGCACCTCGCCGTCGGCTCGGCGTATGCCCTGGTGATTCTGGCGAGCGCTCTCTCGCTCACCGGAATCGAGTTCGTCGGGCTCGTGAGCATCACCGCGACGGCCGGCCTGCTCGTGGCCGTCGCGGCCACGCTCATCAGCCGCGTGAGCACCGACTATTGGATGACGCTGCTCATCGTCGCCGTGGTACCCGCCCTGATGGCGGTGGGCCTTGTGCTCGTTGAGCGCACGGCCTGGGTCATGCTCTCGACCTCGACGCTCATCGTTCTCGCGGTGAGTGTCATGCTGACCCACCGTCGAGCCCTGAGCGCAGCCGTGCGCGCGCTTGCGGCCGCCGCGATCGTGCCGTCGATCGCGGTGGTGATCGTCAACCTCGGTGCGGTCGCGCTCGAATCGAGCGGTTCGCCCTTCGTGCTGCCGGTGATCGCCGCTGTTGTTGCCGGCACCTTGCCGGTGCTCTCGCGGCTCGAGGCCGCGCTGCGAGCCCGAGGCCTCGACGACAACGACGCGAACACCGTCGTGCTGGCCCTCGAGGTGACGACGTGGCTGACCGCGGCGATCGCCATCATGCTCTCAATCACGCGGGATGCCGCTGGTCTGGAGATCACGACCCTCGTGCTCGCACTGCTCGCGCTCGGCGCGGGCGCCGCTGCAGCGGTTCGACGCATCTCGACGTACTGGTGGCTGTCGGGAATCATCGCCACGGCCGCGCTGTGGTGCGGGTGGTTCGTGCTCGGCGTCACCTCGCCCGAAGCTCACTTGCTTCCGCCGGCACTCGCCGTCGTTGCCGTGGCAACCGTACTCACGGCACGGGGTCGACCACGAGCTGGCCTGTACGGCGCGGGCCTGCTCGGCGCGATCCTGCCCGTGCTCGGACTCATCGCCGCCGGCGACGACCCCTCGCCCGCACGCACGATCGCCCTGCTCAGTACGGCGGCCGGACTCACGGTGGTCGGGGCACTACTCGCGACCGGGCGACCGGGTGTGGCGGGCCGACTTTCCCCGCTGCGCGCAGCAACCCTGGGAGCAGCGATCGTCGCGAGCATGGCCGGCGCGGCGCAGGGCACACGCTTCGGAATCGGTCTGGATGTGGTGGATGCTCCGTCCACCGTCACCCTCGCTCCCATCGCTCTGGCGCTCGCGCTCGCCCTGGCGGGTGCCGTGCCCGCTGCCATCGCGGGGCTTCTGCTCGCTCGCGACGCGACGCCGGATCAGCGCCGGTGGGCGCTCGTGCCCGCCATCACGGCTCTCGTGGTCGCGGCCTGCTCGGCGATCGAGGTCGACCCGCTCCCCGTCTGGGTGATCAGCCTTGTTGGTCTGGCGCTTCTCATCACGATGGTCGTGGCGGTGTGGCGCGAGAGATCTCATGCGACCGCTTTGCCGCGCGCGTGGGTGCTGTTCGCTCTCGCCCTCGTCACCGCGATCGTCGCATGGAGTTCGCGCGAGTTTGTGCGCGTCGAGGCGTTCTCGGTGCCACTCGGGGCCATGCTGCTGCTCGCCGGAGTTATCACCTTCGTGCGCGGGCCCAGCGCAGCATCCGCCCCCCTGCACCACTGGCCCGTGGGCCGCAGGGGATCGTGGGCGTTGCTGAGCCCCGGCATTGTCGTACTGGTGTTGCGTCGATGCTTGCCACCGCGACCGACCCGCAGACCTGGCGTGCCGTGCTCGTCATGGCCTTCGCGCTCGTGGCGATTCTCGTCGGCGTGCGCTGGCGCCTCGCGGCACCGTTCGTGCTCGGCATGATCATCTTGCCGGTCGAAAACGTGCTGGCCTTCTCGGTGCAGATCGGGCGCGGAATCGAAGCCATGCCGTGGTGGATCACACTCGCGGTCGTGGGTATCGTGCTGCTCGTGATTGCCGTCGGCTCAGAGCGTCGGGCGGGCGACGGGGGTGAGCCGACGGCGCGATTGCGAGACTTGCGTTAGGCGCACAGCGCTGAGGGCGGGTCGACTCTCGCTAAGCGGCGCGGAGTGGGGCAAGATGGCGGAATCAGCGCTCGCAATCGCGCGGGCCCGAGCCGGAGGTCCACCCCATGTCCGCAGGTTCCGTCGTCGAAACCAGATCGTCGTGGTTGCCACTGTTCGTCGTCATGTTGGCTCAAGTGCAGCTCGCCTTCAACGCGTGGAACGTGTCGATCACGGGCATCACAGAAGACCTCGGCATCTCACCGACGACCGTGGGTCTCGCCAACACGGCGAGCACCTTTGCGGTCTCGGCGTTCTTGCTGCTGGGCGCCAAGATCACCGCGAAGATCGGCCCCGTGCTTGCCTTCCGCATCGGCGTGATCATTCCGGCCCTCGCCGCGATTCTCATTGCGACGGCGCAAGACGGCTCGGTGCTGTTCATCGCGCAGTCGATCACGGGTGCGTCGAACGCCATCACCCTTCCGGCGTTGACGATCATCATTGCGGCGAGCTTCCAGGGCAAGCAGCAAGCATCGGCGATCGGATACTTTGCCGCGAGCATCCCGCTCGCTCAGGTCGTCTCACTCCTCATCGCCGGCCAGTTCGCCTCAACGATCGGCTGGCGCTGGTCGTTCGTGCTCCTCGCCTCGATCGGACTTATCAACTTCGCGCTGAGCTTCTTGCTCAAGCCCGTGCCGGCACAGAAGAACCTGATCGTTGACTGGACCGGCGGTGTTCTCGCCGCGACGTCGATCATTCTGCTGAGCTTCGGCATGAGCGTGATGAACGACTGGGGTCTGCTGACGGCGACCTCGAACGCTCCGATCTCGATCGGCAACTTCTCGATCGTGCCTTTCCTGTTCGTGGTTGCGGTGATCTTCGCGCAGCTCTTCATTAGCCGCACCCGCAAGCGCATGGCGGCCCAACAGGTTCCGCTCGTCAACCTCGACATCGTGCGCGACCCGAGCGAGCGCGCCACCGTCACCGTCATGGGGCTCATGCTTTTCGTCGGAACCGCCGTGAGCTTTTTGATGCCGCTCTACATGCAGGTCGTTCAGGGCTTCGTGGGCATCCAAGTGTCGTTTGCCGTGATTCCGTACACGATCTCGATTTTCGTTGCGAACACCCTGGTCGCTCGGCTTTATGGGCGTTTCGCACCGCGCACCATTGCGAGCGTGAGCATGACCGTTGTCACGATCGCGCTCGTGTGGCTGTCGTTCACGATCGCGAATGACTGGGGCCAGCTCTCGGTCGTCATCGGCCTCATCGTGCTCGGCCTCGCGCAGGGCTGCGTTGTCGCGCTCGTGTTCAACTCGTTGCTGACATCGGCGCCGAAGGAGAACGCGGGCGACGTCGGCGCGATTCGCGGCTTGACCCACAATCTCTCGGGTAGCGCGGGCATTGCGGTCGCCTCGGCGTTCGCGGTCGGCCTGCTGACGTCAGGGGCCTACGCGGCGGCGAACGACTCGGAGGTTTTCACGCCCGAAATCGTCGAGCAGATCAACTTCGACAACGTGAACTTCTTCACGAACGCCCAACTCGAGCAAGTGCTCACCGACCGCACTGACGCGACCGACGAGCAGATCGCCTACGCGGTCGATCAGTTCACGCAGTCGCGCCTCGACGCTCTGCGCACCACGATGCTCGTGCTCGGTGGGCTCGCTGCGCTCGCGATCGTGCCCGCACGACGCATGCCCGGCTTCCAGAAAGACGACCTCTACGTCGGGTACCCCGAGTCAGACGAGAAGAAGAGCTAGCAAGCTCAACGACGAGGGCCCCGGTGCACAGCACCGGGGCCCTCGTCGTGCATGCCTCTTCGACGCTTGCCGAGGCTGGCCGACTACGCGACGAAGCGCGACTCGATTGCGGCCAGCAGCGTGCGCACCGAGACGCCCGTGGCTCCGGCGTCGAGGTAGCCGTAGGCCGGGCCTTCGTTGACGGCCGCGCCCGCGATGTCGAGGTGCGCCCACGGAATCGACGAGCCGTCAGCTCGCTTTCCGACGAACTCGCGCAAGAAGATGCCCGCGACAAGCATGCCGCCGTCGCGGTTACCCGGCTTGAGGTTCGTCATGTCGGCGAAGCGCGAGTCGAGTTGTGACCGCAACTCTTCGGGCAGCGGCATGTGCCAGTGCGGCTCGCCCGTCTGCTCGCCCGCGGCGACGATCTCGTGCACGAGGTCGGTGTCACCCATGACGCCAACCGTGCGGCGACCGAGCGACACGATCGCTGCGCCCGTGAGCGTGGCGACATCGATGATCGCGTCGGGGTTCTCTTCGCTCGCGAGCACCATGCCGTCAGCCATGACGAGGCGCCCCTCGGCGTCGGTGTTCATGACCTCGACGGTCGTGCCGCCCCGCATCGTGAGAATGTCGTTGACGCGAATCGCGGTCGACGAGATGAGGTTCTCGGCCATGCACAGGTAGGCCGTGAGCCGCACCGGCAGACCCAACCGCGCGGCGGCAAGAATCACGCCGAGCAGCACGGCCGCGCCGCCCATGTCGTTCTGCATGCCGTTCATCGCGTCGGCGGGCTTCACCGAGATACCACCGGTGTCGTAGGTGATGCCCTTGCCCACGAGGCCCACGTGCTTTTCGGCGCCCGCGGGCGAGTACGAAACCTTGACGAGGCGAGGCGGTCGCGACGAGCCCTGACCGATGCCAATGATGCCGCCGCAGCCCTCGGCGGCGAGCTTTTTCTCGTCCCACACCTCAACCGTGACGGGTGCGCCCTTCGCGGCGGCCGCGGCTGCGTCGGCGAACGACTGCGGGTAGAGGTCAGCGCCCGAGCGGTTGGTGAGGTCGCGCACGAGCGCGATGTTCTCGGTAACGACACGGATGCGCTCAATCGCCTCGGCCGAAACCGCGGCCGTCGTGCAGACAGTCACCGCGCCCACCGGAGCCTTGATCTTCGAGGCCGTCTTGGCGCGATAGTCGGTGAACGAGTACGCCGCGAGGGACGCACCCTCGATCATGGCGTGTACGTGAGCCTCGTCGTCGAGACCAAAGGCGAGCGCGATCGACCCGGTACCGACGAGCTGGCGCACGGCGGAGCCCGCAGCACGGCGGGCCGCGTCAGCGTTCAGCGTGGCGCCGAGTCCGACGACCGCGACCGTGGCTCGCGAGCCCTCGAGAGTCGGCAGGCGAAGAAGCTCGTCGGCCTTGCCGGTGTAGCCGATGGCGGCGAGCTGAGCGTGCAGGCCCGAAAGCGAAGGGTGAGCGACGAGTTCGGGGCCGTCGGCTCCCTGTCGTGCGGCGACGACGACGACATCGACGTCGAGAGCGGCGGGGGCTGCAGGAGAGGTGGTCACCGTCAGGCTGGTCATGCGTGGTCCGTTTCTCAAGCGAAGAATGGCGAGGCGCACGACGGTGCGCCGACCCCTCCAGGCTATTGCGTTTCACTGCGGGGCGATATGGTGACGACGGTTCTTCACCGCGTGTTACCAGCACCTGCCGTCCGCCGCCAGAGAGGCACACTCATGACTCCCGAGGCCACCCCCTCCGACAGTGAAACGCGCGCCGCATCGCGCGTGACCTGGTTGCGCTCCGGCCCCTTCGCCATCGGCTTCATCGGCACGCTCGGTGTACTGCTCGCGTTGCTTCTCGGCGCCGCTGTCTCGCAGTTGGCCTACACGATCACCCTGATCTTCTTGGCGACCTTCATCAGCCTCGGGCTCTACCCCGTCGTCACGCGACTCGAGCGACGGGGCCTACCCAAGTGGGCGGCCATCAGCGTCGTACTCGCTGCCTTCTTGGCCGTCGTCACCGTGCTGCTTGTGCTCATCGTTCCGATCGTCATCGAACAAGCCACCGAGCTCGCCCGCACGCTGCCCGAGAACCTGACCGACATCGAGAATCAGGGATGGTTCCTTGATCTCGACGAGCAATTCAATGGGTACCCATTCATTCTGCTCGAGTGGCTGCGCGTCTCGTCGGCTGACCCGAACCTGTGGATTACGGTCGGCGGCGGCGCGCTGCGCATCGGCGCCGACATCATCAACGGCACGTTCGGCGTTCTTCTCGTCGTGGTCATCACGCTCTACTTCGTCGCCTCGCTCGATTCGATGAAGCAGGCTCTGTACGAGCTCGTCCCGGGCACCAAGCGCGAGGGCTTCGCTGAGATCGCAGAAGAGATCTTCGACTCGATCGGCAAGTACCTGAGTGGTCAGGTCGTCATCGCCGCCATGAACGCGACCTTCTCGTTTATCTTGCTCACGATCATGGGCGTTCGGTACGCGGGCATCCTGGCGTTCATCGCCCTCTTCATCACGCTCATTCCTGTCATCGGCCCCCTCATCAGCACCACGCTCATGGTGTTCGTGACGCTCTTCACCTCGCCGACCGCCGCGATCATCGTGGCCGCCGTCATGGTCGGTTACATGCAGATCGAGGCCTACCTCTTCACGCCACGCATCATCGGCAAGGCCATCAAGATTCCGGCATCACTCGTGCTCATCGGCGCCATCATCGGTGGCACGCTGCTCGGCTTGCTCGGAGCGCTCGTTGCCTCGCCGGTCGTCGCGAGCATCTTGCTCATTCTCAAGAAGGTTGTCGTTCCGCGCCAGCGGGCGAAGTAGCCCCGACCATGACCGAACTCGGCGCGATCGTGCCTCTCGTCATCGTCGTGCTGCACGTCGTGCTCGGCACGATCGCAATCATTCTCATCTCGGCCCGGCGGCGGCCGTCGACGGCGATCGCGTGGATGCTCACGATCATCTTCATTCCCTACGTGGGTGCGATCGCGTTCTTTCTCGTCGGCCTCAGTCGCCTGCCGAAGCGGCGGCGCGACAAGCAGCACGAGGTCAGTCGCGCGATTCTTGAGCGCACCGAAGGGCTCGACCGCGTGAGCCATCGCGACGAGTGGCCCGAGTGGCTCGGCTCGTCGGTGTACCTCAACGAAAAGCTCGGCGCTCTGCCGATGGTCGGCGGCAACCGCGCCGAACTCATCGACGACTACGAGGGCGCGATCGCGGCGATGGTGGCCGACATCGATACGGCGCAGTCATACGTGCACGTGGAGTTCTTCATCCTCACGCTCGATGCGACGACCGAGCCGTTCTTTGCCGCCCTTGAGCGGGCCACCGCGCGCGGGGTCACGGTGCGCGTTCTGAGCGACCACTTGATGAGCATCCTGTACCCGCCCCGCAAGGCCACGCTCGCCCGGCTGGCAGCCATGGGGGCCGAGTGGCACGGGATGCTCCCCCTGCGCCCGCTGCGTGGCCAGTGGCAACGCCCCGACCTGCGCAACCACCGCAAGCTCGTCGTCGTCGACGGGCGCGTGGGTCACACGGGCTCGCAGAACATGATCCAGTCGAACTACGGCAAGAAGAAGTCGATCGCTCGCGGGCTCCACTGGCACGAAGTGATGGTTCGCCTCGAAGGCCCGGTCGTGCGCGAGCTCGACGCCGTATTCGTGACCGACTGGTACAGCGAGACCGACGAGCTGCTGCCGCTCGACACCTCACCCGTCGTGCTCGGCGACGACCCCTCGCTGCTCGACGCTCAAGTGCTGCCGAGCGGGCCGAGCTTCGAGAACGACAACAACCTCAAGCTTTACACGACGCTCATTCACAAGGCCGAGCGACAGGTAAGCATCACGAGCCCCTATTTCGTGCCCGACGAAGCGATTCAACTCGCGATCATCACGGCGGCCTCGCGCGGCCTGCTCGTCGAGCTCTATGTCAGCGAGATCGGCGACCAGTTCTTCGTCTATCACGCCCAGCGCTCGTACTACGAAGACCTGCTGCGCGCGGGTGTGCGCATCTACCTCTACCAGGCCCCCACCGTGCTGCACTCCAAGCACTTCACGATCGACGACGACGTCGCGATCGTGGGGTCGAGCAACATGGACATCCGCTCGTTCAGCCTCAACATGGAGGTCTCGGTCATGGTGCACGGGGCCGAATTTGTGAGCCGCATGCGCGCGATCGAGGCGTCGTATCGCGAACACAGCCGCGAGCTCTTTCTCGACGAGTGGGTCAAGCGACCGTGGGGCGAGAAGGTACGAGACAGCCTCGCTCGCCTCACGTCGTCGCTGCAGTAACCGCCGCTATCTCCGACGCTCCGACGACAGTAGAGTCAGCATCGTGAGCGACATCGCGATTACCATGCTGATTCTCGCCGTTGTGGTGCTGGCGTTCGTGACGAACCGCATTCCCGTCGGCCTCATCGCCGTCGGGGCGTCACTCGCTCTCTACGCCTTCGGCATCCTCGACCTGGGCCAGACCTTCGCGGGCTTCGGTGACCCCGCCGTCGTGCTCATCGCGGCGCTCTTCGTCGTCGCAGAAGGCCTTGACGGCTCGGGGCTGACGGCCTGGACCGGACAGCAACTCGTTAAGCGCGGCGGCAGCAATACGCGCGTCATGACGGTCATCATCATGATCGTCGTGGCTGTGTTGGCTGCCCTCATCAGCGTGAACGGCGCGGTTGCGGCGCTCTTGCCCGTGGTCGTCGTCATCGCCACCAAGATGACGATGCCGGCGGGCCGGCTGCTGTTGCCGCTCGCGTTTGGCGCCCATGCTGGGTCGCTGCTCACCCTGACCGGCTCGCCCGTCAACGTGATCATGTCGGAGCTCGCCGAAGAAGAGACGGGCCGCG
The DNA here is from genome assembly GCA_013823625.1 of Microbacterium sp. Lineage (GTDB taxonomy): Bacteria > Actinomycetota > Actinomycetes > Actinomycetales > Microbacteriaceae > Microcella. Next base: position 181,785 of record PNMM01000003.1, on the reverse strand, counting down.
GCTTCGGCTTCTTCGAGTTCAGTCTTGTGGGCCTGCCGATTGTGGCGGGCACGGTGCTCATCGCGGTGCTTCTCGGCAACCGACTCATCCCAGCCCGCACCCCCTCTACCCTCGCAACCGACCTCAGCGATCACGCCCGCACACTGCTCTCGCAGTTCGGCAACGCGCAGCCCTTTGGCCGCGTGCGGGTGCTGTCGGGCTCGCCGCTCATTGGCCGAACTGCTGAGCAGATTGTCTTCGAGAGCACGACGCCCGTCGCGCTCATCGCCGTGCAGTCGCCCGGCGTTGCCGGTTCACGCGAGCCCTCCACGCCCATTCGCGAGGGTGACGTGCTGATTCTGCAGGGCACGCCCACGAGCATCCGTTCGGTGAGCGACGACGTGAAACTCGAGGGCGTCGGTACGAGCACGGTCTCGAGCACCTGGGCGGCCATGGACGCCGAGTACGGCGTTGCCGAGATTGTCATCCCCCCGCGATCGCGGGCGATTGGCGACGACGTCTTTCCGGGAATGATCACCGAGAGCGGCGACCTCATCATCGTCGCGATCCAGCGCGGCGGCGAAGACATCGGCGACCAGACCGGTATCCGTCTCGAAGCGGGCGACATTCTGTTGGTGCAGGGCCGCTGGGACGCCCTCGACACGAACCTCCGCGACGCATCCGTGATGGTCGTGGATGCTCCCGACCAGATTCGCCGTCAGGCGGCGCCCCTCGGGCGCCGCGCGTACATCGCCCTCGGCGTGCTCGTGCTCATGGTCATCGCCCTCGCGACGGGCATCGTGCCGCCCGCCGTGGCCGGACTCGTTGCCGCCTCGATCATGGTGCTCACGCGCGTCGTGTCGATCGAGAAGGCACACCGCTCGATTCAGTGGACGACGATCTTGCTCGTCGGTGGCATGATTCCGGTCTCAACGGCGATCACGCAGACAGGCGCGGCCGACCTGCTCGCGACGGGCATTGTTGACGTCGTGGGCGCTCTCGGGCCCGCTGTCGTCTTGGCCGCACTGGCCCTCGTGACGCTGATCTTCGGCCAACTGATCAGCAATACCGCGACCGCGCTCATCATCGCGCCGATCGCCATTTCGGTCGCGTACGAAATGGGGGTCTCTCCCCTGCCGTTCCTCATGGCCGTTGCGGTTGCGGCCGCGGCCGCCGTGCTGACCCCGGTCGCCACCCCCGGCAACCTCATGATCATGGCGCCGGCGGGCTTGCAGTTCGGCGATTACTGGAAGTTCGGGCTCCCGGTCGGGCTCGTATTCTTCGGGGTTGCCGTGCTGCTCGTGCCCGTGATCTTCCCGTTCTAAGCGGGTCTAGCCGCCCTGCTGAAGTACGGCCGCCGCAGCCGCGCGACCCGTGCGCACAGCACCCTCCATATAGCCACACACCCACTGGTCGCTGCCCGCGACATAGAACGGCGGCTCGTGCGTGCCGTGCAACGGGCCAACGCCCATGACATCGCCCGGCCGCCAACTCGTGATGTAGCCAAGCGTGAACGGGTCGGTCGCCCACCGCCGCACGGTCAACTGCAGCGGGTCGCGGGTGCGCGGTCCAAAAGCCAGCGCGAGCTCGTCGAGAAGCTCTGACTGCAGCCGCTCGGGCGAGGTCGCCAGAAACGCGCTCTGGCGCTCGGGCGGCACGAGAGCCGACAGAATCCCGTCGCGCTGAACCCACGTGCCGCCGAGCATTCCGACTTCGGCGTAGCTGGTTCCGTTGAGGCCATCGGCTGCCCAGAACGAATCAGGGTAGGCAACCGTGACCTTCGAGGTGAGGGCGTGGCGCTGGCGGTCGAGAGAGGTGCGGCGGGCATCCGACAGCCCATCGATACGGATGCTGCGCAACGGCCCCGCCGGAATCGTCGAGATGACCGCCGCGGCCGTGAACGTCTCGCCGCTCGCGAGCACGACGCGGCACCCGCGCGGCGATACGTCGATGCGGTGCACGACCGCGCCGAGCGTGACGCGGTGGCCGAGGGTCTCGGCCATGCGCAGAGCGACCGTGGCCGAGCCTTCGCCAACGCGCGAGACCTCCCACACCTCGTAGTCGTAGAAGCCCGTCGCGCCGACCGCGGCCTCTTTGCGCAGGTCGCTCAAGAGCGAGGTGCGCTCGACCGACTCGGCAGCGAGGGCGAGCATGGCCACGTCGCGCGCCCGTACGACGTTGGGCGTGGCGCCCTCCGACCGCAACCATTGGCCCACGCTCAGGCGATCGAGCTTCTCGGCCTCGGGGTGCGCCCACGGGTTAGCGGGGTCGACCGAGCGCACAAGCTCGCCAAACGCGTGCTCGATGCGCTCGTAGCTGCGCCGGTCGTCGTCGGTGAACCACGGGATGCCCTCTCCCTGCGACCGGCCCTCCGCCATGAGCCACACATCGTCGCCGGGCAACTCAGCGAAGGCCGGCACGAGCGTGAGGCCGAGCTCGGCCACGAGTTGGGTGTAGCTCGTGTGGGAGGGGCCGACGACCTCCCCGCCCCACTGCACGATGCGGCCGTCGGCCAGGGTCGACTGCTCGACCCGACCACCCACGCGACCGCGAGCCTCGAGCACGCGAACATCGACACCCGCCGCGGCGAGGTCGCGCGCTGCGGAAAGCCCGGCCAAGCCGGCGCCGAGCACGATGACGTCGCTGCGGTTCGTCACGTCGCTGTGGCTCATGCCGCGAGCCTAGGCGACGGGTGCGCGCTCTTCCAGGCCCCAGGGCTGGCCATAGCCGCCTTCGCTCTCGGGCCGCGCCATGAGGTCAAGGAAGGGCTGAGCATCGAAGGCCTCGGGGCCCAGTACGCCCGCGCCGCTCCAGGCACCCGTGGCGAGCAGCTCGAGCGCGATGACGGGGTTGAGGGCGGTCTGCCACACGACGCACTGGCTCTCGTACTCGGCCATCGTCCACTCGTTGTCGCTCACGTGGTACAGGTACACGGCGCGGGGTGAGCCGTCGACTCCGGTGCCCGTGACCCAGAGGCCCGCGCAGGTCTTGCCGGTCATCCGCGGGCCGAGGGTTGCCGGGTCGGGCAGACCGGCGGCAACGACGTCGCGCGGGCTGACCATGACCGGGCCGTTGGCCGAGCGCACGCGCAGCGGCTCGGTCTTGTCGAGGCCGAGCTGGTGCAGGGTCTTGAGAATTCCGATGAACTCATCACCGAGTCCGTACTTGAACGTCACGCGCTTGGCGTCGACCCAGCGGGGCATGAGCAGCACTTCTTCGTGCTCGACGTTGACGCACTCGACGGGGCCGATGCCCTCAGGAAAGTCGAAAACCTCGGGCTCGCTAAACGGCGGAGTCGTGAACCAGCCCTTGTCTTTCTCCCAGATCACGGGCGGGTTGAGGCACTCTTCGATCGTCGTCCAGATCGAGAACGAGGGCGCGAAGATCTCGTTGCCCTCGTCATCGCGCACGACGAGGTTGGCGCCGTCACGCGTGCCGAGCTCATCGATCTCGCTGAAGAGGTGGTCGGCGGCGTAGCGCGCGAACACGTCGCTCAAGCCGGGCTCAACGCCCATGCCCACGAGGGCCAGCCGACCTGCTGCCTCCCAGTCGCCCGCAGCCGCGAACTGTTCGTCACCGAGCTTGACGCCCGTGAGCGCGTACGGCTGCTCCGGGTGCGGCTGTGACAGGCTCATGGCCATGTCGAGATAGTCGGCGCCTGCTTCGAGCGCACCCGCGAAAATCGTGGGCACAAACTTGGGCTCGACGGCGTTCATGACGTGCGTGGCGCCGTGCTCGCGCGCGACGGCAGCGACGCTTTCGGGCTTCGAGGCGTCGATCTGCGCGGCGACAAAGCGGCCACCCTGCGGGCCGTGCTTCGCCTCGATCCACGCGATCGTGCGCTCGGCGCGAGTGACGTCGTAGTCGCTCACGATCATTGTCTCGAAGAACGAGCGACGCGCGGCAATCTTGGCAATGGCATCTCCGACGCCACCGGCGCCGACCACAAGAATCTTCATGTCGCACATGTTATCCATATGGACAACAGTCGCGCCAGTCCCCATTTTCGTCGACGGATGCTCCCCCGACGTCGCCCCACGTGACCAACCTCAGCGCGCGAGGGGCGGCACCGTGCGCGGCTGAACGACGAGCCACAGGGTGGCGATCGACACGACCGAGGTGATGGCCATCATCGAGCCCATGGGCACCGCACTCGCAATGCCAAACAACCCCACGATGGGCGAGAGCAGGCCAGCCAGGCCTGCGTTGACGGCGCCGAGAAGCGATGCGGCCGTGCCCGCCTCTTTGCCGTGGTTCGCGAGGCCCAAGGCTTGCACCATCGGAAAACCGAATCCGCAGGCCGTGATGAAGAACCACAGCGGCACGACGGTGCCCCAGAATCCGGCACCGGCGATATCGAGCACGATGATCGCGATCGCGCTGCCGAGCAAGAACAGAGTCGAGACGCTCAGAATCCACTGGGGCGCGATGCGCTTCGCGAGCCGCGAGCTGATCTGCACGCCCGCGACAACACCCACCGAGTTCACGGCGAACAGCAGTCCGTAGCCCTGGGGGTCGAGGCCATAGACGTCTTGAAACAAGAACGACGATGCCGAGAGGTAGGCGAACAGACCCGAGAACGACATGCCGCCGATGATCGCCGCGCCCACGAACACGCGGTCGGAGAACAACGATCGATAGCGATCACGCATCGTTGCGTGGCCCTTGTCGACGCGGCGAGCGGGCGGCAGAGTCTCGACGATGAAGATCGCTGAGGCAATCACGACGATGACGCCGTAGATGGCGAGCACGACGAAGAGTCCGCGCCACGGCATCACGAGCAACAGTTGCGAGCCGATCACGGGGGCCGCGATGGGGGCGAGGCCATTGACGAGCGACAAGCGGGAGAGCATCCGCACCATCGGATACCCGCCGAAGAGATCGCGCACCATCGCCATTGCGACGACGCCGCCCGCAGCAGCGCCAAAGCCCTGCAACACGCGAAACGCCATGAGCCACGTTATGTCGGGGGCGAGGGCCACACCCAGGCTCGCGCCGACGTGCAGCGCGGTTGCCAAGATGAGGGGCAAGCGCCGCCCGACCGAGTCGCTCCACGGGCCGACGATCAGCTGCCCAAACGCGAAGCCAAACATCGTGGCGGTCAGCGTGAGCTGCACCACCGCCGTCGAGACACCCAGGTCAGCCTCGACCTGCGGAAACGCTGGCAGGTAGAGGTCGACCGTAAAGGGTCCAAGAGCCGTGAGCGCACCGAGCACGACCACATAGACGGCGCGTTCGCGTCGGGTGAGCGAGTCTCCGGGGTGCACGACCGTCGACACGCAGATAGCTCCAAAACGAGGATGGGGGTGGCCGATTGGCCACCCCCATCTTACGAGCCCGCGACTAGCGCGACGTGCTCGCGCCCGCGCGACGCTTGTTGTAGACGTCGAACGCAACGGCAAGCAGCAACACGAGGCCCTTGACGGCCTGCTGCCACTCGATGCCGATACCCATGATCGACATACCGTTGTTGAGCACACCGATGATGAGACCACCGATGATGGCGCCCGAGATCGTTCCGATACCACCCTGAACCGCGGCGCCACCGATGAAGGCGGCCGAGATGGCCTCGAGCTCGAAGCCGTCACCGGCCTTGGGGCCAGCCAGGTTGAGTCGAGCCGTGAACACGAGTCCGGCGAGGGCCGCCAAGATGCCCATGTTGACGAACAACCAGAAGTCGACCGACTTCGTCTTGACGCCCGAGAGCTCAGCCGCGTGGCGGTTGCCACCGATCGCGTAGATGTGACGACCGAACACCGTGCGGTTGGCAACAATGCCATAGATCATCACGAGCACAGCGAGCACGATGAGCGTGACCGGGATGCCCTTGAACGAGGCGAGCGCGTAGGTGAAGGCTCCGACACCGACTGCAACGAACGCCATCTTCGCGACGAACCACACGGTCGGGTCAACCGACTGACCGTACTTCTTGCGACCGGCGCGGGTGCGAACCTGCTGCACGATGAGCGCGAGAATCGCGAGCGCCCCCACGGCGAGGGTGAAGAAGTCGATCGCCGCATCGGGACCCGCGAACGAAATGAAGCCGTTGCCGAGCGCACGGTACTCCTCCGGGAACGAACCGATGTTGGAGTTACCGAGGGTGATGAGCGCAAGGCCGCGGAATATCAACATGCCCGCGAGCGTCACGATGAACGCGGGTATGCCGACGTAAGCGATCCAGAAGCCCTGCCACGCTCCGACCAGCGCTCCTACGACAAGGGCACCGATGATGGCGAGCCACCACGGAAGTCCGACCTGTTGGATCAGAACGCCCGAGAAGGCTCCGATGAAGGCGGCGATGGATCCGACCGAGAGGTCGATGTGGCCGGCGACGATCACGAGCACCATACCGATCGCGAGAATCAGGATGTACCCGTTCTGCACGATGAGGTTGGAGATGTTCTGCGGCCGCAGGAGGATTCCGTTGGTCGTGATCGAGAACAGCACCACCACCGCGATGAGGGCGAGGAAGATGCCGTTCTTGCCGAGGTCGCTCACGATGTGCGAGAGCGTCGAGGGGAGCTTGATGCCCGACGACGATGCCGGGGCCTTGGTTGCGGTGTCAGACATTAGCGCTGCTTCTCCAGGGTCATGAGCTTGAGGAGGGCTTCGGGGGTGGCGTCGGCCACGGGCATTTGGCCCGTGATCCGTCCCTCAGAGAGGGCGTAGATGCGATCGCAGATGCCGAGCAGTTCGGGCAACTCAGAGGAGATGACGATGATCGCCTTCCCCTCACTCGCGAGACGATTGATGATCGTGTAGATCTCGTACTTGGCACCGACGTCAATACCGCGCGTCGGTTCGTCGAGAATCAGCACGTCAGGGTTGCTGTAGATCCACTTCGAGAGCACAACCTTCTGTTGGTTTCCACCCGACAGTTGGCCGGCCTTGGTCAGCACCGTGGGAGCCTTGATGTTCATGCTCTCGCGGTACTCGTTGGCGACTTTGTACTCTTCGTTGTCGTTCACGAGACCCATGCGCACGAGCTTTCGCAGAGAAGCCATCGAGATGTTGCGCTTGATGTCTTCGATGAGGTTGAGCCCGTACATCTTGCGGTCTTCGGTGGCGTAGGCGATGCCGTTGCGAATGGCCTCGTCGACCGAACGCGCCTTGATCTCTACGCCTCGCTTGTAGACCTTGCCGCTGATGCGACTGCCATAGCTCTGACCGAAGAGGCTCATCGCGAACTCGGTGCGGCCCGCGCCCATCAGGCCAGCGATGCCGACAATCTCACCCGCGTGCACCGAGAGGTCGACGCTGTCGACCATAACGCGCGAGGGATCTTGCGGGTGGTGGGCCGTCCACCCCTCAACCCGAAGCACCTCTTCGCCAATGTGCGGAGTGTGGTCGGGGTAGCGGTTCTCAAGGTCGCGGCCGACCATGCCCTTGATGATGCGGTCTTCTGAGACGTCTTTGTGCTCCATCGTCTCGATCGTCTTGCCATCACGAATGACGGTGACCGAGTCGGCGATCTTCTTAATCTCGTTGAGCTTGTGGCTGATGATGATGCTCGTGATGCCCTGCCCCTTGAGGTGCAGGATGAGGTCGAGCAAGTGGTCGCTGTCGCTGTCGTTGAGCGCGGCGGTCGGCTCATCGAGAATCAGCAGCTTCACTTCTTTCGAGAGCGCCTTGGCGATCTCGACGAGCTGCTGCTTGCCGACACCGATGTCAAGAATGCGCGTGACCGGGTCTTCATCGAGGCCGACGCGCGCGAGAAGCTTCTTGGCCTCTTGATTCGTGCGGTTCCAGTCGATGAGGCCGAGCGGACCCTTGACCTCGTTGTTGAGGAAGATGTTCTCGGCAATAGAGAGATAGGGGCTCAGGGCGAGCTCTTGGTGAATGATGACGATGCCCTTGGCTTCGCTGTCTCGAATGTCGCGAAACTCGACCGTCTCGTTTTCGAAGACGATGTCGCCCTCGTACGTGCCATGGGGATAGACACCCGAAAGCACCTTCATGAGGGTCGACTTGCCGGCCCCGTTTTCACCGCAGATGGCGTGCACCTCGCCGCGCGCCACCTCGAGGGTGACGTCAGAGAGGGCCTTGACACCCGGGAAGGTCTTCGTGATCGACCGCATCTCAAGGATGTTCTGGGTCACGTGCTGCCTCTTCCTTACGTCGTTGGGGGAAAGAGCCGGTGGTGGGGAGCCTAGTGCGACTCCCCACCACCGGCCAGATGCAACTAGTGGTGCGTAGTTACTCGGTCTCGTTAGAGGCCGAGCTCCTCAGCGGTCCAGTAGCCGGTGTCGACGAGAGCCGACTCCACGTTGTCCGCGATGACCGGCACCGGGCCGAGCAGGAACGACGGAACGATGAGCTTTCCGTTGTCGTACGTCTCGGTGTCGTTGATCTCGGGCTCGCCACCCTCGAGAAGAGCGACGGCCATGCCTGCCGCAACCTTCGCGAGCTCGCGGGTGTCCTTGAAGATCGTCGCGTACTGCTCACCCGAGAGGATCGCCTTGACCGAGTCAACCTCGGCGTCCTGGCCCGAGATGATCGGGAAGTCGACACCCACGGCGTAACCAGCGTCGGTCAGAGCCGAGATGATGCCACGGCTCAGGCCGTCGTACGGCGACAGAACGGCGTTGACCTTCGTGCCGTCCGAGTAGTTCGCCGTGAGGAGGTCTTCCATGCGGCTCTGGGCGACTTCGCCGTCCCATCGCAGCGTGGCGGCCTGCTCGATTTCGGTCTGACCCGACTTCACAACGAGCGTTCCGTCATCGATCAGCGGCTGGAGGACATCCATGGCGCCACGGAAGAAGAAGAACGCGTTGTTGTCGTCCAGCGAGCCAGCGAAAAGCTCGATGTTGAACGGACCAGCAGGAGCGTCCGCGAGGGGAGCACCCTCGAGGTCGGTCAGGCCGAGGCCGTTCAGCAGGGTCCACGCCTGCTGCTGGCCCACGAGGAAGTTGTCGAACGTCGCGTAGTAGTTGACGTTCTCCGAGTCGCGGATCAGACGGTCATACGCGATGACCGGGATGTCGCTGTCGGCAGCGGTCTGCAGCACCTCGGTGAGGGTGGTGCCGTCGATCGCGGCGATGATCAGGGCTTCTGCACCCTTGGTGATCATGTTCTCGACCTGCGAGACCTGCGTGGGGATGTCGTCCTCTGCATACTGGAGGTCAACGGTGTAGCCGGCAGCCTCGAGCTCGGCCACAAGGGCGTCACCGTCAGCGATCCAGCGCTCCGACGAGCGGGTGGGCATGGCGACGCCGATGAGGCCTCCGCCTTCGCCTTCGCCCTCGGCAACCGGAGCCGAGCAGGCGGCGAGACCGAAGGTCATCGCGCCAATGGCCACGGCGGAGAGAAGAACGTTCTTCTTCACTGTGTGTCCTTTCATAGGGGATGTGGTGGTGCTGTGGATCTCGACTCACCTGCGAGTCGAGATCCTTTCCCGGAGCGAGCCCCGGGAGATCTAGGTGGTCAGTCCTGTACTCATAGCGACTGTGCCAATCGGTAGTAGGCGGCGTTCGTGCGCACGTCGCGCGCGAACCCCTCGAGCGTGGTGCTCTCGTCAATGACGAGCAGCTCGACCGCGGCCATCTGCGCGAAGTCTCGAAAGACGTCGACACCCACTTGCGTGGTCATGACCGTGTGATGGGCGGCCCCCGCCGTCAGCCAGGCTGCGGCGGAAGTACTGAAGTCGGGCGCGGGCTTCCACACCGCGTGTCCGACAGGAAGGTGGGGCATGGGTGCCGGCAGAGCAACGTTCTCGACAACGTTGGCGACGAGGCGGAACCGGTCACGCATGTCGCTCAGGGCAACAACAACGGCGGGGCCAGCGTCGGCCGTGAATACCAGGCGCACGGGGTCGTCTTTGCCGCCGATACCGAGCGGGTGCACCTCGAGGCGCGGCGTCGAGGTCGTGAGCGAGGGGCTCACCTCGAGCATGTGGGCACCAAGAATGAGCTCGTTGCCGGGCTCGAGGTGGTACGTGTAGTCCTCCATGAGGGATGCGCCACCGGGCAAACCGGCGCCCATGACGGCGGCCGCGCGCACAAGCACCGCGGTCTTCCAGTCGCCCTCGGCACCGAAGCCGTAGCCGTCGGCCATGAGGCGCTGCACGGCGAGGCCGGGCAGCTGCGTCAGGTCGGCGAGGTCCTCGAACGAGGTGGTGAAGGCAGAGAACCCGCCGTCTTCGAGGAACCCGCGCAAGCCAAGCTCGATGGCCGCGCCGTAGCGCAGCGACTCGTGCCGGTCAGCACCGGGGTGCAGCTCGGCAGCGACGTCGTAGAGGTCGAGGTACTCGGCTACGAGAGCGTCGATATCGGCGTCAGCAACAGCGTGCACGGCGTCGGCAAGTTCGGTGACGCCCCACGTGTTGACCTGTACGCCGAACCGCAATTCGGCTTCGGTCTTGTCACCCTCGGTGACGGCGACGTAGCGCATGTTGTCACCGAAGCGCGCGAGCTTAAGTTCGTGCGTGGCGTGCCAGCCTGCGGCCGCGCGGGCCCAGACCGCAACACGGTCGGTCACAGCGGGGTTCGACACGTGGCCCACGACCGTCGTGCGCGCCACGCCAAGGCGCGAGACGATGTATCCGAATTCACGGTCGCCGTGCGCAGCCTGGTTGAGGTTCATGAAGTCGAAGTCGATCGTCGCGAACGGCAGCTCGACGTTGGCCTGCGTGTGCAAGTGCAGCAGCGGCTTCTGCAGCGCGTCGAGGCCAGCAATCCACATCTTGGCCGGGCTGAAGGTGTGCATCCACGCGATCACGCCAATGACGTTGGGCGCAGCGTTGGCCTCTTGCATGACGCGCTTGATGCTCGCGCTGTCGACCAGGGTCGGCTTCCAGACGATCGAGACCGGGATGTTCGCCGCAGCCTTAAGGCCCGCAACAACCTGCTGCGACTGCTCCGCCACCTGGCGCAGGGTCTCGTCGCCATAGAGGTTCTGGCTTCCGGTGAGGAACCAGACCTCGTACGTCGAGAGGTCGGGGACAATGCTGCGGGTCACGATGAGGCTCCTTGGAGTGCGGTGAGGGGCAAAGCGTCGATGGCCTGACGCTGAATCTCGAGGCCCGATTCGTACGAATTGAGGTAGGTGGTGAAGCCCGCAACGTCGGCGGGGTGGGGGGTCACGACGTTCATGTCGGTGCCGCCAAACACCTCGCGCTCGAGGTAGCTCGACAGATCGCCACCACCCGCTGCAGTGAAAGCCGCGAGCACGGCGATGCCCCAAGCGCCGCCCTCGGCAGCGCTCTCGGCAACGCCCACGGGGGCATCGAGCGCCGCGGCGAGAAAGCGCTGGGCCACACCCGCGGTGCGAAAGAGCCCGCCGTGCGCCTGCATGCGGTCGATCGCGACACCTTCGTCGTGCAGAGCGCGCATGCCGAGGCTGAGGGTCGCGAAGACTCCGTAGACCTGCGCGCGCATCGTATTGGCGAGCGTCAGATCGCTCTCGGGCGTACGCACGACGATCGGGCGACCCTCGCTGAGGTGGGCGATGGGCTCACCCGCGATCTGGTTGTAGGCCAGCACACCGCCCGCATCGGCAGCGCCGTCGAGCGCCTCGGCGAGCAGCAAGCGGTAGGCCTCATCGGCGTCGATCGGCGCACCGGCGAGCTCCGCGAAGCGGCGGAAGACACTGACCCACGCGGCGAGTTCGCTCGTGCCGTTGTTGCAGTGCACCATCGCGACGGGATGCCCGGCCGGCGTCGCAACGACATCAAGTTCGGCGTGCACGCGCTCGAGCGGCCGCTCCAACACGACCATCGCAAAGATGCTCGTTCCGGCGCTGACGTTGCCCGTGCCGGGGGCCACCGCGTTCGTGGCGACCATGCCGGTTCCGGCGTCGCCCTCGGGCGGGCAGAACACGGCGCCAGGCTGCAATGCACCCGACAGGTCAAGCAGCGCTGCACCCTCGGCGGTGAGCGCACCGGCGGAGGCCCCGGCAGGGAGGATCGCGGGCAGCAGCTCGCGAAGCGCAGGAGCGAGAGCAGTGTCAGCAACGAGTGCGTCGTACTGCGCGAGCATCGCGGCGTCGTAGTCGGCACCGGCGGCATCAATCGGGAACACGCCCGAGGCGTCACCGATGCCCAGCACCCGTTCGCCCGTGAGGCGCTCGTGCACGTAGCCGGCAAGGGTCGTGATGTGCCGAACGCGCTCAACATGCGCTTCGCCGCTCAGCACCGCTTGGTGCAGGTGGGCGATCGACCAGCGCAGCGGAATGTTCACGCCGAAGAGTTCGGTGAGCTCGGCGGCGGCCTGGCCCGTGCTCGTGTTGCGCCACGTGCGGAACGGCACGAGCAGCTCGTCGGCGTCGTCGAACGCGAGGTAGCCGTGCATCATGGCCGAGACGCCGACGGCCGCGATGCTCGTGGGGGCGACTCCGTGACGCGAGTGCGCGTCAGCCACGAGGGCTGCGTACGCGCCCTGAAGCCCCGCCCACACCTCGGCGAGGTCGTAGGTCCAGACGCCATCGACGAGCTGGTTCTGCCACTCGTACGAACCGACGGCGATGACCTCGTTGGGGTTGTCGCCAATGAGGCACGCCTTGATGCGGGTCGAGCCCAGCTCGATGCCGAGCACAGCGCGGCCCTCAGAGATCACAGCGGCGCTCATTGCGCACCCCCGACGGGCTGGCCGTAGACGTTCTGGTAGCGGTCGAAGAGCGCGTCGATCGCCTCGGGGGCGATAGGCACGAGCGCGCCGGCCTGGCGAGCGATGTGCACGGTGCGCGCAACGTCTTCGACCATGACGGCCGCCTTCACCGCGTCGCGGGCGTCAGAGCCGATCGTGAACGGGCCGTGGTTCTGCATGAGCACCGCGCGTGAGCGGTGACCGCGCAGCGTCTCGACGATGCCGCGGCCGATCGAGTCGTCGCCGATGATCGCGAACGGGCCCACCGGAATGTCGCCGCCAAACTCATCGGCCATAGCCGTGATGACGCACGGAATCGGTTCGGCCCGCGCGGCCCACGCCGTCGCGTAGGTCGAGTGCGTGTGCACGACCCCGCCCACCTCGGGCATGTTGCGATAGACGTACGCGTGTGCTGCGGTGTCGCTCGAGGGGCTGCGGTCGCTGCCGGGAGTGTTGGGCACCACCTCGCCATCGAGGGTGCAGAGAATCATGCTCGACGGGTCGAGGTCGTCGTAGCCCACACCGCTTGGCTTGATGACGAAAAGGTCAGCGCCCGGAACCCGACCCGAGACGTTTCCGCCTGTCCAGACGACGAGGTTGTAGCGCACGAGCTCGGCGTGAAGAGCAGCCACGTCGTCGCGCACGCGCGCAACGGCGACCTGCACTTCGGGGCTCAGCACGTTCACGGGACTCCATCGTCGCGGCGGCGACGGGTGGACCCGACGCCGGGTAGTTCTGGGGTGGACTCGCTGTGACCGTTTTGTGACCGTTCACATCGCGTGATGGCTATCTAACGGCGAAACGGTCACATGTGTCAACTGCGCACGCGGCTGAAACGGTCACAAGTCGATAACAGCGCGGAACGCTGGCGAAATTGCTAGCGTCGGCGACCGCTGGACTCGCGGATGACGAGCTCGGGTTGCACCGGCTCGTGACTCATGCCGGTCTCCCCTCGCAGCTCGCCCAACAGAAGCGCGACCGCGCGGCGACCGATCTCGGCAAAGTTCTGGCGCACGGTCGTCAGGGGCGGCGCGAAGTGCGCCGCCTCGGGGATGTCGTCAAACCCGACGATCGAGATATCGCCGGGCACGTCGAGCCCGTGCTCACGGCACGCGTGCATAAACCCGAGCGCCATTTGGTCGTTACCGACGAAGACCGCGGAAAAGTCGCGGTACCGCAATAGTTCGATGCCGGCGTAGTAGCCGAACGACGCCGTCCAGTCGCCGAGAATCGGCGCCCGAGTGCGCAAGTCGGCGTCAGACAGTTCTCGCAAGAACCCCTGCATTCGCGCCTCGGCCTCGATCCAGTCTTGCGGGCCCGAAATGTGCATGATCTCGGTGTGCCCGAGGTCGATCAGGTGCCGAGTCGCCTGGCGCGCGCCTTGCACCTGGTCGACCCAGAGCGAGTGCGAGGTGTTGAGTCCGGTGGCTTCGAGCGTCACGAACGGCACGGAAACCTGCAGGTCGTTGAGCGCCTCGAAAACGCGCACTTGAGGCGCGATGACAATGAGAGCTTCGACAGACTGACTAATCAGGTAATCGACGGCCGACTTGATCGAGGCGTACTCGGTTGAGCTGAGGTTCGTAATCGACAACCGATAGCCCGCTTCGCGCGCGGCCGTCTCGATCGCGTTGATCGCGGTTGCCGGCCCATAGTGAACGGTCTGCGCCGACAGCACCCCGATCGTGCGCGAGCGACTCGTCACGAGTGCCCGGGCCGCCTGGTTCGGCCGATACCCCAACTCGTCGATCGCATCGCGCACGCGTTGCAGCGTTTCGGGGCGGATGCTCGGACTGTCGTTGAGCACACGCGACACGGTCTGATACGAGACACCCGCGACGCGAGCGACATCGCGAATATTCGGCGCGCGCACGCGTTCCGGCTCGGCCGGGCGCTCCGTGTCCGTCATCGTCGTCCGTTCGGGGTCGCGATGTGTACGTTCACATCGGCGACTCCATTATGCATGCGAGCACGCAACCGAGCCATGTTCGGCAACGTCAGAGAGCGGTGAGCGAGTACTGAACGTCGGCCACGAGGTCGTCGACATCTTCGATGCCGACCGACAACCGCACGATCGCGTCGCTCACTTCGAGCTCGGTGCCGCGCACCGAGGCGTGCGTCATCTCGCTCGGGTAATTGACGAGCGACTCGACGCCTCCGAGCGACTCGGCCAGGCTGAAGACGCGCAGGCCCTCGGCGAAGGCGCGCGCGGCCGCGGCGCCCCCGGCGAGTTCGAGCGAGAGCATCCCGCCGAAACCGCGCATTTGCCGCGTGGCCAACTCGTGGCCAGGGTGCTCGGGCAGGCCCGGGTAGTAGACCCGTGCGACGGCCGCGTGGCCGACGACCGACTCGGCGATGGCCTGGGCGTTGGCCGAGTGGCGATCCATGCGCACGGCAAGCGTCTTGATTCCGCGCGTCGTGAGCCACGCATCCATGGGGCCCGAAACGGCACCAGCCGCGAACTGGTGAAACTGCACCTGTTCGGCGAGCTCGAGATCGTTCGTCACGACGGCGCCACCAAGCACATCGGAGTGCCCGCCGAGGTACTTCGTCGTCGAGTGCACGACCACATCGGCACCGAGCACGAGCGGCTGCTGCAAGTAGGGCGTGGCGAACGTGTTGTCGACCACCACGATCGCGCCGACCGCGTGTGCGATTTCGGCGAGCGCCGTGATGTCGGTGATCTTCATGAGCGGATTACTCGGGGTCTCGAGCCACAGCACGCGCGGGTGCAGCGACTCGAGCGCTTCGCGTGCCACCTCGAGGTCGCCCAGCTCGATCGTCGTGAGCCCAATGTTCCACGGGCCAAAGATGCGCCGCACGAGCCGGTGCGTGCCGCCATAGACGTCATTACCCATGAGCACGTGATCGCCCGGCCGCAGCACGGCGCGCAACAGGGCGTCTTCAGCCGCAAGGCCCGAGGCGAAGCTGAAGGCCTTGGCTCCCGACTCGAGCGAGGCCAGCTGGTCTTGCAAGGCGTCGCGCGTGGGGTTGCCGCCGCGCGCGTACTCGTAGCCCCCGCGCAAGTCGCCGATCGATCGCTGCACAAACGTCGACGTCAAATACACGGGCGGCGTGACGGCTCCCGTCGTGGGGTCGAAAGCCTGCCCGGCGTGAATCGCGCGCGTCGCGAAGCCCTGCAAAATGTGCGGGTCGTGGTCGGTCATGCGTGGCCTCCCGCGAGAGCGGTCATCAGGTCGGTGCGGTGCAGCAGACCGACGGGGTTTCCGCCGTCGAGCACCATGAGGGTGTCGGGATGCTGACCGCCAGCACCTCGGTCACCGAAGCGCTCGCCCGCGGCTTCGAGGCTCTCGTGTGCGCCGACGACGGGCATGCTCGGCCCCATCGCGGCGGTGATCGGATCTGCCGGAGTCACCGCGCCCGTGGCGAGTGCCCGCAACAGAGTGCGGGCGTCGACCGCCCCCACCACTTCACCCAGCACGAGCGGCGGCTCGGCCGCCACCACGGGCAACGCACCGGGGTGCGCCTCGAGTGCTGCCACCGCATCCGCGACCGTGTGCTCGCGGCGCAGGTGGGCGAGTTCGCGCGGCGGGGTGCCGAGCAGATCGGCCACGGTCGGCGAGCCCGTGGGGCGCGTGAAGCCGTGGCGGCGCATCCACCCGTCATTGAAAATCTTGCCGAGGTAGCCGCGGCCACCGTCGGGCAGCAGCACGACGACAACGTCATCGGGGCCGAGCTCGCGCGCGACCTCGAGCGCGCCGACGACGGCCATGCCGCACGAACCGCCGACCAGCAAGCCCTCTTCGCGCGCGAGACGCAAGGTCATGTCGAACGACTGCTGATCGCTCGCGGCAACAATGCGGTCAACCACGGTGGGGTCATAGGCGGCCGGCCAGAAGTCTTCGCCGACTCCCTCAACGAGATAGGGGCGACCCGTGCCACCCGAGTAGACGCTGCCGACGGGGTCAACGCCGACGACCTGCACGCGACCACTCGCGCGGTCAGCGCTCGCCTCGCGCAAGAAGCGGCCCGTGCCCGAGATCGTGCCGCCCGTGCCCACACCGGCGACGAAGTGCGTGAGGTGGCCCTCGGTGTCGCGCCAGATTTCGGGGCCCGTGGTCTCGTAGTGGCTCAGCGGGCCGTTGGGGTTGGCGTATTGATTGGGCTTGAAGGCGCCCGGAATCTCGCGGGCCAAGCGGTCAGAAACGCTGTAGTACGACTCCGGGTCGTCGGGTGCGACGGCCGTCGGTGTCACGACGATCTCGGCACCGTAGGCCGTGAGCACGTTGCGCTTGTCTTCGCCCACCTTGTCGGGCAGAACGAACACACAGCGATAACCGCGCTGTTGCGCCACGAGGGCGAGGCCCACGCCCGTGTTGCCGCTCGTCGGCTCGACGATCGTGCCGCCGGGCTTCAGCAGGCCCTCACGTTCTGCGGCATCGATGATGCGCGTGGCGATGCGGTCTTTCGACGAACCGCCCGGATTCAGGTACTCGACCTTCGCCAGCACGGTCGCCGCGATGCCCTCGGTCACCCGGTTGAGACGAACGAGCGGCGTATCGCCGATGAGGTCAACGACAGATTCGGCGAACTTCATGCGCCGAATCTATCAGCGGGCATCCCTCGGCTTGAGACGAGCATGCGCTGCTCAGTAGGCGATCGAGCGTTTGCCCATGGGCATGTCGATACCCGCCTTCGCGAATGCGTCACGAACGAGCTTGCGTCGATTGTCGATTTCTCGCCCGAAGTCACGAGCGAGCTCGGGTCGTGCCGCGACGAGCACATCGAGCACATCGACGGGCACTGCGAGCACGGTCACCTCGGTAGTCGCTTGTACCGTCGCGTTGATGCCTTGCCGCGTGAGCGAGGTGAGCCCAACGATCTCGTCCCGAGTGAACTCGGTGACCGGCACCCGCACACCCTCGGGGCCTTCGACGATCATGTGCGCAATACCCGAGTCGATCAAGCGGATGCCATCGGGAACCTCTCCGACGTGTTGCAGTTTCTCGCCCGCGACGTATCGCTCAACTCGCACTCTGTCGACGTACCGGTGCAACTCATCGGGGCTGCAGTAGAGCGCCGAACTGAATCGAGTCAGCATCGCGCGACGACGCTCGGCCGAGTCGTATTCGACGTAGTAGTCGCGATCAAGGTGCAGGCCGGCTCGCCGAGCGGCGTACCAGAGCCGACGGCGAAACTCGGAGAGGGCACCGTACGCGTCGGTCGGCGCGTCAACGGGAATGGTGATCTCGTACTCGCCCGCCTCGAATGTGTCTGCGCTCGGTGTAGCGACCGTCATGGGCAGGTCCGCCGCGACCGCCACCATGACGCGAATCACCGTCTCGGGGGGATCCTCGGTGGCAAAGCGAACCATGGCGCACGCCGAGAAGGGCCCGCCCTTGCGCGAGAGGTTCGAGAATGACGTTCCCGCGAGCTCGGAGTTGGGAACGATCACGACGCCACTGATGGTCTTGATGTGCACCGAGCGCCAGTTGACCTCGATCACCCGGCCACGAACATCCCCCACCTGAAGGTGGTCGCCGAGCTCGAAGGGCTGCTCGAACAGCAGCAAGAGCCCCGACAGCACCGAGCCAACGGCGTTTTGGAGGGCAAGGCCGATGACGATCGATCCGATGCCGAGGGCGGTGAAGAGGCCCCCGACATCGGCGCCCCAGACCCACGAGAAGAGCACCGCGATCGAGACCGCGATGAGCACGAAGCGAGTGACGTCGACAAAGATCGACGGCAAGCGCTCGCGCCAGCTTCCTTTGCGCGCTGTCGTGAACACCGCCACGTTGAGGCCATTGATGAGCACGACAATGACGAGAAAGCCCAGCACCGTGGCGACGATGCGCGACCACGCGACATCGACCTCGGCTCCTGCTGTTTGCGACACAAGAATGAGCAAGGCAGCCACGGGCGCGACATAGTTGCGCAGCAAGCGCACCACGCGCGCCGCTGGGCTGCCGCGTTGGACAAGCGACTCGAGAAGCTCACCCAAGACCAAGAGCACGAGCGGCAGACCGACGATCACGGCGATCGACGGCCAAAACCACGACTCGTTCCAGATCTCGGTCATGTGGCTGGCTCGAGCTCGACGCGCCACACCTTCTGCTCGCCTTCGGCGGTAGAAATCACTCCGGCCTCGACGAGGCGCACGTTGGCCGGGAGACCTTCGGCCAAACGATCGGTCACGAAGATTCCTGACTCGACCCGCTCGGCCTGCAGACGGAACGCGAGGTTCACCGCGTCGCCCCAGAGGTCGTAGACCATGTGAGCACGACCGACGAGTCCGCTGCTGGCTTCGCCCAGGTCGATACCGGCTCGAAGCGCGAGTGAAACCCCCCACTGTGCGCTGAAGCGATCAACGATGCGCGTGAGCTCAATGGCGTAGTCGACCATGCGCCGAGCGTTGTCGATGCGCGGAACGGTGAGGCCGCAGCTCGCCAAGTAGCCCTTCGTTGTGGTGCGGACGTGTTCAACGCCAAAGGGGGCGCCCGCTTCATCGAATTGGCGCACGAGCTCGTTGAGCGTTTCGAGGGTGGCCTCTGATCCGCGGTCACGACTGAACGCTTCGAAACCCATGATGTCGGCGTAGAGCACAGAGACATCGACGTGGTCTTCGGCAATGGTTTGGTCACCATCGCGATATCGACGGATGACCGGCTCAGGCATGAGCGCTCGCAAGAGTCGCTCGCTCTCGGCCTGCTGCTCATCGAGCAACTCCGCCTTCACTTGAAGACTGCGGCTCATGTCATTGAATGCGGTCGACACGCTCATGAGTTCGTCACTCGAACCGGCATCGACGGTGACGCCCGACTCGCCGGCGGCAATGCGTTGAGCTGCTCGTGCCAGGCGACGCAACGGACTCACAAAGACGCGAGCAAGCAACAGCGACAACACCGACACCACGAGGGCGAGCACCGCTGACGAGATGACGAGGTTGCGCGTAAAGGCAGTCACGGGAGCGAACGCCTCGGCCGTGTCGATTTCGGCAACGACAACCCAATCGATGCCATCGATGTTCACCGGGCCATACGCCGCGAGGCTGTCGCGGCCCAGATAGTCGTTCGCGATGATCGTTCCCGACTGACCGGCGATGGCCGCCGCAGCCGCCTCGGTGCGAACGGGCTGAACCCCCACGGTCGTGCCCCGCGCAACCGCGAGATCGACGATTTCGGGCGAGGTACCCGCCGCAAGCGATGCTTCGGCGAAGGCGTTCGCATCGCTCACGAGCAGCCGTGACGGCGAGCGCATGAGCCCGTCGATTCCGACGAGGTATGCCTCGCCGGTCTCGCCGAGGCCACCTTCGCTCGTATCGCCCCCGGCCGTCATGACGCCGCTGATGCGGTCGAGCGGAAGCTCGACAGCCATTGCGCCGATGACCTCGCCGTCGCGCCCAATCGGAGTCACCGCCCATCCGGCCGGAAGATTGAGCGACGGGGGGTAGTCCTCGATGTCGGTGAAGGTCACCTCACCCAAGAGGTTTCCTCCCACAGCGGTGTCGTATGCCGCTGCGAGATTCGAGAGCCGATACGGCCCATCGAGCAGATTCGTTCCCAGATCGACGCCCTTGAAGGCGCTGTAGACCACGACGCCTCGCTCATCGATCAACAGCACGTCTTCATAGTCAAGAAACTCGGTCATCGAGCGAAAGTAGTCGTGATAGCGCGCGTGCACCGCTGACCACTCGCTCCCGTCACCCGCGTCGTCGACGGAGATCGCCGCGGCAAAGTCGGCGTGAGGCGCCGTGTAGTGAACCTGCAGATAGCGGGCCGCCGGGTCTGTGGGCACGAACGCCGAAGGGTCAACCGCAGAACCAGTCGACTCACCAAGGGCAGGCCCAAACACCTCGTCGTAGTACGCAGTGAGCGCCTGCAACTGTTCGTCATCGAGTTCACCGTCATCGAGTTGCTGCATCGCGGCACTGAATGCGCCGGTTGCGTCGATGACGCTTTGCCCTCTCGAGTGCACCACGATCGTTCGTTCGATCGTCGAGAAGAGCCGCTCGACCTCGCGCGTGCGCGAGTCGCGCACCTCGATGAGCCTTTGGAACGCAGCATCCCGAAGCGAATCAGTCGCATTGACATAGCCGATGACGCCAACGAGCACATTGGACGTGACACTGACCGCGAGCAGCATGACGAGCACGGTCGACTGGATGCTGAGCCCGCGCCGCCGGCGTGCTGAAGCGCCTTGGCGCTCGCGGTCGAGCTTCTCGCTCTCGGTGTCACTCTTCGACATGACATCCTCGACCCTCGGGGCCCGCAGGCAGTTGACGTGGATGGTTCACAGTAGCGAGGCGGCGCAGTTTTGGGGAGAGCGCCGTGATCGCAGCTCACAGCGTTTGCAGTGCGTAGGCTGAAAGCCTTGACGCTCGGAATGTGCCATGCCCATGGCGTGTTTCATGTCATGAGCGGAAACGTACGCACTTGCTCCGCTCTCCTCCCTGCCCGTCGCATCTGACAGGAGCCCCCGTGGCCGACGACACTTCCTCGACCAACGACCTCACCATCAAGCAGCAGCGCGAAAAGCGCCGCGCCGAAAAGGTCGCCGCCCTCAAGGCCAAGCAGGCCGCCGAAAAGCGCAATCGCCGTCTCGGCCTCGCCGGCGCCATCGTCGGTGGAGTAGCAGTTGTCGCCATCGTCGTCGGCATCGTCGTGACCTCGGCCACGCCGCCGGTTGACCCCGCAACGATCGAGATCGAAGGCCTCGAGACCTTCGAAGGGCTCGAAGCGGTGCACGTCGATACGCCCGTCAACTACACGATGACGCCTCCCGCGGGTGGGCCGCACAACCCGGCCTGGCTCAACTGTGGCATCTACGAGCAGCCCGTTCCGGCAGAGAACGCGGTGCACTCACTCGAGCACGGCGCCGTCTGGGTCACCTACGACCCGGCCCAGGTCTCGGGTGCCGACCTCGATGCGTTGCGCTCGCAAATGCCGCGCTCATACATCATCTTGTCGCCGTTCGACGGCCTGCCGGCTCCGGTTGTCGCGAGCGCGTGGGGCGTTCAAGTGGCGCTCGACGGCGTTGACGACCCGCGCCTCGGTGACTTCATCATCAAGTACCGTCAGTCGCCTGACGCCCCTGAGCCCGGCGCTCTCTGCAGCCAGGCCGTCGACGGCCCCGGCAAGATCTCATGACCGACAGCACGACCAGCGCGTCTCCTGCCCTCAGCCGCTCACGGCTGATCGTGGTCGGCGCGCTGCTCGTGCTGGTTGCCATCGTCGGCGGCGTGATCATCGGCCGCGTCACCGCGACGGTCGCGGCCCCGACCCCCACCGAGTCAAGCGCCGAGGCGGGCTTCGCTCGCGACATGCAAGTGCACCATGGGCAGGCCGTCGAGATGTCGCTGCTGATTCGTGATCGCAGCGACGACCCCGAGATTCGACTGCTGGCGCTCGACATCGCCACCGCGCAAGCCCAGCAACAGGGCCAGATGTTCGCGTGGCTCGCGATGTGGGGGCTGCCGCAAACCTCGACCGAGCCCGAGATGGAGTGGCTCTCGCGGCCCGTCATCGATGGTTCTGCGGGTCACGACGGTCACGGCGGTCACACCCCGGGCGAGCCCATGCCCGGCGTGGCGACGTTCGAGCAAATGAAAGAGCTCGAGAACGCCACGGGCGTCGAGGCCGAACGCATCTTTCTCGAACTCATGATCGCCCACCATCAGGGTGGTGTTGAAATGGCCGAAGCCGTGCTCGCGCGCAGCACGCAACCGCAGGTCACGACGCTCGCGAACGGCATGGTCATGCTGCAGAGCAAAGAGCTCGACTACATGGCTGAGTTGCTGGCCGATCGGTCGTAGTCGGCCGACTGCTGCTCGACCAATCGAGCGTAGACGCCGCCCCGGCCAATGAGCGTCGCGTGCGTGCCGCTCTCGACGATGCGCCCACCGTCAACAACATGGATGACGTCGGCAGCGCTCACGGTCGAGAGTCGGTGAGCAATCGCGATCGTCGTGCGGCCACGACTAGCGCCGTCGAGGGCGGTCTGCACGACGCGTTCTGACACCGAGTCAAGGGCGCTCGTTGCCTCGTCGAGAATCAGCACGGGCGGGTCTTTCAGCAACACCCGTGCGATCGCCACGCGTTGCTTCTCGCCCCCCGAGAGGCGATAGCCGCGCTCGCCCACGATGGTGTCGTAGCCATCGGGAAAACTCTCGATCGTGGCGTGGATGCTCGCGGCACGGCACGCGGCCTCGAGCTCAGCATCCGTCGCCGAGGGCTTTGCGTAGCGCAGGTTCTCGGCGATGCTCGCGTGAAACAGGTAGGTCTCTTGACTCACAATGCCGATGCTTTCGATGAGGCTGTGGGTGCGAAGCTCGCGCACGTCGACGCCTCCCACCTCGACGGCTCCGCTCGACACGTCGTGCAGTCGCGGCACGAGATACGAAATGGTCGTCTTGCCCGCGCCCGAGGGGCCGACAAAGGCAACGAACTGGCCGGGCTCGACCGTGAACGAGACGTGGTCGAGCGTGGGCGTGGCATCGTCAGCGGCATCGGGGTAGCGAAAGACCACGTCATCGAAGCGGATGCGCCCCACCTGTGCCGGGTCGAGGTCGCGCGCGTCAGCGGCTTCGGTGATGCGCGGCTCGAGATCGAGGTACTCGAAGATGCGCGCAAACAGCGCGCCACTCGTCTGCAGGTCGAGGGCAACGCGCATGAGGCCCATGAGTGGAAAGGTCAGGCGGGCTTGCACCGTCGTGAAGGCGACGATGGTACCCGCGGTGACCGCCACATCCGTCTGAATCAACCACGCCGCGACGAGGTAGATCACGGCCGGAATGACCGAGAGAAAAACGTTGACCATCGCGAAGAACCACTGACCGCTCATCGACAACTGCACTTGAAGACCCCGCTGCACGTCGTTCTCGAGCCGGTAGCGGTCGACCTCGCTCTGCTGCCGATAGAAGCTCTTGGCGAGCAGAATGCCCGAGACGCTCAAGGCCTCTTGCGTGATGGCCGTCATGTCGCTGAGCGACTCTTGGGTCTTCGTCGCGATGCGTGCGCGAACCTGACCCACGCGGCGTTGGGCGATCACGAGAACGGGCAACAGAATCACGGCCACGATCGTCAACTGCCAGCTCAAGATGAGCATGGCGATGAAGGCCGCGATGACGGTCACCGTGTTGCCAATGACACTCGACACGGTGTTGCTGAGCACGCCCGCCACGCCCCCGACATCGTTCTGCAGTCGCGACTGAATGATGCCGGTCTTAGTTCGCGTAAAGAAGCCCAGCTCCATCGCCTGTAGGTGCGAGAAGAGGCGCACGCGCAATTGCGCCATGACGCTGTTGCCGACCGTCGAGGTCAGGTAGGTCTGCCCGATGCCGATGCCCGCCGAGACGAGCCAGAGCACGAGCATGGCGCCGACCAGTTGCAGCAACACGGGAACGTTCGGCGTGCCCTCGGGCGGAAAGAGCCCGCGGTCGAATGCCTGTTGCGTGAGCAACGGCGGAATGACGCTGAGGGCCGCCGAAACGAGCACGAGCGCAATCGTGATGATGAGCGGCGTGCGGTGCGGACGAAACAGCTCGGCGATGCGCGGCAGCAGATTCGGGATGCGCGGCGCCTCGGCGTTCGCCGCCCGCTGAGCGGCCACATCGCCGCTCGACACTCGTGAACCCCGACGACCGCCACCCATACTCATGTGCTGAGCCTAGGCTCGCCCCGTCGCTCGCTTCGCCGCGTGCCGTTTCGGATCAGCCCTTGCTGCCGGGTGTCGGGAACCGGTTCCACATGGGGGCCCGCGCGGATACACTGACGACACACGGCACGCCCGCCGCCGTAGCGACGCGGGCGCAGGTGCCGGGCATCCACCACATCGTCCAATGGAGGGCACGAGGCAATGAGCATCCTCGCCGACGTCGCCCGCATTGCCGGGGTTTCGAAGTCGACAGCGTCTCGTGCACTGAGTGGCCGTGGCTATGTCTCAGACGAAACGCGTCGCCGCGTTGAAGATGCCGCATCAGAACTCGGCTATGTCGTGTCGTCAACGGCGGCCAGTCTTGTGACGGGTCGCACGCGCAACGTGGCAGTGGTGATTCCGTACATCAACCGCTGGTACTTCGCCGAAGTGCTCGAAGGCATCGAAGCGGCCCTCGTGCGAGCGGGCTACGACCTCACCCTCTATCGACTCAGCACCGACAGCGATTTGAGGCGTCGCGTGTTCGACTACTTTCTCGTGCGCAAGAGGGTCGATGCCGTGATCTCGGTCGCAATCGACTTGAGCCCGCAAGAAGTACAGCTGCTGCAGTCTCTCGGTAAACCCCTCGCGGGCATCGGCGGGCGCATCGAGGGCATACCGTCGCTGTCGATCGATGACGTCGAGACCGCGCGCCTGGCGACCGAACACTTGCTCAGCCTGGGCCACCGACGCATCATGCATGTGGGGGGCGACCAAAACGAGCAAATGGACTTTCGCGTGCATTCGCAGCGCTATATGGGCTTCTCGCAAGCACTGCGAAACGCCGGTATCGCCGTCGACGATGACTTTCGCGACGCCGAGTTTTCAATCGAGGGTGGATACGCAGTCGGACTCGCTGTGCTCGGTGACCCGCGAACGAGACCCACAGCGATCTTCGCTGGGTGCGACGAGATCGCGATCGGCATCACCGTGGCGGCGCGGCAATTGGGAATCAGCATTCCGCGCGAGCTCTCAGTCATTGGCATTGACGGGCACCCCCTGGCCGAGATGTTCGGCTTGACGACGCTCGCCCAGCAGCCCGGCGCTCAAGGAGCCCGTGCCGTCGAGCTTTTGCTCAATCAACTCGAAAACGCCACGGCAGCTCCGCTCGACAAGCATCTCTTGCTCCCCACGGCACTGACCGTGCGGACGAGCACCGCCGTGCGCCGCGACAACGCGATCTAGCCACGACGCGATCTAGAGACGAAGCGATCTCGCGACACCGCGATCTCGCGACAACGCACGAGAGCCCCGCACCGACTCGCGTCGGGCGGGGCTCTCGAAGGTGAAGCGGGTGACTACTTGAGGGTGACGGTGGCGCCGGCCTCTTCGAGCTGGGCCTTCGCCTTGTCGGCGGTCTCCTTGTTGACACCCTCGAGCACGACGCCGGGGGCGCCGTCAACGACGGCCTTGGCCTCGCCGAGGCCGAGGTTCGTGAGGGCGCGAACCTCCTTGATGACCTGGATCTTCTTGTCGCCAGCGGCCTCGAGAACGACGTCGAACGACGACTTCTCTTCGACCTCTTCGGCGGCAGCGCCACCGGCGGCGGGGGCAGCGGCAACCGCGACGGGCGCGGCGGCGGTGACCTCGAAGACCTCTTCGAACTTCTTGACGAACTCGCTGAGTTCGATGAGCGAGAGCTCCTTGAACGCCTCGATGAGCTGGTCAGTGGTGAGCTTTGCCATGATGACTCCTTCTAGTTGTTTCGTGTCGTGAACCGGTCAGCTGAGGGTCAGCTGCCGGACTCCTGCTTCTGCCGCAGCGCGTCAACAGCGCGGGCGGCCTGCGCCAGTGGCGCGTTGAACATGTATGCGGCGCCGAAGAGCGAGGCCTTGACGGCACCGGCAAGCTTTGCCAGCACCACCTCACGGCTCTCGAGCTCGGCGAGCTTCATGACCTCGGAGGCGTCGAGCGGCTTACCGTCGAAGTAGCCACCCTTCACCACGAGGTTGGGGTTCGCCTTGGCGAAGTCACGCAGCGCCTTGGCCACCGTCACGGGGTCACCGTGAACGAAGGCGAGGGCAGAGGGGCCAGCGAGCATGTCATCGAGCGAGTCGATGCCAGCAGCGTTGGCCGCAATCTTGGTCAGCGTGTTCTTCACCACGGCGTACGACGCTTCTTCACGGATGTTCGAGCGCAGCTTCTTGAGCTGTGCCACCGTGAGGCCGCGGTACTCGGTGAGCAGAACGGCGGTCGAGCTGGAGAAAAGTTCTGTCAGCTCGGCGACCGTTGCTTCCTTGTTCGCCATGGTGCTCCTCTAAATCGGATATCGGGGTCTGCCGCGACCACTGAGGTCGATGGAACCCGGAGCGCACATGGGAAAAGGCCCGGCGCAAGCGCACGAGCCTTCTTCGAGCATCCGTTCACAATCGATGGATGCTCGGCGTCAGTTCACACACCTGCGCGGGTCGTCGCCCTGCTTCGTGAGAAGCGATGCGAACCTTCGATCGGCGCCCCTGCGAACAGGCACGCCGACAACCAGCGGTCTTCGGCTTCCATAAGCGTATCGCACGCTGAGGCCCTCGAGGAACGCGGCTTCGTGGCGTCAAAAAGACGACATGATTGACATGAATCCTGTTGCGTATGTATTGTCGAATCGCCACGATCGAAAGGACCAGCAATGTCAAACCAGGTGACCGTGATCCCCGGAGACGGTGTCGGGCCGGAGTGCATCTCCGCCGCGCAGCGCATCATCGACGCCGCGGGCGTCGACATCGAGTGGGACCACCAGGAGGCCGGCGAGAGCGTGTTTCGTCGCGGCATCGCCTCGGGCGTACCGCAGGAGACGATCGACTCGATCACGCGCACGCGCCTCGTGCTCAAGGGCCCTCTGGGCACCCCGGTCGGATTCGGCGAGAAGTCAGCCAACGTGACGCTGCGAAAGCTGTTCGAGACCTACGCAAACATTCGCCCGGTGCGCGAGCTGCCCGGCGTGTCAACCCGCTACTCCGGCTCGGGTGTCGACTTGGTCGTCGTGCGCGAGAACGTTGAAGACCTCTATGCCGGCATCGAGCACATGCAGACTCCCGGTGTTGCCCAGTGCCTCAAGCTGATCTCAAACAAGGGCTCGGAGAAGATCGCCCGCACCGCTTTCGAGTTCGCGCGCAGCGAGGGCCGTAAGTCGGTCGTGTGCGCAACCAAGTCGAACATCATGAAGCTCACCGAGGGTGAGCTGAAGCGCACCTTCGAGCGGGTCGCTCTCGAGTACCCCGACATCGAGTCGCACCACATGATCATTGACAACGCCGCGCACCAGCTCGTGAAGCGCCCGGAGCAGTTCGACGTGATCGTGACGACGAACATGAACGGCGACATTCTCAGCGACCTCACCTCGGCCTTGGTCGGCGGGCTCGGCTTCGCCCCCTCGGCGAACCTCGGATCGGGCGTCGCGATCTTCGAGGCCGTGCACGGCTCTGCGCCGAAGTACGCCGGCAAGAACGCCATCAACCCGACCGCGGTCATCTTGTCGTCGGTCATGATGCTCAAGCACATGCAGCACTTCGACGCCGCCGAGACGATCGAGAACGCTCTGTTCGCAACCCTGCAAAAGGGAGTGCTGACCGGCGATGTGGTCGGCTACGACCGTGGCACCTCAACCACCGACTTCGCCTCAGCGATCATCGACAACCTCGGCGAGAGCGTTGATGGGTACACGATTCGTCGCGGCCGCCCGTTGGCAATGCCGGCCCCCGTCGCCAACCCCGTCACGGTGGTTGCTGAGCAACGCCGAGTCGTCGGGGTCGACGTCTTCGTCGAATCAGGGCTCATGCCTCACGAGCTAGGCCCGCTGCTCGACGGACTCGTCGAGAGCTCGCCGCTGCGACTCAAGATGATCTCGAACCGCGGCACCAAGGTCTACCCCGACGGCAACAGCAACATCGACGTGGTCGACCACTATCGCTGCCGGTTCGTGCTGCGCGAAGACGGCGAGCAGACGCGCGCGGGCATCCGCGACCTGCTCTCGACGATCGAGGGTGACGTCGACTGGGTGCACATCGAACTGCTGCAAGAGTTCGATGGCGCGGCGGCGTACACGAAGGCGCAGGGCGAAGACTAGGCCTCGTCGAGCCACGAGTGGCGCGGCGCGTAGCCCAGCTCGCGCCGCGCCGCGTCAATCGAGAGCAGAGTCTCGCGACCCACGAGCGAACGCGCGAGGGGAACATCCGGAAACTCCGCGGCCATGAGCTCGGCAGAGTCGCGCCGCATCACGGTGTCGGCAGCGGCGATGATGTAGGTCGCGTAGCCGGGTTCGCGCACGAGGAGCGCCTGCTCGACGGCGTGGGCGCCATCGCGGCGATCGATGTAGCCCCAGAGGTTCCAGCGCCGCTCGCCCGGGTCGCCTTGCCAGGCCTCAAAGTCGGCGTAGTCGTCGGGAGCCATGACGTTGCTGAAGCGCAGCCCCGTGATCGATAGGCGTGGGTCGAGGCGGCACAGCTTTCGGCCGAGCTCTTCTTCAAGGTGCTTGCCGACGGCGTACATGAAGTTGGGGCGCGTGGGCTGCGACTCGTCGATCGGCACGGAGGGCGGTGGCTCGTCGAGTGGCAGACCCAGAAGCGTCTCGCTCGACGCGTGAACGATGCGCGTGATGCCCGCGCGTCGAGCGCCCTGAAACACCGCGATCGTCATGGCGAGGTTGTCGTGCAGCAGCACCGTATCGGGGCGGATGCCCGGCGCAGGGCTTGCCGCCAAGTGAACGACCGCGTCGAGCCCACTGTGGCGCTCTTCAACTCCCGCGAGGGCATCGATCACCTGACCGGCATCGGTGAGGTCGACCCGCACGAAGCCGTCACCCGGGGCGCCGACGGCGTCGAGCCCGGTCACGGAGTGGCCGGCCTCGACCAAGTGCGTGACGACAGCCTGGCCGAGCTTGCCGGATGATCCGGTGACGGCGATGCGCATGCCGTCAGCCTAGGCGCTGGGAGTGGGCGCCACGGCGGGGCGCACGGCTGCCGACCGCGCGATCGGAAGACTCACGCGAAACACCGTCTCGCCCGGGCGTGACGACGCCGCGACCTCTCCCCCGTGGGCTTGCACGACCGCAGCCACGATCGCGAGGCCCAGGCCCGTTGACCCCGTGGCGCGCGAACGCGAGGTGTCGGCGCGCGCGAACCGCTCAAACAGCACGGGCTGCACTTCGGCCGGAATACCCGGGCCCGTGTCGGTCACGGTAATGATCGCGCGACCCTCAAGGGTGCCGAGCGCGGCCGTGACACGGGTTCCTTCTGGGGTGTGCACGCGCGCATTGGCGAGCAGGTTAGCGACAACCTGATGCAGTCGATGCTGATCACCGGCTGCAACGACGGGAGTGGCGGGCACGCGCACGACCCAGTCGTGGGCGGGCGAGGTTGCGCGAGCATCCGCCACCGCATCGGTGACGAGTGCCGCGAGGTCGACCGGGTCATGGCGCAGTTCGCGACCTTCGTCGAGGCGCGCGAGCAAGAGCAAGTCATCGACGAGCGCCGACATGCGCACCGACTCTGATTCGATGCGGGCGAGCGCGTGCCGAATGTCGTCGGGCAAGGGCTGGCCGCTGCGCCGCGTGAGCTCGCTATAGCCACGAATCGCCGCGAGGGGTGTGCGCAGTTCGTGACTGGCATCGGCGACAAACTGTCGCACCTTCTGTTCACTGGCTTGGCGCGAGTCGAACGCGCTTTGCACGTGGTCGAGCATGCGGGTGAACGCCGCCCCGAGCTGGCCAACCTCGGTGCTCGGGTCAGTGTCGAGCACGGGCAGCTGGTCGGCGAGGGCGACCGTGCCGCGGTCGAGCGGCAGTGTGGTCACTGCCGTCGCGGCCTCACGCACGCGCGTGAGAGGTCGAAGCCCGAGTCGCACAACTTCACGACCCAGCACGGCAGCGGCGATGAGAATGCCGCCGAGCACAGCAGCGATGACGGCCGCGAGCCGGGCGGTGGTCGACGAGACCTCAGCCGTGGGCAAGCCGACGATCAAGATGGTTCCGCCCTCGGTTGCTGTCGCCAGCACGCGAAACTCGCCGAGCCCGCCCGGTAGCCGCACGGTAGCTGGGTCGCCGAGGGTACGCGTAGCAATCACCTTCACTTGCACCGTGCTGAGCTCACGCACATTGGCGTCGCGATCGAGGTAGGCGGCCACGGCCGAGCCATCTGACTGCACGACGCCGATGAGCGAGCCCGTGGGCAAACCCGGACGGTCGAGGCTTTGCTCGGGCCCACGGCCCGGTGCCGCGATGTTCTCGATGCGCTGGGCGATGACCCGCAGTTCATCGTCGAGCTGGGCAAGAAGGTTGGCCCGCAAGAAGTAAACGCTCAATACGCCAATGGCGAGAGTCGCCATCATGAGCAACACGAGGATGCCCGCAACAAGCCGCTTCTGAAGCGACCATCCTCCGTGCATTAAGCGACCGGCTTGATCATGTACCCGACGCCGCGCACGGTGTGAATCATCGCGGGGCCGAGCGAGTCAATCTTCTTGCGCAAGTACGAAATGTAGATCTCAACGATGCTCGAGCGGCCACCGAAGTCGTAGCTCCACACCCGGTCGAGAATCTGGGCCTTGCTGAGCACGCGCTTGGGGTTGCGCATCAAGTAGCGCAGCAGCTCAAACTCGGTCGCCGTGAGCTCGATCTCGGTGTCGCCGCGTCGAACTTCGTAGCTCTCTTCGTTGAGCACGAGATCGCCCACCGTGATTTCGGGGTTGGCGCGCTCGCTCACGACGAGCGTGCTGCGACGGATGAGCCCACGCAGGCGGGCCACCAGCTCTTCGAGGCTGAACGGCTTGGTGACGTAGTCGTCGCCGCCGGCGGTCAAGCCGACAACGCGGTCATCGACCGAGTCTTTCGCGGTCAAGAAGAGCACCGGAACATCAGAGCCGTCAGAGCGCAAGCGGCGCAGCACTTCGAGACCATCGAGGTCGGGCAGCATGATGTCGAGCACGACGACGTCGGGCTTGAACTCGCGGCCGTGCTGCAGGGCTTGCTGGCCGGTCAACGCGGTGCGAACATCCCACCCCTCGTACTTCAACGCCATCGAGACCAGGTCGGCGAGCGAGGGCTCGTCATCGACCACGAGGGCGCGCACGGGCGAACCGTCAGGGCGCGTGAGGCGGGGGGTTTCGGGAAGCTCGTCGTCAGCCATGACTCTAGTAACGCGCACCAACCTATGAGCCGACTTTGAGCTTGCCCTGCGCGCAATCACCGCTCGATCGCCGGGTCTCGGCGCCCCGCGACCGCGCATCGCACAAAAAGGAGCCCCGGCCGCTAGGGGGAGCAGGCCGGGGCTCTCAGGGGATGGAGCGTTGGTGAGCCGAGTGTTCTCAGGCTCGGTGTGCGCCGCGTGATCGACGACCCGTGCCGGCGATGCCGACGATGAGGCCGAAGAATCCAACGAGCGACACGGTCATGATCAAGGGGAGGGTGATCATCGGGTGCCTCGGGTTCGGGTATCTCAGTTTCGGGTAGCAACCGTGGGTGCGGCCGCGCTCAGGAGGTCTCGATCGTTCGGGTCGATCAAGTCCGCCTTGTGGAGGACCGGGTTTGTCCCCCACAAACAGTGTGCGCTTAACGAACGCCAGTTGCAGTCCCCCGTTGGGGGGCGACTCGGTCCCCAAAATGGGGGACCAGCTCATTCACTTTTCGGCGCAGCCTCGTCGGCCGCGATTAGTCCTGGTTCGAGAACGCCGCATCAAACGATTGCTCGGGCAGATCCCACAGCAGCGACCGCACAAATCCCACCGCTTCGGCCGCGCCGTGCAAGCGACTCATGCCCGCGTCTTCCCACTCGATCGAGATCGGGCCGGAGTAGCCAATCGACTTGAGCGCGCGGAACGAGTCTTCCCACGGCACGTCGCCGTGCCCGGTCGAGACGAAGTCCCATCCCCGCTTGGGGTCGCCCCAGGCCAAGTGCGAACCCATGACCCCGGCTCGCCCGTTCTGCGGGCGCACGCGCGTGTCTTTGCAGTCGACGTGGTAGATGCGATCGGCGAAGTCGACGATGAAGCCCACGGGGTCAATGTTCTGCCACATCATGTGCGAAGGGTCCCAGTTGAACCCGAACGCTTCGCGGTGATTGATCGCCTCGAGCGAGCGCACACTCGTCCAGTAGTCGTACGCAATCTCGCCCGGGTGCACCTCGTGGGCGAAGCGCACTCCCTCGCTGTCGAAGACGTCGAGGATGGGATTCCATCGGCGCGCGAAGTCGTCGTATCCGCCCTCGATCACACTCGCCGGCACGGGCGGAAACATCGCCACGTAGGGCCAGATGCTCGAGCCCGTGAAACCCACAACAGTGTCGACACCCAGGCGGCGGGCCGCACGGGCGGCAAGCTTCAGATCTTCCGCGGCCCGCTGACGCACGCCCTCCGGCTCGCCGTCGCCCCACACCCGGCTCGACAAGATGGCTTGGTGCCGAAAGTCGATGGGGTCATCGCACACGGCTTGCCCGGCGAGGTGGTGCGAGATCGCATAGACCTTCAGGTTGTGTCGCTTCAGAATGTCGAGGCGCCCCTGCAAGTAGTCGTCGTCATCCACGGCGCGCTGCACGTCGAGGTGCTCGCCCGAGCACGCGATCTCGAGGCCGTCATAGCCCCACTGCTCAGCGAGAGTCGCGACTTCTTCGAGGGTGAGGTCGGCCCACTGGCCGGTGAACAGGGTGACGGGATGCGTCGCCATCGTGACTCCTTCGTCGTGGTGTGGTCAGGGTGAGGTTGGTGGGTTACCCGGCCGCTAGAGCTCGCTCCACGTGCCCTTGCGCGCCGAGGCGAGCACAGCATCCGTGATGCGGGCCGCCCGCACGCCGTCGGCGAAGACGGGGAGGCCTTCCGGGTGGGTGCCGCGCACCGCCGCGTAGGTGTCAGCGGCAAAGGCCGTGAAGGCGTCTTGGTACCCCAGCGGGTGTCCGGGAGGCAGCACAGCGAGTCGTGCGGCATCGGGGTGCAGCTCGTCGTTGTTGCGCAAGTGCGCTCGGCTACCCGTGCGCGCGCCGATCCAGAGTTCTTCGGGCCGCTCTTGCTCAAACCGCAGTGACTCGGTGGCGCCATGCAGCTCGAGCACGAGCCCGTTCTTGCGGCCGGGGGCCACTTGCGACACGAGCAGACTCACGACGGCCCCCGCGTGCGTCTGTGCCAGAACTCCGGCGAGGTCTTCGGTGTGAACGGGGCCCGTCGACGCTCGCTCGGCAAACACCGTGCTCGTCAGTGCCTGTACGCGCGCGAGGCGGTCTCCCGTGACGAACTCGAGCAGGTCGCACAAGTGCGAACCAATGTCGGCGAAGGCGCGTGAAGCGCCTCCGGCCTCGGTCGAGACCCGCCAGTTGTCGTCGTCAGCGGCGAGCAACCAGTCTTGCAAGTACGCACCCTGCACGCTGAACAGCTGCCCCACCTGGCCCGCCGCCACCCGCGCCCGCGCCTCGCGCACCATCGGGTGAAACCGGTAGACGAAGGGCACGGTTGCGACGACGCCGGCGGCGGCGGCCCGCTGCTCGAGGTCGAGGGCGTCGGCGACGGTCGTCGCGAGCGGCTTCTCGCACACCACATGCTTGCCCGCGGCGAGCACGCGCGTGGTCAGTTCGTGGTGAGTGGCGTTGGGGGTGACGACGTGCACGACGTCGATGGCCGGGTCGGCGAGCAGAGCATCCACGTCATCGAAGGCGACGTCGGCGCCGATGCGGTCGGCGGCCACGCGGGACCCTGCCGGGCTCGAACTCGTCACTCCCACGATGCGCGCACCGGCGGCACGCGCGGCGCGGCTGTGCACGTCGGCCATGAATCCGCCGCCGATGAAAGCAACACCAAGGGGTGCGTGGCTCATGCGTGACTCCTAGAGGGTCGAAGCGGTTGGGTCCCAGTCTTCGGGCAGAGCGGGCGGAATCGCAATGGTGCTCGCGATCGGAATCGCGGCGCCGTCGGTTTCGGCCGATTGCTGAATCGAGACCATGAGGTCGAGCACGTGAAAGGCGAACTCGCCTGAGGCTCGCTCGGGTCGCCCCGCGCGAATCGCGCGTGCGAGCTCAACAACCCCGGCGCCGCGCGAAAAGGTTGACCCGCTCGCGGGCACGACCTCGGCCTCGGCCTCGTCAAACATGCCGTCGCGCCAGACGCGCAACTCGCCCTCAAAGTTGTTGGGGTCGGGCAAAACGAGCGTGCCCTCCGTGCCCGAAATCTCGACGATGCCGACGCGCGGCCGGCTCGACTGAAACGAGAAGGTGCTCTGAGCGCTCGTGCCGTTCTCGAAGTCGATGAGGGCGGCCACGTGCGTCGGCACCTCGACGGGGAACGATTCACCCGCACGCGGCCCGGAACCGATGACACGGGATGCTCGCGATTGCGACCCGCGGGCCACCACGTGCGCCGCAGGGCCCATGAGTTGCACGAGCGTCGAGAGGTAGTACGGCCCCATGTCGAAGAGTGGCCCGCCGCCGCGCGCATAGAGAAACTCGGGGCTCGGGTGCCACGTCTCGGGCCCCGACACCTGAAAGAGCGTGAGAGCCGTGAGAGGAGTGCCGATTGCGCCCGACTCGATCAGGCGACGACCGGTCTGGATGCCCGCGCCCAGCACCGTGTCGGGCGCACACGCAACGCGCAAGCCGAGGCGGTGGGCCTCATCCAGCAAGGCTTGGCCGCTCACAAGGTCGAGCGCGAAGGGCTTCTCGCTCCAGACATGTTTGCCGGCCGCGAGAGCGTCGAGCGCAACCGGAACGTGGGCTGCCGGAATCGTGAGGTTCACGACGATCTCAATGTCGTCGCGCGCGAGCAGCTCGGTCACCGAGCCGCTCGACGGCACACCGTATTCGGCAGCCCGCGCGGCGGCACGATCAGTGTCAAGGTCGGCAACCATGAGCACGCGCACGTCGGCCGCGCGCGTCAGGTTCTCGAGGTACTGCTGGCTGATGACTCCGGCGCCGATCACCCCAACGCCAACGGGACCGCTCACAGCTCAACCCCGAGCGAGCGCAGGTGCGCGATGCTCGCGGCGATCCCCTCGAAGAGATCGCCCGCATACTCGTCAAACTCGATGACCGGGCGTGCGCTCGGCGCCGCCGCAAGAATCTCGGCGATGGGCATGGCCCCCTGACCGGCCGGCAGCTGCAGCGCGGCATCACGCGTGATCGGCCCGTCTTTGATATGCAGCGCAACCACGCGCTCTCCCAGCCGGCCGAGCAAGGCGACGGGGTCGACGCCACCGACGGCGCTCCAATAGGTGTCGAGCTCAAGAGCAACCGGCGCGTCGCCGAGCTCATCGGCAAACACCTCGAGTGCGGGGCTGCCGTCGACGAGAGTCTCGAGTTCCCACCAGTGGTTGTGATACGCCACCTGCAGTCCGTGGCCGGCGGCGTGCCGCGCAATCTCGGCGAACTCTGCGGCGAGTGCCGCGACATCCGTGCGCGTGGTCCAGCGCTCTTCCGGGATGTAGGGGTCGATGAGGGTCGTCACGCCGAGCCGACGAGCGGCCGCAAAGGCTGCCTCGTGCGCTCCGCCGTGCAGAGTGACGTGAGAGGTCGGAGCCGTGAGCCCGGCGGCACTCAACGCGGGCTCGAGGGACTCGACCGCATCAACAAGGCCGAAGGGTTCAACCGTACGCACGCCCAGGTCAGCGAGTCGGTGCGCGGTGGCGGCCGGGTCGGCCGCGAGGGCGTCACGCACGGTATAGAGCTGCACAGAGGCAGAGGGACGGGGCACGGCAAAACTCCTCGGTGGTGGTGGCGATCGCAATCAACGCGCGCTCGATGCTCCCACTCTACGGGCGCTGGCCGCGCGCGGCCAAGATAGGTATGACCTATGCCGAGTCCGGTGTCGCCGCTGTGGTCAGTGCGGGGCGCGTGACCAGTCGAGCGGCACGAACGATGCCGAAGACCACGAGCCAGGCGATACCGATCGTCGTCGCGACGAGTTCGAGACGGCTGCCGAACACGGCATTCCAGCGCGCGAGCGACAGCAGCCCTCCCGTCGCCGCGACCACACCCACCGCGAGAGCCATGAGCAGAGTGATGCCGCTCAGCGCGCGGTGACCGGGGGCGAACGCCACCTGCAGCATGGCCCAACAGGCCGCCGCGAACGCGGCAATCGCGGCAAGGGTGTGCACGAGATCTTGCACGGTAAACGTGTCGCCCAACGGCAAGGGGCACGACGGCGTGCACGGCACTTGTGATGCGACGAAGAACGCCGAACAGGCGAACGCGAGCGTGAGAGCGGGGGTTCCGCGGCGCAGCACCCACGGCCGACTGCGCAGATCACGCATCGACCAGGCCACGAATAATCCGCCGGCGACGAGCAAGAGCAACGCTGCACGAAACTGTTCGGCCGTCGGCTCGCCGAGCGCTCCGAGCTCGCTCACGTATAGCTCGCGCGGAACCTGAACGCGGGCCAGCCAAATGAGCACGAGGGCGGCGGCCACGAGGAAGGCGCCGATGATGGCGAGTGCGGCATCCCGATGCCGCCGGGGGCTGTCGATCACGAGCGAGTTAGCCGCCAGTAGCCACACTGACACGACACAACAGACGCACAAGACACCCTTCACGAGCAGAGGCAATGATCAGCGACCATGGTACGGGTGACGGGCGTCGATGAGGCGCACGGCTGACTCCGGGATGTGACCGTGCGTTAACACGACTGACCCGAGTGTCGTGTTCACTGGGCTGAGCACGGGGAGGAACGGCGAGCAATGACGACGATGCGCGCAATGGTCATGACCGGGGTCGGCGGGCCCGAGATGCTTCAGGCAGCCGAACTGCCGTTGCCCGCGCGCGCCGGGGCCGAGGCACTCGTGCGCGTGCACGCAACGAGCGTGAACCCCATTGACGTCAAGACGCGAGCGGGCCGAGGGTCAGCGGCCGCGATTCGCCAATACCCGGTCGTGCTCGGCTTCGACATCGCCGGAACGGTCGTCGAGCCGGCCTATCTCTCGCACTCCCTCGCCGCGGGCCGCGAGGTCTATGGCATGACGCTCGTGCCACGCCTCGACGGCGGCAATGCCGAGTTCGCGTCGGTGCCCGAGCTCTTTCTGGCGCCCAAGCCCACCTCGCTCACCATGGCCGAAGCGGCTGCTGTTCCTCTCGCGGCGCTCACCGCCTGGGGAATGGTCGTCGACATCGCGCGCGCCCATGACGGCCAACGGATGCTCATTCACGCGGGCGCGGGCGGCGTCGGTCACTTCGCCGTGCAGTTGGCCACCTACTTCGGCGCAACCGTCACCGCCACGTGTTCCCCCGCCAACGTCTCGTTCGTGCGCGAACTCGGGGCCGCCCGCGTCATCGACTACACGAGCACGCGCTTTGAGCACGAGGTGCACAACCACGATGTGGTCATCGACCTCATCGGCAATGTGCACGACAACACGGGCACGAGATCGCTCACCACCCTGCGCCCGGGCGGGCTGCTCATCAATGCTCCGAGCGGCAGTTGGCCGACCATGCTCGATGAGGCGCGAGATGCGCGCGTGCGCGCCACCGACTACAAGGTGTCGCCGAGCGGCGCGACCCTGGCCGTCATCACCCGCATGATCGACGCGGGCGATCTGCGCGTGCACGTCGACCGCGTGCTGCCGCTCGAGGAGCTCGCCGAGGCACACCGCCTAGTCGAGTCGGGCCACACGCGCGGCAAGGTCGTGGTCGAGGTGGCGCGCGGCTAGAGCCCCGCATCCGTCACCCGAAGCGCGCCACGCAACGCCCCCGTACCTGGCGCCGACAACGAGAATGGCCCCGCCAGAGGCGGGGCCATTCTCGCGCCGAGCCGCCGTAGCGGCGGCGCGGCAGTGAACGCTAAACGGCGTTGACGTCGAGCGGGATGCCCGGGCCGAAGGTCGTCGAGAGCGAGCCCTTCTGCAGGTAGCGTCCCTTCGAGCTCGACGGCTTGAGGCGCATGACCTCGTCGAGCGCCGCCTTCAGGTTTTCGTGCAGCTGCTCTTCGCTGAACGAGGTCTTGCCGATGATGAAGTGCACGTTGGCGTGCTTGTCGACGCGGAACTCGATCTTGCCGCCCTTGATGTCGGTAACAGCCTTGCCCACGTCGGGGGTCACGGTGCCGGTCTTGGGGTTGGGCATGAGGCCACGGGGGCCGAGCACCTTGCCGAGACGACCGACCTGGCCCATGAGCTCGGGGGTCGACACCGCCGAGTCGAACGCGGTGTAGCCACCCGCGACCTTCTCGATGAGCTCGACGCCACCGACCTCGTCAGCGCCCGCTGCGATAGCAGCTTCGGCCGCGGGGCCCGTCGCGAAGACGATGACGCGGGCGGTCTTGCCCGTGCCGTGCGGCAGGTTGACGGTGCCACGCACCATCTGGTCGGCCTTGCGGGGGTCGACACCGAGCTTGAGGGCAACCTCAACGGTCGACGTGGTGTTCTTCGAGCCGGTCTGACGAGCGACGGCCACGGCCTCGGTCGTGGAATAGAACTTGCCGTCTTCGATCTTCTCGGCCGCGGCCCGGTAGGCCTTCGACTTCTGTGCCATGTTGTGTCTCCTAAAAGTGAGTTCGCGGTTGGCGAGCCTGGCTGGCTCTCCCGCTGATGTGAAGGTGGTGGGTCGAGCTACTGCTCGACGGTGATGCCCATGCTGCGAGCAGTGCCGGCGATGATCTTCTCGGCCGCCTCGATGTCGTTGGCGTTGAGGTCAACCTGCTTCTGCTCGGCGATGGCGCGAACCTGCTCTTTGGTGAGCTTGGCCACCTTGACGGTGTGCGGGGTCGACGACCCCTTCTGCACGCCCGCTGCCTTCTTGATGAGCTCTGCGGCCGGCGGGGTCTTGAGAATGAACGTGAACGAACGGTCTTCGTACACGGTGATCTCAACCGGGATGACGTTGCCGCGCTGGGCTTCGGTCGCCGCGTTGTAGGCCTTGCAGAACTCCATGATGTTGACGCCGTGCTGACCGAGCGCCGGGCCGATGGGCGGGGCGGGGTTGGCGGCGCCGGCCTGGATCTGCAGCTTGATCAGACCCGTGACCTTCTTCTTCGGTGCCATGTTCTTCTTCTTTCTGTCGAGCAACATCCTGGTCGGATGCTGCGCTCCCGCCTGCGCGCCCGTTGCGCGCCGCGGTCGCGCTGGAGCTTGGAGAATTGCAACGCAATTCCGCGACGCCAGCGCCGATGAGGCTACGCCTCATCGGGGTCTATGTAGTTAGAGCTTGGTCACCTGGTCGAACGACAGCTCGACCGGGGTCTCGCGCTCGAACAGCGAGACGAGCACGATGAGCTTGCCGCTCTCGGGCTTGATCTCGTTGATCGTGCCGGGAAGGCCCGCGAACGAGCCCTCCTTGATCGTGATGGTTTCGCCCACCTCGAAGTCGATTTCGGCGGGGATGACGCGGGCCGCGAGGCCGCCGCCCTTCGAGCCGCCCGCCTTGGCCGGAGCCTCGGCAATCTGCACGGTCGACTTGAGCATCTGGAAGGCCTCGTCGAATCGCAGCGGGGTGGGGTTGTGGGCGTTACCCACAAAGCCCGTCACACCGGGAGTGTGCCGAACGACCGACCAGCTGTCTTCGTTGAGGTCCATGCGAACGAGCACGTAGCTAGGAATGCGCACGCGCGTGACGAGCTTGCGTTGCCCGTTCTTGATCTCGACGACGTCTTCCATCGGAACCTGCACCTCGTAGATGCTTTCTTCCATGTTCATCGAGATCTTGCGGTTCTCGATGTTTTGCTTGACGCGCTTCTCAAAGCCCGCGTACGAGTGCACGACGTACCACTTGCCGGCCTTCATGCGCAGCTCAAGCTTGAACTCGTCGTAGGGGTCGACGTCAGCAGCCTCGGTCTCGGCAGCCGCGTCGGTCGACTCGTCGTTCGTCGCCTCAGCCGCAGCATCGGCCTCTTCGGCCGAGTCAATGTCAAGGGCGTCGTCGACGACGGCGTCGGCTTCAGGATCAGCGGCGGCTTCAAGCTCGTCAAGAAGACCCTCGAAGTCGGGCTCAGCGTTCTCGTCGACGATGTGCATCGCCGAGTGCTCGACAGCGTCAACCGCGTGCAGGTCGGCCTCGAGGGTGTTGCCCTCTTGCGCCTCGTCTTCTTCAGACGACTGCTCAGCAGCGGTCGAGTAGTCGAGGTCGCTGGGAAGCTTCTCGGTCACGGTTTCTCTTTCTCTCTGTACGTCAGGCGATCGGGTCGGGCGCGCGGGCTACAAGCCGACGGCGGCCGATCCGTCACCGAAGACGAAGCGCACGAGCCACAAGAACACGACGTCGAGGCCCGACACGATCGCCATCATGATGATCACGAAGACGAGCACAACGAGCGTGTAGGTGATGAGCTCGCGCCGGGTGGGCGTGACCACCTTGCTGAGCTCGTTGAGCACCTGGCGCAAGAACAAGCCGATGCGGCCGAAAGGTCCGCGCTTTTCGGCGCGATCTTTCTTGGCGTTCGCAACGATGTCCTCGCCGGGCTCATCGATCACATTGCTCACGTGATGCTCTCCTCACGACTCATCGTCGTTATGACTGTGTGGTCTGCTTTGGTCGGTGACACGCTCGGAGCGCATCTCACCGTCGAACCCGGGGCGTTCTGACGAACACCCCGGGCCGACGACTCTGCAGGGCGGACAGGACTCGAACCTGCAACCTGCGGTTTTGGAGACCGCTGCTCTACCAATTGAGCCACCGCCCTCTGCGGTCAGTGATTGATCTCAGGGCACGCGAAAGCATGGCAGAGATCAACTACCTCGACCCAGTGTAGGCGACGACGCAGAGAGCGCCAACCCGAGAGGCACTGAGCGCGAGCGAGCATCCGGCCGAAAGGATGCTCTGCGCCCCTAGAATCGGGGCGTGACTGCCGACTCTTCCCGCATCGCCCGCCGTATCGCCGCGATCAGCGAATCTGCCACTCTCAAGGTTGACGCCAAGGCCAAGGCCCTCAAGGCTGCCGGGCGCCCCGTCATCAGCTACGCCGCTGGCGAGCCCGACTTTCCGACGCCCGAGCACATCGTTGAGGCCGCGGTGGTCGCTGCCCGCGATCCCAAGAATCACCGCTACACCCCCGCGGCTGGTCTGCCCGAGTTGCGCGAAGCCGTGGCCGAGAAGACCGCGCGCGATAGCGGCTTGCCGACGACCGCGAGCCGCGTCATCATCACGAACGGCGGCAAGCAGGCCGTGTTCCAAGCGTTCGCGACGATCGTCGACGAGGGCGACGAAGTGTTACTCCCCGCGCCCTACTGGACGACCTACCCCGAGGTTGTGCGCCTCGCGGGTGGCGTGCCCGTCGAGGTCTTCGCCGGAGCCGACCAGAACTACCTCGTGACGGTGGAGCAACTCGAAGCCGCCCGCACGCCGCGCACGAAGGTGCTGCTCTTCGTGAGCCCCTCGAACCCCACCGGCTCGGTCTACAGCCCCGAGCAGACGAAGGCCATTGGCGAGTGGGCACTGAAGCACGGCATTTGGGTCATCAGCGACGAGATCTACCAGGCGCTGACCTACGACGGCGTTCGTGCGGTGTCGATTGTCGAAGCGGTTCCCGAGTTGGCCGAGCAGTGCATCCTCGTCAATGGCGTCGCGAAGACCTACGCCATGACCGGCTGGCGCGTGGGGTGGATGGTCGGGCCCGCCGACGTCATCGCCGCCGCCTCGAACCTGCAGTCACACCTGTCGAGCAACGTCGCCAACATTTCGCAGCGCGCCGCGATCGCCGCCCTCACGGGTCCGCAAGATGCCGTGGCAACGATGCGCGAAGCCTTCGACCGGCGGCGGCGCGTCGCGGTCACCGAACTCAACCGCATCCCGGGCATGGTCACCCCCACGCCGACGGGCGCGTTCTACGTGTACCCCGACGTGACGGCGCTGCTGAACCGCGAGTGGAAGGGCTCGACGCCCACGACCTCGCTCGAGCTCGCCGATCTCGTGCTCGAGCACGCAGAAGTTGCCGCCGTGCCCGGCGAGGCGTTTGGCCCGAGCGGCTACTTACGCTTCAGCTACGCGCTCGGTGACGCCGACCTGCTCGAGGGCATCCAGCGCCTGCAGGCGCTCTTCGGCACCGACTAGTCAGGCGCGTCCATGCGCACGATCGGCTTGCTCGGCGGTATGTCGTGGGAGTCGTCGATTGAGTACGAACGCATCATTCACGAGCGGGTGCGCGAGCGCCTCGGGGGTGTTGCTTCGGGCGACCTCGTGATGCGCACCTTCAACTTCGCCGAGATTGAGGCACTGCAGTCGGCAGGGCGCTGGGACGACGCCGGTCGGTTGCTCGCGGGCGCGGCCCAGTCGCTCGTGGCGGCCGGCGCGACGGCCGTGGTGATCTGCTCGAACACCATGCACCTTCTCGCCGACGAGGTGGCTGCCGCTATCGACGTGCCTCTGCTGCACATCGCCGACCCCACGGGGGATGCCGTGCGGGCCCGCGGCATCGATCAGGTTGCCCTGCTCGGCACACGGTTCACGATGGAGCAGCCCTTCTACGCCGACCGCTTGCGCGAGCGTTTTGGGCTGACGGTGCTGACTCCTGACGAACGCGGGCGCACCATCATTCACACCGTCATTTACGACGAGCTCGTGCGGGGCGTCATCTCGCCCTCGTCGCGAGACGCCTATGTGGCAATCGTTGACGAGCTTGTCGCTCGCGGCGCCCAGGGCGTTATCGCGGGCTGCACCGAAATCGAATTGCTTCTGCGGCCCGACGACATTTCGGTGCCACTCTTTGCGACCGCGCGATTGCACGCCGAAGCGGCCGCCGAGTGGTGTCTCGGTGGCGCCTCGTGATGAAGAACTGAGCGCTTAGCCCTGTGCGGCCGTGTAGGCGGCGCGAATCTCGGCAGGAATACGACCGCGGTCGCCCACCTCGTAGCCGTTGCGCAGAGCCCAGGCGCGCACGGCGGCGGTGTCGCCTGAGCCGGTGGATGCGCGGCGTGCGCGCGGGGAGCCCGACGAGCGGCGGCCGGTCGACCGCGCCGCCGCGATGAAGGGAGCGAGGGCATCCCGCAGCGCCTGCTGGTTGGAGCGCCCCAGGTCGATCTCGTAGCTCGCGCCGTCGAGCGAGAACGTGACGGTGCCCCCCTCGCCCGGAGCGATAACGGTGGCGTCGAGGTCGTCGACGAGCTCGGTGGTAATGCGCTTCACGGTGTTTTTCTCCTCGCTATTGCGCGCGTTTATGCGCGTGCGCAGTTTATCGAATAACCCACGTCGATTAGGAATTGTGCATTTATCACCCGGAGGTCCACCGATCGGTTGACCCGAGAATCAGCCGAGCAGGTGTTCCGGCGGCCGACGGCGCAGAGGATGCTGGAGCCATGACCACACACGACAACGTCATCGAGGTGCGCGACCTGCGCAAAACCTACGGTGACCTGACCGCCGTCGACGGCATCAGCTTCGACATTCACCGCGGCGAAACCTTCGCTCTCTTGGGCCCGAACGGGGCCGGCAAGTCGACGACTATCGAGATTCTCGAGGGCTATCGCGCCCGCACGAGCGGCGACGTTCGCGTGCTCGGCGTCGACCCCGGTAAGGGCGGGCTCGATTGGAAGGCCCGACTCGGCATCGTGCTGCAGTCGAGCGGCGAGAGCGGCAACGTCACGGTCGCCGAACAGCTGCGCCACTTTGCCGCGCTCTACCCGAGCCCGCGCGACGTTGACGAGGTCATCGCCGCCGTGGGGCTCGAGAGCAAGGCGGGCGTCTTGATCCGCAAGCTCTCGGGCGGGCAGCGTCGCCGCGTCGATGTCGCGGTCGGCATCGTCGGCGCACCCGAGTTGCTCTTTCTTGACGAGCCCACGACGGGCTTCGACCCCGAGGCGCGCCGCAGCTTCTGGCAGCTGATCCGCACACTGCAGAAGGAGGGCACGAGCATCCTGTTGACGACGCACTAC
The DNA here is from genome assembly GCA_013823625.1 of Microbacterium sp. Lineage (GTDB taxonomy): Bacteria > Actinomycetota > Actinomycetes > Actinomycetales > Microbacteriaceae > Microcella. The sequence goes on along the minus strand of PNMM01000003.1, from coordinate 137,829 downwards.
CTCGACGAAGCAGCACAGCTCGGCGATCGCGCGGGGATTATCGCGGGAGGCCGCATGGTTGACCTTGCGCCGATCGACGAGATTGGCGGGCGCGAGTCGCGCGTGCCTCTTGTGCGCTGGATCGAGAACGGCACGCGCCGCGAACAACGCACGACGACGCCGGCGACGCTCGTGACCGAGCTCGTCAGCCGACTGGGCAGCGAACCCGACTCGCTCGAGGTGATTCGCCCGAGCCTCGAAGACGTGTACCTCGACCTCGTCGGGCACGAGCACGCAAGCGACCTGAGCGCAGAAGCACTGAACGAGACGGAGGCCGCACGATGAGCACGACAGACTCGAGCACGACCATGAGCCCAGCCCGGGCATCCCGCACCGAATCGGCCATCGTCCGCGCCGCCCGCCTGGGCGTGCTGCGCATCGGTTACGAAGTGCGCGCGTACTTTCGCCAGGGCGACACGGTCTTCTTCACCTTTCTCTTTCCGGTGGTGATGCTGACGATCTTCTCGGTCTCGTTTAGCGAGGCCAGCTTCGGGCAAACGGCCGACGGCGACGAGATCACGGCCGCGTGGTTCTTCTTGCCGGCGATGCTCGCCGCGGGTGTGCTGCTGAGCGGCCTGCAGAACCTCGCGATCGACATCGCGATGGAGAAGAGCGATGGCACGCTCAAGCGCCTTGCGGGCTCTCCCCTGCCGGTCGTGAGCTACTTCATCGGCAAGCTCGGGCAGTCGTTCACGACGGGCCTCTTGCAGGCCGGCGTGTTGTTGCTGCTGGGCTTCACGGTCTTTCAGGTGCCGCTGCCCGAGAACCCCGAGAACTGGGTGACGTTCGCGTGGGTGTTCACCCTCGGCGTGCTGTGCTCGGCCATTCTGGGCATCGCGCTCAGTGCAGTACCGCGCAGCGGCAAGAGCGCTACCGCCGTGGTGATTCCCATCACGCTCGTGCTGCAATTCATCTCGGGCGTCTACTTGCGCTTCAGCGATCTGCCCGAGTGGCTGCAAAACGTGGCCTCGGTCTTTCCGCTCAAGTGGATGGCCCAGGGTATGCGCAGCGTCTTCTTGCCCGACGAGCTCGTCGTTCTCGAACAGAATGAGTCGTGGGATCTTCCGGGAATCGCGATCGTGCTCGCCATCTGGCTCGTCGCCGGGCTCATCATCACGAGCCTGACCTTCCGCTGGATTCGCAAAGACAGCTGAGCGCCCGATGACCTCGATGCGATGGTGGGATGCGGCCGTGCTCGGCACGGCCGTGCTCCTCGCCGTGCTGCTGCTCGTACTCACTGACATGCCCTGGCGCGTCGGCGTGGGTCTCGGCGGCATCGGGGTGCTCGTCGTGGCGTGGATCGCGCTGGGGCGCCGCGGCCCCGACGCCGCGACGGTGACGCCGTTCATCGTCGCGGTCGTCGTCTCCGCGGGGCTCGTGGTCTCGGCCTACCCGACTCTCGCGATCATTCAGGTCATTGCGTATCCGATCGCCTGGAGCTTCAGTGCAACGATGCGGCGGGCGGTGGTGGCGAACGTCGCCATCGCCCTCGCCGTGGGAGTGGGCTTTCTCGTCTCGCTCGGCACCGGCACGGCCAACCTCGTTCAGACGGGCTTTACCGTCGCGCTCTCCCTCATCTTCAGCCTCGCGATGGGGTTCTGGATTAGCCGCATGACCGCGCTCGGCGACGAGCGCGGCCGGCTGCTCGCCGAGCTCGAGGGCGCTCAAGAGCAGATCGCGGCACTCAACCGAGACGCGGGGGCCGCCGACGAGCGTGAGCGCCTCGCGCGTGAGCTGCACGACACCATCGCTCAAGACCTCACGGGTCTCGTCATGCTGGCCCAGCGGGCCCGCCGTGAAGCCGCTGCTCCTGACGCGACGCTCGCGTTACTCGAAGAGACGGCGCGCGCGGCTCTCACCGAAACGCGCGCGCTCGTGGCGGCTGGCGCGGCCGTGGCCGACGACGGGCTCGACCTCGCGAGCGCTCTGCATCGACTCGCCGATCGCTTCATGCGCGAAACGGGCGTGCAGGTCGAGCTCGCTCTCGACGAGCACCTCGAACTCTCGCGCGACGTCGAGGTGGTCGTCTTGCGGTGCGTGCAAGAGGCCGTCGGCAACGCGCGCAAGCATGCCCGCGCGTCGCACATCAGCATCGCGGTGAGTGCGGCGAACGGCGAGCGGGTTCGCGTGAGCGTCATCGACGATGGCATCGGGTTCGACCCCGGAACGGCCCCCGACGGCTTCGGGCTCACGGGTATGAGCGAACGCCTCGCCCTCGTACACGGCACCCTCACCGTGACGAGCGCACCGGGCGCGGGCACGACCCTCGTTGCTGAGCTGCCGGCCGGCGCGGCGCTGGTGATCGCGTGAGCCGCGTCATTCGGGTTCTCGTCGCCGACGACCACGCCGTCGTGCGGGCCGGCATCGTTGCGCTGCTGGCCGCCGAACCCGACATCGAAGTGGTGGGTGAAGCGGTCGATGGCGAGCAGGCCGTTGACCTCGCACTCGCGCTTTTGCCTGACCTCGTGGTCATGGACGTGCGGATGCCGCGGCTCACGGGCGACGCGGCGACCGCGCGCATTCGCGAGCGCTCCGACGCGGTGCGCGTGCTCGTGCTCACGACGTATGAGAGTGATGCGAGCATCCTCTCGGCGATCGAAGCGGGAGCGAGTGGCTACCTGCTCAAGGCGGCACCCGCCGAAGAACTCATTGCGGGCGTGCGGTCGGTCGCGGCGGGCGAGGTGGCCCTGTCACCCGCCATCGCGGCCCAACTGGTGTCACGCATGCGTGAGCCCGCACCGACCGCGCTCACGACGCGCGAGACCGAGGTGCTGCGACTCGTCGCCGAGGGGCTCTCGAACCGCGCGATCGGCGAACGCTTGTTTGTGGGCGAAGCGACCGTCAAGACGCACTTGGTTCGCGCGTTCGAGAAGCTTGGGGTGAATGACCGCACGCGAGCGGTGACGCTCGCGATGGAGCGCGGGCTGATCTAGGCGGGCTACAGCGCGATGCCGACGAAAACCGGCTCGGGGTGCAGCACGACGCCGAACTCACTCGCGACTCGCGTCTGGATGTAGCGCGCAAGCTCGGCAACCTCGCCCGCCGTCGCGCGCCCACTCGCGTTCGTGAGGGCCAGCGTGTGCTTCGTCGAGACGGATGCGCCCGAGCCGGGCAGCGCAAAGCCGCGGGCGATGCCGGCGTGCTCGATCAACCAGGCGGCACTGAGCTTGACGGTGCCCTCGACGGGCTCGGGCGGCGTGGCCGGTTCGCTCCCGAGCGGCACGACGAGGGGCGCGGGCTCGGGTTGTTGGGGCCAGCGCGGCGCATCACCGGGCAGGCGCAAGGCAAACGACTCGGTGACGATCGGATTGGTGAAGAACGAACCCGCACTCACCGACTGAGGGTCGTGCTCATCGAGCACCATGCCTTTGCTGGCCCGTAACGCGAGCACGGCCGAGCGCACGCCCGCAAGCGGTGCTCGGTCGCCGACGCTCACCCCCAAGGCGTCGGCGAGCTGCGCATACCCGACGGGCCGGCTGCGCGCGCCGTCGGTGCGCTCGAGCGCGAGGTCAACACTCAGCACGACGGCTCGCCACCCCTGCTTGAGCGCGCTCGTGCGGTAGCCGAGCTCGAGGTCGGGCGCGGGCACCGTGCGCCGCTCGCCACTCTCGATGTCGAGCACCTCGACGCTCACGAGACTCTCGGCGAGGTCTTGACCGTAGGCCCCGATGTTCTGAATGGGGGCGGCCCCCGTCGATCCCGGAATGCCGCTGAGGGCTTCGATGCCCGCCCAGCCGTACTCGACGGTGTGGGCCACGAGGGCATCCCACGACTCGCCGGCCTGCACGCGCAGGCGCACGGGGCGAGCCGAGCCCGAGACATCGGCCAGCCGCTCGATGCCGCGCGTCGCGACGCGAACCACAACGCCCTCGACACCCTCGTCACCGACGAGAACGTTCGAGCCGCCGCCGAGCACGAGCCACGGCTCGCCGACAGCGTCGGCCTCGAGCACCGCCTCGACGAGAGCGTCGACGGTCGTCGCCTCGACGAACCGTTCGGCGGGGCCGCCGACGCGCAACGTCGTGAGCTCAGCGAGCTGCATGGTCACTCAGGCGAACGCGGTGACGCGAACCTGGGCCTTGCCGAGCACCGTTTGGTCGCTGTAGCTCGCGGTGAGGTCGATGCGGGCTCCGGTGTCATCCACAGCCCCGACCGTGGCCGTGACCGTGACGACGGCGCCGAGCTGCGGGTCGACCACGACCGGACGAGTGAACCGCACTTGGTAGTCGCTGACCCAGCCGCGGGCATCCAGCCAATCAATCACCGGCTGAACGGCGAAGCCCATCGTGAGCATGCCGTGCGCGAGCACGCCCGGCAGCCCGACCGCGGCCGCGACATCATCGCGGTAGTGAATCGGGTTGAAGTCGCCGCTCGCTCCCGCGTAGCGCACGAGGCTGTCGCGCGTGAGGGGGAAGACGCGCTCGGCAACCACCTGGCCCACCTCGAGGCCGTCGAGAACGCTCATGATTCGTCTCCTCGAATGACGAGCGTCGAGATGCTCGTGACGACGTGCTCGCCCGCGGCGTCGGTCATCGCCGACTCGCTCGTGACCATGCTGTTGCCGCCGAGCGACTTGATGCTCGTGACCCGCAGGGTGGCCGTGAGCTCGTCGCCCGCGACGATCGGGCGGGTGTAGGTGAAGCGCTGATCGCCGTGCACAACACGGCTGAAGTCGATGCCCGCATCAGGCTCGGCCAGCAACTGCTGCAGCGTGGCCTCGGCGATCACGATCGGAAAGGTCGGCGGCGCCACGACGTCGGCAAAGCCAGCGGCGCGCGCGGCCTCGGGGTCGTGGTGCAGGGGCGCGGTGGCGAACACAGCACGCGCAAACTCGCGCACCTTCTCTCGACCCACCAGGTAGGGCGCCGTTGGCGCGAACGCGCGCTCGGTCAGTTCAGGATTCACAGGCACGCGTCCAGTCTAGGCGCGGCGCTCCCGCGGCGATCGGTACGACGGATGCCCGGGTGCGGTCTAGAAGAGCGTCGCGCCGAGCAGGCGGTCGAGCATCGATCGCCCAAGCGCACGTTCGGCTGCGTGGCCCCGCGACTCGCCCCGCACGAGCAACTCGAGGCCGCGCGTGGCAGCAACAGCACGCAGGACGAGCTCGTCGCGTTCGGTCGGCGTTCGGCCATAGCCGTGCAAGAACGCCGCGCGCAACCAGGGCTCGTCGCGCCACGGGCCGTATTCGAGCCACAGCAGGTCGACGATGCGCGGCTCAAACTCAAGGTGCGCAAAGTCGATGAAGCGCACGTGCCCGCCCGGGTCGATGATCCAGTGCCGCGGCGTGAGGCGACGATGCGCCGGAACGTGGTCGAGCTCGCCCACGTCGAGAGCAGCCGCGACGTGCTGCCGAGCAACGTGGCGCTCGGCCGCGAGTCGTTCGGCGCGCTCATCGCGGCCGTCGAGTCCATCACCCCACAGCTCATCGGCGGCGCGGCTCCACCGCTCGAACTCGGCGGCGATCATGGCACCGAAGCGGGCGTGCCGGCGCGGGGGCTCAGCATCGTGCAATCGACGCACGAGGTCGCCGGCACGCATGTGGATGTCGGGGTCGCGCTCGTGAGCGGTTCCGGCTGCGGGTTCTCCGAGCAGACGCGAGAGCGTGACGAGCCGCAGTGACGGGTCGCTCAGCACAATGCGCGGCGCATCGCCCCCGAGCGCCACGGCGTAGTGCTGCAGGGCATCCGACTCGCGCTGGTGGGGTCCCGCATCCCGGTGCCATTTGACGACCGCTTGCTCGCCGCCGCGTGTCACAACGTGGAGCACGCGCGAGACCCGGTGGGCACCCCAGTGTTCGGCCACGACATCGACCGGCCCGAGCGTGCGGTGCACGCGGTCGAGCACTTCAGCGTCACTCGCGAGGCGGGCACGCGCATCAGAAGAGCGGGCATCAACGGTGATGCTCACGGTGTCCTCCTCCGGCCGGGGGAAATCGAAAAACAGGGCCTAAGCGAAACCCCGGAGCGCCGTCGTCGGCGTTCCGGGGTTTCGGTGGTTCGTGTGTCAGCGGGCTACTGGCAGCTCTCGCACTGCAGCATGTCCATCGGGTCGACGGGCACGGCGTAGCCGCCAACGGTCTCGTTGTCGTTGTCCATGACGGACCTCCTTCTGCTGAAAATCTCCGCCCCGGGCGGCTAGGGGTCTCACTATATAACGGGAATGACAGCAATGTCATTCCCCTACATGTTGTGTTTTCGGCGTGTCGCGGGTCTGTTTTTCGGGATGCTCTCCGCCGGCCCCCGGCACCCACGCAGGCACGCGCCGTACGCTAGAGATCTCTCGCCCACGAGTTTGCGAAGGTCGTCATGCGCTTTTGGCCCGCTCCCGCTCGTACGGTCGCCCCTGCGCGACCCGCGGCGCCGCGCGACTTGAGTCACCAGATCGACGAGGGTTTCATCGTGGCGCTCACTGCCGTGCGCTTGTCGGTCAAGAACGGCGTCATTATGCGCACTGTGCGCGACGGTGAGCCGTGGAACGAAGCAGAAGCCAGTGACCTCGCTCGTCGCGCAATCTCGGCCCTCATCACCGAGCTCGACGAGACGGCGACGCGGTTGTCGCACGACAGCGACGCCGCCGCCCCCACCGAACGCGCCTCGCGCACGGCGCGGTCGCGGCGCGAGTTGGCGCGCATCCGCCACGGCCGTGACGAGGTTGTGCGACTGAGCGCGCGCAGTCGGACGCTGCGCGGCGTGGTCGAGCGGCTGAGGGCGGCTCACGACGACGAGACAATCGTGCGCGACCTCGCGTTGCGGGCGCGCGACGAAACGCTCAGCGAGCTCATGCAGGCGCGACTGATTCCCCGCGCACAGCGGGTACCCGTGAGTGATGAGGAACACCGCGAGGCGGTCGCCGGCGTCAAGGCCGATCTGCAGCGCCTGCTCGACGAGCGCACGGGTTACTGAGCGCTCTGCCTGTCCGCGCACATGATGCCCATAGCTTCTATCGGCTTAGCGACTCGCCCACTTTCACCGAGAAGCAGCGTGCTCGGCGACCAGCGCAGCCGCTCGGCGCAGGTCGTCACGCTCGGTTCGAGCCATGCTCCAGGACACGACCGGGTGCAGAAGCCGGTCGAGGCCGCGCAGAGTGATCTCGCGATAGGTGCGGATCTCGCAACGCGCCGAGCCTAACGGGATGATTGCGCGAGTGCCGTGCGCGCCTGGACCGTCGATCGCACGCCACGCGAAACTGGTCCCCGGTTGAACGTCATGCAGCTCAATCTGGGTGACCACGGTTCGACCAAGAATCCGCAGTTCCTCGACAACGTGCGCGCCGTCGCAGACCAGGCCCTGAGGCCTCTGATCCATGCGGGTTACCCCTTTTCGCCAGAGCGGGTCATTTGCATAGTCGGCGAGCAGCGCCCACGCCGTGCTTGCGGGCACGTCAATGACGGCTCGGCCTTGAGTAACGACTGGCACGCTGGCTACCTCCCAATAAGTTTCTTGCGATACTATATCATCGTGAATCATATTGACCCGCTCGACTATCGGGATTCGGCCGACTTCGCCGTCGCTCAGTGGCAGCACGAACGCCCTGACCTCAGCTTTGACGCCATGGCGCCGCTCGCCCGGCTTGCCCAGCTTGGGCTCCTCGGGGGGAGACGTATCGACACGGTTTTTGCGCAGGCGGGTCTCGATCGCGGCGAGTTCAACGTGCTAGCGGCCCTGCGCCGGAACGGGGCGCCCTACCAGCTCACGCCCTCGCAGCTCGCGGACGCAGCCTTAACGAGCCGGGGTGGCATGACGAAACGCATCGACCGGCTCGAGGAACGCGGCCTAGTCGATCGCCACAGCAATGGATCCGACCGCCGCAGCCTGCTTGTTGGGCTTACCGCCGAGGGGTTACGACTTACCGACGACCTCATTACCAAGCACAGCGCGAACGAGTCGCGCCTCATCGCCGCACTGAACCCCGAGGAACTCGCGGCCCTAGACAACGCCGTTCGGAAGTTGCTGGCCAGTCTCGACGACAAGCATCAGCAGACGGGTTGACACGCAGTGCGAAGTGAACTCGTGGCGCGCACGACCCGTTCGCATCAAAAATAGCGAGATCGGTATTGGTAGCGAGGGCGGGACTCGAACCCGCGACACCACGATTATGAGCCGTGTGCTCTAACCACCTGAGCTACCCCGCCGGGCAGGAACCCTCGTGCGGCTGCACAGCCACGGTGAGAGAACCGGAGCCCCGAGTCAGGATTGAACTGACGACCCCTTCCTTACCATGGAAGTGCTCTACCACTGAGCTATCGGGGCGTTGCCACGGCCGCGAACGGCGATTGGCACCAGAGAAGATTAGCACCTGGCGACCGGGGGCCCGAACCTCGTGAGGTGCTGCACCATCCTGAATTCTGGCGTGGAACCGATTCCACATTCGTCGAATCCGTGTCATAAGGTGGCGGAATGCCGAACGAGACCACCACCTCGACCGAAACCCGAGCTTTCGACCACCAGCACTCCTCCAGCAAGGGCGATGAGTGGTGGCGCTCAGCCGTGATCTACCAGATCTACCCGCGATCATTCGCCGACGCGAGCGGCGACGGCATCGGCGATCTGGCAGGCATCACCGAGCGCTTGGGCTCGTTGCGCGACCTCGGCGTTGACGCCGTGTGGCTCTCGCCGTTCTTCCGTTCGCCGCAGCGCGACGCGGGCTACGACGTCAGTGACTACTGCGACGTCGACCCGATCTTTGGCACGCTCGACGACTTCGACGTTCTCCGCGGCCGCGCCCACGACCTAGGCCTGCGGGTGATCGTCGACCTGGTTCCGAATCACTGCTCGAGTGATCACCCGTGGTTTCGGGATGCCCTGGCCGCCGGCCCCGGATCACCCGAGCGCGACCGCTTCATGTTCCGTGAGGGTCGTGGCGAGAACGGCGAGTTACCCCCGAACAACTGGCAGTCGATCTTCGGCGGCAACGCCTGGACGCGCATCACCGAAGCCGACGGCACGCCCGGCCCGTGGTACCTGCACATCTTCGACACCTCGCAGCCCGACTTCAACTGGAAGAACCCCTGGGTTTGGGAGCAGTTCCGACAGATTCTGCGCTTCTGGCTCGACCGCGGCGTCGACGGTTTTCGCGTCGATGTGGCCCACGGACTCATGAAGAAAGACTGCCTGCCCGACATCGTGCAGGTCGCCGAGGCGGGTGGGCTCGCCGATTCGATCTCGGCGCCCGACGAGGTGCCCTATTGGGCGCAGCCCGAAGTGCACGATGTCTGGCGCGACTGGAATGCCGTGCTCGCTGAGTACTCGGGCGACCGCGTGCTGTGCGCCGAGGCGTGGGTCGAGCCCCTCGCGAAGGCCGCCCTGTGGGTGCGCTCTGACGAGATGCACCAAGCCTTCAACTTCAGCTACCTCGGAACCCCCTGGAACGCAGCGCGCTTGCGCTCGGTCATCGACGAGTCGATCGCGGCCTTCACCGCGGTCGGGGCACCCAGCACCTGGGTGCTCTCGAACCACGACGTCGTTCGCCACGCGAGCCGCTATGGCCTCAGCGCTGCCGATGCCTCCCCCGCCACGGGCATCGGCCCGAAGTCGGCCGACAAACCCGACGAGGCCCTGGGGCTTCGACGCGCCCGTGCGGCATCGGCCCTGATGATGAGCCTGCCGGGCAGCGCCTACCTCTACCAGGGCGAAGAGCTCGGGCTCCCCGAGGTCATCGAGCTCGACGACCACGTGCGCGAAGACCCCACCTTCCACCGCACCAACGGTGAGGTCTACGGCCGTGACGGATGCCGAGTGCCGATTCCCTGGGAGAGCGCTGCTCCGTCGTTCGGGTTCAGCGACTCCGGCGCGAGCTGGTTGCCGCAACCACCACTCTTCGCGAGCTATGCCCGCGACCAGCAAGCCGGCAACCCCGGGTCAACCCTCGAGCTCTACCGAGCGGCCCTTGCGGCACGGGCGCAGTTCGCGCTCGGCACGGGCTCGGTCACGTGGCTCGATGGGTTCGGCAGCGACGTCGTCGCCCTGCGCAATGGCGCCATCTCGGTGATCGCCAATACAGGCGCGACCGCCGTCGAACTCCCCGCGGGCGAACTCGTTCTTGCTAGTGGCGCACTCGAGAGCGGACTACTCCCAGCAGACACGACGGTGTGGATCATCACCGACTAACGCGGGCAGTGCGCGAGCAAGAACCGACGTGCGAGAACCGCTAGGCCGTGTTGGCGACGAGCCAGGCGAACGGATCGATGGGAACGCCGTCGACGTGAATCTCGAGGTGGAGGTGCGGGCCGGTCGAAAGGCCCGTGTTGCCGAGGGCGCCGACGATCTCGCCCGCAACCACGGGAGCACCGACCGTCAGCACCGAACTGTTGTCGATGAGGTGTGCGTAGAGCGAGAGCACCTTCTGGCCATTGATGATGTGCTCGACCTCAACGCGGTAGCCAAACGAGCTTGACCGGCCGACGGCCGTGACGATGCCGTCGGCGATGGCGCCAACCGGAGCACCGTATCCCGCATCGAAGTCAACGCCTCGGTGATACGACGAACACCCGCGACACGGAGCGACGCGGTCACCGAAGCCCGACGTGACCTTGGCCGCGAAGGGGAACGGCCAGCGGATCGGCCCGGTGCTCGCCGCGTTGTACGAGTACGACAGGCTGCCGTAGCGCAACCGCAACATCTCTGCGTACGACGTGACCGTCCACGAGTCGCGCGCCGCGGCGGTCGTCGCAAGATCGCCCACGGCTTCGGCCTCGAGAACCTGGTCTTCGAGGGCGACGGTCTCGGGCGCCTTGGCGTCGGCGATCGATGAGAGGGCGACCGACGCGGGCGGAGCATCCGGATCGAAAAGGGCGTTGGCCGGTACCGAGGTGCCGACGAGCAACGAGGCGACCGCGAGCATGACGGCCGGCGGAAAGGCCTTCTTGGCGATGCGGCGACCCAGGGGAACCTGGGACGAGGGTGCCGCGACGGGCCGCGTGGGGGCCGTCGCCGTGGTGGGCCGAGGCGGCGGGGCACTGACCGCGGCACGCGCGGAACGACGCGTTGACGGCGCAGGGCTCGAGACTGCAGGGCTCACGGCGCTGACGGTGCTCACGGTCGCGGCGCCATAGCTCGCTGCTGGCGTGACCTGCTCGGCGGCGGCGGTGCCGGGGAAGCCCGTCGTGGCGGGCTCGACGCGCTCGGCATCGCGCAGGGCCCGACGGCTCGTGGGCTGCACCGCTGGTGCCGCTGCCGGCGCGGAGGGGGCAACACGTGCCTGAGGTGTAGGAGGCGCTGCCAATTGCCAGGAATCGGGGGAGGGAGCCGGGGCCGCATTCCACGGCGCGGACTGGGCGCTCACCGACGGCGCGGAGGCCGCGGGTTCGACGCGGGGCTGAACGACATCCGCCGCCATCGTCGGGGATTCCTCAGAGAATCCGAACCCCAGAGCCCGAAACGGGTCTGTTTCGGCGTCGGTCGGTTCGGGGTTCGAACCTCCCGTCAGCCACGGGTTCTCTGCAGTCACGGTGTCAGTCAGCCTCAGATATCGGGTACGTATCGGTCGGTGCAGGGCCGGGCGGCCGGTGCGGTCTTCACCCGCACAAGGGGCAAGAACCGGCTCACCGCGCCCACCACGATACGCGGCGGATTATCACGGATTGGTAAAGCCTAACCCGGTCTCGCACCGAGGCAAAGTCGGGCAGGGCTTTTCGCGGCTCGTTCTTGGGCTTCACATCGGCGCCACTCGGGCTACGACGCGGCGGGAAACGCCCCCACCTCGGCCAGCAGAGCACGCAGATCGCCGATCGATTCGGGATGCGCCGCGAGCGTGAACCGATGGTCAGCGCGAGCGCCGGGCATCCCCTCGACGGCGGCCCCTGCCTCGGTCGCAATGAGTGCGCCGGCCGCGTGATCCCACGGATTCAGCGTGCGCTCGAAGTACGCGTTCACTCGCCCCGAGGCCACGGCGCAGAGGTCGAGCGACGCCGTGCCCATGCGGCGAATGTCGCGCACGCGCGGCAGCAGTCGCGCTACGGCCGCGCCCTGCTCGGCGCGCGTCTCGGCACGGTAGGCAAAGCCCGTGGCGAGCAACGACTGCTCGAGCGAGGTGGCGTCAGCCACGCGCAGTCGCTGCGTGCCGAGGTGCGCTCCCCCGCCGGCCGTGGCGCTGTAGAGCTCCCCCGACGCGGGGTTGACGACGACTCCGGCGAGCGCCCGCCACGACTGCGGGTCGGGCTCGCCCTCCACGACGGCGATACTCACGGCATAGTGCGGAATGCCATAGAGAAAGTTGACCGTGCCATCGATGGGGTCAACGACCCAGGTGAGGCCACTCGTGCTCGACTCCGCCTCTGACTCTTCGCCGAAGAAACCGTCGCCCGGCCGCAGCTCGGCGAGACGACCGCGGATGAGCGACTCGGCGTCGCGATCGACCTGCGTCACCACATCCACCGACGACGACTTCGCGGCGGCGACCGAAACGGCTCCCCGACGCGCCTCGAGAATCAGCGCGCCGGCCTCGAGGGCAACCGCGCGCGCGACCGAGAGTAGCTCGTCGGTCGCGGGGAGTGAGGGTGACATGGTGGCGAGTGAGGGATTCGAACCCCCGAATGCTGAGCAGTCTGATTTACAGTCAGATCCCTTTGGCCGCTTGGGTAACTCGCCAGGCGCGCACCCGACCGGTGTGATCACCGACCGAAGACGCTCGACAACAATACAAGAGCCAGAGCGTGTGCAGAAACCACGCGCGTTCAGTCGGCCGCCGCAGCGTAACGCGCCGCCGCCGTCGCGACCGCGTCGAGGTACACGCCCTCGGCGTTGTACGAGGCAATCCCCGCGCGCCATGACGCCTCGTCGCCCAGCGTGGGCACAGCACGGCACAGGTAGTTGGCCGCGGCGAGCGCCGCATCGTCGATGTTGTGCGGGTCAGCCACCCCATCGCCGCTCGCATCGATGTACCAGTTAGCCCAGCTGCCGGGAATGAACTGCAGCGGCCCGACAGCGCGGTCGAACTCGGCGTCGCCGTCGATCACGCCTCGGTCAGTGTCGGCGATGAGGGCGGTCGAGACACCGTCGAGCGCGACGCCGATGATCGGTGGGCTGACGGTTCCGTCGTCGGCGACGGATGCTCCACCGTGGCTGCCGTGCCGCGACTCGACCCACCCGATGCCGGCCAGGGTGTTCCAGCCGAGAACACAGTCGGGGCGTTCAGCGTGCTTGGCGATCGCCGCGCCGGCGTAGGCGGCGAGCACGCGCTCGGGGATGCCCGAATCCGCAGCGACGGCGGCTACCCAGGCTGGATCAACCAGGCCCGCGACACCCGCGCGGGTGGGCGTCGCCGCCGAGGGCGGCAGCGGTGCCGGCTCAGCCCAGCGCGGCGCGGGCGTGGCGCTCGGGGTGAGCTCAGCATCCCGAATCGGCGCGTCGACCGGCCGCAGCAGCACCGCGATCAGCACAACGACCACCGTGAGCCCGAGGGATACACCGACGATGAGTCGGGTGATTGCAGCAGAGCTCATAGCTACGATGGTCGCATGGCTGATTCTTCATTCGACATCGTGAGCAAGGTCGACAAGATGGAGGCCGAGAACGCCGTCAACCAAGCGCAGAAAGAAGTTGCGCAGCGGTATGACTTCAAGGGCGTTGACGCCTCGATCGAGTGGAGTGGCGAAAAGCTGCTTCTCAAGGCCTCCGCCGAAGAGCGCGTCAAGGCTGTGCTCGAAGTGCTCGAGTCAAAGATGATCAAGCGCGGCATTGGCATTCGCAGCCTTGACTCGGGTGAGCCCTACCCCAGCGGCAAAGAGTTTCGCATCGAGGTGAGCCTCAAGAACGGCATCTCGAGCGACGACGCGAAGAAGATCTCGAAGATCATCCGCGACGAAGGGCCCAAGAGCGTCAAGAGCCAGATTCAGGGCGACGAGCTGCGCGTGCAGTCAAAGAGTCGCGATGACCTGCAGGCCACGATGGCCCTGCTCAAGGGCAAAGACCTCGACGTCGCCCTTCAATTCGTCAACTTTCGCTGAGTGCGACCATGACCGACGACATCAGGATCAGTGGCGTCGGGGCGTGGATCGCTCTCATCATCACGCTGCTCGTCTTGGTTCTGATCGTCACGATCGCGGTCGTCTCGCTCATCGTGGTGCCGCGCAACCGGCGGCCGCAAAGCGCCCTTGCGTGGCTCCTGCTCATCTACACGCTGCCCCTCATCGGCTTCACACTGTTTCTCATGCTGGGGTCGCGCCGACTGCCCAAGCGCCGGCGTGAGCAGCAAGACGAGATCAATACCTACATTCTCGAAACCACCGAGGGCATGGATCGCGTCAGCAAAGACTCGCCCTGGCCCCCGTGGCTCGAACCCATCGTGGAGCTCAACCGCAATCTCGGGGCCATGCCCCTCGTGGGTGGCAACACCGCGCGCCTCTTCACCGACTACACGGCGTCAATTACGGCCATGACCGAAGCGGTGCGGGGGGCGCAGCGCAGCGTGCACGTGGAGTTCTACATCATGTCGGTCGACGATGAGACCGAGCAGTTCTTCGCCGCACTCGGCGAGGCCGCTGCTCGTGGGGTTCCGGTCAAGGTGCTCTATGACCACGTGGCGTCGTTGCGCGTCAAGGGCTATCGCCGCATGCGTCGACGCCTCGACGCGATCGGCGCCGAACATCACCCGATGCTGCCCGTGCGGCCCTTCCGCGGGCAGTGGCAGCGGCCCGACCTGCGCAATCACCGCAAGTTCCTGATCGTCGACGGCGCGATCGGCTTCACAGGCTCGCAGAACCTCATCGAACGCGGCTATAAGCGCGGGCGTCGGCGCGACGGCTCACGGCTCGCCTGGAAAGAGCTCATGGTGCGCTTCGAAGGGCCCATCGTCGCGGGCATCGACGCGCTCTTCGCCACCGACTGGTACAGCGAAACGAACGAGCTCTTGCTGCGCGAGACCGGCACGATTCCCACGATCGATCCGGGCCAGGGGCTGGATGCGCAAGTGGTTCCGAGCGGCCCCGCCTTCGAAGGCGAGAACAACCTGCGCCTCTTCAACTCGCTCGTGTACGCCGCGCAAGAACAGATTCAAATCTGTTCTCCCTACTTCGTGCCCGATGAGTCGATGCTCTACGCCATCACGACCGCGGCGCAGAGCGGGCTCGACGTACAGCTCTTCGTCTCGGAGATCGGCGACCAGACACTCGTCTTTCACGCCCAGCGCTCGTACTACGAAGAGCTCTTGCGCGCGGGCGTGCGCATCTGGCTCTACCGGGCACCGACGATCTTGCACGCCAAGCACTTCACGATCGATGACGAAGTCGCCATCATCGGCTCGAGCAACATGGACATGCGTTCGTTCAGCCTCAACCTCGAGGTCTCGGTCATGGTGCGGGGTGACTCGATCATTCGCGAGCTGCGCGCGATCGAACAGACGTACCGCGAGAACTCGCGCGAACTCACGCTCGACCAGTGGCTGCGTCGCCCCGCGCACATGCGCATCTTCGACGACCTCGCGCGCGTGACGGCGACGGTGCAGTAGACACTCCAGCCCGCCGCGTCGTACGGTAACGCGCATGAGCCAAACAACGTTGCCGACGGATGTTCCCGTCACCGATTTCCTCGCGACTCTCGATGCCCGGCGCAGCGCCGAGGGTGCTGAGCTGGTCGCACTGTTTTCGTCGGTGACGGGTGCTCCCGCGGTGATGTGGGGGCCATCCATCGTCGGTTTTGGCACCTACGCCTACCACTACGCCAGCGGGCGCGAAGGAATCTGGCCCCGCGCCGGGTTTTCGCCCCGCAAGGCCAAGCTGTCGCTCTACGGTTTGCAAACGCACCCCGACGCAGCCGCGCTGCTCGAGCGGTTGGGCCCGCACACGACGGGTGCTGACTGCGTCTACGTCACGCGCCTCAGCGCGATTGATCTCGAGGTTCTGCGCGAGCTTGTCGCCCTCGGCTGGTCGGTCACGGCCGACACCGCCGTCTGAGTATCGGGGCTTAGTCGCGCGAGATGCGCAGCATCTCGTCGCGCGGCACAACCTTGACGCGCGCACGACCCTGGGGCTCGCCGAGGGCGACCTCGTGGGCGTCGAGCCGGTGCCAACCATCGAGGTTGGTGTAGAGCACGCCGCGACTGTCGAGCAGGTCGACGACCGACTGTTCGTCGGGGCGCTCGGGGCTCCACCACGAGGCCTGGTCAGTCACGAGGTGCTGCACGGTCTCCATGGCGTCGCTCTTGGTGTGACCGATGAGGCCAACCGGGCCGCGCTTGATCCAACCCGTGGCGTAGACACCCGGAACCGTCTGGTTGTCATCGCCGAGCACTTGACCCTCGTGGTTGGGGATGACGCCGTGGCGCTCGTCGAACGGGATGCCATCGAGCGGCGAGCCGAAGTATCCGACAGCGCGGTACAGAGCCTGCACCTCGACCTCGCGGATCTCGCCGGTTCCTTCAACGCCGCCGTGACCATCGGGACGCGTGCGCTCGTAGCGGAAGCCCGAAACGCGGCCCTCCGCATCCGTCAGCACCTCAAGGGGCTTGGCGTAGAAGTGCAAGTGCAAGCGGCGCGAGGCCGAGCCCGTCTCGCGCGCGCGCCACTGCGTGAAGACGCGGTCGATGACCGTGATCTGCTTATTCGTCTCGATCGCGCGCTGCGAGGCCTCGTCGTAGTCGAAGTCTTCTTCGTGCACGATCATGTCGACGTCGCGCAGTTCGCCGAGCTCACGCAGCTCGAGAGGCGTGAACTTCACCTGCATGGGCCCACGGCGACCGAAGACGTGCACGTCGGTGACGGGTGACGTGAGCAGGCCCTGGTAGACGTTGTCGGGAATCTCCGTCGGCAAGAGGTCGTCGGCGTGCTTCGCGAGCACGCGCGCCACATCGAGCGCGACGTTGCCGTTGCCGATGACGGCGACCGACGAGGCCTCGAGCGGCCACTCGCGGGGCACGTCGGGGTGGCCGTCGTACCAGCTGACGAAGTCGGCCGCGCCATAGCTGCCGTGCGCGTCGATGCCGGGGATGTCGAGCTCGGCATCCCGAATCGCTCCCGTCGAGAAAATGACGGCGTGGTAGTGGGTGCGCAGATCATCGAGGGTGATGTCGGTGCCGTAATGCACGTTGCCAAAGATGCGGATGTCGCCCGAGTCGAGCACCTCGCGAAGAGCGTTGATGATGCCCTTGATGCGCGGGTGGTCAGGGGCAACGCCGTAGCGCACGAGCCCGTACGGGGCCGGCAATTTTTCGAAGAGGTCGATCGAGACGTCGAACGAGCGCTCGTGCTTGAGCAGGATGTCGGCGGCATAGATGCCGGCGGGGCCTGCACCAACGATGGCGAGCCGGAGCTTGGTCATGCGCGTGCGTGTCTTTCTGTGGGGGTGGGGTGGAGGGCGCCGAGCGACCTACGTGGTGCGGTCGACGACCGCTTCGGCGAACTTCGTGAGGGCGAGCTTGACCGGACCTTCGGGCAGCGGCGCGAGCGCAGCAACCGCCTCGTCGGCCCAGCGGCGAGCTTCGTCGAGCGTCTCGGCCGTCACCGAGTGGGCGCGCAATTCGGCGATCGCGGCGGCCACTTCGTCGTCGTGACCCTCGACCTCGACGGTGCGCTCGATGCGTGCGAGCAGCGCTGCGGCGTCGGCATCGGTGCGGGCGGCGCGGCGCAAGAAAAGCAGCGGCAAGGTCGCGACTCCGCTGCGCAGATCGGTGCCTTGGGGCTTGCCGGTCTCAGCCTCCGGCTCGGCAAGGTCGATGACGTCGTCGATGAGCTGGAAGGCGACGCCGATCTTCTCGCCGAAGGCGACGACCGGGGCCGCAAATTCTTCGGGGGCGTTCGAGAAGATCACGCCCATTTGCGCAGCCGCCGCAATGAGCGAGCCAGTCTTGTCCGCCAGCACCTGCAGGTAGTGCTCGATCGGGTCGTCGTCGCCGCGCGGGCCGATTGTCTCGTGCAACTGACCGAGGCACAGTCGCTCGAAGGTGTCGGCCTGCAGCTTGATGGCGCCCTCACCCAGGCCAGCGACGAGCTTGCTCGCGCGCGCGAACAACAAGTCACCGGTCAAGATCGCGACCGAGTTGCCCCATACGTTTTGCGCCGAAGGAACACCGCGACGCATCTCGGCTTCGTCCATGACGTCGTCGTGATACAGCGAGGCGAGGTGGGTGATCTCTACCGCTTGCGCGGCCGTGATGACGGCGTGGTTGTTGCCCTCTCCGAGCTGAGCAGTCAGGAGCGTGAGCACGGGCCGAATGCGCTTACCGCCTGCCTCGAGCAAGTAGCGCGACGTTACGTCGGCCATGTCGTCGGCAAACGCGACTTCGTTGAGCAGGCCCTCTTCGACCTCAATGAGGCCTGTCTCAATGGCTTCGGCAAAGCGGCGCTCTTCACTCGACGCAAACAGCTTCTCGCCGAGGCCGAGCGACGCGCTGAGCGTCTTGCTGCGGCGAGCGAGCGGGGGAAGGCGAGTCAACGGTCTGCCGATCTGTCGAGGCGGTCGGGGGCGGCTTACTGCGCGGATGCGCTGGCGGGCTTGCGCCCCCGGTGCAGGGCGACCACCCCCCACGAGAGGTTGCGGTAGCCGACCCGAGTAAACCCGGCGGTGCTGAGCCACTGGCTCAGTACCGACTGCGCGGGCCAGTCGCGGATCGAGTCGAACAAGTAACGGTAGGCATCGGGGTTCGAGCTCGCGGCTCCCGCGATGAGCGGCATGACGTAGCGCAAGTAGGCGTGGTAGCCCGCGCGCAGCACGCGCATCGGCGGGCGCGAAAACTCACAGATGACAACGCGGCCACCCGGCTTGAGCACGCGCAGCATCTCGGCAATCGCGACCTCGGGCTTCTGCACATTACGCAAGCCGAAGCTGATCGTGACCGCGTCGAACTCGGCGTCGCCGAAGGGCAGCGCCATTGCGTCACCCTGAATGAACTGCAGGTCGGGGTGGCGGCGGCGCCCCTCGTCAACCATGCCCTGCGAGAAGTCAAGGGCGATGACCTCGGCCCCCGTTTTCGCCAGGGCGACCGAACTCGTTCCGGTGCCGGCCGCAATGTCGAGAATGCGTTCGCCGGGCTGGGGGTCAACCGCGCGCACCGTCGCGATGCGCCAGAGAGCCGCGTTGCCGACCGAGAGCACGGCATTCGTGCGGTCGTAGCGGCGAGCGACGCCATCAAACATCGCCGCGACCTCGCGCGGTGTCTTCGACAGATCGGCCCTCGTCACGCCCCAAGTCTAGTGAGGGCCCGCCCGGTGTTCGCCGTGAGGCGCCTGGGGGACCGTCGGGTGCGGAGTAGCCTGAGCGGGTGCCTGCCTCACTCGCGACCGGGGTCGCTCTGCGCGCCGTGACCGAGCGGGTGGCCGACCACGACGACCTTCTTGGTTTCGCCGATGCTCGGCATCCGCTCGCGGCACTGCGCCGAGGCGATGGCATGGTCGGCATGGGTGAAACGCTGCGGCTGACCTTCACCGGCCCCGATCGCTTGACGGATGCTGCCGCCGCGTGGCGCGCGATCGCCAGCGCCGCCGAGGTGGTTGACCCGGTTCACCGGCCCGGAACCGGCCTCGTCGCGATGGGCACCTTCGCGTTCGCCGACGCCTCGAGTGCTCCGAGCGTGCTCATCGTTCCTGCCGTGATCGTGGGGCGACACGACGGCGTGAGCTGGGTCACCCGCATCTCGGAGGTGGGGGCGACCGCTGCCGAGCAATCCCCCCAGGCCGCGCCGATCGGCGAGCGCCCACGAGCGACCCTGGCCGCGGCCTCGCTGAGCCGCGACGAGTTCACGGCGGTGGTCGGTCGCGCCGTTGAGGCTATTCGCGCGGGACGGGTCGAGAAAGTCGTGATCGCGCGTGATGCGACGGCGAGCATCCCGCCCGATGCCGATCGCCGGGCACTGCTGCACGAGCTCGCCGATCGCTACCCCGACTGCGTGACGTTCGCTGTTGACGGGCTCATGGGGGCGAGCCCCGAGACCCTCGTGAGCGTGCACGGCGGCGAAGCGAGCGCTCGCGTGCTCGCGGGCAGCACCGCGCGCGGCACGAGCTCGGCCGACGACGCCGCGGCCGCAGCGCAGCTCGCGACGAGCGCGAAAGACCTCGACGAACACGCCTTCGCCGTGCACAGCGTGCTCGACGCGCTGCGTCCGCACGTGCGCGCCGTGACCGCGAGCGAGCTGCCCTTCACGCTCAAGCTGCCCAATCTGTGGCACCTCGCGACCGATGTCGAGATGCAGCTTGCCGAATCGTCGAGCGCGCTCGACCTTGTCGCCGCCCTGCACCCGACCGCGGCTGTCGCTGGGTCGCCGACGGATGCCGCGCTCGCCCTCATCGCCGAACTCGAGCCCTTCGACCGCGGCCGCTACGCCGGGCCGGTGGGCTGGATCGACCACGACGGCGACGGCGAATGGGTCATCGCCCTGCGGTGCGCGCGTATCGACGACGACGGATTGCTCACCGCCTACGCCGGAGCCGGCATCGTCGCCGACAGCGACCCCGACTCTGAGCTCGCTGAGACGCGCATGAAGTTTCGGCCGATAGCAGACGCCCTCCGCTAGAGGGCGTCGCAAGAAGCACAGCGCGAACGGCGGCGGCGCAGCCGACGACGCCCTCCGCTAGGACTGAGCCCGTGCGCGCGGCCGGAGAATATCTCGCTCAATCGCACACCGTTTCTCCGGGCAAAACTGGAGGCGATTGCCTATTTGGTGCTCGCCGGCCGAACGGGTCTCTCGGGTCCCCTTGCCGTCTTTCATAATGGCCGGGCGAGGGCGGCGAGGCCCCCTCCGAAGTCAGGGCCGTCCTGAAGGTGCCGAGCTCACCTTCGCCGCGTACCAACAGCCGGAAGGCACGCGAACGGCCACGGGCGCCCTGCTAGATGATGAGGGCAACGAAATCATGCCGGTATGCGAGACGGAGAACCGGGTATTCGACAGCAGTGACAACCCGCTGTCCGTTCCCGCTGGTCACTACCCGGACGGAATGACGATCCAAGGGCCGAAGACGGAGTTCACCGAGCCGGGGACCTACTACTGGGTCGAGACCCTGACCGACCGAGATGGCGGCATTCTCCACCAGGGGGAGTGCGGCGCGCCGGACGAGACAACCTTCGTCTCCGTCGCCCTGCCATCCACCGGGGCGGCACTGGCGATTGCTCCGCTTGGTCTTCTGGCGGGCGGCGTGATCCTCGCGGGGCTTGCCGCGTTGGCGACCGCGACCATCCGTCGCCGGCACGAGATGGGTCAGCGGGTCACCGTCGAGTAGGCGGTAGGTATTTGCAAACGAAGGTGCCCTCTCGCCAATCGGCGGGAGGGCACCTTCGTTTCTTTCAGGGCGGGCTACATATCGCAGAGATAGAAGTAGACCGTGCCGAGACCATTGGATGCGTACACGAGCTGATACGACCAAGGCTGCGTGTACGACGGCCGCGACGTTCCACCGAAGCCAGGGCTGTGCGATCCGTATGCGAATGCGCCGGCTGCGGAGCAGGTTGCCCAATCGACGTACGACGCGTTGGTGGCCACGTAGGTCGGGTAGCTGTCGAGACACGCAGTGTTATTGAGAAAGCCCAGGCTCTCGCACAGCGCCGCGCGTGGATGCGGCGGTGGGGGAGTGTCACCTCCACCACCACTCGAACCACCACCGCTACCGCCTCCACCAGTGCCGCCACCGCTTCCACCACTTGTGCCACCGCCAGAACCGGTGCCCCCACCGGAAGACGGCGACCCAGCAGAAGGAGCGGCCCCAGTCGCTGCGGCTGCAGTGTCATGCGAAGCGGCGGCTGTACGGGCGGCGTCAAGAGCGTCGGCAACAAGCTCGTCACGGTTCTCGTAGCTCGAGGGCAGTCCAAAGGGTGCACCCGCGAGTGCCAGCAATGCTCGCTCGAGGTCATCTCGCTCCGACTCGCTCGCGAGCGAGACAGTGCCCGCGAGCTCGCGAACCTGCGCGGCGACGCTTCGCAGAAGCAGATTGAGTTCACGCACTGCTCCGGCGGTGGCCTGATGCGCTTCGTCGGCCGTGGCGAATGCGTCATCCAAGGCTTCCGTCGCGGACTGCAGCGCCTCGAGGTCAACCTCGATGAGGGCGGCGTTCTCGTCCGTGGCAAGTACCTCGAGCACGGCATCGATTGCGTCAGCCAAAGTGCGAGCCTCATCGATGGCCGCGTCGCGGTCTGCTTCGACTGCAGCCGCGAGAGCTGCGGCTTCGTCGGCGCGAGCGGCGGCAGCTTGCTGCGCCTGGGCCGTCGAAATCGCGATCGTCGAACCGATGGCGAGTGCAGCCACGGTGACGATCGCGACGCCGATCACGATCAGGCGTCGACGGCGCGACGTCGCGCGGGGCGCGCTCACATCGGACGCGTTCTCGGCGGGGCCTGCTGCGGTGTGGTGGTCACTCACGTCGTTCTCCCGGAAGCCGTTGATGATCGACGCTCACGATACACAATCGCTCGCTGGCTCGCGGCGAACACGAACCGGACGGTAAGGCGTTAACCCGTCAGGTAGCGGCGAGCCGCGCCTTCTCGACCTCAACGTCGAAGTCGGCGAGCGGCCACTGCGGGTCGATGCGTTCGAGCGCCGCGATGAGCTGTGCCTGTACCGCGAGGCGCGCGTACCACTTGTGGTTCGCGGGCACGACGTACCAGGGCGCGTAGTCCGCATCCGTTCGCTCGATGGCGAGCTGGTACGCGGCCTGATAGTCGTCCCACAACAGGCGTTCGTCGATGTCGCCGGGGCGGTACTTCCAGTGCTTATCGGGGCGGTCGAGGCGTTCTTGCAAGCGAGCCCTTTGCTCGTCGCGACTGATGTGCAGCATGACCTTGACGATTGAGACGCCATCGTCGGCCAGACGTCGCTCGAAGTCGATGATCTCGCCGTACCGCTGCTCGATCTCATCGGCGGGGGCCAACTGCCGAACTCGACCGATGAGCACGTCTTCGTAGTGCGAGCGGTCGAAGACGCCGATCATTCCTGCTTCGGGCAAGCGGCGCTCGATGCGCCACAAGAAGTGGTGGGCGAGTTCTTCGTCGGTGGGCTTCTTGAAGGCCGTGAGGTGCACGCCCTGCGGGTCGACGGCGCCGACGACGTGTCGCACGATTCCGCCCTTGCCCGCGGTATCCATGGCCTGCAACACGACCAACACCCGCTGCGTCGCGCCCGAGCGACTCGCGGCAAAGAGGCGCTCTTGCAATGCGCCGAGATGCTCAGCGCCCTCGGCCAGCAGCTGTTCGGCGCGCCTCTTGTCGGCGGCAATTCCCGGGGTCGCGTCGCAATCGACGTCGGCCAGCACGAATCCGGCGCGAGCGCGCAATAACTCATCCATGGCCGGATGCTACCCGCGCGTCGCCCGCAGGGCTACGGTTCGAGCGGCACCTCGACGAGCAGCAGTGGCTCGGGCGCCGTGAGCGCGTCATCGAGTTCGGCGCGCGTGGTCGCGCGGCGGTAGGCCCAGCCCCCGGCGGCGGCGAGCGCCGCGAAGTCTGCCCGGTGCGGAGTGCGCATGACCGTAGCGAAGTCGTCAGGGTCGGCCGACTGCGCCACTTCGAGGTCGTCGAAGATCGTGCCGCCGCCGTCGTTGCCCACGAAGACGTGCACCCGCAGCCCCTCGGGCAGAGGAACGAGCAACGCCCCGGCGTCGTGCAGCGCAGCGAGATCGCCCGCGAGCACCCGCGTCGTGCCCGCCCGCGCGTTGCGCGCCGCGGCGAGAGCGATGCCGGTGGCCGTCGACACGGTGCCGTCGATTCCGGCGAGCCCACGGTTCGCGTGCGCCGTGATGGCCTTGCCCGGAACGAGCGAGTCGGCCACCCGAATCAAGCGCGAGGCCGCGAGCACGAGACGATCGTGGGGCCAGGTGGATGCCCACAGGGCCCGCGCGAGCATCCGTCGATCAATCGGCGCGCGCATGACGGCGAGCTCGGCTTTCGCGAAGGCGGCGCGCACGCCGCGGTCTTCCGATACCGCGAGTGAGAGCTCGGGAGCGGGGTCATCGGGCGCCTCAGACTCAAGTACGGCGCGCGACATGCTCACCCAGCCGCCCACCCAGCGCCGCACGACCGCGGGGTCGGGGGCGCCGAGCGCACGCACCTCGTCGACGATGCGGGCCCGGCGGCCGGGGTTGTAGTCCTCGACGCCGGGCGTGCGCACGACGATCACCTCGACGTCGGCGCGCTCGAGCAACTGCGGAACCTCGCGGCTGAGCGTGGGGTGCCCGAACACGATGGCGCGGCCGACCGCCTCGCCATGCGGGCCGCGCAGCACGTGGCGATAGGCCACGACCGCGTGGCGGCCGAAGCGTGCCCCACTCGTGACTTCGGCGATGAGCGGAGCACCGAGGGCGACTGCGAGGGCCTCGGCCTGCGGCCCCGCGCCGTGCCCGGCGATGACGACCGTGGCGTCGTCAGGATGCAGCTCGACAACGACGGGGTCGGCGAGCGCCGGCCGCCCGGGCACGGGCCCGAGGTCCAGGTCGGCAGGAAGCTCGACGGGCCCACTGAGCGGATCACGATAGGCAAGGTTCACGTGCACCGGACCATCTGCGCTCGCCCGCACTGCGAGAGCGCCGAGGTCGCGCGCGTCGTCCGCTTCGGCCGGGTCGCCGACGGGCGCGGGCAGATCCCAGTCGGCGCGCACAACGTCGCCGAAGATGCCCGGCTGCCGAGTGGTCTGGTTGCCCCCGATGCCGCGCAGTTCAGCGGGGCGATCGGCGGTGAGCACAATGAGCGGCACCCCCGAATGGTGCGCTTCGAGCACGGCGGGGTGCAGATTGGCGACGGCGGTTCCCGAGGTGCACACGACAGCAACGGGTCGACCACTCTCGATTGCGAGACCGAGGGCTGTGAAGCCCGCGACGCGTTCGTCAATGCGCACGTGCAGGTCGAGGTGACCCGCGCGGGCAAGGGCAGCAGCAGCGAGCGCGAGCGACTGCGAGCGAGATCCCGGGCTGAGCACAACGTCAGCAACGCCAGCCCGCACGAGGCCCTCAAGCAGGGCCATTGCGGCACTGCTCGCGGGCGACGCGGCGGGGTCAGCGCTCGGGATCAGCGGGGGTGTCATCGTCGAGATCGGCGAGCTCTTGCTCGAGTCGACGCAGGCGCTCGTCGTCGGCCGCACGGCGCGCAACCTCTTCGCGCGACAGCGTGCTCAAGAAGCTCGGGTCGTCGTCGGGGGCAACCGGGCGACGAGCCCCGCCCGCCGACCGGCGAGCTTTGCCAACAATGAGCCACAGCACTCCGCCGAGCACGGGCAAGAGCACCACACCAGCGACCCAGACCTGTTTCGGAAAGGCGCGAACCCGGGCGCGGTCGGTCAACAACGCGTCGACGATGCTGTACACCCAGAAGGCGACCGCGACGACGGTGAGCACGACTATGACTCGAGGCATGCCGAAAGTGTACGCCGCACGCGCTCAGCGCTCACCGAGAAGGCGCTCATAGACTGATGAGGTGAGCCCATGGATTCAGTACACGCTGCTGCGCCTCGGATTGTTTGGTGCGGCCCTCGGTGTGCTGCTCGCTCTGCAGATCGACTGGTGGTGGGCGGCCATCATCGCCAGCATCATCGCCATGACCATCTCGTACATCTTCTTCTCGTCACTGCGCGACGCCGTGGCACTCGACCTGCACGCGCGGCGCAACCGACCCTCGGTTGACCCCGACGCCGAAGCAGAAGACGCGGCGTCATCAGCCACCCAGCCGTAAGCATCCCGTAATGCTTTCGGGGCGCGCCCCCGCCCACTGCCGACCTACAGTCGTTGCGACGGCCGCGGGTGCGGGCGCAGAAAGCGGGGATGCAATGTCAACACGCAAGACGATCGTCGCGGGGGCGGCGCTCGCCCTCGTGGTGGGGCTGGGGGGATGCTCGACCGGAGCCGCGATTGACTCGACTCAACCCGCCGCTCCTGCACCCGCTGCCGTCGAACCGTCTCCGGAGGTCGCGGCAAGCGATGCTCCAGAGTCGGATCCCGACGCAGAATCGGCGGCCGAGGTCGGCGAGTATCTCGACTACTACGACGGCGCCATCGCCGAGACCCCCGGCCTCAAGGTGCTGTTCTTTCACGCCTCGTGGTGCCCTAAGTGTCGCGCTCTCGATGAAGACATCAACGCCAACGACATTCCGGCGGGCATGACGATCTTCAAGGTTGATTTCGACACGGCGACCGATCTCAAGCAGAAGTACGGGGTCACGCTGCAGACGACGATCGTGTACGTCGATGACGATGGCGATGTGTTGACGAAGGGCGTGCTCTACAACGACACCACGCTCCGCGCCCTCATCGCCGCGGCCCCGTAGGGTCAGGGCATGGAAGGCCTTGTTGTTGTCAGTCTGCTCGCGGGCGTTCTGACAGTTGCGGCACCGTGTGTGCTGCCTCTCTTGCCCGTGATCGTGGGCGGGTCGATCGTGGCCGACGGTGACAGCCGGCGAGCCCGGTGGCGGCCGTTAGTGATCGTCGCCTCGCTCGCCGTGAGCGTCATCGCGTTCACGCTGTTGCTCAAGGCGACCACAGCCCTGCTCGGCATTCCCACCCAGGTGTGGCAGATCATCTCTGGCGTCATCGTGGTGCTGCTCGGCGTAAACCTGCTGTTCCCGAAGCTCTGGGAGACCGTATCGACGCGACTGGGCTGGGGCGACCGCAGCAATCGTGCACTCGACGCCTCGGTGCAGCGTCAGTCAATCGGCGGTGACATTCTCACGGGTGCCGCACTCGGGCCGGTGTTCAGCAGCTGCAGCCCGACCTACGCGCTTATCGTCGCGACCGTGCTGCCCGTGTCGTTCGCCGAGGGCCTTCTGTATGTGACGCTCTACGCGATCGGCCTTGCCGTGCCGCTGCTCCTCATTGGCCTTGCCGGCCGGAGCGCGGCGCGACGCCTCGGCTGGCTCGCCGACCCTCGAGGCTGGTTTCGCCGCACGATGGGCGTGCTCTTCATCATCGTCGGCATCGTCGTGATCATTGGCGCCGATAAGGCTCTTCAGACCCTCATTCTCGAGTTGGGCTGGTACGACCCCATTGCCGATCTCGAGGGCGTGCTGCAGGGTGGCTAGTTCTCCCGCGAGCGCCGCCGACCGTCCGCTGGACGGTCGGCGTGTGCTCGTTGTCGACGATGATCCGACCCTGCTCGAGATTGCCGCGGCTTATCTCACGGCCGCGGGAGGTGTCGTCGACACGGCCGCAGATTCGGTGGTCGCCCTCGAGCTGGCGGCCTCGCGACCACCCGACCTCGTTGTGCTCGATCGCATGATCCCGGGCGTTGATGGGCTGACCGTTGCGCGGCGATTGCGTGAGACGTCGGCGGTTCCGATCATCATGCTGACGGCGCTCGGCGAGCCGGAGCACCGCATCGAGGGTCTCGAGGCGGGCGCCGACGACTACCTGGCCAAACCGTTCTCACCGCGCGAGCTCGTGCTGCGTGCCGAGAATCTGGTGCGTCGCGCACACCCGGCGGGAGCATCCGGTGGCGATGTCTCGCTCGGTCGTTTGCGTATCGACGCGGAACGTCGCGTCGTGACGCTCGACGGCACCGACGTTCCCTTGACCACCCGAGAGTTTGACCTACTCGCTTACGTGGCCCGCCGACCCGGACGCACCGTCTCGCGCGAGCAATTGCTCGCCGAGGTGTGGGGCTGGACCGTCGGCGACGTATCGACCATCACCGTGCACGTGCGACGACTGCGCGAGAAGATCGAGGCCGACGCCGCTGCGCCCGAGATCATCGCCACCGTATGGGGCGTCGGCTATCGACTCAACGCCGCCGCCCTCGGCGCGGAGGGGTCATCATGACCGGCCCCGAGTACGGGCAGATCATTCTGTCGGCCGCAGGCGCAGCCGCGGTCACAGGAGTCGCCGCAGCCGTGACCCTGCGGCTCGCGCGTCGAGCGCCCCTCATCGTGCACATCGTCGTGATCGTCGTGGCTGCTGTGCTCGCGGTCGCGGGCGGCATCGCCCTGACGGCGAGCGGCATGTACATCAGCGAGTCCGATACCGCCGTGGCTCTCACCGTGACGGCGGTGAGCGGAGTGGTCGCCGTGATCGTCGCCGTGCTGTTGGCACGAACGCTGTCAACGGATGCTCGCACCCTGGCCCACGACGCTCGCGACCTCGGCAACGGCTTGTCGGTGACTCGCACGCCCGTCTGCACCACCGAGCTCGACGGCGTGCAGCGCGAGCTCGTGAGTTCGAGCGACCGGCTGCTCGCCGCGCGCGACGCGGCCGTCGCCGCTGAGCTCGCGCGGCGCGAGCTCGTGACCCGCATCGCCCACGACCTGCTCGCACCGGTAGCGAGTATTCGGGCTATCGCCGAGATTCTCGAAGACGGAATCTCAGCCGAGCCTGACCGTCACGCTCGGCAACTCGGCGCCCATGTCACGCGGTTGCAGTCGCTCGTTGGTGACCTCTTCGAACTCTCCCGTATTGACGCCGGCACTCTCGCGCTCGACACCGAGACAGTGTCGCTCACCGACCTCGCGAGTGACGTGGTTGCCGAGTATGGCGAACTTGCTCGCAGCAACGGAGTCGCGCTGGCCTTCTCGGCGGCGAGGGCCGTCACGGTTCCCCTCGACGCACGCCAGTTCAGTCGTGCGCTCGTCAACGTACTCATCAACGCCATCGAGCACTCGCCCGAGGGTGGAACCGTGACGGTCAGCATCGATACCGATGGCTCGCTCGCGACGGTCGCCGTTCGCGACCAAGGTCCAGGCTTCGACTCCGCCGATCTCGCGCACGTGTTCGACGCAGGCTGGCGCGGCTCGAGTGCACGCACAGCGCCGCGCGTGGCTCTTGCCGGTGGGGCCGGTTTAGGGCTCGCGATCACGCGCGCGATCATCGAGGCGCACGGCGGAACCGCGAGCGCGCGCGACACCGGCGGCGGTGCCGAAGTGAGGCTGCACCTGCCGCTCGACACCCCGCCGCACGGCTAAAAGGCGATCGCCGCCGCGAGTCCGAGGCCCGTGGTGAGCGCGGCCAGCGACGTGAGCTTGAGCGCGAGCACCAGCTCTTGCGGCGTCTTGGCAAGCAACACGATGAGCACGACAGGCGCCGAGATCAGGAGCGTGAAGAACACCATCGGCGCCCACACGTAGATGAGGGCGAACGGCACGATGAATCCGTAGGCGCCGAGCAACATGACCACGAAGAGGATGCGCGCGGGCAGGTTGCCGATGCGAACGGCCAGCGTCTTTTTGCCGACCCGGGCATCCTGTTCGCGATCGCGGATGTTGTTGACGAGCATGATTGCCGCCGCAAAGAGTCCGGCGAGCGAGCCGGCGAGCCAGGCCTCGAAGGGGACCTGCTGAATCTGCACGAAGGTTGTGCCGATCGTGGCGACGAGCCCGAAGAAGATGAACGCGACGAGCTCGCCCAAGCCGAGGTAGCCGTAGGGCAGTTTGCCGCCCGTGTAGAACCAAGCAGCAACGATCGCGACGGCACCGACCGCGAGTAGCCACCAGATACCCGTGAGCACGACGATCGCGATACCCGCGGCAGCCCCAAGACCGAAGAAGACGAGCGCCACCGTGAGCACCGTGCGGGGGCGAGCAGCACCCGAGCCCGTCAGTCGGCTCGGGCCGACGCGCTGAGCATCGGTGCCGCGCACTCCGTCGGAGTAGTCGTTGGCGAAGTTGACGCCGATCTGCAAGAACACCGCGACGCCCAGGCACAGCAGCGCGAGCGCGAGGTTGTAGCCCTGCGTGACGTAGGCAATCGCGGTACCGAGTGCAACGGGCGAGATCGCCAGGCTCAGGGTGCGCAGGCGCGCGCCGGCGATCCAGTCGCGCGCCGTCGCGCGGCGAACCTTCGCCGGGTTTCCGGATGCTGCGCTCGCCTTCGAGGGGTTCGTGCGCTTGGTCTGCTTGTTGGCGGGCTTCTTCGCGCGCGCCTTCTTCGTCGTGGCCACGAGCGTGAGTTTAGTGACCTGTGGCCGCGCGGCGGGCCAGGGCGAGCCGGTCTGGTTTGCCGCTCGGCAAGAGAGGCACAGCATCCACCGTCAGAATGCGATCGGGGCGCGCCTCGGGAGGCATCGCAGCACCGACTGCGCGACGAAGCGACTCGAGGTCGGGTCGGGTGGTCGTCACGACAACGGGCACTTCGCCCCACTCGGGGTGGTGCCCCGCGACGACGACGGCGTCGGCGAGGCCCGGCTGCTCGCGCACGATGCGCTCGACGTCTCCCAGGCGCACCTTGAGCCCGCCCGTCACGATCGTGTCGTCGATGCGACCCGTCACGCGCAGTACGCCATCGACAAGCTCGCCCGCGTCATCGGTGCGGTACCAGCGCTGCCCATCGTGCTCGACGAACGTGGATGCCGTGCGCTCCGGGTCGTCAAGGTACCCCTCGGCGAGGGTCGGCCCGCCGAGTTCAACGCGGCCGTCAGTGATGCGCACCGTGGTCTGACCCACGGGCACTCCGTCGTACACGACTCCCCCGCAGGTCTCGCTCGAGCCGTAGGTGCGCGTGAGGTGCCAGCCGAGCGAGGTCGCGCGCTCGATGAGCGGCGCGGGCGTGGCCTGGCCACCAACGAGGATTCGCGAGAACCCCGCGAGCGCGCGGCGCAAGGCGTCATCGGCCTCAGCCTCGTCGACCAGTCGACTCAATTGGGCGGGCACGAGCGCGGTGTATCTCACGGGGTCGTCCATGGCGGCGACGGCCTCGAGCACGCGTGCGGCACTCAGCCTGCCGGCCGGAACGGGCAAGGGCGTGCTGCCGGCCGAGAGCGAGCGCGCGAGCACGTTGCTGCCCGCGATGTACTGCACGGGCAGGGCGAGCAGCCACTGCCCCGGCCCTCCGAGGGCGCTCTCACTCGCGGTGGCGCTCGCGCGCACAGCCTCGGCGCTCAGGGCGACGCGCTTGGGCCGACCCGTCGTGCCGCTCGTCTCGACCACAAGCGCGACGCGCTCGTCGACCGTGAGCGGCGCCGTGTGCACGGGGTTCACTCCGCCGCCGCGGAACAATACCGCGGGGCCTATGCCATCGAGGGCGTCGCGCAGGGCGGCAAGGCAAGCGAGCGGGTCAGCGGTGTCAACGACGGCGAGCGGGCGGGTCACGCGCTTACGCTACCCCGCCCGCCTGGAGTGGCGGTGGGTCAGGATGCCGCGACTGCAGCCGTGCGGATCATCAACTGGTAGGGCAACTGCCGCTGCTTGAGCTGGTTGACGGTGCCGACGACGATGATGCCCGTACGAGCATCCCGATACCAGACCACGCCCGACGCTCCGGAGTGCCCGCGGAATTCGTAGGAACGAAAGCCCGTGAACACGGCCGGCAGGCGAAAGCGCATGACTCCCGTGCCGTATTCGAGCGGGTTGAAGATGCGGTGCCAGTCGGTCTGCATCTCGTCGAGCAAGGCAGCGTCGAACAGTCGACCGTCAAAGAACGCCTGCACGAATGTCACGCCGTCGCGCAGCGTCGAGACCACCGCTCCCTGACCGCCGCACGAGGCCAGCAACAAGGGCAGCCGGAGGTCGTCGTCGCCGTGGCGGATGATCGCCATCTGGTCGAAGCGATCGAGCGTCTCGGTCGTGAAGACGTAGGTGTGGTCGAGACCAAGGGGGCCCGTGATGCGCGCACGCACCGACTCGGCGAACGAGCGGCCGTCGAGGCGCTCAACGACGCCGTCGAGCAGTTGAAAGCCCGTGTCGCTGTAGAGGCCGCGGCCGCGGCGCGCGGGCGTCATGGCGCGCGTCCACTCGACCACCTCGGCCTCGCCCCAGCCGAAGTCGCTCTGCATTGCGCGCTCGAGCGTCGTCGGGCCGTCGGGCCGCTTGCCCTCGAAGTAGTCAGCGAGCCCGGCGGTGTGGGCCATGACCTCGCGCACCGTGATCTCGCCGCTGACGTCGCGGCCATTGTCCACGGCAAGGCCGCTCAGGTCGAGGTCAGGCAGGTAGGTCGCAATCGGGGCATCCCAGTCGAGGCGGCCCTCGTCGCGCAACTGCGCGAGGCACACCGTCGTGAAGAGCTTGCTCACACTCGCGACGAAGAACGGTCGGTCGAGGTCGCCGTGGACGACGTCAAGACTGCCGTCCGCAGTCACGACGCGCCACAGCACCTCGCCCGTACGACGGTCGGCGACGCTCTTCTCGATCTGGCGACGGATGCGCTGCTCACGTGCGTTCATGGTTCTCGTTCTCCTGGGGGTGGTCGCGGGGTTCTCCCGCTCGTGTTTACGGCGTTAACATCTGTCGCTATGTCTAGCGCATCGATGTGTACACTGTCAACATGTCGGAACGGCGGGAGACCAGCGCGGCGTCACGCGGTCGCGGTTCTGCCGGACGTGCGGCCTACCACCACGGCTCGCTGCGCGAGGCGTTGATCGACGCCGGCGAGCAACTCGCGCGCTCTGACGGGCTCGACGGCGTGACCGTGCGCCGCATCGCCGCCGCGTGCGGCGTGAGCGCGGCGGCCGTCTACCGACACTTTCCGAGCGGCGACCACCTCATCGCGGCCGTCGCGCAACGCGCCCGCGAGATCATGGCGCGCGACATGTTCGCTCGGCTCGACTCAGCCGCCGGGCGCCCCCCGATCGACCGGCTGCGCGAGGTGGGCGAGTCGTACATCGCTTTCGCGCTCGCTGAGCCGCGCCTCTTCTCACTCGTGTCGATGCCCATGACGACACCTCCCGATCGCATCGACGACCCCAACGCCGCCGACCTCGTGCGCGACATCGTGCTCGAACTCGAGCCGCCGGGCGACGTCGACGAAGTGCGCGTGGCGGGCCGCATGATGCTCGCGCAATCGAGTGCCCACGGCCTCGCCGTGATCCTGCGCGACTTCGTGCCCGACCCTCAGGCGCGCGAGATGCTCATTGCCGGGGTGCTCGACCGCGTGGGCGTGGGGCTCGAGGCCTGAGCGGGGCGCGCGAGCATCCGCCCGCCTAGTACTGCCAGGGGAACGGCGACCAGTCGGGCGCGCGCTTTTCGAGGAAGCTGTCGCGGCCCTCGACGGCCTCGTCGGTAGCGTAAGCGAGCCGCGTGGCCTCGCCCGCAAAGAGCTGCTGGCCGACCATCCCGTCGTCGGTGAGGTTCATGGCGTACTTGAGCATGCGAATGGCCGTGGGGCTCTTCGTGAGAATCGTCTCGGCCCAGTCGAGCGCGGTCTCCTCCAGCGAAGCGTGCGGCACGACGGCGTTGATTGTGCCCATCTCGTAGGCGCGCTCGGCGTCGTACTCACGGGCGAGAAAGAAGATCTCGCGCGCGATCTTTTGCCCGACCTGCTTGGCGAGGTAGGCACTGCCGTAGCCCGCGTCGAACGAGCCGACATCGGCGTCGGTCTGCTTGAAGCGCGCGTGCTCGCGGCTCGCGATCGTCAAGTCGCACACGACGTGCAGCGAGTGTCCGCCGCCGGCCGCCCAGCCGGGAACGACCGCGATGACGACCTTGGGCATGAAGCGAATGAGGCGCTGCACTTCGAGAATGTGCAGGCGCGATGCGCGAGCCGGGTCGACCGTGTCGGCCGTCTCGCCCTCGGCATACTGATACCCACCGCGCCCCCGGATGCGCTGGTCGCCGCCCGAGCAAAACGCCCAGCCGCCGTCCTTCGCGCTCGGGCCGTTTCCCGTCAGCAGCACGACGCCGACGCGAGGGTTCTGCCGCGCGTCGTCAAGCGCCCGGTAAAGCTCATCGACCGTGTGCGGACGAAACGCATTGCGCACCTCGGTCCGATCAAACGCGATACGCGCGATGCGCCCGCTCGTGTCCAGGTGATACGTCAGGTCGGTGAGGTCGTCGAAGCCGGGGGCGACCACCCAGCGTGCGGCGTCAAAGGTCTCAGACACAAACGGCTCGGCCATGCCGCAAGCCTACGCGCGCGGCGGTGACAGACTGTGGGGCATGGATGCTCTGCCCGAGCTCGACGACGTTCTCGCCCGCGCCCACGTGGTGAGCATTCCGCTCGTGACGCGATTCCGCGGCGTGGATCGCCGCGAGGCCGTGCTGCTCGACGGCCCGGCCGGATTCAGCGAGTTCAGCCCCTTCGTCGAATACCCCGACGCCGAAGCCAGCACGTGGCTTGCCGCAGCCCTCGACTTCGGCTGGCGCGACTCGGCGGCGGCAAAGGTGAGAGCAAGCATCCCCGTCAATGCGACTCTGCCGGCCGTGCCGCTCGATCAGATCGCGAGCGTGCTCAGCAGGTTTGGCGAGTGTCGCACCGTGAAGATCAAGGTCGCCGAGCGCGGCGAAACGCTTGCCGATGACGAGGCGCGCGTGCGCGAGACGCGGCGCCTGCTGGGCCCAGCGGGTCGGATTCGCCTCGACGCGAACGGAGCGTGGACGGTCGACGAGGCCGAGCACGCGGTGCGCGCCCTCGAGCAGTTCGACCTCGAGTATGTCGAGCAGCCGTGCGCGACGGTGCCCGAGCTGGCAGAGCTGCGGCGGCGCATCCACCGCATCGACGTTCTCGTGGCGGCCGACGAGAGTGTGCGCAAGGCGGCCGACCCGCTCGCGGTTGCGCGCGCCGAGGCGGCTGACCTGCTCGTCATCAAGGTGGCGCCGCTCGGCGGCATCGACCGCGCGCTCGCGATCGTGGCCGAGTCGGGACTGCCCGCCGTCGTATCGAGCGCCATCGATACGAGCGTGGGGCTTGCGATGGGAGCCGAACTCGCCGCCCGACTGCCCGCCCTGCCGTTTGACTGCGGGCTCGGCACCGCCGCGCTGCTCACCGATGACGTAACGGCAGCGCCGTTGCGTCCCGTCGACGGCACGATCGCCGTCGGCCGCGTGCCGGTCGACGCCGATGCCCTGCAGCGGCTCGCCGCCGACCCCGAGCGCACCGCCTGGTGGCGCGAGCGCCTGACGCGCAGCTACGCCGTGCTCAGTAAGGGCTAGAGCCCGCTGTACGAGTGCAGCCCCTTGAAGAAGAGGTTGACGATCGTGTAGTTGAAGATCACGGCCGAGAAACCGACAATCGCCAACCAGGCCGAACGGTCGCCGCGCCACCCGCGCGTCGCACGGGCGTGAATGTAGCCGGCGAAGAGCGTCCAGATGATGAAGGTCCACACCTCTTTGGTGTCCCAGCCCCAGTAGCGGCCCCACGCGCGCTCGGCCCAAATGGCGCCGGCGATGAGGGTGAAAGTCCAGAACACGAAGCCGATGACGTTGACGCGGTAGGCGAGCGACTCGAGCGTTGTCGCGCCGGGCAGCGTGTCAACAAAACGCAGCCCTTCGGTCTTGTGCGCGGCACGCCGAGAGCTCAGCAGCTGCATGATCGAGAGCCCCGCGCCGATGGCGAAGAACCCGGTCGCCAGCGACGCGACGAAGACGTGAATGACGAGCCACGCCGACTGCAGTGCCGGCGGCAGCGGAACCACGTCGACGTAGAAGTTGACCGTCACAATGCCGAGCGACAACAGAGTAAAGCCCGTGATGTAGGCGCCGAGAAACTTCAGGTCTTTCCAGAACTGAGCCAGAAGGAACACGCCCATACCGATGGCCGTGGCGGTGAGTCCAAACTCGAACATGTTGGCCCACGGCACACGCCCGCCCGCGAGACCGCGCAACACTGTGCCCCCGAAGTGCAGCAGCCAGCCGAGCACGGCCAGGGCGAAGGCGATGCGCTGAAAGCGCGTGGCGCCCGACGCGAGCGCAGCATCCACCGCCGGACGCACCGCGGTCGCCACGCTCGCACTCGACGATTCGGCAACGGATGCGGATGCCTCGTTGACCGTGGCCCCGGCCACGACCGCCACGGGTCGGGCAGCACTGCGCTTCGCGAGGTCAAGCGTGAACATGATGAACGAGAGCGTGTAGACGCCCATGGCCGAGTAAACGGCGACAAGTGAGAGAGCGGCGAAATTCTCCATAGCTCCTTCAGACTACGCGCGTGCGCCTGAGAGCGAGGTCTGACCGTCGCGATGATTCAGGCCCTTCGGCCCTGCCTGCTCATAGAAATCACTGGCACGCTCGATGTATGCCTCGCACGCCGTCGTCGCCCGTATCCACACTGCCCAAGAAGAAGAAGCCCCCGAAGAAAGCGATGTCGCCGCGCACCGCGCAGCTCATTGCGGTGGGCGTAGTCGTGCTGTTTCTCGCGGCGATCACCGCGATTCTCGTGAGCACGCTGCAGTCGCCGAACACTGACGCGCTGCCCGAGCCGACGCCGAGCGGAGACGCCCAGGTGCAACGCCCCGACTCGCACTCCCTGACGAGCCCGGCCGAGCCTGAAGTGACGCTCGTCGAGTTCCTCGACTTCCAGTGCCCGGCCTGTGCATCAGCCGCCGTCGCCGTCTCTCAGATCAAGGCCGAGTACGGCGATCGCGTCGACATCATCGTGCGTAACTTTCCGCTCACGAGCATTCACCCGCATGCGGTGGATGCTGCGCTCGCCTTCGAGGCCGCGGCAGCCCAGGGCGCCACGGTCGAGATGTACGAGGCGCTCTACGCCACACAACAGCAGTGGAGTGCCGGCGCCGGGTCGCAAGCCGCGACCTTCCGCGACCTCGCCGATCAGCTCGGCCTTGACCTCGCCGAGTACGACCGTGTCGTTGCCGACCCCGCCACTCTCGACCGAGTCGCTCTCGACCGGGCCGACGCGATCGGTCTCGGCCTGCAGAGCACGCCGAGTTTCTTCATCGACGGTCAGCTCGTGCAGATTTCGTCGTTCGACGACTTGCGCGCGCAGATCGAGGCGAAGCTCGGCTAGACCCGCGCGGGCGCGGTCGGTGCGCCGAGCGCCGCTGCGTGAGCATCCGCCACGTCGGTGACCGCGCGCTCAAGACCGGGGTCATCACCTCGGGCAAGACCCGCGTATTCGAGCGTCACGCCGTCGTCGTCTGACCGCACAACCGAGATCCACACACGACGACGTGGCACGAAGAGGCTGATCAAGAGCCCGAGCAGTGCGAGCACTGACGAGATGAAGACGCCCTCTTGCGTGGGGTCGTGGTGCACGTCGATGCTCACGAATCGCGGCAGGCTCGTGAACTCGACCGAGCCGAGACCGTTGGGCAGCTCGGCTTTCTCACCGAGCGGCAGAACGAGTGACTCAACGCCCGACTCGCCCCCCGTGATCTGCGTGAGGTCGTCGGTGTTGAGCGAGTAGACGTTGCGCGGCACGCCCTCGTTGACGCCCAGATCGCCCGTGAAGGCGTTGAGGGTGACGACCGGCAGGTCGGGCTCGGGGAAGATCGAGGTCAGCGCGCCCGATTCGAGGGTCGCGGCCGTGGGGTAGAAGAAGCCGATCATGCCGAGCTGTTCGTCGAGGCCATCCGGCACCTTGACAACCCCGAGGCTCGTGAGCGTGGCCGTCTGGGGCAAGAACGGTACGGGTTGACTGAAGACCGCCGTGCCCTCGGGGTTGTAGACCGTAATCCAGGGTGCGAAGCCATTGCCCAAGAGGTAGCTCGTCGTGCCGCCGATCGAGAGGGGCTCGTTGACCTTGATTTGCTCGGCCCGCTCGACGCCGTTTTCGACGACCGTGACGGATGCCGTGTAGTCGAGCGGGATGGGCACCCCCGTCTCGGTGTTGATGTCGTAGACGGCCTCGAAGTCGTCAAGGCGAATCGAGAACGGGTCGAGCCGCGTCTCGTCGAAGAATCGGCCGGGGCTAAACGAGTCAAAGCTCGTGAGCTGGTTGGTGAAGCTCTGGCCCTGCACGATCACGCGCTGACCGTTATAGCCGAAGCCGCCGGCAAGGCCCACCGTCAGCAGCACGCCGACGAGCGCGAAGTGAAAGACGAGGTTGCCGGTTTCGCGCAGGTACCCGCGCTCCGCGCTGAGCGAGTTACCGTAGCGGGCAACTCGAAAACCTGCGCGACGCAGTACGCGCTCGCCCGCATCGAGTGCGGCCACAGCATCCACCGGCACCTGTCGCTCGGTGTGCCCGACGAGGCGGTTCAATCGTGCGGGGGTTGCCGGGGGCGCGGCCCGCAGCGCGCGCCAGTGGTGTCGCGTACGCGGAATCACGCATCCGATGAGCGAAACAAAGAGCAAGAGGTAAATCGACGAGAACCACACCGAGGTGTACGTGTCGAAGACCTGCAGCGTGTCGAGCACCGCGAAGAGGTCGGGGTTGTTGTCGCGAAACTGCACGACCCCATTGGGGTCGGCCGAGCGCTGCGGAACGAGCGATCCCGGAATCGCCGCAACCGACAGCAGCAGCAAGAGCACGAGCGCGGTGCGCATGCTCGTGAGTTGGCGCCAGGCAAAGCGCAGCCAGCCCACGGCGTCGAGCTTCGGCTGCGCGATTCCCGTCGACGCCGGGGTCTCGCTGTCGTAGTGATCAGAGGGGCGTAACGGTTCCACCGATCACCGCCCCGAGGCTCGAGATGAACTGCTGCCAGACCCCCGTGACCATCGCGAGTCCGATGAGCATGAGCATGGCACCGCCAATGATGTTGATGATTCGGATGTTGCGCTTGAGCCAGTCGGTCGCCCCCGCCACCCAGCGAAAGCCGAGGGCCACGAGCAAGAAAGGCACGCCCAGCCCGAGGCAATAGGCGAGCCCAATGATCGCGGCCCGCCCGATGTCACCCTCGTTGATGACGAGAGCGTTGACAGCGATGAGCGTGGGGCCAATGCACGGCGCCCAGCCGAGACCGAAGACGACGCCGAGCAACGGCGCACCGCCCAGACCCGTCGCGACCTGGATGCGCGGCGCGAGACTGCGCTGCATGAACGACACCTGCCCGATGAACACGAGACCCATGAGCATGACGATGACGCCCGCGATGCGCGTGATGAGGTCAATCCACGGCAACAAAAGCAGGCCCGCGGTGGCGAACACGATCGAGAAGCTCACGAACACAACGCTGAAGCCGAGCACGAAGAGGGCGACGCCCAGGAGCAGGCGCCCGCGCTTCTGCTCGAGTTCGGCCCTACTCGTCACCCCGCCGATGTAGGCGAGGTAGCCGGGCACGAGCGGCAGCACACACGGCGAGGCGAACGCGAGAAAGCCTGCGGCGAGCGCGATCGGCAGCGCGAGCAGCAGATTTCCGCTCAGCACGATCTCACCGATCGGATTGACGGATGCGGCGACTACGCCCGCGAGCATGCTCACGAGTCTTCGGCGAGCACGTCGGTGATCATCGAGCGCAACACGCTCGGCTCACTCACGAGCCCCGCGATGCGGGCGGCCACGCGACCTTGCTGGTCGAGCACGAGAGTCGTCGGCACCGCGTTCGGTGCGACTTGCCCGGCGAAAGCGAGGCGAACGCTGCCGTCGTTGATATCGAGAATCGAGGGATAGGTCACGCCAAACTCTTTGGCAAACGACAGTGCCGTCGGAGCTTGGTCCGAGATGTTCACGCCGAGAAAGCTCACGCCATCGGGCGCGAACTGCTGGGCGAGCGCCTCAAGGTCGGGGGCTTCGAGGCGGCACGGAGGGCATCCGGCGTACCAAAAATTGACGACGAGAACATCGCCCCGGTAGTCGTCGCTCGAGACGGTGTCGCCCGACTCAACCTCGCCCTCGAACGTGATGGGCTCGCCGCGATCGGCCTCGGCGATGACCGTGTACGCGCCGTCGCCCGAGATGTAGCCCTGGCCCGTGCCTTCGCGGTACTGGGCAGCTAGGTCGTCGTTGGCGGTGCATCCCGAGAGCACGGCGGCGGCCACGAGAGTGATCGCCACGAAAGCAGTACGAGCGGTGCGCATGGTCACACGGCCCCCAAGTCGGTCGCGTCGGCGAGCAATGCAGCGCCACGCTCTTGGTAGCCGACCTCGGTGAAACGGCCATCGACGAATGCGAACGTCGTGATGCTCGAGAGCGAGCAGCGCCGCTTTCGCGGGTCATGGTGCAGGGGCTCGCTCGCGAGCGCGCGGTGCGCCATCCAGATGGGCAATTGGTGGCTGACCATGACGACCTCGCCAGCGTCAACGGCTTCGCGCGCATCGGTCATGGCGGCGAGCATGCGAGCGGCGACGTCGACGAAGGGCTCACCCCAGGTGGGCACGCGCGGGTTGCGCAGCAGGTGCCAGTAGCGGGGGTTGGCGAGCGTGCGCAGGTTCATGCGTTTGCCCTCGAAGCGATTGGTGGGCTCGATGATGCGCGGCTCGGTGCGAATGTCGAGCCCGAACGCCTCAGCCCACGGAGCCGCCGACTCTTGCGCGCGCTGCAGCGGGCTGGCAAAGAGCGCGGTGACGGGATGCCCCGCCAAGCCCGTGACCGCCGCGGCAGCCATGCGGTGCCCGAGGTCGCTGAGCCCGAAGCCCTCGAGTCGCCCATAGAGCACGTGGTCGGGGTTGTGCACCTCGCCGTGGCGCACGAGGTGAACGAGGTCGGCCGGCATGCGCTCAGTCTAGAGTTCGGTGCCATTGCGACCGCTGAGAGCGCACCCCGCTCGCCGCGCCCTGCTGAGCGTCAGCCCGCCGGTAGACTCGACCCTCGTGACTCGCACCGTGGTATCTCAGCTCTCTGCTCTCCCCGACGGCCCCGTAACGGTGGCCGGGTGGGTCGAGACCGTTCGCGACCAGAAAAAGGTGCAGTTCGTCATCCTGCGCGATGAGTCGGGGGCGCTGCAGCTCGTCAACCCTGCCACTCGCGACCTCGAAGCCGGCGCCTCCGCCGAGGAGCAGGCCGCGGCCGCCCTCACCGAGACCATCGGCGCCCTCGCCCACGGCACGATGATTCGCGTCACGGGTGAGCTCAAGCACGATGAGCGCGTGAAGCTCGGCGGCATCGAGGTCAAGATCGCCACCCTCGAGGTTGTGAGCGAGGCCCTGCCCGAGACGCCGATCGCCGACGACTCGAGCCTCGACAAGCGCCTCGACTGGCGTTTTCTCGACCTGCGTCGCCCCGAAGCGAGCCTGATCTTCAAGATTCAGACGACCTTCGAGCACGCGCTGCGCACGTGGTGGGTCGAGCGCGACTTCATCGAGATTCACACCCCCAAGCTCATGGCGAGTGCCTCAGAGAGCCGCGCCGAGCTCTTCGAGATGGAGTACTTCGAGACGAAGGCGTACCTCGCCCAGAGCCCGCAGTTCTTCAAGCAGATGGCGCAGCCCGCGGGCTTCGGAAAGGTCTTCGAGATCGCTCCGGCCTTTCGCGCCGACCCCTCGTTCACCTCGCGCCACGCGACCGAGTTCACCTCGATCGACGCCGAGATCAGCTGGATCGACTCACACGACGACGTTATGCAGATGCACGAGCAACTGCTCGTTGCCGGGTTCACCGCGGTCGTCGAGAAGCACCGTGCCGCGATCGAGGCGGCGTTCGGCGTTGAACTGAGTGTTCCGAGCACGCCGTTTCCGCGCATCCCGCTCGCCGAAGCGCGTCAGATCGTGGCCGAGGGGGGATACGAGATTCCTCGCGCCGATGGAGACCTCGACCCCGAGGGCGAGCGTCGCTTGAGCGCGTGGGTCAAGGCCAACCACGGCAGCGACTTCGTCTTTGTCACCGACTATGCGACAGGGATTCGCCCGTTCTACCACATGCGTCGCGAGGGTGACCCGACGATCACGAACAGCTACGACTTGCTCTACAACGGCACCGAGATTTCGACCGGAGCCCAACGCGAGCACCGCATCGACGTGCTGATCGCTCAAGCGAAAGACAAGGGCCTCGAGCCAGAAGAGCTCGAGTTCTACCTCGACTTCTTCCGCTACGGCGTGCCGCCCCACGGCGGCTTTGGCATGGGCTTGGCCCGCGTGCTCATGCTCATGCTGGGGCTCGGGTCGATCCGCGAGACGACCTATCTGTTCCGCGGACCGACCCGACTGCTGCCCTAGGCGGCCTAGGTCAGGTCGACGACCGTCGCGCCGCCGGCGCCCTTCATGACCGACTCGACAGCGCTCTTCGCTGACGCTTTGGCCACGTAGTTCTCGCTCACGGCAAGCGTTTGGCCATTGGCCGAGACGATGCGCCAGAAGTAGGGCTGCTTTTCGCTCTTGCCCTTGACGATCTCGAACTTCATTGTTCACTCCTGTCTGTGGACGACTTCGAACGCCGCCTCTCTCGAGATGCTAAAGGGGCGAGGCGAACGGCACCAGGTGCAACGAGCCCTAAACGGCAAAATCGGGGCGGATGCCCCAGCCCGTGTACTGCTCGAGGCGCGCCATGAGGGTCAGGGCCTGCAGCCGCGCGTGGTCGTCGCTGATCGACGAATACACGTCAATCGCGAGGGGTGGGGGCTCGCCAAACTTCGGAATCTCGATCTCGACCCACGCGCCGCGGGCGAAGCCCTCGCCGTCGAGGAGCACAAAGGGGCGCATGGTTCTTTGCCGCTCGACGGGGCGGTCGACAGCGAGGGCGACGATGGCGAGAGCATCCAGCTTCGTCACGGCGCTCATGACCACGATGGTGGCGCAGTACTCCGCGGGCGGCGCAGAACGGCGCAGCAACTGGCGAAGCGGCTCGAGCATGAGGCCACGCTAAGCCGAGAGCCTGAGTGAGTGCCGATGCGGGAATAGTGCGGTGGCATCTATGCGTTTGCATGGATATCATCGACGAACCCCCACGAAGGAGAATCGAGCATGACCGCAACCCCGCAGGGCCTGCACCACGTCACGGCGATCGCCGGTGACCCACAGAAGAACATCGACTTCTACATCACCGGGCTCGGGCTGCGGCTGGTCAAGAAGACGGTCAACTTTGACGACCCGGGCACCTACCACCTCTACTACGGCGACGAGGCGGGCCGCCCCGGATCGCTCATGACGTTCTTTCCGTGGCGCGGCATCCAGCCCGGCCGTATCGGGGCGGGCCAGTCGACCTCGACGGCGTTCTCAGTGCCCGCGGGCTCGCTCGGCTGGTGGGTCGACCACTTTGCCTCGGTCGGCGCGCGGGCCCGCATTACGTCGACGAGCTCGAGCGAAGAACGCTTGCTCGTGCACGACCCCGACGGCCTGCAGATCGAACTCGTCGCGACGAACGAGAGTGACCCGCGCGACCCATGGGATTCGGCGAGCGTGCCCGCTGAGTACGCCATCCGTGGGCAGCACTCGAGCGTGCTGACGGTTCGCGATGCCGAGCGCACGATCGCGCTCATGGTCAACGACCTCGGGATGCGCATCGTCGACGAACAGGGAAACCGCACGCGCCTCGCCGCGGGTGACGGCATGCCCGGCGCCCTCGTCGACGTGCACGCGTCGAGCCTTGCCCCCGCGGGCCTCACGGCGGGCGGCACCGTGCACCACATCGCGTTTCGCGTGCCCGACCAGGCGACGCAACAGCTGTGGCGCGACGAGCTCGCCTCGCGCGGCCACCAGGTGACCGCGATTCTCGACCGTCAGTACTTCACGAGCATCTACTTTCGCGAGCCGGGTGGTGTGCTCTTCGAGATCGCGACCGACACCCCCGGCTTCGACATCGACGAGCCGTTGCTCGAACTGGGCCGCTCGCTCAAGTTGCCGCCGTGGCTCGAGCCCTCGCGCGAGCAGATCGAGCACGCCGTGATTCCGATTCGCGTGCCCGACCAGAACAACCCCGAGGTGGCCGCGTGAGCGCGCTTCCCGCCGTCGACCTCGGTGCGTGGCCTCATGTCTTCACGCCCGGTGAGCCGGGCGCCCCCGTTCTGCTCACCCTGCATGGCACGGGCGGCGACGAGCGTGAGATCACCGCGCTCGCGGCGCACCTCGACCCCCGGGCGAGCGTGCTGTCGCCGCGCGGGCGCGTGAGTGAGGCGGGAGCCAACCGCTGGTTCCGCCGACTGCGCGAGGGAGTCTTCGACGTCGACGACGTCATCACGCGCGCCGCCGAGCTCGCCGAGTTCATCACGGCGGCACGCGAGACGTACGCGCTAACGGATGCCCCGCTCACGGCCGTCGGCTTCAGCAACGGAGCCAACATCGCCTTGGCCACTGCCCTGCTGCACCCGGGCGTGCTGACGCGGGTGGTTGCGTTCTCGGGCATGTACCCGTTCGGCGACCGTGATCCGATCGGCGACCTGACCGGGGTCGAACTGCTGTTGCTCAACGGCAGCGCTGACCCGATGGCCCCCGCGACGAGCGTTGACGTGCTCGAGCGCACGGCGAGCGCGCACGGAGCATCCGTCACCCGGAACACGCGCCCCGGCGGACACGGAATCGACGGCGCTGAACTGCAAGCCGCGAAGGCGTGGTTGGCCCGCTGACATCGAGTCGGCGGTGTGGCAGTCTGAAGCGCTGCTGAACCGGAGGGAATCGACATGCCGACCCACGAGACTGCCCTGCCCACCGCCGCTCTCGCTGACGCGTGCGTGCGGCTCGGCCTGCCCCTTCGGCTCGGCCCTGCCTCGCTACGCCCGATCGCACCGCACGCCCCCATCGCGGGGCCTGCGATGCCGGTGACACACGCGGGCAGCGTCGACGTGTTTCTTGAAGCGATCGACGATGCGCCGAGCGGCGCCGTGCTCGTGGTCGACAACGGTGGGCGCGACGATGAAGCGTGCGTCGGTGACCTCGTGACGCTCGAGGCGCGCGAAGCGGGGCTTGCCGGGCTCATCGTGTGGGGTCGGCATCGTGACACGACGCAGATTGTTGAGCTGGGCATCCCGCTGCACAGCCGGGGGGCACTGCCGCCGGGGCCGCGCCGGGTTCCGCCGGCGGGCCGGTCGATGCGCACGGCGTGGCTCGACGGCGTTGAGGTGACGCCCGACGACATGATCGCGGCCGACGACGACGGAGCGATCGTGATCGCGGCGGCCGAATGGGCGCGCGTGGCGGACGCTGCGCGCGAGATTCAGGCCGTCGAGCTCGCCCAAGCAGAGCGGATGCGAGGGGGAGAGAGCCTGCGTGCGCAACTCGACTTCGCCACCTACCGAGCCCGGCAGGCGGTCGAACCCGATCTCAGCCTGCGTCGCTACCTGGCCGAGCGCG
This sequence comes from Microbacterium sp., assembly GCA_013823625.1. Lineage (GTDB taxonomy): Bacteria > Actinomycetota > Actinomycetes > Actinomycetales > Microbacteriaceae > Microcella. The sequence goes on along the minus strand of PNMM01000003.1, from coordinate 93,210 downwards.
GCGGCGCGATCGAGGTCTAGCGCCGGTTAGTGCGGCAGGTTCGCTTCAATGAGCGCCACGATCTCGGGCGCGTCGGGATGCACGTTCGGGCGAAAGCGGTGCACCTCGCCACTCGGCAGCACGAGAAACTTCTCGAAGTTCCAGGTGATGGGTCCTGCCACACCGTGTTCATCGGGGGCCTGCACGAGCTGAACGTAGAGCGGGTGGCGCTTCTTGCCGTTGACCTTGGCCTTCTCCGTCATCGGAAAGGTGACGCCCCACGTCGTGCTGCAGTAGTCGGCGATCTTCTTCTCACTCGACAGCTCTTGCAAGAACTGGTTCGAGGGAACGCCGAGCACGGTGAATCCGCGGTCGCCGTAGGTCTTCTGCAGTGCTTCGAGCGCGGCGTATTGCGGTGCAAGCCCACAGCGGGAGGCCACGTTGACGACGAGAACTACCTGGCCCGCGAACTCGGCGAACGAGGTTTCGCGGCCATCGAGCATCGTGAGAGGGGCATCCGTCAGCGTCATCATCGTTTGACCGTAGACCTCGTTGCTGAGCGCCGCCGGTGCGCCGCCTCGACAATTGTCGAGCGTGTGCTGAGCACACCAGCACCGCCGCGATCGCGAGTTTTGATCGGTGAAGAGATTTGCTATGGTCGAGCCATCATGAACGCGCTGTTCTGTTGTTGCTGTTGTCGCTAGTTCTTTCTGCGAACTAGTTCTCCGGTGCGCCTTCTTCGCGCCCGCCCCGACAACCACCTTCAGACGAACAGGACAACCCTCATGCGCACGCTTCCTATGCTCGACCTCTCGCTTCTCTCCGGCACCGCCGCCGACGCGGCTCGCTTTCGCGACGAACTTCGCCGCGCGACGCACGAGATCGGCTTCTTCTACCTCGTGGGCCACGGCCTGCCGCCCGAGTTCTTCGACCGCATGATGGCGACGGCGCGTGCCTTCTTCGCGCTGCCGGTCGAGGCCAAGCTCGCCATCGAAAACACGCACAGCCCGCACTTTCGCGGCTACACCCGCATGGGTGGCGAACTGACGCAAGGCGCCACCGACTGGCGCGAACAGATCGACATTGGTGCTGAGCGGGATGCTGTGCCGCTCGGCCCCGGCGTGCCCGACTTCTGGGCGCTCGAGGGCCCCAACCTCTGGCCCGCCGAGTTGCCGGCGCTGCGTGACGTGACCGTGGAGTGGATGGACCAACTCGGCGAGATCAGCGTCACCCTGCTGCGGTCGTGGGCCGAGGCGCTCGGGGCGCCCGCCGACACCTTCGACGCGGCCTTCGCGGGCAATGCGTCACCGCACCTCAAGATTGCGCGCTACCCGGGGCGCGAGCGCACCGAGGGCACGCAAGGTGTCGGCGCCCACAAAGACCTGGGCGTGCTGACGCTGCTCTACGTCGAAGACGGCAAGGGCGGCCTGCAGGTCGAGAAAGACGGCGAGTGGATCGACGCCCCGCCGGTACCGGGCGCCTTCGTCGTCAATATCGGTGAGCTGCTGGAGATCGCGACGAACGGCTACCTCAAGGCAACCTTGCACCGCGTGCAGTCACCCGCTGCGGGTGACGAGCGCATCTCGGTGCCGTTCTTCTTCGGGCCCGCGCTCGACGCCGAGATTCCGACGATCGACCTTCCGGCCGAGCTCGCGGCTGAGGCCGCGGGCGTGACCCGCGACCCCAGCAATCCACTGCACCCGGTGTTCGGCGTCAACTGGCTCAAGAGCCGCGTGCGCTCGCACCCGAACGTTGTCGAGGCGCACTACCCGCACTGGAGCTAGCGCGGCCCGCCCCGCGATGAGAGACACCAGCGGGGCAGGCCACGAGCCTTAGTGCTTGTCGGTCTTCTCGTTCGCGGCGCTCTCGGCAGCGGCATCCGCGACAAGGGCGTTTCTGCGCGTCTTCCACAGGCTCAGCACCGTCGCAACGGTGATCGTCGTGGCAATGAAGCCGAGCGAGAACCAGATGGGAATTTCGGGAACCCACTTGACCGGCTCGCCGCCGTTGATGAAGGGCAACTCGTTGATCTTGAGGGCGTGCGAGATGAGCTTGAGGCCGATGAACGCGAGAATGACGGCGAGACCCTGAGCGAGGTAGATGAGTCGTTCGAGCAGTCCGCCGATCAAGAAGTAGAGCTGGCGCAGACCCATGAGCGCAAAGGCGTTCGCGGTGAAGACGATGTAGGCCTCTTCGGTCAGACCGTAGATCGCGGGGATCGAGTCGACCGCAAAGATGAGGTCGACAAAGCCAATGGCCACGATCACGAGCAGCATGGGAGTGAAAAACCTCTTGCCGTCGATCTTCACCGAGAGCTTGTCACCGTGATACTGATCAACGAACGGCAGGTGCCGACGGGCGAACTTGACGATGCCGATGTTCTGCGGGTCAGTCTCGTGTGAGGCGAATGCCTGGCGATACGCGAGTACGAGCAGCAGGGCACCAAAGATGTAGAAGATCCACGAGAAGTTGGAGATGAGCGTCGCGCCGACGGCAATGAAGATTCCCCGCATGATGAGGGCGATCGCGATGCCGATCAGAAGCACCTTTTGCTGATACATCTTGGGCACCGCGAACGCGGTCATGATGAGCAAGAAGACGAAGACGTTGTCGACTGACAGCGCTTTCTCGGTCAGGTATCCGGCGAAGTACTCACCGCCGAACTGCCACCCCGACACCACTCCGATGCCCACACCGAAGATCAGTGCCAGCGTGATGTAGAACACCGACCACTTCGCCGCTTCGCCGATCGTGGGCTCGTGCGGGGTGCGCACGTGGGCGTAGAACTCCCAGATGAAGAAGGCGATCGTGACCGCAATCGTGATGATCCAGATGAGGGGTGTGACACCCATAGGTGCTCCTTGGCCGAAGAAAAATGACCAAGGTCTCTTCCGGCCCGTGAACAGGGCCAAGCCGCCCGGAACACGATTGCGTGTTCGTACTGACGAGTCGACTTCGAAGGAATACTCCCCTTGACCCCAACAGCCTACCGGGCGACGCGTGCGCAGTCTCTCTGAGTGACAGCAACGGCACCGTATCGTCGACAATGGTTGGTATTGCATGCTTTATAAGCAATAATGTCGGTAATGACTGATTTTACAAGCACGTTCAGCACTCTGGATGAGTGGGAGCAGCAGATCGGCACCGCGATCCGTCAGCTTCGCATCGAGGCTGAGCTCGACCAGGCAGAACTTGCCGTGCGCGCCAACGTGTCTCGCTCGGCCGTGCAATCACTCGAACGCGGCAAAGGCAGTCGCCTGCAAACACTCTTGGCGGTGCTTCGCGCCCTCGATCGAACGGATGCTCTCGACGCCATCATGCCGCCTGACAGCCCGACCCCCCTGCAGGTCTTGGCGGCATCCCGGCGAACCGCTGCGGCTCCCCAGCGCTACCGCAAGCCGGGTCGGTGAGCCGCGTGGCCTACGAGCCCGTCACCGCTGTCGAGGTGCGCATCTGGGGTCAGTCAGTCGGCGCCGTGAGCGCGGTGCGTGGCGGCTTCGGCTTTCAGTACACCCCCGGCTGGAAACGCTCGGGTGCCGAGCTCAGCCCGCTGCTCATGCCAGTGACCAGCCGCACCTCGGTGTTCACCTTCGCGGGCCTTAATCGCGACACCTTCTACGGACTACCGCCCATGATCGCCGACGCCCTGCCCGACCGGTTCGGAAACAGCATCGTCGACGCCTGGCTCGCCGAGCAGGGTGTCGACCGCGGTCAGATCACTCCGCTCGATCGGCTCGCCTATCTCGGCAGTCGCGGCATGGGGGCGCTCGAGTTTGTTCCCGACCGCAGCCCGAGCGCTTCGATTCCGACCGCGCTTGACCTCGCGACTCTCATCGAAACCGCACGGTCGGTCGTCGCCGGCACGCTCTCCGACGACGGCCACAGCGCCGATGCGCTCAACCAGATCATCTCCGTCGGCACGAGCGCCGGTGGGGCGCGCGCGAAGGCTGTCGTGAACATCCACGAGACAACCCACGAGATTCGGCCGGGGCACACCGAGCCCCGCGAAGGCGAGCGCGCATGGCTGCTCAAGTTCGACGGCCTCGGTGTCGACCGTCAGCTGGGCGAGTCGCAGAAGTACACCCGCATCGAGTACGCCTACTCACTCATGGCCCGCGCTGCGGGCATAGAGATGCCCGAGACGCGCCTGCTGCACGAAAACGGCCGCAGCCACTTTCTCACGCACCGATTCGATCGCGAGCCGGGCGGCAAAGTGCACCTGCAGTCGCTGTGCGGAATCAATGCCGTCGACTTCAACCTGCGCGGCACGAACGACTACGCCCAGTTGTTCACCGCCGCTGCGGCGCTCGGCCTCGACGATGCGACCCGCACGCAGATCTTCACGCGCATGGCCTTCAACGTTGCGGCCGCCAACCACGACGACCACAGCAAGAACCACGCCTTCGTGCTGCGCCCCGGCGGCGAGTGGCAGCTGTCACCCGCGTACGACATCACCTACGCCCGCGACGTCACCAACGTGTGGCTTCGCCAGCACCTCATGAGCGTCAACGGAAAGTTCTCCGAGATCGGCCGCGCTGACCTGCTCGCCGTCGCCGATCGATTCGCCGTGCCCGGCGCGAAGGTTGCGCTGAGGTCGATCGCCGATGCGCTCGATTCGTGGCCCGAGTTCGCCCACGCCTCGGGCCTTGATCGGTCGACGGCCGACGCCATCGCTGGCGACTTCACCCGCGTCGCGTAGTCGCCCGCGACCGCCACGACGCAAGAAACCCCCGAACCACATGGTTCGGGGGTTTTCTGTGCCCTGAGTGAGGGCAGTGGCGGAACCGGTGGGATTTGAACCCACGGTGGGCTCAACACCCACACAACTTTTCGAGAGTTGCACCTTCGGCCGCTCGGACACGGTTCCGGGAAGGAGTTTAGTACAGGCGGGCGAGTGGGGCGAACCGCACACCGATGGGTGACCTGGAAGACTGTGGCCATGATGGACACGGTCACGATTACCGCTGAGCTCGCGAAGGTCACCGAGCACTGGACCCCCCGCATCATCGGTCGGGTCAACGATCAGTATGTGAAGGTCGCGAAGCTGCTCGGCGAGTTCGTGTGGCACGCCCACGAGAACGAAGACGAGCTCTTCTGGGTCGTGTCGGGGCAACTGCGCATCCAGCTGGAGGGCCGCGACGAGGTCGTGCTCTCGCCGGGCGAGTTCTTCGTCGTGCCGCGGGGAGTGCGCCACAACCCGATCGCCGACGACGAAGTCGAGATCGTGCTGATCGAGACCGTGACGACCACGCACACGGGCGATGTCGTCGTCGAGCGCACCGTTCCGATCGAACGGCAGCTGCCCGCCGACTAATCGTGCGCGGCCCGCCGTTGCTCGTCGGGGGTGCCGCGTATTCTGAAGCAACCATGGCCAAGCCCACCACGAACTTCGTCTGCACCGAGTGCGGCTGGACCACGCTGAAGTGGGCCGGTCGCTGCGGCGAGTGCCAGCAGTGGGGCACCGTCATCGAGAAGGATGCGCCGACGCGGCACACCGCGCCGGCCCGAGTTGCCGATGGTCGGGCCGCTCGGCCGATCACGTCGATCGAACCGCGGGGCGAGAGTCACACGCCCACGGGCATCGCCGAGTTCGATCGCGTGCTCGGCGGCGGCATCGTGCCCGGCGCCGCCATTCTGCTGTCGGGCGAGCCCGGGGTTGGCAAGTCGACCTTGCTGCTCGAGGTCGCCGCGCGCGCCGCCAAGCTCGGTCAGCGCGTGCTCTACGTGAGCGCCGAAGAGTCGGTGGCGCAAGTGCGACTGCGCGCAGGCCGCACGGGTGCGCTCACGCCCGAGCTCTACCTCGCCTCCGAGACCGACCTCGCGACGATTCTCGGCCAGATCGACGAGGTACAGCCTGCGCTCGTGATCGTCGACTCAGTGCAGACCGTCGCCTCCTCGCTCGTCGATGGGCTCGCGGGCGGGGTCTCGCAGGTGCGGGAGGTCGCGGCGACCCTTATCCGTGTGGCGAAAGACCGCGACATCCCCGTCGTGCTCGTCGGTCACGTCACGAAAGACGGCACGATCGCGGGGCCGCGACTGCTCGAACATCTCGTTGACGTCGTGTGCCAGTTCGAGGGTGACCGCCAAACCGCGCTGCGCTTCGTGCGCGCGCTCAAGAACCGCTTCGGCCCCACCGACGAGGTCGGCTGCTTCGAGATGACCGGCGACGGCATCGCCGAGGTCGCCGACCCCTCGATTCTTTTCCGCTCGGGCTCGACCACGCCCGTGAGCGGCACGTGCATCGCGATCGCTATGGAGGGCCGCCGCGCCCTACCCGTCGAAGTGCAAGCGCTCATCGTCGCCTCCAACGCCCCCCAGCCTCGCCGTGTCGTCAACGGCGTCGACTCGTCGCGCGTCGCCATGTTGCTGGCGGTGCTCGAACGCCGCTGCGGCATGCCGCTCTCAGGGTTCGACGTCTATGTCTCCACGGTCGGTGGCATCCGGCTAACCGAGCCCGCGGCCGACCTCGCGATCGCGCTGGCCGTTGCGAGCGCGCGTCGCGAGAAGGCTCTGGATGCCCATCTCGCCGCCATCGGAGAAATCAGTCTCGCCGGCGAAGTCCGCGCGGTGTCGGGCGCCCCTCAGCGAGCCGCCGAGGGCGCGCGCCTCGGATACACCACGGTCATCGACGCCTCGGCGGTGCACTTGCGCGAAGCCGTGCGGCTCGCGTTCGCGAGCGCGCACGACGAGAAGCTCGACGTTCCCGAGTTCTAGCCGCCCGCGTTTGGGGCCAACCGTCACGCTTGGGCCCGAACTTTCGCAGCTAAACGTGACGCGGGCGACCAAACGCGGCGTCGCTAGTCGGCGTCGAGCTGCAGCGCCTCGAGCACGTCGTGCGGGTCGGCCTGCATCGCGTGCGGGCCCGCCACGTCGAACCAGATGCCCTCGAGCACGCCGATGTTCTGCTCGAGAAACTCGGTGAGCGTCGCGCGGTCGTACGGCAGCACGCGGTGCTCGGGCTCGTCGGGAACCATCGCGATGTAGGTCTGCGGGCTCGAGAAGAGCAACAGCATGTACTTATCGGCCTCGCCCCGCCGAAACACCCGCACTTGAGCCGGGCCGTCGACCACGAGCAGCGGCACGATGACGTGGTCGTTGCGCAGAGCGAACGCCACGGCCGCGGCGTCTTGGCGCTCGAGGGCAGCATCCAGTCGCTGCTCGGGCGGAAGCTTCGAGGGAGGCAGCGGCGCGAGGTGGCCGGAGGCGGCTCGGCGCGGCTGCGACGAACCGGGGCGTTTCTTCGGGCTGTTGGTGGGCATCCCGAACAGCCTACGCCGCGAGGGCGAGCCTCAGTTGAGGATGAACGGGCGGTCGTCGGCGCTCGTGAACTCGCCGACGCTCACACTGAGCCGGTAGGTCGCCCCGCCCGCGATGACGGGGTCGCGCTCGGCGGAGCAGTCATCGGCGCTCGAGCGCGTGCGGCTCCACGCGAAAGGCGTGGTCGAGAGCGGTTCGCCCGGTTCGAGGATGCGCTCGGCGGCAACGCCCGGCTCTTGACAGTCGGTTGAGGCCCAAATGCGGTCACTGCCCGACGTGATGACGTAGCTCTGCACGTCGCTGCCCGCTTCGATCGTGCACGCGGTTGTGCCGGTGTTGAGCAGGGTGAGCGAGAGCAGCGGCTGTTGCTCGGCGGGGTACGACGTGGCGTCGGTGACCGGCGTGACGGTCACTTGCGACGATGTGCAGGCCTCGATCTCGCCATCGGTCGCCTCGCCACCCCTCGCGCCGGGTTCGCCAGACGCGCTCGTGGTGGGCTCGGGCGTGGGCTGGTCGGCCGGCTCAGTCGCTCCGGGCCGCACGATGATGAGCACGATGATCACGATGACCGCGAGCGCGACAATCCCCACGACGATCCGTCGACGCCAATAGACCTGCGGCGGCAGCGGCCCGACGGGATTACGGATCGTCGACATGTCGCCAGGGTAGGGCCGGTTGGGTGCGGCGGGCGGATGCTCGCTCGGCGTGTGCCCGAACGCTCAGCTACCTCTACAAAACCTTGAGCATGCGCGTATTGCCCAGAGTGTTGGGCTTGACGCGCGAAAGGTCGAGAAACTCAGCGACGCCCTCGTCGGGCGAGCGCACGAGTTCGGCATAGACCTCGGGGTCGATCAGCAGTTGCTCATCGACGGGCGCGAAGCCATGGCGGCCGAAGAACTCGACCTCAAACGTGAGGCAAAACAAGCGCTGCAGGCCGAGCTCGCGCGCGTCATCTTCGAGGCTCGAGAGCAGAGCGTGCCCCACACCACGACCGCGCCAGGCGTCGCTCGCGGCGAGTGTGCGAATCTCGCCGAGGTCTTCCCAGATCACGTGCACGGCGCCGCATCCGATGACCTCACCCGTGGCATCGTCTACGGCCACGCGAAACTCTTGCAACGACTCGAAGAACACGACGAGTTCTTTGCCGAGCAAAATGCCCTGCTGCACGAGCGGCTCGACGAGTTGCTTGATCGCGCGCACATCGGCCGTGCGCGCGCGCCGCACGCTAAACCCGTTGCTCGTCACCCTGCCAGCCTAGAGCCGGCGCATCGTCACAGACCGCCGAAGAACGCGCCGAGGCCGTCGAGAACGTCGGCCGCTCCAACGGTGAGGTCGAGGTCGACCTCGGGGAGCTCCGGGAGCGCCGAAAGGTCGAGGCCCTCCATCTGCAGATCGGCACTCGTCGTGACGACCTCCCACAGGGCAACGTCAACCCACGTCAAGTCGTCAATGCCCACGGGCTCTCGGCCAGGTCGCTCGGCGGCATAGTCGGCAGCGAGGCGGGCCGCCCACTGCTTCTCGAGCCCGAAGAGCACCGCGTAGCCGAGCAGCTTTTCGTGGATGACGAGTGTCGACTCGCCACTCTCGTCACGCCGCTCCATCGCCGAGTCGGGGCCGAGAAGCACTCGCATGCGATCGGCTTCGGCGAGCGCGATGTACTGGCGCAGCCCTTCCAGGTGGGCAAGCACGGGGGCGGCCTCATCGGTCGGAGCAACCGGCCGAGGATCCCAGAACCGCGCGAGGCGAGAGGCGAACGAGCGCTCGGCAACCAGGCCTCGCTCGATGAGTGAGGCAGCAATGCCACGATGCGCATCGGCGAGCCGCCGACTCAGTCCTTCATTGCGATGCCGCGTCAGCGTGACAGAAGCACCGGTCATCGCCCGGTCGCCGAACACGGCCGCGAGAATCGCTTCTTCTGCCGCCGACGTCACTGCTCGAGCGGTGCGCACCACCCGAAAGCTGCGCCTCTTGGGGCCAGGCACCATGACCACGATGCGGCGAGCGGCAAAGTCGATCAGTTGCGCCACGACAGCCCGCGAGTTTTGCTGCAGCAGTTCAGCCGCTTCGACCACCGAGAGACCCTCCGGCGGGCGGTACTGCACGACGATCGGCTGCGGGTGGCTCGGCGATCGCGTCACCCCGTCAGCCTAGAGCCGGCGCGAACGCCGAAGCGCCCCGGCCGTGTGACGGGCCGGGGCGCTGACGGGGTGCGGGCATCCGTCGACGGATGCTCGCCGCGCGTTACTCGACGGGCGGCAGTTCGGCCGACGCTCCCGCGCCGGCCTCGACGGCCGCAAGCTCTTTGCGCGTCGTGGCGAAGGTGAACGCACCGTCGACGAAGTCGACCGCGATGTGGTCGCCCGCGTTGAGCTCACCGTGCAAGATGCGCTCGCTCAAGGCGTCTTCGATCTCGTGCTGCACGGCTCGCCGCAACGGGCGCGCACCGAGCGTGGGATCCCAACCAACCTTGATCAGCTGCGCCTTCGCCGGGTCGCTCACCTCGATCGTCATGTCGCGGTCGAGCAGGCGCTCGCGCAAACGCTTGACGAAGAGGTCGACGATCTGCAGCAGCTCGTCTTGGTTGAGCTGCGGGAAGACGATCGTCTCGTCAACACGGTTCAAGAACTCGGGCTTGAAGTGCTTCTTGAGCTCTTCGACGACCTTCGCGCGCATGGCCGAGTACGACGCCGCGGCATTGCCCTCGAGCGTGAAGCCCACGGGGCCGCCCGTGATGTCTTTCGTGCCGAGGTTGGTCGTCATGATGATGACCGTGTTCTTGAAGTCGACGACGCGACCCTGACCGTCGGTCAGACGACCCTCTTCGAGCACCTGCAACAGCGAGTTGAAGATGTCGGGGTGCGCCTTCTCGATTTCGTCGAACAGCACGACGCTAAACGGTTTGCGGCGCACCTTCTCGGTGAGCTGGCCGCCCTCTTCGAAGCCGACAAACCCGGGAGGGGCACCGAAGAGACGCGAAACGGTGTGCTTCTCGCCATACTCCGACATGTCGAGCGCGATGAGCGCGCCCTCGTCGTCGAAGAGGAACTCGGCGAGCGCCTTGGCGAGCTCGGTCTTTCCGACACCCGTGGGGCCGGCGAAGATGAACGAGCCCGAGGGGCGCTTCGGGTCTTTCAGACCCGCGCGCGTGCGACGGATCGTCTTGGCGAGCACCGAGATGGCTTCTTCTTGGCCGATGACCCGCTGGTGCAGGGCCTTCTCCATGAAGATGAGGCGCGAGCTTTCTTCTTCGGTGAGCTTGAACACGGGGATGCCCGTGGCCTGCGCGAGCACCTCGGCAATGACGCCCTCGTCGACGGTGCCGCTCGCGGCAACCTCTCCGGCGCGCCACTGCTTCTCGAGGCGAAGACGCTCACCGAGCAGCTTCTTCTCGTCATCCCGAAGCGAAGCGGCCTTCTCGAAGTCTTGGTTCTCGATCGCGAGTTCTTTCTCGGTGCGCACGCCAGCGATCTTCTCGTCGAACTCGCGCAGCTCGGGCGGTGCCGAGAGAATCGACAGTCGCAACCGCGCGCCCGCCTCGTCGATCAAGTCGATGGCCTTGTCGGGCAAGAAACGGTCTTGCACGTAGCGGTCGGCGAGGTTCACGGCGGCAACGATCGCGCCATCGGTGATCGACACCTTGTGGAAGGCCTCGTACTTGTCGCGAAGCCCCTTCAAGATGTTGATCGAGTGCGGCAGCGAGGGCTCATTGACCATCACCGGCTGGAAGCGGCGCTCGAGCGCAGCATCCTTCTCAAAGTGCTTGCGGTACTCGTCAAGAGTGGTCGCACCGATGGTCTGCAGTTCGCCACGCGCCAACAGCGGCTTCAGGATGCTCGCCGCATCGATCGCGCCCTCGGCAGCACCCGCGCCCACGAGCGTGTGAATCTCGTCGATGAAAACGATGATGTCGCCGCGCGTGCGGATCTCTTTCGTGACCTTCTTGAGGCGCTCTTCGAAGTCACCGCGGTAGCGGCTACCCGCGATGAGCGAGCCGAGGTCGAGCGAGTAGAGCTGCTTGTCTTTGAGCGTCTCGGGCACTTCGCCCTTGACGATCGCCTGGGCGAGGCCCTCGACGACGGCGGTCTTGCCGACGCCGGGCTCACCGATCAGCACCGGGTTGTTCTTCGAGCGGCGCGACAGAATCTGCATGACGCGCTCGGCCTCTTTCTCGCGCCCGATGACCGGGTCGAGCTTGCCCTCGCGGGCCGCGGCGGTGAGGTTGCGGCCGAACTGGTCGAGCACCTGCGAGCCCTTGTCAGGGCTCGGGCTGTCGCCACCCACGGCGACGGCCTCTTTGCCCTGGTAGCCCGACAGCAACTGAATGACCTGCTGGCGCACGCGGTTGAGGTCGGCGCCGAGCTTGACGAGCACCTGGGCCGCAACGCCCTCGCCCTCGCGAATGAGGCCGAGAAGGATGTGCTCGGTACCGATGTAGTTGTGGCCGAGCTGCAGGGCTTCCCGCAGTGACAGCTCGAGCACCTTCTTGGCACGCGGCGTAAAGGGAATGTGGCCGGTCGGCTGCTGCTGACCCTGCCCGATGATGTCTTGCACTTGCTCGCGCACGGCGTCGAGCGAAATGCTCAGCGACTCGAGCGCCTTCGCAGCAACACCCTCGCCCTCGTGAATGAGGCCCAAGAGAATGTGCTCAGTGCCGATGTAGTTGTGGTTGAGCATCTTGGCTTCTTCTTGCGCCAAAACCACCACGCGACGGGCGCGGTCGGTAAACCGTTCGAACATCTCGCACTCTCCTCACGCGGCGCCGTCGACAGGATGCAGAGCCGCTGTATTGAGGGTAACCAGCGCACCCTGCGTTAACTGCCCCTGTTCGCCGTAGGCGTGACCGGGGTTGCACTCTGCCGCGAGCATCCATACATTAACGACAATCGATAATAACGATCAACGATAAGGATGCTCATGCCGACCCCCACCTCCGAAGCGGCTTCACCGCTCGACCGGTACGACCGATTCGCCATGGGCTCCCTGGGCGCCGCGGCGCTCGCGGGTGGAGTTGTCTGGCTGATCGGCGCGATCTACGGACTCGCCCAATTCGCCACCTCCGCACGAGCGATTTCGCTCCCGGTGACCGTGCTTAACCCGCGCGTCGATCCGAACCCGGGTGTCGGCCTCAACACCATTGCGTGGGACGGTGCGCAGGTCAACGTCAACCTCGAGGCTCTCGGACCGGTTACTTCTGCCCTGCTCCTCGGAAGCGACGCCGTCTCGCTTATCGTCGGTGCGGTGGTCATCGGTGCGATCGGCATCGTGCTCCTGCGGCTCGCCCGCCGGTCACCCTTTCATCGGTCGCTCTTCGCGATCGCGATGGCCGCTGGCGCCGCGCTCTCGATCGGCAGCGTGATCGCGTTGGGTTCGCACGCGCTCGGCTCCTTGATGGCCTCCGACCGGATCAATGAGCTTCTGGGCCGCGACGTTTTCGCTGTCGACGCGACGATCGATCCGCTGCCCGTGTTTCTCGGAATCGTAGTGTTGGCCATGGCGGTGGTGTTCCGCATCGGGGAGCGGCTGCAGAACGACACGAAGGGGCTTGTCTGATGGACCTACTCCTCTGGAACGTGTTGTTCGCCGCGATCCCGCTCATCCTGGTCATCGTCATTGGTGTGGTGCTTTTCGTGATCGCACGTCGTCGTCGGGCGGATCCGGCGGGGGGTGAAGGCCAGCCTTCACGTACCGCTGGCATAGCGCGCGTTGTCGCTGTTGTGGCGTTTGTGTATGGCGTCGCCGCAGCCGTCGGATCGCTTTTGGCCGCGGTCGTCGTCGTCTCGTCGGCCGCGCAGGGCTCTCACGGCGGAAACGCCGTCACGCTCCCCGTGCCGGCGTCAACGGCGACCGCGATTCCCGACAGTGTGCTCCCGCCTTTCGACCTTGGTGGAGAACTGTTGAGCTACGGCCACTTCAGTGAGGTGTCAATCACGGGCTTCGGCATGAGCAGTGCAACGGCGTTGCTCTTCTTTGCACCCATGATTCTGACGCCGCTGTTGCACGCGATCGTCGCGGTCGGCATCGCGACGCTCGCGAAACGCATCGAACTAAATCAGGGCTTCGCACCTCAGTTGGCGAAGACGGCGGTCGTCGTCGGTACGTCGCTCATCGTGATCGGCTCGCTCTCGCAGGTGTTGGAAACGTACGGCACGAGCCTCGCGCGGCACGAAATTCTCGGCGGTTCCGAGCTCGGGGGCTGGATCGGGCCCGGCCCGGTCGACCTGACGCACGTCGCGGCCGGCGCCGGCATATTGCTCGTGGCGGTGCTGCTCAAGCGCGGCGAGCAGCTACAGAACGACACCAAGGGGCTGGTGTGATGAGCCCAGCGTCAACCGAAGACGAGGAGACGGGCATCCACTGCCGGCTCGACGAGTTGCTCGAGCAACGGGGCATAACGCTCACGCGGTTGAGCGAGCTCGTCGGCGTGAGCATCGTCAACCTCTCGGTGCTCAAGAACGACCGGGCTCGCGCAATCAGGTTCTCGACGCTGCGCGCGATCTGCGAGGCGCTCGAGTGTGAGGTCGGAGACCTGCTCGTCGTGGAGCGCTGAGTGCGCGAGCACTAACGTCTGCAGAATGCGCCGGCCTTGAGGAATCGAGCTGTACCCGCAGATTCTGCAGACGTTAGTGCCCACGCTCGCGATCAGGGCGGCGGAGGGGGCAGCCACAGGGGCGGGAACGGGAGCGGCGCGAGCGGGCGAGCGGGCGACTGCGCGAGCGGGCGGCCGGGCAGGCACGCGCAGAACCCGTCGTAGGGTGGGGGCGTGAGCAACCTCGAGGCCGAGCCCGCCGAGCTCGTGTGCACCGACCGACCTGTAGTGGGCATCCAGGTGCTCGAACCGCGCGAGGTGCCGCTGGGCGGGCCGCGCGCGATGACCGTGCGCCGCACGCTGCCGCAACGCGAGCGCAGCCTCATCGGCGCGTGGTGTTTCGTCGACCACTACGGACCCAACGACGTGGCCGAGACGGGCGGCATGACCGTGCCGCCGCATCCGCACACGGCCTTGCAGACGGTGAGCTGGCTCTTCGAGGGCGAGGTCGAGCACCGTGACTCGAGCGGCGCGCACGCCATGGTGCGGCCGGGCGAGGTGAACCTCATGACGGCGGGCGCGGGCATCCAGCACTCCGAGGTGTCAACGCCCGCGACAACCCGGCTTCACGGCGCCCAACTCTGGGTCGCCCTGCCCGACCGCGACCGGCACGTGGCACCGTTCTTCGAGCACGCCGAGCCCGAGGCGATCACGGTGGGCGCGGCAACCCTGCGCGTCTTCGTGGGCGAGCTCGCGGGCTCGCGCAGCCCCGTGCGCACCTTCACGGCCCTCCTCGGCGCGCAACTCGATCTGCCCGCCGGTGCGACCGTCGATCTCGCCGTCGACGAACGCTTCGAACACGGACTGCTGGTGGATGCTGGCCTCGCCCACCTCGACGGCACCGAGGTGCCCCGCACCCACCTCGGTTACGCGGCCCCCGGTCGCTCGTCGGTGCGGATCGCAGCCGGAGACACTCCCCTGCGCGCGCTGCTGCTGGGCGGCGAGCCCCTCGGCGAACCCATCGTCATGTGGTGGAACTTCATCGCGCGAGACCACGACGAGATCGTGGCCGTGCGCGAGCAGTGGCAGGCAGAGGTGATCGAGGGCGCAACCGATGCCGGTCGCTTCGGCATCGTCGAGGGCTGGAACGGCCGGGCGCTGCCCGCACCCGTTATGCCCGACGTGCGACTCAGGCCGCGCGACTAGACCTACTCGTGCGGGTCAGCCCGGCGCGCGTTCGCCTCAAGCCGCGCGCGCTCTTCGGCTTCGACCTCGCTGAAGACATCGCGCTCGGAGCGGTCAGCGCGAATGATCGCGCGCATCGCGAACCAGAAGATGAGGCCGATGACGATCGTCGGCGTCACCGAGAAGATCGCGTTTCCCCAGAAGTCTTCGGGCATGGGTCAAGAATACGTCGGTGAGCCTGTGCGCGACATGCGACGGATCACGGAGGGGCTAAACGCCGGCGCGGCGCCGAGCAGCAAACCCGAGTGCGAGAACACCGATTGCGAGTCCCGCCGTTGCGGCGAGCACCACGGGGCCGAGCGCCGAGAGGTCGCCGAATCGTGACGGGGTCGCGACCGCTTCGACCTCTGCACCGAGTGACTGGGTCGGCAACTGCACGCCCTCGAGCGAAGCGCCGAGTTCGGCTGAGTTGTCCACCGTGATGCCGCCGAGCACCGTCGACAAGCGCCCGTCGTCAGCCATGGCAATGAGGCAGTACGCGCCGTCGGGCACGGCGGTGGTTTGCAGGCTGCCCGAGAAACGGCTCGCATCAGTCGCCGCGTCGCTCTGCGCCATGGGCTCGCCACAATCGACAAGCGTTTGCGGGGCGAGCGAGAGCGTCACGAGTTGCAGGTCATCGCCGAGCGTCGAGCCTTCGACGAGAAGCTCGCCCGACACGGTGGATCCTGACAGGTTTGAGTTGATGACCAGTGAGTCGGCCGCGAATCCAGGGCTCGCAATGAGGATGGCCGCCACGGCAAGAACCGGCACGCCAGCGACGACGGCGCGGAGGCGGTGAGAGATCACGTCGATCGCCGTTCGGGTCAGACGATTCGCGGGGTGCCAGAGGGCATCCACGAGGCATGCGGATATCGGGTGCGCTAAGGCTATTCCGACGCGACCACAGCGTCATGCCCCCGTACGGGGGCACAAGCGCTAACCCTTGGCGATGATGCCGATGATGCCCGAGAGCAAAAGATAGGCGCCGACCGCACCGACCACGAGCCACAGGGCCAGCCGGTTCATGCTGATCTCGGGCTTCTTCTGGTCGTCACCCGGAAGCTTGAGTTCGTCTTTGGCCATGTCGCGACCCTACTTCACCAGCGGAAAGAGAATGGTCTCGCGAATGCCGAGGCCCGTGAGCGCCATGAGCAAGCGATCGATGCCCATGCCCATGCCACCGCTGGGCGGCATGCCGTGCTCGAGTGCGGTCAAGAACGCCTCATCGAGTTGCATGGCCTCGAGGTCGCCGCCCGCGGCGAGCGCCGCTTGCGCCACAAAGCGCTCGCGCTGCACGACGGGGTCGACGAGCTCGGAGTAGGCCGTGGCGAGCTCAAAGCCGCGCACGTAGAGGTCCCACTTCTCAACGACGCCCGCGATGCTGCGGTGCTCGCGCACGAGCGGGCTCGTGTCGACGGGAAAGTCCATGACGAAGGTCGGGCGCACGAGGTCGCCCTTCACGAAGTGCTCCCAGAGCTCTTCGACGTACTTGCCCGGCAGCGGGTGATCGATCTCGATCTCAACCGCGTCGGCGAGCTTCTTGAGCTCAGCCATCGGGGTCTGCGGGGTGATCTCGACGCCCGCGGCCGCGCTGAGCGAGTCGTACATGCTCAGGCGATCCCACTCGCCGCCGAGGTCGTATTCGGTGCCATCGGCCCACGTCACGACGTGCGAGCCCGAGACGGCGACGGCCGCGTTCTGGATCATCTCTTGCGTCAGGTCGGCCATCTGGTGGTAGTCGCCGTAGGCCTGGTAGGCCTCGAGCATCGCGAACTCGGGGCTGTGCGTCGAGTCGGCGCCCTCGTTGCGGAAGTTGCGGTTGATCTCGTAAACCCGCTCGATGCCGCCCACGACAGCGCGCTTCAAAAACAGCTCGGGCGCGATGCGCAAGAACAATTCGGTGTCGAAGGCGTTCGAGTGCGTGACGAAGGGGCGAGCGGATGCTCCGCCGTGCATCGTCTGCAGCATCGGCGTCTCGACCTCGAGGTAGCCGTGGCTCGCAAACGTGGTGCGCAAGCTGGCAACAGCCGCGGCGCGAGCGCGCACGGTCACGCGCGCTTGCTCGCGCACGATCAAGTCGAGGTACCGCTGGCGCACGCGCGTCTCGTCGCTCAGCTCGTTGTGCAGATTAGGCAACGGCAGAATCGCCTTCGCCGCGATCGCCCACGTCGAGACCATGACGCTCAACTCGCCGCGCTTGCTCGTGATGACTTCGCCCTCGACAAACACGTGGTCGCCCAAGTCGATGAGGTCTTTCCACTGCTCGAGCGCGGCGTCTCCGACCTCGGCGAGGCTCAGCATTACTTGAATGCGGCTGCCTTCTCCGGCCTGCAGGGTGGCGAAGCAGAGCTTGCCGGTGTTGCGCGAAAAGACGACGCGGCCGGCAAGGGCAACGCGCTCACCCGTGGCCGTGTCGACCTCGAGGTTCGGAAACCGCGAGCGGACATCCGCAATCGTGTCGGTCACGGTGAGGCCCACGGCGTAGGGCTCGATTCCGGCGTCGAGCATGCGCTGCCGCTTGTCGAGCCGAACCTGCTTTTGCTCGGCGATCTCCTCGCTGGTCGGCTCAGTGACGGTGGGCTCGGCCTGAGCAGTCGTTGCGGCGTCGGTTTCGGCGTTCTCGGTCATCGGTGCCAGCCTACCCGTGAGCGGATTCGGGGATGCTCGCGCACCCCGCGCCTCACGCCAAGTGCAGCAGCGTCGTGTCGATGAGTCGCGTCGTGCCCACGCGTGCCGCGATGAGCGCCCGCGCGGGCCCGTGGTAGTCGTCGTCGATCGACTGGAAGGTGTCGGGGCGCACGAGCGCGAAGTAGTCGAGCTCGACCTCGTTCGATCCCATGAGCACGCCTTGCGCGGCCGCGATGACGGCGTCGATGCCGCGGTCGGCGGCCGACTCGGCGGCTTCGAGTGCATCGGGAATCGTGCGGGCGGCCCGGCGGTAGCGCTCGTCGAGGTAGGCGTTGCGGCTCGAGAGGGCGAGGCCGTCGTCGGCGCGCACCGTCTCGACCACGTCGATGCGCGTGCGCATGTCGAGGTCGCGCACCATGCGCTGCACGAGAAAGACCTGTTGGGCATCCTTCTCGCCAAAGACAGCAATGGTCGGCTGTGCGATGTTGAGCAGCTTTGCCACGACGGTGAGCACGCCGTCGAAGTGGCCGGCGCGCGAGCGGCCTTCGTGCATTCCGCCGAGGTTGCCCGCGCTCACGCGCGTCGCCACGGGGCCCGAGGGGTACATCTCATCGGCACCCGGGGCGAAGACGGCGTCAACGCCGTGGCCCGACAGGGTCGCTCGGTCGGCCTCAAGGTCGCGCGGGTAACGCTCGAAGTCTTCGGTCGGCCCGAACTGCATCGGGTTGACGAACACCGAGACGATGACGACGTCGGCGACCTCCCGCGCGTGCTCCACGAGCGCGAGGTGACCCTCGTGTAGCGAGCCCATGGTGGGCACGAGGGCGACGGTCGAACCGGCCGCTCGAGCAGCGTCGAGGCGCGAACGCAGCCCGGCGATAGTGGTTTCGACGTCGGGCAGGGTGGAGGCACTCACCGGTCGATGCTATCGACAGCGGCAGACTGCAATGCGTTCTCGACCGCCGAGCGCACGACGCCGCCGAGAAGCCGGCCGGGTTCATCCACTCCGATCGCGCGCAACGCCGCGACCGACTGGGTGATGATGGCGGTCGAGAACTGTGAGGCCGCATCGATCGCGTCGGCGTAGGCCGGCCGATCGTCGTCGCTAATGACCACGGGCTCGGCGCCCATCTCGACCACGAGAGCTTGCGCAATCGGCAACACGGGGCCGGGAGCCGTCACGGCGCACCACGCGTCACGCAAGCGCGCGAGGTCAACGCTCGTGCCCGTGAACGCGATCGCCGGATGCACCGCCAACGGAATCGCCCCCGCAGCCCGCGCGGGGTCGAGCGCCGCCAGGCCGTGGCGAGCCGAGGTGTGCAGCACGAGCTGGCCGGGCTGCCACGCGCCGAGAGCCGCGAGACCCGCAACGAGTTCGACGAGCTGGTCGTCGGGCACCGCGATCACAACGAGCTCACTGCGCTCGACAATCTGCGGCACCGTGAGCACGGGCACCGCGGGCAGCATGCTCTCGACGCGATCGCGCTCGTCGTCGGTGCTCGCCGAGACCCCCACGAGAGCGTGACCGGCGCCCGCGAGCGCGGCACCGATGACCGGGCCGACCCGGCCCGCACCGACGATGCCGACGCCGAGCCGGCCGTCGCGGGCGTTCACCGCTGGCGCCAGCGGTGACTCGTATCGGTGGCGGCCGCGCGCAGCGACGACGCCGCAACCTCGTCAAACAAGCGCACGGCGTCATCGCGGTCGAGCGCTCCAAGAATCGGAAGAATCGGGCCCGCCACGGTGTGTACCTGAACCCACGCGAGACGCAGAGCACGCAAGAGCGGCCCCTGATGCACCGATACCGACTGCGTGCGCGAGTAGGGCACGGCGATGAGCGAACGCCAGATGGCACCTCGGCGCAGCAGCACGGCCGTGTCGGTGAGTGCGAAACCGTTGCGCGGTTGCGAGAACCACCGCAGCACGCGCGCCCGACGCGGCGACACCGTGAAGCCCCCCTCAGTGCCGGTGCCGCTCAGGCCCAGCTCGAGCACGGGCATGCTGGCGTCGTTCGCCACTTCGGGCAGCAAGAGCCGCAGCACCGCGCGCACGTCGTCGAGATTTCCGACGGGAAGGATGCTCGTCTGCTGTTGACCCGCTGCACCGTTTTGCGATGAGCGCGAAGCCCGGTTGACCGCGACCTGCCACCAGCCGAACGGCCGCCAGAGTAGGGGCTGGCTGACCTTGATCGAGTGGATACGGCCGGGCGGCAACGTCTCATTGGTCGTCGAGAGCAACCCGAAGCCCACCCGCACGCCATCGGGCGTTGCGGCGATCGAGTAGCGCAGCGAGCGCGTGACGCGCGCGATGAGAAAACCGCCGATGCCAATGACACCCGGGAACATCGCGACGAGCAAGAAGAGTTCACCCGTAACGACGCTCGTGACGACAATGGCCACGAGCATCGCGACGAGAATGATCATGGTGTCGCTCAGTACGGTCGAGCCGATGAGGCGGCCGGGGTTCATGCGCACGATCGACGTGGGTGCCACAAGGTCGACGTCGAGCTCGGGAGACAGCAGTTCTGAGACGCGCGCGTCGAGCATCCCGCCCATGCCCCCCGCAGCAGCGGCCGGCTCGGCCCCCGAGCGCTGTGCCCCCGAGGCGAGCAACAAGATGTCGCGGCGCAGAGCGTCGGCGTCAGCCGAGCGCAAGTAGGCGAGGGGAACGTTGGCGTCGTTTCCGGCCACCGAGATTTCGAGCTTGGCCGCGCCGAAGAGGCGCGGAACGAACGGGCGAGCGATGTTGATGCCCTGAATGCGGTCGAGGCGCGCCTTGCGATTGGTGCGGAACAGGATGCCCGAGCGCACTTCGACGACCTCATTGGTGATGCGGAAGGTGTGCAAGCGCCACGAGAAGTAGAAGCCCGCGATGAGCAGCAGCAGCACTCCAACGGCCGCGAGCAGTGCCACGAGCACGAGCTCTTCGCGCACGATGTAGTCGATCGCGTCGGCCTCGAGGTCGCCGCCCGAGGGTGGCAGGGGAACCTCCCCCTCGTCGAAGAAGATCTCGAAGAAGCGGTCACGAAGGTTGACGATGAGCACGCCGAGAATGGCGAGGAACGCGAGCCCACCGCGAAAGAGTGGCGTGGCCGGGTGCAGGCGGTGCCACTCGCCGTCGGCAAAGTCAGTGCTTGCTGCCGCGGTGTTTACTGCCGCCGGCCGCTGCGGTTGTGCGACGGGCGCCTCCGGTGCTGGCGGGGCGACCGGCGCCGGCCACTCGTCGCGCGGCTCGGTCACAGCCCCGCCCGGCGCGTCTCGGCTACGGCCACGAGGTGGTCGCGCAGTTGCTCAGCCTCGGCAAGCGGCAAGCCGGGAATGAGCACGCCACTCGAGGCCGCCGCCGTCACGAACTTGAGTTCGGCAAGGCCAAAGGCGCGAGCGACGGGGCCGCGGCTGATGTCGACCAGTTGCATGCGGCCGTAGGGCACGGCGACGAAACGCTGGAACATAATGCCGCGGCGAAAGAGTAGATCGTCGTCGCGCAACTGGTAGCCGATCGCCCGCACCCGACGAGGCGTGAGCGCGAGCGTGATCACGAAGATGGCCGCAACACCCAGCCCGAGCAGCCAGCCCTCGGCCCAGCCCACCCAGAACGGCACGAACGCGATCGCCGTGGCGATGGCACCGAAGATGAGCGTGCCAATCATGTCGACGGGAATGTACTTGAGCGAGACGCGCTGCCACTCTCCGGCGGCGATGTCGAGTCGCGACGGCGAGGCGGGGCCCGCCTCGGCGCCACTCGCCGCGGTGCCGTGAGCCTCGGTGCCGGTGGTTTCGGGGTTCGTCAAGGGGCGGTCTCCTCAGTCGGATCGTCGGGCGGCAACGCGCACCAGTATTCGGCGACGAGGGCCGCAGTCACGAGCACTGCGGCGGCAACCAGGGTTGCCCCCGCGGCCAAAGTTGAGCCTAACGGCACGACCGTGCGTGTGAGCAAGTAGATCAGAATGCCCGCCGCGCCGCCCGCGAGCAGAGCGCCCGCGAGGGCGCTCGCCTTCGCGAGCACCACGGCTCGCACGGCATAGAGCGGGTCGATGCGCCGCTCACCCTTGGCGGCGCGCCGCACGGGCCAGGCAAGCGCCAACACGGCGGCCGCGATGAGCACGAGGGCGACGGCGAGCGAGACGGGGGGCACGAGCACGGCGGCTCCGCGCATCGCGAGCACGAGGTCGAGCGCAAAGGCAGTCGCGAGCCCGACGAGTGCCGCGATGAGCAGGGGCAGCGGGCGCGTGCGGGTCACTCGGCACCGCCCAACTGCAGCGCCGCGAGCAGAGTGGCGACGTCGCCGTGCGTGACAAGGCGAGCATCCGGCTGCACCTCGAGCCACGGGGCGAGCACGAAGTCGCGCTCGTGAGCACGCGGGTGCGGAACCTGCAACACGTCAGAGTCGATCTCGAGCTCATCGAACGCGATGAGGTCGAGGTCGAGCGTGCGGTCGCCCCAGCGCTCGATGCGCTCGCGACCGTTCTCGGCCTCGATCGCGCGCATCGCGTCGAGCAGCGAGTAGGGGTCGAGGTGCGTCTGCAGCAGAGCGACGCCGTTGAGGTAGGCGGGCTTCTCGGGGTCAAGCCCATCGACCGTGAGCGCGACCGTGCCGTGCCACGACGAGATGGCGAGGATGCTCGACTCGGGCAACGCGTCGAGCGCCGCCACCGCGCGCTCGAGTGTGGCCTCGCGGTCGCCGAGGTTGCTGCCGAGCGCGATGACGGCCGTGGCCGGGTGCACGACGGTCACGACCGCCCCCGCACAATCGTGACGCTCACATCGGCGAAAGGCACCGTGATGGGCGCTTGCGGTTTGTGCACGGTCACCTCGGTCTGCCACACCGCGCCGTGACTCAGCACGACCGCGGCGACGCGCTCGGCCACCGTCTCGATGAGGTCGACCGGGTCACCTTCGACGGCGGACACCACCTGCTCGGCGAGCACGCCGTAGTGCACGGTCGACGCGAGCTCGTCGTCGCTGCCCGCGCTGCGCAGGTCGAGTCGGGCGGTGACGTCGATGACAAACTCTTGGCCGTCGCGCCGTTCGTGGTCGAAGACTCCGTGGTGCGCGAAGGCCCGCAGGCCCGTGAGCGTGATGGCGTCGCCGCGCGCGTGGCGGTCGAGCGGCGGGCTTGCTACGTACGAGGCGCGATACGCGGGGGCCGAGTCGGCCGCCGTCGCGATCGACTGCCACACGTCGAGGGCGCGGGCGCTTGAGCGCACGTCGTGCACGCGCAGGGCATCCACCTGGTCCGCCGCGAGAGCAGAGACGACCGCCGTCAGCAGGTCTCGCTCGTCAACGGGCGTGCCCTCGGGCAGCAGCGCACCGAGGAATCGCTTGCGCGAGGCGCCCACGAGCACGCGCGCGCCGATCGACCGCAGGGTGCCGAGCTCGGCGAGCAGCTGCCAGTTGTGCTCCGACCTCTTCGCGAAGCCCAGGCCCGGGTCAACCCACAGCCGCTCGGGCTGCACGCCGGCCTCGAGCGCGGCGTGCCAGCGGCCCATGAGCTCGTTCGTGACATCCTGCGGCGCCCACGCGTAGTCACTCACGGCATCCCACGTCTCGCTCGGCCCGCGCCAGTGCATGATGACGTACTGGCTGCCGAGCCCCGCGACGGTCTCGAGCATCGCGGGGTCGGCGAGGCCCCCGCTGACGTCGTTGACGATCGCGGCTCCGGCCTCCACCGCAGCCGCCGCCGTGCTCGCATTCATGGTGTCGATTGACACGCGGATGCCCTGCGCCACGAGCGCCGCCACCACGGGCAACACGCGCTCACGCTCGACCTCCGGAGCCACGGGCTCGGCGCCCGGCCGGGTCGACTCGCCGCCCACGTCGATGACGGACGCGCCTTCGGCCACCATGCGCAGCCCCTGCGCGAGAGCAGCCTCGGGGTCGACGAAGCGGCCGCCGTCGCTAAACGAGTCGGGCGTGACGTTGAGCACGCCCCACAGTTCGGGTCGAGTCGTCACGCGACACTCGCCCCGATGAGTGCCATCACCTCGGCGCGGCGCACGGGGTCGGCAAGCGCCCCGCTCGCGGCCACGGTGACGGTCGTGCTCTCGGCCTGGCGTGATCCGCGCGACGTCACACAGCCGTGGCGTGCGTCAATGACGACGAGCGTGCCGAGCGGCGCGAGGGCCGCGTCGAGGGCCGCAACGATGTCATCGCCGAGCCGCTCTTGCAATTGGGGCCGCGAGGCGAGGGTCTCGACCGCGCGCACGATGCTGCCCAGGCCCACGAGTCGCTCGTCAGGAAGGTACGCCACGTGCGCGACTCCCGTGAAGGGCAGCAGGTGGTGCTCGCAAATCGAGCGCAGCGCGATGTCGCGCAGCACCACGATCTCGCCGCGTTGCTCGGGCGCATCCTGCGTCGCAAGCTCGTCACGCAAGAGCGGCACGGGGTCGACCCCGACGCCGGCGAAAAACTCGGCGTAGGCCTCGGCCACGCGGTGCGGCGTGGCCAGCAGGCCGGGTCGCTGGGTGTCTTCGCCGATCGCGGCGAGAATCTCGGCGACGGCCGCCTCGATGCGGCCGATGTCGATCGGGGCCATGGTGTGGCTCAGTCGCGCGTGCTGTCGGCGGGGCTGTCGGTGGTGGTTCCGGCAGTGGTGTCGGCCTTCTTCGCGCGCGGCGCCCGCTTTGCCCGCGTGGGCGCAGCATCCGCGGTGTTCGCCAAAGCGGCAGCCTCGATCGGGGGCTTCGCGGGCATCTTCACCGGGGGGATGTTCGGCAACGGTCGCCCCGTGCTCGAGAGCCACTGCGGGCGCTCGGGCAGCTTCTTGACGTTCGTGAAGATTTCGGCGAGCTGGAGGTGGTCGAGCGTCTCTTTCTCGAGCAGCTCGGTGGCCAGGCGGTCGAGGGTTTCGCGGTTGTCGTTGATGACCTGCCACGCCTCGTTGTGGGCTTGCTCGATGAGCGCGCGCACCTCGGCGTCAACGCGCTCGGCGAGCTTCTCGCTGTAGTCACGCTGGTGGCCCATATCGCGGCCGAGAAAGACCTCACCGCTCGACGAGCCGAGCTTGATGGCGCCCACGTCGGTGCTCATGCCGTATTCGGTCACCATGCGGCGCGCGATGGCCGTGGCCTTTTCGATGTCGTTGCTCGCGCCCGTCGTCGGGTCGTGGAAGACAATCTCTTCCGCCACGCGCCCACCCATGGCGTAGGTGAGCTGGTCGAGCAGCTCGTTGCGCGTCACCGAGTACTTGTCGTCGAGCGGCAGCACCATCGTGTACCCCAGGGCACGGCCACGCGGAAGAATCGTGACCTTCGTGACGGGGTCGGTGTTGCGCATGGCCGCGGCCGCGAGCGCGTGGCCACCCTCGTGGTACGCCGTGATGAGCTTCTCGTGGTCGCGCATGATGCGCGTGCGGCGCTGCGGCCCGGCCATGACGCGGTCGACGGCCTCGTCGAGCGCTTCGTTCGTGATGATCTCTTCGCGAGCACGCGCCGTGAGCAAAGCAGCTTCGTTGAGCACGTTGGCAAGGTCGGCGCCCGTGTAGCCCGGCGTCTTGCGCGCGAGCACTTCGAGGTCGACGTTCTCGGCCATGGGCTTGCCCTTGGCGTGCACCTGCAGAATCTTTTCGCGCCCCTTCATGTCGGGAGCATCCACCTGAATCTGACGGTCGAAGCGGCCCGGGCGCAACAGGGCGGGGTCAAGAATGTCGGGGCGGTTGGTCGCCGCGATCATGATGACGTTGGTGTTGGGGTCGAAGCCGTCCATCTCGACGAGCATCTGGTTGAGCGTCTGCTCGCGCTCGTCGTGGCCGCCGCCCATGCCGGCGCCGCGGTGGCGACCGACGGCGTCGATCTCGTCGACAAAGATGATCGCCGGAGCGTTCTCTTTGGCCTGCGTGAAGAGGTCGCGCACGCGACTCGCGCCGACGCCCACGAACATCTCGACGAAGTCAGAACCCGAGATCGAGTAGAACGGCACGCCCGCCTCGCCTGCGACGGATCGCGCGAGCAGCGTCTTGCCCGTTCCGGGAGGGCCGTAGAGCAGAACACCCTTGGGGATGCGCGCACCCACGGCCTGGAATCGCGTGGGGTCTTGCAAGAAGTCCTTGATCTCCTTGAGCTCTTCGATCGCCTCGTCGGCGCCCGCGACATCGGCAAAGGTGACCTGCGGGGTCTCTTTGCTGACGAGCTTGGCGCGCGACTTGCCGAACTGCATGACTCGGCCGCCGCCGCCCTGCAGGCGCGTGAGCAAGAAGTAGAAGATGATGCCGATGATGAGGAACGGGATGATCAGCCCGAGCAGGCTCACAAAGAAGTTCGTCTGCGGAACCTCGTCGGTGAACTTGTCATCAACGTTCGCCGCGTTGACGGCCTCGATGATGGCCGCGCCACGGGGTGCCACGTAGTAGAACTGCACGTTCGTGCCGAACTCTTTATCGGGCTCGGCGAGCACGATGTCGACGCGCTGCTCGCCGTCAACGATCTTGACGCTCGTGATCTCTGCCGTCTCCAAGAACTCAAGGCCCTCTTGCGTGCTGATCTGGCGAAAGCCGCCGATGCCGCTGAGCAGGGTGAAGCCAATCCAGAGCACGAGGGCTCCGGCGACGATGTAGAGGAACGGGCCTCGAACGATGCGCTTGAAATTCATGGCTGGCGGGCTGGCGGCCCCGCACCTTTCTGCTGATGGAACGTGCCTGTCAGGCTATCGCGCGGCGCTTGGCAGGTCGTGTGCTGTTCGCGCGGGGCGGATTACGAGCACTAACGTCTGCGGATTCGCTGACTCAGCGGTTAGCCGTCAGAACAACGTCATTCTGCAGACGTTAGTGCTCGCGCGGTCACGTCAGTCGGCACAGAAGCACCTCGTGCGTCAGTCGGCGTAGACGTGCGGCGCGAGCACGCCGACGGCCCGCAAGTTGCGGTACTTCTCGGCGTAGTCGAGGCCGTAGCCGACGACGAAGGCCGGTGGAATGTCGAAGCCGACGTACTCGACCTCAACCTCAACCTTGGCCGCCGCGGGCTTGCGCAGCAGGGCGAGAATCTTGACGCTCTTCGCGCCCCGCGACTCGAGGTTGGCGCGCAACCACGCGAGAGTCAGCCCCGAGTCGATGATGTCTTCAACGATGAGCACATCGCGGCCCGCGATCTCGGTGTCGAGGTCTTTGAGAATGCGCACGACTCCGCTCGACTGCGTGCTCGCGCCGTAGCTCGAGACAGCCATCCAGTCCATCTCGACGTGCACGGCCAGCTCACGCGCGAAGTCGGCCATGACCATGACCGCGCCCTTGAGCACGCCGACGAGCAGCGGCGGAGCATCCCCATAGTCGGCCTCGACCCGGCGGGCGAGCTCGGCGAGCTTCCCGTGAATCTCTTGCTCGGTGATGAGCACCTCGGTCAGGTCAGAACGGATGTCGTCGACGTCCACGGGGTCTCCTCCGGCGATACGGGCAAAGGGGTGGTCACGCAGGTTCGGCGGCCGAAAACACGAGGTGGCCGCCGATGCGTTCCACCCTAATGCCGGGCAGATGCACGGGGCCCTGCCCGTGCCAGTCGATCGCGAGTCGCGCCACCTCGAGCGTGTGGGTGCGGCTGAGCGACACGCCAAACTCGCTGCGCGCCACGAGCCGAATGACCCGGTGGCGCAAGGCCGCGGGGTTGGCCACGAGCCACGCGACGGGCAGCGAGCACCCGCCCTCGGCCAGCTCAACGAGTTCTTCGGCGACCTCATCGACCATCTGATCGAGCGCCTCGGCGTCGTCGCGCGCGATCGCGGCGGTGCGGGCGAGCGCCTCGACGATTCCCGCATCGAGGTGCTCTTCGAGGTGCGGCAGGATGCTGCGCCGCACTCGCACGCGCGCAAAACGCTCATCGTCGTTGTGCGGATCGTGCCACGGCTCAAGACCCTGGTCGGCGCACGCTTGAGCGAGCAAGGCCCGGCGTTGCCCGAGCAACGGTCGGCGCCACAACCCCACGACTGCGGCCATTCCCGAGATGCTCAGCGTGCCGCTGCCGCGCGCGAGCCCCAGCAGAACTGTCTCGGCCTGATCGTCGAGCGAGTGCCCGAGCAGCACGGCTGCGGCACCGAGCCGCGCGGCTGCGGATTCGAGCGCGGCGTACCGCGCCTCACGTGCCGCACCCTCGGGGCCGCCCTCGCCACCGACGCGCACGCGCTCGACCAGCACGGGCTCGAGCCCGAGCGCTCGCGCCGCCCGAGCCGCGCGCTCGGCCACCTCGGCCGACCCGGCCTGCAAGCCGTGGTCGACAATCACGGCACCCGCGCGCAGCCCCAGCCGCGGCGCCTCAAACCCGGCGGCCGCGGCGAGCGCGAGCGAGTCGGGGCCTCCGCTGAGAGCAACGAGAGCCAGCGAACCCGGCGGCAGCTCGCCGAGCGACTCGCGCACGGCGCGACGAGAGTCGGCGACCGCGGGGGTGAGCCGCGGGCGTCGGGCGTCAGCCGGGCGCTCGGGGGGCATCCACTAAGGTTAGAGCCGCGCCCGCGGGCGCCACCCACGCCGATTTCTCTCGCATAAAGGAGCACCCCGATGGGCGCCTACCCCGTGATCATCGAAGTGCCGAAGGGCAGCCGCAACAAGTACGAGATCGACCACGAGACCGGTCGCGTCATGCTCGACCGCGTGCTCTTCACGTCGTTCGTCTACCCCACCGACTACGGCTTCTTCGAGAACACCCTCGGGCTCGACGGCGACCCGGTTGACGCGCTCGTGCTCACCGAATACCCGCTGTTTCCGGGAGTGGGTGTAACCGTGCGGCCCGTCGGCGTGTTCAACATGACCGACGACGGCGGCAGCGACGCCAAGGTCATTTGCGTGTTCGCGAAAGACCCGCGCTGGGCACACATTCAAGACATCAGCGATGTCTCGGAGTTCACGAAGAAAGAGATCGAGCACTTCTTCGAGCACTACAAAGACCTCGAGCCCGGCAAGTGGGTCAAGACCGAGGGCTGGGGCGACGCCGCCGAAGCCGAGGCCATCATTCAGGCCGGCATCGCGGCCTACGTTCCCGCCGGTCACTAACTCGGCGGAGGCCGCCGCGCGCTAGGCGCTTGGCCCCGCCGCGAGCCAGCGCCGCAACGAGCTCGGCCTCGCCACGAGCCGACACCGCTAGGCGCTCGGCCGCGCCACCATCCCGACGCGGTCGAAGCTGCGCACGGGCACGATGCGCACAGGCTTGCCCGGATACGGCGCCTCGAGCATGAGCCCGTCGCCGATGTAGAGCGCCACGTGATACTTCGACGCGCTCGCTGAGCCGCCCGAGCTATAGAAGATGAGGTCGCCGGGCAGCACTTGGCTGTAGGGCACGAGCAGCCCGCGCGTCGAGGCCCGCGTGTATTGCGCGGTAGAACCGTGGCCGCCGATCGCGAGGCCCGCGGCGGAGTAGGCCATCATCGTGAGGCCCGAGCAGTCCCACGCGTTGGGGCCCGCCGCACCGAACTGGTACGGCTCGCCCACTTGCGCGCGAGCGAAGGCGATGGCCGCCGCGACCGCGGTCGCGTTCGGTTGAGGGCCGGATGATGGCGGAGCGCTCGGCGAGGGTGCCGGGCTACTCGGCGAAGGTGCCGGCGCGCTCGGGCTCGGGCTCGGCTGCGTCGGGTTCGACGGAGTCGGCGCCGGTTGGCTCGGACTCGGCGACGGCACACTCGGCGACGGAGCAGGAGCACTCGGCGACGGCGACGGCCCCGCAGGCGGCGTCTCGAGGGATTCGAGATACTCGCGCTCCAGCGCGACCGAGCGACCCGTCAGCTCGGCAAGCTTCGCCGAGAGGTCGTCGAGCAACTCTTGCTGCGCCGCCGCGCGGTCTTCGGCTTCGCCCGCCGCGACTGCCGCCGCCGTGTAGCTCGACTCGGCGTCGGCGACGAGCTGGGCGTGAGCATCCCGAGCCACGACCGCCTGGTCGCTCAAGGCGGCGGCGACATTGCGGTCGGCGACCGCGCGGCTCAGCACATCGTTGGTGCGGCTGCTCAGCGCGCTCATGGTGCCGAGTCGGTAGAGCAACTCGTCGGCGTTGTCTCCACTCACCATGAGGGCCATGGTCAGGTCGCCGCCGCCGGCACGCGCGAGCTGCGTCGCGAGCTGGGCAGCCTGCTGGCCGGAGGCCTCGGCGCGCTCGAGCGCAGCATCCTGTCGCCGCTCGGCAATCGCGAGAGACGTCGTGGCTTCGTCGAGCGCGAGCGTCGCCTGTTGGTACTGCTCGCCGGCGATGAGCGCGGCAATGCGCAACTGTTCGACCTCGGCGTTCATGGCGGTCACCGATTCGAGAATGCGCGCCACGGCCAGCTCGGTCGCCTCAACGTCGCCCTTCGCGGCCTCAACGTCGTCCCACGAGGGAGGCGCGGGTGCGGCGAGCGCCGACTGTTGGGGTTCAGCATGTGCGACCCCGAGTGCCACAACGAGAGCCATCGCGAGGGCGACGACTCTGCGTGCGTGGCGCCCGGGGCGCGGCATCAGAGTCGGCTACCCAACGGATAGGCCTTTATTGCGCAGGTAAGGAATGGGGTCGGTCGACGAGCCGTTTTGGCGAATCTCGAGGTGCAAGTGGCAGCCGGTCGAGTTGCCCGTCGTGCCGACGCGCGCGATCTGCTGGCCGACGGCAACGGGCTGACCCATCTGCACGAGAATGCCGCCCTCTTGAATGTGGCCGTAGGCAGTCGTGAGACCGCCGCCGTGATTGATGCGCACGAAGTAGCCGTAGCTGCCGTTCCAGCCGGCGTATTCGACCGTGCCACTCGACGCGGCGAACATCGGCCGGCCACACGAGGTCGCGATGTCGGTGCCCGAGTGGAATGCGACGCGACCGCTAATGGGGTGCACACGATAGCCGTAGGGCGACGAGATGTAGCCCGAGACGGGCACGGCCCAGCCGTTGACGATCTGGCCGGCGTCGAGGCTCGAGCCCGAGCCATACTGCGCCGCAATGCCCGCGGCATAGTCGGCCTCGGTGGCCTCGCGGTTCTCGACGAGCACGGCCAGCTGCGCTTCGAGCCGCGCCTGGTTCTCTTGCTGGGCCGTGAGCGCAGCCTGCGCTTCGAGTGCCGCGGCTTGCGCCTCTTCATAGGCGGCCTGCGCTTCGGCGCGCAGTTCGTCGCGAATCTGCTTGGCAACGTTGGCCTGATCGGTGAGCGACTGCGCCGCGTTCTGGTCTTGCAGCGCGGCGGCGTAGATGCCTTCAGCCTGCTCGGTGATCTTGCTGGCAAAACCGAGGCGCGACAGCAGCTCGTCGGCCTGGCCGGGGTTGGTGAATAGTGACGCCGAAAGGTCTCCGCCGCCCGTGCGCGCGAGCTCGGCGACAAACTGGCCCGCACGCGAGCGCGACTCGTCGGCGCGTGCCTGGGCGTCGTCGGCCTGCGCTTGCAGTTGGTCGGCCGTGTAGGCCGCTTCGTCGAAAGCCTGCTGAGCCTCGAAGTAGACCGCACCCTTTTCTTCGGCGATCGCTTGCGTGCGCTCAACCTCGGCGGTGATCGAGGCGATCGCCGCCTTGATTTCCTTGATCTTCGCTTGCGCGGCGGCAACATCGCGGCGGGCTTCGACCACGTCGTTCCACGACGGGTAATCCACGGCATAGGCGGGGCGTTCGGTCGCAGCGACTGAGCCCGTGACGAGCAGAGCGACGGCCGCGGCAGCGGCGATAAACCCGCGAACGCGACGGCGGATCTCTGTCTGCATGATTGCTCCCCAAACCCGCTCGAGTGTGGCGCAGCATCCCGCAATGCGTTATGTCACAACTTTCACACGAGCACCATTGACAACAGTACCAACGGATGCCGCGTTGGGCCAGGTAGAGCACCGCACGCGTCGCAGGGCGCCCTGATCGCAGAGCGCCCCAACCGTTCTCGCGACGCTAACCCGCGCGGCGGCCCCTGGCGGGGAGGCCGGTCGGATCGTCGCCGAACCCGCGCCCGCCCCCGCCGGCCTCCGGTTTGGCATTCGAGCGGGTCGACCCGTATGCTTGTGCCTCGGTTGCTCTGCGGCTCGCGCCACCTGGCCCCATCGTTTAGTGGCCTAGGACACCGCCCTTTCACGGCGGCAGCACGGGTTCGAATCCCGTTGGGGTCACCAGCAGCGCAGCCAAAAGCAACACCACACAACTGAATACGTTTGGCCCTGTAGCGCAGTTGGTTAGCGCGCCGCCCTGTCACGGCGGAGGTCGCCGGTTCAAGTCCGGTCAGGGTCGCCACGGCGACGGGCCCTCTCTCATGGGGGCTTGTTCCGTATCAGGGCCTCGGCCCTGAGGCTCTGTAGCTCAGTTGGTAGAGCGCACGACTGAAAATCGTGAGGTCACGGGATCGACGCCCGTCGGAGCCACCACTAAATCACCAGGTCAGACGCCTATTCAACCGCAGCCTAAATCGGCACGACTTGACCTCGCCAATGGACAGCCCGAAGCTGGGATCGCCTGGAGACAGCCTCCTGCCCATCGTGGGCACCCCAGCTACTCCGATCCGGGCTCAGCACAATGTACCGATGTGCGCTGAGTCCCCTGATGCGCGAGGAGACGGCTTGCGATGAATCCGAAGACGGTGACCTACTCGAACTTCGTTGACCTGCTCATTTCTAGAGTGCCGGAACTCGAGCCCGTCGCCCGTGAGCATCTCGAAGACAACGACGAACTACTCCCGCACCTGCTGGTCAGCGACACGTTGCTCTTTGCCGAACAAGCTTTCGCCGTTGAAGAGTTCGAGGTCTTGGGCAGACTGCTCAGTTTCTTGGACGAGGCACTAACGAACGGCGACGAGCGGATCGAGGATGCCGTAGCGCTGTCCTTTGTCGAGAACTCCGAGTGGTGGATTCCGGAGAAGGAGGGGTTTCTCGAGACGTGGCCAGCGGGACTCAAGGCTGAACTAGAGCTGCAACGGAACTGGAAGCCAAGCTCACCCCCGAGTTAACTTCCGAAAGCTTCCCGCAAAAGATCAAGATCAAGATCAAGATCAAGATCAAGATCAAGATCAACATTTAGGTTGGCCACTAGCTAGAAGTGCTAGCATCAACCCGAGTTCAATACCTATCGGGATTGAACCTATCGAGGCTTCGGACGCTGAGCCCGCGTATGCGAATCAGCGTCCTTTTCTTGCCTGCAATGCGGCGAGACACGCAGTCTCGTTCCACGCTGGAGCAGAGCGAATCTTGCCGATGCTGTTGTCCGCGACGTAGCACGTCACGAAGTTGGCCGCTAATCCTCCACTGGACGTTACCCTTAGGCGAATCACGACGACGAAGTCACCCGACGCAATGCACACGCACCTAGTCGCATCGTGCTGGCGAGACGCCTTGTCCCAACCGATGTAGCGCGGCGCGGATGGGTCAGCCAAAACAGCAGCGATATCGTCCATGCGTTCAGCGCGAACAGGTGAGAACGCATCCTTGACACCATCTCGATACGTGGACTCATAGAAGGCATGCTCAAAGTTCCGCGCGGCAAAGTACACCGGGACCGGACCCACGTTGGTAACAAAGACAATCGGTCGGCTGCAAAAGTTGAGAGAAAAGTGAGCGCGATAAGCGGACTCGTCAGCGAGCAGCAAGGTCACGCGGCATTGCTCCGAAGCTCAATGACGAACACGTTGAACTTGCGTTCGCTGGGGTAGGTGCGCCGTAGTGCATGGCCAATCCGCTGCTCGATTCGGGAACGTACGGCTTCTTTGGCCGCCGAGCCGTGCGCGCTCAGGTTGAGCTGAGACTGGCATGCGCCCATCAACACGTCGCAGAGCTGGACAGCGACGGACTGCGAAGAGGAGACGGCTTGGAGTTGACTCACCTGCGAACCGGGGTTGGCGTTCCGCAAGACCTGCCCGAGGGTCGTTAAGCGCCGACGGTCCCGATTGACCTTGTTGTCACAGAAGATCGAGAAGCTACTTCCCGGCACTATCCAATGCGTCAGGAGCTGATAGTAGAACTTGTAGAACCCGAGCTCCGCATCGGAAGAGTGAAAAGTCGCGTGATCCAAACGCGACGAATCGATCGCAATCGTGCGAAATCTCAAAGGGGAGGAGTCGAAAAAGTAGTCAACAAGGTCTAGGTAGAAGTCAACGGAACTCGGGGAAACCTTGGTCCACTTGAACTCACCCCAAATGCCATGTTTCGCGCGTAGCGAGGCAACGCCAGCCTTGAAGTCCTGACGAAACTCCGACGGCATCCAGAGCGAGCCAATAAGGGTCCAGCCCCCGATGGCCTTACCGCTAACGAAAAGTTCGGGTCGGCTCTCGTCGCAATAGATGTCCCAGGAGGAAAGAGCTTGCACTCTCCGAACTTATCGCGAAACTGAGGGGCGCTCGCGCGCCGCGCCTCCGGCGCTCATGCCAGCTCGTGGCGCCTCGGCAGTCGGGCCCCTGCCGAGGCCTCTCCCGTCAGAAGCATCCGCGAGGACCTGCACGGGTCACAGCTAGAGACTCCCCCGGCAAGACATCCACCGCCAGGAGACCGGCACGCTAGGCAGTCACACCATCCCGGCGAAGAAGCCGCCCGAAGAGTTTGAGTTGAGGCGCCGGAGTGTCTCAAGTGCCGCGGCCCGCGTAACGCCGAGACGTGTCTCAAACTCCCAATCCTCGACGGCTTCTGGGCCGTGAAGCACCTCATTCAGCGCATTGACGATCACCGTCACATCGTCGACGCCGAGGACGTACTGATCGCTCGCGAGCCAGTCCTCCGCACTCCCCTCCCAACCATCTGGCGGCAGCCGGTATCGTCCGGCATCCAGACAGTCTGAGCAAGCCCACGCGAATTCGAGTGGGAGCCCCAGCCAACTAGACCTCGCGCGAGCCGCCTCAGTCAGCGGACCCATGCACCAGTCGCAGTAGTCCTGGACACCCGAACTCGTCATGGGGTCAAACTACTCGACGCGAGGGAAATGCTTTCCGTCGGTAACGTCGATCTCACGCGGCGCTCGGGCACCGCCCAGCGCTAGAAGGCGAGGTGGCTCGGACAGTCCTCTGCACCGCACCGCCCGAGCCGCAGCCGACAGTCGCGACACAAGCGCAGGACCATTGATCGTGAGGTCACGAGATCGACGCCCGCCGGAGCCACCTAACTTTGTTCCTGTCCCGGTATGCAATGTTGGCTCGCGGGTGCTCTGGCCGGGGTCTCTCTATTGGCCCTCAAGACCCGAATCTCAGGGACTCTGAGCGACCCGGAACGATGCGACCGGGCTTGCGCAACTCGCATTGTCAGGGCAGCCCGAGTAGTCCCAGTAATCGAGCCCGGCGAACCCCTCGCTGCCGGGAAAGTCGGCCGGTAGCTCGACCGTGACCGCAAAACCATTGACGAGTTCTGCTTCAGTCACGGTGCGCACCG
Source organism: Microbacterium sp. (assembly GCA_013823625.1). GTDB lineage: Bacteria > Actinomycetota > Actinomycetes > Actinomycetales > Microbacteriaceae > Microcella. Next base: position 58,361 of record PNMM01000003.1, on the reverse strand, counting down.
CAAGGTCGAGCTGACCGACGGGCCCGGCGATAACGACCCAACCGCCGGCCGGCATCGGAACATCGCACCCGCTCTCGACGGTCACCGTGATCGTGTCTCCTGGTCTCACCTCGACTGGGCTGATCGTCACCCGCGGCACGCAGTATTCTTCGGCCGGCGGGGTGCTCACGCACCCGCTCAACACCATGGCGGCGATCACCGCGACGCCCAGCGTTCGACCTAGAGACATGTCGAGAATGTATCACTCACGAGGGGGGCGCTCTCGAGCGACTTCCTCGTGACCCTCACCGACAAGACCTATGCGCGGGGGCCGGCCGGCTTAAACGCCTACAACCTGCGCAACCGAAAGACCGGCCAAGTGGAGCACCTGGCCACGCCCGCCCGCCGCGTCTTTGGCTCGAACTCGATCTTGCGCTCGTACACCGAGATCCTCGCGCAAGGCGACAGCAAGGCAACGTCTATGCACGAATTCTCATCGCCGCCCCGATCACGGTCATGAACGCCGACCGCTTCGACATGGTGACATTTTGGTTGCCGCCCGCTGCGGCCGACGGAAGCACGGGCCGGGGTCTCGACGGTGGCCCCGGCCTTCGATTGATTGAATCGCGAAGTCCATCGACCCTAATCACTGACACCGTGGATGTGCCTCTAGTTGCCGAAGGTCTCCTCTATCAGCGAGCGAATTCGCATAGCAGCCTCTCGATCGAGCTGGATGGTTTGGCTCACCTTTGGTTCCGAGGCACGGTTCGCCGAGCCAAAAGTGCTCAACTGGATGAACAATCCATCGGAGCCCGAGTCGACCTTGCGCACCTCGCAGTCAACCTCGGTTGGATGGACTCTCGTGCTTACTGATCCGACAGAAACACTTCTAACGCGTGCCATGCCCGACTCCTTCGCTAGTAGTCATCTCTTCCGATGACGCCTTCGTTCGCCTTCCTTGCCAACAATCTGAGCAAGACAGCCGCCTGACGCTCAGTCGGAACTTTGCCCCCTGCGAGCCCGAACGCCTTAACCAAATCGCTTTCAGTCGGCGAGAGCCCTGTGGAACGGAAGATCGCGTCCCAGACAGAATCACCTACCGCCATTGTGCGCTGGATTGCCTCGAATCCGTTGTCCATCGCGCGCTCTTTGCGTCCGTCGATGACCGCGAGTTGAGCATCTTCGGCGGTGGTCAGCTGGCCCTCGATTGAGTTGTCCAAGTGCATCGGGATCTTGGAGAACCGATCCCAACAAGCTTGCTGCTTCGCCCATTGAGTGACGTTGGCTTGAGGCCGGTTGTTATCCGTGAGGTGTGATTGCGCCCGCATGGCAACCTCAAGCAAAGCCCGAAGCGTGTCGTCACCTAGAGTCTGTCGTTGCCATACGCGGTCGAAATCGAACTTCGCCCCCGAGTACTGGCTATCGATCTGAGACGCAAAGCGTGACATTGCGTAAGTGACGATGTTGGCGAGATAGCCCGGTGCAGCGCGATACCACTCTTCCTTCAGTACGGCGCTTCGTAACTCCTCGAACATGATCGCTTTCGCCACATTGGTGCGGAAGTAGGTGTCATTGAACTGGGTATCGTCGCTCTCCCATTGGTTGTCGACGGCGACTGCATAGTCGGCGAAAACACTCTGGGCACCTTTACTCACGAGATGGGGCTTCTTGCCCCACGAGTACGCGTACTTTGCCCAGTCGGTCTTGGTAATCCGTTGCGACTTCGGGTACTCGAGCTCGAACTTCTTCTGATCTGAAGCGTTGCCGCGCGCGGCGCGGTCGTTCTCCCACTGCCCGCGTGCGCGTTCGTAGTACCACCCAGATTGATATTGTTGCCCCTCCCTTGCTGGCGCCCGGAGGCGTCGGCTGAGCTGCTCCATACGAACGTGAAAGTCGTGGGTCGAGAACAGGTCCGCGCCACTGACTTTGTTTTGACTGTTCGCATACTTGGCCACAGCGTGTACGACACCCGAAGCCTCCGAGGGGTCGACCACGACCAACTTCATTTGCACGGAAACGCCATCGACCTTACGGTCTCGACCTGCCCGCAGAAAATGGGCAATAGATGCCGTCGTCTGACCGCCGTTTACTATCTGCCACCCTCTGATTGACTTGATGTAGGTGCCGCGACGCGCATCGTCAAGGTCAACGCTCACGGCAGTTGTGGTTAGGCCGTTGTTGTATGCAAGAAAACGATCCGGTGCGTCCCGGAGGGTCTCTTGTATGCCGCGGTTCACCAGTCCTCGGGCGCTCAGGAAGGTTCGGACGTTTGACTCAAGCAAGAGGCTGCCGTGGTCCTCAAAGATGTCAACCAGAATTTTCGCGGGAAGTACCGCAAGATAGCTAGCAAGCGAGGAGTCGCCTTCGCCAGCAATCAGGCATGGCAACCCGTGCGGCAACCAACGTGTGAAGTCAATCTCGATGTCCTCGCTTCGAGTGTCCGGTTTCGCGGCGTCAAGGATTCGTCTCTGATCCCAGATCTCGAAAGTCGTCTTGATGCCGGCAACAACGTCGTTCTCAACACTCCTAATCCGATCACTCATGAGGCCGTCGGTGATTAGGACCGCTCGAATCTTCGAGATTGAATTCTGGGCAATCTGTCGCCGGAAATAGTCTGCGTATTCGGCCTCTCGCGAGGATATTTCCAAGTTCTCTGAAAGCCACCCATCGGCAGCGCTCTCGAGGAATCCGGTTGCTCTGCTGAGCGCGTCCCGAGCATCGGTCAGCGTCAAGGTGGCGTCAGAACCGAAGAAACGGCCCGCAAGGAGCGTCAACGATTCGTCAGTGGCGTCTTCTCCATATCCCAGTAGCTCGAGCCGCTTGCCTCGAGGCCCGCGGCACTGCAGGGCCTCGACATTCAGATCGAACACCTGCTCGGCGTCTTCAAGGCGACGCGCGAACACTCGGGCAAAGGCCTCTACCTCAAAGTCCGTCGAGCCGGCCGCTTCGATCTTGATCTCGTTGCGAAGTTCAGCCAGCAAGTCGTCGCTCACGCCAACACCTCAAGCTCCTCGAACTTTGCGGCGAACGCACTTAGCGCGTCCAGCCGGAGGGAGTAGCTGATCTTGACGATTCCTTTAGGCAGATCAGTCTGATCAACAAAAGGGAACCCCTCGACCACTTTGAAGCGCAACCACTCACCGCGCGCGAATCGCCATTGCTCGTAGTACTGATCAGCAAGGTCAAGGCCTAACGCTTCTATTGCAGAATTCCAAAGATCAAGAACATCCCCTCCTCGGGAAGTTGCGATCGCGTCAACCTCCTCAACGAGCTCGATGAAGCCGACGTCACCTTCGATACCAGGGCCGACCTTCTCCAGAGGCAAGACCACGAGGTCCAGACCGTCCGGAATCGGCTGTATCTGAGCAGGCACCGAGATTCGGATCTCGGATGGCGGTCGGTGAGTTGACTTCACTTCGATGGCATTGCCCTCCACGAACTCAAAGTCATGAAGTGCTCCAAACGGGCCGCCCCAGGAGTTAAAGACCTCCCACGTTCGGGCCGCGTCTCCGCCCTGAAGGTCTAGCAAAAGGAGAAGCTCGGCAGCCAGGCCTCTGATCTCGTCTTCCCCCAGTCGACCGCTTCTACGTTGAGTGAACCGTTTGAACTCATCGACAGCGGCCACCAGGAGGGAGGCCGCGTCGCGAGCATCTTGAGCCTCGGCCGTCCGCTCCATGACATAGTCCACAAGCTTGAGAAACAAGAGTGTGACCCCCGTTTCGCTTGACGCGATCCGAACGAATGAATCCGCCCCGCTCCGTTGAGTAGTGACGGCGAACCCTCTCCCATCGGGGACCACTAGGTCTGCCGGAAGTTCGATCTTTGCGACCAATGCCGGTTTGCCCGCTAGGTTTTGCGCGAGGAAGGTGACTTGCGGGTGCGCGAGCTGTACGACACGCTCGTTTCTGCCTTCCAATGCGGCGACGAAAGCCTGGTGGACGGTTGCGTTCACTCTTCATCTCCGATTTCGAGATCGTCGCCGTCGTCCAGGTAGCCTTTCATGTTGTTCCACCAGACAGTGTTGACCCAGAACTTCTGAACGCGGCGGGCACCGATTCTCACGGCGGCTTCTTCGACACCGATAGCTGGAAAGGCGAGGACGACGGCTATAACCGGATCGCTTGCGGGCGCAACGACTTTCTGGGCCGCTCCTTTGTCGTTGTCAGCTTCGGTAGTCAGCGCGTAGACGAGCAGCATTGGCTGCGCGAGTTGCTCAAGGACTCGCCTTTCAGAAGGCTGGCTGTCGGGCCCACTCAGCTCGAGTAGCTCACGCCTGGCTTCTGCAGTCAAAGCTCCGGCGAGATTTGTGGCTGTGGCGACGCGTCTGTTTCCCACTTCAATAGTTCGACCGTCGGTACTCAGAGAGTTACGAAGGCTGCTCCTGGCCGACAAGCCAGGCGCGATGGTGACGATGTCGGCACCGCCATTAACTAGGACCACATCCCACGCTTCTGCGCGCTCAGCCTCCGCAAGATAGGGAGCGATTTGAGGGACAGTCTGACCTGGCGCGAATCCGAAGAAAGGATCTCGCCTGTCCGCTCGAAACCTTGTGAAGAATTCCTCGACGACTTGGAGAGGAACATTCCGCCATGCCCGATACTCCGCGGCCGACAGTTCCCCGGGAGAAGACGCGATCAGCGAACCGAAAAGCTCTCTGGCCGCAGAGATGTTTTGTGTTCGAACCTCGGGCGATGCGTCCAGATAGTAAGACTCAAACTTGTTTCCATGAATAAGGATGTCGCCACTTGTTAGTTCTGCACTCCGGCGCTTGTTTGCCGCAACTACCTCAAAACCTCCTGGATGCGCTCGCACTCGCAAACCGAAGTCCCTAGGCGTCAGCTCCTTAGCTCTCATCTGCACGAGAAGGTCTCGCAGCTCCTGCGTTACCTCAGCCGACCAGACGAAGTCTGCTTTAGTGGGCTCGGGCATCCAAACGCGGACGAGGTCTTCATAGCCGGGGCGATATCCAAACCAACGGCCCATTTGCATGAGAGTGTCCATCGTCCGCGGCTCACGAACGAAGTAACTCACCTGAAGGCCGTCTAGCGTAAGGCCCCGTGCCAGGACATCACCGCCCACGTAGATCGTCGGCCGGGCATCCTCAAACCTGCGTTGCTCTCGTGTCAATGTCTTTCGACGCTTCATCCGCTCACTTGCAGTGATGCTGTTGACGAGTTCGATCCGCAGCGACGCGGCTACCACCGATAGCCAGGGGGCTACCTCGGCCCACTGTTCATCAGGCTTGCCGTCGCCAAACTCGAGTTCCCAGACTCTGCGAAGGCGGTGGCCGAAGGCGCTGGCTGGCTCGTGGGCACCACGTGCCAGTTCTGCGGTCACCAGCCCGTTTAGGGACATCGTGAAAAGCTCCAAGAGGTCATGAGCCTTCGCTTGCACATCGTTGAACCGCGAAACATTCACCAGCATCGACGCTGGTTCCACCTTGCCGTCAGCTCTCAGTAACCGAAGCGCCGTGCCGAGATAGAACGCCATGACCGCATCCTCAAGGCTCCCCGGGAGATCATCGAGCGGATGGTCCTTCTTGTGCTTGATTGGAAGAAGATCAAGGCAGTCGTCTACGTCCGTCTTGATGGCGGGATGGTCTCCCGAGAAGTAGCGCCCAATTCCTCGGTAGTTGCTTGGACTACTCATCACGCGGATGTAGTCCGCGGGGAAGAGGTCCTGCCCAAGACTTTCGTTCTCGGCCGCATGGTCAATGAAAATGTTGGCGAACGGTGTTGCCGTGATGCCCAAGTAGGAACTTCTTCGAGATGTGTCGAGCAACCGGCGAACTGCAGCGTTGACTCTGGTCGGGTCAGTGTCGCTTCCTGTATTCGGAGTTCCCCAGTCCGCCTCATCATCGATGAGAACGAGAGGCATCTCCAGTCGCCCACCATTGGTCTGTTGCCTGATGTAGTTGGTGACGTTCTGGATCACAGTCGCGTTCTTCTTGATGACCAAGACGGTCGGGAGCGTGTCCTGAATCCAGTTGAGTCCGGCTCTCGACTTGCCCTTGCTGAAGTCACCATCCACCGTGGTGAGGACGTTCGCCCGGATAGAGCGATCGAATTCTGCAACTCCGATGGGATCGAGGGCCGTAGTGGCGATGTTCTCCCCAATACGACTCGTGTCATAGCCAATGAGATCGGAGTCCATTCGAACCTGGGTCTGCCTCCTGAGGTCGTTCGTATGCCCACCGATCACGATGATGAGTCGGTAGCCGTAATCGATTGCCTTGTTTAGGATTCCGATGTATGTGGCGGTCTTTCCCGACTGCACTTCTCCAAGTAAAAGCCCTCGCCTGGCCCAGTCACCTGGATCACTTGGGTCGCCAAGGAGCTCAACAACTTCGTCCGTCTGAGCTGCGAGATCCTGGATCACCGACTTTGCCCAGTCTCGCGAGACGAGCAGTTGCTCGTAGGCATTTGAACGCGCATGGGAGACCTCGGCGCGCCGACCATCGAGCCACTTCTTGAAGGTCTTCGGATCGTAGACAGTACCCCCGCCGGTGAGGACAATCTCCTCTTCCTGAGTGATCTCCGCAACGACCTCGGCCACCTCTGATTGAGTCAAGTCCTTGAAGAAGATGCTCGAGAGCTGGTTGGCCGCGTCTGTCAGCTCGACGAAGTCGACCTTGGCATTTCCTTCGATCAATTGCTGCTTGATCGATCGCTTGAGACTGAATTGCCGATCACTAAGTGCCACTGGGTTGCTCCTGCCAGATCAGTCGAACTGTCTCTTCCAAATTGCTCATCGCGCTAAAAGGCTCAGCGTGCGCCAACGTCGCTACAACGGTCTCCACCTGAGGCCGTGCAGAAGTCGAGTCCCGGTACAAGCGAAGTAGCTCGAGAGCAGACTCGTCCACCCTCTGAACGGCCGCCACGGGTGTGTTCCCTGCCATCTCTGCAAATAAGTCGTGTGAGGGAAACGAATCAGAAATGGTCTCCAGGAGGCGAAGTACTTTGGATGCGTCGGCAGTGGGCATGCCAGCCAGTAGTCCCGAAACCAAAGGATGCTCGACGTTCACTTCGTAGCGAAACCCATCCCGCTCACGTACCTTGCTCCACAGATGAATCGTGTCTGTCGAGTCAACCTTGCGCCCTCTGTGGGTATAGACGCGCTTGCCTTGCTCAACGACTCGGCCCATCAACCGACGAAGCTCGGTCTTGAACGACGCAGGAGGCTCAGCGCGAGACTTCTTGATGTCGAGTTGCCAAAGGTGATCAATGGTGTTTGGAACGTCAACCTGGACTCGCGTTTGCTTGGTCAGTTCGTCCATTCGCGCGAGGCCGTACCAGTGCCCGTGAGAGATCAGACGCTGATTTCGATAAATGTAGAAGCCTTGTGACTCGCGCATCTGATCGCCCAGATCAGGACGCTTACGCTCCTGTGGGCTGAGTTTGGATACGTGAGGCAATGTAAACGCCGTGACAGACACCTCGGCACCCCCAACGGCAATGTGCTCAGTCGGCTTCTGTTGAGTCGCGGGGTTTGTCGCGAGAAACGGATCCCGCGGGCTTACCGAGTTTCCGTTCACCTCGATCGCGATTCCACCTTGCCTTCCGTGCAGGTATCGGTGAAACACGAGTGCGAGGCTTTCGATAAGCGGTGCGACGCGCGCACGAACAAATCCACCCGGATCTGAGGAGTCCCCCAATAGAAGGTCGAGATTCTCCCAGACCACCAGAGTTCCCGACGGCTGTTGCCCTAAGCGATCAGCCCAGTGAAGCCCTGCCGCCTCGCCCGCAGAAAGACGCAACAAGCTCCATCGGCCAGTGGTCTTGATGTGATCGATGTCCCAACGCAGCGCTGTTGTCACCCGGTCCCTTTTCGTGATGACCGTGAGCCTCCGGGCTTGAGAGAGCGAAGCGGTCTTCAGCCCGAGCCCAAATCGCCCCAAGTCGGCGGAAGTTCGAGGGCCTACCGAACCCGCCAGACGCAATGCCTCTATGGCGAGGCTCGGCGACATACCCACCCCGTCGTCAAGGATCGCGATGTGACTACCCGTGATGGGCTCAATGTCGACCAGAATTAGGCTCGCGCCCGCGGAGATGCTGTTGTCAATCAAGTCGGCGATGGCAGCTTCTAGCGAGTACCCGACAGAGCGCATCGACTCGAGCAAATCAACGCCCGGAGTCAGGTCTTCCTCCTGCAAGCCGGCCTCCTTGTCTAATCGCGATGGTTCCTCAGGCCATTCTGGGGGCTGTGACCGACATCGCAACTAGACCGTTCAGCTGCTGTTTGGCTCGAGGACCTCAGTCACCTTGATATTCGGTGCAATCCATTCATAGTCCTGTCCCGCAAACGACATAAACAGGGCCGTAAAGATTGCCTGAGCGCCCTTGACCGGCACGGCCATTCCCACCTGCTTGCGCACGCTCTCTTTCAGTCCCTCGAACACGAAGTTGTCAGGGAAAGACTGAAGACGAGCTTTCTCTCGATTCGTTAGGGCGCGAGGAATCTCCCAGTGGTACATGTGCGAGCCGCCGCCTCCCCCACCAGTCACGGTGTAGGCAGGCTTATCCGGCTCTAGTCGTTTGTATGTAGTACTAATCGTTGTCTTCGTGTTGATGTGGAGACGCTTTGGCATCCACTCCAAAGCTCGCGGAGAGAACGCGTTCTCACCTGGCTTCAGGTAATTGAGGCGCTCAATGACATCTTTGGACTGCCGCGTGAACTCGTGATTCGGCGCAAACACATCGATTGGAGGTTCAGTCAGCGCGGACTGCACGGAGACGTCAACGCCTCGGTATAGGGCGGGAGACGGGACCCGAAAGTCGACATCAAGGTCCTCCCGGACCCCGACGATCACGATGCGCTGTCGGCGCTGTGGCACGCCGTACTCATCGAATGAATACAGGTGGGGAACGATCTTGTATCGAGGCCCACCCTGAGGCTGTTGAAGGTGCTCGAGGATCTGCTTGAAGGCTCTTCCTTCGTTTGCCCCACGCATACCCGAAACGTTCTCTGCGACAAACCACTTGGGCTTCTTGTCGGCAAGAACCTTCACACCGTATGAGTACAGCGGCCCATACTCACCCGTAAGGCCCTTCCACTCTCCAACGAGGCTGTAGTCGTTGCAGGGGAAACCGAAAGCGAAACCGTCGATGGCTCCTAGCGCATCGATATCAAGGTCGTGAACATTCTGGTGAACAACTCCGCCTCCCCCAATAGGGAGGTCCTTGGCCGCATTCACGACCGTTGATCTGTCACCGTACTCAGGCTCAAGAATGTTCCGTCGGTAAGTCTTGCAGGTGTCGAGGTCGTAGTCGTTGGCCCAGGCATGCTCAAGCTTGACTCCACTGACGCTCAACGCGGCAAAACGGGCTCCGAGCGCCATGCCCCCCGGCCCACTGAAGAGCTCGCCCATTCGGAACGACAATGCTGACAAAGCCAACTCCTCGAGATCACAGTGCTCCCTAGCAGCCTACCCGAAGGGAGAAGGCAGGTTGGGTCTCACTAGTCATCGAACATTAGTTCGAACATCCGACATGCGACCTCAGGAACCTGAGTGAGGTCACATCGAGGAGATATTCGGGCTGAAGCTTTATGCAAGGTTCCCCTGAAGACGGGGACCCGGAGCCGGGGCTAGCCTGGGCGCATGAGCGACACGAGCAGAGCATCCACCGGCGCTGACGGGTTTACCGCCGACGAGCGGGCCGCCATGAAAGAGCGCGCGGCCGAGCTGCGCAATGAGGCGAAGCGGGCGAAGGGTGCCGCGAAGGCCGAGGCTGAGCTAAAGGATGTGCTCGACGCGATCGCCAAGCTGGCCGACGACGCCGACCGGGCGCTCGCGCAGCAGCTGCACGAGCTGATCGTTGAGGTGGGGCCCGAGTTGGCTCCGCGCACCTGGTACGGCATGCCCGCCTACGCGCTCAACGGCAAGGTGCTGTGCTTCTTGCAGCCGGCGAGCAAGTTCGACACTCGCTACCTGACGCTCGGGTTCAACGACACCGCGCAGCTCGACGAGGGCGCGATGTGGCCGGCGTCGTTTGCCGTGACGTCACTCGGTGCGGCCGAGAAGAAACGCATCACCGAACTCGTGCGGCGCGCGATCGGGCAGTAGCCGCCGCTACGAGAAGTTGACGTAGACCTTCTTGACGGCCTCGGTGATCTCCCAGAAGCCCTTCCAGCCCACGGGGAAGATGACGAACGCGCCCGGGCCGATCTCGACGGGGTCTTCGCCGTCTTCGAGCAGCGTGACACGACCCGAGATGAGGTAAATGACCTCACCGTTCTCGGGCCAGTCGACGCGAAAACGACCCGGGTCGCACTCCCAGACTCCGGCGTCGATCGAGCCGACCGTGGCCTCGAAAAGCTCGAGGTAGGTGGTCGCAATGTCGGCGCCCAGCGGGTCACCGAGCGGCAGCTCGAGCGGAACGTGGGTCTGGTCGTCACGGGTGATCGAGCCGGTGTGGCGGACGATGGTCATGAGTGACTCCTCAAGATCGGGGGCACGGAATAGTGCGACGCTACCGCGCCAGGGCTACAACCCGAGCAAGCGGTCGGTGTCGCCGAAGACCTCGAGGCCTGAGGCCTGCGCGGTGCCCTCGAGCAGGGTGCGGCCGTCGTGGTCGCGGTGGCGCAGGGTGATGCGAGCATCCAGAGTCTCTTCGACCCGCTGGTGCATCGCCGTGCGCAGGGGCGCGTGCAGCAGGCCGCCGCGCACCCGCTCGGCCTCGAGCTCGATGATGCCGTCGCGGCCTTCGAGGCTCCAGCGCACGTGGGTGTCGTCGATCTCGAGGCGGCGCTCGCGAGCGCGGCTATAGGTCGTCCAGCGGTGCAAGCGGCCGCTGTGTTGCAGGCCCACAATGAAGCCGCGAAACGCGCGCCCGAGCCACGGAATGATCGCGACCGAACCGATGAAGCTCGCCTCGGGGTCGCTGTCGATGTGGTTGCTGGCCATCCAGACATAGCCGGCCGGGAAGGCCTGGCCCCAGTCTTTCTCGATGTAGCCGCGGCCACCCTCGAAACTCTGCGGCGTGCCCTCGACGTTCAGCTCGCCGCTCAGCCCGTGGCCGAACGAGACGATGCCGTGAAAGCACTCCATGAAGGGCACCATGCCGTACCAGCCCATGATGCCGGGCTCGCGCAGCGTCACCGGCCAGGGCTGCAATTCGGTGGTGTACCGGATGCTCCCCCGCAGCTGCGGCAGGTCAAGCGTCACCCCGCTCGGGCTAAAGGTGTTGCCGCCCACGCGCACGTCGAAGCGATCGCTCGCGGCCTCGAAGTCGGAGACCTCGAAGCGGTGGTACCAGCTGCGCCCGCTCAAGCCGTCGAGCACTTGCACGAAGGCTTCATCGCGGGTGCCCTCGGCCTCGGCCAGCCCGCGGAACACACCCGGAATCACCGCCCACCGCTGCGACAAGTCAGCCGACACGAGCTTGATGTACCAGCCCTCGAAGTAGCCGCGGCGCACACCGCGCCCGTGGAAGGCTTCGGGGTGCTGCACCCCGCGAACGTAGTCAACTGGAGTGCGCATGGGGTCACTGTAGGCCGGTGCGCTGAGCGGCGCCAGCGGCACTAGCCTGAGTCGGTGATCGTCGGCCTTGGCACCCTGCTCAACATCGTCACCATCGTGGTCGGAGCCGCCATCGGCGTGCTCATCGGCAACCGCCTACCCGAGCGCACGAACCGCGTCGTGACCGACGCCCTGGGCCTCATCACGATCGTGCTCGGGGGCCTCAACCTCATCTCGCTCACCGACAGCGAGTTCGTCGGCGCGGTCGGCGCCGGCGGCACGTTCTTGGTCGTCATCGGCGCCCTACTCATCGGCAGCATCATCGGATCACTCGCGGGCATCGAGCGTCGGCTCGAGGGCTTCGGGGGCTGGCTGCAAGACCGGTTGATGCGGCGCGGGCGGCGCGCAGCATCCGTCACCGACGCGCCTTTGGCCGACAGCCTCGTGGATGCCCCGCTCACCCTCACCGCCCGCGAAAAGTTCATCAACGGCTTCGTCGACGCCTCGCTCGTGTTTGCCATCGGCCCGCTCGCGATTCTCGGGGCCTTTCAAGACGGCACGGGCCAGGGCATCGACCAACTCACCCTCAAGTCGACGCTCGACGGCTTTGCCTCAATCGCCTTCGCGGCGTCGCTCGGCTGGGGCGTGGCCTTCTCGGCGATTCCCGTCGGCATCTGGCAGGGACTGCTCACCGTGCTGGCCTTCGCGCTCGGCTCAGTCATGTCGGGCGCGGCCATCGCGGCCCTCACGGCGACGGGCGGCGTGCTGCTGCTCGGCGTCGGCCTGCGCCTGCTCAACCTGCGCGCCGTGGCCGTTGCCGACATGCTGCCCGCGCTCATCGTGGCGCCGCTGCTGACCGTGGGCGTTGCGGCGCTGCTCGGCAACTAGACGTGCCGGTTCAGTCGACGACGTTGGTGAGCTTGTCGGTCTCGTAGTCGAGCGGCCCGCTCGCCGCCTCGACCGGGTAGCCCTCGCGCGCCCAGTATTCGAACCCGCCGAGCATCTCTTTCACGGGCACACCCAGGCGAGCGAGTTCGAGCGCGCCTTTGGCGCCGCCGTTGCATCCCGGTGACCAGCAATAGACGACGACCGGGATGCCCTCGCCAAGCTCCCCGACCCGCTCAGCCAATTGCTGCCGCGGGATGTGCAGCGCCCCGACCGCATGCCCCTGATCCCACGCGGCTTGCCCGCGCACGTCGACGAGGTGAAACACCTCACCCGCCTGCCGCGCCGCCCACACGTCAGAGGCGTCGGTTTCGACCGCGAGCTTGGCGGCGTAGTGCGCCGCCGTGGTCGACGAGTCGGCGAAAGGCCCGAGTGCGCTGGTCATGCGGCGACCGCCGCAGCGGGGGCGGCTTCTTCGGTGAGTGCGTTGATGTAGCGGATGAAGATGGCGATCCAGGCGAAGATGATCGCAAACGCTACGAGCTCGTAGGCCGTGAGGTTGAAGTACTGCACGGGGTAGAACAGCAGCGCCCCCACGATGAGCGCCGCGGCGAACGCGAAGCTCACGACGAAGAAGCGGCCCGGCAAACCGGTGAGCCACCACGGCGAGGCGAACAGCAGCACGAGAAACGCCACGGCCATGCCGATGGCCGAGGTGTTGTGCAACAAGATGCTGAACGACAGCGGAAAGACGCCGACGCACGAGAGCATGACGCCCATGATGACGAACACGATCGACACGGTGCGCGGCGCGTGCGCCTTCTTCAGCACACCGCGATCGACGAGCACCTGCAGGTCGCGCTGCAGGTAGAGCGCAAAGGTCGTCACCAAGAACCCGGCGATGATCAGGGTCAGGTTGAAGAGGCTGCTCGAGCGGTCACCGAAGGTGCCGAGTTGGCTGAAGTGGTACTCCCACCAGGCCGGGTCGCTCGCGGTGGCCATGGCCGTGATCGTGCCGAACGTCATGAAGAGCACCAGCAGGCTCGAGAGCTTCGGAGTGGTGATCGACGAGACCGAGATGTAGATCCAGTAGCCGGCGAGGGCCGTGACCGTGGCCATGGCGATCGTCGTGAAGGGAGCATCCAGAACCACGCCCTGAAAGCTGAGCTGCAGCAACAAGAACGTCGCAATGGCGGCGAGCACCGCCAGAACCGAGTGCACGAGGGCAACGGAGGTGGCGTCGACGATGAACTTCCACGGCTTGAGCTCAAGGCGCCACTGCTGGCCGAGCACACTGCGGCTGCGCCAGTAGCCCACATAGGCGACGATCACGCCCGCGATGAGAATCGAGCCGGCGCTCGCGACGCCCAGCGAAATGCCGCCCCAAATGGGTGGGTTCGTGCCGGCGAAGAGAAACCCTCCGACGACGAGAGTGACCCCGGCGACGGCGATCGCGACGGCAAAGGCCTCGCTCTCAACGTCGAGCAGGGTGCGGTGGGCGGGGGCGGCAGGCGGGGTGGCGCTCATGCCGACAGTCTAGAGACGGCGACGGATGCCCGACAGGGGCACGCGGCGGGAACACTTTCAGCCCCGATGTGGTTGAGTTTTTCTATGACCGACTCTCTCGCTCCCGCAGCCAACACCATCACCATGTACGGAGCCGACTGGTGCCGCGATTGCCGCCGCACTGAGTCGCTGCTCAACGACCTGGGGGTGGAGTGGACCAAGGTTGACGTCGAAGCCTCCGCCGAGGCCGCGGCTCAGGCTCAGGCCATCAGTGGCCGCACCAACATTCCCGTCGTCGTGTTCCCCGACGGCTCGCACCTCGTTGAGCCGAGTGACGCAGCCGTCAAGGAGAAGCTCGGCGTTTAGCCGAGCTCAGTGGGCACAGCCTCGGCGTTTAGCCGAGCTCAGTGGGCACAGCCTCGGCGTTTAGTCGAGCTCAGTGCGCCCAGCCTCGGCGTCTAGCCGAGGGCGTACCCTCACACTGAGGGCCCTCGGAGGCTCCCCAACTAAAGGAGAGCCCCATGGGCGAAAAGTCTGCCCGCAAGAACACTCCCAAGACCGCCGCAGCGAAGTCGCTGAAAGAGAAGCGCGTCGCGAAGGCCGACAAGAAGGCCTCGAGCGGACGCTCGCAGAACTCTGACGCGGTCACCAACGTCACGAACAAGTAATCGAGCTCGAAACAGTGAAGGGCGCCCCGGTCGGGGCGCCCTTCACTGTTTGCTTCTGGTTCTTTAGGCGCGGCTCCACAGGCGGCGGGTCGCGAACACGAGACCGCCGAGCGTCATGAGCGCGAGGCCTACGGCGAGCATCCCGCCGCTGACCGGGCTCGGGCCCGTGGCCGCGAGCTCTCCCGACGTGGACCACAGCTCGACGGTGCCGGTCTCGTCGACACCGAACGCAACCGAACCGAATCCACCCTTCTCGGGTTCGCTACCGTCGTTGCCCTCTGACGCGGCGTCGACGGGCCCGGCCGTCGAGCTGAATCCTGTCGCACTGCCATACCCGGTCAGCACGAGCGTGTAGGTGCCCGGCTGGAGGTCGACTCTGAACTGCGGAAAACGGTCGGTCATCATCGTTCCCGACCCCGTGATGTAGTAGTCGGTTCTGACGTCAAGGTCGGAATCGTCATCACACGCGACGAGGCCTTGTTGGGCGTTGTCGGGATCAAAGGTGCTGTAGAGCGCCAAGAACGGGTCACCCAAGTAGCGGAAGGGCTGCGTCTCGTCGATGTCTTGCACCGTGGGCGAAACGTCGGAGACGCGGAAGGTATACGTGCCGCTGCGCTCGATCACCACCGTTGTCGTGGCAACAATGTGCGGGCCTGTATCAATACCGCACCCACCAGAGCCCAACTGTGGTCTGCCGTCAACCGGCGGAATGAACAACAGCTCGTCGGTAACCGGCATGCTCGGCAGCGCAGTGGCCGGCACCTCGATCACGAAAGTCTGCAGCAGTGACCCAGGCGGATTGGCCACCGGAACCGCCGGCTCAACTTCTACCCGGAAGACCCCGGCGTCGGCGGCTCCGCTCTCAACGACCTGGATGTACGCATTGGCCGAGACCACCAGCTGGGTGCCCGTCATCGCCAGGGTGTCGGTGTCGGCAAAGTCGACACCCAGCGTCTTCGTGTCTCCAGCATCGGGGCCGTCGAGAAAACGGAAGTGCGGAACGACCTGGGGAAGATTGTCATTCTCGCGTTGAAGGAGGAAGCTGGCGCAGTTCTGCGTCGTGATCGTCACCTCGCCATCAAGCGGCACGGGAAGCTGGATCACTTTTGTCTGGGTCGGCGCATAGGTCGCATCACTCGGCAGCAGCGCGCAGTCGATGCTGACCTGGTGAGCGGGATCAACCGTGGTGCCCGCGTTCAAAACGCTGACACCCGACGGCAGAGCGGGGCCGGGAATCGCGGCGAGTGCTGGAGCGGCCATGGCGAGCCCTGCCCCCAGCAGGATGGCGGAAAGTGCGAGCGCGCTCGAATGACGCACAGTTCGGGTCATGCCTCAATTATCGCAGGGCCGAGTGCCGGCTCAACCTGCCACCGGGCGCCGACGCTACGGGCTGAGGTGCCGCCGGAAGAACGCGTCAATGCGCCCCCAGGCGTCCTCGGCCTCGACCGGCCGGTGCCCGAGCCGCAGCATCGGCCCCATCGTGATGCGCGCGAGCCGCGTGCCGTTCGGCACAGCGTTGAGAAACGCGTGCCCGGCCTCGGGGTACTCGACCACGTCGTGGTCGATGCCGCGAGCGACGAGCGCTGTCTCCAGTTTCGCGGCCGCGCCGCGCAAGCTCAGGTCACGCGCACCGAAGGTGCCGACCACGGGGCACGCGCCGTCGAGCGTTGCGTCGAGGTCGTCGGGGAGCATCCCGTAATTGATGGATGCTGCGCCATAGCCGCCCGCGCCCGCCAGCAACAGCGCGAAGCCCCCGCCCATGCAGAAGCCGATGACTCCCGCTGAGCCCGTGGTGTCATCGCGCTCGAGCAGCAGGCGCCGCGCAGCCTCGATGTCGTCGAAGGCCACGCCCGTGCCCGACCGCAGCGCGCGGAATGTGGCGACGAGACACCGCCGCGCGCCGCCCCGGCTAAAGAGATTGGGCATGAGCACGAGGTATCCCATGCCGCGCAAGCGCTCGAGGTGATCGCGCATGGCGTCGTCGATGCCGAAGAGTTCGTGCACGACAACAAGCGGCACGAAGGGCCCCGCGCCGTCGGGAACGCCGAGCACGCCCGTGAGCTCGCCGCCGCGCGGGTCGCCCGGCTGCGGAATGACAATGTCGGTGAGCGTCATGAGCGGATGCGCCCCAGTCCCGGAACCAACCGGCCCACGCGAGCGGCATACGCCCCATAGTCGGCGTACTGATCAAGCAGCATGCGCTCTTCCAGCCGCGACTTGACCATAAGCACGGTCAGCAGACCCAGCCACGCGATGACGTGCAGCAGCGAGGCGCCAATGACGGCGAGCCCGACACCGAGCAGCAGCAGGCCCGAGTAGATGGGGTGCCGCACGAGGCCATATACGCCGCTCGTGACGAGCACGCCGTCGGCGCGCGGCACCGGGCTGGGCGTCAGCGTGCGACCGAGGCCCGCGCCCGCGGCGAGCGCGATGCCGAACCCGAGCGCTGAGAGCACAAGCCCGATGACGACCACGGCAGGGTCGCGTTGCCACAGACTGCCCCACGGCAGGAACGCAAGCAGCAGCAGAAAGACAAACTGCGCCCCGACGAGCGACCAGGCCGCGGCCGGGGTCAGTCGAAAGGGAGCGGGCTCGGGTGCAGCATCCATGCCGCGACCCTACGCCCGTTGCCCCCGCGACGGATGCCTAGCGCTTAGCTTTTCTGCCCGAAACGAGGTCTTTCTCGTCGACGGGCGCATAGCCACTCGCGCGCTGTTCGGCGTAGTAGTCGCGGGCCTCGTCTTGGCGAGCACGCTCGGTTCCCGTCGCGATCTCGGCGCGAAGGTGCTCGTCGGCGAACTCGAAGGCGTCGGTGAGCGCGAGAGCGTGCGGGCGCAGCCGCGGCAACAGGCGGTCATCGATGTAGTCGGTGATCGCTTGCGCGCGGTGGTCGCTCAACTGGCCGTGAATGATGTACCAGGCGAGGTTCTTCTCGATGAGCCCGAGGCCAAAGAGGTCGCGCAGCCACGTGAGCACCTGACGCGTGCCCTCGTGCTCGACGCGATCGAGCGCATCGGTAAAGGCCTCCCACTGCAACAGCTCACCGTGCGCCCGCGCCATTTCGATGAGAGCGTTTTGGTGACGGTTGAAGAGTGCGGCGGCCTCGTCTTTCGGCAGCTTGGATGCGCTGCGCAGCTTGCTCGCCAGGTCATCCACCATCGTCGCGACCCGGTCGGTCAGCAGCTGCCGTTGCGATTCGGTGTCGCGCACGTAGCCCACCGACCGCGCGGTCGACCCGAAGTCAGCGACCGACTGCACCAAGCGGCGCAGGCCCGAACGGTTGACGACAGCCTCGTTGACTTGGCCGGCCACGTAGTTGGCCATGCCACCCGCGTCGGCTTTCGCGAAGGCGCGGGAAAAGTCGGTGAGCAGTCGCTTCGCCACGAGCTGTAGCAACACGTTGTTGTCGCCCTCGAACGTGGCATAGATGTCCATGTCGGCGCGCAACTGCGTCAGGCGGTTGGCAGCGAGGAATCCCTGGCC
This sequence comes from Microbacterium sp., assembly GCA_013823625.1. Classification (GTDB taxonomy): domain Bacteria; phylum Actinomycetota; class Actinomycetes; order Actinomycetales; family Microbacteriaceae; genus Microcella. The sequence continues at coordinate 40,382 of PNMM01000003.1, read as the reverse complement.
ACCACATGCCTCACGAGCCTCTTGAATGATGTCGAGCGCTCCCCACGTGCTGAGCGACTTGAGAGCCGCAGCAAGGGTTTCGAGGTCTTCGCGGTCGGCATCCGTCGCCGTACGACCCGAGAAGACCGCGTCGAACTTCTCGAGAAACACCTCGTGCGCAAACGACATTGCGTAGGTCTGGGCAAGGCGCGGCAACAAGCGGCGCTGGTGGCGTTGGTAGTCGAGCAACACCACTTCGTGATCGTCACCACCGGAGAACTGCCGACGCTCGTTGCCGTAGCGAATGGCGATCGTCATGGCGAGCTTGCTCGCCACGGTCGCGGCGCCGTCGAGCGAGACACGACCCTGCACGAGCGTGCCGAGCATCGTGAAGAAGCGGCGACCGGGGCTTGCGATGGGCGAGGTGTAGACGCCGTGGCTGTCGACGTTTCCGTAGCGGTTGAGCAAGTTGGTGCGGGGAACGCTGACGTGGGTGAAGTGCAAACGACCGTTGTCGATGCCGTTGAGTCCACCCTTGAGTCCGTCATCTTCGCCGCCGATACCCGGCAAGAAGTTGCCCTTCTCGTCGCGCAGCGGAACGTAGAAGGCGTGCACGCCGTGGTTGACCCCGCGCGTGATGAGTTGCGCGAACACGACGGCCGCTCGCCCGTGCAGAGCGGCGTTGCCGAGGTAGTCCTTCCAGGCGGCGCGGAACGGCGTGTGGATGATCCACTCATCGTTCTCCGGGTCGAACGTGGCCGTCGTGCCGACCGCCGACACGTCACTGCCATGCCCGGTCTCGGTCATGGCGAAGACGCCCGGGGTCGCGAGCGTGAGGGCGTCGGGCAGCCACGCGCGGTGGTGCGGCGGCGAGCCCAAGTGCAGAATCGCGGAGGCGTAGAGGCCCCACTGGACGCCCGACTTGATCTGCATGCTCGGGTCGCCGAGCAGCAACTCTTCGAAGCTCGCGATGAACCCGCCATGGTCGTCGTGCCCGCCAAACTCGGCCGGGAAGGCGCGGTGCACTTCGCCCCGCTGAACCAGCAGCTTGAGCTGGCCCAGAACTCGAGCGCGGTGTGCGTCCATGCCCAGGCTGGGGTCGCGGTGAAACTCAGGCGTGCGCATGAGGGCACGCGATGCGCGCCGCTGCTCGGCCCAGCGGCCCATGAGCTGCTCGCCGAGCGACGCGACGTCGACCGTCGGGGTGGGCTTGGCATCCTTCGACGCGGGGGTGGCGGCGGAGGCAGGGGAGGTCGTGCGGGGCGCAGAAGTCTCGATCGTGCTCATAACCGTCACGGTAGAACTGCGGTGGTGCGCGCGGGGTTTCGTGGTGCCCCGGCAACGAAAGGCTGACGGCCAATCGCGGTGCCTTTGTGGATGCCCTCACAAACCTGGGCGTTGGCATAGTGGGCAAGCTCATGAATCGGGCTGTGCGACGTTCGCCCTCAGCAAATACCCCCAGGGGTATCTAGCAGATGTGGCATCATTAATCCCATGGCAACCGTGACCCTGACCTCTGCTGACTTCGAGCAGACCGTGACGAGCGACGGCATCACGCTCGTCGACTTTTGGGCCGAATGGTGCGGCCCGTGCCGCCAGTTCGGGCCCATCTTTGAGAAGGCCAGCGAGCAGCACCCCGACGTGACGTTCGGCAAGGTCGACACCGAGGCCGAGCAGTCGCTCGCGGCAGCCGCGAACATCCGATCGATCCCCACGCTCATGGCGTTTCGTGACGGCATTCTCGTTTTTGCGCAGCCCGGCGCCCTGCCCGCGCCCGCGCTCGAGCAGGTCATCACGGCCGTCAAGGGGCTCAACATGGATGACGTGCGCAAGCAGGTAGCCGCTCAATCGGCGGAAGAACAGCCCGCGTCGTAACGGCACTGCGCCGAATCAGGCGTAACGTGTGCGGGTGACTTCACCGCGCACCCGCTGGATCGGGCTCTTCGTCATTAGCCTGGCCGTTTCGCTCATCATCGTCGACTCGACGATCGTCAACGTTGCTGTTCCGTCGATCGTTGACGACCTCGGCATCACCTCGACCGAAGTGCAGTGGGTGCAAGAGAGCTACACGCTCGTCTTCGCCGCCCTGCTGCTCGTCTTCGGCACGCTCGGCGACCGCTTCGGCCGGCGACGGATGCTCGTCATCGGTGTGATCATCTTCATGCTCGCCTCCGTCTGGGCGGCGTTCGCCGACTCGGGCTCGTCGCTGATTCTCGCGCGCGTGGTGCAGGGCGTGGGTGGCGCGATGATTCTGCCCTCGACGCTCTCGACGCTCAACGCGACCTTCCAGGGCCGCGAGCGCGGCATCGCCTTCGCGGTGTGGGGGTCGACGATCGGCGGTATGGCCGCGGTCGGGCCCCTGCTCGGCGGGTGGCTCACGACCGCGTACTCGTGGCGATGGGCCTTCGGCATCAACGTGCCGCTCGGCATCATCATCCTGATCGGGCTCATGCTCTTTGTCGTCGCGACGAAGGCCGAGCGTGCGCAATCGATTGACTGGACGGGCGCGTTGCTGTCGGTCATCACGAGCGCCTTTCTCGTCTTCGGCCTCATCGAAGGCCGCACCTATGGCTGGTGGCTCGCGACCGACGGCCTGAAGCTGGGCGAGTGGGAGTGGCCGTTTGCGCTGAGCCCGGTGCCCATCGCCTTCGCGATCTCGATCGTGGCGGGCGTTCTCTTCGTGTGGTGGGGCTTGCGCCGCGAGCGGGCGGGCAAGTCGACCATGCTCGCGTTCTCGCTGCTGCGCATCGGCTCGTTTCGTAACGGCAACATCGCCGCGCTCATCGTCTCGATGGGCGAGTTCGGCATCATCTTGTCGTTGCCGCTGTGGCTGCAGAACGTGCTCGGCTACGACGCCCTGCAAACGGGAACGATTCTGCTCGCGCTCGCGATCGGCTCGTTCTTGGCGAGCGGCGTGGGCGGCTCGCTCAGCGGCCGGGTCTCGGCCGTCGCAACCGTGCGCGTGGGCATCGCCGCCGAGATCGTCGGCCTGATCCTCATCGGCATGGTCATCGCCGTCGACACCCCCTGGTGGTCGATCGCGCTCGGCCTGCTCGTCTACGGTGTGGGCGTCGGCCTCGCTACCGCTCAGCTCACGGGCGTCGTGCTGCAGGATGTTCCGGTGCAGGCGAGCGGTCAGGCCTCGGGCACGCAGTCCACGGCCCGCCAGATCGGCTCGGCTCTCGGCATCGCCGTGCTCGGCACCGTGCTCTTCACCTCGCTCGGTAGCAACCTCGAGGCGCGGCTCGACGCCTCGGGCGTGCCCGCCGACCAGCGCGATGGCATCGTGTCGCTCGTGGTCGACAGCGCGGGCTCGGCCATTCCGAGCCTCGACGCGCAATCGCCCGACGTGGCCGCGGATGCACGCGCCGCGTTCAGCGACGCGACGAAGTTTGCGGCGTTCACCGCGGCCGGGTTCCTGGCGATCGGCTTGCTCGCCACGTTGCGGCTCACGTCTCCCGTGCCGGGTGCCGCGACCGGGCGCCGGCCCGAAGACGATGAGGCTGAGGCGGAAGCTGCCGAGAAGGGCTAGCCGCTGCGTTGTGACCGCGGCGTTGCTTCCGCGGCGGTCTCGTGGCCGCGCCTAGAGCTCGGCGCGTGTGCGGAAGAAGCGGCGAACGCGCTCGCGCACGGTGGCGGGCGGCGGCTCGTTGTATTGGTCGACGTATTCCTGACCCGACATGCTCTGGATGCGCGCCATGATCGAGTCGGTCGCGTGCCGCCGAGCGCGGCCTGAAGACGCCGCGCCGAACGCGCTCACGTCCATCGGTTCGCCAAACTCGATGGTGATGCGCGCGAGACGGATGCGCTTCGAGCCCACCGGCTGAAGATCTTGCGTGCCCCGCAGCCCCACGGGCACCACGGGCACACCCGCGGTGAGCGCAAGCCAGGCCACGCCCGTCTTGCCGCGGTAGAGCCGCCCGTCGCGCGAGCGCGTGCCCTCGGGGTAGATCGAGAAGGCTTGGCCCGCCTGCAACTTGGCGAGACCCGCGTCGAGGGCATCCTGTGCCGCCTGGCCGGCCCCGCGCTTGACGGGAATCGCGCCGACACCCGAGAAGAATCCGCGAGAAATCGCGCCCTTCAGTCCCTTGCCCGTGAAGTACTCCTCTTTCGCGAGAAAGCTCACGGGCCGGCGGGCAAGCAGGCTGATGACGATGCTGTCGATGAACGAGAGGTGGTTGCTCGCGACGACCACGGCGCCCTTCGCCGGCATGTTCGACCGGCCAATGACAGTGGGGCGCCAGACCAGTCGCGCGATGGGGCCCAGAAAGGCCCGGGCGAAGAAGGTCAGCACCGCCCTATGGTGTCAGAGGATCCATTCCTCCGGGGGAATGTCGTCGTACGGAATGTCGTCGTCTGGCGGATACGCGGGGCTGGCGATGGGTGCCCGCCCTGCAGACGCAGCCGGAGCGGCGGCCGACTCGGCGCTCGGTGACGCTGCCAGGGCGGGGGCGGGCGGCTCGTCGCCGCGCACGATCGCGAGCACCGCATCCCCAAACTTCTCCAGCTTGGCGGCACCGACACCGCTGACGGTCGCGAGCTCGTCGAGCGTCGACGGCTCGGTGAGCGCGATGCCGCGGAGCGTGGCGTCGGCGAAGACCACGTAGGCCGGGGCGCCCAGGGCGCGCGCAGTGGATGCTCGCCACGCGCGCAAGCGCTCGAAGAGCGAACTCGCGGCAGCGGGCAGGTCACTCGGCGCCGCACGCCGCGCCGACCGAGTCGGCCGAGCGACCTCGCGGCGCAGCCGTACCTCGCGCGTGCCGCTCAGCACCGCGGCGCTGGCCTCGGTGAGTACGAGGGTTCCGTAGCCGTCGCCGTGCACGGCGAGCAGGCCCTGGGCGAGCAGTTGCCGCACGACGCCGCGCCACTCTTGGTCGCCGAGCTCGGTGCCGATGCCGAACGTGGCGAGGTCGGCGTGGCCGAGCTGCTCGACGCGTGGCGTGCGCTTGCCCAGCAGAATGTCGATGAGTTGCCCTGCGCCGTAGCGCTGGCGCCGTTCGCGCTCGAGTCGCACGATCGTCGAGAGCAGCTTCTGGGCGGGCACCGTGCCGTCCCAGCTTTCGGGTGGCGCGAGGCACGTGTCGCAGTTGCCACAAGCGGTCGAGGGTTGGCCGAAGTACGCCAGCAGTTGCACGCGCCGACACTCGACGGTTTCGCACAGCGCGAGCATCGCATCCAGCAGCTGGCTCATTCGGCGCTTGTACGCCGCGTTGCCCTCAGAGCGATCGATCATCTGCCGCTGCTGCACGACGTCTTGCAGGCCGTAGGCGAGCCACGCCGTCGACGGCAGGCCGTCACGACCCGCGCGGCCGGTCTCTTGGTAGTAGCCCTCGACGCTCTTGGGCAGATCGAGATGCGCGACGAAGCGCACGTCGGGCTTATCGATGCCCATGCCAAACGCGATCGTCGCGACCATGACGATGCCGTCTTCGCGCAAGAACCGCGACTGGTGGTTCGAGCGCGTGGCCGCGTCGAGACCGGCGTGGTAGGGCAGCGCAGCGATTCCGTGTTCGGCGAGGGCGATCGCGGTCTTCTCGACGGATGCCCGAGACAAGCAATACACAATGCCCGCGTCGCCCGGGTGCTCGGTGCGGATCAACTGCAGCAGTTGCTGCACCGGCTGGTTCTTCGGCTCGATGCGGTACTGGATATTGGGACGGTCAAAGCTCGCCACAAACCGCCGGGCCTGCCCGAGGTCGAGCCGCTGCACGATCTCGGCAGCAGTCTCGGCCGTGGCGGTGGCCGTGAGCGCGATGCGCGGAATGCTTGGCCAGCGCTCGTGCAGCAGCGAGAGCGCGAGGTAGTCGGGCCGAAAGTCGTGGCCCCACTGCGAGACGCAGTGCGCCTCGTCGATCGCGAAGAGCGAGACCCGAATGCGGTCGAGCAACTCGGCGGTGCTCGGCACGGTGACGCGCTCGGGCGCCATGTAGAGCAGGTCTACCTCGCCCGCGAGCAGGGCCGCTTCGACGGCCCGCCGCTCGTCGGGGCCCTGCGTCGAGTTGAGGAACGCGGCGCGCACGCCGACGGCCTCGAGGGCATCCACCTGGTCTTTCATCAGGGCGATGAGGGGCGAAATGACGACGCCAACGCCCTCACGCACAAGCGCGGGAATCTGGTAGCAGAGGCTCTTGCCGCCGCCCGTGGGCATGAGCACGAGGGCGTCGCCGCCACCGACGACGTGCTCGATGATCGCCTGTTGCTCACCGCGGAAAGCCGGGTAGCCGAAGACGCGCTCGAGCACCTGCTGGGGGCTGGGCGCGGTCGTGGTCACTCGCCCCAGGTTAGTCGGCAGGGCTGACCTCACCTGCCGCGTGCCGGCAGATGTGGATGGCTTAAATGTGGATGGCCGGGTCGACGACGAAGCCGCCGGCCCCGTGGGGCTCGCTCTGCGTGACGCTACGCGAGCATCCCGCTCTCGTACGCGGCGATGACGAGTTGCGCGCGGTCTCGCGCATCCAGTTTGGTCATCGCCCTGTTCACGTGCGTCTTGGCGGTCGCGGGCGAAATGTAGAGGTGGGCGGCGATCTCGTCGTTCGAGAGGCCGCGACCGACCAGCACGACGATCTCTCGCTCGCGGGTTGTGAGTGATTCGAGCGCAGCGGTGTCGACGCCCGACGCTTGCTGGCGACTCACGAACTCCTTGATGACCGAGGCGGTGGCGAGGGGTGAGAGCAGGGAGTTTCCGTCGGCGACGGTGCGAATCGCCTGGATGATCTCTCGGGGGTCTGACCCTTTTCCGATGAAGCCGCTCGCCCCGGCGCGGAGCGCTCGCGCGACCGTCTCGTCATCTTCGAACGTGGTCATGACGAGCACGCGAGGGCCGTCGGCCGCGGTGGGCGAGCACAAGATACGGGTCGCCTCGACTCCGTCGGTGCCCGGCATCTGCACGTCCATGACGACCACATCGGGGCGAAGAAGTGTCGCCGAGTCGATCGCTTGGCGGCCATCCGATGCCTCACCGACAACCTCAATGTCTGGCTCTTGTTCAACGATCGCCCGCACGGCCGTGCGAATGAGCGGCTGGTCGTCCACGAGAAGAACACGGATCATTCGTCGACCTCCGCCCGAGCGGGGAGCACGATGCTCAACCGAAACTGGCCCTGATACAGACGATGCGACGAGGTGCCCCCGACAGACTCGACCCACTCATGCACTCCCACGAGGCCGTGGCCACCCGGCGACTGCCGAATGACCGAGGGTCGGGATGCTCGAGCACTGTCGTCGGCATCGTTGCGCACATCGATCGCGAGCGTCTTGTCGAGCCACGTGAGTGTCAACTGGGCATGGGGCGTCAGGGAGTGTTTGAGCGCGTTCGTCAATCCCTCGCGAACGACCCGCACCGCGATCTCCTCCACCGCTGGCGCGAGGGCTCGGGGGGTGCCGCGCTGCACGAATTCGACATCGAGGCCCTCGGCGCTAAATCCGCTCGCGAGGGCACCGAGGTCGCTCACCGCACGAATCTTCGTCGTGGTGTGCTCCGGCGAGCTCGATGCCGGCTCACCGCGCCGCAGCATCCCGAGCAGGTCACTGATTTCAACCAGAACCGCTTGCGCCGACGTACTGATGACGGCGAGAGACTGTTGCGAGATGTCAGGGCGGGTCGCGATGTTCTCTCGCGCTGCACCCGCGTGAAGGTTGATGACCGCCATCTGATGGGCGACGCCATCGTGCAGGTCACGCGCGATGCGCAAGCGCTCTTCGACCACCTGACGCCGTGCTTCGACTTCGCGGCTCTCTTCTGCTTGCTCGGCTCGGGCCAGCAAGGCCACGAGCTGCGCTCGTCGCGACCGTGACCCCTCGGCGAGCGCGACCGCGAGAGCGACCACCAGGGCCACTTGCACGATGGTGCTGTCGGTGAGCGCCGCTGGTCGAATCAGCACGAGCGTCGTGCTCATGATCATGACCGTCGTCACCGCCACCACGAGAGCGCGTCGTCGCGTGGTCGACAGGGCGTAGCTGAACATGACGGCGAGCAGGGCGGCATCCATGCCGAGCGAGTTGAGATCGAACGCTCTCCACGCGAGGGCGATGGCCACGACTGCCACGAGCGAAACCACGGGCATCCATCGCCGTGCCGCCACCAGGCCCACCACCACAACGACGACCGCGAGCTGAAGAACCGTGGGAGTCGTGACCACGATGGCCGGCACATCGCCATCGCGACGGATGAACGAGGCAACGATTCCCAGGGCGCACACGATCACCGTCACGAGCCAATAGCTCAGTGGCGAACCGCCGATGCGCTGCAGGTCGTTGAGGGGCACCTCGCCATTCTCGGGCAGTAACCCGCGCGGTGCATCCCCTCGACGGCGTATGCCCCGTACCGCAATCGCGGTAGTGCGCTCTGTTTCCTACCGCGGATGCGCTACCGGAGATTGCCACGCCTGCCAGACGCGCCGACAGCGCTGCGCTCGAAGACTGAAGGAACACGCGTTACCCCTCAACGAAAGGAACTCGAGATGTCGGCAACGGCAATCAGCGTGAAGAACCTGACCAAGACCTACGGGGAAGGATCAGGGCGCTTCGCCGCACTTCGAGGAGTTTCTGTGAAAGCAGAGCTCGGCGAGTCGCTTGCGATCGTCGGCAAGAGCGGGTCGGGCAAATCGACCCTCATGCATGTCATGGCACTTCTCGACGAACCCTCTGGCGGAAAAGTCACCGTCATGGGCCAGCGGGCCACAGGGCTGCGCTCGGCAGAACTCAATGCGCTGCGAAACGAAACCTTTGGCTTCGTTTTTCAGCAGTTCTTTCTCATCCCAGGCGCATCTGTGCTCGAGAACGTGATGCTGCCGCTCACGATCGCCGGCGTTTCTGGCCGCGAGCGCCGTCGGCGCGCGATGGAGACCCTCGAACAGCTCGAGATCGCCGACAAGGCCAGCAACCGAGCGACCGATCTCTCGGGTGGCCAGAAGCAGCGCGTGGCGATCGCCCGCGCTCTCGTCAACGGACCCAGCGTGATCTTCGCGGATGAGCCGACCGGAAACCTCGACTCGGCAACGGGCGAAGTGGTCGAAGACATCTTGTTCACGCTCAATCGCGAGAAGGCGATCACCCTCGTGATCGTCACGCATGACCAAACACTCGCCGCTCGGTGCGATCGGCGCGTCTACCTGAAAGACGGACTCGTCGTTACTCCGAAGGAGCTCACCTCATGAAAACCACCGACATCGTCGCTTCGGCAGTGAAGTCGACGTTTCGCAGCAAACTGCGCACGAGCCTGACCGTCATCGCGATTGTCATCGGTGCGTTCACGATCACGATCACGAACGGCCTCGGCACGGGCATCAACGCCTACATCAACGACACCGTCGCCGCGATTGGCGCCGACAATGTGCTGACCGTCACGAAGACTCCTGACACGTCGAACGAAACCGACGAGGGCGTGCGCTTGTACGACCCCGAGTCGTCGCGCGTCGTGAACAACAACACCCCTCCCGGCCCGGGAGCGGCGGAGACCGTCGAGGCCATCACCGACGCCGACATCGAACTACTGCGCGAGCTCGACACGGTGGAGTCGGCCGAACGGCAAGTGCAAGTGAGCCCCGACTTCATCCAATTGGGCGATGGCGAACGGTTCGAGTTCACGATCTCGAACTTCGTGCCCGGCGCAACCCTGCAGTTGGCGGCGGGTGAGCAACTTGATAACGACAGCGATGACCTTCAGCTGATCATCCCGCTCGACTACGCCACGGCGCTCGGGTGCGACGAGCCGGCTGACTGCGTCGGCCTAGTCGCAACGCTCGCCGTGACCGACGCGACCGATGTGCAGCACCTCGTCGAGGCCGACGTGATCGGTGTCTCAGAAGAGTCACTCGGGGCCACCAATGCGGGCAGCGCCAACACGGCGTTGACCAATGCGCTCTTTGATCAGCAGTCGATCGGACTCAGCGAGACGGCCCGCACGAGCTACGCCTCAGCCGTCGTGACGTTCGCGAGCGATGCGAGCGACGAGAGCGTCACGACTCTGCGCGACGAGCTCACCGACCTCGGCTACGACTCGCAGACCGTGAGCGAGCAGATCGGTACGTTCCGCAGTGTCATCGACGGGATCATCTTGGTCTTGAACTCGTTCGCAGCCATCGCCTTGGTCGCAGCAGGGTTTGGCATCGTGAACACGCTGCTCATGAGCGTTCAAGAGCGCACGCGCGAAATCGGGCTCATGAAGGCTGTGGGCTTGAGCGGTCGAAAGATCTTCGCGCTGTTCAGCACCGAGGCCGTCTTCATCGGATTCCTCGGCAGCGCGATCGGTTCGATCCTCGGCATCGTCATCGGCTCGGCGACGAGCGGAGTGCTCTCGGCCGGAATTCTCGGCGACCTTGCCGGGTTGACCCTCATCGCCTTCACTCCGGCATCGGTCGCGGGCGTCATCGTACTCATCATGGCGATCGCCTTCGTGGCCGGCACCTTGCCCGCGTTGCGGGCGGCCCGCAAGAACCCGATCGTGGCCCTGCGGTACGAATAGCCCTTGCGAGCGGGTGAGTGACACCGCGAAGGCCGTCGTCGAGACCTCGACGACGGCCTTCGTGTGCGCCGGGCAATCCGGGCGCGATGAGGTCTAGATGTGGATGGCCGGGTCGACGACGAAACCGTCAGCCCCCGTGGCGCCCGCGCCGCGATCGAGGGGGCGGGAGACCGCGGGAATTCCGGTGGCGACGGAGTCGGCCGGAACATCCTTCGTCACCAAAGCAAGCGCGCCAATCTGCGAGCGGTCGCCGATCGTGAGGGGGCCGAGCACCGTGGCGTTGGCTCCGATGAGCACGCCGTTTCCGACCGTGGGGTGGCGCTTGCCCTTCTCGAGCGTTCGGCCGCCGAGCGTGACGCCGTGGTACAGCATGACGTCGTCGCCGATCTCGGCGGTCTCGCCGATGACGACGCCCATGCCGTGGTCGATGAAGAAGCGCCGACCGATTGTGGCTCCGGGGTGAATCTCAATGCCCGTCCACCAGCGGGCGCCTTGCGCCACCATGCGACCAAGCAGCTTGAAGCCGTGCGTCCAGAGCCAGTGGGCAATGCGGTGCCACCAGATGGCGTGCACCCCCGCCGAGGTGAGAAACACCTCGAGACCCGAGCGCGCGGCCGGGTCGCGCAATCGGGCGGTGCGGATGTCTTCCCGCATGCCCATCTAGGCGCGCAAGTCGTCGTAGAGCACGCTCGAGAGGTACCGCTCGCCGTAGCTGGCGACGATGACCACGATGAGCTTGCCCGCGTTTTCGGGGCGCTGGGCGAGCTGAACGGCAGCGTGCACCGTGGCTCCTGACGAGATACCGGCGAGGATTCCCTCTTCGCTCGAGAGTCGACGCGCCATGCTCACGGCCTGGTCGATGTTCACGTCGATGACCTCGTCGTAGATCTCGCGGTCGAGCACGGGGGCGATGAAGTTGGGGCCAATGCCGGCGATCTTGTGCCCACCGGGGGCGCCACCGTTGAGGAGGGGGCTCTCGGCAGGCTCGACCGCAACGACCGTCAGGCCGGGCTTCTGCTGCTTGAGGTACTGGCCGGTGCCCGTGATGGTGCCTCCGGTGCCGACGCCCGAGACAAAAATGTCAACAGCGCCGTCGGTGTCGTTCCAGACTTCGGGGCCCGTCGTGCGGCGGTGGATCTCAGCGTTGGCCTCGTTCTCAAACTGGTTGGCGAGAATCGTGCCCGGCCGATCGGCGACGATCTTCTGAGCGGTGGCGACGGCGCCCGTCATGCCCTCGCTGCCAGGGGTCAAGATGAGCTCGGCGCCGTAGGCCTTGAGCAGCATCTTGCGCTCGTTGCTCATCGACTCGGGCATGACGAGCACGGTCTTGTAGCCGCGGGCCGCGCCGATCATCGCGAGCGCGATGCCCGTGTTGCCACTCGTTGCTTCAACGATCGTGCCGCCCGGCTTGAGCGCACCGCTCTTCTCGGCGGCTTCGACGATCGCAAAACCGAGGCGGTCTTTCACGCTCGCCGAGGGGTTGTAGAACTCGAGCTTGGCGAGCACCGTGGCCCCGGCTCCGTCGGTGACATTGTTGAGCGTCACGAGCGGGGTGTTGCCGAACACCTGCGTGATGTCGGAGTAGATGCGGGCCATGAGGGTCTCCTTGAGAAAAGTCGTGTGGTTCTAGCGTACGGGCGCAATGCGAGGGTTGCCCGAATGTGACGAACGCCCGGAGGCCGCCCGTATCGACAACGGCGCGAGTGGGCTGATGATTCCCGCTCGGGCTCGACGGCTAGAGCTCGGCTCCCGACACCGAGAACGTGTCGCACGCCGTGACGCCCTGCTCGAAGCCGATGGCAAACCAGCGCTGGCGCTGCTCGCTCGAACCGTGGGTCCACGTCTCGGGAGACACTTGGCCGGTCGTCTGCTCTTGAATGCGGTCGTCACCGATGGCTTCGGCCGCATCGAGGGCTTGGGCTACTTGCTCACGCGTGATGGGCTCAAGCAGAGCATCCGCCCCCTCCGATGCGGCGCCCGCCCAGGCCCCGCCGAAGCAGTCGGCCTGCAGTTCAATGCGCACGGCATCGGATGCGGGGCCCGAGTCGCCCAGGTTCGCCGAGGCCAGCACTCCCGCAAGGTTTTGGATGTGGTGACCCCACTCGTGCGCGACGACATACATCTCGGCGAGAGGCCCCCCTTCGGCCCCAAACTGCGTGCGGAGTTCGCCGTAGAAGCCCGTGTCGAGGTAGATGGTCTCGTCGGCGGGGCAATAGAACGGGCCGACCGCGCTCGTCGCGCCGCCGCATCCGGTGTCGACGGCTTGCTCGAAGAGCCTCGCTCCGGGGGTGCGATAGTCGACGCCGATCTGCGGGGCGGCGGCGAGCCAGAAGTCGTCGAGGGAGACGGCGGCACCCGCGATGCGGCAGTCGACGCTCGCGTTGGCGTCAACGCCCGACTTGCACTCGCTCAGTTCGGTCGACTCGGGGGCAGAGTCGCCGGTGGTTCCGCCGCCGATCAACCCACTGAGGTCGACGCCCGTGAACTGCGCGATGAGAAACACCGCAATGACAGCAACGATGCCCCCGCCGCCGCCAATGGCGAGGCCTCGCCGCGCGCCCGAGCGGCGAACGGTGGACGAAGAGATGTCGGCGTCATCGCGAAAAGTCACGTCGCCACCCTAGCGAGGCCGCCTGGCCGCGAGGCCTGACAGAATCGACGGCAGGAGGTGTGCCCCGTGCTCACTGTTGTTCTCGGGCTCGCCGGTGCCCTCGTCTATGGCGCCGCCGACTTTTTGGGCGGCCTCGCGTCTCGCCGCATCTCGGCGCTGCGCGTCACCGCACTCGGAGCGCTCTCGGGCGTGGTGTTGCTCTACCTCGGCACCTTCGTGATCGCGGGCGAGTGGTCGCGCGAGGCCGTGTTTTGGGGTGCACTCTCGGGCGTGACGGGGGCTGCCGCGATCGCGCTGCTCTACGCGTGCCTCGCGATCGGGCCGATGAGCATCCTGTCGCCTCTCACGGCCGTGACTTCGGCGATCGTTCCGCTCACGTGGGGTCTCGTCACCGGTTCGCAACTGGGAGTCATCGCCTACCCGGCCTTCGCGCTCGCCCTTGTGGCGGTCGTGCTCGTGGGGTTTGTTCCCTCGAAAGAGGCGGTGCGCCCCACGCTCGCGGGACTCACGATGGCGACGATCTCGGGCATTCTCATCGGCGCGTTCTACATCCTCATTGACCAGACGCCCGACGACAGCGGACTCGTGCCCCTCGTCGCGAACCGCGTCGTGAACGCGTCGATCATGATCACGCTCATCGTCGTGATGGCGGTGGTTGCGGCACGGCGTCACGTGCGGTCGGCGGATGCTCCGCTCGCCGTGCTCGACGGAACCCACGGCGCCCCCCACGCGTTGGCGGGCTCGCCGGCCCCGGGTGCGCCCGGGCGCGACGGTTTGCTGCGCGCGAGCGCCGCTGCTCTGCGCGGCGGCTGGCGCGGCGGACTGCTGCTCGCCATCGGCTGCGGAGTGCTCGACGCCATCGCCAACGTCATCGTTCTCATCGGCTTGCGCGTGGGTGATCTCACGGTCGTCTCAGTGCTGACGGCCCTCTACCCGGCGGGCACAATCTTGCTCGCGGCACTCGTGCTGCGCGAGCGCATCGCGACGCTGCAATGGGTGGGGCTCGCGCTCGCCCTTGCCGCGAGCGCGATGCTCGCCGCGGCCTAAGCGAAGCATCCCGGGGCCAAATCCGCCACGCCCACGACGAAAGTCGCCGTTCGTCGCATTTGGTGCCGAATGTTCGGTACCGAGTGCGACGAACGGCGACTATCGCCCGTCAGTCAGGGCTCTAGAGCGCCGCGAGGCGGTCGAGGAAGGCGTCGCCGACGCGCACCTCGGTGGTCTCGGCCTCAATCTCGGCGCGCTGCAACAGCTCGTCGAAGCGACGCGCACGCTGGCGGGTGATGAGCGTGACGACAGTTCCGACCTTGCCCGCGCGGCCGGTGCGGCCCGAGCGGTGCAAGTAGGTCTTGTACTCGTCGGGGGCGTCGGCCTGGATCACGAGCGAGATGTCATCGACGTGGATGCCTCGCGCCGCGACATCCGTCGCCACCAGCACATTCACCCGACCACTCGTGAGCTTCTCGAGGTTGCGCGTGCGCCGCGCCTGGTTGAGGTCGCCGTGCAGGCTGACGGCCGGGATTCCCGCGTCATCGAGCTGGTCGGCGAGCTCTTCGGCAAAGGCTCGCGTGCGGGCGAAAATGAGCGTCTTGCCGTCGCCGGCGGCGAGCTGCTCGATGATGCCGCGCTTCTCGCGCTGGTCGACGAGCAACACCTTGTGGTCGATCGTCGACGACTCTTGATCCTCTCCGGCAACCTCGTAGACGGCGGGCTTATCGAGAAACTCGGTGACGAGGCTCGCGACACCCGAGTCGAGCGTGGCCGAGAACAGCAAGCGCTGACCGTTCGGCCGCGTGCGACGGATGATGCGCTGCACGGGCTCAAGAAACCCGAGCTCGCACATGTGGTCGGCCTCGTCGAGCACGACGATCTCGATCTGGCTGAGGTCGAGGCGGCCCTGCTCGATGAGGTCTTCGATGCGACCGGGCGTGCCGATGATGATGTCGACGCCGCGCTGCAGTGCTCCGACCTGGCGACCCTGGGGCACGCCGCCGTAGATCTGCGTCGTGAAGAGGCCAACACTGCGCGCGATGGGCTGCACGGTGCGGTCGATCTGCAGGGCGAGCTCACGCGTCGGAGCCAGGATGAGCGCGCGGGGCGCGCGGCCCATCTGACGCTTCTTGCCACCACCGTTCTCCATCAGTCGCTCGACCAACGGAGCCCCGAACGCGATCGTCTTGCCCGAGCCCGTGCGGCCACGGCCGAGCACGTCTTTGCCCGCGAGCACATCGGGAATCGTCGCCGCCTGAATCGGGAACGGCGAGCTAGCACCCTGCTCTTCGAGCTCGCGCACGATGTTCGCG
Source organism: Microbacterium sp. (assembly GCA_013823625.1). Taxonomy (GTDB): domain Bacteria; phylum Actinomycetota; class Actinomycetes; order Actinomycetales; family Microbacteriaceae; genus Microcella. The sequence goes on along the minus strand of PNMM01000003.1, from coordinate 25,027 downwards.
CCGAGGCCGAGGTCAGCGAACGTGACGCCCTCGACGTCGGTCGCGAGCACGGCGTCTGCCGTCAAGCGGTCGAGCACGACGTCGTCGACCTTGGCGGCCTTCGCGTCGCGGCTGGGGTAGAAGCTCGACTCGCGGCGCTCGGTCGGGCGCTCGTCGCGGTCGTAGCTGCGTGCGGGCCGAGCGTCGCGCTCGTAGGTGCGCGGAGCGCGGTCATCGCGATCGAACGAACGCGCGGGACGCGCGTCGCGGTCGAAGCTGCGGGGCGCGCGGTCGTCGCGAGCCGGACGAGCGTCGCGGTCGTACGTGCGCGGGGCACGGTCATCGCGATCGAACGAACGCGGCGCACGGTCGTCACGAGCCGGACGAGCGTCACGGTCGAAGCTGCGCGGAGCGCGGTCGTCACGCGCCGGACGAGCGTCGCGGTCGAACGAACGCGCCGGGCGACCCGTGTTCGCGGCGCCGGTCTGCGGGCGCCAGTCGGGGCGGTGGGTCGCGCGGCCGGTGCCAGTGCGGGGAGCTCCGTCGCGGGTGTCGCCGTCACGCGCCGGGCGCGCGGGGCGGCCGTTGGTCGACGCCGGACGGTAGCCGCGGTCGTTGCTGTAACGGTTGCCGGCAGCGCGGTCGTCGCGCGCCGGGCGAGCGTCGCGGTCGCCGGAGCGTGCCGGACGAGCATCCCGGTCGGCGTAGCGGGGGGCGCGGTCGTCACGGTCGCCCGAGCGGGCGGGACGGGCATCCCGATCAAACGACCGAGGAGCGCGGTCGTCACGGTCGCCGGAGCGAGCGGGGCGGGCACCGCGGTCATCGCGCGCCGGGCGCTCGTCGCGGTCGGGGCGAGCGCGCTCGGGGGCGTGGCCGCGGTCGACGCGTTCGTCGCGGCTCCAGCGGGCCTTCTTCTCGGGCGCGGCGGCCTCGTCGGGGCGGTAGCCGCGGTGCTTAGGGCTGCGCGAACCCGCGGCGGGCGACTTCGCGCCGGCGCCGCGAGGGGCTGCACCGCGAGGCGCAGCGGAACGGGATGACTGAGGGGCGCGCGAAGCGCCGCCCTTGTTGTTCTGAGGCATGGTTCTTTCTGGGGTAACGCAAGAAGCTTCGTCGGCGCATAGGCGCCACTATCCCAGGCAGGCGTGGACTAGCTGTCTACAGCTGGGGGCCGTCACATCTCGAGGTGAACTCTGACCGTCGAACGACGGGGAGTACCGGCCCTGAGGCGCACACAATGCACTGACGAGAATCCCCGCCCGCCTCTAGCCGACCCCTCAGCGTACCCGACGAGGCTCTCGGCTGGCCTATTCTGGGCGCATTGTGACCATCGTGACCGTTGAAGACCCCCGCCAGCCCGAGGTCGAGACCATGCTGCGCGCGGGTGATGCGTACGCGCTGAGCCTCTACCCGGCCGACAGCTGCTACATGCTCAACCTCGACGAACTCGTGGCGGAGGGCGTGACCGTGTTCGTCGCGCGCGACGCTGCGGGGGCCGCACTCGGCATGGCCGCACTCGTGAATCGGGGCGACGGCACGGGCGAGCTGAAGAGACTGTTTGTCAACGAGGCCGGGCGCGGCCAGGGCGTGGCGACGTCGGTGATGGATGCTCTTGAGGCGGCCGCACGCGCGCAGAACATCCACACGCTGCAGCTCGAAACCGGGCCGAAGCAACTCGCGGCCATCGCGCTCTACGAACAGCGCGGCTACGGGCACATCGACAACTTCGGGCCCTACGTGGGCGACGAGTTCAGCGTGTGTATGGAGAAAGCGCTGGCTTAGCTCGCGGCAGCCGTTGCGCGCGGCCGCGAGGCGCGCTTCGCCGGCGGCGGAGGCGGAGGCGCGACCGCGAGCACCTCGACCACGACGAGCAGGCCCGCCGCGAGCAGGGCGCAAGCGAGCACGCTGAGGGCCGAGAGCGGCGGCAACAGCAGTGCGGGCAGAGCTGCGAGCAGCACGACGGCGACGCGCACGGGCGCACGCCAGCGGTGAAGCGCGAGGCCGAACGGGGTCGGCGCGATGCCGAGAGCTTCGCGCGCCTGCGCGAGCCGCTCACTCAGAGCGGCGCGGCCCTTCGCGGCGAGCGCCGATGACCCGAGCCACCACACCGCGAGCACGATGACCACGCTCAGTACGAGCAAACCGACAATGGTGCTGACCGCATAAGCGGTCATGGCGTCGAACACCGAGCGAGCGAGCGCCGACGATTCGGGGCCCACGTAGGCCGCGATCGCGACGCGAGCGAGCACGAAGCCGATCGCGAGCAGGGCCGCAACGCCGAGCGTGACGATCGCGATCGTGCGCGCAGTCGCGGGCCGACGCGGAGCCACCAGAACGGCGCCGATCAGCAGAGCAGCGGTGATCCACGGCAACCAGAAACCGACGGTCACGCCCACCTGATAGACGACGCGGGCGAGCGCGAGGTTAGGCACGTCGGCGAGCACGATCGCTCGGTCGACATCGGGAATCGCGGCGGCAAACGGCACGCCCTGCTCGACGAGCGCGGTGCGTACGTCGGCAACGATCGGGCCGAGGGGCAGGCTCAGGGTTCCGTCGCGGTCGAGCGTCAGCAGCGAGTCGGGCGAGCCCGCGAGCAGCCGAATCGCTTGCGTGTGCGCAACCTCGATCGAGCGCTTCCAGGCCGCACTGAACGCGGGCGCTTGCACGACCTCGGTCACGACGTCAGACACGAGCGACCGCACCCCGGCCGCGATCGGCGCACTCACGAGGTCGAGAGCCGCCTGCGCCTTGGGCCCGAGCTCGAGGGCCTCGCCGAGACCGCCGAACAACTCGCTTGTGACGGCATCGATGTCGACTTGCTCGTCGACGAGCGCGGTGACCTCGGCGATGATGCGATCTTGCACCGCCGGGTCATCGGCGAGCGGCGCCAGGGTGGCGACGAACCGCTCGGTCTCGATGAGTTGCGTCGTGGCCCAATTGGCCATGATGGCGCCGGGAAGCAACAGCAGCCCGACCGTAGCCAGCGCTGCGGCGGCGACCCGGCGCCCGCGCATTACTTACTCCCGGCTTTCAGGCGGTCGATCTCATCGCGGATGCGGCGGATGTGGTCGGGGGATGCCGTGCCCGCGCTCGCGAGCCCGTCGAGGTCGGCCGCCAGGGCGTCGAGCTCGCCGTGCGCTGCGTGAGCATCCCGAGCCGAGGCCGGAACGTGGATCGTGCCTGTCGCCGTCGGCAGGCCCTCTTTCGCGCGGTCAGCCGTGACCTCTTCGCGCGCTTGGTCCATGGCCGTGATGACGATACCGATGAGGATGTTGAGCACCGTGAAGACGATGAAGAACATGTAGCTCAAGAAGTACAGCAGGGCCCACGGCGTGATGGCGAGGCCGCCCAAGAACGAGTCGGGAAAGTTCTCGAGCGTGAGCATGACCGTGAGCGTGATCATCGCGGCGCCAATGTCACCCCAGCGCTCAGGCGATTGCTCGCCGAACAAGTACACGCCAGCCATGGCGTAGATGAACATGAGGAAGCCGATGAGCACGCCGAGGCTTGCGAGCGGCGCGACCGACTTGATCATCGAGAGCATGAGAATGCGCGCCTCGGGCAAGAAGCGGAAGATGCGCAGAATGCGCAGGAGGCGCACGAGTCGGAAGATCACCGAACCGTTGTTGAGGAACGGGATGAGCACGACGATGAGGAAGTCGAACACGTTCCACGGGTTGCGGAAGAACATCCACGGCTTGGTGCCGTACGAAATGATGCGCAGCGCGACCTCAACCGTGTAGAAGATGAGGGCAGCGGCGTCGATGAACTCGGCGACCGCGACGACCCCGGGCGCGACGTTGTCGTAGGTCAAGATCGCGAGCGACGCGGCGTTCGCGATGATGACGGCGATGACGACGATTTCGAACGCATTGCCATACATAAGGCGTGCGAGCCACTGAATGCGGTACGGCGCGAGCTGCACGCTCGAGGTCGCGAAGACCCCCGGCGAAACAGTCGTGGATGCGTCGCCAGAAGGCGCGGGAGAGGTCATGACGAATCTCTTTCGGTCGGGGTGTGCGATCACGCTAGCAACACCCCGACCGTTGGCGGAACGCCCGCCGAGAAGTTACTCGCCCGTGGCGCCCTCTGCCGCCGCAGCCTTGAGCGCGCGCTTGTCGGCGCGACGCTCTTTCGCGCCCTCGACGACGTAGTAGAGCGCCGGAAGAACAACCAGCGTCAGCAGCGTCGACGAGATGAGACCACCGATGACGATGATCGCGAGCGGCTGCGAGATGAACCCGCCGCTGCCCGTGATGCCGAGACCCAGAGGCAGAAGGGCGAAGATCGTGGCCGCCGCGGTCATCAAGATCGGCCGCAGACGACGCGACGAGCCCTCGATGAGTGCGGAGTAGGCGCTCATGCCGCGCTCGCGATACTGGTTGACCAGGTCGATGAGCATGATGGCGTTGGTCACCACGATGCCGATCAACATGAGCACACCGATGAGCGACGGCACCCCGATCGGAATATCGGCGATCAACTGCAGGGCAATCGCACCCGTCGCCGCGAACGGAATCGAGATGAGCAAGAGCAGCGGCTGGCGCAGGCTCTTGAAGGTCGCGACCATGATGACGTAGACGATCAAGATCGCGGCCAGCAGCGCGAGGAACAGCTGGCTGAACGCGTCAGACTGCTGCGAGGTCACGCCGCCGAGGCTCGCCTGAACGCCGCCCGGAAGCGTCGTCTCGTCGACGGCAGCCTGCACCGCTGCCGAGGTGGCCCCGACGTCGGTGACGCCCGGCGTGACCGTGATGGTCGCGCTGCGCACACCGCGCACCGTCGTGATGCTCGCGGGGCCCTCGACCTGCTCGATGGTCGCGAGCTCGTCGAGCGGCTGCGGCCCAATGGCGGTCGGGATGCTGAACTCGCGCAATTCGTCGACCGTGACGGGAGCATCCACATCGCGCAAGAAGATCGACAGCGTGCGCTCGTCGATGACGACGTTGCCGACCGAGGCCGGGAACATGGCCGCCGTGACGATGCCGCCCACGGCGATCTCGCTCAGGCCCAGTTCGGCCGCACGCTCGCGGTCGACCTGGATGGCGATGTAGGGCTGCGTGTCAGAGAGGTTGCTCGACGCTTCGGCAACCTGGTCGAGCGCGCGAACCTCGTCGAGAATCAACTGCGATGCCTCTTCGAGATCGGCGCGACTCGTCGCCGTGATGTCGATCTCGATGTCGCCACCGCCGAAGCCGCCCTGGGCTACCTGGACCGAGACTTCGCCGACGCCCGTGAGGCCCTCGAGCGCGTCGCGCACACTCTGCTGCAACTCGTCTTGGTCAAATGAATCGTCGGTCGTGAGCGAGAAGGTGATGTCGCTGCCACCGAAGATCGCGGCGAGGGTACCCGTGCCGGCTCCAATCGAGGCCTGAACGGTTGTGATGCCATCGATGCTGAGCAGCTCTTGCTCGACGATCGTCGCGGCTGCATCGACTTCTTCGAGGCTCGTGCCGTTGGGCAGCGTCTGCGAGACCGTCAACGTGTTCTGGCCAGAGTTGCCAATGAAGTTGGTCTTGAGGCCGCCCGCCAAGGCGCCGGTGCCGGCGAGGATGAGCACGGCCAGCAAGAGCGTGGCGATCGGTCGCTTGAGGGTCCAGCGGATGATCGGCAGGTAGCCGCGCTGCAGCATCGACGGACGCGCCGACTCTTCTTCGATCGTGAGCGGGCCGGTGGGCGCACCCTCACTGTCGACGGCGGCCGTGACCGACTTGGGTGCGCGCAAGAACCAGTACGCGAGCACGGGAACGATCGTGAGCGACACAAAGAGCGACGCCGCAAGAGCGATCGCGGTCGTGAGCGCAAACGGTCGGAACAACTCTCCGGTGATGTCACCGACGAGCGCGACGGGCAAGAACACCGCGATGGTCGTGGCGGTCGCCGCCGTGATGGCTCCGGCAACCTCCTTGACGCCGACGAGAATCGCTTGCGTCTTTTCTTCGCCGAGCGCGAGGTGACGCTTGATGTTCTCGACCACGACGATCGAGTCGTCGACCACGCGGCCAATCGCGATGGTGATGGCGCCGAGCGTCAAGATGTTGAGCGAGTACCCCGCCACTTGCATGCCGATGAACGTGAGCAACACCGAGGTGGGAATCGAGATCGCCGTCACGATCGTTGACCGCACCGAAAGCAAGAAGATCAGGATGACGATGACGGCAAAGGCGAGACCGAGCAGACCCTCGGTCGCCAAGGCTTCGATCGACTTCTCGATGAACGGAGCCTGGTCGAAGACCACGATGAACTCGGTGCCCGAGCCGATCGTTTCGGCAATGGCCGGCAGGGCGGCCTGAACGGCACGCGACACCTCGACGGTGTTGCCGGCCGGAGTCTTGGTGATCGCGAGCGTCAGGGCGGGCTCGCCGTTGACGCGCGAGTAGCCATTGACCGGGTCGTTCTCGACGACAACCGTGGCCACGTCGGCGATGCTTGTTCCCGCGACGTCGGCGCTCAGCAGCGGCAACGCGGCGAGCTCGTCGGCCGAAGAAATGCGCACGCCCGAGATGACCGGAAGCTCAAACCCGTCTTCGGTGATGATGCCGGCCGGAAGCAAGACGCCATAGGCATCCAGCGCATCCGTGATATCGGCGGTCGTCAGGCCGCGGGCAAACAGCTCTCCTTTATCGGGCGTGATGGTGACGCGTTCGCCAACGGCGCCCTGAATCGACACCTCGCGCACACCCTCGAGATCGGTGAGTTTCGTGACCGCCTGCGACTCGAGTGCCGACTCGAGCTCACCCGCCGTCAAGTCACTCGTGACCGCGACCTGCAGAATCGGGAAGTCATCGATCGTTCCGGTGAGCACACGCGGGTCGACGTCGTTGGGCAAGTCAAGGCGGTTGATCGCCAGCTGCACGCGCTGCTCGGTGCGAACGATGTCGGTTCCGAACGCGAAGCTGATTGACACGATCGAGAAGCCGGTGCTTGAGGTGGCGTTCGAGCCCTCGAGGCCCGGGATGCCCTGCACGGCCGTTTCGATGGGCGTCGAGACGTCTTGCTCGACGATCTCGGGAGACGCACCGGGGTACTGCGTGAGAACGATGACCTGCGGAAACGCCACCGACGGGATGAGCTCTTGCTTGAGCGTCGTCAGCGCGATGCCACCAAAGAGGCCCACGACGATCGTGATGAGCGCGATGAGTGCACGGTTGCGCAGGCTGAACACCGAGAGAAGGTGCACGTTGTAACTCCGGTCGAACGGCGGGCTGGTTAGCCCGAGGTGGCAATGAAGGCAGGGTCGATGCGCGACGATGCGTGGGCCAGCATCCCAGCATTCGCTGAGTGTTTACACAGCGAGGCATGTTGGCGCACCCGGAATCAGACCAATCGGTCAGGATGCCCGCTCACGCTACACGACCGCGGCAAGCACCTCGTCGGCGCCCGCGATCGGCTCGCGGCTGCTCACACGTGCCCACGCGCGCTGCAGCAGGTCGAGGGCCGGGATCGTCACCGCGGCCGGGTGACAGAACGGCAGACGGATGAAGCGCTCGAAGGCTCCGTCGAGGCCGAAGCGCGGGCCGGCACCGACGAGTAATCCTTCGGCGCGGGCGGCGAGCGCGAGTTGTGAGCTGAACGGGGCCCCGAGGTTCACCCAGAGGCTCAGGCCGCCATCGACCTCGGGCACCGACCACGTGGGAAAGCGCTGCTGCAGTTCGGCGGCGAGGAGGGCGTGGCCGGTGCGCAGTTGCTCGCGGCGGGCATCCAGCACCCGGTCGTAACTCTCGAGCAAGCGCAGCAGCACGAGTTGCTCGAGCACGGGCGAACCGAGGTCACCCGTGAGGCGCGCGAGTGAGAGGCGCGTGATGAGGTCGCGGTCGGCGCGAATCCAGCCGAGGCGCACGCCACCCCAAATGCTCTTGCCGACCGAGCCGACCGACACCACCGTTGCCCCGCGCTCGGCCGCGCCCGCAGCGAAGGGCAGCGCGGTGTCGTCGCGCGCAAAGCCGAGCTCGGCCATCGTTTCGTCGACGAGCAGCACGGTGCCGTGCGTGGCCGCGAGGCGGTGCAGTTTCACGCGCTGCGTGGCGGGCATCGTGCGGCCGGTGGGGTTGTGAAAGTCGGGCATGAGATAGGCGAGCGCGGGGGCCGTGCGCGGGATGACCTGTTCGAGGGCGTCGTCGTTCCAGCCCTCGTCGGTCGTGACGGGCACCGTGACGAGCCGCGCGCCCGCGAGCTGCAGGGCTTCGACGGCGTGCGGGTAGCTCGGCGCTTCGACGAGAGCGCGATCGCCACGCGCGAGAATCGTGCGCGCCACGAGAGCGATGGCGTGCTGGGCGCCGAGCGTGATCATGATCTCGTCGGCACTCGTCGGCAGACCGCGGGCGGTGTAGCGGTCGGCGAGCGCCTGGCGCAGCACGCGCAGGCCCACGGGATCGAAGCCGCTCTCGTGCAAGTGGGCAGGCAGCAGTTCGGCGGCCTCGCGCGCCGCTTGCGCCACGATCGGGATCGCCGGCAGCGTGGCTTTCGAGAGGTCGAGCATGCCCGGGCCGGCCGACTCCCCAATCGAAGGAACGCCGTCGGCGAAGTCGCGCGGCAGTCGCGCAACGGTTCCCGAGCCGCGCACGCTCTGGGCGTAGCCGAGGTCGCGCAAGCGCGCATAAGCATTGGCCACGGTCGTGCGGCTGAGCGACTCGTGCTCGGCGAGCAAGCGTTCGGCGGGTAGCCGCGTGCCGAGCGAGATGCGACCGTCGAGCACGAGTAGCCGGATGCGATCGGCGAGCGCCTCGTAGAGCGGCGTCGTGCCGCCGGGGCGCCAATCACCCAATTGGAGTGCGAGAGATCGCGCAGAGAGGCTGACCATGCGGCCACGGTAGCAAGATTGGCCTCTTGCCGACAGTCCAATTTGCTCGGGATGATGAACTCATGTCGCCGACCCGCATCACCATTCGCCGCTGGGGCCAGCTGTTGCTCGGCCTGTTCTTCTACGGCATCGCGGTGGCTCTGCTCATCCAGGCCGACGTCGGACTCGACCCCTGGACAGTCTTCGCCCAGGGCCTCGAAGTGCAGACGGGCCTCTCGATCGGCCTCATCGTCGTGCTCATCGGCGCGGGCGTGCTGCTGCTCTGGATTCCGATTCGCCAAAAGCCCGGCATCGGCACCGTGCTCAACGTGTTGCTCATCGGGCCCGTGCTTGACCTCGCGATGCTCGTCGTGACGACGCCCGATCAGCTGTGGGCCCAGTGGTTGATGTTCGCCGCGGGTCTCTCGCTGCTCGCCGTGGCGACTGGCCTCTACATCGGCGCGCGCTTCGGGCCGGGCCCGCGCGATGGCCTCATGACGGGCGCCCACGCGCGCTTCGGCTGGAAGATCTGGAAGGTGCGCACGGTCGTCGAAGTCACCGTGCTCACGATCGGCTGGTTGCTCGGCGGCACCGTGGGCTTCGGCACCGTCGCGTTCGCGCTGCTCATCGGGCCCATGGTCGGGTACACGCTGCCGCTGTTCCGAGTTCCGGAACCGTCACGTCTGACGGCCCCGGAAGCCGACGAGACCGGCGCCGCGCCGGAAGAGTCCGGCACCGCGCCCGGTCAGGCGAGCTCGGCGTCGGCGTAGACCCCGATCGCGTCGCGCACATACTCGGCGCCTTCGACGCCACCGTAGGCCTGCGCGAAGCGCGGGTCGGCAACGTACATGTCGCCGAGGCCGCGGTATGCGTCCGCGCTCGGCGCCGTGCCGCCCCAGCCCTGGGTCACCCAGGCGTGGTGCCGTGCAATGAGACCCTGCACCGCGGGGTCTGAGACGGGCGTGCCGGATGCGCGAGCATCCCGAAGCCCCGCCTGGATCGCGGCGGCCTCGGCCTTGAACGCGGCCTGGCCGTCGGCTCCGAGTTCGCGCCACCAGCGGTCGCCCGTCGCGTAGGCATCGGCGCCCCACCGCTCTTCGACCTCGTCTTGGTAGACGGTGTGGTCGAAGCCATCAAGCATTTCTTCTGCCATCAGTTGTTCACCTCCTTTCAGTTTCAGAATCGTCGTGGTCACACTCGCAATCTGGCGATCAACCCGATCGCGCTCGTGCTCGAGCCAGCCCAAGTGCGACTCGAGCGCGGCCGCGTCGTCGGTCTGCCCGGCGAGCACCTCGGCGATCGCGGGCAGCCCCAGACCCAACTCGCGCAGCAACAAGATGCGCTGCAGTCGCGTGAGTGCTGCCTCGTCGTAGTAGCGGTAGCCGTTGGCTCCGATGCTCGTCGGGGGCAGCAACCCGAGGTCGTCGTAGTGCCGCAAGGTGCGGCTCGTGGTGCCCGACAACCGGGCGATCTGCTGGATGGACCACTGCATACCTCGACGGTAGAGGTTGACGCAGCGTCAAGGTCAAGTGAGTGTTCGAATTCAGGCTTGCGCTCGTGGCACTCGCGATATATCGTGACTTTCACCGAACGCGATATATCGCGTCTTAGGCTTTCGAGACAGGATGCCCCACCGGGGCCCGAGCAAGGAGCACGACATGGCACAAGAAACGTGGATCGTCACCGAACCCACCGTGATCGACCTCGAGCTCGTTCGCTCGGTCAAGGTCGGGCTGATCGGCGGGCAGGTCGACATCGTGGCGCACGACGAACCCGGCGCGCGCGTCGAGGTGCACTCGGTGGCCGGCCGCGACCTCAAGGTGGCGCTCGACGGCGACACGCTCGTGGTCGACCACCCGCAGCTGAAGTGGGAGACGTTCTTCGACAACTTCCGGCTGTTTAGCGGCAAGGCCCGCGCCGGGGTCAGCATTCTCGTGCCGCGCTCGGCACTGCTGAACCTCAGCGTCGTGACCGCCGAAGGTTTGGTCAGCGGCATGCACAGCGACGTGACGGTCAACACCGTCAACGGCGACATTCTGCTCGACGGCATTGTGGGCAACGTCACGGTGCACGCGGTGAGCGCCGAGGTGTCAGTGCGCGCGCACGAGGGTGATCTTGACGTGCAGACGGTGAGCGGCGACGTCACGGTGTCGGGAACGATTAGCCGGCTCTCGTGCGATGGCGTCTCGGCCGATGTGGTTGCCGACCTGCGCGGCACTCCCGATCGCATCAAGAACAACACGGTGGCGGGCGACCTCACGGTGCGGCTCGACGCGGGCGTGCCCGCGCAGTATTCGATCAGCACGGCCACCGGAAAGCTGCAGCTCGACGACGCTCAGATCAGCGGAGTGAAGGGGCAGTACACGGGCCGGTATGGGCAGCTCGCCGGCTCGTTCACCGAGGTGCGCGCCAACTCGGTGACGGGTGACGTGTCGGTCGTTCACACCGAGCGCGGAGCATCCGCCCCCGCATCAGACGTTGCGGAAGCCACCTCATGAGCCCCGCCGTTTTCGGCCACGGGCACTTGCGGCTCTACTTGCTCTACGTGCTCGACGAGCGCGCGATGCACGGCTACGAGATCATCCAGGCGCTGAGTGATCGCTTCGGCGGCACGTATGTTCCGTCGGCGGGAACGATCTATCCGCGTCTGGCGAAGCTCGAGGCCGAGGGCCTTGTGACGAAGCAGACGGATGGCCGCAAAACGGTCTACGCCATCACCGAGTCGGGGCGCGCAGAGTTGAACGCTCGACGCGACGAGGTTGAGGGCATCGAGAGCGGTATCGGCGACTCGGTGCGGCGCTTGGCCGACGAAGTGCGGTCTTCGGTGACCGAGGCGATGTCGACGCTGCGGGCCGAGCTCGCGGCGGCGGCGCGCGATGCGGCGGGGTCGGTGCGGGCTTCTGCTAGGGCTGGGGCTGCTGCAGGCTTCGGTTCGGCTGCGGGCGCTGACGCCTCCACCGGCGACGTCGGCGACGCGGTGCGCGACGCGACGACCTCGCTGCACTCGACGATCACCGAGACGCGGTCGGATGCGCGCGCGCAAGTGCAACGGGCCGAAGTGCTGCTGGGCGAGTTTCGCCAAGACCTGCGCACCGAGCTGCGCACGGCGGTCGCGCGCGGTGCGGACATCCGTGCCGCGGTCGACGAACTCGAGTCGCGGCTGTCGCGCCTCCGCGCTGACATCGGGACGCACCTGAACTGAGCGGCGCAGCACTGACCGGCTACGGCGCCGCCGCCAGCTTCGCTGTCGACCTCGTGCGCAACCGCGGCCACCCCCGCGGCGCCTTCCAGAAACGCGGAACTTGACGAATCGTGCTCGCGTAATTCCGCGTTTTTAGAAGGCCCTCGGAGTAGTCGCCCTGGCGGGATGCAACCCCGAACCGCCTTCGCCCCCTGCACGCCCTCGCCTAAGCCCCTTCAACGGATTCGGAAGTTCGCGAGTAACGGTCACGAAATTCCGATTCCGTTGAAGGGTCTGGGAGTGAGGAAACCAGAGGCGCGCTGGCGGGAGCGTGAGTTCGGTGGGGTCCGCTGGCGCGGGAGCGAGTCGCCGGGCGCTTGGCTCAGTCGGCCCAGCGCAGCGGTAGGTAGAGGTCTTGCACGCGGTCGCCCGCCGCGGTGTGGTCGTTGCGCGTGTAGAGGCCGCACTGCACGGCCGCGCAGTCGACGACTCCGTCGGTCACGGGGGGCAGTTCGATGTAGGCGGTGAAGGCGCCGGAGGCGGTGTCGTCGAAGCCGCGTGATCCGAAGAGGCGCCAGGCGAAGGCCTCGTTGATCCAGTTCGAGGGCGCGTATTGCACGACGCCCTCGTCGAACTCTTCGACCTCTTGCGATCCGATGCCGCCGAGGCACGGGCCGGGCTTGCCGTCGAGCTCGTCGGGAACCTTGCAGACCGCGACGTACAGGCCTCGCTCGCCGTCGTATCCGGCGCCCGTCACGATGAGGCGGTCACCCGCCGAAACGGCGCCGAGGTCGAGCGGGTCCCCCGAATCACTCTCGACCGAGAGCGTGCGGGTGCGATCGTCGTCGCCCGTGGCGGTGACCTCAGTCGGGAACTCCCCCGCGGGCACGCGGCCCTGACCCGACGACCCTTGCGGCTCGTGCAACACAATCGGCAGCACGACGGCGGCGATCACGGCGAGCAGGGCGGCGACCACGGCTCCGACGATCCACGGCCAGCGGCGACGGCGGCGGGGCGAAGCGGCGGGGGTCTCGGTCACGAGCACAGTCTAGTTAGGTCTACCTAAGTGGCGACCCGGGGCGGGCCGTCGCGCGAGTAGGCTCGCGCTCGTGACGGTCGAGACGCGAAGCAGGGTGGGCGCGACTCCGCTCGACCTGCTGGCCGTATTCGTCGGCGGACTGATCGGAACGACGCTGCGCCTGCTGCTCGACCTCGCGGTGGCGCACGACCTCGACGAGTTCGCGCTCAGCACGCTTCTCGTCAACGTGGTCGGATCGTTCGTGCTCGGCGTGCTCGTTGCGGCCCTCTGGTCGCGCGTGCCGGGGTGGGTGCGCGTGGGTCTGGGCCCGGGCATCCTCGGATCATTCACGACGTTTTCGGCGCTGGCCGTGTCGGTGGTGGCGCTCGCGCAGAGCGGCGACCTCGTGGGGGCGGTGCTGACGATCGTGCTGAGCATCGGGCTCGGGATGCTCGCCGCGTGGGCCGGCCTCACCCTCGGTGCCCGGCTCGCGGCGCGGGGGTTGCCCGGCGCCGGGTCGAACGGGCCGAGCGTGCCGCGCGTGACGGAGGTCGACGAGTGACCGGGCTGCTGGTGCTCGCCGTCGCCGTGGGCGGAGCCATCGGCGCCGTGGTGCGTCAGCTCACGTCGGTGAGTCTCGCGGGGCGCGGCCGCATTCCGTGGGGCGTGCTCGTGGTCAACGTCGTCGGGTCATTCGTGGCGGGGCTCGCGCTCGGCATGCCCCTCGACCCCACTTGGCAGCTCATCGTCCTGACCGGATTCTGCGGCGGCCTCACGACCTTCAGCACCCTGTCGGTCGAAACCCTGCAACTCATCCTCGACGGCAAGCGCCGCGCTGCCGCGGTGAGCGTGTTGCTCAACCTCGTGCTCGGCCTCGCAGCTGTGCTCGCCGGCCTCGGGCTCGCAACCCTGCTCAGCTGACGCGAAACTCCAGCACGCCGTGCAGCGGCTGCGCGTGCAGCCGGTACTGCGGCAAGACGCCGGGGCCGCAGGCTGCGGTGCCGGTGCCGTGCTGGGCGAGGTCGAGCACGATGTGGGTGCGGGCATCCCGAACCAACAGGTGATCGTGCGTCGTCGCGGCGAGAGTTTCGGTCGACCAGGGGCGCACCGTGAGCGCGACGCCGTCGGGCGCCGACACTTCGAGCGCCGACGACGAGCCGGCAAGCCGGGCCCACCGCACATCAGCCCGGGCGCCCGACTCTTGCGGACGCACCGTGCGCTCGAGCATGCCGTCGAGCGAGCGCGTGAACCAGCCGACGTGCGCCGCCTGGCCCGTGTCGGGGTAGGCCGGGCCGGGGCCACGACCGAACCACTGCACTTCGTCGACGAGGCCCGGCAGCGCGAACGAGACTCCCGCGCGGGCCCACTGCAGGTCGACGCCCTCGGGCACGTGCGGCTGCAAGTCGACCGCGAGGCGCAGCGCGCCCGACTCGGCCGTGAAGACCCACGTGGCCGTGAGGCTCCAGTCGAGGGCCGCCGCACCGATGTGCGTCACGACCTCGACGCGCTCGGGCGTGCGCGCGAGCGACACCAGGCGTGAGCGCAGACGGTCGAGGCCGAGAGCCTTCCAGCGATCGCCATCCGAAGGCGCCCCGCCCGTGTCCCAGCCAGCACCACGATCGTTGTCGATCGGGGCACGCCACAGTTCGAGCCGCCAGTCCTCCACAGCCTGCGCGCCGAACGCGGTGACCGCGCCCGTCGCGTCATCGATCACCAGATCACTCAGCGACAGGATGCTCGCCGCCGGCAACTCGGCCGGCCGAACATCCGCGGCTCCTGTGGTCACCACCTGCGCTCGCGCGACCACCCAGCCGCGCGGAGCCCACGCCGTGTCCTCGTACTCAGAGGCCTCGACCGTCACGACCACACCCGGAGTGCGCACGTGCTCGAGCAGCGCATCGGGCAGGGCAATCTCGGCCGTGCCGCGCGGCGGCACCGGCGCGTGGGCGATGACACCCGCGCGGCCAGCGGCAGCAGCATCGGGGTCGAGCCCATCGGCGTCGACCGACGATGCGGCCGAGGCAACCCGCCAACTGAGCGCGTACCGCGACGTGTCGGTGTGGTCGAGGCGGCTGCGCACGCGCAGAACCCCGGCCTCCGCATCCAGATCAAGAACGACCGGCGAGAAGACGGCCGCGAGGTCGGCGAGTTGCGCGCGCGGGGTGCGGTCGGCGGCGATGAGTCCGTCGATGACGAAGTTGCCGTCGTGCAGGGGCTCGCCGAAGTCGCCACCATAGAAGGTGCCGACACCGCCACCGTCAAGAGGCCGGTGGATGCCGTGCTCGAGCCACTCCCACACAAACCCGCCCATGATGCGCGGGTAGCGGTCGAACAGCTCTTGGTATTCGCTCATGCCGCCGGGGCCCGTGCCCATGGCGTGCACGTACTCGCACAGCACGAACGGCATCCCGCGTCGTCGCTCGTGCAAGGCGAGAGCGTCGTCGTCGGGGCCGAGTTTCACCCAGGGGTCGTCGCCGAGCGGCGGCTCGAGGCCCTGGCCGATGAGCTCAACGTCGGCGTGCGAGGCATACATGCGGCTCCACACGTCGACGTCGACGCTCGCCTGGTCGCCCTCGTAGTGCAAGGGTCGCGTGGCGTCACGGCCGCGCATCTCGTCGGCCATCGCGGCGAGGTTGCGGCCGACTCCGGCCTCGTTGCCGAGCGACCACATGATGATGCTCGGGTGGTTCTTGTCGCGCTCGACCATGCGGGCGGCGCGGTCGCGCAGCGCCGCCTCCCACTCGACACCGTCGGTGGGGTTGTTGCGCCAGCCGACGTCGCCGAAGCCGTGCGTCTCGAGGTCGCACTCGTCGATCACCCAGAAGCCCAGCTCATCGGCGAGGTCGAGCAGGTCGGGGTGCGGCGGATAGTGCGAGGTGCGAATGGCGTTGACGTTGTGCTGCTTCATGAGGTGCAGATCGCGCACGAGCGTCTCGTAGGGCACCGCTCGACCGAAGTCGGGGTGGTGCTCGTGACGGTTCACCCCGCGCATCTGCACGGGCGCGCCGTTGACCGTGAAGACTCCGTCGACAATCGCGATCGAGCGGAACCCGATTCGCGTCTCGACCGTCTCGCCGCCGGCCTCGGCCGGGCCGCTCGACACCCGCAGCGTGTAGAGCTGGGGGCTTTCGGCTGACCACGGCTGAGCATCCGCCACCGCCATCTCAACGCCGGGCGTCACCGCCAGCCCCAGTTCGACGAGTTCGATCGAGGCGACGGATGCTGCGCTCACGTCAACCCGCAAGCTCGCCCCGCTCGGCCCCCAGCCGGCGACCACGTGCACGTCGTCAATGGCGAGTTCGGGCCGCTCGCGCAGAGTGACGGATCGGATGATGCCGGGGTTCCACCACTCGTCTTGGTCTTCGAGGTACGAGGCCGCGCTGAAGGTGTGCACGCGCACGACGAGCACGTTCGAGGCGGCGAGCAGGCCGCTCACGTCGAAGACGGAGGGCAAGCGGCTGCCGCGCGTCGAGCCCACGAAGGTGCCGTTGAGCCACACGTCGCCCGCACCCTCGACGCCCTCGAAGCGGAGGTGCGCGCGGGCGGGTACGGCGTCGAGCGCGAACCGCAGGCGGTGGTCGCCGAGGGGGTTCTCGTCGGGCGGGTAGGGCGGGTCGAGGGGGAAGGGGTACTTGACGTTCGTGTAGGCCGGGGCACCGTGCGGGCCGCCAACCGTGGCGTCGTGCACGGGCATCGTGAAGCTCGATGGCACCGCGATCGTGCCCCAGTCGCTGTCGTCGAAGTCGGGGCTCTCGATGCCCGTGGGCGCCGCCGCGACGGCGGGCGACCAGCGGAAGCGCCACTGCCCGTCGAGCGGCAGCACCATGGCGTCGGTACGCATCGTGGCCGCCGCTGGGAGCGCTCCCGGAGCGGGGCGAGGGTCAGCAAGCGGGTGCGGGTGGCTCATCAAGCACTCACGTTTCGGAATCGAACGGTACGCAGTTGGAATGCGCGGAAGGGTAGATCGATGTTCTCACCTTCGCCCTGCGGTTCGCCGCTCAGCGCGCGCTCGAGCAGGTCGGTCGACTCGATCACCTCGGCGGTTCCGGCGAGGGTCAGGGTGGTCGTCGCGCGACCGCCGCGCGACTCGTAGAGCCGCACCACGAGGTCGCCACTGCCGTCGCCCGCGAGCTTGACGGTCTCGATCACGACGGCGGGGTTGCTGCTCGTGACGATCGGGGCGATGGGCGCCGCGGCGCGCACGCCCCGCAGGGGCGTGGCCAGGTCGTACCCGAGGGCCACGGCGTCGCCGATCGTCGCGCCGGGCGCGATGCGGAACCGCATGACGTGCTCGCCCTGGTCACTCTCGGGGTCAGGAAAGAGCGGAGCCCGCAGCAGCGAGAACCGCACGGTCGTCGTGGTGCCGCCGTCGGCGCGCGTGTCGCGCGAGACGTCGTAGCCATAGGTCGAGTCGTTGACGATCGCCACGCCATAGCCGGGCTCGCCGAGGTGCACGAAGCGGTGCTGGCAGGCTTCGAAGCGCGCGGCATCCCAACTGGTGTTGGTGTGCGTCGCGCGAAAGAGATGCCCAAACTGCGTCTCGGCCGCGATGCGGTCGGCGTGCACATCAAGCGGCATCGCGAGCTTGAGAATCTTCTCGCGCTCGCGCCAGTCGACGCGGTTCTCAATCTCAAGTGCCGAGGCCCCCGCCCGCAGCACGAGCCGCTGCTCGATCGTCGAGGCGCCGACGCGGCGCACGGTCACGACCGCGGCATCGCCTGCCGACTGCACGACGTCGCGCTCGTCGACCTCGAGCAGCTCGGTGACGGTGCGCTTGTAGTGCGCGTCGAGATCCCACGCGTCCCACAGGTTGGGCAGGTCGCGGTGCAACCGAAGCACGTTCGCGGGGCTGTCGGGCGCGATCGCCTCGCGACCATCGGCGTGCGCGACGAGCGAGATCAGGTGACCCCGAGCATCCACGACCGCCCGAATGATGCCGTTGTCGAGCACCGTGGCACCCTCGGCGGCCTCGGTCGCCGTGACCGACGGATGCTCGGCCTCGCGCACCGCAGCGCCTAGCGCCGGCACTCCCGCGCGCGCAAACGGCGACGCGTTGACGACGAGCTCGTGGTCGCCCCCCTGCCCGGCGAGCGCCGCGAGTGCCTCGGCGATGATTCCCTCGAGCACCTCGGTCACGGCCGCGTGGCGCTGCTCGGCCTCGCGGTGCACCCAGGCGATCGAGCTGCCCGGCAAGATGTCGTGAAACTGCAGCAGCAGCACGGTCTGCCAGGCACGGTCGAGCTTCTCGGTCGGGTACTCAAACGACGTGCGCAGCGCTGCGGTCGAGGCCCACAGCTCGGCCTGTCGCAGCAGCGACTCATTGCGGCGATTGCCCTGCTTGGTGCGTAGTTGCGAGGTGAAGACGCCGCGGTGCAGCTCGAGGTACATCTCGCCGCTCCACACGGGCGCCTGCGGATACTCGGCTTCGGCGGCTTCAAAGAAGTCGCGCGAGCTGCCCATCGTGACGCGCGGCGACCCTTCGAGGTCGGCCGTGCGGTGGGCCGCCGCGATCATCTCGCGCGTGGGCCCGCCGCCGCCGTCGCCCCAGCCGAAGGGAACGAGCGACATCGTCGCGCGGCCCTTCTCACTGAAGTTGGCTTCGGCGTGCGCGAGCTCTTTGCCCGAGATTTCGCTGATGTAGGTGTCGACGGGCGGAAAGTGCGTGAACACGCGCGTGCCGTCGATGCCCTCCCACCAGAAGGTGTGGTGCGGCATGGTGTTGATCTGGTTCCACGAGATCTTTTGCGTCAAGAACCAGCGCGAGCCGGCGCTCGCAACAATCTGCGGAAGCGAGCCGGAATACCCAAACGAGTCGGGCATCCATGCCTCTTCACACTCGACGCCGAACTCGTCGATGAAGAACTGCTTGCCCGCGATGAACTGTCGGGCCATCGCCTCGCTGCCGGGCATGTTGGTGTCGCTCTCGACCCACATGCCGCCGACGGGCGCGAACTGGCCGGCCGCCACTTTCTCCTTAATGCGGGCGAAGACCTGGGGGTGGTGCTCTTTCATCCACTGGTACTGCTGCGCGCTCGAGCACGAGAAGACGAAGTCGGGGTGCTGATCCATGAGGTCCATGACGTTCGTGAACGTGCGCGCACACTTGCGCACGGTCTCACGCAGCGGCCACAACCACGCCGAGTCGATGTGGGCGTGACCCGTCGCGAGCACACGGTGAGCGCTCGCGTGCGCAGGCTTCGCGAGCACCGCCGCGAGCGCCGCCCGACCCGCAGCGGCGGTGTTCGGGATGCCCTCCGGGTCGAGCACGTCGAGCATGTCTTCGAGCGCACGCAAGATCTCGTGGCGGCGTGACGAGCCGGTGGGCAGCTCGGCCATGAGGCCGCGCAGCGTCCAGACATCTTGCAGCAGCTCCCACACGGTTTCGTCGAGCAGGGCCACGTCGAGCTGGGCCAGCGAGTAGAGCGGCTCGTCGGGCGCGGTCTCCCACTGCCCGTAGGGCGTGGGGTCAAAGGTGTATTCGCCCGCGACGTCGGGGTTGGCGGCGGCCTCGATGTAGACGTCGATCGCGGTCTGGCCGGGGGCTACCGGCAGGTACGAGTTGAGCGGCGCGATCGACTTGATGAGCGTGCCGTCGGGCCGATAGGCCAAGCCCTCGGCCTGAAACCCCGAGCGCGAGCGGTTGTAGCCGAAGTCGACGAGCACTTCGATGCGCGTGCCCGCGGGCGGCGCGGGCACCCACTCGGCGGGCACCTCACCCGTGACGTGCAACCACACCGTTGACCACGCGCGGCCCCAGCGCCAGCCGAGCGGCACGGCCTCGAAGGGCTGCCCCACCGCGGTCTCGAAGGGCACCGGCTCGCGCTCGACCTGCCAGGCGGTCGCGGCGAGCGGCCGGGCATCCCGATACAGCGCAGGCGTCAAATGATCGCGCACGAAGCGATCGAGGCGGGCTTCGACGAGGGCGTGGTCGTTGTGCATGGCGAGCTTTCGAGTGGAGTTAGCGGCGGGGAGTAATGAGCAGCAGCCACGAGGTGACGGGCTCGTCACCGAGTGGCACGAGACCTTCGACGTCGAGTTCGGCGCCCGAAATGCGGCGCACGTCACCGTCGGCGAGGTCGGTCACAAAGTAGACGGTGTCGGGCTCGAGGCCGCGCGGCCAGACGGGGTGAGGCCGCACGCCTCCGTCGAGCACGAAGACGGCGAGCAACACACGGCCGTCGGGCAGGTCGATTTGGATGCTCGGCGCGCGCTCACCCCACCCACCCCGCACGGGGCTCGCGGTGAGGGGTTGCAGCACGCCGTCGCGCACGAAGGGCTCGACCTCGCGCTGAAACAGGTCGACGTGCACGCGCAGCCGGTCGATCAGTTCAGCGCGCAACTCGGGCAACCGCAGGCTCACGCCGAAGCGGTGGAGCATCGCCGCGCGCAGCATCGTGTCGAACTCATCGACGGTCACGGTCGACCAGTCGCGCCACGCGGGCGGGTAGTCGCCGCGCCATTGCGACCACGACCAGTGCAAGATGCCCACGGGTGGCAGCAGGTTGCGCACCCCCCACAGCACTTGCAAGTGGTGCTCGGTGTAGTCGGGGTCGCTCAAGAAGAAGGCGTGCACGTGGCGGGCCAGCCCGAGGTCGATGCGCAAACCGCCCGACGAGCACGACTCGAGCATGAGGTCGGGGTGCCGCGCGCGCAGCTCGTCGAGCACGGCGTAGAGGCCCTCGTAGTGCCGCAACAGGCCATCGCCCGCGCCGTGCCCGTGGTCGGTGCGCGTGCAGCCCGCGTCGGGGTCGATGTTGAAGTCGAGCTTGATCCAGCGCGCGCCCGTCGTGGTGATGAGGGTGCTCATCGACTCGAGCACGTGTTCGCGGCCCGCCGGCGAGCCGAGGCACACATAGCCCAAGAAGGTGGGGTCGGCGGGGTCGAGCGATTCGGTCTGCACGCGATACGAGGGGTCGGCCCGGCGGCCCTCGACCGAGTGCGCCATCGCCTCGGGGTGCGCGGCGCGCAGCAGCGAGTTCGCACCGACGGCTTCGGCCTCGATCCACATGCCCGGCAGCACTCCCGCATCGCGGATGCTCTGCCCGAGCGCCTCCAGCCCCGACGGAAACCGCGCCGTGTTGACGCTCGACCAGTCGCCGCGTTGCTCTTGCCAGTAGCTCGTGGGGTCGGCGGCGCCGAACCAGCCGGCGTCGACCGTGGCCACCTCGATCCCCACCTCGGCCGCGACGCGCGCGTTGGCCGCGATGACCTGCTCGTCGACTTCCTGGTCTTCGTACGGCCACCAGTGGTTCCACTCGACGGGCAGAGAATCGGTGAACTCGGTGCGGGGCAGCCAATCGGCGGCGACGGCGCGTTGCAGGGCGACGGCGGCCGCATCCAGTGACGGGGCCACGGTCAACACCACGCTCGGAGCTGTCACCGATTCGCCCGGCGCGAGGTCAACCCAAAACTGCCACGGCGAAATGCCCGCGGTGATGTGCCCGCCCGCCATCGCGTGAATGTGCCAGTTGCCGCTGTAGGCGGGGGCCACGGTGAGCGCAGCGGCTGGTTCGCCTTCGCCGGGGCCGCCACCGGAGCCGCCGCGCACGGGCCCGCGCTCAAGACCGAGCCACGGAATCATGCCGTGCGAACTGCGCCCCGAGCGGCTCTCGAGCACGAGGTGATGGCCCGCGTGCCCCTGCAGCGGCCGAAACTCGTCGCCCCACGCGCTCGTGAAGCCGTTCGTGCGCCAGGCGGGGCCCGTGACGAGCGAGAGCGGATCCATGCGCGTAATCGTGAGCGGATGCTCGCCCTCGTTGCGCAGCGTCAGCGCGAACTCCCACACGGGTTGGCCGGCGACCCGGCGCGCGCTCCACGCGGCGTGCAGGCTCGTGCCCTCGCCGGTGTCGGCCAGCGTGCCCTCGATCGTGACGAGGTCGCCCTCACCGCCGATGCGCGGGTCGACCCAGTGATCGACGGGCCGACGGTCAACCTCCACGAGAAGGGCCGCCGCATCACTCAGAATGGTGTCGTCGAGCGTGACCGCAAGGCGCCCCCCATCGTCTGAGCGGGCGCGCACCATTGCGTCGGTCATATCGAGGTCCTCACCTGTAGTCTTTAGATCATACCTAAAGGGCGCATGCGCGTGGCATGTGCCTGAACCCTCCCATCGAAAGAGCACCGCCCGTGGCAACCATCCCCTCCTCTCCCGCCCCACTGCGCGTCGGCGTCATCGGCCTCGGCATGGGTGCCGTGCACCTTGAGGCCTACGCCGCCATGCCCGATGTTGAGGTGGTTGCCCTTGCCGGTAAAGAAGAGGCGCGGCTCGCCGAGCTGGGAGCGCAGTACGGCGTGCGCCACTTGCTCGCCGACTGGGCTGACCTCGTGACGCTGCCCGACGTTGACGCCGTGAGCATCGCCACCCCCAACGCGCTGCACCACCCCATCACGATGGCGGCGCTCGCGGCCGGCAAGCACGTGTTTTGTGAGAAGCCCATCGCCATCGACACCGCCCAGGCGAAAGAGATGGTGCAAGCCGCGCGCGACAACGACCGCGTGCTCGAGGTGGCGTTCAACCACCGGCGTCGTGCCGACGTGCAGTATGCCCGCACCTACCTGACAAGTGTCGGCATCGGGCGGGTCTATCACTCGCGCGCCTCGTGGCGTCGGCGCGCAGGCATTCCCGGCTTGGGCTCGTGGTTCACGAACAAAGCAATGGCGGGCGGCGGCGCGCTCATCGACCTCGGCCCGCACGTGCTCGACTCGCTGCTGTTCTTGCTCGGCGAACCGCGCGTGGTCTCGGTGAGCGCCGTCACCCATGGCGCGCTCGGCCGCGCGGGCTACGGCTCGTGGGATCGCGCCGACCAAATGACGAGCGCGAAGGGCGCCTTCGAAGTCGACGACCTCGCAAGCGCCCTCTTCCGCCTCGACGACGGCTCGAGTGTGGCCTTCGAAATCAGCTGGGCCGGCCACGGGGTCGACACCGACGACATCTCGATCGAACTGCTCGGCATCGAGGGTGGGCTGCGCCTCTTCATTCCCCAGTATTCGAGCGATGACACGCTGCGCATCTATCGCGACGAGGCCGGCGCACCCGTGACGATTACGCCCGAGGTGCACGTGGTCGGGGGCGAGCATCCCTTGGTCATTCGCGAATTTGTCGACGCGATTGCCAGCGGCGACTGGGATGCTCACCGCGGCGACTTCGCCCTGCATCGCACCGCGGTGCTCGACGCCTGCTACCGCTCGGCCGCCGAAGGCCGCGAGATTCGACTGGAGCCCTGATGACTGCTGCACCGCTGCGCGTGACCGTGTGGAACGAGAACCGGCACGAGAGCGACCCCGAGTCGCTCACCGCGAAGCTCTACCCGACGGGGATGCACGGCGCGATCGCCGCCGGCCTCACCTCGCTGCTCGGCGACGCGGTCGAGGTGCACACCGCCACGCTCGACGAGCCCGAGCACGGCCTGCCGCAGTCGGTCGTGGATTCGACCGACGTGTTGCTGTGGTGGGGCCACGAGGCTCACCCCGAGGTCGACGACGCCGTCGTCAATCGCATCTACGAGGCGGTGCTCGGCGGCATGGGCATCATCGTGCTGCACTCGGGCCACTACTCGAAGATCTTCAAGAAGCTCATGGGCACCACGTGCTCACTGCGCTGGCGCAACGACGGCGACCGCGAAGTGGTCTGGACGGTCGACCCCACCCACCCCATCGCGGCCGGCGTGCCCGACCCGCTCGTCATCGAAGCGCAAGAGATGTACGGCGAGTTCTTCGACATTCCCACCCCCGAAGAGCTCATCTTCATCTCGTCATTCTCGGGCGGCGAAGTCTTTCGCTCGGGAGCCACATGGACTCGCGGGCACGGGCGGGTCTTCTACTTCTCTCCGGGCGACCAGGACTACCCCGTCTACCACCACCCGAGCATCCACCGCGTGCTCGCCAACGGCGTGCAGTGGGCGGCCCCCACGCGCCGCGGCCCCGCGATCGACGCGACCTTCCACCCGCGCGGCTGGTTCGACGCGTAAGGGATGCTCGGCACAGTGCTGCGGGTACCGCCTCAGCTTGCTGCGCCCCGGCTCGCACTCAGCCCTTCAACTCAGGGCGAGAGGATCCAGAAACGAAGCTGCCCCATTCGGCTCATCTATGAGCGCCAGCTGGCGCGAAAGTCTTGAACGGCGGTTTCTGTTTCCCCACGCAGCAGCGGCAGGCCCCAATCGGAACTCAGGTGCCGCTCAAGCCAGAGCACGATTTCCATGTCCGTTTTTCCCTCAGCGAACATTGCCGCAACGATCTTGATTAGGTCGCTGTATTCGGATGGCGTGTGAACTCGGTCCTCGGCCACACCGGCAGGATCGAATCGCCAGAAGGCTTCAGTCAAGGCTCGGAGATTGCCTCTGCCAAGCTGTGGCTTCATTGCAAACGCCTCCCTGAACGGATTGTTGGGTACATCGTAATGATGAGACGCTGCGAGTTGACGATCACCGTCGAAGTTGGGCCCCGGTGAACCACTTCCGGGATACCGGTTCGTGGATTTAGCCTCGGCACGCCCGGGGTTCGGAGTGCAGCTAGGTATGATCCTGGCGCTACTCCAAAGCCATTCTTTGTGAACGCATTGTTGAGCCCATGTCGGGTAAAGCCGACCGCATTCCCTCCCGTCAAGCTTGCCAAAGTCGTCCTAGTTGAAGCCGCGGCAGCGGCGGCAGCGGCCCGCGCTATCCCAACGCCGCCGGCGACGCTCGCCCACGCGGAGCCGAACGTGTAGAACCCATTTGACTGGATCTCCGCAGCTGCCGCAGTGGCGCCTGGCCCGCCAATCGCGTTCCGAATCACCCCCGTGAGGCTTGCCTCCCCCGCAAGCAAGCAGAGTGGACAGTAAGTGGCCGCGTCACCAATACCCACGAAGATTCCAGCAAGGTTCATCCCGATGTTGCACCCGACGTCGCTGTTGCCGCCGCAGGCGGCCATCCCGGTCAGATCAAGCATGTTCACCGGATCCGTCGGATACACATACGCGTTATCCACGCCACCCTCGACCGGGTCGACCGACAAGAACCTGCCCAGTGACGGAACATAGACGCGCGCACCCATCTCAATGACCGCCACCGAGCCCTGGTGTTCATAAAGCTTCCGG
>PNMM01000002.1 GCA_013823625.1 Microbacterium sp. | reverse complement strand
CGTGTTCGCCACGATGCGACCCGCGCGGGTGCGCTCGACCTGCTCCACCACCGACGCCTGCGGCACACCGCCGGCCTGCGGGAACGCCCACTCCATCGACAGTGGCGCCCCCGACGGGGAGCGTTGCAAGCCCGTCAACGACGAACCGTTTCCATAGGTCACACCCGTCAACTCACCCGTGGTGGGGTTGTAGGCGGCCGTTGCGAGCGGACCCGAGTGGGCAGGGGTCGAGACGGTCAGCACTTTGCCGTCGACATCATGCGTGTAGTTGTAGACGATCGCCGCGCCGGAAGTGGGAGTGATCGTCACCGCAAGAACACGGCCCGTCTGCGCCTGGAACGTCGGCGTCGTGACCACACCCCAAGCGTCGGTGTAGGCCACGGTGCGACCGAGGAGGTCAACCCTCACGGTAATCGTGCCGGCAGTATCCGTCACTGAGCTCACCAACGGGTCACCGCCGACGGCATAGTTGTTCGTGATCGTGCGGATGCTCGGCGAGCCCACTCCGACGACGCTCGTCGCCGTGCGCCCCCGTGCATCGAACGTGACGCACGACCACGGATCCGAACCCGTCTTTGTGCCCACTGTTCGACCCCAGCGGTCGTAGATGAACCGCGTCGACACCACGCCGCCTGCGGCAGGGGTCGGCCCGGTGATCTGCTTCAGCATGCCGAACTGCGGCGTCGTTGCGGCCAAACCACAGTCGTTCGCCCCCGCTTGCTCGGTGTCGTTGTAGTACACCGATGTGGTGCGGGATGCCGTGCCCGAGGGCAAATCACGCGTCAAGCGTCGCAGCCACGAGTTCGCAGCCGACGTTGGAGCTTCGTAAGACGTTGACGTCGTCAGCCCCAGGCCGCCGGGATCCACCGTGGTCGATGTCGGGGCTCCGAGCCACGGCCTCGTGCCGTAGGAGGTGGTCGTCGATAGGTTGGTTACGGCCGAGGAAGGCACGCTGCTGCCGGCCAGCACACTGTCACGGGTGAGGCTCAAGGTTGCCAGGCCAAAGTCGGGCCGTAAGGCCGAGTCAGGCACATTCACCCACCCGCCCCCGTCGCGCTGCCACTGCAAGGTGAGCACCGCCGCACCAGCGCGTTCGTAGAAGTCCAATCGAATGCGACGTTGCTCATCGGCCGTGATGCCAGTCAGGATTGGGCTGGTTATTGTCGACACGGTCGAGTCAACGGGAAGGTCATTAATGATCAGATCGTCATTGAGATAAAGTCGGCCACCGTCGTCCATCGTCGTGCGGAACTGCCAGTTGCCCGCTGTCGGGAACTTGACGACTCCGTGCATGCGCAGCGAGAAGTTGTCCACCGGAACGCCCGCAATGGGTGAACCGACAGCCCAGTCACGGGAGCCCGTGCTGCCCGTGCCCCCCACGAGGCCAAGACTGAAGTCAACGGGCCTGCCAGAGAATGAGTTGTTGGCAAAGTAGCTCACCTGCAAGCCTTGCAAACCCTGGTCGTAGCCGGTGGTGGAGTGTGGAACTTCCGGGCACCCCGAGGTCGGCGTGCGATTCAAGCCAAAGCAACTGACCGGCGCCGGCCCATACGAATCAAGTGGCAGGTCGGTGAACAGGTCGTAGATCGTGGTCGACATGCGTCCCGACGCGTCGGTGCGCGACAGTAGCTGATCTTCATCACTCCACGTCTGCGACGAGGTGATGCCCGACGCTGACGTCGCCGTCTCTGCGCGCCACCCTTCGTCATAGGTGACCACGCGAGCGTGGGCTCCGGCCGGGGCGCCGCTGAGGTCAAGCCCTGCCACATCCACAGACGTTGAGCCCGTCTCGTAGGTGTAGCTCGTCTGCGGGCGCAAAGCTGCCGTCTGACCGTCGGGCGCCGGCAAAGTCACCGAAGCAACTTTCCCGTCTGGCGTGTAGGCGATTGTGGTCTGGACCAGGTTCTCTACCCCGGTGCGGTTCGCCGGGTCCGCCGCAATCCAGTCATTGACGAGTGGGTCAAGGATGCTCGTCAGCCGACCATCGGTGTAGCCGAAGCGAACCCGCTCACCGTCGGGGTCGCGAATTTCGGCCAGCTGCCCAAGCTGGTTATAGAACAGCTGCGTCATGTCATCAACACCGGTCTGCCCCAGGTAGATGATTCGACACAAGAAGCCCGGCTTTGGTGCCATAAAGCCAGAACCGCTGGGCACCGTGCACGCGTTCGTGGTGTCGTTGCCGTAGACAAACTGCACTGTACGAACGGTGCCACCGGCCACCGGGTCGGTGATTCTGTCGGGAAGACCGTTGGCGCGATACGACACCGTCGGGGTTGCCGGCTTCTTCACGTCGGCGACGGTCGTGGTCGAGCTGAGCTTGCCCGCGGCATCGAACTGGTGCACAGCGCCCCCCTCCGTCAACGTGACGAGGCCTGCAGCGTCGAGCGCCAGCACCCCGTACTGACCCGCCGGCGCGGTGTAGCCGCCGTCAGACTTCTTGACATAGGTGTGCACACTGCCGGTGACATCGGTCAGCGTCACCGCCGAGGTGGTCTTCGTTGCGAGCGTGTAGAAGCCCCCCGCACCCGCGATGGGGCCCGAATTCGCCCAGCCACCTGGCAAGTACTGCACCTTCTTGGTGAACCAGTCGGCGGGCACTGGAATACCACCTGCGGCGATGCCGGGGCCCGTCACCCGCAATTGCAGCTGCGCGTTGCCGGTGGAGTCGTAGTACTCCACTCGAATGGGCGCAGAGATGCCTTGCTCGAGCGTAACCGGGGTGCCAGATTGGATGGCCGCTTGTGCAGCCGACCAGCCGTTGATCACCGTGGTTCGCGGCAAAGTACCAACGGGGCCGATCACCACGCGGGCACCATCATCACGGGCAACACTGAAGGTATATGGGCCTGTGGCGGGCACCGTCACAAAACCGTCCCACTGCGCCATCCAGAAATCGGCGGGAACCCCGGGAGCTATCTCCGCAGCAGCCGTGAAATCGATCACCGAATCTGTACGCACCAAAACCGGTTCACGACCTGTGAAGTCGAAGTTCGTCGTCGACGTTTGACCCTGATTCAAGGCGTTGAAGTACGACCCAATGAGGCCGCGGTTGGCGTTGGGGTCAGCCTGCGAGTTGTAGCTGAACGACAGGCCCATCGGCCCGCCCAGAGTCGCAACGGTGGGCGACGAGAATGACAACGCGAGGTTGCCGTTAGCCAGGTTGACCGTGGCCGGGCCCGCCGAGTCGAACGGCGAAGGGCCGCTCGTGCCCAGACGGGTATTGACGGTGAACCGTCCGGCCCACGCCTGCTCGGCCTGGTCAGTGCCATCGTCAAGCCAGACACGCCAGGTGTAGGAGCCACCATCTTGAAGCGAACCGACAGGGGGCGTCCACGTTACCGCGGAACCAGGCACGGTGCTCGGTGCGTCAATCCAACCGGAGTTAACCACCGTGCCCGAACGGCCATCTGCACCCGTGGCCACCACGAACCGATACTTGACCGCAGCAGGGTTGCCAGCATCCGGAACATAGTCGACCCTGAATTCAGGAGTCGTCGTGGTGACGACGGACTCATCGGCGGGCAGAGCCGATGCCTGCGGCACCACCGGCGTGCTTTGGGTCGTGAAGAACCAAGTTGCATTGGCCTGAGTGCGCTGCGTGTTGTTGCCCAGGACACCGTCGTTTCCGTCTTTCACAATCACCCGGTAGCGGTACTGCGTGTCAGACTCCAGCTTGTTCGATGGGACCTGAAACACCCCAGAGTTGACCCATTCGGTTTCATAGTCAATCGAGGCGAAGGCGCCTGCTGGGTTCCCGCCACCGCTGCCGCCCGTCTTCTGAAACTGGTAGCGGTACTGCAGCTCAGTGCCGCTGTTGGTGCTGCCCGTAGCGTTCATCTGCGGAGCACGCGGTGCGATAGCGCCATTCGTCGGGGTCGGAGCTGCAACTCCTGTCACCGACGGGTAGTTCGCGTACAGCACGACTAGAGTGGTGTTCGCTCCCTTGTAGCTGTATCCGGTGTTCGCTTCGGCACTGCTGCGAAAGCCGACCCAGTTGCTATAGGCGCCAATTCGAACCCATGAAGCAATAGTCGAGTCAAGGCCGTCCATCGTGTTGCTGCTGGCACTTGCTCCACCGTTGCACAGCGAGAACCACGACACATCGGTGCCGTAGCTCAAGATGCTCGTGGGATTAGCAGAGCCCGAACCGATGTACCCCACCTGGCACGGGGTTGCTCCGGTGGTGTAGCTCAAGCTGATCGCCGAGTCGTAGACGTACCCCGGAGCAATGTTGCCCAACGGGTACTGTGCCCACCCGCGCCAGTACAACGCGCGGTTTGCCTGCCATGGGTTGCCGAACCATGTCGCCCCCGATTGCACGACGCCGTCAGACTTGTATGAACGACGGTTGCTCGACCCCCAACTTGTCGACGGGTCAACGTTGACGGGGTAGACACGATCCGCATCCGTCAACCACGCTTGATCGGGCGACAAGGTGAACAGCCAGTCGTCGCCGTACGGCTCGACCGTTGCGGCGACCACCGCCATCTCGGGTTCACGGACTCCCTCAACTCCGCTCGAATCCCACATCACCGGGGTCGGGATGCTGAACCGCACAACCCCGTCAGCGTCAAGCATCACGAACCCGCCCACGTCGTCCGGCTGTACCGTGAGCCCAGGAGCCGAGAGCAACCACTCGTAGGCGGGGGCCTCACTCGGCGGCTCGTCGAGAATCATGACTTCTTTCACCGCTGACGGTTCGATCTCGTAGGTCACATCGACACCGTCAAGAACATCCCGGAACAACACGGGCGCTTGCTCACCGTCGGCCGAAACGCCCATCGAGGCCTTCGAGTTCGCAGCCCCCAGAAGGCGCCACGAAACCTCGTACTCGCCATCGGTCATCGAGACAATCTCGCCACCTGCTCGCGACGAAACCTCTGGGGCCAGTGGGTGCAGGTCTGCCTGCCAGCCCGAGGTGTTGCGGTTGAGTGAATCGTCTGTTGCAACCCACTCACCGTCAACTTCAACGTTCTGGGGCGTCTCACCCAACACGGCTATGGACGTGCCGCGGGGCCCTTCATAGGTGGTCGAGAAGCGATCACGATCGACCACTTCGCGATCGTCGAGGTTGATCTTGTCGAGATCAATCTTCATCGGGCGAGTGAAGGAGCGCGCGGGCAGATCGATGAGAGCGGGCAACCGATCGAGACCGAAGTCACCCTCTGGCACGGTCGGTGCCACCGCCTCAGCGGGCGATGACTCGACGGCCGGCAAGGAGACATTGGGGTCGAATTGTGGCGCTTCGACCTCAGCGGGAGCTGCTACGGCATCAGAGCCCGGCATCACGGCCATGCCGATGACCAAGGCGAGTGCCGTGACGACACCCAGCCCACGACTCACAAGACTCATTGCACTCATCCGACACTCCCGCGCTCAAGGAAGGGGACTGCCGTGAATGTGACTGTCCTTCAAGCGCGACTCTATGGCCGCCCAATCAACGGGCGAAAGTCCGCATTAAGGAGGACATGACGCAAACTCGCGAGGCCGGGCGCTCGGGCAGCCCGGCCCCGCGAGAGACGGGCGGCCTAGCGGCTGACGCCGACCTGCAGGCCCTGCATGATGTACTTCGACGCGAAGGCCAGCAAGATCAGCGGCACCGAAGCCGTGATGAAGAGACCCGCCGAGACGAGCGGCTGATCGGTCAAGAAGCGTTCGCCGATGCTCGCGAGCTGCGGGGTGAGCAAGCGCATCGACTCTTCGGGAATCAAGATGACCGCGAAGATCAGCTCGTTCCACGCGCCCAAGAACTGCAGCACCGCGAGGGTCGCGAGGCCGCTCGAGCCCATGGGGCGCACGATCGACCACATGATGCGAATGAACCCCGCGCCGTCGATGCGCGCCGCCTCGATGACCTCATCAGGAATGCCGCGGAACGAGAGCGTCAAGAAGAACGTCGCAAACGGCAGGCCCGTGGCCACATAGACGAGGATCAAGCCCGCGTAGGTGCCGGTCAGATCGAGGCGCGCAAGCATGAGATAGATCGGGATGATCAACACGGGCCCGGGAATCAACATGACCGACACGAACGTGCCCGTGATGTACTTCTGCCCCGGCACCGGCAGCTTGGCCAATGCGTACCCCGCGAATGACGCCAGCACGAGGATGATGCTCACCGAGACCGTGCCCACGAACAGGCTGTTCAAGAACGCCTGGCCAATGCCATAGGTGTTGATGAGGTTCAGATAGTTCTCGAAGGTCCAGATTCCGGGCAAGCCGAAGGGGTCTTGCAGGTAGTCACTGTTGGGCCGGAACGACGTCAAGATGACGAAGTACAGCGGATAGATGATGGTGGCCGCCACCACGACGAGCGCAATAAAGATGGGCCACTGTGCGCGACCCGACGAGATGCGCTTGCTGATGACGACTTCTTCTTCGGTGTCAGCCATGATCAGTCGTCCGCTCCCAGCTTGAACACCCGGTTCTGAATCAGGGTGAGAATGCCGATGAAGATGAACAGGATGACCGCGAGGGCCGCACCCGAACCGAGGTTCGTGCTCGAGAACGCCCGCAGGTAGACCAAGTAGTCGATCGTCGTCGTCTCAAAGCCAGGGCCACCGGCCGTCATGACGTAGATGAAGCCGAAGAGCGACGAGAACGTGTAGAGCACGTTGATGATGAAGACGAAGCCCAGCACGCGACGGATGTTCGGCAGCGTGATGTACCAGAGCCGCTTCCACCAGCCCGCGCCGTCAATCGCGGCCGCTTCGAAGACGGCCGGGTTGATGGCCGTGAGACCCGCGAGCAAGAGCAGGGATTGGTAACCGAAGCCTGCCCAGACGAGCGCCAAGATGATGATCGCGATGGCCGTGGTGCCGTTGGTGAAGAACTGGATGGGCTCGACGCCGATCAGAGCGAGCGCCTGGTTGACGCCGCCGTAGTAGCCGAAGGCGTTGCGGAACATGATGCCGATGACAGCTACCGAGAGCACGTTGGGCAAGAAGAAGATGACGCGGAAGTACTTCCAGCCCCGCACTCGCTCAAACAGCAAAACCGAGACGATGAGAGCCACAAAGATGACGAGCGGCACCGAGATGAGGAACTTCAGGTTGTTGAGAAAAACCTGGTGAACGATCGGGTCGGTCAGCAGCGAAATGTAGTTGTCAAACCAGCGCCACTCATACTTCAGACCGTTGGTCTTCGTGAACGAAATGAAGAAGGCGAAGGCGACGGGGAAGGCCATAAAGCCGACCACGACGAGAAAGGCCGGAAGCACCGCGAGCAGACCGACAATGCGGTCTCGCCGGCGGATTCCTCCGGGCTTGCGGGGAGGGAGGGCCCCGCCCGTGGGCGCCGCCGAAGCGGCGCCCACGCGCGAGGTCAGAGAGGCTGAGGTCACTGGTTCGCGATCTCAGTTTCGTACGATGCCTTTAGCTGCGCGACGGCGTCTTCAGGCGTGATGCTGCCGAGGAAGACTCCGGCGTTCACGCGGTAGAAGAGGTCGATCGTTGCCTGCGGCATGACCGAGTCGAAGGCGAAGGTAACGCCATCGGTCGCCTGTGCGAGCTGCTCGAACTGCTGACGCAGCAGCGGGTTCTGAATCTTCGACGGGTCACCGTCGACGTGGTTCGAACCCTGCGTCTGGTAGAGCTCAACGAAGACGTCTTGGTTCTCGGCCTGGGCCAAGAACTTCAAGAACTCAGCGGCGAGCTCTTTGTTCTCTGAGGTCTCCGAGATCGAGATGGCGATCTCAGGGCCACCAGCGCCCATGGCCGGGAAGTCCGAGCCTTCGAGCGTCGGGATGAAGAACGAGCTCACGCCGTCTTCGCCGAAGGCGTCGAGCATGTTGTTGTTCTCCCAGCTACCGACGAGGTAGTAGGCGCTCGAGCCGTTGACGAATCCAGCCGTCGACTCACCGTTCGACACCTGGCCGGCGTCGGGGTTCGTCAGGCCGCTAGCGCCCCAGGCCGCGAAGGCCTCGTAGGCAGCGACCATGGCGGGGTCATCCACCGGAATCTCACCCGCGTACATCTGGGTGAAGACCGACTCACCGAGCTGACCACCGACGAGCGCGGCGATCGCCCACGCACCGACGTAGCCCTCGAGGTTGGCAACCCAGAAGCCGTTCTTGTCGGTGTTGTCAACGACCTGCTGGCCGTTGGCGAGCATTTCTTCCCACGTTGCAGGCGGGTCGTTGGGGTCGAGGCCCGCCTCTTCGAGCACGGCGTGGTTCTGGAACACCGTGAAGAGGTTGCCGGCGCCGTAGGGCATACCGAGCAGGCGGCCGTCGGCCGAGAAGCCCTCGCGGTTCACGTTGACACCCGCGAGGTTGTCGAGAACCTCAGGGCCCAGCAGCGGGTCGAGGTCAGTGAAGAAGTCGGCGAACGAAATGGTTGGGCCACCCGCGTACTGAATGCGGATGTCGGGGCCGTCACCGGCGATCGCGGCAGCCTGGAACTGGGCGCTGTTCGCGGTGATGTCACCACCCTGCTGAACGACCTCGATCGTGGTGCCGGGGTTGGCCTCCATGAACGCGGCCGCCATCTGGTCGATGAACGAGTTCTCGAGGTCGGGGTCACCGTTCTCGAGCGTGCGCCCGAGGATTCCGGTGTCCCACACGAGCAGCTCGCCGCCCGCTTCTTCCGCCGGCTCGGTGGGCGCGCACGCTGCGAGACCGGCGACGAGGGCGACGGTCGCGACGATTGCCGCTACCTTCCGTGTCTTCATTGCTGTGTCCTTCCTATCGGGGCACACGACCGGGAAGACCCGGCCGCTTCGGGAATCGCGCGCTCAATGACGGCACGTCTCCGGGCCGTCGGTGATGCGGCGAGCTTCGGGCGGGCGAAAAGACCCGCCGAAGGTCGAGATGAGTGCGAGTGGGAAGCGCGCACACGCGAGAAACGACCGGCCGTAGCCAGGGTGCTCTCAAGCGTCTGCGACATCATCGTCCCGTTTCTGTGCACTCGATGGCGTGAGCCATGTCGTGAGGCTATTAGATCATACCTAGAGGCAAAGTGCGCAAGACCGTATATGCAATCGTTACCGTTCACGCGCTTGCGTCGGGGTGTAAGGTATGATCTAACGGTGCATCGCGCGGTGGCGGTCACGGGCTTAACGCCCGATCCCCCGCGTGGGGAGCACGCATCTCTGACCATCGCGAAGGCGGCACACGACACATGATCATCGAATCCGTCGACTTCTTCTACGTTGCAATGCCCGAGATCACTCTCGAGGCGGACGGCAGCCAAGACGCCCTGCTCGTTCGGGTGACCGCGGGCGGCTACGAGGGCTGGGGCGAGTGCGAGGCATCGCCGCTCACGTCTATTGCCGCGTTCGTGACCCCCCGGTCGCATGGGGTGTGCCAGCCGGTGGCGGCATCCGTCATGGGCGAAACGCTCGACAGCCCCGACGACATTCACCGCATGGCGCGCCTCGTGGCGCGCAACAGCATGGACCTCTTGCAGGCCGGTCACACGTGGTCGGGCATCGAGATTGCGCTGTGGGATCTGCTCGGCAAGGTGCGCGAAGAGCCTGTGTGGCGGTTGCTCGGCTACACGCACAGCCACGCGAAGCTTCCGTACGCATCGATGCTCATGGGCGACACCCCGCAAGAAACGCTCGATCGCGCTCGGCTCGCCCGCAGCAATGGCTTTCGCGCCGTGAAGTTTGGCTGGGGCAGCTATGGCACCGGAACGGCGGCGGCCGACGCCGACCACGTGGCCGCGGCGCGCGAGGGCTTGGGCGACGACGCTCAGCTGCTCATCGACGCCGGGCAGATCTGGGGCGACGATGTCGACGCGGCCATCGCGCGACTCGAGGCTCTCGAAAACGCCCACGCGACGTGGCTCGAAGAGCCCTTCGTACCCCACGCCTACGTGGCTCACGCGGCCCTCGCGTCGCGCGCCCGCACCGTGGGCATTGCGGGCGGCGAAGGTGCCCACACCGTACACATGGCCACCAACCTCATTGACTACGGCGGCGTGCGCTTCATTCAGGTCGACGCCGCGCGCATCGGCGGCATCGGCGCATCGAAAGCCGTCGCCGATCACGCCGTGCACCACGGCACCACCTACGTCAACCACACCTTCACCTCGCACCTCGCGCTCTCGGCCTCGATGCAGCCCTTCGCGGGCCTGGCCGACCACCGCATTTGCGAGTACCCGGTCGAACCCAAAGAGGTCGCACTCGCGATTTCGAGCAATCACATTCGCCCCGACGCCAACGGTGAGGTGCGCGCACCGGATGCTCCGGGCCTCGGTATCGACGTTGACCTCGTGGGCCTCGAGCCCTACTTGCGGCACGTCGAAATCTCGATCGACCACGAGCGTGTTTACACGAGCCCCGAGGTGCCCCATAGGGTGAGTGAAACCGTTTAGGCGCGAGGAGGTCAACGCATGGCAGAGCTGGGCGGTGACCTCGAGCGTGGCGCGGGCTACTCGATGCGCGGGCTGCAAGGCCGCATCATCGACGGCGTCGGCCGCCAGATCATCGGCGGCGATTACTCCCCCGGCGATCTGCTGCCGAAAGAGGCTGAGCTCACCGAGCAATTTGGCGTGTCACGCACCTCGGTGCGGGAAGGCATGCGCGTGCTCGCCGCGAAGGGCCTCGTCGACATCCGTCAGAAAATCGGCACGCGCGTGCGCCAGCCCGAGAACTGGAATGTCTTCGACAGCGACATCTTGCGCTGGCACAGCGACGTGGGCCGCGGCGACGAGATCATGCGCAACCTCGTCGAGGTGCGCCAGATCATGGAACCCGCCGCCGCTCGCCTGGCCGCTGGCCGCGCCTCGATGGACGACCTGCGGCGCATGGACGACGCTCTCGCCGACATGGTCGCCAACTCAAACAATCGCGAAGGCTATGCCCACGCCGACGTTGAGTTTCACCTGGCCGTCTACGCGGCCTCGCACAACGTGCTGCTGCGCCAGTTCGGCAGCGTCGTCGCTGACTTCATGTACGCCTCGTTTACGGTTCAGCAGGCGACCGCGGCCGACGACGAAGTCTTCTCTGAAGACGCCGAAACCCACGCTGCCGTCTTTCGAGCCATCAACGGCAGCAACGGCGAGAAGGCGGCCGAAGCCATGTTGCACGTCGTGCTCGACGGCAAAAACGCGCTCATCAAGGCCCTCAGCGAGCAGCGCGATGGTGTCGCTGCGCCATAACCTCTCGCAGGTTTCGGGGTGACCGCGCAACCGGCCGTGCGCCTCGAGCGCGGCGGCATCAGCGCGGTGGTTCTGCCCGATGAGGGCGGCGTGCTCACCGAGCTGCTCGTGCACGGGCGGCCCGTGCTCAGCACCACGCCCTGGGCGGGTGCCGTGGTGCCCGGCTCGGCGCCCGCGGATTCTGAAGCGCTCTGGGTTGAGCGCTGGCGCGGCGGCTGGCAACTGTGTTTTCCGACCGCGGGGCAACCCAACCCCCTGGCCGCCGTGCGTGAGGGATTTCACGGCGCGGCCTCGCAAGCCCCCTGGCTCGCGGTGTCGCAAACCGCCGACACCATCGCTCTCGGCTGGGCCGACCGCGACGGCCTGAGCGCTGAACGTATCTGGCGGCTGACCGACGAGGGCGTCGCGGTGGGCACGCGCGTGCACAACGCGAGTGCCGAGACCCGGGTGCTCGTCATCGCCGAACACTTGATTCTGGGCGGCGACGTGCTCGCCGGGCCGCTGTTTCTCGACGTGCCCGCGGGCACGTGGTTGCGGCCGCTCGACTACGCCGGGCTACCCGAGGGTTCGCCGGTTGCGTGGCCGGGCGACCCCGCCGAGCGGTGGCCGGTCGTCGACCGGGCAACGCCGGCGCGCGTCACGGGGCTCGCGGGCGTGCAGCCCCAGCGCGTGGGCGCGCGCGGCTCGCACGTCGACGTGCTCGTCGAGTGGCAGGGCTCCGCCCTGCCCCACGCGCTGCTCTGGCAAGAGCTCGGGGTCTCGACCGAGCACCCTTGGAACGGGCAGGTTCACGCCCTCGGCATCGAACCGACCTCCACCCCGCACGGCGCCGGCACCGCGCTCGATAGCGACCTCGTGCGACTGCCGCCGGGGGGCACGCTCGACTGGAGTGTGGCGTTGACCGTGCGGTGGGCATCCACCGCCGCCGCACCCGCATCACCCACCGCGAACAACGGAGACAGAGCATGACGCACGAGACCCCGCCCCTGCGCACGATCGTGACCGGCGCGGCCAACGGCATTGGCGCCGCCATCGCCGACCGGCTGCGGGCCCGCGGCGACCAGGTGATCGGCCTCGACCGCGAAGAGGGCACGGATGTTGTGCTCACCGACCTCGCCGACCCCGCGGCCCGTGCGCGCGGCGCCGCGATCGCAGCCGAGCGTTTGGGCGGGGTCGACGTGCTCGTCACCGTCGCCGGCGTCTTTCGGCAGGGATCGATTCACGACAGCGACTTCGACGATTGGCGTGCCGTGTGGGCCGTGAACCTGGATGCCCCGCTCGACCTCATGCGCCTGATCACGCCCGGCATGGTCGAGCAGGGCTTCGGCCGCATCGTCACGATCACGAGCGTGCACGCGCGGCAAGCCCAGCCCGGTTGCCTCGCCTACGACGTCTCGAAAGCGGGGCTCGAAGCAGCAACCCGCTCGGCCGCTCTCGACCTCGCGGCCCACGGAGTGCTCGCCAACGCCGTTGCCCCGGGCTTCGTGCGCACGCGCATGAGCCTTCGGCCCGACGGCAGCGACGAGACCGACACCGATGCATTCCGTCAGCAGTATGTGGCGAGCGGGAAGCTGCCGCTCGGCCGCGCGGCGTTGCCGGCGGAGATCGCGCCCGTCGTCGAGTTCTTGACCTCGCGCGACAACACCTACACAACCGGGCAGGTGGTGACCGTCGATGGCGGTCTCACCATGACGTTCTAGGGGCCTCGCTCATGCTCGCTGACCTGGGGTTTCCTGAAGCACTGCGGTGGCGCGACGGCGCGCTGTGGTTCAGTGACATGTTTCGCTCGCGCGTCATGCGCTGGGTGCCGGGCTCGGCGGCCACGGTCGTGCTCGACGCCGCCGACGGCGGCCCGACCGTGCCGGGAGGCCTCGGTTGGCTGCCCGACGGCTCACTTCTCGTCGTCGACTGCGAGAAACGACGGGTGCTTCGGCTGCCGCTCGACGCGAGCGGTGACGCCGCCGGGCCGGTGAGCGTCTACGCCGACCTCGCGGCAGTCATGACGCATTCCGCGAACGACATGCACGTGGATTCCGACGGCACGGCGTGGGTCGGGGGCTACGGATTCGACCCCGAAAACGATGCGCCGGTGCCCTCGCCGCTCGTGCGGGTGGCGACCGACGGCGCGATCTCGACCACCGCATCCGTCTTCGTCTTCCCCAACGGCTGCGAGCGCGACGCGAGCGGCGCCCTGCTCGTGGCCGAGACCTTCGCCGACCGCGTGTCGACGATGTCGCCCGACGGCACGGTCGCGGTGCGCAGCGCCCTGCCCCAGGGCAGCGGACCCGACGGCCTCTCGATCGCGCCCGACGGCACGGTCTACGTCGCTCTGGCGTTCGCGGGCGCCCTCGCGCGTCTGGCCCCGGCCGACGCGGGGCCGGATGCGGAGCCCACGATCATCTACCCCGCCGAGCCGATCGCCACCGGCCCCGGAGCCGGCCCGCTCGGCGTCTACGACTGTGCCGTGCACCCCGACGGCCGCCGCATCGCCGTCGCCATGGCGAGCCTCGACGAAGACCTCGCGATGCGCGTCGACACGGGCCGCATCGTGCTGCTCGACCTGCCCTAACCCTCGTTCTCCCCGCCAGAAAGACACCCCTCGTGACCACACCCCTGCAGCCCCTCCTCCACAACGAGCTCGTGGTGCTGCGCGCCCCCACTCAGGTGTGGTCGGCCGATGACGGCAGCATCGGCGCGGCGGCCATCCACGGCATCGCCCACTCCGACGTGCGGGTCGTGCGCGGCCTGCGCATGACCGTCGGAGGGCAGGCCGCCGAACACCTCGTGACCTCGGGTTCCACCGCCGATCACGTCACGATCGAGTCGTTGCTGCGCCACCTCGACGACCCCACTCCCGACCCGGGCGTGCGGCTGCGCGTCGATCGCCGCGTCGACGTCGACGGATGCTCCGACACGCTCACCCTCTCGACCCGCCACCCCGAGGCCATCGTCACGACCGTCGCGATCGAACTTGACCTCGACGCCACGCTCATCGACCACATGAAGCAAGGGATTGCCCCGGCGGCCGCGGTCACTCTTGAGCTCAACGGCGACGCGGCTCAGTGGTCGGGCGAGCACGTGACCGCGCGGCTCACGAGCGAGAGCCTGCGCATCTCTGAGCGGCCGGGCGGCCTGCTGCTGTCGGCGGAGGTCGTGGTGCCTGCGCGCGGCTCGGTCACCGTGGGCTGGCGACTCGACGCGCACGACGCCATCGGCGCCGTGCGCGGCGCGCGCGGCCCCGTGCCGTGGAGTGCTCCCGACACGAGCAGCGCCGACCCGCGGCTCGCGCGCTGGGTCGACCGTGCCCTGACCGACCT
Organism: Microbacterium sp.; assembly: GCA_013823625.1. GTDB lineage: Bacteria > Actinomycetota > Actinomycetes > Actinomycetales > Microbacteriaceae > Microcella. Next base: position 773,960 of record PNMM01000002.1, on the reverse strand, counting down.
CGACGCGTTGCGGTTGACCGTGAATGGGCATCCCGATCAGCAATTTCTCGCGGCCGGGGCGCCGTGGTTCTTCACGCTCTTCGGGCGCGATTCTCTCTGGGCCGCCCGCATGATGCTGCCTCTCGGCACGCGCCTGGCGGGCGACACTTTGCGCGTGCTCGCGCGACTGCAAGGCACCCAGCAGGTCGACGCCACGGCCGAAGAGCCGGGCAAGATCATGCACGAGCTGCGCCGGCAGTCGCTCGTGATCGACGACGACGTCACGCTGCCCCCGCTCTACTACGGCACCGTCGACGCCACCGCGCTGTGGATCTGCCTGCTGCACGACGCCTGGCGGGCTGGCCTCGCCGACGATGAGGTGCGCGAGCTGCTGCCCGCCCTGCAGGCGGCCCTCGGTTGGATGCGCGACCACGGTGATGCCGACGGCGACGGCCTGCTCGAATACATCGACCGCAGCGGGCACGGCCTGGCGAATCAGGGCTGGAAAGACTCGGGCGACAGCGTGCAATGGCGCGATGGATCGCTCGCCGACGGCCCCATCGCGCTGTGCGAAGTGCAGGCCTATGCCTTCGAAGCCGCCAACGGCGCTGCCGACCTCCTCGACGCGTTTGGCGTCGAGGGCGCCGCCGAGTGGCGCGCCTGGGCGAGCGCGCTGCGCGAGCGCTTCCACGCCGCATTCTGGATCACCGACCCCGAACGCTGCGGCGAGCTCGGCCCCTACCCGGCGATCGCGCTCGACGCCCACAAGCGTCCCGTCGACACCGTCACGAGCAACCTCGGTCACTTGCTCGGCACGGGTCTGCTCGACGCCGAACAGTCAGCCCTCGTCGCCGCCCGCCTCGCCTCACCCCAACTCGACTCGGGCTTTGGCTTGCGCACCATGTCGACGGATGCCGCCGGCTACTGGCCCCTCAGTTACCACGGTGGCGCTGTCTGGTCGCACGACACCGCCATCGCTATTGCGGGCCTCGTGCGAACGGGGCATCGGGATGCCGCCGCGTCACTCGCCGAAGGCCTGCTGCGGGTCGCCGAGTCGGCCGGTTTTCGCATGCCCGAGCTGCACAGCGGCGACCCCGCGAGCAGCTCGGCCCGCCCGGTGCCGTACCCCGCGTCGTGTCGCCCGCAGGCGTGGTCAGCGACCGCCGCGATCGTCGTTCTCGAGGCCCTGCGCTGAGTCGCCGTCGTCGGGGTTCTGTGCGCGCTCGGCGAGCGAGCGCCGCACAGCTGGCGCGAGTACAACCACGGCAATGACCGCGAGCACGATCAACAGCACGCCCAGCACGGCGCCCGTGAGAATGACGATGGAGACCGGGTCGATCACTTAGCGCCCCATCTTGCTCAGCTGTGCGACAACCTGCCGCGCAATGTTGCGGCCGGCCCGGTTTGCGCCAATCGTCGATGCCGCGGGGCCGTAGCCCGCGAAGAACACCCGCGGGTCGCGACCCGAGCGGTAACTGTCGACCGAGACGCCGCCCTCTTTCTCGCGCAGTCTGAGCGAAGCGAGGTGGCGCAGCTCGGGGCGAAAACCCGTCGCCCAAATGATGGCGTCGGCCGGCACGCGGGTGCCGTCGGCCCAGGCAACCGAGTTGCGCTCGATGCGGTCAAACATGGGTCGAAAGTCGAGCACGCCGCGATCGAGCGCGGCCTGGATGCGTCGCGTGCGCGGAACGCCGGTTCCCGAGACGATGCTCGGCAGCGCGCGGCCCGCTCGGGCAGCCGCGTCTTGCTCGGCCACGGCCTTCTCGCGGGCTTCGAGGCTGAGGTCGACCTCGTCGATGAACTCGGGCGGCCGACGGGTAGCCCACGTGACGGTCGCGGCGATGCCCTCGAGCTCAAGAATGAAGCCAATGGCGCTCGTGCCCGCGCCCACAATCACGACGTTCTGCCCGGCAAACTCTTCGGCCGCCACGTAGTCGCCCGTGTGCACCTGGCGGCCAGTGAAGGCGTCGCGGCCCGCGTACCAGGGCACGAAAGGCGAGCCCCACGTGCCCGTGGCATTGACGATCGTCGAGGTGCCGAGCTCGAGCGGCCCGTTCTCCGTGGTCAAGCTCACGAGCAGCTCGCCGCCGAGGTCTTCAACCTGGGTCACCGTCGCCGGCCGCACCACCTGAAGCCCATAGTGCTCTTCGTACTGGCGGTAGTAGTCGGCAACGACCTCGCGCGCGGGAGCGTGGTGGTCGGCCGTCGTGAAGCTCAGGCCCAGCTCATCCATGCCCGGTAGGTCGTTAACGCGGTGCGCCGAGCCCAGTCGTAGGGCCTCCCAGCGAAACTGCCACGCGCCGCCCGTGCTCGGCCCGCGATCAAGCAGCACAAACTCTTGCCCCGCCTCAAGGCCGAGGCGCTTGAGGTAGTAAGCCACCGAGAGCCCCGCTTGGCCCGCTCCGATGACCACGCACGAGGTCGTCAGGTCGGGTTCCGTCACCCGGCCAAGGCTACCGGGTGAGAGGGATGCTGCGGCATGTTCTCCGAGCCGCTGACCTGAGGGTGCGTGCTAAACTTCCGCACAGTTTTTCTCCCGTCTCGACTCGGCATTCTGGGGTTCTCCCTAGGTCACCCGACAACACACTGTGAGGGGGTCACGCATGGGGCGCGGCCGACAGAAGGCAAAGCACACCAAGGTGGCGCGAGAGTTGAAGTACTTCACTCCCGACACCAACCTCACTGCGCTCGAACGCGAACTCGCTGCGGCGGCACACGCCGACGAGTACGAAGACAAGTGGGCGCACCTCGTTGACGACGACGAAGACGACGACGACGACGAGTTCGACGCCGAAGACGACGAGAAGCCCGCGGCTCAGACCGCGTAGCTTGCGCGTATCTGCCGCGTTCGGCCCGTCGGCGACCGTTTAGCTCGCGTAGGTCCCGACGAGCTTGACGGCTCCGCCGTTGACGCCCTTCGCGCCCTGCTCGAAGCCCGCGAGGTCGTGGGGAGCCGTCGAGACGCGGCCGACGACCCACGCGGGAACGCCGCGACTCTCGAGCGCGCGGATGACCGAACTCGCGGTGTCGTGGGCAACGACGGCGAGCATCCCGAGCCCCAGGTTCCACGTACCTTCGGTCGATTCGAGGCTGTCACCCGCGAGGTCGGCGAGCACGCGGAACACCGCGGGCGGGCTCCACGAACCGCGGTCGACCTCGACCCAGCTGCCGACGGGCAGCACGCGCGCGAGGTTGGCGGCGATGCCGCCGCCCGTGACGTGGCTCAGCGCGTGAATGGCGCCCGGCAACTCGGCGAGCACGTCAAGAAGGGGCGCGGTGTAGAGCGCGGTAGGGGTGAGCAGGGTCTGGCCCACGACGCCGCCGAACTCGGGCAGCTCGTCGTGGTAGCCAATCTTGTTCTCGGCAAGGATGTGTCGCACGAGCGAGAAACCGTTGCTGTGCAGGCCGCTCGAGGCCATCGCCACGACGACGTCGCCGTTGTGCACGCGCTCGGGCCCAAGCACCTCGTCGGCCTCGACCACGCCCACGGCCGCGCCCGCGACGTCGTAGTCGTCCGGACCGAGCAGGCCCGGGTGTTCAGCGGTTTCGCCGCCCACGAGCGCGGTGCCCGTGGCGGCGCAGGCCTCGGCGATGCCGCGCACGATGTCGGCGATGCGCTGCGGGTGCACCTTGCCGCACGCGATGTAGTCGGTCATGAAGATCGGCTTGGCGCCGACGACGACGATGTCGTCAACGACCATCGCCACGAGGTCTTGACCAATCGTGTCGTGGATGTCGAGCGCCTGCGCGATCGCAACCTTCGTGCCGACCCCGTCGGTGCTCGTGGCCAAAAGCGGGCGGCGGTAGCCGAGCAGAGCGCTCGCGTCGAAGAGGCCCGCGAAGCCGCCGACGCCACCGAGCACCTCGGGGCCGTGGGTCGCACCGACCGAGGCCTTCATGAGCTCAACGGCCCGGTCGCCCGCGGCCGTGTCGACGCCAGCGGCGGCATAAGAATTCGTCATTCGTTCATCCGTTCCGCGGTCTGACAGACTGGCCTGCGTCACCGTCAACCTTACGGTCTGGAGCAGCCTCCGCATGTGCGGCATCGTCGGTCTCGTCTCGTCGAGTCCCGTCAACCAGCAGGTCTACGACGCCCTGGCGCTTCTGCAGCACCGCGGGCAAGACTCCACGGGCATCGCCACCGCCGAAGGGCGCGTGTTGCACATGGCCAAGGCCAAGGGGCAAGTGCGCGAGGCCTACCGCACGCGCGACATGCGCAGCCTGCTGGGCACCATGGGTCTGGGGCACGTTCGGTATGCCACGCGGGGCTCAGCATCCAGCGAAGAAGAGGCCCAACCGTTCTATGTGAACGCGCCCTACGGCATCATCCTCGTGCACAACGGCAACCTCACGAACACGCGCGAGCTGACGCGCGAATTGTTCGAGGTTGACCGTCGCCACCTCAACACCAACAGCGACACCGAGCTGCTCGTCAACGTGCTCGCGCACGAGCTGCAGGCCCAAGTGACCGGGGACGACCTCGACCCCGACCAAGTTTTTGCCGCGATCAGCCGGCTGCACGAACGCGTTGAAGGCTCGTATGCCGCGATCGCGCTCATTGCGGGGCACGGGCTGCTCGCGTTCCGCGACCCCTTCGGCATTCGCCCGCTCATTCTTGGCCGCCGCACCACGGGCCTCACGGGCGACGAATGGGTCGTCGCGAGCGAGTCGCTCGTGCTCGAAGCGGGCGGATACGAGATCGTGCGCGATGTTGCCCCCGGCGAGGCCGTGTTCATTTCGGCCTCGGGCGAAATGGTCGCGAAGCAGTGCGCCGCCAACCCACGCTTGATTCCCTGCTCGTTCGAATACGTCTACCTGGCGCGTCCCGACTCCGTCATGAACGGCATCTCGGTCTACGAAGCCCGCTTGCGTCTCGGTGACCGACTCGCCGACACGATTGCGCAGTACACACCTCGTGGCGACATCGATGTGGTCATGCCGATTCCCGACTCGTCGCGGCCCGCCGCCATGCAGGTGGCCCAGAAGCTCGGTATCGAGTACCGCGAGGGCTTCTACAAGAACCGCTACGTCGGCCGCACCTTCATCATGCCCGGGCAGGCCGAGCGTAAGAAGAGCGTCAAGCAGAAGCTCAACGCGATGTCGAGCGAATTCGCGGGCAAGAACATCCTCATTGTTGACGACTCGATTGTGCGCGGCACGACCTCCAAAGAGATCGTCGAAATGGCCCGCGCTGCCGGGGCCAACAAGGTCACGTTCACCTCGGCCGCGCCTCCCGTGCGCTACCCGCACGTCTACGGCATCAACATGCCGACGCGGCGCGAGCTCATCGCGCACGGTCGCAAGATTCCCGAGATCAACACCGAGCTCGGCAGTGACTACCTGATCTACCAAGAAGTCGCCGACATGCAGGCCGCGATTCTCGAGGGCAGCGACATCGAGTCGCTCGAGATGAGCTGCTTCACGGGCGACTACGTCACGGGCACCGTGAGCCCCGAGTACTTGCGCTGGGTCGAGCAGAACCAGCTGAGCTAGCTGGCGTCAACGTCGGGCGACGCCTCGACGGTCTGACGCTCGGCCTGCACTGTGCGAACGTGCTTCTGCGAGCGACGGTCGAGCACGATGCCGATGATCGCGCCAATCAGCACGCCGGCCGTGATGCCGAAGATCGAGAAATAGCCGATCAGTGCGGGCAGCCCTACGAGCGGGTCGACCGGAAACAGCGGCGTGATGATGAGCACCACGAGAAACCCCATGAGGGCGCCCACCGTCATGAAGGCCGACAGCTTGGGGGCGCGCCGCACCTGAACGGTCGTGCGATCTGACGTGGGTTCTGCGGGGGTGCTCACGCCCACATTCTGGCGCACAGCCCTGAGAACTCAGTACGCGAGCGGGAAGAGGCTCGACAGATCAGAGCGGGCTCCGGATGCGTGAACGCGCCCCGCCGACGCCGCATCGCTCCACGCAAGCGAGCCCGTTGCAATCGCGACAAACGTCTCGGCGTCGAGCTCAACGACGTTCGGGGGTGTTCCGCGCGTGTGGCGCGGGCCTTCGACGGCCTGCACTGCGCCAAAGGGCGGAACGCGCACCTCAACACTGCGGCCCGGGCTGGCCTCGGCGAGCGCTTGCAGCAGATAGCGCACGGCTGTCGCGAGGTCGGGGCGCTCGGCGATGCCGTCGAGCACCGCGCGCACAGCATCCCGCCCCACGGTGTCATCGATGCGAGGCCGGGCCATGCAGCGAGGCTACCGGGCCTCGGTAGGCTGACCGGGTGAGAATTCTCGTTATCGGTTCGGGCGCCCGAGAGCACGCCATCATCACCGCCCTGTTGCGCGAAGAGGTGGCCCACGAGATCACCGCGGCCCCCGGCAACGCGGGTATCGCTACGGTCGTGCCGACCGTGGCCCTCGACCCCACGCGCGGCGACGTGGTCGCTGACTACGCGGTCGACAACGACATCGAGCTCGTCATCATCGGCCCCGAGGCACCTCTCGTGGCGGGCGTGGCCGACGCCGTGCGCCGCCGCGGCATCGCCGTGTTTGGCCCGGGCGCCGCGGCAGCGCAGCTCGAAGGCTCGAAGGCGTTCGCGAAGCGCATCATGGACGCCGCCGGGGTTCCGACGGGTCGCGCCGTGCGTGCCGGCACCCTCGCCGAAGCCGAAGCGGCGATCGACGAACTCGGCTCCCCCTACGTCGTGAAAGCCGACGGGCTCGCGGCCGGCAAGGGCGTCATCGTGACTGACGACCGCGCCGCAGCCGTGGCGCACGCCGAGCACTACCTGCAGCAAGGTGGCGTGCTCGTCGAAGAGTTCTTGGCAGGCCAAGAGGTCAGCCTCTTCATGCTGAGCGACGGCCACACCGTGGTGCCGCTGAGCCCCGCGCAAGATTACAAGCGCATCGGCGATGGCGACACGGGCCCCAACACCGGCGGTATGGGCGCGTACTCGCCGCTGCCGTGGGCACCCGAGGGCTTCGTCGACGAGGTCATTCGCACGGTCGCCGAGCCGACGATTCGGCAACTCGCGGCCGAGCAGACTCCGTTCATCGGGCTGCTGTACTGCGGTCTGATTGTGACCGAGCAGGGCATCCGCGTCATCGAATTCAACGCGCGCTTCGGCGACCCCGAGACGCAAGTGGTGCTGCCGCGCCTCGTGACCCCGCTGAGCGAGCTGCTGTTTGCCGCGAGCACGGGCCAGCTCGCTGGCCGCCCGCACCCCGAGTTCAGCGCCGACGTTGCCGTCACCGTCGTGCTCGCGAGCGAGGGCTACCCCGACACTCCCGTCACGGGCCGCGCGCTCACGGGGCTCGACGAGGCCGCCGCGGTCGAGGGCGTCTCGATCGCCCACGCGGCCACGGCCCGCACGGCAGACGGCTTCTGCGCCACGGGAGGCCGCGTGCTGAGCGTCGTCGCCACCGGATCCGACTTCGCGCAAGCCCGCGCACGCGCCTACGAGGCCATGGGCCGCATCGGCCTCGAGGGCGGTCAATACCGCACCGACATCGCGCTTCGGGTCGTGTGATGACGGATGCTGGCGCCATGCTCGGCTGGACTCACGTCTATTCGGGCAAGGTGCGCGACCTCTACGAGCACGCCGAGCATCCGACCCTCATGCTCGTCGTCGCGAGTGATCGGGTCAGCGCGTTTGACCACGTGCTCGAGCCCGGCATTCCCGGCAAGGGCGCGCTGCTGACTCAGCTCACGCGCTGGTGGTTCGCGCAGCTCGACCAGCCGAACCACCTTGCCGCCGAGGGCCCCGCGGTGCCGGCCGAGCTCGCCGACCGCGCCATGCTCGTCAATCGCCTCGACATGCACCCCATCGAGTGCGTTGTGCGCGGCTACCTCACGGGCTCGGGCTGGGCCGAGTACCGCGAGTCGGGCACGGTGTGCGGCATTCCGCTGCCCGCGGGCCTCAACGACGGCGACCGTCTGCCCGAACCGCTCTACACGCCGGCCTTCAAGGCTCCGATGGGCGAGCACGACGAGAACATCACGTTTGAGCGCTCGGTCGAGCTCGTCGGCGCGTCGGTCGCCACAGCGCTGCGGGATGCGTCGCTCGCGATCTTCGCGGCTGCCAGCGAGATCGCGCTCTCGCGCGGGGTCATTCTTGCCGACACGAAGTTCGAGTTCGGCACTGACCCCGCCACGGGTGAGCTGACTCTCGCCGACGAGGTGCTCACGTCAGACAGCTCGCGCTACTGGGACGCCACGCTCTACGCCGCGGGGGGCCCCTCGCGTTTGGACAGCTTTGACAAGCAGATCGTGCGCAACTGGCTCGCCGCGAACTGGGACAAACAGGGCACCCCGCCCGCGCTGCCCGATGAGATCGTCGAGCGCACGGCCGCACGGTATCGCGAGCTCATCGAGCGGCTCTGCGCCTAAGGGCGGAATGACCCGGGGCTCGCGCCGGTTGACTCGGGCATGAGCGAATCCACCCGACTGGCGGCCGACACCTCGATGGGTGCCGTGACGCTCGATGTCGCTGACCTCGACGGCATGACGGCGTACTACCGCGACGCGGTGGGCTTGAGCGTGCTCGACGCGACGGGGCCGGTGGTGACGCTGGGGCGGGCGGGCGACCTGGGCACCGCATCCGTGCCCCTCGTGATTTTGCGCCACAGCCCCGAGCTGAAACATGCCGGTCCGCGCGAGGCGGGGCTCTTTCACACCGCCATCTTGTTCGAGACGCAAGCCGCGCTCGCGGCGGCGGTCTACACGGTGGCGACGTCGTATCCGCAGCGGTTCACGGGCTCGAGCGACCACCTCGTCAGCCAGGCGTTCTACTTCGACGACCCGGAGGGCAACGGCGTCGAGCTCTACTGGGATCGCGACCGCACCCAGTGGTCGTGGGTGCACGGCTCGGTCGAAATGGCCACGCTGTTTCTCGACCCCAACGGCTTCTTGCGCGAGCACCTCACCGACGAGGCCCTCGCCGCGCACGGCTCAGCGCCCGCCGTGATCGGCCACGTGCACTTGAGCGTCGGCGACGTGGCGACCGCGCAGCACTTCTACGTTGACCAGCTCGGCTTCGACCTCACAACCGCCTTCGCCGGGCAAGCCATCTTCGTGAGTGCGGGCGGCTATCACCACCACATGGCGATGAACGTGTGGCGCAGCAGCGGCGCCGGTCGACGGATGCCCGCCCTGGGCCTCGGCCAGGTCGACCTCGTGCTGCCGAACGCCGACGAGCTCGGCGCCACCGCTGAGCGCTTGCAGCACCACGGAATTGCCGTGCGCAACGACGGCCGCACCCTCGAGCTCGACGACCCCTGGGGCACGCTGCTGCGGCTGACGCCTGCGGGCGCGTAACGGCTCAGGCGCGCGCACACTGATCGGCCTAGACTCCCGCACGTGACCGAGTTTCGACCGCCGCGCCGACTGCGGTTGAGCCGCGCAATCGCGGCCGCGCAAGGGCCCCTGCTGCTTGCGCAGGGGCGCCGGTTGCGGCGTGAGACACCGCGGCTTCCGGACGCGCCGCTACCGTGGGAGGGCCGCGTTGACGGTGGCGGCTCGGGTAACGAGGGCGGAGCATCCCGCCCCCTGCACCTGCTCGTGATCGGCGACTCAACGGCCGCGGGCGTGGGCGTGGATCACGCCGACCTCGGGCTCGGCGGGCGACTGGCCGAAGCGCTCGCCGCCCGCACCGGACGCACGGTGCACTGGCGCGCGGCGGGGCGCAACGGAGCCACCGCGAGCGACCTCGTGCGGCAGTACCTCACGCCCGCACTGCACGGGCCGACCGACCTCGTGTTTCTCACGGTGGGCGCCAACGACGCGCTCGCGTTGCGCTCGGCCAACGCGTTTCGGCGCGATGTGCGGTGCATTCTCGAGCGCACCTTTGCCGCGCATCCCGAAGCCGCCCTGCTCATGTCATCGCTGCCCGCGTTCTTTCGTTTTCAGCTGTTGCCCGAGCCTTTGCGCCGCAGCCTCTACCGACACTCACAATCACTCGAGCGTGAGGCGCGGCAGCTCGTCTCGGCTGCGCCGCGCGCCCACATGTCGCCGCCCCCGCCGCCCTACACCGAGGGCTTCTTCGCGAGCGACGAGTTTCACCCGAGTGCGATCGGGTACAAAGACTGGGCCGACTTTGCGGTCGAGGATGCGTGGAGCGTCGGCTTCGACCGGTTGCTCGACGATCACTGAGCTTTCGGTGTGCGCTGACGCGCGCGCCCTAGACTCGCGCGCATGACCCCCCGACCCCGCCCGTTACGCGGCCGCCGCCTGAGCCGGGCCGTGGTGCTGGCCCTCGCACCCATCCTGGTTCCGCAGACGGTGCGCCTGCGTCGCGTGGTGCCGCTACTGCCCGAGCCGCCCAAGCCCTGGGAGGGAGGCGGCGGAGACGACCCCATTCGCCTGCTCGTCATGGGCGACTCGATGGCGGTGGGCGTGGGAGTCGACGAAGCCGTTGAAGGCCTGGCGGGATGCGTCGCCGCCGAGCTCACCGCCCACACCGGGCGCCCCGTGCGCTGGCGGGCTCGCGGGCGCAATGGCGCGACCGCGCGCGATGTCATTCGCGACCACCTCGACGAAGCCATCGCCGAGCCGACCGACCTGGTCGTCATCAGCCTCGGCGCGAACGACACCATGCAGGTGCGTTCGCACCGCGCGTTTCGCCGCGACATCACGCGCATCGTGCGCGAGATCGAAGCGGCGCACCCGCGCGCGATCGTGCTCATGAGCGCCCTGCCCGCCTTTCACCGCTTCGGCCTGCTGCCCGAGCCCTTGCGCGGCACGCTCTACCTGCACGCGCAGTCGCTCGAAGTCAGTGCGCGTCGTGCGCTCGAGCGCTTCCCGCTCGCCCACATGACCCCGCCGCTGCCGCCCTACGCGGCCGACCACTTTGCGACCGACGACTTTCACCCGAGCGCGCACGGCTGCCGCGAGTGGGCCGAATTCATCGTTGACGACGCGGTGGCGCACGGCATCGCCGCACTGATTCCCGATCGGGCTGCGGCGGCGTGAGCACCGTCGGCGTGAGCCGCGAAGGGTCTGCGGACGAAGGGCGCGCGCCGATTGACCTGCCCGCCCTCGCCGCGATTGTTGAGGGGATGCTCGCCGCGCGCACAGCATCCACCCCCCTCCTCGTGGGCCTCGCCGGAAAGCCCGGCGCCGGCAAGTCGACCGCGGCCGAGAAGCTCGCCGCTCTTCTCCCCGGCTCGCGGGTGCTCCCGATGGACGGATTCCACTTTCCGCAGGCCCAGCTCGTGTCGCTCGGCCGCCGCGAGCGCATGGGTGCGCCCGACACGTTCGATGTCGACGCGTTCGTCGCCCTGCTCACGTCGCTGAGCTCGGCGACCGGCACCGTGCGCGCCCCCGGCTTCGACCGCACGATCGAAGAGCCTGTGCCCGACGAGTTGTCGTTCACGCCCGAGGTGCCGTGCATCATCGTCGAGGGCAACTACCTCTTGCTCGACGACCACGGCTGGCACCGGGTCGCGCCGTTGCTCGACGTGACGGTCGGGGTGATTCTCGACGAGGCCACGCGGCACGAACGGCTCATCGCGCGGCACGTCGCCTTTGGCAAGACCGACGAGCAGGCCCGCGCCTGGGCCCTTGGCCCGGACGAGCGCAACGCCGTGCTGATCGAGCCCACGCTCGAGCGCGCCGACTACCTGCTGAGCGCTCGGTAGACTGGGGGCATCCGCCCGCCGAGCCACCCCCGGGAGTCCACTGTGCCCACCATCGTCGTCGAGGTCATGCCGAAGGCTGAACTGCTCGACCCGGCCGGCAAAGCCGTTGCGGGGGCGCTGCACCGCCTCGGTCACGCGAGCATCCGCGATGTGCGCATCGGCAAGCGTTTCGAGTTGCACGTTGACGGCGAGGTCGATGCGGCCCTGCTCGAAACCGCGCAGCAGCTCGCGGCCGACATGCTCAGCAACGGCGTGATCGAAGACGTCATCAGCGTGCACGTCGACGGCGTCGCCGGAGAGACCCGCTAGTGCGCATCGGCGTCGTCACGTTTCCGGGCTCACTCGACGATCGCGACGCGCAGCGCGCCATTCGCCTCGCCGGAGCAGAGCCCGTCGCGCTGTGGCACGGCACGCATGACCTCATGGGCGTCGACGCGATCGTGCTACCCGGCGGCTTCAGCTACGGCGACTACTTGCGCTGCGGCGCCATCGCGGCGCGCTCGCCGATCATGGCCGAAGTCATTGATGCGGCGAACAGCGGGATGCCCGTCCTGGGCATCTGCAACGGCTTCCAGATTCTCGTCGAAGCGCACCTGCTGCCCGGCGGTCTGATTCGCAACGACCACGGTGACTTCATCCGTCGCGACCAGCGGTTGCGCGTCGAAAGCACCGACAGTGCCTGGACAAACGGTTTCGAGCTCGGCCAAGAAATCACCATCCCGCTCAAGAACGGTGAGGGTGGCTTCATCGCCGACGAGGCCACGCTCGACCGGCTCGAGGGCGAGGGTCTCGTCGCCTTCCGCTACCTCGACGTGAACCCCAACGGCTCGCTGCGCGACATCGCGGGTCTGCGCAACGAGCGCGGCAACGTCGTCGGCCTCATGCCGCACCCCGAGCACGCCGTCGAGCCGGGCTTCGGCCCCAACACTCCCGAGGCCATGCGCTCGGGCGTTGACGGGCTCACGTTCTTCACGAGCGTGCTCACCGCTCTCGTCGGTCGCCTCTAGCGCTCACGCGCGCGTCGTCGAACCCCCGCGACGACGGCGATTCCGACTGCTCTTGATCGAATACCGACCAGTTGGTATGTTGCACGCATGAGGCTCCTCTCGATTCCTTCCTCTCTTCACGATGTACTGGGTGAGCGCCAAACGGTGGCATCGCTCGGGCTGATTCTGCTGGCGATGCCCCTCGCTGTGCTCGCGGTGCTCCCGGCCCTGCTCACCGTCGAACCCTGGCGCGCGGTCATCGCCGCGTTGCTTGTCGCCGACATCGCCGCCGGCGCGGTTGCCAACGTCACCCGCGGAACAAACGAGCACTACGCCGCGAGCGGTCGGCGACGCGCGGTGTTCCTCGCGGTGCACGTGCACCTGCCGGCGGTCGCGCTACTGCTCGATCTTCCTCTCGTGCCGGCGCTCGTGGGCTGGGTTCTCACGATCGTCGCGGGAACGATCGTCGTGCTCATGCAGCGGTCGACCATTCAACGGCCCGCCGCGGCCGCTGCGGTCATCGTCATCCTCAGCGCTGTGACGATCACCCCCGAAACGACCGTGCCGCTGCTGTTCGTCACAGCGATGTTCGCGCTCAAGGTTGTGTTCTCGTTTGCCGTCGACCACAGCCGGGCGACGGGACCATGAACGAGCACAGCCCCGACGTTGCGCTCCGGAAGGCCGACGCCGGTGATCGCATCGCCGCCGCTGCACTCTTCGCGCGCGCCTTCAAGCGAGACCCACTCATCGCGGCCGCAACCGATTCGGCCCACGACCCGAGAGCTGCGCGCGACAGCATCTTTCGCGCCTCCATCGCCGGCACACTGCTCGCGGGCGGCGAACTCGTGCTCGCGGAGCGCGCGGGAGCATTGATCGGTGTGGCCCTCATCGCCGACCCGCAGGGCGGCACTCCGCTCAGAGCCGTGCGGGCGAGTATCGCCCGACTCGTCTCGGGAGTGCGATTCGTGATGCTCTCTCGTCGGCTCGCTCCCGGCGCCTTGCGCCTCCTGAATGACGCCGACCTCGCCTCGCGCACCCTCGGCCCTGCCGCCCCCCACCACGTGCTCGTCGCGGTGGGAGTCGATGAGGCAGCGCGCGGACTCGGTGTCGGACGGATGCTCGTCGAGCGGGCCGTCGACCATGCCCGACGAGACCCGCGCTCGTGGGGAGTGCGGCTCGAGACCGAGAACCCCCTCAATGTCGAGCGATACGCTCGCTGGGGCTTCGTGACCCGGGGGGTCGCGCGGCTCGATCGGGTAGACGTGCACGTGATGGGTCATCCGACACGGTTCGAGGTCATGGACGGGGAGGTGCAGTGACGACTGACGCTCGGGAGAGCATCCTGACCGCTGCCTTCCGTCTTTTTCTGGAGAACGGATACGCCGCCACGAGCCTGACGCGCATTCTCGCCGAGGTCCCCTTCTCGAAGGGTGCGCTGTACTACCACTTCGACAGCAAAGAGGCGCTTCTCGATGCGGTCATCGAGCGCTTCTTCACCGGGTCACTGACGCTGCCGGCTCAGCCGCGACCCACGGCACCGCTCGCGCTCGCGCACCGCCTGGTCGACGACTACGTCGACGCGATCGAGAGCATTTCGCAGGTGGCCCCGCCCCTCTCGTACTACGCGTTTCTCAGCGCCGTGGCCCCCCGCGTTCAGCCCGCGATCGAGGCAGCCCGCTCGCACGTGCACACCGAGCTTTCCGAGTCCCTGGCGTCGGTGCTGCCCGAGCACATGGCATCCGTCGCCCCCGACCTCGCCGGCGACGTCATGGCTCTTGTGGAGGGCGCGGGGCTGCTCGACGTTCTCCGTCAGCGCATGCCCGATCGGGCGCACTTGCATGCACGAGTCGAGGAACTCGTGCGCACACACTTCGCTGCCCGCGGAGTCTCAGCAAGCCTTGATTAAGGTAGAGGCATGACCGAAACTGCTGTGCCCACCTCGCGCCTGACCCCGAAGAAGCTCTATCGCATCGTCGCGATCGCCGAGGCGATCACCTGGACCTTGCTCATCACGGGCCTCGTTCTGCGCGCCACGATCGGGCTCGACATTGCGGTCACGATCGGCGGCAGCATCCACGGTTTCGTGTTCCTCGCCTACGGTGCCACGGCGGTGCTCACGGCCATCAACCAGCGCTGGAGTGTCGGCTTGGGCCTCCTCGCCGTCGTCACGGCCGTCATCCCCTACGCCACGATCCCCTTCGACATGTGGGCTCACCGCACCGGCAAGCTCGAGGGCGATTGGCGGCGCGAGGCCACCGACGACCCGCGTGATCAGCGCTGGTTCGACCGCCTGGTGCGGTGGATGCTCAACCACCCGTACCTGCTGGCCACCCTGATTCTGCTCGCAGTCGTGGTGCTCTTCACCGTGCTGTTGATCCTGGGCCCTCCGGTTCCGAAGGCCTAGTGACGCGCTGACCGGCCGCCGCTAGTCGACCACCGGGCCCACGCGGCTCGGCGCATTCGGATCAGCCGACGGCGCGAGCATCTGCTCCGCTCGTTGGTGGGCTTCGGGCGTGCCGCTGAACAATTGGCGCTTCGCCGACTGGTCGGCGGGGTCAACGGGCGGAGCCGCGTCGTCGGGCGAGGCCGTGTCGACCATGAGCACGCGCGTTCGCGGCATGGCTCCGGGGCTCTCGAGCTGCACCCATTCGACGAGCTGTTCGCGCACGTAGTTGCGCAGGTCGAAGAGCGACCCGGCGTCGGCCGCGCTCACGAGAATGCGCACGCGCACGAACCCGTCGGTCGCCGCAGAAACCTGCAGCACCGAGACCCGGCGATCCCACAGCGCGGTGCCGTCGAGAATCTCAGCCAACCGCGAGCGCATCGCGGCGGGGCTCACGCGCCAGTCGAGGTCGAGTTCGACCGAGCCGAGCAATTCGCTGCCCGTGCGCGTCCAGTTCTCAAAGGGCGTGCTGGTGAAGTGGGTCGAGGGCACGACGAGGCGGCGGTCATCCCAAATGCGAATGACGACGTAGGTGAGGGTGATCTCTTCGATGCGCCCCCACTCACCTTCGACGATCACAATGTCATCGACCCGAATGGCGTCGCTAAAGGCAATCTGCACGCCCGCAAACACGTTCGAGAGCGTGGACTGCGCGGCGAGACCCGCGACGATGCCCGCAAGGCCGGCCGAGGCGAGCAAACTCGCGCCGATGGCCTGCATTTGCGGGAAGGTCAAGAGGGCGGCACTCACGCCGACGACGATGATCGTCACGGTTGCGAGCCTCTTAAGGAACGTCAATTGAGTATGCGCGCGACGGGCGGCGCGCGTGGCATCGGCGCCGATCGGAAAGCGCACCATGGCGCCCTCGAACGCGAAGTCGACGACCTCAACGAGCAGCCACGTGAAAAGGCCAATCACGCCGACGGTGAGAATGCGGTCGATCACTTCAGAGAAGCGCGACTCGGGCGCAGCGAGACTCACGGATACCCACACCGCGATGCCCACGAGCAGCAGACGCAGGGCCGGGCGAGTGTGACGCAGCAGCACGGCCGCCCACGGCTGCCGCATCGCGATGACGCGCACGAGCAGCTCGATGAGCACGAGCAGCACGGCGGCGACGGCGAGCGTGAGCACCGTCAGCACGAGAAAGAACAGCCAACCCCGCTCGGGCACGACGACCACGTCGACGAAGGTGAGCGGCAGCACAGGAGTCATGCCCTCAGCATCTCGCGTTCACTGGTTGAGCGCGATACCCAAGAACATCGCGCCAAGAAAGACGAGCACGCCGATGCCGGCGTACATCCAGATGTATCGAGCGTTCATGCGGGGCTCCTGGGGTGGCTCAGGGCGACAGGGGCTTCGGGGTCGCTGGTGCTTCGGGGTGGTGAGGCGACAGCACCAGCCTAGGCCGCCGGTAGGCTGAAGGGTGTGACGAGCCCCGCGCAGATTCCCGCTCCTGACACCGTGGCTAACGCCGCCGCCACCCCAGAGAAGGTTCAGCCCTTCGAGGCACTCGGTCTGAAGGCCGATGAGTATCAGGCCATTCGTGACCTGCTCGGGCGCCGCCCCACAAGCGGTGAGCTCGCGATGTACTCGGTCATGTGGAGCGAGCACTGCTCGTACAAGTCGAGCAAGGTGCACCTCAAGCAGTTTGGCCAGAAGGTCACCGATGAGATGCGCGAGCACCTCATGGTCGGCATGGGCGAAAACGCGGGTGTCGTCGACATCGGCGAAGGCTGGGCCGTCACATTCAAGATCGAGAGCCACAACCACCCGAGCTACATCGAGCCCTTCCAGGGCGCTGCCACGGGCGTCGGCGGAATCGTGCGCGACATCATTTCGATGGGCGCGCGGCCGGTGGCGGTCATGGATGCCCTCCGCTTCGGCGCCATCGACCACGCCGACACGGCGCGCGTCGTTCCGGGAGTCGTGAGCGGCATCAGCCACTACGGCAACTGCTTGGGGTTGCCCAACATCGGTGGCGAAACTGTCTTCGACGCCGTGTACCAGGCCAACCCGCTCGTCAATGCTCTCGCCGTGGGCGTGCTGCGGCACGACGACCTGCACCTCGCCAACGCGCGCGGTGTCGGCAACAAGGTTGTGCTGTTTGGCGCGCGCACGGGCGGCGACGGCATTGGTGGAGCATCCATTCTCGCCAGCGACACGTTCAGCGAAGGCGGCCCGACGAAGCGCCCGGCCGTCCAGGTCGGCGACCCGTTCGCCGAGAAGGTGCTCATCGAGTGCTGCCTCGAGCTGTTCGCGGGCGACCTCGTGAAGGGCATCCAAGACCTCGGTGCGGCGGGCATCTCGTGCGCCACGAGCGAGCTCGCGAGCAACGGCGATGGCGGCATGGTTGTCGACCTCGACCAGGTTCTGCTGCGTGATCCTTCGCTCACGGCCGAAGAGATTCTGATGAGCGAGAGCCAAGAGCGCATGATGGCGATCGTTGAGCCGAGCAAGCTCGAGGCTTTTCTTGCCGTCACGGCGAAGTGGGATGTCGAGACGAGCGTGCTGGGTGAGGTGACCGACACGGGTCGCTTGATCATCCACTGGCAGGGCGAAACGATCGTTGATGTCGACCCGAAGACGGTCGCGATCGACAGCCCCGTGTACCACCGGCCGTTCGCGCGGCCGTCGTGGCAAGACGCGCTACAGGCCGACAGTGCCGCGCGTCTCGCGCGCCCGGCCGACGACGCCGAGCTGCGCGCGCACGCGCTGCAGGTGCTCGGTGGGCCCAACCTCGCCGACACGGCGTGGATCACCGACCAGTACGACTACTACGTGGGCGGCAACACCGCGCTCGCGACGCCCGACGACGCCGGCATGATCCGCGTCGACGAGGTGAGCGGCCTCGGTGTGGCGCTCGCGACCGACGCCAATGGCCGCTACTGCCAGCTCGACCCCTACGTCGGCGCGCAGCTCGCGCTCGCCGAGGCCTACCGCAACGTCGCCGCCACGGGCGCCGCGCCGCGTGCCGTCAGTGACTGCCTCAACTTCGGCAGCCCCGAGAACCCCGACGTCATGTGGCAGTTCGAGCGGGCCGTGACGGGCTTGGCCGATGCGTGTCTTGAGCTGGGCATCCCGGTGACCGGCGGAAACGTCTCGTTCTACAACCAGACCGGCGACGTTCCCATTCACCCGACGCCCGTTGTTGCCGTGCTGGGCGTCATCGACCACGTCGACCGCCGACTGCCCGCGGGCTGGCAAGACGACGGCGAAAACCTCTACCTGCTCGGGCTCACGCGCGACGAGCTCGACGGCTCGGTGTGGGCCGACGTCGTGCACGGCCACCTCGGTGGTCTGCCGCCGCGCGTCGACCTCGGGGCCGAGAAGAACCTTGCGGGGCTCATGGCTGCCGCCGCCGAAGAGGCGCTCGTCACCTCGGCGCACGACCTTTCTGAGGGTGGCCTACTCGCGACCCTTGCCGAGGGCGTTCAGCGATTCGGGGTCGGCGCGCGCGTCTGGCTCACCGAGCTCATGGAGCGTGACGGGGTGGATGCTCTCGCCGCCCTGCTCTCTGAGTCGCAAGCCCGCGTGCTCGTGTCGGTGGCCCGCGAAGACGACGTCAAGTTCCGCGGACTCTGCGAAGGCCGCGATGTGCCCGTGCTGCGCATCGGCGTGACCGACGCCGAGGTCGATGGGCTTGAGGTGCAAGACCGCTTCACGCTCTCGCTCGCCGAGCTGCGGCACGCGCACCGGGACACGCTGCCCACACGCTTCGGCGCGCTCGTCGGGGGCTAACCGCGACGCAAACACCGGAAAAACTTTTCGGCTATGCCATAGGGTGCGGCCGATAGGCTCGCGACCGTGACCTCGACGGCAGACACCACCACTGGCCTTTCGCTCGCCGATGTTCAGCATCGCATCCAACTCGGGCTGACCAACGTCATGCCGAGTGATACCGGCCGGTCGTTCTGGCGCATCATGCAGGCCAACCTGTTCACGCTCTTCAACCTCATCGTGGGCGGCAGCTTCGCGCTGCTCCTGGTGCTGGGCTATTGGCAAGACGCGCTCTTCGGCTTCTTCGTCATCGCCAACGTCGTCATCGGTGTGGCGCAAGAGTTCCGCGCCAAACTCACCTTGAGCCGACTCGCTGTGCTCAACGCGCCGCGGGCGCGCGTTCTGCGCGAGGGCGCCGACGGCGTCTACGCCGTTGCCGAAGTGCGGGTCGGCGAGGTCGTCATGGACGACATCTTCGTGCTCTCGGCGGGCGACCAGGTCACGGCCGACGCCGTCGTGCTCGAGGCCCACGGGCTCGACATCGATGAGTCGCTGCTGACCGGCGAGGCCGACCCTGTCTCGTCGCCCGCGGGCCGCGAGCTCATGTCGGGCTCGACCGTGGTTGCCGGCAGCGGGCTCGCGCGCGTAATTCGCGTCGGCGCCGACTCGTACGCGGCGCGCATCACGGCCGAGGCCAAGCAGTTCTCGCTCGTGCGCAGTGAACTGCGCAGCGGTATCGCGAAGATCATCAAGTGGATCACGATCCTCCTGCTGCCCGTCGGTGCGATCGTCGTCAACGGCCAAATGCAGGCGGTGGGCGGCTGGGAAGTCGCGATTGCCACGGGCGCCTGGCGCGAGGCGACGGTGGCCTCGGCCGCGAGCCTCATCGCGATGATTCCGCAGGGGCTCGTCTTCATGACGAGCGTCGCGCTCGCCGTCGGAGCCGTGAAGCTCGCCCGCCACGAAGTGCTCGTGCAAGAGCTCGCCGCGGTTGAGGGCCTCGCCCGCGTCGACATGCTGTGCCTCGACAAGACGGGCACGCTCACCGAGGGCCGCATGATTCTCGACGCCGTCGAGCCGCTCGACCGCCCCACGTCGGGCGAGATTGTCGACCCCCTGACCGACACCGACCTCGACCCGGCCGCGGTGGCCGCCCTCTCGTGGATGGGTGCCGACCGCAATGCCAACGCCACCTCCGTCGCGCTCGTCGAGCGCTTCACGACTCCCCCCGCCGAACAGCCCGTGCGGGCGATCGAGTTCTCGAGCCGCCGCAAGTGGAGCGCCGTCTCGTTCGCCGAGGGCCCGGCCCGCGGCACCTGGGTGCTCGGAGCCCCCGACATCGTGCTCGCCACCGTGCCCGATTCGACGGATGCTCTCGCCCGGTTCGCCGAGCGTGCAACCGCTGGCGAGCGCACCGTCGTGCTCGCTCGCACCGGTGTCGTGCTTGACCCTCCCGTCGAGCTCGCCGACGGTGAGCGGGCCCCCGAGCCCGAGTTGCCCTCGGGCATGCGGGCCGTGGCGCTCGTGTCGTTCCGCGAGAAGGTGCGCGACGATGCACACGAGACGCTCGGCTACTTTCGCGAGCAAGAGGTCGAGCTGTGCGTCATCTCGGGTGATGACCCGCGTACCGTGGCCGCGGTCGCTCGTGAGGCGGGCGTCCACCACGACGGCCCCGGATTCGACGCGCGCACGCTGCCCGACGACGAAGCCGAACTCGACGCCATCATGCGCGAGCACCGCGTGTTTGGGCGTGTGACGCCCGAGCAAAAGAAGGCCATGGTGCTCTCGCTGCAGCGCTTGGGCCACACCGTCGCGATGACGGGCGATGGTGTCAACGACGCGCTCGCGCTCAAGCACGCCGACATGGGCATTGCGATGGGCTCAGGTGCCGCGGCGACGCGCGCGGTCGCGCGCCTCGTGTTGCTCGACGGCCAGTTCAGCCGCCTACCGCGCATCGTCGCCGAGGGCCGTCAGGTCATCGCCAACGTCGAGCGCCTCGCCAAGCTGTTCTTGTCGAAAACGACCTACGCCATTCTGTTCGCCGTCGTCTTCGGGCTGCTGCTGTGGCCATTCCCGTTCTTGCCGCGCCAGCTGTCGATCGTCGACGGGCTCACGATCGGCTTGCCCGCGCTCGTGCTCGCGCTGCTGCCGAACATTCAGCGCTACCGGCCGGGCTTCTTGCGGCGCGCGGCGCGCTTCTGCATTCCCTCGGGACTCGTCGTCGCCGGCACGCTCATCTCGGTGGTCGCCTACGCCTACCTCGGCGGGTACGAGGCGCCGGTTGTGCAAACCGCCGCTGTCATCACCTTGACCCTTTCGGCGCTCTGGGTGCTTGTGATCTTGTCACGGCCCTTCACGCTCATCACGGGTCTCGTGGTCGTGGCGGCCTACCTGGGCCTGCCCGTGCTGCTCGCGATCCCGCCCGTGACGGAGTTCTTGCAGCTCGGTGCGCCGCCGCTCGAATTGCTGCTCATCGCCGTGGGCGCGAGTGTCATCGCCTCGGTGGTGCTTGAGGTCATGCACCGGATCATTCAGCGGAACGGCGACGACTCGGCAGCCGCAACCGCCGCTGCGCAAGCAGCACGCCGAGGATAACGAGCACGGCCCCGACGGGCTCGTTCCAGACGAGGGTCTCGCCGAGAATCAGCACGCCCAAGAACACGCCAACGGGCGGCGAGATGTAGGTGACCGTGGCGGCGCGTGTGGGTCCCCACGCGCGCACGACGTTCTGGTTCCAGGCGTAGGCGAGCCCTGTGCCGAGGGCTCCGAGCAACACGATCGCGACGATCACGGCCGGCGTGAGCGTCATGGGCTGGGCGCCGATGACGGGCGTGAGCAAGAGCATCCACACGGCAGCGAGACCGATCATGACGAAACTGAACACGATCGCGCTGACGCCGCTGTCGCTCAAGAACCGACGCATGTACGAGAGGCTGAAGCCGTAGCAGGCCGTGGCGCCGAGCAGCGCGAGGTAGGGAACGAAACCACCCGTGCCCGGCTCGATGCCCTGCCACGGGCCGACGATCACGATCACACCGATGATGCCCACGACGATGCCGAGCACTTGCTCGCGCGAGAGCTTCTCGATGCGAAATGCAAGCCCCGCGATGAGCGCCGTCATGATGGGCGTTGTGGCGTTGAAAATGCTCGCGACGCCCGACGACACATATTGTTGCGCCCACGCGAAGAGCTGATACGGGATGACCGCGAAGGTCACCGAGAGCAGCGCCAAGTGCGCCCACACTCGCCGCGATCGCGGCAAACGATCACGAGTAACGAGCGCGATGAGCCCGAGGGTGATCGCGCCGAAGAGCGTGCGACCCGTTGCCACCTGCACTGGCGAAAGCCCTTCGAGCGCCAATGCGATGAAGAGAAAGCTCGCGCCCCAGACCACGCCTGCGAGGGTGAACTGCACCGCGATCCACGCGTCAGAGGTGCGGGGCGGGGCAGCAGGAGCGGCGTTGGTCACCTGGCGAGACTACTGCCGCGCACCGGCATGGCCAGCGGCACGGCGGCGCGACGGCAGAAACCCGCTACTGCTCGGTGTTGACCGAATCGGTGGCGATGGTGCCCGTCGTGGCGATCTGCTCGTGGTGGTGGATGACCTCCGCCACGATGAAGTTGAACCACTTCTCGGCAAAGGCGGGGTCGAGCTGCGCCTCGGTCGCGAGCGCCCGAAGACGCTCGATCTGCACGCGCTCGCGCTCCGGATCACTCGGCGGCATGTCGGTCGCGGCCTTCAGCCGGCCCACCGCTTGCGTGCACTTGAAGCGCTCGGCGAGCAAGTGAATCAGCGCGGCGTCGATGTTGTCGATGCTGCGGCGCAGCGACGTGAGCTCGACCATGGCGGCGTCATCCATGAGTTGAGCGTATCGCGACGCGGGCTGACCTCTAGAGTGTGGCCATGACGACGGATGCTCGCTCGCGCTCGACCTGGCGCGACACCGCCGCGACTCGCGTGTTGGGCTCGCTCTTCAGCTGGTTCTCGCTGGCTCTCGCTCTGACGCTTCTGTTGCAGTCCGTCAGCGCACTCGCCGACCTGGGGGGATTCTGCGCGCGCGGCGGGCCCTTCGTGATCGAGGTCGAGTGCACCGACGCGATCGTGGCGTTCACGCCGACGAGTATTCTCGGCGGGCTCGCCGCCGTCTTCGTCGGCACGCTGCTCGCGCAAGGGTTCGGGGTCGTCGTGTGGATCTTCGCGTGGCCCGCCCTGTTCGTGAGCCTCGCGATGATCTTTTTGCGGAGCTTCTTCGTGAACGGCGACCTCACCGGCCTGTTCATCGGCATTCTGTTCATCGCCATGGGCCTGGCTCCACTCTTTCTCGCGTTGCCAGCCGCCCCGCAGCGCATGCTGCTGGGCCGTGTTGACGCCCAGGGCCGAGCGTTCTCAGAAGCGCGCCCGGCGCGCCCGTACATCCTCTCGATGCGACCACCGCCCGAGCCGGGCGAGAATCCCCCGACGATCAGCGACTGGGTTCTGAGCTTCGGGGTGGCCATCAGCGGCCTCGTGCTCGGCATCTGGCTGGGCGTCGTCTGGTTCGCGTCGGTCGCTTAGGCGATGGTGCCCGTGAGGCGCTGCAGCAGTCCTGCCCGTACCTCGGGCCACTCGTCCGCGACGATCGAGTAGATCGCCGTGTCACGCCACGAGCCATCGGCACGCGGCTGATCGCGGCGCGCGATGCCTTCGAACTGCCCGCCGAGCTTGACGATGCCCGCGCGTGACCGCGCGTTGAGCACGTCGGCCTGCAACTTGACGCGACCGTAACCATGGTCGAAGAGGTGGCCGAGCAACAAGAGCTTGCATGCTGGGTTGACGGATGATCCCCAGTGCTCGGGTGCGTACGCGGTGTACCCGATGTGGGCCGACTCGGCGCCGGGGTTGAGGTCGAGAATCGTCGAGGTGCCGATGACGGTGCCGGGCGCATCCCGCACCACGTAGACATGGGCGCGCCCGACTTGAAGGTAGGTCGGCAACCAGGCCGCGAAGTCGTCTGCCGTGCGGGCCGCCGCAGGGCCGCCGCCCCAGCCGCCCGCAAAGACCTCGGGGCGGCCGAGTGCGGCCGTGAGGCCCGGCAGGTGTGCGGGCTCATAGGGCTCGAGTCGCACGCCGTGCCCCTCGAGGGCGGCGTAGGGCAACTCGAGCGCGGTCACGCTTAGCCGAGCAGGTCGTGCCGCACGACGATGGCGTCGCGCGCGGGGCCCACGCCGATGGCCGAGATGCGGGCGCCACTCATGGCCTCGATCGCGAGCACGTAGTCTTGCGCGTTCTTCGGCAGATCATCGAAGGTGCGGGCGCCCGAGATGTCTTCTGACCATCCCGCAAAGTTCTCGTAGATCGGCACGGCGTGGTGAAAGTCGCTCTGCGACACGGGCACTTCGTCAACCCGCACGCCATCGACGTCGTAAGCGACGCAGACCGGGATGCTCTCGAGCCCCGTGAGCACGTCGAGCTTGGTCATCACGAAGTCGGTGACGCCGTTGATGCGCGCGGTGTAGCGCGCGATGGGGGCGTCGTACCAGCCGCAGCGCCGCGGGCGACCCGTCGTCGTGCCGAACTCGAAGCCCGTCTTGCGCAAGAACTCGCCCGACTCGTCAAAAAGCTCGGTGGGGAAGGGACCGGCGCCGACGCGGGTTGTGTAGGCCTTGACGATGCCGATGACGCGATCGATGCGGTTGGGGCCGATGCCCGAACCCGTGGCCGCGCCACCCGCCGTCGAGCTCGACGACGTGACGAAGGGGTACGTGCCGTGGTCGACATCGAGCATCGTGGCCTGGCCGCCCTCGAAGAGCACGGTCTCGCCGCGCTCGAGCGCCTGGTGCAGCACGAGTGCGGTGTCGACCACCATGGGTCGCAGTCGCTCGGCGTAGCTCAGCAACTCGTCGACGACCTCATCGGCACCGATGGCCCGCCGGTTGTAGACCTTGACGAGCAAGTGGTTCTTGATGTTGAGGGCGCCTTCAACCTTCTGACGCAAGATGTTTTCGTCGAAGAGATCTTGAATGCGGATGCCCACGCGGTTGATCTTGTCGGCGTACGCGGGGCCGATTCCCCGGCCCGTCGTGCCGATCTGCCGCTTGCCGAGAAAGCGCTCGGTGACCTTGTCGATCGTGCGGTGGTAGTGCGTGATGACGTGCGCGTTGGCGCTGATGAGCAAGCGTGAGACATCAACGCCGCGCGCGCTCAGCGCGTCGAGCTCGCCGAAGAGCACCTCGATGTCGACGACGACGCCATTCGAGATGATGGGGGTCACGCCCTCGGTCAGAATGCCGCTCGGTAGCAAGTGCAGCGCATACTTCTCATCGCCGACGACGACCGTGTGACCCGCGTTGTTGCCGCCGTTGAACTTGACGACGTAGTCGATGCGGCCCGCGAGCAGGTCGGTGGCCTTGCCTTTTCCTTCATCGCCCCACTGGGCGCCGATGATGACGACGGCAGGCATGGGTGGTCCCTTCGAGAGATGGTGAGGGCTTGCCCTTGAGTCTATCGAGCGAGCAGGGCGGCACCCTCGGCCCACTGGCCTCGTGCGGGCGCGGGGTTGGCGCGGGCAAGGGTTCCCGGCGCCAGGCCCAACTGCCGCTCGGCCACTCCGAACACGATGTCGTTGGCTTCGGTCACTCCGATGGCAGCGATGCCGTGGTGCTGCACGGCCACGCCGTCGGCGACGGCGGTGAGCAAGCGCGAGTCGGCCGCGGGGTTGGCGCTCGCGCCAAGCCCGGCATCCACCACTCGTTCGATGACGGCGGTGAGGATGCGCTCGCAGTCGCGATGATGCCGGTCGAGCGCGGCGGCGAGCGCGGGCGTGCGGCCCGCTTCACTCCACGCGTCGATCCACACGCGGTAGTGGTCTTCGGGGGTCGAGGCGAGCCACCCGGCGAGCGCCGCAACGGGGTCAAGGCCATCGAGCATCGCGCGGTCGCTCGAAAGCTCGCTCGTCACGGCGAAGTCGAAGGCCGCGGCCACGAGGTCATCGCGGGTCGAGAAGTAGTGGCGAATGAGCCCGTGCACGACGCCCACTTCGGTGGCGACTTCGCGCAGCGTCACCCCCGCGAAACCCTTGATGGCAACGAGCCGCAGGGTTGCGCGCACGATCTCATCGCGGCGCTCGTCTGAGCTCTTGCGCTCAGGCGCCTTGCGCTGTTCAGCCACACGTCGAGCATACGGCGGTGGCGCGCGATATTGTCCAAACGGACAAGGGGTGCTAGCGTTATTGTCCAGTTGTATAACACCAGACCAGGAGACTCGACCCCATGAACGCGCACCAACGGCAGGCACGACTGCTCGTGCCGAGCGTCGTCACGGCCATGGTGGTGCTGTCGTCGGCCTCGTTCGTCATCTTCCCGCTCATCCCCTCCCTCCAGGGCTCGCTCGGCGTCAGCACCGCCGAGATTGGCTACCTTGCTGCGGCAGGCTTTGCCGCAGCGCTCATCGCCGAGCTTCTCGTGGCGCCCGCGGCCGACCGTGGGCACGCGCGCGCGATGGCCGTCATCGGCGTCATCATGGTGGCCGCGTCGCTCGGCCTCAGCGCCGTTTCGGTCGAGGGCTGGCAGCTCATCATCGGCCGCGCGGTCGGCGGCTTTGGCTTTGGCATCTTCGTGATCGCCGCGAGCGCGCTCATCGTGCGTCACGACCACGCTCGCAGTGGCGAGCTGCTCGGTCGCCTCGGCGCCGCCGAACTCGCGGGTATCGCCGTGGGCCCCCTCGCCTCGGGCCTCGCCCTCTCGTTCGCGGGGCCGAGCGCGATTCTCGCCGTCGCGGCCGTCATTGTTCTCGTGGCCCTCGTGCCCGTGCTCGTGGGCTTTCGCGAGACCACCCCTACCGTGTTCGATGAGGCGCATCCGCCCACCGGCGGTATCGCCGCGGGCGTCATCGGCTTTGATGGCACGGATGCTGACCGCACCCTGCGCTTCGGCGCCGGGCCGCCCCGCTCAAGCCTCGACTTGCTGCGCTCACCCCGCATCATCGGAATCGTGCTGCTCTATGCCGCCGTCATGGTGCCGACCGGATCGTACGACGGAATCTGGCCGCGCTTCATGGCCGACATCGGCGCCGACCCCGTGCTGACCGCCGCGAGCTATGCCCTTTTCGCGGTGCCCTACGTGCTCGTCGCCGGGTGGGCGGGGCGTCTCGCCGACCGCCGTGGTGGTGTCTCCGCCTACGCGCGCGGCCTGCTCATCTTGCTGCCGATTGTGACCCTCTATGGCGTCGTGGGCAACCCCTTCATCGCCACGGGTATGGGCTTCGTCGAGTCGACCGGCCAGGCGCTCGCCTTCATCGGCGCAGCCGCCGCCATGGCACACGCGGTCGACCCGGCCCGCGCCGGCTCGGCGCAAGGCTTGCTGCGCGGCATCGGCCTCGCGGCCGCGACGATCGCCGCTGGCTTCTCGGGCCTCGCGTACGAGGCCGGCGGAGCACTGCTGCTGTTCGGCGGCACCGCGATCGCCGTCGCCGTCATCGCCGGCGTCGGGCTGTTACTCGCGCGCGAGCGGCGCGCGGGGCAAGCCGCCGCTCGAAGCTAGTCGTCGGGTTCGCCGGGCATCATGGCGACATGGGGCGGCAGCGTGAGCGCGACGAAGAATCCGCAGCCGAGCGCGCCGAGAAAGTCTGCGGTTCGTGCGGCCGCCGCATCGAGTGGCGGGCGCGATGGGCGCGCGACTGGGATGCCGTGCGCTGGTGCAGCGACGCGTGCCGGGCTCGGGGGGTGCGGCCTGTCGACCGGGCGCTCGAAGAGAGCATCCGGAGCCTGTTGAGCGGTCGTGCCGCGAGAGCGACCATCTGCCCGAGCGAGGCGGCGCGCGCGGTCGCGGGTGATGACGACGAGGCCTGGCGAGAGCTCATGGAACCCGCCCGGCGCGCGGCCCGGCGGCTGGTCGCCGCAGGCGAGGTCGAGATCACGCAGGGAGGCCGCGTCGTCGATCCCTCGACGGCGAAAGGTCCGATCCGCGTGCGGCGCGCGGCGCGCTAGTCGGCGGCGGGCGACTGCTGGTGGGCGCCGACGCGCCAGCGACCTTCGCTGTAGACGTAGGTCGTGGTGGCCCACATGTCGACGGGGGATCCGTCGCGCGTGCTGCGCAATCGGTAGGCGAGCATCGCGGCCCGGTCACCGAGGCGCACGACACGCTGGTCGCTCATCGTCGCCTCGCCCCACGTCGTGCCATCGAGGGCCACGATCGCCGCGGAACGCTCGACGAGTGATCCGTCATCGATGAGCACGGCATCCGTCGTCATCGCTTTTTGCAGGTGGGTGCCGCCATCGCCGTGCCGCATCGCCTCCCACAGCTCGTGCTCGTGGCGGATGAGTTGAGCGGGCAGATCATCGGTGATCACGGTCATGGGCACAGTCCATCGGCTGCGGCGAGCGCCGTCAAGAGCCGACGGTCACCGGATGCTCGTCAGGCCCGCGGTCACCGGATGCTCGTCGGGCCCGCGGTCACCGGATGCTCATCACGAGCGAGCGTGCGCCCGCACCCACTCGTGCATGATGATCGCCGCTGCGGCGCTCGCGTTGATCGAGCGCGTCGAGCCGTACTGCGTGATCTCGACCACCTCGTCGGCGGCGGCGAGCGCTTCGGGCGAGAGGCCCGGGCCCTCTTGGCCGAAGAGCAAGATGCACCGCACGGGTAGCGGCGCAGCATCCACGGGCCGCGACCCCTCGACGTTGTCGATCGCGACGACGGGTAGTTCGTGTGCGCGAGCGAACGCAACGAGGTCGCCGATGGTCTCGTGGTGCGAGACGTGTTGGTAGCGGTCGGTGACCATGGCGCCGCGCTTGTTCCAGCGGCGGCGGCCCACGATGTGCACTTCGGCCGCGAGAAACGCATTGGCGCTGCGCACGATCGAGCCGATGTTCATGTCGTGCTGCCAGTTCTCGATCGCCACGTGAAACGGGTGGCGGCGCGCGTCGAGGTCGGCGACGATCGCGGTCATTGACCAGTAGCGGTAGCGGTCGATGACGTTGCGGGTGTCGCCATTGGCGAGCAGCTCGGGGTCCAGGCGCGGGTCATCCGGCCACTCGCCCTTCCAGGGGCCGAGGCCGTGGGTGGTCCACTCCAGCGTCGGCTCAGCGGCGGGCTCGGGCGTCGGCTCACCCTCGACACTGGCAACGGTCATGCCCCCAGGCTACGGTGCGGCACTATCGGCCAATCGCGCACTGTCGTACCCTGAACGCATCATGGCCACTGCAGCCCGCGACAACGCCGTCGATCTCGTTCGCGCGGCGTGCCTTGTCGTGGTGGTGGGCCTGCACGTCATGATGGCCGGCATCACGGTCGAGACCGAGGGTCTCGCCATCACGAACTCGCTCGACGGGCATCCGATTTTCGCCTGGAGCACGTGGCTCGTGCAGGTCATGCCCCTGTTCTTCGTCATGGGCGGCTTCTCGAGCTTGCTCGCGTGGCGGCGCCAACGCGAGCGAGGCGTCACCGATGCCAACTACGTGCGCGATCGCGTGGCCCGCCTCGCGCGGCCTGCCCTGCTGCCGCTCGGTCTCGTGGGCTTCACACTCGCGGTACTCGGCCTCGTGGGCCTGCCCGACGCTGTGCTGAGCGACGTCGGCTTCCGCATCGGACAACCCCTGTGGTTCTTGGCGGTCTACCTGGGAGTGTCGGGCCTCGTACCGATCATGGCTCGCCTGCACGAGCGCGCCCCCTGGGTGACCCTGCTGAGCCTGCTCGCCGCCGTCATGCTTGTCGACACTGCGGCCTTGCTCACCGGCCTGCCCCTCATCGGGGCGTTCAACCTGCTCTTCGTGTGGGTCTTCGTGCAGCAGTTGGGCTTCTGCCTCGCCGACGGCTGGTTTGACTGGCGTCGGCGGTGGATGCTCGGCCTCGCCGGCCTCGCCGCCTTCGGCGTGCTGCTCTTTCTCACGACGGTCGTCGGCTACTCAACCGACATGTACGACAACTTGAACCCCCCGACGGCCGCGATTCTCGTGCTCGGCGTCGGCCAGACGCTGCTGTTCGCGTTCCTGCGCCCGTGGATTGCCCGGCTCGCCGAACGCGAAACCTTCGCGGGCCTTAGCGGCGCGATCAACCGCAACGCCATGCAGATCTACCTGTGGCACGTTCCGGTCATCGTGCTCATCGCCGTCGTGCTCGTTGTCTCGGGCGCGCCCTTCCCCGAGCCGCTGAGCGAAGGCTGGTGGCAGAGTCGCCCGCCGTTCCTCGTGGCGGTTGCGCTGCTGCTCATCCCCATCGTGATTGGGGTCGGCTGGCTCGAGCGGCGCAGCGAGGCGCGCGGCGGCCAGGCACCCGCGCCCGTCGGCCCGTGGATGGCCGCGCTCAAGGTCATTCTCGGCATCGTCGGCGTCGTGACCCTGCTCATTGCCGGCTTCACACCCGCGTATGGCGCTGCGATCGGCGTGACGCTGCTCTTGCTCGCGGTGCTGCTGCGATCGCCGCGGCGGCGCGGCCTGTTAACCTCGGGCCATGAGTCCAGCGGCGAAGCGAGCGTCGAGCGCGACAGCGCAGGCAGCGCCGAACGCCGCAGCTCGCTGGAATCGCGATAGCCCTGACCTGCTGATTCACGGCGACAACCTCGCCGCGCTTCGCTCGCTGCCCGAGGCGAGTATGCAGCTCATCTATCTCGACCCGCCGTTCAACACGGGTCGCACGCAGCGCCGCGCGACGACGCGCAGCACGCGCGACCCCGAGGGTGCTCATCTGGGTTTCGCGGGCACGAACTACACGCGCACGATCGAAGCGCTCAGCAGCTACGACGATGCCTTCACCGACTACTGGGGCTTTCTTGCGCCTCGGCTCATTGAGGCTCACCGACTGCTGCGCGATGACGGCACGCTCTACCTGCACCTCGACTGGCGCGAAGCGCACTACGCCAAAGTGGCGCTCGACGCGCTCTTCGGCCGCGAGTGCTTTCTCAACGAGCTCATTTGGGCCTACGACTACGGGGCAAAGTCGCGCCGGCACTGGCCGACGAAGCACGACACGATTCTTGTTTACGTGAAGAACCCGGCCACCTACTACTTCGACAGCGAGGCCGTCGATCGCGAGCCCTACATGGCGCCGGGGCTCGTGACGCCCGAGAAGGCCGCTCGCGGAAAGCTGCCCACCGACGTGTGGTGGCACACGATCGTGCCCACCTCGGGGCCCGAAAAGACCGGATACCCGACGCAAAAGCCTCTCGGAGTTCTGCGCCGCATCGTGCAAGCCTCGAGCCGCGAGGGCGACTGGGTGCTCGACGCCTTCGCCGGCAGTGGCACAACGGCCGCAGCTGCCCGCGCGCTCGGCCGCCGCACCATCAGCATCGATGAGAGTGCGGATGCGGTGCGCATCGCGAGCGCCCGCCTCCAGCTGCCCATCACCGAGCTCGCGAGATAATCGACTCGATGTCGACCGACCCCCTGGCCCGCGCCGCCCGCGCTCTTCGCGCCGGGCACCTCGTGGCCTTTCCCACCGAAACCGTCTTTGGTCTCGGAGCCGACGCGTCGAACCCCGCCGCGGTTGCCCGCATCTTCGCGACGAAGGGTCGCCCCGCCGACCACCCGCTCATCGTGCACGTCAGCACGGCCGCGCTGCTCCCCGAGCTCGCCGCCGAGATTCCGGCGTACGCTCACGCGCTCGCCGCGGCGTTCTGGCCGGGGCCCCTCACGCTCATTCTCGAGCGCTCGGCCGCGGTGCCCGACGCCGTCACGGGCGGGCAACCGACGGTGGGCGTCCGCGTGCCGAGCCACCCCGTTGCGGTGCAACTACTGCGGGAGTTCGAGAGCCTCGGCGGGCGCGGCGTGGCCGCTCCGAGTGCCAACCGGTTCGGGCGCGTCTCGCCAACCACGGCCGCGGCGGTGCGCGATGAACTGGGTGCGCTCATGAATCCTGACGACCTCATCCTCGAGGGAGCCCCCTCTGACGTGGGCATCGAGTCGACGATTGTCGAGTGCACAGGCCCGGCACCCGTTGTGCTGCGGCCCGGCTCGATCACGGACGACATGATCGTGGCGGCGACGGGGCTCGCGCTCGGCGAGCGTGATGAGAGCATCCGCGTCAGTGGCTCGTTGCCCGCGCACTACGCGCCCACCGCGACCGTCGTGCTCGACGTCACTCCGCAGCCCGGCGACGGGTTTGTCGCCCTTGCCGAGCACGACACCCCCGAGGGGGTCGTGCGTCTCGCCGCACCCGGTTCGGCTGAGGGGTTTGCCCGCGAGCTCTACGCCGCCTTGCGCGCGGCCGACGAAGCGGGGCTGGCCCGCGTCGTCGTCACGTCACCGCCGGGGCCCGGCATCGCCGTTGCGATTCGCGACCGCCTGCGGCGCGCCAGCCACGGCAGCGGCGACGCGAACTAGCCCTGCGCTGGTCGCGTCGCGCGCTCGAGCAGTTCGAGCACGTGCACGTAGGCCATGCCCGTCGCGCGGCTCATGCCGAGCTCGCACGTGCGGTTGGCGCTCACGGCGTGATCGAAGGCTCCGCTCTCGCGCTGCAGCCGCTCGAGGTCGGCGACCTCGGAGGCCGTCGCCGCGTGCGTGAGCTCGGGATGCAGCATGCCGCGGTCGCCCGCGAAGGCGCAGCATCCCCAGGCCTCAGGAACCACGGCCTCGTCGGCCGCCGCGCGCGCGATCGCGACGAGCGCACCCGTCGCGCCCAGAGCCTCGGTGGAGCACGTCGGATGCACAGCCACCCGCCCCTGTCGCTCGACAATCTCGAGCCGGGGCAGCAGGGTTTCGGCGACAAAGGTCACCGAGTCGAGCACGCGGTGCGGCACGCCCTCGGCCTTCAGCAGCCCGAAGAACCCCTCGGAGCACGAGGCCGCGTCGCTCACGACGGGCAGCGCCTCGGCCTCGGGGCCGAGCGCGGCAACGGCAGCGCGCACGCGCTCACGCATGCTCGCGTAGCCCGCCGTGTGGCCCTTCGACTTCCAGGGGGTGCCGCAGCACAGCCCATCGATTCCCTCGGGCACGATGAGCGTCACGCCCGCGCGCTCGCACAGCGCGAGCAGCGCGGCGGTGGCTCCCGCTGAATCAGCATCAGTGCCCTCAGGCCCAAACATCGTGCCGACGCACGCGGGCAGATAGACGGCAACGGGGGAGGTGCCGCCGACCGCGGCCGAGTCGCTGAGCAGGCGCGAGCGACGGGTTCCTCCGCGCGGCAGCCCCGCCTCGTAGCGTGGCACGACGTCGGTGCCGAGCACGGCGCGCGCGGCCGAGCTGGCGCCGCGCACGAGGGCGGTCGGCAGAGCATCCGCCACCGTCAGCGCCACCGAGGCGACGCGCGTCGTGGCATCCCAGCTACCGGATGCCGCATTCCACACGCCCCGGCCCGGTGCCCGGCCCTCGGCCCGCAAGCGCCGCACGAGGTCACCCGTGTTGATGTCGACGGGGCACGCGATGCCGCACATGCCATCGACGGCGCACGTCTGCACACTCTCGTAGGGCTCGTCGACAAGCAAAGCTTCGACCAGTGCGTGATCGCCGCGCTCTTCGGCCGCCGCGAGCTCGCGCCGCACCACGATGCGCTGGCGGGGCGTGAGGGTGAGCGTGCGACTCGGGCACGTGGGCTCGCAATACCCGCACTCAACGCAGCGGTCGACCTCGGCTTCGACCGTGGGCGTGGTCTTGAGGTTCTTGAGGTGTGCCTGCGCGTCGTCGGTGATGATGACGCCGGGGTTGAGCACGCCCGCCGGGTCACACAAGCGCTTGAGTTCGCGCATGACCGCCATGAGCTCGGCGCCGTACTGCCGCTCGACGAACGGCGCCATGATGCGGCCCGTGCCGTGCTCAGCCTTGAGGGTGCCGCCCTGCGCGAGCACGAGCTCGACGATTTCGTCGGTCACGGCCGCGTAGCGCGCCACGCCCTCGGGCGAGTCGAAACGCTCGGTCAACAAAAAGTGGATGTTGCCGTCTTTCGCGTGACCAAAGATCACGGCGCTCTCGTAGCCATACCGGGCAAACATCTCCTCGAGCGCCTCGCACGTGGGCAGCAGATTGGCCACCGGAACCGCAACGTCTTCGAGCAGAGCCGTGGTGCCGCTCGGGCGCGCTCCGGCCACGGCGGGGTAGAGGCCCTTGCGCACGTGCCACAGCGCAGCCCGCACGGCGGGCTCGCGCGAAAACGCGAACTCGGCGGCGAGCGGCAGCCCCACCAGGGCGCCCTCGGCTCGGGCGAGGCCGACGGCGAGCGCCGCATCCGTCGCCGCGTGCACTTCGATGAGCAACGCTGCATGGCCGTCGACCGTGAGCCCCGTGATCGCCGGGGGTGCATCGCTCAGGGTTTGGGCCACGCGCAACGAGGTGGCGTCCATGAGTTCGATCGTCGCGAGGCCCGAGGCAACGAGCGCCGGCAGCGCGCCGGTCGCGGCCGCCAGGGTCGGAAACACGAGCAGCCCCGTCGCCACGAGGGGCGCCACGGGCACCGTGCGAAACACCGCTTCGCCCACCCACCCGAGCGTGCCCTCGCTACCGATCATGAGCCGCACGAGCAGGTCGATGGGCCGCTCGTGGTCGAGAAAACTGTTGAGGCCGTAGCCCATCGTGTTCTTCATGGCGAACAGGCGACGGATGCTCGCCGCTGACTCCGCGTCACCCACCACTCGCTCGCGCAACGCCGACAGCCCGGCCCAGAGTTCGGGCGCAGCGGCCCGTAGCTGCTCGTCCGCATCGGCGGCAGCGGAATCGATCACGGCGCCGCTCGCGAGCACGAGAGTCATCGACTCAAGCGTTTGGTAGGTGTTCTGCTCGGTTCCGCACGCCATGCCGCTCGAGTTATTGGCGATGACGCCGCCGATCGTGCACGCGATTTCGCTGGCCGGGTCGGGGCCGAGGCGGCGGCCGAACCGCGCGAGTCGGGCGTTGACCTGGCGAACTGTGGCCCCGGGCTGCACACGCACGCGCTCACCGCCGTCAAGCACCTCGATGCCGCGAAACGCTGCCCGAGTATCGACCAACAGTTGGTCGGTGACTCCTTGCCCCGAGAGGCTCGTGCCGCCCGAGCGGAACGTCACGGCGCTGCCGGTGAGCGTCGCGTCGGCGAGCAGGGCAGCGACCTGAGCGATCGAGTCGGGCGTCGCGACGGTGTGCGGACGCAGCAGGTAGTGGCTCGCATCGTGGGCCATGGCCACGAGATCAATCGGGCGCTGCGTTCGAGTCGAGAGCACAGCATCCATGCTTTTCATCATACGTTTTTGGCCGCACTAGGCTGACGATCATGAGCGATCGCCGCGAAATCGAGTGCTGGCTGACCGATATGGACGGCGTTCTCGTCCACGAGAACACTCCCCTGCCCGGAGCCATCGAGCTCATCGCTCAGTGGAGAAGCACCGGCACGCCCTTTCTCGTGCTCACCAACAACTCGATCTTCACCCCGCGCGACCTCGCCGCGCGCCTCAGTGCCAGCGGCCTGGATGTGCCCGAAGAGTCGATCTGGACCAGCGCGCTCGCGACGGCCGACTTCTGCGCGAGCCAGATTCCGGGCGGACGCGCCTTCGTCATCGGCGAAGCAGGGCTCACGACCGCCCTGCACGAGGCCGGCTTCATCATGACCGAGACCGACCCCGACTATGTCGTCGTCGGCGAGACGCGCAACTACTCGTTCGAAGCCATCACCAAGGCCATTCGCCTTATCGGCGACGGGGCGCGCTTCATCGCCACCAACCCCGATGCCACGGGCCCGAGCGCCGATGGGCCCATGCCCGCCACCGGTGCCATTTCGGCGCTCATCACGAAGGCGACCGGCAAAGACCCCTACGTCGTTGGCAAGCCGAACCCCATGATGTTCCGCTCGGCCATGAACCGCATTGGCGCCCACAGCGAGAACACCGCGATGATCGGCGACCGCATGGATACCGACATCGTTGCGGGCATCGAAGCGGGTCTGCACACCGTGCTCGTGCTCACGGGCATTAGCGACGAAGCCGAAATTGCGCGCTACCCGTTCCGCCCCGACGAAGTGCTCGCGGGCGTGCACGAACTCGTCGCGGCAGCACCGGTCGAGACCGAACTGTAGCCCCAGACGCGCGCGATCGCCGCTAGAGCGCCGGCGCGGGCGGGGGAACCGCGAGCGTGCCCGTGATGGGCTCACCCGACGACCGCGAGACGAAGCAGAAGTAGTCGCGCTCTCCGGCATCCCACTGTTCTTCTGAGACGGGATACGCGCCCTGAACTTGCAGGTCGGTCACCGTGCCCGCGGCAGAAAGGTCGATGACTCCCGCCGCCGAGCACAACAACGACATTTGCGCCGCAAGGGCTTCTTCACCCGGATACGGAATCTTCGCAACGAGACCAGCGGGTGCCCCTTCGGGAGCGGGCTCAGCGGTGCTTTGCGGTGACGGGAACGGAGCCCGCAACACCAATTGCCCACCGTGCGGAGTAGCACAGTCGACAACCTTCACCTCTTCTTGCCAGGCGTCGACGAACGGTTGGATGCACTCGCCGCCCCACACCTCGTCCCAGCGATACTCGCCGGGAGGCACGGGCCCGATCGGCCGCGGCGTCGCTGACGCACTCGGCGAAGCGCTCGCGCTCGGCAGCGGCTCAACCCCTGGAGCCGGACCCAAGAGCAACGGGATGCGCGTGCCCACGAAAAAGATGGCCACGAGAGCGAGCACCGCCACGAGCGACCCCGCGACCCACAGCAAGATCTTCTGCGTGCGACCGAGAGGGGCCTTCTCGCCCGGTGTTCCGTCTCCGCCGTCGACGCCGTCGCC
Organism: Microbacterium sp.; assembly: GCA_013823625.1. Taxonomy (GTDB): domain Bacteria; phylum Actinomycetota; class Actinomycetes; order Actinomycetales; family Microbacteriaceae; genus Microcella. The sequence continues at coordinate 737,603 of PNMM01000002.1, read as the reverse complement.
TCCGCCGCCCCGGCGGTTCGATCGCGGCACGGCAGAAATCAAGGTGTCGTCATACTCCTGAAAGCTGTCGCTGCCGAACAGGGCGTCGAGCGCCCCCCCGTCGTCGGGTTGAGCCAGAAGTTCGGTGGCCGCGCCCGTGGAAGGGGCCGCGGGGATGATCTCGGCCGGCTGCGTGGGCTCGGGCTCGATGATCGGCGCGAGCTGCGTGGGAGCCGGCTCGGTGAACGGCGGTGCCGAGAACGGCATAGGGCCAGGCTGCAGGGTGGGCGGAAAAGCGGGCTGCACCGGTTGTACTGCGGGCGCTGCCGGCGGAAACAGGGGCGCGCCCGCCGGAGGGAAGCCCGGCTGACTCGGTACCGGGTACGTCGGCTGCGCGACGGGCGGCATGACGGGGGGAGCCGCCGGAGGGAACTGCGGCGGCGCTGCGGGCGGGAACGCCTGCGGATACGTCGGCGCTGCCGTCGGCGGGGCGAGGGGTGGAACGAGTGGGGGCGGAACGACAGGCGCCGGCGGAACCACGGGCTGCGCCGGAACTACCGGCGGCGTGGGCGCGACCGGCGGCGGGGTGGGCTCGGCGTCTCCGCCGAACTGTGCGCGAAACCACTCGTCGGCGTCGAATGCACCGGTCTCTGGATCGCGCTCGTCGCCGAGCTCGCTCATCATGCGAGCCCCAGGTCGGTCAACCCGATGGCCGCGCGGTATTCGTAGCCGGCTTCTTCGATCACGCGGCGAGCATCCGTCGCCCGGTCGACGACGACGGCCACGGCCACGACCGTCGCTCCGGCGGCTTCGAGAGCGCGGGCGGCGGCGAGCGGTGAGCCGCCCGTGGTCGACGTGTCTTCGAGCACGACCACGCGCTTACCCGCGACATCCGGACCCTCAACCTGCTTGCCGCGCCCGTGGTCTTTCGGCGCCTTGCGCACGACGAACGCGTCGTAAGTGAGCCCGCGGGCCGCGCTCTGGTGCAGCACGGCCGACGCGATCGGGTCAGCGCCCATCGTGAGTCCGCCGACGGCGGCAATGTCGGGGATGTCGGCGATCAGGTCGACCATGACCTGCCCGATCAGCGGGGCGACGCGGTGGTCGAGGCTCACCTTGCGCAAGTCGATGTAGTACGACGCCTTCGCGCCACTCGTCAGAGTGAAATCACCGTGGAAAACGGCCTCATCACGGATGAACTGGATGAGCTGCGCGCGGGCTTCGGTCACCCGATCACTCTAGCCGGGGCGCTGGGGCGGCCTCGAAGTCGGGGGTTGACGTGCTAGACCGACTGGTCTATAGAATACCGTCATGACCTCGACCACCCGTGAGCGCATCGTGCGGGCCATGAGCGCGAGCATCCAAGCCCGTGGCATGAACGCGACCGGGCTCAACGACCTCGTTCGCGACGCGGCCGCACCCAAGGGCGTGCTCTACCACCACTTCCCGGGCGGCAAGGTGCAGATCACCATCGCCGCAATTGACGATTCGGTCGACCGCCTCGAGTCACGGCTTGAGCGTGCGACTGAGCGCGGCGACGACGTGCTCGACGCACTCACGATGTGGCTCGAGCGGGCAGCGGCCGCGCTGCGTGAATCATCGTTCGCGCTCGGCTGCCCCCTCGCCACGGTTGCACTCGAGACGACACCGGACGACCGTGACATCAGAGTCGCGCTCGATGCCGCGTTCGTGCGGCTGCGTGGCGTCATCGCGGCGGGGCTGCAGCGCGAAGGCCGAACGGCGCACGATGCCGATCGCATGGCCTTCGCGATTGTTGCCGCCTACGAAGGCGGGCTCTTGCAAGCGCGGGTCGCCGGCCAGATCGAACCCATGATCGACGCCTGCCGCTTCGTGCTCGACCTCATGCGAGCGCGCCCGTGAGCCGGGCGCCGGTGACGGCCAGCCCCTTCGCCATCACCGCTTCTGACGGGTACACACTCGGCGCTGTGCGCTACACCGGCAGCGGCCCGGCAACGGCCACCATCATTGTTGGCGGCGCTACCGGCGTTGCCCAACGCTTCTACCGTCGCTTCGCCGAGTACGCGGCCAGCAATGGCTACGACGTTGTGACCGTCGACTATCGCGGCCTCGGCGAATCCGCGCCCGCCGATCTGCGAGGGTTTGACATGGACTACGGCGACTGGGCACGGCTCGATCTCGACGCCGTGATCGGTGCGGTGTCGGATGCCCGCCCGCTCTTTATCGTCGGCCACAGTTACGGCGGCGTCGCCTTCGGGTTGATCCCGAACATCGCCTCGGTCGACGCGATCTACACGTTCGGCTCGGGCGCAGGGTGGCACGGCTGGATGCCCCGGCAAGAGGCGGCACGTGTACTCGCCCTATGGCATGTCGCCGGTCCGATCCTGACGCGTCTGCGCGGCGTCATGCCGGGAGCCATGATCGGCCTGGGCTCCGACATGCCACTCGGGGTGTATCGCGGCTGGAAGCGGTGGGTGAGTTACCGCCGCAACTTCTTTGACGTACCCGAGCTGGCTCACGAGGCAGGCATCGCGGCTCAGGTCAGCATCCCCGTTGTCGCAGCAAACTCAGTCGACGATGTGTGGGCGCTACCCCGTTCGCGTGACGCCCTCATGAGCGGTTACGCCTCGGTCGACGTGACGGCCATCGACATCGTGCCGAGAGAGCGAGGCCTCGGCCCCATTGGCCACACGGGGTACTTCAAGCCGTCGTCTGAGCCGCTGTGGGCGGATGCCCTCGACTGGCTCAACGGCCAGACCCGGAGACTCGCAACGACCGGATAACGTGAACGCATGCGCATTGCCACGTGGAACGTCAACTCGATCCGCACGCGATACGGCCGAGTGGTCGACTGGCTCGTCAATGCCGATGTCGACGTGCTGGCGATGCAAGAGATCAAGTGCAAGCCCGAGCAGTTTCCGCTCGAGCCGTTCGAAGCGGCGGGCTACGAAATCGTGCTGCACGGCCTTAACCAGTGGAATGGCGTTGCCATTGCCAGCCGCTTGCCCATGACCGATGTCGAAATCGGCTTCGCGGGCCAGCCCGGTTTCGCGAAAGGCCATGAGGGCCCGGATGCTCCCCTCGAAGCTCGCGCGATCGGCGCGACGATCGACGACGTTCGGGTGTGGAGCCTCTACGTGCCCAACGGGCGCGCCCTCGACGACCCGCACATGGACTACAAGCTGCGGTTCTTGCGCGCACTCGCCGACGACAGCGAGCGGTGGATGCGGGAGAACCCCGGCGCCGCGCTCGCCCTCACGGGCGACTTCAACGTGGCGCCCACCGACGCCGACATGGGCGACCCGAGCTTCATACCCGGCGAGTCGACGCACATCTCTGCTGCTGAACGAGAGGCCTTCGCCGCGCTCGAGCGAGCCGGGCTTGCCGACGTCGTGCGGCCGCTCGTGCCCGAGGGCTTCACCTTCTGGGACTACAAGCAATTGCGCTTTCCGCGCGACGAAGGCATGCGCATCGACTTCATCCTCGGCTCGCCGGGCTTCGCCGATCGGGTGGTGGATGCGCGCATCGAGCGAGAGCAGCGCAAGGGCGACGCCCCGAGTGACCACGTTCCCGTGGTCGTCGACCTCGCGGGCGACGACGATGACGATGATCGGCCGATGATCTTCTAACGCTGAGCTTCAGCGCCGCCCAGTAGGGTCGTTGATCGTGAGCATCGACCAATGGGCCATCAGTGTCATGGAAACCCTCGGCGTGTTCGGCGCCGCACTTCTCGTGGCGATCGAAAGCCTGTTTCCGCCCATCCCGAGCGAGCTCATCTTGCCGCTCGCCGGCTTCACGGCCAGCCGCGGATCGTTCGATCTCGTCTCGGTCATTGTCGCGACCACCATCGGCTCGCTCGTCGGCGCCGTGGTGCTCTATGCGCTCGGCCGCTGGGTCGGCGTCGAGCGGCTCAAGCGCGCGGCCGATCGCATTCCCCTGACGAGCTCCGCCGACGTCGAGAAGGCGATGGCGTGGTTCCACCGCTTCGGCCCGGCCGCGGTGCTCATCGGCCGGTTCATTCCGATCGTTCGCAGTCTCATCTCGATTCCCGCGGGAGTCGACCGTATGCGCCTCTGGCTCTTCCTGCTGTTGACGACGATCGGCAGTGGAATCTGGAACACGATCTTCGTCGTTCTGGGCTTCGTGCTCGGCGAAAACTGGGTCGTGGTCGAAGACATCGCCTCGCGCTACAGCCGGGTCGTTCTCGTCGTCGCGATCATCGTCGTCGTGGCCTTCATTGTCTGGCGTGTCGTACGACTCATGCGTCGGCGTTCGGCGTCATCGCGTTAACGCGCGGCCAACAGCGCACAGCGGCCCCTGGGCGGGGTGAGATTACTCATGGAATCCTGCCCACAATGGGGCCACACTAGACAGACAGCGTCAGCGCGCTTTCCGCGCCCTGACTTATCCCACCCTCAGGAGATCATCATGCGCCGCACTGTTCCCGCCGTCGCCGCCCTCGCGCTGGGCGTTTCGCTCACCCTTTCCGGTTGCTTCGGCAACCCCCTCGAACAGCTGACCGGCGGCCTCATCGAGGGCGGAGTCGAGCAGATCATCGAAGACCAAACCGGCGTGAACGTCGACGTCGACGGTTCGGGTGCGAGCCTGCCCGACACCTGGCCCGCCGACGTTCCGACGCTGCAGGGCGAGGTCGTTTTCTCGGCCGCCGCTGAAGGTGTCTTCACCGCGGCGATCACTGTTGGCAGCATCGCCGAGGCCGAGCAGGCGTATGCCGATCTCGAGGGCGCCGGCTACACGCAAGTTTCGGAACTGTCACTCGGCGAAGGGTCATCGGCCCGCGTGTTCGAGAACGGCACGTGGAACGTCGCGCTGCTCGTCGCCGAGAACGAAGACGGCACGGCGCAGGTGCAATACACCGTCGGCCCCGTCAACTAGGGCATCCCGCGCGTCCCGTCGGGCGCAACCGCCGTTTGTGCGCGTGAATCTGGGCGTTCGCGCAAGTTTTGTGCGCCCTTCACAACCACAAGCGGCGGTTGCGTGCTTAGGCTCATGGGTGAGTCTGCATTCACCTGATTCGACGAAGGAGGGACACCATGACCGAGACCACCGCGACGCGCAGCACCACCATCATCGGAGAGCCCGAGGTCGTCGAAGACGCCCTCCGCGCGGCGACGGATGCTGCACTCACGAGCGCGCAGATCGTGGCCGACCCGGCATGGTCGCGCCTCAAACTCGCCGCCGAGGCGCTGCGCCCGATGCAGGTACACGACGGCAGCATCCCGAACACCGATGACCACGCCGCTGCCGCGGGCCACGTTGCCGAGATCGCCGCTTCCCTGCGCCACTTCGCTCCGCTGATTCCGCACGACGCCGATTACTTGATGGCGTGCGCGATCGACTTCGAGCGCTGGGCTGACAGTGGCTTCGTCGTGCCCGACTTCTACGACGCGCTCGACGCCTTCCACCCGGCCCGCGAGCGTCGCGACGGTGTGGCGCACCTCGTCGTGTTCCCCATGTACACGCAGAACGGTTCGGCTGACCGGCTTGTCGAGGCCGTGGTCTTCGAGGTCATCTGGCCCGACTTCGTCGCAGCGCTCGAGGCCGGCGCCTACGGCAACGCGCTCTACCTCGGCTTGCGGTTTGCCGACTTCACGCCGGGCTACGACACCAACTCGGCCGTGCTGTTTCCCGAGTCGGTCGCCGTCACGCCCCGCGTGCCGGCGGGCGCACCCGAGGGCACTCCCGCACAGTTGCCGACCTTCACGTGGGGCGCGATCTTCGCCGACCGCGAGGCCGCGCGCTACCGCCGCGTGGTGCGCGCCGCCGCAGAGATCACGAAGCTCGAGCTTCCGGCCGACGCGCTCGAACTGCTGACCGACCAGCAGCTCGCCGAGCGCACGTTCGTCATGTGGGACATGATTCACGACCGCGCCCACATGCGCGGCGACCTGCCGTTCGACCCGTTCATGATCAAGCAGCGCATGCCGTTCTTCCTTTACACGCTCGAAGAACTGCGCTGCGACTTGACCGCGTTCCGTGAGGCCGTTGCGTTGTGGCGCGCCGACGACACCGATGACATCACGCGGCAGCACGCGCGACTGGTGCAATACGCGGTGATCTTCGACCGCATCTTCCGGTTCGCCATCTCGGGCACGCGCGTGCGCAACTATGACGCCGTCGGCGGCCAGTTGTTGTTTGCGTGGATGCACCAGAAGGGTGTGCTGCACTGGACAGACACCCAGCTCGCCATCGACTGGGATGCCGTGCCCGACGTCGTCGTCTCGCTCTCTGACGCCATCAACGAGCTCTACTGGGCCTCGATTGACCGCCCGAAGGCCGTGCACTGGCTCAAGGCCTACGAGCTCGTGTCGGGCACGCTCACGCCGCACCCCGCTTCGGTGTGGGCGCGTGGCCTGAGTGACGAGGTGCTTGCCGGCCCGCTCAAGGGCTACACCGACCTCGTGCTCGACGACGAGTTTCCGCTCTCGATGTTCTACGAAGCCCTCACCAAGAAGATGGCGCAGGTTATCGAGTCGACCGCGGGCATCACGGGCGGCGATGCGTGAGCATCGCCGCTGACGAGCCGAAGAGCGTGAAGGGTTCGAGCGGCCCGGCGACGTCGAACAGTGCGGGATCGGGCGCTTCAGACCGCACCGTCGTGGTGGCCGGTGCGGGAGGGGTGGGTGGCCGCGCGGTATGCGCGGCCCTCACCGCCGCGGGCGCGCACGTCGTTGCCGTGGGCTCACGAGCAGAGTCACTTGTCGACGTGGATGCGGCCGAGACCGCGGTCGTCGACCTCGCCGACCCGGCCGCGGTGAGCGCGTGGGCGGCCGCACTGCGCGACCGCCGGCCGAGCATCGACGGTCTGCTGCACCTCGTGGGTGGGTGGCGCGGCGGCTCAGACCCCGACGACTTTGCGTGGCTCGAGCGCCGCGTTCTCACTACCCTGCGGGTCGTCAGCCGCGAGCTACGCGACGACCTCAGCGCGTCGAGCGCGGGGCGGTTGGCGATCGTGAGCTCCGCATCCGTCGCCCAGCCGAAGTGGGGAATGGCCAACTACGTCACCCTCAAGTCGGCGGCCGAAACCTGGGTGCAGGCGCTCGCGAGCGGCTGGCGCACCAAGGGCACCCCCACCGCAGCCGTCACGTTTGTCGTCGGGGCGCTTGATGAGGCCGGCGCGGTCGACGACCTTGCGGCGGCCTGCGCGGCACTGTGGTCGGTCGACCACGAGCAACTCAACGGCGCACTCGTCGAACTTTCTCACGTCGAGCAATAGCCCACCACTACCGAGAATCAGGCAACCTCGCCTGAGGAAAGACGTGCTCTCGCCCCATCGTTCGGGTGTTAGCGTCAGACAACTTTCCGGAAGGTAGTCACGATGCGCCGTCTTTCTCGGTCGTCCCTCGCACTTGCACTGCTGGGTGCCCTCGTGCTCACCCCATCGATTCCCGCCGGCGCTGCCGTGGGAGTGTGGAGAGCCCCTGTCACACTGTCAGCCCCGGGACAGGATTCATCCCAACCATGGATAGTCAGTGACGGCAACACGATGACGACGGTTTGGGCTGGCAACTTGGGCTCGAACCGTATTCACGCAGCATCGTCGACGGATGGTGGCACCTCCTGGAGCCCCTCACCCAACCCCCTGTCGCCCTTCGGGCAGGCCGCGTGGGACCCGCGTGTAGTCACCGACGGCACCACCATCACCGCACTGTGGGTCTTCGGCGACTTTCGCATCCAAGCCACATCATCGGCCAATGGCGGCAGTACCTGGAGCAACCCCGCCACTCTCTCCGCTCCCGGAGAAAACGCATTCGACCCACAACTAGTCACCGACGGCACCACCATCACAGCCCTCTGGAGCCAGTCCGACGACGGAATCAGCCTCCGCGTTCAGGCGACCTCGTCTACTGATGGTGGTCTCACCTGGGGGGTTCCGGTGGCTCTCTCTGATGCCGGCCAGAGTGCTTCCAACCCGAAGCTGGTGACGGATGGTGAGAGGATCACCGCCGTCTGGAGCCGCTACGACGGCAGCAACTTTCGCATCCAATCCCGGACCTCCATCAACGGCGGCGCCACGTGGGGTCCAGCAACGAACCTCTCAGCCCCAAGACAGGGGGCTGGTCAGCCGCACGTGGTCACCGACGGCACCACCATCACCGCCATCTGGCGCCGATACGACGGCAGCAACTCCCGCATCCAAGCCGCGTCCTCAATCGACGGCGGCACCACCTGGAGCACACCCGCCACCCTTTCCCCCTCCGGCCAGGACGCATACGACCCGCAGGTGGCCACCGACGGCACCACCATCACCGCCATCTGGCGCCGATACGACGGCAGCAACGAGCGAATCCAGACCCGGTCCACAACCAACGGCGGCACCACCTGGAGCACGACCGCCACGCTCTCCCCCTCCGGACAAGACGCCAAAGAGCCGCAGGTGGTTACCGACGGCACCACCACCACCATCGTCTGGTCAGTCTCCGACGGCAACAACTCACGAGTTCAGGCAGCCGCCTCCACCAACGGCGGCACCACCTGGAGCACACCCGCCACGCTCTCCCCTTCCGGACAAGACGCCGAAGGGCCGCAAGTGGTCACCGACGGCACCGAAACTACGATCGTCTGGTCAGTCTCCGACGGCAGCAACCGGCGAATTGAGGCGAGTTCGTTCACGGAACTCTTCCCCGCCCGTCTTGCGGGGAACAACCGTTACGAGACCTCGGTCGCAATCTCTTCGGTCTTCGACCCCAACGTGCCCGTGGTCTATCTCGCGACTGGCACCAACTATCCCGATGCCCTCTCTGCCGCGTCGGCGGCCGCGGTGCAAGGTGGGCCCCTCTTGCTCACCACTCCAACGTCGCTCCCCACAGTGGTGCGTGACGAACTGGTCCGCCTCAATCCCGCCCTCGTGGTGATCGCGGGCCGCACGGGCGTGGTCTCGGCAGATGTCGAAGCTGCCGTTCAGTTGGCGCTGCCGTCGGCAACGGTCAGACGGGATGCTGGCGCCAACCGTTATGCGACGTCGCGCATCATCGCCGAGAGAGCCTTCGCCGAAGACACCACCACTACGGCCTACATCGCAACGGGGGCCAACTTTCCCGACGCCCTCTCGGCATCTGCCGCCGCCGGCGCCGCCGGCGTTCCTGTCATCTTGGTCAACGGAACCGGCCCTGGCATCGACAGTGAGACCCAAGACTTGCTGACAACGCTCGGGGTCACCGACGTGGTCATTGCGGGCGGCACGGGCGTGGTCACCACGACGATGGAGAGCTCGCTCAAGGCCATCTTGGGAGAGTCGAATGTCGTACGACTCAGCGGAGCCAATCGGTACGAAACCTCTGTCGCAATCAACGGCGACGCGTTCACCAGCGCCGACACGGTGTTTCTCGCCACGGGTCTCGGGTTCGCTGACGCGCTCGCGGGGGCCGCGCTTGCGGGCAACGCGGGCGCTCCCCTGTATGTGGTTCCGCCCACATGCGTGCCGCCCGCTGTGCTCACGGATCTCAGCGCTCTCGGTACGCGGTTCGTTGTACTGCTCGGCGGCACGGGCGTGCTGAGCACCAGCGTTGCGAGCCTGACCGCCTGTTAGGCCTCGCCCACGTGGGTGCGAGAGAATAGGCCCGTGACCCGCATCCACGACACCAACTACCGCGGCTTCGCAAGCGACAACTACGCCGGCGTGCACCCCGAGGTGCTCGCTGCGATTGCCGACGCGAACGGCGGCCACCAGATCGCCTACGGCGAAGACCAGTACACGGCCCGGCTTGCCGAGGTCGTGAAGGCCGAGTTTGGCGCGCAGGCCGAAGTTTTTCCGGTCTTCAACGGCACGGGAGCCAACGTGCTCTCGCTCACGGCGCTCATGCCGCGCTGGGGTGCCGTGGTCGCGAGTGGCACCGCGCACATTCACACCGATGAGGGCGGCGCGCCCGAGCGCGTGAGCGGCCTCAAGCTCTTCACCGTACCCACCCCCGACGGCAAGCTCACCCCCGAGCTCGTGGCGACCGAAGCCTGGGGTTGGGGCGACGAGCACCGCGCACAGCCCCTTGCCGTGAGCATCACGAACACCACCGAAGTGGGCACGGTCTACACGCCTGCCGAAGTGCGCGCCCTCGCCGACTACGCCCACGAGAACGGCATGGCCCTGCACCTCGACGGAGCCCGCGTCTGGAACGCCGCCGCCGCCCTCGGCACGAGCCTGCGCGCGTTCACCGCCGACGCCGGGGTCGACATTCTCTCGCTCGGCGGCACCAAGAATGGCCTGCTCGGCGCCGAGGCGATCGTCGTGATCAACCCCGACCGCGTCGATGGGCTCATCTACCTGCGCAAGATGAACATGCAGCTCGCGAGCAAGATGCGCTTCATCTCGGCCCAGCTGTTGACGCTCTTCGATGAGGGTCTCGGCATCCGCTCGGCCAGCCACGCCAACGCGATGGCGGCGCGCCTTCGATCGGGCCTCGAGGGGATGCTCGCCGCCGGCGACGTACCCGCCGGGTCGCTCGGCTTCAGCCAGCAGACGCAAGCCAATGCCGTCTTTGCACTCGTGGCCAACGACGTCGCCGACCGGATTCGCGAGCGCGTGCGCTTCTACGACTGGGATCGCGCCCGCGGCGAAGTGCGCTGGATGTGCGCCTTCGACACGACCGAGGCAGACATCGACGCGTTTATCGAGATCGTGGGCGAGGAGCTCAACCGCCCCTAGCGCGAATCACCGGTGTCGCCGAAGTGGCGCCGACCCCCTGCCACTACTGAACCGTGTTCAATCCTGATACGTTCAGCGCATCTGCCTAGCCAGGAGGCCCGCTCGTGATCGTTCATCGCCGTCTCGCCCTTGCCGCAACCGTGGTTCTTGCCGTCACGCTCGGTACCGCCGGCTCTGCCAATGCGGCCGCGGACGCCTGGGATGCCCCCGTCACCATCTCCGACCCCGGGGGAGGGGCATTCGATCCGCAACTGGTCACCGACGGCACCACCACCACCGCAATCTGGACCCGCTTCGACGGCAGCAACTTCCGCATTCAAAGCTCCACCACCACCGACGGCACCACCTGGAGCACCCCCGTCACCATCTCCGTCGCCGGCCAAGACGCGACCGGGGCGAAACTGGCCACCGACGGCACCACCTCGACCGCTATCTGGTCCGGCTTCGACGGTGCCAACTTCCTCATTCAAAGCTCCACCACCACCGACGGCACCACCTGGAGCACCCCCGTCACCATCTCCGACCCCGGCGAAGACGCGGTCCAGGTGCAACTGGTCACCGACGGCCTCAGCGGTCTCCCCGACGTCACCACCACCGCCATCTGGACCCGCAACGACGGCAGCAACGACCGCATTCAAAGCTCCACCACCACCAACGGCGACCCCTGGAGCACCCCCGTCACCCTCTCCGACCCCGGACAAAGCGCATTCGATCCGCAACTGGCCACCAACGGCACCACCACCACCGCCATCTGGACCCGCAACGACGGCAGCAACGACGGCAGCAACGACCGCATTCAAAGCTCCACCACCACCAACGGCGACCCCTGGAGCACCCCCGTCAATCTCTCCGACTCCGGACAACGCGCGTCCGATCCGCAACTGGCCACCGACGGCGCCACCACCACCGCCATCTGGACCCGCAACGACGGCAGCAACAACCGCATCCAAAGCTCCACCACCACCAACGGCGACCCCTGGAGCACCCCCGTCACCCTTTCCGACCCCGGACAAAACGCAAGGAATCCGGAACTGGTCACCGACGTCACCAGCACCACCGCCATCTGGGAACGCTCCGACGGCAGCAACTTCCGCCTTCAAAGCTCCACCACCACCGGCGGAGGCCCCTGGAGCCCCCCCGTCACCGTCTCCGTCGCCGGCCAAGACGCGCTCCAGGCACAACTGGTCGGCCCCGGCACCACCACCGCCATCTGGATCCGCAGCGACGGCAGCAACTTCCGCATTCAAAGCTCCACCACCACCGACGGCACCACCTGGAGCACCCCCGTGACCCTCTCCGCCGCGGGCCAAAACGCATACGCTCCGCAATTGGTCGCCAATGGCACCAACACCACCATCGCCGTCTGGCAGCGCTCGGATGGCAGCCACGACCGCATCCAGGCGAGTTCCTTCATCGACGTCACTGTGGAGCGTCTGGCGGGAGCCAGCCGGTACGAGACCGCCGTCGAGATCTCATCGTTGCTTGACCCCGGCGTGCCAGTGGTCTATCTCGCCACCGGCACCAACTACCCCGACGCACTCTCGGCCGCCTCCGCGGCGGCCCGCCAGGGGGGTCCACTTCTGCTGACCAGCCCCACCTCCTTGCCCACGGTGATTCGTGACGAATTGGTGCGCCTTGACCCCGCCCTGGTCGTCATCGTCGGCGGCACCGGCGTGGTCTCCGCAGCCGTCCAGGCAGACGTCGAAGCGCTGCTCCCCAGCGCCACCATCCGCCGCGATGCTGGCGCCAACCGCTACGCCACTTCACTCGAGATTGCTGAGAACGCGTTCCCCGCAGGCACCACGCTCACCGCCTACATCGCCACCGGCGCGAACTTCCCCGACGCGTTATCTGCTTCTGCTGCGGCAGGCAACGCCGAAATTCCGGTGATCTTGGTCAACGGAAACGGCACCGGCATCGACACGGCCACCCAAACTCTGCTCGGCACCCTCGGTGTTGAACAGGTCATCATCGCCGGAGGCACCGGCGTGGTCAACGTGGCCGTGGAGAACGCCCTGAAGGCACTGCTCGGCGCACCCAACGTCACACGGCTCAGTGGCGCTGACCGTTTCGCGACGTCGGTCGCGATCAACGACGCCGCGTTCGACAGCGCCGACACCGTCTACTTGGCGACCGGGTTCGGCTTCGCCGATGCCCTCGCCGGCGCGCCGCTTGCCGGGATCGTCGGCGGACCCCTATTCGTGGTGCCGGGCACCTGCGTGCCACCGGCGGTGCTGGCACAGATTGGGCAACTCGGAGCCCAGGACGTTGTTCTCCTCGGAGGCACCGGCGTGCTCACCAGCAGTGTCTTCAGCCTCACCAGCTGTTAGTGGCCAGCACGGGATCGACCACCTGCCGTGTGGTTCACGCTTACTCGGCGTGCGAGAGAGTGACGGCGTAGCGTGGGGCTCATGCGATTCGGACTCTTCATTCCCCAGGGCTGGCGCCACGACCTCGTCGACATCGAGCCGACCGAGCAGTGGGCGGTGATGAAGCGCCTCGCGCTGCATGCCGACGCGGGCCGGTGGGAGTCGATCTGGGTCTACGACCACTTCCACACCGTGCCTGTGCCGAGCGATGAAGCCACGCACGAGGCCTGGACCCTCATGGCGGCCTTCGGCGCCGTAACCGAGCGTGTGCGGCTCGGCCAAATGTGCACATGCATGGGTTACCGCAACCCCGCGTACCTCGCCAAGGTCGCGGCGACGGTCGACCACGTCTCGGGCGGGCGCGTCGAGATGGGCATCGGCGGCGGCTGGTACGAGCACGAGTGGAAGGCCTACGGCTACGGATTCCCCGAGATCGGCGACCGGCTGCGCGCGCTCGACGAGGGCGTGCAGATTATGCGGCAGGCCTGGTCGCAGGGCACGGCGACCCTCGATGGCCGCTACTTTCAGGTCGACGGCGCAATCGTTCGGCCGTTGCCCGTGCAGAAGGAGGGCATCCCGTTGTGGATCGCCGGCGGCGGCGAAAAGGTGACGCTGCGCATCGCCGCGCAGTACGGTCACTACACGAACTTCGGCGGCAGCCCCGAGGAGTTCGCGGCCAAGAGCGAGATTCTGCGCGGCCACTGCGAGCGCCTCGGCACGAGCTTCGACGCCATCACGCGCTCGTCGAACTACAACACGGTCGTCGGTCGCGACGAGGCCGAGGTCGCCGACCGCATCGCTGCGATTGAGGCGCGCCTCACGCGTTTCATCGGCGCCGAGCGCGCGGCCAAGGCCGTGGCCGAGTTGCGCAACGGGGTGGGGCTCGCGGGCACGCCTGAGCAGGTGATCGAGCGCCTGCAGGCCATGCAGAAGCTCGGTATGACCTATGCCATCACCTACTTCGCCGAGGCGGCCTACGACACGAGCGGCATCGAGCTGTTCGAGAACGAGGTCATGCCCGCGCTGTTGTAGTCTCGACGGTCCGACCCCCGGGTCGCCGATCGAGAGGACGACCATGCTGGATGCTCTGCTCGCCGGCATCGTCGCCGGCTACGCCATCGCGATTCCCGTGGGAGCGATCGCCGCCCTGCTCATCACGCTCGGCGCGCAACACGGTGCCCGCATCGCGGCAGGCGGCGCCTTCGGCGCCGCAACGGTCGACGGCCTCTACGCCACCATCGCCGTGACCGCCGGCGCCGTGATCGCACCCCTCATCGCCCTCGTCGAGGAACCCTTGCGCTGGATCTCCGTCGTCGTCCTCGTGGTGCTCGGCGTCGTAATCGCGCTTCCGGCTGTGCGGCCCCGTCGCGCGCCAATCGCCCCAGCCTCGATGGAGGGCACGGATGCTCCGCCATCGCCGAGCCCACCCACCACGACCTTCCGCCGCTTGTTTCTGACGGTCGGCGCACTCACGCTCGTCAACCCCGTGACGGTCATCTACTTCGCCGCCCTCATCGGCAGCTCAACGCTCGCGGTCGATGCCGGGGTCGCCGAGCGCATCGTGTTTGTCGTGGCGGCTTTCGCCGCGTCGCTGAGCTGGCAACTGCTGCTCACGACGGCCGGATCGCTCGTGGGCCGAGCTCTCACCGGCCCCACGGGCGCGCGCATCACGGCTCTCGTCGGCGGCGCGCTCGTGATCGCGCTCGCGGTGAACGCGGCGCTGGGCTAGGCCCTACACGCCGTCCATGCGCGCGACGGCGAGCGATTCACCGTCGGGCGCTACGTCGACCCGGACAACATCACCGTCGGTGATCGTGCCCGAGAGAATCGCGCGGGCGAGCGAGTCATCGATCTCGTGTTGCATGAGGCGGCGCAACGGCCGCGCGCCATACACGGGGTCGTAGCCACGCTCGGCGAGCCAGGTGCGAGCATCCGGCGTCACCGCCAATTGCAGGCGGCGCTCGGCGAGGCGACGCTCGAGGCGATCGACCTGCAGCGAGACGATCTGGCCGAGGTCGTCGGTCGAGAGCGGCGAGAACACCACGATGTCGTCGAGACGATTGACGAACTCGGGCTTGAACGACTGCCGCACGATGTCATTGACACCAGCGACCTTGGCAGCCCAGTCGACACCGGGCTCGATGAGCAACTGCGAACCGAGGTTTGACGTCAAGATCAGGATGGTGTTGCGAAAGTCGACCGTGCGCCCATGGCCGTCGGTCAGCCGGCCGTCATCGAGCACCTGCAGCAGCAAGTCGAAGACTTCGGGGTGCGCCTTCTCGACCTCGTCGAGCAAGATCACGGAATACGGGCGACGACGCACGGCCTCGGTGAGCTGGCCACCCTGCTCGTAGCCGACGTAGCCGGGAGGGGCACCGATGAGGCGCGAGACGCTGAACTTCTCGCCGTACTCGCTCATGTCGATGCGCACCATCGACTTCTCGTCGTCGAACAAGTAGTCGGCGAGCGCCTTCGCGAGCTCGGTCTTGCCGACACCGGTCGGGCCGAGGAAGAGGAACGAGCCGGTCGGGCGATCGGGGTCACTGATGCCCGCGCGCGTGCGACGCACGGCCTCGCTCACGGCCGCGACGGCGGCCTTTTGCCCGACGATGCGCTTGCCGAGCTCAGCCTCGAGCGTCAGCAGCTTCTCGGTCTCGCCCTGCGTCAATTTGTCGACCGGGATGCCCGTCCAGGCCGCCACGACCGCCGCAATGTCATCGTCGGTCACCTGGTCGTTGACCATGCGCGGGCCGCTCTCGGCACTCTCGGCCTCGGCGAGCTGCCGCTCGATGCCCGGAATGATCTCGTAGTTCAGCTTCGACGCCTGCTGGTACTCGCCCTCGCGCATGGCTTTGTCGAGCGCGATGCGCGACTCGTTGAGCCGCGTCTTGAGCTCGCCGACCGCGGTGAGGCCCGACTTTTCGATCGTCCAGCGCTGCTGCAGGGCATTGCGCTGCGCAGTCTTCTCTTTGAGCTCGTCACGCAGTTTGGCGAGTCGCGCCTTCGAGGCCTCGTCTTTCTCTTTCTTGAGCGCGAGCTCTTCAATCTCGAGGCGCGTCACGGCGCGCTTGAGCTCGTCGAGCTCGACGGGGCTCGATTCGATCTCCATCTTGAGCCGGCTCGCGGCTTCGTCGACGAGGTCGATGGCCTTGTCGGGCAGCTGGCGGCTCGTGATGTAGCGATTGCTGAGGGATGCCGCGGCCACGAGAGCGCTGTCGGCAATCGAGACCTTGTGGTGCGCCTCGTAGCGCTCTTTGAGGCCGCGCAGAATGGCGACGGTGTCTTCGACGCTCGGCTCGCCGACGAAGACCTGCTGAAAGCGTCGCTCGAGGGCGGCATCTTTCTCGATGTACTCGCGGTACTCGTTGAGCGTCGTCGCGCCGATCATGCGCAGCTCGCCGCGGGCGAGCATGGGCTTAAGCATATTGGCGGCCGCCACCGAGCCTTCGCCGCCGCCCGCGCCCATGAGCGAGTGCAGCTCGTCGATGAACGTGATGACCTGGCCGTTCGACTCGTCGATCTCTTTCAGCACGGCCTTGAGGCGCTCTTCAAACTCACCGCGATACTTGGCGCCCGCAACGAGCGCCGACAGGTCGAGGCTCACGAGTTGCTTGTTCTTGAGCGAGTCGGGAACGTCGCCCGCGACGATGCGCTGGGCGAGACCCTCGACCACAGCGGTCTTGCCGACGCCCGGCTCGCCGATCAGCACGGGGTTGTTCTTCGTACGACGGCTCAGCACCTGACTGACGCGGCGAATCTCGGCGTCACGACCAATGACGGGGTCGAGCTTGCCCGATCGGGCAATCTCGGTGAGGTTGACGCCGTACTGCTCGAGGGCAGACTTCTGCTTCTCTTGGCTCGAGGGGGCGCCTTGCATGTTGGCCATCGTGTGCACTCCTGTGCTTGCTGGCGATCGCGGTGCGGGGTGTTCAAACCTGAGTCTTTACGACTCAAGTTTACGCCGAGCGCTCGAGATGCGCCAGCGAATCGAGTCAGCGCGCGTGCGCTTGCGGCGAACGTTACCCCCTGCGCCCGAACGAACACCCGGGCCGAGGGAATACCCAGCAGAGGCCCGGGCTTGCACCCGACATGACCTCCACGATCGGCATCATCGGCTCGGGCAACATCGGCAGCGCCCTCGCGCGCGCGTTCACGGCCTTCGGCCACCCCGTCGTGATCGCGAACTCGCGCGGGCCTGCATCGCTGGCTCCGCTCGTGGCCGAGCTGGGCGACCTCGCCACCGCCGGCACCGTGGAGCAGGCAGCGCAGGCCGGTGAGCTCGTCGTCGTGACGATTCCGCTCGGGGCTGTCGCGAGCATCCCGAGCCAGCTGCTCGATGGCCGCATCGTGATCGACACCAACAACTACTACCCGGCACGCGACGGCCAGATCGCCGAGCTCGACGACGAGAGCCTCACGACGGCCGAGTACGTTGCGCGCCACTTCGCCGGCGCGACGATCGTCAAGGCGTTCAACCACATTCCCGCCCGCGAGATCGCCGGGCAGGCCCAGCCCGCCGGCACGCCCGATCGACGCGCCCTCATGGTATATGGCGAGGATGCTGCGGCCGTTGAGCGCGTCAGCGCGCTGGTTGACCAAATCGGCTTCGACGCCGTCATTGGCGGAGGGCTCGCGGCGAGCTGGCGCATCCAACGCGACATGCCCGCGTACGGTCCGCGCTTCACGGTGGCCGAGCTGGCCATCAAGCTTTCCGAAGCTCGCCGCTACCGCGACCAGTAGCGCTATCGGCGGCGCGACGCCGTCACGGTGAATTTGGGCGTGCGCGCCACCTGACGTGTCGGGCCCACGGCGCGCTCGAGCGCAGGCACATACGCGAGGTGGCTGTTCCACACCGCCCAGAGCTGACCGCCGGGGCGCAGCACTCGGCCGGCCTCGGCAAAGAGCCGGAGTGCAATGCCCGTGTGCACAGCGGCCCCCACGTGAAAGGGCGGGTTGAGCACGATAAGGTCGGCGCTCGCGTCGGGTTGCTGTGACAGCCCGTCGTCGTGCACCGTCTCGACGCGTACGCCGTTCGCCGCTGCGGTGAGCGCCGCGCTCTGCACCGCCACCGCTGAGACATCGCTCGCGATGACGCGCGCATGACGGCTCTGCCGCGCAAGAAACGCCGCGAGCACCCCCGAGCCACACGCGAGGTCGATCGCCGTCGTGAACGCGGGCAATTGACCGGTCGCGTCGAGCAAGGCCCGTGTGCCGATATCGAGGGATGCCCCCGCAAACACCCCCGGCAACGCCACGATGTGCAGCTCGTGATCGGGGTCAAACCCGCGCGCCGGTTGCGCCGGCGCGACCCGGCGCGGCCCGCGCGCGGTGAGCAGGCGAGCCTTGCCGCGCGCGAGCGAAACGTCGACGCGCTCAAAGCTCGCGCGCAGCACCTCGTTTTGCGACCGGGTCATGTGCTTGAGCATGTTGCCGGCGACGAACACGGCGTCGGGATGCGCGTGCGCGGCGAGGTGCCGGGCAACCGCGTCGAGTCGGTCGAGCGAGCGAGGGAGGCGGAGGAGCGCGAGGGGAGCATCCGTCGCCATCACCGAATCGAGCGAGTGGTGCGTGATGCGCGGGGCGAGTGCGCCCGCGTTCGCGTCGAGCGCGTGCTGCGCAACGAGGGAATCCTGGTGCACGCGCACCGACTGAGCGCCGAGCGTCAGTGCGCCCAGGGCGAGGGCTCCGTGGGTGTCGTCGACGACGACCGCGGTCGACGCTGCGCGGGCGAGCGGCGCGGCGGTGTCGAGTAGGTAGCGATCGGCGGCATCCCATGCGCGTAGTTCAGGCGCCTCGACATCGGGGCGACGACGCAAGCCCTCGAGCAGCGGATCAAGCGCGGGGTCGGCAACGTCGGTCACGACCGTCACCCTAGGCCCTTCGCGCGCCACCGGCGTGATGCGCGAGTGCTCAGCCGCGCCGCAGTGGTCGCCAGACCACCAGCTGGTTCGACTTCTGTGCGCGGGTACCCGCCTTGATCGAGACGACCTCACCCTCAACGCCGGCCGCGAAGACGCGCCGACCCGGTCGAGCCAGCAACTGGTCGGCGAGCACCGATTCGAGTTCGCGCACGCGCGACCGCAGCGCGACCACTTCGTTCTCGAGGTCGAGAATGCGACGGATGCCCTCGAGGTTGAGGCCCTCAGCGCTCAGGCGGGCGATCTCGCGCAACTGCACGACGTCGCGCATCGAGTACCGACGACTCTGACCCGCCGTGCGCGTGGGCGAGACGAGACCCAGCCGGTCGTATTGCCGCAGCGTCTGCGGGTGCATGCCCGCGAGCTCGGCGGCGACCGCGATCGCAAAGATCGGGCTGTTCTCGTCCATGGCCGTCATTGTTCCGGGTATTCCTGCGCTCGTCATCCCTTGGCGCGAGCGAGCAGCTCGTCGCGCGGGTTTTCGCGAGGCAGCGCGGCGGCAAACTGCTCGAGGTGTTTCGTTGCCTCAGCACTCAAGTGCGAAGGCACGGCGACCTGAACTGTGGCGAGCAAGTCGCCCACGCCCTTCGAGGTCGTCACACCGCGGCCCTTGACGCGCAACACGCGCCCACTCGGGGTGCCCGCCGCGACGCGCAGCTTGACGGGGTCGCCGCCCAACGTCGGCACTTCGATCGTGGCACCGAGGGCCGCCTCGACGAACGTGACGGGAACATCCACCCGCAAATGCAAACCATCGCGCGTAAACACGGGATGCGGGCGCACCTGCACCGTGAGCACGAGGTCGCCCGGCTCGCCTCCGTCACGACTCTGCTCGCCTTTGCCGCGCAGGCGAATCTTCTGCCCGTCGGCAACGCCCGCCGGAATCTTCACCTGAATGGGCTTACCGCCCCCCGGGTTTTCGAGTGTGACGGTGTCGCCGTGCACCGCGGTGTCGAACTCGAGGCCGACGCTCGCGACGTGGTCGCGGCCCTTGGTGGGCGCGCCGTAGCGACGACCAGCTCCGGGCTGGCCGGGGGCGCCGTTGCCGAAGAGTCCGCCGAAGATGTCTTCAAAGCCGCCCGGGGCACTGCGTCGGCCGCCTTGCGCGCCGCCGGTGAACATCCCGCCAAAGACGTCATCGAAGCCGCCCGGGGCGCCGCCCGCCGTAAAGCGAGCCCCCGAGCCCATCGCGCGAATCTGGTCGTACTCGGCGCGTTGCGTGGGGTCGCTCAAGACCGAGTGCGCTTCGCTGATCTCTTTGAAGCGCGCCTCGGCGGCGGCATTGCCCGGGTTCGAGTCGGGGTGATGCTGCCGCGCGAGCTTGCGGTACGCCTTCTTGAGCTCGGCCTCGCTGACGTCTTTCGACACCCCGAGAACGGCGTAGAAGTCTTTATCGAACCAGTCTTGACTGGCCACGGTTCACCTCAGCTCTGGGGCACCGAGACGGCGACCTTCGCGGGCCGCACGAGGCGGTCGCCGAGAACGTAGCCCACCTCGATGACGTCAGCGACGGTCTGGCTCGTAGCCTCGGCGCTCGGCAATTGCACGATCGCCTGGTGGAAGGCCGGGTCGAACGCTTCGCCCACCACGCCGACCGATGCGAGTCCGTAGCGCTCGAACGCGAGTCGCAGCTTTTGCGCAACGAGCTCGAGAGGGCTGCCCTCGAGGTCGCCGTGCGCTGCCGCACGATCGAGGTCGTCGATCGCGGGCAGCAGCGAGCGAATCACATCGGCGATGACGGCGTCACGATTTGCGGCACGGTCGCGTTCGACGCGCGTGCGAAAGTTCGCCAGCTCGGCCTCGGCGCGGGCAGCGCGGTCGCGGTATTCCTCGATCTCGCGCTGCCCGGCCTCCGACAAGATGTGGTCGATGTCAGCGTCGAGACTGTTGCCGGTCTCTGACACCTCGACGTCAGCGTCTTCCGCCGCGAACAGGTCGTCGCTCGACGGGGCGTCGGTCGATGCCCCGTCGTCGGCAAGCGGCTCGTGCTGCTCGTCGCGCGGCTCGTCGTGATCTTTGGCCGCCATGACTACTTGGCGTCCTTGTCGGCAGCACCATCGGCAGGCTTGTCGTCTTCGTCGTCAACGATCTCGGCGTCGACCACGTCATCATCCTTCGACGCGGGCGTCTCTTGGTCTTCAGACGGAGTCGGCTCCATTTGCGAGGCGGCGTAGATGGCCTCGCCGAGCTTGGTCTGCGAGACGTTGAGCGTGTCGAACGCCGTCTTCACGGCCGCTTCGTCGTCACCGGCGAGCGCCGTCTTGAGAGCATCCACATCGGCCTGCACCTCGCCCTTGACGTCGTCGGGCAGCTTGTCGTCGTTCTCCTTGATGAGCTTCTCGATCGAGTAGACGAGCTGCTCGGAGTTGTTGCGCACTTCGGCCTTCTCGCGACGCTCTTTGTCTTCAGCAGCGTGCTCTTCGGCCTCGCGC
Organism: Microbacterium sp.; assembly: GCA_013823625.1. Taxonomy (GTDB): domain Bacteria; phylum Actinomycetota; class Actinomycetes; order Actinomycetales; family Microbacteriaceae; genus Microcella. Next base: position 716,266 of record PNMM01000002.1, on the reverse strand, counting down.
ACCATGCGCTCGATGTCTTCTTTCGCGAGCGACGATCCGCCCGTGATGGTCATCGACTGCTCCTTGCCGGTGCCCTTGTCTTTCGCCGAGACGTGCACGATGCCGTTGGCGTCGATGTCGAAAGTGACCTCGATCTGCGGGATGCCCCGCGGAGCCGGCGCGATACCCGTGAGCTCGAACGTGCCCAGGTTCTTGTTGTCGCGCGTGAACTCACGCTCGCCCTGGAAGACCTGAATGGCCACACTCGGCTGGTTGTCATCGGCCGTCGTGAACGTCTCACTGCGCTTCGTCGGAATCGCCGTGTTGCGCTCGATGAGCTTGGTCATGATGCCGCCCTTGGTCTCGATACCGAGGCTCAGGGGGGTCACGTCGATGAGCAGAACGTCTTTGCGCTCGCCCTTCAGCACACCGGCCTGCAGGGCAGCGCCCACGGCGACGACCTCATCGGGGTTGACACCCTTGTTGGGCTCGCGACCACCGGTGAGCTGCTTGACGAGCTCGGTGACGGCGGGCATACGCGTCGAGCCACCGACGAGCACGACGTGCGCGATGTCGCCGACCTTCACGCCCGCCTCTTTGATGACGTCGGTGAAGGGCTTCTTGGTGCGGTCGAGCAAGTCGCTCGTGAGCTCTTCGAACTTCGCGCGCGTGAGCGTCTCGTCGAGGTTGGCGGGGCCGTTCTCGGTCAGCGAGAGGTACGGCAGCTGAATGTTGGTGCTCGTCGAGCTCGAGAGCTCTTTCTTCGCCTGCTCGGCGGCCTCCTTGAGGCGCTGCTTGGCGATCTTGTCGTTGCTCACGTCGACGCCCGTCGACTCCTTGAAGCGCTTGGCGAGGTAGTCGACCACGCGGGCATCCCAGTCGTCGCCACCGAGACGGTTGTCACCGGCGGTCGAGCGCACCTGGATGGTGCTGAAGTCGTCGTCTTTGCCCACCTCGAGCAGGCTCACGTCGAAGGTTCCGCCACCGAGGTCGAAGACCAGGATGAGCTCGTCTTCTTTACCCTTGTCGAGGCCGTAGGCCAGCGCGGCCGCGGTGGGCTCGTTGATGATGCGCAGCACGTTGAGGCCCGCGATCTCGCCGGCCTCTTTCGTGGCCTGACGCTCGGCGTCGTTGAAGTAGGCGGGCACCGTGATGACGGCGTCGGTGACGCTCTCGCCCAGGTACTGCTCCGCATCCCGCTTCAGCTTCGCCAAGATGCGGGCGCTGATCTCTTGCGGGGTGTACTTCTTGTCGTCGATCTCTTGCTTCCAGTCGGTGCCCATGTGGCGCTTGACGCTCGCGATGGTGCGGTCGACGTTCGTGACGGCCTGGCGCTTGGCGGTCTCGCCGACGAGCACCTCGCCGTCTTTCGTGAAGGCAACAACCGAGGGGGTCGTGCGAAAGCCTTCTGCGTTGGCGATAACGGTGGGTTCTCCACCTTCAAGAACAGAGACGACGGAGTTAGTGGTTCCGAGGTCGATGCCGACGGCACGAGCCATGGTGGTGCTCCTTCTGAAGATCGGTGCGCGAAAGGTTGAGTCGCGCTGTATCAAGTTTCAGATTCGGGATGCTCGCTGTCAAGTCGATCACTCAAAACTTGAGCGACCCTGGCTCAATTCTCAGGTTGCGCGCAGGTGGCGGATTCACGAAACCGACGCCGATTCGCGCTACCCCCCGTTCACCCCCGAGGGGTAGCGTGAGCGCATGACTGAGAAGCCTGCCGACAACGGCGTCGGATCCACCCCCGAGCACCCCACCGACATCACCATCCCCGTCACCGCCAATACCGGCGCGGTCGGTGTCATGGGCCTCGATCTGCAAGACGGCTTAGAGGTGCCCCGCAAGCGAGTCTTCGCCTGGGCCTTCTGGGACTGGGCAACCCAGCCGTTCAATACCGTGCTGCTCACCTTTGTGTGGGTGCCCAGCTTCCTCACGAGCACGTTCTTCATCGACCCGTCGCTTGTCGGCACCGACGGCGAAGAGGCCGCGCTCGGGCAGCTCGCGAGCAACCTTGGCTACGGCATCACAATCGCCGGCTTGCTCATCGCGCTTCTCGCGCCCGTTATGGGCCAGCGTGCCGACCGCGCTGGTCGCCAGAAGATGCAGCTGTTCATCTTCACGGCTCTGCTCATCGTCGCGCAGTTCGGCCTGGTCTTTGTTCAGCCCGGCGCCGAGTGGTTCTGGATGGGCGTGGCGCTCATCGCCATCGGCAGCGTGTTCGGCGAGATCGCCGGCGTCAACTACAACGCCCTCTTGATCTCGGTGTCAACGCCCAAAACCATCGGCAAGGTCTCGGGCCTCGGCTGGGGCTTCGGCTACCTCGGTGGCATCGTCGCCTTGACGATCGTCGTCGGCCTGATCTTGGGCGGCGTGCTCGACGGAGAGTCGGGTCTCACCTTCCAGCTCATCGCTCTCGGCGCGACGATCTGGACCATCATCTTCGTCATCCCGATCTTCTTGAGCGTGCCCGAGCCACCCAAGCTCAACACCGCACCCACGGTTGGTTTCTTCCGCAGCTACGTTGAACTCATCCGCAGCATCGCTCGCCTCTGGCGCGAGACGCGGCCGACGTTCTGGTTCTTGCTCGCGAGCGCTGTCTACCGCGACGGGCTCTCGGCGGTCTTCACCTTCGGCTCGGTCATCGCGGGCATCGTGTTTGGGTTCGGCTTCACCGATCTCGTGATCTTCGGCATCGCTCTCAACATCGTCGCCGGTATCTCGACGATTCTGGCTGGTCGCCTCGACGACCGATTCGGCCCCAAGCTCGTCATCGTGGTGTCGGTGTTCGGCCTCGTCGCGTGCACGCTCATCGTGTTCTTCTTCGCCGACCTCGGCGCTGGGCTGTTCTGGGCGGTCGGTATCGTGCTCGCGGCGTTCGTCGGCCCCGCTCAGGCGGCGTCGCGTTCATTCCTCGCTCGCGTCACTCCCGCCGGTCGTGAGGGTGAGGTCTTCGGCCTCTACGCGACCACCGGTCGGGCCGCCGGGTGGATGGCGTCACTGCTGTGGGGCATCCTGATCGTCGTCGCTGGCAACCAGACGCTCTACGGCATCCTCGGCATCACGCTCGTCTTGCTCGTCGGCGGCATCATGCTGCTCTTTGTGAAGGCGCCGCCGAAGACCGTCGCGGCTTCGTAGCCGCCTAGGTGCGCGCGAGGGCCGCGATGTCGTCGCGGAACTCGCTCGCCACCTCGGGCGACACCGTGGCGCGCGTGCGGGCAATCGCCGTCAGATAGTCCGCCGTCGACGGGCCCCGGATGCCCCCTCCGGGTGCCCCGAAGACCGACTGCTCGAGTGCCGATTGTGACGCCGAGCGCGCGGCAAACTCGATGTCGGCGGGCGAGTACCCGTCGCTGCTGGCGACGAGTTGCGCGAGGTCAACGTCGCCCTCAACCGAGTCGGGAATGTACCGCGACCAGATCGCCTCACGTGCCGCAGCATCCGGCAACCCGATGGGGATCACGTAGTCGAATCGGCCGTGCCGCAAGAAGGCGTCATCGAGCGCGCGAATGAAGTTGGTGGCGCAGATCAGCAAGCGCCCGGGCGAATCGCGGAACGCGGGGATGATCTTGAGCAGCTCATTCGTCACGCCCTGCATGGCCGACGGTGGCTCGCCGCCGCGCTGCGCCGCAATCTCTTCGACTTCGTCGATGAAGACAATGACGTGGTCGAGCTCGGCGATCGTCGCGAAGGTTTCGCGCAGGCCGCCCGCGAGACCTTGCGGGCCGTGGGCAAGCCGCGACGGAAACACTTCGACGAACGGCCACTGCAGCCGAGAGGCGACGGCCTTGGCGAAGGTCGTCTTGCCGGTTCCGGGAGGGCCGAAAAGCACGATCGATCGCGGCGGCTCGACGCCGAACTGCTCGGCGAGCGCGGGGTCGGCGAGCGGCAACACGAGTCGTCGCTCAAGCAACTCTTTCTCGGCCTGCATGCCCGCGATCGAGCTCCAGAGGTCGCGCGCGAGAATGCGTCCGCCTAGCTCACGCAACGCGGTGAGTTCGCGCTGCTTCACCGGAATCTCGCGTTCGAAATAGCTCAGGTGCGCCCGGTCGTGAAAGCCCGCTTTCGTGAGCGCGCCATGCTGGTGCTGCTGATCGGGCACGAGAATCGAGAGCCGAGTGAGCCCCTGCGGCGCCATGCGCTGCTCCAGCGCCGCCAAGAGCGAGCCAGCGATTCCGGCCCCGCGGGCCGACGCCGTGACGGCGAGAAAAACGATCCACCCCTGGTCATGGGCCGCACGGGCCACGGCCACACCGAGCACGGTGTCGCCGGTGACAGCCACGACGGCGTGGTCTTTCTCACACGACGCGAGAACTTCGGCGAGCGCATAGACCGGCTCGACGCCGTCGGCCCGCACCTCGTCCCACAGACTGAGAATGGCGTCCATGTCGGAGGGTTGGTAGTCGCGCAGGCGAGTCGAGTTCATTCCTTATCGTCGCAACGAATGCCGAGAATCGCCCGCGCGCTCGCTGTGACACTGGCGGACTACGTCACTGTGCTGCGAATCAGGTCGAGCGGCCACCCGCCACGAAACGAGCGAGCAGCGCGGCGAGCTGCGCGCGCTCGGCCGGCGTGAACCCGTCGAGCGCCTGCTCGACGGCGGCGCGGCGTTCGCGGCGGCGCTCGTCGATGACGGCGCGGCCATCGTCGGTGAGGGCGATGACGCTGCGGCGGGCATCCGTCGGGTCAACCGATCGCGTGACGAGGCCGCGGTCGACGCAATCCGCGACGACACGACTGGCGCGCGGCTGATCGACGCCGATCGCGGCAGCGAGTTCGCTCACGCTCGCACCATCGCCAAGGCGGTCGAGCGTTGAGAGCAAGCGGTAGCGCGCCATATTGGCGAACGGATGCTCGTGCCGCCCGCCCTTCCACCCGAAGGGGCCGCGGTGCCCCGCGCCCGAGCCTTCGGCGCCCGGGGTTTGCGGCGGCATCCACATCGGGGCGCCCGGGCCGCCGGGCCGCCAGCGATTGCCGGTGCGGCGCAGCTCGCTGATCGCGCGCTCGATCGCAACCACCGGGTCGACGTCGTTCGGCTGCGCATCCATAGATGTCACGGTACATCGATCGTGCTCGCTGAGGGCGAACCCCGTCGTGTTGACCGACCTCGGGAATATATGTATGGTGACATTCATTGTTAGATGACATGCAATCAACCCAAGGAGATTCCCCCATGACGAACTCGTCAGAGAACACCACCCCCGAACCCACGCCCCGCAGCTGGATGCGCGCCGCCGCCTGGCGCAAGCGCGTTCTGGCGCACGAGTACTACCGCGGCCTCGACGCGACTGCCCGCGAGGGCATTAGCGACGAGGACTACGCGACCACGATGGCCACGCTCGAAGCGATGGCCCGCAATCTCGGCTGGGACGAAAGCCAGGCCGCACCGTCGGGCGGACCCGGCGGCTGGCGCGGCCAGGGCTTCGGCCCCGGCTTTGGCCCCGGGTTTGGCCCGGGTTTCGGCCGCGGCTACGGCTATGGCCGGGGCGGATGCGGCGCCCACCACAGCGGGCGTGCCGACAAGGCAGCGCGCAAGGCCGAGAAGAAGGCCGCGCGCGAGCAGCAGGCCGCGAGCTAACAGCAATCGCACGACCAGCGGGGCGGGCACATCGTGCCCGCCCCGCTGTCGTGTCAGGGTAGAGCCATGACCTCGACTGCCGACAAAGCCGCCGCCCTCGCCGCCCTGCACGTGCCGGGCGACCCGCTCATCGTTGTCAACGTGTGGGACGCCATGACGGCCCGCATCGTCGCCCGCACCCCGGGCGTCAAGGCACTCGCGACGGCGAGCCACTCGGTCGCCTTCTCGCTCGGCGTCGACGACGGCGAAGGCATGACCGTCGACATGGCGCTCGGCGCCGCGCAGCGCATCGCCGCCTCAACCGACCTGCCCGTGAGCGTCGACTTCGAGCGCGGCTATGCCGCCGACGCGAGCGGCGTGCGCGACAACGTGGCGCGGCTCATCGAGGCGGGCGCCGCTGGCTTGAACATCGAAGACTCGCTCGCCGGAGCCCGCAGCGAGCGCCGGCCGATCGCCGAGGCCGCGAGCCGGGTCGCCGCGGCGCGCGCGGCCGCCGACGCCGCAGGGGTTCCCCTCGCGATCAACGCGCGCACCGACACCCTCGCCGGGTCACCCGACAACTGGAGTGAAGCCATCGATCGCGCCAACGCCTACGTCGACGCGGGTGCCACGAGCATCTTCATGCTCGGCCTCGTGACCGAACAGCAGCTGACGGATGCTGTGGCCGCCGTGCGTGCGCCGATCGCCGTCTTCGCGCATCCGGCTTACCACTCGCTCGAGCGCTTGGCCGAGCTCGGCGTGGGCCGCATCTCGTTCGGGCCTCAAGTGCTGGGCCTCACGCTGCAGCACCTCGCCGCCGCGGCCGCGCAGCTCACCGCGCGGGGGGATTACCCGGCTGAGCTCAGCTACCGTTACGAGTTGTGAGTAGCGACCTGCGAGACGACGACGAGCCCGACCTCGACCACTCCAGCGCGGGCTGGCAGCCCATGATCGACAGGCCAGGCTACGAGCAGTGGTTCGACGGCGCCGAATGGCGCGGTCGCCCGCATCGCGAGCCCGACCCGTTCTCGGCCTTCACCCCCGATCTCACTCGCAGCCTGCGGCCCGGCCCCAATCGAGCCGCTCGCATCGCCCGGATCGGCATCGTCGGCATTCTGCTGAGCTTCGTGCTGCAAACCCTCGTCGCGACCGACACCATCACCGTGCCCAATGTCGAGCAGATCACCCTCGTTGTCGCATCACTGATCGTCGCGGCCACGATCGGAGTCGGCACCGCGGTGGCCTCTGCCCTCGCGCTTCGCGCCGCGCCCCGGCTCGGCGGGCGCGCGATTGCGTCGCTCGCGCTGGGCACCAGCATTCTGCTCGGCCTCGCTCCCGTGTTGTTGCTCGTCGCGATCGGCCTCGCGGGCGGCGTCTAGCAGCCGGCCGGGTCAGCGATTGATGGCCCAGTAGATCATGAGCATCGTGACGATCGCGCCCGCGATGAAGTTGAGCAGCAAGAAGCGCTTCCAGCCACGGTTGGCCGACTCGGCGGTCTCGTCGGTGATCATCCAGAACTGAGCGGTGATGATGACGTAGGGCACCGCGGCGAGGGCAGCGAGCGGCCCCGGCCAGTCGGTGCCGAGCAGCAGGAGGCCCGCGAGCGTGTACGCGCCCACGGCCATGCGGGTCGTCGCGCGCGCCCCGATGACGGTGGCGATTGAGGCGAGTCCGCCCTCACGGTCAGCAATGACGTCTTGCACGGCGCCGAAGGCGTGCGAGGCGATGCCCCACAAGAAGAACGACACGAGAATGAGCCACAGCGCCGGAGTGAACGTTGCCCCCGCGAGCACGAGGCCATAGACGGCGGGGCTCACGAAGTGAGTCGATGACGTCACCGAGTCGAGGAACGGCTTCTCTTTGAACCGCAGCCCCTTGGCCGAGTAGGCAATGACGGCAAACACGCTCACCGCAAGCACGAGCCACGAGAGCGGCGAACCGAGCGCCACGAGGGCAATGAGAAAAGGCACGTTCGTGATGACGGCGGCCCACAGCGTCGTGCGGTGGATGCTCGGGTCGAGCAGGGCCCCTTCAACGCCGCCCTTGCGCGGGTTGCGCAAGTCGCTCTCGTAGTCGAAGACATCGTTGATGCCGTACATCGCGAGGTTGTACGGAATCAGAAAGTAGATCGTGCCGATGATGAACGCGGCGTCAATGCGTCCCGTCGTGAGCAGGTAGGCCGCGGCGAACGGAAACGCCGTGTTGATCCAGCTCAGGGGGCGCGAGCTGACGAAGAGTTGACCGAGGGTCTTCACGACTCCCCATCATGGTGGCTCGGTTGACGGCGAAGTAGCTCCCACACCGCGGGCAGCAACACGAGCGCCGCGACCGTGTAGGCGAAGTCTTCAATGGGGGCGATCCCGATGAAGACGCCGCTGATCAAGCTGTCGTCATAAGCCACGAGCCCGGTGGCGATGATGACGTTGTCGAAGATCGCGGTGAGCGTGAGCATGAGCACGGCCGCGAGACCCACCGCGCGCCAGCGCGGCGCCCGACGCACCACGACGGCCGCGATGGCGACGATCGCCACGATGCCCAGAAAGACGATGTTGAGAAGGGTGTAGGTCATCCGTCAACCCCCGTCGTCGAGGGGGCCGTGGATGCTCGCCGCGACCACCGGCCGTCGAGCCAGTCACCCGCCGCCGTGTAGGCGTTCATCGTGTTGTAGCAGAGAAGCGTCAAGAAGAAGACCTCTTCGATCGGCAGCTCGGGGCCAATCAGCAGCCCCGTCATGAACTCCGTCTGGCCGCGAAAGAAGATGCCGAGAAAGATGCCGCCGAGATCCCACAGCAAGAAGAACGCAACCCCGAGCGGCAACACGATCGAGGCGCGGCGGGCGTCACGCCAGAAGAACAAACGAAAACGGCGGTCGAGCAACACCATGCCGGTGATCGACACGGCGAGCGCCGCGAGATAGGCGAAGTTGATCAGGCTCATGAGCGAGAGAAGCCGTGGGTCTAGGCCGCGGCCGTCGATGAGACGGCAGCGGGTCGCACGCTCGGCTCGAGCGGCTCGGCCAGCGCGCCGGTTGAGGTGTCGCCGCGCAGTCGCTTGATGAGCACTTCGGCGCTGATGAGGCACATCGGCAGACCAATGCCGGGTATCGTCGAGCCGCCCGCGTAGTAAAGCCCCGAGACCTTCTTCGAGACGTTGCCTGCGCGGAAGAACGCGCTCTGCGAGAGGATGTGCGCCGGCCCGAGGGCCGTACCTCGCCACGCGTTGAGGTCGGCGTTGAAGTTGCCCGGCCCGTAGGTACGCCGCACGACAATGCGGTCGGCGAGGTCGGGAATCTTGGCCCAGTCGGCGATCTGCGCGATGATGCGGTCGCCGTAGACCTCGAGGGGCGTGTCGCCGTCGCCGTCGACATCACCGCGGCCGAACGACAGTTGGGCAGGCGCCGGCACGAGCACGAAAACGTTCTCGTGGCCCTCCGGAGCAACCGAGGGGTCAACCCCGCTGGGCTTGCAGATGTAGAGCGAGGCCGGGTCGGGCAGCGTCGGCTGCGGGCCGAAGATCGCCTCGAAGTTCTCGCGCCAATTGGCCGTGAACAGCAGCGTGTGGTGCTCAAGCTCGGGCAACTCACCCTTGACGCCCAAGTAGAGCAGCAGGGCGCTGGGGCCGGCGGTCTTCTTGTCCCAGTACTCCTGGGGGTAGGTCTGCAACTCGGCGGGGAGCAACTGCGTCTCGGTGTGGTGCAGGTCGGCCGCCGAGACGACGAGGTCGGCCTCGAGCACCTCGCCACTCTCGAGCTCAACTCCCGTGGCCTTCTTGGTCACGGGGTCAACGATGATACGGGCGACGGGCGACGAGGTGCGGATGCTCACCCCTTGCTCTTCGGTCACCGCCGCAATGCGCTCGATGAGGCGGGTGAATCCGCCCATCGGGTACAGCACGCCATCCGTCAGGTCGAGGTGTGACATGAGGTGGTACATGCTCGGAGTCAAGAACGGCGATGAGCCGAGGAACACCGCGGGGTAGCCCAGAATCTGGCGCAACCGCAGGTCGGTGAATCGCTTCGCGACGTAGGCGTCGAGGTTCTGCAGCAGCATGCGCACGAGCTTGGCCGTGCGCTTGAGCACATCGCCGCGAATGAGGGGGCCGAACGACTGAAAGCTCGTGTAGAGAAAGCGCTTCTTGGCCATCTCGTAGGTGTCGAGGGCCGAGTCGAGGTACTTCTCGAGCTTGGCGCCGGCGCCGGGCTCGATCGACTCAAAAAGCGCCACGTTCTCGGCGCGCGAGGCCGCAATGTCGGTGGGAGTGTCGAAGCCCTGCGTGATGACCCGGTAGCCGGGGTCGAGTTGCACGAGCTGCAATTGCTCGGCCGCGCTCGTGCCACACAGCTTGAAGAAGTGGTCGAACACCTCGGGCATGAGGTACCACGAGGGGCCCATGTCGAAGCGAAAGCCGTCTTTCTCCCACGATCCGGCACGGCCGCCCACCTCGGGCTGCTTCTCGACGAGCGTGACGGTGTAACCGTCGCGCGCGAGCAAGGCCGCACTCGCGAGCCCTGCGATTCCTCCACCAATAACGACGACACGAGTCATGACGATGCTCCGATCGAGGGGGATGCTGCGGCAGGGTGAGAACGGGGAGTGCGGCCCGCGAGCGCCCCGAGCGCAATGCGCGCCTTCACGGGGTCGGGCACGCGCACGCGAGCCCGAATGAGCTGGGTGGCAGGAGTGCGACGCAGGCGCACCGAGAGTTCGGCAAACAGGCCCTGCGCGAGCGCAACCGCGCGGCGGCTGCCCTTCGGCAGTTCGGGAATCACGGCGGCCGACGTGCGCAAATCGGCGTCGATGTCGTCGAGCAACCGCACCTTGTCCTCCTCGGTGAACGAGCCAACGCTCACCCCAGGAAAATAGCTGCGGCCGAGCGTCTCGAAGTCGGCCGACAGGTCGCGCAAGAAGTTGACCTTCTGAAAGGCGGCTCCGAGCGCGCGAGCACCGGCCACGAGACGATCATTCTGTTCGTCGTCGATGTCCATACCCTGAACGAACGCTCGCAGACACATGAGTCCGACGACCTCGGCCGAGCCATAGACGTAGCGGTCGAAGCTCTCTTGGTCGTGCTCGGTGTCGGTGAGGTCCATGCGCATCGAGTGAAAGAACGGCTCGGTGAGTTCTTGGCCAAAGCCCACCTCGCGGGCCGAGCGCGCAAAAGCGTGCACCACGAGATTGGTGCTGTAGCCCGAGGCCATCGCCGCGTTTGTCTCGGCCTCGAACTCGTTGAGGTAGCGCGCCGCATGCACGGCGTCGAGCCCAGCCTCGGTGACACCGCCGTCAACGATCTCGTCGGCGACCCGCACGAGCGCGTAGATGTTCTCGACGTGCTGACGCACTGCCGGGTCGAGCAAGCGCGAGGCGAGCCCGAATGAGGTCGAGTATCGACGGATGACCACACCGGCCGTCTCGTCGGCGACGCGGTCATACAAGCTCAAGCGGTTCATTTCACCCGTTTCAAGACGGTCTCAGCGACGGGGTGCAGTTCGTCGCGCAGCGACGAAGGAATGTGCGGCTCGGCGAGGCGAGCGAGCGCGCGGTTGGCGTACCCGCGTGCGAGGTCGTCGGCAAAGGCGCGGGCGCCACACTCGATGAGCAGCGAGCGCGCTTCGGCGGCTTCGTCGACGCTGAGGTCGGCTTTGCCGATCAAGTCACACAGTCGCGCCCATGCGGGCGTCGAACACGCGAAGGCGATCATGACGGTGCGCTTGCCCTCGCGCAGATCACCGATCGTGGTCTTGCCGGTCGACTCTTCTTCGCCGAAGACCCCGAGCACGTCATCCACAATTTGATAGGCAATGCCGATGTCACGACCAAAGTCGCCCAGCGTCGCGACCGTCTGCTCGCTCGCCCCCGCGAGAATCGCGCCGGCCTGCAGGGGCGTCTCGAACGAGTAGACCGCGGTCTTGAGGCGTTCCATCGTGAGAATGTCATCGACCAAGGGCATCTCGGGGTCGATCGAAAAGTCGACGTCGATAAGCTCGCCTGCGGCGCTCGCGAACATTGCTTCATCGAGAACGTCGAGCAGTCGCTCGCGCAACGGCGAACCCACGCCACTCTTGTCGATCAAGCGGTAGGCATTGAAGAGCGCGAGGTCGCCCGCGATGACCGCGGCCGACACACCACGGTGTTCGGCAATCTCGACGCTCACGCCACGATCAACCGCGTGGTCGCGATACGCGCCCGAGATGTTCGGGATGCCCCGCCGCACAAAATCGCGATCGATCACGTCGTCGTGCACGATGAGCGCGGTGTGCAGCAACTCGAACGACGCGCCCACATAGGCCGCGGCATCCATGTCGGTGCCCCCGAGTCCGGCGTAGGCCGCCATGACCATGCGCGGGCGGAATCGCTTGCCGCCCTGGGTGTTGCGCTCAAGCAGGCCCCACAAGTGCAAATAGTGGTCTCCCAGGGGAGCCGCCCGCTTCTTGGATAGGCTGAAGAAGCGCTCCAGCACAGCGTCGACCATGGCCGCTCGCGACTCTGCGATCGCCTCCAGGTCGTTCCTCTTCACCTGAGCAGACTACCCCGCCCCATGAGCGAAATCCCTGAGACTGTCGTGCTCCTCGCCGACGACGGCACGGTCATTGGCACCGCGCCGAAGGCCACGGTGCACACAACCGACACGCCCCTGCACCTCGCGTTCTCGTGTCACGTGTTCGATAACGCCGGTCGCGTGCTCGTCACGCGTCGCGCGCTCGGCAAGAAGACGTGGCCCGGAGTCTGGACGAACTCGTTCTGCGGGCATCCGGCACCAGGAGAAGACACCGTGCAGGCCATCACGCGCCGCGCCGAGCGCGAGCTGGGTCTCACGCTCACCGACGTGCGCGTCGCGCTTCCCGACTTTCGGTATCGCGCCGTCGACGCCTCAGGAATCGTCGAAAACGAGATCTGCCCCGTCTACACGGCGCGGGCCAACGGTGAGCTCAACCCGGCCGATGACGAGGTCGCCGAGTGGGCCTGGGTCGAACCCTCCGAACTGCGCGACGCGGTCGAGGCCACGCCGTTTGCCTTCAGTCCTTGGCTGGGATGGCAACTCGCCGCCTGGCAGGGCGACTACGCGCCCGTGAAGCAATAGTCCACGAACGAGTAGCCCACGAACTAGTCGCCCGCGTTCTCGGCGCCCGGCTGCCCGGTTCGCCCGAGAGTGCCGCGGTGCCGTGGCGCGCGCACGATCATGGTGGTGCCATGCACTCCGTCTGAGTGCAGCTCGATCGACCCGCCGATGCGCTGCACCACGAGCGCGCGAACGATCGGCAAGCCCAGGCCGGTTCCCGGCACCTCACTGTGGCGCGGTGATTGAACGCGGTAGAAGCGCTCCCACACGGCCTCTTGTTGGGCAAGAGGAATGCCCGGTCCTTCGTCACTCACGCGCAGCTCGAGTTCGTCGGGGTCATCGTCGATGAGCGCGACGGTCACGGTTCCGCCGACAGGGCTGAACTTCAACGCATTCGACAGCAGATTCGCGCATACCCGTGTCAGATCTTGCTCGACCCCGATCATGATCACCGGATGCTCCGGCGCCTGCACCTCAACGTTCACGTTGCGCCCCGGCGCCACCAGACCCGTGGCGTCTTCGACACAATCGATGAGCATCCGCCGCGCATCCAACTCTGTCGCTGGCCGCACACTCGCGGTGGTCGTGAGCTGACTCAGCTCGAGCACATCTTCAATGACATCGGCCAGACGGCGGGCATTGCGGTAAATGATGCGTCCGGCAAGCGCGGTCTCAGCATCCGCCTGATCCTGTTCGGTGAGTTGCTCAGAGAAACCCAGAATGCTCGTCACGGGAGTCCGCAACTCGTGACTGACCGAGGCGATGAAGTGGTCCTTTTGCTGATTCAGTTCTCGCAACTCGTCGGCAACCCGCATGGCATCGCGCTCCCGAACGGCAAGCTCAGCCGCGGTGGTGCGCCACTCCGCGCTCTGCGCAGCAACAAACAGGCCGGCCGTCGCGTGGGTCAGCAAGAAGAGCTGCAAGGCGAACAGTGACCCGCGGGGATCGTCTTGCAGGAGCACGGCGAACGGCCCGACGCCTAGTGAGGTGGCCACCGTCGCGGCAGTCGCAAGGCCGATCGTCTGTGCGGCCACCCATACCGGGGGGAATCGCGCCGCGGCCCACATGAGAGTCGTGAGCAGCAAGAAGGTGATGGCGAGAGGCGCGGCGGGGCCGAACACCACGACGGTCAAGCCGAGCAGAGTGACCGATTGAAAGATGGGCTCCCACACGGGCTTCGTGAATCGCTCACGGAGGGGCACAAGAACGATCGGGACCAACGCGACAATGGCGCTGAGGTGAGACGCGAGAAGCGCTGCGCCCACCAGGATTGGGTTCACGCCGGAAACAAAGCTGGCGCCTGCGCCCGCCACCACGACCACCGGGAGCACCCCGACGGTGCTGCTGATCAAGAACCAGCCCATCTGCTCGAGATTGTGCATCGATGCGTGCGGGCGGCCCCGCGTGAGCATCCGAGCCACGACCCACGCTTCAAGCCCAATGGCGAGGCCATAGGCGATCGACACATTAATCGGGCGACCGGCGCCAACACCCACCATCACCAGCACGACACCCACAAGAACAGCAACAACCATGCGTCGGCCACGACTGACCAGAACGGTGATGACCGCGGCGGCTGAGCCAGGAAACCAAATCGACACGGGAAAGTCGGGTGTCACATCGACGACTGCCCACCATGACGCAGCCACCGTGAGGGCGAGCCCGAGCGCGATTACTGCACGGCGCCGGGCCGTCGGGAGGTCATAGATTCGTGCAGCGATGCCCCGAGCATCCACAGTGTGTCCTTGCTCTCGTGGCGCGCACATCGCCCGCCAGCGTGCCCCACATGGTACTGCGGCCCGGGCCCAAAAGGCCGCGCCTTGCGACGAGCGATCGGGGTGTGGTTGAGCAATGAGGTTACTCACAATCGACGCGACGACAGATTCCGTTCACCAGGGTGAACGTGAGAGACTTCCGCACATCAAGGGAATCGGGGAGTCGCATGGCGCACGTGCTGATCGTCGAAGATGAGCCCGATGTGCTGCTCTTGCTCGAGAATCGCATGCGCGGCGCTGGTCACGAGGTTGACAGCGTGACCGACGGCGAACAAGCACTCGCGTCGATTGATAGGCGCGCGCCTGACGTCATCATTCTCGACTGGATGATGCCCCGGCTTGACGGCATCGCCGTGTGTGAGAGCATCCGATCCGCCGACACCGAGCGCCGCACCAAGGTCTTGATGCTGACCGCCAAGTCGCAGCAGCACGACATTGATCGTGCATACGCTGCGGGCGTCGACGACTACATCGTCAAGCCCTTCAGCTCACGCGACCTGATCGCCCGCGTCGCCGCCCTCGCGCCCGCCTGACCGACGGATGCCCCGCTCTAGTCGCCCGTCGGCGCGATCTCGGTGCGGTGAAAGTTGAGCCACGAGCGTGACGCCGTTGGGCCGCGCTGGCCCTGGTAGCGATTCAAGTACTGGCCCGTGCCATACGGGTTCTCGGCCGGAGAGCTGAGCCTAAAGAAGCACAGCTGCCCAATCTTCATGCCCGGCCACAGCTTGATCGGCAGAGTCGCCACGTTGCTGAGCTCGAGAGTGACGTGACCGGTGAAGCCCGGGTCGATGAAGCCAGCGGTCGAGTGCGTGAGAAGGCCGAGACGACCGAGCGAGCTCTTGCCTTCGAGGCGCGCGGCCACATCATCGGGCAAGCTGACCTGCTCGTAGGTCGACCCGAGCACAAACTCACCCGGGTGCAAGATGAACGGCTCGTCGGGTTTCGCCTCAACCAGCCGCGTCAGCTCGGGCTGCTCTTCAGCGGGGTCAATGAACGGGTACTTGTGATTGTCAAAGAGCCGAAAGAGCGAATCGAGTCGCACGTCGACACTCGAGGGTTGCACCATCGCGAGATCAAGCGGATCAAGGCCAATACGGCCCGACGAAAGTTCGGCACGGATGTCGCGGTCGCTCAGAAGCATGCGGTCAGCCTAGCGAGACGGCCGGTTCGCTACACTGGCGAAGCACTGCCGCAGTGCAACTGGGGATGTAGTTCAATGGCAGAACTTCAGCTTCCCAAGCTGACTGCACTCCGCGATCTCAGGTAATTGACCTCGTCGAACCAGCCCCCTGACCGGCCTTTTTCTTCTACTCCGTGTCTCTTGCCGGAGAAGTCCGTTCCGCGCGTGCCTTGGTGTGCCTGTAGTCGTTTCCAGAAACCAGGCGCGCACCGTTGTCGAACGCCCGACTTCTGCGTATCAGAAAACGCCTACCCCTCTGGTGGGCATTGACGGCGGAGGTCTGACATGACAAGAAACAAGAACGGCAATGTTCGGAGGCTGAAGAGCGGGAGGTTTCAGGCCCGGTACATGCTGCCGACTGGCCAGCAAGTATCGGCGGGGACCTTCGATACCAAGGGTCAGGCGGAGCAACGTCTCGACGAGATCCAGGTAGACATCCGGCGCGGTGAGCACTGGGACGGACGGAAGGGGAAGACGCGCTTTCGGGACTTCATGGTCGAGTACATGGCGCACCGCGAACTGACGGCTACCCAAGGCGAGCTGGCAAACAACCGCTCCTACTTGAAGGTTCACTTGCTGCCCGCTTTCGGGAACCTGCGCATGGAGGAGTTCGACGAAGAGGCCGTAGACAAGTGGTTCGCCGCACAACGCCCGACCGAGACCCGGCGCAACGTCTACGCGTTCTTGCGCCGCGCCATGAAGTACGCCGTGAAGTGGAAGTACGTTCGCCGCTCTCCCTGCCAAGTGCTCGACCTCAACAAAGGTGTCGGCGAACCTCGACCCTCGTGGTCCAAAGAAGATTTCCTTCGGGTACTCGAACATGTCCCCGCGGAGGTCGTTGTCAACAGTGCGACTGGTGCGAAGCGCGTCTACTACCGCGAAGCGCTGGAGGTCATGTTCGCCGCACACCTTCGTCTCGGGGAAGTAGTGGCGCTGAACGCGAATGACTTCAACCGGAAGACGGGCGAACTTCGGATCGAGCGCCAGGTGACGAACCTCGGACACACCACGGAGACGAAGACCGGTGCGCGCGCAGAGCTATACCTGTTCGAAATTGGTGTCGCTGCGATCAATCGCCTGCCGCTCGGCATCGGTGCTGTTCCGATGTTTCCTGGTGTCGTGAGCCCGCGCATGCCGCGAAGCTCCCTCCAGAAGGCTTGGCGCAGCGCGGCGACGAAGGCGGGACTGGAAAACTTCCATGTTCACGACATCCGCCACATTGGCTTGACCTTGGTCGCGGCTTCTGGAGCGCCGATCAAGGACGTGATGGCGCGCGGTAGACACCGCTCCCTCCAGTCTGCGATGCGCTATCAGCACACCGATGCAGACCGCGACCGCAAGGTGGCTGATGACGTGAATCGCTTGATGGGTGGGACGTGGGGGGCGAGCGCCACGTCGGGCTAGAGCTTCTGGAAGGTAACCCGTCTCCAGATCGAGGCAACACGGAGCGCCCTGAACTCAGGGCGCTCCGTCACATCGTGGAGCTGCTGAAGCCCGTTGCCGAATCTCTCGACATCGGGGCCTCTGAGGTCGTCACGCGACTCCCAGTGCTGAAGAGCTGCCTCGGGGGTGCTCCACTGAATGGCGAGATGCAGCTCCTCCACAAGGGTCACGTCACTGCCGTCATCAGACACGTAGCCCTCTTCATACCGCGCAACCCAAGAGCCCATGAGCACCTCCGGCGAGAGCATCCCGGATCGATCACTCGGCGAGCGCCGATACCCAGAAACAGAGAACCGATCTTGGGCGCGTAGGAATGGTGAGAACACGACAGAAACCGCCCGCCGGTCACGCCGAGTTGTCTTGGGCGACCGATACCGTGGCACCAAGGTCAACGCTTCGAAGGGCACCGCATGGCTACGAGCATCCACGACATCCTGAGCGAGTTCAGGGCGGTGTCGTTCGACGAGCGCGACAAGGGCGACCGGTTCGAGCGACTCATGCAGGCCTACCTCAATACTGAGCCGCAGTACGCGCAGCTCTACAGCGATGTCTGGATGTGGAGCGACTACCCGCAGCGCGGCAACCGGCGCGACACGGGGATCGACCTCGTCGCGCGTGCTCGGGATACGGGCGAGCTGACCGCGATCCAGTGCAAGTTCTTCGACCCTTCCACGACGGTCACGAAGCCGATGCTGGACTCGTTCCTTGCCGCTTCCAGCAAGAACCTCGACGGCAAGCCTGAGTTCTCGGCGCGACTGGTGATCTCTACGAGCGACAACTGGGGTCGCAATGCCGAAGACGCGGTCGAGAATCAGAACCCTCCGGTGCAGCGGCTTCGCGTTCAGGACCTCGACGAATCTTCTATCGACTGGGAGCAGTTCTCTTTCGCTCGACCGGGTGAGCTGACGAAGAAGGCCGCTAAGGAGCCGTTCCCTCACCAGGTGCTGGCAATCTCGAAAGTCATCGAGGGCTTCCAGGCTGCCGACCGAGGAAAGCTGATCATGGCCTGCGGCACGGGAAAGACGTTCACGAGCCTGAAGCTCGTCGAGGAGGTCGTCCCCCGTGGTGGCACTGTACTCTTCCTCGTCCCCTCGATCTCGCTGCTCTCCCAGACGTTGAAGGAGTGGACCATCGAGTCCGCTCTGCCCTTGCGGTCGTTCGCCGTCTGCTCGGACGTGAGTGTCGGTAAGCGCAAGTCGGATGAAGACATCCCGGTGACCGACCTCGCGTACCCGGCGACGACGAACACGACGAAGCTGGTGCAGAAGTTCGCCGAGGTCCCTGACGGCTTCGATGGCATCACCGTGGTCTTCTCGACCTATCAGTCCATCGACGTTGTCGCTCAGGCGCAGGGCAAGGGCATCCCGGATTTCGATCTGATCATCTGCGACGAAGCCCACCGCACGACGGGGGTCACGCTCGCGGGGGATGAAGAGTCCGCGTTCGTCAAGGTTCACAACCAGGACTACATCAAGGCCAAGAAGCGGCTCTACATGACCGCGACACCGCGCATCTACGCCGACGCCAGCAAGTCGAAGGCGGAAGAAGCTGGGGCGGTCCTCACCGACATGAACAACCCTGCCTTCTACGGCGAGGAGTTCCACCGCCTCGGATTCGGAGAGGCCGTCTCCATGGGCCGACTCACCGACTACAAAGTGCTCGTGCTCGCCGTGGACGAGTCCTACATCTCGAAGCGCTTCCAACGGCTCCTGGCCGACGAGAACAACGAGCTGACACTGGACGACGCCGCGAAGATCGTCGGCTGCTGGAACGGGCTCTCCAAGCGCTCGCTCACCCCCGAAGAGTTCTCCCTCGACCCCGAGCCCATGAAGCGCGCCGTCGCCTTCGCTCGCAACATCAACGAATCGAAGAAGATCGCGAACCTCTTCGAGAAGGTCGTCGAGGCCGAGATCGAAGCGCTCGACGAAGACGCGGACTCACTTCTCGATGTCGAGGTTCGTCACGTCGATGGCACCTACAACGTGCTCGACCGCAACAAGGAACTCGACTGGCTGAAGCAAGACCCTGGAGCGGGCAACGCCCGCATCCTCACCAACGCGCGAGTCCTCTCCGAGGGCGTTGACGTTCCTGCCCTCGACGCAGTGATGTTCCTCAACCCGCGCGACTCGGTCGTCGATGTCGTGCAGTCGGTCGGTCGCGTGATGCGCAAGCTCGAAGGCAAGAAGTACGGGTACGTCATCCTTCCCATCGGCGTACCTGCCGACATGGACCCGGCAACGGCGCTCAACGACAACAAGAAGTACAAGGTCGTCTGGCAGGTGCTTCAGGCACTTCGCGCCCACGACGAGCGCTTCGACGCAATGGTCAACAAGATCGACCTCACCAAGTCCACCGAGGGCAAGCTCTCGGTCATCGGAGTGGGCGGAGGCGGTAGCGAGGACGGCAAAGACAAGGCTGGCGATACATCCGTCACTCTCGACTTCCCGGCCCTCGACCAGTGGCGCGACGCCATCCTCGCCAAGATCGTCCAGAAGGTCGGCGAGCGCCGCTACTGGGAGAACTGGGCCAAGGATGTCGCGGGCATCGCCTCTGACCACATCACGCGCATCAGGGCACTAGTCGAGGGATCCGACGGCACGCTTCACGACGAGTTCGCTCGGTTCCTCAAAGGCCTGCAGGACAACCTGAATCCGTTCATCACCGAACGGGATGCCATCGAGATGCTGTCGCAACACCTCATCACCAAGCCTGTCTTTGACGCGCTCTTCGAGGGCTACGCCTTCAGTGACCACAACCCGGTGTCCCAGGTGATGCAGCGAATGATCGACGCTCTCGAAGAGCAGCACCTGGAAAAGGAAACCGAGAAGCTCGACAAGTTCTACGAGTCCGTGCGCACTCGCGCTGCCGGAATCACTGACGCCGCCGCGAAACAGCAAATTGTCAAGGAACTGTACGAGAAGTTCTTCCAGACGGCATTCTCGGGAACGAGCGACCGACTCGGGATCGTCTATACCCCTAACGAGATCGTGGACTTCATCATCCACTCTGTGGACGATGCCCTGAAGTCGGAGTTCGGTGCGAGCCTCTCCGACGAGGGGGTCCACGTGCTCGACCCATTCACGGGCACGGGCACCTTCATCGTCCGCCTGCTCCAGTCCGGGCTGATCAAGCCGGAGGACTTGGCGCGGAAGTATCGGTACGAATTGCACGCCAACGAACTCGTGCTCCTCGCCTACTACGTTGCCGCCATCAATATCGAAGAGACATTCCACGCCCTCAGCGGCGGTGACTACGAACCGTTCAACGGCATTGTCCTCACCGATACCTTCCAGATGAACGAAGCCAACGATGAGCTCGACGGTCAGGGGGTCTTCCCAGAAAACAACGAGCGAGTCGAGGCACAGAAGGCTCTCGACATTCGGGTTGTGATCGGGAACCCTCCGTACTCAGCTGGGCAAGAGAGCGGCAATGCGGAAAACCAGAACCTGAAGTATCCGACTCTCGACGCGAGGATCGCGGCCACCTACGCAGCTCGTTCTACCGCAACCCTGAAGAACAATCTCTATGACTCCTACATCCGCGCGATTCGATGGTCGTCAGATCGCATCGGCGACAAAGGAATCGTCGCTTTCGTTACAAACGGCGGCTTCATCGAAGGAAACACGGCGGATGGCCTTCGGGTATCCCTCGCCGAGGAATTCGACTCGATTTACGTCTTCAACCTACGTGGCAACCAGCGAACCGCTGGAGAGCAGTCGCGCCGGGAAGGCGGCAAGGTCTTCGGCGCAGGGAGCCGAGCAACGGTGGCGGTGTTCCTGCTCGTAAAGCGCGGAGGAGCGTCTCGGCCCGCCGTCATCCACTACCGAGACATCGGGGATTACCTCTCGCGTGACGAGAAGCTCAGGCTGGTGAGGGAAGCAAGAGGCTTGTCCGGCGTCGATTGGCAGGTAATCACTCCCAATGCTGAAGGCGACTGGGTGAATCAACGTCGTGATGACTTCGCAGCGTTCAACCCAATGGAATCAGGCAGCGGCGCAACGGTCCCCCACATCTTTCACGCCAATGCGAACGGAATCAAGACGAACAGAGATGCCTGGGTCTATTCGTTCTCGAAGGCATCACTAAAGTCCAACGAGGCTGCAACCAAGCAAGTCTTCAACTCCGAAGTCCAAGCCAAACTCTCGGCTGAGAAGGCCGGGCTACCGTGGAAACGGAACAACGATCCCAGGAAGATCAGTTGGAGTGACAAGCTGGTCGCCCGGCTGGAAAGAGGACGCTTGTTCGATGACGAGCCTGCCCAGCCACGCATCGCCCTCTACCGCCCATTCACACGAGTACATCTGACGGGCGACCAGGACCTGATTGATCGCCCTTCCATCGCCGCGCGCTTTTTCCCGGATGGTTCTCGCGCGCTTGGAATCGCGGTCCCTGCGCCAGGAAACTCCGCGCCGCCGTTCATGGCGTTAGTGACGGATGTAGTCCCAGACCTAGGGCTAGCCGGGATCAGCGCAGTTCAGTTCTTCCCACGGCACGTAATTGAGGCCCGCGAAGAAGATGACAGCCTCTTCCGTGCACTTGACGAAGGCGACGATCCCTACCGACGAATTGACAATGTGACGGACGAGATACTTGCTGACTACCAGAAGTCCTTCGGCCCCGACGTTACCAAGGACGCGATCTTCGCTTACGTGTATGGCGTTCTGCACAGTCCTGATTACCGAGAGCAATTCGGGGCCGACTTGAAGAAGAAGCTGCCGCGCATTCCGAAAGTCAGAGCCTTCAGCTCCTTCGTGGAGGCGGGTCGCCAGCTCATGCAGCTGCACCTCGACTACGAGGCGGTCGAGCCGTACCCGCTGCAAGAGCAGCGTGCATCAAACGCGAGCTACCGCGTCGAGAAGATGAAGTACTCAAAGACAGGTCGCACCGTAGACAAAACCAAAGTGATCTACAACAGCGGGATCACACTGTCCGGCATCCCGGAAGAAGCGCAAGAGTACATGCTCGGCTCCCGTTCTGCCCTCGACTGGGTCATGGAGCGTTACCAGGTCAAAACTGATAAGGCCTCTGGCATCGTCAACGACCCAAACGATTGGGCGGTAGAACAGGGCAATCCTCGCTACATTCTCGACCTACTCGCGCGCATCGTGACGGTGAGTGTCGAAACGGTGAAGATTGTGAAATCTCTCCCTCCGCTGGAGATTCTCGATGCTTAGTCGAATCCAGCTGACCGGAGCGCCAAGCTTTTCGGGGACCGACTGTGCGCTTGAAGACTTGGACAGATTCAACTTCGTCTTTGGACCGAATGGAACTGGGAAGACGACAATCTCGCGGATCCTTCAAGACACGGTGCAGTTCCCAGGCACAAAGTATGAACTCCGTGGAGGCAGCCCTGAAGTTGACGTCCATGTCTTCAACCGCGACTACATCTCATCGACGCTCCAAGAAGCCGATCAACTCCCCGGCGTGTTCGTTCTTGACGACGAAGATCCGACAGCGCGGGCTGAGTACACGAGCCTGACTAAGCCCGCAGGAGATATCGCGCAGCATGAAGAGTCAGTGAGGTCTCTGACGCAGGACCTGGGGGCCATCAACAACCAGATTCGAGTCGCCAGGGAGAGCCTGCTAACTGCGGCATGGGCAGCCCGGGAGAAGATGCCTGTTGAACTTCGGAGCATGTTCGACGGCTTCAACGGAAGTCGAGAGGTGTTTGCCGAGAAGCTCATCGGCACTGTGAAGACTGACCCGCCTGAGGTTGAGGCTCTCTTGCGAGAGGCAGTCAGCGCTTTCGATCAAGCCGGACAACGAATCGATCCGATTGCCCCAGCCCCAAGTTACGCGGCAGTGTTCTCTTCCCCCGGTTGTGCGTTACTCGGCATCCCAATCGCGGGAAGCTCAGAGGTCTCACTCGCCTCGGTGATCGAGCGGCTTGACAACCAGGACTGGGTTGCCGAAGGCCGTAGATTCGTCAGTTCATCAGACGATCTATGCCCCTTCTGCCAACAGGAGTTGCCCACGAACTTCCTCCAGCACCTCGCTGAGTTCTTTGACAACGAGTACGAGATCAAGCGGAGTGCTCTCAATACCTTCCAAGTCCAAGCCAGAGAAAGCCATCGAGTCCTGGAAGCCATCATCGGTTCGCTGGAGGGACTCGATTCGACGATGGTCAACCAGACAGAACTTGCCGCCGTCGCGGCGGAACTGCGAGCGGGGATCGTCTCGAACGAAGGTGTTGTCGCTGCGAAGGTCCAGAGTCCGACGCTGGTTGTCGAGCTAGTGGACCTTGACACACTGATCCTGCAGTTGAACGGTGTGATCTCAGCAACCAATTCCGTCATCTTGGAGCACAACGAACGTCTCACCAACAGGCGCGAGGCCAAGGCTGCACTCGTATCGAGATGCTGGGAGTACTTCGCTTGGAACATCATGTCGGCTGAGTTGAGCCGCTTTCTCGGAGTGGTCAGCGCCACGGAGACGAAACGGCAGACACTATCCACAGAGCTTGAAGGGGCGTCCCACTCTCTCGAACAGTCCCGTCAACGAGCGCAAGCACTTGAAGCGCAACTCGTATCATCAGCGCCCGCAATCGCACGGCTCAACAGTCTGCTGAAAAAGGTGGGATTCGTAAGGTTCAACCTCGCCGCATCGACTACGGCGAAAGACGCCTATCGGTTGGAGCGCTCAGACGGCAGCTCCGTCGAAGACACTTTGAGCGACGGAGAACGCACCTTCATTGCTTTTCTCTATTTCTACGTTCAACTTGAAAGTCGACACACCACCGCAGACGCCCGAAAACTCGTGGCAGTAATCGACGATCCAATATCAAGCCTCGACAGCGACGTGCTCTTCGTCGTCAGCAGCCTCGTCCGGAGGTTGATTCAGACGGTCCACGATGGCCTTGGTCGCTTGACCCAGTTGGTGGTACTCACCCACAACGCGCAGTTCTACCTAGAGTTGACGTACGAACGCGGCAGAGACCGCTCGAAGGGGCTACTTGCCGGGCGTCGCTTCTATGAGCTACGCCGCGACGCCACCGGCGACACCGTCATTACGGGCTCAGGCCGAAACCTCGTTCGCTCGAACTACCAACGGCTCTGGCAAGTGGTCAGGGAGGCAAGCTCAACCAATGGCCCAAGTGACGCTGGGTTGGAGAACGTCCTCCGGCGCATCTTAGAGAACTACTTCACCGTAATTGGCAGTTACCCCGATCTGGATGAACTCATGGAGAGCAGCGTCGGGGACGATGCACTTGCATACAAGGCTCTTCTCGCCTGGCTTCACCACGGTTCTCATGCCTTTGTAGACGACTTTGACTACTCACCCTCGAATATGAGCAAGGACGTCTACCTCCGAGTTTTCGCAGAGATCTTCACGAAGACAGACCAAACCGGGCACTACGAGATGATGATGGCGATGGAGTGAGCGGATCACTAGGCGTCGAGCGACCGATTCGGTGATGGCAACGGGTCCGCGAGCGCCGAGACTACGAGCGGGAGCATCCCGCAATCGTGAAGCCCTTTCTCTGCAGCGAGGTCAACCAGACGATCGTATCTTCGGACGAATCGCCCCATATTGACGTTGGCGACGCGCCCTCGGACATCATCGAGCGAGCCCCTAATCCGTCGGGGTAGCCGGTGATCAGTTGAACCCCGAGCCCATGGCCATGAGGATGTCCTCGTCCGTCGTGGAGTCTGGCAGTCGATGATTCCTTAGCCAAAGCTCGCGGTCTGCTCGTGAGAGGGTGCCTTTCATCAAGTCGGTCTTGCTGTCACTGGCGGACTGGAGATCCGCGATCTCCGCGGTACTGATGACATACATGGGCTTACTCCCGACGCGGCGGATCGTTCTCCAGCCGCTCGGGTGACCGTCGTTTGCCTGGCGCACTTTCTTGAAGGCGTGCTGGCGCGTGATACCGAGCATTTCCGCTGCTTCGGTCAGGTTGACCCAGCCGTCGAGCTGGGGGATGTTGTTGAGTTCGGCACCCATGGCTTCTCCTTTGGTCAGGGCAGCACGTCGGCGAGCGCCGAGGCTACTACTGGTTGCATCCGCGAGTCGTGACGCCGGTACTCAGTGGTGAGGTCGATTTGCCGGTCGGGCCTGTAGACGACACCTTCGATGCTGACGATGGCGACTGGACTGTCGTTTCGCAGGAGCGCCCAGTAATGCGACTCGGGCTCGTGCCAGAGCCCCATCTGCGGCGTAGCGGGAAGGCTCCGGCGCACTTCTGGGAACCCAGCGAGGTAGCCGTTGAGCACTGTCGGGTTG
This sequence comes from Microbacterium sp., assembly GCA_013823625.1. Taxonomy (GTDB): domain Bacteria; phylum Actinomycetota; class Actinomycetes; order Actinomycetales; family Microbacteriaceae; genus Microcella. Next base: position 691,056 of record PNMM01000002.1, on the reverse strand, counting down.
TCCTCCGATGAGTCGAAGAACTCATTGCGGGCATCCCATCTGTACCTGTCATTCAGAGTCGCATTCAGGGTTGCCGCTATGAACCGGTAGGCGAGCGTCCGAGGGGTACTGGCGGGAGCCTTAGCGGGCATCTTCAGGTCCGCAACCTGCTCGATTTCCTTCACCACGGCGTGTGGCGACGCTGCTTCCAGCGCCTCGGCCCATGTCGTGCGGTACTCAGGTGTGGACATGACGTGAATGGTGCCGACCCGGTTCAACTGGACGAAAGGCTTCAAATCGCCCGGCGAGAGAAGCGCAAGGCAGTCGTACATTCCGCCTCCTGGGTGCATCTCATGGATGACGAGATCAGGGTGGCGTCGAGCGAGTTCGCTGGCCACCCACCACGACTGGGCGATCACGTATCGGTGAGCTGGAGTGAAGGCGGAAGTCTTGCCCTCGTCCTCGCCAGAATCTTCTTTGCGCCCGACGGAATCTTCTTTGGGCAGGTCAGAATCTTCTTCCCGCCCCTCAGAATCTTGTTTGTGCCCCGGCAGGCCGTCGGCCCTGCCGCTCAGTGTCGGCTCGGGGTGCTCTACGGCGAAGAAGCGCTCCTGGAGCGTGATGAGTATCTCTGGCATGGTCAGTTCCGAATCGACGATGCTCCAGTTGGCGTTGTACGCCGACGAAGAGTCGGTGAGGTACTCCAGGTGCCCCGCCCAGGACCGCTCGGGCGGGCGTGACCCCGCACGGTATCCGCGATGCTGCAGGTGGACGGTGAAGGGCGGGTAGTAGCTTTCACCGTCCTCGTTCCAGATGCCGACGGGCGCTTGCGCAACGTGCCCGTCGATCCAGTCGTGATGAAGTGCGTACAGGGTCATGGCGACCCCCTTCCGTGGGTGATGGCTAGCCATAATTGTGATGGCTAGCCATGACAGTGGCGAGAGCGCTTCCCGATGCACTGGTTGTGTGCAAGATGACGACGGTCCGGTGCCGCCTGCGAACTTCGCAGCGTTGTCTCTGCACCTTCGACGCATTCGTGTAGAACGTGACTGGTCATACGACGAGCTGGCGGCTCGCTCCGGCGTCGGTCGCGCAACTCTGGTGTCTATCGAATCGGGCAGGCCTCGCCGTAATCCGAAGAAGCCTGCCTCGCGCGGGAACCTGGAGACCTGGTATCGAATCGCTCGGGCGTTCGACATCCCCCTGGGCGAACTGTTGAAGCCGCTATACGACGAGAGCCCTTAGGAGCCGTCAGCTCGCTGCGCGACCGGAGGCCAAGTAGCGGTAAACCGTCGCGGTGCCGACGCCCATCATGGACGCGATCTCGGCAACAGTGTGATTGCCGGACTCGTATAGCGCACGGGCAGTGTTGATCTTCTTCTCGTCCATGACGCGGGGGCGACCACCAACGCGGCCCTTTGCGCGAGCTGCATCGAGGCCCGCCTTCGTGCGTTCGACAATCACGTCACGTTCGAGCTGGTTAAAGGCCGCGAGCACCGTGAGCATTGCTTTGCCCATAGGGCCGGTCGTGTCGAGCCCCTCAGTCAGGCTTCGGAAGCCGACTCCGGCCTCGCTCAGTCGGTCGATGACCTCCAAGACGTTCTTCGTGCTTCGACCCAGTCGGTCGAGCTTCCACACGGTGAACACGTCTCCTTCGCGCACGTACGCGAGCGCCTCGTCTAGGGCAGGTCGAGATGCGAGAGTTCCGCTGACCCCGTGGTCCTTGAAGACCTTGGCTATGCCCGCCTTCTCCATTGCCTGGAGCTGGAGATCGAGACTCTGATCTGCGGTCGAAACCCTCACGTACCCGACTTCTGCCATGCGCACCTCCGTGATTATCACTACTCATCGATCATAACTCGTTTCTGGAAATAAGTAAAGAGAGGAGTTTTGAGAGGCCGCTCGACCGAGTTCAGCGGGTCGGCAGCGCCCACCGTCTTATCGCACAGAAACCACCGTTTACGAGACGGAACAGCGAAACGGTTCGGGCAGAGTGGTTCGGGTGTGTAAGCCCCCGCATCTCCAATCTGCGTGCCTGCGGTTCGCCCGGCCGTGCTCCACGATTTGGAGTTGCTCTCTAGAGTGAGGGAATGCTCATTGCCGATGCGGTGTCAGATCCCAACGCGATCCCTGCCGGGCTGACGATTGCGGTGTCGCTGATCACGGGGCTAGGCGGTGGCGTGTTAGGCGCACTCATCGCCGCCAAGACTCAGCGCGGCATCGCCCGCGATAGTCGTCGGGACGCCGCCCAGCACGCGCTCTGGTCGTACCACCGCGTCCTCTACGACTGGTCCCGCGAAATGGAGTCGCGCGCCATTCAGGATGCGCCGCCCTACACCAAGTCTGATGGGGAGAAACTTGGCAAAGCACGTGATGCCGCATACCCCTACCGCTTGTATCTGGCGAAGGACAAGCAGGAGCTAATCACTCGAAACTGGCTTCCCGACTGGCGCGACGAGCTGGGGGCGATGGGCGTCGCGGACGACTTCCACGCATGGGCAAAGGCACTGGAGGACGAACTCGAACGGGTCTTTGCCAAGAGCAACCGTTGACCCGCCGTAGTGGAGCAGCACTTGCGCTGGGCTGCTACCTCGTCGATTCTGGTGCCTCGGCGGCGCTGTCCAGCTCGTCTGCCTCGTCGTCTGAGTCGATGTCGGGCATGTACTGCGAGTAGTTCTCTCGGAAGTAGGTCAGACCACTAGAAGTGCTCGGCTCGATCTCCAGAGCCTTCTCGACAAATTTGAGTCGATGCTTCGCGTCTTCGATGACCTGCGCCCACGTGACCGCGCGGATGGGGAGGTTGTCGCCCTTCCCAGTACTGCCAAACAGTCCTGTCTCGTCGAGTAGGTTCTTGGCGTCTTCGGCGATTGTGTCGCCGATAATCCAGAACTCCCAAGACACCTGAACCTTCTCAAAACGAGGATCGTTTCTGACGGCCACGGCGTACTTGTTCGCTTGGAGGAGCCCCGCCGCATTGATGTGGACCGTGGGCCTCTTCAACTCAATAACAACATGCTCACGTCGATTCGCTGTCTGCGGAACGATCGAGCTGAGGATTAGGTCAACCACGACACGCTTGCCATCTGTATCGAGCACCTCCGAGGCCTGCGCGTCTGCAGTGGTTACGTCGTCGCGGCCAAACTCCGAGAGATGATCGCGAAGTGCGGTGGTGAGCGTCTCGTCGTTGACAGATAGCGAGTACTCCTCCTTCAAGATCCAGGTTTCAGCAGCCAGGATCTTGTGAAGCTGACTTCGTTCGAGAAGGACCTTCTTCGTCTGCTTGTCGAACACCATGTGTTCAAGACCTCGGACGAAGTCAAGTCGGTTCGATACTGTCTTCGCCATCGAGACGATGGAGCTCAGACTCGTTCGCTCTAGCAACGAGGTCAAGTCGTTGAGCTTGCGCTCGGGCATGTCGAGCACGTCCCGGAGAATCACGCGCACTGCCTGAGGATTCTGGCTCAGTGCTTGCTGAATCAGCGCAAACGAGAGCCGTCGCTCCCGCTGTTCCATCGGCTCAATCGCCTTGGCTGCGGTCAGAGCCACTACCTCGAAGAGCTCACGTTCTGCACGCTCAACTGTGTTCGCAGCGTCACCCTTGTACGGGTAGGACTTCTCGCTCTTCCACCTTTCTAGGACCTTGGAGCGCTCTTCTTTGTCACGAGCCGCGAAGTAGTCCCTTAGCGCACTCCGAACAGCGCGAATGATCGCGGGGATCGGGTCCGGAGCGCTCTCCTCTAGGAGCAACTCTGACTGTCTTTCCCGAGCAGGAGCCCACCGAACGTAAGCCGTGAAGTCGAACGAAGGCGCATGTATGCCCGCCCGCATCTCATGCAGGATTGCTCCGTTGCTGTCCATGAAGTAGATGGCGCGGTGAACAGCTAGCTCCCACTCGACGACACGAACCTCGACGCGGGACGGGGTCGCGGTTGGAACCTCAACTACGAGATCGTGGGACCTCGTTTGCATCGCTTTCGGGTCAACTTTTGTCCCGTTGAACGTGATCGTGATCCCATAGTTTTCGACGTATGTGGCGAACTGGGTCGTCAGGTCGGTGAGGGGCTCCGGGCTGAGGAAGTAGCGCTGTGCGTTGTCTAGAATCCCAGCGATGGTGACGACTGTCCCTCGCTGCTGACCAGGCGCTGATTCTGGTTCCTCGTAGTCGAAACCAGCGAGGTCATCGCGCTGGCCATCGATTCGAAGCTTCTCAACTACCCCAGTGATTCTTTCGGCGACGGAAACCCAAGACGCTTGCGCTCCGATGCCGAACGCGGACCAACGTCCTCGGCCGTACTGGCCGTGAAACTGTCTACCCTTATCGCTGATCTTCTGTTGAGCCTTCCAAGAGTTGCCCAGCTGATCGAACTGACGCTCGGCCTGCTCGGCCGTGATCCCTGTGCCGTTGTCAGAAACCGTGACACGAGTGATGCTCCCGAGGGAGTTCTCTTCCGCGACAACATCAACCTGAGTTGCGTCCGCGTCGAATGCATTCCAGACCAGCTCCAAGAGGCCGTGCCTTGGTGACTTCACCTGATTGAGCAGGTGGTCCTGGCTCACAGACACGGAGAGTCTTCGCATAATCACTGATGGTGCCATGGCAGGCGCTCCTTTGAGAGCCCAATCGGCCGTCTCGGGCGGCTTGCAGTCTGCCGTGGTCGTCCGACATTCTCGGGAGCTCGATCTCGCCTAGGTCGGTGAGGATTGCCTAATCGAAGCTTCTCGCGCCACCGAATGTAGGGGTGCCCCTACACAAATCTGCAGGGGTCACCCGACAATCGTTTCTCGAATCGTGCCAGGTCGCCAGAACTCCGTTTCTCGAAACGAGTTGCTTGCACTACACGTCCCTCAGAAGATCCTCGAAGGAGCCGTCGTCCTCGGTACTCATCTCATGCGGCGACGGCTCGGGCTTGAACAGGCCTTCATCCATCAGTTCCACAATTACTTCCCGGACGTACTTGACGGGCAGCCCAGTACGGATGGCCATCATGTTCTCGAACAGGTTTCCATCGAGTTCGTTGAGCGCGAGGAGCACCTGCGTCACCGGACCCCGGAGCCCCTTCTTGATGTCACCTTCGTTGTAGAGCAGGTAGTTCCTGAATTCCATTGCGTTCTCCCGTCGTGATTGCGAAGACGATCCTCTTTCTTCACTTGTTGATACGCGCGAGTGCGCCCTCGGACCAACGCCAGGTCATGCAAGATTCCAGAAGCCTCGGGAAGTAGAGATCTTCTGCTTGCCCGCAACGGCTCGGTGGAAGGCCAGCAAGGCCTGTAGATCGTCAGCGTCGCCAGTCTTGGCCACGCTGTGTAGCAGATCACCCGGAGTTCGTCCCTTCCCACCGCTCGACCGTCGAATCGCGCTCTGCTTGCAGAGGTAGGAGGCGACCTTCTCCCGGTCCCGTCCAGGTGCCACGTAGTAGCCCCGCTGTGCCTTGTCTGAGGCACGTAGACCTCGCCGCTCGGCGGCTACGAGCCAACGCTGAAGGAGCGACTGCACATGGTCTCCATGGAGGTGTGCGGCAAAGAGGAACGCGGCATGGATGTGGGGGTGGAATCCTCCCTCCCGGAAGGTGACCTCGACAGTTCGCACCCAGCCGAGTAGCTCCGAGCGATCTCGAAAATCAGACATCCAGGAGCCAGTGGAGAACGCCGCCGACCACGTTTGAAGGAGGGAGTCGAGCGATCCGATCTGCGGGATGCCTCCGCTTTCTCGCGCGAGCGTGAAGGTCACGTAGAAAACGGTGGGCGCTGATTGAAGCACTCGCGAGATGTCCCGCGCATGCTCACCGAGCCAATAAGGAGAGCACAGGGGACACGACCACTTGTTCCCACAGGCAACCCGGTACGAGCTGCCATCGGCTCGGGTAACCAACTTCCCCTTGCGGCAGAGCCTCAGAGTGTTTCTTTCTCCGTACTGCTGAATCACACCACGGAGTTCATCCATAAGCGAGGGGGGCGAGATTGCACGATATGTATCAAGGTGGTCGGCGGGCTGCTTGCGCCTCGACATTGGTCCCCTCGTTTCCGAGGGTCACTTCCCCTCACTACCTGTTACGCGCGAGGGGGCGCGAAACCAAGGGGTGGGTGGACAACTTCAGAGCGTCACGGGGCCGTGCCTTGGGCGTGCCTTGATGGAAGGCACGCGGCAGGTAAAGTGGTCACTGCAAGAGGCCCGTTGTTTCAAGAAACAAGGCCCTTCGGGGATGTAGTTCAATGGCAGAACTTCAGCTTCCCAAGCTGATAGCGCGGGTTCGATTCCCGTCATCCCCTCTGGCCCGCCCAAACCTCACCGGCTCACGCTCGACGCGCAGACGCTGCCGCGTCTGCGGGGTTCGATTCCCGTCATCCCCTCTGTGTTGATTTCTGGCTGCGCCGCCGCTCCTGCGGCGCAGCGCGCTCCGCGCGCCGAGCGCGGTCGCCGCGCTTCGCTCGAGGCGCAGACGCTGACGCGTCTGCGGGGTTCGATTCCCGTCATCCCCTCGGTGTCGACTTCTGGCTGCGCCGCCGCCCCTGCGGCGCAGCGCGCTCCGCGCGCCGAGCGCGGTCGCCGCGCTTCGCTCACCGCGCAGACGCCGCCGCCTTTAGTCGTCGTCGGTGATGGCGTAACCTTCGATCTCGGCACGTACGGCGTCGAGTGCCTCGGGTGAGAGTCCGGCATCGCCCGTAACCGCTCGCCAACCGTCCACCATCACGTCGCCAAAGTTATGCCCGTGTCGGGCGGGTGGCGTCGTCCCCATGAGCATGTCGATCGTGACCTGAAGGCCCGTTACCACCGGAATCCATCGCATCGACGGGCTGACATCCGGGCCGCGTTGTTCTGGCTCGAGCCACTCAGGAGAAGACCACAACAGGTCTGTGCTGAGCCACGTGATCGGGTCAGTCGCGTGCTGCAGATACAGCACGCGAGGCTCGGTCCACGGCCCCGGAAGACGGTCGGTGTCACCCGGCTGCGACATCCATCGCACCCGCTCGCCCTCATCAAGCACGGGCTGCCACGCGGGCGAGCCCTCATCGCGAGTTGCCTGGAGGGTTTGCCAGAGACTCGAGCTCGCGGGGCTGCCAACGAAGAGCGCGCCATCGGTGCGCGCACGAACATCGTCAAGGCTCTCAAACACTGACTGCGCTCCATGGGCGCCCAGGCTGAGCCCGTAGGTGACAAGCCGTGGTCGATCGGTGGATGGCATGCTCAGCCACTCGGCGTACACAGCGTCGAATGTCGCCTGAGCCGCCGCGACGGGCGCGTCGGGGTCGAACAGAAACGAGACCCAACTGGGTGTGTAGGCGTATTGAAGGGCGACGATCGCCATGTCACCCGCGTGCAGGTACTCGACGGCATCGACCGCCTGTTCTTCGAGCCACCCTGAACCTGTGGTGGTTGCCACCACGAGAAGCTCTCGATCAAAGGCCCCCGTGCGCCGCAACTCAGCAACGGCGAGCGCGGCTCGCTCAGAGACCGAATCGGCATTTCCGATACCGACATAGACACGGATCGGCTCGATGGCATCGATGCCGGTCAGTGCCGTGATCTCTTCGGCTCGCGGGCCGCCGGCAACAAAGGCGGCTCCGTGGCGTCCGAGCCCCTGCCACTCAACGGCAGAGAGCTCGCCGGCCGACCGCGTAGCGCTGTCGGGCTCGCGAAGCGCCGCGTCAGGCTGGCCATTGCGCGCGGCATACACACTGTCGATCGTGACCATGACGGCGAGCCCGACCAGCACGATCGCCGCCGTGACCACCGAAACAACGCCCAGACCGGCGATCGCCGGCCCGACGAGCCGAAGCAGGTGCGCAGCAAGCCGACGCACACCACGCCCGATCACCAACAAGAGGCCCGACACGACGACCGCGCTGGCAAGGAACGTACCTGCAGCGACGGCGTCGATGGGCTCAACACCGACGAGAGCGCGCACCTCGTTTTGCCAGCCCACCGCTGCAGTGCCGACCACCACGATGATCGCAATGGCGAGAGCGAGCATCCCCCACCAGAAAACGCGGCGGGTTCGAGGAGTCGGACGCCACTGCACAGCCGAGCGGATGACCCACCACAGCAGTGCGCCGATCGCGTAACCCAGCCCGAAGGCGACCGCGGTGAGGGCACCCTGCAGAATCGCTGGACGAGGAAGCAACGATGGCGTCAGCGACAGGGCCACAAGTGCGAGCCCGACAAGCACCCCGCCTGGGTCGAGATGCCACCAACGGCGAGTGGTCATGCCGTCAGCCTATTGGGGCTCGGTGATCGCGCGCCCAATGGCCGGCTCGGCCTCGGCCATAAACCGACGCACGTCATCGTCGACGATGATGTCGCTCGGACGCAGCGGACGCACAAGATGCAGACCGTCGAGCGAGCGGATGCGACTCAGCGCCACGTAGGTCTGGCCTGGCGCGAAAGCCCGCGGGCCCAGATCGACGATGGCGCGGTCGTAGGTCGACCCTTGCGACTTGTGAATGGTGACCGCCCACGCCAGCCGCAACGGAAACTGGGTGAACTCAGCGACGACGTCTTTCGAAACCCTTTTGGTCGCGGCCGAGTAGGTGTATTTGTACTTCTCCCACGTGGCCGGCACGACCTCGTGGCTCTCACCGTCGACCTCGACGAACACCGTGCGACCAATGCGTTCGACGGTGCCGAGGCTGCCATTCACCCAGCGAGGGTGGCCGTCGCCGCCGGTGTCATTGCGCAAGAACATCACTTGCGCTCCGACCTTGAGTTGCAGGTCTTCGTCGGCGGGGTAGCCGCCCTTGGGCCCGAACTCTCCCGCGATGTCGGCGCGAGCAGTCTTGGGGTCGCCGGGGAGTTTGCGCAGGGCATCCATGTTGATGCGCGTGACCGTGGCGTTGGTCGTTGCCAGCGTCAGCACTCCCTCATCGGGCGCCGGTCGGGCCCCTGCCTCGTTGAGCGCCCACCCAATCTCAGGCGTCACCGTGCCGTGGCGCACCGCGGTCAACATGGCGCGAAAGTCGGCGTCGTGCTGACGGTGAATGGTCTGCAACTCAACGATGCGCAAGTCGGCCTCGCGCCACACCGCGGCGTCGAAGAACCACATCGAGCGATAGTGATCGGCGTAGTAGGCACGCTCGCCTTCGTCGCGACCGGGCACGGGAGCAAGTTGGTAGGGGTCACCAAAGAGCACCACTTGAACGCCGCCGAACGGTTCGTGACGACGCGCTCGCGCTTGGCGCAAGCGGCGGTCGATGGCATCCATGAGGTCAGCGCTCACCATCGACACTTCGTCGATGACGACCGTGTCGATCGACGCGAGGAGCTTGCGCAGTTCGACCGAGTCGTCGAACTCGTGGTCGGCAATGAGCCCGATGGGGAGCCGAAAGAGCGAGTGGATGGTTTGGCCACCGACATTCAAGGCCGCGACACCGGTGGGAGCACACACCACGACCGACCGCTCGGTCGACGCGATAAAGGCTTCGAGCAGCGTCGACTTGCCGGTTCCGGCGCGGCCCGTGACAAACACGTGCTCTCGCGTCGACTCAATGAGCTCGAGAACGGCCGTCTGCTCAGAACTCAGGGTCTGGCCACCGGGGGCTCGGTCATCGCGCACTGCCATGACCCTCTCTTTCGCACGGCCGCCGCCCTCGTCGATCGAGCGTCGGCACCCCACTGTAACCGCGAGCGAGCGCCACTGTGCCACAGCTCGCGGCGTTGCGGCGGCCCCTGCGTAGGCTGACGTCATGACCAGGGCAGCTCGCATCGGGGGAGGAGCCGTCGCGGCCCTCCTCGGCATCGGTGCCCTCGCCTATGCGGTGCTCGTCGCCACCGCCGCAACGCCCGCGGCACACGTGCAGCGCTACCTCGATGCACTTGCACGCGACGACCTCGTCACGGCCGCAACACTCGCCGGCCTCGAGCCGCCGACCGCGATGCCTCTCGGCGATGAAGGCGCGCCGAGCATCCGCCGCGTCATCAGCAGCACCGATTCGCCCGACGGCACCGTCGCCGTTACGGCTGAATATGGCAGCGACACGGATGCCGTGCAGGTGACCTTCACCCTCGAACCCGCGCCGCCAACGCTCGGAGTCATTCCGGCGTGGGCGTTCGTTGAGCCCCCGGTTGCGACGCTCGAGGTCGCCGCCGACCGGCACGATGTTGTCGCGGTCACCACACGATCGTTCGTCGCAGACGCCGCCGGACTCCCCGTGACCGTGAGTGTCTTCGTGCCCTCGCGCGTGGGTGTGCGCCTCGACGAGCCCTTGCTCGTGGCGGAGCCTCGCACCCTGCGCGTCGGCGCCGAGGTTTCGGACTCGGTCATCACTCTTGCCGTCGAACCATCTGAGCGCCTTCAGCGCGCGGTGCAAGCCGAGGTTGAGCGCCTCCTCACCGAGTGCGCCGAGCAAGCGGTGTTGCAACCCACCGGCTGCCCGTTTGGCGTGACCATCAGCGACCGCGTGGTCGGCGAACCAGAGTGGCGTCTCGACACCCTCGACACGGTGACGATCGAGCCCGCAGAACGCCCCGGTGCGTGGAAGCTGCGCGCGGAAGGCTCGGTACAACTGGTCGTCGACGTGCAAAAGCTCTTCGACGGCACGGTGTCGACACGCGACGAGCTCATGGGGTTCGTCGTTCGCGGTGAGGTCACCATCACCGACCGTCAGCCCGAGATTCGACTGTCTTCGGCCGGGGGCTAACGCTGCGCAGTCTGGCGCGCACGATCGGCGAGCATCGCGTTCCACGCCTCGAGGTCAGCGTCGCCGTCGCGGTCGGCCCGGCGGTCGAGACGTTTGGTCTCGCGGCGATCAGCACGACTCCAGCTCCACACGACGAGCATCGCGAGCACGAGGGTGGGAATCTCTCCCACGCTCCAGGCGATGCCGCCCGCCGTCTGCTGGTCTTGCAGAGGGGGCTGGCCCCATTCGCGGCCCATCGCCCCGAACCACTCGGGAAGCAGCATTCCCGTGCCCGTGATGAGGGAGAGCCCGAAGAAGGCGTGGAACGCCATCGTCGCGAGCAGGATGATGAGCCGAATGGGATACGGCGGCCGGTAGGGCGCGGGGTCGACGCCAATGAGGGCGTTCACGAACAGATAGCCGCTCAGCAAAAAGTGCAGCACCATCCACTGGTGGCCGAGGTGATCACTCACGGCCCACGAGAAGAGTGGTGAGTAGTAGAACACCAAGAGCGACACGGCGAAGACCACCGACGCCACGATGGGGTGGCCCACAATCGCCGCGAAGCGCGAGTGCACGATCATCAGAATCCACTCTCGCGGGCCACGAGAGCCGTCTTTGCGGGCGTGGATGGCCCGTGCCGCGAGCGTCACGGGCGCCCCGAGCACGAGCATCACCGGAATACCCATGCTCAGCACCATGTGGCCGAGCATGTGGATGCTGAACAAGTAGCGCTCGTACACAGCGATTCCGCTGCTCGTCACAATGACGAGCAGCACCATGCCGAGGGTCCACAGAATGGTGCGGTGAATGGGCCACTGATCACCCCGGCGGTGCATTCGCATGACGCCGGCGAGGTAGAAGAAAGCCCCAAAGCCCGCGAGCAGTGCCCACAGCAGATTGAGGTCCCATTCGGTGGCGAGGCGCCACACCTCGAACGCGGGGGGCAGTGGTGCGCCCGTGAGAATTTCGGCCGGCGTCGGATTGGCCAAGAGGTCAACGGGGATCTGCGGCACGGGGGTCGGAGTGCGAGCAAGCGCCGTTGCGAGTCCTGACGCAACGCCCATGAGGGCGAGCTCTGCCGTCACGATGAGCCAGAACGTTGAGCGCGGACGCACCTCGCGCTCAAGCCGAGCGATAAGTCTTCGCCGATACGCCGCGCCAAAGGCGCCCAACCCGATGAGCGAGACCACTTTGGCGGCAACGATGAGCCCATAGGGCGTCGCGAGCGCCTCGAGGCCTCCCATGCGCAACTGCGCACTCACGAGTCCCGAAAGGGCAACCACGATGAAGGCCACGAGGGCAATCGTCGAGTAGCGAGCGAGCACAATGGGCAGTCGATCGGCCAGGGCTCTCCGTGTCAGCACGATCGTGAGCAGGCCGCCCACCCACACCGCCGCAAAGACGCTGTGCAGATACACCGCGGTGACGGCCGCGTCGTGATCGGCGGTACCACCCGAGTGCCCGGTCTGCGCGACGGGCCACAACGCCGCGGCGGCGAGAAGCGCGACGATCGCCAACAGAGAAGGGTTTCGAATCGCAAAGCACAACACCGTCACCACGGCGGCCATGACGATGGTGGCGAGCCATGCTTGACCGAGCTCAGACGTCGTCAAGAATGCCGCGATGAGCCTGCCGAAGCGCTCATCGACCGTGACGGGCTCGAGGTAGGCAGCAAGAAAAGTGAAGAACGCCGTTGCCGCCGAGGCCACTGTCCAGACCGCGGCCGACGCTGCGGCCACGTCAAGGGCACGACCGTGTTCGGGATGCTCGGGCGAGAGTGCGAGCAACGCCAGCAGCAGGCCACCAATCGCGCCCGCGGCGCCCAGGGTGGCCGCGAGCTTGGCTATCGGAAGCCCGTACCGAACGGCGGCACCGGGATCAGAAATGAGAGCAGCATCGGCGCCCCCGCCGAACACGAGCCCGACGAGCAGCGCAACGAGAGAGCCCGACACGAGGGCGGCCACACCCACGGCGCCCCAGGGCAGGGGTGTCGTGCGCACGCGCGGGGCAAGAGCAGTCACCGCTCCAGGCTAGGCGACACCGCTGTGTGGGCGCTCGGTAGCGCGGGCATCATCGGCGCCCACACGCACGATGGGCGGCTCCCTGAGGGGAGCCGCCCATCGTGCGTGGTGCTGTGTGATGCGAACTTACTTGGCAGCAGCCTTGAGCTTGGTGCCGGCGCTGACCTTGATGCCGTACGACGCGGCGATCTGGATGGCGGCGCCCGTCTGCGGGTTGCGGCCCGTGCGCGCCTCGCGGTGCGTGCGCTCGAACGAGATCCAGCCCGGGATAGCAACCTTCGTGCCGCTCTTGACGGCGCCGGAGACGACCGAGAAAAGGGCGTCGACAGCGCGGTTCACATCAGCCTGGCTCAGGCCCGACTCAGCGGCGATCGCCGCGACAAGCTCGGAACGGTTCATGGTGTCCTCCTCGGACCTCAACGTTGGTGGGACGGTTCGTGGTCACGTTCTGACCGCGAGCCGCCTCGACGGTACCAGCACTTCCGCGTGTTTCCGGGCAAGTCAGCCCGGTGCGCCGCAAGTGGTGAATACCTGCGCACAGAGGAGGAGGGGGCATCCCTGACCGGAATGCCCCCTCCTCGAGAGACTGACGTGCTGAGTGTTACCAGCTCGACTTGGTGATGCCGGGCAGCTCGCCACGGTGCGCCATGTCGCGGAACCGTACACGCGAGATGCCGAACTTCGTCAGCACACCGCGGGGGCGGCCGTCGACGGCGTCACGCGAACGCACGCGCACGGGCGAGGCGTTGCGGGGGAGCTTCTGCAGTCCCTTACGCGCGGCCTCGCGCGACTCGTCGGTGCCGTTGGGGTCAACGAGCGCCTTCTTCAGTTCGAGACGCTTTGCGGCGTACCGCTCGACGACAACCTTGCGCTGCTCATTGCGCGCGATCTTGCTCTTCTTCGCCATGACTTAGCGCTCCTCGCGGAATTCGACGTGCTTGCGGATAACCGGGTCGTACTTCTTAAGCACGAGGCGGTCAGGGTCGTTGCGACGGTTCTTGCGGGTCACGTAGGTGTACCCGGTACCGGCGGTCGACTTGAGTTTGATGATCGGACGAACATCTTGCTGCTTGGCCACTAGATCTTCTCCCCACGAGCGAGCAGGTCTTTCACGACAGCCTCGATGCCACGGGCATCGATCGTCTTGATGCCCTTGGCCGACAGAGTCAGCGTGACATTGCGGCGAAGCGACGGCACGAAGTACGTCTTCTTCTGGATGTTCGGGTCAAACCGACGCTTGGTACGACGGTGTGAGTGCGAAATGTTGTGTCCAAAGCCGGGAACGGCTCCGGTCACCTGGCAGGTTGCTGCCATGGGTGTACTCCTGTTCTGGTTACCGCAGGGCTTCCGTGATGGATGCTCTGCCCAAGATCACTTGTCGGCACGCTCTTCTCCGAGCGTGAACTCGGCTAAGGGCATACGTGTGCGAAGAACTCGCAACCTCCCCATGGTACGGGCTCGCGAACGGTCGCGCAAAGTGGGCGCAGAAAGCCGGAAGCTAAATCGTGAGCGAATCGCCCGAGCTGACGATCTTCTGGCGCGCGAGCGCCAAGTTTGACTTGGCCCGATTCAGTACGAGGTACAAGAAGATTGAGGGGTCTGCGGCGATGGGTCGCATGATGTGGTACTGGCCCGTGAGGGTGATGATGATGTCTTCGATCGAGTCGCTCATGCCGAGCGACGTGATCATCGTTCGGTTGGCGCGCATCACTTCGGTGTTGCCGGCGGCCGTGATCTCGATCTCTGCCGCGCTACCGCGCTGACCCAAAATCATGCCCGATTGGCTGTCGACAAGGGCGACCCACTTCGAGCCGGCGAGGTCGGTCAAAGCGCTGAGGGTTTCGTCTACGTTTGCCACGACAACCTTTCCCACGTGTTCGAGTTGGCCCAACATTAGTCCCGCTGTCGCGGGAGGAGAGACCTACTTGCTGGTCTCTACCATCACAGCGATTTGCTCCGCAGTGCTCTTCGAGGCAGACAAGACTTTGCCGAGAGTCTCTGACTTGTTGAAGACGGCCGACAAGACGAGCTGCTGGCGAGGAATACGCAATTGAATGACGTGGCCGTCTTCGGTCGCGAGCACGACGTACTCTGACGTGCCGATCTTGAGTTCTTCGGCCACGCCCTCGGCGAGCGCCTGCAACGAGCTCACCATGCTCGCCAAGCGCTCGTGGTCTGACCCAGAAACACTCGCCACCTCGAATCCATCGTCGGTGACGAGAACCGCGTAGAGAAACGACGTGCAGATCGAGTCAAGTTCTGTGAGCAAGACACCGCCGCGGGCGACGACGTCTTTGTTGTGATGAAGTGCTGTGGTCATTGACGGGGTTCCTCATAGCGGGAAGGCACTGCCGCCCGACTTTCGATGTTCAAGATGAGCGAGAAGAGTGCAATCTTCATCTGCTCCGGACTCCGGGCGTCAACCGAGAAGATCGGAATCGACAATCCTGGGCGAGCAGCCGCGAGTGCAGAGTAGTACTCCTCGCGCGTCGGCCCCAAACCCACGTCTGAGCGAGAGATCGCCACGACGGCCCCGCCCCGCTCGTAGAGTTCGTGGAAATAGTCGATGAAGTACAGCATCTGACCGATGGGGTCGGGGTTGTCGTTGTTGACGAGCAAGATCATGCCCACGGCCCGGCGCATGAGAACTTTCCACATGAACTCAAACCGTGTTTGGCCCGGGATGCCGTAGAGCCGAACCTTTTCGTCGGGGCCAATGGTGATCTCACCGTAGTCAAGAGCAACCGTCGTCGTCGCCTTGTCGGCGGTCACACGATCGGTGTTCGCGGCTTCGGTTCGCACGGGATCGATATCGCTCAGGCTCGCAATGGCCGCGGTCTTGCCGGCGCCCATCGGTCCTGTAAAGAGAACGACGTGTTCGGCCATTCCTAGAAGCCCCAGCGATCGCGGAGTCGGCTCCAGAGGCCCCCGGTCGATCGCTCCGCGTCGGCTGCGGGTTCAACGGGTTGAGCTGCGGCGGCCGGCTGGGCGGGCAGGTGCTCCAAGATTCCGAGAAGGCTGAACGCGTTCATCGCCCCGGGCACCGACTCAGCATCCGCGGGAAAGAGCTCGACGAGGTCATTGACCGTTGTGACGTGGTTGGCGAGGTGCGCTGTCAACCGCAAGTGAAACGTCGTGTGAAAGACGCCGGTGAAATCGGGCCACGCGGTGAGGCGGTACGGAGCCGTCGGTGACAACCACGGGGCAAGTCCGCCGTGAAAAGAGCTACGGCCAACGTTCCACAGCAGTAACTCGAGATTACGAGCGGGGCCGGCAGGTTCTTGGTCATCGAGCGACACCACATACGTTTGCACCCCGACGCGCACAGGATGCGTCGGAAAGTCGGTGAGGTCGTCGGTCGAGAAGAACTTCTTGCGGTGAAGGTCGATGAGGTACGGAGTGCGGTCGTCGGGTTGCAAGACGATGCCCATGGGCGCCGCGATCTTTCTCACCGAGTAGATCGCTCGCGCGGCGTCGTCCCACCCGTTGTCAACGCTGTCGGTGGGCGACGCAACGGTCACCATGACGCCGTCGCCACCGGAGGAAGATTGTTCTGCCATGAGTCCTTGCCGCCTACGCGATTCGCGGCTGACGAACGATCCCGACGTCACGCCGCTGTGAGGACTTCAGCGTAGGCCGGGGGGCCCGAACATCCAAATGAGTGCTCACCATTACATGACCAGTCGACCGTCGTACTCGGTCACCTTGTACCGGGCCATCGCGAGATTCGACTGTGCCTTGTCAACGATCACGTAGAGGAAGACCTTCGGGTCACGCGTCAGCGGCCGAACGACGTGGTACTGACTCGAGAGCGTGATGATCATGTCGTCGATCGTGTCGGTAAGGCCGAGCGAGTTCATGGTCGCGAGCTTGGCGCGCACCGCTTCGGTCGCGCCCGCGGCCGCGATGTCCATGTTGATGCCTGACCCTGACTGGCCCAAGATCATTCCCGAACCGCTATCGACCAGCGCGGCACACAAGGCGCCCTGCAGGCTCATGAGCGAGTCGAGCGACTCTTGAATCGTCATGCGCTCGGTGCTCGCAGGGGCCGCGGCGGCGGGCGCGGCCGCGGGCTTTACAGCGGGTGCCTCGGCCGGCTTTGCCGCGGGCACCTTCTCGGCCGCCGCTGGTTTCGCCGCCGGGGGTGCCTTTGCGGGGGCCGGAGGGATCTCTGGAGGCGCGAACGAATCGAGCTTGGCGCCCCACGAACCCTTGTAGTCATCGTCTGACTCTTCGGGAACCGGGGGGGCGGCTTTGCCTCGAAGCGCCTTGCCCACCCATGGGTTACTCACGACAGCACCGCCGTCGTTCGCGCACAGTGCAACTCGCGCATGAGACTCTCCCTTAAGTCGATACTTGCTGCTCAGATCACTCGTCGTCGTCGATCAGTGAGTCAACGCCGACGGTAAGTGTGTGTTGATCGTAAACCGTGATTCAGCCAACGTCTAGGCAACGCGAACCTGGTTCATCCACCATTCTGGCCTGATTAAGCGCCGAGGGTGACCGCGCACTCTCGGCACAGGCCAAAGACATCAACGATGTGATGGGGCTGCACAAAACCATGGCGCGCCGCAACCGCTCGCGCCCACTCCTCAATCGCCTCGGCCTCGATTTCAACGGTGAGTCCGCAGTTTCGACAGATCAGGTGATGATGGTGGCTACCGGGAGTACACGCGCGGTAGAGCGACTCGCCATCTTGCTGGAGCGAGTCGGCCTCGCCCTCCTCAGCGAGGTCGGCAAGCGCGCGATAAACCGTGGCGAGGCCGATGCCTGAGCCAGCATCCTTCAAAGCGCCATGCAGTGCCTGCGCACTCACAAAGTTCTCGGATCGGGCAAGGGCTGTGCGCACGGCCTCGCGCTGCCACGTGTTGCGTTTCATGCGACTCTCCGGACGGACAGGCCCTGCGCAACGGGTCGGGCCCGCCGGCTGCCGATGATGCGGCACACGATGTAGATCACAAACGAGATCGTCGTGATGTAGGGGCTGATGGGCAAAGAGCCACCGAGCGCGAGCAAAATGCCCCCGACGGCAGAGACAAAACCGAACACCATGCTCAACACGGGCACGAGCACGGGCGACGCAGAGACGCGCAATGCTGCGGCTGCCGGTGTCACGAGCAAGGCGAGCACGAGCAAGGCCCCAATGATCTGCACCGAGACGGCGACCGTCAGACCGAGAAGCGTCATGAAGACGATGCTGAGGGCACGGCCCGGCACGCCACGGGCACTCGCGACCTCGGGGTCGAGGCTGTCGAAGGTGAGCGGTCGCCAGACAATGAGCAGCGCCACGAGAACGACGATGCTGATGGTGATGAGAAGGCCCAACTGCGGAAGGTCAACGCTGATGATCTGACCGGTGAGCAAGCCGAACTTGTTGCCGCTGCGCCCCGGGTAGAGGGCGAGAAAGAGAATGCCGAGGCCAAGACCGAACGGCATGAGCACGCCGATGATCGAGTTGCGATCACGGGCTTTCGCGCCGAGGATGCCGATGATGGCGGCCGCGATCAGCGAACCCACGATCGAGCCGGCGACCACATTGATTCCGAGCAAGAGGGCTGCCGCCGCACCGGCAAACGAGAGCTCGCTGATGCCGTGCACCGCAAACGCCATGTCGCGCTGCATGACAAACACCCCGATGAGCCCGCCGACGATACCGAGAACGGCCGCCGCGATGATCGAGTTTTGAACGAGGGCGAGCAGCTGCACGTACGTTGCCCAGTCGACACCGATCACGCGATCACCTCGTGGTGGTGTTCGGCCTCGGGCGCGCCCACGACGATCACGCGACCGTGCGAGCGAAACACTTCGACCGGCGTTCCGTACAGGCGCGACAGCACGTCATCACGCAGCACCTCGTCGGGTGTGCCCACGGTGAACCGGCCCTGCGCGAGATACAGCACGCGGTCGACCATGGCGAGAACTGGGTTGATGTCGTGGGTCACGAAGATCACCGAGGTGCCGTGCTCGCGGCGGCGCGCGTCGATCAATTCGCTCACGGCGCGCTGGTGCTGTAGATCGAGGCTCATGAGCGGTTCGTCACACAGCAGCAGTGTGGGGTCGTCGGCGAGAGACTGGGCAACCCGCAGCCGCTGCTGCTCGCCGCCCGAGAGGCTGCCGAGCGGGCGGTCGGCGAAGTCGGTGGCTCCGACTGACGCGAGCAGGGCATCCACCCTCGCCCGGTCAGCGCGCGTCGTGATGGGAGGGCCGTAGCGCTGACCATTGACGCCGAGCATCACGAGGTCACGGCCGCGCAAGGGTGTACCGGGGGCGGCAATCTTCTGCTGAGGGATGTAACCGATGCGCCGGTGCCCTCGATGTGCAGCGTGCCCGCCCACGAGCACCTCGCCAGCATCGAGGCGCTGCTCGCCGAGCATCGCGCGCAACAGGCTCGTCTTGCCCGTGCCGTTTCCGCCGAGCACGGCGATGAACTCGCCGGCGCGCACGTCAAGGTCGAGCCCGCTCCAGAGCACGCGTTCGCCAAAGACGAGCGCCCCGCCCCGGATGCTCAGCACCGGTGCGGGGTCGCTCGATACGCCCTCTGGCGTCACGCCGGCGTCAACGCCTGGGCGACCGCTTCGATGTTGGCGCGCATCCACGAAACATAGTCTTCCCCTTCGGGCAAGGTTTCGACGAATGAGACCACGGGGATACCCGCGGCTTCCGCAGCCGCGCGCACGCGCTCGGTCTCAGGGCTCGCGGTCTGCTCGTTGTAGGCGAGCAGTCGAATCTCACCCGAAGCGATGAGGTCGAGCGTCTGCTGCAGCGCGAGCGGGGGCACGTCGGCACCCTCTTCGATTGCTTCGAGGAACTCGGCCGGCGTCTCGTCGTCGAGTCCCAGCTCGGCCAGCAGGTAAGCCGGCACGGGCTCGGTCGTCGCGACGACACCGCCACCTAGCGCTGCGGCGACCGTCTCAAGCTCACCCTCGAGGGCCTCGAGGTCGGCAAGCCAGGCCGCGAGGTTCTCTTCGTAGGTGGCAGCGTTCGCCGAGTCGATCTCGGCCAGCTCGGTCGCGATGGCCGTGGCCACGTCGCCCATCACGTGCACGTCGTACCAGACGTGCTCGTTGACACCCTCGATGTGGCCGTGGCCGTCATCCTTCGAGTGGGCCTCCTCCTCGGAGTGCGCCTCACCCTCGGCGTGCGCCTCTTCTTCAGAGTGCGCCTCACCCTCGGCGTGCGCCTCTTCTTCAGAATGCGCCTCCTCTTCAGAGTGCGCTTCGTCGCCGTGCGAGTGTGCGTCTTCCTCGAGGCCGGCGACGGCCGAGGCCGAAATGACGACAGCGCTGGTTCCCGAACCCTCGACGAGCAGGTCGACGAAGGGGTCGTAGCCGCCGCCGTTCTCGATGACGAGATCGGCTCCGGCGATGGCGAGCTGGTCTTGAGCACTCGCTTCGTAGCTGTGCGGGTCTTGGGCCGCCGAGTCGATGATGCTCGTGACGGTTGCGAGGTCTCCCGCGATCGAGGCGGCGATGTCGCCGTAGACGTTGGTCGAGGCGACGATCGAAAGACCCTCGGTGGTCGGTGCCGGCGCGGTGCACCCCGTGAGGGCCACTCCCGTTGCCGCGGCGAGAACGATGGCTGTAGTGCGCGTGCGTGCGATCATGCCTCGAGAATAGGCCTTATCGAGAATGATTGTCAAAAGCGTTCTCAATAAGCCTCGCCGGGCGACGGTGAAGGCTCAGGATGCCCCGCTACCGTTCCCCCATGTCGAACCGCCGCGCGATGCTCACGATGACCGGGCTTCACCGCGCCTTCTTGCGCCTGACCGGTGGCCGGCTCGGGAGATCACTCGGGGGCATGCCCGTGATTGACCTGACCACGGTCGGACGCAGTAGTGGGGTGCCCCGCACGGCGATCCTCACCGTTCCCCACCGCGAACCGATGCCAGATGGCGGCGAGCGCCTCATCGTGATCGCGAGCCGCGGTGGTGACGACGCGCAGCCCGCGTGGTACCTCAATCTCGTGGCCGAGCCCGCGGTGCAGGTGGCGAGGGTGGGCGAGCATCCACGGCCCTATGTTGCTCGCACGGCCGACCCGGCCGAGCGCGCGCGACTGTGGCCGCTTGCCGTGCGCTCGTACCGCGGCTACGCCGGCTACCAACGCAAAACGCAGCGCGAGATTCCCGTGGTGATTCTCGAGCCTGCGCCCGCGACGACGCCCGCGACGGACTAGTCGAGCAGCAGCGCCGGCTCCTCGATGACGCTCGCGACATCGGCCAAGAACCGGCTCGCGACGTCACCGTCAACAACGCGGTGATCGAACGAGCCGCCGATCGTCGTCACGAAGCGCGGACGCACCTCGCCGTCGACGACCCACGGCTTCTGCTTGATCGTGCCGAGCGCGACGATCGCCACCTCGCCCGGGTTCAAGATCGGTGTGCCGGTGTCCATGCCGAAGACACCGATGTTCGTGATCGTGATCGTGCCGTCGGCCATGTCGCTCGGTTGCAGCTTTCCGTCGCGCGCCGTGTTCGTCATGAGCTCGATCGCCTGAGCAAGCTCGCGCAAGCTCAGGTCTTGTGCGTTTTTGATGTTCGGCACGACGAGGCCCCGGGGGGTCGCGGCGGCGAACCCGAAGTTGACGAAGTGATGCACGATGATCTCGGTATCGGTCCACGTCGAGTTGACGGTGGGGTTGCGGCGCACGGCCCACATCATGGCCTTGGCCATGATGAGCAACGGCGACACCTTGATGCCCGCAAAGTCGGGGCTCGCCTTGAGGCGCTTGACGAACTCCATCGTGCGCGTCGCGTCGACGTCGACGAACACGCTCACGTGCGGGGCGCTGAACGCGCTCTTGACCATGCCCGCGGCGATCGCCTTGCGCACGCCCTTGACGGGAATGCGGTCTTCACGCTCGTTGGGCCACTCGGGCGTCTGAATGTTGCGGAAGACGCTCGCCTGCTGCGCGTGCCGGATGACGTCGTCGCGCGTGATCTCACCCGCGAGGCCCGTGGCGGTGACGGCCGTCAGGTCGACATCGAGGTCTTTCGCGAGCTTGCGAATCGGCGGCTTCGCGATGACCGGGCCTGAGTCGGCGGCGGGCACCGACGCGAGACGGGGGGAGGTGCCGGGCGCTGCGGCGGGAGCCGGAGCCGCATCAGTGCGTCCGCGCGTGCGGCGCGAGGCCACATGACCCTTGGCGCCGTAGCCCACGAGCACAGCGCCGGGCTTCTCGGCCTCGGCCTCGCTGACGATGCTGGATGCCGTATCGGCTACCCCCGCATCCGTTGCCCCGGGCCCGCTCGCCGGGCCGTCGCCCCGCACGGTGATGATCGGGGTTCCGACCTCAACGGTCTGCCCCTCGTCGACCAGCAAGGCATCGACCGTGCCAGCAAACGGCGACGGCAACTCGACGAGCGACTTCGCCGTCTCGATCTCGACGAGCACCTGGTTGATGGTCACGGTGTCGCCGGGCTTGACGCGCCACGACACGATCTCGGCCTCGGTCAGGCCTTCGCCGACGTCGGGGAGCGGGAACTCGGAGATGCTCACGATTCCTCCAGTGCGATCAGTAGGCCAGGGCACGGTCGACCGCGTGCAAGATGCGGTCGACGTCGGGCAAGTAGGCGCCCTCGAGTTTGGCCGGGGGGAAGGGGGTGTCGTAGCCGCTCACGCGCAGCACGGGAGCCTCGAGCGAGTAGAACGCCTTCTCGGTGACGGTCGCGGCGATCTCAGAGCCGATGCTCACCGAGCCCGGCGCTTCTTGCGCCACGACGAGTCGGCCGGTGCGCCGCACCGAGTCGAGCAGCGGGGCGTAGTCGATCGGCGAGAGTGAGCGCAGGTCGACGACCTCGATGCTCGTGCCCTCTTCGGCGGCGAGCTCTGCGGCGTCGAGCAGCATGCTGACCATGGCGCCGTGGCCCACGACCGTGACGTCGGTGCCGGCGCGCACAATGCGCGAGGCGTGCAACTCGGCCCCGGGCGAGGCGAGGTCGACCTCACCCTTCGGCCAATAGCGGCTCTTGGGCTCAAAGAACATCACCGGATCGGTGCTCTCGATGGCCTGCTGAATCATCCAATAGGCATCGTGCGGGGTCGCGGGGCTCACGAGGCGCAAGCCGGCGGTGTGGGCGAAGTACGCCTCGGGGCTCTCTTGGTGGTGTTCCACCGCGCCGATGTGTCCGCCGTAGGGAACGCGAATCACGACGGGCAACTGCAGCGCGCCCTCGTGGCGCGCCGTGAGCTTGGCGAGCTGGGTCGTGATCTGGTCAAAGGCCGGAAAGATAAAGCCGTCGAACTGAATCTCGACCACGGGCCGGTAGCCGCGCATGGCCAGGCCAATCGCGGTGCCCACAATGCCCGACTCGGCGAGCGGGGTGTCGAGCACGCGGTGCGCACCGAACTGCTTCTGCAGGCCCTCGGTCACGCGAAACACGCCCCCGAGCGGCCCAATGTCTTCGCCCATGAGCACGACTTTGTCGTCGGCCTCCATAGCGGCGGCGAGGCCGAGGGTCAGGGCCTTGGCCATGGTCAACGTTTCGGTTGCCATCACGCACCCCCCTCGAACGACGCCTCGTAGTCAGCGAACGCCTGGCGCTGAGCATCCATGACCGGATGCGGCTGGCTGTAGACGTGCGCGAACATCGACTCCGCTGCGGGCGGCTCAAGAGCGAGAGTGCGCGCGCGCGCCTCCGAGGCGAACTGCTCCGCCTCGTCATTGACCTCGGTGAAGAACGCCTCGCTCTCGCCGAGACCGCGCAAGTAGGTCTCGAAGCGCGAGATCGGGTCGCGCTCTTGCCAGTAGTGCAGCTCGTCGTCGTCGCGGTACTTCGTGGGGTCGTCGCTCGTCGTGTGAGCACCCATGCGGTAGGTGAGCGCTTCGATGAACTGCGGGCCCTCGCCCGCGCGAGCGGCGTCGAGACTTGCGGCCGTCGCGGCGTAACTCATGAGCACGTCGTTGCCGTCGATCTGCACGCTCGGAATGCCAAAGCCGCGAGGGCGGTGGAAGAGTGGCGTGCGCGACTGCACGCGCACGGGCACCGAGATCGCCCAGTGGTTGTTCTGCAAGAAAAACACCTGGGGCGTTTGGTAGCTCTGGGCGAAGACGAACGCTTCGTTGACGTCACCCTGGCTCGTCGCGCCATCGCCGAAGTAGACGAGCACGGCGGTGTCTTTATCGGGGTCACCCGTGCCCACCATGCCGTCGAACTTGATTCCCATGGCGTAACCCGTGGCATGCAGCGTCTGCGAGCCGATCACGAGCGTGTAGAGGTGAAAGTTTCCGGTCTCGGCCGGGTTCCAGCCGCCGTGGGTGAGGCCGCGCAGCATCTTGATGATCTGAACGACATCAAGGCCGCGAATGTGACCGACCGCGTGCTCGCGGTAGGCAGGGAAAACGTGGTCGTGAGCTTTGGCCGCGAATCCTGATCCGACTTGCGCCGCCTCTTGGCCGATGCTCGGAATCCAGAGGGCGAGTTGACCCTGCCGCTGCAAGTTGCCGGCCTCGATATCGAAGCGACGAATAACGCGCATGGTGCGGTAGAACTCGCGCAACTGCTGCTCGGTGAGGGCATCCACATACGGCAGGTACGCCTCGGTGGCCTCACTGACCACTCGCGTTCCGTCGGGCGCGAGCAGCTGCAGCGTCTCCGGGGTGTACGACATGGATTCCACTCTAGGCCCGCACATGCGGCCGCTGGTCAGAGGGTGCGCACAACCTCGCTCGTGGCGGCCAACAGAGTTTCGACAGATTCGGCCTCACCAATCGACACACGGATGCCCTCCGGAGCAAACACGCGTGCCACGATCCCGGCCGCGGCAAGCGCCTCACCCGCGGCGGCCGTGGCCGGCCCGGTCGGCAGCCACACAAAGTTGCCCTGCGAGACGGGCACGCGCCAGCCCTGCTCCCGCAGTGCCTGCTGCACCTCATCGCGGCGCACGGCCAGGGATCGCACGCGCTCGAGCAGCTCGGGCTCGACCTCCATCGCCGCGAGCACCGCGCGTTGCGCCGCCTCGGTCACGCTCAGCGGAATCGCCGTGCTGCGCGCGGCGTCGAGCACCTCGACCGGACCGATCGCGTAGCCCACGCGCAGCCCCGCGAGCCCGTAGGCCTTAGAGAACGTGCGCAGCACCACGAGGTTTGGGTAGCGCCGAAGGAGCGTGGCGCCGTCGACCGCACTCGGGTCATCGATGAACTCGGCGTAGGCCTCGTCGAGAATGACGAGCAAGTCGCTCGGCACGGCGGCCATGAAGGCGTCGAACTCTGCGGCCGTCACCACGGTGCCCGTGGGGTTGTTGGGCGTGCAGACGATGATCGCGCGCGTGCGGTCGGTGACCGCCGCCGCCATCGCCGGCAGATCGTGCCGGGCATCGTCGGTGAGGGCGACCCGCACGCTCGTCGCGCCGGCGACCGTGACCAAGCCCGGGTAGGCCTCGAAGCTCCGCCAGGCGAACACGACCTCATCGCCGACGGTCGCGGCCGCGGTAATGAGTTGCGCGAGGATCGCGACGGATCCGGCCCCGACGATGACCTCGTCGGCGGTCACGCCGTGCCGCAGGGCAAGCCGTTCACGAACGGCGAGAGCCGTCGCATCCGGATACCGATTGATGTCGAGATCGCGAATCGCGGCGAGCACGGCCGGGTGCGGCGGAAAAGGGTTCTCGTTGCTCGAGAGCTTGAACGCATTCGCCGTCGCTGGTCGGCCCTGCTTGTAGGCGGGCAACGACATGATCTCGGGTCGAAGCCGCACAGATGGCGGGCTCGTCATCGGGGTCTCGGTCACCCGCCCAGCCTACGTCGACCAGCGTGCGCTGCACCGGCGACGACCGTTCACCGGTTCGTCAATTGCCGCTACGGCACCCGAGTGTGCATAGTTGACGCATGGGACGCTTTCTGATTCGCCTGATCATCAACACCATCGCCCTCTGGCTCACGACGATCATCGTCGAAGGCGTCAAGGTTGTGTCGTATGGCGCCGAGGACGACACGGTCGCTCTGGTGCTGACCTACCTGCTCGTCGGCCTCATCTTCGGCGTCGTGAATGGCGTGATCGGCAACATGATCCGCATCGTCGCGTTTCCGGTCTACATCTTGACTTTGGGCCTCATCGCCCTCATCGTCAACGGTTTGCTGCTTTTGCTCGTTGCGTGGATCTCGAGCCTGCTCGGGTTCGGCCTCACGGTTGACGGCTTCTGGTGGGGTGTGCTCGGCGCGGTCGTGCTCGGCCTGCTGAGCTGGCTGATCGGCGTGCTGCTGCGACCGCTCGTGGGCCGCAAGCGCACCTAGGCGATCGCGCTCACGACGGCGAGCTCGGGATGCGCGTCGCCGTGTACGCACTCGCGGTTCCTGACTGCGGCACCTGCGGCAACGCGTCGATCGCCGCCCGCAGTGCGACACTGTCGTGCGCGTCGGCCTGTGCCGCGGTGCGTAGGTACCGGGCAAGGTCGTGGGCGGGAAGAGCCCCCTCGACGTGCTCGCCGGGCGTGACGGCATCGCCACGAACGACGACGGCGGTGGTCTCGCGACGGATGCCTGACAGCACGGGCACAAGATCATCGCGGTGCTCAATGACGATGGCCGGGTAGTCGCCTCGAACCGGTAGTGCCCCGCTCGGCGCACCCACCGTCACGAGACCCGTCGTGCGGTAGTCGCCCGACTCGGCGAGCATCGTCGCGATCGCCCCACCTTGCGAGTAGCCCGTGAAGACGATCGAGGTTGCGCTCGTCACGCCCTCGGCCGCGAGCGCCGCGCGCACGGCCTGCACCGACGAGGCCTCAGAACCAGCGATGAGCGCGATGTTGCTCGCCATGTCCCACGGTTGCTCACCGCCCATGGGAGCGTGGGCGTCAGTGCCCGCGATGTACACCTCGACGTGGTCGCTGCCATCGGCCAGGGTGTAACGCTCGATCGTCACGGGAGTGGCCGCGTCAGGAACGCGGCCGACGCGATCGGCGAGCGAGTCGGGAGGCGCCACGGGGCGGGTCTCGCCGCCGCGACGCAGATCAGAGCCGGCGCGGTCGACCCGCACGGGGTCGACGCCGTTCACGCCCGCGAGAGCCGCGAGCCCGACGACCGCGAGTGCCGACGAGTCGATGCCGGTGACGTCGAGGCCCGCCTCGCCCAACGCCGCGACGACCCCCGGAGGCACACCCACCGTGCCGAGCACGGCATCGTCGGCGAGCGTCAGCGCAACACGAATCGCCTCAAGAACGGCTGGCTCGCGCAATGCGGGCAGCAGCGCCGCGAGCGCAGCCTCGAGGTGGTCAGAAACGAGCTCGCGCGCGTGCTCGGGCATGAGGCTCGCGACGGCAGTAACCCTGCTCGCCGCGACAACCAGGCCCGGCAGCACCAGCAATCCCAGGCGCGACACCACCAAGGCCGCGGCTGCTGCGCACTGCGAGGCAATGAGCTCGATCGAACGTGCCGCCGCACGCTCGGTCGACTCGTAGAGCGACGCTGCCGTGCGGAGTGCTCGCGAGAGCTCACTCAGCTGATCTCGAGACCGAACGATGGCGCCCTCGATTTCCCACAGATCGGCATCACGACCTCTGCTCGCCCCCGTGCGCAATGGGGGGATGCGCACCACGACCTCATGGCAGTGCTCGGCGGCTGACTGCAGAGCCCGGCTCACGCGGTCGAGCTCGTCGATCGCCACGCCCGCGCCCACGCCGACCGCAAGGCCTCGCGTCATGGCAAGGCCCCCAGGCCGCGCGCTGCCGCGTTGCTCGCCTCAAGCTCCAGCTGCGCGCGCACGCCATACAGTTGCTCAACCTGGCGCGACAGCCGCGCCCGCTCGATGCCTACGGCTTTCTCCAGTGCATCACGAGCGACTCCCCACCAGCCGTCGATCGCTCCGTTGTCGGGCAACAGCGCAGCAACCGCGACGAGTCGGTGCCGGAGGTCGTCGACGAGAGCCGCGTGCCGACGCAGCTCCTCCGCCGAGTCGCCGACCGGAGCCGGCGGGGCACAGGCGGCCGACGTGGTGGGTGCGAATGGGTCGTGGGCTGAGGCGCCGTACATGCAAGGTCCTCTCTGCGGTGGCACAGCATCCGTCGCCGTCATGGTGACGCCATGATCCCGGCTGCCCCGAACCGACCGTCGACATCGCAAGCGGGCAGCGACAGCCGTCGGGTGTGGAGGAGAGGGAACTGGGACACAATGGGGGCATGAGCTTTGACCGGGTCCTCGACGCACCCGGCATGTTTCGCATCTGCTTTGTCTGCACCGGGAACATCTGTCGTTCCCCGATGGCGGAGGCCGTATTTCGCGAGCTCATTCGCGCCCGCGGGTGGGAAAGCCACGTGGGGGTTCACTCGGCTGGGACGGGCGAGTGGCACGTCGGCGAGAGCAGTGACCCGCGCACCGTGGCCTCGCTGCAAGCCCGTGGGTACGACGGCGACGGCCACCGCGCGCGCCAATTCGACACCGCGTGGTTCGCAAGCCTCGACCTCATCATCGCGTTCGACCGCACGCACGAGCGCATCTTGAAGTCGTGGGCTCCCGACGACGACGCGCGAGCGAAAGTGCACTTGCTGTTGAGCTTTGACCCCGAGGCCGGAGGCGCTCTCGACGTGCCCGACCCCTACTACTCTGACGCGGCGATGTTCGACGCCGTGCTCGGCATGATCGAGCGGTCGTGCAATGCGCTCTTCCGCCAACTCGAACCCGGAATCCGACAGGGAGTCGTCTCATGAGCCCGCTCAGCATCCAGCCCCTCAGCCCTCTCGACGGGCGGTACCAAGCACAGGTCGCCGGTCTGGGCGAACACTTGAGCGAAGCGGGGCTCAACCGTGCCCGCATTGAGGTCGAGGTGGAGTGGCTCATTCATCTGACCAACGCCGGCCTCTTTGGTTCACAGCCGTTGACAGCTGAGCAAGCGCGGCAATTGCGCGCGATCGTCACCGACTTCGGCGACGTCGACATTGCCGACCTCGCACGGCGCGAGGCCCAGACCCGGCACGATGTCAAGGCCGTCGAGTATCTCGTCCGCGACAAGCTCGCGGCGCTCGGCCTCACCGAGATCGCCGAACTCACGCACTTCGCCTGCACGAGCGAAGACATCAACAATCTGGCCTACGCCATCACGATTCGTGCGGCCGTGCGCGATGTGTGGATGCCCCGCGCCCGCTCGCTCGTCGACACCCTGCGCACCCTCGCCGTCGAGCTGCGCGACCAACCGATGCTCGCCCACACCCACGGACAGCCCGCGACCCCCACCACGATGGGCAAAGAGCTCGCGGTCACCGTGCACCGGCTCGAACTGCTGCTCGCCTCGGTCGACGAGGTCGAGTATCGCGGCAAGTTCTCGGGCGCCACGGGCACGTTCTCGGCGCACCTCGCCGCTGATCCCGACCACGACTGGATCAGCGCATCCCGCGATTTCGTGACAGGGGTCGGACTGACCTGGAACCCGCTCACGACACAGATCGAGTCGCACGACTGGCAAGCGCAGCTGTACCAGCGCATCAGCCACGTCGGCCGCGTGCTGCACAACCTGTGCACCGACATGTGGAGCTACATCTCGATGGGCTACTTCCGCCAGATTCCGCAGCCGGGCGCCACGGGCTCATCGACGATGCCCCACAAGATCAACCCCATCCGCTTCGAGAACGCCGAAGCCAACCTTGAGCTCGCGAGCGCGCTGCTCGACTCGCTCGCGGCCACCCTCGTGACCTCACGACTTCAGCGCGACCTCACTGACTCCACAACGCAGCGCAACGTCGGCGTCGCCCTCGGGCACTCACTGCTCGCTCTCGACAACATCATCAAGGGTCTCGGCGAGGTGGCGATCGATCCGGATGCCCTCGCGCGCGATCTCGACAGCAACTGGGAGGTGCTCGGCGAGGCCATTCAAACGGTCATTCGCGCCGAAGTCACCGCAGGCCGCAGTTCAATCGCTGACCCCTACGCGCTGCTCAAAGAGCTGACCCGCGGACACCGCGTCGGAGCGGTCGAGTTGCGCGAGTTCATTGACGGGCTCGATATCTCTGCCGAGGCGAAAGCCCGACTCGCTGCCCTCACGCCGCACGGCTACGTGGGCGCCGCGTCGCGTCTCGTCGACTACGTCGTTCGCCCCTAGCGAGGCGCCGAGAGGCGCGCGCCTCAGTCGTTCTTGGTGTCGGGCTCGCGCTCGCCATCGGCGGGGCGATTGGGCGTGATGGCGAGCATGAGCATCGCGAGCACCACGAGAGCGAGCACGAAGGCGCCGCCGAACACGATGAGCGAGAAGACGAGTTCGCGCGTGGCCATGAGCGTAATGAGTGCCACGAACACGGCGACCAGGGCCGCGAGCGCCACGAGTTCACTGGGGCGCAGGTTGGTGCGCGTTCGGGGTTCGGTCATGAGGCGGTGCTCTCTTTCATGGGGGTCGACCACTTGAGGCTGAGGCCGGCGATCAGCAAGAAGATGGCAAGCATGACGGCATAGGCGCCAAAGAAGCCGACGGCGCTGACCGAGTCGCCCACGAGAGCCAAGACGATCGCCAACGCCAGCGTGGCGGCACCGATGACCATGGCGTCGCGCGCGAAAGGGCAACGCCCTCGATGACGGATGCCCCAGACAAGTTCCAGCCCGCCCGCGACGACCGCGTACCCCCCGAGCACGAGCAGAAGCATCGCGAGCCCCGCGCCCATGAGGGTCACCACGGCCAGGGCGACGGCGCCGGCCACCCCGGCGATGATCGCGAGCCCCAGCTGCAGCGAGCGCAGCGGTTCACCCGCACCCAGGGGCACGCTCGACACGGCAAGCACGAGGGCCGAACCAAGCCCAAAGACGCCGAGCATGACGAGACCGAGCGTGGGCGAATGGTTGGCGGTGAAAGTGATGATGAGTCCCGAGATTGCGGCGGGCACCGCGCGCAGCACGGGCCCGAGCCACGCAGCACGCGCCACCGAAGAGGGAGGCGTCGAGGGCGCAGAAGTCATGCCGCCATCGTACGGCGCGTCGCCCGAGAGCATCCTGCGACGGACGTTGTGATGTGCGCGTATCGCGGTAGCTAGATGCGCGGCATGTCGGCGAACCGCGACAGGTGCCCTTGGAACGCGACCGTAATGGTCTTCGTGGGGCCGTTGCGGTGTTTCGCCACGATGAGGTCGGCTTCGCCAGGGCGAGCGCTCTCTTTCTCGTAGGCACTGTCGCGGTGCAGCAAGATCACCATGTCGGCGTCTTGCTCGAGCGAGCCCGACTCGCGCAAATCGCTCAAGGCCGGCATCTTGTCGGCGCGCTGCTCGGGGCCACGGTTGAGCTGCGAGAGTGCCACAACGGGAACCTGCAGTTCTTTCGCCATGAGCTTGAGCGCGCGAGAGAACTCGCTGACCTCTTGCTGACGGCTCTCAACGCGCTTGCCGCTCGTCATGAGCTGGAGGTAGTCGATGATGACCATCTTGAGCCCGACCTTTTGCTTGAGCCGGCGACACTTGGCCCGAATCTCGACGAGAGTCATGTTGGGGCTGTCATCGATGTAGAGCGGGGCGTCATTGATACGACCGCGTGTTGCCGCAATCGTCGTCCACTCTCGTGCATCAACGGTGCCTTTGCGCATGGCCTGCAACGGAACCGACGACTCTGCCGAAAGCAGACGCATGGCAATCTCACTGCGCCCCATTTCGAGCGAGAAGATGATCGTCGGCAGATCGTGCTTGATGGCAGCGCCGCGGGCGAAGTCGAGCGCGAGGGTCGACTTACCGAGGGCGGGGCGGGCAGCGACGAGAATGAGTTGCCCACCGTGCAGACCATTGGTGAGTTCGTCGAGATCGGCGAAACCGGTCGGCACACCCGTCATCGAGCCGTCGCGGCCCTTCGCGGCCTCGATCTCGTCAATCGCCGTGGTCACGGCTTCGGTGAGGGGAATGAAGTCTTCTGCCTCAACGCCGCCGGCCACCTGGTAAATCTCAGCCTGGGCGTTGTTCACGAGGTCGGTCACTTCGCCCTCAGAGGCGTAGCCCATCTGCACGATGCGCGTGCCGGCCTCGACCAACCGGCGAAGCACCGCCTTCTCGGCCACGAGTGAGGCGTAATAGCCCGCATTCGCGGCCGTGGGCACAATCGCGGTCAGCGTGTGCAGGTAGTCAGCACCGCCCGCCCGGCTCAGAGCGCCCGACTTGGTCAGCTCGTCGGTAACGGCAATGACGTCGGTCGGCTCACCGTGCGCATACAGCGTGAGGATCGCCTCAAAGATCACCTCGTGCTTCGGCAGGTAGAAGTCGACGCCGCGCACGCTCTCGATAACGTCAGCGACGGCGTCTTTGCTGAGCAACATGCCGCCGAGAGCACTCTGCTCGGCGAGGAGGTCGTGGGGTGGAACGCGGTCATGACTGCGCGCGTCGCTCGTGCCACGCGACTCACCCGCGGGGCGTGGATCGGTTGCTGCTGAAATGTGCGCAATTGACATAACCGACCCCCCGTCTGGCCCTCTGCACCTAGGTCTACCGCGCACCGCCGACACTCGGTGCCGCGGCGCGCCCGCCGCACGAGACAGCGAGACGGTTCACCCTAGGAAGGCCGCGCATCCACCCTCAAATCAACCCTGTGGATAACCATGTGGAATCGTGCGGAGAAACGCCGGGAGTCATGTGGGCAACATGTGGAAACGCCTGTGCACTTGAAACTGAAATGCAGGGAAGAAAAGCCTCTGACCAGGACTTTCATTGTTCACATGGTGTGTGGAAAAACAGGCTTCAACCGACCCCTGAGGGTTGAGGATGGCGCCCATGAGTCTGTGGACGAACACGCCGCAGCGGACTTGACAGGGGGATGCACAAAGCGGTACCCGCGCCGAAGCGCGAGTACCGCTGAGTGGTGCTGAGAACGACTACTTTGCGGCCACGACCGAGATGGTGATGGTCGCAACGACACCGTCGCGCAGCTTGAGAATCGCTTCGTGCTGACCGAGCCCCTTGATGGGCGCGACAAGCTCGAGAAGGCGCTTGTCGATCGAGCCGAGGCCGGCAGCAGCGACAGCATCTGCCACGTCACCGGTCTTGACCGAACCGAACAAACGACCTTCAGCGCCCGCCTTGACGGTGAGCGTGACGGGGTTCGCCTCGAGGCGAGCCTTCAGGTCGAGGGCCTCTTCGATCGTGGCGTGCTCGCGCGCTGCGCGGGCGGCCTTGATCGAGTCGACCTGCTTCTCGCCACCGCGGCTCCACGCCACGGCAAGACCCTGAGGAATGAGGTAGTTGCGGGCGTACCCGTTCTTGACCTCGACGACATCGCCCGGAGCACCGAGACCGGTGACGTCCTGCGTGAGAATGAGCTTCGACATCAGGTGCTCCTATCGGCCCGCGCCCGCGTACGGCAGCAGTGCCATCTCGCGCGCGTTCTTGACGGCGCGGGCGATGAGGCGCTGCTCCTGCACGGAGACACCGGTGATGCGACGAGCACGAATCTTTCCGCGCTCGGAGATGAACTTGCGGAGGGTCGCGACGTCTTTGTAGTCAATGACGCCAACGCGGATCGCTTTCGCGGGGGCGGCGTTCTTCGCGCCCTTGCCACCGCGAGGCTTGCGGCGGTCGCCGCTGCTCTTGCCAGCCATGTGGTTGTCCTTTTCTTACGGGATGTTCAGAAGTGATTCGCTCAGAGAACCGAGCGGATCAAAAGGGGGTGTCGTCCGAGAACGAGCCGGGGGTGTTCCACACATCGCCGCCCGAGGGAGCGCTGGCTGAAGCCGGAGCACCCCACGGTTCGTCGGCGATCGGGGCGCCGCTTCCGCGGCCACCACCCATCTGGCCGCCACCAGCGCCAGCGGCGCTACGGGTGACCTGGGCGGTCGCGTACCGCAAGCTGGGGCCGATCTCGTCGACCTCCAGCTCGATGGTGGTGCGCTTCTCGCCCTCTTTGGTCTCGTACGACCGCTGCTTGAGTCGACCCTGAGCGATGACCCGGCTGCCCTTCGTGAGCGAGCTCGCTACGTGCTCGGCGAACTCACGCCACACGCTCGCGCGCAAGAACAGGGCGTCACCGTCTTTCCACTCGTTCGACGCACGGTCGAACGAACGCGGGGTCGACGCGATCGTGAAGTTCGCGACGGCGAGTCCGCTCTGCGTGTACCGCAGTTCGGGGTCGGCAGTGAGATTGCCGACAACGGTGATGATCGTCTCGCCGGCCACAACTACTCCGCAGCCGAAGCGCTCGACGCGGCCTTGACGGCAGCGCGCGCAGCCTTCGCGGCAGCGCGAGCCGAGTTGTCGGCTTCGATCGACGCGGCGCGAGCAACGGCCTCTTCGGTGCGCAGAACCTTCGTGCGCATCACGGCCTCGCTGAGCTTGAGCTGGCGGTCGAGCTCTTGCGTTGCCGAGGGGTTCGCCGTGAAGTTGACGACGGCGTAGATGCCCTCGGTCTTCTTGTTGATCTCGTAAGCAAGGCGACGACGGCCCCAGATGTCGACGGTCTCGATAGAACCGCCGTCGTTCCGGATCACGCCAAGAAACTTGTCCAGGCTCGGAGCGACAGTGCGCTCATCGATCTCCGGGTCGAGAATGACCATCAATTCGTACTGATGCATGACTCACCCACCTCCTTCGGACTCGAACGGCTGCAGACGGTCTGCAGCAGGAGGGTTATGGCATCGTGTGCGCCCGCTCGCATGCGGCGGGGCAACCTGCAGAGTCTAGTCGTACGCCGACTCTGGCTCAAACCATCTGACTACTCTTACGCCCGCAAAGCGAACCACTCCCGCAGTCGGCGTTCGGCCTCGGCCTCACCGAGAGGTCCCTCGTCAAGACGCTGTTCGAGCAAAAAGCGATAGGCCTCACCGACGAGCGGCCCCGGCCGCAGACCGAGGAGCGCCATGATTTGCTCGCCATCGAGATCAGGTCGAATCGACTGCAGTTCTTCTTGCTCCGCGAGTTCGGCGATGCGGCGCTCCAACTCGTCGTAGGCGCCGCGTAGCCTCTCTTCTTTGCGGCGATTGCGCGTCGTGACGTCGGCGCGGGTCAGAATGTGCAGGCGCTCGAGTAGGGCATCCGCATCACGCACATAGCGGCGCACCCCCGAATCGGTCCACGGAGCATCGCTGTAGCCAAAGAACCGCAAGTGCAGCTCGATCAATCGGCTGACGGCCGTGATGGTGTCTTTGTCGAAACGCAAGGCGGTGAGTCGCTTGCGTGCGAGTTTGGCCCCCACGACGTCGTGGTGGTGGAAGGTCACAGCGCCCCCCGGCTCGACGCGCTTGGTCGCCGGCTTGCCAATGTCATGCAAGAGCGCGGCAAGCCGCAGAGTCACATCGGGAGCCGCACCGGGTGCGCGCTGGGCCTCGAGCTGGATTGCCTGCTCGAGCACGGTCAACGAGTGCTCGTAGACGTCTTTGTGGTGCGCATGCTCATCGACCTCAAGCCGCAATGCAGACAGTTCGGGAACCACGATTTCAGCGAGTCCGGTATCGACGAGCAAAGCGAGGCCCCGGCGGGGAGAATCAGTACTGAGCAGCTTGATCAGCTCGTCGCGCACCCGCTCGGCCGAGACGATGTCGAGGCGTTCACGCATTCGGCTCATCGCCTCAATGACGCTCGGGTCGAGCTCTACAGCCAATTGGGCGGCAAATCGGGCAGCGCGCAGCATGCGGAGTGGGTCGTCGCCAAACGAGTCATCGGGGCTACCCGGCGTCATGAGCCGCCGCGCGAAGAGATCGTCAAGGCCCCCCGAGGGGTCAACGAGCGTGCGCGCTGGCAAGCGCAACGCCATGGCGTTCATCGTGAAGTCGCGGCGAATCAGATCGCCCTCGAGAGTGTCGCCGAACGCGACCTCCGGTTTACGAGAGTCGGGCGAGTAGGCGTCGGCGCGGTACGTGGTGATTTCGACGGTGTGGTCACCGAGTCGAGCGCCAATGGTGCCGAATGCGCGCCCGATGTCCCAGTGTGCGTCGGCAACCGGCGCGATGATGCGAATGATCTCGTCGGGGCGCGCAGAAGTCGTGAAGTCGAGGTCGTTAACCGTTCGCCCCAAAAACGCATCGCGCACCGGCCCGCCGACGAGCGCGAGTTCGTGCCCGGCCGCGGCAAACCGCTCGGCGAGCGTGGCGAGCGGCTCAGACGTCGCGAGGGCCTCGAGTCGGGTGACGGCCTGGGCCACGCTCTCCATAGTCACCAGAGTCTAGACTTCCCCCATGTCGGCCGAGCGGGAACGAGCAGGTCTCCTCGCGCTCTCGCTCACCCGCTGGCCCGTGGGGCGGCTCGGTCTCGCTCTGGCGCTCTCAATGCTTGCCGTCGTTCCCATGGGGTTGGTTGGCTCGGCAAGCGCCTCAACGGTGACGACCTCTGACGAGCTGGCGATTGACCTCGTCGCCGCTCCCGCCGGGTCGGGAATCGTTCGGCCGGGCGAGCCCATGAGTGTTCGAGTGACGATCACCAACACCGGGTCTGTGTCGACGGGTGATGTGCTCGTCAGCCTCGAGGTCGATGGTGCTGCCGTTGCTGACTCTGCACAGCTGGGCGAGTGGTTCGCGGGAGCGACGATCGCAACGTCATCCGTCGTCGTCGCGTCGGCTCGCGTGTCTGCTCTCGATCCCGCTGCCAGCGCGGTGCTTGATCTCATCGTTCCCGCCGCCGACTCGGTCTTCTCTGGTTCGTTCGGGGCACGACTCACAACAATCACAGCGGCCTCGGCGGATGCTCCCGCCGACGCCCCCGCGCTCGCACGTGACCGCACCGCGGTGGTGTGGTTGCCCGACAACACAACGGCGCCCGTTGCCGCAACCACGTTCGTCGCGGCCATCGCCACTCCCGGCGAATCGGCGGCCTTCCTCTCGGCCGAGACTCTCGCGGGCTACACCGCGGCAGGCGGCGCGCTGACGCGAACTCTCGATGCCGCCGCTGGTCGCCCTGTGCTTCTCGCCATTGACCCGCGGGTGATCGCATCGATTCGCTTGCTCGGAGTCGATGCTCCCCCCGACGCCGTTGCGTTTCTCGACCGCTTGCTCGCCGCGCCGAACGAGAGCTTCGTTCTGCCGTGGGCCGACGCCGACCCGGTCGCCACCATTACCGCAGCATCCGTTGCCCTCCCGCGACCCGAAGGCACCGGCGTCGTGTCCTCAACAGAGAGCAATGCAGCGCAGACTCCTGCACCGAGCCCCTCGCCCGACGACTCACTCTCGATCGATGAGTTGGCCGAGTGGCCCGCCACTTTTGGCGGTGTGGCGTGGGCCGAGGCAGGCTCGCTCACGTCGGCCGCGGTGTCGGTGCTCACCGACGACGGCACATCGGTTCTCCTTGCGCCGGCTTCGTCGCTCGAGAGTTCCGGTGCCGTCCAAGAGTTCGCCGATCTGCGGGTTCTTCGTGCTGATGACGCGCTCAGCGCTGCAGCACGAGAAGCGAGCCTCGCCGTGTCGCAGCAGCGCTTTGACCGGGCGATGGCGCGCGTGTCTGCGATTTTGGCGGCCAGCGCCTCGACCGAGCCGAGCATCCCCGCCATCATTCCGTTGGCTCGCGACCGCCTTGCGGGCACGGATCGCTTGATCGACACCATCGCGCAAACGGTGGCGCTGCCGTGGGCGGCAGGAGCCTCGGTGACGCAGGCCCTGAGTCGACCCGCCGTCTCGTCAAGCGTGATCGAACCGCTGGCCGATGAGGCGCTGAGCGGTGCCGTGCGAGGCGCCCTCGACGCCGAAGCCAACGACCGTACGTTCGCGAGCATCGCGGTGAATCCGACAGCGATCACCGATCTTCGCCGACTGCAATTGCTCGCCGCCCTGTCGCTCGGCTGGGGTGAGAGCTCGG
This sequence comes from Microbacterium sp., assembly GCA_013823625.1. Lineage (GTDB taxonomy): Bacteria > Actinomycetota > Actinomycetes > Actinomycetales > Microbacteriaceae > Microcella. Next base: position 653,792 of record PNMM01000002.1, on the reverse strand, counting down.
TTGATGCGCTTCACCAGTTCACTCGCGACTCGACGACACTTCGCTCGTCGGTACGAGTTATCGAAAGCAGCAAGATCACCTTGCTCGCCGATCGCGCCTCGCTGCCGATCACCGTGCAGAACGATCTTGATGTCGCGGTACGAGTTTTCGTCAAAGTTGAGCCTGACTCCACACAATTGCGCGTTCTCGATAGCCGTGTTGAGGCCCTCGTAGAGCCACAGTCACAGACTCGAGCGTTGGTTCCGGTCGAGTCGCTGACCAACGGTCAGGTCGACATTACGATCAGCGTGCGCGATGCCGACGATCGAATCGTGGGCGACCCGAAGCGTGTCTCGCTCAATCTGCAGGCCGGATGGGAGACCGCCGGAACGATCGCGATTGCCATCGCGCTGGTCTTGCTTCTGGGCTTCGGGATCGCACGCGACATTCGCAAGCGACGCCGTCGCCGGGCGGAGCCGGAGTGACAACCACGAGCGAGGGCGGCGTCGGCCGCGCGAGCCTCGTTCTGGCTTCGGGCACTCTCGTGTCACGCGTGCTCGGCTTCATCAGCGCGGTCATGCTCACGACGACTCTTGGCGCGCTCGGCTCGGGAGCCAACACCTTTGCCCTCGCCAACCAATTGCCCAACAACATTTACGCGATTGTCGCCGGTGGTGTGCTGAGCGCTGTGCTCGTTCCACAGATCGTGCGGGCAAGCATTGACGCCGATGGCGGTCAGCGATTCATCAACCGGCTCGTGACGATCGGCATCGTGGTCTTTCTCGTCGCCGGCGTTGTCGCAACGCTCGCGGCCCCCCTTCTCGTGAGCCTCTACGCAGCATCGGCCGACAGCTCAGGCTCTCGCGGCTTTACACCCGACGAGATGTCTCTCGCCGTCTCGTTTGCCTACTGGTGCCTGCCGCAAGTGCTGTTCTATGCGCTGTACACGCTGTTTGGCGAGGTGCTCAACGCGCGCCGGGTGTTCGGGCCGTTCACGTGGGCACCCGCGGTCAACAACCTCGTGGCCATCGGGGGCATGATCGCGTTCGGCCTGCTGTTCGACGCCGATGTTAGCGATGCCACGGCATGGACGCCCGAGATGATCGCCGTGCTGGCCGGCACCGCCACTCTCGGTGTCGCCGCCCAAGCATTCGTGCTCGTGCTGTTCTGGCGACGTGCAGGCTTGCGCTACCGACCCGACTTCCGCTGGCGGGGCGCCGGGCTCGGCGCGACAGGCCGCGCGGCCGGCTGGGTCTTCGCCATGATCATCGTCATGCAGATTGGTGGCATCGTGCAGACACGCGTTGCCTCCATCGCGGCAACGCCCGACGATGCATCGCTCATGGTCATGCGCACGGCGTGGTTGCTCTTCATGCTTCCGCACTCCATCGTCGTCGTTTCGCTCGTGACGGCCTACCTCACGCGCATGAGCACACACGCCCGAGACGGCGATCGCGAGTCGGTTCGCGTTGACACCAACGAGGCCATCCGACTCACGGCGCTCTTCATGACGCTCGCCACCGTCGGGCTCATCGCTGTCGCCGTGCCGTTCGGTCGCATCTTCGACGCTGCCGCCATCGATCAGATCGCGATTGTGCTGATCGCATTCGTCGTGGGGCTCGTGCCCTTCAGCGTCTACTTCGTCATGCAGCGCGTGTTCTATGCGATCGACGACACCCGCACCGCGTTTTGGTTGCAGGCCGCTCACACCCTGTTCTTCATCATCGGCGCGCTGTTCTGCAGCCTGTTGCCCACCGCGTGGATCGTTCCCGGAATCGGACTCGTCACCTCGGCCGCGGCGTTCTTCCAGATGATCATTGGTGGCGTTGCCTTGCGCCGCCGCATTGGCTCGCTGGATGCCCCCCTCATCGCCCGCCGCACCGCCCAGTTCATCGTGGCCGGCGCGGCATCCCTGCTCACGGGTCTTGTGATCGGGTGGTCGCTCGGCACCCTCGGCGACAGTGGATTCGCCCGCGACACGGTCGGCGGCGCAGCCGCGAGCATCGCGCTCATCGCTCTGCCGATGATTGCCGTCTACGGTGCGGCGCTGCTCGTGATGCGCGTGCCCGAGGCGACGAGCGCTGTTGCTCTCGTGCGGCGCCGTCTCAACCGCTAACGGCACCGATGAACGCTCTGTGAACTCCCCGGGGCGCGGAATACCGGCCCCCTATGCTGGGTTACTGCTTCTGTCGGACGCACTCCGCGGCCGACGACCTCGTGAGGAATCCCATGCGTCACGTCATCATCATTGGCTCCGGCCCCGCGGGCTACACCGCCGCCATCTACGCCGCTCGCGCCAACCTGTCGCCGCTCGTCATCGCGAGCTCGGTCGAGTTCGGCGGCGAGCTCATGAAGACCACCGAGGTCGAGAACTTTCCGGGCTTCCCCGACGGCATTATGGGCCCCGACCTCATGGTGCGCATGCAGCAGCAGGCCGAGAAGTTCGGTGCCGAGATCGTCTATGACGACGTCGTGTCGCTCGAGCTCGACGGGCCCGTCAAGGCCGTGACTCTCGGCAACGGCGACCGCCATGAAGCTCACGCCGTCATCTATGCGACCGGCTCGGCCTACCGCAAGCTCGGCCTGCCTGACGAAGACCGCTTGAGCGGCTACGGAGTCTCGTGGTGCGCCACGTGTGACGGCGCGTTCTTCCGGCAGAAGACCGTCGCTGTCATCGGTGGCGGCGACTCGGCGATGGAAGAAGCCACCTTCCTCACGCGCTTCGTTGACAAGGTGTACCTCATCCACCGCAGCGAGAACTTTCGAGCATCCGCCGCCATGGTCGATCGGGCGAAGGCCGACGAGAAGATCGAGTTCATCATGAACGCGCGCGTCGAGCAGATCCTCGGCGCCGATCTCGTGAGCGGCATCGGCATCGTCGACACCGTCACGGGCGAGCAGCGCGTTCTCGATGTGCAGGGAGTCTTCGTCGCGATCGGCGCCGACCCGCGCACGCACCTCGTGCACGGCCTGCTTGAACTCACTGAGCAGGGCACGATTGCCGTGGATGGCCGCTCGTCTCGCACGAGCGTGGCAGGCGTCTTCGCCGCCGGCGATGTCGTTGACCCGACCTACAAGCAAGCCATCACCGCCGCCGGAAGCGGCACGGTGGCCGCACTCGATGCGCAGCACTACCTCGAGACCGTTCACGACGCCAGCCGCGCTGCGGCAACTGCGTCGGCCTAATCTGACCACCTGACACAAGGAGAACCCATGAGCACGCGCGATGTGACTGACGCCACTTTTGAGGCCGAAGTTCTGAAGAACGAGAAGACGATCATGGTCGACTTCTGGGCTGAATGGTGTGGCCCGTGCCGTGCCGTCTCACCCATCCTCGACGCCATCGCGGCCGAGCACCCCGACAAGCTCGAAATCGTCAAGCTCGACGTCGACGCCAACCCCGAGACGGCCATGAAGTACCAGATCACGTCGATTCCGGCGATGAAGGTCTTCCGTGGCGGCGAGGTCGTCAAGACCGTCATTGGTGCCAAGCCCAAGCCCGCACTCGAGGCTGACTTGGCCGAGTTCTTGGCCTAAAGCGTTCACACCGAGAAGCCCGTCCCCTCACCGGGGGGCGGGCTTCTCGGCGTCTGGCCCGTATTCTGGAACCCACGTGCTCTGGGGGAGCCGCCGTGAGGGCGCTCTGCACTGGCAGCGCGCCACTCATCCAGAACGGGCACAGCATGACGATCTCCCGCGAGGGCACCAACCTCGACCCGTGGTACGGGCACTATGCCGCGCGCACGTCTGGCCTGAGCGCCTCTGAGGTTCGCGCCCTGTTTGCGGTTGCCTCGCGCCCCGAAGTGGTCTCTCTCGCCGGCGGCATGCCCTATGTGTCAGCGTTGCCGCTCGCGACCGTCACGGAGTCGATGGAGCGTGTCATGCGCGACCGGGGCCCCGCGGCCCTGCAATACGGCTCCGGTCAAGGAACCCCCGAGCTGCGCGAGCACATCCTCGAGATCATGGCCCTCGAAGGCATTCGCGCGGGCGTCGACGACCTCGTCGTGACGACGGGCTCGCAGCAAGCTCTCGACCTCGTCGCCAAGCTTTTCCTCGACCCGGGCGACGTCGTGCTCGCCGAGTCGCCCTCGTACGTCGGCGCGATGGGCATCTTCCGCTCGTACCAAGCCGAAGTCGCCCACATTGCGATGGACGCGGACGGCATGATCCCCGCGGCCCTCACCGAGCGCATCCAGTCGCTGCGCGCCGCGGGCAAGCAGCTCAAGTTGCTGTACTTGATCCCCAACTTCCACAACCCTGCGGGCGTGACACTCTCGAGCGAGCGCCGCCTCGAGATCATCGACATTGCACGCTCGGCGGGCATCCTGATTCTTGAAGACAACCCCTACGGGCTCTTGTGGTTCGACCGTCCGGCGCCCGCCGCCATGCGCAGTGTCGAGACCGATGGCATCGTCTACCTCGGCTCGTTCTCGAAGACGCTCGCCCCCGGGTTCCGCGTCGGCTGGGCTCTCGCCCCTCACGCTATCCGAGAAAAACTCGTTCTTGCGGCCGAAGCTGCCATTCTCAGCCCCAGCTCGCTCAACCAGATGGTCATCAGCGACTACCTCGACCAGGCCGACTGGCGGGGCCAGATCGACGTGTTCCGCTCGCTCTACCGCGAACGTCGCGACGCCATGATCGAAGCGCTGGAGCAATACCTGCCCGATCTGAGCTACACGGTGCCGAACGGCGGCTTCTACGTGTGGGTCACCCTCACCGAGGGCCTCGACTCGAAGGGCATGCTGCCGCGGGCCGTCAAAGAGCTGGTGGCCTACACGCCGGGCACCGCCTTCTTTGCCGATGGCTCGGGCCGCGGGCACTTGCGACTCGCGTTCTGCTACCCGCCGCCCGCCGAAGTGCGTGAGGGCATCCGTCGCCTTGCCACGGTCGTGCGCGGCGAACAAGAACTGCTTGAGACCTTCGCGACCACGGGGCCCATCGCTGTGCCCGCCTACGACCCGCATGTGGCGAGCCCGCCGCCCAACCTTTCTTGACGACGGATGCTGCGCTCATGACCGACTCCCCCGCTCCCTCTCCCGCCCAGCGCGTCGTCGTTCTTGCCGGCGGCATTTCGCACGAGCGTGATATCTCGCTCAAGTCGGGGCGCCGCGTCGCCGACGGCCTTGCCGCCCACGGGCTCGAGGTGACACTGCTCGACCCGGATGCCGCGCTGCTGCCCGCGCTGCTCGCCACCCGGCCCGATGTCGTGTGGCCGACTCTGCACGGCGCGAGCGGCGAAGACGGTGCCTTGCGCAGCCTGCTCGAGTTTCTTGGGCTGCCCTACGTCGGATCATCCGCGAGTTCAACGCGCCTCGCCTGGGACAAGCCGCGCGCCAAGACGATCGTCGAGCGCGCGGGGGTTCCGACGCCACACTCGATCGCTCTCACCCGCGATGCGTTTCGCGAGCTCGGCGCCGAGAGTGTGCTGTCGGTCGTGCGCGGAGAGCTTCCGCCGCCTTTGGCCGTCAAGCCGGCCCAGGGCGGCTCAGCGCAGGGCGTGAGCCTCGTCAATACGGATGACGAGCTGCGTCGCGCGATGGTGCTCGCCTACACGTACTGCGACGTTGCCCTCATCGAGCAACGCATCACGGGTGTTGAGGTTGCGATCGGCATCATCGATACGGGCGACGGGCCCGTCGCCTTGCCGGCGGTCGAGATCGAGCCGCTGTCGGGCGTCTACGGCTTTGAGGCGCGCTACAACGCCGGAGAGACGCGCTTCTACGCGCCGGCCCGCATTGACGACGCCACGGCCGCACGCGCGACCGAGGTGGCTCTCGCGGCGCACCGTGCCCTCGGCCTGCGCCACATCAGCCGCATCGACCTCATCATCGATGGCGCCGGCACCCCGTGGTTTCTCGAGGCGAGCGTCATGCCGGGTCTCACCGAGACGTCAACGTTCGCTCTCGCTCTCGAAGCCGCCGGTCACGACGTCGGGTGGGTCTACGCCGAGCTTGCCCAAGCCGCCGTGCGCGACTCACGCGCCTAGGCGCGCATCGGGTTAGCGAAAGCCGTCGTCGCCCAGTTCGCCCAGAATGCGGTTGAGGTCACCGATAGTCGCAAAGTCGATAACGACTGTGCCCTTCTTCTGACCCAGGCTGATCGTGACGCGAGTGTCGAGGCGGTCGCCCAGGCGCTCAGCGATCTCGTTGAGCTGACCCTGTCGTGATCCGGCCGACGGCTTCTTGGCGACGGGAACGCGGGGGCCAGAGCCGCTGAGCAGCGATGCCGCGGCTTCCGCCTGACGCACCGAAAGCTCTTCGTTGACGATCTTGTCCGACAGCTTGAGCATGGCCGGCGTGCTGCCCGCCGCGAGAATCGCCCGAGCGTGGCCCGGCGTGAGCACGCCAGCAGCGACCCGCGCCTGCACTTGCGGCGGAAGCTTGAGCAAGCGCAGCGTGTTGGTGATCTGCGGCCGCGAGCGGCCGAGACGCTCGGCGAGCTGCTCTTGCGTGATGCCAAAGTCTTCGAGCAACTGCTGGTACGCGCTGGCCTCTTCGAGAGCGTTGAGCTGCGCCCGGTGCAGGTTCTCGAGCAGAGCATCCCGCAGCATGTTGTCGTCGCTCGTATTGCGCACGATCGCGGGAATCACCTCGAGGCCGGCGATCGTGGATGCCCGCAGACGCCGCTCGCCCATGATCAACTCGTAGGCGGGCTCTCCTGCCCGGGCTCCCGTGCGCTCGCGCACCACGATGGGCTGCAGTACCCCGAACTCGCGCACAGAGTGCACGAGCTCAGCGAGTTCTTCTTCGCGGAACTCGGTGCGGGGCTGCTGGGGGTTCGGCACGATGTCGCTCGGCGCGATGGCCGCGAGACGGGCGCCGGGAACGACCGCGAGCTCTTCACCCTCAGTCGTGGCAGGCGCGGGGAAGAAGACGTCGACGGGCCGCTCGCCCTCGCCCGTGGGAATGAGGGCACCGATGCCACGGCCCAACCCGGTACGTTTCTGAGCCATCAGGCACTCACCCCGCGGTGTGCGATCTCGGCTGCTGCCTCAAGGTATGAGAGCGAGCCCGGTGACCCCTCGTCGTAGCTGATGACGCTCTGGCCGTAGCTCGGCGCCTCACTGATGCGCACCGAGCGAGGAATGACGGTCGTGAGGGCTTGCTGGGGAAAGTGCTCGCGCACATCGTCGACGACCTGATTGGCCAGGTTGGTACGAGAGTCGTACATCGTCAACAAGATCGTCGAGACCCGAAGCTGGGGGTTCAAATGACGCTCGATGAGTTGAATGCTGTTGAGAAGCTGGCTGAGGCCTTCGAGGGCGTAGTACTCGCACTGAATGGGAATGAGCACTTCGCGCGCCGCGACGAAGGCGTTGATCGTGAGCAGGCCCAGCGACGGCGGGCAGTCGATGAACACGTAGTGGAACATGTCTTCTTGCGCCGCGAGGAACGCGTCAAGGGCCGTGCGCAGTCGCTGCTCGCGGGCGACGAGCGAGACGAGCTCGATCTCGGCTCCGGCGAGGTGAATGGTCGCCGGAACGCAATAGAGCTGGTCGAACTCGGGGCTCTTCTGCACGACGTCAGCAAGCGCAACGTCGCCCACCACGACGTCGTACACACTGGGTGTTTCAGCGCGGTGCTCGACGCCGAGGGCCGTCGACGCGTTTCCCTGGGGGTCGAGGTCGATCACGAGCACGCGTGCACCCGACCGCGCCAAAGCCGCTGCAAGGTTGACGGTCGTGGTGGTCTTTCCCACGCCACCCTTTTGGTTCGACACGGTGAACACGCGGGTCGACGCCGGCAATGGGAGCGTCGTTGCTTCGAGCGCAATGCGGCGACGGGTGATTTCGGCGACCTCGCGCGCCAAAGGCGTGGTCTCGTCGTACTGTCCCTGGGTCGTCACTCTTGAGCCTCCTGCTCGAATGTTTCACGTGAAACGGGCGTCATCGCGTGACGCCGGGCGAGCATCCGCACCGCCGTCAAAGACCGCAGAACGTCAGGATGCCCCGCCTACTGTAGCCCGAAACAGTCGGGTCACTTCGGGCACGATGCCCTCACCGAGCTCGATCACCTCGATGTCGGTTACGCGATGGCGGCGAAGCACCGATGTCGCGGCGGAAATCTCCTCGGTGATGCGCGCTCCCTTCAAGAAGATCAGCTCTCCTCCGGCGCGAGCCAGGGGTGCTGTGAGGGGAACAAGTTTCGTCAGCGCGCTCACTGCGCGGGCAGTCACTTGATCGAAGGGACCCGCCGACACCGCTTCTTCAGCACGGGCCCGCAGCACCGTGACGTTCGTGAGCCCCAGCCGCTCGCTCTCGTCGCGCAACCAATCGGTTCGGCGTTCCATGGGCTCGATCAGCGTCAGGTGCACATCGGGGCGAGCGATGGCCAACACAAGGCCCGGTAGACCCGCGCCGCTTCCCACATCAGCGACGCGGCCGTGAGCGGTGAGGAACGGTGCCACCACCGCACAGTTGATGATGTGGCGTGACCAGAGGCGAGCCGCCTCGAGTGGGCCAATAAGGCCCAAGGTCTCGCCCTGCTCGCCGAGGTGTGCCGTGAACGCCCGCGCGCGCTCGATGTGTTCCCCAAAAACCACGGCGGCCGCGGCCGGCTCTGGCTCGATCACAACAGGGCTCGACGAGGTCACGAATGTTTCACGTGAAACAGTGGGGGAGTTGTCGTTAGCCACGACGGATGACGGTGTGGCGCTCGGCCCCTTCGCCCTCCGACTCCGAGGTGAATCCACGCTCGCCCACGAGGTCGTGCACGAGCTTGCGCTCGTAGCTCGACATGGGCGGCAGAGCAGCGGAGGCCGCGCCCGCGTCGATGCGTTCGATCGCGCGGTCGACAAGACGCTGAAGCTCGTCGGCGCGTGCGTCTCGGGATCCGGCGATGTCGAGGATGAGGCGCGAGAACTCGCCGGTGCGAGCGTGCACCGCGAGTCGCGTGAGCTCTTGCAGGGCCGAGACGGTGTCGGGCTTCGACAGGGTGCGCAGGGCATCCGCCTCTTCCGCCTCGATCGACAGGTAGATGCGCCCGCCTCGCGAAGCGATCTCGATGTCGCCATCGAGGTCAGCCAGGTCAAGCAGCTCTTCGAGATAGTCGGCGGCGATGTCGCCCTCGTCAGCATCGGTCGACTCATGCGCCGTCGTGCCGACTGGCTCTTCGACGGTCATCGGGTCGAGCACATTCTCTACGGTGTCGGTCATGGTCTAGCGACCACCCTTCTTCTTCGCGCGGTTCTTGTTGACCGGCTGGGCGCGCTGGGTCTTCTTGGGCTCTTCGACGGCGAGCGAGCCGCCGTTTTCCGACTCGGGGTCAACGATGCCCTTACGCTGACGCCTCTTGGCCAGGCGGGCCTCTCGCGCCAACGCCGCTTCACTACCGGGAGTCGGCATGTTCCGGATGACGATGAACTGCTGCACCATCGTCCAGATGTTGGAGACGAACCAGTAGAACATCACGCCGAGCGGGAAGGCGACGCCCGAGAACAAGAAGACCACGGGGAGGATGTAGAGCAAGATGCGTTGCTGCCGATACATCGGCGAGGCCTTCATCTCGGGGCTCTGGTTCTTCGACATGATCTGCAGCTGCGTGATGAACTGCGAGGCCGTCATCAGAACGATGAGCACGGCCGCAATGACAATCACCCAGACGTTTCCGCCGTTGTTGACCATCGTCGCGCCGAGAGGAGCGATGCCAAAGAGAGTTGCCCGACCGAACTCTTGCGAGAGCTGTTCGTTCAGAAGGCCCACACCAGAGAGGCCCATGAACGAGCTGTTGAGCACCGAGAAGAGGCCGAAGAAGATCGGCATCTGCAGCAAGATCGGCAGGCACGACGAGAGGGGGTTCGTGCCGTGCTTCTTGTAGAGCGCCATCGTCTCGCGCGACATCGCCTCGCGCGAGAACTGGTCACGCTTACCGCGGTACTTGTCTTGAATCTTCTTGAGGTCAGGAGAGATCTCGAGCATCTTGCGCTGGTTCTGAATCTGACGCACGAAGATCGGAATCAGGGCTGCGCGCACGACCACCACGAGGCCAGCGATCGACAGCACCCAGGTGAGGCCCGCCTCGCTCTCGAGGCCCATGACGGTGAAGAGCGTGTGGAAGCCCACGAGGATCGCCTCGATCGCCCACTTAATGGGCCAGAGGATGATGGCGAAGATATCCATAGTGGCGGGTTATGCCTTTCTCTCAAGCACGATCAAGCCCCAGCGGGTTCGCCGATAGGGAGAGTTCTCTTTGACGGGCCAATCGTCGATGCCGCCTTCGGCCCACGGGTGACACCGAGCGAGGCGACGTGACGCCAGCCACCCGCCCTTCACGACACCGTGTTCTTGAACCGAACCCAGAGCGTAGGCCGAACAGCTGGGGTAGTACCGGCAGACGTCGCCGTAGAGCGGCGAGATGACGGCACGGTATCCACGCAAGACGATCACCACGAGATTGCGGGGGATGAGTGCGATCGCGCGGGCACCGCGAACGAGCGTCTCGTTCATGAAGCCGTCACCGCCCGTCGCAATCCGTCACCGATCTCCGACCGCAGGGTATCCCACGAGGCCTCATGCGCACCCGGAAGAACGCGGACGACAATGAGCTCGGCCGCTGGAACGGTCGTCAACGACGAGGCGCAGATCGCCTGGATGCGGCGCCGAATGCGATTGCGCACGACAGCGCCTCCGACCTGCTTCGACACGATGACCCCGAAACGCGGCCCGCTGGGCTCACCACTCACGCGATACACCACTGCGTGCGGCGTGCTCGTGCGCCGGCCACGGCGCACAGCCCTCCGGAAATCGTCGGCAACGACGACCCGGTGAGCTCGCGGGAGCACCGGCGTGCTTAAGCGGAGAGTTCGCTGCGGCCCTTGCGGCGGCGCGCAGCGAGAATGGCGCGGCCAGCGCGAGTGCGCATGCGCAGACGGAAGCCGTGAACCTTCGCCCGGCGGCGGTTGTTCGGCTGGAAGGTGCGCTTGGTCATGGTTCTCTCCTCGGCCCTCAGGGCCAGCGACGACGGAACTCGGATGTCCGATCGCTGCGATTCAGGTCCGGACAGAAGTCAACCGGTTAACAATAGGTCCCGACCATGCCCCGGTCAAACTCCCTCGGTGCGAGAGTGCATTATCCACATGATGTGCAAAGACCATTGGTAACGACGCGCCGCGTCGGATTACAGTAGGCACCAGTCTTCTCGACGCCTCCTCTGTGGGTGCATCGACAACTTATCCACAGCGGCGTCCACCTCATCACGTCGCGCGTTTTTCACCGAAGGAGCTGGGCGATGCCTGACGAAACCGATTCCCCGCACGACTTGTGGGAGTCGGTGAAGGCAGTGCTCACTGCTGACGATCGCATCACGCCCCAGCTGCACGGCTTCATTAACTTGGTCGAGCCGCGCGGCGTCATGGCGGGCACCTTCTATCTCGAGGTCCCCAACGAGCTCACGCGCGGAATGCTGGAGCAACGCATCCGTCTCCCCCTCCTTAGCGCTCTCACGACCGTCGCGGGCGAGACGGTGTCGAGCTTCGCCATCGTCGTGAATCCTGAGATTCAGAATGAAGAGCTCGACGCCGGCGTTGAGCCCATGGAACAAAGCCCGCTGTATATCGAGAACAGTGTTGCGCCCACGACGACCGATGCGTCGGGTCGACGCGGCGACAGCCGTCTCAATGACAAGTACAGCTTCGACAACTTCGTCATCGGGGGGTCGAACCGCTTCGCGCACGCGGCCGCCGTCGCGGTGGCCGAGGCGCCGGCCAAGGCCTATAACCCTCTCTTCATCTATGGCGAATCGGGTCTGGGCAAAACCCACTTGCTTCACGCCATCGGCCACTACGCCGAGAGCCTCTACCCGGGAATCCGTGTTCGCTACGTCAGCTCTGAAGAGTTCACGAACGACTTCATCAACTCGATCGCCAACAACCGGGCAAGCCTCTTTCAGTCGCGCTACCGCGAGATCGACATCTTGCTCATCGACGACATTCAGTTCTTGCAGGGCAAAGACTCGACGCAAGAGGCGTTCTTCCACACCTTCAACACACTGCATGACCACAACAAGCAGGTGGTCATCACGAGCGACTTGCCGCCCAAGCACCTCACGGGCTTTGAAGACCGCATGCGCAGCCGGTTCGAGTGGGGGCTCATCACCGACGTTCAAGCACCCGACCTCGAGACGCGCATCGCGATTCTTCGCAAGAAGGCGCAGAACGACAAACTGCAGGTTCGGGATGACGTGCTCGAGTACATCGCCTCGAAAGTCTCGAGCAACATCCGCGAACTCGAAGGCACACTCATCAGGGTTACGGCGTTCGCGAACCTCAACCGAACAGCAGTCGACATGCAGCTCGTCCAGACGGTGCTGAAAGATCTCATCACTCTCGATGAAGACAATGTCATCGCGCCGGTCGACATCATCAATCACACCGCTGCCTACTTCAAGCTAACCGTCGACGATCTCTATGGCTCGTCTCGATCACAAGCGGTTGCCACAGCGCGACAGATCGCGATGTACCTCTGTCGTGAACTGACCAACCTGTCGCTGCCCAAAATCGGGCAGCTCTTCGGCAACCGAGATCACACCACGGTGATGTACGCCAACAAGAAGATCAGCGACCTCATGAAAGAGCGCCGGTCGATCTACAACCAAGTCACCGAGCTCACGAGTCGCATCAAGCAAAACCACCGCTACGGCTAAGCGACGAGCCTTTCGGTGCATTCGACACAGCAGTCGTTCAGTTTCATTGCACGTTTCGCACACTGGGGACAGCCTGTGGATAACTTCCTTGGCGGATGGGGATGACCTGTTGACGATCGCCGCCGAGGTGTGAAAGTCGTCGGGGCTTGAAAGTAGTTCTCCCCCGAAGGGTGAGCGAGCATCCACCGACATTCCACATCTTGCACGCGTGTAGTTCCGCACGAAGACGGTCAATCGACGACCTTATGCACAGTGTGCACAGCGGTTAATGATGGTGTTCTTTTCTTCTCTTCAATGAATGATGAGAGATAACTTTTTGAGAGTCGCAGCTCGTCAACCGCCCGCACACGTGCTGTGCCAGTATGGAAGGCCCCGGGTGCCGGGGCAGGTCGACCGAGAGGGAGCCGCGTGAAGTTCCAGGTCAATCGCGACGTGTTCAGCGAAGCAGTGTCTTTCGCCGTGAAACTTCTGCCGCAGCGCACGACGCTGCCCATCTTGAGCGGCGTCTTGTTGCGGGCCGAAGGCTCGACGGTCACCCTCTCATCATTCGACTACGAGGTCTCGGCTCAGACCTCGATCACCGCTGACGTTTCTGACGACGGAACCGTTCTTGTCTCGGGCAGATTGCTCGCCGACATCGCATCGCGTCTTCCGAACGCACCTGTCGAGTTTGCGACCGATGAGGGCAAGATCGCCGTTCGGTGTGGCTCTGCTCGATTCACTCTCTCGAGCATGCCCGTTGAGGAGTACCCGAGCTTGCCCGTCGTCGACGGCCCCAGTGGCGTGCTCCCGGGTGACTCCTTTTCGGATGCGGTGGGCCAAGTAGCCGTCGCAGCGTCGCGTGACGATGTCACCCCCGTCATCACTGGCGTGCAGCTCGAGATTGCCGACAATCGCTTGTCGCTCGTTGCCACCGATCGATACCGCGTGGCGGTTCGCGAAATTGATTGGGAGTCATCCGCTGTTGCCGAAGGCGTTACCGCTCTCGTGCCGTCGCGCACTCTCTCTGAGATTGGCAAGATCTTCGCTCACGCCTCGACCGTCACGGTCACGATCGTGAGTGGTGGCGATCGCGAGCTCATCGCTTTCTCTGCCGACCAAAAGACCGTGACCTCGTTGCTCATCAAGGGCAATTTCCCGCCGGTAAAGCGGTTGTTCCCCGAAACGGTTGACAACTACGCGGTCATGAACACGGCTGAGCTCATTGAATCGACCCGCCGCGTTCAACTCGTGCTCGAGCGCGATGCCGCTTTGCGATACAGCTTTTCTGACGACGGGCTCACGCTCGAAGCGATCGGCTCAGAGAACGCCCAAGCATCCGAAACCATTGACGCTCACGTCACGGGTGGCGACACCACCGTGTCGCTCAAGCCGCAATTTCTCATCGACGGTCTCTCGGCCGTGCACAGTGAATACGTGCGCATCTCGTTCACCAAAACCGACAACCCCAATAAGCCGGGGCCGGTGCTCATCACGAGTCAGTCGTCGAAAGACCAGCCGGGCACGGACAACTATCGCTACCTGCTGCAGCCCAACCTGCTGCTGCGCTGACGCGCGTGCACGTTACGCACCTCTCGCTCGCTGACTTTCGTAACTACGCTCGGGCCGATGTTGCGCTCGCGCCGGGAGCAGTGTTGTTCGTGGGTCGCAACGGCCAGGGCAAAACCAATCTGGTCGAGGCAATCGCGTACGCCGGCTCGGCTGCCTCTCATCGCGTGTCAAGCGATCAAGCGCTCATTCGCTTCGGTTCCGAGTCGGCGATCGTACGTGTTCGGGTTCAGCACGATGATCGCGCTGTCGTCATCGAAGTCGAACTCAATCGCTCATCGCCCAACCGCGCGCAAGTCAATCGCTCGCCTGTTCGTTTGCGTGAGTTGCCTCGGTACTTTGCCAGCGTGATTTTCGCCCCCGAAGACCTGTCGCTCGTCAGGGGCGATCCCGGCGGACGTAGAGCTTTTCTCGACACCCTTGTCGTGCAGCGCACCCCTCGCTTCGCGAGCGTGATCAGTGACTACGAGCGCGTTGTCCGCCAACGCAATTCGCTTCTCAAGTCGGCTCGGGCCTCGCGGCTGGCTGCCGACAGCCTGAGCACACTCGACGTGTGGGATGAGCGGCTGGTCGCGCTCGGCACAGAGCTCATCGTGGCTCGCGCTGAGCTCGTCGACGCAATGCGTCCTCACGTTGCGCGCGCCTACAGCGCGGTGGCGGGCGACGATCACCACACGCGCATGAGCGTGCGGTTGAGCGTCGATGTCGATATTGACGACGATGCTTCAGCGAGCCCGCTCGGTGACACGAATGATTTGCCCGAGAACATCGCCGAGCGTTTTCGGTCGCGGCTGGCAGACCGGCGACGGGAAGAACTCGATCGCGCCGTTACTCTCGTCGGCCCGCATCGCGATGACCTCGTGCTCGAGCTCAATGGCTTGCCGGCTCGCGGCTATGCGAGTCACGGCGAAAGCTGGTCATACGCGCTCGCCCTGAAGCTTGCGTCTGCCGAAGTCTTGCGGGCCGATGCCGTTGCGGGCGATCCTGTTTTGATCCTGGATGATGTTTTTGCCGAGCTTGACGAGGGCCGCCGAGAGCGGCTGGCCGACGCCGTGGGTGGCTTTGAGCAAGTGCTCATCACTGCCGCGGTCGGAGCAGATGTGCCCGAGCGGCTCGCGGCCACACGCATCGGAATCGCGTCGGGCGAAATTGTGGAGGAGGGGTGATGGTCGACCATCCGTCCCCCACGAGCGAGCCGGTAGCGAGTGCGTCGACCGACCGGGACCCCACCGAGTCAGAAGCGAGCGCCGTCTATCGCCGACTGCGGCGGGTCTTCGGCGACCCAATGATGCGGTCGTCGGATGCTCGCAAACGCATCACGCGCATCCCGGGTGATTCCGCTCCGTTCGGTGTGGGTCGTGACCCCTCAGATCTCGGCGATGTTCTCGAGTCGGTGACGCGCACGCTGGGGTGGACGTCGCCGCTCGCTCGCGGAGAGCTGCTGACCGCGTGGCCCGAGTTGGTGGGATCAGACATCGCGGCCCACTCTGAGCCCGCCGGCATCGACGACGGTGTGCTCACGGTGCAGTGCGATTCCACGGCGTGGGCCACCCAATTGCGCATTATGCGAGCTGAAATCTTGACGACGATTCTGCGTCGATACCCCGATGCAGAGGTCTCGAGCATCCGGTTTAGTGGCCCGGGTGCGCCCAGCTGGAAGCGCGGGCCTCGATCGGTGCCCGGTCGAGGGCCCCGCGACACCTACGGCTGAGCGCCTGGGGTCGCGAATACAAATCACTCCACCACAGCCGCGATATCTCCCCAGAGGCCCGTTCTGACGGCTCCTAGGGGCCATTTCTTGGTAGGATGGACCCGCCACATCGGGGGTGCTGTTTTCGCCCCGATCGGTCGGCCACCAACGATCCATTCGGCGGGAGCGCATTTCTACATGACCACTTCGTCCTCTACCCCCTCCGAAAACCCGGCAGAAGAGTCAGCAAACTCCGCGGCAGAGGCGAATCCGCAGCCGAGTTCGACGAGCATGTCGAAGCCCAACACCCCAACGCCGCGCAACGACCACAGCTACGGCGCCGGCGACATTCAGGTGCTCGAGGGTCTCGAGGCTGTGCGCAAGCGGCCCGGTATGTACATCGGTTCGACGGGCCCGCGCGGTCTGCACCACCTCGTCTACGAAATCGTCGACAACTCCGTCGACGAGGCGCTGGCCGGCCACTGCGACACGATTCACGTCACGCTGCTGGCCGACGGTGGTGTTCGCGTTGTCGACAACGGCCGCGGCATCCCCGTCGACGAGCACCCGGTCGAGAAGAAGTCGACCGTTGAGGTTGTGCTCACGATCTTGCACGCTGGCGGAAAGTTCGGCGGCGGCGGCTACGCCGTCTCGGGCGGTTTGCACGGTGTCGGCAGCTCGGTTGTGAACGCACTGTCAGAACGCCTTGCGGTTGAGGTTCGCCGTCAAGGCAACGTGTACTCGCAGACGTACCAACACGGTGTTCCGGATGCTCCGCTCGCGAAGGGCGCGGCAACCGACGAAACCGGCACGACTATTTCGTTCTGGCCGAACGGCGAGATCTTCGAAACCACCGAGTTCGACTACGACACGTTGCGCACCCGCTTTCAGCAGATGGCCTTTCTCAACAAGGGCCTTCGCATCACGATTGCCGACGAGCGCCGCGATGAGGATGCTGCACTCGACGCCGCTCCGCGGCGGGAAGAATTTCTCTACGAGAAGGGCCTCGTCGACTACGTCGAGTTCTTGAACTCGGCGAAGAAGATCGAGGTCGTTCACCCCGAGATCATCTCGTTTGAATCAGAAGACACCGAGCGGCGCATCGCCCTTGAGGTCGCGATGCAGTGGACGAATGCCTACTCAGAGTCGGTTCACACCTACGCCAACACCATCAACACGCACGAGGGCGGTACGCACGAAGAAGGGTTCCGCGCGGCGTTGACGACGCTCGTCAACAAGTACGCGCGCGACAAGGGAATTCTGAAAGAGAAAGACGAAAACCTCTCGGGCGATGACGTTCGCGAGGGCCTGACGGCCGTCATCTCAATCAAGCTCGGTGAGCCGCAGTTCGAAGGTCAGACCAAGACCAAGCTCGGCAACACCGAAGCCAAGTCTTTTGTGCAGAAGGTGGCTGGTGAGCACCTCGCTGACTGGTTCGAGCGCAACCCCGCTCAAGCCAAAGACGTCATTCGCAAGGCGCTGCAGGCCTCGGCTGCCCGCATCGCCGCGCGCAAGGCGCGCGAGCAGACGCGCCGCAAGGGCCTGCTCGAGTCGGGCGGCATGCCCGGCAAGCTTAAGGACTGCCAGTCGAAAGACCCCTCGCTGAGCGAGATCTTCATCGTCGAGGGTGACTCGGCCGGCGGTTCGGCTGTTCAGGGCCGCAACCCCGAAACGCAGGCGATTTTGCCGTTGCGCGGAAAGATCTTGAACGTCGAAAAGGCGCGCCTCGATCGTGCACTCGGCAACGCCGAAGTGCAGGCCATGATCACCGCGTTTGGAGCGGGAATCGGAGAAGACTTCGACCCCGACAAGGTTCGGTATCACAAGATCGTGCTCATGGCCGATGCCGACGTCGACGGCCAGCACATCACGACGCTGTTGCTCACGCTGCTGTTCCGCTACATGCGGCCGCTCATCGACCTCGGCTACGTGTACCTTGCGCAGCCTCCGCTCTATCGCCTCAAGTGGACCAACTCAGAACACGAATACGTCTACAGCGACCGCGAGCGGGATGGGTTGCTCGAGACGGGGCTGGCCTCGGGCAAGCGCATCCCGAAAGACAACGGCATTCAGCGGTACAAGGGTCTCGGCGAAATGAACCACCAAGAGCTGTGGGACACCACGATGAACCCGGCCTCGCGCACTTTGTTGCAGGTCACCCTCGAAGATGCAGCTGTCGCCGACAGCGTTTTCTCGACTCTCATGGGCGACGACGTCGAACAGCGCCGCACCTTCATTCAGCAGAACGCGAAAGACGTGCGCTTCTTAGACATCTAGCAACGGCCATCTAGTCGAGGCTGCGTTCCCATCTCACCACCACCGAAGGATTCCCCTCATGGCAGACGACACCACGGGCACTGAGCCGGTCGACTACGGACCGGGCGGGCGCGTCAACCAGGTTGACCTCCAGCTCGAAATGCAGCGGTCGTACCTCGACTATGCGATGAGCGTCATCGTCGGCCGCGCCCTGCCCGATGTGCGCGACGGCCTCAAGCCCGTGCACCGTCGCGTGATCTACGCGATGTTCGATGGCGGCTACCGCCCCGACAAGGCGTACTCAAAGTGCTCGCGTGTCGTCGGCGATGTCATGGGGCAGTTTCATCCGCACGGTGACTCGGCTATCTACGACGCCCTCGTGCGCCTCGTGCAGCCGTGGTCGATGCGCTACCCGCTCGCCGCCGGACAGGGCAACTTTGGCTCGCCCGGCAACGACGGCGCTGCGGCACCGCGATACACCGAAACCAAAATGGCGCCGCTCGCCATGGAGATGGTTCGGGATATCGAAGAAGACACCGTCGACTTCCAAGACAATTACGACGGCCGCACGCAAGAGCCGAGCATTTTGCCGGCGCGATTCCCCAACCTTCTCGTCAATGGCTCGGTGGGCATCGCGGTGGGTATGGCCACCAACATTCCTCCGCACAACCTGCGCGAAGTGGCCGCGGCCGCGCTCTGGCACCTCGAAAACCCCGAGGCCGATCGCGAAAGCCTGCTCGAGGCGATCATGCAGCGCGTCAAGGGCCCCGACTTTCCCACCGGCGCACAGATTCTCGGGGTCAAGGGCATCCACGATGCCTACCGAACGGGCCGTGGCTCGATCACGATGCGCGCGGTCGTGACGGTCGAAGAGATTCAGAACCGCACGTGCCTCGTCATTACCGAACTGCCCTACCAGGTCAACCCCGACAACCTCGCGATCAAGATCGCCGACCTCGTGAAAGAGGGCAAGCTCGGCGGCATCGCTGACATTCGCGATGAGTCGTCAGGCCGCACCGGTCAGCGACTCGTCATTGTGCTCAAGCGTGATGCGGTCGCGAAGGTTGTGCTCAACAACCTCTACAAGCACACGCAGTTGCAAGACAACTTCGGCGCCAACATGCTCGCGATCGTCGACGGCGTGCCGCGCACGCTGCCGATCGACGGCTTCATCACCTACTGGGTCTCGCACCAGATCGAGGTCATCGTTCGCCGCACGGCGTTCCGCCTTGCAAAGGCTGAGGCCGACGCCCACATTTTGCGGGGCTATCTCAAGGCGCTGGATGCCCTCGACGAGGTCATCGCCCTCATCCGTCGCTCGCCCACCGTCGATGAAGCCCGCGAAGGCCTCATCGCGCTTCTCGATGTTGACGAGCTGCAAGCGACGGCCATCCTCAACCTGCAGCTTCGTCGCCTCGCTGCGCTCGAACGGCAGAAGATTCAGGATCAGGCAGAGGAACTCGAGCGCCTCATCGCCGACTACCAGGCGATTCTCGCGAGCGCCGAGCGCCAGCGCACGATCGTCTCCGACGAGCTCACCGAAATCGTCGACAAGTACGGCGATGAGCGACGCACCGAGATCATGATGGGCTTCGACGGCGACATGAGCGTCGAAGACCTGATTCCCGTCGAAGAAATGGTCGTCACGGTCACGCGTGGCGGCTACATCAAGCGCACGCGCAGCGACAACTATCGCTCGCAACACCGCGGCGGCAAGGGTGTCAAGGGCGCGCAGTTGCGCGCCGATGATGTCGTCGAGCACTTCTTCGTGACGACCACCCACCACTGGCTGTTGTTTTTCACGACCACTGGGCGGGTGTATCGCCTCAAGGCCTACGAGGTGCAAGAAGCCGGGCGCGATGCGAAGGGCCAGCACGTCGCCAACCTTCTGGCGTTGCAGCCCGATGAAGAGATCGCCCAGATTCTCGACATTCGCGACTACTCAGTGGCGCAGCACCTCGTGCTTGCAACGCGCAACGGCCTCGTCAAGAAGACGGCCTTGACCGAATACGACACCAACCGCACGGGCGGCATCATCGCCATCAACCTTCGCGAGGGCGACCAGCTCGTGTCGGCGATGCTCGCCGATGACTCTGACGACATCCTGCTCGTGTCGCGACGGGGCATGTCACTGCGGTTCACGGCTGACGACTCGGCACTGCGGCCCATGGGGCGCTCGACCTCGGGCGTGACGGGCATGAAGTTTCGCGAGGGCGACGAATTGTTGTCAGCATCCGTCGTCGGCGACCGCGGGTATGTCTTCGTCGTCACCGAGGGTGGCTACGCGAAGCGCACCGAAGTTGAGCAGTATCGCGTGCAGCAACGCGGTGGCCTCGGCATCAAGGTGGCCAAGCTGAGTGACGATCGCGGAGCGCTCGCCGGAGGCCTGATCGTGGCCGACGACGACGAGGTGCTCGTGGTTATGCAAAATGGCAAGGTGGTACGCTCCTCGGTGGCCGAAGTGCCCGCCAAGGGCCGCGACACCATGGGGGTCGTGTTCGCCCGCCCCGATGACGACGACCGCATCATCGCCATCGCGCGCAACAGCGAGCGCAACCTCGTTGATGCCGATGCTGAAGCCGAAACCACTCCCGAAACTGACACCAGCACGGACACCGATACCAGCACTGACACCGATACCGCCGGAGCCGCACCTGCGGCCGAGGGTGGAAAGGACGAGAACGCGTGAGTACAGTCGCCGAGAAGCTGCAGCGTAAGTCGCAGCGCCAAGCCCCGACGAAGCAGGTTCGCCTCAAGCTCGTCTACATCGACTTCTGGTCGGCGGTGAAGCTGTCGTTCTTGGTCGCCATTTGCGGCGCCATCTTGCTGGTCGTTGCCACGCTGTTTGTGTGGATCGTGTTGAACTCGCTCGGTGTCATTCAAGACGTCGACGCAGTTCTGGCCGACATCATCGGCGATGAAGCGACGAGCTTCACGGCGATCTTCTCGCTCGGCCAGGTCATGTTCTTCGCCACGATCGTCGCGTTGCTCAACATCGTGGTCGGCACGGCCATTGGCGCCATCAGCGCGCTGCTCTACAACTTGAGCGTGCGCCTCACCGGCGGACTGCTCGTCGGCTTCACCAACAACTGATCGATCGACCGCCCCGATTGGGCGGGCGTGACCGGATGCAGTACAGTCGTATCCGGTCTCACGGGGATATAGCTCAGGCGGTTAGAGCGCTTCGCTGATAACGAAGAGGTCCCAGGTTCAAGTCCTGGTATCCCCACTGCAATATCGATCGCGCCGCCGCTTCTGCGGCGCGATGCCGCTTCCGCGTCACGAACGCGGTCGCGACGCTACGCGGTGCGGGGCAGGGTAGCTCGCTCTCGCGGGGCACACTGGTTCGGTAAACTGAAGACACACGGGGCCTTAGCTCAATTGGTAGAGCGCCTGCTTTGCAAGCAGGAGGTCAGGAGTTCGATTCTCCTAGGCTCCACTCAATTTATGATCGCGCCGCCGCTCCTGCGGCGCGATGCCGCTTCCGCGAGACGAGCGTGGTCGTCTCGCTTCGCGTCGCGATCACACGTTGCGCGATGGCGCTTTCGCGAGACGAGCCGCTTGCAGCTGCAGGGCGATGCCGCTTCGGCGAGGGCGGTCAGGCTCGGTCGAAGGTGATCGTCGCGGTGAGGCCGCGCGGGTCGCGGCGCGTGAGGCTGACCTCGGCACCACTCGCGCGCGCGAGTTCGGCGACGATGGCGAGACCGAGGCCCGTGCCCGGGGTAGTGGTTCCCCCGCGCCAGAATCGGTCGAAGGCTCGCGCGAGCTCGTCGTTGGACATCCCGGGCCCCTCATCATGCACGGCCAGAGTGGGTCGGTCGGCGGCAGAGATGACGACGCGAATGCGATCGCCCTCGCGCGAGACGGCAAGAGCGTTGTCGATGATGTTGTCGAGCATCTGCTCGACGCCCGTCGGTACCGCCAGCACCGCGACACCGCTGGGCCCCTCCAGTGTCAGCTCGATGCCACTCTCGGCGGCGAGGGGT
Organism: Microbacterium sp.; assembly: GCA_013823625.1. GTDB lineage: Bacteria > Actinomycetota > Actinomycetes > Actinomycetales > Microbacteriaceae > Microcella. Next base: position 631,695 of record PNMM01000002.1, on the reverse strand, counting down.
TCCCACTGATCAACGCGTTCGCGGGCGACGGCAGCGAGGTCGACGGTGACGACGGGGCTGACGGATGCTCCCGCGCGCCCCAGCGCCAACAAGCCCTCGACAATCGTCACGAGGCGGTCGGCCTCGAGCTCGGCCGCGGCCAGTCGCGACGCCGCGCCCGCGGGGTCGGACTCGATGAGGTCGCGCGCGCGTTCGAGCTTGAGACGCAGGGCAGTGAGGGGCGTGCGCAACTGGTGTGAGGCGTCGGCCGCAAAGGCTCGCTGTTCGTCGATGAGACCCGAGAGTCGATCGGCCATGCGGTTGAACGAGCGAGCAAGCCGCACCAACTCGGGTGCGCCCGCCTTGGGGTCGGCACGCGCGCTGAGGTCTCCGCCGGCCAGTTGTTCAGTCGTGGCGGTCAGCACGCTCAACCGTCGAGTGACCGTGCCCGAGAAAACGATGCCCGCGATCCCCGCCATGATGAGCGTCAGGAGAGCGACGAGGCCGATGACCCGCAGCCGTTCGCCGACCTCGTCGTCAACGACGGCCTCCGAGTAGGTCAACCGCACGGCACCGATGATGTCTTCACCGCTCAGCACGGGCACGGCAACATAGACCAGTTGCTCATCGAGAGTGGTCGAGAAGCGCGAGCCCGACGAGATGGTTCCGCTCAGGGCTTGCGCGATCTCGGGGCGTGACGAGTAGTCGCCACCCACTGCTGATTGGTCATCATCACTCGTGACCTGAGCGATTCCGCTCGCGTCGACAATGACCACGCGACCACCCCCAGAAGCTCGGTACTCCAGCGCTGCCTCAGACACCGCGGCAAGGTCGACCGGATCGAGCGACTCGAGCGCCTCTTCAGCGCGGCCAGCCAACACGAAGGCATCGCGTTCGAGACCGGTGACGAGTCGGTCGAGCTCGACGGTGCGCAGATACTGCGCGAGGGGAACGGTCTGCACAATCAACACGAGTGCCGTGATGACCATGACCATGCCCATGAAGCGCCAGCGCATCAGGGTTCTCCGAGTCGAAACCCGACGCCGCGAACCGACTCGATCCAGGCGGGGTCACCGAGCTTCTTGCGAACGGCCGCGATGTGGGCATCGAGCGTCTTCGCCGTGCCAAACCACGTGGTGTCCCACACGTCGCGCAAGATGTCGGTGCGCCGATAGACCGCTCCTCGGTCGCGGGCAAGGTACTCCACCACGTCAAACTCGCGGGGCGTCAAGTGCACGGGTTCACCGTCGAGCAGCACGCGACGCGCGCGACTGTCGATCACGAGCCGCGACCCCTCGCCGTCATCGCGCGACACTGATGCGCCCACCGTGGTTCGCCGAGTGATGGCGTGGATGCGCGCCACGAGCTCGCGCATGCCAAACGGCTTCACGATGTAGTCGTCAGCGCCCAGCTCAAGAGCCACGACGCGGTCGACTTCTTCGTCGCGCGCGCTCACGATGATGATCGGCACGCTGCTCGTCGCGCGGATGCGACGGCAGACCTCGGTGCCATCGATATCGGGCAAGCCGAGATCGAGCACGATCAGATCGGGGTGCAGTTCTGCCGCGCTCTCAATGCCCGCAAGCCCGCTGGCCACGCGCGTGGCCACGATGGCGCGGTCGGCGAGTCCGTCGACGATGCCATCGGCAACCGCATCGTCGTCTTCGATCACGAGAACCCGCATGCGCTCATCATGCCCCTTGCGCCGCGATGGCGGCGCGCATCCACGATTCGACGGCGCGATCTTGGATGAATCTTGGATGTTCGGGGGACGTCTCTGAAAGTGCCGCGGCCTAGCGTCGAAGCATGAAGACGCAGATCATCACCGCCCTCTCGATCGCTGCCGTGCTCGGCACCGCGGGTGGGGCTTATGCCGTGAATCAGACGATGCTGGCCTCGGCCACGAACGAGACCTCGGTCATTGGCACTGCTACTCCGGTGCTCGTGCCGATCGCACCCAAGGGTGCCGACATTCCTGCTGACTACCGCGAGCAGCTCGCCAACGCGGCAAACCAGAAGCCGACCCCGGCCGGCGGCCTCGTGTCGTCGAGCACAACGAGTTCACCGCCGGCCCCGTCACCGAGTGCTTCGAGTCACGACAGTGACGACGACTCCGAGGACTCGTTGGAAGTCGAATACGAAGACGAGCACGAAGACGAGACGGACGATGACGACTAACGAGCGACCCGCCGCGATCGCCCGCGCCCTCACGGGCGCGGGAACCGCGATCGCGATGATCAGCATGGTCACCGCCTTTCAGGTGGCCGCTGTCGCGGCCGAGCAGCAAGCACAAGCTGACGCCGCCGCGGTTGCGACCACGACGGCCGTGGCGAGCAATGTGCGCGGCCAAGCCGTACGTGTTCTCGACGCCTCGCTGTTGCCCGAGATTGCGGCCGTGGCTCCCGTCGCGGCGGCGGCAACGAGCTCGGGGTCAAGCTCCGCGTCAAGTTCCGGGTCGAGCGCCGCCGCACCGGCAGCCCCCGCGGCTCCGGCGCCGGCCCCGGCTCCCGCGCAGCCCGCGCCGCCGGCCAACGGAACGACCGCGGGTTCTGGCGGCTAAGCCTGCCGTCACGCGAAAGAACAGTCATGACGGTCGCGAGCACGATCGATCTCACGCACGCGTGGTCGATGATGGGCGGCACGGCCCGAGCGTGGGTCGTGATCGACACGGAGACGGCACTACCGGGTGAACTGATCGTGGCGCTCGTCGAGAGTCGAGGTCGAGACCTCGAGCAACGGTGGAGCCGCTTCATCGCCGACAGTGACTTGACGCGGTTGACCGAATCACAGGGAAACCCCGTGCTCGTCGACGACGACACCGTCACCCTGCTTGAGGCCATGCGGGCAGGCTGGCGTGAGACCGACCGTGACTTTGACCCGACTCTCTTGCCGGCCGTGATCGCTGAGGGCTATGGCCGTTCGATGATCGACCCCGCGCGTTCCACTCGGCTACCCGAGTCGGCACGATCACGCGGCGACCTCGATGCCATGCGCATCGAGGGAACAACCGTCACGCTGCCGCGCGGTACCGCCCTCGATGCAGGAGGAATTGGAAAAGGCCTCGCGGCCGATCTCATCGCGGCCGATCTCATCGCGGCCGGTGCCGCCGGGTGCCTTGTCGAGGTTGGCGGCGACCTGCGCGTCTGCGGAACAGCCCCCGACAGCGTGGCGTGGCGGGTGGCGGTCGACGACCCTTTCGTCCCCGGCACCGAACGCCTGCAGATTCGACTGCCCGACGGCGGCATTGCCACCTCGAGCCAGCGCAAACGGCGATGGATGTCTGAGGCCGGCGTCGAACGCCACCACCTCATCGACCCGGCGACGCGGCGCAGCGCGATCTCGAGCATCCAGACCGTCACCGTCATCGCCGCGACGGCCGCGCGGGCCGAAGTGCTCACGAAGCCCGGGTTTCTGCGCGACATCGACGACTATCTCGAGTGGATTCCCACTCGTGGGGCAGCCGCCATGCTTATCGACGCCGAGGGCGCCGAATACACCTCGACGAATTGGAGCGACTACGCATGAACGATCCGCACTTCTGGTGGTACGTGACTCGGGCGAGTGCTGTTCTCGCCTGGGTACTCATGACGGCCGCCGTACTGTGGGGCATCACGCTCTCGACGCGGGTTTTCCGCGGCGCCGACAACCCCGCGTGGCTGCAAGACCTGCACCGCTTTCTGGGCGGTACCGCCCTCGTGCTCACCGGCATTCACATGGTGTCGCTCATGCTCGACCCGTGGCTCGCCATGCCCATCGACCAACTGTTGATTCCGCTCATCGCTGAGTATCGGCCGCTCCCCGTGGCCCTCGGAATCCTCTCGTTCTACGTGCTTCTCGCTGTGCAGCTGACGTCGCGCATGAAGAATCGCTTGCCGCAACGCTTCTGGAAGGCCGTGCACTACTTGAGCTATGTCGCGGTGCTCGCGGTGGCCATCCACGGTGCCTTCGCGGGCACGGATGCTGGCGCGGCCTGGTATCAGGGCGTCGCGACGGTCATCGTCACGGCATCCGTCATTGCTCTGATCGTTCGCATCGTGATGGCGCGTCGGCGCACTCCCGCGACTTCATCGTCGCGCCTCACGAACGACGGAGCGGTGCCCTCGCTCGCCGAAGCGAACCCCTCGAACCCTCTCGCGGTCACACGCATGATCATCACGGCAAAGCACCCGGTGGCCGATGGAGTGGTGCGCTTTCGACTGTCGAGGGTCGACGGTCAGCCGATCGAGCCGTGGTACGCCGGAGCGCACGTCACTCTGCGCCTGCCGATCGGCGTCGAACGGCAGTATTCGCTCTGCAGCGATCCGGCTGACCGCGGCCACCTCGACATCGCGGTCTTGCGACAAGAACCGGTTGGTCGCGGAAGTGCCTACTTGCACGACATCGCTGAGCTCGGCGATGAACTCGACGTGATCGGCCCCCGCAACCACTTTCCGCTCGAAGCGGCGCACGAGTATCTCTTCATTGCCGGCGGAATCGGCATCACGCCGATTCGCGCCATGATCGAAGCGCTTCCGCCCACGCGGGCGTGGCGCCTGCTGTACCTGGGTCGAACCCGATCAGAAATGGCCTTCTCACGCGAACTCGAAAGCCGATATGGCGAGCGAGTGCGCGTCGTCGCGGGTGACGAGCGCACCGAGCGGCTCGACCTCGCGGGTGAGATCGCCGCGGCAACTGCCGACGTCTATGCGTGCGGAAGCGGTGCACTGCTCGACGATGTGATTGCTGCGACTCCGCGGGCTCGATGCCACGTCGAGCGCTTCATCGCCGTCGATCGCACGACCGGCGCGAACCGCGCGCCGCTCGTGGTCGTGGCGCGCACGACCGGGCGACGCATCGAGGTGGAGGCCGAGGAGAGTGTGCTCTCCGCGCTGCAGGCGGCGGGCATCCCGATGGCCACATCGTGTGGAACCGGAGTGTGTGGAACGTGCGAAACACGCGTGCTCGCCGGAACCGCGCTGCACCTCGACTCGGTCATGCCCGACGACGACAAAGACGAGATCGGGGTCTTCTACCCGTGCGTTTCGCGGGCAACCACGCCGGAATTGGTGCTCGACGTTTAGTCGAGCACGAACAGTTCGGCCTCGACGTGTAGTCGAGCACGAACCTACGAAGCGGCGGGCGTCGCGTCGTCGGGGTCGACTTCTTCGACCCAGAGATCGTCGTCGGCGCGCAGCGTTTGCCACGCGGCGTAGGCAATAGCAGCCGTCGCGACGACGCCCAGGCCAATGAGGATGTAGCGGCCGGGGCCAGGCTTCGGCTTCACCTCGATGATGCCGACCTTCTGCCCCGCTCGCGTCGCGAGCTCGCGGCCCGAGGCCGACACCTGCCGAATGGCGTCACGGATGCGCTTGTCGCGCGCGACATCGAGCACCGCGATCGCAGAACCGATTGCGCCCGAGACCGCGGGCATGACGTCGTCGACGAAGCGGTCGCGCGTGGCAGACGCGGCGTGCCGCACCGAACCCACGCCGGCTTCGACGCCGGGAACGATGCGCTTCTCGTAGGTCTCGCGCACTCGGGGGGCAACGTCTTCTCGCGCGACCGAGGCAGCCTGACGGCTGGCATCGCGCAGGATGCTCGCAGCGCGCTCGAGAACCTCGCGCTGCTCGTCCCACACGTCGCCGGCTTGGCGGCGCAACTTCTTCAATTCGCGCTGGCGCTTGCGTGACAGTTCCATGGAATCCTCCTGGATCGACCTTCGTCGGCTCTCCCATCCTGGCACCAACCCACGGCACACCCAACCGATGTCGTAGGAATGCACAGGATTCGGCCAGTGCGCTCCATGCCAGAATGGGCGACATGTCCATCCACACCGCCGTCGCCACCATCCACACGAACAAGGGCGACATCGTCGTCAACCTGTTCGGCAACCACGCGCCCAAGACCGTGCGCAACTTCGTCGGGCTCGCCACCGGTACGCAAGAGTGGACCCACCCGGCCACCGGCAAGAAGACCACCGACCCGCTCTACAACGGCGTCATCTTCCACCGCATCATCACCGACTTCATGCTGCAGGGCGGCGACCCGCTCGGCCAGGGCATTGGCGGCCCCGGCTACGAGTTCGATGACGAAATTCACCCCGAGCTGCAGTTCAGCGAGCCGTTCTTGCTCGCGATGGCGAACGCTGGCAAGCGCGGTGGCCGCGGAACCAACGGTTCACAGTTCTTCATCACGACGGTGGCCACCCCGTGGCTCAACGGCAATCACACGATCTTCGGTGTTGTCGCTGACGACGACTCGAAGGCTGTCGTCAAGGCCATCGAGGCAGTGCCCACCAACGCCAACGACAAGCCGCTCGACGACGTCGTCATTTCGAGCATCGAGGTCGTCGAGGTCGCGTGACCACCTCGGCACCGGGCCCCGCCGATACCGGGGCGGATGCCCGCGTCTGTTACCGGCATCCTGACCGCCCCAGCGCGGTGCGCTGCCAGCGCTGCGATCGTCGAGTGTGCCCCGAGTGTCAGACTCCCGCCGCCGTGGGAGTGCAGTGCCCCGAGTGCATCGCGGCCGCGCGCGCTGCGGCACCCCGCCGCCCGTCAGCGCTCGTTCGCGCCTTCCGACCCGGCAGTCGAGTGCCTGTCGTTAGCTACAGCATCCTCGCGCTCACGCTTGTCGTGTTTGCGCTGCAGTGGATCACGCAGGGCGCCGTGACGAGCGCACTCGCGTACTTTCCGCCGCTGACCGCTCAAGAGCCGTGGCGCATGCTCACGGTTGCTCTCGTGCACAGTGACCGGTCGATCTTCCACATCGTGTTCAACATGTATTCGCTGTGGGTGCTCGGCCCCCTGCTCGAGAGCCTCATTGGGCGCGCGCGATTCGCCGCGGTCTACGTGCTCTCGGCTCTCGGCGGGTCGGTCGCGGTGCTCTGGCTCGCACCGCTGTCGGTCGTTGTGGGAGCATCCGGAGCGATCTTCGGGCTCTTGGGTGCCTTCTTCGTGATTCAGCGTCGGCTGGGGGGCCGCAACATCCAGCTCGTGGTGATCATTGCCATCAACCTGGCGCTCGGTTTTCTCATTCCGGGCGTCTCGTGGCAGTCGCACGTGGGCGGCCTGGTCGTGGGAGCGCTCTTGGCGTGGATCATGCTGCGCACTCGTCGCGTCGATCAGCAGAGACGCCAAGCACTGCTCATCGCGCTCGTGGGCGTCGGCCTCGTGGCCCTCACGCTGCTGCGTTTGGCGTTCTTCTAAGAGCGCTCGACGCTCCGGCACGGCAAGTTATCCACAGGTGACTCCACAGTGGGGATAATCACACCGATGTAGTTTTGAAGAACTCCCGGTCAGCGCCAACGGGTCGTCATGAGGAACCCGATGAACATGATTCCGAAGCCGACCATGATGTTCCACGCGCCGAGTTCGGGCACCGGCCACGAGGCCTGGCTGACGTAGTACACCAAGATCCAGATGAGTCCAACGAGCATGAACCCGAACATGACCGGCTTGAACCAGACGGGGTTCGGGGCGTCATTGCCACGGGGGGTCTCGGGGTTTTCGGCGCTTCGCGCTGTAGTCCTGGCCATGGTGTGCAGTCTAGCCCGAGAGGCCGCCCAGCACCTGCGCCTAGAATCGTGGGGTGCACGAGACTGAGCCCGATTCGCCGCCCGTGAGCGCCCCGCTCTCGCGGCGTGAGGCTCGCGCGGCGGCAGTGGCGGCGGCTGCGGTGCGCCCGCCCGCCCGCCTGAGTGTGACCGGCGTGCTCGGCGAGCTGCTCATCACGGCCGGCGTCATCGTCATGCTTTTTCTGGGCTGGTACATCTGGCTCAATGACGTCGTGACCGGCAGTGAGCAACAGCAGGCCGCCGAAGTCGTGCAGCAAGAGCTGCAAGACCAATACGACCGTGGTGAGGCGTTGGCCGAACGGCCCACCGACCCGGGCGAGCCCGTCGTGTCGATCGCCCCTCCGGCGGGGCAAGTCTTTGGCGCCCTGATTGTTCCGCGCTTCGGTGAGAACTACGTTCGCTCAATCGCCACGGGTGTCGACGTCGAGACGGTGCTCAACAGCCGCCGCATCGGAATCGGTCACTACAGCGAAACGCAAATGCCGGGCGAGATCGGCAACTTCGCGATTGCCGCCCACCGCAACACCTGGGGTGGCGCCTTTGGCGACGTCGACAAGCTTCGACTGGGTGATCGCATCTACGTCGAGACGGTCGACGGTTGGTACGAGTACTCGTTCCGTGGTCTCGAGTATGTGTGGCCGACGGGTGTCGACGTGCTCGAGCCGGTGCCCGCGGCGCCCGGCGTCGCGCCGACCGATCGTGTGCTCACGATGACGACGTGCAATCCGCGATTCTCGACCGCCGAGCGCATCATCGCTTATGCGGTCTACGAGACGTGGTACCCGCGCGCGGGAGGTCCGCCGAGCGAAATCTCGGGAGTGGTCGAGGCCCGCGGATGACCGGCATGAGCAACGTCGCGATGCGGGGCGCAACGATCAGACTGCCCGCAACCGTCGGAAGGAGCCGCTGATGTACGCTGCGCTGTGGCGCGTTCTGCCCGGACCAGTGTGGGTGCGCATCCTGATTCTCATCGTGCTCGTGGCTGTTGTGCTCGTGGCGCTCGTGCAGTGGGTTTTTCCATGGGCAGCCGACACGTTGCTGCCGCAAGAGTCGACCGTAGGAGGCTGACGATATGCGCGTTCTCGTGATCGACAACTACGACAGCTTCGTCTACACCCTCAACGGGTATCTGCAGCAGCTGGGCGCAGAGACCACCGTGGTGCGCAACGACGTGGTCGATGACGACGGTGCCGCGGCGCTCATTGCCGACTTCGACGCGGTGCTCATCTCTCCCGGACCAGGAAACCCGGCATCGGCCGGAATCTCGATCGCCACCGTGCACGCGGCCATCGCCTCGGGCCAGCCGCTCTTGGGAGTGTGCCTCGGGCACCAAGCGATTGCCGAAGCGCTGGGCGCAACGGTCACCCACGCCGATGAGCTGATGCACGGCAAGACCTCGCAGATCGAGCACGACGACAGCCCATTTTTCGACGGAGTTCCCCAGCCGTTTCGCGCGACGAGGTATCACAGCCTCGCGATCGTCGAGGGCACCGTGCCCGACTCGCTCGAGGTCACCGCGCGCACCGAAGGCGGCATCATTATGGGCGTGCGGCACAGCTCGGCTCGCGTGCACGGGGTTCAGTTTCACCCCGAGTCGGTGCTGACCGAGGGGGGCTACCGGATGCTCGGCAACTGGCTCGCCGAGGCAGGCCTGCTGAGCGCGCGCGACGCCGCCGTCGGGCTGAGCCCGCTCGTCACGACGACGTCACACGCCTGATCGCGCGCTACTCTCCGCTGCAGTAGCGGAGCGTGACGGACGAGGCTTGCGGCTGGTCACCCGGTGGCAACGATTGCGCCGTGACGAGTCCGCCCGCACACCCGCCGTCGCCTTCGACCGAGACCTGCAGGCCGATCGCTGTCAGCTGTGATGACGCCACACCGATCGCAAGGTTGCGCACATCGGGAACCCGCACGAGGCCCGTCGACACGACGAGATTGACCTTGTCGCCTTTCTTGAGCTCGGTTCCGGCTTCGGGATCAGTGCGAATCACGACATCTTTGCTCACCGACGACGAGTTCTCGGCCGTTACGGTACCGAGCTCGAGCCCGCGTTCCGTCAGCAGCGCTTGAGCTTCGGCGAGACTGAGCAGCGTCAGGCTCGGCACGTCGATCGGTTGGGGCCCCGCCGAAACGATAACCGTGACGACTTGACCAGGTGAGACCGTGATGCCCGCGGCAGGGTCAGTGCTGATGATCTCGCCCTCGGGCACAGAGTCGCTGACCTCGGTCACGGGGTCGGGCTGCAGTTCAGCATCCAGGAGAATCTGGCCGCCCTCGTCGTATTGCAAACCCACGACGTTGGGAACCGCGATGGCAACCGCCTCGACAAGCGGAGTGCGCTCAAGGTTGAGGGCCCAAAACAGCACCGCGGCGATGACAACGCCAACAACGGCGATACCCGCCCAGATCCACGCGACGGGAGGGCGCGATTGCGTGCGAGCGCGACGTTCGTCATCGTCGACGCTGAGCTGGCGCATCGCTGCTTCGCTGCCGGCCGCGGTTTGCGGGTTTACTCCGAAGAGGGTTGAGGTGAAGTCGGCGGGCCCGTCGACGCGCTTGGGCGGCACCTGCCCCGCGGCGGCGGCAGAGACATCGTCGCGGAACTCGCTCGCGGTCTGAAACCGTTCGAAACGGTCTTTCGCCATCGCGTGTAGCACCACCGCGTCCATGGCGGGCGAGATCTGAGGGTTGATGCTGCTCGGAGTCGGCGGCGCTTCACTCACGTGCTGGTAGGCGACGGCCACGGCCGACTCGCCCTGGAAGGGAGCGCGGCCCGTCAGCATCTCGAAGAGCACCACACCGCTTGCGTAGAGATCGGTGCGGGCGTCGACTGTTTCGCCGCGAGCTTGCTCGGGCGAGAAGTATTGCGCGGTGCCGAGAATTGAGCTCGTTTGTGCGACCGTGGCGGCGGAGTCAGAAATCGCGCGCGCGATGCCGAAGTCCATGACCTTGACCTGGCCCGACGACGTGACCATGACGTTTCCGGGCTTGATGTCGCGGTGAACGACGCCAGCGCGGTGTGAGTATTCGAGGGCGGTCAAGATGCCTTCGGCGATTCGTGCCGCCTCGGCAAGGGGGAGCGGACCGTCGGCGATGATGTCTTTCAGCAACCGGCCTTCGACGTACTCCATGACGATGTAGGGCACAACCGTCTCGCCGCCACCGGGTTCGCGCACAATCTCTTCGCCGGCGTCAAAGACACGAACGATGGTCGGATGCGCCATGCGCGCGGCAGCCTGAGCTTCGTGGCGAAACCGGCTACGAAAAACGGGGTCAGAGGCGAGAGCCGACTTGAGCAACTTGACCGCCACCCGGCGCCCCAGCTTCGCGTCGACTGCGAGGTGCACGTCAGACATGCCACCGCGGCCGATGAGCGGCCCGAGTTCGTAGCGTGCGGCGAGCAGTCGGGCGCCCTGTGCGACCTCGTCCATCGATGCCTCGGTTTCTTCGCTGGTGCTGGTGCTGGTGCTGTGCTGTGCTCGTCAGTCTAAGCCGCAGAGGCCAGAGCCGCTGAGCCGTTCTCGGTTGAGCGTGCTACCCGATCGGGATCGCCAGTTCGTTCGAACGCTGCGACTGCAAAGTCGAACACACGGCAACGTACGTCACCCGCATTTGCCCGCTCCCCGCCAACGTCACGGGAAGCTCGGTGGCTGATGAGGGCAGGGGGAGCGCTAGCTCTGGTGTACCGCCGACGATCGTGAAGTTGTAGGCGGTCAGGGGGAAGCCGGCTGGGCACTCGGTGTAGGCAGGCCAGCTGAGAGTGACGGTGCTTCCACCGGCATACGGGCCCGCTCCGGGGTCAATCGCCAGGTTCGACGGTTGCGGAGGTGTGGGAATCGGCGCGTAGAAGAACACGGTGATGACCGTTCCGGGCTGCACGACGCCGCTTCGCGGGTTGATTTGGTACGACAGGCCTTGCTCGGCAGCCGAGGGTGCGATGTTGCCCTCGACGGCATCGAGCCGCAGGCCGAGCTCGGCAATCTTGGCGTCAATCGCGGTTCGGGTGCGACCAAGCCACTCACTCTCGACGATCGCCACGGTCTCAATCGTGGGAGTCGGCGAGGGACTATCACTCGGCGTCGCCTCGCTTGACGGCGTGTCACTCGGCTCGGGCTCGGGGGCGCTGGGTTGCGCAAAGACCGCGATGAGCGCGCCGACGAGAAGAACAATGAGAATGCCGATGAGCGCGACGAGTGGCCATGTCCACGGGCTACGGCGCGTTTCGGTGGCCATTGCCGGGGTCGCTACGGGCCCGACGCTCGGCAAGACGCGCGTGGAGTCTTCGCCACTCGTCGGCAGCACGCGGGTTCCGGCCGTAGCGACGGCCCCCGAGGCAACGGCGGGAACCACGGCCGCGGCTCCGGCCAGGTCTCCGCGACGCAGCGCCTGGGCCGCACGCGCAAAGAGCAGAGCGCTCGCGGGGCGATCGGCCGGCTTCTTCGCGATCGCCGCGAAAACCAGATTGCGCACGGGCTCGGCGACCGTGACCGGAAGCTCGGGCGGAGCATCGTTGATTTGCGCCATAGCGATCGCCACTTGCGACTCGCCCGTGAAGGGGCGTCGGCCGGCAAGGGCTTCGTAGGCGACGATGCCGAGCGAATACACGTCGGTTGAGGGCGATGCGGGATGCCCGCTCGCCTGCTCCGGAGACAAGTACTGAACCGTACCCATCACTTGCCCGGTCGCCGTGAGCGGCACCTGGTCGGCGATGCGCGCAATGCCAAAGTCGGTGATCTTCACCCGGCCGTCAGGCGTGATGAGCAGGTTGCCCGGCTTGATGTCGCGGTGGACGAGGCCCGCCTGGTGTGCCGCGTGCAGAGCGGAGGCTGTTTGCGCGACGTAGTCGAGCACTTGATCGGCGGGGAGCACGCGTTCGCGCTCGAGAATGGTCGACAGTGCCTCACCGGGCACGAGCTCCATGACGAGGTAGGCGCTGCCCTCTTCTTCGCCGTAGTCATAGACATTGGCGATTCCCTCGTGGTTGACGAGGGCGGCGTGGCGCGCTTCGGCTCGGAAGCGCTCGAGAAAACCAGGGTCGCCGAGGTACTCGTCTTTCAAGATCTTGATGGCGACGGTGCGCCCAATCACGAGGTCGGTCGCTTGCCAGACCTCGCCCATGCCGCCGATCGCGACACGCGACAGCAACTGATACCGGCCGCCGAACGTTAGCCCGCTCGTGGGTCTCATCTGCTCAGCACCGCCTCAAGTACTCGCTTCGCAATCGGGGCCGCAATTTGGTTGCCCGATCCGGACTGACCGCGCCCCCCGCCGTCTTCGACGACCACCGCAATGGCTACCTGCGGGTTGTCCGCCGGCGCGAAACCGGTGAACCACAGGGTGTACGGGGCGTCGTCGCCGTTCTCCGCTGTGCCCGTCTTTCCCGCCACAGCGACGCCTTCTATTCTGGCATTGCTCGCCGCACCGTTGGCTACCCCATCGACCATGAGTTGCGTCATGGTCTCGGCCGTGATGCGCGAAATCGGCTGGCTCGAGAGCGTTGCTTCGGGCTGCTCCACGATCGAGAGATCGGGCGCAATAATGCGGTCAAGCAGCGTCGGCTGCATGAGGTTGCCTCCATTCGCGATCGCGGCGCTGATGAGCGCCACTTGCAGGGGGGTGACCCGCACGTCGTACTGGCCGAATGACGAGAGCATGAGCTGAGCGTCATCGAGCCCGGTCGGAAAGCTTGACGGGGTTGCTTCCATCGGCACCTCGAACGTCGTGCCGAAGCCAAAGGCCTCGGTGTACTCAGCGAGGGTGTCTTCACCCAGCGCAACCCCCAGCTCGGCGAACGGGACGTTGCAGCTGAGGCGCAGGGCCGTGGCGATCGTCACGGTCGCTTCGCTGCCGCAGGTTCCGCCGTTGGAGTTGGTGATGGTGTCGGTGCTGAGCGGCAGGGCGAGGCGCGCGGGGTTCGGAAAAGCATCCTCAGGCGTAAACCGGCCCGAGTCGAAGGCTGCTGCGGCGACGAGCACCTTGAACGTCGAACCCGGAAAGTAGAGGTCTCCGCTGATCGTGCGGTTGACAAGCGGGTCGTTGGGGTCAGCGAGCAACTCGTCGTAGGCGGCGAGCACGCTCTCGGTGTCGTGCGCCGCGAGGCGATTGGGGTCGAAGCTGGGAGTCGAGACCATCGCGAGGATGCGCCCGGTCGAGGGCTCAATCGCGACGATGGCGCCCTTCAGGTTGCCGAGCGCGTCGTAGGCTGCCTGCTGCACAACGGGGTCGATCGTCAGTTGCACGGCAGCGCCCCGCGGGCGCTGGCCCGTGACGAGCGCCCCGAGCTGGTCAAGAAACTGCTCGTTGGCCGTGCCGGTGAGGAAGTCGTTGTAGGCGCCTTCGACTCCGGTGTTGCCCTGGTTGAGGGTGAAGTACCCGGTGACCGGTGCGTACACCGCAGGCTCGGGGTATTGCCGCAAGAACGCGAACGGGGTGTCAACGGCGACGGACTGCGCGATGGGCGTGCCGTTGAGCAAGATCGGCCCGCGCTCGGCCGAATAGCTTTCGTAGAGCGTGCGCACGTTGCGGGGGTCGGCACGAAGCTCATCGACCTCGAAGACCTGGATGACGCTCGTCGATACAAACAGGGCAACGAACATCGCCAGGCTCGCAATGCTGATGCGGCGCAACTCTTTATTCATCGTCGGTCACCACCAGCCGTGGTTGGTGACGCACGGTGTCGCTGAGTCGAAGCAGCAGGGCCGCGATGATCCAGTTGGCGACGAGCGATGAGCCGCCCGCGGCGAGGAACGGGGTCGTGAGGCCGGTGAGCGGAATCACGCGAGTGACGCCACCGATGACCACGAAAACCTGCAAAGCGATGACGAACGCGAGACCCACGGCCAACAGACGGCCAAAGTCATCGGTGCCGTTGAAGCCGATGCGAAAACCACGAGCGACGAACAGCAGGTAGAGCCCGAGGATGGCGAAGAGCCCCACGAGGCCCAGCTCTTCGCCGAGGCTCGCGATGATGAAGTCGCTCTCGGCGAGCGGCACGATGTTGGGGCGCCCCTGCCCCAGCCCGGTGCCGATGAGGCCGCCGTTGGCGAGGCCGAACAGCCCCTGCACGAGCTGGTAGCTACCCCCGATAGCGTCGTAGTTCTCGGGATCAAAGGCGCCGAGCCACGCGGCGAACCGTGCGTTGACATAGCTCAGCGTTTGGCTCGCGATGAGGGCCCCGCTGACGAAGAGCCCGAGGCCCAAGAGCACCCAGCTCAGCCGACTCGTCGCGACATAGATCATCACGAGAAAGAGCCCAAAGTAAAGCAGCGACGTACCAAGGTCGCGCTGAAAAACGAGCACGGCCATGGCCGCAAGCCAGACGATCAGGATGGGCCCCAGGTCTTTGCCTCGCGGAAACCTCATGCCGAGAAACGAGCGCCCGACCATCGAGAGCGACTCGCGCGCGGTGACGAGGTAGCCCGCAAAGAACACGGCGAGGGCGATCTTGCCGATCTCACCCGGCTGAAACGAGAACGGCCCCAGTTGAATCCACAGGCGGGCCCCGTTGATCGTCTGCCCAATGCCCGGCAGCATCGGCAGCAAGAGCAGCCCGATGCCCACGAGCATCGCGACGTAGCGGTATCGCGCGAGCACGCGGTGGTTGCGTACGACGAGCAGCACGGCGAGGGCGATCGCCATGGCGATCGCCGTCCACACCATTTGACGAATGCCGGCGCTTTCCCAGCCCTCGAGCCCTTCGGCAAGGTCGAGCCGGTAGATCATGGCGACGCCGAGACCGTTGAGGGTCACGACGATCGGCAGGATGAACGGGTCGGCGTCAGGCGCCGTGATGCGCAGCACGACGTGCATGCCCAGAGCGAGCATCCCGAGCCCCGCCCCGTAGATGAGCACGGTCGTGTCGATCTCGCCGATCGCGCCGAGCTGCACGAGCACCACGGCCGCGCCGGTGATGCCGATGGCAAAGACCAGCAAGAGCAGTTCGAGGTTGCGCAGCTTTGCGGGTGTGCGCAGCTTGATCGTGATGGCTTCGGTCAGCGTTGGCCGTGGCGGCCCCAGATCAACCGTGCCGCCCACGCGGCCGTCACCCGGCTCAGTCGAGTTCATTCTGCAGCCGATCAACGATCGAGAGGGCGTCGGGAAGGTCGCGCGCGTTGATGGTCGATTCGACGCGCTCGCGACTGAAGGGCGACAGGTCGTCGACGTCGATCTCGCTCTCGAAGTACACGCTCGACAGCGGGAAGGGGCCGATGTTCTGCTGAACGCCTTGGAAGACGGCAACCTGCCCGTTCGAGACACCCACGAAGTAGCGCGACTGAGTCCACTGATAGCCCGCAACGAGAAGCCCGACGATGATGCTCGCGATGAGCAGCACGCCGACCAACCAGGTAATGCGACGACGCACTTTGCGGCGATCATCTTCGGCGATGAGCGCCTGCAAGAACTCTTCTGATTCGGGCTCGAAGTGTTCGTCGGCCGGTGCCGCGACGGCACTGAGGGGGTGAAGCAACAGCGACGGAAGACGCACGCTGCGCTTCGACGCGCTGGCCGAGTAGGTGAGGGGCTTCGCGGCCGAGCCGACCATGACGGGGCTGCCGACAGAACTGGAGGGCGAATCATCCACCCCCACCACAACAGCGGTGACGTTGTCGGGCGCGCCATTGTCGAGACTCTCGTCAATGAGCGCTTGAATCGCGACCACCGCGTCGGGGTGTTCAGCGAGCAACTCGGCAAGGCGGCTCTCGGCGACGTAGCCGCTCAAGCCATCAGAGCAAATGAGCCACCGATCGCCCGCTCGCGTATCGAGCACGTCGATATCGATCTCTGGCGTGAGGTCAACGTCGCCGAGCACGCGCATGAGCACCGAGCGGCGGGGGTGGATCGCGGCTTCTTCGGCGGTGATGCGGCCGCTGTCGACGAGGCGTTGAACGAACGTGTGGTCTTTCGTGATTTGGGTGAGCGTGCCCTCACGCCACCGGTAGATGCGGCTGTCGCCGATGTGCGCGAGGGCCAATTGGTCGCCGACGCGCACGATGCTGCTGACGGTCGTGCCCATTCCGGCGAGTTCGGGATGCTCGAACACCGTCTCGGCGAGCTCGTGGTTGGCCTCGAGCAGCGCGCTGCGCAGTGCCTCTGCCGCGTCAGCAGCGGAATCGAATCGTCGATCGACGTGAGCGATCGACTGGATGGCGAGCGCACTCGCGACGTCGCCTCCCGCGTGACCGCCCATGCCGTCGGCAACCACGAAGAGATACTCGCCGGCGTAGCCCGAGTCTTGATTGTTCGAGCGAATCTTGCCAACGTGTGAGGCGGCAGCCGAGAGCCTTCTCATGCGGTTACCGTCGCAGTTCGAAGGTCGTCGTGCCGATGCTGACCGGAGTGTTGAGCGGCACGGCCGTGGGTGCACCGACCTTCTTGCCGCTGAGCAGCGTGCCGTTGGTCGAATCGAGGTCTTGAATCATCCACGTGCCGTCCCACAGCATGAGTCGCGCGTGGTGGGTCGAGGTGTAATCGTCACGAATCACGAGACCCGAATCGGCCGATCGCCCGATCGTGAGTTGGTCACCCTCGAGGGGCAGTTCCAGTCCTTCTTTCGCCCCCGAGGTGATGACCAGTCGACGGGCCGGGCCCGAGCCTGCCACGGTCACGGGCGCCACAGGGGCGGCGACAGCGACCGGTGCCGCGGCGCTCGCCGCAACCGGCAGACGTCGCACCTTGGTGCCGAATAGGTCAGAGCGCAGCGCATAGACGATCGCGAAGACGAACGACCACATCAAAATGAGAAACCCGATACGCAGCAGCAGCAGGGTTAGTTCACTCAACGGCCGCCACCTCCTCCTCGCGTGGGTGTTCTCGGGCTGGGCATGCGCGGGTCGGCCACCTCTCCGCGCTGGGCGAGCACGCGGAAGAGAATGCGGGTACGGCCGATCTCGATCACGCTATCGGGAGGGAGCACCGCGCGCGTGATCGGCTCACCGTTGAGCAACGAGCCGTTGGTACTGCCCAAATCGGTCAGTTGCGCCCGCGAACCGTCCCACAGAATCTCGATGTGCTTGCGGCTCGTGCCCGTGTCGTCGAGCGTGATGTCGGCGTCGCTGCCGCGGCCGATGACCGTGCGCGAGCGAGTGATCGGGTGACGCACGCCGTCGATGTCGAGCACCGGGTTCCAGACGACGGATCCCTTTACCGTCTCTGACTCAACCTGCAGCACACCCTCGGCGAGCCCGGCATCGGTCACGAGGGTGAGGTGGATGCCCCCCGGAAACGTGTAGCGCTGTGCCGTGGCGTGCTGCTGCAGCAGCTGAGTCAGCTCGTCGATGAGGGACTCGCCGAGGGCATCCATGCGCGCAAAATCGGCGGGGGCGAGTCTCACGCGCAGTTCGTTAGGAACGAGAATGCGTTCTCGCGAGACGACGGCGGCCTTGGTGTCGAGCTCGCGCCGCAGGGCCGCAGAGATCTCGAGGGGCTGCACGCCGCTCTTGAAGGTCTTGGCGAAGGCCCCGCCGACGGCGCGCTCAAGGCCGCGCTCGAAGCTGTCGAGAAGCCCCACGTGCGTCCTCCCTCGGCCGGTGACCCTTTGATGGTAGTCGGCTGGGCTTGCCAACACCGCACGGGGGCAAAGGCCCGCTGTGATAATCTCGCTGAGTTGACGGGGCTTGCCCCGTTCGCGCGAGTGGCGGAATGGCAGACGCGCTGGCTTCAGGTGCCAGTGCCCGTAAGGGCGTGGGGGTTCAAGTCCCCCCTCGCGCACCAGGGATGACTTCTTGGTGTGAATCGCTTCGGTGCGCCTGCGCGTAGGCTCGGGCCTCATGGCAGCCGGTGCAGTGGTCTACACGTTCACAGGGTCGTTGGCCGATGTTGACCGCGGCATCTATGACGACCTGAACCTTCGCGTCGCGCGACACCCGAGCGAGACCGACGCGTACATGATGACGCGCGTACTCGCCTATTGCCTCGAGTTCGAGGAGGGCATCGCGTTCAGCGAGGGCGTCTCGTCGACCGACGAACCGGCCGTGATCGTGCGCGATCGCACCGGCCACCTCACCGCGTGGATCGAGGTGGGGGCTCCGGATGCTGAGCGCCTGCACCACGGAAGCAAAAAGGCCGACCGCACCACGATCTACACGCACCGCGACCCCGCCAAGGTGCTCGCCCTCTGGGCCGGCAAGAAGATTCACGAGTCTGACCGCATCGTGTTGCACAGTTTCGACCCGGGCTTCATCGATGCCGCGGTCGCCGTGCTTGAGCGCCGCAACAGCATCACGGTCTCGGTGACCGAGGGGCAGCTGTATCTCGACCTCAATGGGGTGACGCTGAGTTCAGCGGTGCACGACCACCCGCTCGGCTAACCGCAACCAGGTGCCGCAGGGGCCAACGCGGTACCGTCAGTACATGACGACCGCTGACGCAGACACTTCGGCGGCCGCCGACACCTCCACGACCTTCGCCGATTTGGGCCTGAGCGATGCCGTGCTCAAGGCGCTGCGTGACGTGGGCTACGAGATTCCGTCGGCCATTCAGGCCGCGACGATTCCGACGCTACTCGCCGGGCGCGATGTGGTGGGGCTTGCGCAGACGGGCACGGGCAAAACCGCAGCCTTTGCGCTGCCGATCTTGTCGCGCCTCGACGTGCACCAGCAAAAGCCGCAAGCGCTCGTGCTCGCACCCACCCGCGAGCTTGCTCTGCAGGTGTGTGAGGCCTTCGAGAAGTACGCCGCCCACATGCGCGGCGTGCACGTGCTGCCCGTCTATGGCGGCCAGGCCTATGGCGTGCAGCTCTCGGCACTGCGCCGCGGCGTGCACGTGGTGGTGGGCACTCCCGGCCGCATCATGGACCACCTTGCGAAAGGCACTCTCGACTTGAGCGAGCTCAAGTACCTCGTGCTCGATGAGGCCGACGAGATGCTCAAGATGGGCTTCGCCGAAGACGTCGAAACGATTCTCGCCGAGACTCCGAAAGAGAAGCAGGTCGCCTTGTTCTCGGCGACCATGCCGCCGGCCATCCGTCGCATCTCACAGCAGTATCTGAGCGATGCCGACGAGATCACGGTGAAGTCGAGCACGACGACCTCGGCCAACACGACGCAGCGCTACCTCATCGTCGGATACCCACAAAAGGTCGATGCGCTCACGCGCATTCTCGAGGTCGAAAACTTCGAGGGCATGATCGTGTTCGTTCGCACCAAGAACGAGACCGAGGCGCTCGCCGAGAAACTGCGGGCGCGCGGCTACTCGGCCGCTGCGATCAGTGGCGACGTGGCCCAAGCGCAACGTGAGCGCACCGTCAACCAACTGAAGTCGGGCAAGCTCGACATTCTCGTGGCGACCGATGTTGCCGCTCGCGGACTCGACGTCGATCGCATCAGCCACGTCGTCAACTTCGACATCCCGGTCGACACCGAGTCGTACGTTCACCGCATTGGTCGCACGGGCCGGGCGGGCCGCTCGGGCTCGGCGATCAGCTTCGTCACCCCGCGCGAGCGCCGATTGCTCACGGCCATCGAAAAGGCCACGCGCCAGCCGCTCACCGAGATGCGCCTGCCGAGCGTCGAAGACGTCAACAGCACGCGCCTCGCGCGCTTCGATGACGCCATCACGGCGGCGCTCAGCCAGTCCGATCGCGTCGCAGGATTCCGTGACATCGTCGCCCACTACGTCGAGCACCACGATGTGCCCGAGCTCGATGTCGCCGCGGCCCTCGCTCTCGTCGCGCAGGGTGACACCCCCTTGCTGCTCTCGGCCGAAGAAGAGCGCGCGCAGCGCTTTGCCGCTGACGATCGCGCGGCCCGGGATGACCGCCCCGCGCGCGGAGGACGTGACGACCGCGACGGCTCTCGCCCCGAGCGCCGCGCCCGCCCCGCCGCGGGAACACTCGCGCCGTACCGCATCGAGGTGGGCCGTCGGCACAAGGTCGAGCCGCGCCAAATCGTGGGCGCACTCGCGAACGAGGGTGGACTCAGCCGCGAAGACTTCGGCGCCATCACGATTCAGCCCGACTTCTCGATCGTCGAACTGCCCGCCGACCTCTCGCCCACCGTGCTCAAGAAACTGCAGGGCACGCGCATCAGCGGCAAGCTCATTGAGATCGCTCCCGATCGAGGTCGGCCCCAGCGCCGACGCTAACGGTCGAGGACTTTCGACTCAGGAGTACCCCGGGGGGGGTTTGCTACCATCGCGGCATGGAGACCACGAATCGCCTTGACCTGCTGACCGGATCGCCCATCGGCTCTGCCGATGCGGGCGGATGCTGTGGCGGGGGCTCGTGCATGTGTAGCAGCGGCGCCGCAGCGACCCC
This sequence comes from Microbacterium sp., assembly GCA_013823625.1. Lineage (GTDB taxonomy): Bacteria > Actinomycetota > Actinomycetes > Actinomycetales > Microbacteriaceae > Microcella. Next base: position 610,909 of record PNMM01000002.1, on the reverse strand, counting down.
TGCGCTCGACCTCGCCGGCAGCCGCGGCCTGGTGACTCCGGCGGAGCCCGCCGCCTCGTTGGCCGCTGCGGCACTGACCACCGAGTTCCTCGTCACCGGCATGACGTGCGGCCACTGCGTCTCGAGCGTGAGCGAAGAGGTTGGCGCGGTCTCGGGTGTCGACGCGGTCGAGGTCGTGCTCAAGAAGGGTGGCGCTTCGCGCGTCACTGTTACCTCGGCGGCTCCGGTTGACGCGGATGCCGTGCGCGCGGCGGTCGAAGAGGCCGGCTACCAGCTGGCCTAAGTGTTGGTACGCAGAAGGGGCGAGGCCGATTGGCCCCGCCCCTTCTGCGTTGTCGGTGACTTATCGCTGTGCACTCACGGTTGCACGACGACGCCCGATGAGAAGCGCGGCACCTGCTCCCAGCAGAGCAGCCGCGAGGCCACCCATGAGCAGGTTCTCGTCGATGCCAGCACCGGTTGCGGCGAGCTCGGGCCCTGCCGCGGGCTGCCAGTTGCCAACGGCGACGCCGGCGGGCAGGCCGCGGGTCAGGCGACCGCTGAAGCTCGCAAACTCGGCCATGAATTGTGCGGGCGTCTCAATCAGCGAACTCGCCGCGGGCTGGGGAACGGGCATCGCTGCCGGGTCGGTTGCGTCAGCGGCGGTTGACGCAAACGCTAGGAGGTCGGGCTGCTGCACCTTGTGGAAGAACGCGATGGCGATTGTTTCACCGGCGGCGATGGTGCTGCTCGCGCTCGGAAGAAGTTCGGCTTGGGCCTCAGTGAAGCCGTTGTGGGAGGAGTCGGCGGCAGCAAATGGCTGGCCCTCGATTCCCCACGCTACGCCGGCCGTGACCGTGCCGTCACCGATGTTGTACGACCAGACGTCCGGGCTGTCGAGGAACCCCAGGTTGGCGCCGCCCGAATCTTGCACAATGGTCGGCTGGCTGCTGCGCACGTGGCCGTTGGTGTCGCCGTACTCCCAGCGGTACTTGTATCCGAAGACAAGAGGCTCGCTCGTCGTATTGGTCACGAAGTAGGTCGCCCGCGCAAGGTCGCCCGGCGCGAGGACGCGAACATCTGACGTGATCTCCAGACCCCATGACGTCGTGAACGAGTTGTCGCACGACACGACAGAGTCGGATCCGTCGACAGTCAACGTCGTCGACACGCAGTCGACAATCGCAAAGGTTGCGGCGGTCGCGGGCTCCAGCTCGACGCTCGCGTCTTCGACAAAGGTCGGGGCCAAGACGATGAACTCGCTACGCTGCCACGCGTCAGTCACGGAGATGGGGTCGCTGTTGTACGAGGTCTCACTCACCCCCCACTCGCCACCGCCCGCAGCGATGTACCAGGTCCACGGAGGGCTGTCGACGGTCTGACCAGAACCGTTGGCGAGCGCGGGCGCCGCAACGAGCGAGAGCACGCCCGTGAGCGCTGCGGCAGAGAGGATTCGAGACGAGCGGCGCATGACAGACCTCAAGAGTTGAGCAAAGGGATACGACCAGGTTACGGGCTTGAGCGCCTGTCGGGAACACCGGGGCACTGGATACCCCAGAGGGGTATTGCTACACTGCTCGCGTGACCACATCGACGGCACGACCCCATGACCTGCAACTCGACCTCGTCGGCATGACGTGCGCCTCGTGCGCCAACCGCATCGAACGCGGCCTCAACAAGGTTCCCGGGGTTGAGGCCACCGTCAATTACGCGACCGAGAAAGCGACGATCCGAGTGCTCGACGAGAGCGGAGCGCTCGATGCCGACGTGCTCGTCGCGGCCGTGGAGAAGGCGGGGTACGGGGCGAGTGTGGTGGTTCCGCGTGAGGAGCGCGCAGCATCCGTCGCCCCGCTGGCCGCACCGGTCGACGAGCTCGCGCCCTTGCGGCAGCGGCTAATCATCTCGGCCGTGCTCACGGCACCCGTGCTCGTGCTCTCAATGATTCCGGCGCTGCAGTTCACCAACTGGCAGTGGCTCGTGCTCACGCTCGCGTCGCCCGTGGCGGTGTGGGGGGCGTGGCCGTTCCACCGCGTGGCGCTGCACAATGCGCGTCGCTTCATCGCCAGCATGGACACGCTCATTTCGGTGGGCGTGAGTGCGGCCTATCTGTGGAGCCTCTACGCGCTCTTCTTTGGCGAAGCGGGCATGCCGGGCATGACCATGACGCTGCAACTGCTCGGTCGGCCCGAAGAAGGTGCGCACGAGATCTACCTCGAAGTGGCCTCGGCTGTGACGGTCTTCATCTTGCTCGGGCGCTACCTCGAGGGGCGGGCCAAGCGCTCGTCGAGCGAGGCGCTCAACGCGCTGCTCGATCTCGCTGCGCGAGACGCGGCCGTGCTGCGCGATGGCGTCGAAGTGCGCGTGCCTGTTGGGCAACTACAGCTCAACGATCGTTTCGTTGTGCGCCCGGGCGAAACCATCGCGACCGACGGCGTTGTGATCGAGGGCGCGTCGAGCGTCGATCAGTCTCTTCTCACCGGCGAGCCCGTGCCGGTGGACGTTGAGGTCGACAGCCGGGTGGTCGGTGGCACCATCAACGTGGGCGGTCGACTCGTCGTCGAAGCCTCGCGCATCGGTGCCGACACCGAACTCGCGCGCATGGGTCGCCTCGTCGAAGAAGCGCAGACGGGCAAAGCCGAAGTGCAGCGGCTTGCCGACCGCGTTTCGGGCGTCTTCGTGCCCATCGTCTTCGCGCTCGCGCTGCTGACCTTGTTGGGGTGGATGCTCATCGACGGCTCGATCGAACTCGCCTTCACGGCAGCCGTCGCCACGCTCATCATCGCGTGCCCGTGTGCGCTCGGGCTCGCAACCCCGACCGCGCTGCTCGTCGGCACGGGGCGCGGGGCCCAACTGGGCATTCTCATCCGTGGCCCGCAGGTGCTCGAGCGCACGCGTCGCATCGACACGATCGTGCTCGACAAGACCGGCACGGTCACGACGGGCGAACTCGCGGTCACCGCGGTTCTCGCGCAGCCGGGCGTTGACGGCGACCGGATGCTCGCTCTCGCCGCATCGGCCGAAGACGGGTCAGAGCATCCGCTCGCCCGGGCCGTCGTGGCGCACGCTCGCCAGGCTGGCGTGACCCTGCCCACCGCTGAGGGATTCATCGCCCACGCGGGTGCTGGCGTCACCGCCGTCGTCGAGGGGCACGCGCTCGCGATCGGCCGCGCGGCCTGGCTGCGCAACGAGTGGGCAATCGAGGTTGACGCCACCCTCATCGCCGAACACGAGGCGGCGGGGGCCACTCCGATCGTCGTGGCGATCGACGGTGCCGTAGCCGGAGTGATCGTGCTCGCCGACACGCTCAAGCCGACGTCGGCCCTTGCGATCGAGCGACTGCGAGCGCTGGGCCTCGACCCGGTGTTGCTCACGGGCGACAACGAGGGCGCGGCCGAAGCAGTCGGGGCGGCGCTGGGCATCGACGACGTACGCGCGGGCGTCACGCCCGCCGGCAAGCTCGAAGTGATTCGCCAGCTGCAGGCTGATGGTCACGTCGTCGCGATGGTCGGCGACGGCGTGAACGACGCTGCGGCGCTCGCCGCGGCCGACCTCGGCATCGCGATGGGCGGCGGCACCGATGCGGCCATGGCAGCGAGTGACCTCACCGTCGTGAGCGGCGACCTACTCGTGGTCGTCGACGCGATCCGGCTCGCGCGCCGCACACTGCGCACGATCATCGGCAACCTGTTCTGGGCCTTCGGCTACAACGTCGCCGCGATTCCGATCGCGATGATGGGATTGCTCAATCCGCTGCTCGCGGGGCTCGCGATGGCGTTCTCGAGTGTGTTCGTCGTGACGAACTCACTGCGGTTGCGCGGGTTTCGACCGCAGGCGCGGTAGCGACGTCAGTCCGGTGCGCCAGCGCGCACCCGGGGCAGGCCCAGCGACACCGGCAGGCGCAACTCGCCCATCGCGCCTGCTGGCACGACGGGTGACGTCGGGGTGACCGGCGGCACGGGCTGGTAGCGGGTGCCGAGTGCGGGGCGAGCATCCGTCTCTCCGCGATTCGGCCAGAGCGCGAAGGCCCGCTCGGCTTGTGCGGTGATCGTGAGCGAGGGGTTCACGCCGAGGTTGGCCGAGATGGCCGCGCCGTCGACGACGTGCAGGCCCTCGTGACCGAAGAGGCGGTGATAGGCGTCGACGACGCCCGTGTCGGCCGAGTCGCCGATGGCGCAGCCGCCGAGAAAGTGCGCCGTCATCGGCACGTCGAACACTTCGCTGATGCCCGACTGGGCGTAGCCGTTCATGTGCTTCGCCATGAGCTCGTAGGTCTCATTGGCCTGCGGAATGTAGGTGGGGTTCGGCTCGCCGTGACCCTGGCCTGAGCGCAACCGGAATCCGCCGAATGGCCCGCGGCCCGCACGCACGGTCAGGGAGTTGTCGCGGTTTTGCATGACGAGGCCCACGATCGAGCGGCGGCTCCAGCTGCCAATGCCGAAGATCATCGAGAAGACACGGCCGGGGTGGCGCAGCATCTGACCGATCCAGAGCAGCCAGCGCGGAGTGCGTCGACCTCCCGGCACAGCGATCGTTGCCAGCAGCGCGAGCGCGTTGGACCCGTGGCCATAGCGGCAGGGCTCGACATGCGTGTGGTCGTCGGGGTGAATCGACGAACTGATCGCGACTCCGCGCGTGAAGTCGACCCCTGTCGAGTGTCGGATTGCGGTGGATGCTCCGCCGAGCGCTTCAGAGTTGGTGCGGGTCAGCTCTCCGAGCCGCTCAGAGATGCCCGGCAAGTGCCCTTCGGCCTTCATGCGGTGCAGCAACTGCTGGGTGCCCCACGCGCCCGCGGCGAACACCACCTGGTCAGCCGTCATGGTTCGCTCGCTGCGGCGACCCTTTCCGGTGCGGCGGGTCGTGATCGTGTAGCCGCCGCCCGCGCGCGGAGCCACGCGCGTCACGGTCGTGAGCGGTTGCACCACGGCCCCCGCTGATTCAGCGAGGTGCAAATAGTTCTTCACGAGTGTGTTCTTGGCGTTGTGTCGGCACCCGGTCATGCACTCGCCGCACTCGATGCACCCGCGGCGGGCGGGGCCAGCACCGCCAAAGTACGGGTCGGGAGCTTCGACGCCCGCGCCCTCGCCGAAGTAGACGCCCACGGGCGTGAGGTGAAAACTCTCGGGCACGCCCATGTCGGCCGCGACCTTTTGCATGATCTCGTCGGCGGGAGTGATCGTGGGGTTGAGCGTGACCCCGAGCATGCGCGATGCCTGGTCGTAGTAAGCGTCGAGCTCCGACTTCCAGTCGGTGATGTGCGCCCACTGGCGGTCGGTGAAGAACGCGTCGGTCGCCGGTCGGTAGAGGGTGTTGGCGTAGACGAGCGAGCCGCCGCCCACGCCTGCCCCGGCGAGAATCATGACGTCATTGAGCAGGTGGATGCGCTGAATGCCGAGCAGCCCGAGTGCGGGCGCCCAGAAGAACTTTTTCAGGCTCCACGAGGTTGTGGCGAACTCGTCATCGGCAAAGCGGCGACCCGCTTCGAGCACCGTGACCGAGTAACCCTTCTCGACGAGTCGCAGGGCCGCAACCGAGCCACCGAAGCCCGACCCGACCACGACCACATCGTTGTGTTCGACGGCGCCGCTCATGATCAGCCCTTCTGGTAACTCGCGATGGCGGCGGCACCGATCGGCGCCGCGATGACCCAGGAGTCGATGCCCGCAAAGCGCGTGAGTCGCCGGGCGGTCACGTGCGCGGTGGTGTTGTCGATGTACCAGAGCGGAGTCGGCGAGGGCTTCCAGACTCCCGAGCCCACCGTGCGCTCGACGTGCGCGGGGTCGAGCAGCAGGGCGTTGTGCACAATGCCAATGCCACTGCCGATCTCGGCGAGCGTGTGACCCGGAAAAGCTCCCCAACTGCCGCCGGGCATGCCGAAGATCGTGCCTGTCCACGCGTTGACCCCGACAGTGCCGTAGCGCAGCTCAGCAACGGCGTGGTCGAAGTGGTCGCCGAGCGCGTCACGCGTGCGGGGGTGGATGTGGATGCCCGCGCTGAGCGTGCCGGCCAGGCGCTCGTTCACGAACGCGACCGCAGCATCCAGATAGCCACCGGGTTCGCGCGTGCCGGGCAGCCGCACGATGCCGAGAGTCGGGCCGAACGCTTCGACCGTAAACAGATGTTCGTCGGCCTTCTCAGAATCGAGGTGATCAACGAGGGTGCGCGGCGCGTTGGGGTCGCCCCCGAGCACAGCCGCGTCGGGGTGCATCGTCACGACGGCCAGTTGGCGACTGGATGCGCCCGGGTAGTACGCGGGGCGCTCAGGCGCGGCGATGAGGTGCTGGCGCAGCGCCTCGACGAACTCATCGGCGCGTTGCCATGCGGCAGGGATCACGACGATCTGCGTCGCGACGCAATTGAAGCCGCTGTTGTGCAAGCGCTGGGTGGCGATGTTGCGAGCGACATCGGTGACGTTCTCGCTCGTCCAGCCGTCTTCGGGCACGACGATCGCCGGGCCGACGCCTCCGAGTTCGCTCGTGAGGGGTTTGCTCAGAAGCGGAGTGCCCGCTTTTCGACGCTTCTCGGCGTCGACATCGGTTCCCCACACGATGGCGTCGTGCGTGTGCCGGCTGCCCGTCATGTGCACGGCGTCAATCGATTCGTGGTGAATCAGGGCAGCGCCCACTTCGGGCCCGCCCTCGACAAAGCTCACGACGCCGAGCTCGACCAGGGGAGCGAACGCCTGCTTCATGGCTTCGGCCAGCGACGCGTTGACCGGGTTGAACTTGACCATGACGGCCGAGGCCTCGCCATAGAGCACCGTCAGCACGTCGAGCGCAGGAATACCCGTGATGTTGCCGGCGCCGAGCACGAGGGTTACGCGGGGCGCGCGATTCGGGTCGCGCAGGGCGCGAGCCACGCCCCGCCGTGCCTCGTCGAGCGTGACGCCCGGTCGCAACCACAGCCGCGCTTCGTAGCCCTGCAGCACGATGTCTTTCGGCAGGTACGGAAAAATCTTGAGCGTCGTGCGGCCGCCGGGCGCGGTGCCGAGCTCGACCTCGTCGATGGGCGAGCGGCCCTTCTCGACAAGCTTGAGGGTCTTCTCGATCGCACTGGTGGCCGTAATGACCGAGTAGGGTCCGCTCGACCACTCTTCGCCCGCCGCCGGGCTGCGGGGGTCAATGCCCTTGTAAGCGCACGCGGCCTCCACCCACGCGGGCGCTGCCGCGAGAGTTGACGCGCGCACGGCACCCAACAGTGCGCGACGCTCACTGATCGACATGCGCACCCATCGTTCGGCGCCCTGACGCAGGGCGCGCAACGACGGTTCGAACTCGGCGATCGTGGCAGGCACGAGGGTCCTCCTGGGGCTGTTCGGCGGTGAACGAGGTAGCAGACTGACGATACTCCCGCTGCGCGGTGGGCCTACACGCCGAGCAGGGCGCGCAACTCGTGCACATCGTGGGCGACGGCTCGAGCGTGCGCAAACTCCGCGGGTTCGCCGTAACCCCACGACACGGCGATGGTCGGAATACCGTGGGCCGCGGCACCTTCAACGTCGTGAACGCGGTCACCGATCATGACGGGGCGCGTGAGGTCAGCATCCATCGCCCGCAATCGCACGAGAGCTTCGGCAACCACATCGGCCTTCGCGCTGCGCACTTCGTCGGCCGAAGCGCCCGTGATGATGTCGAAGTGCTGGGCGATCGTGAAGTGCTCGAGCATGAGCGTGGCGGGCAGTTCGGGCTTCGAGGTCGCGAGGCTGAGCGGGATGCCCGCCGCAGCGATATCGCGCACCAACTCTCCCATTCCCGGGTAGAGGGTGGCGTCGTAAGCCCCACGGTCGAGGTAGCGCTCCCGATAGACCTCGAGGGCACGTTCGCGCTCGGCCAGGGTCATGCCGGCACGGTCGCGAAACGAGTCGAGGATCGGCGGGCCGACATACTTCAGCAGCTCGTCGTGCGGCGGAACGGGCCGCCCGAGAGCCTCAAAGGTGTACGCGAGCGTGTCGGTAATGCCGGGCGCCGAATCGGTCACCGTGCCATCGAGGTCGAGCAAGATCGCGGTGTAAGGGTGCACGGTGTGAGCGTAGGGCGTGACGGTCGGAGCCTGCTGAGCAGCGGGCGGTGACAGTGGTCTAGCGTGCGCGCGACGCCGAGCGCGTGCGGCGAATGTGCGCAACCGTGACCGCGCCGAGGCCCAGCGCCAGAAGAGCGAATGCGAGCGAGGCGGGGGCAACGATGTTCGCACCCGTCGCCGCGAGGTCGAAGTCGCCCGGCAGCGGCAGTGTCGGCAGGTCGAACGCCACATCGAGGTCGACCAGCTGCTCGTCAGACACCGAGGTGCTCGCGACGCCGACGTCAGCGAGGCCGGCTGCCGTGATGGTGCGCGAGATGATCCCCGTCGTCGCGTCGTGGGCGGTCACCGTATAGAGCGCATCGGCTTCGCACACGGTCGAGTCGCCCGGTTCGAGCGCGTTATCGACACACGTGACCGAACCGAAGACGGGGTCGACGATGTGCACGCCCGTGAGTCGCGAGTTGCCGGTGTTGGTGACGACGAAGCGAGCTCGAATCTGGTCGCCGGCTTGAGCGGGATCGGTCGTGCCGGGCACCGTGAGGTTGTGGTGGTCGACAATGACACTGATCGCCGGGGCAAGGGCAACCGTTGCGATCGTCGCGACCGATTCAGTCGCGGTGACGGGCGCTCCGCCGAAGGGAGGCGTCGCGGTTGCGGTTGCGCCATTCGACACGCTTCCGGTGGCCACGTCACCGTACGTGACGATGTGGGTCGCGTCGCCGGTGCACGTGCCGCTCTCGCCGACCTCGAGTGTCGTCGGCACACACGTGATCGTGCCGCCCTCGGGGTCGTTGATGGTCACGTCGGTCAGAGGCACGTTGCCGGTGTTGGTGACCTCGTAGCTCCACGCAATGGTGTTGCTCACGTCGGCTGCGGATTGGTTGTCGGCAGGGGTGACGGTGCCCGATGTCACGACAGAGAGGCCCGGCATAACGGCGACCGTGGTGATCGTCGCAATCGATTCGGCCGAAGTGATCGCCGAGGCACCGAACGGCGGAGTGCCGCTCGCGGTGGCGCCGTTCGAGACAGAGCCGACGCCGAGGTCGGAGAGCACGACGGTGTGCGTGGCCGTGCCGGTGCAGGTTGCGTTTTCGCCGACCGCGAGGGTGGTGGGCACACACGTGACCGTTCCGCCCTCGGGGTCGTTCACGGTGACACCCGTCACGGGCACGTCACCGGTATTGGTCACGACGTAGCTCCAGGTGATGTCGTCACCCACGTTGGCGGCGGTCTGGTTCTCGACCGGAGCCACCGAGCCCGTGGTCACGATTGACAGGGCCGGAGCATCCGGAGTGATGGTCGTCGACGTCGTGTTCGAGGTCGAGGTCTTCGCGAGGCTCGAGAGCGAGTCGGTGAACGACACGGTGGCGGTGTTGTTGATCGAGGGCAGTGCGGTGATCGAGTTAACGACCACGCTGAAGGCCACGGTGGCGGATGCTCCGACCGCGAGCGACCCACCCGCCGAGCTCGTCGCTCCGGCGCCAACGCGCACGCGAACGGCGTTTGTTCCGCCGTCGAACTCGCCCGCGTCATCGCCGACGGCGTTGCTCAATGCGGTCGTCACCGCGCCGTTGGTGACGGTGATCGAGCCGGGCACGAGGGATACCCCGGCCGGAAGCACATCGACGAGCGAGCTCAGGGTTGCCGGGCTCGCGCCCTGGTTGGTGGCAACGATGGAGTACTGCACCGTGTCGCCGAGGCGCACGGTCGAGCCGCCCGACGGGAAGGTGACGCTCTTCGTCGTCACGACACACGCGCCTGAGGTGACCGAGATGGCGTCGACAAAGTTGCCGTAGGTCGGGTTGCCGTTGGCGCTACTAATGGAGTCAAGCGAGAGACGCGTGGTGGTCTGGCCCGCAGGCACTGTGTAGAGACCGGAATAGGTCGTCCACGTCAGGCCGGTCGACAGCGTCGACTGCAGGGCGAGCGCGGGGGACGCGGCGTCGCCGATGCGAACCTCTGCGACGTCGACACCGGTGCGGCCACGGTGCTGCAGTTGCCAGCGAATCGTTTCGCCGGGGGTTGTTGCAAAGTCTTGGAAGAGTTTCGAGCGCTGGTTCGCGTTGATTTCAGCGAATTGCGAACCGGCCGGCACGGGCACTCCCTGGAACGGAGCGCGCCAAAACTCAAGTCGGTTGTCGGTCGCGCTGGTCTCCCACCCCGGAACCACGGACTCGTCAAAGTTGGTCCAGGTGTTGGCAGCCAGCGTGGGCGTCTCGAAAGACCCGTTGATAAGGGCGACGTTTGCGCATGCGGCGGGGGTCTGTACAGCGCTCGACGGGGCCGAAGGCACGCCGACGAGCGCCAGGGCGCTAGCGCTGACGAGGGCCGCCGACATGACGGCACGACGAAGATTCGGGTAGGTGGTCTGCATGGTGGGTCGGGCTCCCATTGGGTATGGCAGACCTGAAGGGTACCCACTAAACCTGAGCGCACATAACCCTCATCAGGCAATTCAGTGCGAATCGACGCACCCCAAAACAGGGGGCGCGCTTCGCAGGCCGAGCCTCTAGAACAGCCGGGGCACGCCGTCGTCGAGCCCGCGCATCGCGTCGTAGTCGAGCAGCAGGCAGCGAATTCCGCGGTCTTCGGCGAGTGTCTTCGCCTGCGGCGTGATCTCTTGCGCCGCGAAGACCCCCGCCACAGGAGCAAGCAGTGGGTCGCGATTCATGAGCTCGAGGTAGCGCGTCAATTGCTCGACGCCGTCGATGCCGCCCCGGCGTTTGATCTCGACGGCGACGGATGCTCCGCGCGCGTCGCGCGCCAGAATGTCAACCGGCCCGATCGCCGTCATGTACTCGCGGCGCACGAGCGAGAAGCCCTCGCCCAACAGCTCGATGTGCTCGGCGAGCAGCTTCTGGAGGTGCGCTTCGACGCCGTCTTTCTGCAGGCCGGGGTCAACCCCAAGCTCGTGCGCCGAGTCGTGCAGCACCTCGTGGATGCTCACGACCAGCAAGTCGGCGGTCTTCGCGTGGGTGACCCGCCACAGCTCGAGCACACCGGCCTCGCGCTGGTCGTCGTCGGGCTCGTCGATGACGAGCGTGCACGGCGGGCTCATCCAGTTGAGCGGCTTGTAGCTGAGCGCGTCAGCGTGCACGAGCAGGCTGCCGTCGCTCTTGTGGATGAGCAAGCGCGTCGCGAGCGGAAGGTGCGCACTGAGCCGGCCCGCGTAGTCGACGGAGCAACGGGCAATGACGAGGCGCATCCCGCGAGTCTATGGTCGAGGGATGGGTGGTGTCGTTGAGTACGACGAGCGGTGGGCCGAGTGGTTCGAACAGATTCGGGCAGCGATTCCGCCGGGGCTCGTCGTCGAGCACGTCGGCAGTACGGCGGTACCGGGATTGGTCGCCAAGCCGATCATCGACGTGGATGTTGTGGTGCAGACGAAGCGAGAAGTGGCGCCGGCGATCGATGCGCTGGCCATCGCTGGGTGGCGGCACCGAGGCAACCAGGGGATCGATGGGCGGGAGGCGTTCGACGCCCTTCGGGGGCTGCCGCCCCACCACCTCTACCTCGTCGTCGAGGGCAGTCTGCCTCATCGAGATCACGTGGACCTCAGGAACCGGCTGCGCGAGCATCCAATCGATGCGGCCCGATACGGAGAACTCAAGCTCGAACTCGCGCCCCTGTTAGACACTGATCGGGATGCGTATCTCGAGGGCAAGGCTGCGCTCATCACCGAATTACTCGCCGCTGCGCGAGCTCATCCCCAATTGGCCAACGGGCAAGCGGCCGAGGACTAGGCCCAGAGGCCGGGGCGGCGCTCCTCCGCCGTCGCGTTGCCACCGTCGACGACGAGCAACTGGCCGGTGATGTAGCTCGCACCCGGCGAAGCGAGCCACGCGATCGCGCTCGCGATCTCGTCGGGTCGGCCACTGCGGCCGAGCGGCACGAGCTCGCCCTCTTCTGCCTCTTGCGGCAGTTGTGACCCGGTCGCGATCCAGCCCGGGGCGACCGCGTTGACCGTGATGCCTGCGCGAGCCTCGTCAATCGCGAGGCCGCGCGTGAAGCCCAGCACTCCGGCCTTCGCGGTGGCGTAGCCGAGGTCGTCGCGCGCGGCCTGCACGGCTCCGGTCGTCGAGGCGACAGTGATGACGCGCCCCCAGCCCTGCGCCCGCATTCCGGCGACCACGGCCCGCGTCACCAGGAAAACGCTCGTGAGGTTGACGTCGACGGCACTGCGCCACTCATCCACGCTCATCTCAATGTCACCGCGCGGAAACTCTTCGCCCGTCGCGACCATGCCGGCGTTGTTGACGAGGATGCTCAGCACGCCCACCGCTTCGACCGCATCCGCCACGGCCTGCGCCGCGCCTTGCTCAGTCTCGAGCCGCGCGACCACCCCGTGCGCCTCGAACCCCAGTGACTGCAACTCGGCCACGCGCTCGTCGATGCGCGAGGTCGTGGCGGTCATGACGACGCGAGCTCCGCGCTCGGCGAGTGCGCGAGCGGTGGCGAAGCCGATGCCCGTGGCCGATCCGCACCCGGTGACGAGAGCCGCGCGACCTGTCAGGTCGAGGTCGAGCGGGAGAGCGGGGCGTGCGGAGGCGGGGCTGGTCATGGGCCGAGCCTAGGGGCGAGCATCCCGAGCGGAGGCGTTTGCGGCAGCGCCCGTCTCGCGCGCTGCGGGCGTCGCGAAGAAGGCAACCCCGATGAGCACGAGCACGACCCAGAACGAGGTCAACAAGCCCACGGCCTCGCCGAGGAACCCGATGAGGGGTGGCCCGACGAGGAAGGCGAAGTAGCCGACCGTGGCCACGGCCGACACGCGTGCCGCGGCTTTCGCCGGGTCGTCAGCGGCGGCCGACATGCCCACGGGGAATCCAAGCGAGGCCCCGAGGCCCCAGGCGATAATGCCGATTGCCGCCGCCACGGGAGAGTCGACCGTGATGAGCAAGGCGAGACCGGCCATGGCGAGCACCGCCGACGCCCGCAGCACGGGCACGCGACCGAAGCGGTCGAGTACCCACACGCCGCCGATGCGGCCGACTGTCATCGCGATCGCGAAGAGCGTGAATGACAGAGCGCCAGTGGCTTCGTCGGCCCCGCGGTCGTCGACGATCGCGAGAGCGAGCCAGTCGTTCGCGGAGCCCTCGGCAAAGGCCATGCCGAGAACGATGAGCCCGATCAAGAGGGTGCGCGGCTCGCGCCAAATGCCCATGCGCTCGCCGAAGGTCGACTGTCCCGGCCCGTCGCCATCATCGTCGAGTCCGGGAAGCGCGCGGTTCTTCGGCAGGTAGCGCACGACAATGAGCGTTGCGACGCCGAGCACGATTGCCATGACCGTCGCGTGCACATCGACGCCAATACCGAGCGCGCTGGCGCCGGCGGAAATGCCCGCCCCCGTGATCGTGCCGATGCTCCACGAGGCGTGGAACCACGGCATGATGCTGCGCCCCTGCGCTTGCTCGACCCCGGCCCCTTCGACATTCTGGGCGACGTCGGTGATGCCGTTGGCCGCCCCGAAGAAGGCGAGCGCCACAAAGGTGACCCCGAAGTTCTGCAGGGTTTCGGCCCCAAGGCCCATGACGGCCAGCGCAACGAGGCTTGAGAGCAGCGCAACAAGAATCGTCATTCGCGAACCGATGCGAGCGATGATGTGCGATGACGCCAAGAGGCCGATGATCGAACCGCCGGCCATTCCCATAATGAGGAACCCGAACTCGTCGGTGCGCACGTCGAGGGCATCCCGCACCGCGGGCGTGCGTGCGAACCAGGTCGCCATGGCCAGACCGTTGATCGCGAAGACCACGAAGACGGCGATGCGCCACGCCGACAGCGACGGGCGAGTGCCGGGGGAAGTGGTCACGACGGCCTTTCGAGACGGGATGCTCGCAGGCGTCTGGGCCGCACGACGAGTTGCCCCACGCTAACAGCCGCCCCGACGTCGCCCCGGAGCAACGCGAGTGCGAACGTCGACCGGGTCGCGATGACACGCGCCGACAACTTGCGTACAGCGCGCAAAAGACTAGAGTCTGCTGGTGCCTCTTACGAGGGCGCCCCAGAGACGCTCGCAGAAACAGTTCCGGTTGAGCCCGCCGCAAGCGGTCGTCATCGCCTTCTTCGCGGCTATCGTCGTGTGCACTCTCTTGCTGTCGCTGCCCATCGCGCACGCACCGGGCGTCGAGGTGACCTTTCTCGAGGCGGCCTTCACGGCGGTGTCAGCCGTCTGCGTGACAGGACACATCGTCGTCGACACCGCAACCGTGTGGTCGCCCTTCGGGCACGCCGTCATCGTCGCCTTCATTCAGATCGGCGGCCTCGGCATCATGCTCGTGGCCTCGCTCATCGGCCTCGCGTTGCTGCGCAAGATCTCACTGCGCGGGCGCATGATCGCGGGCACCGAGAACCGGGGCGTGACCTCGGGCGATGCGTCGAGACTCGCTCGAGGCATCTTGCTGACCTCGCTCGTGATCGAAGCGATCGTCGCGATGATTCTCACGCTGCAGTTCTGGCTCTCGTATGGCGTCGAGCTACCCACCGCGTTTGGCCGCGGCGTGTTTCTCGCCATCTCCTCGTTCAACAACGCGGGCTTTGCCCCGTTCAGCGACAACATGATCGGCTTCGCCACCGATCCGATCATCGTGTTGCCGATGTGCATTGCCACGATTCTCGGGGGCCTCGGTTTTCCGGTGTTGCTGCAGTTGCGGCGCGAACTTCGTCGCCCGTTGCACTGGACGATGAACACCAACCTCGTGCTCGCGATGACCGCTCTGCTGCTCGTGCTCGGCACCGTGATGATTGCCCTCTTCGAGTGGAACAACGGCGCAACGATCGGCGAGATGACGCCGATCGATCGCGTGCTCGTCTCGTTCTTCCACTCGGTGCAGGCCCGCACGGCTGGCTTCAATTCGGTTGACATCGGGCAACTCGAACCCGAGACGCTGTTGGGCATCGATGTTCTGATGTTCATCGGCGGCGGGCCCGCCGGCACGGCCGGCGGCATCAAGGTCACGACGTTCGCGGTTCTGCTCTTCATCATCATCACCGAGCTGCGCGGTGAGGGCGCCGTCAACATCTTCGGCAAGCGACTGTCGCGTGCCGTGCACCGCGAGGCCATCACGATCACGCTGCTCTCGATGGCCGCCGTCATGAGCGCCACGATCGCGCTGTTGATGATGACGCACCTCGATCTCGATGTGTTGCTCTTCGAGGTGATCTCGGCCTTCGCGACCGTGGGCCTCAGCACAGGGATCACCGCGAGCCTGCCCCCGGCCGGGCAGATCATTCTGATGATTCTCATGTTCCTGGGCCGACTCGGCCCCCTGACGCTCGGCACCGCCCTGGTGCTGCGCCAACGTAAGGTGCTCTACGAGCTTCCGAAAGAAAGGCCCGTCATTGGGTAATCAACGCTTCTTTAGCCGCGACCGCGCCACGCGCATCGCCGAAGCCGACGCGGTTGCGGTCATCGGCCTCGGCCGGTTTGGTCGAGCGATCGCCCTCGAGCTCATGGAGACGGGCACTGAGGTGCTCGGCATCGATGCCGACGAGGACATTGTGCAGTCGCTCAACGGGCAACTCACCCAGGTGGTGCGCGCTGACACGACCAATGAAGAGGTGCTGCGGCAGCTCGCGGTGCACGAGTTTGACCGCGTGATCGTGGCCATCGGGTCTGATGTTCAGTCGAGCATCCTGACCACGTCGATCTTGCTGCGCATGGAGATTCCGCACCTGTGGACCAAGGCAGTGAGCGACGCCCACGGGCAGATCCTGTCGCAACTGGGCGTCAAGCACGTCATCTACCCCGAGCACGAAATGGGCCGTCGCGTGGCGCACCTCGTACGCGGTGCGGCACTCGACTACATCGAGGTCGACGACGACTACGCGATCGTCAAGATGCCCCCCAACCGCATTGTTCAAGACATCCGCCTCGGCGACACTGACTTGCGGCAGGAGTATGGCGTGACGGTCATGGCCGTGCAGCGCGGCTCGACAGAGTGGTGCAATGCGGATGCCGACACCGTGATCGAGGCGGGAGATACCATTCTCATCGCGGGCCCCATCAAGAAGGCCGAAGCGTTCGGCCAGTTGCGCTGACCGTGGCATCAACGCAAGGAGCGGCCATGACTGTGTCGATCGAGAGAGCCCCCCGTGGCCGTCGTCGATAGCGCTGTCTACGTTGAGGGGCTTCGGCGCCCCGGAGTCGTGGGGCTCGACGAAACCTACGACGTCACCCGCGAAACGGGCGGCATCGCGTGGATCGGTCTGTACCGTCCGACGCGCGACGAGCTCCATTCGGTGGCGACCGAGTTTGGCCTGCACCACCTCGCCGTTGACGATGCTCTCAAGGGCCACCAGCGCTCAAAGCTCGAGCGCTATGGCAACACTCTCTTTCTCGCCCTGCGCACCGCGCGCTATATCGACGAGACCGAGACGGTCGAGTTTGGTGAGTTGCACGTCTTCGTCGGGCCGCAGTTCGTCATTACCGTGCGTCACGCCGAGTCACCCGACCTCGCCCACGTGCGCGACCGCCTCGAGGCCGACCCCGAGCTGCTGGCGAAGGGCCCCGAGGCGATTCTTTACGCCGTGCTCGACGAAGTCGTCGATGAGTACGAGCCCGTCATCGCGGGGCTTGAGAATGACATCGACGAGATCGAAGACGAGCTCTTCGGCGACGCCGAACACGAAGTGCTCACCCGTCGCATTTATGACCTCTCGAGCGAGGTGATCGGGTTTCAGCGTGCCGTGCAGCCGCTCATCGGCATTGTCGGTGCGTTGCAGCGTGGAGGGCCCACCTACGGTGTCGATAGTGATCTCACGCACTTGCTGGGTGACGTGCTCGATCACGTCTCGCGCGCGGGCGACCGCGCCGACGCGTTTCGCACCCTGCTCGACAAGGCCCTGCAGGTGCAGTCGACACTCATTACGCGACGCATGACGCAAGTCAGCGTTGAGCAGAACGAACAGATCAAGCGCATCACCTCGTGGGCGGCCATCCTGTTTGCTCCCACGCTCGTGGGCACCGTCTACGGAATGAACTTTCGCTACATGCCCGAGCTGCAGTGGGTGTGGGGGTACCCCTTCGCGATCGGTCTCATGGTGCTGCTCGGCGTCGGGCTCTACGTCGTGTTCAAGCGACGCGACTGGCTGTAGCCGCTCGTGGTTTCCGTGCTGCGTGATCGTCGGTTCGCGGCGCTCTTTGCGTCGCAAGTGGCCTCATTGCTCGGCACGGGCATTCTCACCGTCGCCATTGCCTTGCTCGCCGCACGCATTGCGGGCGACGATGCGGGGGTCGTGCTGAGCATCGCGCTCACGATTCGCATTGCCACCTACGTCGTCATCTCGCCGATCGCCACCGCGTTGCTCGCGGGGCGCTCGAGCCGCGCCATCTTGGTTGGGGCCGATGCCGTTCGCATCGTCGTGGCGCTCTCCCTCGTGTTCGTGACCGAGGCCTGGCAGCTGTACGCGGCGATCGTGCTGTTGCAGACCGCCTCGGCCGTGTTCACCCCGACCTTTCAGGCGGCCATTCCTGAAGTGCTGCCCGACGAGAATGACTTCACGGCGGCGCAGTCACTCTCGCGGCTCGCGTACGACCTCGAGTCGCTCGTGAGCCCATTGCTCGC
Source organism: Microbacterium sp. (assembly GCA_013823625.1). Taxonomy (GTDB): domain Bacteria; phylum Actinomycetota; class Actinomycetes; order Actinomycetales; family Microbacteriaceae; genus Microcella. The sequence continues at coordinate 593,351 of PNMM01000002.1, read as the reverse complement.
GGCGGCGCTCGTGACCCTGCTGCCGACCTCGTGGCTCTTCGCGATCACGGCCGTGGGCTTCGCCGCATCGCTCGGTGCCGTGCTGCTCTCGCGCCTTGCGTTGCGCACCCCCGTGACGGGTGAACCCTTCACCACGCGGCTCGTGCGCGGAGTGCGGCTCATCGGCTCGATCGAGTCGACCCGCTTCTTGGCCCTGCTCGACGCGGCGGTCGCCGCTGTGTACGCGACCGTGCTCGTCAATACCGTGGTCATTGCCTTGCGATTCGACGGCGGCGTCGATGAGGTAGCAACGCCTCTCGGAATCGCTCTCGCGCTCTTTGGCGTCGGCTCGATTGCGGTTGCTCTTGTGCTTCCGGCACTGCTGCGGCGCGTGACCGATCGAGCCGTCATGACGAGCGGCGCGGTCGCCATCGTCGTCATCTTGACGGTGGTCGCGCTCATCGAGTCGGGCCGAGGCTTGGGCCTCATCGCTCTGGGCGTGCTGTGGATGCTGCTGGGCGCCGCGTCGTCGGCCGTCAGCACGCCGAGCGCGCGCCTCATTCGCCGAGACGTTGCGACCGCGGATCGCCCGGCTGTGTTCGCCGCGCGCTTCTCGACATCGCACGCGTGGTACGCGGTGGCGTATCCACTTGCGGGCGTGGGCGGAGCGCTGTGGGGGGTCGCGGCAGCGACCGGGGCGCTGGCGGCGCTCACGTTGGTCGTACTGGTGGGGGCGGTGGCGGGCTCGCGGCGGGCATCCGCCCCGCACGACAGCGACGGCTGAACGGCAGTGATGCCCTGATCAGGCCGGGCGGTTAGGCTCTCCCGCGTGACTGACGTGCTTGCGAGCGGCATCGACCGCGCAGAACTCGACCCCGACATTCGCCCGAACGACGACCTGTACCGGCACGTGAATGGCCGCTGGGTTGCCCGCACGCCGATTCCTGCGGACAAGGCGCGCTATGGCTCATTCATGATCTTGGCCGAAGAGGCCGAGCAGGCCGTGCGCGAGATCATCGAGCAGGCGCAGGCCGCCGAGGCCGGCACGCTCGAGAAGAAGGTCGGCGATCTCTACGCGAGCTTCATGGATGTTGACCGCGTCGAGGCGCTCGGTGCCGCACCGCTGGCCCCCCTGCTCGCCGAGGTCGACGCGATTGATTCGGTGGATGCCCTGCTGAGCACGCTCGGCCGCCTCGAGCGCCGCGGCGTCGCCGGCTTCGCCCAGCTTTTCGTCGACAACGACCCGGGAGACCCCGAGCGCTACCTGATCTTCGTCGAGCAGGGCGGCATCGGCCTGCCTGATGAGTCGTACTACCGCGACGACGCCCACGCCGAGACGCGCGTGGCCTACCGCGCGCACGTTGAGCGCATGTTCGCCCTCGCGGGTCTCGACGAGGCGGGCGCTCGCGCCGAGCGCGTCGTCGCCCTTGAGACCGCGATCGCGGCTCACCACTGGGACAACGTGCGCAACCGTGACGCTCAAGCCACCTACAACTTGCGCTCGTGGAACGACTGGGCCGAGAGTGCTGCCGGGGTCGACCTCGGCCTGTGGCGCGAGGGGTACGGCATTCCGGCAACGGCGCTCGCCGAAGTGGTGCTGCGTCAGCCCGACTTCACCTCGGGCTTCGCTGCTGAGCTGACGGGCCGCGACCTCGACGAGTGGCGCGACTGGCTGCGACTCTCTGTCGTGCGCTCGATGGCGCCCTACCTCTCGAGCGCGTTCGTCGACGAGAACTTCGCCTTCTACGGCCGCACGCTCACGGGTGCTCCCGAGTTGCGCGCGCGCTGGAAGCGCGGCGTCGGCTTTGTCGAGCGCGCGATGGGTGAGGCCGTCGGCGCGGTCTACGTCGAGCGCCACTTCCAGCCCGAGGCCAAGGCGGCGATGGACGACCTCGTCGCCAACCTCATCGAGGCCTACCGCGAGAGCATCGAGACGCTCGAGTGGATGACCCCCGAAACCCGCGCTCGCGCCCTCGACAAGCTCGCGAAGTTCACCCCCAAGATCGGCTACCCCGAGCGCTGGCGTGACTACTCGAGCCTCGAGATCGATGCGACCGACCTGCTCGCCAACGTGCAAGCGGCGGGTGAGTTCGAGTTCGCGCGCGAGCTCAAGAAGATCGGCTCACCCATCGATCGCGATGAATGGTTCATGACCCCGCAGACGGTCAACGCCTACTACAACCCGGGTTTCAACGAGATCGTGTTCCCCGCGGCCATCCTCCAGTTCCCGTTCTTCGATGCGGGTCGGGATGCTGCGGCCAACTACGGCGCCATCGGCGCGGTCATCGGCCACGAGATCGGGCACGGGTTTGACGACCAGGGCTCGCGCTTCGACGGCGACGGCCGACTGCACGACTGGTGGACAGAGGCCGACCGTGCCGCGTTCGAAGAGCGCACCGCTTCGCTGATCGCGCAGTACGACGCGCTCGAACCGGCTGAGACGCCTGGCCACCACGTTAACGGTGCGCTCACGATCGGCGAGAACATCGGTGACCTTGGCGGCCTTGGTATCGCGTGGAAGGCCTACCTGCTGTCGCTCGACGGCACCGAGGCGCCCGTGATCGACGGGCTTACGGCATCCCAACGCTTCTTCCTCTCGTGGGCGCAGGCGTGGCAAATCGCGATTCGCCCCGAAGAAGCGTTGCGACTTCTGTCGATTGACCCGCACTCGCCCAACGAGTTCCGCTGCAACCAGATCGTGCGCAACATCGATGCGTTCTACGACGCGTTCGAGGTGACGCCCGACGATGCCCTGTGGCTCGCCCCCGACGAGCGGGTCACCATTTGGTAGACGGCCCGCTCATTCGTGATCGGGGTGCCCGCGCGGGCACCCCGAGACGAGCGCGCCACCTTTCAGACGTGCGTGAGCCTAGTTTTCGCTCGGCCTATCGCTCGCTCGGCGCCGTGGCGTACGAGGGCGCGCGGGTTTCGGTTGCCGTTGTTGACCTTGAGACGGGCGAGAGCGTCTTCGCTGTCGACGAGCGCATCGTGTTGCCGACGGCGAGCATCGGCAAGATCTTGCTCCTCATCGAAGTGAGTGCGCGGCTCACCGATCGCAGTGTGAGCGACTTTGCCATCGCCGATCGATCGATTCAGGATGCCGTGGCCGACAGCGGCATTTGGCAGCACCTGCAGGCTCCCGCCTTTCCGATCGCCGACCTCGCGGCGCTCGTGGGCGCGACGAGTGACAACCTCGCCACCAACGTGCTCTTGCGACAGGTGGGGCTCGACTCCGTGCGGTCGCGCACCGAAAAGCTTGGTCTCGTGCGCACGGCGCTGCTCGATCGCGTGCGCGACGTTCGCGGGCCCGATGATGCCCCGCAGCTATCGGTGGGCTCGACCGCCGAGCTCGCGTGGCTCTTTCAGGCCCTCGCCAACGGCCACATCATCGACCCGACGACGAGCCAGCGCGTGCTCAGTTGGCTCTCGCTCAACGCCGACCTCTCGATGGTCGCAAGCGCGTTCGGCCGCGACCCCCTGTCGCACCGGGGCGTCGAGCACAACACGTGGATGGTCAATAAGACGGGCACCGATGTGGGTGTGCGCAGCGAGGCGGGAATTCTCCGCGGCCCGCGAGCGGGCGTTGCCTACGCCGTCTCGGTGCACTTCGATGACACTGACCTGCCGCGGCGGCTTCGCGTCATGGATGCCCTGCGCGCGTTTGGCCTCGATCTGCTCGAGTTTGTGCACTAACGCGCGCCGAGCATCCCGAGCCTGCCGCACGCTCACCGCATACTCGGGTGCTCGTGGCACCATGTGCGCATGATCAGCACCGGGCTCGCTCGACAATTGCGCGACGCGGGACTGCGCTGGAAGCCCGCCTCGGGTGACCGCTTTCAGATCGACCGCCACGAGTTCGACGCCGATGTCTTCACGATCAGCGAGCTCACGATTGAGGCGCACGAGTACCCCACGGGCACCGCGCTGGGCTTCAATGGCACCACCGAGTGGGCGCTTGACTCGGTCGAGGTCGACGATGCCCTGTGGCTGCCGCGCGAAGACCAGTTGCGCGACCTCTTGCGCACGGCCTTTCGGCGACTCGATCGCACGGGCGAGGGCTACCGCGTCACGATCGAACTCGATGGCTCTGAGCACACGGTCGAGAACGTGTCGGCGCCCGAGGCCTATGGGCTTGCCCTGCTCGTGATTCTTGAGCGCGTCGCCCTCTAACCCCGCCTCGCGAATACGCTGACACCGTGCCTGAACGCCCTGCCGCTGACGAAACACTCGATGTCATCGTGGTGGGTGCTGGCGTGGCCGGGCTCGTCGTCGCGCGCGAGCTCGTGCTGCAGGGTTACCGCGTGCGGGTGCTCGAGGCGTCGTCGCGAGCGGGCGGCCAGGTGCGCGCCGAGGTGCTCGATGGCATGACGATCGACGCGGGCGCCGCCCAGTTCTCGCTCGACGACGGCGTCGTGACCGGATACCTGCAGCGCATGGGGCGTACCCCGCGCGTGCAGTCGCCCCTCGCTGAGCGTCGATGGTTGCACACCGTCGCCGGCGAGACCGTGCCGCTGCCCGTGCCGAGCGTGCTCGGGATTCCGATGACGACGATGACCGACGACGTGGCTCGCATTGTGGGCCGACAAGCGAGCTGGCGTGGGCTCATGGATGCCCTACTGCCGGGCCCCGTCGGCGCCAAGGCACCCACCCTGGGCGCGCTCGTGCGTCGGCGCATGGGCGACGGCGTGCTCGAGCGACTCGTCGCTCCGGTCGTCGAGGCCGTGCGCGGAGCGCACCCGGACGAGGTGCCCGTGACCGCCGTGCCGGGACTCGTACATAACCTTCTGCGCGAAAACTCGCTCGGCCGCGCGGTCGCACGCATGCGGCTCGAGGTGGACGACGACGCCGTTCTCGACGACGCAACGGGCTTGCTCGAGGGCGGGATGAGCACCCTCGTCGACGCACTGCTGGCCGATCTGAATCGCTTTGGTGTGCCGATTGACTACGGCGTGCGGGTTGCGGAGGCGTACCCTGACCACGTCGTGATCGCTGCCACCGACGAGACGGCCGAGCCCGAGGTTCGCCACGGCGTCGTGGTGGTGGCGGCACCCGAGCTCGTGACGTCGGCAGAGACGAGTCGAGCGGAATCTGCGCTCGAGTGTGTCGTGACTCTCGCGCTCGACGCCGGCCTGCTCGTGGGGGCACCGCGCGACGCGGGCGTGCTCGTGGCGCGCGGAAGTGACGTTGCGGCGCGCAGTCTCACCCACCTGTCAGCACAGTGGAACCACGTGCGCGAGGCCGCAGACGGCCGCGAGATTGTGCGGCTGCGGTATGGGCAACCCGCCACGGTTGAGCAGGCGCGTCTCGATGCGGGCGTGTTGCTGGGAGCGGACATCCCGAGCAGCGCAGTGCTCGACGCCGCGGTCGCCACCTGGATGCGCGCCGGTGCGGTGACCACCGACCGCAGCATCGCGGTGGTCGGCGAGCACGTGGCCGGCCCCGAACTCGGCCGGGTCATTGCGCACGCTCGAGCCGTCGCCGAGTCGATCGGCGCGACGGCCGTCGAAGCCTAGGGCCTGCCGTGCGTCGTGGCAGCGCCCTGCACCCACCTACTCAAGCGGGCTACGCTGGGGGTGTTGTCACGGCCTACCAATCGATGCCGTGCAGCGTGAGGAGTGCGTCATGAGAGGCAAGATCCTGTTCGCCGCCGGCCTCGCCGTTGGCTACGTGCTGGGCACCCGTGCCGGCCGCGAGCGCTACGAACAACTCAAGGGAGCCGTGAAGGGCTTCTGGAACGACCCGCGCGTGCAGCAGCGTGTCGACCAGGTTGAAGACTTCGTCAAGGAGAAGGCCCCCGAGGTTGCCGAGTTTGTCACCGACGGCGCCAAGAACCTCGTCGGCCAGGTAACCGGTCGGGGGTCGAGCACGAAGCCCACGCCCGCCAAGCCGACCACCGCCAAGAAGCCCGCGACGAAGAGCGGCACTGCCGCCTCGTCATGAGCCAGACACCGTCGAGCACGACGCGCCAGCGCCGAGGCCTCTTTCAGCTGATCTCGGACATTCCGGGGCTCATTCGTGAGCTCATTGAGGCCGAGATCGCGTCGCTCAAGGCCGAGATCGTGGGCAAGCTCAAGGCCGCGGGCATTGGCGCGGGTTTTCTCGTGACCGCCGGCGTCTTTGCATTCTTCGCCACCCTCGTGCTGACCGCGGCCGGAGTGCTCGCTCTCGCCCTCGTGCTTCCCGCGTGGGCGGCAGCGCTCGTCGTGGGCGGGGCACTGCTGCTCTTGGCGGGCCTCGCTGCGGCGATCGGTGTTGGCCAGTTGAAGCACGGGGTGCCGCCGGTGCCCACCGAGACCATTGAGAGTGTCAAAGAAGATGTTCGCGTCGTGCGCGGACTCAGAAAGCGAGGAGCATCATGAGCGACACCGTTGCCAACACGGTTGCGGCCACGCGCGCCCGTCTCGAGCAGACGCTCGACGCCATCGACGAGAAGCTCGACGTGAAGAAGCAAGCGGGCGAGCTCGCTGGCCGCGTTCAGAAGTCATACCGCGATAACCCGGTGCCGTGGATTATCGGCGCGACGGCTGCGGCCGTGGTGGTGGCTGGCCTCGTCGTGTGGGCTGTCGTCAGCGACGACTAATCGAACCTCCCGATTATGACTCTCGCCTCGGCAGAGTCATCATGGAGCCGATGGTATTTCTGCACGACGTAACAATCGAGCGCACGCCCACGGGCGTGCTGCCCGTCATTAAGCCTCTGCGCGAGTGGCGCGTTCTGGTTCCTCGCGGCGGTAAGTGGGGCGACGGCGTTGCGGCGCAACTGCGCTCGCTCGGGGCGACCCCGGTCATCGCCCCGCTCATCAACTTCGCGCCCACCGAGCACCCCGAGCAACTGGCGGCCGAACTCGACGCTCTGCGCCGCGGCGACTACGGCTGGCTTGTCGTCACGAGCGCCACGACCGTCGATGTGCTCGTGGGGCACGGTGTGCGGCTCGACCCCGCCACGCGCATTGCGGCGGTCGGCGAGACCACGGCCCAGGCCTTGCAGTTGGCCGGATACCCCGTCGACTTCGTGCCGAGTGACCACTCAGCCCGCGGATTCGTGCGCGAGTGGCCCGGCAGCGCTGGCGACGGCACTGTGCTCGTGCCGCAAAGCGAACTGGCCGAGCCCACCCTCGTGAGCGGTTTGGCCGAGCGTGGAATCGCGGCGCGCTTCGTCACGGCGTACCGCACCGTGGGCGTGAGTGCGCCGGAGGCCGTCGTGGCCGACATCGCCTCCGGCTCGATCCACGCCTTGATCGTGAGCTCGGGCAGCGTGGCGCGACAAATCGCGACGCAGTTCGCACCGTTGCCGCCCACCACCGTGATCATCTGCATTGGTCCGCGCACAGCCTTCGACGCGCGGGCGGCAGGCTTGACGGTGCACCGCATCGCCGATGAGCGATCAACTCCCGCGCTCGTGCGCGCGCTCGCTGAGTATGCGATGAATCCGAACGACAGCGCGCCGCCCGTGGTTGCGTAGGGCCTAGCCCAGCAGCAGAGCAACGATCGCGATGAGTGGGGGAACCCCCTGCGCGGCCGCGATCGGCAGCGTGCGGCGCGGAGCCGTGGCCGCGAGCGCGGCGCCCGCGAGGGCCATGACCGAGCATCCCGAGACCACGACGGCGATGCCGATTGGCGAACTCGCATCGAGCACGACGAGCACGATGCCGACGAACACGACGATCGCGAGCCCGAGGTTGTAGAGCCCCTGGTTCACGGCAAAGAGCCTGAGCGGCGCCGAGTCGGCTTCGGGGCGCACGCCGAAGACCCGTCGGCCCACGGGCAGGCGAAACAAAATGCTCTCGAGCACGAAGAACGCCACGTGCAGCGTTGCCGCCATGCCCGCAAGAACGAGGCCGATGAGGGTGAGCGCGGTCATGAGGCCTCCGGTGATGTCGATTCGGGGTGAGTGGATGCTGCGCCCGCGCCGACGCGAACGCTCAGTCGCCCGACCACACGCCCCGCCAGCAGCTCGGCGGCACGGTCGGCGGCGAGCTCGAGCTCGATCGGCTCGGCCACGGAGTCGACCACGGCCGGGTCGAGGTCACGCGCGAGCCGCTCCCACGCCTGCTCGCGCAGCGGCAGGGGAGTGAATGACGAGTTGACGCCGAGCAGCGCGACGCCGCGCAAGATGAAGGGCATGACCGTCGTGGCAAGTTCGGGCGACGCTGCGTTGCCGCACGCCACTGCCGCGCCAAACGGTTGCACTTGCGCGAGCGTCGTCGCGAGCGCCGCGCCCCCAACCGAGTCGATCACTCCCGCCCAGCGCTGCGACTCGAGCGCACGAGACGGCCGGTCGAGCTCGCTGCGGTCGATGATCGTTGTGGCGCCAAGCGCGCGCAGCCGAGCCTCGTTCTCGGGGCGGCCGGTGGCTGCGGTGACGGTGAATCCGGCGCGCGTGAGCAGGGTAATCGCGAACGATCCGAGGCCACCGCTGGCACCGGTCACGAGCACGTCGCCCGTGGTCACTCCGTGGCGCTCGAGGGCGAGCACGGCGAGCATGGCGGTGAAGCCGGCGGTTCCGATGCCGGCGGCCTGGGCATCCGTGAAGACCGACGGTGTGGCCACGAGGGTGCTGCCATCGAGCAGCGCGTGCTCGGCGAGCCCGCCGTTGCGCGTTTCGCCCGCCCCAGCGCCGTTGAGCAGCACGCGGTCACCGACCGACCAGCGCTCATTCTCTGACGCCGTTACGGTGCCGACCACGTCAATGCCGGGCACGAGCGGAGAGGTGCGCACGACGCCACGATTGCCCGCGAAGGCGAGCGCATCTTTGTAGTTGAGCCCCGACCACGACACGGCGACCTCGACGTCGGAGCCAAGGTCAGGAGGGGCGAGGGTGGTGGAGTCGAGGTCGATGAGCTCGGCCCGCGACGCGTCATCGCTCAGGGTGATCTGCCAACCGCGGGTCATGGTCGTCAGCCTAGGCCGCGCGACCGCCTAGCCGAAGAGCAGCGCGGCTTCGTCGTAGCGCTCTTGCGGAACGGTCTTGAGTTTGCCCAGCGCGGCTTCGAAGGGCACGCGCACGATCTCGGTACCGCGAAGCGCGACCATTTCGCCCCAGCGGTGGTCGGCCACGGCCGAGATGGCCGCCATGCCCAGTCGCGTCGCGAGCACGCGGTCGAAGGCACTGGGCGTACCACCACGCTGAATGTGACCGAGCGTCGTGGCGCGCGTTTCGATTCCCGTGCGCTCTTCGATGAGCGGGGCGAGACGTTCGCCGATGCCGCCGAGGCGCGGGCGCCCGAAGGCGTCGAGGCCGCGCTCGTTGAGCGGCTCGTCGTCACCGTCGAGCGTGAAGCCCTCGGCCACGACGACGAGCGGGGCGCGGCCGCGGTCGTAGGCGCTCGTGACCCACGCGCACAGCTGCTCCATGCTCGTGTGCTGCTCAGGAATGAGAATGGCGTGAGCGCCCGCGGCCATGCCCGAGTGCAGAGCGATCCAGCCGACGTGGCGTCCCATGACCTCAGCGACCATGCAGCGGTTGTGCGCGTCACCCGTGGTGCGCAAGCGGTCCATGGCCTCGGTGGCGATGCCCACCGCGGTGTCAAAACCGAAGGTGTAGTCGGTGGCGTCGAGGTCGTTGTCGACGGTCTTCGGAACTCCGACGATACGGATGCCCGCATCCGTCAATCGCTTCGCCGCGGCAAGCGTGCCCTCGCCCCCAATCGCGATGAGCGCGTCGAGTTTGTTGTCGGCGAAAACCTCGTTGATGCGGTCGACACCGCCGCGACCCTCAAAGGGGTTGGTGCGGCTCGTGCCGAGAATGGTGCCACCCTGCTTCGAGATGCCCTTGACCTCGTGTCGACCGAGCGGAATCGTGTCGTTCTCGACGAGGCCCTTCCAGCCGTCTTTGAACCCGACGAACTCGTGGCGGTGAACCGTGGTTCCGGTGAGAACGGCGCCGCGAATGACGGCGTTGAGCCCGGGGGCGTCTCCACCGGAGGTGAGCATTCCAATACGCATGGGTTCCATCATGGCGGCTCGCGGTGATGGGCGCGAAACGAGCCGGCGCGCGCGCGATTCACGGCGAGCGCATGGCGACCGGCACTACCGTGAAGCACTGCTTTTCGCAGCTGACCACTGGAGGAATCATGGCTGACAAGACCAGCTCCCCGACCCCGGCATCCGCCCCGGCCGTCACTCCCGAATACCCGGGCCAGAGCCTCGGCATCACGGGCCTCGTCTTTTCGTTCGTTCTGCCGCTCGTGGGCCTCGTGCTCGGCGTCATTGCCTACAACTGGTCGAAGAAAGCGGGCGTCACCAATGGTCCCGCGCGCGCGGCCGTGATCGTCGGCGGCGTCATTCTCGCGGCGGGCCTGCTCGTCTACATTGCCTGGGTCATCGCGGTGGGCCCAGCCCTGCTGCAGTACATGCACAGCCCGTGGGGCATGCGTGGCTTCTGAGCCTGACGCCGTGACCGACCCGTTGGCGGCGCTCGCCGGTGAGCAGTACGTGTTGCTCACGACGACGCGCCGCAACGGTGTCGCCGTGGCGACTCCGGTATGGGTTGCCCCGCACGGTGATTCCCTGGTCGTGACCACGGGCGCCGAGGCCGGAAAGATCAAGCGCATTCGGCACACTCCGCGGGTGACGTTGCAGGCCTGTGATCGCGTCGGAAAGCCTCTGGAGGGCGCCGCCGTCGTCGAGGCGCACGCGACGGTGCATGACGACGACGAGTCGCTCGCGCACCTTGAGGCCGCGCTGAGTGCAAAGTACGGCGTGCAATATGCGGCCATCAAGGCCATGAGCAAACTGCGCGGCCGCCGTGCTCCGGGCTCTGTCATGGTGCGTCTCGTCCCGCCGAGTTCGTGATTCGCCTCGATTGCCTCTGCCCCTGAGACACCCAGGGGTACTACGATTCGACCGAACGGGGCCATCCCGGCCCCCCACCTCGCAGGAGTCAGAATGACCGACGCCCCCACCCCCGCAGCTGTTGCTCCCGTCAACCCCGGCAAGACGACGGGTGTTGTCGCCCTCGTGCTGTCGATCATCGGCTTGCACCTGATCGGCATCATTGTCGGCTTTGTCGGCCTCAACCAGTCGAAGAAGGCCGGCCAGAAGAACGGCTTCGCCCTCGCCGGTGTCATCATCGGTTTCATCGGCCTCGTCATCGGCATCATCGTGATCATCAGCGTCGTCGCCGGTGGCGCCGCGCTCTTCGGTGGCCTCGGCCAGATCTGCGCCGAGCTCGGCTCGGGCGTCTGGGAAGTTGACGGCGTCACCTACACCTGCCCGTAATACGGCACTCGTCATAACGGCGGGGAGAACGCTCATCGCGAGCGGCCTCCCCGCCGTTCTGCGTCGTGCGCCATGTCGTCAGGGCGGCGTTCTACGCTGAGCGCGTGGCTGGTGGGGTGGTGGATGCGGTGGCGGATGCGGAGCGCGAATACGCGCCCCTCGAGCCCCTCGACCTGCGCGCCACCCTCGGCTTTCTGCAGCGCGGACGCGGCGACCCCACGCAGCACACCGTCGAGGGGCCGGACGCGTGGCGCGAGGTCTGGCGCGCGCAGCGCACACCCGAGGGTGTCGCGTCACTGCGGTTACGCGTTGTCGACGGTTCGCCGACCGCAGCGCGCGCGGTGCTCGTCTCGGCGTGGGGACCGGGCGCCGAGTGGAGTGCCGCGCACGCGCCCGAGTTGCTCGGCGATGGTGATGACTGGTCGGCGCTCGACGCCCTGCTCGAGCGCCGCGCGGTGAACGACGCCGCGGCCGCTGCCGTGCAACGCCTGCGCCGGCGCACGCGCGGGCTGCGGCTGACTCGATCCCACCTCGTGCTGGAGGCAGCCGTACCTGCCGTGCTCGAGCAAAAAGTGACCGGGGTCGAGGCGCGGCGCGCGTGGCGACAAATCGTGCGGCAGCACGGCGAGCGGGCGCCGGGCCCCGCACCCGAGGGGCTCACCGTGATGCCGGACGGGGTGGGGTGGCGCAGCATCCCGGACCACGATTGGCACCGCGCGGGAGTGGGCCCGCAGCGCATGGCGACGATTCGCCGAGTGGCGGCGGTGGCGCCGGCGCTCGAACGCACGCTCGCCCTCGGGCGGGGTGGGTCGGCGGCGATCGCGGCGCTGCGGTCGATTCCGGGTGTCGGGCTGTGGACTGCCGCTGAGATTCTGCAGCGCTCGCACGGCGACCCCGACACCGTAAGCGTGGGCGATGCCCACTTACCGCACGTCATCGGCACGTGGTTTACGGGCGACCGCACCGACGACGCCGGCATGCTCGCGTTGCTCGAGCCCTACCTCGGCCAGCGGCACCGCGTTGTGCGACTCATCACCTCGGCGGGCGTCGAAGCGCCGCGCTTCGGTGCGAAGGCCACCATCGAAGACCACCGCGCGCGCTGAGCGGCCTACCGTGGGCGAGTGAACAAACTGCTGCGCCTGTGGCGCGTCATGTGGCAAGCGCGCCGCGGCCCCCGACTGACTCCCACCGATGTCAGCCGCGTGCCGTTTCGCGTGCTGCCCAACGACCTTGACGTGCAGAAGCACATGAACAACGGCGTGTACCTCTCGCTCATGGATCTCGGCCGCGTCGACCTGATGGTGCGCTCCGGCGTCTGGCGCGAACTCACGAAGCGCGGCTACTACCCCGTCATCGTGAGCTCGACGATCACCTACCGCCGCTCGCTCGAACTCTGGGAGCGCTACGAACTTGAGAGCCGCATGGTCGGCATCGACGAGGTCGCGAGCTATGTCGAACAGCGCTTTGTTCGGGACGGCGAGATCTGCGCGCGCGCCGTCATCAAGGCGCGCTTTCTCAAGAAGTCGGGCGGCGTCGTGCCGATTCCCGAGCTCGCCGAACTGTTCTCGCTCGACCCCGACAACCACCCGCTGCCCGCGTGGCTCGCCGAGTGGAGTGGTCAGGCGGCACTGCCCTCGCGGCGCGAGCCCGCGCCGAGCGTGTGGGAGTGACGCTCTGACGACTCAGCAGTGGTTGAGCACGTGGTCGGGGCTCGAGGGGGGAGCGAGCATCCGGTCACGCAACACCGTGAGCGCGGGAATCTCTCCGCGCGCGCAGACCTCGGCCCACGTGCCGCGCAGGTCGTCGGTGTACTCGATGTTCATGACCTGGTCGCCGTAGACCTCGATTGCGAGGGCGCACTCGTCCCAGCGGTCGCACTCTTCGAGTACGGCGAAGTCGAAGCCGGCCTCGTCGCGACCGCGGTTACCGAGCTCGAGCGCGTTCTTTTGGCCGGCTGCGAGACCGGCCTCGTGTGCACGGTCGACGAGCAGGGTCGCAAGCTCGAGGGCGTCGTCGATCGAGATCACGTCGTCCGAGCGCGAGTAGCTGTCGAGATTGTCGAACTCCACGCCCACGAATCCAGCGGCTGCACAACCGTCGATGAGAGGGCCGAGCCGCTCGATGATTGCCTCGCGCGCTTCGGCCGTGCGCGGGTCGAGGAATGCCTCGTCGGGCCAGTTCGGGTCGATCACCGGGCCGCCCGCAGCGTCGAGCAACACCGCCTCGGGAGCCTCGGTGAGCCACGACTCAAGTTCGCCCGGTTGCGTCTGAAAGCCATTGATGTAGCAAATGCTCGGGATGCCCGCCGCGGGCTGCTCGGTCGCGTCACGCACGACAAGTGTCACGCCGGGGGCCGGGTCGGAGGCTCCTCCGAGCTGGTAGTCGATGCGACCCTCGGGTGGGAGGGTGAAGAGGGCGGCGGGGTCGGGCGGTGCGGGCTCGAGCTGTGCGGGCCCCGGGCTCGCGGAACACGCGGCGACTACGAGCGCGGTGCTCGCGGCGAGCATCCCGAGCCCGAAGCGACGCATCATCGCGACTCGAGCACCGCCATCGCGGCGTTGTGGCCCGCGATGCCGCTCACGGCGCCGCCGCGGCGCGCGCCAGAGCCGCACAGCAGCACGCCGGGCATCCCCGTGTCGACGCCCCAGCGGCGGGCAGGCGTGTCGAGCGGCTCGCCGTCTTCGACCCACGGCCACGCGAGGTCGCCGTGGAAGATGCTGCCGCCCGGCAGGCGCAACACGTGCTCGAGGTCACGCGTGGTCTTGGTCTCGACGCACGGGTTGCCGTTGCCGTCGGTCAGCAGCAGGCTCTCGATCGGCTCGGCGAGCACCGAGTTGAGCGAGTCGAGCACGGCGCGCTGCAGGGTCTCGCGCATCGCGTCGTTGTTGGCCTCGGTGAGCAATCGGTCGGGAACGTGCAGCGCGAACACCGTGAGGGTCTGCGCGCCCGAAGCGCGCAGGTCGGGGCCGAGAATGCTCGGGTCGGTGAGCGAGTGGCAATAGATCTCGGCCGGGATCACGCTCGGCACCTGGCCCGCGACGGCTTCGTCGTAGGCGCGCTGCAGTTGGCTGAAGGTCTCGTTGATGTGGAACGTGCCGCCGAACGCCGCGGCGGGGTCGATGCTCGCATCACGCAGGCGCGGCAGGCGCTTCAGCAGCAGGTTGACCTTGACCTGAGCGCCCTCGGCGGGCGGCACAGCGAGGCCGTCTGATGTGGATGCTGCGCTCTCGTCACCCGCCGCCATGAGCCGAGCGAGCTCGTGCGGAGAACAATTGACGAGCACGTACTCCGCGCTCGTCTCGTGCTCGACGCCCGCGTCGTCGCGCCAGCGCACCGTGCGGTCGGGCGTGAGCGCGAGTACCTCGGCCCCTGTCGTGAGTGTTGCGCCCGCGAGCCGCGCGGCCCGCTCAAGCTCACCCGACACCGAGCCCATGCCCCCGACGGGAACGTTCCAGTCGCCGGTTCCGCCGCCGATGACGTGGTACAGAAAACAGCGGTTGGCGAGCAGCGTCGAGTCGTCATTCGGAGCGAAGGTGCCGATGATCGCGTCGGTGTAGACGACGCCGCGCACGAGGTCGTTGGCGAAGGTGTCGGCGATGGCGCGGCCCACGGGTTGCTCGATGAGGGAGTTCCAGAGCTCTTCTCCGTCGATCCCGGCCGACTCGGCCGCGGCAACGACAGCCGACCGCGCCTCGGAGCGCGTCAACAGAGGGTCGGTGACGGTCGGAAACAGCGCGCGCGCGAGGTGTTGCGTGCCCTCGTAGAAGCGCGCCCAGGCCATGGCGTCATCGTCGGCACCGAGGGCCGCGAAACTCTCGGCGGTGGCGAGGGGGTCGTGGTTGTCGACGAGCAATCCCCCTGACTCGCCCGGCACGGGCGTGTACGAGCTGTAGCGGCGCGGCGCGAGCTCAATCTGCAACCCGAGGTCGTCGATGATGCGCTGGGGGAGCAGGCTCACGAGATACGAGTAGCGGCTCAAGCGAGCATCCACCCCCGCAAAGGCTTCGGCCGAGATCGCGGCGCCCCCGAGCACGTCGAGGCGTTCGAGCACCTGCACGTCGAGGCCGGCCTGGGCCAAGTAGGCGGCGGCGGTGAGGCCATTGTGGCCCCCGCCAATGATGACGACGTCGCGGTGTGCGGTCACGGATGCTCCTCCTCGAGTGCGACGGTCAATGACGCTCGGCCAGCCTACGTCGGCGTCTGGGCCGCCGCTGAGCACGTGTGCTCAAAGCCCCGTCGTTACTACGATGGGGGGTGGCACCTCCGGTGCCCTCGCGCGGTCGATGACGAAGTGCTCGTCTGACACATTCGCGGAGAGAACTGGCATCGGCCAGGGCACGTCCGCGGTGGAGATTGCGCAACTCACCCCTCCCGGGGCAGTTGTGTTCACCATGCCGCGAATGCGGCGCGAGAGAAAGGCGGGTCACCATGCCCACACCACCTTCTGACAAGGCCCAGAACGATCTCACCGCGGTTCTCGCGAAGATCGCCGAGTGGCCAGAGCCGTACGTGTCAATCGGTCGTCGACTGCACGAAACGATCACCACCGCGGGCCCCAAGCTCAAGCCACGCCTGTGGTACGGCATGCCCGGATACGCCACCGCACGCAGCACGCCCGTCTTCGTGTTCTTTCGCCTCGACGATGGCGTGATGTCTCTCGGGCTCTCAGAGAAGGCAACCGTCGATCGCGAGAGCGACAGCACCCTGAGGGCATGCGCGTGGTTCATCGATGAGATGGACGATCGCACCCTCGCGAAGGTCGCCGAGCTGGTGCGCACGGCGTTCTCGTAATCGGGAGCGCTCGACCGGCCCGATGCCTAGATGAGCGACGCGACTGCCCGAGACAGGGTTTCGCGCACGGCGACGATTGCCGGTCGCGCTGCTGACGAGACCCGCGCCGCCGTAAAGACAGAGCGGTGCGGGTCTGCGTCGAGCGTCACGAGCGGAACCCGCGGCTCGGCCCCCGCCCAGACGAGGTCGGGCAACAGCGCGACGGCGTGGCCCGTCTCGACGAGCCGGATGTGCGCTTGCAGGTCGGCTGTCTCAAACCGAACGTCGGGCTCAAAGCCGGCGAGTCGGCACTGTTGCTCTGCCCAGTGCCGCGAGGCGGTTCCGCGCGGTTCCATGACCCAGGCCATGCGCGAGGCGTCACCCATGGAGCGGATGCCCTGCGCGTCGTCGCCGCCCGCAGCGCCGTGCGGCACGTGGCCGGGGGGCACCCCCAGCCGCAGCCCATCGTTCACAAGTGGCACGCGGTCAAGGTCGCGCCGCAGGGGCGCCGAGTGCGCCGGATACTCTTCGGCGATCACGAGGTCGAACGTGCGTGCCCAGACTTCGTCGAGGGCGCTTTCGGGCTCGCGCTGCGTGATCTCGACGCGCAATTGCGGATGCTCCTGGGCCAGCAGGCTCAGGGCCCGAGGCACAATGCCGAGCGCCGCTGACTGAAACACCGCGAGTCGCACGGTGCCCGTGACGGTTCCGCTGGCCGCGACAAGGTCAGCTTCGAGTTGCTCAAACTCGTCGAGCAAAGCGCTCGACCGCTCGACGAGCAATTGGCCCGCGGCCGTGAGGTGCACGCGACGGCCCGCGCGTTCGAGCAGGGCGACACCGGCCTCGCGCTCGAGCAAGCTCAGTTGCTGCGAGATGGTCGAGGGGCTGTACGACAGCGCGCGAGCGACGGCGTGCAGCGTGCCGCGGCGATGCACTTCGCGCAAGAGCGAGAGACGCTTGAGATCGAGCATTGCGCACCGCCCTTTCGATTGTTCGACGCAGTCGAACAGGAGTGTACGACAATCATCACTTTTCGCACACAGCACGACGGGCCAGACTGAAGGCATGACGACGAGCCCGCAGCCGCACGCCCAGCCCGACGCCGACGCCGCTGTCGCCCTCGTGCGGCAATGGCTGAGCGCGGCCGAGGGAGCGCGGCCCGATGCGGGCGCCGAGCGTCTGGCCGGGCTGCTGCAGGACGAGGTGGGGCTCGAGTTTGCCATCGGCTTCGTCGACCGGGTCGCGCGGCCCGACGACCTGGGCGTTGCGGCGCGCAATCTCGAGCAGCTGGCGGCGCGCATCCCGAGCTTCTTGCCCTGGCCCCTGCGTGTGCTCATTGCGATCGGCGGGCCTCTTGCCCGCATCGCTCCGTGGCCGATCGTGCCGATCGCGCGGCGCGTGCTGCGGGGAATGGTCGGGCACCTCGTTGTTGACGCAACGCCGAGCCGGTTGGGTCGCACGCTCAACCGGCTGCAGAGCAGTGGCGACCGCCTCAACATCAACTTGCTCGGCGAGGCCGTTCTGGGCGACGGCGAGGCCGACCGTCGCCTCGCGGGCATCACCGAGCTCGTCAAGCGACCCGACGTCGACTACGTCTCGGTCAAGGTCTCGGCCGTCGTCAGCCAACTGAGCATGTGGGCCTTCGACGAGACCGTCGATCGGGTCGTCGAGCGACTCACCCCGCTCTACGAGACCGCCGCGCTCGGCGTGACCCCCACCTTTCTCAACCTCGACATGGAAGAGTTTCGCGACCTCGACCTGACCATCGAGGTCTTTCAGCGACTGCTCGACCGGCCCTCGCTGCGGCAGTACGAGGCCGGCATTGTGCTGCAGGCCTACCTGCCTGAGGCGTTGCCGGCGCTCGAACGCCTCACGGCGTGGGCCCAAGAACGCCGAGCAGCCGGCGGCGCCGGCATCAAGGTGCGTGTCGTCAAGGGCGCCAACCTCGCAATGGAACGCGTGGATGCTGCGCTGCACGACTGGCCCGTCGCCGTGTTGCCCAGCAAGCGCGACACCGACGCCAACTACAAGCGCGTGCTCGAGTCTGCCCTGCGCCCCGATCGAGTGGACGCGGTGCGCATCGGCCTCGCGGGCCACAACCTCTTCGACATCGCGTGGGCGTGGTTGCTCGCCGACAGCCGCGGGGTGAGCGACCGCGTTGAGGTCGAGATGCTGCTCGGCATGGCCTCGGCGCAAGCCGACGCCGTGCGGGCGACGGTCGGGCACCTGCTGCTCTACACGCCCGTCGTGTACCCGCGCGACTTCGAGTCGGCGATCAGCTACCTGATTCGGCGCCTCGAAGAGAACGCGAGCACCGAGAACTTTCTCTCGGGCGTCTTCGAACTCTCGAGCAGCCCCGAGATCTTTGAGCGAGAAGAGCAGCGCTTTCGTGAGTCGCTCGCGGCGGTCAAGGCCGCGCCGGCCGCACCCGAGCCGCACCGCGTGCAGAACCGGCTGACCGAGCGTCCGGTTGACGAGCAGGACGCGCTGCCCGAGCCGGGCGGCGTGCGCGCGGGCTTCGAGAACACCCCCGACACCGATGTGGCGCTGCCCGCCAACCGTGAGTGGGCTCGCGCGATCCTCGAGCGAGCCGTGACGACAACGCGCGGCGCCGCACTCGTCGACGCGAGCGGGGTGGCCTCGGTCGCCGCCGTCGAACGCATTGTCGCGGACACCCGCGAGGCCGCGGCCGCGTGGGCTGCGCGGTCGGTTGATGAGCGTGCGGGCATCCTGCACGCTGCTGGTCGCATGCTCGCCGCGCGTCGTGCCGACCTGCTCGAAGTCATGGCCGCCGAGGCCGGCAAGACGCTCGCCGAGGGCGACCCCGAAGTGAGCGAGGCCATCGACTTTGCGCACTACTACGCCGAGAGCGCGCGCGACCTCGCCCGCATCGACGACGCCACGTTCACGCCCGCGCGACTGACGGTTGTGGCCCCGCCGTGGAACTTTCCCGTCGCGATCGCCGCTGGTGGAGTGCTCGCGGCGCTCGCCGCGGGCAGTGCCGTGATCATCAAGCCCGCGCCGCAGACTCGTCGTAGCGCCGCCGTCATGGTCGACGCGCTGTGGGATGCCGGGGTGCCGCGCGAGGTGCTGCGCTTCGTCGACGCGCCCGAGAACGAGGTGGGCCAGGCGCTCATCGCGCATCCGGCCGTTGACCGCGTCGTGTTGACGGGCGCGTGGCAGACGGCCGAGCTGTTTCGTTCGTGGCGAGCCGACCTGCCGCTGCTCGCCGAGACGAGCGGCAAGAATGCCATCGTCATCACGCCGAGCGCCGACATCGACCTCGCGGTGGCCGACCTCGTGAAGAGCGCCTTTGGCCACGCCGGTCAGAAGTGCTCGGCTGCTTCGCTCGCGATTCTCGTGGGCTCGGTCGCGACCTCGGCTCGATTCGAACGCCAGCTCGTGGATGCCGTGCGCACGTTGCGCGTCGGCCGCCCCCTCGACCCGACCGAGGTCGTCGGTCCGCTCACCGAGCGCGCCTCGGGCAAACTACTCGACGCCCTCACCGTGCTCGACGAGGGTGAGGAGTGGCTCATTGAGCCACGCGCGCTTGACGCAACGGGTGAGCTGTGGAGCCCGGGCGTGCGTCGCGGCGTCGTCGGTGGCAGCACCTTCCACACCACCGAGTACTTCGGCCCCGTGCTTGGCCTCATGCGCGCGCGCACGCTCGACGAAGCGCTCGACCTGCAAAACGCCACGGCCTTCGGACTCACGGCGGGCTTGCACTCGCTCGACGCTGACGAGGTCGCCTACTGGCTCGACCACGTCGAGGCGGGCAACCTTTACGTCAATCGCGGCATCACGGGCGCGATCGTGCGCCGCCAGCCGTTCGGCGGTTGGAAGCGGTCGAGCGTTGGCGGATCGACCAAGGCCGGCGGCCCCTCGTATGTCATGGGCTTCGGCTCGTTTAGCCCCGTGGCGCGCAAGCCGCGTCAGAATCTGAGCCTGAAAGGCCTCGATCGTGGCGTGCGTGAAGTGCTCGAGGCAAGCCAGCCCGGGCTCGACTTCGCGGGCTTCGACGCGGCGCGCGCGGGCGCGATGAGCGACCAGCGCGCGTGGGACGACGAGTTCGGGGTTGCCCGCGATGCGAGTCAGCTGGGCGCCGGCGCGGGGCAGGTCGTCGAGCGCAACGTACTGCGGTATCGCCGCACACCCGTGACGGTGCGCGCGGCCGAGGGTGCCGCCATGGCCGACCTCGTGCGCGTGTTGCTCGCCGCGACGCGCGCGGGCTCTCGCGTCGACATCAGCAGCGCCACTCCTCTGCCCGCGACCTTGCTCGCGCTGCTCGAGAGCGGTATCTCGACGCTGCGCGTGGCCTCGATCGCGATTGAAACGGATGCGCGCTTTGGCGAGCGCGTGCTCGAAAGTCGCCCCGCCCGCATCCGTCTCATCGCGCCGAACGGCGCCGAGACTGCGCGCGAACTGTACGAGGCGCTCGGCGGCGACCCCGACGTGGCGATCTGGTCGGGGCCGGTGACGGCCGCGGGCCGCGTCGAGCTGCTGCCGTTCGTGCGCGAGCAAGCCGTCTCGATCACGGCGCACCGGTTCGGCAACCCCTTCGCCGCGATGGCCGAGCTCGAACTGTAGGCGAGAAATTAGTTCGGCAGCCTTGTCAACCCAGGGCTGGGGGTTGCGCGTCGTATCAGCAGAGGGACATCCCGTCCCGCCGAGAGGAAACGCTGATGAACTCCACCCGCCTCACCGTCGCCCGTCGCTTCGCCGCACCTGTGGCGGCAGCGTTGTTGCTGGCGGGCGCCTTTGCCGGCACATCGCCTGCCGCTCCCGCCGCGGCCCTCCCGACGCTCTCGATTCCGATCTGCGACAAGATGCTCCCGGCGTCGACCTTCACCGCCATCCCGGGGCTCTCGGTGGCGCGTCCGTACACTCCGCCCGTCGGCACCACGCTGTACGGAGCTACGTCGCCGACCCTGCAGTCGATCATCCGCGCCAACCCGCACCGCACGTGCTCGTGGTCAGCCGGGCTGCTCGACAAGAGCTTCACGATCTCTGAGGTCGCGGTCGATGCTGCCGACATCGCCAGCATTCGTGCGTGGTACGCGTCGGCCCGCATCACTCCGCGGTTCTACGGGGGCGATGCCGAGTTCTACGCCGTGCCGGTGAAGTCCCCGGCGGGCTGGACCCAGGTGCACATTCTCGAGCCCGACGGAGCATGGATCACCGTGACCGACCGGTACTTCCTCTCCGCCGGCGCGATCTCGCAAGACGCCATCAATCGACTCGTCGAGATCAACTACTGGCTCGAGCCCTAAGCAACCTCGCGGGCCGAAGCGGAGCGCATCACTCGATGCGCTCCGCTTCGGCGTTCTCGTTGGAGTGGTTCGGAGTCGAGCTCTTCAGCGCGGCGAGGGATGCTCAGCCGCGCTGAGCGGCGCGCACCAGGTCGAGCGCGCTCGCGTCGTCGAGCCCGAGCCGCCGTGCTCGCTCGACGAACTCACGTGCGGCAACCTGGGCCTGCTGTTGCCCGGCGTCGCCCTGCGGAGCCACGAACGATCCCGCCCGGCCGCGCGTCTCAATGATCCCGTCGGTTTCGAGCTCGCGGTAGGCGCGCGCAACCGTGTTGACCGCGAGCCCCAGTTCATCGGCAAGCGCGCGCACGGTCGGCAGCTTTGCGCCGGCGGCGAGCTGCCCTTCCGCGACGGCGTCGCGCACCTGCACGCGAATCTGCTCGTAGGGCGGGGTCGAAGCCGAGCCGTCGACGGTGACGATCATGGGGCGACCCTACTCGGCGACGATCGCGAGTTCGGGCCAGAGCGTTCGCTGTACGTGGCGTTCGGGGGACTGAATGACCACGATCAGAATCGTCGCGAGCACGATCCCCAGCGCGACATAGCTCACGATGTTGATCGTGACAGCGGCTTGGTCGGGCGCGCCGGTCGAGAGGGCGAGCCCCAGGGTTTGCAGAGATACGAAAGCAACCAACCCACCCCAGAAGGCGATCAACCAGTGCAGATCGCTGAGGGCTCGGCCCGTGAGGGCGTCGCTCCACGCGAGCGCGTCGGTGCCGCCCCGAAGAATGCGGCGAGCGCTGAGTCGCTTCGCGATTGCCGGTAGTGCGAGGTAGACAGCGCCCACGGCGAGCCCCGTCGCGGCGAGAACCGGAGCCCCGACGGCGACCTCGGCGAGGGGCGAGCCCCCGAGCGCCGAGAGCGCGACGAGAGCGAGGGTCGGGATGCTCACCGCGACGATCGCGGCCACGAGCGCCATGCGACGCTCGTGCGGGTGCACATAGTCGGCGAGCCCGAGCGGCTGCAGCCGAGCGACAGACTCTTTCGTCGCGACCGTTCGCCGACCCATAGCGCCGCCGATAAAGGCTCCCAGTTGTATGCCCGCGAAGCAGAGTCCCACCGCAATGGGTGCGGCCGCGAGCCCGAGGTTCGCAACTCCCGTGGTGACGGGGGGCGAGAGCGCGAGCAGTACGAGCAGCGCGATGATGTTGCCCACGAGTCGCCCACGCTCGCGCATCGCGACCTGATCGGTCAGGGCCTCGCGAATCTCGTCAGAGACCGTCATGTTCACCTGAAGGGCCAGCTTGTTGACGAGCTTCTCGCGGGGAGCGTCGTGCCAGGTCGTGACCAGCTGCCACACGGTCAGTGCCACAAACGTGAGCACGCCGACCACGAGCGCGCCCGCGAGGCTGCCGAAGAACACCTCGGTCGGAATCCAGATTCCCTCTTGAGCGAAGACCTCGCTCGCGTCACGTGTCTGCACGGTGACCACCCCCACCCTTATTGTAGCAATACAATACGTCTCGGTGGCCGCGCCAACTAGAGTGCACAGCATGACGGCGCCGGGTGCGAGCAAGGGCGACGAGGCACGGTCGGGCCGCTGGCGGCGCATCGGCTCCGACGCCCGCGCGGGCCTCGTGCACGGGCTCGTGAGTGCTCCTGATGGGCTGGCCTCGGGGCTGTTAGCCGGTTTATCGCCTGTGGCGGGGCTCTACGGCTACCTGTTCGGCATGGTCGCGGGGGCGCTCACCACGAGCTCGGTGCTCATGACGGTGCAAGCCACGGGAGCCATGGCCGTCATCATCGCGGATGT
Source organism: Microbacterium sp. (assembly GCA_013823625.1). Lineage (GTDB taxonomy): Bacteria > Actinomycetota > Actinomycetes > Actinomycetales > Microbacteriaceae > Microcella. The sequence goes on along the minus strand of PNMM01000002.1, from coordinate 570,324 downwards.
TCCCGAGGTGCGCGGCGGCGACAACCCCGCTGGCGCGCTCGCGATGTTGGGCCTGCTGACGGGGCTCATCATGCTCACCCTCGGGCTGCTGCGGCTCGGCTCGCTCGTGCGCTTCGTGCCGCACACCGTGCTCACGGGGTTTGTCGGCGCCGTGGCGATCAACATCATCCTCAGCCAGTTCGCTGACTTCACGGGCTTTGCGAGTGATGCCGGTAACCGGCTGTTTCGCGCGATCTCGACGCTCATCAACGTGGCGGCGTGGCATGCGCCGACGGTGCTGCTGGGTGCGCTCACGGTCGTGCTGATCATCCTGCTTGAAAAAACGCGCTTGTCGTCGTTGGGGCTCTTCGTCGCCGTCGTGATCGTCTCGGCCCTGGGCCAGTTGCCGTTCTTCGGCGAGGTTCAGCAGCTCTCCGACATCGCCGAGATCCCTCCCGGGCTGCCGCTGCCGGTGCTTCCCGCCCTCGACACCATCGGTCCGTTGCTCATTCCCGCGTTCTCGCTCGCCCTCATCGGGCTCATTCAGGGGGCCGCGATCAGTCAAGCCGTGCCGCAACCCGATGGCTCGTTCTCGAATGTGTCGGGCGACTTTCGGGGGCAGGGCATCGCGAACATCGTCTCGGCGTTCTTTCGGGGCGTTCCGGTGGCGGGCTCGCTCTCGGGCACGGCTGTGCTCACGGCAGCCGGAGCGCGCAGCCGGCTCGGCAACCTGTTCGCGGGCGCGGTCATGATCATCGTGATTCTGCTGTTTAGCGAACTTGCCGGCAGCATCTCGATGCCTGCCCTCGCCGGCTTGCTCATGCTCATCGGGGCGCGCATGTTCAAGCCGCGGCGCCTGTGGGGCGTCATCAAGACCGGGCCGACGCAAGCCGTCGTGACGAGCATCACGTTCGCGCTCACCCTGCTTGTGCCCCTGCAATACGCCGTGCTCGTCGGCGTGGGCATCTCGGTGATTCTCTTCGTCGTCGGGCGCGCCAACCGCGTGAAGGTCGTGCGCTGGGTGCCGACCGATGGGCCCTTCCCGCGCGAAGAGCCCCCGCCCGCCGAGCTCAGCGCGCGCGACATCGTGATCTTGCACGGCTACGGCAGCCTGTTCTTCGCCTCGGCCGAGCCCTTCATCAGCCAGCTTCCCGTCGCCACGACCGAGTCGCGCGGGGCCGTCGTCATTCTGCGGCTGCGGGGTGCTGACGACCTCGGCAGCACGATGATCACGGCATTGCTGCGCTATCGTGCCGAACTGGTCGCTGCGGGATGCTCGCTCGTGCTGTGCGGAGTCGCCGACGACGTCATGCGCCAGCTGGTGGCCTCGGGCGCACTCGCGACCTTCGAGGAGACCCACGTGTTCGCGGCTACGCCCATCGTGAGCGAGTCGCTCACCGCGGCCGTGGAGTTTGCGCGCGAGCTCGCGGGAGAGTCGTCCGCGGGGTCGCAGTAGCGGGCAACCGTCGAGCCGTGGCGGCTAGTGGTGTCGACGGTCGATCAACCGCGTGAGGATGATCGCGCTACGGGTGTGGTCGACGTTGGGGGCGACGCGCACGCGCTCGAGGGCATCCTCAAGCGAAGGAATGTCGCGCGAGCGAATGTGCACGATCGCGTCGGCGTCGCCCGTGACGGTTCCGGCGTCGACGACTTCGGGCACGGCCGAGAGGATGCGCTTGAGCTCGTCGGGCGCGACGGTGCCGCGGCAAAAAAGTTCGACGTAGGCCTCGACGGCCATGCCATCAACGGCGGGGTCGACCTGCACCGTGAATGAGCGGATTACGCCGTCAGTAACGAGGCGGTCGACGCGGCGCTTGACCGCCGAAGCCGATAGGCCGACGACATCGCCGATGTCTCCGTAGCCGGCGCGGGCGTTCTGCCGCAGCTGGTCGATGATGCGGTAGTCGATGGCGTCCACACCGCGAGACTAGGGCACGGGTTGGGGGTGCGGGGTGAGCGGAGCTCCGCGACTGGCGCGCCAGGTAAAGTAAGGCTAACCTTACCTGCGGCAGCGTCGCCCGTTCTCATTCGCCTCATCCGTTCTGGAGCATCCCCGTCATGCGCGTTTCTGCACCTCTCTCGTTCACCGCCCTCGCTGCCGCGGGGCTCTTGCTGGCGGGATGCGCGGCGCCCGCGCCGAGCGATGACGCCATGCCCGTTGTTCCCACGGCCGACGGCCAGTTCACGCTCTACTCGGGCCGCGACGAAGAGCTCGTGCAGCCGCTCATCGACCAGTTCACCGAAGACACGGGCATCGTGGTCGAGGTGCGCTACGGCAACACCGCGGAGCTCGGTGCGCTTCTGCTTGAAGAGGGCGACGCGACCCCGGCCAACGTTTTCTTGTCGCAGGATGCCGGAGCGCTCGGCGCCCTCAGCCAGGCCGGACTCTTCACGACCCTGCCCGACGATGTGACGAGCGCGATTCCGGCCGGGTTCACGTCGACCGACGGCAGCTGGGTGGGCGTCACGGGCCGCGCGCGCGTCGTCGTGTTCGACGGCGAGCGCTACACCGCCGATGAGCTGCCCGACACGATTGACGAGTACGTGAGCGACGAGTGGAACGGCCGCCTCGCTGTGGCGCCGAGCAACGCGAGCTTCCAGTCATTCGTGACGGCCCTGCGCGTGCTCGAGGGTGACGACGCGGCGGCCGAATGGGTCTCGGCGCTCGCCGCCAACAGCCCGCAGATCTTCGAGGGCAACAGCCAGATTCTCACCGCGGTCGATGAGGGTGCTGTCGAGCTCGGGCTCATAAACCACTACTACTGGTTCGCCGCGGCAGCCGAAGCGGGTGCCGAGAACATGCGCGCGCAGATTAAGTTCTTGACAGCCGGTGACGCCGGCTCGATCGTCAATGTGAGCGGCGCGGGCATCCTGAGCGGCAGTGAGACCGACGCCGATGCTCTCGAGTTTGTGCGCTATCTCGTTTCTGAGGCCGCCCAGCAGTACTTCGTCGAGCAGACCTTCGAATACCCGCTGCTGCCCGGGGTTGCCGCGCCCGAGGGCTTGCCGAGCCTCGAGAGCCTCATCACGCCGGGCCTCGACTTGAGCGACCTCGATGACCTCGCCACGACGCAGCGGCTGCTTGCCGATGCTGGGCTGATCTGAGCCGACGGCCAGGACTTCGGTCTCTGCCGCCCGCCAGCCGACTCGTGATGCACTAGAGCCATGACGATCGCGCCCGCTCGAGCCCCGCTGTGGCTCGTCGGCGCCGCGCTCGTGGCGGCGTCGGCCGCGGCGATTCCACTCGTCTACCTCGTGGTGCGCGCCGCCGAGTCGGGGCTCGCGGCGGTCATCGAGACGCTCTCGCGGGGCCGCGTGCTCGAATACGCCGCCAACTCGCTCGGCCTCGCGGCGGCGACCACGGCGACCGCACTCGTGCTCGGCACGGCGGTGGCGTTCGTGCTCACGCGCGTGCGCGTGCCGTTCGCGCGCACGTGGCTGCTCATCTCGGCGCTGCCGCTTGCGGTGCCGTCGTACCTCGCCGGGTACGGGTGGCTCGTGGTGATCCCGGGTCTCAACGGATTCGTGCCGAGTTGGCTGCTGCTGACGGCGGTGACGGTTCCGTATGTGACGCTGCCGGTGGCGGCTGCCTTGCGCGGAGCATCCGGAGACCTCGAAGGCGTCGCGCGCACGCTGGGCCGAGGGCCGCTGCGCGCGTTTCTCGTGGCGACCTGGCCGAGCGTGCGCCCCGCCGCCATCGCGGGTTCGTTGCTCGTAGCGCTGTATGCGCTGAGCGACTTTGGGCTCGTGGCGATGATGCGGTTTCCGACGCTGACGTGGGGCATCAACGCTGCCTATTCGGCGAGCTTCGACCGAGCGCAGGCCGCAACTCTCGCGCTTCTGCTCGTCGTGCTCGCGCTCGTCGTTGTCTCGGGCGAGCGTGCTGCGCGCCGCCAGGTGCCGCGCGCAGCAGCCCGCGCCGTCGCACCACGATCGGTGGGGCGCGGGATGCTCATCTCACTGCTCCCCGTCGTCGCCGTCGCCCCGCTCATCGGTGTGGCGGTGCCCTTGCTTGCCTTGCTCTCGCGACTTCTTGATGCGGCCACGCTGCGGGCGATCGACGTGCCACGGTTGCTCGAAGCGGTCGGCTCAACGATTGGCGTCGCCGTGGCGGCCGCGCTGCTCGCGGTGCTGCTCGCGTTGCCCATTGCGGCGCTCGCCGCCCGCTATCGCGGCCGGCTCGTCACGGCCATCGAGTCGGTCGGATACCTCGGCCACGCCCTCCCGGGCATCGTGGTCGGGTTGTCGCTCGTTTTCTTCTCGCTTGCGGTCGTGCCCGTGCTCTACCAAAGCCTGGCGGTGCTCGTCTTCGCCTACGCCGTGCTCTTCATGCCGAAGGCCATCGGAACGATGCGCGCGGGGCTCGGCGATGTTCCGCCGCGACTCGTCTCGGTCGCTCGAACTCTCGGCATGTCGCCGTGGCAAGCATGGTGGCGCGTGACCATGCCGCTCGCGCTGCCCAGCGTGGGCATCGGCGCCCTGCTGGTTGCCATCGCGACCATGAAAGAATTGCCCGCAACGCTGCTGTTGCGCCCGACGGGTACGCAGACGCTCGCGACCGAACTGTGGAACCGCACGGTGGTGTTCGAGTTCGGCGCCGCGGCACCCTACGCGGCTCTGCTCGTGCTTGTCGCGGCAGTGCCCGCGGTGATTCTGTCGGGCGTACGCAGTTCTGCCAAGGAGGAGTTGTGAGCGACCTCGTCGTCTACGGTGTGAGCGTGACCCACGGGTCAACGCTCGCGATCGACGACGTCTCGCTGAGCATCCGTAGTGGCGAACTGGTCGCTGTGCTCGGGCCCTCGGGCTGCGGCAAGACGACCCTCTTGCTCTCAATCGCGGGCCTGCTGCCCGTGCAGTCGGGCACCATCACTATCGGCGATCGCGAGATCTCGCGCGCGGGCCGCACGGTGGCGCCCGAGAAGCGCGGCGTGGGCTGGGTGCCGCAAGAGGCCTCGCTGTTTCCGCACCTGTCGGTCGGCGACAACATCGGCTTTGCCGTGCCACACAGCCGGGGCGCAGCGCGCGCCGAGCGCATTGCCGAACTCGCCCACCTCGTCGGGCTCGACGACTACACCGGCCGCGCCCCCAACCAGCTCTCGGGCGGCCAGGCCCAGCGCGTGGCTCTCGCCCGCGCGCTCGCTCCGCGCCCTGACCTGCTGCTGCTCGACGAGCCCTTTGCCGCCCTCGACACGCAGTTGCGCACGGGCCTGCGCCGCGAGGTCGCCGAGTTGCTGCGCGCGCAAGGCACGACCTCGCTGCTCGTGACCCACGACCAAGAAGAAGCCTTGACCCTCGCCGACCGCGTGGCCGTGTTGCACGACGGCAAGCTCGCCCAGTTCGGCACGCCCGAAGAGATCTACCAGCAGCCCGCCACCGACTGGGTGGCCTCGTTCGTCGGCGACGTTGTCGAGCTCGCTGGGCAGTGGCGCAGCGGTCGCGTGCTGTGTGCGCTCGGCTCGGTCGAGGCCTCGGCTGTGGGCTTCACGCCCGCCGACGGCGACGCCGTGCGCCTCATGCTGCGCCCCGAGTGGATCGTGCCGCGCCCCGACCTGCTCGCCCAGGCGGCCGCCGGTGCCGACGCGCGCGTCGCGAGCATCTCGTACGCCGGCCATGACGCCATGATCACGGCCGATCTCGTGGATGGCCCCTCGGTGCTCATGCGTATGGCCGCGGTTGAGCTGCCCGAGGTCGGAGACGACCTGCGCCTCGCCGTGCAGCGCCCCGGCCTGGCCTTCGCGGCGCTGTAGGCAGCACGCCGTGCGCGGCTAGGCTCGCGGCATGAGCAGTGCTGCTGAGAACACCGCGCCCGCCAACCCCGCCGCGCTGCGCGCCCGCGCCGCCGTGCTCGATGCCGCCGACCCGCTGGCCGCGCACGTCGCGCGCTTCGTGCCGGGCGACGACCTCGTGGCCTACCTCGACGGCAATTCACTCGGGCGCCCGGTGGCGAGCGTGCCCGCCGCCCTCGAGACCTTCGTGCGCACGGAGTGGGCCGGGCGACTCATCCGCGGTTGGGACGAATTGTGGCTCACGCGCCCACGCGAGCTGGGCGACCGCATCGGGGCGGCGTGCCTCGGCGCAGCATCCGGTCAAACGGTCGTGGCCGACTCGACGAGCGTGCTCATCTTCAAGGTGCTGCGCGCCGCGATTGCGGCACGGCCTGGCCGCGATGAGCTCGTCATGCTGAGCGACGAGTTTCCGACTGACCGCTTCATCATCGAGCGCATCGCCGACGACCACGGGCTGACGGTGCGGTGGGTGGATGCCCCGCTCGACGCCGGCATCACCCCCGAGCTCGCCGCCGAGGTCGTGGGCCCGCGCACCATCGCCGCACTGTACAGCGGTGTCGCCTACCGCAGCTCGTGGTGGGCCGACATGCCCGCGGTGACGGCGACGGTGCAGGCCGCGGGCGCGCTCATGATCTGGGATTGCTCGCACGCCGTCGGGTCTGTTCCGCTCGAGTTCGATGCCTGGGGCGTGGACTTCGCCGTGGGCTGCTCGTACAAGTACTTGAACGGTGGTCCGGGCGCCCCGGCCTGGGCGTATGTCGCCGCCCGGCACCACGACACCCTGCGTAACCCGATTCCCGGCTGGCTCGGAGCCGCCGCGCCCTTCTCGATGACCGAGGGCTACACGCCCGCCCCGGGCGTCGCGTCACTCGTGAGCGGCACCCCGCCGATTCTCGGCATGGTCGCGCTCGGCGAGATGCTCACGCTCATTGAGTCGGCCGGCATCGACGCGATTCGCGAGAAGTCGATCGCACTCACGAGCTACGCCATCGAACTCGTCGACGCGCTCATTCCCGCGGCGACGGTGAGCACGCCGCGCGACGCTGACCGCCGCGGCAGCCACCTGACCATCGACCACCCGAATTCGGCCATCGCCGTGCAGCGGCTGTGGGCGCAGGGGATCATCCCCGACTTCCGTCACCCGAGCGGTGTGCGCATCGGCCTCTCGCCGCTCAGCACGAGCTTCGCGGAGGTTGAGCGGGGTATCCGGGCACTCGCCGACGCCCTGAGCTAGACCTCACGAACTGAGCGCGAGCGCGCCCGGGGCCGGTGTACCAGCCCCGGGCGCGATCGTGCGTTATCGCGAGAGCGTCGCGAACTTGCGAATCGAGAGCGGCACGAACACGAGCAGCAACACGACCACGCCGATGAGCACCGTGGCGATGGCGTTCTGCGCCATCCAGGTGTCGCCGACGACGGTACCGGGCGGCACGTTGCCCCACAGTTCGCGCGCCGCCTGCACGAGCGACGAGACGGGGTTCCACTCGGCGAAGATGCGCAGCGGGTCGGGCAGGTTCTCGCTCGGCACGAACGCGTTCGAGATGAACGTGAGCGGAAAGAGAATCAAGAACGAGGCGTTGTTGATGATCTCGGGGCTCTTGACGCTCATGCCCAAGAACGCCATGACCCACGAGAACGCGTAGGCGAATAGCAGCAGCAGAGCGACGCCCGCGAGAAACTCGAGGAACGACGAGTTGACGCGCCAGCCGACGATGAAGCCCGTGATCATCATCACGATCATCGACAGCGAATTGATGACGAGGTCGCCGTTCGTGCGCCCGACCAGCACGGCGGCGCCGCTCATGGGCAGCGTGCGAAAGCGGTCGATGATGCCGTCTTTGAGGTCTTGCGCCATCGCGGCACCTGAGTAGGTCGAGCCGAACACGACCGTCTGCGCGAAGATGCCGGCCATGAGGAAGGACTCGTAGCCGTCGCCGGGAATGTCGATCACGGCGCCAAACACGTAGGTGAAGAGCAGCACGAACATGATCGGCTGGATGAGCGAGAACAGCAGGATCTCGGGCACCCGGATGATCTTCATCAGGTTGCGCCACGTGGTCACCCAGCCATCGCTGATGAACCGTGTGATCGCGCTGCCGGGAATGGGCGTCAGGGTCGAGGGTGCTGCGCTCGAGGTGGTGGTGGCGCTCATGCCGCACTCTCCGTGGTCTCGGGGGTCTCTTCGGCCGCGTGGCCGGTCAGTTGCAAGAAGACGTCATCCAACGTCGGGCGGCGCATGCCCGCGTCGTGCAGGGCGATGCCATCGCGGGCCGCGGCGCCGACGATCGCGGCGAGGGCGGTGGGGCCGTCATCAACGGGAACAACCCAGGTGCGGCCACCCGTCACGACGGGTTCGCCCCTGCCGTGGGTGGCGAGCAAGCGGCGCACAGCATCCCCGTCTGCCTCATCGACCACGGTCAGGGCGACGCGCTGGCCTCCGATGGAGGCCTTGAGCTCATCGGCGGTTCCGCGAGCGATGACCTGGCCGTTGTCGATGACCGAGATGGAGTCGGCGAGGCGGTCAGCCTCTTCGAGGTACTGGGTCGTGAGCAGCACGGTGGTGCCGTCGGAGACGAGCGTCTCGATGACGTCCCACAGCCCGATGCGGCTGCGCGGGTCGAGGCCCGTCGTGGGTTCGTCGAGAAAGAGCACCGGGGGCTTGATGACGAGCGCGCCCGCGAGGTCGATGCGACGGCGCATGCCACCCGAGTAGCCCTTGACCGGGCGGTTCTGCGACTCGACGAGGTCGAAGAGTTCGATGAGCTCGCTTGCCCGTTGCCGCGCGACCTTCGAGCCCAAGTGGTAGAGCTTGCCCACCATCATGAGGTTTTCGAAGCCCGTGAGGTTTTCGTCGACCGCGGCGTACTGGCCGCTCGCGCCGATCATGCGGCGAATCGACTGCGGGTCGTCGAGCACGTCGACGCCGTTGATGACGGCCGAACCCGAGTCGGGCTTGATGAGCGTCGTGAGCACCTTGACCGTGGTGGTCTTGCCCGCGCCGTTGGGACCGAGCAATGCGGTGACGGTGCCTTGCGGCACTTCGAGGTCGAGGCCGTCGAGCGCGCGCACGACGGGCGCCCCCTTCGGCGTATACGTCTTGACGAGCCCGTGGGCTTCGATGAATGCCATGCGCGGGATGCTACCTCTCTGCTGTGACGGTTAAGCGGCGGGTTCGTTGACGGCGGAATCAGCGTCGTACTCGTCGCGATGCGCCTCGATGGCGTCGCGGTGGGCGACGGCCCAGTCCGCGAGAGCAGCGACGTGCGGAAGAAGCGTGAGCCCCAGCGGGGTCACCTCGTATTCCACGCGCGGCGGAACCTCGGCATAGACCTGGCGCGTGACGAGCCCGTCACGTTCGAGTTCGCGCAGGGTGCGCGTGAGCATCCGTTGCGAAATGCCGTTGATCGAGCGCAGCAACTCGGTGAAGCGCATGCGCTGCTCGGCGAGCTCGCGAATGACGAGCATGGTCCACTTGTCGCCCACGCGGTCGAGCACTTGACGCACGAAGGCGGTGTAGCTCGGATCGGGTTCGCAGTGCTTCACGGATGCTCGCTCTCTCGCCGGCGGATTCGCAACGGTGACCTGCGTGTGCCTGAGGCACACTGCAGTGCCGGGTTCTCGTCAGGTATAAACGCACACAGCGTAACTCACTTACTGAAGGGAACCATCATGGAGATCGCGATCTGGATCGTCTCGGGCCTGCTCGCCCTCGCAATGTTCGGTGCCGGCGCGGCCAAGCTGTTTGTGCCGCGCGAGAAGCACGTCGCCCAGCAACCGTGGGCGGGCGACTTTAGCCACACCCAGGTGCGACTCATCGGCGTGGCCGAAGTGCTCGCGGCCGTTGGCCTGATTCTGCCGCGACTGCTCGACATCGCCCCGATTCTCTCGCCGCTCGCGGCCGTGGGCATCGTGCTGCTGCAGGCGGGCGCCGCGAGCGTGCACATCCGTCGCAAAGAGACCTTCGTGCCGAACCTCGTGATCATCGTGCTCGCGGGCTTCGTGGCCACCGCCGGGTTGCTCGGCTACTAGCCACGCACGCGCGAGTAGCGTGGGGGCATGTCGAGCGTGCTGACCCCCGCGCTGCTCGCGCGCATTCGCGAGCGGGCACCCGGCTACGACGCCGCGAACAGCTTTTTCGGCGAGGATCTCGACGAGCTGAGGGCAGCGGGCTATCTGGCGCCGCGCAGCCTGAGCGACGCATCCGCCGATCAGCGACTGCTTGCGGCGCACGCGCCGGCCACGGCCCTCGGCCTCACGATGCACCTCGTGTGGATGGGCGTCGCGCGCGACCTACTGGCCGCGGGTGACGACTCGCTGCGCTGGGTGCTCGACGACGCCGAGCGCGGCGAGCTCTTCGCCTTCGCGATCAGCGAGGCCGGTAACGACCGGGTCATGAGTGACTCGCTCACGCGCGTTGACCGGGTCGCCGACGGTTGGGCGTTCACGGGCACGAAGATTTTCACGACCCTCTCGCCCGCGTGGACGCGCCTCGGGGTGCTCGGGCGGCACGATCCGGCCGACGGTTCGGCGCCCACGATCGTTCACGGATTCATCACGCGCGAGTTCGGCGGCGACGCCGCCGGCGTCACGATCACCCCCGACTGGAACACCCTCGGCATGCGCGCGACGCAGAGCCACACGACCCGGCTCGACGGCGCGGTGGTGGCCGACAAACGCGTGGCGCGCATCCTGCCCGTCGGTCCCAGCGGTGATGTGTACACGCTCGCGATCGCCGCGAACTTTCACACGCTCATCGCGAGTGTCTACGCCGGCATCGCGGATCGCGCGCTTGAGCTCGCGGTCGAGAGCGCCCAGCGCCGCACGAGCCTGCGCAATGACGGGGCGCCCCAGGCGCACGACCCTGACATTCGCTGGCGCATCGCGGATGCCGCGCTCGCCCTCGACGCGCTCGCTCCGCAACTGCAGACGGTCGCGCGCGATCGCGACCAGGGTGTGGATCGGGGAACCCAGTGGTTCCGCGACCTGGCGGGCCTCAAGCACCGCAGCGTCGAAACCGCGCGGCACGTCGTCGACCAGGCGATGCGCATTGCGGGCGGTGGGGCCTACCGCTCGTCGGCCGAGCTCAGCCGCCTGCAGCGCGATGTGCTCGCGGGCATCTACCACCCGAGCGACACCGAGGCCGTGCACGCGACCGTAGCCACCGACCTGCTCGGGCCTCTGCCGTGAGCGTGCGGGAGGTCGACGTCACGCTGCCCGACGGTCGTACGCTGCACGGCTACGACACGGGCGGCGACGGCGTGCCCATCATGTGGCACCACGGCACGCCCAACACGGGCGAGCCGCCCCGCCCGCTGCTCGCTCTCGCCGACGAGCTGGGCCTGCGGTGGGTCTCGTTCGACCGCCCGGGCTACGGCGGCTCGACAGCGCACCCCGGCCGCACGATTGCGAGCGTGGCGGCCGACGCCGCGGCATTCGCCGATGCGCTGCAGCTTGACCGCTTCGCGGTCATGGGTCACTCAGGCGGGGGACCGCACGCCCTCGCGTGCGCGGCGCGGCACCCCGAGCGCGTGCTCGGGGTCGTCAGCGTTGCCGGTCTCGCGCCGCTCGCCGCCGAGGGCCTCGACTGGTTCGCGGGCATGGGGCCCACGAGCCACGCCTCGCTGAGCGCCGCCCTCGGAGACGTCGACAGTAAGCGCGCCCATGAAGAGCAGAACGCTGACGCGCCGATCGACTTCACGGCCCGCGACTGGCGTGCGCTCGAAGGCCCGTGGGGTTGGCTCGGCGAGGTGGCCGGCACGGGCATGGCATCGGGGCTTGACCCGCTCGTCGACGACGACGTGGCCTACGTCACGCCGTGGGGCGTCGAGCTGTCGCACATCGCCGCGCCCGTGTTGCTCGTGCACGGCGCCGATGACCACGTCGTTCCGGCGAGCCACTCGACGTGGCTCGCGGCGCACATCGCGGGCGCCGAACTCTGGCTCGCCGAGGGCGAGAGTCACATCTCGGCGCTCGCCGCCGAGCACCACGGCGCCGACGACGCGCTGCGGTGGCTCGCCGCTCACGTGCAGCGCTAGCCCGCCGCAGGAGTAATGTCTGCGCGTGGTCATCTTGCGCTCGCGCGTTGTTTTGTTTCTCGCCTTTGCCTTCGCCGTTATGGCCGACCCGGTCTCATCGGTCGCCTACGCGGTTGAAGCCGCGCTCCACGCTCTCGACGGCCGACTCGATCTGCTCGTCGCCACGATGGGCCTCGTCGTGATCATCATCGCGCTCGTGATCATCAACTACCGCGCGCTGATTGCTCGCTACCCCGAGGGTGGCGGCGCATCCGCTGCCGTGGGCGAAGCCTTCGGAGACGGCTGGTCGTTCGTTCCCGTCGGCTCGCTCGTCGTCGACTTCGTGCTCACAATCGCCATCAGCGTCGCGGCGGCGGCCTCGGCCGTCATCGCCTACTTTCCCGCGCTCGAACCGTGGCGCTTACTCATTGCTCTCGTGCTCGTCCTCGTGGTCGGCGGCATGTGCTGGTTCGGTCACCTCGGGCGCATCGTCTTCGCCCTCATGACGATTGTCTTCGTGCTCATCGCGGGCACCGTGCTCGTGTTTAGCGCGTTTGCGGCGCCGGTCACCGGCGAGGCCGCGGTCGCGTCGGCGGGCACGGGCGCCGATCCCGGGATGCTCGCCGGGCTCATCGCGGTCGTGCTCGCCTTCCCCGTGGCGATGGCCCTCGCCACGGGTGTCGAAGCGCCCTCCACGGCGATCGCACAACTCGGCGAGTTGGATGACGATGGCCGCCGCCGCTTCGGCCAGCTGACCCTGTGGCTCACGCTCGGCATCGTCGGCGTCATCACCCTCGGGCTCGCGACGCAGGCCGCACGACTCGGGGTCGGGCTGCCCGACGAGGGCTCGACGCTCATCGCCGACTTCGCGCGGCACGTCGCCCCCGCTCCCGTTTTCGCGCTCTTCCAACTCATGACGGCGCTGCTGCTGCTCGCCGCCGCGAGCTCGTCGTTCCAGGCCGGGCCGGGGCTACTCAAGGCGCTCGCGATTCACCCCTCGAAGGCCAACTCCGTGGGAATCCTGCCCGCCGCCTTCGGCCGCGTGAACAGCCGGCACACGCCCTACTGGGGTCTCGTGCTCTTCGCCGTGCTCTCGATGCTCGTGGTTGCCGCGGCCGGCGCCGATGACCAGACGCTCGTGCTGTTCTACGCCGTCGCCGTCTTCTTGAGCTTCTTGTCGGGCCTGCTCGCGATGACGCGGTTCACGCAGCAATCCCGACAGTGGGGGCGTTTCGCCCTCAACCTGTTCGGGTCAATCGTCGTGGCGTTCACGCTCGTCGTGAACCTGGCGCGCGGCTGGCCGATTCTGAGCCTCGTGGCCGCGGCACTCATCGCCGGCGCGCTGTGGATCCTGTGGGTGCGCGCCGGGCGCCCGGAGGGCATCCGTTCGATCGAAGCGCTCGCCGAAAAGGCCGAGGCCGAAACCGCCGCAATCACGCCCGATCAGTAGTCGCGGCAATTCCGCGTTCAGTCGATCCAGCCGAGCTCGCGCAGCCACTCTTCGCAATCGCGCGTCCAGTTCGCGGCCGTGCCCGCGAGCTCGCCCCCCTCAACGCCGGTCACGAGACCGAGCCCGTGCTCGCCGCGGGGGTAGACGTGCAGCGCATGCGGAACACCGTGCCGGGCGAGAGCCTGACCGAGCAGGTACGGATGCTCGACCGGCACCGCATCGTCTTCGGCGGTGTGCCACACGAAGGTCGGAGGCATGCTTGAGGTGACGAGCCGCTCGACCGAGGTCGCGGCCCGCGCCCGCCGCGTTGCCCAGCGCCCGAGGAGCTCGCGCCGCGAGCCACCGTGAGTGGGTGTCATCATCGAGACGACGGGGTAACACAGCACCGCCGCATCGACGAGGCCGAGCGCCGCGGCGTGGCCCGCGAGGTGACCGCCGGCCGAGAACCCCAGCACGCCGAGCCGCTCGACGCCGGTGGCCCGCAGCTCGGCGACGCGCATCCGCACCGCATTGATCGGGCCGGGGTGACGCGTCTGCACGGGGTAGTCGAACACGCTCGCCTCAAGGCCGAGACTGCGCAACCACTCGGCGACGGGTTCGCCCTCATAGTCGGAGCGGAAGGCGTAACCGCCACCCGGCAAAACAATGACGTGCGAGCGTGCGGTCATGCTGCCAAGAACACCGCGTTGAGCAACTCGTCGACCTTCATGCCCACGTCGGGCTCGTTCGCGTCGAGTCGGTTGGTCAGCAGCACGACCGCGCGGCCTGCGGCGGGGGAGACCCACAGCTGAGTGTTGGTCCAGCCGGAGTGTCCGTAGACACTGTGGTCGAGCAGGCCAGGGCCTCGGGGCAGCAAGAACCCGAGCCCGAACTGCTCGAAGCGCTTGAGCGGTTCGGCGTCGATGACGTAGAGCCCCGCGGTGCGCGACTGCTGCATCGCGGCGAGAGTGGCGGGCGACACGATCGCCCCGTCGTTGATGAGCAGTGAGCGGGCGATCGCGAGCAGGTCGGCGGCGTTCGCCACGGCTCCCGCGGCGGGGTGGCGCAGGGGAGGCAACAACGTGGGGTCGTGGTCGTAGCGCTCGAAGCCGTGCACATGGTGCGCGCCCTCGGCGTCGAACGAGAGGTGGTTCGCGCCGACCGTGGCCGCCATGGCGGCGAACTCGTCAGCGAAGGCGTTGCCCGTGGCGTGCTCGACGAGCGCCGCAACGCCCTCCCACGAGAGGTTCGCGTACCGCCGCGCGGTGCCCGGAACAAACTCGATCGGCGCGCGCTCGAGAGCTTCGCGCAGCGTGGTTGCGCGACCGTGCGAGCGCACGGGCCCGTCATCCTCGAGACGCACATCGGCGATGCCCGACGTGTGACTCAAGAGGTGCTGCAGGGTGACGCCGGGGTGGCTGAACGCGGGCACAGCATCCCGCAGCGGGGTCTCGGTCGTGAGCAGTCCGCGCTCGACCGCGCGCATCGCCGTGAGCGCGACGAGCGGCTTGGTGATCGAGTAGAGCGAGAAACGGTCGTCGACGTGTGCGGTGCGGCCACTGACGGCGTCTGTGCCGAACGCGGCCACGTCGACCACGCCCGTGGCGTCAACGACGCCGATCACGCCGACCGGCAGGCGGCCCACGTCAACTTGGCGTCGGGTCCAGTCGGCGGCGGCGCCGAATGCGGTGATGGTCATGGATGCTCCGTTGCGGTTGAGGGATGGCTCAGGTCAGCTGCGGCAGAACCTCGGCCGCAATCAGCTCAAGGTGGTCGAGGTCGGTCATGTCGACCGTCTGGAGGTAGACGCGGTCGACCCCGAGCTCGCGCAGCGCGCCGAGCCGATCGACCACCTGCGACGGAGTGCCGACGAGGCGCTCGCCGTGGTCGCTCGCTGGGTCAATCTCGACGGCTTCGCAGCGCCGCGCGATCTCGGCTGCGTCACGGCCGACGACCGTGGGCCAGGCAGCCGACATCTTTAGCGTTGTGGGGTCGCGCTCTTCTTCGACGCAGATCGCGCGCACGTTCGCGAGCACCTCGGCAAAGCTCTCGAGTGTGCGAAAGCCGATGTTGAACTCGGTCGCGTAGCGGGCGGCGAGCTGGGGCGTTTTGCGCGGTCCACCACCGCCCACGATGACGGGCATGCGCTCTTGCACGATCTTGGGCAGGGCAGGCACGTCGACGAGCCGGTAGTGGTCGCCCTCGAACGAGAAGGTCGCGCCGTCGGGGGTGGCCCAGTAGCCGGTCACGATGGCGAGCTGTTCTTCGAGCATCCCGAACCGCTTGGCCGGAAACGGGATGCCGAAAGCCTCGTGCTCCCGCTCGTACCAGCCGGTGCCGAGGCCGAACTCGACGCGTCCGCCCGACATCTGGTCGACTTGAGCAACCTGCACGGCGAGGATGCCCGGGTGGCGGTGCGTCGCCGAACTGACGAGGGTGCCGAGACGAATCGTGCTGGTCTCGCGGGCGAGGGCGGCGAGAGTCGTCCACGCGTCGGTCGGGCCGGGTAGCCCGTCGCCGTCGCCCATGACGAAGTAGTGGTCGCTGCGAAACCAGGCGTGAAAGCCCAGGGCTTCGGCGCGCTGAGCGTGCGCGACGATCGTGTCGTAACTGGCGCCCTGCTGGGGCTCGGTGAAGATGCAGTACTGCATTGCTCGAGCCTACGATGGTGAACGTCGGAGGCCCTACGTGCGAGAAACTCACGAGCGCGATGAAGTTCGCGGATACCAGGCGGTGCGTGCTGCCGCGAAAGACTTCGAGGCCTATTCGAGCGACCTCATCGGCGATCGCGATACGCGCGCGTACAAGCAAGTGCCGCTTGAGTACGACCCGCCGCGGCACACGCGTTTTCGCGATGCCGTGAACCCGCTCTTCATGAGCCAGAACATCGAACCCAAGGCGCCGCAGTTCGAACGCATCGCTCGCGAGCTCATTCAGGGCATCAGCGCGCGCGGCGGCGGCGACCTCGCGGCCGACCTTGCGTTGCCCTATGTCATGGGCTGCCTCACCGTCATCTACAACCGCCCACAAGACCTCGACGAGTGGGTCTCGTGGGGCCCCGATGTCTGGACGGCGGATGCCTACCGCCAGGGCCTCGTGACGCCCGAGTCGCGCCGTGCCGCGCGCGAGCGCTCGTTCACCGGGCCGAGTCTGCGCAGTGGCGACGTATTGCAGCAGTACCTCGAGCGCGTGTTCGACGCGGCGACCCCGTCGCCGGGTGCCGACCCGGCCACGACCGACGTCTGGGACTGGATTGCCGGGCTCGAGATCGACGGCGAGCGCCTCTCGCGCGACGAGATGTTTGGCATCGCCAACGTCTTGCTGGCCGGCGGCCGCGACACCGTCATCAAGCTCGTCACGGGCCTCACCTGGCACCTCATGGCGAATCCGGATGACCGGCAACACCTCACCGAGAACCGCACTGCTTTCTCCGCCACGATCGCCGAGCTCGTGCGCTTCTTGACCCCGTTGCCCAAGATCGAGCGCGTGCTCGCGGCGGACCGCGAGACGCCCATCGCCGAGCGCGACCCGCGGCGCTACGTGCTGCTCAACTACCTCTCGGCCAACCACGACCGCACGATCTGGCCCGATGCCGACGTGCTCGACATTCGCCGCGACCGCAAGCCGCACTTGGCGTTCGGCTTCGGGCGCCACTCGTGCATGGGCATGAACATCACGGAGTACGAGGCGAAGGCCTTTCTCACCGTTCTGCTCGATGAGTGGCCCGGCTGGCAATTCGACGGGGAACCCGAGATTGAGTGGTCCACCGAGGGTGAGGGCGACGAGGCCTTTACGGCTCTCGAACGCTTTGCTCGCGTGAGCGTTCGCGTGCCGTCATAGGTATGATCTAAGCCATGACCCGCACCGCGATCGTCACTGGAGGGCTGAGCGGCCTCGGCGCCGCGACGGCCGAGCGCCTTGCGGCTGACGGCATCCGCGTCATCACGCTTGATGTTGCCGAGGGGGCTGACTTTCAGCTCGACATCAGTGATGACGCCGCAGTCGCCGCGGTGGCTGCCGAGGTGGGCGCCATCGACATTCTCGTGAACTGCGCGGGCATCGTCGGGCCCAATAAGCCGCTCATCGACACGACCGCCGACGAGTGGCGTCGCACGATCGACGTCAACGTCATGGGAACGGTCGCGACGATTCGCGCCTTCGCCCCGGGCATGGTCGCGAAGGGCTGGGGGCGCATCGTCAACGTCGCCTCGATGGCGGGCAAAGACGGCAACCCCAACCTCGCCGCGTACTCGGCCACGAAGGGCGCGGTCATCGCGCTCACGAAGTCGGTGGGCAAAGAACTCGCCCAGTCGGGCGTGCTCGTCAATGTCATCGCGCCCGCGGTCATCGACACCCCCATGAACGCCAAGACCGACCCCGCGGTGCTGAAGTACATCACCGACCTCATCCCCATGAAGCGCGTGGGCCGGCCCGATGAGTTCGCCGAGCTTGTGGCGTTTCTCACCTCAGACCGGTTGAGCTTCTCGACCGGAGCCGTGTACGACCTCAGCGGCGGCCGCGCCACCTACTAGAAGGGCCTCACCGATGAAGCTCATGCGCCTCGGCCCGGCGGGCCACGAAAAGCCCGTCGTGCGCGTCGACGAGAACACGTACGTCGATGTCTCCGACCTCACCCCCGACTTCAATGAGGCGTTCTTCGCTGCTTCTGAGCACGGCGGCGGGATGCCTGGCCTCGAGGCCGTCGTCGCTGAGCGCATCGCGGCCGGCGCCGTGCATCCGTTCGGCGACCAGCGCATTGGCGCCCCCATCGCTCGCCCCCACCAGATCTTGTGCATCGGCCTCAACTATTCGGATCACGCTGCCGAGTCGGGCATGCCGGTGCCCGACGAGCCGATCTTGTTCACGAAGAGCCCCAACACGCTCGTGGGCCCGAACGACGATGTGCGCATGCCCCGCGGCGCGACGAAGCTCGACTGGGAGGTCGAGCTGGGCATCGTCATCGGAAAGCGCACGAGCTACCTTGACTCACCCGAGCAGGCGCGCGACCACATTGCGGGCTACGTCGTCGCGAATGATGTGAGCGAACGCGCCTTTCAGATCGAGCGCGGCGGGCAGTGGTCGAAGGGCAAGTCGGCCGAGACGTTCAACCCGACGGGGCCGTGGCTGGCCACGGCCGACGAGCTCGACGACGTGATGAATCTCGGCATGTGGCTCGACGTCAACGGCCAGCGCCGTCAGACGGGCACGACCTCGACGATGGTCTTCGACCCGTGGTTCATCGTGCACTACCTCAGCCAGTTTCTCGTGCTTGAACCGGGCGACCTCATCAACACGGGCACGCCTCCCGGCGTCGGACTCGGGATGACGCCGCCGACGTACTTGCAGGTGGGCGACGTAATGACGCTCGGCATTGACGGGCTGGGCGAACAGCGGCAGACGGTCATCGCACCGCGGTAGCCAAACGCAGAACGAGCCCCGCCGCGAAGACCACCACAGCCTCGCGACGGGGCCCAGCCCGTGAGTGGCGCTAGCCGCGCGGAATCAACCGCTGCAGCTGCGTCACGTGACTTGGCTCTAGCTCGTGCAGCGACTTTACGCCCAGCAGGCGCATCGTGCGCGCAACTTGCGAGCCAAGAATCTCGATGGCGCGATCAACGCCCTCGCGCCCGCCGGCCATGAGTCCGTAGAGGTAGGCGCGACCGATGAGCGTGAAGCGCGCACCGAGGGCGACCGAGGCGACGATATCGGCGCCCGACATGATGCCCGTGTCGAGGTGCACCTCAGTGTCTTTGCCGACCTCGCGGACGACCTCGGGCAGCAGGTGGAACGGGATGGGCGCGCGGTCGAGCTGCCGACCGCCGTGGTTCGAGAGCGTGATGCCGTCAACGCCGAGCGCCGTGAGGCGCTTGGCGTCATCCACCGTCTGCACGCCCTTGACGACGAGCTTGCCGGGCCACTGCTCCTTGATCCAGCGCAGGTCGTCGTAGGTGACCGTGGGGTCGAACATGGCGTCGAGCAGCTCGCCGACCGTGCCGTTCCAGCTCGAGAGGCTCGCGAAGGCGAGGGGCTCGGTGGTCAGGAAGTCCCACCACCACCACGGTCGGGGGATCGCGTTGACAATCGTGCCCATCGTGAGCGCCGGGGGGATCGAGAAGCCGTTGCGCTTGTCGCGCAAGCGCGCTCCCGCGACGGGCACATCGACCGTGACGAGCAGCGTGTCGAAGCCCGCAGCTGCCGCACGCTCGACGAGTTGCATCGAGCGCTCGCGGTCTTTCCACATGTAGAGCTGAAACCAGTTGCGGCCGTCGGGCGCCGCATCCCGCACGCCCTCGATGCTCGTCGTTCCCATCGTCGACAGCGAGAACGGGATGCCCGCCGCGGCGGCCGCGGACGCCCCCGCCACCTCGCCCTCCGTGTGCATCATGCGCGTAAAGCCCGTGGGCGCAATGCCGAAGGGCAGCTCGACGCGCTTGCCGAGAACGTCCCAACCTGTGTCGACCTGGCTCACGTCGCGCAGAATCGCGGGGTGAAACTCGATGTCGTCGAAGGCCTGCCGCGCTCGCGCGAGGCTCAGCTCGGCTTCGGCCGCGCCCTCGGTGTAGTCGAAGGGAGCCTTCGGCGTGCGGCGCTGCGCGATCGCGCGCAGATCGTGAATCGTCAGCGCGCCCTGCAGGCGGCGCTTCTTCGCCTTGAGCTCGGGCTTCTTGAAGCGCATGAGCGGCGCGAGCTCTTTCGGGCGCGGAAAGCGGCGTTTCACCATGGGTTAGTCCTCTGCGTGGGTGTCTTGAGTGTGCTGCGCGTCGTAGCGGGCGAGCAGTCGGTCGCGTGCGCCCTCGATGTGGGCGCGCGTGAGCTGGCCGGCGAGCTCGGGCTCGCCCGCGGCAACGGCGTCGAGAATGCCCTGGTGCTGAGCGACGACGTCGTCGAGCGCGAGCAGTCGGTGGGCCTGCACTTGGCCTGTGCACAGTTCGATCTCGCCCATGAGAAACGCGTGCAAGCGCGCGAGCCGCGGAGAGCGCTGCGCCTCGACGAGAGCCCGGTGAAACGCGATGTCAGCTCGGGCCAAAGGCCCTGAGCGGTCAGCGGTCGATGCGTCCGAGGCCGCGTCGACGAGCATCCGCTGCGCCGAGATCGCCGCGATCGGCACAACGCCGTCGGAGGCGAGCGTGCGCAGCGCAGCCTCTTCAACGATGGCTCGGTTGGCGTAGAGGTCAACGATGTCGACGCGCGTCAGCTCGGGAACGCGCGCGGTCTTGTGGGCCTCGCGCCGCAGCAGTCCGTCGGCCACGAGTCGTTCGAGCGCGACCTTGGCGGTTGGGCGGGCAACCCCGAAACGATCGGCGATCGCCTGCTCGGTCACGGCCGACCCGGGCGCTTCGCGCTGGCTCAGGATGCTCTCGCGTAGCGCCTCGTACACCGCATCGGGCACGCGGGTCACGGCGAGGGCGTCACTGCTCATGTCGGCGACAGTAGCAGATTGTTATACAAGTACACGAGACTGAACTTCGTTGGCGCTCGGCCGAGGTGCAGCCTCGCCTTTCTTTCCTAGTGGGTGAACCTGCGCCGGTACTCCGTTGGAGTCATTCCGAATTCTGCCCTGAATCTCCGGCTCGCGTAGTTGGGGTCATCCCAGCCGACGAGCCTGCCTATGCTAGCGATCGGATCCCCCGTGAGCACGAGTTCGGTCGCAAACCTCTCGGCTCGCGCTCGGCTGAGCCAGCTCATCGGGGAGGTTCCGACATGAGCGGTGAACGCTCGGTGGACAACGCTTGCAGAAGCGTTGGCGGCACGGGTGAGATCGGCTATCGACCAGGCATAGCTGAGATCTTTCATCATGAGAGACATCATCGTGATGACGCTGTGCGCGATCGTACTATCCGCCGAAGACTCCGTCTTTTCGGCGATCTGGGTGAACGCGTCAAGAACACACGACGTGAGACCGACAAGCGCAGCGCGGTGGGAAGTTCCGGCGAACTGCTCTATTTGTTCGAGCCAATTGATGACGCGGTCGCAACTCTCGCGATCGAGAACACCGGCATTGGGTTGCCCACCCAGGAGCGCTCGTGCCAGCGGGGGATGTTCGACTACCCACGCAAGCTCTCGGTGGAGCAGTTCCGGTGCCAAATACAGGTTGAAGGTCGAGAGTTCCCTTGGCTCCTGGTAAGAGTGGGCCGTGCCTGGGCGGATGAGAATGACGGAACCACGCCGGATCGGGTGCCGCCCATCGCCGGTAACGTGAGTGCCTTCTCCGTGAGAGACGACCGCGATCTCCAGGTAGTCGTGCGTGTGCTCAGGTATGCCAGAAAGAGCTGGTACGTCTTTCGCCGCGATCGGAATCGATCCACGCCGGAACACCTCAGAGCGTCTGATCGAGCGTTGATGCATGGTGGTCACCCTCAATACTTTGCCAGCGTCGCAAGAATACGCCGCTACATCGGGGAGAATCGTGCTATCACTTCGGATAATCGTGCTTTTGGCTCTCCGCAGAGTCGGCGCATGCTTAGCAAACCCCCTCTCCATCCCGGGTGTTGAAAACGGAGCCGAGTAAGCATGTCGCGATCACTGACGATCTCTCCCGCTGTCTGGCAGCGCGCGAGAAAGGTTTCAGCTCGGCCGGGTCGTGGTTTCACAACTCGGCGTGTGCCGTTCTGGTTCGTACTCCCCGCGCTGGCCGTGTACGGATTCGTCACTCTTGTTCCGTCGGCGCGAGGTGGTCTGTACGGATTTTCGGACTGGAACGGCTTCAGCGAGGACTTCAACCTTGTTGGTTTCGAGAACTATGTCCGGATCTTCACCGACCCGCTCGCACTTGCGGCACTCGGCAACACTTTCACGTTCGCGCTCATCACGATGATTCTGCAGAACGCCCTGGGCCTCGTTCTCGCGCTTGCCTTGAACACGGTCATCAAGTCTTCCGGTGTGCTGCAAACCATCTTCTTCGCACCGGTCGTGCTCACGCCCCTAGTCTGCGGATACATCTGGAGCTACCTGCTCGCACCGACGGGTGCCGTGAACACATTCCTCACGAGCGTCGGGCTCGACGCTCTCCGACAGAATTGGCTGGGCGATCCGCAGTTTGCCCTCGGGGCGGTGTCGGTTGCTTACTTGTGGCAATTCACCGGCTTCTCGATGGTGATCTACCTGGCCGGGCTCAAGGCCCTTCCCTCCGAGGTTATCGAGGCCGCGATCATTGACGGTGCCGGACCGGTACGGCGATTCGTCTCCATCGTGTTTCCCCTCATCAACGGTGCCGTCGTGATCACGCTCGTGCTCACGTTGATCAACGGAATGGGCCAGTTCGATCAGGTCTACGCAATGACCGAGGGCGGGCCCCTTCGAGCAACAGAGACCATTTCGACCGTGGTGTTCAAGGTCGGTTTCCAGGGTGGAGACCTGCCATACGCGACGGCGCTCGCGACCGTCATGGCAGTGGTTGTCGCTTCGCTGGCAACTATTCAGTACCGAACTGCGGCGAGGAAGGACTAGTCGTGATCAACCGATACACGGGCCGAACCTTCGTCTTGGAAGTAACACTCTGGATCGCAGCGGCCGCGTTCGTCGTCCCGCTGTTTGCACTCGTCAACCTTGCATTGAAGGCACCCCGCAACTCCACGGGCGCTCTCACGATAGAAGGCGAGTACAGTCTCGAGAACTTCGCGAGGGCGTGGGTTGACGGCAAGCTCGGCCCTGCTCTGGTTAACAGCATCGTGGTCCTGGTCGCCAGCGTCCTCATTGTTCTTCTCGTTGCGTCGCTTGCGTCGTACATGCTGGCGCGCATCACGGCCGGGTGGTCGAGGGGCTTGTTCTACGTCTTCATGTTGGGGCTCGTGATCCCTTTGCAGTTGGGAGTACTACCGCTCTTTATCAGCATGCGGGACATTGGACTAAACGGAAGCATTCTGGCGGTCATCCTCGTCGGCGCCGGTCATTCGATCCCGTTCGCGGTCTTCGTGATCACAATGTTTCTCCGCGAGAGCCCCCTCGACTTCGAAGATGCCGCCGCGCTCGACGGATGCGGCCCGATTCGGATCTTCTGGTACATCGTGGTTCCGCTCATGCGGCCGGCTCTCGGCACGGTCGCCATCTTGGCTGGGATCTCGATCTGGAACAGCTTCTTCGTGCCGCTGCTGTTTCTTTCTGGAACTGGCAATGAAACCCTTCCGGTCCGCATCAGCGGATTCGTTCGCACCTACACCGCAGACTGGCCGGCCGTGTTCGCAGCCCTCGTCATCTCTGCGGCACCGATTCTCGTCGCCTACTTCGCCCTGCAGAAGTACATCATTCAAGGCTTTGCAGGCGGCTTGAAGGGCTGAATCTCTCAGCCATCCCACCCACCCCATCAAGAGAAGAGGTACACCCATGTCACGACGTAGTGCAATGGTGGCGGCGAGCGGAATCGCGCTCACCGCCCTTGTCCTGAGCGGTTGTTCGACCGCGACAGAAGAGCCGGCAGCGGAGGGAACCCTCACGGTTGCTACCGACAACATTGCTCCCCTCGAGGCGGCTGTCGCCGCGTTCGAGACTGAGTACCCGGACATCGACGTCGAAATCGTCGACGGCGGGTCCGACTACCCGACGTTCATTCGCACAGCACTGGCCGCGGGGACTGCGGCGGACGTGATTCGCACCTTCCCGGGTGCCGGTAACGCTCTGGGCGTTGTTCAGCTCGATGAGGCGGGCCAGCTTGTCGACCTCTCTGACGCCACCTGGGCCGGGGAGCTCTCGCAAACGCAGAGCAACCTGTTTGCGAACGACGGCAAGCTGGTGTCCGTCCCGATCGGCGCGCTTGGTCTTGGTCCGGTCTACAACGACGACACTCTGGCCGAACTTGGACTCTCGATTCCGGAGACCTACTCTGAGGTGCTCGAGCTGTGCGCGGATGCGAAGGCCGCGGGCATCGCTGCGTACTCGCTGTTCCTTCAGGGTGGCAGCGCCGTTCCCACTTATGCGATGGTGGCCTCGCTTGTCTACGGACCAAACCCCGCCTTCACCTCCGAGCAGATCGCCGGCAACGAGACGTTCGCGGGCTCCGGATGGGAGCGCGCTTTCGAGATTCAGCAGGAGATGAGCGAGGCCGGCTGCTTCAACGAAGGGCCGACCGGTACGGACTTCAACGTGGCGTTCGAACAGTTGATCGGCGGAAGCGCGCTCGCGACGTTCGCGTTCTCCGACACCTCGTACATCGAGTCATTGGCCGAGGAGGGAGCCAGCTTCAGCATCGCTGCCTTCCCGACGGACGATTCGGGCGACAACTACATGGCAGTCGCTGACTCGTCCGGGTTCGGCATCAATGCGGCGTCGGAGAACCAGGACAACGCGCGTCTGTTCATCGACTTCCTGGCAACCGCGGAAGCGCAGAACGCGTACGCGACGGCCGCGAAGGGGGCCCCCTCGCTGCCGAACGACTCGTTCGAGGCTGACAGCCCGAACCAGCTGGTTGTTCTCGGCTTCGTGAGCTCCGGCAAGACCGGGCCGTGGCCCGACCAGGGCTGGCTGGGCAGTAAGACGCAGGACGCACTCAATGAGGTGTCTCAGTCGATCCTGCTGGGCAGCGACACGCCTGGCTCTGCGGCGGAGAAGCTGGACGCGGCCTTCGAGGCAGATCGGCAAGCGCAGTAGATGAAACGGGTGGCGGGCCGTTGCAGCGGTCCGCCACCCCACCTTTTCGGCGTGACCACTCTTCGTCTATCGGGCAGCTCGCTGGGTGCGCCCTTCACAGTGATCGGGACAAATGTACGCACCCTTTACTACACTTCGCGCGAACGGCTTGCACGATCCGCTGTCGGTGGCCAGTCGTCGGACTCGCTTGACGTGGCACGCCGGCGACGACGGCGCGGGATCGAGTGATCAAATCATTGTCTCTCTCGGCCCCCAACGTCGGTCCGTGTCCGGAGGTGACGAGCGTGAGAATCTGACGGTTGAACTACCGCCCTCTTCGAGGGAGATCACCGTCAGTACGCCCCCATGGCGGACCGTGTACTGGGCCGTTGGAGCACGTCGAGGGGACCAGACGACCTGGAGTGAGGTCAGCCGGTTCACTGTTGCGCCGGACCTGGAGTCTTCAGGCGCCGAATGGATCACCCATCCTGAACTTGCGGCGCCGGGCTCAGATCATCGTGCAGGATCGGTCTGGTTCGCGATGCCGTTCCACAGTCAGACGTCCGACACGAGAACGCTTGTGCATCTCGCCGCGTCTGGCGTCGTCGAGCTACGGGTCGATGGACGCGAACTTACCGACCGCCTGCTCGGCCCCGGCTACAGCGATCTTGTGACTGAAGTAGCCGCATCGACCTACGACCTCGGCTCCTTGGCGGAGGGCGCGCACACGCTCACCATTGAGATCGCATCAGGACCATATTGGCTGCCGCCAAACGCTGATCGATACGCGAAGTTCACGGCGGAGAGCCGACCGCTCGCCCTGATCGCGATTCTCGAGCAACTGGGAGAGTCATCTCGAATCTCGCTCACGTCGGCCGGGGAGACCCAGTGTGGACGGGGAGCGACCGTGCTGACGCACTGGTACGGCGGGGAGGACTTCGACGCTAGATTGCCCGAGCCTTGGTCTGAAATCGATTCCCTGCCCGCGGCCCGGGCGCCCTGGAGTCCCCCAGAGATTTGGTGGCCTGAGTATCCGCCCTTGCGCGTCGTTGACGTACTTGACGAGACGCGTGCGGTGACCGTGCCGGCGGGCCGGCTCATCGACTTTGGCACCAACATTGCCGGCTGGCCACTCGTTCATTGGAGCTCGAGCCCGCATGAACGCCAGGTGCGTTTGCTTCCGGCCGAACAAGCGACGCCCATTGGAGTCGATCAAGACAGCACGGGTAGCCCCATCTACGACAGCCTGGTGATTCCACCAGCGACGAGTGGAGATTGGCACCCTCGATTCACGTATCACGGATTCCGATACGTCGAACTTCAGGGTGCGGATGACGTCGGCGTGAAGGCAATGGTGGTTCGTGCGTCGAACGCAAGCGTCGGGGAGTTCACGAGCTCGGACGCGTTTCTCGCGGCACTGCACGACGTGAGTGTCCGCGCGGTGCAGGGCAATATGTTCAGCGTCTTCACGGACTGCCCTCATCGTGAGAAGCTCGGCTGGATCGAGCAGCTGTATCTCTGTTTCGACTTGCTCGTTCGGAACTTCGACTGCGAAGCTCACCTCCGCGACTCACTTCACCACATACGCCGGGCGCAGCTTCCGAATGGAGCCATCCCAAATATCGCCCCTGAGTTCGTCGATTTCACAGGGCACGCGTATGAAGGGGACCCCGACGCGTTCCGGTTTGATGTTAATTGGGGATCTGCGATCCTTCACCTACCTCTGAAGCACTATCGCCAGTACGGAGACCGACGCGTACTGGAGGACAACCTCCCTGCAATGAAGGCGTACCTCCGACACCTCAGCGATATCGAATCCAACTGTCTGATCGATGTCGGATTGGGTGACTGGATTGCACTCGATGTCTCGACACCCCGCGTATTGGTGGCGTCGTTCGGCTATGTCCGCTTGCTTGAGGCTGCCCAGGAAATAGCGGGAATCATGGGAGATTCAACCTGGGCAAGTCACACGCTCCAGCGGCGGAACAGGGTCTTGGCTGCTATCGAGCAGTTGACATTTTCACCGTCGGCGTCGCAGTCAGAACTGACCATCAGGATGTCGCTCGCTGAGCGGCGAGGTGATGATGCAAGCGCCAAGGAGTTTCTTCGCAGGCTGGTCGCCCGCATTGAGCAAGACGGATGGCGCTTCACTGTGGGCGAGGTGACGTTCGAAGAGCTGGTTGACGCCCTCACACAGCATGACATGGCTGATCTCGTCTACAGAATCATCACGCGCACAGATGTCCCCGGTTACGGTATGCAGCTTGCTCGAGGTGTGACCGCCCTTGCGGAAACGTGGTCGGCCCAGAGGCTAGAGGTCGGAGAAGGCTCTCACAATCACTTCATGCTGGGAATGATTGACCACTGGCTGCAGGGTCGTGTAGCAGGGCTTCGCCAAAGAGGAGATTCAATCGGGTGGGCAACTGCGGTAGTAGAACCCGTCTTTCTGCATGACGTGGCCTCAGCATCGACTCGACATTCCTCACCGCGCGGCACTTACGCGACTAGGTGGTGCCGGTCCGACGACGGGCGAGTCGAAATCGTTGTCGACGTTCCACTTGAGGGGGCCGCCGAGATCCTCCTCCCGGGTGAACTCCCGGTGATGGTGGGGTCTGGCAATCACATCTTCCACAGCCACGCCCGTGTCCACCGCGAGCAGCCGATCGAAGTGAGGAGAGACGGGTGACCGACGTAAGGCCTGAACCTTGCCTGTTTGAACCTGACCTGAGTGCAGATGAGAGGCTTAGCGCCTCGGTGGAGCGACTTCTGCGTAACGACTACGACCCATCAGAGGTCATTGCTCGCACGGTGACCGATCCGTGGCCCGGAGACTTGGCCGGGAGGCTTCTCCTGTCGCTCAGCAGATTCGCGCGAGCTGGATTGCCGACCCGAGCTCGCGCCGAGGAGCTGAACGCGGGACTGCTCGACGCGCTCGAGGCACGTGGCTACCTTGGGGAGCCCCTTGGTGAGGTCATTGATGAGCAGCAGGTCGCGTGCCATGGATGGGTTGTCTCGGGTCTGCTGCAGTACTTCTACGTGACCGGTGACGTTCGCTCGAGAACCGCCGCGCTGAGAGTTATCGACGAACTTGTAGTGCCTGCGCTGTTGAAAACCGAGTACCCGTGGTCGGCGGTGCGAAGTACGGATGCGGGCGGGCCATCGGGCACGTCGGTGGAGGAAGTCGATGGTTGGACGCTATCGACCGACGTCTGGTGCGTACTTCTCACGCTCAACGGGCTAGTGCCGGCGGCCCTGGAGACGAGGCGTGCGGATCTCGCCTCCATGATCAACGACTTCGTCGAAAAAGCAGCATCCCTGGATGTCGTGTCTGCAGGGGCGCAACTCCACGCGGTCCTCGCTGCGTGCCGAAACTTCGGCGACTGGGCGCAAGCGACCGGACACCCGCGCGCGGCTGCTGTTGCCGAGTCGCTCTATCGTGACTATGTCCGCGCAGGTCGAACACTCAACCATGCGACGTTCAACTGGTTTGGGCGAGCGGATTCCTGGACGGAGCCCTGCGCTATCGTCGACTCCCTCGGTGCCGCTACAGCCCTCTACCAATTGACGGGGGATGAGAGTTTTCGACGAGATGCGACGCGCATTGCCCGAAACGGTCTCGAATACGCGGAGCGAGCTGACGGAAGCTTCGGGCTCGACAGTATTGCCACGCCAGAGTCGCCGACACTTCGAGCACTCACGCACGACGCACATTGGTGTTGCACGATGCGCGGCGCCCTCGGTCTGCTCGAAGCTCGCGAGACCTCGGCGCGACTCGAAGAATCCGTCTTTGTGATCTCAGATCTCTACCCCGGTTGGCATTGGATCACCACAGAAGCAGGAGAGTGGCAGATCGCGCAGCGGGTGAGTCTGTGGTCACCGGCATCAATCACTCTGGAGACTGTGTCGGCCCCACTTGGCGCATCGCCGCTCAGTGTCGAGATCTCAATCGAAGACTCGGCAGCGGCAATACAGCTCGAACCGTTCCCTGGGAGTTCCGCTGCTATGGCGTGGAGCTTTCCGATTACGACGGAACACATCGACGGCATCACGCTCAGCCGGAGAGGTCCGGTCCTTGAGGTTCTGGTAGAGACACCGCCCGGCCCTCGCGTCGCCTCGTTGGCCAGCGTGACCGGCGCACACGGAGCGGACGGTCCAGAGAGCGTAAACCTTGCGTCACCACCTTTGCAGGAATAGCACAAAGGCGTCCAATCCTCATGATGACAGCTCGAGATCAGGACAAAATTCGTCATTTCTAGCACAAGACTGGCAGATCGGAACGCCCGCGGGCTCGAGCATTGTTTACTCGGATTGGGAAAGTCCCAATGAAGTGCTTCCTGAGGAGAAACCATGAAAGTGAGACGTTCACTGGTTGCAGTTGCCGCATCGGCGGCAATCGTCGCTGGTTCGGTATTGAGCCCGATGCCAAGTCCGCCGGCGGCCGCGGAGACCGCGGGGGACGTCGGAATTTGGTATTCGACCTGGTACTCAAAGCGCCAGATGGTAAACCTAGAGTGGAAGTCTGGTTTCGGGGCTGCGAGCACCAAACAGTTTGTAGCCGACGTTGACGGTGATGGATACGGGGACGCCGTCACTTATGGGGCGGGTGCGTGGCAAGTTGCGCGCTCAACGGGGTCTGCCTTTGGGGCGGTCCAGACGTGGGTAAGTGGCCACGGCGTCGGCTCAGACGAGCAGTTCCTTGCCGACGTCAGTGGAGACGGGCGAGCGGACGCGATCGCGTTCTTCAATACGGATATCTCCGGAGACTCGCTCGCTGGGGACTGGTACGTAGCGAATTCCACGGGCCAAGCGTTTGCGCCGTATCAACTTTGGAAGTCTGGGTCTGGCAGCAACGCTGATAAGCGTTTCGTGGGTGACGTTACCGGAGACGGACGCGCGGACCTTGTGAGCTTCTTCACGCCAGATCTGGGGGGCCATTGGGCTGTGACCCCGTCAATGGGAACCAGTTTTGGCACCGTTACAACGTGGCGCACTCAATTCGGTTCAGGTTCTACAGAACAGTTCATCGACGATGCCAATGCGGATGGGCGGCTGGATGCAATTTATTACACCGCCGCTGACGGCAGTTGGTACGCAGCGATGTCCGGAGGCAACGCCTTCGGCGACTCAACCTTATGGACGACCGGCCACGGAGTCGGCTCGGTTCGTCAATACGTAGCAGACGGCAACGGCGATGGATTCGCAGAGCCCTACGTCTTCTTCAGCGGAGACATGGCAATCGGTGGGGTTATACCAGCCGACGGCAAGCCGGGTGACACCGTCACGCGTCACTATGACCGGGCGTTGCGTTCGATAGACCCGCAGGGCGACTATCTCGTGCACTCCGGATTCGGTGCTGGCGCTGCAAGTGTCTTTCAGGCACGTGTGAGTGGAGACGCCTACAACTGGAGGGACTCGATAGCTTTCTACCCGAACCTCAACGGCGGCACCTGGAAAGTCGAACGGTACCTTGCAGCGGACTCGGTTTCGGTCAATACGTGGGCTGGATTTCCTGGGAAGCCGCCAATCAACTACCGACCCCATGTTCTTGGGGCATATCAGCAATACGACAGTGGAGACGCAGCGGTTATCGACGAGCATTTCTCTGAAATTTCGAGTGCTCATATCGACTTTCTGTTGTTGGACGAAACCAACGGACTGAACAATGTCGGTGGGGCGATCCTCAATCGCGCCGCGACTGTCGCATCTCGGATGGCAACCTGGAACCAGAATCCCGCTAATCGCGACCTCAAGTACGCAATTGCTGTCGGTCGTGTTCAATGGACGAACGATCCACAGACCATCGAGCAGGAGGCCCGTCAGGTATGGGATGAGTTCACTAACAATCCCGCTTACGGTGGTCCTGCGCTCAATTACCACGTCAACGGCAAACCTCTCTTGGTTGTGTACACCACCAAGGCCAACCAGGACGCATGGATGGCATACGGTGGCGATAAGTCAGCAACCAACAACTTCACGGTTCGCTTTGCGTGGGTTGCCCTCCCAGGGGAGTATGGATGGCAGCTTCCACAGTCCGGAACCGTTAGCGATGATCGCGCGATGGTCGCGATGCCGGGGTGGTCAAACCAAGTGCCTGGATACCCTCCAGTCTTGCGTGACAACACCAACTACTACTCCAAGAAGGTCTGGGATGTGATCCTGGACCGATCGCCTCGCACAAATACGGTAATCATCAACTCCTTCAACGAGTTCGCAGAGGGTACAGCGACGGAGGTCGCAGACACGAGCCTTCTCGTGCCTGGCACGTGGGAGCGGTGGTACAACGCCGCGGGCGAGATCCAAGACGACGTGTTCTGGAACATGACGCGCGACTACGTTCGGCAGTTCAAGTACCCTGCCGACAGTTTCAACGCGCGGCGTTCGTTCTCAAGTACGCAGGGATCAGGTGGATGGCACTATGAACAGTGGACCTATCCCGGCGGGGTGCGCACCATCGCCCCGATGAATTGGAGCCTTGGGTCGTCGCGGTGGCAAGGGACATCAACCTGGGCTCAATCGGCTTCCAGCTGGCAGCATCCGGACGTCGGCGCAGAATCGGTGAGAACCTTTGTCGCGCCCCGGGCCGGAAACGTGATCGTCACGGGCCGTGCGGAGAAACTCCAAGCGGGAGGTGACGGCGTCCTGGTCCGGATCATGCGAAACGGTACACAGGTCTGGCCGAGCGGCGGAGGGTCACACGCGCTGTCAAGCGTGTCGGCGGTTCCCTTCCGGTTTGCTTTGACTCTGTGCGCCGGCGACCGTGTCCAGTTCGTTACCGCTGCGAACTCGACCTCCGCTCACGACACCACCGAGTGGGACATGAACGTCATCTATCAATGAGCCGATGGGTGGGCTGTGTCGGCATCAGCGGCGCAGCCCACTCCCGGCGCGGACTAATCTTCAGGAGGCACCGGACTCCACCATGCTTGTCTGGCGAACGACCAGTTGTGGCTGGAATTGCACATTTCGCGGTTCAAGCTTGGAGTCCGCCGCTTCCTCGAGAAGGATCTGCACAGCGGTCGTTCCCAGCAGTCGGCTGGGTTGACGCACAGTGGTCAGGGGAATGATCGCAGCCGATGCGAACTCATTGTCGTCGTAGCCCACGATCGCTATGTCGTCAGGCACCCGCGCCGTTCCCGTCAAGATGAGCGCCTGCACTAGCCCAATGGCGAGGAGATCATTGGACGCGAAGATCGCGTCGGGCCAACTTCGCACGGCTCTCTTGCCCAGGCTCTTGCCGACGTCGCGGCCGTCGGAAACCGTGAGCCCGCGGGCGGAGATCACCTCGAAAGTAGCACCACCAACGTCGGCAATTGCCCGGCGAGCTCCTTTTAGGCGGTCTGTGACCTGTTGGATCTCGAATTGAGCACCGAGGTAGGCGATGCGACGCCTGCCCTGATCGAGCAAATGCCTCGCTGCGGCGTAGCCGCCGGCGACATCATCAACGGAGACCGATGAGAAACCCGTTCCAGTCCCATTGCGGTCCACTAGTACCGAGCCGATTCCGCGCTCCCGGATGCGCCGCAGGTGAGGGGTGACGTCGCCAATCGGCGAGATGAGTACCCCGCGCACGCGTTGCTCTTCGAAGAGATCTAGATAGTCGCCTTCTCGCGAGCTGTTTTGATCGCTGGCGCCGAGGAGCACCGACAGGCCGGCAAGTGCCGCTGCATCATTGGCACCGCGGCCGACTTCGGCGAAGAAGGGGTTTCCCATGTCAAGCATTACGAACCCGAGCGTCGAACTGTGCCCGACTCGCAATTGACGAGCAGCGCTATTGGGCACGAAGCCGAGCTCATCGATCGCCGATCGAACGCGGGCCGCCGTCTCGGCGCTGACACGGTCGGACCTATTGAGCACGTTCGATACGGTGCCGACCGAGACGCCAGCCAGTCGCGCGACGTCTCTAATGCTCATGGTCACCATGAGGTGAGGCTAGTCGAATCGGTTCATTTGACGATGTGATTCAACGAGAGCTAATCTGTGAAACGATTCAATCACCTTCGCGAAAGGGCAACAACCGTTCATGACGACCTTCGCCTCCATCGCCCCACACCTCGGACGCCAGGCCATCGAGCTGCCCTCCTGGGCTTTCGGCAACTCGGGCACGCGCTTCCGCGTCTTCGGCACGCCTGGCACGCCGCGCGACCCCTTCGAGAAGATCGCGGATGCGGCCCAGGTGCACGCGCACACGGGGCTTGCCCCGACCGTGGCGCTGCACATCCCGTGGGACAAGGTCGACGACTACGCGGCCCTGCGCGCGCACGCCGACGAGCACGGCGTCGCCCTCGGCACGATCAACTCCAACACCTTCCAAGACGAGGAGTACAAGTTCGGCTCGCTCGCCGCGAGCGATCCGGTCGCCCGCCAGCGCGCGATCGATCACCACTTTGAGTGCATCGACATCATGCACAAGACGGGCTCGCGCGACCTCAAGATCTGGCTCGCCGATGGCACGAACTACCCCGGTCAAGACGACATGCGGCGTCGGCAAGACGCCCTCGCCGAGAGCCTCGCGACGATCTATGAGCGCATCGGCGACGACCAGCGCCTGGTGCTCGAGTACAAGTTCTTTGAGCCCGCTTTCTACCACACCGATGTTCCCGACTGGGGAACGGCGTACGCGCAGGTCGCCGCGTTGGGAGACCGTGCGATGGTGTGCCTCGACACCGGGCACCACGCGCCGGGCACCAACATCGAGTTCATCGTCATGCAGCTGCAGCGTCTCGGAAAGCTCGGCTCGTTTGACTTCAACTCGCGCTTCTACGCCGACGATGACCTCATCGTCGGCGCGGCCGACCCGTTCCAGCTCTTCCGCATCATGGTCGAGGTGGTTCGCGGTGGCGGCTATGACGAGGGCAGCGATGTCGGCTTCATGCTCGACCAGTGCCACAACATCGAAGAGAAGATTCCGGGCCAGATCCGCAGCGTGCTCAACGTGCAAGAAATGACGGCGCGGGCCTTGCTCATCGATCGCGAGGCCCTCGACGCCGCCCAGCGCGCCAACGACGTGCTGACGGCGAACGGCATCCTGATGAATGCCTTCTACACGGATGTTCGCCCCGACCTCGCCGCCTGGCGCGAGTCGCGCGGCCTGCCTGCCGACCCGCTGACCGCTTATGCCACGAGCGGCCACCACGAGCGCATCGTGGCCGAGCGGGTGGGCGGCACTCAAGCGGGATGGAACGCGTGAGAGTCGCCTTCCGTGTGCAGGTGCACACCGAGCTGCTTGACGAGTATCGCGCGGTGCACTCACCCGTGCGTCGCGAGATGCTCGAGGCGATCGCCGCGAGCGGCCGGCACAACTACTCGCTCTTTCTCGACGAGACCGACGGCACGCTCTTCGGGTACTACGAGGTCGACGATGACGAGGTTGCGCAGTCATCGCTCGCCGCGAGCGATACAGCGACCCAGTGGGAGGCCGAGATGGCCCGCTTCTTTGTGGCGCTCGACGGTCGGGCCGATCAGGCAGCCCGGCACCTGCCAGAAGTGTTTAACATGACCGACCAACTCGAAAGCTCCTGATTCCATGACTGCCATGACAGACCTCGTTGCCCGCAGCAACCGCCTGGGCGCCGAGCCGCACATCACCAATTACGCCGGGGGTAACACCTCGGCGAAGGGCACCGCGACTGACCCCGTTACGGGCGAGCCGGTCGAGTTGCTGTGGGTCAAAGGCTCGGGTGGCGACCTCGGCACGTTGACCGAAAGGGGCCTCGCGGTCTTGCGCCTGGACCGCATGCGTGCACTCGTCGACGTCTACCCGGGTCTTGATCGCGAAGACGAGATGGTAACGGCCTTCGACTACTGCCTGCACGGCACGGGTGGCGCGGCCCCCAGCATCGACACCGCCATGCACGGGCTCGTGGATGCGCCCCACGTGGACCACCTGCACCCCGACGCGGGAATCGCGCTCGCCACGGCGAAAGACGGCGAAAAGCTGACCAAGAAGATCTTCGGCGACACGGTCGTGTGGGTGCCCTGGCGCCGTCCCGGCTTCCAGCTCGGGCTCGACATCGCCGCCATCAAGGCCGCGAACCCGACCGCCATCGGCTGCATCCTGGGTGGGCACGGCATCACGGCGTGGGCCGACACGAGCGCACAGTGCGAGAAGAACAGCCGCTGGATCATCGACACCGCGCAGGCCTATCTCGACGCGAAGGGCAAGAAGGCGCCGTTCGGCAAGCCGCGCGCGAAGTTCGTGGCACTGCCGGCCGAGGAGCGCCGTGCGAAGGCCGCCGCGCTCGCGCCAACCATCCGCGGCATTGCGAGCCATGACCGCCCCATGGTCGGGCACTTGAGCGACGACGTGCGGGTGCTCGACTTCATCGCCTCGGCGAAGGCCCCGGCCCTGGCCGAGCTTGGCACCAGTTGCCCCGACCACTTCTTGCGCACCAAGGTCAAGCCGCTGCTGCTCGACCTGCCGGCGGGCGCGAGTGTTGAGGCGAGCATCCAGCGGCTGCGTGAACTGCACGAGCAGTACCGCGCCGACTACACGGCGTACTACAAGGCGCACGCCGACGCCGACTCGCCGGCGATCAGGGGCGCCGACCCGCTCATCGTGCTCGTGCCTGGCGTCGGCATGTTCAGCTTCGGCGCGAACAAGCAGACCGCCCGTGTCGCTGGCGAGTTCTACCTCAATGCCATCAACGTCATGCGCGGTGCCGAGGCGGTCAGCACCTACACGCCCATCAGCGACGCCGAGAAGTTCCGCATTGAGTACTGGGCTCTCGAAGAGGCGAAGCTGCAGCGCATGCCGAAGCCGAAGAGTCACGCGACCCGCGTCGCCTTCGTCACGGGTGCGGCGAGCGGCATCGGCAAGGCCATCGCCACGCGGCTCGCTGCCGAGGGTGCGTGCGTCGTCATCGCCGACCTCGACCTTGCGAAGGCGCAGGCCGCCGCGGCCGAGCTCGGCTCGACCGACGTCGCGATCGGCGTGCAGGTCAACGTGACCGAACAGGCGCAGATCGAGCGGGGCATCCAGGATGCGGTGCTCGCGTTCGGCGGCATCGACATCGTCGTCAACAACGCGGGGCTGTCGCTCAGCAAGCCGCTGCTCGAGACGACCGAGGCCGACTGGGATCTGCAGCACGACGTCATGGCTAAGGGGTCGTTCTTGGTGTCGAAAGTCGCCGCGCGCGTGCTCATCGATCAGGGCATGGGCGGCGACGTCATCTACATCTCGAGCAAGAACTCGGTGTTCGCCGGGCCCAACAACATTGCCTACTCGGCGACGAAGGCCGACCAAGCGCACCAGGTTCGACTGCTCGCAGTCGAGCTCGGCGAGCACGGCGTGAAGGTCAACGGCATCAACCCCGATGGCGTCGTACGCGGCTCGGGCATCTTCGCTTCGGGCTGGGGAGCCAACCGCGCCGCAACCTACGGCGTGGCCGAAGACGACCTCGGAAAGTTCTACGCCCAGCGCACGATTCTCAAGCGCGAGGTACTGCCCGAGCACGTGGCCAACGCGGTCGCGGTGCTCACGGGCCCCGACCTCTCGCACACGACCGGCTTGCACATTCCCGTCGACGCGGGTGTCGCGGCGGCGTTTCTGCGGTGACCGAGTATCACGTTGCCGCGGTGGACCTCGGCGCCACGAGCGGCCGCGTCATGCGCGCCGTGGTGGGCCTCGATCGGCTTGACCTCGTTGAGGTCGCACGCTTTCCGAACGGGCCCGTCAAGCGCGCCGGCGGGCTGCACTGGGATATTGACGCGCTGCGCGGGCACATCATCGCGGGGCTGCGCGCGGCGCTCGCCGAAGACCCGCTCATCACGAGCATTGGCATTGACTCGTGGGCGGTCGACTACGCGCTCATGGCGGGCGACCGGATGCTCGGCACCCCCTTTCACTACCGCGACGATCGCACGGCTCGCGGCGTCGCCGCCGTGCACGCCGTGGTGCCGCCCGACGAGCTCTACGCCGCCTCCGGCCTGCAGCACTTGCCGTTCAACACGGTGTTTCAGCTCGCGGCCGAGGGCGACGCGCTCGCCGCTGCCGAGCGGTTCTTGCTCATTCCCGACCTCGTCGCTTATTGGCTCACGGGTCGCTCGGTCGCTGAGGCGACCAACGCCTCCACCACGGGGTTGCTCGACCCGCGCACGGGCGAGTGGAACGACGCGCTCATCGCGCGGGTGGGGCTGCCGCGCCGCATCTTCCCCGAGCTCGTGCGCCCGGGCGATGACCGGGGGCCGTTGACGCCCGCGATGGCCGCCGACCTGGCCGCGCCTGAGGGAGTGAGGGTCACGGCCGTCGGATCCCACGACACGGCCTCGGCAGTCGTGGGTGTGCCCATGACGCGGCCCGACGCGGCCTACATCAGTTGCGGCACGTGGGGGCTCGTGGGGCTGGAGCTTGAGCATCCCGTGATCACCGACGCCAGCCGCGAGGCCAACTTCACGAACGAGGGTGGCGTCGACGGCCGTGTGCGCTTCTTGCACAACGTCATGGGGTTGTGGTTGCTGAGCGAGACAATCCGCTCCTGGGAGGCAGAATCGGGCCCCTTCGACTTGGGCCGGCTACTCGTCGACGCGGCCGCGGTCAGCTCACCGGTGCCCCTCTTCGATGCCAACGACGAACGCTTCTTGCCGCCGGGCGACATGCCCGGTCGCATAGCGGCGGTACTCGTCGAACAGGGTGACGCCGTGCCGGCTACGCCCGCCGCGATGGCGCGCTGCATTCTCGAGAGCCTGGCCGTCGCGTTCGCCGATGCGGTGCGCGATGCCGCCCGACTCGCCAACCGCGAGGTTGGGGTCATTCACCTCGTGGGGGGAGGGGCGCTCAACAGCCTCTTGTGCCAGCTAGTCGCCGATCGCTCCGGGATGCCCGTGCTCGCCGGCCCCGTGGAAGCCACGGCTCTCGGCAACGTGCTCGTGCAAGCGCGCGCACTCGGCCTCGGCGGTTCGCTCAAGCAGTTGCGAGCCCTCGTTGCCGAGGTATACCCACCACAGAGATACAAGCCGCGCGGCTGACGCATTCCACCCCGAACCCCTACGCTCGAAGAGTGACCCACGTGCTCGACCGCCCCGGCATCGTGCTCGGCATCGCAGCCCTCGTGCTCAATGAGGGGGCGACTGACGAGAACGCGCGGGAGGTAATTGCGGCGGCGGTCGATGAAGGCGTCGTCGCCCTCGATACGGCGCGCGCCTACGCGCGCATCGACGATGACGGGGTCGGCGAGCGACTCGCTGCCGAGGGTCGGGAGCGTCGCCCCGGGCTGCCGATCATCACGAAGGCGGGCCACTATCGCGCGGGGGCATCGGCGTGGCACTCCGACGGCAGCGTCGAACGGATACGCTCCGACGCCGCCCGCAGCGTCGAGTTGCTCGGCGCCCCCGTCGACCTGCTCTTGTTGCACCGAGCCGATCGGGTGGACGACCTCGAGCAGTCGGTCGCGACGCTGGCGGCCCTCCGCGACGAAGGACTCGTTCGCGCCATCGGACTCTCAAACGCCTCCGTCGAGCTCATCGACCGCGCCCTCGCCGTGGCGCCAATCGATGCCGTGCAGAACCGACTTGGCCTGGGGGTCGATTCGTTTGCCGAGTACCGACACTGCCGCGAGGCGGGTATCGATTTCTTCGGGTACGCGCCGTTCGGGGGCCCGCGAGCCGCGCCGCTCGCCACGCGGGTTCCGCACGTCGCCGCGCTCGCAACGCAGCGCGGAACCTCGGTGCATCGCCTCGTGCTCGAGGTCATGCTCGCCGTGTTGCCCGGCTACTGGCCCGTCATCGGGTCGACGCGCGTCGAGTCGGTGCGCGATGCCGTCGCCGCGATGTCAGAGCCCATCGACGACGAGTTGCGCGACGCGCTCTTGGGTGATCTCGAGTCGCGCGGGGTTGCCGTCTAGCGACGTCGCGGCTGCTTACCCCGCGAGGGGATCGCCCACGACGTGGGCCCATGCGAGCTCGCCCGCTCCGATCAACAGGCGTGATGAACCGAGAGCTGCCGGTTCAACCCGCACTCCGGCCGCGATCGCGGGCAACGCCTCGGCGAGCACGGTGCGACGGTCATCCGTCGACGCAGCGGCCCACAGCGTGGCGAGATACCCGCCGAGCACGATGAGTTCGGGGTTGACCATCGTCGCGATCGTGCGCAGCGCGACGCGCAGCGCCGCGAACTGGGTGGCCACGATGGGGTCGGTGGCCGAGGAATCCGCCGCGCTGAGGGCGGCCTCGAGTTCGGCATCGTCGGGGTGCTCGAGGCCGAGAGTCGCCATGAGGTGCGCGCGCGAGACGACGGCTTCGAGGCACCCGTGGGCACCGCACGCGCACACGGGCCCGAGCGGGTCGACGCTGAGGTGGCCGAATTCGCCGGCGTGGCCATCCCGACCCTCGACAAGCTGGCCGCTCATGACGATGCCGCCGCCGATGCCACTCGCGCCGCCGTTGAGATAGACCATGGTTCGCGCGCCGAGGCCAGCGCCGAACGCGAGCTCGGCACGGCAGCCCAATTGCGCGTCGTTGGCGGCGAAAGCCGGCACGCCGAGCGCGCGCGCGAGGGGTTCGGCAAAAGCTTCTTCGCGCCAGCCCAGGTGCGGGGCGAACCGCACGACTCCGTCGTCGGTACGCACGAGGCCGGGAATCGCCGCGGCGGCCGCCACCACTCGCGATGACGGATGCTCGCTCGCAAGCTCACCGACAACGCGTGCCGCAATGCTCACGCCCTGGTCGACCGTGGGCGAGTCGATCACCACTCGCTGCCGCGCGACCACGCGGCCCCCGAGCGCGACGAGCGCGACGTCGACGGCATCGAGTTCGGGGTTGATCGCCGCGACGAGTCGGTCGCTTCTCGGCACAACGCGCGGGCTCGGCCGGCCCACACCTTCGCGCGGCGCATCGTCGACCTCGTCGACCCAGTGCGCTTCGGCAAGGGCCGCGACGAGATCGCCGATGGTCGAGCGGTTGAGGCCGAGCGCGCGGGTGAGGTCGGCGCGCGTGACTCCACGACTGTGGTGCACGAGCTGGAGCACCGCCGCAAGGTTGCGCTGGCGCACTCGGCCGGCATCTGTCGCCGCTCGTGAGGTCACCATGCATCCAGTCTGGCGCGCCCCGCCCTCGGGTGATACGTTGTGCTTCACAACATATACCTTTCAGCGCAGAAAGAAGTCGCTCATGGCCCTCACTCCGACTCCCGCCGACCACTTCACCTTCGGCCTCTGGACCGTCGGCTACAACGGCGCCGACCCCTTCGGCGGGCCCACGCGAGCCGCGCTCGATGTCGTGCACGTCGTCGAGAAGCTCACCGAGCTCGGTGCCTACGGCCTCACTCTGCACGACGACGACCTCTTCGCGTTCGGCTCGACGGACGCCGAGCGGCGCACGCAGATTGATCGCTTGATCGCGGCCACGGCATCCACGGGCCTCAAGGTGCCCATGATCACGACCAACCTGTTCAGCGCGCCCGTGTTCAAAGACGGCGGCTTCACCTCGAACGACCGTGCCGTGCGCCGCTTCGCGCTGCGCAAGGTGC
Organism: Microbacterium sp.; assembly: GCA_013823625.1. Classification (GTDB taxonomy): domain Bacteria; phylum Actinomycetota; class Actinomycetes; order Actinomycetales; family Microbacteriaceae; genus Microcella. The sequence continues at coordinate 530,097 of PNMM01000002.1, read as the reverse complement.
TGCGCAACCTCGACCTCGCCGCCGAGCTCGGCGCGCACACCTTCGTCATGTGGGGCGGTCGCGAGGGCGCCGAGTATGACGCCGCGAAAGACGTGCGCTCGGCGATCGCGCGCTACCGCGAGGCCGTCAACCTGCTGACGCAGTACGTGACAGATAAGGGCTACGGCATCCGCTTCGCCATTGAGCCCAAGCCCAACGAGCCGCGCGGCGACATTCTTCTACCAACCGTGGGCCACGCCATGGCGTTCATCGAGACGCTTGAGCACCCTGAGCTTGTGGGCCTTAACCCCGAGGTCGGCCACGAGCAGATGGCCGGGCTGAACTTCACGGCCGGCATCGCCCAAGCGCTCGAGGCGGGCAAGCTCTTCCACATTGACCTCAATGGTCAGCGCGGCATCAAGTACGACCAAGACCTCGTCTTCGGCCACGGCGACCTGCACAACGCGTTCTCGCTCGTCGACTTGCTCGAGAACGGCGGGCCGGGTGGTGGCCGCGCCTACGACGGCCCCCGCCACTTCGACTACAAGCCCAGCCGCACCGAAGACGAGACCGGCGTGTGGGCCTCGGCCGCCGCGAACATGCGCACCTACCTGTTGCTCAAGGAGCGCGCTAAGGCCTTCCGCGCCGACCCCGAGGTACAGGCGGCGCTCGCCGCGGCCCGTGTCGACGAGCTCGCGCAGCCGACGCTCGGCGCGGGCGAGACCGTCGACGACCTGCTCGCCGACGCTACGGCGTACGAGAACTTCGACGCCGGCTCGTACTTCAACGGTCGCGGCTTCGGCTTCGTGCACCTTCAGCAGCTCGCGACCGAGCACCTCATGGGCGCCCGGTAGCAATGCCGCTGGTCGCGGGCGTCGACTCCTCGACGCAGAGCTGCAAGGTGCTGATCGTCGACGCCGCGACGGGGGCGACTGTGCGTGAGGGGCGCGCTCCGCATCCCGAGGGCACGGCGGTCGACCCCGCCGCGTGGTGGGCCGCGTTCATCGCCGCGGTTGACGAGGCAGGTGGCCTTGCCGATGTCGACGCGATCGCGGTCGGCGGCCAGCAGCACGGGCTCGTGGCGCTCGATGCCGAGGGCCGCGTCGTTCGCGATGCCCTGCTGTGGAACGACACGCGCTCGGCCGGTGCTGCCGCCGACCTCGTCGCCGAGGTGGGCGCAGCTGCCCTCGCCGCGCGCAGCGGATCCGTGCCCGTCGCCTCGTTCACGGCAACGAAGCTGCGGTGGATGCGCGACCACGAGCCGCACCTCGTGCCTACGATCGCGGCCGTCGCCCTGCCCCACGACTGGCTGACCTGGCGACTGCGCGGTTACGGGCCCCTCGGCGAGAGCCCGCTGGGTCCGCAGCTCGAGCAGCTCGTGACCGACCGCTCGGATGCGAGCGGTACGGGCTACTGGTCGCCGACCTCGGGCGAATACGACCTCGAGCTCTTCGCGCTGGCGCTGGGTCGCCCGGCGCGCGAGGCCGACCCGCACGCGGCCCCGAACGATGACGCGGTGATTCTGCCCCGAGTGTTCCAGCCCACCGAGTCGACCATGGTCGACGCGGCGAACTCAGCGCTGCGCGGCTCACGCGCGGGCGTGCTCGTCGGCCCCGGTGCAGGAGACAACGCCGCCGCGGCGTTCGGCCTCGGCACCGGCCCTGGCGACGTTGTCATCTCGATCGGCACGAGCGGAACGGTTTTTGCCGTGAGCCCCGAGCCCGTCATCGACGAGTCGGGCACGGTCGCGGGCTTCGCCGATGCCGCGGGCGACTATTTGCCCCTCATCGCCACGCTCAACGCCGCGCGCGTGCTCGACTCGGTCGCGGGGCTGCTCGGCGTCGACCACGACGGCCTCGCCGACCTCGCGCTCGCCGCCGAGCCCGGCGCCGGCGGAGTCGTGCTGCTGCCCTACTTCGAAGGCGAGCGCACCCCCAACCTGCCCGACGCGACCGCGTCTCTCAGCGGCCTCACGCTCGCGTCGACGACCCGCGAAAACCTCGCGCGTGCCGCGATCGAAGGGATGCTGTGCGGCCTCGCCGACGGACTCGACGCCATTGCACGCCACGGCCTGCAACCCCGTCGCCTGTTGCTCGTGGGCGGCGCGGCCCGATCGCGGGCGGTGCCCGCGATCGCGTCGGCCGTGCTCGGTCTTCCGGTCGTGGTGCCCGAGCCGGGGGAGTACGTGGCTCGCGGGGCCGCGCGGCAAGCGGCCGGAGTGCTGCTCGGCGCCCGCCCCGAGTGGCCGCTCGCGCTGCATGCTTCGGTCGAGCATCCGCCTCAGCCCCATGTTCGCGCCGCCTTTGCCGCGGCGTTTGCGCGCAGCGGTCACTAGCCTGAGGGCATGGCGCACAGCCCTGCAGCATCCGCCGCTCACCCGGCCCCCATCGTCACGCTCACCGTGAACCCCGCGCTCGACGTCAGCACGAGCACCGAGGCGGTGCAGCCCGAGCACAAGATGCGCTGCGGCCCGAGCCGTGTCGACGCGGGTGGCGGCGGCGTCAATGTCAGCCGCGTGATCGAACGGCTTGGCGGTCACTCGACGGCCATCTATGCGGTTGGCGGCGCCACGGGTCAGGCCTATCGCCAATTGCTTGAGGCCGAGGGAATCATCGGGCGGGCCATCGCGATCGAGGGGTCGACGCGCGAGAACATCACGATCGACGAGACCTCGACGGGCCAGCAGTTTCGCTTCGTGCTGCAGGGCCCGACGCTCAGCGACACCGAGTGGCAGCAGTGCGTCAGCGCCACCGAGTCCGCGATGCACCTCGGCGGCTACGTCGTGCCGAGTGGTTCACTCGCGCCCGGGGTGCCCGACGACTTCTACGCGCGCATCGCGCGGCGCGCCCGCGAGCTCGGCGTGCGATGCGTCGTTGATGCCTCGGGCGCGGCGCTCGCTACCGCCGTCGCCGAGGGCGTCTATCTCGTGAAGCCCTCGGGCCGCGAGCTCGGCGAGCTCGTGGGAGCACCCACGCTCACGATCGACGAGAAGATCGAAGCCGCGCGCGAACTCGTGGGCCGCGGCCGCGTCGAGGTCGTCGCGCTCACGCTCGGAGGCGATGGCGCCGTTCTCGTGACGGCCGACTCGGTCACGCGCCTCGCCTCGCCGCCCATCACGGTGCGGTCAACCGTCGGCGCGGGCGACAGCTTTCTTGCCGCGATGGTGCTGCGCCTTGCCCAGGGTCACGACCTCGCGGCGGCGTTCCGGGCGGGCGTGGCAGCGGGAGCGGCGACCGCCACGACCGAGGCCACCGAGCTCTGCCACCGCGACGTCGTCGAGCAGTTTGAGCGCGACCTCGCTGCCGCGGCAACTGCCTAGGCGACGGGTCGGAGAACCAGACGGCAGCGGGCAGGGCGCGGCGAGCATCCTGCGAAACATCGCCGCAACACGCCGCGACTAGGCTCTCGTCATGGCCGACCTCTTCGACGGGTATGCGGCGACCGCCGCCCGTACGGGAACGGCCGTCGCCTTTGACGAGATGTTCACGCCCGACAGCGACGTGCGCATGCCCTACCGGCAGATTCACGCGGCCCTCGCGCAAATGTCGCAAGAAGAACTGCGCGGTCGCACCGAGGCGCTCGCGTCGAGCTACCTTGCGCAAGGTGTCACGTTCGACTTCGCCGGTGAAGAGCGGCCGTTTCCGCTGGATGCTGTGCCGCGCGTCATCGAACGCGCCGAGTGGAGCCACCTCGAGTCGGGAGTTGCCCAGCGCGTGCGCGCGCTCGAAGCCTTTCTCACCGACGTCTACGGGCCGCAACGCTGCATTGCCGATGGCGTGATTCCCGCGCGGCTCATCTCGAGCTCGAGCCACTACCACCGCTCCGCCGCGGGCATCGAGAGTGCCAACGGCGTGCGCATTCAGGTCTCGGGTATCGACCTCATCCGTGACGAGCACGGCACCTGGCGCGTGCTCGAAGACAACGTGCGCGTTCCGAGTGGCGTGAGCTACGTCATCTCGAACCGCCGCGTCATGGCGCAGACGCTGCCCGAGCTTTTCGTGTCGATGCGCGTGCGCCCCGTGGGCGATTACCCGACGCGATTGCTTGACGCTTTGCGAGCATCCGCCCCCGCTGGCGTTGATGACCCGACCGTCGTCGTTCTCACGCCCGGTGTCTACAACTCGGCCTACTTCGAGCACACGCTGCTCGCGCGCCTCATGGGCGTCGAGCTGGTCGAGGGCCGCGACCTCTACTGCTCGGGCGGGCGCGTCTTCATGCGCACCACCGCGGGGCCGCAGCGCGTCGACGTCATTTACCGCCGCGTCGACGATGAGTTTCTCGACCCGTTGACGTTCCGCGCCGACTCGATGCTCGGCACGCCGGGCCTCATGCTCGCCGCGCGTCTCGGCAATGTAACGATCACCAACGCCGTGGGCAACGGCGTCGCCGACGACAAGCTCGTCTACACCTACTTGCCTGACCTCGTGCGCTACTTCCTCAACGAAGAGCCCATCATTCCCAACGTCGACACGTGGCGTCTCGAAGAGCCCGACTCGCTCGAAGAGGTGCTCGACCGACTGCACGAGCTCGTCGTCAAGCCCGTTGACGGCTCGGGTGGCAAGGGCCTCGTCGTCGGCCCAGCGGCGAGCACCGACGAACTCGACGAACTGCGGATGCGCCTGCAAGAAGACCCCCGCGGGTGGATCGCGCAGCCGGTCGTTCAGCTCTCGACCATCCCCACGCTCGTCGAAGATGGCATGCGCCCTCGGCACGCTGACCTGCGGCCCTTCGCTGTCAACGATGGCCGCGAGGTGTGGGTGCTTCCCGGCGGCCTAACCCGGGTCGCGTTGCCCGAGGGACAGCTCGTCGTCAACTCGAGCCAGGGTGGTGGCTCGAAAGACACCTGGGTCGTGGGCCAACTGCCCATGGTCGCCGACAGCCACGACGTGCAAGGAATCGTGGCCGAGCAAGCGACCGTGACGCAGGCGATTCCGATCATTCTTGACGCGACCGCGCACGAGGTTGACCACAACCCTCAAGACGATCCGCGTCGGTCGCAGCAAGAACAACAACAACAGTCCATGTTTTCTGTCACACCGTCGAGCAACGGCGCTCTCGCATCCTCGCGGGGGGTCAACAAATGCTGAGCCGGATCGCCGAAAGCCTGTTCTGGATCGGGCGCTATGTCGAGCGCTCTGACGGCACAGCCCGCATTCTTGACGTGCACTTGCAGTTGCTGCTCGAAGACCCCTGGATCGACGAAGACACCGCGTGCCGTTCGCTCTTGAGTGTCATGGGCAGCGACGTCGAGCCCGGCCACGCGATCACGCGGGCCGACGTGCTCGCGATTCTTGCCGTCGACCGCTCGCACGCAGCATCGATCGCCTACTCGCTGGGTGCGGCTCGTGAGAACGCACGACGCGCGCGCGAGGTCGTGAGCACCGAGTTGTGGGAGGTACTCAACACCACGCGCGCACGCATGCCGCGCAAGGTTGCTCCCGAAAAAGTGCACGAGTTCTTCGGCTGGGTGCGCGAGCGTTCGGCGCTCGCCGTGGGCATCGTCGAGTCGGCGACGAGCCGCGACGAGGCCTACTCGTTCTTCACTCTCGGCCGCTCGCTCGAACGTGCCGACATGACCGCCCGCTTGCTGGCGACACGCTCGCTCACCGAGGCGTCCGGCCCCTCGTGGACCACGATTCTGCGCAGCGTCGGTGCCTACGAGGCCTACCTGCGCACGTACCGCGGCGTGCCGAGCGCCAAGAACGCCGCCGAATTCTTGCTGCTCGACCGGTTGTTTCCGCGCTCGATTCTCTTTGCGGTCACGCGCGCCGAGCAGTGCTTGCGCGACATCGAACCGCGCAGCGATCGCGCCGGTATCGGCGACCAGGCCCTGCGGCAATTGGGTCAGATTCGCAGCGAGCTCGAGTACCGACCGATCGCCGAGATTCTCGACGACTTGCAACGCCACATGGATGCTGTGCAATTGGCGACGAGCGCCACGAGCGAAGCGGTGCGGCACCGGTACTTTCCGACGAACGCGGCGCCGAGTTGGGTGGCGGAGAAAACATGAACCGGCTGCGCATCCGGCACATCACCGGCTACCACTACAAAGGCAACGCCACGGCGTCGTACAACGAGGCGCGCATGCTGCCCGCGAGCTCTGACGGCCAGGTCGTGCTGCACTCGCATCTCGCCATCAGCCCGAGCTCGTCGCAGCACCACTACGTCGACTATTTCGGCACACGCGTCGCGGCCTTTGAGCAGCTCGAGCAACACCAAGAACTGTCGCTCACGGCCGACAGCCTCGTTGAGTTGCGCCCGCGCGGCTCGACCGAGGGCTCGATCAGTTGGGCCGACCTCGCGGTTGCGGTGGAGAAGACCGTGAGCTCGGTCGAGAACACCGTGCAGACAAAGCTCACGGCGCCGCCCGCCGAGGTTGCTGATCGCGCGCGCGAGTTCGCTGCCGCTGCCGCCGACCCCGAGGCCGCCGCTCTCAACATCTGCCAGTGGATTTACGACGAAGTGCAGTACATGTCAGGAATCACCGGTGTGCACACGACGGCTGCTGAGGCGTGGATGCACAAGAAGGGTGTCTGCCAAGACATCACGCACCTCGCCCTCGGGGCGCTGCGGTCGATCGGAATCCCGGCCCGGTACGTCAGCGGTTACCTGCACCCCTCGCGCGAGCCCCAGATTGGCGAGACCATCGCCGGTGAGTCACACGCCTGGGTCGAGTGGTTCGACGGCGAGTGGCATGGTTTCGACCCCACCAACATGCTCGAGATTCGCGACCGCCACGTCATCGTGGGCCGCGGCCGCGACTACCGCGACGTTCCGCCACTGCGCGGTGTCTACGCGGGCACCTCGAGTTCGAAGCTGTTCGTGACGGTCGAGATCACGCGCGAAGCGTGAGTGCGGCGCGGTCGCGCTGCTCCTAAGATCGAGCCCAGGAGGCCTTCAATGCCGAAGATTACTGCCGAGCGTCAACACCGCACCTTCACCGACACCCACGGGGTCTCGGTGCACTTCTATGTGTGGGCGCCCGGTAAGCCCAAGGGCATTGTGCAGATCGCGCACGGCGTCGGCGAGCACGCGCTGCGCTACGAGTTGCTCGCGCAAGACCTCGTTGCCGCGGGCTACGCCGTCTACGCCGATGACCACCGCGGCCACGGAGCGACGGGCGTCGAATACTGGAAGGGTGACCTCTCGAAGATCGGCAAGCTCGGTGTGGGCGGCCTGCGCGCGACGCAGCAGAACCTGCTCGACCTGACGGAACTCGCAAAGGCCGAGTACCCCGGCCTCCCCTTCACGATGCTCGGCCACTCGTGGGGCTCGCTCATGGTGCAGAACCTGCTCAACGCGGGCGAGCATCCCTGGAACGCCGTCGTGCTCACGGGCACCGCGCTGCGCACGCCGATGGACATGTACGGCGGCGACTTGAACCACCGCCACAAGCACCTCGGCACGACGGGTGCCGAGTGGCTCAGCCGCGACCCCGCCGTCTCGGCGGCCTTCGTCGCCGACCCGCTGACGACCGACGCGAAGGTCTTGCAGCTGTTCGGCCTCGCCGACGGCTTGCGCCTGTTCGGAACCCCGAAGCGCGTGCAGCCGCCCGTGCCGCTGCTCATCATGGTGGGAGACGACGACCCGCTGGGCGGCGAGAAGAGCGCCAAGAAGCTGGCGGATGCCTACCTCAAGCGCGGTGCCCTCAGCGACGTCGAACTCATCGTGTACCCGGGCGCTCGCCACGAGGTCTTCAACGAGACGAACCAGGCCGAGGTGCGCTCTGACCTCATCGCGTGGATCAACGATCGGCTCTTCGCCTAGACCTGAGCGACGCGCGCGGCTCGGCTCGGCTTTCACGAGTGCGAAGTTCAGCCGTGGCCTCGACTCGGTGTGCCCGTCGCCTGGTTTCGCACCTCCCGACCGCGTGACCGAGCCTGTGTCACCGAAGCCGACCCGCCCGCCCTGCCGCGGCATCTAGCCCGCTTCCCTTCAACGGAATCGGAACTTCGCGACTGATCATCATGTTGTTCCGACTCCGTTGAAGCGTGCGGAAGGAGGGTGCGCCAGTGGACAAGCGGGCGAGCTGCCGAAGCAGTGTTTGCGTCGGGAAAGTGCGGGTAGCGCCATACGCTGGGAGCCATGATCGCCCCGTTTATTGATGTAGTAGAGCTTGAGCGGCTGCGCCGTGGCGCTCAGGGCGGCGCCGAAAGCGTGGGCGCTGATCGCGGCGCTGGCGGCGCTGGTGGCGAGGCTGGCGTGGGGGCGCCCGCGCCCGGGGGCGTCGTCATCGCCGACACGCGCTGGTACCTCGACGGCCGCTCGGCTGCTGAGGCTTACGCCGCCGGGCACATCCCGGGAGCCGTCTTCGTTGATCTCGATCGCTGGCTCGCGGGGCCGCCCTCGGCTGCGGCAGGCCGCCACCCGCTGCCCGGGCCGGAAGTCTTCGCGACCGGCATGAGCGCGGCGGGCATCGGCGACACGTCGATCGTCGTGGCGTACGACGACGCCGGGGGAGTGATTGCGGCGCGGTTGGTGTGGATGCTCCGCACCCTCGGGGTTGAGGCCGCCGTGCTCGATGGCGGCATCGGCGCCTGGCAGCGCGCCCACCCGGATGCCGAGCTCGAGCGGGGTGCGCGCGAGGTGCGCCCCGCATCCTTCACCGCACGATCGTGGCCGGATGCCGCACTCGCCTCGATCGACGAGACCCAGCGCGCCGCCGCCGACGGCTCCGCGCTCGTGCTCGATGCCCGCACGATCGACCGCTACCGCGGCGAGACCGAGCCCGTGGATGCGCGCGCAGGGCACATTCCCGGCGCCCAGAGCCTCTCGTGCCGCGACAACGTGGCCGCCGACGGAACGCTGCTCGACGTCGACACTCTGCGCGACCGCCTGACGGCGCTCGGCGCCGCCGACCGCCCGGTGATTAGCTACTGCGGCTCGGGAGTCACCGCGTGCCACACCCTGCTCACCCTCGAGCACGCCGGCTTCGCCGCCGGGCGTCTCTACCCCGGGTCATGGTCGCAATACGCGGCCGACCCCGCGCGGCCGCTCGCCACCGGCGAATAGGCTGGGGCTATGCCCGCTCACATGCCGCACGGTGACGAGCTGCACGGAGAATTCAAGGTTCCCGGCGGCAAGCTCGTCGTCGTCGATCTCGAGGTGACCGACGGTCGCATCAGCGCGTTCCGGTTGGCCGGAGACTTCTTCGTCGAACCCGACGAGACCATCCCCGCGATTGAGGCCGCCGTGCTCGGGCTTGCCGCCGATACGGATGCCGCAGCGCTGACGATCGCGGTTCGGGATGCCCTTCCGCCCGGCGCCGTACTGCTCGGCTTCAGCCCCGAAGCCGTGGCCACGACCGTGCGTCGCGCGCTCTCGAGCGCCACGACCTTCGCCGATTACGAGTGGCAGGTACTGCGCGGGCCAGCCCTGGCTCCCCTGCAGCAGATGGCCCTCGACCAAGTGCTCGCCGAAGAAGTTGGCGACGGACGCCGCGGCCCCACCCTGCGCATCTGGGAGTGGTCGAGCCCCGCGGTCGTCATCGGCTCGTTCCAGAGCGTGCGCAACGAGGTCGACCGTGAGAATGCGCAGAAGTACGGCTTCGAGGTGGTGCGCCGCATTTCGGGGGGAGGCGCGATGTTCATCGAGCCAGCATCCGCGATCACGTACTCGCTCTATGCACCCTCGGCTCTCGTGCAGGGCATGAGCTTTGCCGACTCGTACGCGTTTCTCGACGAGTGGGTGATCGTGGCGTTGCGCGGCCTCGGCATCGAGGCGAGCTACCAACCTCTCAACGACATCACGAGCCCGAGCGGCAAGATCGGCGGGGCCGCGCAGAAGCGTCTCGGTTCGGGCGCCGTGCTGCACCACGTGACAATGGCCTACGACATGGATGGCGATCGCATGGTCGAAGTGCTGCGCATCGGTCGCGAGAAACTCAGCGACAAGGGCATCGCGAGCGCCAATAAGCGCGTCGACCCGCTCAAGTCGCAAACGGGCCTCGCGCGCGAGGAGATCATCGATCGACTCGTGGCGACGTTCCGCGCGCAGAACGGGCTGACCGAGAGCGCCATTACTGAGGCCGAACTCGAGCGGGCGAATCGCCTCGTGGCCGAGAAGTTTTCGACGCACGAGTGGCTGTATCGGGTGCCGTGAGTCCGCGCATCCGGGCCCTTGCCCTCACCCTCTTGCTCGCCGGCGTACTCGTCGGCGGCATTGTGCTGTCGGCCATCACGGGGCAACTGCCGATCACGCCCACAGAAGTGGCCGGGTCGTTGCTGCGCGCGATGGGCATCAACACGACATGGGCGCCGACCGACCCGATCGTCGAGTCAACGCTGTGGGTTGTGCGGTTTCCGCGCATCGTCATGGGGCTCGCGGTGGGCGCGGCCCTCGCCGTGGCCGGAGCCGTCATGCAGGCCGTCTTCGGTAACCCGCTCGCCGAGCCCGGTGTCGTGGGGGTCTCGTCGGGAGCCGCGCTCGGGGCGTCGGCGGCGATTGCACTCGGCGCATCCGTTCTGGGCGGTCCGGGGGTGGCCCTCTTCGCGTTCATCGGTGGCCTGTTGGCGACCTTGCTCGTGTACGCCGTTGCACGCGCGGGTGGGCGCACCGAGGTGGTGACGCTGCTGCTCACGGGCATCGCGGTCAATGCCATCGCGCAAGCGGGCATCGCGTTCGTGCTCTTCGCGGCCGACACGGCGAGCCGCGAGCAGATCGTCTTCTGGCAACTGGGATCGCTCGCCGGTTCGCGCTGGGACCAGGTGGCGCTCGTCGCCGCGGTCGCCGCCGTGGGCATCGCGATCTCTCTCGTGCTCGCGCGTCGTTACGACTTGCTTGCGCTCGGCGAGCGCAATGCGCGGCACCTCGGCGTCGACGTTGAGCGGCTGCGGCTCGTCTCGATCGTGCTCGTCGCCCTACTCACCGGAGCGGCCGTCGCTTTCGTCGGCATCATCGCGTTCGTCGGCCTCGTCGTGCCGCACCTCATTCGCATGATCATCGGCCCCGCCCACCGCGGCCTCATTCTCGCGAGTGCCGTCGGCGGCGGTGCCCTGCTCGTCGTCGCCGACTTGCTCACGCGCACGCTCGTTGCCGGAGCCGAGTTGCCCATCGGCATGCTCACGTCACTCGTAGGCGGCCCGTTCTTCTTCTGGCTGCTTTACCGCCAGCGTCGCCGCAGCGGGGGGTGGGCATGAGCACGTCGTCCGTCGTGATTGCCGCACGCGGCGTGCACGTGAGCCGCGACGATCGCGAGATTCTCGCGGCCGTCGACCTCGAGGTGCGCAGTGGTGAGGTGCTCGCGCTCGTCGGGCCCAACGGCGCCGGAAAGTCGACGTTGCTCTCGGTACTGAGCGGCGACCAGCGCCCTAGCGAGGGCACGGTCGAGGTCATGGGCCGCGCCGTGCACACGTATCGCCCGCTCGAACTCGCGCGTCGCCGCGCGGTGCTCTCGCAAGCGAACACCGTGAGCTTTCCGTTTCGCGTCATCGAGATCGTTCAGATGGGGCGGAGCCCATGGATGCGCAGCGCCGAGCTCGCCGACGACCAACGTGCCGTCACCGAGGCCATCGAGGCTACCGACATCACGCATCTCCTGGGGCGTCGCTTCACGAGCCTGAGTGGCGGCGAGCAGGCGCGCGTCTCGCTCGCGCGCGTGCTCGCCCAGACGACACCGATCGTGTTTCTCGATGAGCCGACCGCTGCCCTCGACTTGCGCCACCAAGAAGACGTCATGAGGCTCGCGCGCCGGTTGGCCGCCGACGGCCGCGCGGTCGTCGTCGTCGTGCATGATCTCTCGCTCGCGGGCGCCTACGCCGATCGCATCGCGCTGCTCGACCATGGCCGGCTCGACGCCGTCGGAACCCCGCACGAGGTCATGACGGCCGACCGCGTCGGGCGGGTCTACGGGCTCGACGTGCAGATTCACCGCCTGGGAGCATCCGACCGCCCGATTGTCTTGCCGCTGCGCGACTGACCGCACCGCGGCGCTCGGCGGCTAGGCTCACACCGTGATCGCGTGGTGGGGCTGGCTGCTGATTGCGGCAACTGTCGTCGTACTGGGCGCGGTCGCCCAGCGGCTCGGTCTCATCGACCTGCGCGGCAACGGCCGGCGCGGTGGTTCAGGCGGCGGCCTCGTCGGCATCGGCGATGAGGTCTTCAACCCGACGCGGCACGAAGCCGCGCTCGAGCTCGACCGCCAAAGCTCGCTGCCCGCCCCCGCGCCGATCCCCGGCGACGGCGACCTCGGCGTGCTGCAGACCGACCGCGACCCGGATGCTGACGACCGCTATCGAGGCAGCATTCGCCTGTAGGCGCTACCGGGCATCACGATCACGAAACAACTGTGACGACCGCGCCGATCATCTGCGAGAGTCGGGTCATGGACCTCTTCGACACGCCCGTCGATGTCGTCAGCACTGCCACAGCTCGCAGTCGTGGCGCTCAGGCGGTCGTTGTCGTGGTCTCTGTGGTTGCGATTGTGGCCATCCCTCTTCTCGTTATCTGGGCGCTGTACGTCGCCGTGTCGAGCGGCGTCGTCCTTCTGTTGTCGCCGAAGTCGGCCGACGGCTTCACGATCACGTCGGTGAGTTGTACGTCACCGTCGGGGTCGAGCAGCGCACTCCTCGAAGTTCAGCTTTCCGCGATCGACGAAGAAACCTACGTGGGCGTTGAGCCCCTGGAGAGCGAAGCCATGTCGATAGCGGCCGTCGCCTCAATCGAGGGCGAGTCGATCGCGTCGCTGAGTCGCGAAGAACAACGGTCGCTCACCGCACTACTTGCAGCGAACGGTTCCAGCGCGGTTGTGGGGTTCGAGCCAACAGTTCTTGTGGTTGAACTCACCCGCACCGCTCCACGCGACGGAATACACCTTTCTGAAGTGACCCTCGACTGGGCGTGGGGAGAACTCGCCTACGTTCAGCGCATACCGCTGAACTTCCAATGGACCGATGACGTGTGCCGGGCGACTCTGGACGTGCCTAGCGCGTCGTGAGGTCGGCGTATTCGGGATGCCGGCGCATCCACATGACGACGAATCCGCACACCGGCTGAACCCGGTCGGTCGTCGAAACTCGCAGGTCGTCGAGAATTGCGCGCACGACCTCGCCGCCGACGCCCTTGTTGCGCATGACGGGCGGAACCTCCGCGTGCAACAGTCGCATGGTCGTTCCGACCCGGTCGTAAACGATCCAACCCTGAAGCTCATCGCCCTCGTAGGCGGCGTAACGCTCGGCATCGGGCTCGTGCGTGACCGTGAGGCTCATGGTCGAACCCTACTCTGGCGCCTTCTGCTCCCACCGCGGCTGTTCGGCCGCGGGCTGCTCAGGGGCCGACTGGCCCGCGGCGGGCGGCGGAGTGCCCGGCCCGGCTTTGCTTCCCGACAGGAGCTTCCAGATGGCGAAGCCCGCGCCGATCCAGACGGCGAGGTCGTCCGTCAGGCCGAGAGGGCCTGTCAGCAGCTCAGGAATGATGTCGATCGGCGATGCGCCGTAGGCGAGCGCCCCGAGCGCGACGAGCACCGACGAGAGAATGGCGCGTCCGCGGTTCATGGCTACCAGGGTAGCCGCCGTGCCTAGGCGCTCGCGCGAACGACAATCTCGGTTGGCATGATGTGCCGACGCGGAAAGTTCTCGCCCTCGAGCAAGCCGAGCAAGATCCGTGCCATGCGCTCGCCTTGCTCAACCGAGGGTTGCCGCACGGTCGTGAGCGGAATCTCGCTCGCGAGCGCGGCCGGTGAATCGTCGAAGCCCATAACCGCAACCTGCTCGGGCACGGCAATGCCGCGCTCGCGGAGCACGGAAATGGCTCCGAGGGCCATGAGGTCACTCGCGACAAAGATCGCGTCGAGGTCGGGGTGGGCATCGAGCAGCTCGCGCGCGGCGTGCACCCCTCCGGCGAGAGAGAAGTCACCGTGCACGACCGCCTCAGTGGTAAGCCCCGCATCCGTCAGCGCGCCGCGCCAGCCGGCCAATCGGTCGATGCCCGCGGGCATGTCGTCGGGCCCGGCGATCGTGCCGATGCGGCGCCGACCCTGGTCGAGCAAATACTGCGTGCCCGCGCGAGCTGCGAGGGTGTTGTCAACGTCGACGAAATAGCTCGTGGTCGCTTGCGGGTCGAGGGGCCGGCCACCAAAGACGACAGGGATGCTCGCGCCCAGTTGCGACAGCACGTGGTCACCCGTGTGGTGAGACACGACAAGCGCGCCGTCGGCATTTCCGCCTTGCAGGTACGCCACGGTCTTGTCGAAGGATCCGCTCGAACTCGCGAGGTGCAGATTGAGCACGTAGCCCGTTTCGTCGAGCACGGTTGAGATGCCCTGCACGATGGCCGCGAAGTAGGGGTCGCCGAAGAAGCGGCTCGTCTCTTCGGGAATCACGAGCGCGATCGCCATCGAGCGCCGGTTGGCCAACGACCGCGCGGCGCGATTGGGCGTGTAGTGCAAGGCGTCGATGGCCGCCGTCACGGCAGCCACCGTGTCATCGCTCACGCGCGGCGAACCATTCACCACGCGCGACACAGTCGCTCGCGAGACGCCCGCGCGCTCAGCGACCATCTCGAGCGTGGGGGCGACGCGCCCGCTCGAACCTTCGGCCGTCATGGCTGAATCCTAACCAGCGTGCCGCGGCACGCTGCGCGACGCGATCATCGACTGATACAGCCGTCCGCTTGACTTGACAGTGCGCTCTTGCGACTCGTAATCGACGCGCACGAGGCCGAACCGTTTGTCATAGCCCCACGCCCACTCGAAGTTGTCCATGAGCGACCAGTAGAAGTAGCCCTTGACGTTCACTCCGGCGTCGATCGCGTCGAGAATGGCGTCGACGTGCAGCCGCAAGAACTCGGCGCGCTCGGTGTCGTCGACCGAGCCATCGGCCTCTACCTCGTCCGTGTAGGCAGCGCCGTTCTCCGTGACGTAGAGCGTCACGCCGGCATCGCGCGTGTACTCCTCATCGATGCGCACGAGCAGACGCGTGAGCCCATCGGGCTGTACTTCCCAGTTCATGACCGTGGTCGGCAGGCCGCGCGGGTGCGTGAAGATGCCGTCGCCGGCCGGGAACGGGGAGAGCTTGACGCGCTCCGACGGCGCCGTGTGGTTGAGCGGCGTTGCGCTCGGCGGCACAACGCTCACGGCTTGGCCGTTGTAGTAGTTGATGCCCAGAGCGTCGATGGGGGTTGCGATCGTGGCGAGGTCGCCGTCGAGCACCGGCAGGTGCAGCCCGCGCGCATCCAGATCGGCCAACAGATCGGCGGGGTATTCGCCACGGAAGATCGGGTCGAGAAACAGCCGGTTGTGCTGCGCGTCGATGCGGCGGGCCGCGTCAACATCGCCCGCACTCGTCGGGTCGACCGGGTCGGCCACGGTCATGTTGAGCGTGATGCCGAGGCTCAAGTCGGGGCCGAGTTCGCGCAGTCGCTGCGTTGCCAGGCCGTGGCCGAGCAGCAAGTGGTGCGCTGCGTCGAGTGACGCTTGCGGGTTCTGGATGCCCGGCGCATGTTCCCCGCTCAAATATCCCAAGAACGCCGAACACCAGGGCTCGTTGAGCGTCGTCCAGTTGACGATGCGGTCGCCCAGCACGCTGTGCACATCGGCCGCGTAGTCAGCGAACCGCAGGGCCGTGTCGCGCGCGGGCCAGCCGCCGGTCTCTTCGAGGGCTTGCGGAAGATCCCAGTGGTAGAGCGTGAGCCACGGCGTAATGCCCGCCCCGAGAAGCTCGTCGACCAGGCGGCTATAGAAGTCGAGGCCCGCGGCGTTCGCGGTGCGGCCGTCGGGCTGCACGCGTGCCCACGACGTGCTGAAGCGGTACACCTGCACGCCGAGGTCGCGCATGAGCGCCACGTCGTCGCGGTAGCGGTCGTAGTGCTCGCACGCGCGGTCTCCGTTGTCGCCGCCCACGACGGCCCCAGGAACGCGGCAGAAGGCATCCCAGATCGAGTCGGCTCGGCCGTCGCGGTGCGCGGCACCTTCGATTTGGTAGGCAGCGGTGGCGACCCCGAGTCGAAAATCGGCCGGAATCGGGCGCGATGATGTGTGCGTCGAGAGCGACGCAGACGTCTGGGCGGTCATCCCTTGACAGCTCCTTGCATGATGCCACTGACGAGTTGACGGCCAGCGACGACGAACAAAATCAGAAGGGGGATCGTGCTCAAAATCACGCCCGCCATGACGACCGAGTAGTCGACGAAGTAGTTGCTTTGCAACAGCGATAGCGCTACGGGGAGCGTGGGGTTCTGCCGGTCAAGAACGATGAACGGCCAGAAGAAGTTGGTCCACGTGGCGATGAAGGTGAAGAGCGCGAGCATGGCTGCCGCCGGCCGGGCCGCCGGCAGGGCGACCGACCAGAACGTGCGAATCATGCTGGCGCCGTCAACGCGCGCGGCTTCGATGAGCTCGTAGGGCAGGGCCTGCGCGAGGTACTGCGTCATCCAGAACACACCGAAGGCGCTGACGACGGCGGGCAAGATGACGGCCCACAGCGTGCCCGCGAGCTGCAGCTGGCTCATGGCGATGAAGAGCGGCACGACGCCCAGTTGCGTCGGCACGGCCATGGTCGCGATGACGAAGATCAGCAGGCCATCGCGGCCACGAAACCGCAGCTTGGCGAAGGTGTAGCCCGCAAGCGTCGAGAACAAGACGACGGATGCTGACACCACCGTCGAGACGAGAATCGAGTTGCCGATCGCGCGCCAGAAGTTGACGCTGTCGCTCTCGAGCACGGCCGCCGCGTTGGTCAGGAAGTTGCCCCCCGGCCACCAGACGATGTCTTGCTGGTTGATGGTGGAGGCGTCACCCGAACCGATGAGAAACGACCAGTAGATCGGAAACATCGAGCCGAGCATGACGGCCGTAAGGAAGCCGTAGGCCATCCAGCCGGGGCGCTGCCCATTGACGAGCCTGCGACGCCGGGGGCGCCGTTCGAGGAATCCGGTGCCGGTCATGATGCCTTCGCAATCGATCGAGTGATGGCCACGTTGATCAAGCCAACGAGAACGATGATGAGAAAGAGCAGCCAGGCCACAGCGGCGGCGCGGCCGAAGTTTAACTGGCCCCAGCCGAGGTTGTAGAGGTAGATCGTGATGGTCATCCACTGGCTGCTCGCGCCGCCCTGGCCAACCGAGTCGTAGAGGCGAGGCTCATCGAAGATCTGCAGGCCACCGATGGTCGACGTGACAATCACGAAGATGAGGGTCGGCCGAAGTTGGGGGATCGTGATGGAGAAGAACTGCCGCACCATTCCGGCGCCGTCGATCATCGACGCTTCGTAGTAGTCGCGCGGAATAGCCTGCATGGCCGCGAGCAAGATGAGCGCGGTGTAGCCCGTCCAGCGAAAGTTGACCATGGTGGCAATGGCAATGTGGCTGGCGAGCACGTCCGAGTGCCAGCCGATCGGCTCGATACCAAGGTTGCCCAGCAGGTTGTTGATGAGGCCGTACTGGTCGCCGAACATGTTGCTGAAGATCAGGGTGACGGCAACGGGAGCGACGACGTAGGGCAAGAGAACGCCCATGCGCCAGAAGGTTTTGGCCCGCAGGTTGCGGTCGAGCACGGCGGCGATCAAGAGAGCGAACGCGATCTGCGGCACAGCCGAGATGAGGAAGATCGAGAACGTGTTGCGCAGCGCGATCCAGAACGGAGGCTGCGAAAGCACGAAGGCGTAGTTGTCGAACCAGACGAAGTCGCCCTGGCCGCCGATGAGGTTCCACTCGTGCACCGAGACCCACGCCGTGTAGGCGAGCGGGAACATTCCGGTGATGGCAAACAAGATGAAGAACGGCGAGATGTAGAGGTAGGGCGAGATCTTGACGTCCCACCGCGACAGGGTCTGCGAGAAGGCGATGCGGCGAACCGAGCGCTCATCTTTCGGCGGCGCGACTGGCCAGGCGGCGGTCTTCGACATGGTGGTTCTCCTGTGAACGACGGTGGTCATCAAGGGGGATGGTGTGGCCGGGGCCGCTCGCCTTGGAGGAGGAGAGCGGCCCCGGGTGGTGCAGGGTGTGGCTAGCCGAGCGCCGCGACGTCAGCGACGAACTGATCCCACGACTCTTGGATGCTCTGCGTGCCATCCACGTCGACGCGGGTCAGCGCCTTCTGCAGTGCGTCGTTGATCGGGAAGTACTTGACGCTCTTGAACGGCGCGACCTCGATGGCCTGCGAACGCTCGATGAGAATCTCGCCGACCGGTGCGTTGTTGAAGTACTCGTTGGTGGCGCTGAGCAGCTCCTCCGACTCGTAGGCCTCAACCTGGCTCGGGAAGGTGCCAGCCGCGGCGAACGCCGAGAGCTGCTGCTCCGGAGCGGTCAGCCAGGCGGCGAGCTTCTTCGCGGCCTCGATGTTCTCGCCCTGGGCGGGAACGGTCAGGTACGAACCGCCCCAGTTTCCGCCGCCACCGGGGAAGACGTTGGCAACGTCCCAGCCGGTCACGTCAGGAGCGTTGCCCGAGATGACGCCGAGCATCCAGCCGGGGCAGAGCATCGTGGCGAACGCGCCGTTCGAGAGACCGGCGAACCAGTCGTCGCTCCACTGGCCGAGGTTCGCCGAGAGGGTGCTGCTGGCCGTGAGCACGTCGGTGAAGATCTGCTCAACCTCGGGGTTTTCCGTGGCGATGACGGTTCCGTCGGCCTCTTCGTAGGCGAACTCGACCTGGTTGATCATGCCCTGGTACGTGGCGCCGGCCGAGTCGAACCACGGAGCGCCCGTGGCGTCGACGTACTGCTGGCCGACCTCGAAGTAGGTGTCCCAGTCGCCCTCAAGCAGCGCAGCGACCTCTTCGCGGTCGGTCGGCAGACCGGCCGCGGCGAACAGGTCAGAGCGGTAGCAGACGGCCTCGGGGCCGATGTCGGTGCCGTACGCGACCAGGCGGCCGTCAGCATCCGTCGCCGCTGCTGACTTCCAGTCGACCCAGCGGTCCGCGATCTCAGGGTCGCTCAGGTCGGCCAGCTTGTCGCTGTACTGCATCATCTCGGCGAACCAGTCGACCTCAACGGCTTCGACGTCGGCCAGGCCGCTGCCAGCGCCCAACTTCGTGAAGAAGTTGTCGCGGGCCTCGCCCGACGTTGCCGCGCGGTTGTGCACGATCGTGACGCCGGGGTTCTCGGCCTCGTACTGCGCGAACATCTCGTCGGTGTAGCCGAAGTCGTTGAACGTGGCGACCGTGAGGGTGATGTCACCCCCGGCCTCAGGGGTCTCGGTCGAGCTGCAGCCCGAGGCGAGAAGGGCGAATGCTGCGGCGCCCGCAATGGCGGCTGCCGCAGTGCTGCGTCGTGAAAGATTCACGGTCACTCCTTTGTGTGCGTGGGTGTGATGGTATATGAGAGCGCTCTCATGTGGTGGTTGTGAGAGCGCTCTCACGTTTGGTCGAACACTACGCACGTTGGGTCCGCAATGTCAACGACGGTTCCAGAAAAATATGAAATGGCTGGTCAGAGAGCATGTGCGTGGAGCCGAGAGAGGGCACGGATGCTCGGCACGCCGGCCCAACAACTGCCCAGTAGGCTCGCTCTGTGACTCGTGTTGCTCTCTCTGCTGTCGTGCTCGGCATGGCAGTAACCCTCGTGTTGGGGGGCTGCGCCGTCGCGCGTGAGCCGCTCGCGCTCGACCCTACGCCCACCGCAACGGCGACCCCGACCCCCACGCCGACCCCGACGCCGACGCCGACGTTCGACACCGCGCTCTACTCGATCGACGACCCCACGAGCCTCTGGGTGGTCGTCAACAAGCTGCGCCCGCTCAACCCCACAACGTACGTGCCGGGTGACCTCGTGCAAGCGAACGTTCCCGCCACGCAAGACATGCTCATGCGGGCCGAGACGGCGGTGGCTGCCGAGGCGATGTTCGCTGCAGCACTCAACGAAGCGGGACTCACCCTGCGGCTCGAGAGCGCCTATCGCAGTTTCGACAGCCAGACGCGCATCTACAACGGCTTCGTCAACAGCCTCGGTCAGGCCGGCGCCGACCTCACGAGCGCGCGCCCCGGGCACAGCGAGCACCAGACGGGCTTCGCCATCGACATTGGGGCATCACCGGCCTCGTGCTCACTCGATCAGTGTTTCGCCGACACGCCCCACGGTCAGTGGCTCGCCGCAAACGCTTACCGATTTGGTTTCACACTGCGCTACCAGAACGGCTTGACCGCGACGACAGGCTACGAGTTTGAGCCATGGCACTACCGCTACGTCGGGGTCGAGCTTGCCGCCGAGCTGAACTCGCTCGGCAACCCCACGCTCGAAGAGTTCTTTGGGCTGCCACCGGCGCCGACCTACGCGGGCTGAGCCTCGACCCTTGTCGCGCGGCTATGGCGACCACTAGCGTGCGCCCATGGAATACGTACGCAGCATCAACGTCGCTGGCCCGATTGATCAGGTCGCGTCTCTCTACGTCGACATGGCGCTGTGGCCTGAGTGGCAGCCCGAGTTGCTGAGCGTTGAGGTGCTCGAGGGTGCGCCTCCGGCCACGGGCGGGCGCTCCCGACTGACCTATCGACGCGGGCGCGGCACGATGGTCATGACCGAGAGCATCTCGCTCAGCGACCTGCCGGGCACCTGGAACGCCGTGTACGAAGCGCCGGGCATCCACAACATCTGCGACACCCGATTTGTCGCGGTGGATGCTCACACGACGCTCGTCGAGCAGCGCAACGTCTTTCGCCTCAGCGGAATGATGCGCATCGTCGGGGTGCTGTTTCGCAACGCTTTTCCGCACGAGACCCAGAAGTCGCTGCGCATCTACAAGGGCTTTGTCGAGAAGCGACTCGGCACAACGCCCTAGTTAGCCGCGCGCGGCCGCGACGAGGCGATCGACGATCTGCTCGACGATGGGCCGCGGCGTCGCGAGGATGACCCGAATGTGCCCCGCCCCCGCGGCACCACACGCGCGCCCGTTGGTCACGGCAAGGCCGGCGCGCTCGCGCAGCGTCGCGGCCGGGTCGTCTCCGAGGCCGAGCCGCGAGACGTCGAGCCAGGCGATGTAGGTGCCCTCGGGCATCCGGTAGCCGACCTCGGGGAGGCGGTCGGCGAGTAGTTCGCCGAGCAGCCGACGGTTGGCGTCGTAGTAGGCGATCGTCGCGTCGAGCCACTCGCGCCCCTCGCGGTAGGCCGCGGTGTTGGCGATGACGCCGAGCGTGCTCGCACCGTGGCTCGCCATGGGGCCGATGGCCTGCCACGCCTGCTCGTCGGCGTCGTTCGTCGTGATCAGCTGGGCCGCCTTGGCGCCGGGCAGGTTCCAGGCCTTCGAGGCGCTCGTGGTCGTGATGCTGTGGGCGGATGCCGCGGCGCTGACACTCGCATAGGGAACGTGCCGCGCATCCCCGAACACAATCGGCGCGTGCACTTCGTCGGCAAACACCCGCGCGCCGTGCCGCTCGACAACCTCGCTGAGCGCCTCGAGCTCGGCGCGCTCAAACACGCGCCCTCCCGGGTTGAGGGGATTACACAGCACGACGAGCCCGGCCCCCGCCGCAAGCTCGCGCTCGATCGCCTCGAGGTCGAGCGTCTCGCGACCGCCGTCGACCACCATCGGCACTTCGATCACCTCGCGGTTGCGCAGCCCGGGCACAGTCAAGAAGGGCATGTACGCGGGGGTCGGAACGATGACGGCTGAGCCGGGGCGCGAGAAGTAGTCCATCGCCATGACGAGCCCGGTGATGACATCAGGAACGGGGTGCACGCGACCCGCCGAGATGCGCCAATCAAAGCGGTCAAGCATCCACTCGGCCGTGGCCTTGCCCATCTCAGAGCCGACGGCTCGGGGCAAGTATCCGAGCACGTCGCCGTCAATCGCGGCGTGCAACGCGCGCGTGACAGCGGGGGCCGTGCCGAGATCACTCTCGGCAACCCACGCGCCGATCGTGTTCGGAAAGAGGGTCCACTTCATGCTGCCCGCTGCGCGCAACTGCTCGGGGGTGATCGCATCCCACGACGCAAACAGCGCGTCGCGGTCGAGCGACTCAGGCGAGGGCGCCATCCACAATCTCCTTCGCCTCGGCCTGCACCTGACGCAAGTGGTCGTCGCCCACGAACGATTCGGCGTAGATCTTGTAGACGTTCTCGGTGCCGCTCGGGCGCGCGGCGAACCACGCGCGTTCGGTGACAACCTTGACGCCGCCGACCGCCGCGCTATTGCCGGGCGCCTCGCTCAGCCGAGCCGTGATGGGGTCGCCCGCGAGGTGGGTGGCCGTGATGGCTGCGCCGGTGAGCTTGCCGAGCTTTGCCTTCTGTTCGGGGCTGGCCGCAGCATCCACGCGTTCATACACCGGGGCGCCGAAGCGCTCGGTGAGGTCGCCATACAGGGCCGAGGGTGTGCGGCCCGTGACCGCCGTGATTTCGGATGCCAGCAGGGCGAGCAAAATGCCGTCTTTATCGGTGGTCCACGCGCTGCCATCGCGGCGCACGAAACTCGCGCCCGCACTCTCTTCTCCGCCGAACGCGACCGAGCCGTCGATGAGGCCCGGCACGAACCACTTGAAGCCCACGGGCACCTCCCACAAGCGACGCCCGAGGCCGGCCGCGACGTGGTCGATCATGGTCGAGCTCACGAGGGTCTTGCCGATCGCCGCGTCGGGGCGCCAGTCGGGGCGGTGCGTGTAGAGGTACTCGATGGCGACAGCCAAGTAGTGGTTGGGGTTCATGAGGCCGGCGTCGGGCGTGACGATGCCGTGGCGGTCGGCGTCGGCGTCGTTGCCTGTCAGCAGGTCGAAGTCGTGGCGCCGGGCGACCACGCTCGCCATCGCGCTGGGGCTCGACGGGTCCATGCGAATCTTCTCGTCCCAGTCGAGCGTCATGAACCCCCACTGCGGGTCGACGCTCGGGTTGACGACCGTGAGGTTGAGCCCATAGTGCTCGGCGATGAGCGCCCAGTAGTTCACGCTCGCGCCGCCCAGTGGGTCGGCGCCGATGCGCAAGCCACTGCCGCGAATGGCGTCGAGGTCGAGAATGCTCGCGAGGTCGGCGACGTAGTGCAGGCGGTAGTCGTAGGGCTCGGTGAGCAGGGTGGCCTGTCGGCGCACCTCGCGGTTGCCCTCGGCAATCAGTGTGTTCGCGCGTGCCGCGATCCACGAGGTCGCATCGCTATCGGCGGGGCCGCCGTGCGGAGGGTTGTACTTGAAGCCGCCATCGCGCGGAGGATTGTGGCTCGGCGTGATGACGATGCCATCGGCTTTCGCCGTTGCGTCGCGGTTGTAGCGGATGATCGCGTGGCTGAGCGCGGGGGTCGGCACGAAGTCTTCGTTCGCGTCGATGAGGGCCGTGATCCCGTTGGCGGCCAGCACTTCGAGCGCCGTCTGCATTGCGGGAGCGCTCAGCGCGTGGGTGTCGGCACCGACAAAGACCGGCCCTGTCGTGCCCTGGCTCGCGCGGTACTCCACGATCGCCTGCGTGATGGCCGCAATGTGGGTGTCATTGAACGCGCCGTCAAGGCTCGACCCGCGGTGGCCGCTCGTACCAAATACCACGCGCTGCGCCGGGTCGTCGAGATCGGGCACCCGATCGGCATACGCCGCCAGCAGGGCGGTGAGGTCAACAAGGTCGGCGGGCTGGGCGGGGGTGGCGGCGCGGCTCATGAGGCCATCCAACCACCGTCGCCCGCGAAGGAGTGGGCGGATGCGCGGCCTTAGACTGCCGAGCATGAACCAGCCGCCCGCTACCGCGCCGACCTACAGCTATCTGGGCCCGGCCGGCACGTTTACCTGGCAGGCGCTCGGGCAAGTGCCCGAGGCCGTCGGGGCCGAGTGGCGCAGCGTGAGCAATGTCGGTGAGGCCCTCGACGACGTGGTCTCGGGCCGCAGCGTCGGCGCCATGATCGCGGTCGAAAACTCGGTCGAGGGCGGAGTGAGTGCCACGCAAGATGCGCTCGCGACGATCCCGGGTCTGCGCATTGTGGGCGAATACCTGGTCGCTGTGAACTTCGTGCTCGTGGCCCGGCCGGGAGTCACCCTTGATGACGTGCGGGTGGTTGCCGCGCATCCCGTTGCCTATGCCCAGTGCCGCGGCTGGCTCGAGCGAACGCTGCCGACACACGGGCACATTCCGGCCGCCTCGAACGTTGCTGCTGCCACGTCGCTGCTCGAGCCGGGCTCGCCCGCGCAGGCAGCGGTCGCCCCTCCGGGAATCACCGAGCACCACGACCTCGTCGTGCTCGGCGACCTCATCGGCGACAACCCGCACGCCGTCACGCGCTTCGTGCTCGTGAGCCGCAGTCGTGAGCTGCCCGCGCGCACGGGCGCCGACAAGACGAGCGTCATCGCTGAACTGCCCGATGACGCCCCCGGTCGATTGCTCGAGATGCTCGAGCAGTTCGCCACGCGCGGCGTCAACATGAGCCTCATCGAGTCGCGGCCCATCGGCGATGCCCTCGGCCGCTACCGCTTCGTCATCGACCTCGACGGGCACGTGCATGACGAGCGCGTCGCCGACGCCCTGTTGGGCCTGCGCCGTTTCAGCCCGAGCGTCATTTTCTTGGGGTCATACCCTCGGGCGGATGCGCGTCAGATCGAGGTCGTTTCGCAATACGGCGACGACGTCTTCACCGACGCCCGCGACTGGTTGCGCGCGATTCTGAGCGGCGAGCCCGACACGCGCTAGTGCGCCGACGCTGCTGCGAGAGGCTCAGTCGCGCGGAATACGAACGATGAGCGAGGCGGGCGCGACGCGCACGTCGAGGCGCGTCACGAGGCCCATCTCTTCGCCGTCTATCTCAAACTCTTCGGGCCGATCGAACGCGAGCGTCATGCGGCGGCCCTGAAAGTACCGCAATGCCCGCACGCTTTTGTCGGCGGCAAGGATGCGCTTGCCGATCTTGCTCTTCTGCAACACGCCGTTCTCCCAGACCACGGCGTAGCTCACGCGCATCCAGCCCCACAGGTTTTTGGGACGCATCGCGACGACGTCGAGAAGCCCGTCGTCGATTTGCGCATCGGGCAAGAGCAGCACCCCGCCGGGCAAGGCGCCACAGTTGCCGATCAACAGGGTGTGCACGGTGGTCGAGCGCTCGGGCGCGCCGTCGAGCGAGTAGTGCAACCGCACAGCGTCGACGTCGCGCACGATGCGCGCGGTCGCCTCGATATAGGCGAGCCACCCGACGCGTCGCTTGAGTTCGGGGTTCGTCGCGGCGATCATCTTGGCGTCGAGACCGATGCCGATCATGACGACGAAGGCGTGTCGTTCAACGTGGCCATCGTCGCGCGTGAGCTCGGCGATGCCGACGTCGATCGCGTGGTCGACCCCTGAAACCGCGGTCGAGAGCGCGTCGCTGATCTTGCCGAGTGAGAGTCCGAGGTTGCGGGCGAGCAGGTTTCCGGTGCCGGCGGGCAACAGCACCAGGGGGATGCCCGAGTCGAGCATCCCTTCGGCCACAGCCCGCACGGTGCCGTCGCCACCCGCCGCGAGCACCGCCGTGACGCGTGCCTCGATGGCCGCGCGCGCCTGCCCTTGACCTGGGTCGGCCACTGTCGTCTCGAGCCACAACGACGGCTGCCACCCGGCGGCGGATTCAGCGTCGGCCACAGCCGCGCGTAGCGCCGCCATGTCGACCTTGGTGGGGTTGGCGATGATCGCCACGCGGCCGCGGTCGGCCGCGGCGGGCAGATCGACGTCGGCAGCCCCCGGGGTGCTCATGCGGTCAGAGTAGAGCATCGACCCATGAGCCACGGGGGGCTTGTGTTAACCCGTGCGTGCCAGACTAGAAGCGTGATCGACCCCCAGTTGCTGCGTGATGACCCCGACCTCGTCCGACGCTCACAGCAGGCGCGACGCTCGAGCGTTGAGCTCGTCGACGAGGCCATTGCTGCCGACCGCGAGCGGCGTGACGCGATTACCGCTTTTGAGGCCCTGCGGGCCGAGCAGAATGCCTTCGGCAAGCTCGTTGCGGCGGCGCCGAAAGACGAAAAGCCCGCGCTCGTGCAGCAGGCTCAACAGCTCGCTTCTGATGTGAAGGCAGCCCAACTCGTGGCGGGCGAGGCTGAAGAGCGCTTCGCGCGGGTTGCGGGGAGCATCCAGAACGTCATCATCGATGGCGTGCCCGAAGGGGGCGAAGACGACTTCATCACGCTGCGTGAAGTGGGCGTGAAGCCCACGTTCGACTTCGAACCGCGCGATCACCTCGCCATCGGCGAACTGCTCGATGCCATCGACATGCCGCGCGGCGTCAAAGTCTCGGGCTCGCGCTTCTACTTCTTGAAGGGCGTGGGTGCGCGCCTTGAGCTCGCCCTCATGACCTACGCGCTCGATACCGCGCTCGACGCGGGATTCACACCGCTCATTACGCCGACGCTCGTGAAGCCCGAGGTCATGAGCGGCACGGGCTTTCTCGGTGCTCACGCCGACGAGATCTACTACCTGCCGGCCGACGACCTTTATCTCACCGGCACGAGTGAGGTGGCCCTCGCGGGCTATCACGCCGACGAGATCATCGACGTGTCGAACGGCCCGCTGCGCTACGCCGGCTGGTCAACCTGCTACCGCCGCGAGGCGGGCAGCTATGGCAAAGACACCAAGGGCATCATTCGCGTGCACCAGTTTCAGAAGCTCGAGATGTTCAGCTACATCGACCCGGCCGACGCCGAAGCAGAACACGAGCGGCTGTTGGCGATGCAAGAGGGGATGCTGCGCTCACTCGGCCTCGCGTATCGCGTCATCGACACCGCGGCTGGTGACCTCGGCTCGAGCGCCGCACGTAAGTTCGACGTTGAAGCCTGGGTACCGACGCAGGGCGCTTACCGCGAGTTGACGAGCACGAGCAACTGCACGACGTATCAGTCGCGTCGCCTCGATATTCGCCACCGCGGCGAGAGCGGCAAGACGGCCCCGGTCGCGACCCTCAACGGCACGCTGGCGACGACGCGATGGCTCGTGGCCTTGCTCGAAACGCACCAGCAGGCCGATGGCTCGGTGCTCGTGCCCGAACCGTTGCGGCCCTACCTGCGCGGCCTCGAGGTTCTGGAGCCCGTGGCATGACCGCCGACCCGCGCTTGCTCATCGCCCTCGACATCGACGGCACGGTGTTGCACGAAGACGGCACGTTGCCGGCTGCTGCACTCGAGCAAGTGCACCGGCTTCGCGACGCTGGCCACGAAGTCATGCTCGCGACGGGCCGTTCGGTCGCGATGACGCTGCCGGTGCTCGATCGGCTCGACATCACGCCCGCCTATGTCGTCGCCTCGAACGGGGCGATTCTTCTCAAGCGAGACGCTGATGCCCCCACGGGCTACCGGCGTCACCACGTCGAGACGTTTGATCCGACCGAGGTTCTGACGCGCATCCGCCCGCACCTCACGCAGGCCAATTACGCCGTCGAAGACGAGACCGGCGTGTACCGCTACACCGGCTGGTTTCCTGACGGAGCGCTGGGAGCCGTGAGCCACGAGGTGCCCTTCGAGCAACTGTGCAGCGAGCCTGCCACGCGCGTGGTCGTCATCTCGCCCGGTCACGCGATGGAAGAGTTTCTCGCCGTCGTCGAGCTCATGGGCTTGCACCAGGTGAGCTACAACGTCGGCTGGACCGCGTGGCTCGATATCGCGCCCGATGGCGTCAACAAGTCGACGGCCCTCGAGCGGGTTCGGGATGCCCTGGGCATTGCAGGCGAGCACGTCGTGACGGTGGGCGACGGCCGCAATGACATTGAGATGCTGGGCTGGGCGGCCGCGCACGGTGGGCGCGGAATCGCGATGGGTCAAGCCCCTGATGAGGTCGTCGCGGCAGCGTCCGAGGTCACGGCGCGCGACACCGAGGACGGACTCGCGAAGGCTCTCGCGACGCTCTGAGCGGCCGACTCCCTCACTCGGAGGAGATGCATAGCCGCCCCGATCAGGGGTTCTGCGAACACGTCGGTTAGCATGGAAGACTGATATCCAAGGAGGGCTGTCCGAGCGGCCGATGGAGCCAGTCTTGAAAACTGGTGGGCAGCAATGTCTCGTGGGTTCGAATCCCACGCCCTCCGCTCGTTCAGGTCTGCAGATGCCCAAGGGGGACATCATGAGTGAACCGGTGCGCGATCGCGGAAGCCGCTCGTTGCCGACCGCCCACGTTCGGCACGGTCGCCTGCGCCGTTCGCGAGCGTGGAAGACGATCTTTGCGACCATCGCGGCGTCGATGGCTGTCGTTCTCGTCAGCACGGTGTCGGTCGGGGCGATCACCCTTGCGCAGATCAACTCGAACATCGACGTCGTCAAGCTTGAGGTACTCGAGGGTCAAGAAGAGCGCATCATTCCCACGGTGGGCAAGTGGGAAGGTGGCTTCAACGTTCTCCTCGTTGGCATCGACAATGAGCCTGGTCAAGCTGATTCGCGTGACCGGGGTTCGGCGACGCTCAATGACGTCAATATCTTGATTCACGTCGCCGAAGACCAGCAGTCGGCCGTGGCCGTGAGCATTCCGCGAGACATGGTCGTGCCGATCCCGTCGTGCCCTGACCCCGACGGCGAAGGGGCATCGTTCGCGATGTCGGCGCAACCCATCAACGTCGCATGGTCGTATGGCGGCCTGAACTGTGTGGTGCTGACGGTCGAAGCTCTCACGGGCTTGACCATTCCCTACGCGGGCGCCATCTCGTTCAACGGTGTCGCGCAGCTGTCGACCGCAGTGGGAGGCGTCGACGTCTGCATCGACGGCTCGATCAAAGACCCCTACACGGGCCTCGACCTCTCTGGAGCAGGCACCCACACGCTCGTCGGCGGAACCGCGTTGGCGTTCTTGCGAACCCGCTATGGCGTCGGCGATGGCAGTGACCTTGGCCGCATCAGCAACCAGCAGGTCTACATGTCGTCGCTCATGCGCAAGGTGCAAAACGAGGGCGTGCTCACTGACGTCACAAAGCTGTACGGCATTGCCGTGGTCGCCACGTCATCGATGAAGTTGACAGAAAGCTTGGTCAGCCTCGACACGATGGTGTCGATGGCGCAAGCACTGCGCAACGTTCCAACGGAAAACATCGTTTTTGTGCAGTACCCAAGCCGCACCGGCGGCACGGGCGTGTACTCGGGCAAAGTGCAGCCGATCACCTCTGCAGCCACGGCACTCTTTGAGCGCATTCGGGCTGATGAGCGATTCGCGCTCGAAGAGGGCAACACCGGTCGAGGCTCAACCCTTGACCCCAATGCCCCTGCCGTTGAGCCGACACCGGAGCCCACTCCCACTGAGGTGGCGGTGCCCAAGAACGGCAAGATCGTTCCCGAGGTCGAGCCCACGCTCGAACCCGTGGCTCCGACCGAACCCGTCGAGGTCTTGCCTGGCGTTGAGGGTCAGACGGCGGCCGATCGTACCTGCTCGGTCTCCAACTAGACCGTGCCCGGCGGCCCGCTGTGGCCGGTATAGTTGACCACGCTCTACTAGGAGACGTCGCATAGTTCGGCCTAGTGCACCACCCTGCTAAGGTGGAGTCCCCGCAAGGGGACCGCGGGTTCAAATCCCGCCGTCTCCGCGAAGCAAGCCGCAGTTCATGACTGATAAGCTTGCTCGGTTCGCGTTCAGCGCGACATGCGCCCGTAGCTCAATGGATAGAGCATCTGACTACGGATCAGAAGGTTGGGAGTTCGAGTCTCTCCGGGCGCGCCAGCAGCCCCCCACCCACGGTGGGGGGCTTTTGTGTTCGCGAGTAGCCTTGAGGCGTGAACTCCGCCCTGCATCTCTCTGATGAGGTCGCTGCCGCTCTGTCGGTCGGCCGCCCCGTCGTCGCCCTCGAATCGACCATCATCAGCCACGGCTTGCCGCGACCCCGCAATCACGCGGCCGCAATCGAGTTCGAGAGCATTCTGCGCGATGCCGGTGTCACGCCGGCGACAATCGCTGTACTCGACGGCGTGCCCCGCATCGGCCTTGACGCCGACGGTGTGCGGCGCATTGCCGAAGAGGATCTTGCGAAGGCAAGCGTGCGCGACCTGCCGATCCTTGCGGCCCGCGGCGCCAGCGGGGCCACGACCGTTGCAGCCACGGCGCATCTCGCGGCAAAGGCGGGAATCCGCGTCTTTGCGACGGGTGGCCTCGGAGGCGTTCACCGCGGCGCCAGCGAAACGTTTGATGAGTCAGCTGACTTGTCGACGCTCGCCGTCACGCCCATCACGGTTGTCTCGGCGGGCGTCAAGAGCGTGCTCGACATCGCGGCCACCCTCGAGCGGCTCGAGACGTACTCGGTGCCCGTGGTCGGTCTGGGCACCACAGTGTTTCCGAGCTTCTGGTTGCGCGAGAGCGCCTACACGCTCGACTGGGCGGTCGACAGCCCTGAGCAGGTTGCCGACGTCATGGCAGCCCACGACGCGCTCGGTCACACCCAGGGCATCGTCGTGGCCAACCCGATCCCCGCTGACCAAGCATGGGATCGCGAGGAACACGACCGCGTGCTCGCCACCGCGTTCGCCGAGGCGGCGGCGCAAGGCATCCGCGGAAAGGCCGTGACCCCGTTCTTGCTGGGCCGCATCGTCGAGTTGAGCGAGGGCCGCAGCCTCGAGGTCAACCTTGATCTCGCGCGCAACAACGTTCGGGTTGCCGGCCGCATCGCGACCGCATGGTCGGCGCGCAGCTGATGCGGGCGGTGCCGAGCGGCCGCCGCGCGTGAACACGCGTCGAGCCGTCGTTGTCGGTGACGTCATCGACGACATCATCGTGGTTCCGCGCGGGCCGATTCGCACCGACACCGACACGGCGGCGAGCATCACCCGCCACCCCGGCGGATCAGCGTGTAACACCGCGGCCTGGCTGGGCTGGCTCGGGGCCGGTGTCGACCTCGTGGGGCGGGTCGGAACGGGCGACGCCGAACGGCACGCAGACGCGCTGCGGGCATCCGGAGTCGATGCGCACCTCAGCGAAGACGCCACGCTGCCCACCGGCACGATCGTCATCGTCGTTGATGGCGAAACCCGCACGATGCTGACCGACCGCGGCGCGAATGCGACGCTGTCGGTCAACGCGGTGACGGATGCCCTGCTCGCGCACGCGGGCGTGCTGCACCTCACCGGCTACAGCCTCTTCGACGCGTTCACGCGTGACGACCTGCACGCGCTCGTGGCCCGGGCGCGGGCCGCTGGAGTGCTCGTGACCTTCGATCCGGGGTCGACAGGATTCATCGCCGACTACGGTGTCGAGAGCTTTCGTGCGGCGCTCGCAGACATCGACGTCTTGCTCCCCAATCTCGACGAGGGTCGCCTGCTTTCGGGCGAACACGATCGTGACGCGGTGGCGGCCGCCCTCGTTGGTTATTGCCCGGCTGTCGTCATCACGGGCGGTTCATCGTCGGTGTTGGTCGCTCGACGCGGCGAGCAGTCGGTCGAGGTGGCCGTTGAGGCGCGCGCCGCCGTTGACCCGACCGGCGCGGGCGATGCGTTCACGGCCGGACTCGTCGCAGCTCTGCTCAGCGGCGCCGACCTCGTGGCCGCGGCGCACGAGGGCGTGCGTGCGGCAGGCATTGCCGTCACGCAGCCGGGCGGACGCCCAGTTCTTTCGCGCTGAGGTCAGCTCGCGGCGTTGTGGGCGATCTGCTCGATCGTGCCCGCGGGGTGCAGAGGCGACTCGAGAGGGTCACTCAGCAGCGAGGCGAAGGCGAGTTCTGCGGCACCGACTAAGAGCACGTCAGAGCCAAGCGTGCCCAGCAGCACGGGGCAGCGACTCGAGTGCGACTCGAGCGCATAGCGCCGCACCGCCTCATCAACCTCTGATCGACGGCACTCAAAGATGACGCGAAGAAACCCCGTCAGCACCACGGCCTCAGGGTTGAGCATGTTCATCAACATTCCGATGGCCCGCCCTAGTGAGTGCGCCTGCCGGTCGAGCAATGCGTCGATTGCTCCGGGCGGGTGCTGGCGAATCGCCCGAGCGAGCGTGTCATCGTCGGCGCGAGAGAGCCCGAGCGCTTGAAGAAGGTCGAGCCTGTTGACGACCGAGTCGAGGCTGCCCGGAATTCCGCCGTAGTCAGCTCGCACTTCGTCGGACACCGCGATGTGCCCCAGCTCGCCTGCAAACCCATCGCGCCCACGCATCAATTGGCC
Source organism: Microbacterium sp. (assembly GCA_013823625.1). Taxonomy (GTDB): domain Bacteria; phylum Actinomycetota; class Actinomycetes; order Actinomycetales; family Microbacteriaceae; genus Microcella. The sequence continues at coordinate 498,217 of PNMM01000002.1, read as the reverse complement.
CTCGACGACGAGACCGCCGCCGATGCCGCCGACAGCGCCGAACAGCAGAATGAGGTTGCGAAGCTCGCGCGCAATGCCAAAACGCTGTTCGGCAAGGCTGGCAAGAGACGCATCATTGTCGACCCACACCGGCAGGTGGGTGAGTTCATTGACGAGTGACGCCAGGGGAACGGCACCCCAGCCGAGCGAGTAGGCGGAGTCAACAACGCCGTCGTCGACGCGGACATGGCCGGGAATCGCAATGCCGATCCCGGAGATCAGGTTCGTGGGCGGCAGGCTCTGACGTTGCTCAGCAATGAGCTCTGCCGTCTTTTCGGCCACCTGAGCGGGCGTGGGGAGTGCATCGAACTCGTGACTCGTGCGACGAATGATTCGTCCTGAGAGTCCGACTGTTGCAACCAAGAGAGAGTCGTACAGCGGCACGACCGAGAAGCAGACGATGTCAAGGGATGCCCGCACCATCGTGCTCGGGCGCCCCACCTCGCCCGTTGCTGAACCAATGACTTGATCAACGAGCCGACGGTTCTCGAGCTCGTTGAGCAACCCCAGTACGGATGACCGAGTGATGCGGGCTCTATCGGCAAGTTGGCTTCGTGACACCTCTCGGCCATAGTGCACCAGACGCATCAACGCAGCGAGGTTGACCCGCTTGAGTCGAGTGAGCCCTCGTGTCGAAGACCGTGCCTGCGGCTCGTCTTTCACGGTGCAAACCCCCAGCTTGAACGATGAGACTCCAGTCTAGATCACTCGGAAAATAATTAGTTCATTTTTCTTACAAACCAGGTTATGCTGTGACCTCGGGTCAGTCATCCGCTGACGCGACAGTAGTGAGTGACATGAGGAGACAATGGTGTTTTCGACGCAACGCAAAGTCGGTGTGGCGGCGCTCGCCGCGATGGCAGTGATCGTCACGGGCTGCGCAGGGGGCGGGGCCGCCGGCGACTCGAACGCACTGGAGTTCTGGGCGTACGAGCCGAACTCCCTCTCTCAGAAAGAGGCTCTCGACGAGCTGATCGTCGAGTTCGAGACGGCGAACGACATCGACGTCAAGGTCACCTACATTCCGAAAGACAGCTTCAACACGAAGCTCAATTCGTCGATCGCCGTGGGTCGCAACCCTGACGTGTCGTACCTTGACCAACCGCTGACTCCGCGCTTTGCCGCTGATGGATTGCTGCTCGACGTGACTGATCAGCTCGCCGCAGGGATCGGTGCTGACAGCTTCTTGCCGGCCGCGATGGAGACGAACATCGTCGACGGGCGCGCCTATGGTGTGCCCCTGTCGATGACGACGGTGGCCTTGTACTACAACAAGGCTCTTGTTGAGCAAGCTCCCACCACGTGGGACGAATGGCTTGATTCAGCTCGCGATGTCTACGTTCCGAACACCACCGCGGCCTTCGAGGGAATCGGGGGAGGCGGGTGGGGAGCCTGGTTGTTCCCGGCCTTCGTGCACAGTGGCGGCGGCACCATGGTGTCTCCCTCAGGCGATGAGGCCACGTTCGGAAATGAGGCGGGAATCGAAGCGGCGTCGTTCCTGGTAGAGCTGCAAAGGTACTCTGACCAGGCAGTTCGCCAAAGCGAGAACGCTTTCGGCAACGGGCTCGTTGCCTACAAGGTCTCCGGGCCGTGGGAAATCGACGCACTCAGCAAGAACTTCCCGAACCTCGAGTTCGGTGTTGCGCCGCTGCCTGCACGCGAGGGCTTCGCTCCGACCTCGAACATCGGAGGCGAGAACCTTGTCGTCTTCGAGAACTCAACGAAGCAAGAGATCGCCTACGCCTTTGTCGAGTTCTTGACGAACGCCGAAAACATGCAGGTCATGGCCGGGGTTACGGGCAACTTCGCGACGAACCTCGAGGCTGCGGCCGCCCTGAACTATTCGGCTGATCCGCTCTTGGGCGTTTTCGAACTCCAGCTGCAGAGCGCGATTCCACGACCCACGCTCACCGAGTGGCTCAAGGTGAACGACGAGGTCATCGGATCAGCGCTTGACTCGATCTTCGTCTCAGGCGGCGACCCCGATGCGGTGTTGACCGACGCGAATGAGCGCGCGAACGTAATCCTCTTCGGTGACTAAACGACTCTTCGCGCCCGGCGACCCAGAAATCTCGAGACGGAGGTCAACTCGTGACCCAGCTTGCTGATGTATCGATGTCGAGTTCCGACGACAATGAGCGACCCCGCGCACGTCGCGCGGCGCAACCCCGGCGCGGTTCATACAAGGCCACACAGAACCGCATGGGCTACTTGTTCATTCTCCCGTTCTTGATCTACTTCGCGGTGTTCTTGCTCGCTCCGATGATCATGTCGTTCGTGATCAGCTTCATGGAGTGGGATCTTCGGTCGGCTCCGACGTTCGTCGGTCTCGACAACTACGCGAACTTGATGTTCGACCCCATTCGGTACCCCGAGTTCTGGCCATCGTTGGGTGTCACGCTGCAGTACATCCTGTTGAGCGTTCCCGTGGGAATCATCATCGCGGTCGTCATTTCAGCGATGCTCAACTCGAACGTCAAGGGCGAGAGCTTCTTCAAGACGGCCTACTTCATTCCGAACGTCACGGCGATCGTGGCGGTCGCGGCAATGTGGATCTTCATGCTCGACCCGCAGTTTGGGCTCATCAATGAAGTGCTCGGCACGAACATCAGCTTCTTGGGGATGCCCCAGACGGCGCTCGCGACACTTGCCGTGATGGCCATTTGGACCGCTCTCGGGTACAACATTCTGATCTTGCTGTCAGCCATGAAGTCGATCGATGAGTCGTTGTATGACGCAGCGAAGATCGACGGGGCGAACGCGGTGCAACGCTTCACCGCCATCACCCTGCCGTCGATCCAACCGATCATCTTCTTCATCGTGATCACCGGCGTCATCGGCGCGTTTCAGGCTTTCGATCAGATGTACCTGATGACCGGCGGTGGGCCCGACGGCGCCACCCTGACCTACTTGTTGAGCCTCTACAACCACGCGTTCCGGTACTTCGAAATGGGCACCGCCTCAGCAATGTCGTATCTCCTTCTCCTCGTCATTTTGTTCGTGACGTGGATCGGGTTCCGTTTCATTCCCCAGAAGCTCGATTAGGCGGCACCGATGATTACCCGAAAGATCTCTCGCGTAGCTCTGTACGCTTTCCTGTTCTTCCTCGTCGTCTTGCTGGTGGGGCCGTTCTTGTGGCTCACGCTCGCGTCGTTCAAAGACGGCAGTCAGATTCTGACGGCGGGCTCACCCATCTTGCCCGTCGATGAGAATGGCAACGTCAGCTTCCGCCTCGACAACTACGTATTCGCTTTCGACTACTTGCAGCTGAACACGCTGTTCGTCAATACGTTCCTCGTCGCGACGATCGCCACGGCCTTCAACCTCTTCTTCAACAGCCTGGCCGGCTACGCCTTTGCCCGAATGAACTTTCGCGGTCGGGAGGTCTTGTTTCGCCTGATACTCGCCTCACTCATGGTTCCCGGAACCGTGATGTTGGTGCCCAACATGATCATCATCAATCAGCTCGGGCTCTTCGATAGCCTCGCTGCGCTGATCGTTCCGTTCGTCATGAGCGTCTACAACATCTTCTTGATGAGGCAGACCTTCTTGGGCTTTCCGCGTGAGCTTGAAGAGGCAGCGATTATCGATGGAGCGGGCACCTTTCGAGTCTTTTGGATGATCGCTATGCCCTTGGCTCGACCCATGTTGGTCGTGCTGGGCATCACCACGTTCATGTGGAACTACAACAGCTTTCTCTGGCCGCTCGTCATCATTCAGTCGCCCGAGAACGGCACACTCGCGCTCGGCCTGGGGTCTCTCGTTTCGGCTAGCGCCACGAACGCCGAGCTCTACCCCGTCATGCTCGCGGCCTCCGTGGTGATTTCGGTACCGCTGATTCTCATCTTCCTCGTGTTCCAAAAGTTCATCGTCAAGGGCATTGCCTCCGGAGCATTGAAGGGCTGATCGACTCATGACTACCGCACCCATTGCGACGACCGTCGACGCTCTTGCAGCGTCAGAGCACGATGCTGCGGGGTCTCCGTCGGCACGCACAGCCACCGTCACCACCGTGCGACTCGCGGACGCGAGCCCGCGCGTCTCTCGATCGACCCTGGCGTTCGCGACGCGTGACGATCAGGAGTTCTCGGTTGTCAACGTGTACCCAGAGATCCGGTATCAGACGATCGATGGATTCGGTGGAGCAATTACCGAGTCCGCCGCCTACACGTTCGCCCAACTCGAACCGGCCGATCAAGAGAAGCTGCTGCAGCTGTACTTCGGAGCTGACCACGCGAGGTACTCGATCGTGCGCACGCACCTCGACAGTTGCGACTTCTCGCTCGATCAGTATCAAGCTCTCGGGGTCGACGGCGACGACACGTTCGCCAGCTTCTCTCTCGAGCGCGATGAACGGTACATCCTTCCCATGTTGCGTCGAGCTCAAGAGGTTGCAGGTCGCCCGCTCGAGGTGATGCTGTCGCCGTGGTCGCCGCCGGCCTTCATGAAGACCAACGGGTCCCGCACCCACGGTGGGTCGCTCAAGCCGGAGTATCGCGAATTCTGGGCTCGATACATATGCCGATACGTGCAGGAGTATCGCGATCGCGGATTCCTCGTCTCGCGCATCAGCATCCAGAACGAACCGAACGCTAGCCAGTCATGGGATAGCTGCCGCTACAGCGCGGCGGAAGAGAAGCAGTTCTTGCGGGATCACCTCTACCCCCAGCTACTCGAAGCCGGCTTGCTCGATGTCGGAGTGCACATCTGGGATCACAACAAAGAGCGCGCCTTCGAGCGCACGCGTGAGATCGTCGACACATCGACGCGACCCATGATCGAAGGTATTGCGTTTCACTGGTACACCGGCGACCACTTTGATTCTTTGGCGCTCGTGCGGGAGCACTTTCCCGACCTCAAGCTGGTCTTCTCTGAGGGATGCGTCGAGTACAGCCGCTTCGAACCAGCCGACGGTCTCGCCAACGCCTCGATGTATGCCCACGACCTCGTGGGCAACCTCGCGGCGGGCATGAACGCATACATCGACTGGAACATTCTGTTGGATGCTGACGGCGGGCCGAATCATGTCAACAACTTGTGCGCCGCAGCGGTCATGGTTGACCCTGCGACGGGGGGCCTCACCGTGACGCCTACCTACGACGTGCTCGCTGAGGTGAGTCGATCGTTCGATGTGGGGGCTCGTCGCGTTGCCACGACCCGCTTTGCGTCTGACGTTGAGGTGGTCGCCGCGGTGAATCCTGATGAGTCGGTGGCCCTCGTCATCCACAGCCAGCGCGAACAGCCCCAAGAAGTAGTCGTGCGCATGGCAGGCATGTCGCTGACCATGACCGTGCCCGCACGGTCGCTCACGACACTGCGAACCTCGACGCGTTAATCGATTGTGACTTGACAGATCGTGAACGCGCATCAATCATTGTGTATTAGTTCAGAAAATGAACAATTGATCAGAGCGGATCAGAAGGGATCGACGATGCTTCGGCGAGTCACTATCGGGGTCGTGGCAGCCTCTCTTCTGCTGAGTGGATGCACTCCAGCACCCGCCCTTATCGAGGTGTACTCGACGACCGGCTCAAAGTCTGAGCTGCTCACTCGCCAGTCTGACATCGTGCCGAACAGCGGTGTGGCCACGGGCAATGTTGACGTCGTGGTCGACACGGGCCGCCATCTACAACAGCTTGACGGATTCGGCGTTGCGATCACCCACTCGGCCGCTCACGTTCTCTTGGAGCAAGACGCCGAAACGCGAACGCGGATTCTCACCGAGTTGTTCTCGCACGAAGAGGGCGCGGGCTTCTCGATGGTTCGTCTTCCGATCGGCACCTCTGACTACGCGGGTGTCACCGATGGGGTCGAGGTTCACTACACCTACAACGACATGGCGCCGGGCGAGACCGACCCTGAGCTGAAGAATTTCTCGATTGAGCCCGACCGCGACTCGATCATCCCGATCATGCAAGAGGCGCTCCGAATCAACCCGAACATTCGGGTCATCGCGTCGCCGTGGAGCCCGCCAGCGTGGATGAAGACGACCGACAGTTTGTACTCGGGCAGCCTTCGACCCGAATTCGAGTCGGCGTTCGCGGACTATCTGCTTGCGTACGTCGAGGCCTACGCGGCAGAAGGAATCGGAGTCGACTACCTGACGATTCAGAACGAGCCGGCGGTCACCAACACCAACTACCCAGTGATGGAGATGGGCGAGTTTCAACAACTCGGCATCATCACCCAACTCGGGCCGCGTCTCGCTGAAGCGGGCTTCGGCGACACCAAAGTGCTCGCCTACGACTTCAACTACAGCGACGAGTGGGAGGACTACGCCAAGGGCTTCATCGACACCATCTTGGGAGATCCTGAAGCGTCGAAGTACACCGCCGGGATCGCCTGGCACGGCTATGACGGCGACGGCCTCGAAAAGTTCTCTGAAGGCCTTCAGCACGTCGAGGACAACTTTCCCGACAAGAAGTCGCTGATCACAGAAATCACCGAGGGCATGTGGAGCATGGACTTCGCGGGCAACCTCAGCTACTCGTTGGAGAACATCGTTCTCGGCCCGCTGAACGCTCACTCGACCGGCGCCCTGTACTGGAACGCCGCCCTCTTCGACGATGGTTCGCCCGTTCTGGGCGGTGGCGAGAGCAGCCTCGGCGTCATCTCGGTGTCGCCAGATGGCGACTTCACCAAGAGCTCGGCGTACTACGCCATGGCCCACTTCTCTCAGTTCATCCCTGCTCGAAGCGAGGGCGAGAGTCACGTTCTCGCGACCGAGTCGAGCTCACCCAGCATCCATGCCGCATCAGTAAAGAGACCCGACGGCCGCGTCGTCATCGTGATCGTCAACACCAGTTCGCTCTTTCCCGAGACCGTGAACGTCACCGTCAATGGTGCAACGTTCACGGCCGAAATCGGGGCGCAGAGCGTGATGACCTTTCTCGCATAGGAGCGATCAATGAAAACCCGAATCATCGCCATCGCTAGCATCCTGGGCGGCGCGGCCGTTCTGACCACCGGCGGAGTGCTCATCGCCAACTCGTTGGGCGCAAGCCCCACCAGTGAACCCGCCTTTACGGCGGTCGAGCTCGCCGACATCCAGATTATTCAACAAGCCTCGAGCACTTATGACGTGAGCTTTGCCGTTCCCGATGAGTTGGCGAGCGAGTCGTCGACAATAGCGGTTGAGCTCACGAAGCTCGATGAGTACAGCGACGATGCGATTGAGCTCGATGCCACGATCGATTCCGGGCGCGTCCTGGTTGATGGGCTCGAGCTCGACGCCGGAGACCACTTCTTGTGGGTCGAGGTTGGCGGTGAGCCCGTGTCGACGCCGATCACGATTCCCGACATGACTCCGCACGTCTGGCTTGATGGTGGCACTCCGACGCTCGAGTTTGGTCAAGAGGGGCGGTCGTCGTGGAGCTCCTACGTCGACCCGGAGGGCAAGAACGTCTTCCGCAGTGCATCCGCTGCATTCGACGACTCGGCGCAACCCATCGCCGAGAACCTCCCGATCACCGAGACGTCGTTTCGGGACAACGCCTTCACAAGTGACGAGCCCTACTACTTTCTCGTCTTTACGGGGAAAGATGGCAACGCGACTTTCGTAAGCTCGTCCCTCTTCACGACCGCTACGCAGGGTGACGTGGCCGTCGACTTTGTGACCGAGGGCGGCGAACCGTTCGTTGTCATCACGGGCAGCGTCTACGCGAGTTCAGACGCAACCGATCGGCGCCTCGAACTGCGCGTGGGCAACTTTGACTCCGCAGATCCGACGTCGACCTTCATGGTCGAGAACTCTGTTTCTGACGACGCCACGACGGCGTTCCGGTTTGTTGTCCCCGCACAGCAGTTGGAGCCGGGCACGAACAACCTGGCACTGTTCGTGCACGAAGACGGCTCCATGCTCGAGTGGTCGATCCGCGCCCCGAGCGTCGACATGTCGCGCACGCTGCAGGTTGGCCAAACGGTGTTCGGGGTCACCAACGCCGATGCGCTACAGCTCACTCGAGCTGACCTCGCCTACCAGTCGTTGAGACTCTCGATTCGCGAGTCGAACGGAGAAGCGCTTCTCTCTGTCACGGGTACGTTCACGCCGGCATTCTCCGACGCGGGAACGACTCTCATCATCAAGGACTCTGAGGGCGAGTCGTACACGGTCACCGACCGCAATGCCTCTGGCTCGGGTTTCTCGTTCTCCTTCGCACTCGAGCGTCTCGGCAAAGCGGGCATTTGGTACGACATCGATTTCGTAAATCCTGAGAGCGAAGCCGTCAGCCCCATCATGACGAGGGCTGTCTCCGACATGCGGCAATGGCTTGAGCTCGATGGTCGCACCTATGCCCTTGCCGACTTCCAGGGCACCACAAAGGTGTTCTTCGAGCGGTTCCCCTTCGAGAATGCGTCGGTCGAGTTCCGCACGATCAGCGGGGTGCCCACTCTCGTCGCACAAGGCTCGCTCGTTGATGTGCGGACCAGTGACGCCTTCATGCGAATCCGCACCGGCGACACGATCGCTGGAGACGTGCGCAACATCAGCACGCGACCGGGGGAGTTCCTGTTCCGCTTCCCGCTGGCGAACCTCGGCCAGCCCGGGGTTTGGTACGACGTCGTGTTTGGTGACCGCTCGACGCAGTCCCTGCGAGACTTCACGACCAGTGCAGTGAGCGACATGTCGGCAACTCTTGTGGCCGGACAGCGAACCTATGGATATCGCGAGTGGAACGGTCAGCTCAAGGTCGCCTATGAGCGGTCGGTCGGCTCGATTGATCTGACCTCGGGAGAATTCGTCGAGGTGGGTGGCGTTGCGACGCTGCGCCTGACCGGCACGATGACGGGCCTGGCCCAGGATGACGCATTCTTGCGGGTGCGCACCGCGGGTGAGTCGTTCGACTTCGCCAACGTGGCACCCACGGCGGGTGACGTGCAGTTCGACGTCACCCTGTCGAATCTCACGAATGCGAACACGTGGTACGACCTCGTGGTCGGGAACGTTCCCGAAAACTCCTTGACCGATGTGCTGCCGTCGATCGTCAACATGGCGCAGACACTGACGTCAGACAACCGAACGTATGACTTCCGTGAGTTCAACAATCAGCTCAAGGTGAACTTCTCGCCTGCGGCTGCCGGTTCGGTGTCGATTGCTTCGGCGCAGATCGTGGACGTGGCCGGCGTGCCGACTCTGCGGGTTGAGGGTTCGGTGACGGGTCTGTCGCAGAGTGATGTGTTCTTGCGGGTGCGGACGGGTGCGCAGACGGTGGATGCTGCGAACACGGCGGCCTCGGCGGGGAATGCGTTGTTCGTGGTCGACTTGTCGACTCTGTCGGAGGCGAACACCTGGTACGACCTGGTGGTGGGGGTGACCTCGACGGGGTCGCTGACCGACCTGACCACGGTTGTCGTCGGTGGCACTCTGCCCGGAGACGTTCAGATTGGCGGCAACAACTACGGATTCCGCGAGTGGGCATCAAACCTCAAGGTGAATCGCTCACCGGTCTAGCCCCCCGGCGACAGACTCGGTCATCGCGAACTATCGCGCGGTGGCCGAGTCTGTTGTGTCACGGCCCCGATACAGGCCGTCACGACGGCGGCAATGGCGACGAGCTGCAGGGGCTCAAGCGACTGCCCCAGCACGATGAGTCCCGCGAGGGCGGCCACGGCCGGCCCCAGGCTCGAGAGCACGCCGAATACGCGTGTCGGCATGGTCTTGAGCGCGACGAACTCGAGGGCATAGGGCAGCGCCGATGTCACGACAGCGATGCCCACGAACGCGAGGAGCACGAGAGGGGCGCCGATCACGGCCTGGGTGGCGGGCACCGCTCCGACCGGAACCACGATGATCGCGGCCACGAGCATGGCCATGGCGAGAGCATCCACACCACGCGCTCGTGGCCCCAGCCGCGCTGACGCGACGATGTACAGGGCCCAGAAGGCCGCAGCGCCCCCCGCGGCCAGCAAACCCGCTGTAGCGAGCCCTCCCGAGCCGTCGAGGTCGAGGCCGAGCAGAGCAACGCCCACCGCTGCGAGGGCCACCCACGCGAGATCGCGCCAACGTCGGGTGCCGGCGACGGCGACGGCGAGCGGGCCGAGCAACTCAATCGTGACGGCAACGCCGATCGGGATGCTGTCGATCGCGAGGTAGATGAGCGCGTTCATTCCGGCGAGGCCGAGACCGAGCATCCCGACGCCGATCCACGTGCGTCGATCCCAGCCGCGTACGCGCGGTCGGATGACGGCGAGCAGAATGACCGCTGCGAGCGCGAGTCGTAGCGCTGCGGCCCCGAGCGGCCCGACAACTGTGAACAGTGAGCCGGCAAGAGCGTTGCCGAACTGAACCGAGACGATCGCGATGACGGCCAGCAACACGGGGTTGATGGTGGGGCGAGAGTGCACGAGTGCGAGCATCGCACACCCCCGCCCACGACGAAACGCGCCCCGCTCGAAGTGATGAGCGGGGCGCGTTTCGTCGTGATGAGGCTTAGTCCTCCGAGTCGTCCGAGTCGTCGTCGGAGTCGTCGTCCGAGTCGTCGGGGCTGTCGACCGAGGCGGGCGACGCGGGGCTGACGGGCGACGGCGGGGTGACCGGCGACGGCGACGAGTCGGGGCTTGAGCTCGAGGTCGGGTTCGGGCTGGGGCTTGCGCTGTCGTCAGGGCTCGCGCTCGAGGTGGGGTTCGGGCTCGCGGTGTCGTCGGGGCCGACGACGCTGTTGGTCGTGACCGAGAAGTCAATCTCGCTCGCCGAACCCTTCGAGTCGTCGGTGACCGTGATGCCGGGAACCTCGAGGTTGGTCACGCCAGCGACGAGCGGCAGGGCGCTCGCGGTCGAGACGGCTCCGGCGGCCATGACGCCGAGTCCGAGGGCCGAGGCGGCGCCGATGGCGATCCAGTTCTTTGCGTCCATGGTGAATCCTTTCGAGCTGAGGGAGCCGGTGCGGGTTCGCATCCGTGCTCGGTGATGACTACAGACTGCTGCCGCTGAATGAGACCACCAGAAGGATCAGATGAGAGGGTTCTCATCTTGGCACCACGGTTGCGTCAGCGCGAGACGGCCTTTGCCGCCTTGACTGCCTCATAGGCGGCGAGAGCCGCGAGCCGAGAGTGGGCGAGATCGACGATCGGCGCTGGGTACTCCGGCTCATCGACGTCAGGCACCCACTGCTGGATGTACGTGCGGTCGGGGTCGAACCGCTCGGCCTGCAGAACAGGATTGAAGACGCGGAAGTAGGGTGCGGCATCCGCCCCCGACCCCGCCACCCATTGCCAGCTCGCCGCATTGCTCGCCTCGTCGGCGTCGACGAGGGTGTCCCAGAACCACGCTTCGCCCACGCGCCAGTCGACGAGCATGTTCTTGGTGAGCAGCGAGGCCACGATCATGCGCACGCGATTGTGCATCCACCCGCTCGTCCACAATTGGCGCATGCCGGCGTCGACAATCGGGATGCCCGTGCGACCCTGCTGCCACGCCGCGAGAGCTGCAGGGTCGGGAGCCTGCCACGGAAACGCATCGAAGTCGCGCCGCACATTGGTGGTCGCGAGCTGCGGAAGGTGAAACAGGATGCTGTAGGAAAACTCGCGCCAGCCGATTTCGCTGAGAAACTTCGCACGATTCGCCGCGGCCTCGGGAGTGAGCCCGTCTTGCACCCGTGACCACACCTGATGAGGGCTGATCTCTCCGAATCTCAGGTGAGGGCTGAGGCGACTGGTGGCCTCGAGACTCGGCTCGTCTCGTCGGTGGTAGAGCGCGAGGCCGTTGTTCACGAAGTGCTCGAGGCGATCGTGTGCGCCGTGTTCTCCGGGCGTCCACGCCGCACGCAGGCCCTCGGCCCAATCCGGGCGGGTGGGCAGCAATTTCCACGAGTCGAGTTCGTCGCTGTCGACCACGACCCCCGTCATCGACGTCGGTGCCCCCAACGGTGATCGGGGCTCGCCGGCTGCCAGGCACGCCCGCCAGAAGGGCGTGAAGACGCGGTACGGGTCGCCCGCTCCCGTCGTGATCGCCCACGGCTCGAACAGCAACGATGCACTGAAGCTCGTGACCTCGAGGCCGTCGGCACTCAAGCGCGACTTGAGAGCGGCATCCACGTCGCGCAGCGCGCCGTAGCGGCGGTTCCAGTAGACGGCACCCGCACCGGTCTCGGCGGCAAGGCCGGGAATGACGACGGATGCTACGCCGCGCCGCAGCGTCAGCGTCGCGCCGATCGCCTCCAGGCCACGACCCAGCGAGGCAAGGCTGTGGTGCAACCACCATCGGCTCGCCCCACCGAGTGGACGCGCCCCGGGCGACTGCTCGTCGAGCAGGTACACGACCACCACGGGCGCTCCTCGTTCGACCGCGGCCGTGAGTGCCGGATTGTCGGCCACACGCAGGTCGTCACGCAGCCAGACGATCGTGGGGGAGGAAGCCATACCGCGAGGCTAGCCGCGCCTGCTGAAACACACGTGAGGGCGGATTCGGCCCAACCTAGTCGCGCAGTCGCAGGCACAGCTCAGTGAGCTGGCGCAGTTCATCCGCGTCGAGCCGTGAGCCAACCCGCCGCGCAATAGCGTCGGCGTGGCTCACGGCGACGCGCTTGAAGAGCTCGTAACCCTCGGGGCGCAGGGCGACGATCGTGCCGCGCGCGTCGGTGGCGTCGGGCAGTTTGTCGACGAAGCCGCGCGCCGCGAGGCGGTCGATGAGGCGGCTGACGCTGGGCTGACTCAGCAGCAAGTGCGGGATGAGATCACGGATGCGCAACCGGCGGTCGGGCGCTTTCGAGAGGTTGAACAGCACGTCGTATTCGGTGAACGAGATCTCGCTCGTCGGAAACTCTGCGGTCAGCTGCCGCAGGACCGAGACTTGGGCGCGAAACAGCGACTCCCAGGCGGCGATCGCAGCGGCCTTCTCTGTCATGCGTCAACTCTATGCGCGAGCATGAGACCCAGACGGCTAGCGCGCCATCGCGGCACGGCGCCGGGGCATGCGAAGGGCCGGTCGCCGAGGCGGGCGACCGGCCCTCTTCCCTTGCACCAAGAGTTTCCTGCAATCACATTCCGCATCTTTCGCCACAGCAAACGATCGACGCGTGTTCAATCTATAACGGAAAGGTAACAGTGTCTAGTTATCAATCCGTTATTTTTCAGAGATTCTCGACTCGGTCCGTTTCATAGAACTTCACGAAGAAAAACCCTGGTCAGAGGGCACACCGGCGAGCCGGCGGAGCACAAGGCCCCGCGCTTGCCTTGCCGAGCCAGCTCCCGGCGAGTGATCAGGAGACGCCAACAATGGGGCTCGTAACGCAATTGTGACCAAAAGGGTGCTAGCGCAACCGGTTGCACTGGGTCTAACGTCTCCATTGCTTGACCCCAGCACCGGGAGCACACGCTCCTGCCCATGAAAGGAAAATGACTATGGCAGTTATTCGCCGAAAGGTTGCGTCGGCCGCGGGTATCGCGGTTGCTGCAACCCTGCTCTTCACCGGCTGTGCCGCCGGTACGGGCACCGAAGGCAGCGACTGTGCCGAAGTGACGGAGATCACTTGGCTCGGAACCATCAAGGTTGAGATCCAGGACCAGTTCAAGGCCGCCATCGAGGAGTACAACGCGACGAACACCGACTGTGTCGCCGTCGAGATCCTCGAGTCGCCGCAAGACGTGCCCTTCCTCCAGACCGTCACGCCCCTCTACGAGGCCGGCAAGGCGCCCACGATCATGACCGCGCTGCAGGAGATCCCCGACATGGCTCCCCGCGTGCTCGACTGGTCGGGCCAGCCGCTCGCCGAGCTTGCCGCTCCTGGCACGCTCGACGTCGCGACGATCGATGGCAAGGTCGCGGGTATCCCGATCACGGCTGAGGCCTTCGGTCTGCTCTACAACAAGGCTGTCCTCGACGCCGCTGGTGTCGACGTCGCCTCGATCACGACCCGCAGCGAACTGGCTGACGCGTTTGGCGCAATCTCCGAGTCGGGTGTTTCGCCCGTGCACTTCTCGGGACTGTGGTGGTCGCTTGGTGCCCACTTCACGAACATCTACCACGCCAACGCGGCTGAGGACATCGAAGGCCGCCTCGCGGTTCTCGACGAGCTCAAGGCCGGCGAGAAGGACCTGCTCTCGGACCCCGTGTTCGAGAACTGGCTCGACACGTTCGACCTGCTCAAGGCCAACACCATCGACACCGCGAGCATCGCTGACACCGACTACGACCTCGGTGTCGAGAACCTCGCTGTTGGTGACACTGGTTTCTGGTTCATGGGCAACTGGGCCGAGCCGAACCTCCTCACCGCCACGCCTGACGGCGAGTTCGGCGTGATGCCTGTTCCGATCAGCGACGAGGCCGGCACCTACGGCAACGACTCGATCTCGGTCGGCGTTCCGTTCTACGCCATGATCGACGCTGAGCAGGCTTCGGCCGAGCAGCAGGAAGCGGCTATCGCCGTCCTCACGTGGTTCATCACCACGCCCGAGGGCCAGGCGTACTGGTCGGGTCCGGTCGAAGACGGTGGAATGAACTTCATTCCGGTCTACGACGGCTTCACCGTGTCGCCGACCACCTTCATGGCCTCGGAGATCGCTGACTACATCGCTGCTGGCAAGACGCTGCAGTGGGTCAACAGCGCCTACCCGGCTGGCCTGCAGGAGGCGTACGGCGCCGCCGCTCAGAAGTACTACGACGGCGTGAGCGACCGCGCAACCTTCGCGGCCGAGCTCGAGGCCGCCTGGGCTGAGTAGCACAAAGGCGAAATCAGTCGCAGACTGATACCGCCGTCACCACTAACCGGGTTGCCCGGGGCGCTTGCCCCGGGCAACCCGTTATGGAATAGGGCCCGTCAGACAATGAGGTTTGGACAATCACATGAGAACTCGTAGGCAAGAGATCCAGCGATTTGCGGTCTTCGCACTGCTGCCGCTGTCGATCTTCATCCTGGTGCTGGTCGTACCGTTCGGGCGAGGGGTGTACTTCACCTTCACCGACTGGAACGGCTTTGACATCACAAAGTTCGTCGGGTTCGACAACTACATCGCTGCGTTCCAGAACGACGACTTCTGGCAATCGATGGGTCTGACCCTCGCCTACGTCGCCGCGTCGCTTGTTCTCGTCAACGTGGTTGGCTTCGTTCTCGCGCTGCTCGTGACCATGCCGCTGCGCGGGGTCAACGGCCTGCGCACCGCCTTCTTCCTGCCCAACCTCATCGGTGGGGTCATCCTTGGCCTGATCTGGCAGTTCTTGTTTGGTCAAGCCTTCCCGGTTCTCGCTGAAGCCACGGGCATCCCCGTATTCGAGGAGAACTGGCTGCTCGACACCACGACGGCATTCTGGGCGATGGTCATCGTCACCGTCTGGCAGATGTCGGGCTACATGATGATCATCTACATCACGGCTCTCATGAGCATCGAGCAAGAGGCACTCGAAGCCTCCCTTATCGATGGCACGAACGCTGTGCAACGACTCTTCTTGATCAAAATGCCGCTCATGGCGCAGGCGTTTACGATCTCGCTGTTCCTCACGATGCGTAACGCCTTCATGGCCTACGACCTCAACCTCTCGCTCACGGGAGGCAACCCATACGGTACGACCGAGCTGATCTCGCTGCAGGTCTTCCGTGAAGCATTCAGCTTCGGCAACTTCGCCTCAGGGCAAACGCAAGCCGTGCTGATGTTCGTTGTCATTGCGATTGCGGCGCTTGCCCAGGTCGCCATCTCCAAGCGTTATGAGGTTCAGCGATGAAGCGCGCACGCCGCATCAATATCTTCTTCTTCATTTTCGCGAGCGTGCTCGCCGTTCTTTACGCCTTCCCGTTCGTGATGGTGTTGCTGAACTCGGTGAAAGACAAGCGCGAGGTTCGCAACGAGCCCCTCGCCTGGCCCACCGAGTGGCGCTGGGACAACTTCGCTGAGGCCATTGACCGCATGGACTACTGGCAGGCCCTCGGCAACTCGCTCATCATCACGGTGTTGAGCGTGGGAGCCATCATCATCACGTCGTCGATGCTCGCCTACTACCTGGCGCGCTCGAAGACGAAGTTCTCGTCCGTCACCTTCTTGGTCTTGGTCGCGTCGATGATCGTTCCGTTCCAGGCGCTCATGATCCCGTTCGTGGGTCTCTTCGGTGACCGCGGGCTCGGACTGCCCGGCAACCAGTTCACCATTGCCTTCTTCTACGTCGGCTTTGGTGTGGCGCTCTCGACCTTCCTCTATCACGGCTTCATCACCAACATTCCATACGAGCTCGATGAAGCAGCGGGCATCGATGGAGCGTCACCGTTGCGCACCTTCCGCAGCATCATCTTCCCGATGCTCGGCCCGGTGACGGCGACCGTTGCCATCATCAATGCGCTGTGGATCTGGAACGACTTCCTCTTGCCCTCCGTGGTCTTGCTCGATAACGAGCAGAAGACCATCCCGCTACGCACGTTTGTCTTCTATGGCAACTACACGTCGGACTACGGTTTGGCGATGGCGGGCCTCGTGATTTCGATCCTCCCGATCGTCATCTTCTACTTCGTCATGCAGCGCCAGATCATCGCGGGTATCTCCGCGGGAGCGGTGAAGTGAGTTCGACTGACACCGCAGACGAGCACGTAAACGCAGAGTGGTGGCGGCAGGCCGTCGTCTACCAGATCTATCCGAGGTCGTTCGCCGACTCGGATGGTGACGGTCTCGGCGACGTGCGCGGAATCATCTCGCGCGTGCCCTACTTGCGTGAACTCGCTGTCGATGCGGTGTGGCTGAGCCCGTTCTACCCCTCGGCCCTGGCCGATGGGGGGTATGACGTCGATGACTATCGCAACGTCGACCCCAGGCTCGGATCACTCGATGACTTCGATCACATGGTGGCGTCGCTGCACGCGGCGGGCATCAAGATCTTCGTCGACATCGTTCCGAACCACAGTTCGAACCGACACGAGTGGTTTCAGGCTGCGCTCGCGTCACCCGAGGGCTCGCCCGAGCGTGATCGTTACCTTTTTCGTGACGGTCGCGGCGAGCACGGCGAGCTACCCCCGAACGACTGGCCGAGCCACTTTGGCCCATCGGCGTGGACGCGCACGACGAATGCCGACGGCACACCGGGCCAGTGGTACCTGCATCTCTTCGCGCCCGAGCAACCTGACTTCAACTGGGACAACCCTGACGTCGAGGCCGATTTCATCCGCACCTTGCGGTTTTGGTCAGATCGGGGGGTCGACGGCTTCCGTATCGATGTCGCGCACGCGCTCAAGAAAGACATGAGCGAGCCCTACAAGCCCGTGCCGACGATCGGCATCATGTCGGACTACCCGATCGATGGCTCGCACCCGCTCTTCGACCGCGACGACCTGTACGAGGTGTATCGCTCGTGGCGCGCTGTGTTCAACGAATACGATCCGCCCCGCGTTGCTGTTGCGGAGGCGATGGTGCCCGTCGAGCGTCGCGTGAACTACGCGCGCGCCGACACGCTGGGGCAGGCCTTCAACTTTGACCTGCTCGGCACACCGTGGCGCGCAGACGAGTTTCGATCGACCATCGCTCGAAGCCTTGAGCTCGCTCACTCGACCGAATCGTCGTCGACGTGGACGCTCTCAAACCACGACATTGTGCGCCACGCCACTCGCTTCGGCTTACCCAACGAAACGCACCTCGACACCTGGCTCCTGACGAACGGAACCGAGCCGCCGGTCGACCACGAACAAGCAACCCGCCGCGCTCGCGCTGCCGCGATGTTGCTCCTTGCTCTTCCGGGCTCGGTCTACCTCTACCAGGGTGAAGAACTCGGCCTGCTCGAAGTTGCTGATCTGCCCGTCGAGGCACTTCAAGACCCGATCTGGTTGCGCGATGCCGGTGCCCGCAAGGGCCGCGACGGCGCCCGAGTGCCTCTGCCATGGACGCCCGAGGCGCCGGGCTACGGTTTCACGACCGGGACCGCCCACTTGCCTATGCCCAGCTGGTTTGCTGACTTCGCAGTCGAGAGCCAACGGGGCGAGGCCGGATCAACGCTCGAGCTGTACCGCGATGCCCTTCACGCGCGGCGCGAACTGCAAACGAGCGAGGGGCTGACCTGGCTCGACCACTCTGACAACGTGCTGTGGTTCCGGCGTGAGAACGGCTGGAACAGCCTCACGAACTTCGGCGCGGAGTCGATTGTTGCTCCCGTGGGGGAGGTCATTCTCGCCAGTGCCCCGATCGCGGGCGATGTCGTGCCGGCAGAGTCGACGATCTGGTTTCGTTCCTAAAGCATGAGCAGGGCTGTGGCCTGGTCGGCCCTATCGACTGTGCCGCGGCGGCGCTGTCGAGCCGCGTACGACGAGCGAGAACTCAGCAGGCTCGAAAGCGTAGGGAGCTGGAGCTCCTTCGACTTCGGCAACCACCTGCCGCGCGGCGGCGGCTCCCTGTTCTTGAACGTCTTGAGAACACGTCGTCAAGTCGTAGTCGGCCGAGTACTCATGGCCGTCAATGCCAATGATCGACACGTCGTGCGGAACCGACAAGCCGGCTTGCTGTACGGCGAACATGGCACCGATGGCCATCTCGTCCGAGGCGCACACGAGCCCGGTGGGCCACGTCAAACCTTGATAGAGCTGCAGAACCACTTGCTTGGCGACACCGCTTCGGTACCCGCCCGAGAGCATCCATGTCGGCTCGACAACGGCACCAGCAGCCGACGCCGTGCGAGTAAAGGCGTGCTCGCGCTCCGACGCACCGATCACGGTGAGGCTCTCGGGGTCGTATCCGCCGACGAGCCCGACCGCACGGTGGCCCAGATCGATCAAGTGCTTGGTGGCTGCCGTCATGACGGCAGCATCGTTGACTCCGATGTTGCGGATGCCGCTCACGGGCGGCCCCACCGAGATCATCGGCATGTCGAGAAGAGCGAGCTCAGCAAGCTCTTCGGGCGTGAACACGGTCGCCACGACGATGACCGCGTCAACGCGGCGCCGCAACAACGAGCGGGCAAACAGGCGAGTACCGGCAGCCTGACTGCGATCGAGATCGAACAGTACGACGTCATAGCCAAGCTCGGCGAGCGTCCGGTCGATTCCGCTCACGACCGAGCTATAGAACCAGCGGTTGAGCGAAGGCACAATGACGCCGATCGCATGGTTGCGACCCGTAGACAGGCCAGCTGCCGCGACAGATGGTACGTACTCGAGGCGCGCCGCGGCTTCTTGCACGAGTGCGATGGTCTCTTGCGAGATGCTGGGAATGCCCCGCAGGGCCCGCGAGACCGTCGACTTCGACAGGCCGAGTTCGGCGGCGATCTGACCGATGGTCGCCATGGTGTGTTCTCCGTCTCGCTCGAGGCCAGGGCGGCCTCGCATCTGTGCATTGAGACTAGCGCCGACAACCCCACACGAAAGGTGTCACATCGTGATTGACGACCCCCAGCGCTGGATTTGGGACTCGTGGTACGCGAAAGACGGCGACGACTACCACGCCTTCTTCTTGGCCGCCCCGCGGTCGTTGGGCGACCCCGACCAGCGTCACTGGAGCGCCGTCGCGGCGCACGCGGTGTCGACCGACCTTCGCGAGTGGCGGCACCTGCCCGACGCGCTCGTGCCTGGTGAACCGGGCCGATTCGACGACCAGGCCATCTGGACGGGCAGTGTCGTGAAAGACGGAGATGTCTGGCGGATGTTCTACACGGGCATCGACGCCACCACGCGTGGCGCACGCCAACGCGTCGGCCATGCCATCTCGCACGATCTCGTCACCTGGACGCGCGTCTCGCCTGACCCGGTCGCCATCGCCGATGCGCGGTGGTACTCCACCTACGATCGCGAGGGGGCCGAGGCCTTTCGCGACCCGTGGGTGTTCCGGCACACCGACGGTCGTTGGCACATGCTCGTGACGGCCACCGATCTCTTCGGCCATGGGTGCATTGGACACGCGACGTCTGATGACCTGTTGACGTGGGTCGTCGAAGAGCCGCTGGCGATCAAGACCGGCTTCTTGCAACTCGAGGTTCTGCAGGTTCACACGTTCGGCGAGACTCCCGTGCTCTTCTTCTCCTGCCTCGAAACTGACATCAGTCTCGACACGGTTGAGCGCCGCACGGGGTACTACAGCGCTCCCGCGGAGTCAGCGCTCGGGCCTTTCGCGCTTGACCGGGCGGAGCCGATGAACGTCGACGGGATCTACGCGGGTCGCGTGGTCGAGACGCCCGACGGCCCCGCCATGATGGGCTTTCGGAACGTCACGGCTACCCGACCCTTCGAGGGAGTCATCGGTGCTCCGATCCCGCTCGAGCTGACGAGCCGCGGCACTGTCAACGTGCGCGCAACGCCCTAACGACGGCCGCGGGCAGGGGTTGCCGGGCAGTTCGCTCGGGCATCCCGAATCACGCGCCGTGGCCTAGAAGAAGTCGGGGCTGGGCGTCGAGGCGTAGCGGATCGAGACGTCGGCGTGACGATCGAATCGGTAGCCCGAGCCACGCACGGTGCGCACGATGTCTTCGTAGCCGCCGAGCTTGGCGCGCAAGCGACGAACGTGCACGTCGATCGTGCGCTCATTCGGCACGTCGTCGTCACCCTCAGCGCCGTCGGCCCACAGTGAGGAAATCAGTTCGGCACGCTCGATCGTGCGGCCCTCGCGAAGAACGAGGTACTGCAGCAGCTCGAACTCCTTGTAGGTAAGTGCCGCCGTTTCGCCGTCGAGCAAAACGCGCTTGCGGGAGATGTCGATGACGACGCCCTCGACCTTGGGCTCGGGCGGAGGAGTGTCGTCGCGGCGGTACCGCGCGAGTGCCGAGGGGTCTTGCAGGGCGAGTCGCACGACGTCGACGTCGCGGCCGCCGGCACCCGCGGGCGCGAGGGCGACGGCGGCGTGGGTTTCGGCGCCCGGGGCGAGGTCGACGATGAGCTTCTTGAGCTCGACTACGAGTCGGCCGAGATCGATGCCTGCCGCGGCGGCCTTGGCCTCGTCGAGGCCGACGTAGAGCACAAAGCCTCGCGCCTCGGTGCCGTCGGGCACGGCGCGAAGGCGAGGGGCGGGCGCGACCGGAGCGGCAGGTTGCGGTGCGGGCGACGGGGCAGAGGGAGTGCGAGTGGAGAGAGTAGCGAGAGACATCGTGGAGACGCTTTCTGCGGAGTCGAACGGCTCGTCACCCGTGGCCGGTGAGGCCGCGCGGGTGGCGCCGTTCGGAAACTGTGTGTCGAGAGTGCGGGCGTCGGGAGCCGGAGCATCCGGCCCCGACGCGGAGTGCGTGTGCTCGGTGCGATCAGACATCGTCAAACGATGGATCGGCCGGTCAGCACGACTCGGGCGGGCGGGTGGCCATCTAGGCGCACATTCGACAGCACACGTCAGCGCTCGCCGGCATCATCATGCCAGCGGTCTCCACAGCCTCGGGGGCGGTCAGGAGGTTCGCGGTGACGGTCATGGGGGCAAGTATCCCCGAGGGCGACGCAGAGCGTCAAGTTGGGGGCTCTAGCCCACCGTGCCATACAGGCGGTCGCCCGCGTCGCCGAGTCCCGGCACGATGTAGCCCTTTTCGTTGAGCTTCTCGTCGAGCGCGCCCAGCACGATCGTCACGTCTCGCCCCGCCGTGGCCTTCTCGATCATCTCGAGACCCTCGGGCGCACCCAAGATGCACACGGCCGTCACGTCATCGGCGCCGCGCGCGAAGAGAAACTCGATCGCAGCGAGCAGTGAGCCTCCCGTGGCGAGCATGGGGTCGAGCACGAAGCACTGCCGGCCCTCGAGCTGGTCGGGCAGACGCTCGGCGTACACGCTCGGCTCGAGCGTGTCGTGGTCGCGCACCATGCCCAAGAAGCCCACTTCAGCACTCGGCACGAGCTTGACCATGCCCTCGAGCATTCCGAGGCCCGCGCGCAAGATCGGCACGATGAGCGGGCGGGGCTCGCTAATGGCGAGACCCGTCGTTGAGGCAACCGGGGTCGTGATCGTGACTTCGTGCGTGCGCACGTTCCGCGTCGCCTCGTACGCCAGAAGCGTGACGAGCTCTTCGGTCAAGGCCCGAAACGTTGCCGAGGGCGTGTCTTGATCACGCAGCACGGTGAGCTTGTGGGTGATCAGGGGGTGGTCGGCAACGTGTACTCGCATAGGCTCAATCTAACGGAAGGGCGGGGCATGACCACGGTGTCTGACGGCGATCGTGCGGCCATGCGTGCCGCGCTTGCCGAAGCGCGTGAAGCCCTCAGCTCGGGCGATGTGCCCGTGGGCGCCGTCGTGCTCGACGCGAGCGGGGCCATCATCGGCCGTGGCCGCAATGAGCGCGAGAAACACCACGACCCCACGGCCCACGCCGAAGTCGTCGCCTTGAGAGAAGCCGCCGTGGCCACGGGCGACTGGCAGCTGAGCGGATGCTCGCTCGTCGTCACCCTCGAACCCTGCGTGCTCTGCGCGGGTGCCATCCTCGCGGCCCGCATCGACCGCGTGGTCTTCGGCGCCTGGGACCCCAAGGCCGGAGCGGCCGGCAGTGTCGTCGACCTGCTACGTGAGCGGCGCCTGCCCCACCGCGTGGCCGAAGTCGTCGGCGGAGTCGACGAAGCCGAGTGCGCATCCTTGCTCGCCGACTTCTTTAGCGAGCGCCGCTAACCCTTACGTGCGTGCGGTCACCCGCTCGAGCCCGGGCTCGATGTAGATGACGCGCGCGATCGGCACGGCCGTTCGCACGGCAACTTCGAGATCGTCAATGATGACGACCACGCGCTCGATCGAGGTGCCCGGCTCGAAGCTCACTTTGGCGCCGACGAGAAGCTCATCGGGCCCGAGATACAGGGTCTTCATGTGCACCACACTCGTGACGTCGTCGTGGCTGTCGAGAGCTGCGCGAATAGCCCGCACGTCGTCAGCCGACGCTCCTTCGCCCACGAGAAGGCTGCTCGTCTCGAGCCCCAACACCACGGCGACGATCACGAGCAGAACGCCGATCATGATGGTTCCCACGGCATCCCACATCGAGTCTCCGGTGAGAATCGTGAGGCCAACGCCGAACAGTGCGAAGGTCAGGCCAAGCAGGGCGGCGACGTCTTCGAGCAAGACGACCGGCAGTTCGGGAGCCTTAGCGCGGCGAATGAACTGAATCCAGCCTTGCGTTCCGCGAACGTGGTTCGACTCGCGCACGGCCGTGCGCAGCGAGTACGACTCGAGCCCGATGGCGATGAGCAGCACCACGATCGGCAGCCAGGCGTTCTCGAGGGGGTGCGGGTCTTGCAGTTTGCTGACGCCCTCATAGAGCGAGAACACGCCACCGATCGAGAACAAGATGATCGCGACAACGAATGCGTAGATGTAGCGCTCACGGCCGTAGCCGAAGGGGTGCTCACTATCGGCCGCCTTGCGCGCGCGACGGCCACCGATCAACAAAAGAAGCTGATTTCCCGCATCAGCCACCGAGTGAACGCTCTCAGCGAGCATCGCGCTCGAGCCCGAGACCAAGAAGGCGACGAACTTGGTGATGGCGATGCCCGTGTTGGCGAGCAACGCCGCGACGATCGCTTTGGCCCCGCCGGACGCGCTCATCGAGCGCTCACGACGGGGCCGCGGCGGCGGATCACCAGAAGACGGCGAGCGCGATGTTGACGAGAGCGAGACCGCCCGCGGCGTGGAAGAACGGCAGCAGTTCGCGGCCGCCGCCCCCCGGAGTCTTGCGCTGCTTGAGGAACCCGAGCAGTGCCACGACGAAGATCACGACGGCGATCGTGAGCTTGACGCCGATCTTGGCGTAGTTGAGGTCGCCATCGTCGTCGCCGCCCATCTCGGCGAGACCCACGAGCACGAGGCCGGTCACGAGCTGGGTGATCGCGCCGCCGAGTACGACAGGAAAGGCGAACTGGCCCTTCCAGCGGGCCTGCATCAGGAACGGGCCGACGATAGCGGCGAGGCCGATGAAGTGGCCGACGAGAATGACGGAGTGCAGAATGTCCACGAATTTCTCCTAGAACGACAGTGCGGCGGTGCGACACAGAACCGTGCCGCGTCACAGCGTAGTGACGAGGGGTGCGAATCGCGCTAGTCGGCGCCCCGGATGACGAAGACGTCGGTCGGGGGGTTCGCGTCATCGCGCGGCGCGGCAAGCTCGGGCTCGAGAACGATGTCGACAACGTCGGGAGCGGCCTCGCGGATGCGCGCGCGGGCGACCTCGAGAATGAACACGATGTCGGCTGTGGGGGTCGCCGGGGCAAAGCCCACTCGAGCGGTCACGAGGTGAGACCCGTCGGCGAGCTCGTGCAGCTCGATCGCGCCGACCGATTGCACTCCGGCAGTGGCGACGAGCACATCGCGAATCGTGGACTCGGTCATGAGTGCCTCCCCGTGCGCTGGTCTTCGGTTGCTGGCTCGCCACCAACCTACACTCGTGGCATGAGCGACTCTCTTCCGGCCATCGCGATCGTCGGCACGGGCTCGATGGGCGGCGCGATCGCTCGAGGCCTTCGCCAGCCTCACGTCGACGTTGCCGCCGTGCGGGTAACGACCCGCACCGAGTCATCGGCGGCGGCGTGGCGCGCTGATGGCGTCGACGCGCGCGCGACCGAGCACAACGCCGACGCAAACACCTGGGCGGTGACGGATGCCCGCATCGTGGTGCTCGGCGTCAAACCCGCGCAGATCACGAGTGTGCTGGCCGAGCTGGGCCCGAGCCTGCACCCCGACGCGCTCGTCGTCAGCGTCGCGGCGGGCATCACGACCGAGGCCATGCAGTCGGTCGTGCCGAACCCCGTGGTGCGGGCCATGCCCAACACCCCCGCACTCATCGGCCGGGCGGTCACGGGCATCAGCGGGGGCTCGCGCGCCACAGCCGCCCACCTTGCGCTCGCTGACGACCTGTTTCGCACGGTCGGCACTGTCGTCGAGTTGCCCGAGGCGCAGATCGACGCTCTCTCGACCATCAGCGGCTCGGGCCCGGCCTATCTGTTCTTGGTGGTCGAAGAGTTCACGCGCGCGGCCGAGGCGATGGGCTTTGAGCCCGACGTTGCTGCACTGCTCGTGCAGCAGACCGTGGTGGGTGCGGCGATGCTGCTCGATGCGACGGGCGACGACCCCGCCGAGTTGCGTCGTCGTGTCACGAGTCCGAAGGGCACCACCGAGCGCGCCATTGCCGTGCTGCAGCAGGCGAACCTCGCCGAGCTCTTCGAGCGGGCGGCTCGCGCCGCCGAGGAACGCGCAAGGCAACTGGCCGCGGAGGCATAGGTCTCACATAGAAAGCGCATAGGGTCGCGGCGAAAGGTGATGCCGTTGATCCGCCAACCGTCGCGGATCTCTGACGCAAGGGAGCATCCCGATGGCAAAGAACACCGACACAAACCCCGAACCCGCGGCTGAGCCGACGGCCGCAGAGACCTCAGCCGAGACCACCCCCGAGCCCGCGCCGAGCGCAGCGGCCCCTGCCGTGAAACGCTCCGGCGCCCCGAAAGCGCTCGCCATCACGGGCATCGCCGTGGGCTCGGTGCTTCTGCTCGGCCTGACGTTCGCGGGTGGCGCGGCCCTCGGCCGCGTGCTGCCCGATGGCCCCGGTGGGCAGGGCGGAGAACGCAGCGACTCGGCGATGGGCCCGCACGGCGACCGCGGCGAGATTGCGGAGCGCATTGGCGACCGCATGGATGAGCGGGCCGAGAACCGCGATCAGCGGGCCGAGAACCGCGACGAGCGCCGTGCGCAGTTTGAGCAGTGGCTCGAAGAGCAGGGCATCGACCCGAGCACGATTCCTGGCCCGCCGATGCCCGGTGAGCCCACCGAATAGCCCCGCGGTGGCGTCGATCGGTTCGCGTTCGCGCCGGCGCTCGCGCGCCTCAGTTGTCGAGAGACGCGAACCGATCGATGTCGGCCTCGGTGCCCGACACGATGATGAGGTCGTGGTTCGAGACCACGGTCTGCTCGGTGGCGTAGGTGAAGGGCTTGCCGGGGCTCTTCACGCCCACGACCGTGATGCGGTACTTCGAGCGCACCTGCGATTCGGTCAGTGACAGACCGCGGATCGGCTTCGGCGGGTACATCTTGACGAGCACGAAGTCGTCGTCGAACTCGATGAAGTCGATCATGCGGCCCGAGAGCAAGTGGGCCACGCGCTCGCCGGCCTCGGCTTCGGGGTAGATCACGTGATTGGCGCCGATGCGGGCCAAGATCTTTCCGTGCGACTGGCTGATCGCTTTTGACCAGATTTGCGGAATCTTGAGGTCGACGAGGTTCGCGGTGATGAGCACGCTCGACTCGATTGACGAGCCCGTCGCGACAACAGCGATGCTGAACTCGTCGGCGCCGATCTGGCGCAGGGCATCCACAGACCGCGCGTCGGCCTGTACCGCGTGCGTCACGCGCTCCGCCCACTTCTGCACGAGGTTGGGGTCTTCGTCGACAGCGAGCACCTCACGCCCGAGACGTTGTAGCTGGCCGGCCGTTGCCGCGCCGAAGCGACCCAGGCCGATCACGAGCACGGGAGCGTCGTGGCGAATTCTCTCAACCAACGATGGGCCTCTCTTCTGGGCGCCGGAACAGCTGCCGGCGCTGACTGGCGGCGAGGGCCGCGGCGAGGGTCACTGTACCAACGCGCCCGGCCCACATGGTGAGCGCGAGCACATACTTCGCCGAATCAGGAAGGTCGTTGCTCGTGAGCCCGGTCGAGAGGCCACACGTCGCGAACGCAGAAATGACATCGAACAACACGAAGTCGAGGGGCGCCTTCGTGATGTGCAGGATGATGACCGTCGAGGTGGCGACGATCGTCGCGCCCCACAGCACGACACTGACCGAGAGGCGCAGCACATCGTTGGGGATGCGGCGCTCGAAGGCCTCCATGTCGTCAACACCGCGCGCTTCGGCGACAGCGGCAAAGAACAAGACCGCGAGGGTGGTCACCTTGATGCCGCCAGCCGTGGATGCTGAGCCGCCGCCCACGAACATGAGCATGTCGAGCACGAGCAAGGTCGAGCCGTTCATCTCGCCGATGTCGACCGTGCTCAACCCGCCCGACCGCGACATGATCGACGTGAAGATTGCCGTCATGGGGCGCGTGACGCCATCTTGACCGCCAAGGGTCGCTGAGTTGGACCACTCCAAAACAGCGATCGCTACCGCGCCCACGACGATCAAGATGAGCGTCGTGAGCAGGGTCACCCGGGCGTGCAGCGTGAGGCGCGCGCGTGTGCGCAGCCAGCGCGCGAGCGCGAAGATGACGGGGAAGCCGATGGCGCCGAGGAACACGGCGATCGAGAGCACTGAGAGCATCCACGGGTCGCTCGCGAAGCGTTCCATACCCGGCGTGAACGGAACGAAGCCCGTATTCGTGAAGGCCGAGAGGGCAAGGTAGAAGCCCTGCCAGAGAGCCGTCCACGGGTCGAAGCCCTCGATGAGCAAGCGCGGCACGATGAGTGCCGTGATGACGAGCTCGATGACGATGGCGCTGGCCGCAACGGTAAAGAGTAGGCCGCCAATCTCACCGAGGCGAACCGCTTGCGACTCGGCGACGGGGCGGGCGTGCACGCGAGCCGCGTTGGTGTCACTCGCGGCAATGAGCTTGGCCCGCAACCCGATACGTCGGGCGACAATGAGCCCCAAGATGCTTGCCATCGTCAAGACGCCGAGGCCGCCGATCTGCATCGCGAGAATAATGACGACGTTGCCGAAGGGCGACCAGTACGTCGCCATGTCGACCGTGGCCAGGCCGGTGACACACACGGCCGACACCGCGGTGAAGAACGCGTCGGCGAGCGGTGCGCTCGAGCCGACGCCCGCCTTGGCGATGGGAAGTGTCAAGAGCAGCGTCGTGATGAGGATGAGACCGGTAAAGATGAGAATGGCGAACCGCGCGGGCGACGCCGCGAACCCGTCAGAGAGCGCGGCCCACGCGCGGCCCAACGGGCTTAAGTAGTTGTCGCGCCGGTTGCCGCGAATGCGGTTCGTCGTGGACATCGGGGCTCCTCACCGGCCAGCGGACCGTCCCTGATGGTACTCCGAGCCGGGGCTGACTAGCCTGGTGGCATGGCCGACATCTTCGACGTGATCGCCGACGCCACCCGTCGCGAACTGCTACAGCTCTTGCTCGACGCTTCACTGCGAGGTGATGGCGGCACGGGAGAGTTGAGCGTCAGCGAGCTCGTTGAGCGTATGGATGCCACCCAGCCAACCGTTTCAAAGCACCTCAAGGTGTTGCGCGACCACGGTCTCGTGACGGTGCGCGACGAAGGACAGCACCGCTACTACACCGTCGACTCGGCGCCTCTCGAAGAGGTCGAAGACTGGATCATTCCCTTCTTGAGCGCCGACTTTGACCCCGACAACGATGGCTCGCCCGTCTTTGCGGCGTGGGCGGGTGCCAATGTGGCGGGAGCGGGCAGCTCGGTGGGTCGCGTCGCGGCCGATGCATCGCACCAAGCGCGCTCGCTCATCGAGGGGGCGCAAGAGAAGCTGCAAGACGTGCAAGAAGCGGTGAGCAAGCGTTTGCCGTGGAAGAGTCACGACTGACCTGGCTCTACCCCCCTGTTCTGGGCGTCTTTACACGAGTCACACCAGCCCCTACTCTGAACTTCGTGCACACGCGCCACGAGGGTGCTGTGCGCGTGGACGACAGGATGACTGCCCATGACCCGCGATCTGTCTGACGTGCGGTTTCTCACCGTCGCCGAGGTAGCCGACATGATGCGCGTCTCGACGATGACGGTGTACCGCATGGTGCACGCCGGCGAACTGCCGGCCATTCGCTTTGGCCGCAGCTTCCGCATTCCCGAATCAGCCGTCGTCACCGCCATCGAGACGCCCATCGCCGACGTCGGCTAGACTCGGTCGGTACATGACACGGTCCTGAACGGGCCGTTGCTCCCGTTCAGTCGACGATCAGAGGTTTTCCATGGGTTCTGTCATCAAGAAGCGCCGCAAGCGGATGGCGAAAAAGAAGCACCGCAAGCTGCTGCGCAAGACGCGTCACCAGCGTCGCAACAAGAAGTAGGGCATTCGCCCATGCGAGGCGCTCGACCGACAGGTCGGGCGCTTTCGTCATTCTGGGGGTTTACTACTGCGCGGTGTCGATCTCGCCATCGCGACGACGGCGACGGGATGACCGCGGCCGGTCACGCATGACCGGCCAGCCGCGCGCCTGCGCGTACCGGGTCAGTGCGGCATCGGGGTTCACGACCTGCTGGTGCCCCACGAGCTCAAGCAGGGGGATGTCGTTGCGCGAGTCACTGTAGGCCCAGCAGTCGGCGAGCTCAGCGCCCTTCTCGGCGGCGAGCTGTGCGGCCGCCTCGGCTTTGTGCGGCCCGTGCATGACCGAGCCAACCAACGCGCCCGTGAAGATGCCGTCGACGCTCTCGATGTGTGTGCCCATCGCGCCGGTGAGCCCGAGCCGTTCGGCGATGACGCGTGCACACGCGTGCGGCGTCGCGGTGATGAGCCACACTTCGTGACCCTGAGCGATGTGATCGTGGGCCCGCGCGACGACCTGCTCGTGCAAGAGGGCCGCGAGCGACGAGTCATACGTCTCTTCGGCGATCTCATCGAGTTCGGCGACCGAGTGGCCGGCGATGAGTTCGAGAGCGCGATCGCGCACCGCGAGCTGGTGTTGGTGGTTTTCGCCGACCGAGGTGAAGCGCGCTTGCTGCCAGGCGAATCGCGTGAGATCGCGCCAGCCAAGGTGTCCGCGCTTCCAGGCCGTGCGCCCGAGGTGATAGACGCTCGCGCCGCGCAGCAGAGTGTTGTCCACGTCGAAAAACGCGATCACGGGGGCGGAGGCGGGCGCGCGCTCGGCGGGGCCGGCGTCGCTGACGGGCGTGGACATCCCCTCCAGCATAGGCACGTGCCTATGCTGGGCACGTGCCCCCCGCCGACGAGCCATTCGCGACCGTGACGCTCATAGGCAAGCCGGGGTGCCACTTGTGCGACGACGCCCGTGCGGTGGTCACGGCCGTGCTTGACGGGCGAGCAAGCGTGCGGTTCGACGAGCGGTCGATTCTCGATGACGCCGAGCTGCACGATCGCTATTGGGACGAGATTCCGGTCGTGCTCATCAACGGCGACGTGCACACCATTTATCGCGTGGATGCCGAGCGGCTGCAGGCGGCGCTCGCCGAGAGGGGGCACTGATGTGCGGACGCTATGCCAACACCAAGAGCGGCGAAGAACTCGGGCAATACTTCGAGGCCGATGAGGTCGACGACGTGGCGATGCCCCCGAGTTGGAACATTTCGCCGACTCAGCAGGTGCCCATCGTCGTCGACCGCGTGCCGAAAGATGACCCCGAGGGGATGCCCTCCCGCTTGGTCACGACCGCGCGCTGGTCACTCGTGCCGCGGTGGAGCACCGAGCTCACCTCGAAGTACCCCACGTTCAACGCCCGCAGCGAGACCGTGAGTGAGAAGAACACTTTCAAGGGCGCGCTTGTGCGCTCGCGCGCGATTCTGCCGGCCGACGGCTACTACGAGTGGCACACCGTCGGCACGACCAAGACGCCGCACTTCATCACCGACCCCGAAGCGGGCGAGTTTGCCATGGCGGCTCTGTACTCGTGGTGGCGAGCTCCGTTTGCGGAGGGGGCCGAGCCCACGCCGTGGGTGCTGACGGCCACGATGCTGACGCGGGATTCGATGGGGCCGACGGCGAGCATTCACGATCGCGCGCCCGTGATGTTGCCGCGCGAAGTGTGGGACGAATGGCTTGACCCCACTGTCGAGGGCGATCAGTCGCTCGTTGACATGGTCGTGGCCGAGAGCGAGCAAGTGCTCGAACGCCTCGAGCTGTACCCGGTTGCTCCGCTGCGCGGCGATGGGCCCCAGCTCATCGAACCGGTCTAGTCGCGCGCTAGCACTGACCCCACTGGCCGAGCCCTTGAGATTGGGCCTCGCGCTCGGCGGCCACGAAGTCGTCGTAGTAGAGGTCGTTGGGCTCAACGACGAGCGCTTCGGCATAGCCCTGAGCCACGAGCTCGTAGTTGATGAACGTGCCGTCTTCGGTGAAGAGGTACATGAGCTCGCGGTCGTACTGGTCGCGCTGCTCGCGGTCGTAGGCGTAGCTGAGCGTGCTGCCCCGAGGGGCGAAGGTCGCGAGTGCGTCTTCGGCTTCGGGGCCGAAGCACTCGACCTCGGGATAGACCTCGGGGGTGTCGATGCCCACGAGGCGCACCCGCAACTCGGTGCCGTCGACGTCGAGGCGCAGGGTGTCTCCATCGGTGATGCCCGTGACCGTCCCTGTGCCTTCTGCCGACGCCGCGGGCTCCCCCGGCTGCAGCGGCACGCTGGGCTCTCCCGATTGCAGGCACCCGTCGATCGAGCCGAGCAGGCCCACGAGGGCGATGGCGGCGAGTGGGCGCAGGGCGGACGCGATCATGCTGTGAGGCTACCGGGCGCCCGCTGACACGACGGGCGTGCGCGGTTAGGCTGACGAACGCCGAGCAGGCAGCGCGATCAGCGGGGCACGGCAAGCACAGCGTCACGGCAGCGAAGGAGCACCATGGCACGCACGTCGTCGTCCGAGAGCGGCATTGACCCGCGCTACCCCGAGGCCTTTCAGCGCGGCGGCGCCGCCGCGGCCCCCGTGGTCGAGAGCGCGAGTGCTCTGCGGTCGCCGACCGCGAGCCCCGCACCGTCGTCGCGTGACGTCAGCGCTCCCGACCTGACGCGTCGCGGTGCGTCGGCGGATGCGGTGCCCGAGCCATTCGGCGACGAGCGTCACTTCGAACTCATCGTCGCGGGCAACCCGTGGTTGCGGTCGCTCTGGATCGTGGGGGCAATCGCCACTCTCGCCGGCTTCGCGCTCACGGTGTATGCCGAGTTCGCGTTCAGTGTGCCGCCCGCGTCGGGAATCTACGACCCGAGCGTCTACGTCGTGCCGCGCATCGCTGAGGCGGCGGCTCTGCCTCTCGTCATCGCCGGGGTCATCGCCCTTGTCGCGGCGACGGCTTTGCGCATTGTCGCCTGGCGGCCGTCGCGCGTGACCGCGGTCATCGCCGAATAGGCGAGCGTCAGCGCTGGCAGCTCGGGCAGAACCACGTGATGCGCTCAGAGAGCGCATCGTCTCCGAGTAATCCCCGTTCGATGGCCGTGCCACAGCGCCGACACGGTCGACCGTCGCGGTGGGCAACCCACAGGCGTTCGCCGCGCCGCGTGTTGCCCGTGGTCGTGCGCTCGTCGCGGTCGCGGTTGGCTCGGATAAGGCGCACGCCGAGATCGAGTGCGGCGGCAGCATCCACCTCGCCGGTCGGGGTTTCGGGCCGCACGCCGCGCAAGAACAGCAGCTCGTTGCGGTAGTCATTGCCAAAGCCGGCAACGATGCGCTGGTCGAGCAGCGCGAGACCGATGGGCCGCTCGGGGTCGGCGGTGAGGCGGCGCAGGGCTTCGTCGCGGTCGAAGTCATCGCGCAAGGGGTCGGGGCCGAGGTAGCCGATGACCTCGTGTTCGGCATCACGAGCGACGAGCTCGAGCTCACCGAGTGCGAAGCCCACGGCTTGCCACGGCGCGCCCTCACTCGCGGTTGTCTCGAGCACCATGCGCGCTTCGAAGGCGGGGCGGCGCCAGCGCTCGCCGCGGCGCATGATGTGCCACGCGCCCTCCATCTTGAGGTGTGAGTGCACCGTCACGTCGCCGATGCGCATCAGCAGGTGCTTGCCGTAGGCCACTACCTCGTCGACGCGCTCGCCGCAGAGGTCGGCGGTCGCGAAGCGTGGCACGCGAACATCGCTGCGCAGCACGGTCTGCCCTGCGAGCGCGGCGTGCAGTCGCGCTGCCGCGCGGTGAACGGTGTCGCCTTCGGGCATCGCTCGCTCCTAGATCCGGATGCGCAAGCCCTGTGGCGTCGCGACAAAGCCCGCGGCCTGCAGTGCCTCGGCGAGCGGCGTGCCGAAGACACTCGCGCCATTGACGCGTTCGACGCGCAGTGAGCGCAAGCGCGCGCGCACGACCGCGGCGAGTTCGACGGCGGCGACCTCGAGCACGGCTGGGTCTTCCGTGAAGGTCAGCACGCTCTTGCCACCGCGCTCGAGGTAGAGCGCGAGGTGCCCGTCGACGAGAGCGACGAGAGCCCCGGCCTTGCGCCCCGGCCGATGCGCGGTCGACCCCGCGGCGGCGTCGGGCTGACTCGCCGGCCACGAGAGGGCCGCACCGTAGGGGTTGGCCGGGTCGGTTGCGGCGAGAACGACGGGGGCCAGGGCGGGGGCCGCATCCGCGTCTCGGCTATAGGTGCGCACGCGATCGGTCGTGGCGGGCGTTGCGAACTGCGCCGCGCCAAGGCCCTCAACGATGTAACCGCGGCGCACCGAACCCGCTTCTTCCATGCGCGCGAGCACCGAGTAGGCGAGCGCGAAGCCGCCGCGCAACCCCTCGGCCTGCACGGCCCCGCGCGTCACGATGCCGTGGCGTTCGAGCATGCGGTCAACGGCAAAGGCCGTGCGACGCGTGGTGTCGGCATCGCGCTCGGGCAACAGCGACCAGCGGCCCGCTGCCGTGGGCGGCCCCGATTGCATGACGGATGCGGGGCGCGCGTACCCCCGATACCCCCGCGTGCGCGGCGCGGGCCGGCGCGTGGCCGTGCCCCCGAGTGTGGAGCGCAGCGGCGCGAGCGTGTCGTTCGTGAGCAGCCCCGCCCACACGAGTTGCCAGAGCTCATCAACGAGAGCCGCATCGTCGCCCCCGGATTCGCCCGGCTCGGCGACGGCGGCCGCGAGCTGGCGGAAGAAGAAGCCGCCGCCGCCCGCGAGCGCGTCGAGAATGCGCTGCTGACGCGCGGTGAGTTCGAGCCCGTCGGGCTCGGCGAGGCTCAGTGGCGCGGCCCCCGCGAGGTGCAGGCTCACCCAGCCGTCACTGCCGGGCAAGCTGCCCGCTCCGGCCCAGACGGCCTCGCCGCTCGCGCACAGCTCATCGAGCCAGGCGGGGGAGTAGTCGCGCACGCGACTCGGCAGCACGAGGGTCTCCCACGCGCTCGCCGGCAGCGCGACCCCCTGCAACTGCTCGATGGCCTGCAGCACTCCGTCGATGCCCTGCAGTGCGGGGCGCGTCGCGCCGAGCCCTGCACTGCCGACGTGCTGCCAGGCGGGCAAGAACCGGCCGAGGGTGCCGTGGCTGACGGGTTCGATCTCTTTGCGCAGGGTCGCGAGGCTGCGCGAGCGCAGGCGCCGCAGCACCTCGGCGTCGACCCACTCGGTGCCCGAGGCGCCCGGGCGAAACTCGCCTTCGATGACGCGTCGGTCGGCGGTGAGCCGGCGCAGAGCATCCGTCGCCACCGCGATGCCGAGGCCGTAGCGGCTCGCCACATCGCTCGCGGCGAAGGGCGTGCGGGTGCGCGCGAACCGCGCGACGAGGTCGCCCACGGGGTCGGGCACGGGCTCGAGAAACGCGCTGGGCACGCCGTGCGGAATCGGCGTGCCGAGAGCATCGCGCAGTCGGGCCGCGTCTTCCACGCCTACCCAGCGCGCGTCGCCCGCGATCGTGGCGCGAAAGACGCGGTTCGCGCGCGCGAGCTCATCGAGCGCCCCCGACACGTCAACCTCGTCGAGCGTGCGGGCCTCGACCTCGTCGACCGAGAGCGGACCCAGGATGCGCAGCAGGTCGACGATGCCTTCCGCATCGCGCGCGCGGCGATCGGGCGCGACGCGCTGCAGCTCGGCCTCGAGTTGCGCGATGACGGCGGGGTCGAGCACTTCGCGTAGCTCGGCTCGGCCGAGCAGCTCGGCGAGCAAAGCCGGGTCGATACTGAGTGCCGCAGCCCGCCTCTCGGCAAGGGGGCTGTCGCCCTCATAGAGAAAGGCCGCGACGTAGCCGAACAGCAGGCTGCGGGCGAAGGGCGAGGGGCTCGGCGTTTCGACCTCGACGATTCGGATGCTGCGCTGAGCGATGCCCGCCGTGAGCTCGACGAGCGACGGCAGGTCGTAGACGTCTTGCAGCACCTCGCGCACCGTCTCGAGCACGATCGGAAAGTCAGGAAACTCGCGCGCCACCTCGAGCAACTGGCTCGCGCGCTGCCGCTGCTGCCAGAGTGGACTGCGCCGGCCAGGGTCGCGGCGCGGCAACAGCAGGGCGCGCGCGGCGCACTCGCGGAAGCGCGCGGCAAAGACGGCCGAACTCCCGACCTCGCTCGTGACGAGCGCCTCGAGCTCATCGGCCTCGAAGAGAAACAGCTCGGCGCCCGGGGGCTGCGCCTCGGTGTCGGGTAGCCGCACGACGATGCCGTCATCGGCGGCGATCGCTGCGCCGTCGTAGCCGTGCCGCTCACGGATGCGCGCCGTCACCGCGAGTGCCCACGGCGCGTGCACTGCCATGCCGTAGGGGGAGTGCAACACCACGCGCCAGTCGCCGAGCTCGTCACGGAACCGCTCGACGACGAGCGTCTGCTCGCTCGGCAGCTGCCCGGTGGCCTCGGCCTGTTCGCGCAACAGCGCGTCGAGGTTCGCCTCGGCTCGCGCGTCGAGGCCCGCGGCGGCGAGGCGCTCGTGGCGGGCATCCGTCGACGCAGCTGCGAGCTCACGTGTCGTGCGCCCGAGAGCGCGGCCCAGCTCGGCGGGGCGGCCCAGGCCATCGCCCTTCCAGAACGGCACTTTGCCGGGCTGGCCAAAAGCGGGGGTCACGATGACCTGGTCGTGCGTGATCTCCTGGATGCGCCAACTCGTGGTGCCGAGGGCAAACACGTCGCCCACGCGCGACTCGTAGACCATCTCTTCATCGAGCTCGCCGACGCGGCGGCCGTTGCCCTCGCCCGCGATGAAGACGCCGAACAGCCCGCGGTCGGGAATCGTGCCGCCGCTCGTCACGGCCAGCCGTTGTGCTCCCGGGCGGCCCGTGAGCGTGCCATTGACGCGATCCCACACAACGCGCGGGCGCAACTCGCTGAAGCGATCGCTCGGGTACCGGCCACTCAGCAAATCGAGCACGGCGTCGAAGGCCGAGCGCGGCAGGGTCGCGAACGGTGCGCTGCGGCGCACCTGCTCGAACCACTGCTCGATGTCGCACGACTCGAGGGCCACGTGCGCCACCGTCTGTTGCGCAAGCACGTCGAGTGGATTCGTGAGCACGCGCAACTCTTCGATGAGCCCGGCGGTCATGCGTTCGCTCGTGACGGTCGCGTGCAGAACGTCGAGCCGGTGTTTAGGCACGAGCACGCCACGGCTGATCTCGCCCACCTGGTGGCCTGCGCGCCCGACGCGCTGCAGGCCGCTCGCGACGCTCGGCGGGGCCTCGACCTGAATGACAAGGTCGACGGCGCCCATGTCGATGCCGAGCTCGAGGCTGCTCGTCGCGACGACACAGCGCAGACGACCGGTCTTCAGCGCCTCTTCGATCTCGCCGCGTTGCTCTTTGCTCACCGAGCCGTGGTGGGCTCGGGCCAACAGCTCGTCTGACTGCGTGCGGTCGGCATAGATCTCATTGAGCCGGGCGGTCAGCCGCTCGGCCAGTCGCCGCGAGTTCGCGAACACAATCGTCGAGCGATGCTGCAACACGCGGTCGACAATGTCTTCTTCGACGTGCGGCCAGATCGAGGGCGTCTGCGGGGCGCCGGAGCCATCAGGCGAGTCGCCCCCGATCGTCGGCGGTTGCGTCATGTCGTCGACGGGCACGACGACGCTGAGGTCGAAGGTCTTCGCGGCCGGCGGTTGCACGACCGTGACGGGCTGGGCTCCGCCCAGAAAACGAGCGACTTCCTCCGGCGGGCGCACGGTGGCCGAGAGGCCGATGCGTTGCGCAG
Organism: Microbacterium sp.; assembly: GCA_013823625.1. Taxonomy (GTDB): domain Bacteria; phylum Actinomycetota; class Actinomycetes; order Actinomycetales; family Microbacteriaceae; genus Microcella. The sequence goes on along the minus strand of PNMM01000002.1, from coordinate 461,662 downwards.
GGGTCGCGAGGCGGGCATCCAGTCGCTCGAGAGTGAGCGCGAGGTGCGCGCCGCGCTTGGTGCCCGCGACGGCGTGCACCTCGTCGATGATGACGGTCGTGACACCTTCGAGCGTCTCGCGCGCGCTTGCCGTGAGCATGAGGTAGAGGCTCTCGGGGGTGGTGATGAGAATGTCGGGCGGCGACTTCTGCAGCGCGCGGCGATCGGCGCTCGGGGTGTCGCCGCTGCGCACGCCCACGGTGATTGACGGCGCGGTGCCGCCGAGCCGCAGCGCCGTCTGCGTGACGCCGATGAGGGGCGAGCGAAGGTTGCGCTCGACGTCAACGCCGAGTGCCTTGAGCGGACTGATGTAGAGCACGCGCGTGCGTCGTCGCGGGTCGTCGGGCGGGGGTTCAGCGGCGAGGCGATCGATCGACCAGAGAAACGCGGCGAGCGTCTTGCCCGATCCCGTGGGCGCCACCACGAGCGCGTGACGACCGGTCGAGATCGCATCCCACGCGCCCAACTGCGCGGGGGTGGGCGCCGGAAACGCGCCCGTGAACCATTCGCGCGTCGCGGGCGCGAATCGGCCCAGCACGGCGGCGGGCTCGAGGGTGGTCATGACCCCATTGTCGTCGTGCGCGCTGACAGCGCGTGCTCAGGAGTATTGCGCGCGCAAGAACGTGAGCACGTCGGCGAGCTCGGCTTCGCTCACACTGTGTCCCAGACCCTCATAGATGCGCTCGGTGAGAGTGCTGTGCTTCGGCAGCCACGACTGAGTGTGATCGACGAACGCGGGCGGAATCACCGCGTCGTGCGTGCCGCGCCCCCAAAACACGGGCGGGGCGAGGGCCGCGAGCCGGGCATCCGCCGGCGCATCGCCCTGCACCACAAAGCCCGCGAGCGACACCGCAAAGTCGAACCGCTCGGGAGCATGACGCAGCAGGTGGATGCTCATCGCCCCACCCTGCGAAAACCCCAGCAGCCCGACCGACGACGCCTGCACCCCGTCGAGCCAGTGCAGCAGGCCGCGCGCCGCAGCGTCGGCACCCTCGGATCGGCTCTCGGGCGTCGCCCCCTCGAGCCCGTACCAGGCGTATCCCGGGCCCGCGCGCAGGGGCGCGCGCACCGAGGCGATGACGGGCTGCAGCGGCAAGTGGGGCGAGAGCCCGAAGAGGTCGCCTTCGTGCGAGCCGTAGCCGTGCAGCAGCACGAGCAACGGTCTCCCGGCACGCTCGGCTTCGGGCGCTGACCAGATGATGGCCGAGGGGTCGATCAATTGCATGCCGCTCATAAGGCCATCGTGTCAGGTGACCCCGCAGCTGCGCCGCACGAGTCACAATGGAGCATGACCACCGTGCGCACTCCTGATCCGAACCCGGGCTGGCTGTCAGACGACGAGCTCGAGCAGATTCGCCAGCGACTGCCGCTTGTCTACGTCGAGGCCATTCCCGTGCGCGTCGACGGCATGGGTGTCGTGACCGAAGTCGGGGTGCTGTTGCGCGTCAATCCGGCGGGCAGCATCACCCGAACGCTTGTGAGCGGGCGGGTCATGCACGGCGAGACGTTGCGCGATGCGCTGTACCGGCACCTTGAGAAAGACCTCGGGCCCATGGCGTTTCCGCAATTGCCCGCTTCGCCGAACCCCTTCACGGTCGCCGAGTACTTTCCGTTCCCGAGCCCGACGCGGTTCAGCGATGATCGGCAGCATGCGGTCGCTCTTGCCTACGTTGTGCCCGTCACGGGAACGTGTGAGCCCCGGCAAGACGCCCTCGAACTCACGTGGATGACGCCCGATGAAGCCGCATCGCAGCGCGTCGCCGACGAACTCGAGGGGGGCCGCGGAGCACTCTTGCGCGCGGGCCTCGCCTCGGTGGGCGTATTGCCCTAGCAAAACATGAAGAGGGGTGTCCCCCGAAAGGGGACGTCATGACCCCCTCGCGGGGTACAGAAAAGCACGTGACCCGTGGGTAACCTGGCAGGAGTTCGCTTTGCGGCGATCGTTCTTCATGTCAGTTGGCCCAGCGTCTACCCGAATCGCTGCCCGCCAAGCGACGACCCGGGGGGAATCACAGCACTATGGCCGTCTTCACGTCACGCCGTCGTCGTCGCGGTCGCCTGTTGCCGAGCGTTGCTGTCGTGGCGATTGTCACGCTCTTCGCCCCCTTCATTGCCTTCCAGTCGGCTGCCGCTGAGCCGGGCGACCCCGACGAGCCGGTGCTCGTTCAGTTCAGCAAAACCGCCATTCCGCCCGCAGCTCTTGCGGCTGTTGAGCCCGCTGGCACCGTCACCTATCAGTTCACAATCAACTGTTCATCGCTCGAGACCGACTGTCTCGACCTCACGCTGAACGACGTCGTTCCCGCACCCCTTGTGTTGCAGTCGGTCACGACCGCCCAGTCGATCCCTCCGATCCAGACTCAGATCACGGGCAACGCGTTCACGGTGCGCATCGTCGATGATTTGGGCGGTGGGCTCGTGGGCCTGCAGGCCGGCACGGGCATCCAGATCAATGCGACCGCCACGGTTCCGGCAGACCTGTCGGCCGACTTCGACGGCGCCATTCTGCCCAACACGGCGAGCGTGACGGTCACGAACCGCGAAGACCTCAACCTCGACCCGCCGCGACCCTCGACTGTTGAGTCGAGCGCCGAAGTTCGCCTCGCGGTCGACCGCACTCTCGCCTCGCAGGTCACGAAGAGCATCACGCCTGAGTCGGCGACCGCCATTCAGGGCACTCCCGTCGCGATGACCTTGGGTGCCACGAACTCGAGCAACGGCTCCGTCGACTCGCTTGTGATTCAAGAGCCCGCAAACCTGTCGTCGAACGTTCTCGACACTCTTCAGGTCACCGGACTGAGCGGCCTGACGTTCCCCTCGGGCGCTGACCGCATCCGCGTCGACTGGTACAACGGCACGGCGTGGACGAATGGCACCGCCTCGGCAACCGCTGCCCTTCCGAGCGGGGTACCGACGGCCGACATTCAAGGCTTGCGATTCACGTTCACGAGCTCGACGGGTGGCCGCATTGCGATTGGCGGCGTCGCCGCGATTACGGTGGATGCTGCCCTCTCGGCCACGGCCGCCCTCGTGACCGAACCGACGACGGTGGTCAATACCGCGTCATCGTGGGTGACCTACGGCGCAGACTCGACGCCGCCCGTGCAGGCCACCGACTCCATCGTCATCGGCCCGCCGAGCATCGGCCCGGTGGCGACCAAGCAGTTCGGCACGACCTATGTGATCGGCGGCGAGCAGGTTCTCGTGACCCTGGGCGGCTCGAACGGGGGCGACTTCGGCCTCAAAGAGATGACGATCACCGAGCCGTCGCCCGGCACGACGTCGCTCGCCGACCAGGGCTTGAGCTTCGACAGCTGGGTTGACGCCGACATTGAGTGGCCGATCGGCGCCACGAGTGTCGAAGTGAGCTACAAGTACGACGGGGATCTCGACTACAGCGCCCCCCTCACGACGACCACCGCCAACACTCTGCCCGACCCGGTAGACCCGGCCGCCGTCACCGACATTCGCGTGCGCTTCCTCAGCACGCTGCCGCAGGGCATGGCACCCGGTCAGTACACCGTGCTGCCGTTCTTGGCGGTGAGTGATGTTGTCGTCAGTGACCTCACGACCATCAACGCGGTTCGGGTTGACGTTGTCACGCTCGTTGACGAGACGGCCTTTGCCGTTGCCACCGACGACCTCACGCGCCGCACGGCTCGCGTCAACACCGAGGTCAACAAGACGGCCCTGCCCGACGAGCTGTACTCGATCGCGGGCGCGACCACCCTGGTTTCTCTACCGGCTCGCATCACGCCGCTTCCCGCTGCCGCGGTTGACCCCACGGCGTCGACCGTTGGCTCAACCTCGCTCGTCATCACCGACCCCCTCGACGCGGCGACCGACGACTTCTTCAACTGGTTCAACCTCACGGCAATCGTCGCGACCGCTGTGCCGGGCAACACACTTCTGAGCGTCGAGTACTTCGACGGCACCTCGTGGATCGCCTTGCCGGGTACCACCGACGTTGCTGGTCCGTCATTCGTGACCCGAACGATTGACCCCGGATTGCGCGACGTCATCGAGGGAATTCGGTTCACCTACCGTCACGCCAACTACGACTCCCTGGGCACACTGCTCAACCCGGGCTTCAGCGCCCAGCCCAACCTTCGATTCGAGCTGCGCGATCAGTTGCGCGATGGCACGGGTGAGGCTGCTTCGTCGACCCGCCTGACGACCATTGAGGTCGACAACGCTGCGCAGAGCCGCGTGGAGAACCCCACGACCGACCCGAGTGTTGTCACCGACGACACGACCGCCGCCGTCACGCTTTTGCCGACCGCGTCTCTTGGTGGCGACGGAACGGGCAACGTTGTTGCGATCGGCAAAGCGTGGTTGCCCGTCGCCAGCACGGGAACTGAAGCGGTCAGTGCCCGCTCGGCTGACCAGGCCACGGCAGTGATCTCGTGGGGCACCGCCGGAACCACCTTCGACTCGGTCGTGATTTCTGACTCGGCGAGCGACCCCGCGACGACCCCGGTCGCCGACACAGTGTTCGAGGCCTTCGACCTCGTGCGCATTCCCGCCATCACTTCCGCGATGGACCCTCTGCTGACGTACGACCGTGTTGTTGCGGTTGAGCTCTATCTGCCTGGCTCGGGATGGACGGCCGCGAGCGGTAACCCTTGTGCTGCCAGCGCCTGTGACGGAACCTTCCCCGGGTACACGCTCAGCCCGAGCGAGAGGGCGGCAGCCACCGGCGTGCGCCTCGTGCTCGAAGAGAGCCCCACGCGCGGAGCGCGCATCGGCACCAACCCGCTTGCCCCGCCCGTGGGCACGGGGGTTGCGTCGTCGATGAGCCTGAGCCGTGACATCCATCTTGTGTTCGAGGTTCGTGACGTTCGCCGTTCTGACCCCTCGGTCGCGGTGCTCGGTGCTACCCGGCTCGCCGAGTACAACCTCCCGGGCGAGCTTGGCCAAGTGCGCAACACCACGCGCGTCGACGGACGCGATGCGACGGATGCTGTGCTCTTGTCGCGCACGGCGGCCGACGACATCTTGATTCTCGACACCCCGATCACGGTCGAGATCACGAAAACCTGGGTCGACGGGCCGCTCGGCACGCCGCCGGTCGGAACACCCCAAGCGCTGTATCCGCGCGCGCGCATGACGATTGCGGCGACGAACGAGTCAGTGACTCGAGTCGACGAACTGTCTGTTGTTGATCCGGTCGCGGGCACCGATCCGTTCGACGCCGTGAACCTCTTTGACATCGTGTCGATCAGCACTCCGTCGGGCGCGACGTCGAGCCAAGTGTTGCTTACCACCTCGGGCGGCACGACGACGTCGTACACGATCTCTGCTGCCCTCGCCCGAACGTCGGCACAGCTCGCCGACATCGTCGGGATTGAGGTCATTCACACCGGTCGAATCGCCGTGCAGGCGGAGACGCGTATCGTGCTCGACACGCAGTTGCGTGCTGAGCTGCGCAGTGCGCCGGGAACGATCGTCAACTCCGCGACGAGCGGCATCATCGACAACACCGCGGAGGCGCGAGTCGTCGACCCGGGCGGCGTCACGATTCCGTCGGGCGGGGCAACAGTCAACACGGTCACGGCCCAAGCGTCGGCATCCGTCACGGTCGTCGACTTCACCTATGGCGTCACCGCCACCAAGGGAATCGTCGCCGACACCACGGCGACGCCGGCGACTCCCGCGACGCAGATCGAGGGCAACTCGCGCGTCGCGACGATCACGCTGACGGGTCAACCGTCAGGAACCGTGCGGTCGACCGACATGCGGTTCGTAGACATCAGCCCGACCTTCTGGAACGCCTACAACTTCACGGCGGTCGGCTCACACTCGTTCGCGACGCCCATTAACCGGGTCAAGCTCGATGTGCTCATCGGCGTTGACTATGTGATCGACGGACTCACCGGCGACATCAGTGTCGAGTGCGGCGGCAGCGCGAACCTCGACGCGTGTTGGGTCAACGGCACCTTCTCGAGCTCGCTCGCCCTTCCGACGCTTCCGCCGGGGGCGACGACCGCTGACATTCGCGGCATCCGTGCCGAATACACGCGCGCCGACGGCGCGACGTGGGAGCGCCCGTTCAACCCGAACCAAACGCTGCGCTTCACGGCGACGCGACGCGACGTGCTCGTAGCGCCGGTCGGTGACCCGGTGCCGTCGACGCTGTACGTGTTCACTCAGCCCGCACCGGGCGAGGCCACCGTCGGTGTCTTCACGAACGACCTCACGGTCACGTCATGGGCCGACAACGGGGTGGATGCTCCGCTCTGGCAAGCCACCGATGACGACACCAAGCAAATTCTGTTCCAGCACCGACCCGCCAAGGTGCAGATCGTCAAGACGCCGTTTGGCCCGCTGACGCTCGGTGCTCCGATTCCCTACGAGATCGAAGTGACCAACCGCGGCACCGGACTCGATAAGCAACTCACGGGTCTCGAGATCGTCGATCTCATTCCTGTCGACGTTCCGGAAGGGCCGCAGCTGGTTCTGCCGCTTGACCCCGAGACTGACCTTCCGCTCGACCCGAACGACGCCATCACGATTGAGGTCGTTGATGAGGCGAACAACCCCGTCACGGCACCGAGCTTTACCGCCGTACTTGGCGCGGCCAACGTGACGGGCCAAGAGCTCACGATCACGATCGACCCCAGCTTCGTGCTCGAGCACGACTGGACCATGACGATCAGCGCGCCGATGCTCTTCCGCCAGTTCTTCGAAGCGGGGAGCGATACCGACAACTTCGTGCTCAACACGGCTACGGTCACCTCAGACCAGCCGTTCGACGAGTGCACCCCAGCGACCGACGGCAACCTGCAGCCGACGATCTTCGAGGTGCCGTCGTGTAGCGCAACGACCCGCGTGTGGGCTCTCCCGAGCGCCCCCATGTCGATCATCAAGGGCGTGCGGGGCGTCGAGGCGGGCCCGCTCGACACCGACGGCACTCCGCTCATCGATCCGCTCACGGGCGAACCGTATAACGACCTCGGCGTCATCAAGACGGTGCAGACCAACCCTGCCAGTTGCGAAGCTCCGACGCTCGCGGTCGCCGGCGAGGAGTACTACCGGTACCCCTGTGTGCCCATTACGCGTCCGGGTGGCACAGAAGAGTGGGTCGGCTACTTCTTCAACGCGGGCAACGTGCGCGTGCACCAGATCTCGTCGATCGACGTGCTGCCCCGTGAGAACGACCGCGGTGTCATCATCAACGATGCGCGTAGCTCACGCTGGGCACCCATCTTGCTGGAGCGTCCGCGCCTTATCGGCTACCCCGAAGCGGCCCTGACGGTCTACTACACGAGCCGCCTCGACATGGCGACGCCCGCGTGTAATGGCGCCGACATCCAGAACGACCTGGGCATGACCCCCACGAGCGACCCGCCGATGGTCGAGGCCTACTGGCCGTGCGTCGGCAGCGCCGCTGCGGGTGGTCTTGTCGACCGCGCAAACCCCGCCACGGGCTGGCAGGTGATGCCGGCGATTCCGTCGACCGCCTTGCTGGAGAGTGTCGTGGCGATGAAGTTCGTCATCGACTTCGAAGAAGGCGGCATTGTTCCCGTTGGCCTCGCGCCCGGTGAGTCGGTCACGATCGCCTACGAAACACGCACCGCTCTCGAGCCCGTGCTGCGCGAGACGACTCCGAACCTTGCCCGCGACTCGATCGCCTACAACTCGATCGCGGGCGCCGCGCGCGGCTTCGACGGGGTGAACGACCTTCCGTATCGCTTCGTTACTGAGCCGCGCAAGGTCGGTATCGCTCTCGCGACGGGTGCCGTTGACCTCAGCAAGGTCATCACGGGTGCGGGAACCGCATTCGCGCCGTCCACCGTGCAAGTCGACCTGTCGTGCACCGTCGATATCGATGGCGCGGGCACTTTGCATGATCCTGAGCCGATTGAATTGCTCACGAGTACCGGAGCGAATCGCAACCCGTTCACCCTGACGACGAACGGTGCCTCGACGCGCATCCTGGGCATTCCGCTCTACGCGGTCTGCGACGTGAGCGAGGTCGGAACCACAGGCGCTACCTCGACGACGATTACGCCGGGCCAAGTGGTGTCGCGGGCTCTTCCGTCGAGCCCGTCGACGGTGCTCAACCCTGTGCCGGCGTTTGACTCGCGCCCGCCGATCGAGGCAAGCACGGTCTCCAACACCTACGAGCTCGCGGGGTTGACGATCACCAAAACCGTCGACATGAACGGTGCGGTCAACGCTGCCGGGCAAGCGGTTATGCAGACCGGTTTCAACTTCTCTATTGCCTGCACCTATAACAACGGTTCGGGCCCGACCGCGCTGACCGTGACCCCTGCCACGTTCACGCTCAACGATGGGCAGTCGCGCACCTACACCGGTCTTCCGGCTGGCGCAGTGTGCACCGTGACCGAGACGCAGACTCGTGGGGCGAGCGTGATCAGCAAGGTCATCACGACCGGCGGTGTGCCAGCGGCTTCCACCCCGGGTGCCGCGTCGATCGTGACGCTCGCGCCGAACAACGGTCTCGGCCAGGCGACGAACGCGGTTGACTACACCAACGAGTTCTTCGTGGGTCGACTCACGGTCAACAAATCGATCACCGGTGCGGGAGCCACGTCACCGTACGACTTTGGTGACGGTGTGTTCACCGTGCGCGTCAGTTGCACTCGTGCCGCGAGCTCGATCTCACCCGCGATACAGCCCGCGGGCGCACCTGCGACGGCCGTGTGGTTCGGTGACCTCACCTTCAGCAAGGCCACGCAGCTGACGCAGACCATCGAGAACATTCCCGTGGGGTCAAGCTGCACGATCAGTGAGCCCGGCAGTGCCGGAGCCACGAACGTCACGATTCAGACGCCGAACCCGGTGACCACGACGGGCAACGCCGCGGGAACGTCGACGGTGACCCGTACGGTGACGAACCGCTTCGACCTCGCGTCGCTCACGGTCGGCAAGACCGTGCTGACCGACGCCGAAGACGCGAGCGGTAACCCGGTGTACCCGGTCGACCCGTTCGAGTTCTCGGTGGCCTGCACCTTCCAGGGTGACACGGTGATTGCCGATACCTTCTCGGCGTCGCCCATGACGTTCTCGCTGCGGCATGCTCAGACGCGTACGCTCACCGGGTTGCCGGCAGGAGCCGAGTGCACCGTGACCGAGACCAATGATCAAGACGCCGACTCGACGTCGATCGTGCGCACGGTCAATGCGACGTCAACGTCGGTCAGCGGCACGACGACGACGATTGCCTCGCTCGCGGCGAACGGCGGCACGGTCCTCGCACCGGTGACGACCAACTCGACGCAGTTCACGAACCGCTACGGCGTCACGAGCTTCACGATCTCGAAAGACGTGATCGGCGGCGGCGCGACGCAGTTCGCTCCGGCGACCTTCACCGCCAATGTGGTCTGCACCGCGCCCATTGTGGGCGAGTCGTACAACGGCGACGTCACCGTGCCGGCGAACGGCTTCGTGACGATCGACAACCTTGCCGACGGCTCGACGTGTAAGGTCTTCGAGCGCGACGTGCCGGGCACCGGAGCCGACGCGCATCGCATCGTCGACGACGCGGGAACCGTCATTTCGGGCGAAGACATTCTCATCACGGCGGCGCAGCCCGGTCGGGTGACGCTCGAGAACTACTACCTCACGGGTGAGCTCGAGGTCTCGAAGACCGTGCTCGGCGCGGGCGCCTCGTATGGCGATGGTCCGTTCGAGGTCACGCTCGCGTGTGAGCGCGACGGAACCAATGTGACTATCGCGGGCGGGGCAACGCGCGAACTTCTGCCCGGTGGCACCGTGAACTACACGCTGCTGCCGAGTGGTGCCGAGTGCACCCTGACCGAGAGCGACCGTGCAGGGGCGACGTCGAGTCGCATCCTCGATGCGAGCGGCAATGAGCTGACCGACTCGGTCACGACGGGCCACACGTTCACGGTGACGGTCAACAACACGGTGCTGACCGACAACCAGCCGCAGCCCGCGCTCGAGGTCGAGAACACCTTCGAACTCGCGACTCTCGACGTGACGAAGACAGTGTCGAGCGCAGCGCGCGACACCGACGGCACCCCGATCGGTTTCGGACCCTTCCCCGTAGCGATCGACTGCACCTTTGAGGGCGACGCTGTCTACGGCACGAGCTACAGCGCAGCAACTCCGATGCGACGCGACCTCGAAGATGGCGAAACCTGGTCGCTCACGGGGCTGCCAGATGGCGCGTCGTGCACCATCACCGAGACGAACACGATGGATGCGGCCGCGACGCGCGTCGTCACGATCGTCGATGCCGGCGCTGTCATCACGACACCGGGCGATTCGGCAACGGTGACGCTGGGCACAACGACCACGGCAGAGATTGAGAACGACTACACCGTTGGCTCGATCCAGCTCTTGAAGGTTGTTGACGGTGAGGGCGTCGACCCGTGGGCAAGTGCTCCGTTCACGATTGACGTGACGTGCGAGCTCGATGACGCCACGGGCACGCGCACGGTCTTCGACGACACGTTCACGTTCGTGCTCGGCGACGACCCCGTGACGATCGAGAACCTCGCCACCGGCGCGGTGTGCACGATCACCGAAACGGCGACCGGCGGTGCATCGTCGACCACGGTCACCGTTGATGGAACGAGTGTTGACGGCGTTACCGCCGACGCGACGATCGCGGATGCTCTCGTCGAGGTCGAGGTGACCAACACCTTCGACCTGGGCGAAGTGCAGGTCGAAAAGGTGCGCGACGGTGACGGAGCTGCCACGTGGGGCGACGGGCCGTTCGAGGTTGAGCTGACATGCGTCCGCACCATTGACGGGGTCGACGAGCAGATCGACATTCCGGGTGGCGCCACACGCACGCTGTCGTCTGCCTCGGTGTACCGCGCGACCTATAGCGACCTGCCGCTCGACGCCGCATGTTCGCTCGTGGAGACCACGACGGCGGGTGCGACGAGTTCGAGCATCGATGTCGACGTCGTGACGGTCGCGGCTGACCCGGTTGGCTTTGTCGTCACCAACACCTTCGACGTGGGCTCGGTTGAGATTGAGAAGACGTTCGAGGGAGACGGCACCGGGCTCTTCGTCGAAGGCACCTTCGAAGCCTCACTCGCGTGCACACTCGTCATTGACGGCGTCGTTACCGACCTCGCGATTCCGGGCGGAGCAGGCCGTGAGCTGACTTCGCTCAACAGTTACCGCAACAACTGGCAGAACATTCCGGCGGGCGCTGACTGTACGGTGACCGAGACGCGAACGGGCGGCGCGGCGAGCGTTGCGCTGACCGACGGCGAGTTCATCATGGGTGCGGGCGAGGTGCACCGAGTGAGCCTCGAGAACACGTTCTTGCTCGCCACCTTCTCGATCACGAAGAGCCTTGCCGGACCCTTCGCGTTCGAAGCGAGCGACCTCGAGTTCATGATTGAAACCTCGTGCACATGGGATCGCGATGGCGAACTCGTGCCCTTGTTGCCGGGCGGGTGGCCGGTGACGCCTCCGGACCCCTCGGCGCCGCCCGTGGTGAACCCCGAGACGAGTGTGACGTCGAAGATCTCTAACGGCGTGACGGTCACCTTCGAGGATCTTCCGGCGAGCGCAGAGTGCTCGGTGACGGAAGTCGACAGTGGTGGAGCGACCGCTCAGTTGCTGTGGGTCGGTGGTGTCTTGCAACTCGGCGACCTCAGTCTCGAGGGTGGTCTCAATGACACGAACCTCTCGAACGTGTTCATGACCACGCTTGCCCTCACGGGTGTCGAGATCATGCTGTGGCTGTGGGTCATCGGAGCGCTGCTGTTCAGCGGCATGGTGCTCGTGACGATCTCCCGCCGCCGGGTCACCGCCTAGCGGCGGCGCCCAACAGCGCAGAAACGGCCGGGCCCCGGCAGAGCGGATGCTCTACCGGGGCCCGTGAGCCGTTAACGGCTGCTGCGGCGCGGGTTAGCGCCCGCGGCGCTGGCCGCCCGTCGAGTTCGAGCGCACGACCTGGCCCACGCGGATTCCGCCTGCGCTCGCGCCGCCAGCCGATGATGCCCGGCGCGAGCCCTGGCGGGCACGCGGGGCAGCAGTGGACTCGGAGCGCGGTGTTTCGGTGCGCGGAGCATCCGTTCGCGGGGCCGCACTACGGGGGGCTCCCGTCGCGGCCGTCGACGACGAACCTGAGCGGCGCTGGCCACCCTGGCCGCCGCGACCACCACGGGCGGGCTGAGCCTGGCCGTCACGGTTGGCGCGCTTGCGCTGAGCGTTGGCGCCTTGCGAGCGTCCGCCGCCTTCGGGCTGGCGCTGCAATACGGCGGGCAGCTCGTGCGCGGCTACGCGGGGCGCGACCTCGCCGATGAGGCGAGTTACTGCTGCCGACTCGGTCGTGACCTGCTGCGGCTGCACGCGAATCGCGGCCTTGCGGAGCAGGTCGGCCGTGTCACGGCGCTGTTCGGGCAGCACGAGCGTTACGACGTCGCCCGCGGCTCCGGCGCGGGCGGTGCGGCCCGAGCGGTGCAGGTAGGCCTTGTGCTCCATGGGCGGGTCGACGTGGATGACGAGTTCGATGTCATCGACGTGCACACCGCGTGCCGCGACATCCGTCGCCACCAACACGCGCACGCTGCCGTCGCCGAACGCGGCGAGGTTGCGGTCGCGCGCGGGCTGCGAGAGGTTGCCGTGCAGATCGACGGCGGGGATGCCCTGCTCGGTGAGCGCCTTGGCGAGCTTCTTGGCCGTGTGCTTGGTGCGCATGAACAGGATGCGGCGGCCGCTTCCCGAGGCGAGCGCGGTGATCATGCGCTTCTTCTCGTCGGCGCCCGAGAGCTCGAATACGTGGTGCGTCATGTCGGCGACGGGCGAGTTGGCCTCGTCGACCGAGTGCATGACAGGGTTGTGCAAGAACTGCTTCACGAGCTTGTCGACCCCGTTGTCGAGGGTCGCGCTGAACAGCAGGCGCTGGCCGTCGGTGGGCGTGGCCTTCATGATGCGCGTGACTCCGGGCAAGAAGCCAAGGTCGGCCATGTGGTCGGCCTCGTCGAGCACGGTGATCTCAACGGCATTGAGCGTCACGAAGCCCTGCTTCATGAGGTCTTCGAGGCGGCCGGGGCACGCGACGATGATGTCGACGCCCGCGTTGAGGGCTTGCACCTGGCGGTTCTGCGAGACGCCGCCGAAGATCGTGGTCGTCGTGAGTCCGTAGGCCTTCGCGAGCGGCTCAAGCACGGCGTTGATCTGCGTGGCGAGCTCGCGCGTGGGTGCGAGCACCATGCCGAGCGGGGCGCCCTTGCGGCGTGATCCGCCCGCGAGTCGCGTGCCGAGACGCGCGACCATCGGAATCGAGAAGGCCAGGGTCTTGCCCGAACCCGTCTTGCCGCGGCCGAGCACGTCGCGCCCCGCGAGAGTGTCGGGCAGGGTGTCGACCTGAATGGGGAAGGCCTCGGTCTTGCCCTGCGCGGTCAGCACCTCGACGAGCGGGTACGGAACGCCGAGGGCGGTAAAGGTGGTGTTCTGGGTGGTCATGGTGGTGCCTTTCGAGCGTGCGCGATTCCGGGCATCCGCGACCGAATGGTCAGGATGCTCTGCGCGCGACAAGCGCGCGGCAATAGGAATCGAAGTGGCGACGGCGGCAGTGGCCGACATCGTTCGCCGTGAGAAAGTATCGAACCGTCTGGATGCGCGAGTCGGTGCGCGTGCAGCGGGAAGAGGAAGCGTTCTACGACGCAGAAGAACTGAGAACAGTTCTGCCTATGCCTCAACCGTAGCAGGTCGCCCTGTGGAGCCCGGTCTAGAGCACCAGGCGCCCGTCGCCGTAGCGCTCGCCGACCCCAATCTCGACGTCGACGACGTTGCCGGCCGGGGTGAGCGGGCATGCCCACGCTTCGTCGTAGGCGCACGAGGGGTTGTAGGCAAAGTTGAAGTCGAGCACGAGCGACCACGGCGCTCGGCCTCCGCCGAGGTCGGCGCCCTTGACGGTGTCGAGCAGGTAGCGGCCGCCACCGTACGTGCCTCCGGGAACGCGCGAGAGGGCGTCGCGCGCGGGAACGAAGAGCCCGCCTCCGTATGACGCGAGCCGCCACACGTCGAGCGTGCCGACCCCGGGAACATCGACGAGGCCGAGCCGCTCGAAGGGCACGACTCCGTCGGTGCCGGTGGCCACCTCAATGCGCGCCGGCTCAGCATCCTGAATCACGCACTCGAAGCGCCAGGCGGGGTCGTAGGGCTTGACGCGCAAGCCCGTGAACGAGTCGCGGTCGGCGGGGAGCAGCGGCGAGGCGGGGTGGTGCGCGAAGAGTTCGTCGCGCGTGCGGCGCCAATGGTCGTGCGCCGCGAAAAGGTCGGTCGCGGTCCGCAGCTCGGCGTAGAGCGCGGCGATGTGACGCCGCCAGTCGGCGACGGCGAGAGCGTTGATGGCCCGATCAGGCGTCATGGATGCCGCGCTCACGCGCCGCCGCCCACCACGCCAAACTGCGCGGCCCACCCGGGCGCGAGCTTCGCGATCTTTCGCCCGCGCAGCCGCCAGAACACCGCGAACCCGAGCCAGGCAAACGGAGTCAGCAGCCCCGCGCGAACATCGAGCGTGTCGTGAAAGCGGGTGCGCGACTCGGGGCTGAGGGGGTTGGGGCTGACCGCCATGCGGTGGTGCCAGCCCGTCACGAGCGTCATGGGGCCGCTCACGGGCCCGCCCTCGTCGTGCACGATGCGCGTGCCGTCGAGCAGGGTTTCATCCCGCACGCGAATGACCTGCGAGCCCATCGGCAGCACGCCGAGCATACGCAAACGCACGCGGTGCTCGGTGTTGGCCCATCGTTCGGGAAACCCCTCGGGTTCGAGCGACTCGGCCGTCGTGATGGGTCCCGAGACCGCGCGAAACACCGCGGGGGAGTGCAGGGCCTCCCACGCCGCATCGGCCGGGCAGTCGAGCAAGAGGTCAAGTCGCACGCGCATGCGCCCAGTCTGCGGCACGTCGATACGATCGACCTGTGACCGGCCTTCTTGACAGCACTGTTCCCGACGAGCAAGCGCGCTACCAAGTGCGGTTCGACGTTGGGCTTGATGGCGCCCGCCGCATTGGCGCCTCGGCGCACCTTCTTGTGTGGTGCGACGGCCTTGCGACCGAGCCCGTGCCGACGGATGCTCTACCGCCGCACGTCGAAGTGATCGACGCGCGCTGCGGTGCCGCGTCCGCTATCGCGCAGCGGTTGCTCGAGCTGCAGGCTGCGCGCGGCGAGCGCACGATGGTCGCGGTCGTGGCAGCGGGGTCTCCGGTGCAGGCGCCGGAGGGCATCCCGGTCGAGGATCACTTGCTCGCGGGTGTCGTGATCGATGCGCTCGGTGCCGTCGGCATCGATGCAACGAGTCCCGAGGCGGCCGTCGCGGCGGCGGGCTACCAAGGTCTGCGCGGCGCCGTTGCGCACATGCTCAGCGCCTCGGTCGGGGGTCGCACCCTCGCTGCCGCCGAAGGAACCGAGGCTCTGGTCGCCGCCCGAGCGCGCTGGGAATCGACCGAACTCGTGGTGCTGAGGGAATTCGATCTGACAGCCTGAGGTTGTGCCGAGAGACCGGCACCACTCGACCGCAGGAGGAACCATGAAGGCTCACGTCAACGGCACCGTCATCGCCGAAGCTCCCGAGAGCGAGCTCATCAAGATCGAGGGCAACTGGTACTTTCCGCCGTCGAGCATTGTCGAGGGGATGCTCACCACGAGCCCGACCCCCTACACCTGCCCCTGGAAGGGTGAGTGCCAGTACTTCACCGTGACCGTCGATGGCCAGAACTTGCCCGACCGCGCGTGGAGCTACCCCACCCCCTACCCGAGCGGCATCGAGCGCGTCGGCAAAGACTTCAGCAACTACGTGGCGTTCTGGAAAGAGGTGAGCGTCAGCGAGTAGCTGACCTCAGCGCGGCCGCGATCGTTGACTGATCGCGCCACGTAATCAATGCCGCACGATTGAAGCCGCGCGAGCAGCGACCACACGAGAGGTCGCGGCTCGGGCGGCGAAATCGTACGAACTCGTGGCCTTGCGGGCACGTGCCCCGCCAGCGCGCGCGCTCGTCGGCAATGGGCCCACTGTGCGTCACACCGCCGACGTAGCCGAGCTCGCGCGCGATGCGCCGCCACTCGGGGCCGTGGCCCGTGCGCGGCCCCGCGAGCGCGTGCGCCACCTCGTGCAGCAGCACCTGGTGGATGTCGTCATCGTCGAAGCGTTGTGCCAAGTGTCGCGACACCGTGATGCGCTTGCGCGAGAAGTCGCACAGGCCGGCGCGACGTGTGGCGCGGTCAAAGTCGAAGCTCCACGAGGCATCGAGATGCAGTGCGAGGAGGGCCGTCGCCCAGTGCCGCACGCGCTCGAGATCGCTCACATGATCGATGCTAAGCGGCAGCGCCGACGTCAGTCGCGCGGCGCGAGCGTGACCTGCAGAAGTCGGTCATCGGTGGGGCCGGGAACGCCGTTGACGTCGGTGTTGCTCGTGAGGAGCAACAGCGTGCCGTCAGGCCCCGCCACGGCGTCACGTATGCGGCCGAGTTCGCCCACAAAGTAGGCGGTGCTCACGCCGGGCTCGGCGATGTCAATCGCCCACAGCCGCTTGCCGCGCAGCGATGCCATGAAGAGCGTGTCGCCCACAACCCCGAGGCCACTCGGGCTTGCCTCGCTCGTCGGCCACTGCTGAACGGGGTCGACGTATCCCTCACGCCCGCCGACTCCCTCGATGAGCGGCCAACCGTAGTTGGCACCGGCCTCGATGCGGTTGAGCTCGTCCCACGTGTTTTGGCCGAGCTCCGATGCCCACAGCTGCCCGGTGCTGTCGAAAGCAAGGCCCTGCGGGTTGCGGTGTCCATAGGAATACACGTACGAGCCCGCGAAGGGGTTGTCGGCCGGAATGTTCCCCTCCGGGGTCATGCGCAAAATCTTGCCGGCGAGCGAACCCAGATCTTGAGAGCGGGCCGTTTGCTGGGCGTCTCCGGCGGTGGCGAAGAGCATCCCGTCGGGCCCGAATGCGAGGCGACCGCCGTTGTGATTGCGCGCTTTCGGGATGCCCGAGAGCAGCACCTCGAGGTCACCGAGTTCGTACGACCCGGGCGCTCCGGTCACCTCGATGCGCACGATGCGGTTGTCGGTCGCCGCCGTGAAGAAGGCATAGAGGTAGGGCGTGCCGGCGTCGCGCGCCGCGATACCCAAGAGGCCGCCTTCGCCGCCGGGGACGACGCCCGGAACGACGCCGACGAGTCGCGTTTGGCCATCGGCAGTGAGCTCGAGCACTCGGCCCGTGTCGCGCTCGCTGAAGAGCATCGACCCCGTCGCAAGGGCGATGACCGACCACGGCGTTGTGATGCCCGACGCGAGGGTCTCGGTCACGCCCGAGGGCGCGAGAGACGCGAGGCTGGCACTCGAGGAAACAGGGGTAGGGGAGTCGGCGAAACCGGAGGGCGAGGCAACAGGGGTGGGCGCGTTACTCGGCGGAGTGCATCCGGCGACGACCAGAACCGACGCCAGGCCCACGATGACCGCGGTGTGTCGATGCATGAACTCATCCTCCCCAGAGTGGTTGCTCGATGAGGATGATCCTGCATGCTGAGAGCATGATGGGGGTTGTTGGGCCTGCGCGTTAGGGTCGTCGGCACACGAAAGGCGGTCGATGATGTCGACATTTGAGCAATTGGGTGGTGCCGACGGCATTCGTGCGTTCGTCGACGAGCTCACGGTGCGCATCGATGCCGACCCCGTGCTGGGCCCGATGTTTGCTGCGGTTGACCTCTTGCTGCTCAATCAGCACCGCGAGCAATACTTCGCCGCGGTTCTCGGGGGCCCCGAGGGCTACTCCGGTCGTGGCTTGCGCGAGGCGCACGCATCCCTCTCACTCACCGATGACGCCTACGACCGGTTCTTGCGCATCGTTGACGAGACGCTCACCCATCTTGGTGCGAATGCGACGGCGGCCATCGAGGTGCGTGCTCTGCTCGAGCGACTGCGCCTGGTTATCGTGAGCCCGGGCCCCCGCGCGTAAACAGGCTCGTTGCCGGGGCCGGAGAAGCAATCGCGGTCTGATCGGTGGCGACCGGAGCCCCCGCGATCCAGTTGATGAGCTCGGTGCCCGCGATGACCGCGGCGGGGTGCGGGCCGCGCGCCATGAGCCGCGGCATCCAGTCAAGCGGCAGTGGTGACGGCGACGCGATGAGCACGACGTTGCCGAAGCGTCGACCCTTGAGCACGCTTGTTTCGGCGAGCGCGGCCACGTTGTCGAGCACGAGCCGCAGCGTTGCGGCTTGGCCGCGCGCGAAAGCGAGTCCTGGTCCGTCGGCGACGTTGACCGCGACGATTCCGCCGGGGGCGAGAAACGCGGCGACCTCACGGTAGAACTCGACGCTCGTGACGTGAGCCGGGATGCGCGCTCCACTAAACACGTCGACCACGACGAGGTCGACCGCACCGTGCAGAGCCGCGGGCAGGCGGGTGAGCGTGGCGCGAGCATCCCCGTACCGAACCCTGATGCCCGACTGGCGGGGGAGCGGAAGATGCTCACGCACGAACGCCACAAGCCCTTCGTCGAGCTCGATAACTTGCTGGCGTGACCCGGGCCGGGTGGCGTGAACGTAGCGCGGCAGGGTCAGCGCACCAGCGCCCAAGTGCAGCGCGGTCATGGGTTGGCCAGGGTCACCCCACTCGTCGATCACGTGGCCGATGCGCTGCACGTACTCGAAGAACAAGCGGCTCGGGTCATCGAGATCGACGTGGGATTGCGGGGTGCCATCGACGATGAGCGTGTAGCTGCCCGCGGCCCAGCGGTCGGGCTCGATGACGGCCCGTTGCCCACTCGCCAGTCGCAGTTCGACCGATTCGCTCATGTCCGTCAGCGTGCCACACGGTCGCGCGTGTGGTCGACGATGAGCATCGGGTCGACGTGAATTGAGTAATTCGATGTCTGGGCAGCGCTCGGTTGAGCCGACACACTAGAGGTGAGCCAACGCGACGTCGCGTGGGCACTGATCGCCGGGAGACGATACGCATGAGCATGTACGACGAGATCGGCGGGGCACCCGCGGTCGCGGTTGCCGTGTCAGTCTTTGCGCATCGAGTGGTCGCCGATCCGGCGCTCGCGCACTGGTTCGACGAGGTTGACCTCGAGCGCTTGATCGCCCATCAGCGGTCGTTCCTCACCATTGCGCTTGACGGGCCTGATGCCTTCACGGGTCGAAGCATGCACACCGCGCACGCGGGCCTCTCGATTACCGATGAGGCGTACGACGCGGTCGCGGAGCACTTGGCGTATGCCCTCATTGACACAGGTGTCGCGCGCGAGCACGTGGCGCTCATCATGCCGCGAATCGAGGCGCTGCGGCCTCACATCGTCGACGAGTCGGCTCCCGTTACCGCGTAGTCACTCAGGCCGAGAGCGCTAGCAAGCTCGGCGCGCCGTCGCACACCGAGCTTCGTGTAGGCCGATTGCAAGTGGTTGTTGACCGTGCGCGGTGACAAGAACAGAAGCGCCGCGATCTCGTTGCTCGCGGTGCCGCGGGCCGCGAGCGTCGCGATCTCTCGCTCGCGTGCGGTGAGCGGTTCGCTCGCGCTGCCGAATTGCAAGGGCAGAGTGGATGCGCCCTCGGTGCGCTCGGCGAGTGTTCGGGCGCGTGCCCCGAGACTTGCCGCCTCACGTGGGCGGCCTGCACGTCGAGCAGCATCGGCGGCGAGCGCGAGCGTCTCTGCTGCGTGCAGCAGGTAGCCGTGCCGTTCCCAGTCGTCCGCCGCCGTGGTGAGGTCGAGCTCGGCATCATTCGCCATGGCCCGCGCCGTGCGGGCACGCAAGCGCAAGACCGGCGAATCGGCGTCGTCTTGCATCGACTCCAACAGGGTCGCCGCCGTGTGAGGGTCGCCGAGTCGCGCGAGGTCGAGGCCCAAAATGCTCGCGAAGTCGATGTCGCCCGACTCCATGCGCTGGCGCGTGCGGGCCTCAAGCTGCGCGCGCGCTGAGGGGGCATCGCCGCCAACCGCCTCAACCCACGCGCGGCCGAGCAGCAGGAGCGAATCGTCCTCGACGAGCGCGGGCGAGATGCCGGCGAGAAGCTCGCGGGCCTCGTCGATGAGGCCCTGTTGGGCCCGCACGCGAGCGAGCATCCCCCGACCGAGCGGTTCGTAGCCCACCGGGCCGCGAGACGTTGCCCCCGAGATCACGTCTTTCAGCCATCGAGCGGCCGTCTCGAGCTTGCCCATCGCGAGATATACCGCGGCCAGCGTGAACTCTGCTTGTCGGCTGCGGAGCTCGTCATCGAGCACTATCGCCTCGGCGAGGGCGTCGGCAGCGAACGCACGCGCCTCGTCGAGCCGGCAGGCCTGCGCGAGGGTCACGGCACGCATGAGATAGGCGACACGCAGCGGAATCGATGAATCGGCCAGTCGGGCGGCGGCCAGAGCACGCTCGGTCGTGCCGAGCGCTTGCTCGATCCGGCCCAGCGCGACAAAGGGCACGCTCCTGTTGACATCGAGCTCGGCTTGCTCAGCCGGTGTGGCGCTATCGGTGATCGCCTCGAGTTCGGCGAGCGCTTCGCGGGGCCGTTCGAGGCCAACGAGGATTCGTGCTCGGGCTTGGCGCAACCGGCGGGATGCTTCTGGCAAACGCTCAGGGGCGCCCTCGAGCAGCGCCAGCGCCTCGTCGAAGCGGCCGCTGTGCGTGATGAGAGCGGTCGTCGTCATGGTGAGGATGCGCGCGGTGCGATGCTGATCGACCGGGTCGTCGGTGTCGAGAGCGCGGGCACGAGTGAGGGTCGCCAAGGCATCATCAACCCGGCCGAGCTTGATCTGGGCATCGGCGTGGATCAAGAGCAGCTCTGTGTCGACCGTGCCGGACTGCTGCGCGGCGCTCGCCAATCGATCGACAAGCTCGAAGTCTTCCGTGAGCAGGGCCAGGCGAGCAGCATCACCCAACAGGGCCGCGTCGCCGGGCGCGCCAGCGTCGAGCCGCCACGTGGCGATGCGCACCGCGTCGGCCTCTCGCTCGGGCGACGCTTCTGCGCGCTCGACGTGGTCCACGAGCAAGTCGACCCGGCGCAGGGTTGCGACTCGAGCGACCATCGCCAGCGCGTACTGCGGGTGGGCGATCGTCGCCAGGTATCGGCCACCTTCGAGACGCAACTGCACAAGCTGTTGTTGCTCGAGCTCGCCGAGGGCAGCGCGAAGAGGAGCCTCTGTCAGGTGTGAAATGGGAATCGACTGGCACGCCGCGAGGCGCTCCATGACCTCACGCTGCGCGGGGGCGAGTTCTGCGAGGCGAGACGCAATGAGCTCGCCGAGCGCCGCTGAGCCACCCGGTGTTCCGCGCAATTGCCATGAGCCGTGCTGCCGCGCGAGAGTGCCCGCCGTGAGCGAGTGCGCAACGAGCTCGCGCAAGAACAGCGGGTTTCCGCCGGATGCGGCGTGCAGGGCGACGACCGCATGCCTCGAGACCGTGTCGCCCAGAACGATCGGCAGTAGAGCGTCGATGTCGTCAACCGTCAACGGGTCGAGGGCGATGCGCAGGGCGCGATCTGACGTCCACAGCGCCACGATGGGTTCAGGCAGAGGTTCACCGTCGCGCACGGTGGCCAGCATGGTGATCGACCCACTCGTGGCCAGCTGCGCGAGCACGGCGACAGATAGAGAGTCGAGCTGAGGTAGGTCATCGACCACCACAAGCAGGGGGCCGCTGTCGCGTCGTCGCGCAGCAAGTCCTTCCGCGAACGCCATGAGTTCGGTGCTATCGGTCGCGAGCCGTCCCAGGTCGAGTCGCACAGATCCGGCAAGGGGTAGCAGGGCCGCTAGTGGCACCGCGGCGAGGCCGGCGCTCGCGACGATTCGGCTGGCTTGCCAGCCCTCCGTTTCGAGGTGCTGCATGATTTCGCTGGCGAGCCGGGTCTTGCCCACGCCGGCCGAGCCAGAGAGAACGACAACAGCAGTTCTCGCCGACGTCAGGGCAGTCACAGACTGCTCGAACGCCCCGTGCCGACCGATCATCGGCCAGCGCCCATCGCTCCACGACTCTGTCGCAAGAGGAGGGTTTGGGCTCATCGTCGGGAGGGTCCTTTTCGGCGACCACAGTCGGCGCCGACGTGGCGCTGAAGCCCAACTCTACTGGGGAGCACGCCACGAAGGCAGAGCGATTCTCAACCGAGAACCAGCGTTATAGCGCAGTGGCCGGGATTGGTCAAGAATCGGACTGGACACGGCCGCGTGAACGCGCCTAGTATTGAGGTTTGCGCTCCCATGTCTGATCTGCCGCCATATGGCGGGCGGCGATCGTGCCCCGAGTATAGCGGCGGGGTGGATTTCGATTGCACGAAATCCCCACGGGTTCGGCGCGTCCATTCGACCGCACTTATCTGTCTGTTGACGACAGTATTCGGGCTTTACCGCCCACGGAGGTTAGATCCTTGGCTGCTGCGCGCACCGCTAAGAACCAGTCCCCCAAGAACGGCCGCACCGCATCGCGGCTCTCTTTCGCCAAGATCAGCGACACGCTGACGGTTCCCGATCTGCTCGCTCTGCAGACCGAGAGCTTCGACTGGCTCGTCGGTAACGACGCCTGGAAGGCCCGCCTCGACGAGGCGCAGGCTGCCGGTCGCACCGATGTTCCGACCCACAGTGGTCTGGAAGAGATCTTCGAAGAGATCTCGCCCATCGAAGACCTCGGCGAGACCATGCAGCTCTCGTTCACCAACCCGTACCTCGAAGAGCAGAAGTACTCGATCGACGAGTGCAAAGAGCGCGGCAAGACCTACGCTGCGCCGCTCTATGTCGAGGCCGAGTTCATGAACCACATGACTGGTGAGATCAAGACCCAGACGGTCTTCATGGGCGACTTCCCGCTCATGACCGAAAAGGGCACCTTCATCATCAACGGCACCGAGCGCGTCGTCGTGTCGCAGCTCGTGCGTTCGCCCGGTGTCTACTTCGAGCGTCAGCTCGAGAAGACGACCGACAAAGACATCTACACCGCCCGCATCATCCCCAGCCGCGGCGCCTGGCTCGAGTTCGAGGTCGACAAGCGCGACCAGGTCGGCGTGCGTATCGACCGCAAGCGCAAGCAGTCGGTCACGGTGTTCCTCAAGGCCTTGGGCCTCACGACCGAAGAGATTCGTGAGAAGTTCGCGGGCTTCGACTCGATTGAGCAGACCCTCGAGAAAGACGCCATCCTCACCAAAGAAGAGGCGCTCAAAGACATCTACCGCAAGCTGCGCCCGGGCGAGCAGGTTGCCGCCGAGGCCGCGCGTGCGCTGCTCGACAACTTCTACTTCAACCCCAAGCGCTACGACCTGGCGAAGGTGGGTCGCTACAAGATCAACCGCAAGCTCGGTGTCGATGCCCCTCTCGCCGACTCGGTGTTGAGTGTCGACGACATCGTCGCGACGATTCGGTACATGGTGTCGCTGCACGAGGGCCGCACCACGCTGCCCGGCCAGCGCGACGGCAAGCCCGTCGACCTGCGCCTCGACGTCGACGACATCGACCACTTCGGCAACCGTCGCATCCGCGCCGTGGGTGAACTCATCCAGAACCAGGTGCGCACAGGCCTCAGCCGCATGGAGCGTGTTGTGCGTGAGCGCATGACCACGCAAGACATCGAGGCGATCACGCCGCAGACCCTGATCAACGTGCGCCCCGTCGTGGCCGCGATCAAGGAGTTCTTCGGCACCTCGCAACTCTCGCAGTTCATGGACCAGAACAACCCGCTCGCGGGTCTCACCCACAAGCGTCGCCTGTCGGCGCTGGGCCCGGGTGGTCTGAGCCGTGAGCGTGCCGGCGTTGAGGTGCGCGACGTGCACCCCTCGCACTACGGCCGCATGTGCCCGATCGAGACGCCGGAAGGCCCGAACATCGGCCTCATTGGTTCGCTCGCCTCGTTCGCGCGCATCAACGCTTTCGGCTTCATCGAGACCCCGTACCGCCGCGTCACCAAGGGCAAGGTCACGGGCACGATCGACTACCTCACCGCCAGCGAAGAAGACGACCACGTCGTCGCGCAGGCCGGTGCGCCTCTCAACAAAGATGGCTCGTTCGCTGAAGAGCGCGTGCTCGTTCGCCGTAAGGGTGGCGAGGTCGAGCTCGTTCCGTCAGAGCAGGTCGACTACATGGACGTCTCGCCGCGCCAGATGGTTTCGGTCGCGACGTCGCTCATCCCGTTCCTCGAGCACGACGATGCGAACCGTGCCCTCATGGGTGCCAACATGCAGCGCCAGGCTGTGCCGTTGCTCCGCTCGGAGTCGCCGCTCGTCGGCACCGGCATGGAGAGCTACGCGGCCGTCGACGCCGGCGATGTCATCACCGCTACGGCTGCCGGTGTCGTCGCGTCGGTCTCGGCCGACTCGGTCACCGTGCAGCTCGACGAGGGTGGAACGCAAGACTACGTGCTGCGCAAGTTCGACCGCTCGAACCAGGGCACGAACTACAACCACCGCGTTGTCGTCAGTGCGGGCGACCGCATCGAGGTTGGCGAGGTCATCGCCGATGGTCCCGCGACCGAGAACGGCGAGCTTGCCCTGGGCAAGAACCTGCTCGTCGCGTTCATGTCGTGGGAAGGCCACAACTTCGAAGACGCGATCATCCTCAGCCAGAACCTCGTGAAAGACGACACGCTGTCGTCGATTCACATCGAGGAGTACGAGGTGGATGCTCGCGACACGAAACTCGGTAAAGAAGAGATCACCCGCGACCTGCCGAACGTCAGCCCCGAGCTTCTCGCTGACCTCGACGAGCGTGGCATCATTCGCATCGGTGCCGAGGTTCGCCCCGGCGACATCCTCGTCGGCAAGGTCACGCCCAAGGGTGAGACCGAGCTCTCGGCTGAAGAGCGCCTGCTGCGCGCGATCTTCAACGAGAAGTCGCGCGAGGTGCGCGACACCTCGCTCAAGGTTCCCCACGGCGAGCAGGGCACGATCATCGGTGTCAAGGTCTTCGACGCGCAAGACGGAGACGACGAGCTTGGCTCGGGCGTCAACCAGCGCGTGGTCGTCTACATCGCCCAGAAGCGCAAGATCTCTGAGGGCGACAAGCTCGCCGGCCGCCACGGCAACAAGGGCGTCATCTCGAAGATCCTTCCGGTCGAAGACATGCCCTTCCTCGAAGACGGCACGCCCGTCGACATCGTGCTCAACCCGCTCGGCGTTCCCGGCCGCATGAACTTCGGCCAGGTGCTCGAAATCCACATGGGGTGGGCGGCATCGCGTGGCTGGAAGATCGACGGCAACCCCGAGTGGGCCGAGGGCATTCCTGCCAACGCTCGCGAGGCAGCTCCCGGCACCAAGATCGCCACGCCGGTGTTCGACGGTGCTCGTGAAGACGAGATCGCCGGCCTGCTCGACGCAACGTTGCCCAACCGCGACGGCGTGCGCATGATCGACTCCACCGGAAAGGCACGTCTGTTCGACGGCCGCTCTGGTGAGCCGTTCCCCGACCCGATCTCGGTCGGCTACATGTACATCCTCAAGCTCCACCACCTCGTCGACGACAAGATCCACGCGCGTTCGACGGGCCCCTACTCGATGATCACGCAGCAACCCCTGGGCGGTAAGGCTCAGTTCGGTGGCCAGCGGTTCGGTGAGATGGAGGTGTGGGCTCTCGAGGCGTACGGCGCTGCCTACGCTCTGCAAGAGCTGCTCACGATCAAGTCCGACGACATCCTTGGCCGCGTCAAGGTCTACGAGGCGATCGTCAAGGGCGAGAACATCCAAGAGCCCGGTATTCCCGAGAGCTTCAAGGTGCTCATCAAAGAGATGCAGTCGCTGTGTTTGAACGTCGAGGTGCTCTCGGCTGACGGCACCGTGTTGAGCCTGAAAGACACGGATGACGAAGTCTTCCGTGCCGCTGAAGAGCTGGGCATCAACATCTCCACCCGCTTCGAGTCGTCGTCGATCGACGAGATCTAAGCCGGGCTTCACACCTTTCGCACAACGCTGATTTTCGCTAGACGCAGAAGACTGCAAGAGAAGAGATAACACGTGCTCGACGCAAAAACTTTCGATGAGCTCCGCATCGGCCTCGCGACCGCCGACGACATTCGTCGCTGGTCGCACGGTGAAGTAAAGAAGCCGGAGACGATCAACTACCGCACCCTCAAGCCCGAGAAAGATGGTCTGTTCGGCGAGCAGATCTTCGGCCCCTCGCGTGACTGGGAGTGCTCGTGCGGCAAGTACAAGCGCGTGCGCTTCAAGGGCATCGTGTGCGAGCGCTGTGGCGTTGAGGTCACCAAGTCCTCTGTGCGCCGTGAGCGCATGGGTCACATCGAGCTCGCCGCTCCGGTCACGCACATCTGGTACTTCAAGGGTGTGCCGAGCCGCCTCGGCTACTTGCTCGACATGGCGCCGAAAGACCTCGAGAAGGTCATCTACTTCGCTGCCTACATGGTCATCTCGATCGACGAAGATGGCCGCCACGCCGACCTTCCGGGTCTCGAGAACGAGCTTCGCCTTGAGATCAAGACCCTCGAGGGCCAGCGCGACAGCGCCATCGCAACGCGCATGCAGCGTCTCGAGACCGAGCTCGCTGAGCTCGAGGCCGAGGGTGCCAAGGCTGACCAGAAGCGCAAGGTCAAAGACCTGGGCGAGAAAGAGATGGGTCAGGCCCGCAAGTCGTTCGACGAGCAGATCGCTCAGCTCGAGCGCGTGTGGGAAGACTTCCGCACGCTCAAGGTCGGCGACCTCAAGCCCGAAGACTCGGTGTTCCAAGAGCTGCAAGACCGCTTCGGTCTGTACTTCGAGGCGCACATGGGTGCCGAGGCCATCAAGAAGCGCCTCGAGGCCTTCGACCTGGCCGCCGAGAGCGAGCTGCTCCACGAGCAGATCGCCACGGGCAAGGGCCAGAAGAAGATCCGTGCCATCAAGCGCCTGAAGGTCGTCAACTCCTTCTTGCAGACCGGCAACTCGCCGGCCGCGATGGTTCTGGATGTCGTGCCGGTCATTCCGCCGGAGCTTCGCCCGATGGTGCAGCTCGACGGTGGCCGCTTTGCGACCTCTGACCTCAACGACCTCTACCGTCGTGTGATCAACCGCAACAACCGTCTGCGTCGTCTGCTTGACCTCGGTGCTCCCGAGATCATCGTCAACAACGAGAAGCGCATGCTTCAAGAGGCCGTTGACGCGCTGTTCGACAACGGTCGCCGCGGTCGTCCGGTGACGGGCACGGGCAACCGCGCCCTCAAGTCGCTGAGCGACATGCTCAAGGGCAAGCAGGGCCGGTTCCGTCAGAACCTGCTCGGCAAGCGCGTCGACTACTCGGGCCGTTCGGTCATCGTCGTTGGTCCGCAGCTCAAGCTGCACCAGTGTGGTCTGCCGAAGCTCATGGCGCTCGAGCTGTTCAAGCCGTTCGTCATCAAGCGCCTGATCGACCTGGGCCACGCTCAGAACATCAAGAGCGCCAAGCGCATGGTCGAGCGTTCGCGTCCGCAGGTGTGGGATGTTCTCGAAGAGATCATCCGCGAGCGCCCCGTGCTGCTCAACCGCGCACCCACCCTGCACCGCTTGGGCATCCAGGCCTTCGAGCCTCAGCTCGTCGAGGGCAAGGCCATCCAGCTGCACCCGCTCGTCTGCGCGGCGTTCAACGCCGACTTCGACGGTGACCAGATGGCTGTGCACTTGCCGCTCTCGGTCGAGGCGCAGGCCGAAGCCCGCATCCTCATGCTCGCCTCGAACAACATCCTCAAGCCGTCTGACGGCCGCCCGGTGACGGTTCCGACGCAAGACATGATCATCGGCCTGCACCACCTCACGACCGTGCGCGAGGGCGCTGCCGGCGAAGGCCGCGCGTTCTCCTCGGTCGCCGAGGCGATCATGGCCATGGATCAGGGTTCGCTGCACCTCAACGCGCCCATCCGCATCCGTCTCTATGGCGAGAAGTTCGCCGACGGCCGGGAGCTGCGTGAGACCACGCTGGGTCGCGCGCTCTTCAACGAGCAGCTGCCGGCTGACTACCCGTTTGTGGATGCTGTGGCCGACAAGGGCACGATCTCGCAGATCGTGAACGACCTCGCCGAGCGCTACCCCAAGACGATCGTGGCCGCCACGCTCGACAAGGTGAAAGACGCTGGCTTCTACTGGGCGACCCGTTCGGGAGTCACCGTCGCGCTCAGCGACGTGCTCACGCCGCCGAAGAAGAAGCAGATCGTTGCCGAGTACGAGAAGAAAGCTGCGAAGATCCAGGGTCAGTTCGACAAGGGTCTGACGACCGACGACGAGCGTCGTCGCGAGCTCGTCGAGTTGTGGACGGAAGGCACCAAGGCCGTCAACGACGAGATGCGCGCCAACTTCCCGGTCGACAACACCATCAACCGCATGGTGACCTCGGGTGCTCGTGGTAACTGGCTGCAAGTCGGCAACATCGCCGGTATGCGTGGTCTGGTGTCGAACCCGCGCGGTGAGATCATCGCTCGCCCGATCATCAACTCGTACCGCGAGGGCCTGTCGGTGGCCGAGTACTTCATCGCCACCCACGGTGCCCGCAAGGGTCTGGCCGACACCGCTCTGCGCACGGCCGACTCGGGCTACCTGACGCGTCGTCTCGTTGACGTTGCGCAAGACGTCATCATTCGCGAAGAAGACTGTGGCACCGGCAAGGGCCTCGACTTCACGATCGCGCACGAGGTCGACGGCGTCTGGGTTCGCGACGACAACGTCGAGAACCTCGTGTTCGCTCGTACCCTCGCAGCGGATGCCGTCAGCTCGTCGGGCGAGATCGTCGCTCAGGCGGGCGCCGATGTCGGAGACGTGCTCATCGACAGCCTCGTGGCGTCGGGCGTTGCCGAGATCAAGGTGCGCTCGGTGCTCACGTGCGAGTCGGCCGTCGGCGTCTGCGCCGCGTGCTATGGCCGCTCGCTGGCCACGGGCACGCGCGTTGACCTCGGTGAGGCCGTCGGCATCATCGCGGCGCAGTCGATCGGTGAGCCCGGTACCCAGTTGACGATGCGTACCTTCCACACGGGTGGTTCGGCATCGGCAGCTGACATCACGCAGGGTCTGCCTCGCGTGACCGAGCTGTTCGAAGCGCGTACCCCCAAGGGTGCGAGCCCGATCGCCGAGAGCGCTGGACGCATCAGCATCGACGACAACGGCAGCCTGCTGAAGATCGTGCTGACGCCCGACAACGGTGACGAAGAGGTCGTGTACTCGGTCTCGAAGCGCGCCACGCTGCTCGTCGAAGACGGTCAGCACGTCGAGCTCGGCCACCAGATCTTCGCCGGAACGGTCGACCCGAAAGAGGTGTTGCGCGTCAAGGGTGTTCGCGCTGTGCAGCAGCACCTCGTCGAGGGCGTGCAGGGCGTGTACCGCTCGCAGGGTGTGCCGATCCACGACAAGCACCTCGAGGTCATCGTACGCCAGATGCTGCGCAAGGTCACCGTCGTCGACCACGGCGAGACCGACCTGTTGCCGGGTGAGCTCGTTGACCGTTCGAAGTACAACCAGATCAACCGCGCAGCTCTTGCCGAAGGCAAGAAGACCGCGTCGGCGCGTCAAGAGGTCATGGGTATCACCAAGGCTTCGCTCGCGACCGAGTCGTGGTTGTCGGCGGCGTCGTTCCAAGAGACGACTCGCGTGCTGACGCAGGCGGCGATGGAGGGCAAGAGCGACCCGTTGCTCGGCCTGAAAGAGAACGTCATTATCGGCAAGCTCATCCCCGCCGGTACCGGTCTTCCGGCTTACCGCAACGTCACGGTCGAGGCAACAGAAGAGGCGAAGGCCGAGCGGTACCCCAACCGCATCTTCGCTGATGACAGTGCCTTGACCGAGGCTGATCTGTCGTTCGTCGACTTCGACACGTTCTCGAGCGACGACTTCACGCCGGGTACCTACAGCTAGTCACGCGTCACGTCACACGACGGCGGGGCCCACACCACTCACGGTGAGGGCCCTGTCGCCGTTCTGGGGCGAGTGTTAACAGTGTGACTGGTGTGGACTACCCCCGAATGCGGGACTATTGTCAGAACCACGGCGTGTCGTACCGTGTCGGTCAGGCAGTCCGTGCAAGCGACCCATTGTCGGGCCGCGTGCGTCCAGGGGGGAGGGATCTGCTGTGGTTTCCGTCAGTGAAGTGCTCATCATTCGTGGGCTGCTGCCGATCGAGACTCTCGACAAGCTTCGTGAAGAAGGCGACGAGGTCGTCGTCGGCGACTTTGTCGAGCGCGGACTCGTCACTCCCTCCCAGGTTGCGTCGGCCAAGGCTGAGGTCGCTGGGCTCTCTTTCGTCGAGCTAGCCGAGTACCCGGTCGACCGCACTGCGGTGGCGCTCGTTCCGGCGCAGCTGTGCCGGCGCCACAACATCCTGCCCATCCATGCCACGCCGACGACCATCACGCTTGCCATGGTCGAACCGGGCGACGTTCTGGCCATGGACGACGTGCGCGCCCTCACGCGCATGCACGTCGTCGCCGTTGTCGCCGAGCGCAATGACCTCACTGCAGCCATTAATCGCTTGCACCGCGCCGACAATGAGCTGAGCGACCTCTCGACCGCGATTCAAGAAGAGTCGGCGCCGAGCAAGGTCGACGAACTGGCCCTGCGCGAAGCCGATGCCGACGATGCGCCGATCGTTCGCTTCGTCAACCTCATCATCGGCCAGGCGATTCAAGACCTTGCATCTGACATTCACATCGAACCGGGTGAGTTTGAGATGCGTGTGCGATACCGCATCGACGGCGTATTGCACGATGTGCAGCAGGCCCCCAAGAACATCCAGAACGGCGTGATCTCGCGACTGAAGATCATGAGCGACATCAACATCGCTGAGCGGCGTCGCCCGCAAGACGGCCGCATGTCGGTGCAGCACGGCGGCGAAGTGATCGACTTGCGCGTGGCCACCCTGCCGACCGTGTGGGGCGAAAAAGTCGTCATGCGTATTCTCGACAACAATGCGACGCGTCGCGACATTGGCGACCTCGGCATGCTCGACCGCAACCTGACGGTCTACCGCAACTCGTACACCAAGCCCTACGGCATGATTCTCGTCACCGGGCCGACCGGCTCTGGTAAGTCGACGACGCTCTACACGACCTTGCACGCGGTCGCCCGACCCGAGATCAACGTCATCACGGTTGAAGACCCGGTCGAATACCGCATGGTCGGCATCAACCAGGTGCAGGTCAACCCGAAGGCGGGCTTGACCTTCGCCAGCGCGCTGCGCAGCATCCTTCGTTCTGACCCTGACGTTGTGCTCATTGGTGAGATTCGAGACCAAGAGACTGCTCAGATTGCCATCGAGGCCTCGCTGACGGGTCACCTCGTGCTGTCGACCCTGCACACGAACGATGCACCCAGTGCGATCACTCGACTCATCGAGATGGATATCGAGCCGTTCCTCGTGGGCTCTGCTCTCGACTGCGTGGTCGCCCAGCGTCTCGCCCGCAAACTCTGCGACCGCTGCAAGCAGTTGCAGGAGTACGACATGACGCATCTCGATCACTTGGGCTTTGGCCGACGTGAAGACGAGTTCAGCCCGCGGTTCTATCACGCGGTCGGGTGCTCGGCGTGTTCGGGCACCGGTTACCGCGGCCGCTTGGCCTTGCACGAGGTCATGATGGTGAGCGAAGAGATCGAACGGCTCGCGGTCTCGCGGGCATCGAGCGTTGAGATTATGCACACCGCCACGGCACAGGGCATGCTGACTCTGCGGCAAGACGGCTGGGCAAAGGTACGTGCGGGTCTGACGTCGATCGAAGAGGTTCTTCGCGTGGTTGCCTGACGACACGCGGCAACTGTCGCGGCGCCGTCACGGGGCGAGGCCGCGCAACAATCGCATGGCAGGGCCTCCGGGCATCGCACTCGCACCACGCAACAACGAGGGGAACACCATGACCGACTCGCTAGGACTCGGATTGCCGGCCGACGGCGCTAGCCCGAGCACGCGCCGTGTTTGGTCGGTGACCGCCGACGAGAGTTCAGCCGTTGCGGCCGCGAACGCTGCCTCGCTCTCGTCGCCGATGGCGGTGCCACCTCTTCCGAGCCCCTCTGCGTCGCTTCCCGACTTCTCGGCCGAGATGGCGCACCTCAGTCCACCCCCTCCGGTCGGCCAGCAGCCGATCGCGGCGCCAGAGCCCGGAGCGCCGCCCGCCGGTCTGGTCCCGGTTCTTGCACCGCCGCCTCCCCCGGTCGCAGGAGGCGTCATGGCCGGAATCCACCCGGCTCTGCTCGCAGCTCTCGATGACGTGGTCGCTCGCGGGGCGTCTGACCTCCATGTGGCGGGGGATGCCCCTCCCATGATTCGCCTAGACGGCGAGTTGCGACCGGCCGCGAACTCCACGGTGTGGAGCCGCGCTGAGGTCACGGCGATCCTTCAGAGCATCATGACGGCGCACCAGCGCGAGAACTTTCTCTCTGAGTGGGAGCTCGACATCGCGATCAGCCCCCGGGGTGGTGACCGCTTCCGGGTCAACATCTTCAAAGACCGCGAGGCGATGGCCGGAGCGTTCCGCCTTATTCCTACGGAGATCAAGTCGCTCAAGCAGTTGGGTGTGCCCAGCGTGGTCGCCCAATTCGCCACGCTGCCGCGCGGGCTTGTGCTCGTGACGGGGCCAACCGGTTCAGGAAAGTCGACGACCCTCGCGGCCTTGATCGACCTCGTCAACAAGTCTCGCGCCGATCACATCGTCACGATTGAAGACCCGATCGAGTTCGTGCACCACAACCAGCGAGCGCTCGTCAATCAACGCGAGGTGGGCAGCGACACGCACTCGTTCGCCGACGCGCTCCGACGGGTGTTGCGTCAAGACCCTGACGTCATCCTCATTGGCGAGCTTCGTGACCTCGAAACGATCTCTACCGCGTTGACCGCAGCCGAGACCGGTCACCTTGTGTTTGCGACGCTTCACACGCAGTCCGCGGCACAAACAATCGACCGCATCATCGATGTCTTTCCGCCGCACCAGCAGAGCCAAGTGCGCTCACAGCTTGCGCTCACCCTCCAGGGTGTCGTGTGCCAAACCCTGTTGCCCCGCGCGTCAGGCCAAGGTCGAATCATTGCGACCGAGATCATGATGACCACCGGGGCCATTGCCAACCTGATCCGCGAAGGAAAGACCTACCAGATCCCTTCGGCCCTACAGGCCGGGCGCGAGGCTGGCATGCACACAATGGACCAACACCTTGCCGACCTCGTGAATAGCCACATGGTGACGTACGAAGCCGCCCAATCGAAAATGCAAGAACCCGAGAACTTCAATCGTTTGGTCCACCGCACTGGAGCGCCCGCAGGCGCAGCTCCAACGCCCTTCGCTGACGGATTCGGAGGAACCCGATAGTGGCTGCCACGCTCACGTTCGAATACACGGGCCGCGACTCGAGCGGCAAGCTCGTCAAGGGGCGGGTGGATGCTGCAGGCGAGTCGTCCGTCGTCGCGCGCTTGCGCACGATGGGCATTGCCCCCGTCTCGATCAAGCAAGTCGCCTCTGGAACCGGACTCAACCGCGATCTCTCCCTCGGTGGAATCTTCGACAAGAAGGTCTCGATCAAAGATCTTTCGGTCATGAGCCGGCAGCTCGCGACCATGATCGGCGCCGGTCTTCCGCTGCTCAAGGCCCTGACGATCCTTGCCGATCAGTCAGAGAACCCGAAGCTCGCATCGACGCTCGATGATGTGCGCGGTTCCGTCGAAGGCGGAAGCACGTTCTCTGACGCTCTCGCAAAGCATCCGCGAGAGTTTCCACCGATCTTCCTCAACCTCGTGCGTGCCGGTGAGGTGGGCGGCTTCCTCGAGACCTCGCTCGACTCAGTCGCAAAGAACTACGAGAAAGAGGTCGAGCTTAAGGCGACGATCAAGTCGGCCTTGACGTATCCCGTCGTCGTGCTGATCATGGCGCTCTTGGCCGTCGTCGGCATGATCTTGTTTATCGTTCCCGTCTTCGAAGACCTGTTCGCTGACCTCGGCGGCGAGTTGCCGGTTCCGACGCGCATCCTCGTCGTCATCTCACAAAACATGGTGTGGCTCGGGCCGGTCGTCGTGATCGGCGCAATAGTGGGCACCATCTGGTGGCGGGCGAATCGTCACACTCCGAAGTTTCGGTCGGTGTGGGAACCCCTCTTGCTCAAGATGCCGGTCTTTGGTGACCTCTTCAAGAAGATCGCTATCGCTCGTTTCACGCGCAACTTCGGAACCATGATCGGCTCGGGCGTTCCGATTTTGCAGGCCCTCTCGATCGTGGGTTCAACCTCGGGCAACTGGCAGATCGAACAATCGGTGCAGGCGGTGCAAGAATCTGTTCGGCAGGGGCGAACGATCGCTGCGCCGCTCGCGCTCCAGCCGATCTTTCCGAGCATGGTGACGCAAATGATCGCCGTTGGCGAAGACTCGGGAGCCCTCGAGACGATGCTTGAGAAGATCGCCGACTTCTATGACAGCGAAGTGCAAAGCACGACCGAAGCCTTGACTTCGCTCATCGAGCCGCTCATGATCGCCTTCCTCGGCGTCATTCTCGGCGGCATGATCGTGGCGCTCTACTTGCCCATCTTCGACATCTTTAATCAGATCTAGACGACACGCCGGGGTGCCCCCCGCAATGGGGATGCCATGGCATAGGGCAGGGATACAGAATTACCCAGTGGGGGGCCGGTTTCATGTTCCGTGGGGGGCCCACCTATCAACCTTCATTTGATGGGAAAGGAAACGGACACATGTCCATTCGCACCGCTCTTGAGAACCGCCTCAACCGCATCCAGAACAACGAAAAGGGCTTCACCCTGATCGAGCTTCTCGTGGTCGTTATCATCATCGGCATCCTCGCCGCCATCGCTGTGCCGGTCTTCCTCGGCCAGCAGGCTCAGGCGCAGAACTCGGCGGCTATCTCCGACCTCGCGACCGCCAAGGTCGCTGTCGTGAGTTCGCTCGTCTCGAGCCCCAACGGCCCGTCACCTGCTGCCGCAGGTGCTGCTCCGACGGCGCTCACCGACCTCGGCTTCCCGGCGAGCGTCGCGATCATCAACGGTGGTCGCACGTTCTGCCTCCAGGCGACCAGCGCGAGCGGCACCGTCTTTAGCGTCGGTAGCGGCGCGGCGGGCCCGACCGCGTCGGCTTGCACGGTCGTGCCGTAACCGGTAGTCCGTAACGCTGAAACCGTCAGTGGGGTCGTCGAAGCAGACGGCCCCACTGTACGGTTTTCGCAAGAACTCGCTTCACTAGCTCCATCAAGTTCACATGTACGAAGGATCGGGGGGATCATGTCGATAGAGCGCAGCCGCTCTCGCCGTGATGCCGCGCGCCCCACGCTTTCCGATGCCGGTATCGGCTTGATCGAGATTGTCATCTCGATGTTCTTGATTTCTCTTCTCGCCATTGCCTTTATTCCGGTCATTGTCTCGGCGCTCCGCGCCTCAGAGCTCAACTCAACCTCGGCTACCGCGACCAGGCTCGTATCTCAGGCGATCGACGACGCACGCTCGCGCGGTGCGGCCGATTGCGCCGCAGCCCAGCTTCTCAACGCCACCACCCAAGAAGTCGACGCGCAAGGTGTCACCATCACGGTCACCACGACGGTTCCGACCGCGGCGAACTGTGTCGCTGGCAGCGCCATCACCGTCACAGTCATCGCGATCAATAGCGCCACCGAGGCGGTTCTTGCCGACGCCCGCACGCAAATCTTTTTGGCAGGCACGCCGTGATGCGACCTGGCGTCAATGACCGCGGCTTCTCGCTCATAGAGTTGCTCGTCGCCATGTCGCTCTTTGCCGTCGTCGTGACCGTTGTCGGCAGCATCATTGTGAGTGCCCTCACCGCCGACCGCACGGTGCGAGACGTCACCGGGTCGACCACTGACGGTCAACTTGTCGTGAACGTGATCGAAGAAACGGTTCGCAACTCAACCGCTGTGTCGATCGATCCTGACGCCGACGGCTCCTCCATTTTTGCCGTTGCTCGAACGACAGCTGGGGGCGCGGCTCGGTGCCAGGCGTGGTTCTACGACAACGAGGTTGGCACGATCTTCGAGCGCTCAAGCGCCGTCGCAATCGTTCCGCCGGCCCCGGGGTCGGTCAGTACCGACTGGACTGCGATTAGTTCAGGAGTTGCGCCCATCGTTGACAACTCGGGCACCGCCGTTCCGGTATTCGCCCTGGATGGAACACGCGGCCTGGCCGTAAGCTTCTCTGTTGACGGGGGAGCAGGAGTCAGCTCGCTCTTCATCACGACCGTGACCGGCCGTGCACCGCAATCGAATGTGAGTCCGACATGTTTCTGACACGTGCTGTTCGCCCCACGGGGGTCACCCGTGCTGCGAGCCGAGACGATCGTGGCAACGCCATGATCGCGGTTGTCGGCTTGATTGCGGTGACCTCGATGGTCACCATGACCGTTACCGGCGCCACCGTAGATGCGTTGAGCTACACCTCGCTCACCCGTGCGGGTGTGCAGTCGAACGCCGCTGCCGAAGCGGGTGTCGATGCGATGCTCGCCGAGTTGTTCGCCGACGACTGCCCGGGCACGGGAGAGCTGACCGTGACACAGGGCGCCGTCGACCCAACCTTGACGGGCACCGCAGCCGCCGCACCCTTCTTCATCGCGAACGTTGCGCACCGCACCAACGCCGGCGCCGCGTGGACACCCGGTTGTCCCGACGGGGCCACTACCCAGATTCGCATTCAGTCAACCGGCTTCGCGGCTGACACCGGTGTCGCTGAGTCTGCGTCGGCCGGCGATGAGTCAGCAGTGCAGGCGGTGTATGTCTGGACGCCCGGAGCGAACTCCGAGGCCGTCACGGGCGCCGCGGTCTTCAGCTACGGCACGCCCGGTCTCTCGAACAGCCTTGAGTTGCTCTCGTTCAACGGCAACTCGGCCAACGTGATCGTGGCCGAAGGCAACATCTTGTGCAGCAACAGCGTTTACGTCGAAGGCGACATCGTTGCCGCGAATGGCAACATCCAGCTCGACAACACGTGCAGCGCTGGCGGCAATGTGTGGGCCTCCGGAACCGTCGGGCTTCAAGGCAACAAGACGATCGGCGGCGATGTAATCGCGGCCGGAACGGGCATCACGCGCATTGACCCCAGCACGAGTATTGAGGGCGGCGTCTACGCCCGCGGTGAGATTGACAGCTGGGGTCAGCGCTGCACCAGCGGGGCGACCGGGTGGGATGCTGCGGGTGATGCTTGCTCGGTCGCGCGCACGACCGGCGCCGACCCCGTCTTCTTCAACCGTAACGACGTCGTCCCGCCCACCCCACCCCGATGGATTGACGTCAGCTATGTGCCGGCGAACTGGACGGCCCTCGGGTGGACTCTGCGCACCTACACAGGCCCGTGCACGATCGACAACCGCACGAGAACCAACGCCCAGGTGACGGCATTCAGCACGTACACCACCCCGACGGTCATCGACATGCGGGGATGCACGGCCGGAGTCGTCTTCTCGTCAAGCGCCAACCTCGTGATGTCGATGCGCACCGACTTGACGTTCATCATGCCGCGTACCGTCAACCTCGAGAACTTCACCGTGAGCTCTGTTGGCAACTTCGACCGCGCCCTGCGGTTCATCACGCCCGACACGGTTGCCGATAATCGACCGACGACGACCGGGTGCGGCCGCTTCGACATCAACAACCGCAACGAAACCATCGATGCCGTCGCCATCTTGATCTACAGCCCCTGCACCGTGCAGAACAGCAACCAACTCGCGTGGCGAGGTCAGTACTACAGCGGCCGAGTGACCTTCTCCAACAACAGCGAGCTCACCTACGTGCCGATCGGTATTCCTGGGTTCGACCTCGGCAATGGCGCAGGCGGCCCCGGCGGAGAGGGCGCGGTTGGCGGGCCGGCCATGCCCGGACACCCCGGTGCGCTCGTCGAATACACCGACATCGACCCACCCGCGTAACCGGCTCGCGCGTGACCATCGTTGTGCCGACGCTCGTCGGCGTGTTTGGCGCCGCCATCGGCTCGTTCTTGAACGTGGTGATTCACCGTGTGCCACTCGGGGTGTCGATCGTGCGGCCGCCCAGCGCGTGTGCGGCGTGCGCGGCTCCGGTGCGGCCCTACGACAACATTCCGATCGTCTCGTGGCTCGTGCTTCGGGGCCGGTGCCGCGATTGCGCAGCGCCGTTCTCCATTCGCTACCCGCTGATCGAACTCGCGACTGCTCTCGCCTTCGCGGCAATTGCGGTCATTCAGTTGCCGGCTCTCTTGGCGACGACCACAATGACGGATGCCCTCGCCGTGCTCCTCGTCACCACGGCCCTGCTCTACTTCGCCTCGATCTCGATCGCCCTCACCGCCATCGACCTCGACACGCACCGCTTGCCCGACGCGATCGTCTTGCCCGCCTACCCCGTGCTCGCCGCTCTGCTTGCCGCAGCCGCGATTGCGGCGGGTGATCTGGAGTCGGCGGCTCGCGCTGCCGCGGGCGCGGGCATCCTGTTTGCCGGATATTTCGCCCTCGCCCTCATCTCGCCGCGAGGAATGGGCATGGGCGACGTTAAGCTGGCGGGCGTTATCGGTCTCGTGCTGGGCTGGTTTGGCTGGGCTGCTCTCGCCGTGGGCGCACTCGCGGCCTTCATTCTGGGCGGCGTGGTCGGCGTTGCGCTGATCGTGGCACGACGGGCGAGTCGCAACACAGGAATACCCTTCGGGCCGTGGATGCTGGGAGGGGCCTGGGTAGGCATACTGCTGGGCGAACCGATCGCGCGAGGCTACCTCGCCCTATTCGGACTGAACTGAGGAGAAACACATGGCTGGCGGAGTAGTAGGTGTCGACATCGGCAGCTCGTTTCTGCGCGCCGTCGAGATCGACGACGCATCGAAAGCGCGGCCGACTCTGCTTCGCGCCCATGAAGTGCCGCTGCCCGATGGATCGGTCAAGCGGGGCGAGATTCTCGAGGTGCACACCGTAGCGTCGGCCTTCAAGCGGCTCTGGTCGGCAGGGGGCTTTCGCTCGAAAGAGGTTGCCCTCGGCATCGGC
Organism: Microbacterium sp.; assembly: GCA_013823625.1. Taxonomy (GTDB): domain Bacteria; phylum Actinomycetota; class Actinomycetes; order Actinomycetales; family Microbacteriaceae; genus Microcella. The sequence goes on along the minus strand of PNMM01000002.1, from coordinate 422,833 downwards.
GGGCAGAGCGTCATCGTGCGCGACTTCGCCGTGCCGCGCATCCCTCTCGCTCAAATCAAAGAGTCGCTTCCGTACCAGGTTCAAGAATTACTCCCCGTACCGGTGAGTGATGCCGTACTTGACTACTACCCGATCGGTGAAGGCCAAAACGAATCGGGGCCCATCGTGAATGGGCTGTTGGTTGCCGCCTTCAAGCAGGCGGTGAGCGTCAATGTCACGGCGGCGACTCTTGCGGGACTCACTCCCGTGAGCATGGATTTGCTCCCCTTCGCCATGACCCGCGTGCACACCCTGTCGAGCCCGACGAGCGGATTCGCGGTGCACATGAATATCGGGGCAAACGCGACCTCGATCGTGATCGTTCAGGCTGGCGTTCCGCTCTTCGTGCGCATCGTTCCCGCTGGCGGTGACGATGCGACGCGCGCCATCATGACGCGACTCTCGGTGCCGCGCGAGCGGGCTGAAGCCCTCAAGCGCGACCTGGGGCTGACGGGTGCCGGGAGTACCGATGAAGAGCGACTTGCCGCGGAGGTGATTCACGAGTCGACGAGTGAGTTGCTCACGGCCGTGCGCAACACTCTCGCGTACTTTGCGGGAGTGCGCACGGGTGTGGCGTTCGATCACTTGTCGGTAGCGGGCGGCGCCACTCGACTGCGGGGGCTCGCAAGCGCACTCGCTGAGTCGACGCGCATTTCTGTCGTTCCGGTGAACCCCACCGCAGGCGTCTCGGTCGCGCGGTCGATGCGTGGCCACGACAGCAATGAGCAAATGCAGACGTGGATCACCGCGATCGGTCTAGCCGTCGGGAGCGCAGCATGAGTCGTCGAGATGGCCGCGAGACCGGGGCGCTCGTCTATGGGGGCGTGCCGCGCGCGCACCTCATGCCGCCCGAAGTGGCGATGCAGAAGAAAGAGCGCGGGCGTCGTCGGGGACTAGTGACGGCTGTCATCGCCGTGATTGCGCTGACCGTCGCCGGCATCGTCGGGTCGACCTTCATCGCCACAGCGTCTGAAGCACAGCTCGCTGCTGAGCGGAGAATCACCGAAGAATTGCTCGTCACGCAGTTGGAGTTCGCTGAGGTGACGCAAGTGCGCGGTCAGCTGCAGTCGATCACGGATGTTCGAGCCCAACTGGGTACCGTTGAGGTCTTGTGGCGCGAGTCGTTGACGCCGTACTTGGCCGTATTGAGCGCCGACGAGCTTGTGGATACGCTCACGTTTCAGTCTGATGCGCCCGCCCAGCCGGCCTTGGGCGTGACCGGTCCGCTCCGTGCTCCGCGCACGGCGACGATTCGCATAGTGATCTCGACTGCCGAGGTACCCACGCCCCAGACGTGGTATCGCGCGTGGGAGAAGATCGAGACTTTCGCCGACGCGAGCATTGATTCGGTCACTTTCCAAGAGAGCGGCTACAAGACGGCCGTGACGATCAACCTGAATGACCTGGCTCTCGCGCAGCGCTTTGGTGTGGATGAGGTGACCGAATGACCACGGCAACAACTCGAATCTGGACCTTCGCCGCGGTGCTCATCATGATTGCCGTGGTTGCCCTCGGATGGTTCTTGGGCATCTCTCCGCGGCTCGCCGATGCGGCTCGGTTCGAAACTGAACGTCGAAACGTGCAAGCGCAGAACGATGTCGCGCGTGCTGCGATCGCCCAATTGCAGTCTGACTTCGAGAACCTCGACGAGTTGCTCGTTGAACTCGAAGGTTTGCGCGAAGAGTTTCCGACCGCCGCGCAATACGACGACGCGATCGAGGAGCTACTGACCCGCTTGCTCTCGGCCGGTCTCGGCCTGCAGAACATCCAGATCAACGAGCCGGCCCCGACTACGCCCCTGGTGCTCGAAGCGGACGCACCGCCTCCCACAACCGAGATTGACGGGGACGGCATCCTGCCCGCCGGTTCACTGCTGGGCGTGCCCGTCGCGGTGACCGTCACCGGGCCGCTGTCGTCGATTTTGGATTACATCGAAGCGTTGCAGAAATCACCTCGGTTCTCCATTGTGTCGAGTGGCGACTACACGACAACCGGTGACGGCTCGGGCACGATCACGTTCTCGATGGTCATGTATGTCGTGAGCGGTGACGACCTGGTGAATCCGGCGCCCGAACCTGAGCCGGAGCCCGAACCCGAGCCGACGCCCACTCCGGTGCCGACCGACTCGGGCTCGCCGACACCCACTCCCACGCCGTAGGTGGTGGTTTCGGGATGCCCGCGATGGGCATCCCGAAACCGCACCTTGGTAGGGTGGCGCGTTCGCATTCCCCGTGAAAGGACGCGTCATGGCCACATCATCTGCACCCGAGTCAGTTCCCGAACCGACATCAGAGAACGTGTCAGAGAAACCGGTCGACGACCTGGCGGCCGCTGAGCCAAGCCCGGCCCTCGAAGCAGATGCGAGCGCGTCGTCGGGCGCTGCGGCCGAGTCTGCTCAGCCGACGGTCGTTTTCGTCACCGCTCCGCAGCCGCCGAAGAAGCGCGGAGCGCGCGGGGTGGGAGCGCTGGTTGCCGTGTTCAGCACGGGAGTCTTCGCCGCGGTCTACGCGGCCCTCGTGGCCGTCATCGCGATCGCCGTTCGTGGCATTTCGCTGCAAGAGGTTGTGTCGTCGCTCTCGGCGCCGGCCTACTGGCTTCCGGTCATCGTGTTCTTCTTGGCTTATCTGCTCCTCGTCGTGATCGTGAACCGCGCCGGATGGTGGGCGCACGTTCTGGGCGGATTCATCGTCGCCGTCGTGGTGTGGGTCGGCTTCGTCGGCGCCGCCATCATCGCGGCGGGTGCCGTCGGCGGCTCGGCCGCCGAGGTCTCTGCCATCGTCGTGCAGCAGCTCACCAACCCCCTCGGGTTCGCCGCCGCGATCGCCGCGCGTGAAGTGCCCATTTGGGTCGGCGGAATCGTTTCGCGTCGCGGCCGCACGGCCCGAGCGCGCAACGTTGAGGCGCGGGCGAGCTATGAGCGCGAGCTCGCCGAGCACCGCGCAACTGTGGGCGGCACAACCGCCGTTTGACCGCGTCGCGCGCGAGGTCTATTCTTGGGCAGGTGTGTGCTTAGGCACGCGTCTGTGTTGTGCCGTGAAAGCGGCGGCATGGGTGCGGCCCCGGTTCACACAGAGGGTCACTGGGTTTTCTCTCGCTTCGGCGGGTGAGCCAACACCCCCACGGCATATTCGTCGTCGTCGAGCTTGCTCGGCGAAATCGTCGGATTCGCGTGAGCCCGCTCGAAGCGCAAGCTTCGAGTGGGGACATCCAACCGCAACCGCTGTCACCGTGCAGCATTCACAAGGAGCACTTTTGCCCACTATTCAGCAGCTGGTCCGCAAGGGCCGCACGCCGAAGGTCTCCAAGACCAAGGCACCGGCCCTCAAGGCCAACCCCCAGCAGCGCGGCGTGTGCACGCGCGTTTACACGACGACTCCGAAGAAGCCGAACTCGGCTCTGCGCAAGGTCGCTCGCGTCAAGCTCAGCAACGGCACTGAGGTCACCGCCTACATTCCGGGCGAGGGCCACAACCTGCAGGAGCACTCGATGGTGCTCGTGCGTGGCGGTCGTGTGAAAGACCTGCCCGGTGTGCGCTACAAGATCGTGCGCGGCGCGCTCGACACCCAGGCGGTCAAGAACCGGAAGCAAGCGCGTAGCCGCTACGGAGCGAAGATGGACAAGAAGTAATGCCTCGTAAAGGACCAGCACCCAAGCGCCCTGTCGTTGCCGACCCGGTTTACGGCGCTCCGATCGTGAGCCAGCTCGTCAACAAGATCTTGCTCGATGGCAAAAAGGGCCTCGCCGAGCGCATCGTCTACGGTGCCCTCGAAGGCGTCGCTGCCAAGAACGGTCAAGACGCTGTTGCCACGCTCAAGAAGGCCCTCGACAACGTGCGCCCCACCCTCGAGGTGCGGTCGCGTCGTGTCGGTGGCTCGACCTACCAGGTTCCGGTTGAGGTTAAGCCGCACCGCGCGAACACTCTCGCGCTGCGCTGGCTGACGAGCTACGCCAAGGCGCGTCGCGAGAAGACCATGACCGAGCGCCTCATGAACGAGATTCTCGACGCATCCAACGGCCTGGGTGCCGCAGTGAAGCGTCGCGAAGACACGCACAAGATGGCTGAGTCGAACAAGGCGTTCGCGCACTACCGCTGGTAGCGCGCTATCGCTGAAGGGCCGGAGGCCCTGAAGCGGGGTAGCGCGCCGAGGTTCGCTCAAGGCGGGGGCCATTACTGGCCCCCGCTGCGAACCTCGGGTGGCGGCCCGCCCCGGGCCGACACCATCCGGTAGCCAAGAAACATCAACTACTTAACGTAAGGACACTGCTGTGGCACAGGACGTGCTCACCGACCTCAACAAGGTCCGCAACATCGGCATCATGGCGCACATCGACGCCGGCAAGACCACCACGACCGAGCGCATCCTGTTCTACACGGGCATCACGCACAAGATCGGTGAGGTTCACGACGGCGCTGCCACGATGGACTGGATGGCGCAGGAGCAAGAGCGCGGCATCACGATCACGTCGGCTGCCACCACGTGTTTCTGGAACAAGCACCAGATCAACATCATCGACACTCCCGGCCACGTCGACTTCACGGTCGAGGTTGAGCGCTCGCTTCGCGTGCTCGACGGTGCCGTTGCGGTCTTCGATGGCAAAGAGGGCGTAGAGCCCCAGTCAGAGACCGTGTGGCGTCAGGCCGACAAGTACGACGTGCCGCGCATTTGCTTCGTCAACAAGATGGACAAGCTCGGCGCTGACTTCTACTTCACCGTTGACACGATCGTGAAGCGCCTCGGCGCCAAGCCGCTCGTCATTCAGCTGCCCATCGGTTTCGAGAACACCTTCGAGGGTGTTGTCGACCTCGTCGAGATGCGCGCCCTCACGTGGCGCGGCGACGCCAAGGGTGACGTTGAGATGGGCGCCAAGTACGACATCGAGCCCATTCCGGCCGACCTCGTCGACAAGGCCAACGAGTACCGCACCACGTTGCTCGAGACGGTCGCTGAGACCGACGACGCGCTCATGGAGAAGTACTTCGGTGGCGAAGAGCTGACCGTTGCCGAGATCAAGGCCGCGATTCGCAAGCTCACCGTCAACAGCGAGATCTACCCGGTGCTGTGTGGCTCGGCGTTCAAGAACCGCGGCGTGCAGCCCATGCTCGACGCCGTCGTTGACTACCTGCCGAGCCCGCTGGATGTTCCGGCCACGGTTGCGCACGACCCGCGTGACGAAGAGAAAGAGATCATTCGCAAGCCTGACGCGAAAGAGCCCTTCGCGGCGCTCGCGTTCAAGGTTGCGGTGCACCCCTTCTTTGGTCGCTTGACCTACGTGCGTGTCTACTCGGGATCGATCGAGTCGGGCGCCCAGATCGTCAACTCGACGAAGGGCAAGAAAGAGCGCATCGGCAAGATCTTCCAGATGCACGCCAACAAAGAGAACCCGGTCGACTCGGTCACCGCTGGCCACATCTACGCGGTCATCGGTCTGAAAGACACGACCACGGGTGACACGCTGTGCGACCCGAACAACCCGGTCGTGCTCGAGTCGATGACCTTCCCCGAGCCCGTGATCGAGGTGGCCATCGAGCCGAAGACCAAGGCCGACCAGGAGAAGCTCGGAACGGCCATCCAGAAGCTCGCCGAAGAAGACCCGACGTTCCGCACCGAGCAGAACATCGAAACCGGCCAGACCGTCATCAAGGGCATGGGCGAGTTGCACCTCGACATCTTGGTTGACCGCATGAAGCGCGAGTTCAACGTCGAGGCCAACGTCGGCAAGCCCCAGGTGGCCTACCGCGAGACGATCAAGAAGACGATCGAGAAGTACGACTACACCCACAAGAAGCAGACGGGTGGTTCGGGTCAGTTCGCCAAGATCCAGATCAGCCTCGAGCCGCTTGAGGTGACTCCCGAGACGAGCTACGAGTTCGTCAACGCTGTCACGGGTGGTCGCGTTCCGCGCGAGTACATCCCTTCGGTCGATGCGGGCATCCAAGACGCCATGCAGGTCGGCGTGCTCGCGGGCTTCCCCACGGTGGGCGTCAAGGCGACGCTCATCGATGGCGCCTCGCACGACGTTGACTCGTCAGAAATGGCGTTCAAGATCGCCGGCTCGATGGCCTTCAAAGAGGCCGCGCGCAAGGCGAACCCCGTGCTTCTCGAGCCGCTCATGGCGGTCGAGGTGCGCACCCCCGAGGAGTACATGGGCGACGTCATCGGCGACCTGAACTCTCGTCGTGGTCAGATCCAGTCGATGGACGACGCGACGGGCGTGAAGGTTGTCCGCGCCCTCGTGCCGCTGTCTGAAATGTTCGGGTACGTCGGAGACCTTCGGTCGAAGACCTCCGGGCGCGCCGTCTACTCGATGTCGTTCGACAGCTACGCGGAGGTCCCGAAGGCCGTCGCCGACGAGATCGTCCAGAAGAACAAGGGCGAGTAATCGCCCGACCTGCGAGGGCTCGCCGAGCCTGAGTACGATACATACACACCAAACCGCGCGGCGTCTCACCGGATGCTGAGCACCAAGTCCTGAGGAGGACCCACAGTGGCTAAGGCCAAGTTCGAGCGGAGCAAGCCGCACGTCAACATCGGAACCATCGGTCACGTCGACCACGGCAAGACCACGCTCACCGCTGCCATCTCGAAGGTGCTTGCCGACAAGTTCCCTTCGGCGACCAACGTTCAGCGCGACTTCGCGTCGATCGACTCGGCTCCCGAAGAGCGTCAGCGCGGTATCACCATCAACATCTCGCACGTTGAGTACGAGACGCCGAAGCGCCACTACGCGCACGTCGACGCCCCGGGCCACGCTGACTACATCAAGAACATGATCACCGGTGCTGCTCAGATGGACGGCGCGATCCTCGTGGTTGCGGCGACCGACGGCCCGATGGCTCAGACGCGTGAGCACGTGCTCCTCGCCAAGCAGGTCGGCGTGCCCTACCTGCTCGTCGCCCTCAACAAGAGCGACATGGTCGACGACGAAGAGATCCTCGAGCTCGTCGAGATCGAGGTTCGCGAGCTGCTCTCGAGCCAGGGCTTCGACGGCGACAACGCTCCCGTTGTGCGCGTCTCGGGCCTCAAGGCTCTCGAGGGTGACGAGAAGTGGACGCAGTCCATCCTCGACCTGATGGACGCGGTTGACGCTTCGGTGCCCGACCCGGTGCGCGACAAGGACAAGCCGTTCCTCATGCCCATCGAAGACGTCTTCACCATCACCGGCCGTGGCACGGTTGTGACGGGTCGCGCCGAGCGCGGCACCCTCGCGATCAACTCCGAGGTCGAGATCGTCGGCATCCGCCCGACGCAGAAGACGATCGTCACGGGTATCGAGATGTTCCACAAGCAGCTCGACGAGGCCTGGGCCGGCGAGAACTGTGGTCTGCTCCTTCGCGGCACCAAGCGCGAAGACGTCGAGCGCGGCCAGGTTGTCGTCAAGCCGGGTTCGGTCATGCCGCACACGAACTTCGAGGGCACCGCGTACATCCTCTCGAAGGACGAGGGTGGCCGTCACAACCCGTTCTACACGAACTACCGTCCGCAGTTCTACTTCCGCACCACCGACGTCACCGGCGTCATCTCGCTGCCCGAGGGCACCGAGATGGTCATGCCCGGCGACACCACCGACATGGTCGTTGAGCTGATCCAGCCCATCGCCATGGAAGAGGGCCTCGGCTTCGCCATCCGTGAGGGTGGCCGCACCGTTGGCGCCGGCACGGTCACGAAGATCCTCAAGTAGTCTTCTGACTCACTGTCAAGCGGGGTCGCACCTTCGGGTGCGGCCCCGCTTCGCTGTTGCTGGGTGTCGCGAACGACCCCTTCTGCAATTGCTCACAATTCGCCACAATGGGGCGAGCGTCGGGATGCTCCCGACCGTCAGGAAGGACCAAGCGTGGGTATCGAAGACATCGTCGACAAGGCCAAAGACATCGCGGGCGACGTTGCCGACAAGGCGAAGGATGTCGCGGGAGACGTGGCCGATAACGCCAAAGAGTTCGCGGGAGACGTTGCTGAGAACGCAAAGGAGTTCGCGGGCGACGTAAAGGAGTTCGCGGGCGACGCGGCCGAGAAGGCCAAGGCCGCTGCTGAAGACATCAAAGACCGCTTCGACGGCGACGAGCCCGAGGCTCCGGCGGCTACGACCGACCCTGCAGCCGCGCCGTAAGGGCAGCTGCCGCATCACGCACAGCGCCGGCCAGGGAAGTTACCTGGTCGGCGCTGACTGCTTCGGCGCGATAGGTGAGCCCGAGCGCGGCGGCCGGGTAGCCCGTGCGATCGATGCCGGTGGCCGCGACCGAGGCGTAGCCCGCCGTGATGTCGCCGTCTTCACTTGCGACGCCGACCTCGCGGGCGTTGGCGAGAATGCGGTCGAGTTCGGGCAAGGTGCGCGGCCCGACCCCGCGGCGCGTGATGAGCGAATCGCGATGGGGGAAGAGCGCGCGCACTTGCGCCGGGGGCAGTGCGGCGAGCATCGCGCGGCCCGTGGCCGTGAGGTGGGCGGGCAGGCGAACGCCCACGCGCACGACGGTCGTCGGTGCGCGCGGCGCCGAGGTTTGGCCGACATACGAGACGTCGCTGCCCGCGAGCACGGCCAACTGCGCGACGACCGGAACGGGGGCCGCGCGCACGAGGCGCTCGAGCAGGGGCCCGCCGAGCCGCGCGAGTCGGCTAGCACTCAACACCGAGCCGCCGATCTCAGCGACGAGAGCTCCCAAGCCGTAGGCACGCGCCTCCGGGTAGTGCACGACGAAGCCCTCGTCTTGCAGCACGCGCAGCAATTGGTAGACGGTTGACCGCGGCAGCTCCAACTCGCGCGCGAGGGTCGAGGCGGGCACCGGGTCATTGTGGTGCGCGAGGTGCGTGACGATGCGCAGGGCGGCGCGGGCGGCGGGGACGTCGGGCACGCGCATCCACCCCCTTGTCTGTGATTTCAGACAGATTATCGTGACGGGCCGATGCGGTCGAGGCGAGCGACGCGTTCACTAGGGTCATGCAGATCACGCTCGGCACTCGCCCCCTCACGATCGACGAGGTCGTCGCCGTTGCGCGGCACGACGCGCGCGTGGTGATCGACCCCGATGCGCTCGGCGCAATGGCCTCGACGCGCGCGATCATCGACGGCCTCGCCGACGATGTCGAACCGCACTACGGCGTCTCGACGGGGTTTGGCGCGCTCGCGACGACCCACATTCCACCGGCCAAGCGCGCCGAGCTGCAGCGCTCGCTCGTGCGCTCGCACGCCGCGAGCAGTGGCCCCGAGGTCGAGCGCGAGGTCGTGCGCGGCACGATGCTGCTGCGCCTGCAGACCCTCACGACGGCGCGCACGGGCGCGCGTCCGATCGTCGCCGAGACCTATGCGGCCGTGCTCAATGCAGGGCTCACTCCGATCGTCGGCGAGTACGGCAGCCTCGGCTGCTCGGGCGACCTCGCCCCCCTCGCGCACTGCGCGCTCGCGATCATGGGCGAAGGCACCGTGCGCGACGCGAGCGGCGACCTCATGCCCGCGGCGCAGGCGCTTGCCGCCGCCGGCATCGAGCCGGTTGAGCTTCGCGAGAAAGAGGGCCTCGCTCTCATCAATGGAACCGACGGCATGCTCGGGATGCTCGCTCTCGCCCTGACTGATCTCGACCGTCTCGTGGCCACGGCCGACCTCGCCGCGGCGATGAGCGTCGAGGCACTGCTCGGCACCGATCGCCCGTTCGCTGAGGATCTGCAAAGCTTGCGCCCCCACCCGGGCATCGCGACCAGCGCCGGAAACCTGCGCCGCGTGCTCAGTGGCTCGCCGATCGTTGCGAGCCACCGCACGGTCACCGACGGACACGACGACTGCCAGCGCGTGCAAGACGCGTACTCGCTGCGCTGCGCGCCGCAGGTGCACGGCGCCGTGCGCGACACGATGGCGCACGCGGCGTCGGTCGCCAACCGCGAGTTGGCGAGCTCGGTCGACAACCCCGTCGTCACGCTCGACGGCCGCGTGGTCTCGAACGGCTCGTTCCACGGGGCCCCCATCGGCTACGTTCTCGACTTTCTCGCGATCGCCGTGGCCGACCTCGCGAGCATGAGCGAGCGCCGCACCGACCGCTTCCTCGACGCGAGCCGCAACCAAGGCCTGCCGCCGTTTCTCGCGCACGACCCCGGAGTCGACTCGGGCCACATGATCGCGCAATACACGCAGGCCGGCATCGTGAGTGAGCTCAAGCGACTCGCGGTGCCCGCGAGCGTCGACTCGATTCCGTCGAGCGCGATGCAAGAAGACCACGTAGCGATGGGGTGGTCGGCAGCCCGCAAACTGCGGCGCTCGATCGACGGGCTGACGAGGGTCGTCGCGATCGAGCTGCTCACGGCCGCGCGCGGGCTCGACTTGCGCGGCATCGCCCCGGCGGCCGCGACCGCGGCCGTTGTCGTGGCCTTGCGCGAACACGTGCCCGGCCCCGGCCCCGACCGCTACCTCGCCCCCGAAATCGAACACGCCGTGCGGCTCACGCACGACGGAACGCTACTGGCCGCCGCGCGCGCGGTCACTGAGATTCGCTAGACCTGACGACAGGAGAACAGCCATGACCCTCATCGACGCGACGAGCATGAGCGCAGCATCCGGCCCCCGACCCGTTCGCGCCCACCGCGGAACCCAGCTGCACACGCTCGGCTGGCAGCAAGAGGGCGCCCTGCGCATGCTGCAGAACAACCTCGACCCCGAGGTGGCCGAGCACCCCGACGAGCTCGTCGTCTACGGCGGCACGGGCAAGGCCGCGCGCGACTGGGCGAGCTTTGACGCGCTCACGCGCACGCTCGCCACGCTCAAGGGCGACGAGACGATGCTCGTGCAATCGGGTCGACCGGTCGGCGTCATGCAAACGCACGAGTGGGCGCCGCGCGTGCTGCTCGCCAACTCGAACCTCGTGGGCGACTGGGCCAACTGGGATGAGTTCCGTCGCCTCGAGGCGCTCGGCCTCACGATGTACGGCCAAATGACCGCCGGCTCGTGGATCTACATCGGCACGCAAGGCATTCTGCAGGGCACCTTCGAAACCTTCGCCGCCGTCGCGACCCAGAAGTTCGGGGGCACGCTCGCGGGCACCATCACCCTCACGGGCGGACTCGGCGGCATGGGTGGCGCGCAGCCGCTCGCCGTGACGATGAACGACGGCGTCGCGATCTGCGTCGACGTCGACCCCAGCCGAATCGCTCGCCGCGTTGAGCACCGCTACCTCGACGTTCAGGCCAACTCGCTCGAGCACGCTCTCGAGCTGGCAATCGATGCTCGGGATGCCCGCCGCGGTCTCTCGATCGGCGTGCTCGGCAACGCGGCCGAGGTCTTTCCGCGGTTGCTCGCGATGGGCGCCCCGATCGACATCGTCACCGACCAGACGAGTGCGCACGATCCGCTCGCCTACTTGCCCATCGAGCACACGGTCGACGAGTGGCACGCGGCGCGCGAGCGCGACCCCATCGGCTTCGCGGCCGCGGCCCGAGCCTCGATGGCCCTGCAGGTCGAGGCCATGGTCGGGTTCCAGCGCGCGGGTGCCGAGGTCTTCGACTACGGCAACAACATCCGCACTGAGGCTCGCGCTGCCGGCTACGCCGACGCGTTCAGCTTCCCGGGCTTCGTGCCCGCCTACATCCGCCCGCTCTTCGCCCAGGGCAAGGGCCCGTTCCGATGGGCCGCGCTGAGCGGTGACCCCGCCGACATTGCCGCGACCGACAAGGCTGTGCTCGAGATGTTCCCCGAGAACGAGAGCCTGCAGCGCTGGATTCCCATGGCGCAAGAGCGCGTGCACTACCAGGGCCTGCCGGCTCGCATTTGCTGGCTTGGTTATGGCGAGCGTGACAAGGCGGGCGAGCGCTTCAACGACATGGTGGCGTCGGGCGAGCTCAGTGCTCCTGTCGCCATCGGCCGCGACCACCTCGACTCCGGCTCGGTCGCGAGCCCGTACCGCGAGACTGAGTCGATGAAAGACGGCAGCGACGCGATCGCTGACTGGCCCCTGCTCAACGCGCTCGTCAACACGGCGAGCGGTGCGACATGGGTGTCGATTCACCACGGCGGGGGAGTCGGCATCGGCCGTTCGATCCACGCCGGGCAGGTCGTCGTTGCCGATGGCACGGCGCTCGCCGGCCAGAAGGTGCAGCGCGTGCTCACGAACGACCCCGGCATGGGCGTCATTCGCCACATCGACGCGGGCTACACCGAGGGCGAGCAGATCGTGGCCGACCTCGGCGTGCGCATTCCGATGCGCGAGCAGGGCTGATCGTGCTGAGCCACGACCCGCTGTGGCCGCGCGCGGGCGACTGGCCTGCGTGGGCGCCGGGTTCGCGCGCGGATGCGGTGGTGGTGGGCATCCCGACGTGGCGCACCGCGCTCTCGCCGGGGCAAGCGCACACGACGCCCGCGGCGATTCGGGATGCCCTCCGCTACTACTCGGCCGACTCCCTCACTCGGCCCGACGGCTCAGAGCTGACCGTGCTCGACGCGGGCGATGTGCCCGAGCCCGACGGCGCCGGTGAGGCAGCCGCGACGGCGCGCGTTGCCGAACTCACGAGCACGGCAGCTCTCGTGATCGTGCTCGGCGGCGACAACGCCGCGACAGTGCCAGCGGCCCTCGGCTCATGGGGCGCGGCAGTCAGCACCGCCGGACTCGTGACACTCGATGCGCACCACGACCTGCGCGATGGCGTCACCAACGGCTCGCCCGTGCGCCGGCTGATCGAGGCCGGCCTCGCGGGCGCGCGCGTGAGCCAGCTGGGCATCGACCCGCTCGCGAACTCACGTGCCTATCGCGCGCGGGCGCACGAGCACGGCATCACCGTCGTCACCCGGGCCGAGCTGCTGAGCACCCCGATCGAATCCGCCATGACCGCGGCGCTCGACCGTGCGGCGTCGGCGGGCGGCCCCGTGCACGTCGACCTCGACCTCGATGTGTGCGACCGCAGCGTGGCGCCCGGCTGCCCGGCGAGCGTGCCCGGCGGCGTGAGCGCGATCGAACTGCGTACCGCCGCGCGGCTTGCGGGAGCGCATCCGGCCGTCACGAGCATTGACCTCACCGAACTCGACGCGATGCGCGATACTCCTGATCAGCGCACGATTCGGCTAGCCGCGTTGTGCGTGCTCGAGGCACTGGCCGGTCTCGCGAGCCGTACCGCGGGGGAGAGCGCATGAGCTGCGTCATCACCAACATCGGGCAACTCGTCACGTTCGATCCGGCCGACCCTGACCGGCCGATTCGCACCGACGCTGCGCTCGTGATCGACGAGGGCCTCGTCCCGTGGGTGGGCGACGCTGCGAACGCTCCCGCCGCCGACACGCGCATCGACGCCGACGGCGCCGCGGTCATTCCCGGCTTCGTTGACAGCCACAGCCACCTGGTCTTCGCGGGCGATCGCGTGGCGGAGTTCGAAGCGCGCATGACTGGCCGCCCCTATACCGCGGGTGGCATTCGCACGACCGTGGCCGCAACGCGCGCCGCCAGCGACGACGACCTCCGCGCGCGACTCGCGCACCTCGTTGCCCAATCGCGAGCCCAGGGCACCACGACGCTCGAGATCAAGAGCGGATACGGGCTCAGCCTCGCCGACGAAGAGCGCGCACTCCGCCTCGCGCGCGAGGTCACCGACGAGACGACGTTCTTGGGCGCCCACGTCGTACCGGCCGAGTTCGCTCACGACCGCGGGGCGTACGTCGACCTCGTGTGCGGCGACATGCTCGCTGCCTGCGCTCCGCACGCCCGCTGGGTCGACGTGTTCATCGACTCGGGTGCCTTCACGGTCGACGAGGCCCGGCGCATTCTCACCGCAGGTCGGGATGCGGGGCTCGGCCTGCGCGTGCACGCCGGGCAGCTCGAGGCCGACGGCGGAGTCGCTCTCGCGGTCGAGCTCGACGCCGCGAGTGTCGACCACTGCACGCACCTCACCGACGCCGACATCGCTGCTCTCGCCGAGAGTGCGCGCGGGGGCGCGGGCACGGTGGCAACCCTTCTGCCGCTCGTCGAGTTCTCGACGAAACAGCCCTACCTCGACGCCCGTCGCTTGCTCGACGCGGGAGTCGCCATCGCCATCGCGAGCGACTGCAACCCGGGCTCGAACTACTCGAGCAGCGTGCCGCTGGCCGTGGCGCTCGCGGTGCGCGAGCTCGGCATGACTCCGCTCGAAGCGCTCGCCGCGGCCACTCGAGGCGGCGCGCGAGCGTTGCGTCGCACCGATGTGGGGCACCTGGGGGTGGGCGCGCGGGGAGACGCGGTCATCCTCGATGCGCCTGACTATCGCTATCTCGCGTATCGTCCCGGGGTGCCGCTCGTGCGCACCGTGGTCGTTGGCGGAGTCGACATCGCTCACCTACGGCAGGCCCGCTAGGCTCGCGACACTGATTCACCCCACGGGAAGAAGGTCGCACATGGCCCGCCGCATCGCGCTCGAGATTGTGCTCATTGTCGTCATCACCGTCGCAATCGCGTGGCTCATTCTCGGGGTGATCTCACTCGCCGAGGCGGTGGATCCGCTCGCTGCGTTCGTTGATCAGGCTCCACGCCTGATGTTTGGCCTTCTGGGCATCGCAATCGGCCTGTTCGTTGTGTTCGTCACGATCGGCAGCATCGCGCTACGTCGCCGACCGCGCCGCGCTCGCATCGTTGCCCACCTCGTGGCGCTCGTTATCGCGATTGTCATCAACGTGGCGCTCCTGACGCTCGTGACGGTCGCAGTGAACGGCGGAGGAGCCGATTCGTGGGGGATGCTCGTGCTCGTCATCGCCGGAGCAGCGAGCGTGACCCTGCTCGTGGCCGGTATCACGGCGATTCTGCTGGTCAACCTCGTCATTCTGCGGCCGAAACCCGCCCAATCGGCCCCTGCCGAGGCTGAAAACAGCCCCTCGTAGAGCAGTTTTCGGGTTCTGCGGCGTGTCGCGGCCTGCGCGACACGCCCGGGTTGCACGCGTGTGGGCCGTGTGGCAGACTCTTCTAGTTCCACACGCCGTGCTTTAGCGCGGCTCACTGCCAGGCAGTGCATAGGACGAGCACCGCACAACATCTCTCGCGAGGGGTCGTGAAGGTCGCGATGAGCCTAGGCCGCAGGCAGAAGAACACAGCTTAAACCCACTCCGATCAGCACAGGGGTATCCCTGTGCCTGTTCGTGTGTGTTTCCCACCAGGGCGACACGCCCGAGCGCGGGGGTCGGTCGGTGCCGTTGAGTCAGCGCCGTTCGTTTGACAGAAGAACAGTGGTGCGACAGCGATTGCGCTCCGCGTGAGGTGTGCCCTGATGGGTGCATCACGTCCAAGAAGGAAGAGAGTTGAGCATGGCGGGACAGAAGATCCGCATCCGACTTAAGTCGTATGACCACGCAGGTCTCGACGCATCGGCGCGCAAGATCGTCGACACGGTTACCCGTGCTGGCGCCACTGTGGTTGGCCCCGTGCCGCTGCCGACGGAGAAGAACGTCATTGCCGTCATCCGGTCGCCCCACAAGTACAAAGACAGCCGCGAGCACTTCGAAAAGCGCACGCACAAGCGTCTCATCGACATCATCGATCCGACGCCGAAGGCGGTCGACTCGCTCATGCGCCTCGACCTGCCCGCCGACGTCAACATCGAGATCAAGCTCTAAGGAACCCCGACATGTCTGCAACCAAGACGACCAAGGGTCTGCTGGGCACGAAGCTCGGCATGACGCAGGTGTGGGACGCGAACAACAAGCTCGTTCCCGTCACCGTCGTAGAGATTTCGCCCAACGTGGTGACGCAGGTGCGCACCCCTGAGGTCGACGGCTACTCGGCCGTTCAGATCGCCTACGGCGCCATCGACCCGCGCAAGGTCACCAAGCCGCTCAGCGGCCACTTCGAGAAGGCCGGCAGCACGCCGCGCCGTCACCTCACCGAGGTACGCACGGCTGACGCCGCGCAGTACACGCCCGGCCAGTTGCTTGCTGTCGACATCTTCGAGGCGGGCCAGCTCGTCGACGTCGTCGGCACGAGCAAGGGCAAGGGCTTCGCGGGTGTCATGAAGCGCCACAACTTCAAGGGTGTTTCGGCCTCGCACGGTTCGCACCGCAACCACCGCAAGCCCGGCTCGATCGGCGCTTCGTCGACCCCCAGCCGCGTCTTCAAGGGCATGCGCATGGCGGGCCGTATGGGTGGCGACCGCGTGACGGTCATGAACCTGCTTGTCCACTCCGTCGACCTCGAGAAGGGTCTGCTGCTCATCAAGGGCGCGGTTCCCGGTGCTCGTGGCCGTCTCGTTTTCGTTCGCAACGCCGTGAAGGGAGCGTAATCGCCATGGCAACCACGCTCGACGTAATCGACGCCGCCGGCAAGAAGACCGGTTCGGTCGACCTGCCCGCCGCCGTCTTCGACGTCTCCACCAACGTTCCGCTGCTGCACCAGGTCGTTGTGGCCCAGCTTGCGGCCGCCCGCCAGGGCACTCACTCGACCAAGGGTCGCGGCGAGGTCTCGGGCTCGGGTGTCAAGCCGTTCAAGCAGAAGGGCACCGGCCGCAGCCGCCAGGGCTCTGTGCGTGCTCCCGAGCACCGCGGCGGTGGCATCGTGCACGGTCCGACCCCGCGCAACTACGCGCAGCGCACCCCCAAGAAGATGATCGCCGCCGCCCTGCTGGGTGCGCTGAGCGACCGCGCTCGGGGCGAGCGTCTGCACGTCGTTGAGGGCTTCGGCTCTGACGTGCCGTCGACCAAGGCCGCAGCCGCCGTTCTCGCTCAGCTCACGACGGGCCGCAAGGTTCTCGTCGTGATCGAGCGCGACGACGAGCTCAACCGCAAGAGCGTGCGCAACCTCAAGAACCTGCACGTGATCAGCCCCGACCAGCTCAACGCCTACGACGTTCTGGTCAGCGACGATGTCGTGTTCACGAAGGGTGCCTACAGCGCTTTCGTGGCCGCGAAGACGAAGAAAGAAGAGGCCGGCGCATGAGCATCCACGCTGTCGCTCAAAACAAAGACCCGCGCGACATCATCATCGCGCCCGTCGTGAGCGAAAAGAGCTACGCGCTCATCGATGACGGCAAGTACACGTTCCTCGTTGACCCGCGCGCGAACAAGACCGAGATCAAACTCGCTATCGAGAAGATCTTCTCGGTCAAGGTCGCCACGGTGAACACGCTGAACCGCACGGGCAAGACCCGCCGCACCCGCTTCGGCACCGGCAAGCGCAAAGACACCAAGCGCGCGATTGTCACCCTGAAGTCGGGCTCCATCGACATCTTCACGGCCGTCGGCTAGGCACGAAGGAACAACGACAATGGCTATTCGCAAGTACAAGCCCACGACTCCCGGTCGTCGCGGTTCGTCGGTCTCTGACTTCAGTGAGATCACGCGCTCGACTCCCGAGAAGTCGCTCCTCCGTCCGCTGCCCAAGACGGGTGGTCGCAACAACTCGGGTCGCATCACCACCCGCCACATCGGCGGTGGCCACAAGCGTCAGTACCGCGTCATCGACTTCCGTCGCAATGACAAAGACGGCGTGAACGCCAAGGTCGCGCACATCGAGTACGACCCCAACCGCACGGCGCGCATCGCGCTCCTGCACTTTGTTGACGGCACCAAGCGCTACATCTTGGCCCCCAACAAGCTCGCGCAGGGCGACATCGTCGAGTCGGGTCCGTCGGCTGACATCAAGCCCGGCAACAACCTGCCGTTGCGCAACATCCCCGTGGGTACGGTCATCCACGCCATTGAGCTTCGCCCCGGTGGCGGCGCAAAGATGGCGCGTTCGGCCGGCGCGTCGGTTCGCCTCGTCGCGAAAGACGGCCCCTACGCCCAGCTGCGTCTGCCCTCGGGTGAGATCCGCAACGTTGACGCGCGCTGCCGCGCGACCGTCGGCGAGGTCGGCAACGCCGAGCAGTCGAACATCAACTGGGGTAAGGCCGGCCGTATGCGCTGGAAGGGCGTTCGCCCGACGGTGCGTGGTGTCGCGATGAACCCGATCGACCACCCGCACGGTGGTGGTGAGGGCAAGACCAGTGGTGGTCGTCACCCGGTCAGCCCGTGGGGCCAGTCTGAGGGCCGCACGCGTGGTCGCAAGAAAGAGAGCGACAAGCTCATCGTCCGTCGCCGCAACGTTGGCAAGAAGCGCTAGTAGGAGTCGAGAACAATGCCTCGCAGTCTCAAAAAGGGTCCGTTCGTCGACGACCACCTGCTCCGCAAGGTGTTCGCCCAGAACGAGGCCAGCACCAAGAACGTCATCAAGACCTGGTCGCGCCGGTCGATGATCGTGCCCGCCATGCTCGGACACACCATCGCTGTGCACGACGGCCGCAAGCACATTCCCGTGTTCGTGACCGAAACCATGGTGGGCCACAAGCTCGGCGAGTTTGCGCCGACCCGCACCTTCCGCGGCCACGAGAAGGACGACAAGAAGGGTCGTCGCCGGTAACCCGGCGGCGTGAAGAGGAGTACTGACATGGTGGAGTCGATCGCCCGCGTGCGACACATCCGCGTGACGCCTCAGAAGGCTCGTCGCGTCGTCGACCTGATCCGCGGCAAGCAAGCCCTCGAGGCCCTTGCCATCCTGAAGTTCGCGCCCCAGGGTGCGAGCGAGCCCGTCTACAAGCTCGTCGCTGCGGCCATTGCCAATGCACGTGTGAAGGCGGATGCTGCGAACACCTTCCTCGACGAGCAAGACCTGTACGTGTCTCGCGCGTTCGTCGACGAGGGCGCCACCCTCAAGCGGTTCCAGCCGCGTGCCCAGGGTCGTGCGTTCCGCATCCTCAAGCGCACCAGCCACATCACCGTCGTGCTCGCCACGCCGGACGAGCTGGTCGCCACGGGTTCGAGCACCGGCAAGAAGAAGGCGAGCAAGTAGTCATGGGCCAGAAAGTCAACCCGTACGGTTTCCGTCTCGGAATCACGACCGACCACGTGTCGCGCTGGTTCTCCGACTCGACCAAGCCCGGCCAGCGGTACTCGGACTACGTTGCCGAAGACGTCAAGATTCGCGCGATGCTCACCAAGAGCCTCGACCGCGCCGGCGTTGCCCGCATCGAGATCGAGCGCACGCGTGACCGCGTTCGCGTCGACATCCACACCGCCCGCCCGGGCATTGTGATTGGTCGTCGTGGCGCCGAGGCCGAGCGCATTCGTGCCGACCTCGAGAAGCTCACCGCCAAGCAGATTCAGCTCAACATCCTCGAGGTCAAGAACCCCGAGGCTGAGGCTCAGCTGGTTGCGCAGGGCATCGCCGAGCAGCTCAGCGCTCGCGTGGCATTCCGCCGCGCAATGCGCAAGGGTCTGCAGGGCGCGCAGCGCACCGGAACCGTCAAGGGTGTTCGCATCCAGGTCTCGGGCCGCCTTGGTGGCGCTGAGATGAGCCGGTCGGAGTTCTACCGCGAAGGCCGTGTGCCGCTGCACACGCTGCGCGCGAACATCGACTACGGCTTCTACGAGGCCAAGACCACCTTCGGCCGTATCGGCGTGAAGGTCTGGATCTACAAGGGCGACATCACCAATAAAGAACTTGCTCGCGAGCAGGCGACCCAGAAGTCGTCGCGCCCCGAGCGTCGTGATTCGGACCGCGGTCCTCGTCGTGAGGGTGGCCGTTCGGCCGCCACCGCGGCTCCCGTCGCGGCCGGAGCGGAAGGCTAAGAACAATGCTGATTCCCCGCAAGGTCAAGTACCGCAAGCAGCACCACCCCAAGCGGAGTGGACACGCGACCGGTGGCACCGAGGTGACGTTCGGCGAGTTCGGCATCCAGGCCCTCACGCCCGCGTATGTCACGAACCGTCAGATCGAGTCTGCTCGTATCGCCATGACGCGTCACATCAAGCGTGGTGGAAAGGTGTGGATCAACATCTACCCCGACCGCCCGCTCACCAAGAAGCCCGCTGAAACCCGCATGGGTTCGGGTAAGGGCTCGCCCGAGTGGTGGGTCGCGAACGTCAAGCCGGGTCGCGTCCTCTTCGAGGTTGCTGGCGTCAACGAGCAGCTTGCTCGTGAGGCCATGACCCGTGCCATTCACAAGCTGCCCCTCAAGGCACGCATCATCAAGCGCGAGGGAGGCGACGCGTAATGGCGATCGGATCGAAAGAGCTGGCACCTGTCGAGCTCGACACGTTTGAAGACGAGCGACTCGTCGATGAGCTGAAGAAGGCCAAGGAAGAGCTGTTCAACCTGCGCTTCCAGGCCGCGACCGGCCAGCTTGAGAGCCACGGCCGACTTCGTGCGGTGAAGCGCGACATCGCGCGCATCTACACGATTATTCGCGAGCGCGAGCTCGGCTTGCGGGCCACCCCGGCACCCATCGAGGTTCCGGAGAAGCCCGCGAAGAAGGCCGCGAAGGCGAAGACCGAGGCTCCGGCCGAGGCTGCCGCTGACGCCGAGCCCGCGACGTCGGACAAGACTGAGGAGAAGAACTGATGGCGACCACCGAGAAGAAGGCCTCTGCCGGCCACGAGTCGGCGGCGCACGATGTTCGTGACGAGGCCGCACGCGGCTACCGCAAGGTTCGTCGCGGCTATGTGACGAGCGACAAGATGGAGAAGACCATCGTCGTCGAGGTCGAAGACCGCGTGAAGCACCCGCTGTACGGCAAGGTCATTCGCCGTACCTCGAAAGTCAAGGCGCACGACGAGCTCAACACCGCCGGCATCGGCGACCTGGTGCTCATCTCTGAGACCCGTCCCCTGTCCGCTACGAAGCGCTGGCGCCTCGTCGAGATTCTCGAGAAGGCCAAGTAGGCCTCGCCTGCTTGCCCACTAGGAGTAAGAAATGCTTCAGCAAGAATCCAGAGTCAAGGTGGCCGACAACACGGGCGCCAAAGAACTCCTGACGATTCGCGTTCTCGGTGGCTCCGGCCGCCGCTACGCGGGTCTGGGCGACATCATTGTCGCCACCGTCAAAGACGCGATCCCCGGCGGCAACGTCAAGAAGGGTGATGTCGTCAAGGCGGTCATCGTGCGCACCGTCAAGCAGACGCGTCGTGCCGATGGCTCGTACATCAAGTTCGACGAGAACGCTGCCGTGATTCTGAAGAACGACGGAGACCCTCGCGGTACCCGCATCTTCGGTCCGGTTGGCCGTGAGCTTCGCGACAAGAAGTTCATGAAGATCGTCTCGCTCGCCCCGGAGGTGCTGTAACCATGGCCAAGATCAAGAAGGGCGATCTCGTCCAGGTGATCAGCGGCGCCACGCAAGAGCGCGGCGGCGACCGCGGCAAGCAGGGTCGCGTGATCGAGGTCATCGCGGAGAAGAACCGCGTGATCGTCGAGGGCGTCAACTACGTCACCAAGCACGTTCGCGTCGGTCAGACGCAGCGTGGCACCAAGACGGGTGGCATCGAAACCCAAGAAGCGCCGATCCACATCTCGAACGTGGCTCTCGTCGACCCGAAGTCCAAGAAGCCGACCCGCGTGGGTTTCCGCGAAGAGGTCGTCGAAAAGAACGGCGTCAAGAAGACCGTCCGCGTGCGGTACGCCAAGAAGTCAGGTGAGAAGCTCTAATGTCAACCGAAACTGCCGCGCCGGCTGGCGCTGCCTTGGCGAACAAGGTCCAGCCGCGCCTCAAGCAGAAGTACCGCGCAGAGATCACGAAGACCCTCACTGAGCAGTTCGGGTACACCAACCCGCACCAGGTTCCCGCTCTCGTGAAGATCGTTGTGAACACTGGTGTTGGTGAGGCCGCTCGTGACTCGAAGGTCATCGACGGCGCCATCAAAGACCTCACCGCGATCACGGGGCAGAAGCCCCAGGTCACCAAGGCGCGTAAGTCGATTGCTCAGTTCAAGCTGCGCGAGGGCATGCCGATTGGTGCTCACGTGACGCTCCGTGGCGACCGCGCCTGGGAGTTCATGGACCGTCTCATCACGCTCGCGCTGCCGCGTATCCGTGACTTCCGTGGCCTGAGCGCCACGCAGTTTGACGGCAACGGCAACTACACCTTCGGCCTCCAAGAACAGAGCGTGTTCCACGAGATCGACCAGGACAAGATCGACCGCGTTCGCGGTTTCGACATCACTGTCGTCACGACGGCGAAGACGGATGACGAGGGTCGCGCTTTGCTGCGCGAGCTGGGCTTCCCCTTCCGCTCGACCGACGCTGCCCAGTAACACTTTCATCCGGTCTTCGGACCACGATCGGCCAGGTCGGCTCCCGGTGTACCGGGCGTCGAAACCGGACGAGAAACGGAAACACTCATCATGACGATGACAGATCCGGTCGCAGACTTGCTGACCAGACTGCGGAACGCCAACTCGGCGTTCCACGACTCGGTGTCGCTCCCCAGCTCGAAGCTGAAGACGCACATCGCCGAGATCCTCAAGCGCGAGGGTTACATCGCTGACTGGGCTGTTGCTGACGCTCGCGTCGGCAGCACCTTGACGCTGTCGCTGAAGTACGGCCCGAACCGCGAGCGGTCGATCGCCGGAATCAAGCGCGTGTCAAAGCCGGGTCTGCGCGTGTACGCAAAGTCGACCGAAATCCCCACCGTGCTCGGTGGGCTCGGTGTGGCGATCCTGTCGACTTCCTCGGGTCTGTTGACCGACCGCGAGGCGATGAAGAAGGGCGTGGGTGGGGAAGTCCTCGCCTACGTGTGGTAACCCGCCATGTCACGTATCGGACGCATGCCTATCGACATCCCTGGTGGTGTCGAGGTGAAGATTGACGGCCAGGCCGTCACCGTCAAGGGCCCCAAGGGCGAGCTCGCGTTGAACGTCGCGAGCCCCATTGAGGTCGCCATTGAAGACAACCAGGTTGTTGTGACCCGCCCCGACGACGAGCGCGCTTCGCGCTCGCTGCACGGGCTCACTCGCACGCTCATCGCGAACCAGATCATCGGCGTCACCCAGGGTTACTCCAAGGGCCTCGAGGTCGTCGGTACCGGTTACCGCGTGCAGGCCAAGGGTGACGGCGTCGAGTTCGCGCTCGGCTTCTCGCACCCGGTCACGGTGAACCCGCCCGCGGGTATCACCTTCACGGTTGAGGGCAACAACAAGCTCACCGTCAGTGGCATCGACAAGCAAGCCGTCGGTGAAGTCGCTGCGAACATCCGCAAGATCCGCAAGCCCGAGCCGTACAAGGGCAAGGGTGTGCGGTACGCCGGCGAGGTTGTGCGCCGCAAGGCCGGAAAGAGTGGGAAGTAGTCATGGGTCTCGGAACTAGAGGCAAGAGCAAGACGGCCGCCAAGAGCCGCCGTCACACCCGCCTGCGCAAGCGCATCACGGGCACGGCCGAGCGGCCGCGTCTCGTTGTTACGCGCTCGGCGCGTCACGTCTTTGTACAGGTCGTTGACGACACCAAGGGTCACACCGTGGCGAGCGCCTCGACCATGGAGGGCGACCTCCGTGGCTTCGAGGGCGACAAGACCGCAAAGGCTCGCAAGGTCGGCGAACTCGTCGCCGAGCGCGCCAAGAAGGCGGGCGTCGGCGCCGTCGTGTTCGACCGCGGTGGTAACCGCTACGCGGGCCGCGTCGCGGCGATCGCCGAAGGAGCTCGAGAGGGTGGACTGGACCTGTGAGCGAAAACGAGAAGGAGCAGACCGTGGCGTCTGAAGCCCCCGTGGAGACCGCTGCGTCGTCAGACGCCACCACTGAGCCGCGCGAGGCGCGTCGCGGTGGTCGCGAGCGCAACCCCAACCGCGACCGCGGTCAGCGCGAGACGGAGAAGAGCCCGTTCCTCGAGCGTGTCGTCACCATCAACCGCGTATCGAAGGTCGTGAAGGGTGGTCGTCGCTTTAGCTTCACCGCCCTCGTGGTCGTCGGTGACGGCAACGGCATGGTCGGCGTCGGCTACGGCAAGGCTCGCGAGGTTCCCACCGCGATCTCGAAGGGCGTCGAGGAGGCGAAGAAGAACTTCTTCCGCGTTCCTCGCGTCGCTGCGACGATCCCGCACCCTGTGCAGGGTGAGGCCGCTGCTGGCGTGGTGCTCCTGCGCCCCGCCGCTGCCGGTACAGGTGTTATCGCGGGTGGTCCCGTTCGCGCCGTTCTTGAGTGCGCGGGCATCCACGACGTGCTGAGCAAGTCGCTCGGCTCGTCGAACACCATCAACATCGTCCACGCGACGGTGGCAGCGCTCAAGCAGCTCGAAGAGCCGCGTGCCGTCGCCGCCCGTCGTGGACTCGAGTTCGAGGATGTCGCTCCCGCGCGCCTCGTGCGCGCCGAGGCCCTCGCGGCCGAGGCCGCCGCCGGAAAGGCTGGTGCGTGATGGCTGCGCAGCTCAAGGTGACCCAGATCAAGTCCGTCATTAGCGAGAAGCAGAACCAGCGCGACACGCTGCGGAGCTTGGGTCTCAAGCGCATCGGCGATGTCGTCGTTCGCGAAGACACCCCGGCCAACCGTGGCTACGTGCGTGCGGTTGCTCACCTCGTGACGGTCGAGGAGATTGACTAATGGCTGAAGAGAAGAAGGACGCGGCCCCCAAGGCCCCGGCCAAGAAGACGACGGCTGCGGCTGCCAAGGCGCCCGCCGCGGCTGCGGCGAAGGCTCCGGCCAAGGCTGCGGCTGCCAAGGCACCCGCTGCTGCGAAGGCCCCGGCGGCCGAGAAGGCCCCTGCCAAGGCAGCAGCTGACAAGGCTCCGGCCAAGGCTGCAGCTGAGAAGGCTCCGGCCAAGGCTGCCGCCGAGAAGGCTCCTGCCGCCAAGGCTCCTGCCGCGAAGTCGGCACCCGCGAAGAAGGCCGCGTCGGCTGACGTCGCGCGCCCGCAGGTGCTCAAGGTTCACCACCTGCGCCCCGCTGCCGGTTCGAAGAAAGACCGCACGCGCGTTGGTCGTGGTGAAGGCTCGAAGGGCAAGACGGCTGGCCGCGGTACCAAGGGAACCAAGGCCCGCTACCAGGTCAAGCCCGGCTTCGAAGGTGGCAACCTGAACTCGGTGATGCGCGCGCCCAAGCTGCGCGGCTTCACGAACCCGTTCCGGGTCGAGTACCAGGTCGTCAACCTTGCTGCTCTCGCCGAGCTCTACCCCAAGGGCGGCGATGTGACCATCGCTGACCTCGTGGCGAAGGGCGCCGTGCGCAAGAACGAGAAGGTCAAGGTTCTCGGTGATGGCGATATTGCGGTTAAGCTCAATGTGACCGTCGACAAGGTCTCGCGCTCGGCTGAGCAAAAGATCGTCGCTGCCGGCGGTTCGATTCAGTAGGTGATGGGTGGCCCTTCGGGGCCACCCTTCCCTGCGGGTCCGGCCCAATCGGGCCACAGCATCCGCCGCCGCCGGGCGGTCGGGTGCTCATGGTTTTTCTACGGGAGGTCCTCGTGTTCAGAGCTATCGGGCGGATCTTCCGCACGCCCGACCTGCGCCGGAAGATCGGCTTTACCCTCGGGATTGTCGCTATCTTCCGCCTGGGATCGTTTATTCCCGCGCCCTTCGTCGATTTCCAGAACGTGCAGTTGTGCCTCGCCGGCAATCAAGGTGCGACGGGTCTTTACCAACTCGTCAACCTGTTCAGTGGCGGCGCCCTGCTTCAGCTCTCGATCTTCGCGCTCGGCATCATGCCGTACATCACGGCGTCGATCATCACCCAGCTGTTGCGCGTCGTCATTCCTCACTTCGACACCCTGCACAAAGAGGGTCAAGCGGGGCAGGCAAAGCTCACGCAGTACACGCGGTACATGACGATCGCCCTCGCGGTGCTGCAGTCGACCACGCTCATCACCGTGGCGCGCGCTGGTGCACTGTTCCCGACCACGAGCGGCGTGCCCGAGTGCAGCCAGCTCATCACCAATGACGCGTGGTACGCCATCTTGCTCATGGTCATCACGATGACCGCCGGTACTGGTCTCATCATGTGGTTCGGTGAGCTCGTGACCGAGCGCGGCATCGGCAACGGCATGTCGCTGCTGATCTTCACCTCGATTGCCGCGACGTTCCCCTCGGCACTCGGTGCCATCGCCGTGTCGCAGGGCCCTGAGGTCTTCGTGCTCGTGCTGGGCATTGGCTTGCTCGTCATGGCCGGTGTGGTGTTCGTCGAGCAGTCGCAGCGTCGCATTCCGGTGCAGTACGCCAAGCGCATGGTTGGCCGCCGCACGTATGGTGGCAACAACACCTACATTCCGATCAAGGTCAACATGGCCGGCGTGGTGCCCGTCATCTTCGCCTCGTCGTTGCTCTACTTGCCGGCACTCATTGCGCAGTTCAACCAGCCGGCGGCGGGCGAGACGGCGCCGGAGTGGGTTGTCTGGATTCAGAACAACCTGGTCTCGGGCGACAACCCGATCTACATGGTCGTGTACTTCTTCCTCATCGTGGGCTTCACCTACTTCTACGTCGCGATCACCTTCAACCCTGAAGAGGTCGCCGACAACATGAAGAAGTACGGCGGCTTCATCCCGGGCATTCGCGCGGGTCGTCCGACGGCTGAGTACCTCGACTACGTGCTCACCCGGGTTACCCTGCCTGGCTCGCTCTACCTCGGTCTGATCGCGCTCATCCCGCTGATTGCCTTCGCGGCTATCGGTGCCAACCAGAACTTCCCGTTCGGTGGTGCGAGCATCCTGATCATCGTTGGTGTGGGCCTTGAGACCGTCAAGCAGATCGACGCCCAATTGCAGCAGCGCCACTACGAAGGCCTGCTGCGATGAGTGCCCGTCTGCTGCTGATCGGCCCGCCTGGCGCGGGCAAGGGCACGCAGGCGCACCGCCTCTCGACCGCACTGGGCATTCCGGCCATCTCGACGGGTGACATTTTTCGTGAGCACTTGCGCAACGAGACTGAGCTGGGTCTGAAGGCCAAGGCATACATGGATGCGGGCGACAACGTTCCCGACAGTCTCACGAACGACCTCGTCGCCGATCGACTTTCGCAGCCCGATGCGACGGCAGGCTTCTTACTTGACGGCTACCCGCGAACGATCGATCAGGTTCGCGCTCTCGACGAGCTGCTGGCGGCCGGCGGGGCATCGATGGATGCGGTGGTCGAACTGGTCGCCGAGCCTGACGTCGTGGTCGAACGCCTCAAGAAGCGCGCGCTCGAACAGGGTCGTTCTGACGACGATGAGGCCGTGGTGCGCCATCGGCTTGAGGTCTACGCGCAGCAGACAGCACCGCTCATTGGTGTCTACGACGAGCGCGGGTTGCTGGCGAAGGTCGATGGCATCGGCGAGGTCGCTGAGGTCACCGATCGCATTGAGGCCGCACTCGCAACTCGGGGCATCGTCTTCGCAGCGTAGTTCGGTCGATGTGCGCGGATTCGCGCACCGACTTGCCTTCGGGCATCCATATCACCTAGGCTCGACCTTTGGTGCCTTTGGCACGCCTTTGGCGTGTCTCCCGAGATCCCGCCGTGCAGAGGGGATTTCTCGCAGCAGCACCGCGTCATCCGCACGACCGGTAGAAACCACACTTTTAGCGACGAAGAGGCAATGGCCAAAAAAGACGGTGTCATCGAGATTGAAGGCTCGGTGGTCGAAGCGCTGCCCAATGCGATGTTTCGCGTTGAGCTGACCAACGGCCACAAGGTGCTCGCCCACATCTCGGGAAAGATGCGCCAGCACTACATCCGCATTCTTCCTGAAGACCGCGTGATCGTAGAGCTGAGCCCCTACGACCTGACCCGTGGCCGCATCGTATATCGCTACAAGTAACCGTTTCGCCGGATAAGGAACGGCCCGGGGATCCACCCGGCGCACGAGGCCAGCGAGAGAGAAGAACACCATGAAGGTCAACCCCAGCGTCAAGCCCATCTGCGACAAGTGCAAGGTCATCCGTCGCCACGGCAACGTGATGGTCATTTGCGAGAACCCGCGGCACAAGCAGCGCCAGGGCTAAGGCTTTAGAGCCTCCCCACGAACTCACAACTGAATACGAACTCCAGGCAGTTCCAGATCCCGCTCATGCGGAGGACACCCAGGGCGGGAGGCCCTGGCACCGGTTCTGCTCCACACCTCTCACCCACCTGAAGGAGCCGTCATGGCCCGTCTTGCCGGAGTGGACATCCCGCGCGATAAGCGCGTGGAGATTGCCCTCACCTACATCTATGGAGTCGGTCGTACCCGTTCGACCGAAACCCTCGTCGCCACGGGTATCGACCCCAACGTGCGCGTCAAGGACCTGACCGACGACCAGCTCGTCGCTCTGCGCGACCACATCGAAGGCACCTACAAGGTCGAGGGTGACCTCCGCCGTGAGGTCGCCGCCGACATCCGCCGCAAGGTCGAGATCGGCTCGTACGAGGGCATCCGCCACCGTCGCGGTCTGCCCGTGCGCGGTCAGCGCACCAAGACCAACGCGCGCACCCGCAAGGGCCCGAAGCGCACCGTCGCCGGCAAGAAGAAGGCGCGTTAGTCCGGCCCCGCCGCGACCCGCGTAATCCACAGGTTTAGGAGAAGACCATGGCAGCACCCAAGTCGGCCGCGCGTAAGCCCCGCCGCAAAGAAAAGAAGAGCATCGCCGTTGGGCAGGCTCACATCAAGTCGACCTTCAACAACACGATCGTGTCGATCACCGACCCGACCGGCGCTGTGATCAGCTGGGCCTCGTCGGGCCAGGTTGGTTTCAAGGGCTCGCGCAAGTCGACCCCGTTCGCCGCTCAGCTCGCCGCAGAGTCGGCCGCGCGTCAGGCGCAAGAGCACGGCATGAAGAAGGTTGACGTCTTCGTCAAGGGCCCGGGCTCGGGTCGTGAGACGGCGATCCGCTCGCTGCAGGCCGCTGGGCTCGAGGTCGGCTCGATCAGCGATGTGACGCCCCAGGCGCACAACGGCTGCCGCCCGCCCAAGCGTCGTCGCGTCTAGCCCAGTGGCGATTCCCCTGGCGCTAGTCACGGGAATTGCGGCGGTGTGCGCCGAGAGGCGCACGCCGGCCGGGCATCCCTCGCTCTTCAATAACTCAACACACTCGACGAGCCAGCCACTCGTCGCGCCACAAGTGTCATATGGCGGACACTTTGCCGAAAGGAATCAACAGTGCTCATCGCACAACGTCCCACGCTGACCGAGGAGAACGTCTCCGAGTTCCGGTCCCGGTTCATCATCGAGCCGCTGGAGCCCGGTTTCGGCTACACCCTCGGCAACTCACTGCGCCGCACGCTGCTCTCGTCGATTCCCGGGGCTGCCGTGACGAGCATCCGCATTGACGGCGTCTTGCACGAGTTCAGCACCATCGCTGGGGTGAAAGAAGACGTCACCGAGATCATCCTCAACGTCAAGAACCTCGTTGTTTCGAGCGAGCACGATGAGCCGATCACGGCGTACTTGCGCAAGCAGGGCGCGGGCGAGGTCACGGCTGCCGACATTTCGGCTCCGGCGGGTGTTGAGATTCACAACCCCGAGCTCGTGATCGCGACGCTCAACGACAGCGCGAAGTTCGAACTCGAACTGACGATCGAGCGTGGCCGCGGCTACGTGAGCGCGACGCAGAACCGCAGCGAGTTCAGCGAGGCCGGCCAGATTCCGGTCGACTCGATCTACTCGCCCGTGCTCAAGGTGACCTACCGCGTTGAAGCAACGCGTGCCGGTGAGCGCACCGACTTCGACCGTCTCGTTGTCGACGTCGAGTCGAAGCCTGCGATCACCCCTCGCGACGCGATCGCGTCGGCTGGCCGCACGCTGGTTGAGCTGTTCGGCCTCGCGCGTGAGCTCAACACGCAGGCCGAGGGTATCGAGATCGGCCCGGCGCCGGTTGACGCGGTTCTCTCGACCGAGCTCTCAATGCCGATCGAAGACCTCGACCTCTCGGTGCGCAGCTACAACTGCCTCAAGCGCGAGGGCATCAACACGGTCAGCGAGCTCGTTGCGCTCTCTGAGACGCAGCTGATGAACATCCGCAACTTCGGCCAGAAGTCGGTCGACGAGGTCAAGGACAAGCTCGTCGAGATGGGCCTCTCGCTCAAGGACGCGGTTCCCGGGTTCGACGGCGCTCACTTCTACGGCGGCTACGACGACGAGGAGAGCTAGGACGCCCCGCGTTCCTTCCTGCTCGCCCTCTCTTCTCTGATACGAAAGAACACACACCATGCCTCAGCCCACGAAGGGCCCCCGCCTCGGTGGCGGACCCGCCCACGAGCGCCTTCTTCTCGCGAACCTCGCGACGGCGCTGTTCACCCACAAGCGCATCACCACGACCGAGACGAAGGCCAAGCGCCTTCGTCCGCTCGCTGAGCGCCTGATCACCTTCGCCAAGCGCGGCGATCTGCACGCTCGTCGTCGCGTGATGACCATCATTCGCGACAAGAGTGCGGTGCACGAGCTCTTCACCGAGATCGCGCCGCTCGTTGCCGAGCGTGAGGGTGGCTACACCCGCATCACGAAGGTTGGCTACCGCAAGGGCGACAACGCCCCCATGGCCGTGATCGAGCTCGTACTCGAGCCGGTCAGCCCCAAGGC
Organism: Microbacterium sp.; assembly: GCA_013823625.1. Taxonomy (GTDB): domain Bacteria; phylum Actinomycetota; class Actinomycetes; order Actinomycetales; family Microbacteriaceae; genus Microcella. The sequence goes on along the minus strand of PNMM01000002.1, from coordinate 392,615 downwards.
ATCGAGCGCCAAGAAGACCGCCGCGGCTGCCGCGCCGGCCAAGAAGGCTCCCGCCGCTGAGGTTGTCGCTGACGAGCCCGCTGCTGATGAGGTTGTTGCTGACGAGGTTGTCGTCGACGAGCCTGTCGCCGACGCTCCGGTTGCCGACGAGGCCGCCGCCGACGCGGTCGTCGCTGATGACAGCGCCGCTGCCGCCGAGGCTAGCGACGAGGCCAAGTAGCACTGATCGATCACGATCCCGTGTCGGCCCTCGCTCTTCGGAGCGAGGGCCGTACGCTTTTCTTCGTGACCGAACCCTTGCTTCCCTTGCGCGACCGCGTGCCAGTGCCGGAGGACTCATCGCTGCCGACCGGCCCGGAGGGCATCCATTGGCGTCCCCTCACGGCGGACGACGCCGGGGTCATCACCGAGCTCGCCGAGCGCATGAGCGCGCGCGATCACCCCACCTGGAGCGAGACTCTCGATGAGATGCAGGAAGAGCTGACGCACTCGTGGGTGGAGCCCGAGCGAGACGGACTGATCGCGTTCGATGCCGACGGCACGGCCGTGGCATGGGGCCTGGTCGTGGCTCCTCCTGACCCCGAGTCTCTTGTTCGGGTGATCTTGTTTGGCGGCGTTGCGGCCGAGCACCGCGGGCAAGGAATCGGGCGCGAGCTTCTGGCGTGGCAGCACACCCGTGCGCGCCACAAGCTCGCCGAGAGCGACCTGACCATGCCCGCGTGGGTGCTGAGTTACGCGCCCGATCTCGCACCCGAGCACGGTCGGCTCGCCCAACGCCTCGGGTTCGAGCCCGCGCGCTACTTCACGACGCTCGAGGCCGACCTTGCCGTGGCCGCGACACCGACCCCCATGCCGGATGGGGTGAGCGTGGTGCCGTTCGATTCGACCCTCAGTGAGGCCGTGCGCGAGGCGAAGAACGCCGCGTTCGCCGACCACTGGGGCAGTCAGCCCGCGAGTCGCGAGGGGTGGGAATCGATGCAAGGGCTTCCGAGTTTTCGCGCTGATCTCAGTCGCGTCGCACTCGCGGGCAGTGACGTTGTCGGGTTCGTGATGACCGAGATCAACGAAGACGACTGGGAGCGGGGCGGAACGCGGTCGGGATACATCGGTCTCGTCGGCACGGTGCGCGAGTGGCGAGGTCGCGGCCTTGCCAGCGCTTTGCTCACCGACGTGATGCAGGCGTATCGGGATGCGGGGCTCGAGAGCGCCGCGCTCGACGTCGACACCGAGAACCCCACGGGCGCGCTCGGCGTCTACACCCGACTCGGCTTCGAGCCCACGGCGCGCGACGTGTCGTATCGCATCGCCTACTAGTTCGTGTGCCGCCGCCCGACTACTGCGGTCGCAGCAACTCGGGATTCTCGTCGTAGTTGATCGTCTCGGGAAGCTCGGCGAGCTGCTGGAGAGCTATCTCGATCGCACCCGCGTAGACGCTTCCGCCCGCGGAGCCGGGATGCACTTGGTCTCGGGCAAGCAGCCTGAGCTGCGGGGCGATGGCCGAGTACCAATCGGCGATGACGACATCACGGTAGTCGTCAGCGAAGGCCACAAGGTGGGCGTTGACACTCGGTATCCACTCGCGAGGGGCCTGTGCGCTCACGAGCACGAGGTGCCGATCGGGCCCGAGAAGTGCGCGAACCTCGTGCAAGGTCGCCGGGTCGATCGACCCGTTGGTGCCAAGACCGATGATCATGACGGGCCGCAAAAGGCCCGCGCCCGCGAGCGACTGAACGATCTCGGGCGCTTGCCGCATTTGTCGAGAGACCGCGGCATCGATCGCGATTCCCGGAAAACGGGCTTGCAGTTGCGGTGCCGCGGCGAGCATCACTGAGTCGCCAATCGCGATGATCTGATCGCCGGTCGCGAGTTGCCCTGCCGAGGCATCATCGGGCCCGCGTTCGCTGAGGGGCACCCGCAGCGGAACTTCGGGCCGGGGAGCAGCGAGAGCGGCTTGCCCCGCCGCGATGAACGCTTCGGCTTGCGACTGTGCCGGTGCCCGAACGACGGCGATAGCGCCACCCGCAATGAGTCCGACGAGGGCCGCGGTAACGCCCACCCCTAGGGCTACCCGGCGGGCGCGGCCCCAGCCGAGTTCGCCGCGCAGCGCGCGCTGTGGGCGCCGATGGCGCACCGGCTGCTCAATGAAGCGGTAACTGAGCGCCGCGAGCACGACCGAGATCGCGAGTGCCGCGAGCCCCAGCAGCCAACTCTGGTCGCCAACGCGATCGATCTGCGGCAGGGCGGCACCGAGAAGCATGAGCACGGGCCAGTGCCAGAGGTAGAGGCCGTACGAGCGCTCACCGACCCAGCGCGCGAGGCGAGCATCCGCCCAACGCGCCGTTCGCCCTGCGGGATGCGCGAGGCACACGATGACGACGGCGGTGAGCAGCGTGGCGGCAACAAGCCCCCCACGATAGGTGACGGCCGCGTCAATCGACAGAACCCACGCGAGTGCGATGAGCCCGCTCGCCGCGAGCAGCGCGCCGAGGTCGGCGAGCCAGCCAGCGGTGCGTGGGGCGGATGCCCGCTCGCGCAACGGCTCCATCCCGAGCGCCACGCCCGCGCCGAGCAGCAGCCCGAAGCCGTGGGTGAGGGTCGACAGATACGCGACCGAGGCCGGCGCCGGATCCATGCCGGGGTCACCCGCGAGCACCGCCATCGCCACCGCCGAACCCACCGCGAGGGCGAGCGGCACCGCAACCCGCAACCACCGCGGGGGCAGCAGCAGAGTCAGGATGATGACGAGGGGCCACACGAGGTAGAACTGCTCTTCAACGGCGAGCGACCACGCGTGCCGAAAGAGGTCGGGGCTTGTTTGGTCGAGGTAGCTCGCGCCCTGGGCGATCGACCACCAGTTGCTGCTGAAGGTGAGCACGCCGGCGAGCTGCCACCCGATGCCGACGAGAATGTCGCCCCCGATGAGCGCTGCGACGGCCGACGAGAGCCCGACGACGACGATGAGCGCGGGCAGTAGGCGTCGCGCGCGTCGCGCCCAAAACGACCCGAGCGCGATGCGGCCTCGCGCTCGGTGCTCGGCGACCAGCAGGGCCGTGATGAGATACCCGCTCACGACGAAAAACACGTCGACGCCGATGAATCCGCCGGGGGCGAGCCCCGGAAACAGGTGGTAGGCGAGCACGAGCACGATCGCCAGGGCGCGCAGGCCGTCGAGGCCGGGGAGGCGATCGCGGGCGACAGTGCTCGTGGAGATGGCCGACATGGTGTCTCAAGCGTCGCGCCCCGAACGCCGCGGGTCAAATAACGCGCCGTACACTGGGCGGTTGTGGAGACTGTGCGCCTGCGGCTCGATATCGCCTACGACGGCACAGCTTTCTCGGGCTGGAGCAAGCAGCCGGGTCTGCGCACCGTGCAAGAGGTCATCGAAGACGCGATTGCGACGCTCGTGCGGCATCCCGATCTTGAAGTACGCCTCGTCGTGGCGGGTCGCACCGACGCGGGAGTGCACGCCACGGGGCAGGTCGCGCATATCGATCTGACCGAGCAGCAGTGGCGGGCGATCGCGGCGGCGCGTCGCGGCGCAACCACCGAAGCGTCACTCACGCGGCGCCTCAACGGCATCATCGCGGCCACGGCGAAAGATGTGGTGATCTCGCGCGTGACGGTGGCCCCCGAGGGCTTCGACGCGCGTTTTTCGCCCCTGTGGCGCCGCTATGAGTACCGCATCGCTGACGCGACGAGCGGTCACGACCCGCGCCGACGGGCGCACACGCTGTGGCATCCGAGTGCTCTTGATGAGGCGGCGATGGATGCTGCTGCCCGCAGTCTGCGCGGCTTGCATGACTTCGCGGCCTTCTGTAAGCCGCGCGAGGGCGCGACCACCGTTCGTACTCTGCTCGACTACGAGTGGACGCGCGATGCCGAGGGTGTGCTCATCGCCACCGTGCGGGCCGATGCCTTCTGCCACTCGATGGTGCGTGCGCTCGTGGGTGCAGCGGTCGCGGTGGGCCTCGGCAAGCTCGAGCACGATGAGCTCACGCGCATTCTCGATGCCGCCGTGAAGGCCAACGCGTTTCCGGTCGTGGCGGCGAAAGGGCTCACGCTCGTCGAGGTGGCCTACCCGCCCGACGCCGAGCTCGGGGCGCGCGCGGAGCTCACGCGAGCTCGTCGCGAGCCCGTGGGCCGGGCATCCGACCCCTCTGACTAATCGCCTCAGATTGACCGGCCTCCCGCCGACGGGTAGGCTCGACCCTTGGTGCCCGTCGCCGACGGCCATCCGGTTGAGCCCTCCACCGTGGCGTTCGTTCTCATCGAGACACGAACTCCCCCCGGAGCGGGATTCACGAACTACTCGACACGAAAGTACTAGCACTGTGACGCGCACTTTCAGCCCCACTCCCGCTGACGTTCAGCGCAACTGGGTCGTCATCGACGCAACCGATGTCGTCCTGGGCCGCCTCGCCAGCCACGCCGCCGTCCTCTTGCGCGGCAAGCACAAGCCGACCTTCGCCCAGCACATGGACATGGGCGACTTCGTCATCATCATCAATGCCGACAAGGTGGCCCTGACGGGCTCGAAGCTCGCGCAGAAGAAGGCCTACCGCCACTCGGGTTACCCGGGCGGCCTCACGGCGACCTCCTACAGCGAGCTGCTCGAGAAGAACCCCGAGCGTGCCGTCGAGAAGGCCATTCGCGGCATGCTGCCGAAGAACTCGCTGGGCCGCGCCCAGATCAAGAAGCTCAAGGTCTACACGGGTGCCGAGCACCCGCACGCTGCGCAGCAGCCGACGATCTACACCCTCGACCAGGTCGCCCAGTAGCGGCCGCGCAGACGCTAAGGAATCAGCATCGTGGCAGACGTTACGAACACCGACATCAACACCGACGACATCACTCCTGAGTCGGCTCCCGAGAGCTACACGACCGAGTCGGCTGCTCCCGCAGCATCGGTGGCGCCCCGCGCCATCCTCTCGGTTGGTGGCGCGGCCGTGGGTCGTCGCAAGCAGGCCATCGCCCGCGTGCGCATCAACCCGGGTGCCGGCACTTACAAGGTCAACGGGCGCACGCTCGAGGACTACTTCCCGAACAAGCTGCACCAGCAGCTCATCAACGACCCCTTCACGATCCTGCAGCTGGGTGGTGCCTACGACGTCGTCGCGCGCATCACCGGTGGTGGCCCCTCGGGCCAGGCCGGCGCTTTGCGTCTCGCCATCGCGCGCGCTCTCAACGAGATCGACCGCGAGAACAACCGCCCCACGCTCAAGAAGGCCGGCTTCCTCACGCGCGACGCGCGCGTGATCGAGCGCAAGAAGGCCGGTCTCAAGAAGGCCCGCAAGGCTCCTCAGTACTCGAAGCGCTAGTCGATCGAGGAGAAGACTCGTCATGGGTCGACTTTTCGGCACGGATGGGGTTCGAGGGCTGGCCAACGGTGATCTCACCGCTGACCTCGCCCTCGGCCTCTCCCAGGCCGCTGCTCGCGTGCTCACCTCGGGGAGGCACGCTGAAGAGTTGCGCGCCGCGGGCAAGCGCCCGACGGCGATTGTCGCGCGAGACCCGCGCGTCTCTGGCCAATTCTTGACGGCTGCCGTCTCGGCGGGGCTCGCGAGTTCGGGCATTGACGTTCTCGATGCCGGCGTGATTCCGACCCCGGCCGCGGCGTTTCTCGTGGGCGATATTGGTGCCGACTTCGGCGTCATGATCTCGGCCTCGCACAATCCGGCACCCGACAACGGCATCAAGTTCTTTTCGTTCGGGGGCACGAAGCTGCCCGATGCGGTCGAAGACCGCATCGAAGAGGCGATGTCGGGCGAAAAGCTCGCGCCGACCGGCGCGGGCGTCGGTCGCATCCGTCGCTTTGCCGACGCCGAAGACCGTTACGTGCTGCACCTGCTCGGCACGGTCGACGTGTCGCTCGCGGGCTTGCACGTCGTGATCGACTGTGCGCACGGCGCCGCGGCGGGTATTTCGCCCCAGGTCTTTGCCGATGCGGGCGCTCGCGTCACGGTGATCGGAAGCGACCCCGATGGCCTCAACATCAACGATGGCGTCGGGTCAACACACCTCGAGCCCCTGCAAGCGGCGGTTCTCGAGCACGGTGCTGACCTCGGCATCGCGCACGATGGCGACGCCGACCGCTGTTTGGCGGTGGATGCTGCGGGTCGCGTCATCGACGGCGACCAGATCATGGCGATCATTGCGCTCTCGATGAAGGCGCGCGGCTTGCTCACCGACGACACCCTTGTCGCCACGGTCATGAGCAACCTGGGGCTCAAGCGCGCGATGGCCGAGCACGGTGTGCGCATGATCGAGACGGGCGTCGGTGACCGCTACGTTCTCGAGGCGCTCGCCGAACACGGGCTGAGTCTGGGTGGCGAGCAATCGGGCCACATCATCATGAGTGAGCACGCGACGACAGGCGACGGCATTCTCACGGGACTGCAACTCGCGGCCGAGATGGTGCGCTCGGGGCAGACGCTCGCCGAGCTGGCCGATGTCATGACGGTGTTTCCGCAAGTGCTCATTAACGTGCGCGGCGTCGACCGGACGGCGCTCGAGGGCCACGCAATCATCGCGGCGGCCGTCGCGGCCGAAGAGGCCGCGCTCGGCGACAGCGGCCGCGTGCTGCTGCGCGCGAGCGGAACCGAGCCCATGGTTCGTGTCATGGTCGAGGCCGCCGAGCAGCACACTGCCGAAGAGGTTGCCGATCGCTTGGCTGCAGTCGTGCGCGAGCAGCTCGCCGTCTAGCCAGCCGGTCGTCAGCCGCGGTCGGGCGTGGCAATGACTTCGACATGCGTCATGGTCAGTACCGCGTCGTCGTTGGCGGCCCATTCCTTCCACGCTGCGCTGATGGATTCCAGTTCGCGCTGCGTTGCGTGACCACCCTCACGGGCGTCGTGCGCGAACGATGACTGCAGTACTCTCTCTGCCCAGGCGCCACCCCACCAGGCGCGCTCAGCGGGAGACTGAAACAACCAGACGGATGCCGTGGTCGCTATGGATCGCAGGCCCGCCGATCGTGCCCACGCCGTCATGTGCCGACCGGCATCCGGCTCGCCACCATTGCCGCGATGCACCCGTCGATAGAGATCGAGCCACAGCTCGAGTTCTGGTGACAACGGGTAGATCGCGGTTGCCGCGTAGTCGACCTCGCGCGCAGCGATGATGCCTCCGGTCACGGTGACGCGAGCCATCTCTTGCAGCATGGAAACCGGTTCGGCGACATGCTGCAGGGTTTGGTGGGTGTGTGTGATGTCAAACGTGCCGTCGGCGAACGGCAAGGCGAGCGCGTCGGCCTGGACGAGGTCGATTGTCGCTCCGACCTCGGCAGCGTGGCGCTCGGCAGCGACGATGGCGTCGGCAGCGGCGTCCACCCCGACGACTCGGCCGGGGGAGAGGCGCGTGGCGAACTCCGCCGTAATCGTGCCCGGGCCGCAGCCGACATCGAGCAGCGATCTGCCGGCGGTGAGATGTGGCTCGAGGTAGGCAGCAGAGTTGGCGATTGTGCGCCAGCGGTGTGCGGCCAGCACGCTCTCGTGGTGTCCGTGAGTGTAGGTGGCCGGCGATGCGCCCGGGTCGTCGCTCATCAGATCTTGCGCAGCAGCACGGTTTCGACCGTGTGATCGCTCGCCTTGCGAAGCACGAGTGAGGCGCGAGCGCGCGTGGGCAAAATGTTCTGCACGAGGTTGGGCTCGTTGACCTCGCGCCAGATCTCGCGAGCCTTGTCGAGCGCCTCGTCGGGCGAGAGCGCGGCATAGCGGTGAAAGTAGCTGCGCGGATCAGTGAAGGCGCCGCGCTGCAGTGCCAAGAAGCGCTCTTCGTACCACTGCGCGATGTCGCTCGTGCGGGCATCCACATAAATCGTGAAGTCGAAGAGATCGCTCACGGCGAGCGAGGCACCCAGGTTGGGCGGCTGCAAGACGTTGAGGCCCTCGACAATCAAGATGTCGGGGCGGCGCACAATGATTTCGGCACCGGGCACGCGGTCGTAGCTCAAGTGGCTGTAGACCGGAGCGCGCACTTCATCTGCTCCCGCCTTTACCCGCGCTACAAACCTCAGCAGGGCGCGGCGGTCGTACGACTCGGGAAACCCCTTGCGATGCAGAATGCCGCGCCGCGCGAGTTCGTCGGTCGGCAGCAAGAAGCCGTCGGTCGTCACGCGTTCGACCCGAGGAGTGTCGGGCCAGCGAGACAGCAGTTCGCGCAGCAGTCGCGCGATCGTCGACTTGCCCACGGCAACCGAGCCCGCCACGCCAATGACAAAAGGAGTGTGTTGACCGGGCTCGCCCAAGAAGCTGCGCGTCGCCTGGTGCAGTTCGCGGGCGCCCACGGCATACAAGCTCAGCAAGCGGCTCAACGGAACGTAGACCTCGGCGACCTCGCGCATGTCGAGCGCGTCGCCGAGACCGCGAAGCTGCACGAGCTCGGTTTCGGTCAACGGATGCGCGGTGGCGGGAGCCAGGGCGGCCCACTGGTGCCGGTCGATCTCGTCGAACGGGCTCGTCTCGCGCGCTGCGTGTGGATCGCTCATCGCCCCCCACAGTACCCCCGGGGACTGCGCCCTGGCAGGGGCCGTAGAATGGTTGGTTATGTGCGGAATCGTGGGGTATGTCGGAACCCGGAGCAGCGTAGAGGTGCTTCTGGGCGGCCTGAAGCGACTCGAATACCGGGGGTATGACTCCGCGGGAGTCGCGGTCATCGATGATCACGGCCACCTCGACACGCGAAAGCACGCGGGCAAGCTCGGCATTCTGAGCGACGACCTCGTGGCGACCCCGCTGACCGATGGGCAGACGGGCATTGGCCACACCCGGTGGGCAACCCACGGCGGCCCGACCGACGAGAACGCTCACCCCCACCTCGGTGACGAGGGCAAGCTCGCGCTCATTCACAACGGCATCATCGAAAACTTCTCTGAACTCAAGGCTGAATTGCTCGCGGGCGGTCACACGTTTAGCTCGCAGACCGACAGCGAGGTCGCCGCACTGCTCGTGGGCGATGCCTTCCGCGAGTCGGGAGACCTCACGACGGCGATGCTGAGCGTCGTCAACCGCCTTGAGGGTGCCTTCACCTTGCTGGCCGTGCACTCTGACCAGCCGAACGTCGTCGTCGGCGCTCGCCGCAATTCGCCGCTCGTGATCGGTCTCGGCGAGGGCGAAAACTTCTTGGGCTCTGACGTTGCCGCATTCGTCGAGTACACGCACCATGCCATGGAGATCGGCCAAGACCAGCTCGTCACGATTCGCCCCGACAGTGTCGAGGTTGTCGACTTCGAGGGCACTCCCGTGTCACCCAAAACCTTCGAGGTGGATTGGGATGCCTCGGCCGCCGAAAAGGGCGGCTGGTCGAGCTTCATGGCGAAAGAGATCAGCGAAGAGCCTGAAGCGGTCGCCAAGACCATCATTGGCCGCGTCCACGACGGTCTCGTCGACCTGCCCGAAGTGACGGCGCTCGGCGCAGACGTGCTCTCGAGCATCGACCGCGTACTCATCATCGCGTGTGGCACGGCCGCCTACGCCGGAATGGTGGGCAAGTATGCGATTGAGCAGTGGGCGCGCATTCCGGTTGACGTCGAGCTCGCGCACGAGTTCCGCTACCGCGAGCCGGTGCTCTCGCCGAACACTCTCGTGGTCTCGATCAGCCAGTCGGGCGAGACGATGGACACCTTGATGGCGGTCAAGTACGCCCGCGAGCAGGGTGCCCGTACGCTCTCGATCTGCAACACGCAAGGCGCAACGATTCCGCGCGAGTCTGACGCCGTCGTCTACACCCACGCAGGCCCCGAGGTCGCGGTCGCGTCGACCAAGGCGTTCGTGGCGCAGATCACCGCGATCTACCTGCTCGGTCTCCAGCTCGGCCAGGTTCGCGGCACTCTCAGCCTCGAGCGTGCGCGCGGCCTCGTGGCCGAGTTGCAGTCAGTGCCCGAAAAGCTCTCGACCGTGCTCGCGACGGGTGAGCGCATCAAAGAACTCGCGCACTGGATGGCCGACACGCGCTCGGTGCTCTTCCTCGGTCGCCACGTCGGCTACCCGGTAGCCCTCGAGGGTGCCCTCAAGCTCAAAGAACTCGCGTATATCCATGCTGAAGGCTTTGCCGCTGGCGAGCTCAAGCACGGGCCGATCGCCTTGATCGAGCCGGGGCAAGTCGTGTTCGTGATCGTTCCGAGCCCGCGTGACCCTAACTCGTTGCACGCCAAGGTGGTCTCGAACATCCAAGAGATTCGTGCCCGCGGTGCGCGCGTGATCGCGATCGCCGAAGAAGGCGACGTTGCCGTGCTTCCGCACGCCGACGAGGTCATTCGCATTCCTCTCGCCTCGCCGTTCTTCGAGCCGTTGCTTGCGGTCGTTCCGCTGCACATCTTCGGCATGGAGCTCGCCGCGGCAAAGGGTCTCGACGTTGACCAGCCGCGCAACCTCGCCAAGTCGGTCACGGTCGAATAGCCGGGTCGACGGGGTCATCGAGCACGCGATGGGGCGGATCGTCGGGATCGGAGTCGATGTCGTCGACCTCGCGCGCTTCGAGCGCGCTCTCGACCGCACGCCCCGATTGCGCGATCGACTCTTTGCCGAGAACGAGCGCGACTTACCGTTGCGCTCACTCGCCGGTCGCTTCGCGGCGAAAGAAGCGCTCTTGAAGGCACTCGGCGCCACCGACGGGGTCAGTTGGCACGACATGCGCGTGATCGCTGACGCCGAGGGCAACCCCGATCTGGTCGTGAGCGGTCGCGCGGCAGACATCGTCGCTGCGCGGGGCATTGCGTCGCTGCACGTCTCGATGTCGCACGATGCGGGAGTCGCGATCGCGTTCGTGGTGGCGGAGTCATGACGCGCCCGCTGCGCGAAGCCCGCATTTCGGCATCGGCCATCGGGGCGAACGCCGAGGCCATGCGCCGCCTCGTGCCCACGCGCCACACCATGGCGATCGTCAAGGCCGACGGCTACGGCCATGGCGCGGTCACGGCGGCGCGGGCCGCCCTCGAGGCCGGCGTTGATCATCTGGGTGTTGCCGATCTCGATGAGGCCTTTGAGCTACGGGCCGCGGGCATCGATGCCCCCGTGCTGGCGTGGCTGCACGACCCCGAGGCCGACTTCGCCGCGGCGGCCGAGGCGGGCATCATGCTCGGCATCAGCTCACGCGAGCAGCTCGCTCGGGCCGCAGCGACCGGACACCGAGCCACGGTGCACGTCAAGGTCGACACGGGCCTCTCGCGCAATGGCGTCGTCGAATCAGAGTGGGCCGCCTTCGTCGACGAGCTGGCGGCTGCCGTCTCCGCGAACACCGTGCACCTGGGCGGTGTATTCAGCCACTTGTCGAACACCTCGCCCGACGATGATCGCGCGCAAGTGGTCGCCTTCGAGCGGTTTGTGGATGCGGTGCGCTCGGTCGATCTTGACCCGGGCATCCGTCATCTCGCCGCGTCGGCCGCGGCTCTCGACCACCCGGCCGCCCGGTACGACATGGTGCGGCTCGGGCTGGCGCTCTACGGCATCGCTCCGGAGCGCCACTTGCGGGGCACGCTGCCGCTCGTGCCGGCGATGCAACTGAGCGCTCGCGTCGTCGGGCTCAAGCGCGTGCCCGCGGGTAGTGGTGTGTCGTATGGCTACCTGCACCGCACGGCTGCCCCCACGACGCTCGCTCTCGTGCCGCTCGGGTATGCCGATGGCGTGCCGCGCGCGGCGGTTGATGCACCCGTGCGCATCGGCGACGCCGTGCACCGCGCGGTCGGGCGCATCGCGATGGACCAGCTCATCGTTGACGTCGGCGACGCTCCGGTTGCCGTGGGCGACCGCGCTGTGCTGTGGGGCAACCCCGCCGAAGGTGACCCGAGTGTCGACGAGTGGGCCGATGCGGCGGGCACGATCGCCTACGAGCTCGTGACGCGCCTCGGGCGTCGCGTACATCGCACGGGGGCGTGACGGTGGCGGTCACTCTGTCGATCGCCGACCCCGACGCCATGGCGCGGCTCGGTACGGCGCTCGCCGCCGAACTGCGTGCCGGTGACACCGTGTTGCTCACGGGCGAACTGGGCGCGGGCAAGACGACGCTCACGCGCGGCCTCGGTGCCGCGCTCGGCGTGCGGGGGGCCGTGACGAGTCCGACGTTCGTGCTCGCGCGCACGCATCCGCGCGTCGACGGCCCCTCGCTCGTGCACGTCGATGCCTATCGGTTGCGCGACGCCGCCGAGCTCGACGATCTCGATCTCGACTTCGCCGGTTCGATCGTCGTTGTCGAGTGGGGAGCGGGGTTGCTCGAGCACCTCGTCGATGAGTGGCTCGCGATCACGATCGAGCGGCCGACCGGCGCGGGCGCGACGGCGGCCGAAGAGATCGAGCCGATCGAACCCCGCACGGTCACGATCGAGGGCGTCGGCCCGCGGTGGGCCGACCTAGGCTGGCTGCATGCTGCTCGCGATTGACACCTCGGCGGGCACCGCCGTGGCGGTCGTCGCGGTCGACGGTCGCGTGCTCGCTGAGCGCAGCACCGACGACACCCGTCGGCACGCCGAAGTCATCGGCCCATTTCTCGACGAGGTGCTGCACGCGCCAGGGGTCTCGGCCGCGGCTCTCACGGGCGTCGTCACGGGCATCGGCCCCGGCCCCTACACGGGCTTGCGCGTCGGCATCGCGGCGGCGCACGCGGTCGCGATAGCGCGGGGCATCCCGTTGCTGCCCGTTCCCAGTCACGACGCCGTGGCGCTCGCACTCGTCGAAGGAGGCATCGCCGCCGGCCGATTCGCCGTGGTGACGGATGCCCGCCGCCGCGAAGTCGCCGTCACGGTCTACTCGGCCGGGCTGCCCCTGCCCACGGTCGTCGAGCCCGCGCACCGCGTCGCACGTATCGAGTGGACGCCCGATGAGGCCGTGCCCGCGCACGAGGTGCTCGAGATTGCGGCCGTGCCGCTTGCGCATGTGGCACTCGCTCGGCTCGCCGCGGGGCTGCCGTTTGCCGCACCGCAGCCGCTGTACTTGCGCGCTCCTGATGTGACGCTGTCTGCCCCGAAGCGGGTGAGTTAGTGCATCCGCCCGCCATTCGCGACGCCGAGCTGAGCGATCTCGACGCCATCATGCACCTCGAGACCACGACGTTTCTCACCGACGCCTGGAGCCGCGACATGATGGCCGCCGAGCTCGTCGCGCCGCACACCCGCTACGTCGTGGCACTCGAGGGCGACGCGGTGATTGGCTATGCCGGGCTCAGTGCGCCGCGGGGCGCAGGGCAAGCAGACGTGCAGACGATCGCGGTCGACGCAGCGCATCGAGGCAGGGGAATCGGGGCGCGCCTCCTCGACGTGCTGCTCGCCGAGGCCGCCGCCCGCAGCGCCGATGACGTGCTGCTGGAAGTGCGCGCCGACAACCCGACGGCACAGCGGCTCTACGAGCGCCACGGCTTCGAGGCCATCGCGGTGCGGCCGCGCTACTACCAACCCGATGATGTCGACGCCATCGTGATGCGCCGGGAGGTCACGCGATGACGGCCCAGCCCTTGGTGCTCGGTATCGAGTCGAGCTGCGACGAGACCGGCATCGGTATCGTGCGCGGAACCACGCTGCTCGCCAACGTGATCTCGTCGTCGATGGAGCAGCACGCGCGCTTCGGGGGAGTCGTGCCCGAAGTCGCCGCCCGCGCTCACCTCGAAGCCCTCGAACCGGCGCTGCGTGAAGCCCTCGCCGTGGCGGGCGTGACGCTCGACGAGCTCGACGCCCTTGCTGTGACGAGCGGGCCGGGCCTCGCGGGCGCCCTCATGGTGGGAGTGGGTGCCGCCAAGGCGCTCGCCGTTGCGCTCGACAAGCCCTTCTACGCGGTCAACCACCTCGTGGGCCACGTCGGAGCCGACGTGTTGCGTACCGAGGGCGAGCCCGACATCGAACTGCCCACGATCGCGCTGCTCGTCTCGGGCGGCCACACCTCGCTGCTGCACGTGCGCAATCTGACGAGCGACGTCGAACTCTTGGGCGAGACGATCGACGATGCGGCGGGTGAGGCCTTTGACAAGGTTGCCCGCTTGCTCGGCCTGCCCTACCCGGGCGGCCCGCACATCGACCGAGCGGCCGCCGAGGGCAACCCGACCGCGGTGCGGTTTCCGCGCGGCCTCACGCTGCCGAAAGACCTCGAGCGCCACCGCTACGACTTTTCGTTCTCGGGCCTCAAGACTGCCGTGGCCCGGCATGTCGAAAAGCTTCGGGATGCGGGCGAGCCCGTGCCCACCGCCGACATTGCCGCCTCGTTTCGCGAGGCGGTCGCCGACGTGCTCACGGCCAAAGCCATCGCGGCATGCACCGATCTCGGGGTGCCGCGCTTGCTGCTTGGCGGGGGAGTAGCAGCAAACGCGCGGGTGCGGGCGCTCGCCGCCGAACGCTGCGCTGCCGCGGGGGTTGAGCTGCGCATCCCGCCGATGTCGCTCTGCACCGACAACGGCGCGATGATTGCCGCGCTTGCCGCGCAGCTCATCATGGCCGGGCACGCGCCCTCGTCGCTCGAGGTCAGTGCCGACTCGACCTTGCCGGTGACACAGATTCAGGCGTGACGCCGCGCGTCGTGCCTCGTTGACACTCAGGGGGCACACTGCAACCATGGCGTGAGCCCATTCGGGTTGCCACCGTTCCCTTTCAGCAGGAGTTGTTCAATGTCTGACGTCACGCCTCCCCCCGCCGCCCCCGCCGCGTCGCCCTACGCCGCGTCGGCCACGGGCCCGAAGACCAACACGCTCGCGATCGTCTCGCTCGTGCTGGCGTTCTTCATCTCGCTCGGTGCCATCATCTGCGGGCACATCGCCCTGAGCCAGATCAAGAAGACCGGCGAGAACGGCCGCGGTCTCGCGATCGCTGGCCTCGTTCTCGGCTACCTCGGCCTTGTTGTGGGCTTCTTGGTTGTCATCTTCTCGATCTTCTTGCCGATCTTGATCTTCGGAACGAGCGGTGGGTTCTCGTACTAAGCGCGATCTCTGACACGAGGCCCGCACCCGGCAGATCACCGGGTGCGGGCCTCTATCATGTGCGAAGCAGTTACCCACCCATCACCCGACCCGAACGGCGTGCGCCCATGACCGAGTCATCCACTCGCAGCTCAAATCGCCTGGCCCCCGTCGCGCTCATCCTGGCGATTCTCGTTCCGATCGCCGGGGCTGTGCTTGGCCACATCACGCTGCGCCAGATCGCCCAAACCGGCGAGTCGGGCCGAGGCATGGCGCTCGTCGCCACCATCATCGGGTGGGTCGGAACGATCGCCTGGTTCGCCTTCTGGGGCGTCTACCTCGCAACCCTCGGCACTCTCGCACTCTGACCAGCTCGTTCTCACTACCGACTAAGGAGACCCTCGTGGCCGATTCGACCCTTCCTCCGCCTCCCGCTCCCGCGCCCGGTCAGGGTGCGACGGATGCTCCGCTGCCGGCCGCCGCCGCAGCACCCGCGAAGCCGGCCGCGCGCACGCCCGCGGCTGCCAAGCCCGCTGCGGCTGCGAAGCCTGCCGCCGCCAAGGCTCCTGCTGCGGCCAAGCCAGCTGCCGCTGCCAAAGCGCCCGCTGCAAAGACTCCCGCTGCGGCGAAGCCGGCTGCCGCTAAGGCACCGGCGACGGCTAAGACACCGGCGGCGGCCAAGGCCCCTGCGGCGGCGAAGCCCGCCGCAACGAAGGCTCCTGCTGCTGCAAAGGCTCCCGCCGCCGCGAAGACCGCTGCTGCGAAGCCTGCCGCCGTCGAGCCTGCTCCCATCGTCGCGCCGGCAGCTGAGCGCCCGAACCCCTACGCAGCGGCACCCGCCGCTGCACCCGCGCCGTCAGCCGTCGCACCCGCGAACCCCTACAACGCGATCCCTGCGGCCCCCTCGTCGACGCTCAGCGTGCTCGCGCTCGTCTTCGGAGTACTCGGGCTCGTGCTCTCGTTCATGGCATTCGGGCTACTTCCCGCTATTGCCGGAGTCGTCCTCGGCCACATCGCCCTCAAGCGCGAGCCGCACGCTCGAGGAATGGGTATTGGCGGGCTCGTGACGGGCTACGTGGGAATCGCAATCTCATTGCTGTGGGGGCTCGTTTTTCTCGTTCCTGCATTGCTCTTCTTCGGCACGATTTCTGGACTCGGTAGCGGGCTTTGAGCTAGTCGCAGCGTTCGGCGATGAGTGCTGCTCGCTCACCCGCGATGCGGGTGAGCAGCAGCACCGCCGAGTGCGGTCCGCGCAATGAGAGCTTCGGGCGAAGTGTTGCGGGGTCGATGTCGACGCCGCGCTTCTTGATTTCGAGGGTTCCGATCTCGCGCGCGGCGAGGGCACGCTTGAGGGTCGGCACGTTGATGGGCAATCGTTCGAGCACGCGAAACCCGCGTGCGAACGGCGTCGAGGTGGGGGCGTCGGTCGTGATGTACGCGATCGTGGGGTCGAGCATCCGCCCCCCGATACTGCGGGCGAGATCGCCGATGAGGCGCGCGCGAATAACGGCTCCGTCGGGTTCGTAGACGTACTCGCCCAGAGGGCCGGCGTCGACGTCATCGGTGTCGGCCTCGGCGCGTAGTTCGGCGGGGGGCTCATTCCCCCGAAGAACGAGCGCCCCACGACCGACGCCGGGGCGCGCGAGGCTGCCGCTCCACAGAACGAGCTCGACGACCTCGCCGTCCACCGAGATCCACTGCGCCTCGAGCCCCTCGGGTAACAGGGCGCGGTCCATCCCAGGGCCCAGCTTGATGCCCGTCGGTAGTCGATCGGCAATCGCGAGGGCATCGGTCAGACTCGGCGACCAGTCATCGGGCGACGCGAGTCGCGTGACGCCCTCGCGCCGGGCGGGGTCGAGCCACACGCCGTCGATGTCGTCGAGTGGCTGCTCGAGCGCATCGCCGTGCACGACGGTCGCACTGGCGAACGGCATGAGGTTGTAGGCCGCGATCGCGGCCGTCGCTTCATCGCGCTCGACCGCCGTGACGCGCAGGTCGAGAGCCGCGAGGGCCATGGCGTCGCCGCCGATGCCGCAGCCGAGGTCAGCGACGCGCGTGAGCCCGGCCGCGGCAAAGCGGCCGGCGTGCAGCGCCGCCACCCGCAGCCGGGTGGCCTGCTCGAGGCCCGTCGGCGTGAAGAGCATCCGCCCCGCGAAAGGGCCAAACTTCTCGGCCGCCTTGCGTCGCAGTCGATACTGCGTCAGCACGGCGGCGACACGAGCGGGTGGATGCCCCTGCTTGCGCAGTCTCGACACGAGCGCGAGGGCGTCGCTCACCCCGGTGCTGGGCTCGAGCTCGTCGAGCAACCGCAGCGCCTCGGGCGTCAGCAGTTCTCGCAGCTCGCTCGCATCCATTCCCCGATCTTGCCACCCGGGTCGCTCCGCCAGGGTTGGCACTCGGATTGCGTGAGTGCTAACCGCTTCGATACAGTTGTGCTGGCACTCGCACGTCGAGTGTGCCAACCCCCTCATCGTCGTAAGAAAGAAGAGGTCAACCGTGTCGGTCAGCATTAAGCCGCTCGAGGATCGCATCGTCATCACGCAGGTCGAAGCGGAGCAGACCACCGCTTCGGGTCTCGTCATCCCCGACACTGCCAAAGAAAAGCCCCAGGAGGGCGAAGTTGTCGCCGTCGGCCCCGGCCGCATTGACGACAACGGCAACCGTGTTCCGCTCGACGTCGCCGTGGGCGACCGCGTGCTGTACTCGAAGTACGGCGGCACCGAGGTGAAGTACGGCGGCCAGGAATTCTTGGTGCTGTCGGCTCGCGACGTGCTCGCGGTGGTCGTGCGCTAAGCGCAACCCCCTCGCATTCGAACCCCCGAACCGCCTCGAGCGGTCGGGGGTTCGTGCTTGTCTGGCGGGGTCATGATGGTCAACGCTTGAGGACTACAGTGTCTGCGTGCCCGACTCGCGACTCTCTCCCAGCGGGCTCGCCCTCGCCGTCTCGGCCTATGGGCTCTGGGGCTTTCTGCCCATCTACTTCTTGTTGCTCGATCCCAGCACGCCCATCGAGATTGTGGCGTGGCGCATTGTGCTCTCGCTCGTCTTTTGCGCGCTGCTGCTTGCGGTGACGCGAGCGTTTCGACCGTTTGCCGCGCTGCTGCGTGACCGGCGCATCATGGGGCTGAGTGCCCTCGCCGGCGTCCTGATCGCCATCAACTGGATCGTCTACGTCTACGGGTCGACCAACGGTTTCGTCGTTGAAGCCGCTCTCGGCTACTTCATCAACCCGATTGTGTCGATTGCGCTCGGGGTCATCTTCTTGCGCGAGCGCTTGCGCGTGGGCCAGTGGGTGGCTGTGGGCATCAGCGTGCTCGCCGTGCTCGTGCTCGCCGTCGGCTATGGCCAGCCGCCGTACATCTCGCTCGCCCTGGCTTTCTCGTTTGGGTTCTACGGCTACATCAAGAACCGAATGGGTGGTCGCGTCTCAGCGGTTGCGGGGCTGACGCTCGAGACGGCCTGGCTCGTTCCGGTGGCTGTCGTCGCCCTCGTCGTCGTGCAGCTGACAAGTGGCATCACGCTCGGCACCTCGGGAGTCGGGAACGCCGTACTGCTCTCGCTCGCGGGCATCGTCACCGCCGTGCCGCTCTTGCTTTTCGCCGGGGCGACCCGACGGCTTCCGCTGAGCGTCATGGGATTCATCCAGTACTTTGCGCCACTGATTCAGTTCGTCTTTGGCGTCGCGGTGTTGCTTGAGCCCATGCCGCTCGAGCGGTGGATCGGCTTCGCCCTGGTGTGGCTCGCACTCGTCGTGCTCTCGACCGAAGCGGTCGTGCACCGTCGGCGAGCCATGCGCGAACGCCGTGCGGTTGCCGCAGAGACAGGCCCGATCGAAACGGTCTGACCGTGAGGTCGGCGGGCGCCGCGGTCAGGCGAGGTCGCTGAGCGCGCCGTCGAGCTCGGTGGTCAGCCGCTCGGCATCGGCGCGCGAGAACGGCAGGGGAGGCCGCACCTTGAGGGCGGCATTGTCGCGCCCCGATGCACTGATCAGGATGCGCCGCTCGCGCAGCGCTCCCACCAGGCTGACCGCGGCCGCCGAGTCGGGTTCGCCCGTGGCGGGGTCGACAATGTCGACCCCGAGGTACAGCCCGGCCCCGCGCACCGCGTGCACGCGGTCGTGGCGTGCGGCCAACTCGACGAGCATGCCTCTCAGCTCGTCGCCCACCGTCGCGGCGTGCTCGGGCAATTGTTCGTCGTGCAACACCTCCCACGTCGCGCGCGCGGCCGCGACCGACACGGGGGTTCCGGCGAAGGTGTTGAAGTAACGCACGTGCTCGCCGAACTGCTGCATGAGCTCGCGGCGCGCGACGAGCCCGGCAACGGGGAACCCGTTGGCCATGGGCTTGCCGATCGTCACGAGGTCGGGGGTCATGTCGTGGTGCCGGTAACCCCAGAGCCCGGGCGCGCCCGCGCGTCGGCCGAGGCGCCCGAAGCCGGGTTGAACCTCATCGGCGATGATGACTCCGCCCGCGGCACGCACGAGTCGCGCCACCTCGGCGAGAGCCGTGGCTGTCTCGGGCGACGGCGCGATGAAGCCATCGCTCGCGAAGGCGGTGTCGACGATGAACGCCGCGACTCCGTGGCCCGCGGCCTGCAGGGCGGCGATGGCGGCGCGAGCATCCGCCACCATCTCCGTACCGTCGCCCACGGGAGGGCGCACCGTGCGCACCCACTCGGCGAGCGAATCGATGCCGCCGAGTGACGGTGAGATCGCCGCGATCTCGGTCGTGACGCCGTGGTAGGCGTTCTCGGTCACGATGACGCCGCGGTTGCCCGTGGCGTGTTTGGCCACGCGCAGAGCGAGATCGTTGGCTTCTGAGCCCGTGCACACGAGCGTGAGCGTGTCGAGGGTGTCGTCGAACGAGCCGAGCAAGAGTTCGGCGTAGTCGATGAGACCCTCGTGCAGATAGCGCGTGTGCGTGTTGAGTTGCGCCGCTTGCTCGGCGATGGCCGCGGTGACGCGGGGGTGGGCGTGCCCGACCGACGGAACGTTGTTGTAGGCATCGAGATACTCAGTACCGTCGCGGGTATAGAGCGAGGTGCCGCTGCCCCGCACAAACTCGAGCGGGTGCGCATAGAACAGCCGATAGCCGGGCGAGAGCACGGCCTCGCGCCGATCGATCAAGGTTCGCGTGCGGTCGTCGAGGCCCGCTCGGTGCTCAGGTCTGAAGTAGGTGGCTGGTCCGATCATGCGCGTGCTCCGATCGTGCTCGGGATGCTCGCCCGCAGCTCGCGCAGATCGCGAGCAATGGCGCTCAGGTTGCGGCTCGCGTACTCCGCGGCGGCGGGGTTGGCGGCGGCAATCGCCGAGTTCAGGATGGCGCGCTGGGCCACCCGCAGCACCACGAGCCCGGGCACGAGCGCGTGCTCCTCGGGCGTGAGGGCCTGCTCGGTCTCGAAGCCAGCGACGTAGGCGCGCGCGGCGTCCCACGGCTCACGCGCGTCGCCTACGCGGCCGCGGGCATACGACGCGGCAACCGCGAGGTCGGCGACGCGCGGCGTGCGTGTCATGTCTCCAAAGTCGAGCACGCCCGTGATGGCGAACGGCTCGGAGCGCACGAGCACGTTGTCGCCGTGCAGGTCGTTGTGGGCGAGCAGTGCGGGGAGGGCGCGCGCGGCGGGCAGCAGGGCATCCCGCGCCTCATCGACAACCTGGCCCGCGTTGGCGCGCAGTTCATCGTCACGAATCTGGTCGAGCTGCGGGGCGTAGAGGTCGAGATTGAGGAGGTTCCATGGTGTCGGTGAACCCATGAGCGGCGGGCGGTCGGTGTCGCCGATGTCGGCGATGGCTGCGGCAAGGCGAGCGTGCAGGGCGCCGAGCGAGTGCATCGCCGCGAGCGAGCGCGGTGCGGCCCCCAACGGTTCGCCATCGAGATAGCTCAGCACGCGCACCTGCCGCTCTTGCCCGGCGTCGTCGGTGACGCGCGCAACGAGGGCGCCCTCAACAGTGGGAGTGATGCGCTGCACCGGCAGTTCGGGATGCTCGCGCGCAAGCCCATCGAGAACCGCAAGCTGGTCGTGCAGGTACCGGGGCTCGTCGAGCGGGTGGGCAAACTTGGCAACGAGGGGCGCGCGCTCGGTGCGAACCAGAAAGGTGTCGTCGCGTTCGGTGGGCAACCGGGTGATTGTCTCCGCCGTGAGGCCGTGCGTGCGGGCGAGCAGCCGGCGTGCGTTCTCGGCGCTCAGCGCGATGAACGCAGCCGTGAGCGGCAGAGGTGACGGCGCGGGCACGGGGCCAGCCTATTCGGGCGGCGGTAGGGTGCCAGTACGCCGTCGGCCTCACGAAGGAGCACTGTCATGGCTCGATCCGCCGCAATCGCTCTGGGCGTGTCGGTGGTGCTCGTGCTCACGGGGTGCAGTGTGCCGCGGCCTCTGCCCACTCCGACCCCCTCGGCGAGTTCATCGGTGGGCGCGACGGGCGACGGAGTGCTGCGCATAGGAACCCTCTTTTCGATGAGCGGAGACGTTGCCTCGACCGGCGCCGGCATGGTGGCCGCTGTCGAGGTCGCCGTGCGCGATGTCAACGCCGCTGGGGGCGTGCTCGGCCAGCCCGTCGAAGCTTTCTATCGCGATGCCGGCAGCGCCGACGGCGCCAGCCTCGAGTCGGCCTTTGCCGACCTGGTTTCCCGCGGCATCGATGTGGTCATGGGCCCGTCTGACTCGGCGCTCGCCGAACGATTGCTGCCCCTTGCGGCCGACGCCGGGGTTGTCGTGATGGCGCCCGCGACTCCGATCTCTGCGTCGACTGACTCTGTCTTCAGCCTCATGGCGAGCGCCGATCAGCAAGCCGCGGCGATTGTCGGCGCGATCGCTGACGAGGGCGGCGAGTCTGT
Source organism: Microbacterium sp. (assembly GCA_013823625.1). Taxonomy (GTDB): domain Bacteria; phylum Actinomycetota; class Actinomycetes; order Actinomycetales; family Microbacteriaceae; genus Microcella. The sequence goes on along the minus strand of PNMM01000002.1, from coordinate 370,917 downwards.
CGCCATCATCACGACGGGTGACGCCCTCGGCCTCTCGTTCGAGCGCGCTGCGCGGGCAGCCCTCGAGAGTCGAGGCGTGCGACTCGCTGGTGTTGAGCAACTCGACGCCGCGACGAATCCGGCACGACTCGCCTTCAGCGTCGCGGGCGGCGAACCCGACGCGATCATCCTGGCCAGCAGCGCCTCGCTCTCGGCGCAGCATCCGGCCATCATCACCGCCCTCGCCAATCGGGGCGTGCGTGGCGATCAGTTGTGGATGACCGCTCCCGTACTCGCGGACTACTCGAGCACCGTCGCCCCGGGTCTTCTCGAAGGCGCACGCGGAGTGCGCGAGGGTGCGCCGACGACGGACGAGTTGCTCGCGCGACTGCGGCAGTCTGACCCGGCGCTCGTGAGCGCCCCCTTTGCTTCAGAAACGTATGACGCGGTCATTCTCGTCGCGCTCGCCGCCGAGCTCGCGGGTGACGACAGCGGGTTCTCGGTCGCGCGCTTCGTTCGCGAAGCGGCGAGCGAGGGCATTGCGTGCTCAAGCTTCGGAGAGTGCCTGGACGTGCTCGCGACCGAACCGCAGATCCAATACCAAGGCCTCTCGGGGCCGGTGACGTTCACCGATCAGAGTGGCGTCGCTGACGGAGCGTTGAGCCTCTATCAGTACTTGGCAGACAATCGCGCCGAGCTCGTCGGGCCTCTCGTGCCGATCGGGCCGTGACCTGCGAATTCCGTCGTCTGCAACCGGGGTCTGCGGCAGAAATCGTTGGCCGAAACCGACCCTGAGAACGTTTCGTGGTGTTACAGGGATGTAACCCTAATGAGTTGTGTATGAAGTCTGAGCACCGTACGGTGGCTAGGCGGCCACTCTTGTGGTTCTGCATCCTGAACACATTCGAAACCCAAGGAGCAACATGGGCGTTTTCACCACGGCTACCGGCCGTCGCTCTCGTTCTCTCAAGTCGATCCTCGGCGGCATTGCCGTCGTGGGCGCCAGCGCACTCGTTCTGAGTGGCTGCGCGGCGACTGAGACCGAAGAGCCCGCCGGACCCACCGAGCAGCTGTCCCTCAAGATCGGCACCATCCTGCCCCAGAGTGGCGCCCTGGCATTCCTCGGCCCGCCCGAGGAAGCTGGCGTTGCCCTCGCGGTGCAGGACATCAACGACGCCGACCTCGGCATCACCGTTGAGGCCATCTACCGTGACTCGGGTGACACCACCACCGACACCGCCACCGTTTCGGTGACCGACCTCCTCTCGCAGGATGTCTCGGCCATCGTCGGCGCCGCGTCGTCGGGTGTCTCGAAGACCGTGATCGACCAGATCGTTGCCGCTGGCGTTGTGCAGTTCTCGCCGGCCAACACGTCGCCCGACTTCACGACCTACGCGGACGACAACCTCTACTGGCGCACCGCCCCCAGCGACCTGCTGCAGGGCGAGGTGCTCGGTAACCTCATCGCTGAAGATGGCGCTGCCACGCTCGGCATGATCGTTCTGAACGACGCCTACGGCACCGGCCTCGCCGGCGCGCTGCGCGCGACGTTCGAAGCCGCTGGTGGCGAGGTTGTCGCCGAGGAGCTGTTCAACGAGGGTGACACGAGCTTCGACGCTCAGATCTCCGCGCTGACCGCTGCTGCTCCCGACGCCATCGCCGTCATCACCTTCGACCAGGCCAAGGTCGTCGTCCCCGGTCTCGTGGGCGCGGGCTACCCCGGCAACCAGCTCTACTTCGTCGACGGTAACCTCGCCGACTACAGCGCTGACTTCGCCGCTGGCCTCGTTGAGGGCGCCAAGGGCACCCTGCCCGGCCTCGACATCGCGACCCTGGGCAACTTCCAGGAGCGCCTGCTCGAGGTTGACCCCGAGCTGACTGAGTTCAGCTACGCGGCCGAGTCGTACGACGCCGTCGTCCTCCTCGCGCTCGCCGCTCTCGCGGCCGGCTCGACCGAGGGTGCCGACATCGCGGCCAAGCTGCAGGAGGTCTCCGGTGGTTCGGGCGATGGCGAGAAGGCGACCGACTTCGCGTCGGCCGCTCAGATCATCCTCGACGGTGGCGTTGTTGACTACGACGGTGTCTCGGGCCCGATCACGTTCGACGAGAACGGTGACCCCACTGAGGCGACCATCGGCGTGTACCAGTACGGTGCCGACAACAAGTTCAGCCGCATCAACTAATCCAGAACTCACCGTTCTGAATTAGTGCGACTGTGAAGGGCCCCGACTTCGGTCGGGGCCCTTCTTCGTGCGCGGGGGATGCTCGAGCGCGAGCATCCCGTGCCCGTGCCCGTGCCGTGCCTCGTCCCATGCCATGCCGTGCCGTGCCGTGCCGTGCCGCACCCGCGCCCGTGCCGTGCTGACCGGTGCCGTGCCGACTGTCGTGCGTGGTTCCTACTGACGCCCGGTGTCACCCCACATCGCTGGTCGCGCGGGCGCTCGCTCGCTCCGCTACCCCCCGGATACACAGCGAAGGGCCCCGCCGAGCGAGAAACGCTCTGCGGGGCCCTGTGCGCCGTTCTGCGGGCCTAATCTTGCCCGAGGGTGCCCAGATAGAGACCGATGACCTTGGGGTCGTTCAGAAGCTCACGGCCCGTGCCCGTGTAGGCGTCGGTGCCCTGGTCGAGAACGTAGCCGCGGTCGCAGATCTGCAGGCAGCGTCGAGCGTTCTGCTCAACCATGATGGTCGTCACGCCCGCCTTGTTGATCTCTTTCACGCGCAAGAACGCTTCGTCTTGTCGCACGGGCGAGAGGCCAGCGCTCGGCTCATCGAGCAAGATCACCTCGGGGCTCATCATGAGCGCGCGGCTCATGGCGACCATCTGGCGCTCACCGCCCGAGAGCGAGCCAGCGCGCTGCCCGAGTCGCTTCGCGAGCTCAGGGAAGATCGAGACCACGAAGGCGAGCCGGTGGTCGAGCTCTTTCGGCTTCTGGAAGAGCCCCATCTCGAGGTTCTCGCGAATGGTCAGCGTCGGAAAGACGTTGTTCGTCTGCGGCACGAAACCCACGCCCTTGGCCACGAGCTTGTTGGCCTTGAGGTTGGTGATGTCGTCGCCATAGAGCGAGATCTTTCCTTCGCGCACCTTCACGAGGCCGAAGATGGCTTTGAGCAGGGTCGACTTTCCGGCACCGTTGGGGCCGATGATGCCGATGAGCTCACCCTCGTGCGCCGTCAGCGAGCAGTCGTTGAGGATGTTGATGCCGGGCAAGTACCCAGCCGTGACGGAGTCAACGTGAACGACGACCTTGCGGGTCTCGGTCACGGTCTCAGTCTTTTTCTTGGTCGGCGTCGTCATCGGCCAGCTCCTTGATCGCGGTCATCACTCCGGTGTCGAGATCACCGAGGTCTTCGTCGTGGTGTGAGCCGAGGTAGGCGTCGATCACGGCGGGATTGGCCATGACCTCGTGCGGGTCACCTTCGGCAACCACGCGGCCCTCGGCCATCACGACGACCCAGTCGGCGATGTGGCGCACCATGTGCATGTCGTGCTCGACGAAGAGCACGGTCATGCCTTCGGTCTTGAGGTTCAAGATGTGGTCGAGCAGCGACTGCGTGAGCGCCGGGTTCACGCCGGCCATCGGCTCGTCGAGCATGACGAGCGAGGGCTGACTCATGAGCGCGCGTGCCATTTCGAGCAACTTGCGCTGGCCACCCGAAAGGCTGGCTGCGTAGTCGTCCTTCTTGGCGTCGAGCTTGAACCGCGTGAGCAGGTCGATCGCGCGCGCTTCGATCTCGGCCTCTTGCTTGCGCCAGATCCACGGGAAGAGCGCGCGCGCGAGGCTCTCGCCGCTCTGCCCCTTGGCACCGAGCTTCATGTTGTCGAGAACCGTCAACAGGCTGAGGGCCTTCGTGAGCTGGAACGTGCGCACCTGACCCTTGCGGGCCACCTTGAAGGCCGGGATGCCCGAAATTCCTTGACCGTCGAACGTCCACTCACCCGTGTCGGGCTTGTCAAAGCCCGTCAGCAGGTTGAAGAGCGTGGTCTTGCCGGCACCGTTCGGCCCGATGAGGGCCGTGATGGCACCGCGCGGAATCTCGAGGTGTTCGACCTGCACGGCCGTGAGGCCGCCGAAGGAGCGCGTGATGTTGTCGGCCACGATGATCGGGTCGACCTTCTTCACGCCCGGAGCCGGCTCACCGATGTGCAGGCCGGTTGACTTGATGGGGGCGCCCTTGGCGCCGGCGCTACTTGACAAAGGCCAGCTCCTTCTTGTTGCCGAAGATTCCTTGTGGTCGATATATGACTATCAACATGATCGCCACGCCGACCAAGATGAAGCGCAACTGGCCTGCCTGCACGTTCGTCAAGAACGGCAGCCATCCCACCTCGACGGCGCGGGCGATGAAGCCCGAGAAGAACGACAGCAGCACCCAGAAGATGACCGAGCCGATGATCGGGCCAAAGACCGTCGCAGCGCCACCCAACAGCAGAATCGCGTAGATGAAGAACGTCAGCGAGGTCTGGTAGTTCGAGGGCACGACGGCACGCGGCAAGATGAACACCATGCCTGCCAGGGCGCCGAACACACCGCCGATCACCAGCGACTGCATCTTGTAGAAGTAGACGTTCTTGCCGAGCGCGCGCACGGCATCCTCGTCTTCACGAATGCCCTTGATGACGCGACCCCACGGGCTCTTGAACAAGCGCCACGTGATGAAGGCGGCGATGGCGACGAGGCCCCAGCCAAAGATGCGCACCCACCAGTCGTACGGGTTGTAGACCCAGGGTCCGAAGCCCAAGAGGTCTTTCTCATCGAAGAACAGCAACAGCGGGTTGAGTGCTTCGAAGCCGCCCTTGTAGCCCTGCAGACCGTCGGCCGAGCCGGTGACCGACTCGAACGTGTTGGTCGTGAAGAGCAGACGAATGATCTCGGCCGCCGCGATCGTCACGATGGCGAGATAGTCAGCTCGCAATCGCAGCGTCGGGATGCCCAAAATGAGCGCGAAGACGATGGCAGCCCCGACGCCCATGAGAATCGCAGCCCACACCGGCCACCCGAAGGTGAGCGTGGCAATCGCGAAGCCATAGGCACCGAGCATCATGAAGCCTGCTTGACCGAAGTTGAGCAGACCCGTGAATCCGAAGTGGATGGCGAGGCCCAGCGCCGCGAGGGCGTAGGCGGCCGTCGTGGGAGAAATGATCTCCTGCGCGGCGTTGGAGAAGAGAAGGATCCAGTCGATCATGGTCAGCCCCTAGCCGATTCGTTCTTTGCGTCCGAGGATGCCCTGAGGCCGCACAAGCAGCACCAGGATGAGGATCACCAGGGCTCCGACGTACTTCATGTCGGAGGGGATGATGAGCGTCGACATTTCGACGAACAGGCCGACGACGAGCGCGCCGACCAGGGCGCCGAACGCCGTTCCAAGACCGCCGAGGGTGACGGCGGCGAAGGTCAGCAGCAAGATCTGGAAGCCCATGTCCCAGCTCACCCCGGGGCGGAAGTATGCCCACAGAATGCCGCTGAGGCCAGCGAGGGCACCCGACATGATCCAGACGATGCGAATCACGCGGTCGACGTCAATGCCACTTGCCGCGGCGAGCGCGGGGTTGTCAGAGACGGCGCGGGTTGCCTTGCCCAGGCGCGTGCGCAGCAAGAAGTACGCGACTCCGAGCAGCACGAGCACACTCACGCCCATGCTCGCGACATCGGTCCAGGAGAGACCGAAGAGACCGATCTCAAGGCCCGTGTCGGTGGCGCCCGGCAGCTGCTGGGTGTCACCACCGACGAACATCTGGAAGATGTAGCGCACGGCGAGCGACAGACCGATCGAGACGATCATCATCGGGATGAGCCCGACGCCCTTCTTGCGCAGCGGTTTCCAGAGCGCGGCATCATTGATGTAGCCCATTGCGGCGCTCAAGATGAGTGCGATCGGAATCGCCAGCCAGATCGGCATGCCGAACACCACGCCGAACAGCAGTGTCATGAGGCCACCGAAGGTGATGAGCTCGGCGTGCGCGAAGTTGCTCAGGCCCGTCGTGCCGAACACGAGCGAGAGGCCAATGGCCGCGAGCGCGAGCAGCAGACCGAAGTTGAGGCCGTTGAAGAGGCGCTCGACCACCTGATCGAGCAGGCTCACGGTGTTGCGCTCACCCTGCCCGATGAAGAAGTTGGCGACGGCGCTGCCCGATTGGCCCACGGTGATCGTACGCACGTTGGGCTGCTCGAGCTCGGGGTCGATGACCGCGATGCCTTCGGGGAGCGTCTCTTCGTTGAGCGTGACGGTGTACTCGCCGCGCTCGGGAACTCCGACAGCCCAGCGGCCATCTTCGCCCGACACCACCTCGACGCTGAAGCCGCCACCGGCAACCACGAGTTGCACATCGGCAAGCGGCTGGTCGGCGAGTTCGACAAGACCACTGATCTTGTTGTCGAACTCATCGAGTCCGATCTCTTCGGCCGAAGCGGGGGCAGCAATAGAAAGGGTGAGAGCGCTCACGAGTCCGCCGAGAAGCACGGCGGCGAATCGCCGGTGTACTCGCCGGTGTAGCGGTCTGCTAGCAGCGTGTGCCACGAAACCTCCAGGTCGTTTCGGGTGGGGCGGTGCAGCCCCGCGGGCCAGCAGGCCCACTTCGTCGACGGTGACGATACGGCTTGATTATTGCCGAGGTGTTTCCGGCAGCAACCGAACCGCTCAGCCATTATTGCGACGGAATACGTTTCGACCTAACCCGCTTAAGATGAGATACCCGAATTCGGTGCCGCATCCGGGTTCGAATCACGCTCGCATGCGTGAACGATCACACATCACCCACGATGCGAGGGAAACCATGGACCAGCCCGACCCGTTCGGATTCATCGGCCTCACCTACGACGACGTCATGCTGTTGCCCGCCCACACCGACGTCATTCCGAGCGAGGCAGACACGGCCTCTCGCCTCACTCGCCGCATTACGGTCTCGGCGCCACTGCTCTCTGCCGCGATGGACACCGTGACCGAGTCGCGCATGGCCATCGCCATGGCGCGCCAGGGCGGCCTCGGCATCATGCACCGCAACCTCTCGATCGACGAGCAGGCTGAACAGGTCGACAAGGTCAAGCGTTCTGAGTCGGGAATGATCACGAACCCCGTCACGACGACGCCCGATGCGACGGTCGCTGAAGTGGATGCCCTGTGCGGCCAGTTCCGCGTATCCGGTCTCCCCGTGGTCGAAGGCGATGGGCGGCTCGTGGGCATCATCACCAACCGTGACATGCGCTTCGTGTCTCGGTTCGAAGCTGAGACCACTCTCGTGCGCGATGTCATGACCCCCGCACCGCTCATCACTGGCCCCGTGGGCATCTCGCAGGGTGACGTGCTCGCGCTCTTTGCGCAGCACAAGATCGAGAAGCTGCCCCTCGTCGACGACGAGGGACGCCTGCACGGCCTCATCACCGTCAAAGACTTCGACAAGAGCGAGCAGTACCCCAACGCGACGAAAGACGAGGAGGGCCGCCTGCGGGTTGGCGCTGCTATCGGCTTCTTTGGTGACGCGTGGGAGCGCGCGGGTCGCCTGCGCGACGCTGGGATCGATGTGCTCGTGGTCGATACGGCCAACGGCGACAGCCGCGGAGTGCTCGAGATCATCGCGCGACTCAAGGCCGACCCGGCATTCGCGCACATCGACGTAATCGGCGGCAACGTTGCGACGCGCTCGGGCGCCCAGGCGCTCGTCGACGCGGGCGCCGACGCCGTCAAGGTAGGCGTGGGCCCCGGCTCGATCTGCACCACCCGCGTGGTCGCTGGAGTGGGCGTGCCGCAAGTCACCGCCGTCTACGAGGCGTCACTCGCCGCGCGCGAGGCCGGTGTGCCGGTCATCGCCGACGGCGGCTTGCAGTACTCGGGTGACATCGCGAAGGCGCTCGTCGCGGGTGCCGACACGGTCATGCTCGGCTCGTTGCTCGCGGGCACCGACGAGAGCCCGGGCGACCTCATCTTCGTCAACGGCAAGCAGTTCAAGTCGTACCGCGGCATGGGCTCGCTTGGTGCCCTGCAGACTCGTGGCAAGAAGACCTCGTACTCGCGCGACCGCTACTTTCAGGCCGACGTGCCGAGCGACGAGCAGCTCATCGCTGAGGGCATCGAGGGCCAGGTTCCCTACCGCGGCCCCGTGTCGTCGGTCGTGTACCAGTTGCTCGGCGGGCTTCGGCAGTCGATGTTCTACACGGGCGCCCGCACGATTCCTGAGCTGAAGCAACGCGGCAACTTCGTGCGCATCACGGCGGCGGGCCTCAAAGAGTCGCACCCGCACGACATCCAGATGGTCGTCGAGGCGCCCAACTACCGCCGATAGGGGGCGCCGGGCCACCGGGCACTCGGGTGCTCGGCTGCTCGGCTGCTCGGGTGCTCTGCGCTCCTTCTCTCGCGACACCGTGCGTTTCGGTCGTGACCGTGCGCCGAAACGCACGGGGCCGACCGCAGCGCACGGGCTCCTCACCACGAGCAGGTCGAGACGAGCATCCACTGGTTAAGGTTCGTCGCGGCTGAGGGTGCTCGCGAATGGCGCAGGGTGCCAGCATGCACATTCCCTCACACCTCATGAGCGACAGGATGCTCATCGCGAGCAGTCTCGACGCGCGCGGCTACGACACTCGAGTGCTCCGCCGGGCCGCAACGGCGGGCAGCCTCACGCGTTTGGCGCGAGGTATCTATGTGGACGCCGCCGTATGGCAATCAGCGAGCTCACGTGAGCAGCACGTGCTGCGATGCCGGGCCTTGGCCGCGCGGCTCGGAAGTGAGGTTGTGCTTGCCGGCGCATCAGCCGCCGCTGTTCTCGGCCTGACCTACCTCGGCCAGTGGCCCAGCCGAGCGTGCGCGCTGAACTCTGTTGCTGACGGCACGCGCGTGCGCGGGGGAGTGTCATGGTGGGGTCACGACGACCGAAGCACAGGGGTGGCCGATCTCGGCTGGGTGCGAGCGACTGACGCTTACCGAACTGCTGTTGAGCTGTGTGCACGCGAGAGCTACCTTGCGGGGCTCGTGACTGCCGACTCCGCACTTCGCGCGGCAGGGCATCGGGGTGCTGGCGATGGAGCGCGCGAACTTCTCACCATGGCCGAGGCGCTGCGCCTACGGCGCGGCGCTCGCCGGGTCGAGAGAGTCGCGACATTCGCGAACGGCCACAGCGAGTCAGCGGGCGAGTCGTGGACCCGCGTGGTGCTGGCCGACCTTGGGGTGGAGCATCCTGAACTGCAAGTCGACATCACCGACGACGGACTCTGGCTTGCGCGCGTCGACTTTTGTTGGCCCGGCCGCCGCATCGTGCTCGAGTTCGATGGTGAGAAGAAGTATCGCGCGCCGATGCGGGGGCCATCGCGCTCGGCAGAAGACGTCGTCATTGATGAGAAGAGGCGCGAAGACCGACTGCGGGCCGCCGGATGGACCGTGCTGCGGATTGTGTGGGATGACCTGCGCGAGCCCGAGCGGTTGCGTCGGATGCTCCGGCAGCACGGGCTTCTTCGTTGATGATTTCGCAAGGCCGTGCGTTACGGCAGAGACAGTGCGGTGCGGCGCACGGGGTTGGCCGCAACGCACGGCCTTGCTCGCGGGGAGAGGGCGAGGCGGGTGGGGCAGCTGCGGGGGCCGGGGCGTGCGGGGCCGGGCGCGCGACTAGCGCGCGGCGGGCTGCGTCGGCACCCGGGCTCCCGACTCGTGCGAGCGGATCACCGCGTGCGCGAGCTCGAGCGCACGGCGACCCGCCGACGCGGGAACGGGCGGAGGCGAGCCGGCGCGCAAGGCGGCGAGCACAGCATCCAGATGCCGGTCGAAGGTGCGCTCGAATGACCGCGCCTCGTCGTCGAAGTAGCCAGCGCGCCACACCCGCTCGGTTTCGTCGCCGACCGACTGCAACGTGAGAGAGCGCACGGTGTCGTGGATGACCGCGCGCCCCGCCGTGCCGTTGAGCTCGACGCGCTGGGTGTCGGGGTAGGCGTACGACGAGTCGTACGAGCCGAGCATGGTTCCCACGGCTCCCGACGCGAACTCAAGCGCGATCGCCACTGTGCTGAAGGCCCCGTAGGTCATGGAGGTCATCTGCGCGGCCACCGAGCTGATCGGCCCGCACAGGTGCTCGAGCATGTCGAAGCCGTGACACTGAGTCTCGATGAGGTTGGCGTGCGGCGACGGCCCACGGTTGGCTTCGCCGCCGAAGCGCCAGGTGGCGAACACGAGGTCGCCGAGCTCACCCGCGAGTAGCGCCGTCCGCGCGCGCAGCACGGGTTCGGCGTAGCGGTGGTTGAAGTTGATGGCGAAGAAGGTGTCGCCCGCCGCGTCAAGCAGGGCGTCGGCCTCGGCGAGGTCGAACACGAGCGGCTTCTCGACGAGCAGCGGCACGCGCGCCTGCAGCAACTGCATCGTGGGCGTGAAGTGCTCTTCGTTGGGCAGGCTGACCATGACGAGGTCGGGATGCTCCGCCTCGAGCATCCCGTCTATCGAGGTGTAGGCGCGCGTGCCGTACGCGGCTGCCCGGGCAGCGGTGCGCTCGGGCGACCGGCCGACGATGCCCACGAGTTCGGTGTCGATGCGCTCGGTGATGACGCGAGCGTGCTGGGCTCCCCACCCGCCCGCGCCGACGATCGCGACGCGCAGGGGTTCGACCTCGGGCAGCCCCGGTCGTTCGATGCTGAGTGCACTGCCCGCCATGGTTGCTCCTTCAAGGTCGAGGTCGAGGCCGCGGTCGACGCCGACCGATGCTCGCCACGTTACCGGCGCACGCCCGCCCGGTAGGCTGAACGCGTGATGGAGATCGAGATCGGCCGCGGAAAGCGGGCACGCAGGGCGTATTCGTTCGACGACATCGCCATCATTCCGAGCCGTCGCACGCGCGACCCCGAAGTGGTCTCGCTCGCCTGGAGCATCGACGCCCTGAGCTTCGACATGCCGGTTATCGCTGCGCCCATGGACTCTGTCGTGAGCCCGGCGACGGCGATCGCGATGGGCAAGCTCGGCGGCCTGGGCGTGCTCGACCTCGAGGGCCTCTGGACGCGGTACGAGGATGCGGAGGCGCAACTCGCGCGCATCCGCGAGCTCGACGAGGCCGGCGCCACGGCCGAAATGCAGAAGATCTACGCCGAGCCCATCAAGCCCGAACTCATCGGCCAGCGCCTTGCCGAGATTCGCGCGGCGGGGGTTCCCGTCGCGGGCGCGCTGAGCCCGCAGCGCACGCACGAGCACCACGAAGCCGTGATCAAGGCCGGTGTCGACCTCTTCGTCATTCGCGGCACCACGGTGAGCGCCGAGCACGTCTCGCACGGCCGCGAGCCCCTCAACCTCAAGAAGTTCATCTACGAGCTCGACGTGCCCGTCATGGTGGGCGGCGCCGCGACCTACACCGCCGCGCTGCACCTCATGCGCACGGGTGCGGCCGGGGTGCTCGTGGGCTTCGGCGGCGGGGCTGCGTCGACGACGCGGCTGAGCTTGGGCATCCACGCCCCCATGGCCACCGCGGTGAGCGATGTCGCTGCCGCGCGTCGCGACTACATGGACGAGTCGGGCGGCCGCTACGTGCACGTCATCGCCGACGGCGGCCTGGGCACGAGCGGCGACATCGTCAAGGCCGTGGCCATGGGTGCCGATGCGGTCATGCTCGGCAGCACGCTCGCGCGGGCGACGGATGCTCCGGGCGGCGGGTGGCACTGGGGAGCCGAGGCTCACCATCCCGAACTTCCCCGCGGTCGCCGCGTGCATGTCGGGCAGTTGGCGCCGCTCGAGCAACTCTTGTTCGGACCCAGCACGACCGCCGACGGTCAGGTCAACCTCATGGGCGCTCTGCGGCGCTCGATGGCCACGACGGGCTATTCCGACGTCAAAGAGTTCCAGCGCGTCGACGTCGTTGTGGCACCGTATCCGGCGAGCTGATCGCCTCAACGCCGGCCGTGCACGGCCGCGTCGGCATTGCCTTTGCCGAGATCGAGGCATATCGTGACCATGCGTCAGATAGCGGCCCCCGCCGCGTCGTGACGAACCCGAGCACGACCACCCGAATACCCACGACGGCGCTCGCGCCTCGATCGTGCCGCCGGTAACCCTGCCGGAGCACGCCGATTGAGCAGTCGTGGTTCCCCGTTGCAGGAGAATTTCGTGACCCGAACACGACCCCGTAGTGCGCGTGCCTTCCGTCGCTACCTCAGCGGTGCCCTGACCCTCACCCTCGTGGCGACCGGTGTTGGCTTGACGACCGCGGTTCCCGCATCCGCTGCATCCGCCGTTGTTTACGACTCGATCCCCGCAGTGTTGCCGCCGTCGTACGTGAGCCTCGGCTTCCAGGCGACGAGAACCAGCGAGTTTGGCGACTACATCCAGCTGGGCGGCGCAAACCGCACCATCTCGCAGGTCACGGTGGGGTTGACCAACTGGGCGTGTGAGAACTGGGCAACGGGCGCTAACCCCTGTGTCACGACCCCGGGGTCGACCTTCGACCACCCCATCACGCTCTCTCTGTATGAGGTCGACCGCTCGGGCGCGACGCCCGCGGTTGGCTCTCTCATCACCTCGGTGACCGAGACCAAGACCATCGCCTTCCGCCCGTCGGCGAACGTGACCGAGTGCGGCGACAATCGCTGGTTCAACGCCGGCACGGCAACGTGCCACAACGGCTTCAACGTGACGGTGGCGTTCACGGGGCTCGATGTTCTCGTGAGCAACGACGTCATCGTCGTGGTTGGCTACAACACGCAGAGCTACGGCAGCGCACCCATCGGTGCGAACGGGCCATTCAACTCGCTCAACGTCAGCCTCGTCTCGGCCCCGCCGACGGTGGGTACCGACGAAACCACGGACGAGATGTTCTGGAACTCGACCTCGTCAGGTCGCCCCGCGGGCCTCGCGATCAGCACGGGCTGGTCGAGCTACAACGGTCTCGCCCTCGAGATCGTTTCCGAGAACGTGCCGGCGATCGACCCATTGACCGAGGTCACCGTCTACGAGCGCGACGTCAAGCCCAACGAGACCGCCGAAACCTATACCTCGTGGCACGAGGGTCAGACGAGCGATCGCTCAGAGGTTCGGGCCGACGGCTTGAACCTCGGCATTGGCGGGCCATCAACGGTCATCAAGGGCACGGATCTCTCGACACCGGCAGCCGCTGCTCTCTCGGTTGTTACGCGGGACGAATTGCGGGCGCTTATTGAGCGCGCGCGAGTCGATGTGGTGAGCGGTTCAGTGACCTACCAAATTCCGATCTTCTTCGGAAACCCCGCATCGCCCCGCTTCACCACCCTGCGCTCGATCGGCCAGGGCGTCGGCTCACACGGCTTCTCGCAGGGCCAGACGTGGGCGACCACCCGTGCCTTTGGCTCGTACACGGCCCAGCAGACGGCTCCGTTGGGGCAACTCATCGATGATGTCTTCCGGTTCTCGGCTGCGGCCGGCGGCCCCGTGACGATTGCCGGATACGGGGTGCAGGCCGACAGCGCCGCGGTCGTTTCGAGCGTGGTCTGGAATGACACGCGGTATACCTTCACGCAGCCCGTCATGGAAACCTGTGTTCCGACGACGGGCACAACGGTCACGAACGTCGAGCCCGGTAGCTGGACTTTCACGGAGACGCGCACGCAAGGCACCAACCAGTTCATCGATGGTGGCCTGCGGGTCACCACGTTCGATGATGGTGATGGGCCGGGCTCGCCCGACCAGCGCAAAGCGGCGGGCTACACCCCCATCGACATCGCCTTGAGCGAAGTGGGCATTGCGGCCATCGACATCGCGCCGGGGTACACGGGCGTGCGCCCGAGCCTGCAGCTCGGGTTTGACGCCGACGGCAACGGCACGCGCGACGCCTACCTCGTGGGTGAGCCGTGGGCCTACGGCGGCGGTGACTGGTCGATGACGGTCGATGGCGACTGGGCCGACGCGAAGTTCTGGGTCACGGGCGCGACGAGCTTCGGTGTTCCTGCAGGGGGTGGCTACCCCAGCCTGGGCACGCTCGAGGAGTACTTGCTCGCTAACCCTGAAGCGCGCATCACGAACTATGGCTACAGCCTTGGCTCGGGGGTTGTGGGTAACGCCGTGATTCGCTCGATCACCGTCGGTTGCGTCACAACGCCCTTCACCTTCGAACTGCCCACCTTGGCACCGCCGAGTGTGATCCGACTCGCGGGCGTCGACCGTTATGCCACCGCCGTGGAGATCTCGAAGTACGGCTACCTCGATGGCGAACCCAACACGGTGTACATCGCTACCGGTACGGGCTTCGCTGACGCGTTGAGCGCCGTGCCCGCGGCGGCTGCCGATAACGCACCGCTGTTGCTGACGACACCCGACAGCCTGCCGCCGATTGTGGCGGCTGAACTCGCACGTTTGGCGCCGAGCGAGATCGTGATCGTGGGGGGTGAAGGCGTCGTCTCGGCGGCCGTCTTCGCCCAGCTCGATGCCCTGGCATTCAACCCGACGGTACGTCGCGTGGCGGGGATCGATCGCTTTGCGACCTCGCAGGCAATCGCGCGTGATGCCTTCCCGACGGCAACGACGGCCTACATTGCGACAGGCCTCGACTTTCCTGATGCGCTCGCCGCCGGTCCGGCCGCGTCGTCAGCAGGGGGTCCCGTCATTCTTGTTCGCGGAACCTCGACCACCGTCGACACCAACACGCTCGACCTCTTGAGCGAGCTCGGCGTCAGCAATGTCGTGATCGCGGGAGGCTCAGGCGTCGTGACCACCGGCATTGCGACGCAGCTTGATGTGCTCTACTCCGTCGTTCGCAACGCGGGCGCTGATCGCTACGCCACGGCCATCGCGATCAACGACTACGCGTTCACGACCGAGACGCGGGCATTCCTGGCGACGGGCGCGGGCTTCGCCGATGCCTTGACCGGCGCGGCTATCGCTGCCGTCTTTGGTAACCCGCTCTACACGAGCCCCCAGGCCTGCCTGCCCGCGTCGACCCTCGGATCGATCGAAGGGCTCGGCGTCAACACGCTCGTGCTTCTCGGAGGTACCGGGGCCCTGAGTCTCGCCGTCGAGAATCTCGACCTGTGCGGGGGAGGAACCACGTAGCCCTCATCGAGGTGCACCGACGGCGGAGTCTCTCTCAGGAGAGGCTCCGCCGCCGCTTTGTAGACTGAATGCTCGCCACGACAAGCAGGAGGACTTCGCGCATGACGCACGCCGAGCTTCCGAGGTTCTGGAGCATCGCTCGTCGCCCGCGTTGGATCGCGGCGCTCGCGCTCGCCCTCGCCGTTGCGGCGGGCTTCGCCGCGCTCGGGCAGTGGCAACTTGAACGCTCGCTCGAGTCGACGGCTGTTGACGAGCGCGACACC
Organism: Microbacterium sp.; assembly: GCA_013823625.1. Lineage (GTDB taxonomy): Bacteria > Actinomycetota > Actinomycetes > Actinomycetales > Microbacteriaceae > Microcella. Next base: position 355,699 of record PNMM01000002.1, on the reverse strand, counting down.
GAGAACCCCGTGCCGCTCGACACCGTGGCCGAGCCGCAACAGGTCATGACGACCGAGGCGAGCGGTCGGCTCGTGACCGTGAGTGGCGAGTGGGTTGAGGGCGATGACCTCGTCGTCACCGGCCGGCTGAGTGGCCGGTCTGACGAGTCCGGTGCCGCGGGCGAGCCGGGCGACTGGGTCATTCGACACCTGCAGACCGCCGACGGCGCGAGCCTGGCCGTGGCTGTCGGGTACGGGCCCGTGGGTGCGGGCATCCCGAGCCTGCCCACCGGCGAGGCGACGCTCACCGGCCGATACGTGCCGAGCGAGTCGCCGCAAGTCAGCGACTTCGAGGCCGGCGAGCGCACGGCCATCGCGGTCGCCGAACTCATCAACCTGTGGCCCGAGCCCGGGCTCGTCTACTCGGGGTATCTGGTGCTGCAGGATGCTCCCGCAGGGCTCGCGACAATCGCAGCCCCCCCGCCCGAGGCCGACACCGAACTCAATCTGCTGAATCTGTTCTACGCGATCGAGTGGGTCATTTTCGGCGGCTTCGCTGTCTACCTGTGGTGGCGACTCGTGCGCGACGAGCAAGAGAAGCTCGCCCTTGCCGCGCTCGGCGACGACGCAGAGTCGCCTCAGCCAGCGGCCCTAAACTGAGACCATGGCGATCGGCCCGAAGCGTGCAGACATTCCCCTGATTCGCCGAACCCTCGCGGTGTTCAAAGTCTCGTCGGTCATCACCGGAATCTTCTTGCTCGGCCTCGTCGTCATGATGGTGTGCCGCTACGGCTTCGGTGTCGACATCGAGCTCGGCGGCACCTCGGGCGGGCTCGGCCTCACCGACAAAGACGCCATCACGGGCATCAACGTCTCGATTCTGCTTCTCGCCGTGCACGGTTGGCTCTACGTGCTCTACCTTGCGTGCGACTTCGTGCTCTGGCGCACCGTTCGGTGGTCGTTCTTTCAGTTCTTGTGGATCGCGATGGGCGGCATCATCCCCTTCCTTTCGTTCTACTTCGAGCGCCGCGTGCCGCGCGACGTGAACGCGATCATCGCTGACCTGGAGGCCGCCGCATGAGCGACACCGCTCACCGCCCCGTGCTCGTCGTCGACTTCGGCGCGCAGTACGCACAGCTCATTGCGCGCCGCGTGCGCGAGGCCGGCGTCTACAGCGAGATCGTTCCGCACACCATCACGGCCGCCGAGGTTGCCGAGAAGAGCCCCGCGGGCATTGTGCTGAGCGGCGGGCCCTCGAGCGTGTACGAGCCGGGGTCTCCCGCACTCGACCCGGGCATCCTTCAGCTGGGCGTTCCCGTCATGGGCATTTGCTACGGCTTTCAGGTCATGGCGCAGCAGCTCGGCGGCGAGGTCGCGCACACGGGTCGTCGCGAGTACGGCGCTACGACCATGACGGTGCACGGTGACGGCGGCGCGCTGCTCGCCGGCCAGCCCGAGAGCCAGACGACGTGGATGAGCCACGGCGACTCGGTCGCTCGCGCGCCCGAAGGCTTCACGGTGCTCGCCTCGACCGCTGACACTCCTGTCGCGGCCTTCGCGAGCGACGAGCAGAAGATGTATGGCGTGCAGTGGCACCCCGAGGTCAAGCACTCTGAGTTTGGCCAGCGCGTGCTCGAGAACTTCTTGCACACCGCCGCGGGCATCCCCGCCGACTGGAACAGCGGCAACGTCATCGCCGAGCAGGTTGAGCGCATTCGCGCGCAGGTGGGCTCGGCCCGCGTCATTTGCGGACTCTCAGGCGGCGTCGACTCCGCTGTCGCGGCCGCGCTCGTGCACGAGGCGGTCGGTGACCAGCTCGTGTGCGTCTTCGTCGATCACGGCCTGTTGCGGGCCGACGAGCGTCGCCAGGTCGAAGAAGACTACGTCGCGGCCACGGGCATTCGTTTGGTGACGGTGGATGCTCGCGAGCAGTTCATGACGGCCCTTGCGGGTGTCACCGACCCCGAGTCGAAGCGCAAGATCATCGGCCGCGAGTTCATCCGCACCTTCGAGCAGGCCGCAGCCGACCTTGTTGCCGAGGCTCAGGATGCGGGCGGGGCCATCGAGTTTCTCGTGCAGGGCACCCTCTACCCCGACATTGTCGAGTCGGGCGGTGGCTCGGGCACGGCCACGATCAAGAGCCACCACAACGTGGGCGGGCTTCCTGACGACCTGCAGTTCGCGCTCGTCGAGCCGCTGCGCACGTTGTTCAAAGACGAGGTGCGCGCGATTGGCCGCGAGCTCGGTCTGCCCGAGCCGATCGTGGCGCGCCAGCCGTTCCCGGGGCCCGGGTTGGGCATCCGCATCATCGGCGAGGTGACGTTTGAGCGGCTTGAGCTGCTGCGCGAGGCCGACGCGATTGTGCGCGCCGAGTTGACCGCCGCGGGCCTCGACGCCGAAATTTGGCAGTGCCCCGTGGTCTTGCTCGCCGACGTGCGCTCAGTGGGCGTGCAGGGCGATGGACGCACCTACGGCCACCCGATCGTGTTGCGCCCCGTGTCGTCAGAAGACGCGATGACGGCCGACTGGACCCGCTTGCCCTACGACGTTCTCGCCCGCATCTCGAACCGCATCACGAATGAGGTCGCGGGAGTCAACCGGGTCGTTCTCGACGTCACGTCGAAGCCCCCGGGCACAATCGAATGGGAGTGACCGCGCTTTGAGCGAAGGCCATTTCTGGCCTTCGCGCGCGGTCACTCCGAGCGCCGTCTCGGCGCTCGGGCGCGCGTTAAGCGAAAGCCATTTCTGGCTTTCGCGCGCGGTCATTCCGGGCGGCGTCTCGCCGCCCGGGTCACGTGAGCTCGCAGAGTGCGATCTGCCGCTGACCCAATGTGCCTCGCACAGCACATGCCGGCAGCGGCCCATAGCCTGAGGCTGTTTTTCTCGTGTGAAATCCGTTTGACGTCAATGCGGCTTCACTCAAGAAAACCCCGTGTGCCGCTTGGCCGGCGGCCGTAGGGAAAAGCGCCCGGGTACGCAGAGAGGGCCGCCCCGAAGGGCGGCCCCATCCGTTCGCGCGTGACGCTGAAGCGCCCGCGCGGCGAGCGTTACTCGCCTCCGCGCAGAATCGCGAGAAGGCGCAGGATCTCGAGGTAGAGCCAGATGACCGTGACCATGATGCCGAAGGCGGCGGTCCAGCCATACTTCGCGGGGGCACCGCGCTGCACACCGGTCTTGACGGCGTCGAAGTCGAGCACGAGCGAGTAGGCGGCCATGAGGATCACCAGAATCCCCAGCCAGAAGCCAAGCGGCATGCCCAGGAAAGGCTCGCCGCGCAGGCCGAACATGCTGTCGGTCACGCCGAAGATCATGAGACCCATGTTGACGAGCGAGAACACGGCGTAGCCGACCATCGCGATGAGGAAGATCTTCGTCGCCCGCTTCGAGGCGCGAATCTTGCCGCTCGCGAACAGCGCCAGGGTCACACCAACGACGATGAGCGTGCCCATGACGGCTTGTACGACGATGCCGTCCATGAACGACTGGTAGAACGCCGAGATGCCACCCACGAAGAGACCCTGAGCGGCCGCGTAGGCCAAGATCAGGGCCGGCGAGGGCTCTTTCTTGAAGATGTTGACGAGCGCGAGCACGAAGCCCACGATGCCGCCGACGATCCACACGCCGGGAACAAACCAGCCGACGGCCGCGAAGGCGAGCAACACAACGAACGCGCCAAGCGTCTTCTGAATGACGTTTTCATACGTCATGCGGTCCATCTGGTCGGGCGTCGCCGCCGAGCGGGCGTAGAGCTCGTCGAGCTGCTGTGCTGACGGCTCTTGCGTCCACTGAATCGCCTTGGTGGCGCTCTGCGTGAACGCGGGGGAGTTCGAGAATGCGGGGTTGGATGTGGCCATGCCGAAAGTCTAGAGAATGTCGCCTCGAATGTGCCCCCGAGAACCTAAGGCCTCGCTGTGTGATCCGCTCACGGTGACGGGCGACGGATGCTCCCCGCGGGCCGCGCGAGCGCCCACGCCCACCACGCCGAGCCGACGGCCACCGCGAGCACTCCCGTGAAGGCCACGAGCGCCCCGGCGTACTCGCGAAACAGAGTGACCGCGGCCACGCCATAGAGCAGCACAGGCCCGAGTGCGAGAAAGCTGCGCCACGGACGATGCCGCGCGATCAGCCAGCACAACAGGGTGACGCTCACGAGCCACACCGATTGCGGCCCGGTCAGCAGCAACCACACGACGAGGCTGCTCGGCAGCACGGGAACGAGTCGCCGCCACGCCGCCGCCGGAAGAATGAGCCACCCCACGATGTGGGCTGTCGTGCCGACGGCGAGGGGCCACAACTGAGTGGTGCTGGCCGCCTGCAGGTGCACCATGCCGCCGATGATGAGCACGAGGCCCATCGCGACTCGGTCGCGATAGTGGCCCCACCGCAGGGGCAGCCGTGCCGCGGGTTCGACCCAGGCGACGCGCTCGGCCCCCGCTGGTGTCATAGCCCGAGAAGCTGCCAGACGACGTAGCCGAGCACGGCGCCCGAGACGAGCCAGAGATACCCCAGGCCCACGGAGATCCAGGCGATGACGGCGCCGCGCTCTCGACCGTTCGATCGCGCAATCTGCGCGGCCGCGATGTGGCCAAAGAGGGCGGCGAGCGGGCTGAGCAGCACCGCGAGGATGAGTGCGGCAACGGCGAGCGCGTTGAGCCGCGGCCGCTCGGTCGGCACGAGCGCGGGGGCCGGCGTATCCGTGGCCGCCGCCACCGTCGCGGGCGGAAAGTCGGGGGCAGGCGCCGCCGCCGTGGCCCACGCGGGCGGCGCGGGCTCAGGCTGGGCGGGCCACGCGGTCGGCGCGGGCTCGGGCTGGGCAGTCCACGCCGGCGGGGCGGGCACCGTTGGGGCTGGCCACGTCGGCGGTACGGGCTCAGGCTGAGTCGGTGCGGGCCCGGGGGTCGTGTCGCTCATGCCCTCGACGGTATCCCGTACCGTGGTGGAGTGACCGAGTACACGCCCGAACGCACCGACGAGCATCCGTCGCCGCGACCCCTCGTGGTGGCGCACCGCGGTGCCAGCGGGTATCGCCCCGAGCACACGCTCGCGGCCTACCGACTCGCGATCACGCTCGGGGCCGAAGCGATCGAGCCCGACATTGTGGCGACGCGCGACGGCGAGCTCGTGCTGCGGCACGAGAACGAGATCAGCGGCACGACCGATGTGGCCAACCGCCCCGAGTTCGCGTCGCGGCGCACGACGCGCGAGATCGACGGGCAGCGCCTCACGGGCTGGTTTACCGAAGACTTCACGTGGGCCGAACTCAGCACCCTGCGCGCGCGCGAGCGCCTGCCGCAGATTCGCCCCGCCTCGGTGCGATTCGACGATCGCTACCCGGTGCTGCGCTTGCGCGACTTGCTGCAGCTGCTCGACGAGGCTCCTGCTGCGCCCGGAACGGGTCAGCCCGTGCGGCTCGTCGCCGAGATCAAGCACGCCGACTACTTCGCCTCGATCGGGTTGCCCCTCGATGAGCTCATCGCCGCCGAGCTGACGGCGTGGTCGGCCGCGCAGCCGGGACGCCTGATCGTTGAGGCCTTCGAGCAAACCGTGCTCGGGCAGTTGCGCGACCGCGGGCTGGCCGCCGACTACGTGTATTTGCTTGAGAAGAAGGGCAGCCCGGCCGACCTCGTCGCGCGGTATGGCGCCGCCGCGCTCTCGTATGCGGGCCATCTGACGGATGCGGGGCTCGCCCGCCTGCGCGCCGCCGGCATCCACGGCATCAGTGTCGACACCGCGCTGCTCGTCAAGCCGACCCCGCGTGAGGCGGGGCAGCCCGGCTCGGCCTGGGCGCCGATCGACGAAGGGCTTGCCGCATCGGACCTTGTGACGCGCGCCCACGCCGCGGGCCTCTCGGTCTTCACGTGGACGCTCCGCCCCGAGAACCGTTTCTTGCCCGCGCCGTGCCGCATCGGAACAGCCGCGAGCGCGCACGGCGATTGGTGGCGATACTTCACCGCGATCATGCGCACGGGCCTCGACGGCGTCTTCGCCGACCAGCCCGACCTGGCGCTCGAGGTGCGCTCCGCGCTCTAGCGGGCAACGGATGCTCGCCCAGAGTCGCGTCGGCGGCGCGACCTAGACTGGGGCGGTCATGAGCACCCCTGCCTCCGCATCCCTCGCCGACTCTGATCCGCTGCTCGACGGGCTCAACCCGCAGCAGCGCACGGCCGTGCTGAGTCGTTCGGCTGCCCTGCTCATCGTCGCGGGCGCGGGCTCGGGCAAGACCGCGGTGTTGACGCGGCGCGTCGCGCGCCTCATCAGGGATCGCGAGCTCTGGCCGAGCCAGATTCTCGCCATCACGTTCACCAATAAGGCCGCGGCCGAAATGCGCGAGCGCGTTGAGCTGCTCGTGGGCCGCGAGGCCGCGCAGGGCATGTGGATCTCGACGTTCCACTCGGCGTGCGTGCGCATTCTTCGCCGCGAGGCCGAGCAGTTTGGCTTTGGCGCGGCCTTCACGATCTATGACTCGGCCGATTCGCGCGCGCTCATCAAGCGGCTCGTGAAAGACATGCAGGCCGACACCATGGGCTTCACGGTGAGCGCCGTGGCGGGCAAGATTTCGCGGCTCAAGAACGAGCTGGTCGACGCGGAGGGCTACAGCCGCCAGCTCAACCCCAATGACCCGACCGAGGTCATGTTTCTCGAGCTGTTTCGCCGCTACACGGCCGAGCTGCGACGTGCGAACGCTTTTGACTTCGACGACCTGATTGCGCAGACGGTCTACCTGTTCCGCGCGTTTCCGAAGGTTGCGGCGCTCTACCAGCGGCGGTTCCGGCACATTCTCATCGACGAATACCAAGACACCAATCACGCGCAGTACGCGCTCATTCGCGAGTTGACGCGCCCCGTCGAGCCCGTGCACGTGCCCGACGACACGCGCGTTGAGCTCGACGCCAACGGCGGCATTCCCGCCGCGAGCCTCACCGTCGTCGGCGACTCCGACCAGTCGATCTACGCCTTCCGGGGCGCCGACATTCGCAACATCGTCGAGTTCGAGCGCGACTTCACGGGCGCCGAGGTCGTGTTGCTCGAGCAGAACTATCGCTCGACGCAGACGATTCTCGACGCGGCCAACGCCGTCATCGCCAACAACTTCGACCGCATTGCCAAGAACCTCTTCACGGCCGTGGGCGCGGGCGACAAGATCGTGGGCTTCACGGGCTACACGCAGCACGACGAGGCGCAATTCGTCGCCGACGAGATCGCGAAGCTACACGAGGGCGGCACGCCCTACAGCCAAGTCGCGGTGTTCTATCGCACCAATGCCCAGACGCGAGCGCTCGAAGAGATCTTCATTCGGGCGGGCCTTCCCTACCGCGTGCTCGGTGGCACCAAGTTCTACGAGCGCGCCGAGATCAAAGACCTCATGGCCTACCTCATTGCGGTCGCGAATCCGGCCGACGGCCTCGCGATGCGGCGCATCCTCAACACCCCCAAGCGGGGCATCGGGCCGGCGACCGAAACGGCGCTTGCCAACCACGCCGACGAGCTCGGCGGCACGATGCACGATGCGCTTCGGGATGCCGCGGCGCTCGGCCTCGGCCCCAAAGTGACCACGGCGATTCTTGACCTCGCGGCGATTCTTGACCGAGCATCCGACTCGATCGACACGGCCCTGGTGCCCGATCTGCTCACGGGAATCATCGAAGCCACCGGGTACCTCAGCGCGCTGCGCGCGAGTCGCGACCCTCAAGATGAAGCCCGCGCCGAAAACGTCGAAGAGCTCGTCGCCGTGACGCGCGACTTTCAGAAGAACAACCCCGAGGGTCGCCTGATCGACTTTCTCACCGAAGTGGCGCTCGTCGCTGCCGCCGACGACCTCGACGACTCGAGCGGAACCGTCTCGCTCATGACCCTGCACACGGCCAAGGGGCTCGAGTACGACGCCGTCTTCATCACCGGGGTCGAAGAGAATCTGCTGCCGCACCAAATGAGTGCGAGCGAGCCGGGCGGCCCCGCCGAAGAGCGGCGACTCTTCTACGTGGGCATCACGCGTGCTCGCAAGGTGCTGCACCTCAGCCTCGCGATGACGCGCTCGACCTTTGGCGACACCGTTGTGGCGAGCCCGAGCCGCTATCTGCAAGAGATTCCGACCGAGCTCATCGACTGGCGCGATTCTCCGGGAATGGGGATGCGCTCGAGCGCGCGCAGCCTGGGCTCGGCGCGCGACGGCTTCCGCTACTCGGCCTCGCTGCCCGCGGGCAAGCCCAAGACCGAGTGGGCCAACCGCGTGACGGCGACCGTGCGCGACAACGGTGACCTGACCCTCGCACCGGGCGACCGCATCCGTCACGTCGATTTCGGCGACGGAACCGTGAGTGCCGTCACGGGTGTGGGGCCCAAGAGCATTGCCGAAGTGCAGTTTGAGACCGCGGGACGCAAGCGCCTCCTCATCAAAATCAGCCCGATCGAGAAGCTGTAGCTTCTCGAGCCATCCTTCTGTTCGACACTCATCCGTGTCGAACCCGATCGAGAAGCGGTAGCGGGCCTGCACCCCCATAATGATGTGACCGCATTTCGGAGGGAACTCGATGGAGATCACAGTGGTGCATCACCCATTCGGTGTGGCCGAGGTGACCGTCGGGGGCCGACTCAATATGGTGACGGCCGCCCGCATGCGGGAGGCGATCGAGTCGGCCATCGACTCGAACCACCCCAACGTGGCCGTCGACCTCTCGCAGGTCGTGTTTCTCGACTCGTCGGGGCTGGGTGCACTCGTGTCAGGGCTGAAGGCCGTGCGAGCATCCGGCGGCGATCTGCGCCTTGTGCGCCCCGCCGAACAAGCGCAGCTTGTGCTCGAACTCACCAACATGGGCTCGGTGCTCAAGAGCTACGACACGGTCGGCGACGCGTTCCCTCATGCCTGAGATCGTGTCGCGCACGCTGCGCTTGAGCAGCCCGCCCGACACTGTTGACACCGTTCAAGACCTGCTCGCGACCATTTGGGCGCAGACACCTCGGCTCGACCCTGCCGACCGCATGGCCGCCGAACTCTCGATTGTCGAACTCACCGCCAACGTCATCGAGCACGCCAACCGCGGCCAGGCCATTCGTTTCACCCTGACCGTTGTGGTCTCTGATGACCGCATTGAGGCGACCGCAACCGACGAGGGCTCGGTCGAGCACGTCGACCTCAGTGATCGCAGCATGCCCGATCAGTGGTCTGAGCGCGGTCGAGGACTGCCGATCATGCAGGCGCTCAACGACAGCGTCGAGCATCGACGGGTTGACGGGGTCAACTACTGGACGGTCGTGCGCGCACGGCGGTCTCCCTCGTCGAAGCGAGGTCGCAAGGTCATGCCCTCGATCTCGATTTCGGGCGTCATCGACGAGATGGCGCGGCAGCGCGCACTCGAAGACATGGGCATTCTCGACACCGCGCCCGAAGAACGCTTCGACCGCGTCACGCGGCTCGCCCGTCAGCTCTTTGGCGTTGAGACCGCCGCGGTCAACTTCATCGACGGCGATCGGCAGTGGGCGAAATCGGTGTCGGGTGCGGGCCCCGTCGAGATGACGCGCGAAGCCTCGATGTGTACCGTGACGATTCAGAGCAACGAGCCGCTCGTGGTGGCAGACATGACTGCTGACCCGCGCTACTCCGGCAAGGTCGTGCCCGGGCTGCTCGCGTTCTACGCAGGCTTTCCGTTGTATGCCCCCGGCGGAGAACGCATCGGGGCGTTTTGCGTCTACGACTCGACGCCGCGCCACTTCTCGGTGCGCGAGACCGAGATGTTGCGCGACCTCGCCGGCTGGGTGCAGCAAGAGTTGACGGTGAGCCAAGAGCTCAGTCGGGCATCCGAAGTGCAACAGGGTCTGTTGCCGCAGCAGCTGCTCAGCATGCCGGGCTGGCAGATCGGCGGCGTGTGTATTCCGGCGCGCGCGGTCGGGGGCGACTTCTACGACTGGTACCCCGTGGGCGAGGGCGCGGCGCTCACGCTCGCCGACGCCATGGGCAAGGGCATCGGGGCCTCGATCATCGCGGCGACCGTTCGCGCGGTGCTGCGATCGGCGGCCCGCTTTGCCGACGTCGCGGGCGCGATCGATGCGGCCTCTGCGGCACTCACGATCGACCTCAACAACGCGGGGGTGTTCGTCACCGCATTTCACGCGCGGCTCGACATGGACTCGGGCGAATTGAGCTACGTGGATGCGGGCCACGGCCTCTCGATCATCGCGCGCGCCGATGGCAGCTCTGAGCGGCTGCGGTCGCACGCTCCACCGCTCGGGGTTGACCCCGAGACCGAGTGGCCCCTGCAGACCGCCATTCTCGAGCCGGGTGACACGCTCATCGTCGTGAGCGACGGCGTGCTCGACCTCTACGACGGCTCGCTGCGCTCGCTCGACAACCTCGTGGCTTTGGCTCTGCTCGCGAAAGATCCGTGGGAGATCATCGAGGCCATTCGCGCCCGCGCGCGCGGCACGAGTAGCGATGACGTGACGATGCTCATCGCCCGTCGCGACGACGCGCGCTGACGCGGCGAGCGGGTCAGTGGGCGTTACCGCACCCCGCTACAGTAGACACTGCGATTTGTCTCGATATCGAGAAATATCTCTGTCGAGAGAAGCCACGGAACCGAGACCGACCGCGCACCCCTTCACTTACTTTTTCGCACGCGGATGGGACAAGCAGCGTGGATCTTTTCGAGTATCAGGCCCGAGACCTCTTCGAGAAGCACGGTGTTCCCGTGCTGCAGGGCATCATCGCCGACACCCCCGAGGAGGCTCGCGCTGCGGCCGAGTCGATCGGTGGCGTGACGGTCATCAAGGCGCAGGTCAAGACCGGTGGCCGTGGCAAGGCGGGCGGCGTCAAGGTCGCCAAGACTGCGGATGACGCTGAAGCTGCGGCCCGCGACATCCTGGGCCTCGACATCAAGGGTCACGTCGTCAAGCGGGTGATGGTGGCGCAGGGCGCCGACATCAAAGAGGAGTACTACTTCTCGGTGCTGCTCGACCGCGCCAACCGCAACTACCTCGCCCTGTGCAGCTACGAAGGCGGCATGGATATCGAGCAGCTCGCCGAAGAGCGCCCCGAGGCGCTCGCGCGCGTCGCGGTCGACCCGGCCGTGGGCATCACGCTCGACAAGGCTCGTGAGATCGCCGTGGCCGCGAAGTTCCCGGCCGAGCTCGTCGAGAAGGTCGCGCCGGTGTTCGTGCTGCTCTACGGCGTCTACGTGGGTGAAGACGCCACGCTCGTCGAGGTCAACCCGCTCGTGCTCACGGGCGCGGGCGACATCGTCGCCCTCGACGGCAAGGTGACCCTCGACGCGAACGCTGCCTTCCGTCAGCCGGGCCACGAGGCTTTGGAAGACGCGGATGCCGCTGACCCCCTTGAGGCGAAGGCGAAGCTGCACGACCTCAACTACGTCAAGCTCGACGGCGCAGTGGGTGTCATCGGTAACGGTGCTGGCCTCGTGATGTCGACGCTCGACGTTGTTGCCTACGCGGGCGAGAACTACGGCGGCGTCAAGCCCGCCAACTTCCTCGACATCGGAGGTGGAGCGTCGGCTGAGGTTATGGCTGCAGGCCTCGACGTGATTCTGGGCGACCCGCAGGTCAAGAGCGTGTTCGTCAACGTGTTCGGTGGCATCACCTCGTGCGTCGCGGTGGCCAACGGCATCGTCTCGGCCCTCGAGATGCTCGGCGATGCGGCCACCAAGCCGCTCGTTGTGCGCCTTGACGGCAACCAGGTCGACGAGGGGCGCGCGATTCTCGCCGCGGCCGCCCACCCGCTCGTCACGCTCGCTACGACCATGGACGACGGCGCTGACAAGGCTGCCGCGCTCGCCGCGAAGTAAGGGAAACGCGAACAATGTCGATCTTTCTGAACAAAGACTCCAAGGTCATCGTGCAGGGCATCACGGGCGGTGAGGGCACCAAGCACACCGCTCTCATGCTCAAGGCCGGCACGCAGGTTGTCGGTGGCGTCAACGCCCGCAAGGCCGGCACGAGCGTCTCGCACGTTGCAGCCGACGGCTCGCCCATCGAACTGCCGGTGTTCGCGACCGTGGCCGAGGCCATGGCCGCGACGGGTGCCGACGTCTCGATCGCTTTCGTTCCGCCGGCGTTCTCAAAAGACGCCGCGTTCGAGGCCATCGATGCCCGCATCGGCCTGCTCGTCATCATCACCGAGGGCATCCCCGTGCTCGACTCGGCCGAGATCTGGGCGCACGCTCAGGCGACGGGCAACGCGACGCGCATCATCGGCCCCAACTGCCCCGGCATCATCACGCCGGGCGAGTCGCTCGTAGGCATCACCCCGGCCAACATCACGGGCAAGGGCCCCATCGGCCTCGTCTCGAAGTCGGGCACCCTGACCTACCAAATGATGTTCGAGCTGCGCGATTTGGGCTTCTCGACCGCGATCGGCATCGGCGGCGACCCCATCATCGGCACGACGCACATCGACGCTCTCGCGGCCTTCGAGGCCGACCCCGAGACGAAGGCGATCGTCATGATCGGTGAGATCGGTGGCGACGCTGAAGAGCGCGCGGCCGACTTCATCAAGGCCAACGTCACGAAGCCCGTCGTGGGCTACGTGGCGGGCTTCACCGCCCCCGAGGGCAAGACGATGGGCCACGCTGGCGCCATCGTCAGCGGCTCGGCAGGCACCGCGCAGGCAAAGAAGGAGGCCCTTGAGGCCGCCGGAGTCAAGGTCGGCAAGACGCCGAGCGAGACGGCCGCCCTCATGCGCGAGATCATCGCGGCGCTCTAGGCAGCATCCACCGCACCGTTATCGACGGCCCCGCTCCTCTCACGAGGTGCGGGGCCGTCGTCGCGTGCCCCGGCCTAGACTGACCCCGCGATGAAGAAGCTCATCTCTAGCCCCGAGACGGTCGTCGCTGACGCCCTGCGTGGCCTCGCGCTCGCGCACCCCGGCGTGCGGGTTGATCATGAACGCCGGGTCGTCTACCGCGCCGAGCCGAAAGACTTCGGCACCGTCGCGCTCGTGAGCGGCGGAGGCTCGGGGCACGAGCCCCTGCACACGGGCTATGTGGGCTTCGGGATGCTCGACGCTGCCGTCGCCGGTGACGTATTTACTTCGCCGACCCCCGACCAGATTCACGCCGCCACGATTGCCGTCGAGCGCGGAGTGGGCGTGCTGCACATCGTCAAGAACTACACGGGCGACGTGCTGAACTTTGAGCTCGCGGCCGAGCTTGCGCAGGCCGCGCGCATCGAGGTGCGCACGGTGCTCGTGGCGGATGACGTGGCCGTGGCCGATTCGACCTTCACGGCGGGCCGTCGCGGCACGGGCACGACCGTGTTGCTCGAAAAGATCGTGGGTGCCGCGGCCGAGCAGGGCCACGACCTCGACACGCTGCACGAGCTGGCGACCCGCATCGCCGCGTCGGGCCGCTCGATGGGGGTCGCGCTGAGCGCCGCGACGGTTCCCGCGGCGGGCGTACCCACCTTCGAGCTCGCTGACAACGAGATCGAGTGGGGCGTGGGCATTCACGGTGAGCCCGGGCGGGCGCGCCAGACGATGGCTCCCGCCCCCGAACTCGCCGAGCGGCTTGTGGGCCCCCTTGTGGCCGACGGGCTGCCCGCGGGCGACGCGATCGTCATGCTCTCGGGCCTCGGCGCAACGCCGCTCATTGAGCTCTACGCGATGCTTGCCGAGATGGTTCCGCTGCTCGAGGCGGTGGGGGTGCGCGCGGTTCGCACGCTCGTGGGCAACACCATCACCGCGCTCGACATGGCGGGGTGCCTCATCACGGTGCTTCCGGTCGACGCCGAATTGCTCTCGTACTGGGATGCCCCCGTCGAGACCCCGGCCCTGCGGTGGGGGCGATAACCGTGCTGACTCTTGCCGCAACGACCGATTGGCTGCGCCGCTGGGCGACCGAAATCGCCGAGAACGAGCACCACCTCACGTGGCTCGACGCGGCTATCGGCGATGCCGACCACGGCGCCAATCTGCAGCGCGGCATGAGCGCCGTGGTCGCTCAACTCGACGCCCAGCCGCCCTCGACGGTGCGCGAAGCGCTCACGCGCGCGGGGCTCACACTCGTGAGCACCGTGGGCGGAGCGAGCGGCCCACTCTTCGGCACCCTGCTGTTGCGGGCGGCGACCCAGAGCGGCGACGCCCCCGCGCTCGACGGGCCCGCACTCGTCGCGGCCTTGCGCGCCGGAGCCGCGGGCGTGCAGCAACGCGGCCACGCCGAACTCGGCGACAAGACGCTGCTCGATGCGCTCGTGCCCGCGATTGAGGCCCTGGATGCCGCGGTCGCGACGGGCGCTCCGCTCACCGAGGCAGCATCCACCGCCGCCATCGCGGCCGATGTCGCCCGCGACGCCACGGCAGAGCTCGTCGCGCGCCGCGGCCGGGCGAGCTACTTGGGCGACCGCAGTCGGGGCTCGATCGATCCGGGGGCGGCGTCGGCGGCGCTCATGCTCGGCGCGCTTGCCGCGGCGCTCGCCGCTGAGGCCTCGGTGCCGACAGCGCCCCTCGTTCCGGCAGTGGCCGCGCCCGAGAGCCCGGTCGGTGAACCCACTCGCCCGGCCGACCGCCGGGCGCCGCGCGTGGGCCTCGTGCTCGTCTCGCACAGTCGGGCACTTGCCGAGGCCGCGGCGACTCTCGCTCGCGAGTTCACTCCCGCCGACCCTCCGCGTATTGCGATCGCGGCGGGCCGCGCCGACGGCGGCACGGGCACGAACGCCACGCGTGTCGCGGCCGCCATTAGCGAAGCCTCCGAGGGTGTGGGAGTCGTCGTACTTACCGACCTCGGCTCGGCCGTGTTGAGCGCCGACATGGCGCTCGAGTTCATCGCCAACCGCATCGACGTGCGCGTCGTGCCCGCGCCGTTTATCGAGGGCTTGCTCGCGGCCGTCGTGCGGGCCGCAACGGGTGACAGCATCGACGTGGTGGCGGCCGAAGCCTCGGCCGCGCTCGCGCCGAAGGTTGCGTTGCTCGCGGGTTCTGCGCCGTCGACCGAGGCGCCGGGCCCCGCGGCGACCAAACCAGCCGCGACGCCATCGGCCGCCGCGGCACCCGACCAGCCCAGCGCATCCGCGATCGCTCTCGTGCGCAACGAGGGCGGCTTGCACGCGCGCCCCGCTGCCGAAATCGCCGCGCTCGCCGCAACCTTTTCGTCGACGATCTCGCTCGCCGTGCCGGGCAAGCCGCCCGCACCGGCAGCGAGCCCCTTGAGCATTTCGATCTTGATCGCAAAGCCCGGCACCGAGGTGCACGTGAGCGCATCGGGCGACGACGCCGATGCTGCGGTGCGCGCGATCGTCGAGCTCATCGAGGGCGGATTCGGCGAACCCCTCGTCACCGCGCCGTCGCCCACGATCGCTCCCGCACTGCTCGCCGAGGCGGCAGAACCCGATCGCGGGTCCGGACCTCTGGGCGTGAGCTCGGGCCGGGTTGTTGGGCCCGTCGCCGTGCTCGTGCACGCGATTGCCGAGCCGAGTGCCACGGTGATCATGGCGCCGCCCGCTCGCGCTGCCGCGGCGCAGATCGTGACGGATGCCCTGCGCGCGACCGCCGCCCAATACCGCGAGCGTGCCGCCGCCACCGAGGGTCACCGCGCGGAGGTGCTCGCGGCGACGGCGGCGATCGCCGACGACGCCGTGTTGCACGACGCCGCGTCGCGCGCCGTACACGAGCGCGGGGTCAGCCCCGAGCGTGCCGTGTGGGATGCCATCGCGCGGCTCGTCGCCGACTATCGCGCCGCGGGGGGAAGCATGCTCGACCGCATCACTGATCTGCACGATGTGCGCGATCGTGCGATCGCCGCGATCACGGGGGTCGAGCCGCCGGGGCTTCCCGAGCGACGTGAGCCATACATCCTCATCGCCGATGATTTGGCACCCGCCGACACTGTCACCCTCGACCCGGCGCGGTGCCTTGCTCTCGTGACCGAGCAGGGCGGCCCGACCTCGCACACCGCGATCATCGCGCGCGAGTTGGGCTTGCCGGCGGTCGTGGGGGTCTTGGGTGCCACGGGCATTGCCGACGGCACGCTCGTGCTCGTTGATGGCGACACGAGCGAGGTCATCGTGCAGCCCGATCTTGCTGAGCAGGCGACCGCGACAGGCGTCATCACGTTGCCGCCGTTCGTGGGGCCGGGCCAGACGGCCGATGGTCACCTCGTGGTGTTGAGCGCCAACGTGGGCGCTCCACGCGAGATTGCGCGTGCGGTCGAGCGCGGCGCCGAGGGCGTGGGGCTCTTTCGCACCGAGTTCTGTTTTCTCGATCGGGCCGATGAGCCCAGTGTGGCCGAGCAGGTGGCGGCCTATCGCGAGGTCTTCGCGGCCTTTCCAAAGCAACGCATCATCGTGCGCACGCTCGACGCGGGCAGCGATAAGCCGCTGCCCTTCTTGACGGCAATCGACGAGCCGAACCCGGTGTTGGGGCTGCGCGGCGTGCGCACGGCCATCCGTGATCCGCAGGTGCTCGAGCGCCAGCTGCAAGCGATTGCCGAAGCCGCGGCCGCCGAGCGCGCCGACGTCGCCGTCATGGCGCCCATGATCGCGACGCTCGGCGAGACGCGCGAGTTTGCCGCGCGGGCGCGCGCTGCAGGCATCGCGAGCGTCGGCATCATGCTCGAAACCCCTGCCGCGGCGGTGACGGCAGCCGAGTTGTGCGAGGCGGTCGACTTCATCAGCGTGGGCACCAACGACCTCTCGCAATACACCATGGCGGCCGACCGCATGTCGGCGTCACTCGCGGCGCTCGCCGACCCGTGGCAGCCCGCGCTCTTGCGCATGATTCGACTCGTGGGCGACGCCGCTGCGGCCACCGGCACTCCGATGGGCTTGTGCGGCGAGGCGGCGGCCAACCCTGACTTCGCAGCGGTTCTAGTCGGGCTGGGTGCGTCAAGCCTCTCGATGACCGCGCGAGCTATTCCGACGGTCGGGGCTCGCCTCGCCGGCGTGACGCTTGAACAGTGCCGCGCGGCCGCGGCGGCCGCATGCGCAGCCCCCGAGCCGACGGCCGCCCGAGCGGCTGCTCGCGCCGTGCTCGCCTGAACGTCACTTCACGTAAACCCTCGCCGGGTGCGGCGCCCCAGTGATACTTTCGTCGTGCCGCCGAGGGGCGGGCTGATCGCGCGGCTGCAAGGGAGCATCCATGACTGAGACCGTTTCTGCGCCGCACGCGTCGGAAGGCAAGGGCCTCGCCACGGGCACTCTCGGCCTCGCGGGCTCGACCGTCATCGGCCTCGCGTCGACGGCCCCGGTCTATTCGCTGGCGGCCACGCTGGGCTTTGTCGTGCTCGCCGTGGGCGCGCAGGCTCCCATCGCCTTCATCATCGCCTTCGTGCCGATGTTGCTCATCGCGTTCGCCTACCGGGAGCTCAACCGCGAGATTCCCGACTGTGGCACCGCGTTCACGTGGGCCACCAAAGCCTTCGGGCCGTGGGTGGGCTGGATGGCCGGCTGGGGTGTTGCCGTCGCGGGCATGATCGTGCTCTCAAACCTCGCCCAGATCGGCGCGGTCTACCTCTGGCTTCTCATCGCCCCTGACGTAGCGAACAACCCCGTCGCTGTCACGGCCACGGGCGTGGTGTTCATCGCCATCATGACGCTCATCAGCTGGCGCGGCCTCGAGATCGGCGAGCGCCTGCAGAACGTGCTGCTCGGCATTCAGTACCTCGCGCTCATCGGCTTTGTCGTCGCCGTCATCGTCTCGTTTGCCACGGGCACGGCGCCGGCCACGGCCACGCCGCCCACGCTCGAGTGGTTCAACCCCTTCGGCTTCGCCAGCTTCGGCGGCTTCGTCGAGTCGATTCTGCTCGCGCTCTTCATCTACTGGGGCTGGGACACCTGCCTCGCGCTCAACGAAGAGACGCGCGACCCGAAGCGCATCCCGGGCCGCGCCGCCGTGCTGACGACCCTCATCTTGCTCGTCACCTACGTGGGCGTCGCGGTGGCGGCCATGGCCTACGCGGGACTCGGCACTGAGGGCCTGGGCCTCGGCAACGAGGGCAACGCCGACGACGTGTTCTTCGCGCTCAAAGACGCGGTGCTCGGCCCGTGGGCCTGGTTGCTCGTGCTCGCCGTCATGATCTCGGCGATCTCGTCGACGCAAACCACGATTCTGCCGACCGCTCGCGGCACGCTCGCGATGGGCGTCTACGGCGCTCTGCCGAAGCGCTTCGGCTCGGTGCACCCGCGCTTCCACACTCCCGGCTTCTCGACGGTGCTCATGGGTGTTGTGGCCGCGAGCTTCTTCGTGGGCATGTCACTCATTAGCGACAACCTGCTGCAAGACACGATCTTGTCGCTGGGTTTGGCCATCGCCTTCTACTACGCCATCACGGGCTTTGCGTGCGTCTGGTACTTCCGTCGCACGCTGCTGAAGAGCGCGAGCAACCTGTGGATGCGCGGCATTCTGCCCTTCCTCGGTGCAGCCATGCTCACGGCGGCTTTCGGGTTCTCCGTGGTCGACATGATCAACCCCGACTACGGCTACACCGTGCTCTTCGGCATCGGCGGCGTGTTCGTCGTGGGTGTGGGCTCGCTCGCCATCGGCGCCGTGCTCATGGGCGTGTGGGCGCTCATGCCGGCCTCGCGCCCGTTCTTCCGAGGCGAGACGCTCAACGAGAGCTCGGAGGTGTTGGTGCCCGAGAACGATCTGCCTGTCATCCGGTCGATCGACGGCGGACGCTGACCCCCGCGAGGCACACCCGGCACGGGGGTCGCGCGGCGATAGGCTCGCCCGCGACATGACCCGTCGCATCACCGCCCTCATGAGCGCCTTCGAGGCGCTGCTCATCGTGGCCATCGGCATCGCCGTGCCGCTGAGCATTCTCACGATCATGTGGGCCGCGCAGTTTGGCTTTCAGATCGACTGGGTGGTTTTCTGGCGCGCAGCCGTCGTGATCTGGCTGGTGGGTCACGGCGTCGACGTGACCTTTCAGCTGGATGCGCAGACCGCCCTCGCACTCGGTGTCACGGGTGTCGGCGAGCCGTTTGTGGTGTCGCTCGCGCTCAGTGGCTTTGCCCTCTGCACGGCCCTCGCTGGTGTCGTGATGGCGCGGCGGCTGCGACGCGAGCCGCATCGCGTGCTCGGCGAGCTCGTTGCCCTCTCGACGGTTGTCGTGCTCTCGGGCCTCGTCGTGCTGACGGCCTCGACCGAGGGTGTGTTGCCCTCGCGCTGGCAGGCTCTGTTGTTTCCGGGGCTCGTGTTCGGCCTCGGCCTCGCGATTGGGTCGATCGGCGCGACGAATCCGGCCCGCGTGCGGTTGCGTCGCATGATCGCCGAGGGGCCGCAGCCGTGGGTCGCCGCGGGCGGCGCCGCTCTGCGCGCCGGACTCGGCACCGTGGCGACGGTCATCGTCGCGGCCTCGCTCATCACGACAATGGCGCTCGTGATCGGCTATGGCCAGGTCATCGCGCTCTACGAGAGCGTGCAAGCGGGCGTTCTTGGCGGCATCGCGCTCACCGCCGGGCAACTTGCCCTCTTGCCGACTCTCGTGATCTGGGCCGCGTCATGGCTCGTGGGCCCGGGCTTTGCCGTGGGTGCGGGGTCGACCGTGAGCCCCATCGCGACAACGCTGGGGCCGCTGCCCGCGGTGCCGGTGCTCGGCGCGCTGCCGCTCGAGCCCTCGCCGCTGGGCTTCATGACGCTCATCGTGCCGGTGCTCGCCGCGTTTATCGCGGGGCTTGCGGTGCGTCCGCGCCTCGTCGCCGCGCTCGACGGCGAGCCGCCGCGCTGGTGGGGGCTCGGTACGGCCGCGCTCGCGGCACTGATCGCCGGGCTCGCGATGGGCTTTCTCGCGTTTGTGGCGGCGGGTGCTGCCGGGCCCGGACGCCTCGCCGAGGTGGGCCCCGACCCGGTGACGGTGGGGCTGTGGATGCTCGTCGAGACACTCATCGGAGCATCCCTGGGCCTGCTCGCCGGCGGTGTGCGGGTTGCCCGGCCGCAGGCCCTCGCGCGCACCCGATAGCCTGGAGAGGTGCTGCGGGTCGTCGTGCTGATCTCGGGCGGCGGGTCAAACCTGCGCGCTCTGCTTGAGGCGTGTCGCGATGCCGAGTACCCCGCGCACGTGGTCGCCGTCGGCGCCGACCGCGCCGCCGACGGCCTGGCTCACGCCGAAGAGTTCGGCATTCCGAGCTTCACCGTGCCGTTCTCGTCGTTCGACTCGCGTGAGGCGTGGGGCGACGAACTGCTCGCGGCCGTGCAACAGTGGCAGCCCGACCTCGTGGTGTTGAGCGGCCTCATGCGCTTGCTGCCGCCGCGCGTTGTCGACGCTCTCGCGCCGCGGTTGATCAACACGCACCCCGCGTACCTTCCCGAGTTTCCCGGAGCCCACGGCGTGCGCGACGCGCTCGCCGCAGGGGCCGCGCAGACCGGCGCGAGCGTCATCGTGGTCGACACCGGAGTCGACACGGGCCCGATCCTCGCGCAAGAGCGCGTAGCCGTGTTGCCCGACGACACCGAGCACAGCCTGCACGAACGCATCAAGCCCGTAGAGCGGCGCCTGCTCATCGACGTCGTGCGCGGCATCGCTGACGGCTCGATCGAGCTCGGCACAGCATCCACCCCCTGATCACCACTGGAGACCCCATGGCCGGCCCCGCCCACGACCCCGCCCTCTACCGTCACCGCGACGCGGTGCCCGTGCGTCGCGCGCTCATTTCCGTGAGCGACAAGTCGGGGCTGCTCGAGTTGGCGGCGGCGCTCGCCGAGGGTGGCGTCGAGATGGTGTCGACGGGCTCGACAGCGGCGACGATCGCGGCCGCGGGTCACCACGTGACCGAGGTCGCCGAGGTCACCGGATTCGCCGAGACCCTCGACGGCCGCGTCAAGACCCTGCACCCCAAGGTGCACGCGGGCATCTTGGCCGACCTGCGGCTGGCCTCGCACGAGGCGCAACTCATCGACCTCGGCGTGACGCCGTTCGACCTCGTGATCGTCAATCTCTACCCCTTCGTCGAGACCGTGGCCTCGGGTGCTCAGGGTGACGTCGTGATCGAGCAGATCGACATCGGTGGGCCCGCGATGGTGCGCGCTGCGGCCAAGAACCACGCCAACGTCGCGATCATCGTCGACCCGGCCGACTACGGGATGATCACGAAGGCGCTCACGCTCGGGGGCACGACGCTCGCCCAGCGCCAGCGCTTTGCCGCCAAGGCCTTTGCGCACACGGCCGCCTACGACACCGCGGTGGCGGGCTGGTTCGCCGACACCCTTGGCGTGCGGGCTTCTCATCCTGCGGGTGACGGCAGCCCCTCGACCATTGACGTGCACGCGACGCTGCAGCAGGTGCTGCGCTACGGCGAGAACAGCCACCAGCACGCCGCGCTCTACCGCGCCGACGGAGCCCACGGCATCGCCCAGGCGACCCAACTGCACGGCAAAGAGATGTCGTACAACAACTTCGTGGATGCCGACGCGGCTGTGCGCGCCGCCTACGACCACGAGGCTCCCGCCGTGGCGATCATCAAGCACGCCAACCCGTGCGGCATCGCCGTGGGGGCATCGATTGCGGATGCTCACGCAGCCGCGCACGCGTGCGACCCGGTCTCGGCCTTCGGGGGAGTGATCGCCGCCAACCGCGTTATCACGCGCGAGGCCGCCGAGTCGATCGCACCCATCTTCACCGAGGTCGTGGTGGCGCCCGGCTTCGAGCCCGCGGCGCTCGAGGTGCTGCGCGACAAGAAGAACATTCGGCTGATCGAGCTGCCCGCGGGCTTCGCGCTCGGCGACGTCGAGCTGCGCCAGGTGAGCGGAGGCTGGCTGCGGCAGAGCGCCGACCGCGCGTTTGCGTCAGCCGACTCGTGGCAACTGGTCTCCGGCCCTGCCGCCTCGGCGGAGCAACTAGCCGACCTCGAATTCGCGTGGCGCGCCTGCCGAGCCGTGAAGTCGAACGCGATTTTGCTGGCGTCGGGCGGAGCATCCGTCGGCGTGGGCATGGGGCAGGTCAACCGCGTCGACTCGTGCCACTTGGCCGTCTCGCGTGCTGGCGACCGGGCGCGCGGCTCGGTCGCGGCGTCGGACGCGTTCTTCCCGTTCGCCGACGGACTGCAGGTGCTGCTCGACGCGGGCGTTGCGGCGATCGTGCAGCCCGGCGGCTCGGTGCGCGACGAGGAGGTCATCGCGGCGGCCCAGGCGGCCGGCGTGACGATGTACCTCACGGGCGAGCGGCACTTCTTCCACTAGCCCGTCCGACCCCAATTCGATGCAAGGACTGGGATGAGTCCTGTCGATGTAGCAAGCGGAGCGATAGGTTTCGAATCATGAGTCGAGTGCCGTGGTTCCTGATCGTCGGCCTCGTCACTTTGCCCCTTGTGTTCGTATTCCCGCTCCTCGACGGTTACGGCCGCCAGGGTTCGCCGTCTGTCGCGAACCTCGTCGGCCAGCAGGCTCTTGTGATCGGTGTTGTCATTGGGCTGTTCATGGCGGAGACGATGATTCGCGGCTACCAATGGTTTCTCGCCAGTGCTCTTGCTCGGGTCGCGCGAACTCTGGACTCGGATTCTCTTGCTTTACTCGTTTTGCCGGAAGCCGCTTCAGAACACCCGCCCTTCGCCTCATATCGAGAGGGAGTGGGTGTGTGGCGCGTGTGGCCAAGAGGCTATCCCCGGGTGATTGTTGTCTCGCCGCGCACAGTTCTTGTCAGAACCCCAACCCAGCATCTCGCGTCACTCGACTCCGCGGTTGTCGAGCGCGTCGTCCTCGTCAACACACCACGGCACATGCAGTCCGCCGTCAGGCTCCTGCTTGCACCTCCTAACCGTTCAGAGTCTGAAGTTGACGAGTTTCTCGACTTTCTCTGGATCGACAGTCGAGAAGGCCTTCGCCCCGTTTCGCATCCTGAGCGCATTGAAGAGACCCGCGCAACTGTAGAGAGGGTCCTGCAGTCGCCACGAGGCGAAGCGACCGCGCAGTAGTCGCGCGGTGAAGCAGAGGCCGCGCACTAGCGTTAATCCCATGACCCCTCTCGCACGCCGCCTGCTCGACTCTGCCCTCGCCGCGCTCGCGGTTGCTCTCGTCACGCACGTCGTGACGGTCGTGTTGTTCGCCGCCATCAACGGCGCGACGATCGAGGTGCTGGCGCAGGTCAATGGCGTGTTTGGGTTCTCGTCGCTGTTGCTCTTCATCTTCATCGCCGTGACCGCGACGGCGGGGGTGCTCGACAACCGGTGGATCGCGCTCGCCGTGGCCGTGCTCGCAGCCTTTGTCTCGTCGTGGCTCGGTGCTCTGCTCGCGATCGTCGCGGCGGGCAACCCGATCAGTGGCGAACTCATCGACTACCTGTGGATCAGCGTGTTCGGCTTCAACCTGCTGTTCCAGGTCGTCGCGGTGCTCGCGGTGATGACGGTGGGCCGTCGCGTGTGGATGGCGCGCCAGGCGAGCGCCGCGGCATCCCGCCGCGTGGCGATCGTGCGGATGCCGAGCTCGCGCCTCGCCGACGGCGAGTTGACCCACCAAGAGCGCGTGCCGGTCGATATTGACCTGGCCGATGCGCAGTGGGAGGCCTATGTTGAGACGCTGCGCGCCGAAGGATTTACGCCCGTCGATGTGCCCCCGGCCGACGAGCTGCCCGACTCAGTGTTCATCGAAGACGCGCTCGTGATGATCGGCGGCACCGCGGTCGTCACGCGCCCCGGCGCTGAGTCACGCCGTCCCGAGATTGACGCGGCCGAGCAGACCGCGCGCGAACTCGGGCTGCGCATCGAGCGCATCGTCGAGCCCGGCACGCTCGACGGTGGTGACGTGCTCGCGATCGGCGACGTGCTCTACGTGGGCCGTGGTGGTCGCACCAACGCCGACGGTATTCGGCAGCTGCGGGCCATCGCGCGCGCCCACGGGCGTGACGTCGTCGCCGTACCCGTGACGAAAGCACTGCACCTCAAGAGCGCCGTGACCGCGCTGCCCGACGGAACCGTCATCGGACATCCGTCGCTTATTGATGACGTGTCGATGTGGCGCAACTTCTTGCCCATGCCCGAGGCCGGGGGGGGCCATGTGGTCGTGCTCAGCGACGACGCCGTGCTGATGGCGGCGTCGGCACCGCAGAGCGCCGAGCTCATTCGCTCGCTCGGCTACCGCGTTGTGACGGTCGACATTTCAGAATTCGAGAAGCTCGAGGGATGCGTCACGTGCCTCAGCGTGTTGGTTCGCTGAGTCGTCTGCGCGCCGTCGGCGCGACGGGTCGATAACGCCCGCATCACAATTCTGGCCGGGTTCGACTTTCGTCATACCAAAGGCCTAGGCTGGAAGGCTTCGCTCGGCCACCCCGGGCGAGGCTGCGCGAGCCCTGCCCGCGCACGCCAGCCACCGCCACACCGCGACCGCCACAAGCGGCCGCGGCCAATCGAGGACGCACCGTGTCGACGACGAAACCAGATCAGCCCCGCCTGAATACCTTTCGGGCGATCGCGCGCATCTACCCCTACGCCAAGCCCGCCATGCCGTGGATCTATGCCGGCATGGCTGCGGCGCTCGCCGCCGGGGTGATCGCTCTCGTCATTCCGCTCGTGCTGCAAGGACTCGTTGACGGCCCGCTCTCGACGCGTGACCCCAGCCAGATCTGGCCCGCCGCGATCGCGGTGCTCGTGCTCGGCGTGCTCGAGGCCGTCTTCATCATGCTGCGCCGCTTCTTCGTGCTCACGCCCGGTACTCACATTGAGGCGCGCATGCGCAACGCGCTCTACGCGCACTTGCAAGACCTACCCGTGGCCTTCCACGACCGGTGGCAGTCGGGGCAGCTGCTGAGCCGCGCGGTGAGCGACCTCAACCTCATCCGCCGCTGGCTGTCGTTCGGTTTCGTGCTGCTGATCGTCAACGGCATCACGATCATCATCGGCTTCGTCGTGCTCATCAACTGGAGCCTCTGGCTGGGGCTGCTGTTTCTCGTGGCGAGCATCCCGCTCTGGATCTATGGCTACCTCTTTGAAAACAAGTACTCGGTCATCGCGCGGCGCGCGCAAGACCAGCAGGGCGACCTCGCCACGGCGGTCGAAGAGAGCGTGCACGGCATTCGCGTGCTCAAGGCATTCGGGCGCGGCAAGCACTCGCTGCTGAAGTTCGCTGACCAGGCCGAACTGCTGCGCGCCACCGAGATCGAGAAGGCCAAGGCCATCGCGGGCATTTGGTTCTGGCTCATCCTGATTCCCGATGTGGCCTTCGCGCTGTGTCTGCTCGGCGGTGTCGCGCTCGCGGCCGCGGGCGAGCTCACGGTGGGCGAACTCTTCGCCTTCTTCGCCACCGCGACCGTGCTGCGCTTTCCGATCGAGTCGATCGGCTTCTTGCTCTCGATGACCTACGACACGCGCACGGCCGTCGACCGCTACTTCGAGGTCTTGGACGAAATCAACGCCATCACCGACCCCGAATCGCCGGCAACCATCACCGAACCGCGCGGCCGCCTCACCTTCGAGAACGTGGTCTTCAGGTATCAGGATGCCCCCGCCGACCAACCCGGAACCCTCAACGGCATCACGCTCGAGCTCGAACCCGGCGAGACCATGGCTCTCGTCGGCATCACGGGCAGCGGCAAGACGACGATGACGGCGCTCACGACGCGACTGTATGACGTGACCTCGGGGCGCATTCTCATCGACGGCGTCGACATTCGCGATCTCTCGCGCGAAGAGTTGCGCCGCCACATCGCGATGGCGTTCGAAGACGCCACGCTCTTCTCGGCGAGCGTGCGCGACAACGTGCTGCTCGGCCGGCCCGAGCTCACCGAGGTTGACACCCCCGAGGCGGCGGCCGAGGCAGAGCGGGTGCTCGCCGAAGCGCTCGACATCGCGCAGGCCGAGTTTGTGCACAGCCTGCCCGACGGTATCGAGACGACCGTGGGTGAAGAGGGCTTGAGCCTCTCGGGTGGCCAGCGCCAGCGGCTCGCGCTCGCACGTGCCGTCGCGGCGAACCCCGCGGTGCTCGTGCTCGACGACCCGCTGAGCGCGCTCGACGTGGACACCGAAGCCCTCGTTGAGGCGGCGCTACGCCGTGTGCTCGCGACGACCACGGGCCTCATCGTCGCGCACCGGCCATCCACCGTGCAGATGGCCGACCGCGTTGCCCTGCTGCAAGAGGGCCGCATCACGGATGTCGGAACCCACAGCGAGTTGCTCAAGCGCAACGAGCACTACCGCTACGTCATCTCGTCGCTCGAAGACGAAGAGCTCGCGGCGGCCGAGCGCGCCGACCGCGATCTCAAGCTCGCCGAGCAAGAGGGGCGTCGCCGTGATGCGATCGACCGAGAGAGCCGCGTTATCGACCAGGAAGGCGAGGTGACCCGATGAGCGTCACTGGTGTTGACGGCGAAGAGCGCGACGACTTCTCGCGCGCCGAGTCGAAGAGCATGCGGGCGCGCTCGCTGCGCCTGCTGGGCTCGCTCGTGCGACCGGTGCGCGGGCGCATCGCGCTCACGATGGTCGTCATCGTCATCTCGATCGCGCTGCAGGTCGCGGGGCCGTGGCTCTTGGCGGTCGGCATCAATCAGGGCCTGCCCGCTCTGCTCGATCAGAACGACTGGATGCCGATTGGGCTCGTGGTCGCCGCCTATCTTTTCTCGGGCATTGTGGGCGCGGCCCTCATCGCGCTGTATCAAGTGATGAGCGCGCGCCTCAGCCAGATGATCTTGCTCGATCTGCGCAAGCGCGTCTTCTTGCACACGCAGCGGCTCTCGCTCGAGTTTCACGAGTCGTACACCTCGGGCCGCATCATCGCGCGGCAAACGAGCGACCTCGACTCGATTCGCGAGCTGCTTGATTCGGGGCTCAACCAGCTCGTCTCGGGGCTCATCTACATGGGCTTCACGGCGGCTGCGCTCGTGCTGCTCGACCCGACCTCGGGGCTCGTGCTCGCGGTGTCGCTGATTCCCCTGCTGTTGCTCACGCGGTGGTTTCAAGTGCGCTCGCAAACCCTGTTTCGACAGACCCGCGTGGCGTCGGCCCGCCTGATCGTGCACTTCGTCGAGACCATGACGGGCATCCGTGCCGTCAAGGCCTTCAGAAAAGAGCCGCGCAACGCCCGCCAGTTCGCCGGCCACGTCGAGGACTACCGGCACGCCAACGCGCGCGTCATTCAGCTCTTCGGAATCTTCGACCCGGGGCTCGTGCTCATCGGCAACGTGACGGTCGCGGCCGTGCTCGTAGTCGGCGCTTTCCGCGTGGTCGAGGGCGACTTGCTCGTCGGCTCGCTGCTCGCGATCGTGCTCTACACGCGGCGCTTCTTCGACCCCGCCGAAGAGATGGCGATGTTCTACAACTCGTACCAGTCGGCCGCGGCAGCGCTCGAGAAGATCTCGGGCGTGCTGGAAGAGAAGCCGAGCGTGCCCGACCCCACGACGCCGATCGACCTGTGGAAGGCGCGCGGCGCCGTGCACTTCGACAAGGTGCGCTTCTCGTACAACGACGATGCCGTGGTGTTGCCCGATCTCGAGCTCACAATTCCGGCGGGGCAGACGATCGCGCTCGTGGGCACGACGGGTGCGGGCAAGTCGACGCTCGCCAAGCTCATCGCGCGCTTCTACGACCCCACCGAGGGCGCCGTGACGCTCGACGATGTCGACCTACGCAAGCTGCACCCGAAAGACCTGCGCCGCGCGATCGTCATGGTGACGCAAGAGGCATACCTGTTTTCAGGCACGGTGGCCGACAACATCGCGCTCGGCAACCCTGAGGCGAGCCGCGAGCAGATCGTCGCGGCAGCGAAGGCCGTCGGCGCGCACGACTTCATCGAGTCGCTGCCTCAGGGCTATGAGACCGACGTGAACAAGCGCGGCGGTCGCGTCTCGGCGGGGCAGCGACAGTTGATCTCGTTCGCTCGCGCGTTCTTGGCCGACCCCGTCGTGCTGATTCTCGATGAGGCCACGGCCTCGCTCGATATCCCGAGCGAGCGCCTCGTGCAGCTCGGCCTGCAGACGTTGCTCGCCGATCGCACGGCGGTCATCATCGCCCACCGGCTCTCGACCGTGGCTATCGCCGACCGCGTGCTCGTCATGGAGCACGGTCGCGTGATCGAAGACGGCACGCCCGCCGAGCTCATCGCGGGCACGGGCAAGTTCGCGCAGCTGCACGCGGCCTGGCGCGAGTCGCTCGTGTAGGTGCGTTCACGACGGCTCGGTAGGGTTCGCGGTGTGAGCGATCAGCCGACGGATGCTGCGCCCGAGCCCGACGACGCCGTCGAGCCAGCGCGGCCGCAGGGCACCCCGCTCGAGGTGCTGCGCGCGTTCACGGTGCTCGGCCTCACGTCGTTCGGTGGACCCGTGGCGCACCTCGGCTACTTTCGCGAGCAGCTCGTGGTGCGCCGTCGGTGGATCACCGAGCAGGCGTACGGCGAGCTCGTCGCTCTGGCGCAGTTCGTGCCGGGCCCGGCGTCGAGCCAAGTGGGGTTTGTGCTGGGGCTGCAACGGGCGGGGCTGCTCGGCGGCCTGGCGGCGTTCCTCGCGTTCACCCTGCCGAGCGCGGTGCTGCTCGTGCTCGTCGCCCTCGGAGCACCGTTGCTCGAGGGCCCGCTCGCCGAAGGGCTCATCGCCGGGTTGAAGGTCGTTGCCGTGGCCGTCGTGGCGCACGCGGTGTGGGGCATGGCGCGCACGCTGACTCCTGACGTGCGCCGCGCGGCGATTGCCGTGGCCGCGGCGTTGGTCGTGCTGCTCGTCGGCGCCGGCTGGGCGACCCTGGCGGCGATCGCGCTCGGGGCCGCCGCGGGTCTCGTGCTCTGCCGAGGGGGTGGGGCGGGCGAGGTGCGAGCGCTGAGCATCCCGATCTCGCGTCGCGCGGGGACCGCGTGCCTTGCGGTGCTCGCGACTCTGCTCGTGGCGTTGCCCGTGCTCGCGGCGATTGTTCCGAGTCAGCCGCTCGCGGTTGCCGACGCGTTCGCGCGCGCGGGAGCACTCGTGTTTGGCGGCGGTCACGTCGTGCTGCCGCTGCTCGAGACCGCCGTGGTGACGCCGGGCTGGGTGACCGAGTCGCAGTTTCTCGCGGGCTATGGGGCCGCGCAGGCGGTGCCGGGACCGCTCTTCACGTTCGCCGCCTACCTGGGAGCCGCGATGGCACCCGGCGTCGAGGGCCTGGCGCTCGCGGGCATCGCGCTCGTGGCGATCTTCGTGCCCGGGCTGCTGCTCATCGTGGGCGTGCTGCCGTTCTGGTCGGCGCTGGAGTCACGGCCGGGCGTGCAGGCGCTCGTGCGCGGAGCGAGTGCCGCGGTCGTGGGTGTGCTCGCTGCCGCGCTCTACGACCCCGTGGCGACGAGCGCTCTCGTCGACGCTCCGACCGTGGCGCTCGCGGTGCTGTGCACGGTGCTGCTCATGGTCGTGCGCGTGCCGGCGTGGGCCGTGGTGCTTATCGGCGCAGGGGGCGGGATGCTCGTGGCGGCGTTCTGACCGCGCGCGAGCATCCGCCCCGCAACCGCTAGCGGCGGCGCAGCCCCGCGGTGTTCTCGGCGATCGCGACGAGCGCGACGTTGACCTCAACGATCATGCGCGCGAGCACGACGGCGACGAGGGTGGCAATGGGGGCAAGCACGATTGCGGCGAGCACCGTCAGCAGGCCCGGAATCGGTTGCCCGCCCGTCATGAGGCCGACACCCGTCACGACGATGCTGAAGAACGCGACGAGGCCCGAGAGCACGATGCTGACGAGCAAGATCGCATAGATGAAGCCGGCGATGCGGCGCGTGATGAAGGTCGTGAAGCGAAAGTCGACGAGCGCGCGAAAGAAGCCGGGCGCGGCGCTCAAATCGAGGGCCATGAGTTGCTCGGCGAGCGGCGTGGCCTCGGGCGCCGTGGCGGTGGGCGCAGCCTGCGCGGCTGCGGGCTGAGCGCTCGCGGGCTTGGCGGCCGCGGGCTTCGTTGCCGCGGGCTTGGCGGGCGCAGCCTTCGCGGTCTTCGTCGTGCGAGGGGCGGGAGTGGTCGAGTCAGTCACGAGAACCTCCGGGGTTCGGGATGCGCGGCGCTCGCCGCTCTCCCGCACAGTAGCGCCGCGATGGGTCGAGGGCTAGGAAGGCGCCCAGCGTGCCGCCTGCAGGTTGAGGCGATACGAGTGCGGGTCGTGCTCGGCTGCGCCCGCGCGCAAGGGCGTGCCTTCTGCCCGATAGTGGGCGAGCGCCTCGATCTCGTGCCCCTCGGGAGGCCGACCGTCGGCCCGCACCACTCGCCACCACGGAACGCTCGAGCCTTCCGTTGCCATCACGCGCCCGACCGCGCGTGCCCCGCGAGAACCGAGCTCGGCAGCCACGTCGCCGTAGGTCATGACGCGACCGGGCGGAATGTCGGCGACGACGAGCAAGACGGCCCCGCCGAAGTCGAGCGACGCCGACATCAGATGGTCAGCGCGCCGATCTTCTCGCCGTACTCGGTGTCACCCGTCTCGACGAAGCCGATGTGGCGGAAGAAGTCTCCCGGGCCATCGTCTCCGGTCTCCCAGATGACGGTGACGGTGTGGAATCCGCGCTGACGCGCTTCGTCGGCGAGGGCGTGCACGGCGAACTTGCCGATGCCGCGGCCTTGAGCCGTGGCATCCACATTGATGCGCCAAATGCAGCTGCGAAACTCGGGTTTGGGGCTGTCGGCATCGAAGTTGCCGCGAATAAAGCCCACGACGTCGTCATCGTCGAGCACGACGCGTGCCCACGTGGTCGTGGGGTTGACGTAGGCGTCGGCGGCCGAATACGACACGGGCGTGACGAACTGTTCTTGGCCCGGTCTCAAGGTCAGGCGGTTCGCCGCCACGATGGTCTTGGCCGAGAGCTCTTCGAGTCTTAACGTCCCCATACTCATCAGGGTAGACGGTGCCTCCGATCTCGGGGGCGCAGATGTATCTCGACATCGAGATAAGAGTAGGCTCACGTGCGGTACATCACTGACGGAAAGGCACCCACCGTGGAGAAGATCAAGGTCGAAGGAACGGTCGTCGAGCTCGATGGCGACGAGATGACTCGCATCATCTGGCAGTTCATCAAAGACCGCCTCATCCACCCCTATCTCGACGTGACGCTCGAGTACTACGACCTCGGCATCGAGCACCGTGACGCCACGAACGACCAGGTCACGATCGACGCCGCGCACGCGATCATCACGCACGGCGTGGGCGTCAAGTGCGCCACCATCACGCCCGACGAGGCTCGCGTGAAGGAGTTCGGTCTCAAGCAGATGTGGAAGAGCCCGAACGGCACGATTCGCAACATCATCGGCGGCGTCATCTTCCGTGAGCCCATCGTGATCTCGAATATTCCGCGCCTCGTGCCCGGCTGGAACAAGCCCATCATTATCGGCCGTCACGCTTTCGGCGACCAGTACCGCGCCACCGATTTCCGCTTCGAGGGGAAGGGCACGCTCACGGTCGAGTTCACGCCCGAAGACGGCTCAGAGCCCATGAAGTTTGAGGTGTACCAGTCGCCCGGCAGCGGTGTGGCCCAGGTGCAGTACAACCTCGACGAGTCGATTCGCGACTTCGCGCGCGCTTCGCTCAACTACGGCCTGGCCCGCAAGTACCCCGTCTACCTCTCGACGAAGAACACGATTCTCAAGGCGTACGACGGTCGCTTCAAAGACCTCTTTGAAGAGATCTTTGAGGCCGAGTTCAAGAGCCAGTTCGAAGCCGCCGGCATCACCTACGAGCACCGCCTCATCGACGACATGGTCGCTTCGGCTATGAAGTGGGAGGGCGGCTACGTCTGGGCCTGCAAGAACTACGACGGCGACGTGCAGAGCGACACCGTGGCGCAGGGCTACGGCTCGCTCGGCCTGATGACGAGCGTGCTCACGAGCCCCGACGGCAAGGTTGTTGAGGCCGAGGCCGCGCACGGCACCGTGACGCGCCACTACCGCTTGCACCAGCAGGGCAAGCCCACGTCGACCAACCCGATCGCGTCGATCTTCGCGTGGACCCGTGGGCTCATGCACCGCGGCAAGCTCGATGGCAACCCGGCGCTCATCACCTTCGCCGAGACCCTCGAAGACGTCGTCATCACGACGGTCGAGAGCGGCAAGATGACGAAAGACCTCGCGATTCTCATCAGCGCCGAGCAGCCGTACCTCACGACCGAAGACTTCTTGGCGGCGATTGACGACAACCTGAAGTCACGCTTGGCCTAACGGCGAGCGGATTCACCGGATGCCCGGGGCCACGTGCCTCGGGCATCCGTCGTCGAGGCCCGCAGAGGCGGCTAGGCCCATCGGCACTGGCGATAGCCAGGGTGGGGGAGTAGACCTAGGGCATGACCCGACTCGTCGCGCTCGTTCGCCGCTTTCCGCTCGTGGCCGTGACGATCGGCATCGGGCTTGTGGCGGGCGCGCTGGTTGCGGCGGGGCTCGAGCCAGCCGCCCGCTGGGTCATTTCGCTCTATGCGCTCACGATCGCCGCGGTCGAAGCCGTGCGCATGATCCGCGGGTTGATCTCGAAGCAGTTCGGCCTCGACATTCTCGCCGTCACGGCAATCGTCAGCACGATTGTCGTGGGCGAGTACTGGGCGAGCTTGCTCATCGTGCTCATGCTCACGGGCGGTGAAGCGCTCGAAGTGGCGGCGGCGGGCCGCGCGCAGCGCGAACTTCGGTCGTTGCTTGATCGCGTGCCGCAATTGGCGCACCGTATCGAGGCGAACGGCGACGTGGTCGAGGTGCCGGCAGACGAGGTGCGCGTCGGTGACCGATTGCTCGTGCGACCGGCCGAAATTGTTCCCGTGGATGCTGAGCTCGCGAGTGCCCTTGGCGGCTTCGACGAGTCGTCGCTCACGGGCGAGAGCCTGCCCGTCGACAAGGTCGTCGGCGATGCCGTGTTGAGCGGCTCGGTCAACGGACCCGTCGCCGTCGAGGTGGTGGCGACGGCGCTCGCGGCCGACTCGCAGTATCAGCGCATCGTCGAACTCGTGCGCGAAGCCGCGAGCAGCAAGGCTCCGCTGGTGCGTCTCGCCGACCGCTATGCCTTGCCCTTCACGGCCGTGTCGCTCGGCATCGCGGGTCTGGCCTGGGCGCTCAGCGGCGACCCCGTGCGGTTTGCCGAAGTGCTCGTGGTTGCGACGCCGTGCCCCTTGCTCATCGCCGCCCCTGTGGCGTTCATGGGCGGCATGAGCAGCGCCGCTAAGCGCGGCATCGTCATGAAGAACGCGGGCTCGCTCGAGAAGCTTGCGCGCGCTCGCACGGTTGCGTTCGACAAGACGGGCACCCTCACGGTCGGCCGGCCCGCTGTGGTGGGCGCGCACGCCGAGGCCGGGTTCACTGAGAACGAGCTGGTGCAGCTCGTCGGCTCGGCCGAACGCTACTCATCACACGTGCTCGCCGAATCGTTGCAGCGCGCCGCCGTCGATCGAGGGCTCCCTCTTCTCGATTCGAGCGACGCGCGCGAGGTTCCCGCGCACGGGGTGATCGCCACGATTGGCGGCCGCGAGGTCGTCGTCGGCAAGCCAGCCTTCGTGGGCGACCATGCCCCTGACCTCGTGCCGCGACCCGGCGCGAGCGGCGAAGCTGTGATCTACGCGGCCATCGACGGTCGCTTCGCCGGAGTCGTCGTGCTGCGGGATGCTGTGCGCACCGATGCCGCCGACACCCTCGCGGCCCTGCGGGCCCTCGGCGTCACCAGCACCCTCATGGTCACGGGCGACGTCGCCGCGACGGCCGACACCATCGCCTCGGGCCTCGGCATCACCGACGTTCACGCCGAGTGCTTGCCCGACGACAAGGTGCGCATCATTCGTGAGGCGCAACCGCGCCCCGTCGTGATGGTGGGAGACGGGGTCAACGATGCGCCCGTGCTCGCCGTCGCCGACGTGGGCATTGCGATGGGGGCCAAAGGCTCCACCGCCGCGAGCGAATCGGCTGACGTCGTGATTCTCATCGACGACCTCGCGCGCGTGGCCCGCGCCGTCGCGATCGGGCAGCGCACGGTGCGCATCGCGCTGCAGAGCATCTGGCTCGGCATCGCCATCTCGATCGCGCTCATGCTCGTCGCCTCGGTGGGCTTGCTGCCCGCGATCGCCGGAGCAGCCCTGCAAGAGGTCGTTGACCTCATCGCGATCGTCGGGGCACTGCGCGCGGTGCGTGCCGGGGCCGCGCCCGTACCCGGCCTGGATGCCCCGCTACGGCAGCCCGCGCGTGAACAGCAGCTCGTGCTGAGTTAGTAGCCCGCGAAGTAGTCGGTGTGCACGCGCCGCACTCCACCCCGGCGCAGAGCCGTGCGGGCTGCCGCCACGATCGCGGGTGCGCCGGAGACATACCCGTGCCGCGAGGCGAGGTCGGGCACGAGCTCGCGCAGGGCATCCGTCGTCAATTGATCGGGAGCGATCTGGATAATGCGGGCCGAGGCGCGCTCGAGCACGTCGCGGTAGAGCACTTCGCCGGGGTTCGACGACACGACGACCACGACGATGTCGCGCTGTTCGCCGCGCTCGGCAAGGCTCGCGAGCTGGCTGGCGAACGGGGTCATGCCGATTCCGCCGGCGACCATGAGCAAGGGGATGCTCGCATCACGCGGCAACACAAAGTCACCCGCCGTCTGGGTCACCGTCACGCGGCTGCCCGGCTCGAGCTGACCGAGAGCTTTCTTGAATGAGCTGCCGCCCTCAGGCGTGCGCATTCCGATGGCGATGCGCGGCGCCTCCGTGGCCACGGCGAGCTCGGGGGGTGACGCGATCGTGAACGTGCGACGGAGCCCGCGAACGTCGGCGGCGTGCGGCAGGTGCAGTTCGAGGTACTGCCCCGCGGTGAACGGCACTCGGCGTGAGGGTTCGAAGCGATACTCCGTCGCAAAGGGCGAGAGCGTCACGCGCTCGACGAGGCGCAGCGAGAAGCCGCTGCGGCGCGAGATGGCGAAGGCGACGATGTTGCCGAGCACGAGAGCGAGTTCGGGCGAGCGGTAGATCGGCCCGAAACTGAAGGGCACCGAGAATGCCACCGCAACCGCTGCTGCCGTGACCCACTGCTGCCAGCGTCGCGGCGGCAGCGTGAGCGGTTCGCTGAGCATGAAGCCGGCGAGAAAGACGATCGGAAAGAGTTGCAGCACGGTCGTGAGCGCGGTGAGCGGATCGCTGCCCGTCGCCACGAGTCGGCTGCCGCTCAGCACGACGGCGAGCACGATGAAGATGAGCCCGACATCGAGTCGGCGCGTGCGGTCGAGCAAGAGCAGGGCGCCGATGGCCACGGCCGGCAAGAGGGCCGGAGTGGCAACCCACCAGAAACCCACACCTTGACCCGCGTAGTAGCCGATGATGCCCGCGATGAGCACGCCCGTCGCTGCCGGGTTGAGCAGGTGCCGCCCGTGCCACACGATGAGGTACTTCGAGAGCGCGGCAATCACGCCCGCACCGGCCGCGGCGATGAGCGCCGGCGTTGACAGGCTCGGCTGTGCGATGCACGCGATGATGAGCGCCGTGATGACGCTCGACTCGCGATGCGGCACGACGCGCGCGAGGCGAGCGGCGATCTCATTGGCGCCGAGGGTGGCCACCATGACGACTCCGAGGGTGCCGAGAATCGCAAAGGGGTCGGGCCCGATGACATCGAGAAACGCAAAGAGCACCGCTTGCGCGAGCACGATGGCGAGAGTGATGGTGGCCAGGCGGTACATGCTGACCCGGCCCGTGATGGCGTCGATGCGTGCTCTCATGCAAACAGCTCCCCTTGAAGACCGGGGCTCGCGTCGAGCCGCCCGTCACTGGTCAATCGAACCCACTCGAACGAGAAGGCTTCGGCTAATCGCACCGGTTCAGCGAAGAATAGTGCCGTGGCGAGTCCGTCGGCCACTAGTGCGGTGTCAGCGACCACCCACGTGGCAATCACTCCCTGGTCGACCGGCAGTCCCGTGACGGCATCGATGATGTGATGCAGCCCCGCGCCCCACGCGCGGCGGTTGATCGCCGAGGCACACAGCGCGGCGTTGTGCAGCTCGACGACGCCGACCGCCTTCGTGGGGTCGGCCGGGTTCTCGAGCGCCACGCGGATGCTGCGCTCACCCCGCACGCGCACGTCGCCACTCGCATCGACCACGGTGTCGCCCACCCCGCGGGCCGCGAGCAGGTCGCCGACGAGGTCGACGAGGTAGCCCTTTCCGGCGGCACCCACATCGAGCACGACGGGAGCAACGGTGTCGAGAGTGATCCCCTCGACGGTGTGCCGCAGGGCAATGGTGTCGGCCCAGCTCGGGGCGGGCAGCGGCGCTCCGGAGGGCGTCAGTCGGTAGGCGGCGTCATAGCCGAGGCGCTCGAGTGAGGCTCCGACGAGGGGCGTGAGGCGGGCATCCGTCAGCGCGTGAAGCTGCTCGTAGAGCGCGAGCATCGGCGCGGCATCGGCGGGCAAACGCCACGACCCGGCCTCGCGGGCGATGCGCGACACGAGCGAATCGTCGCGAAAGCGCGACCAGTCGCGGTCAAACTGCTCGATGCGATCGAGCACCGCCGAGAGGTCAGCGGGGGTCAGGGCCGATCCGAGAGAGCCCACCGGGGTCTCGGCGCCGCCGTGGCCGATGCGCCACGGCGTGCCGATCGCCTCAAAGCTCGAGGGACCCACCACAGAAGGCGCGGCCTTAGCCGACGAGAGCTTCTGCCTTGATGGTCGTGATGGCTTCGCGGAATCCGTTGCCCGTGAGCGACGAGCCAGCAACCACTGTG
Organism: Microbacterium sp.; assembly: GCA_013823625.1. Lineage (GTDB taxonomy): Bacteria > Actinomycetota > Actinomycetes > Actinomycetales > Microbacteriaceae > Microcella. The sequence continues at coordinate 319,218 of PNMM01000002.1, read as the reverse complement.
ACGTCGAGGCTGTCGATGTCTTGGCCGATCACGATGTCGCCGATCCCGTCGGCAAACTTGCCCTGGAAGTTGGCGGTCGTCGGGTTGGTCGGGTTCGAGGTGACGACAACGCCCGTGACGATGTCGTCCGTGAGCTCGATCTCGACCGTGATGGTCTCGCTGCCGTTCGGCGACTCGTAGCCGCCATCAGCTTGATACATGCCATCGCGGTAGCTCGCGTTGACGGGTTCGGCAGGAGGCTCAGCGGTGGCGGCGGTCGAGCACCCCGTCAGGGTGCCAATCAGGGCGGCAGCGACGCCAACCGGGGCCGCAACGCGTCCCGCGGTCGTGCGGGCGTTGGTGGTCATCATGCGGGTCATCGTGTCTCCAGGGCTCGCGTGAGAGTGTTGGCTGTGCTCAGCCTACGGTCATCAGCCTGTCGGGCTTCGGTGGGGATTCGCTGAGCCTGTGTCAAGCATTTGCCGGGTTTGCGCGCGGGTACGAGTTAGTCGTCGAGCGCTTCTGCCTTGATCGTGTCGACGGCCGCGCGAAAGCCGATCGAGGTCAACGACGACCCCGCCACCACGGTGACATCGAGATCGTCAATGTCGGTGCCGATGACCTTCTCTGCGATGCCACCGGCAAACAGATCTTGATAGGTCGAACTCGTGGCACTCGTGGGGTAGAGCCCAATCTCGACGTCGGTCACGATGTCGTTCTCGAGCTGCATGACCACGATGATGCTCTCGTCTCCGGCAGGGGACTGGTAGGCACCATCGGCCCGAAAGCTGCCGTCGCGGTAGCTGGGGTCGACGACGATCTCGGGCTCCGTCGTGGGTTGCGTCTTGGGCTCGGCTTCGACCGTAGCGTCGACCGTGGCGTCGACCGCGGCCGCGCATCCGCTGAGGGTTGCGATGAGGGCGGCGCTCGCCGCAATGGGCGCGGCATGCCGTGCGGCTCGCGCGCGCGAGGATGCAGTCAACAATCGAGACACAGAGGCTCCTGACGCTCACTCGATCGGGCCGCCTCACCGTGCTCAGCCCGCCATCACCGAGCTTTCAGCCTGACGAGAGATCGTCGGTATTCGCTGAGACTCAGTCGGGTGTTTGCTCTGACGATTCGGCGTGCAACTCAGCGTCGGCCTCGGTCGCACGCCAGCCGAGAAAGCGCACGCTCAGGCCTGATCGCGTTGGCGCACACACCATCGGCCCGATGAGCGCCGACTCGTGGGCAAAGCGGGCGACACGCACAAGCCGCCACTCGGGGTCGATCGAACTGCGCGCGCGAATCACGACGGCGTCGGCGATGCGGGATGCCCGCACGGTCACCACGCTGCCCACCCACTCATCGGCGCGCCCGGTCGACCAGTCGCTCGCACCCGTGGTGACGACAGCGCCGAGCTGCATGTGCCCGTCGCTGAACTCGACACCAGCCTTGATCCAATTCTCGGCGTCCACCATGACGGCGAGCCCGGCTTGATCGAAGTCACCGGTGAAGCCGCTCAGCTCGAAGTCGACCTCGATCGCGGTGCCCGCATCCCACCGGCGCAGCAGGGCGTGGCCGTTCTCGTGACGAAAGCCATACGCGGTATCGCGCCACCAGTCGCTGCCTTCGGCGGCGACCACGGTGAGTACGCCGTCGGCGTCGAGCGTGGTGCTGACCGGTTCGCGGCTCCACGTGCCCTCGTCGAAGGCGATCGGGCCGATGCTGGCCGGCTGCTCGCTCACGTGAAGATGATCGTGCGTTGGCCGTCGAGCAGAACGCGGTCTTCGGCGAACCAGCGCACGGCCTGGCTCAGGGTGCGGCTCTCGATGTCGCGCCCGATCACGACGAGTTCGTCGGCCGAGCGCGAGTGGTCAACGCGGGTGACGTTCTGTTCGATGATCGGGCCCTCGTCGAGGTCGCTCGTGACGAAGTGCGCCGTCGCGCCGATGAGCTTGACGCCGCGGGCGTGCGCACGCGCGTAGGGGTTGGCGCCCTTGAATCCGGGCAAGAACGAGTGGTGAATATTGATGGCTCGCCCCGCGAGCGCCGCGCACAGCTCGGGCGAGAAGATCTGCATGTAGCGCGCGAGCACGACGAGCTCGATGTCGTGTTGCTCGACGGCCTCGAGAATGCGCGCTTCCATCGCGGCCTTCTCCTCGGGCGACGTCACCGCGTGCGATTCGAACGGCACGTCGTAGAACGACGCGAGCTCGTCGAGGTCGGGGTGATTGCCGAGCACGAGAGGAATCTCGATGGGGAGGTGTCCGCTGCGCTGACGGAACAAGAGGTCGTTGAGGCAGTGGGCCGCTTTCGACACGAGCACGAGCGTGCGCAATGGCCGGCCAACGGCGTCGATGCGGCACTCCATGCCATAACGGTCGATCACGGGCTGCAGGGCGGCACGCAACTCGTCGTGGTCGGCGTGGGTCTCGGTCTGCAGGCGCAAGAAGAAGCGACCCGAGCCGAGGCTTGAGAACTGCTGCAGTTCGGTGATGTTGCCCTCGGCCTCGACAATGCCGCCCGTGACGGCATGCACAATGCCGGGGCGGTCGTCGCACACGAGTGTCACGATCCAGTGGTGGGGAGTGCTCACCCTCTCAGCCTATTCGGGCCGCGAGGCGTGATTGCGCGGCTACGCTGTGCCCGTGCGCCTGCCCTGGTCATCACTGCTGCTGCTGTCGGCGGGCATCTTCGTGGCCGTGACGAGCGAGTTTCTGCCGATCGGGCTGCTGCCGCAGCTCACCGCCGAACTCGGCATCACCGAGGCGCAGGTGGGGTTGCTCGTCACGGTCTTCGCCGCTTCTGTCGTCATCGCGACGGCGCCGCTCACGCACCTCACGCGCTCGGTGCCACGCAAGTCGTTGCTCATTGCCCTACTCGTCGTGTTTGCCGTGGCCAATCTCGTCGCGGCACTTGCGCCGAACTATGCCGCGCTTCTGGTTGCTCGCATCATCGGCGGCGCCGCACACGGCGTTTTCTGGGCCGTCGTCACTCCGTACGCGGCTCGGCTCGTTGCCCCGCAGCGGCTCGCGAGTGCGGTCGCGATTGCGACTGCGGGTGCGACGGTCGCGAGCGTGGCGGGTCTGCCGCTCGGCACTCTGCTGGGTGCGGCAGTCGGCTGGCGCGTCTCGTTCGCGGTCATCGCGGCTCTGGTGGTCGTCATCGCCGTGCTCATCGTCATCGTGCTGCCGCCGGTCGAGCACCGGTCGACGGATGCGCCATCCCGTGCACGCTTCGCAGCCGTGCGCGACGCCACCTTTGCGCCCGTCATGGTGCTGTGCGCCACGATCGTGCTCGTCACCCTCGGCCACGCGACGTTCTACACCTACATCGCCGCGTGGGTGATCGAGGTTGCGGGATTCGCCGTGGGTGACGTCGCGGGCATCTTGCTGCTGTTCGGCGCTGCGGGTGCGGTGGGCGTGGTCGTTGCGGGCGTGCTCGGTGATCGAGTGCCTCGCACCCTGCTGCCCGTTCTGCTGATCGGCGTCACGGCCTCGGTCGCGGGGCTTGCCACGGCATCCGACTCACCACTCGCGGTCGTGGTGCTGCTCACGCTGTGGAGCGCGTTCTTGGGCGGCGTGCCGGTGATCGCTCAGGCACGCCTGCTGCAGACGGCATCCCTCGCCCTGCGTGACATCGCGGCGGCCTGGCTCACGGTGGCGTTCAACATCGGCATTGGCGGCGGCGCGCTGCTCGGGGGCATCGTCATCGGCACGTGGTCGGTGGCCGCGCTACCCCTCGTGACGCTCGGCTGCCTCGTTCTCGCTCTCGGCCTCGTCGTCTTCGTCGGTCGGCCACACGTACTCGTCGATGATGACGACGAGGGCGACGATGCCGTTGACCATCCAGGTGAGGGCGAGCGGCGTGATGCCCGGGATGAGCGGCGCCGCGAGCCATAGCGACGTGAGGGCCGCCATACCGAGCAAGTGCGAGCGCAGCCACGGCCGCCCGATCGAGCGCTTGAAGAGCAGGTTGCCGAGCAAGTAGAGGGCGGGCGCCGCCACCACGACGGCGAGCGTCGCGGCATCGAGCGGGTCATCCGGATGCGCGAGCACGAGCTCATCGCCCACCGCCACGAGCACGACTCCGCCCACCAAGATCATGTGCAGGTAGGTGTACGTGAGCCGCGCGATGGCCCCGGATTGCTCAGACGCCGAGATGAACCGGTGCCCGTGCTCAGCCCCGTGGCTGAAGTAGAGCAACCAGAACAGAATCGTGCCGACGAAGGCCGCGAGAAACGCGAAGATCGTCGACGGCGTGAAGTCGCTGCGACTGAAGACCGTGCCTGTGACGATGATCGACTCGCCCAGGGCCACGATCATGAAGAGCCCTGCGCGCTCGGCCATGTGGCCACCGGCGACGGCCCACGAGTCGATGTTCGCGTTGCCGAGTCCGGGAACCCAATAGCGCACGGTCGGGGCGAACAGTTCGATGCCGAGTGCGAGTGCCCAGAGCACGAACTGCAGGTCACCGCCGACGGCGGCGCCGGCGATCCAGAACGGTGCCGCGAAGACGAACCAGATACCGATACGGGTGAGGTTCACGGCGTTGCCGTGCTCGCCGACGCGGCGGTAGCTCACGACCACGAAGATCGTGCGGCCCAACTGCATGACGATGTACGCGATGGCGAAAGGCCACGCCCGGTCGGCGAACGCGTAAGGGATGGCCGTGCTGAGTACGAGGCCCGCGAGCATCATCGCGATGAGCATCCAGCGCACGGGCGTTTTTTCGGGGTTCATCCAGTTGGTGACCCACGTCGTATAGATCCACACCCACCACACGGCGACGAGCATGAGCACGCCCTCGAGCACGCCGCGCGGGGTCAAGTGCTCAATGACGTGGTGCGACAGTTGCGTGACGGCGAAGACGAAGACGAGGTCGAAGAAGAGCTCGATGAAGGCGACGCGGTCGGCGCCGGGTGCCCGATTGCGAAAAAGGCGGGCGACGGGCAGGTATGCGGTCACGGGCGCTCCTGTCGGGTGGTGGTGGCGTTAGCCTAGATGCGGATGCCCGTCTCGGGGTCCCCGTGCTCGTCAGCGGCGTTGCGCTGACCGCGAAAGCGTTCTTCTTCTCATGACTAGCTCTGACCGCCCGTTTCCGTGGGTGGGCCTCATCACCCTTGCCGCCGCCATCTTCGTGCTCGTCACGAGTGAGTTCTTGCCGACGGGCCTCTTGCCCATCATGGCGAGCGACCTCGGCGTCACCAAGCCGCAGATCGGGCTGCTCATTACGATCTTCGCGGGCACCGTCGTGCTCACGGCCGCGCCCCTCGCGGCCCTCACGCGGCACTACTCGCGCAAGAGCCTGCTGCTCGTGGTGCTCGGGGTCTTCGCGCTCGCCAACGTGCTCGCGGCGATCGCGCCGAGCTACGAAGTGCTGGTGGGTGCGCGCGTGCTCGGCGGCCTCGCGCATGGGCTCTTCTGGGCCGTCGCCGGCGCCTACTCGGCCCACCTCGTGCCACGTCACCAGCTCGCGCGTGCCGTCGCCGTCACGAGCGCGGGCGGAACGATCGCTTTTGTTCTCGGCGTTCCCCTCGGCACGGCTCTCGGCCTCGCGTTCGGGTGGCGCGCGGCGTTTGGCGTCATCGCGGCAACCGTGGTCGTGCTCGTCGTGGCCGTCATCGTGTTTCTGCCGACGGTCAATCACCACGTCTCGCTCGCCACGGGAGAGATTCGCCTGCCCGTGCGCCGCGACCCCACGATGCCCTCGGTGCTGTTCATTTGCGTGCTGGTCGTCATCATCATCACGGGCCACAACGTCTTCTACACGTACATCGCTCCCTTCGTTCTCGACACCGCAGGCTTCGCGCCCGAGTCGCTCAGCATCCTGTTGTTCCTGTACGGCGGCGCGGGAGCCATCGGCCTCGTGCTCGCGGGCGTCGTCGGCGGCCGCTACCCCCGAGGTGGCCTGTACGGGATGTTCGCGGGCGTCATGCTTGCCGTCAGCACCCTGGCGCTCTTCGCCGGAGTTCCCGTGGTCGTCGTCATCGCGTTCGTGATCTGGGGCACGGCCTTCGGCGGAATCCCCGCGCTGCTGCAGACCCGCTTGCTGCGCGTCGCCTCGCCCAACGTGCGCGACGTGGGCGCGGCCCTGTTGACCACCTCGTTCAACATTGGCATCGGCGGTGGGGCAGCAATCGGAGCCCTGCTGTACTCCATCTCGGGTACGACCTGGTTGCCCTGGGTCGAGGCCGGAGCCCTCGGGCTCGGCATCGTCGCGTTGCTCATCATGGAGTCGCGGCGCCGCGCCCGTGGCGTGCCCCTCACGACCCGGCCGATCACAGTCATCGAGGCCGAGTCGCCGTAGGGGTCGCGCCGCGCGTCGCACGACCTCGCGCGATAGACTGACGCCGTCGCGACTGGCGTTCGGATGGGTCACCATCAGGGAGCGACCGACACGGTGAGGGGCCGTACGCCTGGGCCCCCAGCAGACCACAGCCGGCTGCGGCCGGCAGACCCTCGAAGGAGACCTCCCGTGTCTGACAAACTGCCCTCGTCGTTCAACGACGCCCTCATCGACGTCGACCCCGAGATCGCTGCGGTGCTCGAGCAAGAGCTCGGCCGCCAGCGCGGAACGCTCGAGATGATCGCGAGCGAGAACTTCGTCTCGCGCGCCATTCTCGAAGCCCAGGGTTCGGTGCTCACGAACAAGTACGCCGAGGGCTACCCCGGCAAGCGCTACTACGGCGGCTGCGAGTTCGTCGACATCGCCGAGAACCTCGCGATCGAGCGGGCCAAGGCGCTCTTCGGTGCAGAGTTCGCCAACGTGCAACCCCACTCGGGCGCGCAGGCCAGCGCGGCCGTGCTGCACGCGCTCGCGATGCCCGGCGACACGATCCTCGGCCTCGAGCTCGCCCACGGTGGCCACCTCACGCACGGCATGAAGCTCAACTTCTCGGGCAAGGTCTACAACGCCACGAGCTACGGCGTCGACCCTGAGACGATGCTTGTCGACATGGATGTCGTGCGCGCCAAGGCGCACGAGGTCAAGCCGACCGTCATCATCGCCGGCTGGTCGGCCTACTCGCGTCAGCTCGACTTCGCGGCCTTCCGCGCCATCGCCGACGAGGTGGGCGCCAAGCTCTGGGTTGACATGGCCCACTTCGCTGGTCTCGTCGCCGCGGGCCTGCACCCCTCGCCGCTGCCGCATGCGCACGTCGTCAGCTCGACCGTGCACAAGACGCTCGCGGGCCCGCGTTCGGGCATCATCTTGAGCAACGACGAGTCGCTGTTCAAGAAGCTCAACTCGGCGGTGTTCCCGGGTCAGCAGGGTGGGCCGCTCATGCACGTCATCGCCGCCAAGGCCGTGGCGTTCAAGTTGGCCGCGTTGCCGGAGTTTGTCGAGCGACAAGAGCGCACCATCCGCGGCGCCCAGATTCTGGCCGAGCGCCTCACGCAAGCCGACGCGATCGCCGGTGGCGTTAACGTGCTGACGGGGGGCACGGATGTTCACCTCGCGCTCGTCGACCTGCGCGAGTCGCCCCTCAACGGTCTTGAGGCCGAAGACGTGCTGCACTCGGTGGGCATCACGGTCAACCGCAACGGTGTGCCGTTTGACCCGCGCCCGCCGATGGTCACGAGTGGTGTGCGCATCGGAACCCCGGCGCTCGCGACGCGCGGCTTTGCCGACGCCGAGTTCACCGAGGTGGCCGACATCATCGCCCACGCCCTCATGCCCAACCCCGACGTTGCGGGCTTGCGCTCGCGCGTTGCGGCGCTGACCGACGCGTTCCCGCTCTACCCGGGGCTGTAATCGTGAGCGCTTCTGGTTCTGGCCAGATCGCGCAGAAGCTCGACGGCACCGCAACCGCTGCGGCCATCAAGGCCGAGCTGCGGGCGCGCGTCGATGCGTTGCGCGAGAAAGGCATTGTTCCCGGTCTGGCGACCGTTCTTGTTGGTGACGACCCCGGCTCGCAGTGGTACGTCGCGGGCAAGCATCGCGACTGCGCTGAGGTGGGCATCGCGTCGATTCGGCGCGATCTGCCTGACACCACGACGCAGGCCGAGCTCGAATCCGTCATCGACGAGTTGAACGCCGACCCCGCCGTTACGGGGTTCATCGTGCAGTTGCCGCTGCCGAAGCACCTCGACACCGACGCGATTCTTGAGCGCGTGCATCCCGACAAAGATGCTGACGGCCTGCACCCCACCAACCTGGGGCGCCTTGTGCTGCGCGTTGATCGCCCGATCGACACCCCGTTGCCGTGCACGCCGCGCGGTGTGATCGAGCTCGTCGAGCGCCACGGGCTGTCGTGGGCGGGCAAAGACGTTGTCGTCGTCGGTCGTGGTGTCACGGTCGGCCGCGCGATTGGTTCGCTGCTCACGCGCCGCGAGTACAACGCGACCGTCACGCTCACCCACACGGGCACTCGCGACCTCGGGGCGCACCTGCGTCGTGCCGACGTCATCGTCGCGGCGGCGGGCGTGCCGGGCATCGTGTCGGCGGCCGACGTCAAGCCGGGCGCGATCGTGCTCGACGTGGGCGTCTCGCGGCTCGTCGACCCCGACACGGGTGTCTCGCGCATTGCGGGCGATGTGGCCGACGACGTGGCGACGGTCGCGTCGTGGATCTCGCCGAACCCCGGCGGGGTCGGCCCCATGACGCGCGCGCTGCTGCTCGCGAACGTGGTCGAGACGGCGGAGCGCGCGACGGTCTAGGGCACTCGGGCGCGCGGCGCTCGTGGGCCGTCTCGTGCTCTAGTAGCGGCCGGCGGCCAGTCGCAGGTGCACGGGCTGGCCCGGCCGCAGCTGGGCGAGCAGGTCGAGCGAGGCATCCACCACGACCGCGATGACGGGATACCCGCCCGTCACGGGATGGTCGGGCCCCAGCACGGTGGGCGCGCCGTCGGGAGAGATTTGGATGCTCCCGCGCAGCATCCCCTCGCTCGCGAGTTCGACGCCCAGGCGGTCGGGCATGCGCTCGAGCGCGGGCCCCTCGAGGCGCACTCCCGTGCGGTCGCTGCGGGCCGAGGTGAGGTAGTCGCTCGTCGTGAGCAGTCGCCAGGCTTCGGCCGTGAACCAGTCGTGGCGGGGCCCGGGGCGTACCGCGAGCTCGACGATGCCGTCGCGGGGCGGATCGATCGGCACGAGGTCGGCGGGTGGCACGGGCGTGGCAGGTTCGGGGCCGATCGGCAGCACGTCGCCCGCACGCAGTGGCTCGGGCCCGAGCGCGGCGAGAGTGTCGCGCGAGCGCGAGCCGAGCACCGCCGGCACGGCGAGCCCGCCACGCAGAGCAACCGTCGTGCGCAGGCCGTGCGTCACGGAGCCGAGGTGTAGCTCGGCCGGGGACTCCACGCGCGTTGCGGTGTGCGGCTCGACCGCCCGGCGCGTGCCGCCGTCGGTGACGAGCACGGCGTCGCTCCACGCGCCGGTCACGGCGAACCACGTGCCCGCCGGGAGGGCGAGCCGCAGCCCGCCCAGCAGACTCTCGATCGCCGCGGCGTCATCGGGGTTGCCGACGAGGCGGTTGGCCAAGCGGTGCGCTGATCGGTCGAACGCGCCCGATGCGCTCACCCCGAGGGCTGCATAGCCGGTGCGGCCGAGGTCATGCACAAGGGCGAGCGGGCCCGGCTCAATGACGCGCGCCGCGCTCACGCGGGCCTCGGCGAAAAACGAACGCGCGTGCCGGGGGCGAGCAGCGCGGGGGAGTCGCGGTCGAGGCTCCACAACTCGGCGTCGGTGTGGCCGATGAGTTGCCAGCCGCCGGGCGAGGCGTGCGGGTAGACCGCGGAGTACTCGGCCGCGAGCCCGAGGGATCCGGCGTTGATGAGCGGGCGCGACGTCGCGCGTCGCGGCACAGGGGGCAGAGCAGCGGCACCCGGGGCGGGCACCAGATAGCCGAAGCCGGGCGCGAAGCCGATGAACGCACAGACCCAGGGCGTGGCAGCGTGGCGCGTGGCGACGGCCTCGATCGAGCATCCCCAGGTCTCGGCCACGACCGCGAGATCGTCGCCGTCGTACGTGACGGCGATCTCGAGGAGAGTTCCGTCTCCGTCGCCGGCGGGGGCGGAGGGGGCGTGAGCGGTCAACCATTGCTCGGCGGCGCCGAGTCCCATGACGCCGGGCTCGATGCGCACGAGTACCGTTCGCGCGGCGGGCACGAGTTCGACAATGCCCGCTGGGGCTTCGGCCGCCCAGCGTTCGTGGGCCGCGCGCACGAGGCCGAGGCTGTCGAACTCGGCAATCAGCGCGCGGTCGCCAGACGGCAACAGCCTCATGCGAACGCCGCGACCTCGACCCCGGCGGCGTCGAGCGCCGATCGAACGGCACGCGCGATCGCCGCGGCGCCCGGAGTGTCGCCATGCAAACAGACCGACTCGGGCCGCACGGTCAACGACGTGCCGTCGACCGCCTCGATCGTGCCCTCGACGACCATGCGCACGACGCGCGCGGCGACCACCTCAGGGTCGGTGATGACGGCGCCCTCGAGCCCCCGCGAGGCGAGCGTGCCATCGGCCAGATACCCGCGGTCGGCAAACGCCTCAGGCACGAATCGCACGCCGGTGCGATCGCACGCGGACTCGATGGCCGAGCCCGGCAAACCCAGCACGGGCAGCCCCACGGTCGAGGCAATGTGGGCGATGACGTCGGCCACATCGAGGTCAACCGCAATGCGGTTGTAGAGGGCGCCGTGGGGCTTGAGGTAGCGCACCGCGCCTCGGGCGTGCGCGGCCATGCCCGCGAGGGCCGACACCTGATACAGCACATCGGCGTGCAGCTGTTCGGTGGGCACTTCCATGTCGCGCCGACCGAATCCGGCGAGGTCGCGGTAGGCCGGATGCGCTCCGATCGCCACCCCGTTCGCCACCGCAGCACGGCACGCCGTGAGCATCGTGGCCGGGTCGCCCGCGTGAAAACCGCAGGCGATGCTCGCGCTCGAGATAAGCGGAAACATCGCGTCGTCGTCGCCCATCGTCCACGCGCCGAATGACTCGCCGAGATCGCAGTTGAGATCGATGAGCGCCATGTCGAGAGCCTACGACCCTGAGCGGCGGCGTGTGCCCCCGCTTTGTGCTTGGCCGCTCTCGTGGCCTCGGCCATACTTCGTTACAAGCGCAGGTGAGCGTGCGCGCGAAAGGGGGTCGCGACCGTGCCACTGGGTCTGCCTCCGCATCTGGCGGCGCGCACGACGAGCACAGCGGTCGCGCGCGCCGGGCACGCGGCCGCCGCGGTCTGCATCTCGGCGGTCGGTCTCGTCGTGCTGTCGATCCAGGCCTACCTGCCCCAACAGATTCTGTGGCCAGCACTGCTCGTGCTCGTTCCACTTGTGATCTTCTTGGTCTTGCTCGAGCGAAGCCCCTCGCCCTTCATCGCCGCGAGTTACCTCGTCATCGGATCACTCTGTGTCGTCTGGTACTCGCTCATCGCGTCGATCCAGCTCGGCACGCCGGTGGCGAACGACGACTATCTGATCGTCTTGCTCAAGTTGGCCCTCATTCTCGTCATCGGGGTTGGGCCAAGTTTGGGTGCATCGATGCTGTGGGTCACGGCCGGCTATGTCATGGGGGAGGCCGCGAGCAGCCTCGCTCTGCTGTGGCTCGACGCACCCTGGACCTTCGACACGATGTCGTTCGCAACGTGGTTCATCGTCATGGGGTTGCTCGCCGTGTTGCGCCTTGACCGGTTGGCTGCTCGCGATTCACAGGCCGAGATCTATCGCGCGGCTCGCGACGAGATGCTCGCCGATGTTCGGCGTGTTTTTGAGCAGCGCGCCGCGGCGTTGCTGCACGACACGGTTCTCAATCAACTTGCGGTCATCACGCACGCGGAGGGGCCGCTCGCGCCCGCGACGCGAGCGTCGATCGCCCATGACCTCGAATCGATCGTCGGTCACGAGTGGTTCGACGTCGGTGCTGCCGCGCCGCGCGACGACGAGCTGGCCGAAACGTGCGACACCAGCGAGCCGTCGGCGGATCGCTTGGCTCGACTTCGCGCGATGATCGACGACGCGGCAGCGGGCGAGATCGTCGTGAACCTCGAGGGATCGACGGCCGGTATCGACGCGCTCGATGCCGAGTCGTTCGACGAGCTGGGGCGCGCCATCGCTCAGTGCATCGCCAACGTGCGCCGCCACGCGGGCACCGATGCAGCCGATGTGATTCTCGGGGGAGACGCGAGCGAAGCATCCGCCATGGTCGTTGATGGTGGTCGTGGCTTCGCCCTCGATGCTCGCACCGACGGCCGACTGGGAGTCGGCACGAGCATTGTGGGTCGACTCGAGACCATCGGCGGTTCGGCGACGGTGTGGTCACAACCCGGCAAGGGCACATCGGTGTTGCTCCGCGTTCCCGCACGAGCCAGGTCGGGAGGCCGAGTGTGAACCTCGACCCTCCCATTCCGTCATCGCACGTCACTCTTGAGCGCCTCGATCCCCTTGCGGCAGCAGCGGCGCGCCCCGTCACCACGGGCGCCGCGCTGCTCGCGCTTACGGTGCCTGCCGTCATGATCACTGTGCGCGTGGACGAGATCACCCAGCCCGCTTGGCTGGTTGTGGCCTACGCCGCGCTCTTCGCCGCGGTGTGGATTCTGCTGAATCGATCGCACCCGACGCGACCGGTGTGGCAGACGCCCTCCGCGCAGGTTTTCCACGTTCTCTTGGCAATCATGCTCATGGCGAGTGCCGCGTCGACCCTGGGCGCCAACGCCATGATGCGCGATGACTGGGGCCCGATCGTGGTGGGCATTTTGCTCGTCGCGACGACGCCCTATCGACCGGCTCGCGAGATCGCGCTGTGGACCGCGGTGCACACCCTCATCTGTGCCGTACTCGGTATCGTGCAGTCTCCGTTTGCGGTGTCAGATTTTCCGACGCTGACCTACGCGGTGACCGGCTCGGTCGCGGTGGCGGTCATGGGGTTCACGGCGGCCGCCTACGCGCGGTCGCTCACGCACTCCACTCAGTTATGGCAGACCCGCGCGTGGCACGCCGCGGCGGCTGCCGCGGTCGACAGGCGCCCCGGGGTCGCGCGCTCGGTGCAGCAAGAGCGCGTGTCGCTGCTCAACCGAGAGGTCGTTCCCTACCTGCAGCGCGTTGTCGCGGCCGACACCCTCAGCGAGCACGACCGTGACGAAGCCCGCAGACTCGCCTCCAGCATCCGCAGCCTCTTGGTCGCCGATGTCGAGAGGTCGTGGGCACAGCTCATGCTCGATGAGCTCGTGGCAACGCATCCGAGCGTGAACATTCAGGCCCGCGCCGACGACCCCGAGAACCTGGGCAGCCGGGCTGTGCTCGAACGTCGCACGCTCATGAGGGCGCTCGCGGTCATCAGCCTTGAGCGCCTCGCGGCGACCGAGCTCGATCTGTACCTCTCGGCCCCTGACGGGCGTTTGAGGGTCGTGTGGAGTGTCGCAACGCCGCGCACCATGGTGGATGCTCGGCGGGCACTGCGCTCGATGATCGAGCTCATTCGGGGCGTCACACTGCGCTCGAGCGTTCACGAGCGCGCCGGTCGTCTCGTCATAGAGTGTGAATGTGGATACTGACGCGCGTTCCCGGTCTCGGGTGCGGTTAGCGATCCTCGATGATCACGAACTGCTGCTCGACAGCCTGTCGTCGTGGATCGCCGCTCACGCCCGCGACTTCGACCTCGTACTCACGGCGCCCACGTGGTTCGAACTCGTGCAGAGCGATCAGTTTCCGACTGACCTGGTGTTGCTCGACTTTCAACTTAAAGAGCCCGTGTCGATCGAGGCGCGCGTGCGCACGTGCCGCGCTGCGGGCGCCAAGGTCATCGTGCTGACGAGCCTCGACACGGCTGAGGCTCGAGAGCGAGCGTTTGCGGCGGGGGCGTCGGCGTTTGTGTCAAAGGTTGAGCCGTTGAGCCAGGTCATGGAAACCGCGCGGCGGGTCATGGGCATGGAAGCGTCGGGCGAGCCCGCGCGTGATTGGCGGCCGCTGCCGAAGGGAGCGCTGCAGCACGCTCGCCCTAAACTGTCGACGAGCGAGCGTGAGGCCTTGGCGCTGTATGCAAGTGGGTACAGCATGGCCGAGGTCGCGAGCCACATGAACGTGCAGTACGAGACCGCGAAGACCTACTTGCGGCGCGTACGCGAGAAGTACTCCCGGGCAGGGCGCCCGGCGAGCACGAAGGCCGACCTGATTCGTCGGGCGGCAGAAGACGGACACTTGCAGTAATGGCCAAGCTCTACTTTCGATACGGCGCAATGAACAGCGGCAAGAGCACTTCGCTGCTGCAAGCTGCCTACAACTACGAAGAGCGCGACCAAGAGGTCGTGCTCGCCAAGCCCCGCATCGACACGAAGGGCGACCAGACCATCGTGTCGCGGCTGGGGGTGACGCGCCCCGTCGACTTCACGATCGATGCGGCCGACGACGTTTACACCCGGTTTCAGGCGCACCGTGCGGCGGTCATCCGCGAGACCGGGCGCGACGTCTCATGCTTGCTCGTTGACGAGGCCCAGTTCTTGACGATGCAGCAGGTCGATGACCTGCTGCGTATCGCCGTGCGTGAAGATGTGCCGGTGCTCGCCTACGGCATCCGCACCGATTTTCAGACGGTGGCGTTTCCGGGCAGCCGCCGGTTGCTCGAGATCGCGCACTCGCTCGAAGAGTTGAAGACGATCTGCCGCTGCGGTCGCAAAGCTGTGTTCAACGGGCGTTCGATCGACGGGGTGTTCGTCTTCGACGGCGATCAAGTGGCGATCGATGGCGTGGATGTGACGTACGAGTCGCTATGTGCGGCCTGCTATCTCGACGAGTCGGGCAACAATCTCGCGTCAGGATGGCGCGCACCCGTGCCGATCGATGCCGTCGACCCGCTCGCGGCCGGCTCGCTCGGCCCGCACGCCGACTTCAGCTGACCTGCTGCTCCTTGGCGCGCCCGTCGGTGGAGCGCTAGCGCGCAACCGACCGTAGGCCCACAAAAAATGAGGACCGCCACAGGCGGTCCTCAATTTTTTGTCGGGGTAACAGGATTTGAACCTGCGGCCTCGTCGTCCCGAACGACGCGCGCTACCAAGCTGCGCCATACCCCGGTGTTACCCGAGCGAACCAGGGCAACCCGTCAAGAATAGCCGATGTCGTCACCGACGAGTGTCACGAGCACGGCCTCGGGCGGGCATGCGAAGCGCACGGGCGCGTAGATCGACGTGCCGATGCCGGCCGAGACGTTGAGGTACGACGCGTGGTGAGCGTGGTGCCAGACCGAGAGGCCTCGTGCCCGGTCGCGCGGCAGGTCGCAATTGGTGATGATTGCGCCGCCGCCGGGTAGGCAGACCTGCCCGCCGTGGGTGTGACCCGCGAAGATCACGTCGGCGCGCTGCGTCGTGAAGGCGTTGAGCACGCGCTGGTAGGGGGCGTGGGTCACGCCGATCATGATGGCCGGGTCATCGGTGTCGTCGTCGTCGAGCTCGCGCAGGGAATCGACGAGCCCGGGAAGAATGTCGAGTCTGTCCCAGCCGCGGTGTGCGTCGTTGGTTCCCATGAACTCGAGAATTGAGCCCTTGATCGTCAGTTGCGCCACGGCGTTGTTGAGCGAGGACCAGCCGAGACGCTCGCCCAGCAGGCTCTCTAGTGCCTCGGTGTCGAGGGCAACCGCGGTTTCGGTTTCGCCTTTCGAGGGGCCCGCGAGGTACTTGAGCGGGTTCTTCGGAGTGGGCGCGAAGTAGTCGTTCGACCCGTGCACGAAGACCCCGGGTACTCCATCGAAAGCCATGAGTGCGTCAGTGAGCGCAGGCAGGGCATCGACGTGCCCGAGGTTGTCACCCGTGTTGATGACGAGGTCGGGGGCAAGGCTGGCGAGCGACCGAACCCAGGCGATCTTCTCGCGCTGCCAGGGCGCGAGATGCAGGTCGCTCAGATGCAGAATGCGAATCGGGTCAGCGCCCGGGGCGAGCACGGGAACAACTTCGCGCCGTACGCGATACGCGCGGCGTTCGACCGCGGAGGCATACACGGCGACGGCCGCCGCGACCCCGAGGGTCGCGACGGCCGCCGTGCGGAGGGCCGTGCTCATGGACAGCTGAGCTTTGCCTCGGTCAGAGACATCGGTGTGCCGAACAAGAACTTTGTTCCGGGTGCGGCGCTTTGCTCGACGACCACCCCATCGAGGAGGGGATCGTCGCTGGGTTGTAGCTCGTAACAGAGGGTCGTTACGGCACCGAAGCCCGCATCAGAGAACGCCGCTAAGGCATCAGCGAGACTTGTCGGAACCGATGTGACGTCGGGAACAACACCCATGTTTCCGAGGCTGAGCGTCACCGACACGATTGTTCCGCGCGCGAGCAGCGTGTCGACCGGGAACGACATCGATGCAACGCGGTCGATCGGAAGATCGGAGTCGACGGAGCCTGCGATCTCGAACTTGAAGCCCAATCCTTCGAGCAGCGACTTCGCCTGCTCGGCGGTTTGGCCCGTCACGTCAGGAAGGCGCACACCCGAGCCAGTGAGCAAACGCTCAGGCGGCGAGCCAAACGCGCTTCCGCCATATTGGGCATTGATGGCGCCCTGCATGACCCGGAAGATCTGGTGACGCAACTGGCCACCGCTCGGGTAGCTACGAATCGGCACCTTGCCGACGACGTTGCCGACCCACACGGCGGTCGAGACGCGAGAGCTGGAGCCAACGATCCACGTCTGGTTCGAGCTGTCGGTGGTTCCCGTCTTGCCGAGAAGCGGAATACCATCGCCGACTCGCGAGGCCGTGGCGGTACCGCTCGAGATGACGGCCTGCATCGGTGCCGCGGCAGCGGCGGCTACCTCGGCAGACAGCGCGCGCTGGCACTCGACGTCTTGACCATCTAGTTCGTTGCCATCGCGGTCGACGAATCGGTCGACGATGATGGGCTTGCAGTAGATGCCGCCGCTGGCGATCGTCGCGAAGGCGTTGGCCATCGTGAGCGGCGCGATTTCGTTGGTACCCAGCACGGCAGAGGGGTTGGTCTGCAGCGTGCCGCCATCAGCGCGGTGCACGCCAAGCGATTCGGCTGCGGCACGGATGTCGCACTGGTCGAGCTGTTCGCCTACCGAGGCGAATGCCGTGTTGACCGACTGCACCGTCGCGTTGAAGACGCTCATCGCGGGTGCCGCGGGTGCGTCGTTCTTGGGGTTCCAGGGGCCGCCCCAGGGGCCGCCGCCGTCTTCACACGTGTCGCGGAATGCCGCCAAGTTGCGCTCTCGCAGCGTGGCGTCAACGACCTCGTTGAGGCCACGGCCCTCGTTGAGCCACTGCACGAGCGCGAAGACCTTGTAGGTCGACCCCACCTGGAAGCCACTGGATCCGCCGTAGTCGCGGTCGGTCGCATAGTTGACGGCCGTCGTGCCGACGGCCCCGCCCCCAAACTCGGGGCTGCGGTCATCAAACACTCGGTTCTGCGCCATCGTGATGACACGGCCCGTGTTGGTCTCGATCGACGTGGCAACGCTACCGATCTCGAGGCGGGGGTCGTTGGTCGGTACGACTTCCCACACGCGAGCTTGAGTAGCCGTTTGAAGCGAGAGGTTGAGCGTCGTGTAGACGTCATAGCCACCGAGCTTCCAGGCGGCCTCACGCTCAGTCTCGTCCGCGCCGAGTGTTTCGAAGTCGCCCACGCTCTTGAGAACAAAGTCGCAGAAGAACTTGGCGTACTGGTTGGCTGCGTAGCACCCACTCGTGGGCGGGGTGAGGGTGACGAACTCGTCGTCGACGGGAGTGTTGATGGCTTCGTCGTGCTCGGCGGCAGAAATGAAGCCTTCGGCGAGCATCGAGTCGAGAATCACATCGCGGCGGCCCTCGTTGGCCGCGTAGTTGTCGGGGCTGCCGAGCGAGCGAGCGCCGGGTTGCTGCACGATCGCAATGAGGCTTGCGGCCTGCGCGATCGTGACGTCTGACGCCGACACGCCGAAGTACTGCTGCGCGGCGGCCTGGATGCCGTAAGTGTTGCCGCCGAAGCCGGCGATGTTCAAGTAGGCGAGAAGAATCTCGTCTTTCGTGTAGTTCTTCTCGAGGCCGATGGCGAGCTTGGCCTCTTTGAGCTTGCGCTCAAGGCTCTGCTCTTGGGCTTGATCGATGAGGTCATCACGCTCTTCAATCGTGTCGGCTTTGAGGGCTTCGGTGATGAAGATGTTCTTGACGAGCTGCATCGTGAGCGTCGATGCGCCCGACTCGATGCCGCCCGAAGTGAGGTTGCCGAGACCGGCGCGAACGATCGACTGAAGGTCGACACCGTTGTGGTCGTAGAAGCGACGGTCTTCACCGGCGATCGTGGCCTGCTTGATGTAGTCCGACACCTGATCCCACGGCACCTCTTCGCGGTTTTCGGCGTAGACGGTGGCGATGGCGGTGTAGCCATCCGCAGGATTCGCGGTGTTTTGGGCCCACAGCACGTTGCGCTGTGATTGCTCGTTGATCTTGATGTACTCGGGCAGGCCCTCGAAAATTCCGATGGTGTTGCTCGCGGCGATGCCGGTCACAGCAAGGGCGGGCGTGACCATGACGGTCACGAGAACGCCGGCGAGGGCGCTCAGACCGAGCATCCCTCCAATGGCGCCGATAACTCCGGAGGCCTTCTGATTCTGGGCAGACATATGATTGAGGGTACGCCACATGGCTTATGACGACGCTGAATGGACCGCGCGATGACCCAATGGGAATACCTCACGACCCCGCTCATGATCCACACGACCCAGGCAATCCTCAACAACTGGGGCTCGCAGGGCTGGGAGCTCGTGCAGGTCGTGCCCGGGCCTGAGGGCGGGCTTGTTGCGTATTTGAAGCGCCCGATCGCCGGGGAGGCCGCAGCGTGAGCGCCATCGACGCGCGCCTGGCCGAGCTGGGCATCAGCATCCCGGCGGTCACTAAGCCTGTCGCTGCCTACGTGCCCGCTGTTGCCAGCGGCAACCTCGTTTTCACGGCCGGTCAGCTGCCGTTCGTCGACGGCGCGCTGCCGAAAACCGGCAAGGTCGGTGCCGAGGTCACACCCGAGGCCGCTGTGGGCTACGCCCGCACGGCGGTGCTCAATGCTCTCGCCGCCGCGCAGAGCGTCATCGGCTCGCTCGACCGCGTCACGCGTGTCGTGAAGGTCGTGGTCTTCGTGGCTTCACCCGCTGACTTCACGGGCCAGCCCGGCGTGGCGAACGGTGCCTCGACCGTGCTCGGCGAGATCTTCGGCGACGCGGGCGCGCACGCGCGCAGCGCTGTGGGCGTGGCGGTGCTGCCGCTGGATGCTCCCGTCGAGGTCGAGCTCATTCTCGAGTTCGCCTAGCGCGGGTCGGCCGCGCGCGGTACGCCGCGCGCCGGCCGCCGCTCAGCTCAGGTCGGTGCGGATCGACTGCACAACGTTCACGTCGGTGAGCGTCGTGGTGTCGCCGATCTCGCGCCCTTCGGCGATGTCTTGCAGCAGGCGGCGCATGATCTTGCCCGAGCGGGTCTTGGGCAGTTCGGCGACCACGAAGATCTCGCGCGGTCGCGCGATGGCCCCGATCTGTTCGGCGACGTGAGCGCGCAGCATCGTGCTGGCCTCGGTGGCCGTGACGGTGTTGGCCTTCTTCGCGCGCAAGATGACAAAGGCGACGACGGCCTGACCCGTCGTGTCGTCCGTCGCGCCGACCACGGCGGCTTCGGCAACGATCGGGTATGAGACGAGGGCCGACTCGATCTCCATGGTCGACAAGCGGTGGCCCGACACGTTCATGACGTCGTCGACGCGGCCCAGCAGTTGCACGTCGCCGTCGGCGTCGAGGTGGGCGCCATCGCCGGCGAAGTAGAGCGGGCCTTTCGGCGCACCGGCGAACTTCGACCAGTAGGTGTCGACGAAACGATCGGGGTCGCCCCAAATGCCGCGCAGCATGCTCGGCCAGGGCTCGGTGATGACGAGCAGCCCGCCGGCTTCTTTGCCCACGTGCACGCCTTCGTCGTCGAGCACATCGACGCTGATGCCCGGAATCGGCACCTGCGCCGAACCCGGCTTCGTGGTGGTGATGCCCGGCAGCGCGCTGATCATGATGCCGCCGGTCTCGGTCTGCCACCACGTGTCGACGATGGGCGTCGTGCCGCCGCCGATGATGTCGCGGTACCAAACCCAGGCCTCGGGATTGATGGGCTCGCCCACCGAGCCGAGCACGCGCAGGCTCGAGAGGTCGAACGACTGCGGAATCTCGCGGCCGAGCTTCATGAACGAGCGAATCGCCGTGGGGGCCGTATAGAACTGCGTGACGCCGTACTTCGCGATGAGTTCCCACCATCGACCGGGGTGGGGAGTATCAGGAGTGCCCTCGTAGAGCACTTGCGTGGCGCCGTTGGCGAGCGGGCCGTAGACGACGTAGCTGTGGCCCGTGATCCACCCCACATCGGCGGTGCACCAGTAGACGTCGGTCTCGGGCTTGAGGTCAAACACGTTCTTGTGCGTGAAGGCCACCTGCGTGAGGTAGCCACCGCTCGTGTGCAAGATGCCCTTGGGCTTTCCGGTCGTGCCGCTCGTGTACAAGATGAAGAGCGGGTTCTCGGCTTCGAAAGCCTCGGCCTCGTGCTCGTCGCTCACGCCCTCGAGTTGCTCGTGCCACCACAGGTCGCGCCCGGCAGTCCACTCGACCTCGTTGTCGCCGCGTCGCACCACGAGAACGTGCTCGACGCTTGACTCCGCGGCCGCGAGGCCCGCGTCGACAGCGCTCTTGAGCGGAAAGACCCGACCCTTGCGCCAGCCGCCGTCGGCGGTGATGACGAGCTTGGCATCGGCATCCTCGACACGGGCACGGATGCTCTCGGCACTGAACCCGCCGAAAATGACCGAGTGAATCGCACCGAGGCGCGCGATGGCGAGCATGGCGATGACGGCTTCGGGAATCACGGGCAGATAGATGGCCACGCGGTCGCCCTGGCCAATACCGAGACTCGCGAGCATGTTGGCGGCGCGCTTGACCTCGCGCGTGAGCTCGGCGTAGGTGAGCGTGCGGGTGTCGCCGGGCTCGCCCTCCCAGTGGAAGGCCACGCGGTCGCCGTTTCCGGCCAGCACGTGGCGGTCGAGGCAGTTGTACGCCACGTTGAGGCGACCGTCGGCAAACCAGCGCGCAAAGGGCGCGTTCGACCAGTCGAGGGTCTGCGTGAACGGCGTGTGCCAGTGCAGCTCGCGGGCGCGGTCGGCCCAAAACGCGAGGCGGTCAGCTCGCGCGTCGTCGTAGAGCGCGGGTTGCGCCACGGCGGCCGCGGCGAACTCGGGGCTCGGCGCAAACCGGCGATTCTCGTGCAGAAGGCTGTCGATCGAAGTGGTGGACATCAGCATCCTTGGTCGATGTGAAGCGGACTGGCCTGGTCTGCCGCGTTCAGAACGGGGAACAGCGCTCAGCTTACTTCTGCACCTCCCGACGCGTCGTGACAGCGCGTTGCGCACTCGCGCGGCCGTGCTGTGCCCCGTTGGGGGGACACCAAGCTGTGTCCTCCCTATGGAGGACAGAATGGGGGGCACAATTCCCTTGACCTCAGCAACCCGCCACCTACACTTAACGGAGTCAGCAGCACGTCTGACTTTGGTAGCGCGCATGTTTCCCCCAATCCCGCGCTGCCGTGGCGGCGCCCGATTCCCCCCAATCTGGGCGCCGCCCCCGTCTATTCGGTCAACGGCTCCTGACCCTCGATGGCCCCTCCCCACGAGGGGCCATCGTCGTGTGTGCCACGGGATGCTCGCACCTCGCTGCCCGCCCCCTCGCCAACGGGCACCCTGTGCGCGTGCAGCCCTTCGTGCCTCGTGATTCCCGTGATCCTGTGCCGCCCGAGCCCGCGCTCGAGCCCTCGCCCGAGCCCTCGTTGCCCGCCGCCCGGCCCACGGCGCTGGAGCGCCGCATCCCCGCCGCGGCCCGCGCCGCCCTCGGACCCCTTGCCGCCGTTGTCGCCGACCCCGCAGCCACCGACGTCTTCGTCACCGGCGATGGCGTGGTGTGGGTCGACGCGGGCTCGGGTGCGCATCGCGTGCCGGGTGTGCGTCTCGAGCCGGCGGCCGCACGCTCTCTCGCGGTGGGGCTCATCGCGGCGGGAGGGCGCCACGTTGACGAAGCCACGCCGTGTGCCGACGTTCGGCTGGGGGAGGGCATGCGCGTGCACGTGGCTCTGCCTCCGGTTGCGTGGGGAGGAACAGCGATCTCGGTGCGGCTTCCACGCGTTTCGCGCGTCACGCTCGACGGCGCGGGGTTGAGCCCTGCGACGCTCGCGTCGCTCGAGCAGGCCATCGTCGAGCGACGCACGGTGCTCTTCACGGGGGCCACGGGGAGTGGCAAAACGACGCTCATGGCCGCGTGGTTGAGCGAGGCCCTCGCAACCGATCGCATCGTCATCATCGAAGACGTTGCCGAGGCACCGATCGCTCACCCCCACGTCGTAGCGCTCGAGTGTCGCCAACCCAACATGGAGGGGGCGGGCGGTGTTGACCTGGCACGGCTCGTGCGCGAAGCGTTGCGCATGCGCCCCGATCGGCTCGTGGTCGGCGAGTGTCGCGGCGCTGAGATTCGCGAGTTCTTGGCCGCGCTCAACACGGGCCATCGCGGCGGCTCAGGAACCCTACACGCCAACTCGCTGCTCGATGTGCCCGCGCGGCTCGAGGCCGTCGGCATGCTCGCCGGGCTCGCCCCCGAGGCCCTGGCGCGACAGGTCTTGAGCGGCATCGACCTGGTTGTGCACCTTGAGCGTCACTCCCCGGCTGAGCGTCGTGCGACCCTCGGTCGGTTCGTGCTCGACGACCAAGAGCGGCTCGCGGTCGAGCCGGTGAGCCGGGCGGTGAGCTCGTGACCACGGCGAGCCGTGAGGGCGCCGAGCTCGCAGGCCACGTGCACCGACTCGCGGTGCTCATCGCGGCGGGGCTTGCCCCGCGAACAGCGTGGGCGCATGCCGCGACCGTCGCTGAGACCCCGCTCATTTCCTCGATTGCCGCGCACGTTGATCGCGGGACTGACGTGGGTGACGCGATCGAATCGGCCGTTGGGTCGGGCGAGCACGCGCTCTCGGTCGACGACGAGTCTGCCTGGCGGTCACTCGCGGCTGCGTGGCGTGTGGCAACGATCAGCGGGTCGCCGCTCGCGCCCGCGTTGCGGGGGTTCGCCGAGACCCTGCGTGATCGCGAAGCGGCGCGTCGCGACATCCGCATCGCGCTCGCGGGGCCCCAGGCGACCGCGCGCATCGTCATGCTTTTGCCCGCGGTTGCGGTGCTGCTCGGGCTGCTCATGGGCGTCGACCTCGTCGCCACGATCAGCACGCCATTCGGGGCCGGGGCGGTGGCCGCTGGCCTCGTGCTCATCGTGGTCGCCCGGCGGTGGATGCGCCGCCTCGTGCGCGCCGCGGCCCCACCGGCCCCGACCGTTGGTCTCGCACTTGACCTGCTCGCGGTGGCAGCGGGCGGCGGTGGCTCGCCCGAGGCCGCTGCTGCTCTTGTGATGGCCGAAGTGCGTCAGGCGTTGCCGGCACCAACCCTCGGGGCGGATAACGTACCGAGCCGCGATGCCGCACAGCTCGACGCGCTCGTGCGGCTCTCGCGCGCGGCGGGCGCCCCGCTCGGTGAGCTCGCCCGGGCGGAGGCCGCCGAGACCCGCAACCGCGCCCGTGCCGAGTCGCGAGAGAGCGCCGAACGGCTCGCAGTGCGGCTCATGCTGCCGCTCGGGGCCTGCATCTTGCCCGCCTTCCTTCTCCTGGGCGTCGTGCCGATGCTCATGGGGCTTCTCTCCTCCACAGCCGGCGCGTGGTGACCGTGGGGTCTCGCGAGGGTGCCGCCGCACCCCGGCATCAGCGAGTTGCGGCACTCTATGCGTGTTCGTGCCGACCGATCGCCCGCTGAGCGGGCGCCCCGAGAGGACGACCTTCTATGCACGGCACGACCACTTCGCACTCCACGGCTTCTTCGCTCACCACGACATCTCCGAACGGCACGGCGCACGCTGCCCGTGAGACCTCGGCTCGTCGCGACCCGCTCGCCCGTCGGCTCGGGCTCGGCGCCTCTGGTGATCGTGCGGCAGATGACCGCGGTGCCGCGACCGCGGAGTACGCCATTGCGACCATGGCGGCGGTCGGGTTCGCAAGCCTGCTCGTGGTCATCATGCAGAGCGACGAAGTGCGGGGCATTCTGACCGACCTTGTGCGCACAGCCCTCACCGTCGGCGGATGAGTCGCCGTCGCCGGGCATGCGCCGATCGTGGTTCAGTGACTGCCGAGATCGCGGTCGGATTGCCTGCTGTCGTGATGGTGTTGGCCGCGTGCCTCGGCGCCCTGACTCTCGGCACCAGTCAGGTGCGCTTGACTGATGCCGCCGCCGATGCGGCGCGGTTGCTCGGTCGTGGCGAGTCGTCGGCCGCGGCCCAGCGGCACGTCGACCTCGTCACCCCCGGGGCCCACCTCGTCGTTCAGCATCCCGATGATCTTGTGTGCGCAACCGTGTGGGTCGAGCGACCGATCTTGCTGGTGCCCGTGCGCGTTGAGGGCGAGTCGTGCGCCCTCTCGGGCGGGCGGTGACCGACATGCCCGCGCGGCAGGTCGACGACCGCGGAGCCGGGTCGATTCTGGTGGTCGCGCTCATCACCGTGGCGGCCGCCGCGGGGCTTTCGCTGGCGACTGTTGCGCACGCACTCGCGCGTTCGCAACAGGTCACGGCCGCCGCCGATGCCTCCGCGCTCGGCGCCGCCGACGTGCTGCTCGGCTGGGTGCCGGGCGACCCGTGCGCCGTCGCGCAGAAGGTCGCCGCGGCCCACGCCGCGCGGCTCACCGAGTGCCGCAGCGAGGGGCTCACGGTGCTCGTGCGGGTAGAAGTGGGCATCCTCGGCATGACCGTTGTGAGGTCGGCGCGCGCGGGTCCGCCCGACGCCGAGTGGTAGCGCGCGCGAAATTCCTGTGTATGGTGTGCCTGATTGCGACTCGCGGCGCTCGCCGTGCGCCGCAGCATCGGCCGGGGTGCGGATGCCATCCCCCCGCCACACAGACGTTCGTAGGTTAGGAGCACCGTGCCACAGGGCAAGAAGCTGGTCATCGTCGAGTCGCCCGCCAAGGCAAAGACGATCGGCAAGTACCTCGGCGACGACTACGAGGTGCAGGCCTCGGTCGGTCACATTCGCGACCTCGTTGAGCCCAAGAACCTTCCGGCCGAGCTCAAGAAGGGCCCGCTCGGCAAGTTTTCGATCGACGTCGACAACGGCTTCGAGCCCTACTACGTGGTCTCTGACTCGAAGAAGAAGACGGTTGCCGACCTCAAGCGCGCGCTGAAAGACGCGGACGAACTCTGGCTCGCGACTGATGAAGACCGCGAGGGTGAAGCCATCGCGTGGCACTTGCTCGAGGTGCTCAAGCCCAAGGTTCCCGTCAAGCGCATGGTCTTTCATGAGATCACGGCCGAAGCGATTCAGCGCGCCGTTGACAACACGCGCGAACTCGACACGGCTCTCGTCGACGCGCAAGAAACCCGCCGCATCCTCGACCGTCTCTACGGCTACGAGGTCAGCCCTGTGCTGTGGCGCAAGGTGGGCCCCGGGCTGAGCGCCGGTCGCGTGCAGTCGGCGGCGACGCGACTTGTCGTCGACCGCGAGCGCGAGCGCCTGGCCTTCATCAGCGCGGGCTATTGGGATCTCGACACCACGCTCACCCCCGCGGGGGCAGGCACTCCGTTCACCGCCCGCCTTGCCCGTCTTGACGGCAAGAAGGTCGCGACCGGCCGCGACTTCACCGATCGCGGCGAGCTCAAGGGCGCCGACACGGTCGCCCTCGACCAGGCTCTGACCACGTCGCTCGCCGAGGCCTTGCGCGACCCGGCCATCGCCGTCACCGTCACGGGTGTCGAGTCGAAGCCCTACACGCGTCGCCCCGCGGCACCGTTCACGACCTCGACCCTGCAGCAAGAGGCCGGCCGCAAGCTGCGGTTCACCGCTCGCCAGACCATGTCGGTGGCGCAGTCGCTCTATGAGAACGGCTACATCACCTATATGCGTACCGACTCGACGACGCTCTCGCAGCAGGCCGTTGACGCCGCACGCTCGCAAGCCGTCACCCTCTACGGGGCCGACAGCATTCCCGAGCAGCCGCGCGTCTACGCGAGCAAGTCGAAGAACGCGCAAGAGGCACACGAGGCCGTGCGGCCCGCAGGTGACGTGTTCCGCACCCCCACCGAACTCGAAGGCGTGCTGCGCGGCAACGACTGGAAGCTCTACGACCTCATTTGGAAGCGCACCGTTGCGAGCCAGATGGCGGATGCGCGGGGGCAGACCGCGTCGGTGAGCATTCAAGCGGGGCCGACCCCCGCATCCGCCACTCCCGCCGGCGTCATCGCCGAGTTCGCGGCGAGCGGTACCGTCATCACCTTCCGCGGGTTTCTCGCGGCCTATGAAGAAGGCAACGACGAGTCGACCGAGGCCGACGAGAAGACCGAGCCGGCCGAGGCCAAGCTTCCGCCGCTCACGGCGGGCCAGGCGCTGAGCGTCGTCGATGTCGAGGCCAAGGGTCACGAGACGAGCCCGCCCGCGCGCTACACCGAAGCAAGCCTCGTCAAGGCGCTCGAAGAGCGCGGCATTGGCCGGCCCAGCACCTACGCCGCCATCATCTCGACGATCGTCGATCGCGGCTACGTCACGCCCCGCGGCTCGGCCCTCGTACCCAACTGGATCGCCTTCTCGGTCGTGCGCTTGCTCGAAGAGAACTTCAGCGACCTCGTTGAATACGACTTCACGGCCGAGATGGAAGCCGACCTCGACCGCATCGCAAACGGCGAGGCCGACCGCACCGAGTGGCTCACGGGCTTCTACTTCGGAGACGATCACCAACCCGGCTTGCGCCCCGTGATCGACAACCTCGGTGACATTGACGCCAAGACGCTCAACTCGATGCCGCTGACCGACACGATCACGCTGCGCATCGGCAAGTACGGCCCCTACCTCGAGGTCACCGATCCCTTGGCCGAGGTGGGCGCCGACGGTGTTGCGGCCACGCCGCGCCGCGTGAACCTGCCGCAAGAGCTCGCCCCCGACGAGCTCACGGCTACCAAGGCGCAAGAGCTTGTCGATGCTCCTGTCGTGGGCGACCGCGTTCTCGGGATCAACCCCGAGAACGGCAAACAGGTTGTCGCGAAAGACGGCCGCTTCGGCCCCTACGTGACCGAGCTCGACCCAGAACCCGAGGTGACCCCCGAAGAGGCTGCCGCGCTCGCCGCGGCAGAAGCGCCGATCGTTGACCCGGCCACGGGTGAGGTCATTGAGCCGCCGAAGAAGCGCGCGCCCGCGAAGAAGAAGGCTCCTGTCGAGAAGCCGCGCACGGCATCCCTCTTCAAAGATATGGACCCGAACACGGTCGACTTCGAGACGGCGCTCGCGCTGCTCAACCTGCCGCGTGTGGTCGGAAACGACCCCGAAAGCGGCGACCCGATCACAGCCCAGAACGGTCGCTATGGCCCGTATCTGAAGAAGGGCACCGACACGCGTTCGCTCGACGCCGAAGCGCAGATCTTCGAGATCGACCTGGATGGTGCGCTCGCGAAGTTCGCCGAGCCCAAGTACGGCGCACGCAAGGCCTCGAGTGCGCTCAAGGAGTTCGATGCTGACCCCGTGAGCGGCAAGCCCATCAAGCTCAAAGACGGCCGCTTCGGGCCCTATGTGACCGATGGCGAGACGAACGCGACGGTTCCGCGCGGTGAAGACCCCATGGAGATCGACTTCGATCGCGCTGTGCAGCTGATCGCCGATAAGCGCGCGAAGGGCCCCGCGAAGAAGCCCGTCAAGCGTGCGGCCGGGGCCGGCGCGAAGACGGCCGCCAAGAAGGCGCCCGCGAAGAAGGCAGCGGCACCGAAAGCCACGGCACCCAAGAAGGCGCAATGACCGGATTGTTCATCACCCTCGAGGGTGGTGATGGCTCGGGCAAGAGCACTCAGATGGGTGCTCTGACCGAGTGGCTTGAGGCGCGCGGGCACGCGGTCGTGCAAGCCCGCGAGCCCGGTGGTACCGAGCTCGGGCTCGAGCTGCGCGAGATCATCTTGCACCGGCGCGGCTACATCGCGCCGCGGTCTGAGGCGCTTCTCTACGCGGCCGACCGAGCCCACAACATCGCCACGGTCGTGCGGCCCGCGCTCGAGCGCGGCGACGTCGTGATTCAAGACCGCTACCTCGACTCGTCTGTCGCCTATCAGGGCGCGGGGCGCGTGCTCGACCCCACCGAAGTTCGCGAGGTGTCGCTGTGGGCAACCGAGGGGCTGCTGCCGCACCTCACGGTGCTGCTCGACCTCGACCCCGCCGTCGGGCGCGAGCGGCTCGACGCCAGCCGTACGCGCTACGACCGACTCGAGGCCGAAGAATCCGCCTTTCATGAGCGCGTGCGAGCCGCCTATCTCGCGCTCGCCGCGGCAGAGCCCGCGCGGTTTCTTGTGCTCGACGCAACGTTGCCGGTTGATGCGCTGCAGGCGAGCATCCGCGACCGCGTGTCAGCCCTGCTCGGCTAGGGTTGCGGCATGAACGCCTGGGATGAGCTCACCGGGCAAGAGGCGGCGATCGCCACGCTGCGGGATGCCGTGGCCGACCCGAGCGCCATGACCCACTCGTGGCTCATCACGGGCCCACCCGGCTCGGGCCGCTCGAACCTCGCCTTCGCCTTCGCCACGGCGCTGTTGCAAGGATCGACCGAGGGTGCCGAAGCCCAGCGCACCGCGACGCAGGTTGCGGCCCGCACGCACCCCGACCTTGCCGTGCTCGCGACTGATCGCGTCATCATCTCGATCGATGAAGTGCGCCAGCTCGTGGCGCAGAGCCAGTTCTCGCCGAGCGTTGCTCCCTACCGGGTGATCGTCATCGAAGACGCCGATCGCATGGCCGAGCGCACCTCGAACGTGTTGCTCAAGGCACTCGAAGAGCCGCCGCCGCGCACCGTGTGGATTCTGTGTGCCCCCAGTGCGGCCGACCTGATTCCGACGATTCGGTCGCGCGTGCGCACGGTGCGCTTGCGCGTTCCGAGCGTCGCCGAGGTCGCCGAGTTGCTCGTGCGGCGCGATGGCGTTGCCCCCGAGCTCGCCGAGCGTGCGGCTCGAGAGTCACAGAACCACATCGGAATGGCCTTGCGCTTGGCGACCGACGCCGATGCACGCGACCGCCGCTCGCGCACGCTTGACCTCGCTCTCGGAGTATCGAGCGTGAGCGGCGCCGTGCTGGCGGCCGAGCAGTTGGTCGCGATCGCGACCGATGATGCCAAAGCGTTTACCGCCGAACGCGAAGAAGAAGAGCGTGCCGCCGCCTTGCGCTCGCTCGGCATCGAACCGGGGGCGAGTGTGCCCGTGGGGCTGCGGGCAAGCCTCAAGGCTCTCGAAGAAGACCAGAAGCGCCGCGCCACGCGCTCGGTTCGCGACGGCATCGACCGCGTTCTTGTCGACCTGTTGTCGCTGTACCGCGACCTCGCGATGCTGCAGTTGGGCGCCGGCACCGAGCTCGTCAACGAGGCGATTCGCGGTCAACTCGAGGCGGCCGCGCGTGCCGGAACCGCCGCGCAGTCGCTCGCAGCGCTCGACGCCATCGCTCTGGCCCGTCGTCGCATCGACGGAAACACGCCGCCCGTGTTGGCGATCGAAGCGATGCTCATTTCAGCAAGCGGAAGGGTGCCGGCGCTAGGCTCTGCCTCGTGACCCGACGTGCCGCTCTTGTCTCGCTGATTCTCGTTCCGACGCTGCTGCTGAGTGGCTGCGTGCCCAGCTGGCTGCAGGGCATTGTCGGGGGCGGAACCGTCTCGACGCCCACGGGTGAAGAGGTCGCAGAAGACCTCAAGCCGTACTACACGCAAGTGCTCACCTGGACGGGATGCGGCGGCGGCGCCCAGTGCGCCACTGCCATCGCGCCGCTCGACTGGGACAACCCGGGCGAGGGCGACGACATTGAGCTCGCGCTCGTGCGTCACCCGGCGACGAGTGGTGAGGCACAGGGTTCGCTCTTCATCAACCCCGGTGGCCCGGGCGCCTCGGGTTTCGACTTCGTTCGTGACAGCGTCGACTTTGCCGTGAGCGCCGAGCTGCAGCGCGAGTTCGACATTGTCGGCTGGGACCCACGCGGCGTTGGTCGTTCGAGCGCCGTCACGTGCTACACCGATGCGGCCGACCTCGACCAGTTCATCTTCGGCATTCCCGAGGCCGAGTTCGGCACGCCCGAGTGGGAGGCCGAAATCATCCAGAGCTCGATCGACTACGCCACCGCGTGCGCCGAGAACACGGGCCCTCTGCTGGGCTTCGTTGACACCAACAGCACCGTTCGAGATCTCGACATGATGCGAGCGATCGTGGGGGATGCCCAGCTCAACTACTTCGGATACTCCTACGGCACCGACATCGGCGCCCGCTACGCCGACCAGTTCCCCGAGAAGGTCGGCCGGCTCGTGCTCGATGGCGCGACCGACCCGACCACGACCACGTTCGAGGTTGTGCTCGCCCAGTCAGAAGGATTCGAGCTGGCGCTCCGCGCCTACCTTGAGGGGTGCCCCGACCTGGGAGCCTGCCCGTTCCCGGGCTCGGTCGACGAGAGCCTCGCGCTCATCAGCGACCTCTACGACCAACTGAACGAAAACCCCATCGAAGCCGCCGACGGTCGGTTCTTCGATGCCAACGTTCTCGACATCGCGGTTGCCACCGCTCTCTACGACGAAGAGTCGTGGTCGTTCTTGTCGCAGATGTTCACGGAGTTGCGCACGGGCGTCGTCGAAACGGGCTACCTTCTCGCCGACTTCTACTACGGGCGCGAGAACGGCGAATACATTGACAACTCGCTCGAAGCGTTCATCGCCATCAATTGCCTCGACTATCCGGTTGAAACCGACCGCGCCGTGATCGCGGAACAGAACGCCCAGATTCGCGCCGTCGCGCCGACCACTGCGGGCGAAGGCTCGCCGCTCGGCGACGTACTGTGCGCCAACTGGCCGTACCAGTTCGAAGGCGAACTCGGCCCCGTGAGCGGCGCGGGCGCAGCGCCCATTCTCGTGATCGGCACGACGGGTGACCCGGCGACGCCCTACCAGTGGGCCGAGGCACTCGCCGAACAACTCGAGAGCGGCGTGCTGCTCACGTGGGTGGGCGAAGGCCACATCGCCTACGACGAAGGCGACCCGTGCATCAACGATCTCGTGGACGCGTACTTCATCACCGGCGCCGTGCCGGCCGACGGGCTCGTCTGCGACAACTGATCGGGAGGTCTGCGCCGGTCATCGGAATCGGCTAAGCTTTCACCTCGTGTCACGGCCTCGGCCGTGTCCGCCGCCTTAGCTCAGTCGGCAGAGCGTCTCACTCGTAATGAGAAGGTCGTGGGTTCGATTCCCACAGGCGGCTCCATAACTCCAGTCACCCTGCGCAGGCTTGTCCTGGTGCGCTCGCGCTGCGCGCGACGGGGTTCGATTCCCACAGGCGGCTCCATAACGCCAGTCACACCACCCAGGTTCGTCCTGGTGCGCTCGGGCTGCGCGCGACGGGGTTCGATTCCCACAGGCGGCTCCATAAC
Source organism: Microbacterium sp. (assembly GCA_013823625.1). GTDB lineage: Bacteria > Actinomycetota > Actinomycetes > Actinomycetales > Microbacteriaceae > Microcella. The sequence continues at coordinate 287,859 of PNMM01000002.1, read as the reverse complement.
GCCAGTCACCCCGCGCAGGCTTGTCCTGGTGCGCTCGCGCTGCGCGCGACGGGGTTCGATTCCCACAGGCGGCTCCACCGCTCCATCGCTTCACTTCTGCGACGCGACCCGCATGACCGCGGGCTTGCGAAACGCGAAGCCCTCGGGTTCTGCCGCCTCTACGACGCGCAGTCGCCCCAGGCGATCCCAGAGAGCCGTGATGGCGCCGGTGGTCTGGGCCCGTGCCAAGTGCAGACCGAGGCACGCGTGCACGCCGAACGAGAACGACAACGAGCGCGAGGCGTTGGCCCGGGCAAGGTCGAAGCGCAGCGGGTCGTCGAAGTGCGCGGGGTCGCGGTTGGCGGCGAGCACGCTCACTCCGACAAACTCACGCGCGGGCACCTCGATACCCGCGATCGTGACGGGTGCAGCTGTCCAGCGCTCGATGAACGAGACCGGCGGGATCAGGCGCCGTGCTTCTTCTTGGGCTCCGCCGAGCAGAGTGCGGTCATCCATCGCCGCAGCTTCTTGGTCGGGATGCTGCGCCAACAGATAAAGCGTGTTCATGACCGAGGCCTGAATGGTCTCGATGGCGCCAAACAGCACGACGCGCAGCTGGGCGGCGAGCTCGTCATCAGAGAGTCCGTGGGAGGCGTCGTTGGCGACCTGTGATGTGAGGGAGTGGCCGGGCGCGCGACGGGCCGCCTCAAGCTCCTCGAGCAGGATGGCCGTGAGCTCAGCGCGCGCCACGTCGGCGCGGCGCATGGGTTCGGGGTCGCCCGAGTACTCCATGGCGCCGGCGAAGTCACTGTAGAAGCCGTCGATGCGCTCGGTGTCGGTGAGCGAGAGCCCGAGCAATTCGCCGGCCATGAGCACGGCAAAGGGCGAGGCGAAGCGAGCGCCGAGATCGAAGGGCTCGCCAGCGTGTGCGGCGGGGCCGAGGTCGTCGATGAGGCGGTGCGCGAGCGCCGAGATGCGCTCGCCGTAGCGCAGCTCGATGTCGCGGTTGCGGAAAGGCGCCTCGAAGGGCCGCCGCTGCGCATCGTGCGACTCGCCGTCACTCGTGAGCATCATGGGCCCGAGCGAGTTGCGCACCATGTTCTGCTCGACCTCGACGGTCATGGGCGCGGTGGGGCTCAGTACCTCACGCGCGGCGTCGCGGCTCGTGACGAGCCAGCCGCCAAGTGCGGGCATCCACGTCACCGGCTCATGCTCGCGCAGGTCATCGAGCACGCCTTCGCGGCCCGCGAGCGTCAGATCGTCGAGGGTCAGAGCGGCCCCGCGCGGAAACTGCTCGCGGCGTGCGGCGTCGAGCTGCGCGGTCACGTCGGCTTGTGCGATCACCATGCGAACTCCTTTGGGCGCGAACGGTTTCAGGCTAGGGGTGGGGGATACGCGGCGCAACGAGGCGGCGGGCCGGCAGCACAGCGCGCCGCAGCGGCAAACGAGGGCGCGTGGGATGCTGAAGGCGATGAGCACCCCACCGTTGTCGAGCCCGGCACCCGCCGCCGGCCCGGCGCCGCACCCCGAGCAGGGCTCGCGCGCCCGCACGGTGCTCGCGATCGCCGCAACTCTCGTCGCAGGCGTCGGCGTCGCGACGCAGAGTCGCATCAACGGCGAGCTGGGGCAACGCCTCGACGACGGCTACACCGCGGCCCTCATCTCGTTCGGCAGCGGATGGGTGATCTTGCTCGTGCTGCTCGCGCTGTCGCCTCGGGGCCGAGCGGGGTTTGCGCGTGTGCTGACCGAAGTGCGACAGGGTCGACTCGCCTGGTGGATGCTCTTGGGCGGCTTGGCGGGCGCCTACTTCGTGCTCGCCCAAAGCCTCGTAGCCGGCATGCTCGGCGTGGCGATCTTCACGATTGCCATCGTCACCGGCCAAACGGTGACGGGCTTGACGCTCGACGCCACCGGATTCGCCGGGGCTCGGCGCACCGCGGTTGCCCCGGCGCGCGTGGTCGGAGCTGCCCTCACCGTTGGCGCGGTGGCCGTCGCGGTCATTCCTCGACTGGGTGGCGACGGATTCCCCGTTGCTGCGATCGTGCTGCCTCTGCTCGCGGGCGTCGCTGTTGCTTTTCAGCAGGGCCTCAATGGCCGCGTGCGGGCCGAAGCTCAGTCGGCCCTCGCTGCGACGACGATCAACTTCACGGTCGGTTCAGCCGCACTCTTCGTGGCGACCGTCACGCACCTGCTGCTGGTCGGCCTGCCCGAGGCGCTCCCGACCAACCCCGTGCTCTACCTCGGCGGCGCGGTCGGCGCGATCTTCATCGCGATTCAAACCCTCACGGTGGCGCGCATCGGCGTGCTCGTCTTGGGCCTGTGCCTCGTGACCGGGCAGCTCGCGGCCTCGCTCGTCTTCGACGTGGTTGCTCCGCTGGGCCCAGGGTCGACGAGCGCCACGGCGGTTGCCGTGATGCTCGCGCTGGCCGGGGTGCTCGTGGCGAGCATCCGGTGGCCGCGACGCCGTAGCGCGGTTACTCCGCCGTCGGCGTGAAGTCGAGCGCGAGCGAGTTCATGCAGTAGCGGTCGCCCGTGGGCGTGCCGAACCCGTCGGGGAAAACGTGGCCGAGGTGCGAGCCGCAGGTGGCGCAGCGCACTTCGGTGCGCACCATGCCGAGCGAGGTGTCTTCGATGAGCTCAACGGCTTCGGGGCGCACCGACTCGTAGAAGCTCGGCCAACCGCAGCCCGAGTCGAACTTCGTGCCGGCGACGAACAGCTCGGCGTTGCACGCGCCGCACGTGTAGATGCCCGAGCGGCTCTCGTCGAGCAGCTCGCCCGTCCAGGCGCGCTCGGTGCCCGCCTCGCGCAGCACCTGGTAGCGCTCTTCGCCGAGCTCGGCGCGCCACTCGTCTTCGGTCTTCTCGACCGCGTACGCCTTGCCGCTGGTTGCCGGGTTCTCGCCCATGATTCCTCGCTCCTCGCCCGCAGGCGGTTGATCTCCCCCCATTAAACTCGCTCGCGTGCCCGACTCTTCCCCGATCGAGAGAACCTGGAGTCACCTGACGCGCGACGAGTTCTTCGAACTCGCTCAATTGCGCACCGAGGTGTTCTTTCTCGAGCAGCGCATCGACGAGCCCGAACTCGACGAGCGCGACCGCGACGAGTCGACCGAACACGTGTGGATCACTGACGAACACGGGCCCGCCGCTTACCTGCGGGTCATCGTTGACGACGAGCCACAACCCGGCAATCGGGATGCTCGCCGCCTGATCGGCCGCGCCGTCACCCGCGCTGACCGCCGCGGCGAGGGTCTCTCACGCCGATTGCTCGATCACGTCATCCAGCGTCACGGAGCCGAGCCGCTGGCCTTGCACGCCCAGAGCTACATTCAGCCGCTGTACGCCGCCGTGGGCTTCGAGGCCTACGGCGAGGAGTATCTCGAGGCGGGCATCCCGCACATCGGCATGTATCGGGCGGCACAGCCGGCGCCCACGACCGACCCCGTACGCTGAACGCACCATGATCGCCGCGCTCGCTCTCGCCGCCGCTGCGGCACTCGCATTGCCCGTGCCGGTCATCGGGGCTAACGCCGCACCGGGCGACGCGTGCACGGCCGAGGCCGGCTCGTTCACGTGGGGCTTCAAAGAGTCGTTTCGGGCGTACATCAGCGGGTCGATCGCCAACGGCGAGTGGAGCACCGAGGGCGACATTGGCTACGCCACCCCTGCCTTCTTCAGCGACGATCTGGCCGGATCGATCGACCTTCAGGGTCTGACCGGCGAGCTCGGCGTTGACGGCGCGATGCGGTTCACGGGGCACGAGGGCATTCTCGACACCACGATCTCGAGCGTGCGGCTCGTCGTCGAGAGCCCCGAGCAACTCGTAGTCGTCGTTGACGTGCGCGGAACGACGCAAGACTTCGTGCCGATTGACTCGGCGGGCGTGCGGTTTCTCACGGGCGACCTCGCAGCCGCGCAGTGGAGCGTGGCGGGTGACGGGCTGCTCATCGAGAGCATCCCGCTGACCCTGACGGCTGACGGGGCCGAGGCTTTTGGCACCTACCCCGAGGGCGAGCCCTTCGACCCGCTCACCCTCGAACTCGCGACGACCGAGGCCTGCGCCACGGCGGCGCTGGAGGCGCGCGCGGCGGCCGGCCAGATTCCGCTCATCGTCGCGGGCGGCCTCATCGCAGTGGGCGTCGGGCTGGGAGCCCTGCTCGCGGTCGTGATGCGCCGGCGGTCACGAGCGGCGCAGGCCGCGCCCGCCGAGCCAAGTGCCGAGCCGAGCGCCGCGACGAGCGCCGAGCCGAGCGCCGCGCCCTCCGACGACTAACGCCGCCTCGGTGGCACGATGGCACCGTGAGCACGACCGCTGAACGGTACCGGCGCTTCGCCCGCGAGGCGGCCCCTCGGTCGCGCACCTACGCTGCGTGGTCGCTCGCGATCGCCGACGACGATGAGTGCCTCGCCCTCATCGACACCCTGCCCGTCGCTGACCGGCAACCCGTGCTCGTGCTCAGTGCCGCGCGGTACTCGGGTCTCGCAGCGAGCGGCGACATTCGCGCGTGGCTCGAAGGCGAATGGGATGCCGTGGCCCAGATCGCGCGTCAACGCGCCACGCAAACGAACGACCCGCGCCGTACGGCGCCCTTGCTCGCGGCCCTGCAGGGTATTCACGGCCCGATTGCCCTGCTCGAAGTCGGAGCATCGGCCGGCCTCGGTCTGCTCGTTGACCACTACAGCCACGTCTTTGTCGACGTTGATGGAGTCGAGCACCGCGTGGATCCGCTCGAGGGCGCGTCGACGCTCGAGCTGCGCTGCACGCTCGGAGCGGGCGTGCCGGTGCCCACGACGATGCCCGACATCGTCTGGCGCGCGGGGCTCGAGCGCAGCCCGCTGCGGCTCTCGAACGCCGACGATGAGCGATGGCTGCGCACGCTCATCTGGCCCGAAGAGCGCGAGCGCGCGGCGCAACTCGACGCGGCCATCGCGATTGCGCGCGAGCATGTGCCCCACCTCGTCGCGGGTGACGCGGTCGACGGGCTCGCGGCGCTCGCCGCCCACGCCCCGCACGATGCCACGCTCGTCGTCGCGAGCCCGGCCGTGCTCGTCTACCTCTCGCCCGCCGACCGTGCGCGGTTTACGGCCGCGGTCGCCGAGTTGCCGGGACACTGGGTGTCGCTCGACGGTCGTCGCGTGTTGCCCGAGATCGGCGCGAGCGCCGATGCACTGCTGCCCGGGGCCGACGATGACTTCGTGCTGAGTCGTGACGGTCGTGCGCTCGCGGTGGTGTCACCGCACGGGGACGTTATCGACCGCTGGGTGGCCCGTCAGGGGGAATAGATTGCCCGGGCAAGCGCGTCGAGCACCGCGGGCGTGCGCGGGCCGAAGCTCAGCACTTCGCCGTCGTCCATGTCGACGAACCGCCGGGTCTCGCCCGCACGCGTGAGGCCGACCGCGGGCTTCTCGGCGAGCAGGCCGTCGACGCCGCCCACGCTGTCGAGGCCCCCGGTCATGACCAGGATGAGGTCGGGGTTCGCCGCGACAAGGGCTTCGTCGGTCATGGGCCGCAGGCCGGCCCAGCCGATCTCACCCGCCACGTCGATGCCGCCGAGCCCTTCGATGAGCTCGTCGGCGCCCGACTCTTCGCCAAAGAGGTAGTAGATGCCCGAGGCGCCGCGCAGGTAGAGAAACAGAATGCGCACGCGATCAGCCGGGTCGTCAGGGCGGATCGACTCGATCGCGGTGAGTACCTCGGCGAGCTCCTGGTCGAGACGCTCGGCGAGCAGCTCGCCCGTCTCGGGCGAACCCAGCGCGGCCGACACTTGCCGCGCCAACTCGGCGGGGGCGCTCAAGCCGGGTTCGGCATCCACGTAAACCACCGTCACGCCGGCGTCGCGCAACTGCAGCACGACGTCGGTCGGCCCGACCGTGCCGTCGGTGATCACGAGAGTCGGGCGAAGGGCCAGCACGGCTTCGCTGCTGATGGCGTGGCCACTGCTCGTGACGATCGGCAAGCCGTCGGCTTCAGGAAACGTCGTCGAGATGTCGCGCCCGACCACGTCGTCGCCGAAGCCCAGCGCGAAGACCGTGGCCGCGATCGAGCCCGCAATGTCGAGCGGCAGAATGCGACTGGCATCGGTCACCACGACGTCGCGGTCACCGTCGAGGTCGCGCGACACGACCGTGACGGGCAGTGCCTGCGCGGGGTCGGTGGCCACGGGCACGATGGCGCTCGACTCGATGAGCGCCGTCGACGGTCCGGTGAGGTCGCGCGGGTTCTCGGCCACGACGAGCTCGCTCAGGGGAACGCGCGGGCCCACGGGAGCCGTGGGCTCGGCGCTCGATGAGGGGGGTGAGACCGAGCATCCGGCAAGCATCGTCAGTGCGGCCAGTGCAGCGACCACCGTTGCCGCGGTGCGCGAGCGCGCGCGGCGAGGGGGCTGGCGGGTCATGACGGTTCCGGTCGATCGAGAGTCGGCTCTGGGTGAGTTAGGCAAGCCTAACCCGCGTCGCTGTGCGGCAGGTGGGCGCCCGCTTGTGAGCATGCCGCAGCCCCCGCGAGCCGCCTAGGGCCGAAGGTCCTCGCGTTCTACCCTGGTGACCTATGGATGCTCCCGCCACCTCCCTCGACGAGCGCGCACAACGCGTGCTCGAGTTCGAGCGCACGTGGTGGGGTCACAGCGGAGCGAAAGAGCTCGGCATCCGCCGCGAGTTCGGCTGGACTCCGGCCCGGTACTATCAAGTGTTGAACGCCGTGATCGACACCGAGGTCGCCGTGCGGTACGACCCCGTTCTCGTGGGTCGACTGCTCGACGTGCGCGATGATCGCGCAGAACGGCGACGCACACGACGTGCGAGCGCCGACGGCGCAGCCTGAGACCCCACCTGCGGAAGGCATCATCACGATGGCCGAGTACACCCCTGATCGTTTCGACGAGATTCCCTCCTCGCTCGGACGGGTTGGCGCGCACCGAGCGCCCCGCCCTCGCGGGCGTGGGTGGATCGCTTTCGCGTGGGCTGCCCTCGCGACGGGCGCGCTCGTCGTGGGCGGGCTCTACGGTCTGTCACTTATCAGCGACCGCGTGAACTTTGAGCTGCCCGGGTTCGGCACCGCCGAGCCCATGCCCACTCCGACCGAGTCTCCCTCGCCGACGCCCTCGGTCGAGCCGATCACGGATCCGGCTCTCGCCCAGTTGCCCGCCGGGTTCATCATCACGGTGCTCAACGGCACCGAGGTCGACGGCTTGGGGGCGGCCGCGCGCGACTTGCTGACCGTACCCGGGTGGCCCGTGGGCACCGTGACCTCGGCGGCGCAAACCGATCTCACCGAGACCGTCATCTTCTACAACGACGCGACGCGCGAAGGTGTTGCTCTGGGCATGGCTCAGTTGCTCGGCGTCGGAGCGATCGAGCTCTCTGATGCCTTCCCGGGCGCGCCCATCACGGTCGTGCTGGGCGCTGATTTCGCCGCGATCGCCGCTCCGTAGGCCGCTTGCGTTACGGGGGCGTTTCGCGTCGGTAAAACGTCGCGACCAGAGCCCGAAAAGGCCTGGATGCGGGCCGGAGTGGTGGGTATTCTCACGGAATCCCCGGCCACAAGGAGCCCCGCAATGCCCAATGGAACCGTGAAGTGGTTCAACGCCGAAAAAGGCTTCGGCTTCATCACTCTTGACGGTGGCGAGAGTGACGTTTTCGTGCACTACAGCGCTATCGATATGCCCGGCTACAAGGTTCTCGAAGAAGGCCAGCCGGTCACGTTCGAGATCGGCACGGGAACCAAAGGCCCGCAGGCCGAAGGCGTTCGCGTCGCCTGACGGCTTTCGGCTCACCGCTGCACCGCCTTCGCGAGTCGCGCTCTGCGGGCTAAGGTGACGCCATGAGTCGCGCGAGCATCCGCAGTGTGAGTATCGGCGCCCTGGGCGCCGCTCTCGTGGTGCTCGGCGGTTGCACGACGAGCGAGGTCATGCCGAACCCGACTGTCGCGCCGTCGTTCGTGTCGACCTACGAAGCTCCTCCCGCCTATGGCATCGCGCCCCTCACGGGAGAGCAAATCGAGGTGGGCGCACTCACCGCACCGTCGCTCGCAGCGAAGGTCGACAACCATCCCGACGCTCGCCCGCAGATCGGGCTCGAGCGCACCGACATCGTGTTCGAAGAACTCGTCGAGGGCGGCCTCACGCGGTATGTCGCCGTGTGGCACTCTGACGTGCCCGACGTGATCGGGCCCGTGCGCTCGATTCGCCCGATGGACCCCGACATCATTTCTCCGCTCGGCGGAATCGTCGCCTACTCGGGCGGCCAAAGCCGTTTCGTCGAGATGATGCGCGCAGCCCCCGTGTACAACGCCATCCACGGTCAGCGCGACACCGACGAAACGTTCTTTCGCGGTGATAACGCGGATGCTCCGCACAACGTTCTCGTCAAGGCCCCCCAGGTCATCGCCCAACACCTCGACCGTGCCGCGCCCGTGCAGCAGTTCGCCTTTGCCGAGAGTATTGCGGCGGCAACGGCCACCAAAGACGGAACCCCCATGGCGGGCATGGACATGCGATTCGGCAGCGCGAGCGCACCGTCGTGGAACTGGGATGCCGCGAGTGAGCGGTGGCTTCGCCTGCAGACGGGCGGCGCTCCCGACACCGACGCCACCGGCGCGCAGTTGGCCGCCGTCAACGTCGTGGTGCTGAGGGTTCCGGTGCAGGTGATCCAGAGCATCCCGACCACACAGCTCATCGGCTCGGGCCAGGCTTGGATTTCGACGGGCGGGGCAACCGTGCCCGCCACCTGGTCGAAGGCCTCGATGACGGCGCCCATTCGATTGCTCGACGCCAACGGCGTTGCCGTGCGGTTGGCCCCCGGCAACACCTGGGTCGAACTCGTGCCGCTCGGCGGCTCGTTGTCGTTCCGATAGCACCGGGTTCGCGGTCTCGCACGCTCTGGCCGGATGCACGGCTCTGGTGGCTTGCACTCGACACCCGCGAGTGCCAGAATCGTTTAGCACTCACGCTCTGTGAGTGCCAAGAGCTACCGTACGTGAAGCGTCCGGGAGGGACGAGAGACACATGGCAAAGATCATTGCTTTCGACGAAGAGGCCCGTCGCGGCCTCGAGCGCGGCCTCAACATTCTGGCTGACGCCGTCAAGGTCACGCTGGGCCCGCGTGGCCGCAACGTTGTGCTGGAGAAGAAGTGGGGCGCCCCCACCATCACCAACGACGGCGTTTCCATCGCTAAAGAGATCGAGCTCGACGACCCGTTCGAGAAGATCGGTGCAGAGCTCGTCAAAGAGGTCGCCAAGAAGACCGACGACGTCGCCGGCGACGGCACGACCACCTCGGTCGTTCTCGCTCAGGCGCTCGTGCGTGAGGGCCTGCGCAACGTCGCGGCCGGCGCCGACCCCATCAGCCTCAAGCGCGGCATCGAGAAGGCCACGCAGGCCGTTTCGGCGCAGCTGCTGAAGAACGCCAAGGAGGTCGAGACCAAGGAGGAGATCGCCGCCACTGCGAGCATCTCCGCCGCCGACCCCGAGATCGGCGCCTTGATCGCCGAGGCCATCGACAAGGTGGGTAAAGAGGGCGTCGTCACGGTTGAAGAGTCGAACACCTTCGGCACCGAGCTCGAGCTCACCGAGGGCATGCGCTTCGACAAGGGCTACCTGTCGGCCTACTTCGTCACCGACCCCGAGCGTCAAGAAGCGGTCTTCGAAGACCCCTACATCTTGATCGTCAACGGCAAGATCTCGGCCATCAAGGACCTGCTCCCCGTCGTCGACAAGGTGATCCAGAGCGGCAAGCAGCTGCTCATCATCGCTGAAGACGTCGAGGGCGAGGCTCTGGCCACGCTCGTCGTCAACAAGATCCGTGGCATCTTCAAGTCGGTCGCCGTCAAGGCTCCCGGCTTCGGCGACCGCCGCAAGGCCATGCTGCAAGACATCGCCATCCTCACCGGTGGTCAGGTCATCAGCGAAGAGGTTGGTCTCAAGCTCGAGAACGCCACGCTCGACCTGCTGGGTCGCGCGCGCAAGGTCGTCATCACGAAAGACGAGACCACGATCGTTGAGGGTGCCGGCGACGCCGACGCCATCGCCGGTCGCGTCAAGCAGATTCGTGCCGAGATCGAGAACACCGACTCCGACTACGACCGCGAGAAGCTGCAAGAGCGCCTCGCCAAGCTCGCGGGCGGCGTTGCCGTCATCAAGGCGGGTGCGGCTACCGAGGTTGAGCTCAAAGAGCGCAAGCACCGCATCGAAGACGCCGTGCGCAACGCCAAGGCGGCTGTCGAAGAGGGCATCGTCGCCGGTGGTGGCGTCGCGCTCATCCAGGCCGGCAAGATGGCTTTCGAGTCGAAAGAGATGACCGACCTCGTCGGCGACGAAGCCACTGGTGCCAACATCGTCAAGGTCGCCATCGACGCTCCGCTCAAGCAGATCGCCCTCAACGCTGGCCTCGAGCCCGGCGTGGTGGCCGACAAGGTGCGTCACCTCGAGGTGGGCTTCGGCCTCAACGCCGCGACGGGCGAGTACGTTGACATGCTCAAGGCCGGCATTGCCGACCCGGTCAAGGTCACGCGCTCGGCTCTGCTCAACGCTGCCTCGATTGCCGGTCTCTTCCTCACCACCGAGGCCGTTGTCGCTGACAAGCCCGAGAAGCACGCGGCGCCCATGGGCGACCCGAGCGGAGGCATGGACTTCTAGTCCGCGTCACCGCGTGCGGCACTCTCGCGCACGCACAGAAACGGGGCGGTTCCCTTCGGGGAGCCGCCCCGTTCTGCGTGCCGCGAGAGTGCTCCGCTTAGCCGCGCGCGGCCAGCTGTTCGAAGATCAGGGTGTTGCGGTCGTAGGCGCTGAGCACCTCGGCGACGACGCGCTCGGCCTCCTCAGGCGCCCACGGGGCCGCGTCGAGCTGGGCCCGGTAGCCGTCTTTGAATGCGGTCGGATCGGTAATGCGCTCGAAATGGTAGAACGACGCACCCGCCCCACCCGGCTCAAACCCGAACTGGCGCGACACGACTCGACCAATGTGAATGCCGCCCGAGAGGTCGCCGAGGTAGCGCGTGTAGTGGTGAGCCACGAAGCCCGCGGGCCACTCGGCGGCAACCTCGCGAATGCGGGCGGCATAGTCGACGGTGGCGGGCACGAGCTCGAGGTGATCCTGCCAGTCGACGCCGAGCAGTGCGGCTAGGTCGCGTTCGAGCGACGGCAGCCGGTCGAGGTCGGCCGAGAGAAACGGTGCCACCTCGGGATGCTCGCGCAAAGCATCCGCGGCGCCCTCGAGCGCCTCGTAGATGGCCCAGTGCTGCACGACGAGGGCCGTGTAGTCATCGAGAGTGGCGCGCCCGGCCATGAGCTCGGTCATGAAGCTCGCGCTTTCGCTCGAACCGTGGTGGGCGCCGCTGCGCTCGCGCACGAGTCGAGAGAACGGCACTGCGTCGGCCGTGCCGGTGCCCAAGGGCGCGCCCGCGGCGGTCGAATCGGGTGCGGTGTCGGTGGCGGCAGACATCGTGCTCCTCGTGGGTCAAGTAAGGCTTACCTTACTACGACGGCGCACGTCGATGGCACTCGGCGGTGCGGTTGTCAGAGCACTCTTAGTCGTGCGGGCGCGGCTCGACCCCGAGCGTGGCGCACGCGCGGTCGTAGAGCACGACGATCTCGCGTCGAATCTCGGCGCGCTCGCTGATCGGCTGCGACCACTCGACCCGCAGCGCGTGCTCCGAGGAATCGCCCACGGTGTAGACCCAGTGCCCCGCGAGGCCGTCGAGGTGCACCATGTGGGCCGCGTCGGCGTCACGCGTGCCAAAGGCGCGAGCGATGAGCAGGTTGTCGGCAGCGTGGTCGTCGTTCATGTGGTGCAGCACGGCGGCCACAATGTCGTGGCTGAACACGGCGTCGGTGGGGGCGGAGGTCGAATCGGTCGTCACGCCCCCACCCTAAACGCGAGCGCGACTAGCGCATGAACATGCGGGCCGCTTGCTGCTCGACTTCGGCATAGCCCTGGCCGGCGTGCGCAAGGGCTTCGTTGATGGCGGTGAGCGTCTGCTCGACGCGCTGGTAGGCGGCCATCCACTCGCCCACGAGCCCCTGAAAGGCCGTGGCAGCCGAACCGCTCCACGTGTTCTGCAGCCCCGCGAGATTGCCCTGCAAGCCCGCCGCTTCGGCTTGCAATCGGCCGATCGATCCTCGGGTGGCGGCCGTGGCGGCAATGACCGCCTCGCTGTCGACCTGGTAGCGCGTCATGGTGCTCTCCCTCCGCGCCGGGGCGGTTGCCCGGCGTCGGCGGCAGGCTAGGCCTCGGCGGGCGAGGGTGCTGCGGCGCTCTGCTCGAGCGCGGCATCCGTTGTCGTCGCCGCGGTGGGGAGGAGCGGTGAGCTCGACGCGAGCGGCAGCGACACCTGGAACGTCGCGCCGCCTCCGGGAGTGTCGAGCACGGCAACCGAACCGCCGTGTAGCGCGACGATCGAGGCCACAATGGCGAGGCCCAAGCCCGAGCCGCCCGTGTCGCGAGCGCGCGACGAATCGGCGCGGAAGAACCGCTCGAAGATGCGCTCTTTCAGCTGGGCCGGAATACCGTCGCCGTGGTCAACGACCGCAACGGTCGCCATGCCCTGGGCGCTGTCGACTCCCACGACGAGTTCGATCGGCGAACCGGCCGGCGAGAAGCGCATGGCGTTGCCCATGAGATTGGTGATGACCTGGCGAATCTTGTTTTCTTCGCCGAGCACGATTGCCTCGACGGGCAGTTGGGGCGTCTCATCAAGAATCGGGCTCGGGATGCTCTCGGCAGGCCGCCGAGCGCGCAGGCCGCGCAGCCGCGCGAAGGCCGAGCTCGCGAGCCGACCGGTGGGCTCGGGGCTGCTGATCGGCACGGAGTGGGTGAGCTCAGCATCCGTCGTCGCCGCATCGGACGCCGTCGAGGCGTCGGCCAGCACGACGGTCACGTCGCGATCGGGTGAACTCGCCATGGCGTCGAGAGCCGCATCGCGCGCGACGGGAACGAGGTCGACGGGAGCGAGTTCGAGCGGCCGTGACTCGTCGAGTCGCGCGAGCTCGAGCAGGTCGCTCACGAGCGCCCCCATGCGAATCGCCTCTTTCTCGATGCGCTGCATCGCCTGGGCGACGTCGTCGGCAGAGTCGAGAGCGCCCATGCGATAGAGCTCGGCGTAGCCGCGCACCGAGACGAGGGGAGTGCGCAATTCGTGGCTTGCGTCGCCGACGAAGCGACGCATTTGCGAGATGGTTGCCGCGCGGTCGGCGAAGGCGCGGTCAATGCGGCTGAGCATGGCGTTGAGCGAGCGATTGAGGCGCCCGACCTCGGTGTTGGGGGTCGCCCCGCCGAGCCGCTGACTAAAGTCGCCGCTCGCGAAGCGGGCGGCCGTGGCTTCGACATCGCGCAAGGGGCGAAAGGTTGAGGTCACGAGCATGCGCGTGATGGCCGCGCTCAAAATGACGACGACGAGACCGAAGCCCAAGAAGACCGAGGCGAATGAGCCGATGATGGCGTTGGCGTCGCCCAGGTCGGCCCCGATGAGCAGCGTGGCCTCGGTGCTTTCGCCCGTCTCAGAGTTGGTAACCTTCAGCGGAAACGTGATGATGCGCCACTGTGTCGTGCGATCGGTGCTCGTGACCGTCAGGCCGCCCTCGAGCTCGCCGACGAACTCACTCGTCAATCGCGTGATGTCGGGCGCTTGCGGGCGGCTGTCGTCGCTCACGTTGTCGTCGATGAGCACGCCGTCAGCGTCAACGGCCCCGAAGTAGAACGGGTTCGAGAAGATCGACGGGGTCAGCTCGTCGAACGAGTCGAACTCGTCGACGGCGAATGACTCGGGCAGGTCATCCGCTGCCTGATTGATCTGTCGGTCAACCTCGTCAATGAGCGTGCGTTGCAGCACCGTGAGGGTGCCGATGCCGACGACGAGCAGACCGAGCGTCACGACGAAGACGGTGACGCCGGTGATCTTCGACCGTAGCGAGATCGACTCCCACCACTGCGTCACCTGCTCGTGCACGGAGTTCGCCGTTCTCGCGAAACCCCGCTAGGCCTTGGCGGCCTTGAGCATGTAGCCGAAGCCGCGCTTCGTCTGGATGATCGGTTCGTCGGTGTGCGGGTCGAGCTTGCGGCGCAGGTACGAGATGTAGCTCTCGACGATGCCGGCGTCGCCGTTGAAGTCGTATTCCCACACGTGGTCGAGAATCTGCGCTTTCGACAGCACGCGGTTGGGGTTGAGCATGAGGTAGCGCAGCAGCTTGAACTCGGTGGGGCTGAGCTCGATGACCTCGTCGCCGACCGTGACCTCGTGCGTGTCTTGGTCCATCGTGAGGTCGCCCGTGCGAATGACCGAGTCGTCTTCTTCTTGCATCGTGCGGCGTAGAATCGCCTTGATGCGCGCGACGATCTCGTCGAGGCTGAAGGGCTTCGTGACGTAGTCGTCACCGCCGACCGTTAGGCCCATGATCTTGTCGTCGGTGTCGTCTTTCGCCGTCAAGAAGAGGATGGGGCTCGTGTAGCCGCTCGACCGCAGTCGTTTCGTCACGCCGAAGCCGTTGATGTCGGGCAACATGACGTCAAGAATGATGAGGTCGGGCTCTTCTTCGAGCACGGCCGAGATGGCCTGGGCCCCGTTGCCGACGGCGCGCACGGCAAAGCCGGCGAAGCGCAGGCTCGTGGTGAGCAGGTCGCGAATGTTCGGTTCATCGTCAACGATGAGAATCTTGGGTCCGTCAGCCATGCACCCAGTATCTGGGCTTTTCGTGAAAGTTTGCTGAAAGCCCTGGGCCTGTCGCAATATCGGTGCGGGCCACTAGCGTTCGGCTATGCAGATCATCCTGATTCCTGGCTTCTGGCTCGACGGCGACTCGTGGGGTGGCATCGCCGCCGATCTCGAGGCAGCGGGTCACGCGGTCACGGCCGTGACGCTGCCCGGCAAGCGCTCGGGCGACACCGACCTCGCGGGCATCGGGCTGCGCACGCACGTGGATGCGGTGCTCGAGATCGTCGATGCCATCGACGAGCCCGTGGTGCTCGTCGGGCACTCCGGCGGCGGAACCATCGCGTGGGCCGTCACCGATGCCCGGCCCGACCGCATCGCGCGCGTCGTGTTCGTCGACGCGATACCCATGCCCTCCGGCAGCGTGATCAACGACGAGTTGCCCGTCGAGGGCGACGCCGTGCCGCTGCCCGACTGGTCGGTGTTCGAACCCGAAGACCTCATCGATCTCGAGGACGAGTTGCGCGCCCACTTTCGCGCGATTGCGGTGCCTGAGCCGAAGGGCGTCGCGCATGAGCCGACGCAGCTCGACAACGAGGCACGCTTCGCCGTGCCCGTCACGATCATTGCGTGCCAATTTCCGGCGGCGCTTGTGCAGCAAGCGATCGGCAACGAGCGCGAGTGGGCGGCAGAAGTAGCCGGCATGCAGCACCTCGAGCTTGTCGAGCTACCCACCGGCCACTGGCCGCAGTTCACGCGGCCGGCCGAGCTGGCGCGCAGCATCCGGGCCGCCGTCGAGCGGTGATCAGCACGCCTGCTCGCAGAAAAGAGCGACGGGTAGTCGCGTCTGAGAAGGCATCACCATAAGCTGTATTCATGCGTCGTTTTTCGTCCCTCGCCCTTGTTGCTGCCGTGAGTCTCGGCGCCACGGTCATGGTCGCTGCGCCCGCTCAGGCGGCGACAGAGAGTCTGTACGGTACGACCATTCGCGTGTTCACGCCGCTCACGTCAGAAGACGTGCTCGGTTCAACAGCGCATGTTCCTCTCTCGGGCGGAACGATCGTCGCGCTCTTGGGCTCCACGCTCGCCTTCGACGTCAACGTTTCGCTGCGACAGGGCGCCACCGAGCTCACTAACTGCACCATCACGTCGGCGAGCTCCTCATGCGTGATGTCCAGCGGGGGTCTGTTCGCCCCGGGTGCAACTCCGGTCACGGTGCGATTCACCGGTGGGCCGTCGACGGTCGACTACACAGGAACCGTTTTCGCCGTCACCAACACTGCGCCGAGCATCACCGTCGAGTGGCAGGATGCCGCGGGGTCGTGGGTCGATGGCTCGTCAACAAGCGTGCCTCTTCGCGGTGCGACGGCCGCACGTTGCGTTATCACCAATAACTCGAATGCGACCGTCACGTTCGACTCGATGCAAGGCGAGTTGTTTTTCACACCCTCGGGCTCGACCGTGACTCCCATTACCGGAACCCTGGCGGCGGGAGCAACCGGGCGATACACGATCTGGTCGGGTCAAGCGTCGTCGGCCTCGTCGATTTCGTGCTCGGGCGGTGTCGCGCTGCGCGACGGCACCGGTACCGGCAACAGCAACGGTGGCGGAGTGATCCCGATCACGGGAACGATCGAGGTGAATCGAACCCCGGCTCCGGGTACAACGGTGACGATCACCGCTAACGCGATCCAGCCCGCGGTGGTGTCTGAGTACGCGGTGTTGCTCGACGGCGTGCCCGTTGCCGGTTCGCCGGCTGCTGCACCCGGACCCGGATTCGGTTTCGTCATCGATGTCGTGGTTCCGAGCAATCTTGCGCCGGGAAATCACGTCATCACTGTGGTGTCGTCGTTCAACGGCATTGACTCGGCGATCGCGGCGTTCCCGTTCACCGTGGCAGGGCCGCAGCTCGCCGCAACGGGCGTCGCGACCGACGTGGCGCCGGGGTTGGGCGGAGCGTTGCTGCTCCTCGCCGCAGGTGCCCTGCTCGTGGGCCTGCGACGCCGCGTGACCACACGCTAAAGCCGCCCGGCTGTCGCTGAGCGGCGCGACTTACGCCGCAATCTGGTCAGCGTCGAGGATCGTGTAGCTGTAGCCCTGCTCGGCCAAGAACCGCTGGCGGTTTTGCGCGAAGTCTTGATCGACGGTGTCGCGCGCGACGAGCGTGTAGAAGCTCGCGGGGATTCCGCTTTGCTTGGGCCGCAACAGACGCCCGAGCCTCTGAGCTTCTTCTTGGCGTGAGCCGAACGAACCCGACACCTGAATCGCGACCGTGGCTTCGGGCAAGTCGACCGAGAAGTTGGCGACCTTCGAGACGACGAGTACGGGCGTGCGGCCATCCCGAAACTCCTGAAATAGTCGCTCGCGCTCGTCGACGGGCGTCGCACCCGTCAGCTGGGGCACGCCGAGGGCCTCGCTGAGCTCGTCGATCTGGTCGAGGTATTGCCCGATGATCAGGATGCGCTCGCCCTCGTGCTGCTTCACCAGGCGCTGCACGACCCCGAGCTTGGCGGGTGCCGTCGCCGCGAGTCGGTAGCGCTGGTCATCGGCGCTCGCCGCGTACTCGAGTCGCTCGGTCGGGGGCAGGTCGATGCGCACCTCAAAGCAGCTCGCGGGGGAGATGTAGCCCTGCGCCTCGATCTCTTTCCAGGGCGCATCGAATCGCTTGGGGCCGATGAGGCTGAAGACGTCGCTCTCGCGGCCGTCTTCGCGCACGAGCGTGGCCGTGAGGCCCAGGCGGCGGCGGGCCTGCAGTTCTGCCGTGAGCTTGAACACGGGCGCGGGCAGCAAGTGCACTTCGTCGTAGACGATGAGGCCCCAGTCGAGAGCGTCGAGCAGCGCGAGGTGGGCGTACTCGCCTTTTCGCTTGGCGGTGAGGATTTGGTAGGTGGCGATCGTGACGGGCTTAATCTCTTTGACCTGGCCCGAGTACTCGCCGATCTCGTCTTCTGTCAGGCTCGTGCGCGCGAGCAGCTCGGCCCGCCACTGTCGGGCCGAGACCGTGTTCGTCACGAGAATGAGGGTCGTCGTGTCGGCCTGCGCCATGGCTCCCGCCCCCACGAGCGTCTTGCCCGCGCCACAGGGCAGCACGACGACGCCCGACCCGCCCTCGAAGAACTGGTCGATCGCCTGCTGCTGGTAGGGCCGCAGTCCCCACTCGGCGAGATCGAGGTCAATCTGGTGCGGCGTGCCCGGGGTGTAACCCGCGAGGTCTTCGGCCGGCCAGCCGATCTTCACGAGCTCTTGCTTCACCTGGCCACGCGCCCAGGGTGCCAACTCGAACGCCGAGTGGTCGATGCGCCGCGTGAGCAGCGGGGCCACCTTCTTGTTGGCGGCGATCTCGGTGAGCACCGCAGCATCCGTCGACCGCAGCACGAGCGTGCCTTCTTCGTTGCGCACGATGATCAAGCGGCCGTAGCGCCCCACCGTCTCGGTGATGTCGATCGACACCGACTGCGGCACCGGAAACTTGGCGTACTTCTCGAGCACGGCGAGCATCTCGTCGGCTTCGTGGCCGGCGGCGCGGGCGTTCCAGAGACCGAGTCGCGTGATGCGGTAGGTGTGCACGTGCTCGGGCGCGCGCTCGAGTTCAGCGAACACTGCGAGAGCGTGGCGGGCCTCATTCGCCCGCGGGTTGGCTACCTCGAGCAGCACAGTGCGGTCGCTCTGAACGATGAGGGGCCCGTCGGGATTCATAACGGGCCAGTCTAGGCGGAGCGGCTGAGAGCGGCGGTGCAGCTGTGAGCGGTGGCGGCGTGGTGAGCCGTCAGGCCCGCGCTGTGGCGGGGTCGAAGTGCTCGCTACTCGAGCGGCTCGAGCGCCGTAATGCTCGCGACCGGCAGTGTGCGCTCGATGTCGGCGGCCTTGTCGCGCCCGCGCACACGCCCCGCGGCGATGCCCGTGGGCTCGAGGTCGAACGAGCGCTGGCTGCCGTCGGGCAACTGCACGGTGGCGCGCAACGAGAGTTTGCCGCGCAGCGCGAGTTCCCACTGCCGGGCCACCCACGCCGAGTCGCCGTCGATTCCCACGGTTGACCCACTGCGGATGCGCGCGACCGCCGCCGCCACCGAGTCATCGACAACGACGGGCGACGGGCGGCTGCGCGTGCGGCCCGGACGCTCGGGCGTGATCGTGCCCTCGTCGGCTGCCGCGGGGTACCGCGCGTCGATGAGCGTCCACAACACGACCGCGGGGTCGAAGCGGCTGACCGCTCGCTGGGGGCCGACGCGTCGCAGCGCGAGCGTCGACGTGGCGGCGTCGACCAGCATCGCCTCGATGAGCAGTGGGTCATCGCAGCGCACCGAGGTGCGCGCGCTGAGTTCGGCAGACTCGTGGTGGTCGAGAGCTCCCACGCGCACGGCGCCGTAGCGTCGGGCGGTTTCAGTGATGAGGTAGGCGAGCGGTTGGGGAACCCCCGAAAGCGAGATGCTCGAGAGAAACGCGGTGAGGCCGTCGGCCGTGTCGCCCATGGCAATCGCGCGCGTGACGCTCTCGGCCGTGATGCGATACCGGCCCGCGAGGCCCGAGCTCTCGACCTCAGCGACTCGACGCAATTGTTCATCGATCGCGCCCGCGAGGGGGCCGGGCGACACAATGGTGAGGTCGTGCTGCACGTACACCTGCGTAACTTCGGCCGGCACGAGCGGCGCGAGCACGCCCGCGGCGGTGGATGCGTCGCTCACGACGAGCGCGCGGCCAAACGAGCTCGGCCGACCGTCGACGGCGATGCCCAACCGATCCGCCTGCACACCTCGACGGTTGAGGCGCGCGAGCAACGGCTCGCCGCCCGCGGGATACAGCCACTGGACGAAGTCGGCGAGCCCTGACCCCCACCGTGAGTCGGCGCGCTCGGCGAGCAGACTCACGAGTTCGGGCGGCAACGCCGCGCGCCACGCTTCAGCGAGCGTGCTCCAGCGTTCGGCGAGAGTGCCTCGGCGCCACGCGTCGCCGAGCTCCGTCGAGCGCGTCGAACCGGCATCGTCGTCGATGAGCCCCGCGAGCGCGGCAAGATCGGTGAGAGTCGGCACCTCGTCGAGCGAACACCCCGCCGCAGCGGCAAGCCGCTTGGCATCGGGCAACGACAGACCACCGCGCGCGAGCAGCCGCCCCGGAGTCTCGCCGAGTGCGAGTACGACCTCGGTCACGGCCGTGGTCGTCGTGAAGGCACGCTCGGCTGCACCGCGGTCGAGAAAGCGGCGGTCGGCATCGTCCACAGCGGTGAGCGTTGGCGGCGCGGCGTCAGACCGCAGCGCCTCAGCGCTCGGCAGGCCGCGCGCGGGCCACGCGGCGAGCTCGGCGGCAACGGCCGGCCAGACGACCACGTGAGTGTCGGTGCGATCGCACAGCAGGGCATCCATCGCCGGGTGCAGATCGTGCAGAACCTCGTCGGGCGAGCGATCGAGTCGGGCGGCGAGCTCGGCGGGGGTCGCGCCTTCGCCAAACTCGGCGGCCGTGGCGAGTGCGGCGAGTGCGCGCCGCGTCAGACCCGAGAGAGCGAGAGCCAGAGCGGCCGGGTCGAGCAACGCCTCGGCGAGGTCAAAGACATCGCGCAGCGAGGCCGCCGAGATGCCGCGCTCACGAATGACGCGCGCGACGACAGCATCGTCAAGGTCGCGAAGCCGCGCCGCGAGTGCGAGAGAAGCGGCGCTAGTTGCTGGCATCCGTCGCCGCTCGCCCCCGGCGCACAGCGCTGACGACAAGCAGCACGATGATGAGCACGAAGCCAATCGGCAAACCGATGAGCGGCAGAATCACGACGGTCGGCCACACGCCCTGCGTGAAGTCATCGCCCGCGAGGCCCGAGTTAACGCCCACGAGCACGGCGAAGAGGCTGCCGATACTCAGCAGAATGATGGCGGCCACCATGTACGCGAGCGAACGCTCAACGCGACTGTTCATGACGAACGACTCTTCGGGCATACGTCAAGAATAGGGTCGATCTCAGACCTCGCCGTACCCCCTGTCGCAGGGGCAGGGCGTTCGGGGCCGATCGCAGGTATCCTCAGAGGCTGGACCACCAATTGAGGAGTGCACGCATGCCTACCGGCAAGGTCAAGTTCTACGACCAAGAAAAGGGCTTCGGCTTCATCGCGAGCGATGAGGGTGACGAAGTCTTCTTGCACGCCTCTGCGCTGCCCGAAGGTGCTGTCGTCAAGGCAGGCACCAAGCTCGAGTTCGGCATCGCCGACGGAAAGCGCGGGGCGCAAGCGCTCTCGGTGCGCATTCTCGACGCCAAGCCCTCGCTCGCTCGCGCCAACCGCAAGTCGGCTGACGACATGTCGATCATCATCGAAGACCTCGTCAAGCTGCTCGACGGCATCGGCTCGAACCTCAAGCGCGGGCGCTACCCCGACGGCGAGCACGGCAAGAAGATCGCCGCCGTGCTGCGTCGCGTCGCCGACGACCTGGAGGGCTAACCGCCCGTGGCGCGCGCCCCCAAGAAGGCCGCCGCAGTGGCCAGCACCGATGAGCTCGAGCCCGTCGCTCGGCACGCGCTCGGCGAGATCACGCATCCGTCGAATGTTGGTGCGCTTCGGGATGTCGTCGTCGCCGACGATGTCGCGACCGTGCGCTTCTCGACCACCCAGGGCGGCTACCCCGGTTGGTACTGGACCGTCTCGATCGCCGTCAACCCCGGACTCGAGCCGAGCGTGCTCGAGACCGAGCTCATGCCCGCCGAAGGCGCCCTCGTCGCGCCCGACTGGGTGCCGTGGGCCGACCGGCTCGAAGACTATTTGGCGCAGCAGGTCGCCGATGCCGAGCACGACGACGACCTCGACGACGACGATGACGACGATGACGCCGACGACGATGACGATGACGACGATGAGGAAGACGACGACGACGACGACTTCGATGACGAGGTCGACGGCGGGCACCTTGCCGACGACGAGGCGGATGCCCTCGACGACGACGACGATCATCTCGACGGTCACGCCGACGAGCACGACTTGCACGGTGACGATGTCAACGGAGTCGACATCGACCTGCATCTCGACGACGAGCCCGCGGGGCGCTAGCTGCGCGCCGCGCGCCACCCTCAGCGTTTGGTGCGGTTCTTCGCGCTTGGTCGTGAACGTTCTCGGCCAACCGTGAAGAACGGCACCTCGCGCGGCATGGCAGGCGCGGCACCGCACCTGCGGCGCCAGACGCGCCAGCTCGCGCGCCACGACTCGCGCGGCACCGCTCCCCGTCCACTCCTCCCGCTCGGGCCCAGGTCGAGGCGGGCCCACAGCTGCGAACGTGAGCCGGCGCACGGTGCTGAGCACATGAGATCGTCGCGCGGTGCATACCGACGACCTCAGGCGCCTCATCGTTCGGCTCGCCGCTGAGGCTGACTCGGGCATCCGTGCACGGGGCTATCGGGAGGCGGCGAGCGGTTCGCTCGTGCGCATTGCTCCGGGTCGACATGTTGTGGCCGAGGAGTGGGACGCACTCGATGACGATGACCAGCATCGACTCCGCGTGCTCGCGGCGAGCGAGCGCCTCGCCGCAAACGACACCGTGTCGCACTGGTCGGCAGCCGCGCTCTGGCGATTGCCGCTGATCGGCCGGTGGCCCGACCGGGTACACGTGACCGCACCGGCGATGAGTCACCGAAAGAGCACCAGCACTCTCGTGCGGCACCGCCGCGCTCTCGCCGCTGCGACCGCTCAGCTCGACGGGGTTTCACTGACGTCGCTCGCCGAGACCGTGATCGACGTCGCCCGCGTCGGAACGTTCGCCCAGGCCGTTGCTGTGGGTGATGCCGCACTGTGGCGCGCCCAGCATCCGCGCGATGCGGGCGGGATGCCCGGCCTCAGGCTCGCGCAACTCGAGCACATCTGGCGCGAGAGCGTCGAGCATCGCGGGCTCGCGCGTGCCCGACGCATGCTGCAGTTCATCGACGGGCGAGCGAACCGCCCGGGCGAGTCACTCGTGCGCGTGACGTTGGCGGCGCTGGGGGCTCCGGCACCGGTGCTTCAGCATCCGATCGTCATGCCCGATGGCACGCGGTACGACCTTGACTTCTACTTTCCGGAGAGTGATGTCGGCCTCGAGTTCGATGGCCGCGCGAAGTACCTCGACCCGGCGTTTCGCAGCGGCCGCAGCGTCGAGCAGGTTGTGTACGACGAGAAGATTCGCGAAGACCAGGTGCGCTCGCAACTGCGTGGCTTCGGCCGGTGCGACTGGACGGTGGCTGGGTCTGCGCCGCTGCTCGCCGCCCTTCTGCGGCGAATCGGGGTGCGCTGGTGAAGCTTGCCGCGCGTCTGGTGCCGTTTTTCGCGTTTGGCCGTGAAAGTCGTCGACCAGATGCGAAGAATGGCACCACACGCGGGGTGCGCGCGGCGCGCGGGCGGCGCGCGGCTAGCGCGCGCGGCGGCGGCCGCGCGTGACGAGCAGCCCGACGATGCCGAGCGCGAGCCCGACGGCGATCGTCGTGAGCACGCGGGCCGGGTCGAAGGCGACGGGTGCGGCGAGCATCCCGAGCACGACGGCGAGGCCGATGAGCCACGCGCCGATGCCGACCGCAAACGCGAGGCGATCGTTGGTGACGGCAGGCTCGGGCTGCGGGCGGCGTTCGCCGTGCGGAACAAAGAGCCTCATGCGCCCCAGTCTGTCAGCGCGCGCCGCTGAGGGCGAGTGCTCGGGATGCTGAACCCGAGCGACACGATCACGCAGGTCAGCTCGCGAGCGCCTCGAGCACGTAGTCGATGCTCCGCGTGAGCTGGCGCACGTCGTCAGGTTCGACGGCGACGAAGGTCGCGATGCGTAACTGGTTGCGGCCGAGCTTGCGGTAGGGCTCGGTGTCGACGATGCCGTTAGCGCGCAGTACGGCCGCGAGACGCGCGGCGTCGACCGACTCGTCGAAGTCGATCGTCACGACGACGGGCGAGCGGTGGGCAGGGTCGGCCACGTACGGCGTCGCGAGCGCGTGCGCCGTGGCCCAGTCGTAGAGGTGCGTCGAGCTCTCTGCGGTGCGGCCCGCCGCCCAGGCGAGGCCGCCCGACGCGTTCATCCAGCGCAGCTGGCTGTCGAGCAGCACGAGCGTCGAGAGCGCGGGAGTGTTGAGCGTTTGGTCGAGGCGCGAGTTGTCGATCGCCGCGGTGAGCGAGAGAAACGGCGGGATGTAGCGGTCGGTCGCGGCGATTGAGTACGCGCGCTCGATGGCCGCGGGGCTCATGAGCGCGATCCAGAGCCCGCCGTCGCCGGCGAAGTTCTTTTGCGGCGCGAAGTAGTAGACGTCGGTCTCGGCCACGTCGAAATCGATGCCGCCCGCGGCGCTTGTGGCGTCGACGACGGTGAGCGCATCCGGAGCCGTTCCGAACCGCCGCACGGGCGCGCTGACGCCCGTCGAAGTCTCGTTGTGGGGGTAGGCGTAGACGTCGACGCCGTCGACCAGCTCAAGCGACCCGCGGGTGCCGCCGGGGGTCTGCACGACGTGCGGGGTCTCGAGCCAGGGCGCCGAAGCTGACGCGACGAACTTCGACCCGAACTCGCCAAAGTCGAGGTGCGCGCTGCGGCGGGTAATGAGTCCCGCGGCCGCGACATCCCAGAACGCGGTCGAGCCACCGTTGCCGAGCACGACCTCGTAGCCCTCGGGCAGGCGAAAGAGCTCGCTGATTCCGGCGCGCACACGACCGACGAGCTGCTTCACGGGCGCCTGTCGGTGCGAGGTGCCCAGGATGCTCGCCGCAGCCGCAAGGTCGGCCAACTGTTCGCTGCGCACCTTCGAGGGCCCGCATCCGAATCGTCCGTCGGCGGGAAGAAGCTCGGCGGGAATCGTGATGTCGGCCATACGGCCATGGTACCGAGGGCCCGCATGCCGCTCGGCGCATGCGCTGGGATCACCCCGCCGAACGCAGCCCGCTCACCCCAGCGGCTTAGGATAGGCATGCCTGACCCGCCGATCGAGAGAGGATGCGCCATGGCCGATCTCGTCGACACGACCGAGATGTATTTGCGCACGATTCTCGATCTCGAAGAAGAGCAGATCGTGCCCTTGCGGGCGCGCATTAGCGAACGCCTCGGCCACTCGGGCCCGACGGTCTCACAGACCATTTCGCGCATGGAACGCGATGGTCTCGTGCGCGTCGAGGGCGACCGCCACCTCGAACTGACCGACGAGGGCCGCGCCAAAGCCGTGTCGGTCATGCGCAAGCACCGACTCGCTGAGCGCTTGCTCGCCGACGTCATTGGGCTCGACTGGGCCTTTGTGCACGACGAGGCCTGCCGCTGGGAACACGTCATGAGCGAGCAGGTTGAGCGGCGCATCATCGAGCTGCTCGGCGAGCCGACCGAGTCGCCCTACGGCAACCCGATTCCCGGCCTTGAGCACCTCGGCGGCTCAGCCGCAAACGCCTTTCTTGACGGCGTGATCTCGCTCACGCACGCGGCTGCGGCCGGGGTGCGCCTGGGTACGATCCGGCGACTGGCCGAGCCCGTGCAGGTCGACCCCGACCTGCTGCACCAGTTGCGCGAGGCGGGTGTGGTTCCGGGGGCAGAGGCGAGCATCCGCCCCGAACCGAATGGCTACGTGAGCATCAGCGTGGCCGGCCAGGCCGAAGGAATCGACCTGCCGAGCGAGATCGCACAGCACATTTACGTCGCAGAGTGAGGAAAGACCACTACATGTGGTCTGGGCGCGTCGTTTTGTTACCTCTGCGTAACCTCACGTACACTCGCCAAGTTGCCCGGCCACACCCAACCGGTCGGCAACTCTGACGCAGAACGCTTCGCATGCCCGTCTTCTGCTTCGGACCGTGGACAACACGAAAGCGGACGGGCCACGCGATGTGAGTGGCGAAGCGCAGGAGGTTTCTCTCTTGGATCACAGCTCCACCAATGTTTCTTGGCGTCGCACTGTTCTCAATCTGAGCTCGATGACTGTCGCTACCGCCATCGTCGCCACCCTCGCCCTTCCGGGAGCCGGCATCAGCCCTGCCGCGAACGCGCAGAGCAACGCGACGGCCGAGGCTCTCGCGCAACTGCAGGCCACCGAGTCGCAGACGCTGTCGCTCGCGACCGCTGCCGAGGGTGTGGTCGACGCTTCGCGCGGCGAGTACACGGCGACGAGCGCGGCCGAGGTTCGACGCATTCAGCTGGCCGCCGAGTCTGCCGCTCGCGCCGCCGCCTGGAGCGGCCCGCGCGTGAGCGACTTTCTCGCCAACCCGCCCTACCCGAGCTTCAGCCTCGACCAGGTGGTGCAGGTTGCTCTGCAGTACCAGGGTGTTCCGTACCGCTACGGCGGAGACACCCCCGCGGGCTTCGACTGCTCGGGCTTTGTGCAGTATGTCTACGCACAGTTCGGCGTCGCGTTGCCGCACAGTGTGAGCGGCCAGGCGTCGATCGGTACCCCCATCGCGTTGGCAGACGCGCGCCCCGGCGACTTGATCATTTTCAACAACATGTCGCACAGCGGGTTCTACATGGGGGGCGGCCAGATTCTGGATGCTCCGTACCCGGGCAAGTCGATTAGCGTGCGTCCGCTGTGGACCGACTCGTACTACATCGTGCGTATCGGCATCTAAGCTTCACCGGTTTGTCACCGTTTCTGGGTTAGCCTGAGCACAGTGGTGCCACACGGGGCACCCGAGGAGCGGCCATGAGTGAGCGACGCGACATCCAAACCGTGGATGCGCGCGCCGTTTTTCGCATAGCCGCCCGCGCCCGCTGGATCGCGCCCTGTCGCGGCCTGGCCGAACTGAGCACTGTCGTCTAGACGACAGTGCTTTTTTTGTGCCCGTGAGGGCAGCAGCGCAGCCTCGCTCCGTGAGCCACCGCGAACCGAAGGAACGCCCGCAGGCCATGCGGGCCCGTTCGACAGGAGCCGTGAATGCGCACTCTCGTTCTCAACGCGGGCTATG
This sequence comes from Microbacterium sp., assembly GCA_013823625.1. Classification (GTDB taxonomy): domain Bacteria; phylum Actinomycetota; class Actinomycetes; order Actinomycetales; family Microbacteriaceae; genus Microcella. The sequence goes on along the minus strand of PNMM01000002.1, from coordinate 261,396 downwards.
AGCCCCTCGCCGTCGTGTCGTTCCGCCGAGCCCTGGTGCTCGTGATGAATGAGAAGGCGACGGTGCTCGCTTCGGATGGTGAGCATCCGGTATTCGGCATTGAGGGCCGATGGGATCGCCCGAGCGTCATCGTGCTGCGCCGGTATGTGCGCGTGCCGCACACGCGCCAAGTGCCCCTCACCCGCCGCGGAGTGTTGCGCCGTGATGGCAACCGCTGCGCCTACTGCGGCGGCAACGCGACGACGATCGACCACGTCGTGCCGCGCTCGCGCGGGGGAGCCGACACGTGGGAGAACCTCGTGGCCTGCTGCCTCAAGTGCAACAACATCAAGAGCGACCGCACGCCCGCCGAGATGCGCTGGACCTTGCGCGTCGTGCCCAAGGCGCCCCACGGCACGGCCTGGCTCGTGCGCGGCATCGAGCGCCCGCAAGCTGACTGGAACGAGTACCTCGCGCCGCTAGCTGCGTAGGGGGTGGATGCGCGGCGCGCGATTAGCGGGCGGCGAGCATCCCGCGCAGGGCGTCGACCTGGCGCTGCACGAAGTCGACCGAGACCGCGGCCGTCGCCTCGGAGGCGTCGAAGCCGTGGTACGCGCCCTCGATGACGTGCAGCTCGGTCGGCACGCCCGCCTCGGTGAGGCGTCGTGCGTACTCGACGTCTTCGTTGTGGAAGAGGTCGAGGGTGCCGACGCCGATCCACGCGGGGGCGACGCCGCTGAGGTCGGCACGGCGGGCCGGCACCGCGTGCTCGAGGGTTGCGGCGTCGAGAGAGGTCGCGCCGGGGCCCGCCGTGCCCGCGCCGAGATACATGCCCCAGCCCAGGCGATTGCTGGGGCCGTTCCAGAGGCGCAGCATGCGCGGGTGGGCGGCGGCGGATTCGTCGGTGCGGTCATCCAGCATCGGATACGACAGCACTTGACCGGCCAACGTGAACTCGCCGCGGTCGCGCGCTAGCAGGGCGAGGGAGGCGGCGAGCCCGCCTCCGGCACTGAGGCCGATGACGGCGATGCGCGCGGGGTCGACGTCGGGCTGTGTGGCGAGCCACTGCAGGGCGGCGTAGCAGTCGTCGAGCGGCGCGGGGTAGGGGTGCTCGGGCGGGAGGCGGTAGCCAACACTCGCCGCGACCGCTCCGAGCTCGTCGGCGAGGCGCCGACACAGTGGGTCGCCTTGCACGGCCGAGCCGATGATGAGGCCTCCGCCGTGGAGGTAGAGGATGCCCGGGCGACGTGCGCCAGCATCCGTCGCCGATGCGCCCGCGGGTCGGTGAACTCGCACAGAGGCGCCGTTGCCCAGGTCGACGAGCTCGCCGCCCTTCGGCGCACGCCCGCGGCCGATGCGGGTGAGGGCGCGCAGCAGCCGGCGGTTGCCCCGCGTGGCCGAAGTGGGCGGCATGAATCGCGCGCGGGTGAGGTCGGGGTGAAAGGCGGGGGAGTCGTCGCTGACCATGCTCCGACTCTAGGTTGTGGAGGGGCATCGCGCATGGGGAAAAGTGCTGAGGATGCGCGGCATCGTGCGGATACCCTTCGTACAGGTCGAGCACGTCTGCTTGCCTGCAATCGGGTGGAGGTCACATATGGGCGGACACCTCCGGCGCGGCGGCGCCCGAGCCGCGACACAGTTGGTTCGCTCTTTGTTCGGCTTCGCTGTCGCGGTCGCGTTAAGCGCAGGTTCGCTCGCACCAGCGCACGCCGCGACGGACGAGATTCCCCTCGATGTTCAGGCGGCATTCTCCGATGACGCGCTCGCGGCTTTGAGGCAGTCGGAGGAATCGCCTTCCGCCGATGGCGAGACGGGCGGCTCGGAGTTCACGGGGGCAACATCGTTCGGAGCACCTCGGCAGGTTCACCTGTGGAGCAGCGACCTCATTCTCGGAAAGTCATCGGATCAGCCGACAACGGCTCTCGACGAGTGGCTGGCACCGATTCTCGGGCCCGCTGGTGAGCCACTGGGCGCCTATCGAGTCTGGAGACCGACGCCAGAAAGCACGGCCGAGCTCGCGGGCTACAACAACGACATCGAGTTGGCGGCCGCGCTTCAGAAGCTCGACGAGGTGTCGGTTCTGGTCTCTGATCCCACGATCGAGGCGTGGTACGCGGTGCGTGACCGATCGGTGTCGGCGGTCAATCAATCGGCAGCTCGAGAGGTGCCCTATCCGACGGCCATCGACGAGGTTGCGCTTCTGGTTGCCGAGCGTTACGGGGCGGCGATCGCAGATTCTGAGGAGGTCGGTGAGGGTGCGGCTGGGGGCATGGCCGTAGACGACCGGCGGCCTTGGTTCTACGGGATGGACCCCTGGATTCTTGGCGCAGGCTCGCTGCTGCTACTTGTTGCGGCATGGGGAGGCATCTGGTGGGCTCGCGCCCGGCGTCGAGTCGGAGACCCGGCCGCACTACCCTGACCTCATGCCGGTGAGCCGTTTCGAGAGCCCGTTGACGGGAGGGCATCCGAACTCGCTCGGCAACACCGTGAGCGTCGTCGACGAGGTGCTGGCCGATCGGGCGCTGCTCGCCGAGCTCGTGGCGTGCTATCGCAGCGAGGATGCCGTGGTGCGGCTGCGCGTCTCGAGCGCAGTCAAGCGGGTGGCGCAGCAGCGGCCAGAGTGGGTGGCCGCGCACCTCGACGACTTGCTCGGCTGGGTCGCCCAGATCGACCAGGCTTCGACCAAGTGGACGCTCTCGATTCTCTTCGTGCTGCTCGACGCCCACATGACCCCTCCGCAGCGCGACGCGGCCATCGCCCTCATGCAGGCGACCTTGCACTACGACGACTGGATCGTGCAGAACACCACCGCCGAATCGCTCGCCCACTTCGCCCGGCAGCGCCCCGAGCTGGCCGCGTGGCTCGTGCCCGAGCTGCGCACGCTGACCACGAGCCGCCACAAGTCGGTGCGCGGTCGCGCCGCCAAGTTGCTCGCTTCGCTCGGCGCCCCCTAGCTACAACCCGGCGAATACACTGGATGCACCGCCTCTGTAGCTCAATGGAAGAGCAGTTCCGTCCTAAGGAAAGGGTTGGGGGTTCGAGTCCCTCCAGGGGCACTCTTGATCCCTGCAACGGCGCCCGTTTCCCAAACAAGAGATGCGGTTGCTCGCCCCCAAAGCTCCTCGTGGGCCGCTCTTGACCGTGCGCTTGCCGGGTTGGTGATACAGGCGGAACAATCTGGGAAGCTTACGCTGCGACTACTCCAGGTAGCCAAAGCGATGGACAAAGGCCCGGGCAATCATTGGACGAGCGCGTTAATGCGCTTGAACATCTCAACCACCGGCAACAGGTCTGATTCGCTGAGTTTAGAAAGCATTGACACCTGTTCCTTCAAGAGAAACGTTGCCGGTCGAAGGTGATTGAGATGGCCATCGGCAATCGCCTTTTCTTCAAACGCCTTCTCAACTCGAATCACCGCGCGCGGTGACTTGTTCTTCAACTCTCCCGCCGTTAATGGAGGATTGATCGAATATGCACCGTTCACAAGCTCGAGATAGTAGTCAAGCGGCAGAAGATCCTCGATGTCCGAGTCTTTGTTGCCCGTGAACTCACTAATCTGCAGGAGTGACTTCGCCCGAAGATGGCCCGATGCCTGAAGATTCCTAATCTTCTGTTGATCGCCCGAAGAGGCGTCCATCAGAACCACTACGTTCAACTGGTTCGCACCGATCAGGCTAATGAAGGTAGTCAGGTTCGTTGCGCCGCCAACTGGGGTGACGACCCATCGAGAGTCAAGGCCTCCGAGTCCTAACTCCTCGCTTGCTTGGCTAAGGAGCTGAAGGTAGATCAGATCCGAGGGCCCTTCGACGAGCAAAGTGTTGGGCCCCAGGAAGAGCGTCTGTGCTAACTCGTATCCGAGTGCTGCCTGCAGTGGGAAGACCGTATCGGCATCAGTGCCAAGCACATCAGCGCTAACGACTGTACCTACGCCTTCGGCGTCTTCGACTGTTCGGACACGATCCAACCGCTTCGGATCAATTAGGAACGGTGAATGGGTTGTATAGATCACCTGCCTCTCGGGCGCCAGTTTGCTCTCAATGAAGTGCAGAAAGTCGCCTTGAGCTTTGGCGTGCAGGCTCACTCCGGGTTCATCGAGAAGGAGGATGACGTCTGCGGTCTCCGTGATCGGCAGATTGCCGAAGTATGCAAAGAACGAGAAGAACCAAACAAATCCCCGTGATCGCTCATCAAAGGGCACGGTGACTGAGTGTCGACTGTTGTAAATGCGTACGTTGAAGATGTGCCCTGAGTTCAGAGGCGCTTCATCGTTCGGGTTGGCCGGCGACATCTGGATATTCACTCTTAGGTCTTTGTTTTGGCTCCAGAATTCAAAGACCTGATCGGTGATGCCGTTGGCGGCCGCCTCAAGTTGGCGGGTCAGTTCTTCGAAATCCGCTCCAGCAAAGTCTCCTAGGTCTGCGTCTACTGCGCCGAGAAGAGAAAGGAAGGTCTTCTCGGATTCCTCAAGGGTCGCCGCCGCTCGCTTCGCATCTATGTGCTCGAGCGACACGCGCCCCGGCATGATGCTGTAATCGTCGAAGTAGAAGAACTTGGGAAGCGCTGGTGACAACACTTCGTCGATGAGGTGGAGTACAAGATCGTGCTTGCGCCACGCTGTGATTCGGGCGATGAGGGCGACCGTTGCTTCACGCGGCTCAGGAAGTTGGCCTAAAGCTGCCAAAAGCTCTTCGCCCGTTTTGGGGGTGCCAACCACCGCAAGTTCAGCTTCGGTTAGGCCAAGCTCGCCAACCACGTGTGCTAGCGCTGCCTTTCCGTCGGTTTGCACCCCATAGCGCTTCACGCCACCGTATCCGCGCGAAACGGTTAGCACGGTGGACTTCAAGGCGTCCGGACCAAAGATGCTCGCGACGTGCGCCACCTCCGCGTCGGTGAGCTCGAACGTCGCAGTGGTGACTACGGCAGGGTTTTCCCCGCGGGTCTTCTTGTAGGTGGAGAACGCCTTAGAGGGGTAGTCCGTGACATCGTTGAACGACGCCTTTCCCTTGATCGGATTCAGGGGGTTGAGGAGATGAAGCGCCTGCAGGAACGCTGTCTTTCCCGACTCATTCTTGCCGACCAGTGCCGTGACGTCTGCGATTGGCACATCCCCTGAATCAGTGATGCTCTTGTAGTTTTGAATCCTTACTGACACAAGCTTCAATGTGGCCTCCAGTCTCGCGAATAACTAGAAACCTACCGTTCGCTCAGCTATGTGAATAGGGGCACGACTTGGTCGACTTCTGTAGGCGCAGACAATACGCGACCTCCATGGTCGAGTCCGAAGGCGCGCTTGGACCGTACGGTCTTTCCATCACGCCTGGCGACAGGCCCGGTCGGCTTTCTGGTGTTGCGCGCCTGCATTCGACTGCCTATTGACCTGATCGTGACTTCGTGGCCAAGCTACGAATAGGTGATCGCGAGGTCCTCGAAGCTGAGCGGGTAGCTCACTCTGTACTTCAGTGATGCTGGCAGTGCAGGCTGGCTTGGAGGAAGTCGGTGCCTCGGCAAGCTAGGGCGCTGAGTCTTGCTATTGCGCGTTGAACACAAACTCCTCTGGCGCTTGAGACCCCTCCCTCAGGAATGACCAATAGGGAGCGCCGGACGGTGGCTAATCAGTGCATAAAGAGCGCCACTCTTCGCCGTTAAGTCAAGGTGAGCGTTCCCAGTCGTCGACCAGACTTCATTCGTGCTTGTGGTGGAGTGGAGCGGTCGGTCAATTGGGTTCTCTGCCCAACGCGGGGGCACTGAGTCGAGTGTTGGCGCCACCGGTCGCACGTCCCGAGCCACTTTGACTGTCCGGAGGCAGAGCACTCTGCTTGGTCGAAATCGGGTCTTTTGGCTTCGTTTACTCAATATGGCCTTGAACCATGGATCCGAAGCCCATCGGAAGCCTCGATGTTGCTGAACTCCGCAATGCGGCACCCCTGTGTCGGTACCTTAGTGGGATGGTCGACCCCCTATATCAACGAGTGCTATCGACGCTGCGACCTCCACCTACAGACGCATGCGTCGTGGTTTCGTGTTATCTGTTCGCTGACCGTGAACCGCTCATGACAGCCCTGGACGAGACGCTTGGGATCCGCCTTGTTGTGCCTCGGCGGAGATTGCCTTCCGACGATCCCGCTTTCGAACAACGCTATGTGTTCAGTTCCGCCACCACCGACGAAGAACTTGCGGACGAGATCGCCTCAGTGACCGCGACCAATCCATTTGTGGTGCTCGATAGCTACTTGAACCTGAACCGCAGGGTTGGATCGCGCCTAAAGGAGTTGGGTAGTCGCTATTTGGGTACCGTTGAGGACGTTCCCTTGCTCGAGCCTGATGACCGTACCGTGAGCATTTTTGGTTCGCTCTTGAGTGACATCAGCCGGCCCAGCCTCGCGGATTCGATCGTCTACTCGATCGATCGTCTGATGCGGCCAAACAACTGGGTCCTTCGGGGAAGGATCGTCCTTGTGGTTGGCTTTGGTCGCGTGGGGGAAGACGTAGCACGGGCGCTTCGGCAACGTGAATGCCGCGTGCTTGTTTGTGAAATCGATCCGGTGCGCAAGTTGGTTGCAGTCCAGGCAGGATTCGAGCTCGTGGAGTTGACTCGAGGTCTTCCCGATTCGTCTGTGGTTGTCCTGGCAACTGGCAAGCCTGTTTTCGGCGCCGCAGAAGCATCGTTGCTCGCTGGCGACGCAATCGTCGCCTCAGTGTCTTCGAACGACATTCGATCGGCAGAACTCTTTGACGATCAAGCCGACGGGGATGAACTCGTCACGGTCGGACTGCCTGGGCGCCAGGCGCATATCCTGAATCGCGGAGAAGTAGTGAACTTCCGTGAAGATGCTGTCGTTGGACCATCTTTCGAATTACTTCAGGCGGAACTCTTCGTATCTGTTCTTGCACTCGCAACGGGGCTGCCGCTAGATGATGACAGCCGAGACTTTCGCAGCCGCATCATTGCAGACGCATGGCTTCGTACGTACGGAAACGTCCAGGACTAACGAAGCAGCAACGTGCTCGCAGCCTCATGGAGAGCCGCTCTGACTTGTTCTGCAGTCGGGGAGAGGCGCGCTTCCGGTTGCTCCGCAGGAGTTGAACTCAACGAGTAGACATCTGTACTTCCGCGAGAGGGCGATCCGTGAACGACAAGAGTCACAGCATCCTTGGTTCGAGCTTCGGCAGAGTGCACGATGTCCGCGGGCGACGCGAAGCTTCCTCCAGCAGGGAGAACAAGTGATTGGACTTCGACGATCTCGACTGAGCCATTGGGTTCCAGAATCTCACCTGATGCGTTGTTGGCCGGAAAGTAGCGCCACTTGTAATGCGGAGTGCCGCCGGAAGACTCGCCTAGCACCCTGAGTTCCATCTCTCCGCGAATCACAAGCGATGCCAAGTTCCAGCGGTGGTTGTGAAGGTTCCCCTGCGGGTCCTCCGCGCCTGGCGCTCGCCAGGTGTGTAGCCTAAGCTTCGCACCTTGATCGATAAGCACAAGTTTTGTGAATCCATTTGGGTGGACATAGCTTCGCTCAACAACTTTCGACACGGTTTCCGCGTCGTCGCGCAGTGCCAGCAACCGATTGCTCCATTGACCTCGGTGCTGATAGAGGTAACTTTGCATTTCAGGTGCTGTTGCCTGTGAGAGGCGCTGTACTTCTTCATGGAGTGAGTCGATATCGCGCATTGAGCTATAGCTTTCCGTTCGCTTCGTTTAGGCGTTTGCGCAGATCCGTAGTCTCCGGCCAGTCCTTCGCAATAGGATCCTTCGTCAGGTTATCCGTGATCTGCAGGAGCTGTGGGGTAAGCTCACGGAACACTTTGGCCGACGACCTGCGAGATACTTCGCGGTGGAAAACAATGTCAAGCAGACTGTACAGATCGATCCGCCAGTTCGGTTCATTTGTAGAAGTCGACAACTGATGAATCAGACGTCGGATCGTTTTTTCGGCAGTCGCAATGCCTCGATCTATATCTGGGTGTGCTGAGTCGAACACCTGGTCGCCAAACATAGAAAGGTGGCAGCCCACATTTGCGTCATTGAGCGGAGTGATTGTTTCTGCGGCTCGCTCAGCTCGAAGTGCGTCGATGTAGGAGTGCATCGGAGACTGGTCGCCACCGAACGCCATACCGATGATCGCACCGCGGCGGACCCATTCGTCGTCGATCGTGTCAAGCTGAGAGTGGATGTACTTGCGCGCCTCTTTGCTGTCGATATTTCCAAGGAAGTAGTACAGCTGCTCCCGGGCAACTCTCCGCTCATCATCGCTAAGTGTCGCCTTGCCAACATCTTCAACTCGCTCTATCGCCTCGACCATGTTGACCACTGATCTGCGGCGATCGCCAGGCGAGGAATTGATGCGCTCAATTGCCTCCTTGAGGAACTCCCAGACTTCTGGCGAAAGCATGACACCAAACAGTCCGGTTAGTGAGTCCGCTGAATCAAGCATTGAGTTCTGGATCTTCGAGGCGAGAAAGAACTCCTGGAACGACTTGTGCCTGAAGATGATCAACCTTCGACCGATACGGACGCGCTCCGTTTTCTCCTTCATTAGCGAGGTTTGAGATAGGCGTTTCGCAAACGCTTCCGCCCTTTCGATTGGCATCCGAAGGAAAGAAGCTGCCGTCTTCTCTACTACTGAGCGTTCAAGCCCACTTTGGTCCTCTCCGTTGTCGTGATCGTCTCGGCCGTTTCGATAGTCGATCCATGCAAGTTCTTCGAGAAGTGTGTGGACCTGCACTTCGGACGCATCGGGCCAGAGTCGGAGCACATCCGCGGTGATCGCTTGTGAAGCGAACTCCTCGAACAGCTGAAGGATGTTGAACGCCTCGAGGTCACGATCTGAAAAGACTCCCCTCCTCATGAGTGAGATGGCCATGTTCATTCGCAACGGAACGTTTAGGAGAACCCCAAAGGACTCCGACTCATCGATGATGCCAATGAGCCGGATTGCCATCGCCGCTCCTGTCTCTGGCTCGAGCACGGGAAGGACGTGGGTCACGTAGTCGTCTCGTTGTTGAGGTGACCATGGCTTGAGTTCGAGTACGTCGCGGCCAGACACGAAGGAGGTATTCGTAAGGTACTGCTCATAGAAGTCCCGGCGAACGAATGCCACACGCGAGCTCTTGAACAAGTCTTGCGAGACGAGCTGGTTGATTTCGATGAGATTTCGCCCGACTAAGCCTTCATCGAGCGAGTCGATGATTAGTGTGGCAGTCCAGCTCGCTGGGCGACGCGAGGAGTCAGCGGCGAACAACCCCCAAGCAATGTCGTCGGTCGTTGTCCTACCAGCGGACAAATCCCGAGCAAGCAATCCGGGACTCTCCTTAAAGTCAAGCAAGACAGGCGCAGATCGCCCCGACTGCGCATCAGGGAACTGGGCGAGCTTATGGAGCATCATTTTGGCGAGAACAGACTTACCAGCGCCCGGAGGAGCGACAACTAGGAAGTCATCGTCGCTCGTACGGATTGCATCTACGAGCTCGCCTAGCGTGATCGCCCCTGTTCCCTGGAGGGATTCAAGTCCTTCGAGCACGTAAAGGCCGTCTAGTTCGAACAAGCGCTGGTAGGTGAGTTCGGGCAGGGCCACGACGCGCTGGTTCAGAGCGTTCCCAACATGGCGGTTAAGTCTGGAACCGTTAGATCGATGACCAGTTTCGGGCGAATCTGGTCCTGGAGGATCGATTCGCATTCCCCGTTCGTCAGGCGTCATGCCGGACCAACGCTGCTAAGCCGGGCAGAGACAATGAGGGCATTACCGATCCCCGTCAGGAATCTTGGAGGCCGCTTCCAGAGGAGAATAGCTCGTTTTCGTGAACGCCAGATGATCGCATTCGAACGCTGCGCTTCGACCTTAAGTCCGAACGCTCCGAGAGATTCGCGAAGCGATCCGAGCGTGAAAGGCCGGATGTGTAGCTTAAGGTACTCATGGAGCGGGCTTGTTTGTCGAGGGGCTCTGCCCGCAAGGAAGCCTATCCGGTCTTGAAGCGAAGCAAGGTTTGGCGTAGAGATGACGACCATTCCGCCTGGCCGCAGAACCCTACGGATCTCCGATAGGAACCGTGACGTGTCGAAAACGTGCTCGATGATCTCGAGGGCGACGAGGACATCCACTGCATTGTCTTCGAGTGGCCAAGTCTTTGTGAGGTCAGCTTGCATGATTCGCTTGCCCGAATCGACCTTTGCCGCGTCGATTCCAACATACTCATATCGTTCGGACCCCGCTGCAAGTCGATCAACGATGTAGACGCCGCCTGGTGCCAGTTCAGCGATAGAAACTATGCCTGAGCGGTGTGCGATTTCGCTATCGACGTACTCCGCCACAATCCCGAACCGAATGGCGTGAAGAGGTTCCTTCGAGTAGTTCGTTACGACGGAACTCTCGTATCTGCGGACGTTGGCCTTCACAATCTCGTCCATCACTAACCCTGCTTGCTCACGACGCCACCTTCGCTTACTTCCCAAGTGGTCCCACTTCGGTCGATGAATCTCAAGACAAGATCATCCGATCTGCGATTCAAGAAAAGCTCCGGTGAAGTGAATTCGTTCCTTTCTGGAACCAAGACCCCGTCTCCGTCTTCGTCAGATCTGGTGCCATCCGGCTTCCAATCACCGATTACTTCACGACTTCCAGCGACTAGCTGCCAATCAAAGATTGGAGCGTCCGTCCCATTGTGGATCTCGATATGCGGGATAGATTCGCCTTGCGAGTTGCGCTTCCGAATCACCCAGAACCGTACATTGCTGTTCTTGTGCTCGCTTTCCAGAATCTTCCGATTTGCCTCGGATCTTCGATCGTTGGCGACTTGGGCTAGGGCTACACAAACGGCTGCAAGAGTTCCGATGCCAGACACCCACTCGCCTACTGTCCCGGCTCGCGTTGGATCCACAGGGCCACTCGGCACGAGGGTCAATCCCCACAGGCTTACGGTCGCTTGGAGGGCGACGATCGCCATCACTGCCAGCAGCCACACCCTGATAGTGAGTCTCATCTGGTCTACATATTCAGGACTTGACCGCCGTCGACAACCGCGATCTGGCCTGTGATGAAGGGGCTGTTCACGAAATACATCGTCTGCGCAGCGACCTCTTCGGCTTTCCCAAGTCTGCCGACTGGGGTCGTCTCCTGTACCCACTTAAGCACTGCATCGCCCGCCCCGGCGGTCATGGGAGTATCGATATTCCCGGGCGCCACACAGTTAACCGTGATGCCGCTGACGCCTAGATCTCTCGCTAGAGCGTAAGTGGTGCTGACAAGGCTCGCCTTAGCTGCCCCGTAGGCGAGCACCGGCCCGGCGCCCACCAACCCATAGGTGCTGGAAGTGAAGATGATCCGTCCACCGCCACGCTTCTCCATGAAAGCTGCGGCCTTTCTTGCCAACAGAATCGGAGCGATGGCGTGGACACTAAAGGTCTCTGTGATCTCTCGTATGCCCATTTCACGCCAGTTACTCGGGCGAAGAATCTCACCCGCATTGATCACGAGCACGTCTACGTCAAGAGCAGAGCCCTCTTGCCCCTGAACCCAAGCATCAACACTCTGCGGATCCGATAGATCAAGGCGAACGATAGAGGCGACCTCCCCTTCATTCAAGAGAGACTTGGCTTGATCCTCGTTCGACCTAAACGTGATGGTCACGTCAAATCCTGCTTCATGAAGGGCACGCGCTGTTGCGCGGCCTATGCCAGACGTGCCGCCGGTTACGAGCGCGGATTTGGTCATGAACTGTCCTCCGGGTGTGTGCGTGATTGACTTGTATCTTGGGAGCGTCGTGGTCTTGTGGCAGGGTGCGGCTACGAGTTACAAGGCTTGTTCGCCTACTATGGCCAACCAGATCCCTTGAGTCAAGGATTTCTAGTTTTCTCAGAGTTGCTCTCCACGGACATCTCGCAGTAGGCGTGATCTGACTCGGTGGGCAAGATTGTGACATCGAGTAGGCGAAGGTCCGCGCTGTAGAGCAAGAAGTCCTGCTTTCGCCCTTTCCTTGTGGTCGCGTGATCACTTGGTGCAACCTGAAACCGGTTTCGACCGATACTGCTCGCGAGCAGGTTGGTAGCATTCGGATCGTTCAGATCGATGCTGACCACACTTCTGCCCAGCCTCATCGACCTCATCAGGTGTGACGAGACGTCATCAAAGACCCGAGAGAATTCCGCCGATTGGGCGCTTGCGCCAAAGCGGTGAAACGGAAAGACATGACCGCTAGTGACCATCAAGTCCTCGCCGTCAACTGCGATGCTTGCGGTTAGAAGCCCCTTGTTGTGCATTCGCCACAGCGCGCCGGTGTTAAGCCTCGTTTGAAGGTTCGGGTTGGGGAGCATAGTCAGGGAACTCGACCGTATCGGGTGACGTGAGATTATGCCGAGTGAAAGCGCCGCCTCCGGGTCGATGTGGGAAGGACTGAGGGGAGCTGCGACGTGAAACCCATAACCAAGGCGCACGGCAAGCTCCTCGACTTGGCTTCTCCGACCATCTGGGTATGAATGAGCCTCCTGGAGGCAGATGACTTCCGCTTTTCGGGAGTCGAGGAGTTGCTCGTAGTAGTCGAGATTTGGGCGTTTACCGGTCTGGTGAGATGCGCCCAAGACCGCTCCGCCGATGTTCCAACCACCGATCGTGAAGGACACTTATCGCGCCATCCGGGTGCGATGTACCAACAAGCCTTTGAATGATCGCTCGCTCAAGCTGTATTCGCTCCTAAGTGAGAACTAGTTCGAACAGTTGAGTAGTCACAAGCTTTGCAACTAGTCCAGGCGCTCAACTGGACAAGTACTTCGAGAACCGTAGAGGGGTCCCGCGTTCCCGAACGCCAAAAGACATTCATTTGTAGTGAGTCAGCGTCCGGACTCTGCCAAGAGCAACTCAACGCCTGGACTAGCAATCCTTCGGATCGTCAGGGCACAAGCAACTCTTTGATTCTCAACAGAGACCCTAGGTCAAGGGTGTCTGTGCCTCTACGCGCGGCCACCTTTGCCGTACCCTTCCCCGACTCGATCTTGTCAGTCTCAGATTGGCCCGCAAATCGCGGAAGTCAGATTGCTAGGCCGCACAAGCAGTCGGGTTTTGCGTTGTGCGGCCAACACGACGACATTAGCTTCGGTCGAACTTGGCGGACAATAGCGCGTCGAGTGACAAGCATCCACGCGATACAGCAATGTGCGACTTCGAGCACCCGTGAGCCGCTTCGGGTGTTCAGCCTGGGATAACGGAGGCAAGAACTCGCTCCCGATTCAAGGGAAGGCCCACACAGTCGTTTCGAAGCTCAAACCTTGGCCTGCGCACGCCGCTGAGCTGTAGGTGAGGACCTCAGGCGGAGTCAGCTTGCAAATCGTCTATCGAGAACGAAAAACACTTGTGAGAAGCCTTGTGCATCCTGGCTTTGGCTTTGCGGCGCAACTACTCTGAACCCATGCCGAAACGTCGTGGGTCGAGTGGGTCGCTGCTGAGCATCCGTTCGCGCAATTCGGTGTTGTCGGTGGGCAGCTCGGGGTCGGTGCTGTCGGTGGGCAGCGTGGGGTCGGTGGGGTCGATCGGCTCGATTGGGTCGGCGTTCTCGGTGCTGTCGATCGGGTCGTTTCTGAGTTTCGCGGCGGTGCTGTCGGCCGTGTCGGTGGTGTCGATCATGGCGTTTCGCGGGAGCCGCTCGGTGATGGGCGCGCGCGGGCGGCGCTGAGCGCGCATCCATGGTTCACGCTCGCGACTGACAGCCGCGGTGAGGTGCCGGCCGAGCAGCGACGAGAGCGCTCGATGTCGACGCGACGCCGCAGACTTTGGCGTATCGGGAACTAGAACGACGATGCCGGACACTACAGGGTATGGGTGAGACCTCCGCGGATGCCGTCGGCGATCGCGATCGCGGCGACTGGCTGCGGGCGCAAGACGGCGAAGGGGAGGCGTTCGGGCGCATCTTCGACCGCCATCGCGATCGGGTGTATCGACACGTGTTGCGCCTTGTTCCGGTGGTGGCAGACGCCGACGACGCCGTGGCGATCACCTTCATGGAGGCCTGGCGGCGGCGGGAGCACGCCCGCCTCGTCGACGACTCGCTGTTGCCCTGGTTGCTCGTCACGGCCACGAAGGTTGCGCAGAATCTCACCCGCGGAGCTCGGCGCTATCGAGCCCTGCTCGCGCGGCTGCCGGCCGACACCCACACCCGTGATCACGCGGATGCGATGGATGACGGGTCAGCTAGTGCGGCCTTGCGCGACCTGCCCGTCTCCGACCGCCAGGTCATCACGCTCTGTGTGATCGAAGGACTCACCGACCGCGAGGCCGCAGTCGTGCTCGATCTGCCAGTCGGGACTGTGAAGTCTCGACTCTCTCGGGCCAAGCGCCGCCTTGCAGCCCGCATCAATCCGCCTCTCGAACCGCTCGCTCGATTGGATGAAGCAGCCCATGACGCCTGAACTGAACACTGGCACGACTTCTCGCTCAGACGCCCTGCGGGCGGAGCTCGTCACGCACGTTGCCGAGACTCGTCCTCCGCGACCCCTTGCGCACTCCGGTCGGGTCGCGGTCGCTGCTGTGCTCGCGTTCGCTCTCGCTGGGGCGACGACCGGGGGAGCCGTCGCGGCTACCGGCGTGCTGACGCCGCCAACGAGCGTCGACCTCTCGATGGACGTCATTCAGTTCATCGGCGACCCGCGCACCGAGTTCATCGGTGTTCCGCTCGTGATCACCGGCACGGGTGAGACGAACGTGCAGTTGGGGCCTCGCCCAGAAGGGGCAACGGCGATTGCGCTGCGCGTCGCGTGTCTCGATCTCGGTCGGTTCGATGTCTTCTTTGATGAACGTCTCGATGGCTGGATCGAGTGCGACAGTGAGCGCGTCATCGAAGGCTCAGCGATGGGCGATTACAGCATGGTGTACGAGCTGACGGATGCTGGGCCGCAGTCGATCACAGTTCGAGGAGCCTCGCTCGACCGTTACGTGATCTGGGTGTCGTGGGCCGTGGCCGCTGCACCCGTGGAGCCTTCTGAAGCCCAGGTTGATGCCCTCGCAGACGGAGTGGTCACGCGCGAGGAGTACGTCGCTGGCCTCGATCGCTTCATCGCCTGCATGGCCGAGAGCGGGTGGACAGTCGCTGTGATCGATCGCGAGGCCGACGTCATTGACTACTCCATCGACACGGTCTCGGGCTTCGACGACCAGTTGTGTTACGAGTCGGAGTTCTCCCAACTCGACATGGCGTGGCAGTTGTCGCAGGAGTAGTCGGCGCGCGCGGGCGGCGCTGCGGCTGGGCCGCGCCCGGTTACGCTGATGACAGAAACTCGCGGCGGCCGGCAGGAATCAGGTGGGGGTGGAAGTGCGCGCAGACACCCAACGCACAGACACCCAGCGCTCTTGGCCGATGGCACCGCGCGAGGAGCACGTGGCCGCCGGGCTCGCCGCGATGCACGAGCGCCCCGCGTGCCTGCTGCTGATCGAGGGCGGCGCGGGAGTCGGCAAGTCGGCGCTGGCGTCGGCGATCGCGGCGCGGCTGGGGCGCACGGTCACGATCACGGGCGACCTCGAGCGTGCGACGACGCCGCTCGGTGCATTCGAGGATCTGCTCAGCGGTCTCGGCATCGGTGACGACTCCGCCCTGAGCGAGCTCATCGCGGCGCTCGGACGCGCGACTGAGGGCCGCGTGCTGATCGTGGATGACGCCCCGAGACTCGACCCAGCATCCGCCGAGGTAATCCGCCGCTTGGTGCGCGGATTCGGCGTGGCCGTCATTGCGACCGCGCGAACGGGCGAGACGCTCCCCTCCGCTCTGCAGGTGCTCGACGGCGAGGGCTCGGTGCGCCGCCAGCACCTCGACGGGTTGAGCACCGACGAGGTCGGGCGCATTCTCGAAGAGCGGTTTCGGGTGCCGGCGCGCGAGGAAGACGTGCAGTTGCTCGCGTGGCAGACCGAGGGCAACCCCTTGCACCTGCGCGTGATCGTCGACGCCGCGATCGCCGCTGGGGAGGTGCTGCATCGTGGCGACTTCGTCCAGATCACGAGCGCGACCGATGCGGGCGGTCTCACCGCGATCCTCGCCGCCCGGCTTGCGACGCTCACGGAGCCTGCGCGCCAACTGTTGTGGGTGGTTGCGCTCACGCAGCCGGTGCCTCGGTCGAGCCTGACCGAAGCGCCAGGTCGCGATGAGCTTGTCGCTGAGCTTCTGCGTGCGGGACTTGTCGTGGCCGCGCCCGAAACGGATCGGGTGACCATCGCGCACCCGCTCGTCGCCGAGGCGCTCGACCCGTCGACCCGGGCCGACGACACCGTCGTGGAGGCGCTGCGACTGCTGCGGGCCAGTGGCGACCCGACCCGGCGCTTCGCGGCCGTCGAACTGGAGCACCGTAGCGGTCGCCGCACGCCCGCCGACGAACTGGTGTGGGCTGCCTCTTTCGCCGCGAACACGGGGGAGCATCGCCTCGCCGCCGAGCTGGCGGATGCCTCGATTCGGGAGCCCGCCCGGCGCACCACCGCCTTCGCGGCGCACCTCGCCGCGGCCGGCTACCACTCGCTCGCCGACGACCTCGACGAGGCCGACCGCTTGTTTGCGCTCGCCGAGACCCTCGCGACCCAGCCGGGGGAGCGCGCCGCGCTCGCCAGCGGATGGGGTGAGCACTTGGTCTTTCGACGCCAGGATCCGACCGCTGCACTCGAGCAGGGGGAGCGGGTGCGCGCCACCCTGAGCGACCAGGTGTCCGTCGCCCTCGATGCTGACCTGTGGCGCTGGCGGGTGCTGGCCGAGCGCGGCGTGGGCGGCGACGAGCGGGGGGAGGCGGGCATCCGTGCCTCCATCGCCGCGGTCGTGGCTGCGTCGATGCGCGGCGAACCGGCCGCTGCCCGAGCGGCCGTGCATCCACTGACGACGGTCGATGGCACCGGACCGCTCGCCTCTGACGCCGCGATCGCGGTTGGCCTGCAGCGATACGTTGAACTGCGCTCAGCCGGAGCCGCCGAGCCCGCCGCCGCGTTTCTCGAGTCTGCTCGGGCCACCGCCGGCGACGAGGTCGGCTTCGTCACGGTCATGCTCGCGGCGCAGCGCACGCAAGAGGGCCGCCTCGCCGACGGGCTGCGGCTGAGCGAGCTGGCGGTGGATCAGCTGCGCCGTTCTGACAGTGGCGAGCTGCTGTCGCTCGCGCTCGCGCTGCGGGCCACCGTCAACGCGCAGCGTGGAGCCGTCGGCCTCGCCCGCGACCAACTTGCCGAGCTCGACGACGCCACGGTCAGCGGAGCCGCGGTGCTGCAGCGCGCCGAGTGCCGCGCCTTTCTGCTCGCCGCGGAGGGCGACCTGAGCGCTGCTGCCAACACGATCATCGCAGTGGTGAGCGACGCGGTCGGTTCTGGCTACCGCTTTCTCGGCGCGCTAACGCTCGCCAACGCGCTGCGTTTCGGCGAGGTCGCGCGCACCGCCGCCCTCTCGCAGACGCTGTGCGAGGGGCTGGCGGAGCACGTCGAACCGTGCCTCGCGTTGAGCGAGCTCGCCGGGGCCCTGCGTGACGGACGGGCCGACCGGGTCGCCCCCGCAGCCCAGCGTCTGGCGCGCGCCGGCCTGGTGCCCGCCGCGATCGACGGGCTCGCGCTCGCGTCGGCCTTGCCCGCGAGCGGGCCAGTGCTCCGCCGTATTCACTCGGTTGGCGTCAGCCTCGCCGGCGGGGTGGATGCCCCCTCGCTCCAGCGACGCGAGGGCCCAGCGCTGACCCCGCGTGAGCTCTCGGTGGCTCAGGCCGCGGCCATCCGCCTGCGCTCCCGGGAGATCGCCGAACAGCTTGGAATCTCAGCACGCACCGTCGAGAACCAACTGCAGTCCGTCTACCGCAAGCTCGGCGTCACGTCACGAGACGAGCTGCGCACCGCGCTGCGCGACCTCGGAATGCTGCCCGACGAGGATCAGCCGTTGGCGGGCGACACTCCATAGGTGATCGAGGTCTCCTGCGTGTCGGGGTCGATGCCCCAGCCGAGAGTGACCGTCCACTCGGGCGATGACAGCGCCAACGTGATGAGCCCGCCGAGGTCGGCGCGCGACACCTCGGTGTAGCCGCTCGCGAGCAGTTCTTCTGCGACGGCCTCTACTGAGTCGGGCGACTCCGACAGGATCGTGAGCACGAAGGTGCCGTCGGAGGCGATTGCCGAGGTGATCGTGCCGGCGGGCACCGGCAGGCCGGGCCAGCCCTCTGGCAGGCTGACGGAGCTTGCCCCGCCCGACCCGTCCACATCCACCTCGACACCGGTCTGATCTTCGATGACCCCCTCGACGACGCTCTCGAGCGGGTTGGCGAAGCATCCCGTCAGGCTCAGGGTGAGCGCGGCAGCGGCGAGAACGGCGGCAGGTCGGGTGAGTCGCATGGTCGGGATCCCTTTCACAGTGGCGCGGTCGGCCGACCGCGATACCACCGTGCCCGAGTCGGTCATTCGCGCGAAATAGGTAGTGATTGCCTACGAGCAGCGTCAACTGCTGAGTTCAGCGCGCGTGCGTCAGAACCGCTTAATCTCGTGGCGCGGCGTAAACCGCGAAACTACGCTGAACCCATGACCCAACAGTGCGCGGTAGTGGGCGCGCGCGGGCGGCGCTGAGCGCGCATCCATGGCCCACGCCCGCAGCCCGCTCGCGCGCCTCGCGCTCTCGTTCGCGGCGACCGCGTGCCTCGCCGTTGCCGCGGTGGTGGTGAGCGAGTCGTGGTTCTGGGCGAAGTTGCGGCCGGGCGACTCGGTGCTGGGGTTCGTGAGCACGGTCGTGGCCTACGGGCTGGCCGTGCAGGTGGTGCGCTTCGTGGCGCAGCGCTGGCGCGTGAGCGCGACGGGGCCGGGGGCGTGGCGGCGCATCCTGCTGCTCGGGGCGCTCTTCGGCTGGCTCGTTGAAGGCGTCATCGTCACGACCGTCATCGACGACCTGCCACTCACCATCAGCTGGACGGGCCTCGCCTGGCACGCGCTCTTCACCGTGTTGGTGGGGTGGTGGTGGATTCCGCGAACCCTCGACCGCCCGGCGCGCGGCTCCGTGTGGCGGCTCGCGGCGGTGGGAGCATCCGTCGGCGCATGGGCTGCCTTCTGGCGCTTCGAAGAGGGCGCGACCAGCTCGATCGGCGAGTTCGCGGCCTACGTTGGCGTTACGACCGTCGCCTTCGCCGCGGGCCTCGCCGGCTGGTGGGCGCTGCGCCACCGCGCCGCACCCGGCCTGCCCGGAACCCTCACCGCCCTCCTGCTGCTCGCGGCGCTCGCCGTGCTCAACGCCATCGAGAACCCGCTGACGCTCGTCGGGCCGGCGCTCGTGGGGCTGGCGGTGGTCGCGCTCATCACGACAACCCCGCGGGCTGTGGATGCTGCGCCTGAGCCCCTCGCCGGCCCGACCCCCTGGCGTGCCCTGGGTCGCCTGGCGGTGATTCCGGTTGTGGCGACGCCCGTGTTCGCCCTGCTCACGTCGGCACCGGACCCGATCCCGACGGGTTGGCTCTTCTACGCCATCACCGTTCCGCTCGCGACGGTGCTGTTCGTGGTGGCGTGGGTGGGGGCGCGGCGGCGAACTGGTTCGTGAGCGCGTCGTTCACGATCGACCCCTTGCTACTGTCTGGCTTATCGTTGCGCGCTGTGTCTCAGGGCGCTTGCTCAACAGGGGAGCCCAGGTGTCGAGACCACTGAGGATCGTCATTCACTTCGTGCTTCCGGTCGTCGTGCTGGTGTCATCAGTGCTGGTGCTCGTGCGCTATGCCGATGGATTCGAGCCGGAACTGTGGATAGTTTTGGGGCTTGGAGTTCTCGCCTTCTTCTTCATTGGTCTGGTGATGGTGAGGCGTTCGCGTTGGCTCGACAATGCGCAACGTTCCGCTCAGGAGATCGCCCTCCAGCACCCAGACGCCCACATCGTGTTGGCATTGCTGGAGCGCGCAGAAGCTCGAGCGATTCGCACATCGAGTGGCGTGCTGGGTCTGCCGCTCAAGGCAGACGTGGTTATCGCAACCCTTGCGGACGACCGAGTCGTATTTCGTGCAGCACGTGATCGACAGGTAGTCGCCGAACTTGTCGTCGGATTCAATCTGGCCGGGTTCACGACGGAGATGCTTTATCGCGGCAACCCCATTGATCAGCCGTGCTTGCGGCTCTTGTTCCTTGGCGGAAACCTGGTTGACGTCGTGTTGTACGACGTCTCGACAGGGAAGATGCTCACTGCTGAAGCGGTGCGGCACCTGCCGCGAACAGGGGAGTTCTCGTGATGGCTTCGTTCCGAGCCAGTCGCGACGAACCGAAAGGCGCAGTCGCAGGCGACCAGGGAGGCACTGCCTCATTGGATCTCTTGAAGCTGTTCGACGCAATTGTCGCCGAACACATTCCTGAGTTCATCGATATCGGGGTCGTGCGATACGCGAAAACGCCGCACCGTTACAAGGAGCGGCGGTCTCTGTCGGTAAAGGCGGCATGGGCAGACTTCGAAGTCATTCTCTGGGACTCAGGCGAAGTCGAGTTTGGGTATGGCACCGAAGGAGAGGCGCACGAGCGAACTCTGATGGTCACGTGCGAAGCCGATCTGCGAGAACTTGTCGGCCGATTCATCCAGGTTGCTCGCAGCTGGAAGCCGAGTCGCCTCCCGGGCTAGGGGGAGTGACGATCATGAACTGGCCGTTCGGGCATCGTCACGGGGTTTGCCGCTAGGTCAGCCTCGGCGGTTTGGTGAGTTTCGGTGGCCGGACGCGCGGGCCAGGCTTCGGGAGTCGAGCCGCTGAGTTCAGGTAGAGAAACGCGACGATCGCATAGAAGACTGCGGTGATGATCGACTCGCTGAGTGTGAGGCGCTCGACCGAGCGAACGGCCGATTCCCACCCGAGTGCCGCGCCAACCAGAGTCAAGACAGAGATCAACGCGCCGAAAAGCGCAAGTGAGCCGATCACTCGACTCAACCTGCGCCGAGCGGTCATCTGCCACCAAGGTCTAGCTGGTTCGTCAGGCTCATCGAAGCCCCGGAATACTCGCGCTCCGTAAAGAATGCCGACGAGGTTCAAGGCGACATTCACGATGCTCACGGCAAGGTCAGGTGTGCCGAGTGCAACAAGGGGAATCCAAATCAGCCCCGTCACCCACACCCCGGCGACATAGAGCAGCTTGAAGTACCACCGACGAATACGAAAGCTCAGTAACCTCTGCACGCTAGCGACCTCGAATCCTGAGCACGTGTCGAACCTATACGTGATGTCACGCTGATTGACACTGCCCTCCGCGACGACTACCCGTTTCTCGCCTGCGGCACAGACTTGCTGGCCTTCGCGCTCCTCGAGTCAGCCCCTTCCGCCTCTGCCTCAGTCGAGACAGCATCATGATGTCGCGCACGCGCACACCGTGGTGCCAGAATGTAGCTATAGCTAAAATCAACGCGATCGGAGGGCCACGTGACGACAGCGATCAAGTCGACTCGACTCGCCGCGGGGATCTCGGTGAACGAACTCGCGCGGCGGCTGGCGGTGACTCCGAGCGCGATTTCTCAGCTTGAACGTTCGGAGGCAGAAGGAACGATCAAGCTCAACAGCCTGCGCGAAGCGTTGGCGGCCATGGGGGCGGGCCTTCGGGTCACCGCTGGCACCGAGACGCGAATGTCGCGATACGCCCCTTATCGCGTTGCAGAGTCCATGGCGCAATCGTTGCTCGCTGATCGCCAGCCGACGTATCCGCTGCGGCTACTGACCCACGCAGTCCAAGAGCTGCGAGATAACCCCGACCTCTTCGACCCGCGCGAGCTCGAGCTCGCTCCCACGCCGCTGCCCGATCGTCGGTGGGACACCCTCTTTCGCGCAACCTATGGGCATGCGCTGCACGGGTCGAGGCGCCCGGCCTGGACAACGACAAGCAGATTGGCTGAACGGTGGTTCGTTTCAGACTTCCCTGCCCTACGAGAACGGGCCAAGCACAGCACGCCCGATCATCTACGTCGACTCAACATCTTCATTGACGCGCGAAGTCTCGAGCGCACCTGATGTCGGTCAATGAGCACCAGATGAGCCCTGCCGACATACGCAGGTTGCTTGACGTGCTTGCCGAAAGGCTCGCGAGCGAAGGAATCGACGCGCACATTCACGTGATCGGCGGTTCGGCGATTGCGCTGTTGTTTCCGGATGACCGCGAGACCCGATTCACGACGGACATCGATGCCACAGTCTCACCATCTCGATCAGTGAACAAAGTGGTTGCGACTATTGCCGATGATTTGAATCTGTCGCCGACGTGGTTCAACGTGAACGCAAGCCCCTTTGTGCCGCCGCGGGAAAACAGTGGCGCGTCGAAAACGGGGGTCACGATCACCATCGCGAGTGTCGAAGAACTCATTGCCATGAAGCTCGCCGCAGCACGGCACCACGACCTCTTTGATCTGGGGCTATTGGCACGACATGCCGGCATCACTGACCCCCAACAACTGGTCGACATCGCGTTCGATGCCTATGGCGAAGATTCCATGGTGCTCACCGACAGTCGTGATGATTACCTGGTGCTTGCACGCCAGGCTATCGATGCCGAGAAGCGACGCTCGGGGTCGCGATCATGACGCGGTGCGGGCGAGCATGCAGTGAATCGGAGGAACAAAAAACATTTTGCTCAGTTTGTCGATTCACCCTGAGCCGTTCGTCATCTGAGTGAGAGCAAGCAAGTAGCTCGCCTCAGAAAGAGACGAACATGCCCTTCGACATCAACATCTTCGCCGTTCTCGGAGCCGCCGTTGCCGCCATGGTGGTCGGCTGGCTGTGGTTCGGCCTCATCTTCCGCAAGCTGTGGACGCGCCTCGCGCAGCTCGACGAGCGGCCTGCCGCGAAAGACGCTGTGCAGTATCCGATTGCCTTGGTGGTGAACCTCGTCGGCGCGTTCGTGCTCGCCTACTTCGCCTCGGCGTCGCAGGTCGCCAACCAGAACTCGCTACTTGAAGCCGCGCTCTACTCGGCCGTGTTCGGCTGGCTCGCGTTCTCGGCGGGTCGGGCGCTCATCACGACCGTGTTTGAGTCGCGTTCTGTCAAACTTTTGCTCATCAACACCGGACACGATCTTCTTGTGTTCGTCACCATGGCACTCGTCATCGGTCTCGTCGGCAACTGACCCCCACCCACCTTGAAAGGAAAGAAACGCACATGGAATTCATGATCCTCATCCACGGCGACGAGTCCTCCCCCCGCCCTGCTCCCGGCGACCCCGGCTTCGAAGAATTCATGGGCGAATGGATGGCCTACAACCAGCTGCTCATCGAGGGCGGCCACTGGGTCAGCGGCGCCAACCTTGCTCCGACGATGAGCGCGACGACGCTTCGCCTGACGCCCGGCCAGGCACCCGAGCTCGTCGACGGACCCTTCGCCGAGACGAAAGAGCAGTTCGGCGGCTACTACCTGATCTCGGCCGAGAACCTCGACGAGGCCATCGAGCTCGCGAAGAAGCTTCCGATGGATAACGGCTCGCTCGAGATTCGCCCGGTCGCGTTCCGCCCGGACGCGGCGTAACCACAGCGTGACCACCGCGGCGGAGATCGCCGACGCCGTCACCCGGCTAGCGCGTGAGGAGAGCGGGCGAGTGCTCGCTCTCCTCACGCGCCGTTTTGGCGACCTCGATGCCGCCGACGATGCGGTTCAGGATGCTCTCATCACCGCCCTGACCGCGTGGCAGTCGGGCATTCCCGAAAGCCCCGCCGCGTGGCTCTACACCGTGGCCCGCAACACCCTGATCGACCAGCTGCGGCGAGACCGGGCATCCCGTCGCCGACTGCACGACGCCGCGCCCGAACTGACCGCGCACCACACCACGACTGACGCCGAGGAGGAAGACGACCTGATCATGGATGCTTCTTCTCTCGGCGACGAACGCCTTCGACTTCTTCTGCTCTGCTGCCATCCGGCGCTCGACCGTGACACGCAGGTGGCACTGACCCTGCGGCTGGCGGGCGGATTGACCGCCGCCGAAGTCGCGGCCGCCTACCTGCTGCCCGAGGCCACGCTCACGCAGCGCGTCGTGCGTGCCAAGCGCAAGATTCGTGAGGCGGGTATGCCGCTGACGATTCCGGCGAATCTCGACGAGCGCGTGGACGCCCTGTTGCGGGTGCTCTACCTGATCTTCAACGAGGGATACCTGTCGCGCGGCGCCGCGCACGTGACCCGGGTCGACCTGATGCTCGAGGCCATTCGGCTGACGCGCCAGGTGGTCGACGAGGTGCCCGCGAGCGCCGAGGCCGAGGGGCTGCTCGCGCTCGAGCTCTATCACCACGCGCGTTCGGGCACGCGGGTCGACGGGCTCGGCGAGCTCGTGCTGCTCGAGCACCAAGACCGCACCGGCTGGAACCTCGACGTCATCACCGAAGCCAACGCCCGCCTGCACAGCGCGATGACGCGCATGGCGCCGGGCCCCTACCAAGTGCAAGCGATCATCGCGGGGCATCACGCCAACGCGCGCACGGCCGCCGACACCGATTGGTCGGCGATCGCCGAGCTGTATGCGCAACTCGGGCGCATGGCGCCCAACCCTGTCGTTGAGCTCAACCGCGCCGTGGCGATTGCGATGGCCGACGGCCCGCTCGCTGGCCTCGCCGTGCTCGACCGCCTCACCGGCCTTGACGACTACCACTTGTTCCACGCGACGCGCGGCGAGTTGCTCGCGCGTGCGGGTCGTCCGGCGGCCGCGAGTTTCGAGCGCGCGTTGCAGTTGACCAGCAACGAGGCCGAGCGCCGTCATCTTGAGCGACGGGCCGCCGAAGCCTCAGCGCAGCAGCCCTAGCGCCCTCCGCCGCCTCCGCCGCCTCCACCGCCACCCGAGAAGCCGCCGCCCGACGAGCCGCCCGAGAAGCTGCTGCCTCCGCCGCTGCTTGACCAGCTTGAGCTGGGGGCGAGCGTCGTGGCCGTGACACCCCGAACCGCGGTGCTGAACAGTGAGACCTCGAAGCCGTTCGTGCCGACGAACCAGTCGGGGGTCGTGTCGGTGGCGGCGACGCGCAGGGCGAGCTCGCGCATCCACTGGTCTTCGACGCCCCAGATGACTGCCCAGGGCAGCAGCTTTTCGTAGAGCTTCACGAGTTCGAGGTTGTTGCCCACGTCGATGCGCTCGGCTCCTTGCGGGCTCTGCAGCACGCGCAGTCGTTCTTCTTCGGCGACGGTGAGGTATAGCTTCATGCCCTCGAGGTAGTCGCGAGCTTCGCGACCCTTTTCGGTGAACTGCTGAGGGCGAATCGCCAGGCCGAAGGCAAAGAAGCCGGCGATGAACGCGACCGTGAGCGACAGAAACGCGAGCGGGCTGATGTTGATGAAGAGCACGGTCGAGACGATGATGGCGGCGCCGGCGAGTGCCATGAACAGCCACTGGGCCAGAAGCATGAGCCAGCCGAAACCGATGCCGGGCGCCATGCGCTTGAAGCCATCGTCGACGATCGAGCTGAGCGCCCGCGACGACAGCTCGTCGAGTCGACTGCTCAACGCCGAGTCGTACTTGCCGTACGGCTTGAGGTCGCCGGCCGCACGATCGACGCCGAACAGCGCTTCGAGCACCGCGAGGTCGAGCACATCGGAGCCGTCATCGCTGAGGTACTGCAGCGTGTAGGGGGCCGTGTTGTTCTCGACCGCATAGGCGAGAATGCGCAGGTTCTTGCGCACGGCCAGTCGCACGATCACGGCGGGCATGCCAGCGGATGACCTACCGATGAGATGTGCTGCCTGCAGAATGTCGAACCCCTCGGGTTCGGAGTACTGCGGAATGATCGCCCCGCGACTCTTCGCCCCCGAGCCCGCGCGCACGCGCGAGACGATCGCGGCGCCGAGCGCGCCGACGCTCGCGAGGCCGATGCCGCCCGAGATCAGGTGCATCCACAGCGGAATCTCTTGCGGCTCGGGTGGGGGAGTCGGCTCGGGGGTGAGGAACGTGCCCGGCGCGAAGCCGATCGCCACGGTGAGGGTCTCGAAAGGGCTGAGCTCGGTGGCGGCCGCGGTGAACGTGCCGCCCGCATCCTCAATCGTGCAGAACTCGTCTTCGCCGAAGGCGCCGACGTAGCAGGCAGAGTTGCCGGTCAAGGCCGCGGCGACGTCGGGCGCGAGGGTCACCGTTGCACTCACGCGGCCGAAGGGTTGCTGCCAGCCGGTGCCGTTGACATCCCAATAGAACTCATCTGAGGCCGTGTCGTCGAACGAGCGCACGACGTTCTGTTGCATGTAGGTGATGACGTAGGTCTGCGCTCCCCGGACGAACTCGTCGGTGCCGAGGTACAGCTCGATGAAGCCGGCGGAGTACACCGACTCGTAGAAGACGTCTGTGCCGTTCTGGTCGGTGACGCTGACAACACTGGTGTTGAGGGGAACGCCGTCGTAGTCGTCGGGGATCGCGCGGATGATGCCGCGGTTCTGATCGAAGTCAGGAAAGCGGGCGACGATCGTCTCGACCACGAGCAGGGTCGACGTGCCGTCTGCCTCGCGGCTGAGCGTGTACTCGGCGTCGAACGAGTCGAACGTGAAGTCGCTCGTGTCGGCAGTCGCGGCCGTGGGGGCGAGCGCGAGAGCGAACCCGGCCGCGAGAGTCAGGGCGAGGGCGAGTCGTGCGGGAGTGCGCATGCGGGCAACCCTAGCGAGCATCCGTTCCCGAAGGGATATGCGCCGATGAGCTGGCTGTGGGTGAATGCGGCGGCTTCTTGACCGAATAGCTTCGTTCTCGACTCATGTCTCGCCACCAGCCGTCCACCCCAGGTCGTATCCGTTTGTATTACACTATTCGTGTCGGGCGGTGAACGCTTCGACCTTGAACTGCTTCGCGATGAGTGGCCGTTCGAGATCGACACTCAAGTGGCCCACCTGTTCAAGCACCCGTATTTGGGCGTCGACGACATTGCGGAGGTGTGGGCCAGTGACCCCTTGTTCTATCCAGCGATGCCACCGGCGCATGGGCTCATGGTGGCTGAAGTGAGCGGTGCGGTGCTCATGGTTCCTCTCGCGCCGTCGACGCGCGATCGAACGCTCTGCCGACCGATTGGGTGCTACGTGGCCTCGGCAGATCTCGCGAGAACGTACCGGAGGGACCGATGGCAGACCAGATGAGCCCCGAGCAGGAGCACGAGTTTTATGCGAACCCGGAACACCAGCTTCCCGCTGGGCGTCCGGTGAGACGGCGCGCGCGGTTGAGTGAACCGGTGCCCGTGCGGTTTCCTGTTGACCTTCTGGCTCAAGTGCGGCTCAGGGCAGAAGCAGACGATCGATCGGTGTCGAGCTGGATTCGGCGCGCTGTCGAGCACGAACTCGCCCGCGACGTCCACTGAGTCGATCGTCGATTTCGCGCGAGTTGAACCGTAGGGTGACCGCAT
This sequence comes from Microbacterium sp., assembly GCA_013823625.1. Classification (GTDB taxonomy): domain Bacteria; phylum Actinomycetota; class Actinomycetes; order Actinomycetales; family Microbacteriaceae; genus Microcella. The sequence continues at coordinate 234,171 of PNMM01000002.1, read as the reverse complement.
GCGACCACCCGAGTGCGCCGTCTGCGGCGACGAATTCACGGCACCGGATGGCCGACTCGTGAACTTCGCCGAGCGCGACTCTGATCGGCAGTGGCGCGAGAGGGTGGCCGCCGAACGCATGGTCGGGCATCCGCCGAACGTCGAGTGGTTTTGCGGCGTACATGCTCAGGCGGCAATCGACCTCGCGGGCGAGACGATCGACGTGGCGATGCGCACGTTGACCGCCACCGAGTCGGCGGTGCGGCAACTCGCGATCGCGCCGCGTGCCATCGACGAGCTGCTGCACCTCTTTCGCGAACGGATGCCCGCTCTCGTCGGCGAACCCGCAGCGTCAGCATCCCGAGCGCGCACAACCTCTGACCGCCGGTGGACGCCGACCGACGGTGCCCAACCGCCGTATTGCCCCTACGTCGACCTCGACGTCACGACGCTCACCGGACTACTCGCAGCTGTCGAGGTGCGCGGGGAGCGGGCGATGTGGAACGAAGCCGAGCCTGCGCGGCGAACGGCCACGCTGATCGTCGAGCCCCTGCGCGGCGAGCGGTGCTCGGTGAGCGCGACGGTCGGCGACGGGTTCGAGGGTTTGGTCGGTGACGCGATCTCGGTGCTGTTCGTGCTGGGCACCCCCGGCCCCGAACTGCAGGCACTGCTCGACGACCTCGCGCCCTAGCGCGGGGCCGTCGCCAGCACTGTCAGAACCGAATGGCGTCGATGACCTTGACGCGAAGCGCCACGAGCGCGGGAATCAACCCCGCGATCGCGCCGACGACGACCGAAGCGATGAGCCCCGTGACCGCCGCCGAGAAGGGGAACGGTGGCACGTCTTGAATGCCCGGGAACATGGTCTCGATCACCCAGTCGCTGCGCATGATGAGCACGACGAGCACGATGCCAACCGCGCCGGCCACGGTCGTTGCCACCACGTTCTCGAGAAAAACCGAGGTGAAGATGCGCCCCGACGTCGCCCCAAAGCTGCGCCGCACGCCGATCTCGCGAATGCGCTGGCGCATGGCCACCAACTGGATGTTGATGAGGCTGAGTGCGCCGAGCAGCAGCACGATGCCCGCGATGGCGCCGGTCACAAGCTGAAAGATCAGCGCTGAATCGGCGAAGCCTGCCTGGGCACCCCAGTCGCTGCGGTTGACGGTGATCGTGAGCCCGGGGTCTGCTCCGGCCCGCAGGTCCATTGCAAGTACCGGACCCACGTCGCCGACGATCGCTGGCGGAACCCAGATCTCGCGCATGACCGAGACATCACCCGGAATGGCTTCGAGCCGCTCGCGGTAGGTGTCGTAGAGAAGATCGACTCGCGGCGCAGCATCCCATGGTCCATCACGGGGGGTCACCCCGATCACTTGGTACGTTCCGGCGAGGTCGCCGGTCATGATGAGCGTCGGATGCTGCGCTATCGGCACGCGCCCGATCATGTCCCACAGGCCCTCGCTGATGACCACGGGCGGCGCGAGCAATTCGAGGTCTGACTCGGTGAACCACCGCCCCTCGAGCAGGGCGAGCCGGTGCATGACCGCGTAGTCGGGGTCGACAAGTCGCGACGGCAATTGCGTCACGCCTTCGGGCAGTTGAACGGGCAGAGTGACCATTCCGTCGACGATGCGCGACGTGTGACTGAAGCCATAGCGCTCGGCGACTCGGTCGAAACGCTCGTCGAATTCGTCCCAGTTCATGGGCGCTCCGTCTTCGCGCATCGCCGTGACCATGATGGTCGCTACTCGCCCGCCGTAGCGGTCAGACTGCTCGGCCGCGACCTGCCGTTGCAATTCGCCCAGGGCAACGACAGCGGTGAGGGCGCCGACAGCAACCGCGATGCCGATGAGGCTCAGCAGCACCCGCAGCTTGTGTACGCGCAGTTCAGACCAGGCATCAGTGAGAGCACCGGCCAGCGGTGCGAGGCTCATTCGATTCGTCATCGCCGCGCCCCCCGCTTGGCGACAGGCGTGGCGTGGGTGCTTGCGGCGAAGGCCTCATCGAGGTTCACCTGCTGCAACACGCCGGCGTCGAGCCGGTAATGACGACGGGCGCGGGCAGCTACGTGAAGGTCATGGGTGATCGTCACGAGTGCCGCGCCCGACTCGGCGGCGACCTCGTCGAGGAGAGACATGACGCTCGCGCCCGTCTCAACGTCGAGGGCCCCCGTCGGCTCATCGGCAAGGATCAGCCGCGGCTTTCGCACGAGTGCGCGAGCGATGGCCACGCGCTGTTGCTCGCCGCCCGACAGTCGATCAGGAAGCGAGGTGAGCCGGTGGCTCAAGCCAACGCGGTCGAGCATCGCGGCAGCGGCGGCGTGACGATTCCAAAACGCGCTTCCGGTCGAGTAGCTCAGCGGCATCGCGACGTTCTCAAGCGCGGTGCGCCCCGCGAGAAGGTTGAACTGCTGAAAAACAAACCCGACGTTTGCGCCGCGCATGCGGTCGAGCCGGCCCGCTCGCATGGCGTGCGTCGACTCGTCGCCAAACGTCACCTCTCCCGCGCTGGGGGCATCGAGCAAGCCGAGAATGTTGAGCAGCGTGGTCTTGCCCGAGCCGCTGCGACCGACAATTGACACGTGGTCGCCCGCATCGACGTCGAGATCGATCGCGTGAAGAATGTCGAGCCGCGAGTCATCAGGCAAGAGCACATGCTTCGCGACGCCCCGTAGTGAGACGAGGGTCACCAGCTGACGCCCGTCTCGCAATACTGTTCGCCGGGCGCGATTTCGTAGCAGATTTCTTCGACGGGAGCCGCGACTCCGGGTACGAACTGCCGAATCAGGTCGCCTTGGGCGAGGCCATCGATCACCTCGACCATCGAGCCATCGCTGATACCGAGCGTCACTTCACGCTCCACGGGCTCGCTGCCATCACCCGAGTCGAGCCAGACCAGCCCGCTACCCGCGCCGCCCTTGACGGCCGTGGTCGGAATGACCAAGACGTCATCGACGGCTCCAACATCGACCACAAGCTGCACGGGCAGTCCAGGAAAGACCACCTGGTCGCCGGGAACGGAACACCGCACGCTCGTGGTGCCGTCATCGGCAACCTGGGTCGTCAGCCCCGTGCAGGCGAATGGAGCGGGCCCGCCCGTGATCGTCACGGTCGCCTCGGTCGGCGCATCGATCAAGCGGTAGAGCTGAACCGGCTCGACCGTGCTCAAGACGTGAAACCGCTGTGGTGACAGCGATGCAATCTCTTCGCCCACCGTCGTGGACTGCCCGGCAACCAGGGCGAGCTCGCTCAGCGAACCGGCTTCGGGGGCGACGATGTCAACGAGTCGTCGATTGGTGTCGAGCCGCACCGTGAACAGAACTTGGCCCGCGCTCACCACGGCACCGTTGCCGACGTGCACCGTCGTGACCGTGCCCGACACCGCTGACTTGAGCGGATACGTTTCGTCTCGAGCGATCGTTCCCGTCAGGGCCAGCTGGTTGACCAGACTGCCGCGTTCGACCGAAACGACGGGGTCGCTGATCTGGGCCCAGGGTTGTTCTGCCGATGACTGCTCATCAGGAAAGAACGCGAGCTTGGCTACAGAGACCGCAATCACGGTAGCGATGACAAGGCCGATGATGGGAAACACCCATCGCTTCCAGATGTGCACAATGCCCCCAACGCGTCGCGAAAAGCCGGATGCTCTCGACGCTATCAGCGAGGGCCCACTCTTGGGTCATCCTCAGGTAGCAAGTTTTTCGGTGCGCCCGCGGGCGCGAGCGGTCTCGCGCGTTATGACTCGGGGTCGTACATGAACTCGCGCAGCTCTTGCGGGCAGCGGCAGGCAACGGCCACGCGACGCGCCCACTCGACCGCTTCGTCGCGCGTCGGCACTTCGATGACCGTGTGCCCGCCGTCGAGTTTGTCGAACGCGGCGTAGCGCGGCTCGCTGACTGTGCCATCACCGGCAACCGCGACCGGCTCGACCTCTTCGTTAATGCCGCCGCCAAACACGTAGACGCCCGCGGCCTTCATGTCGCGGATGACCTGGTGTGACTCTTCGACGACGTTGTCCCAGTCGCCATGGGCCACCTGCATGACACCACTCGGAAACGAGATGAGGTACTTGGTCATGGGGCGACGCTAGTGCACGAGCTACCGCAGCCGCCATGGCAGCACGACGTGCAGGAGGGGAAGCACTGAGGCTCCGAGCAGCACCCAGCTGAGCACCTCATCACTCGGGCGCAGCAAGATGCCACCGATCAGCAACGCCGCGAAGAGCACCGCCGAGGTCGCGCGGCGCACACTGCCATCGAGCACGCGCAAGCGCTGTTCGACTTCGGGGCTGCGCACGGCGAGCTCGCCGCGGTCGAGGCGCGTGGCGAGAGCATCCACTCGCTGGGGCAATCGCGCGAGGGCCGAGAGAATCGCGATTCCCTCGCGGCCGATCGACCGCAGAGTGGATGCTCCGCCCCCGTTGAGGAGCGTGCGCGCGAAGGGGTCAACGGCATCCCACATGTTGAAGTCGCGGTTGAGCGCACTCGTGACGCCCGAGATGAGCGAAATGGTGCGCACGAGCAAGAGGTAGTTCTCGGGCAGTTGAAAAGGCAGCGTGCGCACGAGCTCGCTGAACTGCAGGGCGAACTGCTCGAGCTCGCGAGGGTCGATGCGCGTGAGCTCAGCCACACCCATGCCGCCGAATCGATCGAAGAGGGCCGTGATGGCGTGCTCAAGCTCGACGGTATCGGCACTCGGCAGCAGAACGCCTAGGCGCTGCGTCGCGACGACCCAGCCGCGGGCATCGCGCGCGGCGACAGCGAAGATGAACTGCTGCAGCCCCTGCCGCAGGTCGTCGGGAATCTCGCCCATCATGCCGAAGTCGATATAGGTGAGCGAGAAGCCGCCCTCGCCGCCCGGCGTCACAAAGATGTTGCCGGGGTGCGGGTCGGCGTGAAAGAAACCCGCGACGAAGATTTGCTCGAACGTGGCTCGGGCAAGTTCGCCGGCGACCGCGTTGGGGTCGATGCCCGCCGCCTGCAGGGCGGCGACGTCGGTGATCTTGATCGCGGTCACATCGCTCAGGGTGAGTACGCGTCGCGCACTGCGCTCCCACACCACGGCTGGGGTGCCCACGCGCGCGTCGTTCGCGAAGTCGTTGGCAAACCGCTCCACGTTGCCGGCTTCGGTGCGGTAGTCGATCTCGGCGAGGCTCGTGGCGGCGAACTCTTCGACGAGCGCGGGCGCATCTGCCCGCCGGTTGACGAGCCGCACGCGGGCAAGCCACCGACCCACGCGCCGCAGCGCCGCAAGGTCAACCTCGACGATCTGCTCGATGCCGGGCCGCAGCACCTTCACGACGACGTTTTCGAACCCGAGGTCAGCGGCAATGCCGGGCGACACCCGCGCGCGGTGCGCTTGCCCGAGCGATGCGGCCGCAATCGGCTCGGGCTCGAACCCCGCAAACGCTCGCTCGAGCGGGATGCCCAGCTCGCGCTCGACCTGCGCCACGATCGCGGCGAGCGACTCGGGCGCCACTTCGTCTTGCAGCCCCTCCAGCTCGCGCGTGATCTCGGGCGGCAAGATGTCGAGGCGCGACGACAAGAACTGCCCCACCTTGATCATGAGCCCGCCCAAGTCAGCGGCAAGATCATGGAACCGGCGGGCGAGCTTTTGCAGGCGACGGATGCGCCCGCGCGCCGCGAGACGCGACATGCCAAACCGCGGAAGCACGAGCTCGAACCACCACGCTTGCACGAGGGCGCGCGCAGCAAAGCGCATGATGCGTCGGTAGCGCGCCTTCAGCGCCGGATCGTTCGTCGGAGCGCGGTTCGCGCTCTCGCTGGGCACGACCTAGTCTTCGGCGAGGATCGCGTAGAGCGCTTTGCGCGTCTGGTCGAGCAGAGCGGCCGCGCGCTCTTGCTGCTCACGCGTGCCCGACTGCGTAACCTGCGCCGCTGCCTGCGCGAGCTTGGCGCCCGCGCGCGGAACCGCCGAGGTGCGCTCGTTCCAGTGGTCGTTCATGCGACCGCTCATGCGATCGGCTGCTTCGCTCATGCGGTCGGTGATGTCACTGACGTTCCAGCTTGAGCGGCTCGAGCTCTCGCCGGCCGGCTCGTGGGTGTGCGCGGCGGCAGCTTCGCGGCCCGACTCGGTGAGCGCGTAGACACTGCGTTCGCCGTCGTGCTGCACGCTGAGCAGACCCTCGTCGGTGAGCTGCTGAAGCATGGGGTAGACCTGGCTGGCGGAGGGCATCCACATGCCGCCGCTCGCTGCGCCGATGGCCTGCATGACCTGGTGGCCATTCTTCGCCTCGTGCTGAAGGGCGGAGAGGATGGCCGCGCGCAGGTCACCGTGCGATGCTCCCGCTGATCGGCCCGAGCCCCGCGGAGTGAACGCGTCACGCAGGTTCTCGACCGCCTCTCGAATGTCGAAGCCAGCGGGGGAGGATGAGCTGCGCATTGCGGGGTCCCTTCACGCGATGGCGGGGGAGCGTCGAACGGCGTCCCTCACACCGCTCTCAGGCTACGCACGCCACCTGGATGCCCGCCGACGGCCGCATCGGTGCGCGCTGTGCGCGCCCTGCGCGCGCTGGCCGGCTACTTGGCGGCACCGCCCGACTTCGGGTCGGCGAGCTTGCCGCGCAAGAAGAGCAGCGGCAGCAGCCAGCCGCCGAGCGCCGTGATGAGCCAGACGATGAGGCTCGCGAGCACCCACGTGTCGATTCCGCTCAGTGTGATGCCGCCAGGGAAGATGCTCGCGAGCAGCAGTGCCACGAACGTCGAGACGAGACCGATGCCGCCGAGCACGGCGGGCGCATACTTGCGCGCCATGTTGACGATGAACGGAGTCAGGATGCTCTGCGCGAGCGCGAAGACCCCGACTGCCACGAGAAAGCCCGAGAGGCTCAGGCCGAAACCGGGGAGGATCCACGAGGTAATCAACAGCGCCAGTGCTGCCGTACCGAGGTAGATCGCGAGACGAATGATGAACCGAAGCATGAGAGGGCCTTTCGACGAGCCGATGCGATGGCCATCACGTTATACCCGCGCGTCATGCCCGCGTGATACGTTCAGCGCGTTGCCCCAGACCCCGGCTTCGGTTCGATCCCGCACGTTCGATCACCGACCGTACTTCTGAGGACACACCATGAATGAATCTGACACCGCCCTAGCCGGCGGGTCGGTCTCGCCGAGCGGCGTTTCGCACGCGGGTCGCCTCGCGACGCAGCTCGACGTCGTGCGCTCTGACGTCGCTCGTCGCGTGCTGGCCGTGTTGCGGCTCGCGACGGGCTTCATCTTCGTCTGGGCGTTTCTCGACAAGACCTTTGGGCTCGGCTACTCCACGCCGGCCGAGCGCGCGTGGGTGAACGGCGGAACCCCGAGCCAAGGCTTCTTGCTGGGCGACGCCGTGGTGGGGCCGCTCAAGCCGTTCTTTGCGTCGATCGCGAGCCCCGCATCCGACGTGCTGTTCATGATCGCCATGCTCGCCATCGGCGTCGCCGTCACGCTCGGCATCGGTCTGCGCGTCAGCGCCGTCGTCGGCTCGTTTGTCTTGCTCGCGATGTGGCTGGCCGAGTGGCCCATCGGCATGGGCACCGGGTCGACCAACCCCATCGTCAACTACCACGTGATCTACGCGCTCTCGCTCACCGTTATCGCCGTACTGCACGCGGGCGACACATGGGGAGCGGGCCTGCCGTGGAAGCGTCTCGCGCTCGTTCGGCAGGCCCGCTGGTTGATCTAGTGGCGCGTTAGCCCGCGAAGGCTGCGTCGTAGACGGCGCGCAGGTCGGCGCTGTCGGTGCCGCTGAGCCCGCATCCCGCAATCTGACCGTCAGTTGCGGCGACAAGGTAGCTCTCGCCGACCTCGAAGGGCACGCCCGAGAAGTCGCCGTCAGCGGCGTCGACCTGCGGCACCTCGACGCGGTCGGCTACCTCTCCCGCGAACCGCTCCGTGACCTCGAGAGTGACGACGTCGCCCTCAACGGTCAGCACGCGCGCCGCGAAGGCTTGCTCGTTCATGAGCAAGCCCTCGGCGCTCACGACCATGCAGCTGCCGCTCGCGAGGTCGCCGCCCGTCGGTTGAGCGAGTTGCTCGACTGTGGGCGTGCCGCCGAGCGCGAGCGGCAGCGCAACGGCGGCCGCAATCGCGAGCGCCGCAGCGACGCCCACGATGGGAACCCACGTGCGGCGAGCGCTGCGCGCGGGCACGGCAGGGGCGGTAGTGGTCTGTTCGGTCATGATCTGCTCCATCCTGTGGTCGAGCCACGTCGGCGAAAGAGGAGCCAGGTTGTGTGCCGGGTCAGCGCCCCGCAACTGCTCGCGCAGCAGCCGGTCATCGTCGTGCATCGGTGCTCCCTTCCTCTGCCTCGACATGTCCGGCCGGGCGGGGCGATTTCAGAAGTTCTGCTTTCAGTCGTGCTTTCGCGCGGTGCAAGCGGATCGCGGCAGCATTCGCGCTGATGCCGAGCACGGTTGCCAGGTGGGGGCTCTCGAGGCCATCCCACGCCCAGAGGCGCAGCAGTTCGGCGTCGTCGCGGCGCAACCGCGTTAGGGCATCCCGAACCGCGACGGCGTCGGCGTCGCTATCGCCGCCCGCGTACTCGATGACGGATGCGGGCGGGTCGAGCGCAATGATCTTGGCCGTCAGCCGCCCCCGGCGCCGCTCGGCGCGCTCGGCGTTGGCGAGCAGATTGCGCCCGACGACGATGGCCCACGGCACCGCTTCGTCGGCCAACGGCACCTCATCGAGCCGGCGCCAGCACACGATGAGCGTTTCATTGAACACGTCGTCTGCCGTCGCGGCATCAGTGCGGCGCGCGAGGTAGCGCCGCACCGGCTCGACGACGAGCTCGGCAACGGCGCGAAAGCGCAGCTCGCGCTCGGCATCGGTCACGGCTCTCACACTGCACTATGTCCGGCGCGAGCGTGTGCATTTCAGATATGGCTTCGACGTTCTGGCATTAGCGTTCCGCCATGGACGAATCACCCGCCCCGCCCATGAAGCCGCTCGTGGGACGCGTGGTGCGAACGCTGACCCAGACCGCGCAACTCGCACGCGAGACTTTCTGGCTCGAAGGGCCGCGTCTACCCAACGATTCCCACGTTGAGTGGGCGCTGGATGACGTCATTGGCGAGTACGAATTCGCCGGGCCTCTCGCCGGACCGATTCTCTTGTGGGACGAGCCGATCGGCCGGGTGTCTCAGCTCGAGTCTTTGCTTGCTGAGTTTTTCGAGGGCAACCTGACGGTCTGGCAACCGGCCGTCGATTCCGGATCGGTCGACGCTCGGGGCATGGAGCCCCTCAGCGATGCTGAGTTTTGGGAGCCGATCGACGCGATGCGCGGCAGCCAGAGCGAGAAGGCGCTTAACGCTGCGGGGCGAATGATCAGTTCGCACGGTGACGACTTCGTTCTTCGGTGGCAAGAGACCGCGGCTCTGAAGGCACTCGCCCTCGTCGACAGTTTTCGACGCCACGGGCTCGGAGAGCTCGTTGCCGACGATGTGGGGATGAGCGTGCTCGGGTCAGTGCTGTCTCAAGGCAGAGAGGCCTACGCCGAGGTTCTTGACGAGCCTGCTCGATGGAGCAGACGATCGCCAAGCGATCACTCCTCGAGCGTGTTGTATCTCGGTGACCTTGTCGTCGACGGGACGACGGGTGCCATGCGCGATGTCGTGACTTCCTTCAGCGAGGAGCGCGAACGGATGCGGGCAGGAGAGTCGCGCCGGGTCGAGGTCTACCAAGCAACGCTGGCGGGTAACGGCGGGCTTGGCCGCGCGGAGATCGAAGCCGCCTTGGGGGAAGCACCCGACCACATGGATATCTTCGAACTAACCCGTGAAGACCCGCAGGTCACGCTTGAGGGCGCGAAGGCCATCAACGACGCCATGACTCACCCGCCCGGTTACTGGATGCAGGCTCGTGACATTCCGGAGTCGACGACCTACTTCGCAGCGCGGGCGCTTGTCGAGATTGACGGGCTCATCCATCACCGGCTCGTTTACGTTGCCGCTCCTTATGGCGATGTCGGAAAGGGCTCGGCTCGGGCCGCAATGGGGACGTTGGGCGGCCGGGTGTGTTCGATGCTCGAGGTGTCTGATCGCCACTACGCATCGGCAAACAACGACGCGGTCTTTGAGATCAAGCGACGGTTTCGCGGCACCCGCGATGACTACCTGACTCGCTATGTCTCACCGCGGCTTGCCGACGACTGACCGTCGATCTCGGCGCGGCGGGCGAGCACGAGGGCGTCGAAAGCTGCGGGCGGCAGCGGGCGGGCATCCGTGAATTGCACGGCACCCTTCGATCGAGCGATGTCGCCGAGTTCGGGGGCGATGGCCGTGATGACCTGCCCGCTAAACGGGTAGAGCGAGTAACCGGCCTTCGTGACGGCGACCGCGACGAGCCCCTTGCCGCGATACAGCAGGGCGGGCATGCCATACGAGACCCCCTCGACGGACTCGGGCACGAGCTCGAGTGCGCGAACTCGACAACCCTCGAGCACCGCGCGAGCGGGATCGTCGAGACTCGCGATGAGGTCGGTGACCGGAACCATGGCGCTAGTGTGCCCCAAGGGTTACGCTGACCGCGAGCGAAGGAGCCCGCCATGGTCGACGCACCACATCACGCACCCTCCGAGCGACTCGGACCGATCGACTACATCGTCATCGAGTTTCCTGACGGCAAGGTCACTGGTGCCGGCTTCCGCCGCATCGTCGAGCTGTCGGATGCTGCGCGCATCCTCGTGCTCGACATCGAGTTCCTCACCAAAAGCGCAGACGGGCACGTCGTCACTACGCCCGCCCACGACCTGGGCGAGATCGACGGTGTCGACATGGCGTTCTTCGACGGAGCCGCCACCTACTTGCTCGACGACGATGACATTCACGAGATCGGCGACGCCATGTCGCCCGGTAGCGTGGCCGTCATCGTCATTTACGAAGAGCTCTCGATGATCTCCGCCCTTGTGGCATGGGAGAGCGAGGGCGCCGTGCTGCTCGCCGAAGGACCGATCGAGGTTGACGCGCTCGTCGCCGCGATCGATGAGACCGAAGGACACTGACCATGAGACTGCTCAGAACCGCCACCCACGCCGCCGTCGCCAGCTCGGTGCACGGCAAGGTTCAGCGTCGCCAACAGGCCCAGTGGGCGGCGCAGACCGCTGCGGCTCCGGCGGCTGCGGCCGCTCCGGCTGCCGCGCCCGCGCCGCCCGCTGCCGCGCCCGCGAATGACATGAGCGCGAAACTCGAGCAGCTCAAGCAATTGGGCGAATTGCGCGACGCGGGCATCCTGACGCCCGACGAGTTCGAGGCCAAGAAGGCCCAGATTCTCGCCTGACCCGCACGAGCGCCGCATGGTCACCCCACCCTGAAAAGAGCACACGCCATGACCGAGCACGCACACTTCCACCCGCTGGGTACGCAGCCGAGCCCCTCGACGAAGGCGGCGCAAGCGGCCGCGCGTGCCGCTCTGCCGTTCGACGATGAGCGCGACCACGCTGAGGCGCGGCGAGGATTCATTGCGGCGCCCGACTATCGGCAGATCATGGCCGAGGCCGGGCACGTGGCCTGGAACATCGGCGCCTACGACTTCTTGCTGGGCGGGGAACAGTTCGACAGCATCCACCCCTCGCTGCAGCGTCAGGCGACGCTCAACATGGAGTACGGACTCTTCGAGGTCGTGCCGAACGCGATTTATCAAGTGCGCGGTTTTGACCTCGCGAACATCACCTTCGTTGCCTCTGACTCGGGCTGGATCGTATTCGACCCGCTGACGGCGGCAGAGACAGCGGCGGCCGCGCTGGCCCTTGTCGGCCAACACTTGGGCGAGCGCCCAGTGGTCGCTGTTGTCTATTCGCACTCGCACGTCGACCACTTCGGGGGCGTTCGCGGTGTCATCGATGAAGCTGACGTGCGGGCCGGCCGGGTGCAGGTGATCGCGCCCATCGGCTTCATGGACCACGCCGTGGCCGAAAACGTCTACTCGGGCAACGCCATGAACCGTCGCGCTTTCTACCAATATGGCGTGCTGCTCGATCGCAGCCCGTTCGGGCACGTCGATCAGGCCATCGGTAAGGGCGTGGCGTCGGGGTCGGTTGGGCTCATCGCGCCGACCCGCTACATCGCGGACGACATTGAAGAACTCACGGTGGATGGCGTGCGCATGGTGTTTCAGAACACTCCCGGCACCGAAGCGCCGGCAGAGATGAACACCTGGTTTCCTGACCTCAAAGCGTTCTGGGCTGCCGAGAACATCGTCGCCACGATCCACAACATCTACACGCTGCGCGGTGCGCTCGTGCGAGACGCCCTCGAGTGGTCGCGGCAGATCAATCGCGCGCTCTACGAGTTTGGGCGTGACGCTGAGGTCATGTTCGCCTCGCACTCGTGGCCTCGCTGGGGCAACGAACGCATTCAAGAGGTCATGCGCGTGCAGCGTGACACCTACGGCAACCTCAACAACGGCGTGCTGCACCTGGCCAATCAGGGCGTGACCATCAACCAGATTCACAACCGCTACGAGGTGCCCGCGAGCTTGCAGAAGCAGTGGGCAGCCCGGAGCTACCACGGCTCTGTAGCCCACAACGCTCGAGCGGTCATCAATCGCTACCTCGGGTATTGGGACGGCAACCCCACCACGCTCGTGCCGCTCTCGCCCGAGGAATCGGCGCCGCTGTACGTCGAGATGATGGGCGGAGCGCCCGCGATCCTCTCGCGTGGCCGTGCGCTGATCGACGCGGGCGACTACTTGCTCGCCACCGAAATCGTCACCAAGCTCGTCTACGCCGAGCCGCAGAACTCCGACGCAAAGCAGCTACTGGCCGACGCGTTTGAGCAGCTCGGGTACCAAAACGAGAGCCCGAGCGTGCGCAACAGCTTCTTGGCCGCCGCGTTCGAACTGCGCTCGGGCATCCCCCAGGGCGCATCGCCCAAGTCGTCGGGCCCCGACATGATTCGCGCCCTGAGCACGAGCCAGTTTCTCGACGTGTTGGGTATTCGACTCAATAGCGCGGCGGCCGCCGACAGCGCCTTCACGATCAACCTCATCACACCCGACACGGGTGAGCAGTTCGTCGTGGAGCTCAGCAACGCCACGCTCACGAACCTTGCGGGTTACCGAGCTGATGGTGCCGATCTAACGCTCACGATCGATCGGGCCAATCTTGAGCTGGCCATGATGGGTGCCGAAGGTTTGCCACACCTCATCGCTGACGGGCGCGCAATTGCCGAGGGCGACCTGAGCGTGCTGCAGTCACTCGCGACGATGCTCGTGCACTTCGAGGTGGGCTTTGAGATCATGCCCGGCACGGGCGGGGCTGCCCTGAGCCCGGCCATGGACGACTTCGAAGTTGAGCCCTTGGGTGACAGCTCCGGCGGCTGAGTTAGCTGTTGAAGAGCACGAACAACAGAGTCGTGCCGCTGAGCGTGATCGCGACGAGGCCGATGATCAGAACCCAGGTGATGATCTTCATGCTGCGCAGCTTGCCCATGAACCCCACGGGACGGTCATCGTGATCAGACATGGTGCGAGCTTAGTGGCGACACGGATGCTCGGCGCGACCGATCGAGCTCAGCGCAGCTCGGCGAGAGCGTTGATGAGTTCGCCGACCGTGTGTCCGGCGTTGGAGGGATGCCGGAGCGGCGCGCTGGGCATGACCGCATAGTGATTGCGGCGTCCGCGGCGTTCGCGCTCGAGGTAGCCCGTGTCGACGAGGTCACCCAAGATCGTCACGGTCGACCGAGTCGAGATGCCGACTTCGTCAGCTAACTGCTGCACCGTCGCGTCGGGGTTCTTGGCGACCTCGAGCAAGATGTGCGCATGGTGCGTGAGAAAGGTCCACGACGACATTGGGCCATTGTGCCAGTCGCGGCGACCTGTCCGTACTACGAATGAAACAAACTGCATGTATAGTGCGTGACGCGTGAATTTAAGTTCACCTTTCGCTTCCACCCCTGGAGCCACCCCATGATTCTCGAAACTGCCGCAGCCAACCTGCTCTCGGCTCCCGTACTCGCCTTTGTGCTCGGGCTTGTTGCCGTCGCTGTGCGCAGCGACTTGCGGTTGCCCGAGGCGCTAACAACCTCGATCTCGATCTACCTGCTGCTTGCGATCGGCGTGAAGGGTGGCGTTGCGTTGCGTGCTGCGACCTTCGCCGAGGTCATTGGCCCGGTGTTGCTTGCTCTCGCGCTCGGCATTGTCATTCCGATCGTTGCCTACGGCGCGCTGCGCGTCATGTCGCGGCTTGGCCCGCTTGACCGTGGCAGCGTCGCGGCTCACTACGGCTCGACCTCACTCGTCACCTTCACCGCGGCGCTCGTCTTTCTCGAGACCTCGGGAATCGCCTATCCCGGATACGCACCCACCTTGCTCACGGTGCTCGAGATTCCTGGCATCGTTGTGGGCATCTTGCTCGCCAGTCGTGCCGCGAAGGGCCCCGTGAAGTGGGCCGGAGCCTTGCACGAGGTGCTTGCGGGCAAGTCGATCGTGTTGCTCGCGGGTGGCCTCGTGTTGGGCTTCGCCATCGGCGACGCGGGGTACGCGGGCGTTCAAGGCTTCTTCGATGAGCCGTTCCGCGGCGTGCTCGCGCTGTTCTTGCTCGGCCTCGGCATCGAGGCCGGTCAGCGCCTCGGCTCACTGCGCGAGGCGGGCCCCGGCCTGCTCGTGTTCGCCGCGCTCTTCCCCTTCGTGATCGGTGGCGCTGTCGTGGCGCTCTCGGTCGCACTCGGAATGGGGCAGGGTGGCGCCGTCGTACTCGCCATCCTGTGCGCGAGCGCCTCGTACATCGCGGCACCCGCGGCCTTGCGATTCGCGTTCCCGGAGGCAAACCTCGCGATTCCGCTCGCGGCGAGCATCGGTGTGACGTTCCCGATCAACCTCGTGCTGGGCATCCCGTACCTGACGTGGCTCGCAGGCGTGCTCGTCGGGTAGGCAGATTCAGCGAGCGATGAGCACGTCGAGCGCCATGCCCTCGCAGGCGAAGCGCTCGAAGCCCGCGAGGTCATCGCCGCGAATGGTGTCGCCTGTCTCGCGCGCGGGGCTCGTTGAGAGCAAAACGCGGCCGACCCCGTTGACGATCGAGATGTCGTCGCCGAATGCGGCAAGTCGTGGTGTGAGGTCGCGCTCGACCCGGTCGATGAGCAGGTCGAGGGCGACTGCGCCCACGAACACCCCGTCGATGTGCACGGGCGCGGCGACCGTGATCGTGTACTCGTCGCTGCAGAGGTAGTCAACGTACGGACCAGCGACGTGCGGCTGCCCCGTGGCGAGCGGCACTCGGTACCACTCAAGCTCGCTGTAGTCGATGTGCTCTTTGTTGACCGATTGCGCCGCGAGAACGAGCTGGGCCCGTTCCGGGCCTTGCCACCACGCCAGGTGACTATTGGCGTCGGCGAGCCAGTTGAGGGCGGCGATGAACCCGGAGCCGTAGACCGGCAGATCGACAGTGTCGAACAGTCGTAGCGCCGAGGGCTCGACCACCTCGTCGAGGCGGTCGGTCGTCAGGGGCGCGGTGCGGCGCAGTTGCGTTATCTCATGAGCGAGCGCGTCTTTCCACTCGTCAAGAGCGTCAATCGCACGAGCGAAGTATTCGGTCACAAGATCAACGGGGTGCTCGGCGATGCGCGACACGGGCGGGGCGGGGTGGATGCTCACGTGCTGCTCCTCTCAGTGCGGGTCGAGGCGTCCGTCGTCGCAGCGCTCGGCTGCACGACGGTCGCGATGGGGGCGGTGATGGTGCTCGCGTGCCGCTCGCGGTAGGCGATGAGCCAGTCGACCGTGGCGCGCGTGCTGGCGCGGAGCGCCAGCACGGCGGCCTCGGCGTCGCCCTCGCCGACGGCGCGGAGTACGGCGAGTAGCGCCGCGCGACTCTCGAGGCGGCGGTCGGCATCGGTGTCGACGAGTGCGAGCAGCGGCGACAGCTCGCCCTGCAGCTTCATTTGCTCGCGCGTGAGGCGCGCCGATTGGCTGAGAGCGGCGAGCTCGATGACGGCGTCGTCTGATGCCCGGCGCCAGGCCGCAAGGTCGCGATCGTCTCCGCGTTCGAGGCGCGCCACGATCATCGCGATCTCGGTTGCATCAGCGCGGCGCGCGGCGAGGTCGACGCACGCTGCCGTGATCGCGAGGTAGTGCTGCGCCGTATCGCGAAGGCTTACGCGCGACCCATCGAGCAGCGCGCGGGTTGCGAAGCGAACGGGGTCGGCACTGTCGGCGATGAAGCTGCCGCCTGTGCGACCCCGCCGGGTAACGATCAGGCCGCGTTCCCGCAGGGCCAACAAAGCTTCGCGCGCCGTCGCGGGGGCCACGCCGAACGCGGCGGCGAGCTCGGTTTCGGCCGGCAATCGCTCTCCCGCGGCGAGCACGCCGCCCATGATCGCCTCGGCGATGCGGCGCTCGACGAGGGCGGCGCGCCCTTCGTCGCCGATGGGCTGAAAGACGGCGCTGTGCAGCCGGGTGGGTCGGCCCGAGCGGGGCGCGGCACTGCGGATGCTCATGGCCCCATTGTCGGGCACAAAACCATGAGCGTTACATCGGCGTTATGCGATCGAAATAAAAGATATGAAACTATACGTTTACAGTTATTGCACCGACCAACGATGTTTCGGAGGATTACCGCCGCCATGTCCGCCCCTCATGCGACGACCGCCCCCGACGCACCCGGCCACGCTGATGCACAACGCGGGCAGGGTGGCGTCGAACTGACCGCCGTCACCAAGCGTTTCGGTGAGACCACCGCCGTTGACAACCTCACTCTTTCGGTTGAATCGGGCGAGTTCTTCTCGATGCTCGGCCCCTCCGGTTCGGGCAAGACCACCGTGTTGCGTCTCATCGCCGGATTCGAAGAGGTCACGAGCGGCTCGATCGCGATCGCCGGTACCGATGTCACGGGCGCTGCGCCCTTCGACCGCACTGTCAACACGGTCTTCCAGGACTACGCGCTCTTCCCGCACATGACGATCGCCGAGAACGTCGCCTATGGCCTTCGGGTTCGCAAGGTCGCGAAAGCCGAACAGCGCGAGCGCGTCGCGACGGCTCTGGAGCAAGTGCGCCTCACGCACGTTGCCGACCGACTGCCGCACCAGCTTTCCGGCGGCCAACGCCAGCGCATCGCCCTTGCGCGCGCCCTCATTCTGCAGCCGCGCGTGTTGCTGCTCGACGAGCCTCTTGGCGCACTCGACAAGCAGCTGCGCGAGCAGATGCAGATCGAGCTCAAGCAGATTCAACGCGAGGTCGGCATCACCTTCATCTTCGTGACGCACGATCAAGAAGAGGCCCTCACGCTGAGCGATCGCATCGCCGTCTTCAACAACGGCCGCGTCGAGCAGGTCGGTACGCCGCGCGAGGTCTACGAGTACCCGCAGACCGCTTTTGTTGCAGGATTTCTCGGAATCTCGAACCTCATCGATGCTGAGCACGCCAAGCGACTCACGGGTGTCGCGACCCCCATCAGTGTGCGCCCCGAGCGGGTACGCCTTGTGGATGCCCGCACCAAGCCTGCCGCCAACGAAACCTGCGTCGACGGCACGATCGTCGAGACCGTCTACACCGGCCCGACGACGCGCTACATCGTCGACACCGCTGACGGTCTTCGCGTTGTTGCCGAACGTCACAACGATCACGCCCCGAGCGACACCGCCCCGTACCACCGCGGCGACGCGGTTCGAGCGGTGTGGGTCACCGAGCACGCAGCGATCGTTCCCTGACCCTCGCGCTCACCGCACCACCACAGCACCACCCCTGCATCACCTCTGCACCACCCCCACTCACAAGGAGAAAACATGCGACAGAAACTGATGGCGCTCTCGGCGGTCTCCGCCGTGTCGGCGCTCATGCTGGTCGGCTGTGCCGCGCCGGCTGACTCGGGATCAGGCGAGCTCGTCTTCGATGTTCCCGAGGTGCCCATGCTCGAGTCGCTCGGCGAGGGCGAAGGCCAGGTCGACATCATCGCCTGGTCGGGCTTCGTGGAGCCGGCCTGGGCCGACACCTTCACCGAAGAGACCGGTTGTGTCGTGAACCGCAAGGTCGCGGGCACGAGCGACGAGATGGTGCAGCTCATGCGCACCGGTGACTACGACCTCGTCTCGGCCTCCGGTGACGCGAGCCTGCGCCTGATCGTCGGCGGCGACGTCGCCCCGATCAACCGCGACCTCCTGCCGAACTTCGGTGACGACATCGTTCCCGGCATGCAGGGCCAGCTCTACGACACGATCAACGGCAAGGTCTACGGCGTTCCGATCGGCCGTGGCGCCAACATCCTGCAGTACAACACCGAGGTCGTCACCGAGACGCCCGAGAGCTGGGACATCGTCTGGGAGGCCGACAGCCCCTACGCCGGTCAGATCACCGCGTACGACGCGCCGATCTACATCGCCGACGCCGCGGTGTACCTGATGTACCACCAGCCTGAGCTGGGCATCCAGAACCCCTACGCACTCGACGAGACGCAGCTCGCCGCCGCGGTCGACCTGCTCAAGCAGCAGAACACGATCGTTGCTGAGTACTGGGCCGACCCGGTCGCGCAGATCACCTCGTTCCTCGGCGGCACGACCGTTGCGGGCACCTCGTGGGAGGTGCTGCGCAAGTTCACCGAAGACACGGAGAAGTTCGGCGGCACCCTGCCCGTCGAGGGCTCGACCGGTTGGTCTGACGCGTGGATGATCTCGAGCAAGTCTGACGCGCCGAACTGCGCGTACCTCTGGATGGACTACACGAGCTCGGCCGAAGTGAACGGCGCCATCGCCACGAACTTCGGTATGGCTCCCGCCAACGGTGCGTTCTGCGAGCTCAGCGACGAGGCTGCTGCTCACTGTGAGCAGTTCAACGCGCTCAACGAGGAGTACTTCGAGAACGTCTGGTACTGGACGACCCCGATCGAGCAGTGCATCGACGGCCGTACCGAGGTGACCTGCACCTCGTTCCAGGACTGGACGAACGCCTGGGCGACCATCAAGGGCTAGACCCCAACCGCGGAGGGGCGGGGCAGCTCGCCTCGCCCCTCCGCACCACCCGCTTCATTCCCTGCACGCACGAAGGACAACCGTGACCACCACGACGACACCGGCGAGAACGAGCAAGCCGCTCTCGACGCTGCTGTACCGGCACCGCTGGATGCGACTGGTCGGCTTGTTGAGCCTGCCGCTCACCTGGCTCATCGGCCTCTACATCGTGTCGCTCGCGCTGCTGCTCGTCACGGCCTTTTGGTATATCGACTCGTTCACCTCGAAGGTGATTCCGGGCTTCACACTCGAGAACTTCGTGCTCATCTTCAGTGAGCCCGCCTACATCGCGACCTCGTTGCGCACGCTCGGCATCGCGCTCGCCGTCACGGTACTCAGCGCCCTCTTCGCCGTGCCCCTCGGCATCTTCATGGCCAAGCTCGCCTCACCCTGGATGCGCGCAGTACTCGCCGTCGCCATCACCCTGCCGCTGTGGGCCGGCTACCTCGTGAAGATTCTCGCCATGCGGATCACCTTCACCGAGGAGGGCTTCTTCAACTCGGTCATGGCGCCCTTCGGCATTACCGGGCCGGGATTCAGCGTGCTGACCGTCGTGCTCACGCTCACGTACCTCTGGTTTCCGTACATGGCGCTTCCCGTCTACACCGCGATTCGCCAGATTCCGGTGAACCTTTTCGATGCCTCTGCCGACCTTGGGGCTCATGGCTTCACCACGATCCGCACGGTCGTGTTGCCGCTGCTCTGGCCGGCCCTCATCGCGGGCAGTGTCTTCACCTTTTCGCTGAGCCTCGGCGACTACATCGTCGCGCGCTTCGTGGGCGGCGCCAACGCGCAAATGATCGGCAGCATCATCGCCTCGAACATCAACCTGAACCCGCCCGTGGCGGCGGCCTTCTCGGTCATCCCGATCGCCTTCGTCGTGCTCTACCTGCTGGCCACCCGGCGCACCGGCGCCCTCGAGAGGATGTGAGCGGCTCATGCTGAGACTCACTCGCGGCACCCGCGTCGCCTTCGGCACTGTCGTGGCCATCGTGCTGCTGTTCATGTACGTGCCGCTGTTCTTGGTGATGATCAACTCGTTCAACGTCGCGCCGATTGCGAGCTGGCCGATCACGGGCTTCACTCTCGACTGGTGGGTGCGCGCGTTCCAGAACGAGGCACTCTGGACGGCCGTCGGCAACTCGGTTGTCGTTGCCGCGGGGGCGACCGTGATTGCGCTCTTGCTCGGCACCCTCGCGGCTTTCGCCCTGCAGCGGTACGACTTCTTCGGCAAGCACACCGTCAACCTGCTCATCGTGTTGCCCATCGCATTGCCGGGCGTCGTAACCGGTGTCGCCTTCAGCAACTCGTTCAACAATGTGCTCGAGCCCATCGGCATTCAGGTCGGTTACTTCGGCATGATCGTTGCCCACGCGACGTTCTGCATCGTCATGGTGTTCAACAACGTCTTTGCGCGCCTGCGTCGAATGAACCCGAGCATGCAAGAGGCCTCAATGGACCTCGGGGCGAGCCTGTGGCAGACGTTCAGCCTCGTCACCTTTCCGCAGTTTCGCACGGCGTTCGTCGCGGGCGGTTTGCTCGCCTTCGCCCTCAGTTTCGACGAGATCGTCGTGACCATCTTCACGGCCCCGGCGGGCGTCGAAACTCTGCCGCTGTGGATGTTCAACCAAATGGCTCGACCCAACGAGGCGACGCAAGTCAACGTGATTGCAACGGTGCTGATTCTGCTCTCGTTCATTCCGGTCTACATCTCTCAGCGCCTGACGCGCGCTGAGGAAGAGGAACGCTAGGGGGATAGCGTTCTTCAGGCGCGCCCGGCTCAGCCGCGCGCCGCCCCGCGCGGGTGCACTCTTCGGGTGAGTGCGCCCGCGCGCGAGGTTGATCGACGCGTCAGCGGCGCTGCAGCAGCGCGCCGAAGCCCCGCAGCGGGCGGCGGTTTGCGAAGGCGACCACGGCATCCACGACCGCCCACGACATGCGCCCGTTCGACATTTGGGCGAGCCCGCGCAGCGGTAGCTCGTCGATGCTGCGTTCGATGAGGGCCATCGATGCGGGGTCGCGGCGGTCGTCGTCGCTCACGGGAGCCATGCGCAACACGGCGCCGCGCAATGCCCGGCCGGTGAGAGTGCCACCGATGTCGCCGAGCGTCGACTCGCGCGTAAACGGCCGGGCTGGTGTCGGGCTCGGGATGGCGCGGCCTAAACGCCGCGCCCACTGCTCATCACTCGCCGCGATCGCCACCGTGCTCGGCGGTTCTGCCGAGTCGGATGTCGTGCCGAGCACCTCAACCTCGACCACGGAGTCGATCGTCTCGCTCGAGCGCGCGACCTCGAGCTGCACAGTGCCGCGCGGGAGCGCCCAGTCGTGCCCCTGCACATCCCAGAAGCGCAGGGCGTCGGCAGTCACCTCGACCTCGACCGTGCGCGTCTCGCCTGGACTGAGGGTCACGCGCGTGAAGCCCACGAGCTCGCGGCGCGGGCGCAGCACGACCATTGACTGGTCGTGGGCGTAGACCTGCACGACTTCGGTGCGCGGGCGTTCGCTGGCATTGGTCACGTCGAGCGAGACCGTCACGGTGCCGCCCGCGGGCAGGATTGCCGCGCTCACGCGCGCCGGCCCCCACGTGCCCGCGCCATACCCGAGGCCATGCCCAAACGCGAAGGCTGGGGCAACGCCCGCCGTCGTCGCGTGCCGGTAACCGACGAAGACGCCCTCGCGGTAGTGCACCTGGGCGAGGTCGCCCGGAAAGTACGGGTCGGCCGCCACGTCGTGTTGCGCGGCCGGCCACGTCTCGACGAGGCGACCCGCCGGTTCCACGGTGCCGAGCAGTGCATCGACCAGAGCGCCGCCACTCGCTTGCCCACCGAGATAGCTCAGCAGGATTGCCGACACGTCGTCGCGCCAGGGCATGAGCACGGGGGAGCCCACGCTGAGCGCCACGACCGTGCGAGGCTGAGCCTCGGCGACCGCCGCCACGAGCGCGTCGTGCTGTGCCGGCAGGGCAAGGTGCTCGCGGTCGAAGCCTTCGCTCTCGGCGATGCCCGGTAGCCCGACCATGACGATCGCCACGTCGGCGCTCGCCGCAACGGCCGCTGCCTGCGCAACGAGCGCGGCATCAGCAGGCGAGCGCACGGGTTCGTACCCGGGGGAGTACGTGACCGTGAACCCCGCGGCCTCGAGCGCGACGCGCGCCGTCGTGACGCGCGTCGGCGTCACGAGCGAACTGCCGCTGCCTTGGTAGCGCGGGTGCTCGGCGAAGGCGCCGATGAGGGCAACGCGAGTGCCGGGCGCGAGAGGCAGAATCCCGTCATTCGTGAGCACGACCGAGCTGGTGGCCGCCGCGCGACGGGCGAGCGCGTCGTGCGGGTCGAGCAAGTCGGCCATCGAGGGCGCGGCGTGGGCACGGGCATCCCGAGCCTGCACCGCGAGGTCAGTGACGCGCTGCGCCGAGAGGGCGACGTGGGCGGGGTCGAGCGAGCCATCAGCGAGGGCGGCGCGCATGGCCGGTTCGGTGCCCGCGCCGCCGGGCATCTCAAGATCCATGCCCGCGGTGACGCCCGCGGGTCGGTCGGCCGTGGCGCCCCAGTCGCTCACGACGACTCCGTCGAAGCCCCAGCGCTCGCGCAGCGTGTCGGTGAGCAGCCAGCGCGCGTCGGTCGCGTGGTCGCCGTTGATGCGGTTGTAGGCGGCCATGACCATGCGCGGGTCGCTCGCGCGAACGGCGATCTCGAAGCCGCGCAAGTAGAGCTCATGCAGCGTGCGCTCGTCGACGATCGCGTCGATGACAAAACGCCGGTGCTCTTGATTGTTGACCGCGAAGTGCTTGAGGCACGCGCCCACGCCCGTGCTCTGGATGCCCCGCACCGAGCTCGCCGCGAGCAGCCCGCTCAGCAAAGGGTCTTCGCTGTAGTACTCAAAGTTGCGGCCGCACAGCGGGTGCCGCTTGATGTTCATACCGGGCCCGAGCACGACGTCAACGCCGAGGGCGCGCGCCTCACGCCCGACCGCTTCGCCGACCTCGTGCACGAGCTCTGCGCTCCAACTGCTCGCGAGCGTCACCGCCGGTGGAAAGCACGTCGCCGCCACACTGCTCGCGAGCCCCAAGTGATCGGTCGCCTCGAGTTGCGCGCGCAGCCCGTGCGGCCCGTCGGCCATCATCGCGCTCGGGATGCCGTGCTCGGGCAGGGCGCGCGTGCGCCAGAAGTCGGCTCCTGACAGCAGCGAGAGTTGCTCGCCGGTCGTCAGCGTGGTCGCGTCGATGCGGGGCGTCACGGTTCGAGACTATGTCGTCGCTCGCGTTCGCGGCACCCCGTCGTACGCTGGGCTCGGCGCACCGTCGCGCCACGGGAGGAAGCGCCATGTCGACCACCTCGAACCCGCCGGCCACGAGCGTGAACGAAGCCGCCGAAAGCGAGCTCGCTGCCCGCGTGCGCATCCAGGGCCCACTGCGCAGCCTCTTGCTGTGGTTCATGCCCGGCACGCTCGGCATCTTCATCTTGTGGGGCGCGATTCCGACCGTGCTGTTGCCGCTGCAGGTCGAGCAACTCGACCCCGCCAACAAAGTCGCCAACCTCGCGATCGTCACGACCATCGGGGCGCTCGCCGCCATGATCATGCAGCCCGTCGCGGGAACGATCAGCGACCGCACGCGCTCGCGCTTCGGCAGCCGAGCGCCCTACATCGTGGGTGGCGCGCTGTTTGGCGGTGCCGCACTCGTGGCCCTCGGCTTCTCGAGCAGCATTCTCATGGTCGCCCTGTGCTGGGTGCTCGTGCAGGTGTCGTTCAACATTGTGCAAGGGCCGTTCTCGGCGATGCTGCCCGACCGTGTGCCCGAATCGGTGCGCGGAACCTTCGCGGCCATGATCGGCGCCATGACCATGGTGGGCTCGCTCGGCGGCGTGATTCTGGCCTCGCTGCTGTCGGCGAGCATTCGGGGGGCCTACCTCGTTCTCGCCGGAACCTCGCTCGTGCTCCTCACGCTCTTCGCCGTATTCACGGGGCCGCGTGACAACCGGGGCGAGCCGCGGCCGCCGTTTCGACTGGTGGATGCCGCCCGCACGTTCTGGGTCAACCCGGTCGCGCATCCCGATTTCTTCTGGGCCTTCACGGGTCGCTTGCTGCTGTACACCGGCTACTTTCTCGTGGTCGCGTACCAGCTCTACTTGTTGCAGGACTACATCGGACTCGGGGCCGGTGCCGTCGCCCTCTTGCCTCTCGTCTCCGCAGCCGCGCTGCCCACGCTCGTTCTCGCGGTCGCCGTCTCCGGACCGTGGAGCGACCGCGTTGGCCGCCGCAAGCCCTTCGTTGTGGCCTCGTCACTCATCGTCGCGCTCGCTCAAGTGGTGCCCTGGGTGTGGCCGACCTTCGAGGGCATGATCGTTTTTGCCTTGCTCGCCGGTCTCGGCTTCGGGGCCTTCCAGGCCGTCGACACCGCGCTCGTGTCGCAAGTTCTGCCCGATTCGCACGCGCACGCGAAAGACCTCGGCGTCATCAACATCGCGGCAACGTTGCCTCAGACGATTGCCCCGGCGATTGCCGGGCTCGTCGTGTTGGCTTTTGGATTCGTCGGGCTGTTTCCCGCCGCGATCGCGCTGAGCGTGCTGGGCGCACTCGCCGTGCTGCCGATTCGCTCGGTGCGGTGAGTCGGGCCCCAGTAGGCTCGCGGGAGAATTGCTGGCCGAGCTGTGCCGGGCAACGAGGCCCGAGCGCACGTGAAGTGAGGAGCATCCATGACCTGGCGCATGCCCGCCGAGACGGCCCCGCACGATCGCATTTGGATGGCGTTTCCGCGCGAAGGCGAGGTGATGGGCGACTCGTCCGCCGCGCGCGAGTCGACCTACGCGGCATGGACCGCCGTCGCCCACGCGATCGTGCCCTTCGAGCCCGTGACGATGGTCGTCGACCCCAGCGAGCGCGAGCGCGCCCGCCGCATGCTGAGCGCCGAGATCGACATCATCGAGGCTCCGCTCAACGACTTCTGGATGCGCGACTTCGGCCCCACCTTCGTCATCGACGACGTCACGGGTGAACTCGGCGGCGTTGACTGGATCTTCAATGCCTGGGGCCAGGGCGCCGATTGCGAGGATGACGCGCTCATCGCCGCGCGCATTCTCGACGAGCTCGGCGTGACGCGCGTCTCGAGCGTGCTCGTCAACGAGGGCGGGGGTATCCACGTCGACGGCGAAGGCACCGTGCTCGTCACCGACACCGTGCAGCTCGACCCCGACCGCAACCGCTGGGCCACGAAAGAGCGCGTCGAAGCCGAACTTGCCCGCACGATCGGCACGACGAAGGCCATCTGGCTGCCGCGGGGTCTCACGCGCGACTACGACGAACTCGGCACGCGCGGGCATGTCGACATCGTCGCGACCTTCGCGAGCCCCGGTCGCGTGCTCGTGCACGCGCAGAACGACCCAGCCCACCCCGACCACGCGGTCATGCCCGCGATCTACGACGCCCTTCGCCAGGCGACCGACGCGCGTGGCCGCAGCCTCGAGCTCATCGAGTTGCCGGCGCCCGCGCAGTTGCGCGACCACGAGGGCTTCGTCGACTACAGCTACGTCAACCACTTGGTCGTCAACGGCGGCATCATCGCGTGCGGGTTCGACGATGAGGTGGCGGATGCTCGCGCCCGTGACACGCTCGCCGAGGCGTACGGCCGCGAGGTCGTGACGGTCGACGCCCGCGAGATCTTCGCGCGCGGCGGTGGAATCCACTGCATCACGCAGCAGCAGCCCGCTGTGCCTGCCCGATGAGCCGGCTGCCGTTAGTCGAGACGAGCATCGCAACACTGGCCGCGATGCTCGCGGACGGCCGCACCACGGCCGTCGAGCTCGTGCAGGGCTACCTCGACCGCATCTCGGCCTACGACCGCGAGCCGTCGAGCGATGGCACGCGCCCCGCACTCAACGCCGTGGTGGTCGACAACCCGGGGGCGCTCGACGAGGCGCGCGCGAGTGACGCGCGGCGAGCATCCGGTGCCGCGCTCGGCCCGCTCGACGGAATCCCGTACCTCGCGAAAGACAGTTACATGGTGCGCGGCCTCACGGTCGCGAGCGGCTCGCCCGCCTTCGCCGAGCTCGTCGCGCAGCACGACGCCTTCACGGTCGAGCGCTTGCGCGCGGCGGGCGCGATCTGCCTCGGCCTCACGAATATGCCGCCCATGGCCAACGGCGGCATGCAGCGCGGGGTCTACGGCCGCGCCGAGAGCCCGTACAACCCCGCGTACCTCACGGCGCCGTTCGGCTCGGGCTCGTCGAACGGCTCGGGCACAGGGCTTGCGGCTTCGTTCGCGGCGTTTGCGCTCGCCGAAGAGACCTGGTCGAGCGGCCGCGGGCCGGCGAGCAATAACGGCCTCTGCTGCTACACCCCGAGCTGGGGCGTGATCTCGGTGCGCGGCAACTGGCCGCTCGTGCCCACGATGGACGTCGTGGTTCCCTACACGCGCACCATGGCCGAGCTGCTGCTCGTGCTCGACGTGGTCGTGGCCGACGACACGACCACACGCGGAGACTTTTGGAGGGCGCAGCCGTGGGTGAGCATCCCGCCGTCATCGACGCTGCGGCCGGAGTCGTACCCCGCGCTTGCCGACGCGGCCGCGCTGCAGGGTGTGCGCCTCGGCGTGCCGCGCTTGTATCTGGGCGCCGAGTTCGGGGGCGACGACCCCATCGAGACGCGGCCGACGGTGATCGCCCAGTGGCAGAAAGCGCGCGCCGATCTCGAAGCAGCGGGGGCGACCGTCGTTGAGGTCGACTTCCCGGTCGTCACGAATTACGAATCCCGCGGGCGGGCGGATGATCGCTCGATGGTCGCGCGCGGCCTAGTTCCCCCGCACTTCGCCGACCACGAGCTCTACGAGCTGAGCATGTGGGGGTGGGACGAGTTCTTGCAGGCGAACGGCGACCCCGCGCTGCACCGGCTTGCCGATGTGGACCCTGAGCTGATTTTTCCGACCCCTCCCGGCTCACTGCCCGGGCGGTACGACGATCATCTGAGCCGCTTCGCGCCCGAAGACGTTCCGCTCGAGGACTACGTGCACCGCGCGCGCGCGACGGGTGTGCCCGCGCTCGAGAGCATCCCGACCATCGCCGAGGGCGTGCGCGGCCTCAACGAGACGCGTCGCCGCGACCTCGAAGCCTGGATGGACGAGCTCGGCCTCGACGCCGTCGTCTTTCCGGCGGTCGCCGATGTGGGGCCCGCCGACGCCGACGTCAACCCCGCGAGCGCCGAGCTGGCCTGGCGCAACGGCACGTGGGTCGCGAACGGCAATCTCGTGCCGCGGCACCTCGGCATCCCTTGCGTTCAGGTGCCCATGGGGCTCATGGCCGACATCGGCATGCCGATCGGCCTGACGTTCGCGGGCCGCGCGTGGGATGACTCTCGGCTGCTCGCCTTCGGCGCGGCCTTCGAAGCCTCGGCCACTCGGCCCGGGTCCGCACTCGGTGGCACGCGCGTGCCGCCCCCGCACACCCCGGAGCTGTCATGAGCGAGAAAACTCCCGAGAACACGCCCGAGAACACCCGCGCGATCGAAGACACGATCGTCACCGACTTCTCGACGCGCATGAGCTACGGCTCGTACCTCGCGCTCGATGAGTTGCTGCAGCTGCAGCGCCCGATCAGCGAGCCCGAGCACCACGACGAGCTGTTGTTCATCATCCAGCACCAGACGAGCGAGCTCTGGATGAAGCTGCTGCTGCACGAAGCCCGCTCGGCTCGGCAATGTCTCATCGATGACGATCTCGGCGGCGCCCTCAAGCGCATCGCGCGCATCAAGCACATTCAAGAGGCGCTCATCCAGCAGTGGAGCGTGCTCGCAACCCTCACGCCCACCGAATACGCCGAGTTCCGCGGCTTTCTTGCCAACTCGTCGGGCTTTCAGTCGCACCAGTACCGCGCGATCGAGTTCATTCTCGGCAACAAGCACGCCGGCATGCTCAGCGTCTTCGAGAGCGACCCCGAGGCCCACGCGGTACTCACGGGCTTGCTGCACGAGCCGAGCCTCTACGACGAGTTCTTGCGCTACTTGGCACGGCACGGCGTCGCGATTCCCGCGAGCGTGCTCGAGCGCGATGTCACGAAAGCGCACGTCTTCACGCCCGAACTCGTTCCGGTGTTCGTCGAGATCTACGAGGGAGCCCACGGCCCTGACGAGTCGAACTGGCGCGTCTACGAGGCCTGCGAAGAGCTCGTCGATCTCGAAGACAATTTTCAACTCTGGCGCTTCCGCCACTTGCGCACCGTGCGCCGCACGATCGGCTTCAAGCGCGGCACGGGCGGCTCGGCGGGTGTCGACTTCTTGCAGCGCGCGCTCGACCTCACGTTCTTTCCCGAGCTCTACGCGGTGCGCACCGAGATCGGTCAGGCATGACCCCGAAGGCGATGGATGCTCCTCCCGCCGTCTTCCGCATCGCCGACGCCTGGCGCGGCACGTGGATGGGCCCGAGCCTCGTGCGCCGTGGAGGAGGCACCCTGCACTACGTCGGCCCGTCATCGGCCGCTGACCCGGCCGGGGTCGTCGACCTCCCCGGAGTGCTGCTGCCCGGCTTCACCGACCACCACGTGCACGTGCAGTTGCACCCCGGCGATGCGCTCGAGCCGCTCGCAGCGGGCGGCTTCTCGCGCGTGATCGACCTCGGGGGCGACCCCGATGTGCTCGCGGTGCTCGCCGAGCCCGATCCCTTCGCCGCGGCACTCGAGTTTGCGGGCGCCTTCTTGACCGCTCCGGGTGGCTACCCGAGCGATCGGGCGTGGGCTCCCGCCAACTCGTGGCGCGCAATCTCCTCGGCCGATGACGCTGAGCTCGCGGTGGCCGAGCAGGTGGCGGCAGGGGCATCCCGCATCAAAATCGCGCTCAACGCGAGCGCCGGACCCGTGTGGGACGACGCGCTGCTCGCCGAGGTCATCGCCGAAGTGCGCGCCGCGGGGCTGCCCGTCATCGCGCACGTCGAGGGCCAGGGCCAGGTGGCTCGCGCGATTGCCGCTGGCGTCGACGTGCTCGCGCACGCTCCGTTCAGCGAGGTGCTGCCGCCTGCGCTCGTCGAGCAAGCCGTCGCCCAGGGGCAGCGCTGGGTCTCGACGCTCGCGATTCACGCCCCCGCCGAGCGCGCGATCGCGATCGCGAACGTGGGGGCTTTCGCGGCGGCCGGCGGCGAGGTGCTCTATGGCAGCGACCTCGGTAACGGCGAGCAGCCGCTCGGCCTCAACGCCGCTGAGCTTGCGGCACTGGTTGATGCAGGCTTCGACGAGACAGCCGTGCTTCGTTCGCTCGTGGGCGGTTTCGGGCGCGGCCGCTGGAAGAAGCGCGTGACGTGGATGCCCGCCCGCCCGGCAACCCCGCTCGACATCGTCGACGCGGTGTCGCTCAGTGTCGGCGACCTCGAGGGTGCCGGAGCCTAAGCGGCGTCAGCTCTGAACGACCGGCGCGCCCCAGCCGTCGTACTCGCCCTGGTGGGCCGTCACGACCGCGAACACTTCGTGCACCATGCGGTCGGCGGTCTCGATGTCGACGGTGGCCAGCTTGGCCGCGCGCAGCACAGCTCGAAAGACGCGACGACGAGTGACTGTGACGCTGTAGCCGAGCTTCTCGAGGGCAGTGCCGGCTGAGCGAGCATGCTTGATGGCGGCGAAATCGGCGAAGTGCTCGACCTCGCGCGCGGCGTCGACGTTGTCACGCATCTTGATGCGCTGACTGAACTGCTCGACGTTGCAGGTCAGGTGCGACTGAATATCACCCACTCGCGCGATGCTAGACCGGATTGGAGCGGTTCGCACATCGGGCGCTCGCCGACTCAGGCCTCCAGGAGGGGAGTCGTGCGGTAGGCGATGAGTTCTTTCAGCACGATGGACGTAGCCGTACGGCGAATTCCGGGGCAGCGCAGAATGCGCTGGCCCACCGCGTAGAGGTCGTCGGTGTCGCGCGCGACCACCTGGCAGAGCAAGTCGTTCTGCCCCGAAGTGGCGACGCACTCGATGATTGTCGGAATCTGGCGCAGCGCGACCATGGCCTCGTCGAACCGGTCTTGATCGACCTCGGCCGTCACGATGGCCCGGATGCTGTACCCGAGCGCCTCGGGCGGCACGGTCACGCTCTGAGGTCGCAGAGTTCTGCCGTCGAACAGTTGCGCCATGCGACTCTGCACAGTGCCGCGCGCGAGCCGCAGCGACTCGGCGAGCCCGCCGACGGTCGCTCGCGGGTCTGCGTCGAGGGCGAGCACGATGCGGCGGGTCGTGGGGTCGAACGCTCTGGTTGATTTGACCATGGTGCGCGCCACTCTACGCCCATAACTGGTCAATCTGACTATCGATGCGCCCTGCGCTTGTCGCCTGGACCCTGTTGCGATCACAGTAATGGTCATGATGAACAATGACGAGACCATCAGCGTCGGCCACTACCTAGCCGCGCGCCTCGTGCAGTGCGGGGGCTCGCACGCCTTCGGCATTCCCGGCGACTTCACGCTGAGCCTGCTCGACGAGATGCTCGCCGTCGACGAACTCACCTGGATCGGCTCGAGCAACGAGCTCAACGCTGCCTACGCCGCCGATGGCTTCGCTCGAGTCGGCCGCACGATCGCGAGCGTCGTCACCACCTACGGTGTCGGTGAGCTCAGTGCCATCAACGGCATCGCCGGCGCCTACGCAGAAGACGTGCCCGTGATCTCGATCGTCGGCATGCCGGCAACGGGCGCGCTCGGCAGTGGGGCTTTGCTGCACCACAGCCTGCTCGACGGCGACCACGAGCACTTCGTGCGGGCGTTTCGCGAGGTGACAGCGGCGCAGACCGTGCTCACGGCCGAGACCGCGACGGCCGAGATCGATCGCGTTCTGACCGTCGCGCTCACCTCGAGCAAGCCCGTGTACCTCGGGGTGCCCACCGACGTCGCGGTTGCGCGGGTGAGCGCCGCCGGGCTGGCCGAGCCGATCCGGGCGCGGGGCAGTGAGCCGGGCGCCCTCGCCGCGTTCGAGCGTGCGCTGACGCAACGGTTCGCCGCAGAGGTTGCGGTGACGGTGCTGGCGGGGCCGCGCATCCACCGTCGCGGAGTCGAAGGCCGCGTCGCCGCGCTCGCCGACCTGCCCGGAGTGCGCATCGCCAGCCAGGTGGGCTCGAAGGCCGTCATCGACGAAGACCACCCGGCGAGCCTCGGCACCTACATGGGCGCCATCACGCAGACCGAGCGCGCCCGCAGCGCCGTCGATGACGCCGCCCTGCTCGTCATGGTCGGCACGGTGGTCAGCGACTTCACGACGGGCTTCTTTACGCAGGCGTTCGACCCGACCGCGGCCGTCGAGCTCTCGCTTGACCACGCGCGCATCGGCTACGCCGTGTACCCCGAGGTGCGCCTCGACGACGCTCTCGAGGTGCTCGCGCGCGTCACCGCCGCGGCAGGCTTTGCGGCCGCCGAGGCCATCGAGGTTCCTGACCTTGACGCACCCCTCGCGGCCGACGACGCTGCTGTGCTTGACCACGCGATCTTCTGGCACGAGATGCAGGGTTGGTTGCCGCGCGAGACCACGGTCGTCGCCGAGGCCGGAACCTCGTTCTACGGCGCCCTCGACCTGAGACTGCCCGAGCGCAGTGACTTGCTGGGTCAGCCCGTGTGGTCGTCGATCGGCTACACGATCCCCGCCATGCTCGGCGCGGGCCTCGCGCGCCGCGACCGTCGCCCCGTGCTCATCATCGGCGATGGCGCCGCGCAACTCACGGTGCAAGAGCTCGGGCAGGTTTTTCACCACGGTCTCGCGCCGGTTATCGTGCTGATCGACAACGCCGGGTATACCGTCGAGCGCATGATCCAGAGCCCGAACGCTGTGTATCAAGACATCGTGCCCTGGAACTGGGCGCTCATCCCCGCCGCTCTCGGTGGCGCGAATGTGCGCGTGCTCGACGCGACGACGGCGGGCGAGTTGCGTTCGGCGCTGGCGACCGCGGGCTCGGCGCCTGACGAGGCCGTCTTCGTGCGCGTGCAGTTGCCGCGCGACGATGCCCCGCGGCTGCTCATTGAGCTGACACAGCGCCTGGCGACCCGACCGACAGAGAGCGTTACCGAGACCGTCAAGGAGCTCGCATGACCACCACCGCACCTCTTCCCGAGTTCACTCACGAGCGCGTGACGACCGTCACGGGCGCCCGCTCGGGCCTGCACATCACCGTGGCCTTGCACTCGAGCGCTATTGGTCCGGCCCTCGGCGGCTGCCGCCTCTGGACCTACGAGCACTGGCTCGACGGGGTTGCCGACGCCATGCGACTCGGCCAGGCCATGACGATGAAGAACGCGCTCGCCGACATTGGCGCGGGAGGCGGCAAGGCCGTGATCGCGCTGGCCCCCGGTCAGGTTCTCGATCCGGCCCAGCGACGGGATGCCCTGCTCGACCTCGGCGACCTCGTCGAGTCGTTCGGCGGCGCGTACATCACGACCGAAGACGTGGGAGTGACCGAGCACGACATGCTCATCGTGCGCGAGCGGACCCAGCACGTCGTCGGCCTGCCCGCCGCCGATGGCGGCGCGGGTGAACCGGCCGCCGGTACGGCGCTCGGCGTTTTCGCCTCGATCGAGCAAGTGCTGCTCGCGGTCTTCGGCTCGACCTCCGTTGAGGGTCGCAGCTTCGTCATCTCGGGCCTCGGGCAAGTGGGCTCGCGACTCGCGCGGCGACTCGCCGAGGCGGGGGCCGTGCTCACCGTGACCGACATCAACCCGAGCGCCCTCGCGATCGCCGACCAACTCGGCGCGACCTGGATCGACGCGGCCGATGCGGTGTCGACGCCCGCGGATGTTTTCGTGCCGGCGGGCCTCGGCGGAATCCTGACCGCGCCCGTGATCGAGCAGCTGCCCGTGCGCGCCGTCTGCGGGCCGGCGAACAACCCGCTCGCCGAGCGCAGTGGGGCTGACGCGTTGGCGGCGCGGGGCATCCTGTACGCCCCTGACTATGTCGTCAACGCCGGGGGAGTCATTCACCTCGCCTTGACCGAGCGCGGCGAGACCCCCGAGACCGTCGATGAGCGGCTGCGCGCCATCGGGCACACGCTCGCCGACGTGCTCGCCCTCGCGACCCTCGAGGGCATCACTCCCCTCGACGCGGCCGACCGCCTCGCCCTCGCACGGGTGGCCGCCGCCCGCGCATGACCGAGATCGACGACTACATCGCCGCAGCGCCCGAGGCGACGCGCGAGCGCCTGACGGCGGTGCGCGAGGTGTTGCTGCGGTGCATCCCGAACGGCACCGAGGCGTTTCGGTACGGGATGCCCGCCGTCATGATCGACGCACGCCACGGCCTGCACTACGCGCACTGGAAGCAGCACCTCGCGCTCTACCCGATCTACCGCGGCGACGAGACTTTCGAGGCCACGGTCGGGCCGTTTCGCGCCAAGACCGACTCGGTGCACTTTTCGCACGCGCAACCTCTGCCGCTCGACGTGATCGAGCTCATCGCGACGGCACTCGCCGTGCGCGACTAGAGCGAGGCGAGCACGAGCGCGGCCGAGGCCACGACGAGCCCGAGCACTTGCCAGCGCGTCATGAACTCGCCGAGAAAGACGCGGCCGATGATCGCCGTGAAGACGGGGGCGGCGGGCGCGAGAATCGCGAGCAGCACGAGGTCTCCCGTCTGCAACGCGAGAACGAGGAACAGGTTGCCGAGAATGTCGGCGGCTCCCGTGGCCATCGGAAAGAGCACGTACCGCGTGCGGAAGTGACCGCCGACGGTGCGTGCACCGTGGCGGTAGAGCATCCACCCCAGCAGCACCATCGCGATGGTTGTGACGCCAAAGCGGGCACCGACGATGGGCCAGAGTCCGTCGGCCGAGGGGGTCGCGTTGATCGTGACGATGAAGCCCGTGAAGAGTGTGGCCGCGATCGCAGCGAGCAGCGGGCCCTTCAGGCTGGGCCGCACGCCGTCGACCGGGGGCCGATAGGTCACGAGCAGAATGGCGATGAGCCCGAGGGCGAGGCCCGCACCGCGTAGCGGGGTGATCGAGTCGCCCATGATGACGCCCACGAGCACGAGCAGGCCCGTGCCGACGACGGCGAGCACGGCACCCGCGATGCCCACGGGGCCAATCGCGAAGGCGCGGTAGGCGATCGGAAGGCCGCTGCCGCCGAGCAGGCCCGCGGCGAAGCCGAGCCAGAAGCCTGGCCAACTCGGGCTGCCGGGCGTGACCAGCGCGAGCACCAGGGCAATGACGATCGTCGTGGGGCCCGCGATCGCGACGACGATCGCGAGGGGCATGCGCCGAGCCGCGACTCCACCCATGACGTTGCTCACGGCGATGAACAGCGCGTTGATGAGGATGTAGACGAGCGCCATGCGAACACCTTCGCGCCGAGAGAATGGCCGCCGAACTTGCTCGGGAGTCGCCGCGCTCAGCCTACCGAGCGCGGTGGGGCCCGCCGCGCCCTGTACGGTTGCGCACGTGAGCACCCTTGACGCGGCCTTCGACATTCTGCAGTGCCCGAGCTGCGGCGAGCCGCTCGCTCCGGCCGAGGGCGGCGCCTCGTGCACCAACCGCCACCACTTTGACCAGGCGCGCCAGGGCTACTTGAGCTTGCGCGCCGCCCACAAGGGCAAGGGTGCGCCCGCCAGTGGCGACACCCCCGAGATGCTCGAAGCCCGCGAGCGCTTTCAGGGCGAGGGCTTTCACGACGAGATTCGCGACGCCGTGCTCGCGGCCGTGCCGACGGATGCGCGGGGCTGGCTTGCCGACCTCGGCGGCGGCACCGGCTGGTACGCCGCCGCGGTGCTGGATGCTCGTCCCGAGCTGCGCGGAGTCGTGCTCGACGCCTCGGCCCCCGCGGTGCGCATCGCGGCCCGCGCGCACGAGCGCTTGGCCGGCGTGAGCGCCGATGTGTGGACCGGAATCCCGCTGCGCGACGCGAGCGTTGACGTTGCTCTGCGCATCTTCGCGCCCGGCAGTGCCGCCGAAGTGCGACGCATTCTGGCTCCCCGCGGCACCGCCGTGTTCGTCGTGCCCCACGCTGATCACCTGCGCGAGCTCGGCCACGGGCTCAAGCTCATGAAGGTGCCGGCGGGCAAGGCAGAAGAGGCGGCGGCGAGCATCCCCGACGCGCACGTTGTGAGTGTGCACGAGGTGCGACAGCGCGCGCAGCTCTCGGTCGAGCAGGCGCTCGACTCGGTCTTCATGGGCCCCAACGCCTTTCACCAAGACCGTGCGAAGGTCGAGAAGGTGCTTGCCGAGTGGCAGGCGCCGATCAGCGTGACGATCGCGGTGTCGATCGTCACCCTGCAGCTCGCATAGCCGTGCACTAACGTCTGCAGAATCGCTGCGGGTCGGGAGAGTCCTGGGCCACCGGGCGGTTGTGCAGTAGTTAGTGCACGCGCGGGCAAGCGGGGGGTAGCCCCCCTCTGGTTCGTGGGTCGGCCGGATGCCGCGGCGCGCGTCGAATCGCGAGGCTGAGTTCACGCTCGCAGCACCGTGCTGCGTGGCAGTCTGACCTCAGGAGAAACCCATGACCACCGCACCTGTGACCCCCGCGGCGGCGCCCACTGCGGCGCCGGCAGCCGCCACGAGCTGGAGCTACGGCGCCCTGTGGCGCCGCGTGCCGCGCGCGCTCGGCTATCTGATTCCGACCTTCATCATCGCGATCGTCGTCATGAGCGTGCTCAGCTCGCTGTTCTCGACGGCCGTGAGCTTGCTCATCGTCATCGTCGGCATCTTCCTCATTTCGCTCACTCTGCTGCTTGCTCGCTACACGGGGCAGTTCGAGATTGCTCGCTTGCGCTTGTCGGGCGAGACGCCGATCAGCGAACCCGTGTGGCCCGCCGACCCGACGGCCGTGTGGTGGAAGCGGTGGCTGCGCCCGCTCGCCAACGGGCGCTACTGGCTTGCTCTGCTGCACTCGGTGGTCATCGCGCCGATCGTCGCGACGATCTCGTTCGTCGTGCTCGTCGTGTCGTTCGCGATCATCGGCGCTGCGGTGTTTGCGCCACTCGCGGTGCTCTTTGGCTGGGGCGACACGGTCCGTGTCAGCGGCCTCGGCGAGAACTTCCAGGCCGCCGCGACGGTGATTCTCATCGTGATCGGCGTCGTCGCCGTCGTTTTGCTGCCCTACGTGCTGCGCGGCCTCACCTGGCTGCACGCCGCGATCGCTCGCCCGTTCTTGGGCCGCTTCACCAACGAGCAGCTCGAAGCACAGGTGTCGAGCCTCTTCACCTCGCGTCAGGCCGCCGTCGCCGCTGAAGGCTCGGCCCTGCGCCGCATCGAACGCGACATTCACGACGGCCCGCAGCAGCGCCTCATTCGCCTGCAGATGGACCTCGCCGCCGCCGAAAGCCGCCTCGCCTCGAACCCCGACGAAGCGGCCAGCCTGATTCAGGATGCCCGCCGTCAGGCCCACGACGCCCTCGACGAGTTGCGCAACCTGTCGCGCGGTTTCGCGCCGCCGCTGCTGCTCGACCGCGGACTCTTCGCGGCTCTCGAGTCGCTCGCGACGCGCTCGAGTATTCCGGTGACGCTCGAGACCGAACTCGGAGCAACCGCCAACTTGCCCGACGAGGTGGCCCGCAACGCCTACTTCGTCGCGAGCGAGCTCATCGCCAACGCCGCCAAGCACTCGCAGGCCGCGGGCATCACCCTGCGCGTGACGACGGCCGACGGGGCACTCGTGGTCGAGGTATCCGACGACGGGGTGGGCGGGGCGGTCGAGAAGACCGGACACGGCCTGGCCGGGCTGCGCGACCGCGCGGCGGGCATGGGTGGCACCTTCGAGGTCTCGAGCCCCGAGGGCGGCCCGACCGCCGTGCGCGTGACGCTGCCGATGGCGGGCGTGGGAGCAGCATCCGCTGCCGCCGCTAGCGAGCCGAGTGCCTAGTCTGGAAGGCATGTCAGCCCTTCGCGTAGCCGTTGCCGATGATTCGGTGCTGCTGCGCGAAGGGCTGGTTCGCGTGCTGCGCGATGCGGGCCTCGAGGTCGTCGCCGCGTTCGGCGACGCCGAGGCCCTGCTCACGGCTCTGCCCGCGCTTGAGCTCGACGCCGTGGTGCTCGATGTGCGCATGCCGCCGACGTTTCGTGACGAAGGCGTGCGGGCCGCGATCGAGTTGCGCCGTCGGCACCCGGGCATCGCGATTCTGCTGCTCTCGCAATACGTCGAGGTCGCCTACGCGCAAGAGCTACTGGCGGCCGGCACCGGCGGAGTGGGCTACCTGCTGAAAGACCGCGTGGTGTCGCTCGATGAGGTTCGGGATGCCCTCAACCGCGTTGCCGCGGGCGGCACCGTGCTCGACCCCGAGGTCATCACGCAGCTCATGGCCCGACGGGTTGACCCGCTGCAGTCGTTGACGGCGCGCGAGCGCGAGGTGCTCGAACTCATGGCGCAGGGCCGCACGAACGGCGCCATCGCGAGCACGCTCTTCATCGGCGTCGGAGCCGTCGAGAAGCACATTTCGGCGATCTTCACCAAGCTCGCGCTCGACGCGGCCGAGGGTGACCACCGGCGCGTGCTTGCCGTGCTGGCCTGGCTGCAGGCTCAGTAGCGCGCGAGCACTTCGGCGTCGCGCGCGTGCGTGAGTGCTCGCCGCACGGCATCGAGCGCCCCCACGGGGTCGGTCTCGAGCATGCCGCGGGATGCCCGTAGCTCGTCGACAGCGTCTTCGAGCCGTGACCGCGCGCCCGCTGAGCTGCCCGAGCCCACGGCGTCGCGAGCGGCCGCGATCTGCGCCTCGGCCTGCACGCGTGCGGCGTGGTACGCCTCGCGCGCGTGCGCGAGGCGTTGGGCTTGCGTGCGCGACGAGGCGAGCGACACTTCGACGGCGTCCATCGCCTCGCGCAAGTCGCCGAGTTGCTCGAGCGGGTCGGTGCTGTCGGCCCGAGCAGCGCCATCGAGCTGCGCCACGGCTTCGGTGATCGCGGTACCCGTGTCGCCGTCGGGTGCACTCGCGGCGGCCTCGAGCGCTTCGGTTCGGGCGTCACGCGCGTCGTCACGCAAGCGTTGCAGGGCATCGACCGCGTCGTCGAGCCGCGACGCTGCGGCGGGCACCTGCTCGAGCGCTTCTTCGGCCGAGAACAGCAGGCGCTCGGCCTCACTGATCGTCGCCATGACGCTGCTAGCGGCGGCCGTGCTGCCCGGGGCTGCCTCCGCTGCCAAGGTTTCGGCACGGTCGAGGCTGCGGGTGGCGCGCTCGGGGGCGTCGACTGCTGCGCCGAGCGCTGCACGGACGTGCTGGGTGAGCAGGGCATCCCGTTGCCGCGTCGCCTCGGTCAGTCGCACTCGCGCCTCGCTGACGCGCGTGCGCAATCGCTCGAGCCGGTCGGGTGCGGTCGACTCGAGCGAGCGGCGGTCACGAAAGGCGGTGGCTTGCTCGCCCAGTCCGCGGTCAACGCGGTCGGCGAGCATGACGATGCGGTCGGCGCGCTCGCGGTTGGCGAGCCCCGCGTCGGGCTCGTCATCGATCAGGCGGTGCAAGCGAAAGATTTCGTCGCGATCGGCGCGAGCGCGGCGCACGGCGGCTCGGTAGTCTTGCGCGGCTCGCTCGCCAAACTGAGCGATCGCAAACTCAACGTCGGCCTCGCCCTCGGCAATGCGGTCATCGGCGCGCACGAGCGCCGAACCGGCGCGGCGGCGCACGTCGTCGGGGGCTTTCAGCAAGCGACCGGGTCGCCGCCGTCGCCGAGAGACGATGACGATGCCACCGATCATGACGGCGGCCACGACAACGAGCAGCGTCGCGCCGCCCGCCACCAGCCCTGAGATGACTCCGCCCACGAGTTCCACGCCGTGATTCTAGGGTGGCTGGCTATGCGGGTTCGGGGGCAGACCGCCTGAAATCCCCAGAATTTCGGCCTTTCCGCCCTACAGTGGCCGCGTGTGGCGTGCCGACCGATACGACGATCATGAGATCGACGCCGACGAGACGAGCGGGTTCAATCCGCTCTCACCCTCTTCGGTGCGGTTCGACGACCCTCGCGTCGTGCCCATGAACGTCGCGGCACCCGTCTGGGAGCAGTGGCGCCACGAACTCGAGCGTGCCGGCGGCGCGAGCACTCTGCTGCATTTCGATGACGACCCGCGCGGTCGCATCGAGCTCGGCACGAGCCACCCGGGCGGTCTCGCGCGGTTTATCGCCGGTAGCCCCACCCTGCTCAGCAACCTCGTGCGAGACGACGTTGCTCTCAAGCAAGCGCGCATTGCCGCCGAGCGCATCGCCGATGCGGGCGTCGAACTCGCGAGCGTGCGCGGCATCGACGCCGTGGCGCTGGGCATCGGCCTCGTCTCGTGGATGCACGGCGGCGTCGCCTACTGCGCCCCACTTTTGCTGCGCCCCTTGCGGTTGCGTCGGCGGGGTCGGGATGTTGAGCTCACCCTCACCGGACGCATCGGCGTCAACCCGGCTCTCGTGCGCGCCCTCGCTGACCAGTTCTCGGTGCGCCTCGACGAAGCCGCCTTCGTTGCGCTCGCGCACGACGGAGAGGCCTTCAAGCCGAACCCGCCGCTCGACCGATTGCGCGGCCTCACCGCCCACCTCGATGGCTTCACCATCAGCGCCCGACTCGTCGTGAGCACTTTTGCCGAGGTGGGCCCCGCGATGATCGCCGACGCCCACGATTTGTCGCACCCGGTGCTCGATGCCCTCGCGGGCAACACGAGCGCGCGGTGGGCCGTCAACGAGAGCCAGTCGCCCGTCGAGCCCATGCCGGCCGACCAGCGGCCGCCCGAGACTGACCTGTTGCTTCTCGACGCCGATGCCGAGCAAGAGCACGTTGTTGCGTCGATTGCCGCCGGAAACTCGATCGTCGTCAAGACACTGCCGGGCACCGGCGCAACGCAGACGGTCGTCAACGCGCTCGGCGCGCTCATTGCGCAAAACAAGCGCGTGCTCGTCGTGAGCCCCCGCCGCGCGACCCTTCGCACGATCGAACGGCGTCTCGCCGACATCGGGCTCTCGGGCGCGGCGGTGTCGGCGCCAACCCTGCGTCGTGACCTCATTCGCGCGATCGGCCGCAACGAAAAGGCTCGGCGCCCGCGCGTGGCTGACGTCAATGACGCTCTCGTGCGCTTGCGTTCGGTGCTCGTCGAGTACCGCGAAGCGCTCGCGCGCCCCGATGCCGACCTCGGCATCAGCGTGCTCGACTGCGTCGACGAATTGAGCCGCCTGCAGTTGCTGCCGACCCCGCCCACGACGCGTGCACGCTTGAGTCGCGCCGCGGTCGAGTTGCTCGCTGCAGACCGCCGCGAAGCCGCTGACGCCATGATGCAGGCGGCCGAGCTCGGTCAGTTCAGCTACGGCCCCGGCGACTCGCCCTGGTATGGCGCGCGATTCCGCACGGCCGATGAGGCGGCGCACGCTCAAGTTCTCGCGCGCGGCTTGCACTTCGAGCTCGTTCCGCGGCTTGTTGAGCGCGGGCGCATGCTGATCGCCGCGACCCCCATGCGTCCGTTCGAGTCGATTGCCGAGCTCGGCGTTTATCTGCGCCTGCTCACCGACCTGCGCGACACGCTCGACAAGTTTCAGCCGGCCGTGTTCGACCGTTCGCTCACCGAGCTCATCGCCGCTACCGCGCCGCGCCGCGAGTCGAACACGATGCCCGCGGCCACGCGTCGGCGACTCAAGGGTCTCGCGAAGGAGTATTTGCGGCCCGGAGTTGCCGTGAGCGACATGCACGAGGCTTTGCAGCGCATCCAGCAACAGCGCGTGCTCTGGCAGCGATTCGTCCCCAGTGGCGTGACGCCCTCGGTGCCCGTCGGCATTGCCGAGGTTGCCGCCACCTACCAGCAGGTCGAGCGCGATTTCGAGGCGCTGGATGCCCCCCTCGGCTACCTCAGCCGTGACCAGCAGCTCGCCCACCGTTCTCTCGCCGAGTTGCACGGATTGCTCGATGGCCTGGCTGCCGAGAGCGACGTGCTCGCCAACCTGCAAGAGCGCACGGCGCTGTTGCAGCGGCTCGAGAAGTGGGACGTGGCGCCGCTGCTGAGTGATCTCGCCGCGCGTCACGTTCCCCAGGGTCAGGTTGCGGCCGAGCTCGAGCTCGCGTGGTGGCGCTCGGCGCTCGACAGTTTGCTGCAGCACGACCGTGCCCTACTCGGCGCTGAGCCCGACGTGCTCGAACGGCTTGAGGCAGACTTCCGCTTGGTCGATGAGGCGCACGCCGCGGGTAGCGCGCAACTGCTCGCGTGGCAGCTCGCCGAAAACTGGTCGATCGGCATCACCGACTGGCCCGATGAGGCGGCCGCGCTCAAGGCTCTGCTGAAGGGCGGTTCGATCACGCCCGAGCAGTTGCAGCGCGAAGCTCCGCACCTCAGCCGCCCGATCGCACCCGTGTGGCTCGCGTCGCCCTACAACGTGCACCAGATCAGCGACGACATTCCGTTCGACACCGTGATGATGCTCGACGCGGGTGCCGTGACGGTCGCCGAGGTGGCGAGTTCGGTGCGCCGCGGTCGTCAAGTGGTCGCCGTGGGCGATCCGGTCACGCAGGCTCCCGCGCCGTTCACGATCGCGGTCGGCGGCCCCGTCGTCGATGTCGACGTCGATGCCCGCCACGCGGCATCCGCTCTCTTCCAGCTCAGTGAGCTGCTGCCGGCGCTGTCGCTCACACGCTCGTATCGCGCGGGCGGCGAAGACCTTGCCGAGCTCGTGAACCGTCGCTTCTATGCGGGACGCATCGAGTCGTTGCCCTGGGCCGGGTCATTCTTGGGGCACCCGTCGATTTCGGTCGACTATCTCGACGACGGTCAGGGCATGCCCGACCCCGACTCGGGAGCGATCGAGAGCGTCGACGCCGAAGTGCTGCGCACGGTCGATCTCGTTATCGAACACGCGACGGCGCGCCCCCATGAATCGCTCATGGTCGTCACGGCGAGCGCGAAGCACGCCGCGCGCGTGCACACGGCCGTGCTTGAGGCGCTCACGCACCGCCCTGATCTGCACGACGTGTTGCTCGGTGACCGTGCTGAGCCGTTTGCCGTTCTCACGATCGAGCAGTCGGTGGCGCAGTCGCGCGATCGCGTGATCTTCTCCATCGGGTTCGGCCGCACGCCGCACGGCCGAGTGCTGACCGAGTTCGGTTCGCTCGGCCGCCCGGGTGGCGACCGCTTGCTCGCCGTGGCGATGACGCGCGCGCGTCGCTACGTGCGCATCGTCAGTTGCATTCGCCCGAGTGACCTCGACGACGATCGTTTGTCCCACGGCGCCCGCGCTCTCGCCGACCTATTCGACGACATTGAGGCGCGTCGCACGGCGGTCGAAGTGCCCGACGACAGCGATCCCATGCTCATCGACCTGGCCCGTCGCCTTGAGGCCCGCGGCATGACCGTGGCGCTGGGGCACCGCGGCAAGCTGCCGCTCGTGGCCAGCCGCGGCGGCTACTGCGTGGCCGTCGAGACGGATGCCGCGCTCTCGCACCTCAGCCTGCGCGAGTCGCTGCGCCTGCGCCCTGACCTGCTGCGTCGCCTCGGTTGGCACTACGCGCGCGTGCACGTCTTCGAACTCTTCAGTGACCCCGAGGCCGTGGCCGACCGCGTCTACGCGCTCGCGGGCGGAGCCCCGGCGGCTACCCCGAGTGCGCAAGCACCTGCGGGCATGCAGACCGAAGAACTCGCCATTCAGCGCTGACGGTTCCCTGCACCCCGCGTACCCTGAAGTCATGACCGAGACGGATGCGGGGCAGGCCCCGCCCACCCGCGCCCGCGCGCGCCGTCGGGTCACCACGGCGCCCCCGCCCGGGTCGGATCCCACGCCGCCGCGCGAGCCCGAGCGTCACCGGCTCGACGACAACGATGAGCGGCTCAAGGCCGAGAAGCCGCCGCACTACTGATGACCACCGACGATGTCGCCACCGGCGAGACCGATCTCGGCGAGCTGCTGCGCTCGATGCGCCCCGAGCTGCTGCCGGGCGACTGGTTCTTCGGCTCCGTCGAGTCGGCCGCAGGCGTCACCGCAGCCGCGACCGTGCTCGAGCCCGAGGGGCTTTCGGTCGTCGTCGACCGGGTGGAGGCCGAGCGCCTCGGCCTGGGCACCGAGCATCCGTTCCGCTGGATCACGCTGCGCGTGCACTCGTCGCTCGAAGCCGTAGGCCTCACGGCGGCGGTGAGCGTGGCGCTCACTGCTCACGACATCAGTTGCAACGTGATCGCTGGTGCGTTTCACGATCACCTCCTCGTGCCGGCGGCGCGCGCCGACGAGGCGATGCGCGCCCTGGTCGAGTTGAGCGCGAGCGCCTGACGCTCGAACTACGCCGAGGGTGTCGCCTCGTCGCGCTTCGCGAGCAGGTCGCGAATCTCGGCGAGCAACTCAATTTCTGTGGGGGCTGCGGCCTCGTCGCTCACCGGCTCACCTGCACGACGCCGCTGTTCGGCCTGACGCTTGACGTAGTTGATGGGCATCACGAGGGCGAAGTAGACGACCGCGGCGACGATGAGAAAGTTGAGAACGGCACCGATGACCGCGCCGAAGTAGAGCACCGCTTCTCCCCCCGAGACTGTGGGGATGACGACGGGCAAAGCCTTGTCGAGCGTCGAGGCGTTGAAGAGGGCACCGATCGCGGGGTTGATGACGGCCGTAACGATCGAGTTCACGACCGCGGTGAAGGCGGCCCCGATGACGACGGCGACAGCGAGGTCAATAACGTTGCCGCGCAGGATGAATTCTCGAAATCCGTTAAGCATGCGCTGATGCTACCGAGCGCGAGTGGCCGAGAGTAGCCGCCTAGCTGGCGGCAGGGGCAGCCGCGGGGGCCGCCGCGGGCGTGCTCGCGGGTGCGGACGAACCACTCGACTCGCTCTTCGCCGAACTGCTCGACGAGCTCGACGAGCTCGAACCCGCGCGGCTGTCGGTGCGGTAGAAGCCCGAACCGTTGAAGGTCACGCCAACGGCCGAGAAGACCTTGCGCAGCTTGCCGTGGCACGTGGGGCACTCGGTGAGCGAGTCGTCGGTGAAGGCCTGCTGAATGTCGAACGCGGTCGAACACTCGGTGCAGCGGTACGAATACGTGGGCATGGAAAAGACCTCCGCCTTTTAGGATACGGCGGCCAGAGCATCCGCCCGAACCGGGGTCAGGCGGTGAAGCGCGTGATGCCGCTGGGGGTCACGACGCCGTCGACCCCTTGATCGTGGCGTTCGCGCGGCAACTCGTCGACGACCTCGTGGTCGAACACGACCGCGAACACGGGTGGCCTCCGGTCCATCGAGCCGAGCGTCTTGTCGAAATAGCCGCGACCCCACCCCATGCGCATGCCCGTGCGGTCGACCGCCGCTGCGGGAACGATGATGAGCCCCACGTCGTTGATGGCGATGGGCCCGAGCACCTCGGTCGTGGGCACGGGCATGCCGATAACGTCGAGGCCCTCGTCGGCGCTGTCGTAGAGGGCCCAGTCGAGCAACCCGTCGTCGCGCGAGACCGGCAGCAGCACGCGAATACCCTGCTCGGCCGCCCATGCCACGAAGGGACGGGTCTCGGGCTCGTCGCCCGTGGCCAGATAGCACGAGAGCTCGCGCGGGCCCAGGGCAGAGGTGAGAGCGATGAGGTTGCGCGTGAGCCCCTCGGTCGCGAGCGAGCGCTCATGCTGGGGGCGGATGCGCCGGCGCTCGCGCAGCTCGGCCCGCAGGGCGCGCTTGGCGGCGATCATGTCTCCGTCGCGGTCGGGGGCCATACCGCCATGCTAGGGCCGAGAGAACCCCGCCGCGCCCCTGACCGCTGACCCACTCTCGGGTCTACGCTGAGCGCATGACCCCGAGAATCAGCAAGGCCGTGATTCC
Source organism: Microbacterium sp. (assembly GCA_013823625.1). Taxonomy (GTDB): domain Bacteria; phylum Actinomycetota; class Actinomycetes; order Actinomycetales; family Microbacteriaceae; genus Microcella. Next base: position 189,595 of record PNMM01000002.1, on the reverse strand, counting down.
CGCAGCGGGACTCGGTACCCGGTTCCTCCCCGCGACCAAGGCCATGCCGAAAGAGATGTTGCCCGTGGTCGATAAGCCGGCCATCCAGTACGTGGTCGAAGAAGCGGTTGGTGCGGGGCTCACCGACGTGCTCATGATCACGGGTCGCAACAAGACCGCGCTCGAGAACCACTTCGACCGCGTCGGCGAACTCGAGGCCACGCTCGAGGCCAAGGGCGACACCGAAAAGCTCGCCAAGGTCGAGTACTCGACCGACCTCGCCGACATGCACTACGTGCGTCAGGGCGACCCGCTCGGCCTCGGCCACGCCGTGTTGCGCGCCCACATGCACGTGGGCCGCCAGCCCTTCGCCGTGCTGCTTGGTGACGACATCATCGACCCGCGCGACCCCCTGCTCGATCGCATGATCGACGTGCACGAGAAGCACAACACGAGTGTCATTGCCTTGCTCGAGGTCGACCCCGCGCAAGCGCACCTCTACGGTGTCGCGACGATCGAGCCCACCGACGACCCCGATGTCGTGCGGGTCGTCGATCTCATTGAAAAGCCCGCGCCGGGCACCGCCCCCTCGAACTACGCCGTGATCGGCCGATACGTGTTGCGGCCCGAGATCTTCGACATCCTCGAGCACACGGCCCCCGGCAAGGGCGGCGAGATTCAGCTGACGGATGCCCTGCTCGAGCTCGCCAAAGCGCCCGACACCGGCGGCGTCTACGGTGTCGTGTTCCGCGGCCGCCGGTACGACACGGGTGACCGCCTCGACTACATCAAGGCCATCGTGCAGCTTGCCGTCGAACGCGATGACCTCGGCCCCGAGCTGCGCCCGTGGCTGCGCGACTTCGCCGCCCGCATGGACTAAACCGAGGTGTCGATCATCCCCACCCTGCGTGACGGCGCGACCGTCTTGCGGCCGATTCGCGTGCGCGATGCGCGCGCGCTCGAAGCCGAACTCATCGACAGCCGCAGTTGGTTGCGGCCGTGGGAGGCCACGCACCCCGCGGCGCCCCTGCATTGGGACACCAAGGGCAGCATCCGCAACCTCATCGCGGGGGCGCGGGCCGGAACCGGCTTGCCGTTCATCATCGAGACGGATGGTCGCCTGGCCGGCCAGCTCAACGTCAGTGGCATGACCTACGGCTCGCTCGCCTCAGCCACGATCGGCTACTGGGTCGGCGCAGGCTTCGCCGGCCGCGGGCTCACGCCCACGGCCGTGGCGCTTGCGACCGATCACGTGTTCTTCACGGTCGGCTTGCACCGCATGGAAATTTGCATCCGCCCCGAGAACGGGCCGAGCCTGCGCGTGGTGGAGAAGCTTGGCTTTCGCTACGAGGGGCTGCGGCGCCGCTACATCCACATCAACAATGACTGGCGCGACCACTTCTGTTTCGCGCTGACGGTGGAAGAAGTGCCGCAAGGCGTGTTGCGGCGCTGGAAGACCGGGCGGGTTCCACCCGGCGTTGCCACGGTGCCCGAGGTTGACCTCATTGCCGCTCGACGCGGCATCAGCCTGCCGCCCGCACGCTGAGCGCGCGCGAACGGCAGGCGAGGCGGCTGTTAGACCCAGGTCATCGGAATCGAGAACATGATCGCCGCGGCGAACACGAAGATTGCCGAACCGATGATGATGAGCGAGTACTGCACCTTGCGCGAGCGCACGACGGCGGCAACACCGAGCAAGAACAGTGAGATGGCCATGAGCACCGTGGTCAACGTGAGCCAGTCGCCGCGCGCGTCGAGCTCGTCGGCTTGCTTGGTCAGCTCGATGGCTTCGTCACTCTTCTCCGCGTAGGCGCTGAACAGCACGCCCTGGTACTCCTCGTCGTCGAGGGGGCTCGTGTAGAACTCGGTATCGGTCGCGTTGATCGCGTCGGCCCGCTCGATGGCGGCACCAAAGTGCTCGCTCACGGCCACGAAGTAGAGCGCGTCGTAGACCTCGGTGGCGACGGCGTCGCCCGCAGCGATCTCGGCCCGAAGCTCAGTGAGGCGTGCGAGCGTCTGCGAGTCCTGCACGTACTCCTGGTTGCCTTCGAGGTAGAGCGACTCGGCCTCAGCCGTGGCGCTTTGCGACTGCGACAGCGCCTTGGCCGTCTGCCCGTCGTAGAGAGCGGCCTGGAACGAGACCCAGGCGGTGGTCACCGAGACGATGCCGAGCAAAATCACGATGAGCAGTTCGGCGTTACCGAAGAAGGCGCGCAGGCCGGTCTTCTCTGTCGTGGCGGTTTCGGGGGTGGGGGTCGACGACATGGTGTCCTTTGTGCAGAGGGGTGAGGGGCGGCATACGGTCTCGGGTCTGCAGACACTCCGCCGACCTGCCGACCGCACCGGCCTCAGAATCGTACCGTTGCCGCATGGAGACCACGAGCGGCGGCACGGCGATCCTCATCGTCATCGCTGCGGCGCTCTGGTTGCTCTATCTCGTGCCCATGTGGCGCCGTCGTCGCGAGTACCTCGCGACCGAGCGCAACGCCATTCGCCTGCAGCAAACCCTGCGCATCATGGCGCACGCGGCCGAGGTTCCCGAGTCGGTGCGCGCCGAACTGACGGCGCGCGACGTGGCCGCGCAGCAGCGCTCGCTCGCCGCCCGTCAGCGCGAACTCGCGGCGATCGAACGTGCGCGCGAGGCGGCCGCGCAGCGCGCACTGCGGGCGCGCCTCACCGAGTCAGCTCCGGGCCTCATGGCCGAAATGGATGCCGCCCGCCTCGGCCAGCGCCGCTTGCGCCGGTCGCGAGCCGTCACCTCGCTCACCACTCTTCTCGCCCTCATCGGCATCGGTGTCGCCGTCACGGTCTCGGCGTGGGCCTGGGCCGGTTTCGCGGCCTTCGTCGCCATCAGCGGCGGGATGCTGCTCACGGGTCTTGCGCGCGCCCAACGCCGCCGCACGGCTCCCGTGGCGGGTGTGGCCGCCCCCGAGTTTGTCGACCTGGCACCCCCGGTTCGTCGGGCGCCCGCCGGTGCGCGGCGCGAGTGGACACCCGTGCCGCTGCCCAAGCCGAGCTACCTCAGCGCGCCGGTCGTGCCTGCTGGGGCCGTGGCTCCGGCCCTCGACCACGCGGCCGCACTCGCTGCTGCGGCGGCAGAAGCCGAGCGGGCGCAGCGCGCGGCGGCTCTCGCCGCGGCATCCGTCGACCGCGCCGCAGCACCGTCGACCGTGACGGATGGCGAAGCCCCACGCGTCGAGCGCCCTGCCGCGAGCCGCTTCGCCGGCATGGGACTCGTCGACGGGCTGCCGACGCGCGCGCCCGACCTCGACGAGGTCTTGCAGCGCCGTCGCGCGGCCAGCTAACGCGGCCCTCGCCTCGGTCGAGCGCCTCGCGCGCGAATGGTAATGTGGTCGACGCACCACGGGCCTGTGGCGCAGTTGGTAGCGCGCCTCGTTCGCATCGAGGAGGTCAGGGGTTCGAATCCCCTCAGGTCCACCATCACTTCGCTCTGCCGCTCGGCGTCATTTCGACGTGCGCTTCTGCGCCTCCAGCGCTCGCGCGGGCACGCCACGAATCAGCAGCGAGAGCAGAATCGCGAACTCGCCGATCGTGGCGGGGATGACGAGCAGGTCGGCGATCGCCGTGGTCTCGGGCGCCAGGGTGATGAGCACGATGTTGGCGAGGTAGCCGGCGCCGCCGACGAGGAGCACCCAGCCGATCCAGCGCCAGGCGAAGCCCGAGCGGAGCACGAGGATTCCCATCGGGATGAGCCACGCGCCGAAGAACACCGTGCCAACGGCCCAGAAACCTTCGGAGAGGGTGATGAGCAGGGTGACCTGTTGGGCGGCGTCGGGGAGGCCAGCATCCGCAATCGTGGTCGCGGTGCTGAGGGCGGCGGCGCTGCCGAGAATGGCCACGGCGTTCATGAGACCGAAGGTCGTGAGCGTGCCGGCGGCGAACGAGTTGACCGAGCGGAAGAGCGCGAAGAACCAGAGGGCCGCGAGCACTTGCGTGACGACGACGCCGAGCTCAAGCAGCAGTCCGAGTCGAGCGAGGGGGAGGTTGCCGCTCAGGGCCTCGAGCACGGCGCTGCTCTCGCCCGTGATGAAGACCTGGGGGCGGATGAGCAAGAAGCTTAGGGCGCCCGTGATGGCGAGGCCGAGGTAGAAGGCGCCCGTGAGGCGGGCGGTTCGGGTGAGGGGGTGCATGGGGTCTCCGTTCAGGGGGGTTGCGCGATTCGCAACCTTATGGCGTAAGGTTGCCTTACATCGTAAGGAAACGCAAGACTGAAGGTGACGAAAGGACGCCGTGACCCCCTCACCTCGAGCACCACTGACGCGCGACCGCATACTCGCGACCGCGATGCAGGTTGCCGATGCCGAGGGCCTCGCGGCTGTCAGCATGCGTCGCCTCGCCACCGAGTTGAAGGTTGAGGCCATGTCGATCTATCACCATCTCGCCAACAAAGACGCGATTCTCGACGGACTCGTTGAGCTCATCGCGCGCGAGATTCTGGCCGAGTCGGCCAGTGCCACCGTCGAACCCGTGAGCGATTGGCGCGACGAAGTGCGAGCCCGCAGTCTGGCGGCACGCCGCGTCATGATGCGGCATCCGTGGGCGCCGTCGCTCATCACGTCGCGACGCGCGATTCCGTTCGAGATTCAGGCGGTCTTTGAAGCCGTGCTCGCCGCCATGATCAGGGGCGGGCTGTCGTATCGCATCGCCCACCGAGGCATGCACGCGCTCAGCAGCATGGCGCTCGGCTTCGTCAACGAGCCGTTCAGCCCGCCCGCCGAAGGCTCGTCGAGCAGCGACGCGGCGGCCGAGATCGACGCCCTCGACCCCGCCATGATCGCCGCGATGGCCGACGTCTTTCCGCACACGGCGGCGATGGTCGCCGAAGAACTGCACGCCGAGAGCGACGCGATGCTCGGCTGGTGCGACTCACAAACCGAGTTCGAGTTCACGCTCGGGCTCTTGCTCGATGGCCTCGACCAGGCCGCCCGATCGGAGGCCTGACTCATGCCCATGCCACGCTGGTGGGCCCACATGAACAAATGGATGTTCAACCCTCGTGAACTCAAAAAGGGCAAGTATGCCGTGCTCGTGCACGTGGGCCGCACGTCGGGCCGCGAGTACCTCACGCCCCTCGAGCCGACGCCCGTCGAGGGCGGCTACCTGTTCGTGCCGGTCTATGGCGTGGAGTCGGACTGGGTGCGCAACGTGCTCGCGGCAGGCTCAGCGCGACTGCGCACGGGAGGCACCGAGGTGGTCGTGACGAACCCGCGGCTCATCGACGCCGAGGCGGCGTTCGCGTTGCTTCCGGAGGGGGCGCAGCGGCCGCCGAAGTGGCTCAAGCTCGAGCAGTATCTGCTGACCGATGTGGTGGAATCGGCGCGCTGAGCCTCGCTCGTGTCGCCGCGAGCGTCGGTGCACGGGTCTACTCTTTCCGCATGCAAACCTCACTTCCTTCTGACGACGTGCTGCAGTGGATGCTCGACACCGACCCGGCCCTGCGCTGGCAGGTCGAGCGCGACCTGCTCGACGAGCCGCCCGCCGTATGGCAGGCGACCCGTGCGCGGGTGGCCACCGAAGGCATGGGCGCCGAGCTGCTGTCGCACCAAGACCCCGACGGGCAGTGGGCGGGCGGCGCTTACTTTCCGGCCGAGTTCGACTGGGATAGCGAGGAGGCCCAACACGGTCAGCCGTGGACGGCCACGACGTGGAGCCTGCTGACGCTGCGCGAGCTCGGCCTCGACGCCGCGGCGCTCGCCGGCACGGCTGAGAAGCTCGCCGCCAACAGCCGCTGGGAGTACGACGACCTGCCCTACTGGGGCGGCGAAGTCGATGCGTGCATCAACGGTTTCACTCTCGCCAACGGTGCCTGGCTCGGTGCCGACGTCGATGGCATCGCGACGTGGTTCGCCGAGCACACGATGGCCGAGGGCGGCTGGAACTGCGAGTGGGTCGATGGCTCCACGCGCGCGAGCTTCCACTCGACGCTCAACGCCCTGAAGGGCATCCTCGAGTGGGAGGAAGGCACCGGCGACACCCGCTTGCGCGCCGTGCGCCATGAAGCCCACGAATACCTCTATCGGCGACGGATGCTCCACCGCGAGTCAACCGGAGAGCTCGTGGCGCCCTGGGCCACCCACTTCGGCTACCCGTTCCGTCACGTCTACAGCGCCCTCAACGTCATGGACTACCTGCGACGGTCGTCACTGCTCGAGGGCACGCCGCCCGACGAGCGAGCATCCGACGCCATCGGGATTATTCGTGCCGCCCAGCAGCCCGACGAGACCTGGCTGCAAGAGCGCCGCCACGCGGGCCGCGTCTGGTTCGAGCTCGACGTGCCCGTCGGCGAGCCGTCACCGTGGCTCACCTTCCTCTCGCTCCGGGTTCTCCGCTGGTGGGATGGCGCCGTCGGAGCTGACAGCAGGGCGTGAGCGCGTTACGTCGCGCTGCGCGGCAGCCCCCGCGATCACGACGATCACGATGCCGATGACCTGTAGCACTCCGGGGGTCTGGCTCAGCACGATGAGGCCGATGATGATGGCGAACGCGGGCTCGATCGCGAGCAGCGTGCCGAACGCCGTGTGGGTCATGCGGCGCAGCGCGAGCATCTCGAGGCCGAACGAGATCACGGGCGTGAGCAGCGCGATTCCGGCCGCGAGCAGAATGATCGGCAGTGTGAGCGTGCCTTCGATGACCGAGGGCACACCGATGATCGTCGTCACGACGGCCGCAATCGGGATCGTGTACGCGAGGCCCGAGATGCCGCTGAAGCGGTCACCGACGCGCTGCGTGAGCAGGTTGTAGAGACCCCAGCAGGCACCGCCGAGCAGGGCGAAGAGGATGCCGAGAGCATCCGTCGCCCCTTGCCAGGGCTCGGTCAGTAGCACGACTCCGACGAAGGCGAGGGCGGGCCAGACGAGCGCGCGGCGTCGACGACTCATAACGGCCGCGACCGTCAGTGGCCCGAGAAACTCAATCGCGACAGCGGTGCCGAGCGGAATACGGTCGAGTGCGGCGAGAAAGAGCGTCGTCATGAGGCCCGTGACGGTTCCGAGCAGGAGCAGATTCGGCACGTCGGCGCGACGGATGCTGCGCAGACTCGGCCGCACGATGAGCAGCAAGAACAGCGCGCCGAAGCACGTGCGCAGCCATGAGGCGCCGCCCGCCCCGACCGCGTCGATCACCGTCACCGAGAGCGCGCTCGACAACTGGATGAGCAGCATGGCGACGACGGCGAGTGACCAGGCCGGGGGAGCGGGTCGAGTGGGGCTAGTCATCGGATGCTCCTCGAGAGGGTGTTGTGCCCACGCCGGGCTCAAACACCGCGAGGGAGAAACTCGCTGCGGTGTCGCCCGCGCACGCGTAGCTGTGCGGCGTATCGCCGCGGAACGTGATGGCGTCGCCGGTGCCGAGCTCGTGCACGAGATCGCCGACCTCGATGCGCATCGCCCCCTCGAGCACGTGCAGCAGTTCACGCATGCTGGGGGCGTGTGGTTCGCTCGCGTAGCGCTCGCCGGGCTGCATGGTCCAGTGCCAGAGCTCGGCGAGGTCGGGCGACGCCGTGGCCGAGACGAGTGCAGCCGAGCCCCCGTGTTCGCCGCGCCACAGCACCGGGGCCGTGCCCGCGCGCGTGACGTGCTCGCCGGGCTGGGTCGGCGGCTCGACGAGCGCCGGCAGGCCGACACCGAGCGCGTCGCTCAGCCGGAGCAAGGTGCCAATGCTGGGGTTCACGTCCCCGTGCTCGACGTTGACGACCATGCGGCGGCTGACTCCTGCGGCGGCGGCGAGCTGGTCGAGAGTCCACCCGCGCGCTGCGCGCTCGTGCCGCACGCGCGCGCCGATGACGCGCGCGAGGGCATCCGTGTCAATCTCCATGAGTGCACAATAATGCACTTTGGGTGCATGATGGTGCTCGTGATCGCCGGCGCTGGGTGCTTAGTTCAGGCGCGCGAGCGCGGCCCGCGCAGCGTTGTACCCGCTCATGCCGTGCACGCCGCCGCCGGGGAGCGTCGACGAAGAGCAGAGGAACAGCCCCGGCACGGGCGTGGCCCACGGCGTGAGCGAGAGCGACGGGCGCGCTGCGAGTTGCCGCCAGTCGGTAGCGCCGCCGCCGATGTCACCGCCCACAAGGTTGGCGTTCCAGGCTTCGAGCGTTGCGGGGCTCGACACATACCGGCCGAGCACGCGCTCGCGAAAACCCGGGGCGACGCGCTCGAGTTGGGCCTCGATGGCGGGCAGAGCATCCACCGTTGATCCGTTGGGCACGCGGCAGTAGGCCCACAGCGTGTGCTTGCCCGCGGGGGCGCGGGTGGGGTCGGCGACGGTTGCCTGCACGGCGAGCACCCAGGGGTCGCCGACGTGGCGGCCGCGCGCGGCCTCGCGTTCGGAGCGCGCGACTTGTTCGGAGGTGCCGATGTGCACGGTTCCGGCGCTGGCGAGCGCAGGGTCGGCCCACGGCACGGGGCCGTCGAGCGCCCAGTCGACCTTGAAGACTCCCGCGCCGTAACGCCAGCGGTCGAGCCGGCGGGCGTAACGCGCAGGCAAGGCGTCGCCGGCAATCGCGCGCACCTGCCGTGGCGTGAGGTCGAGCATGACGATGCGCGCGCTCGGCAGCTCGGCGAGCGAGGTGACGCGGTGACCCGTGCGCAGCTCGCCGCCGAGAGAGAGCAAGCGCGCGACGAGTGCGTCGGCGACCGACTGCGAGCCGCCGCGAGCGACGGGCCAGCCGACTCCGTGCGCGAGGCCGCCGAGCATCAGACCGATGCCGGCCGTGAGCGGCTGCCCGAGCGGAACAGCCGCGTGCGCCGCGAGCCCCGCGAAGAGCGCCCGCGCCGGTTCGTCGCGAAAGACCGTGCGCGTGACGAGACTCGCGGGCCACAGCCCCCGCACGCCAAACGCGAACAACTCGCGGGGCGCGTGCGGCGGTAGGTGCGTCGCATCGAGCACCGAAGCGGCGAGGCCCGGCCAGTTCGCGGAGAGGTGCGCGAGCATCCGTCGCCATGCCCGCCCATCGCGCCCGAGCCCCGCGGCGGTGTCGCCGATCGAGCGGTGCAGAATCGCTGACCGGTTCGCGTCGATCGCGTGGCCCAGGGGAGTAGGCGGATGCACGAGCTCAAGGCCGCTGTGCCCGTCAGGAGCCCGTTGCAGGTCGAGCGCCCGCATCGCCGGCGAGGCGAGACCGAGCGCGTGCACCGTCGCGCCGAGGTCGTGAACGAACCCGGGAAGCGTCAGTTGCTCGCTGCGCAAGCCGCCGCCGGGCTGTTCGGCCGCCTCGAGCACGAGCACCCGCAGCCCCGCCTCGACGAGCGTGACCGCGGCGACGAGTCCGTTCGGACCCGAGCCCACGACGACGGCGTCGACCTCGGGGGCGGGGGCAGAAGCCATGAGGCTGATTGTGCCGCATGAGTCTGCGCGCGTGTCGCGACTGTCGCCTGCGCGCGGCGTGCGACCGTCGGCCCAGCGGGGCAGACTAACCCCATGACCGACGAGCACCCCGCCGACCGCCACGACATCATCCGCGTCGAGGGGGCTCGCGAGAACAACCTCAAGAACGTGAGCGTCGACCTGCCCAAGCGGCGGCTGACGGTCTTCACCGGGGTCAGCGGGTCGGGCAAGTCGAGCCTCGTGTTCGGCACGATCGCGGCCGAGTCGCAGCGCATGATCAACGAGACCTACAGCTCGTTCGTGCAGGGCTTCATGCCGAGCCTCGCGCGCCCCGATGTCGACAGCCTCGACGGCCTCACGACGGCGATCATCGTCGATCAAGAGCGCATGGGAGCCAACTCGCGGTCGACGGTCGGCACGGCGACCGATGCCAACGCGATGCTGCGCATTCTGTTCTCTCGGCTCGGTCAGCCCTATATCGGCTCGCCCAACGCATTCTCGTTCAACATTCCGTCGAGCCAGACGAGCGGCACCCGCACGACGAGCACGGGCACGACCACGGTCGTCGAGAACGAGACCTACCTCGGCGGCATGTGCCCGCGGTGCGAGGGCATGGGCCGTGTCAACGACATCGACCTCACGCAACTGTTCGACGACTCGAAGTCGCTGCTCGATGGGGCCCTCACGATTCCGGGTTACACGGTCGACGGCTGGATGGTGCGCATCTTCACCGCCTCAGGCTTTGTCGACCCGACCAAGCCCATTCGCGACTTCACCGAGGACGAGCGCAACGACTTGCTCTACAAAGACCCCGTCAAGGTCAAGATCGACAACATCAACATGACCTACGAGGGCCTCGTGCCCAAGATTCAGAAGTCGATGCTGTCGAAAGATGTCGATGCGCTGCAGCCCCACATTCGCGCCTTCGTCGAGCGCGCCGTCACCTTCACGCTGTGCCCCGAGTGCGAGGGCACGCGGCTCAACGCGGGCGCGCGCTCATCGAAGATTGCCGGCATTAGCATCGCCGACGCGTGCGCGATGCAGATTAGCGACCTCGCCGCGTGGACCGCCGAACTCAACGAGCCCTCGGTCGCGCCCCTGCTCGCCAACCTCCGGCGCTTGCTCGACTCGTTCGTCACGATCGGCCTGGGCTACCTCTCGCTCGACCGCCCATCAGGAACGCTCTCGGGCGGTGAAGCGCAGCGCACCAAGATGATCCGCCACCTCGGCTCGTCGCTCACCGACGTCACCTATGTCTTCGACGAACCGACCGTGGGCCTGCACCCGCACGACATTCAGCGCATGAACGAGTTGCTGTTGCAACTGCGCGACAAGGGCAACACCGTGCTCGTCGTCGAACACAAGCCCGAAGCCATTGCCGTCGCCGACCACGTCGTCGACCTCGGCCCCGGCGCGGGAACCGCCGGCGGCGAGATCGTCTTCGAGGGCACCATCGAGGGGCTGCGCGCGAGTGGAACCCTCACGGGTCGCCACCTCGACGACCGCGCACGACTCAAGAGTGCTGTGCGGGCATCCACGGGCACCCTCGAGGTGCGGGGCGCGAACTCGCACAACCTCCAAGACGTCGATGTGGATGTTCCGCTCGGGGTGCTCGTCGTCGTCACAGGCGTCGCGGGCTCGGGCAAGAGCTCGCTCATCCACGGGTCAGTGGCGTCGCGCGACGGAGTCGTGGCCATCGACCAGGGCGCCATCCGCGGATCACGCCGCAGCAACCCCGCCACCTACACGGGCCTGCTCGACCCGATTCGCACGGCCTTCGCGAAGGCGAACGGGGTCAAGCCCGCGCTCTTCAGCGCGAACTCTGAGGGTGCGTGCCCCGCGTGCAACGGTAACGGGCTCATCTTCACCGACCTCGGGCCGATGGCCACCGTTTCGACCCTGTGCGAAGAGTGCGAGGGTCGCCGCTTTCAGGCGGCCGTGCTTGAGTACCGGCTGGGCGGCAAGAACATCAGCGAGGTGCTCACGATGCCCGTCGCTGAGGCCGAGCAGTTCTTCGCCGCGGGGGAGGCGAAGCTGCCGGCCGCGCACGCCATTCTCGACCGCCTCGTCGATGTGGGCCTTGGCTACCTCACCCTCGGCCAGCCGCTCACGACCCTCTCGGGCGGCGAGCGGCAACGCCTCAAGCTCGCAACCCAGATGGCTGACAAGGGCGCCATCTATGTGCTCGACGAGCCCACGACGGGCTTGCACCTCGCCGACGTCGAGAACCTGCTCGGGCTGCTCGACCGACTCGTCGACAGCGGCAAGTCAGTCATCGTCATCGAGCACCACCAGGCCGTCATGGCGCACGCCGATCACATCATCGACCTCGGCCCCGGCGCGGGTCACGATGGCGGGCTCGTCGTGTTCGAGGGCACGCCCGCCGAGCTCGTCGCCGCGCGCTCGACGCTCACGGGCCAGCACCTCGCCGACTACATCGGGGGTTAACCCCCGTGCGGCCGTGCGCCGTCACCCCATACCCTGAGCACGACACCACAGGAGGACCCCATGGCCAACAAAGGCATGCAACAAGCAGCACCGCTCGGCTTCTTCGGGCTGCTCGCCTACATCGGCGCCGCGATCTACTTCATCGGTCAGAGCGACGGCAGCTTTTGGGGTGTCATCGTCGGCTTGCTGCAGGCCATCGTGTGGCCCGCGTACGCCGTGTTCGGCGGATTGACCGCGCTCGGCGTCTGAGCTGACGGCACGCCGCCGCTGCTGCGGCGCGCATTCGCTGCGCCGCGAGTACACGTTCGATCAGCGAGACTGTTCGCATGACGACGTTTGGCACCCTCGCCCTTGCGCCCGCGGCGGAGCACCCCGATTTGCTCGCCGAGCCCGTGCGGGCGTTTCTGGCGGCGCATCCCGATGACCGTGTGCTCGTCGGAGAGATAGACGCCGAGCTCGCCGACACGGCCGCGTTCTGCGCGCACTACGAGGTCGACCCCTCGCAGGGCGCCAACTGCGTCGTCGTCGAGGCCAAACGCGGCGAGACGCGCACGCTCGTCGCGTGCATGATTCTGGGCAGCGATCGCATCGATGTGAACGGTGCGGTGCGACGGATGCTCGACGCCCGCCGCGCCTCGTTCGCGCCCCTCGACGCCGTGATCGAGGCCACCGGAATGCAGTACGGCGGCGTGACTCCTCTGGGCCTGCCGAGTGACTGGCCGATTCTCGTCGACGAGGCCGTCGCGGCAAGTGGCCCGTTGATCGTCGGCGCAGGACTCCGCGGCGCCAAGCTGCTCGTCACCGGCGAGTACCTCGCCGCCCTGCCGGGCGCCACGGTCGCGGCGATCGCGCAGCGCTAACCGCTCGCCGCGCACACTCAGTGCGCGAACAGCACCTTGAGCACGACGATGATCCCGCTTAGCAGCGCGAGCACGAGCCCGCCACTGAACGTGCGCCAGGTCGGGCGACGCCCACTGAGGCGCTCGACGAGAACGCCGATGAGGGCGATGCGGGCGACGACCCACAGGGCTGCCGCGAGCTGAGCGAGCTGCGTCGGCACGACCTCGAGGGTTGCCACGAGCAAAATGATCGCGGGCACGAGGCCCGAGAAGAGAATCGGCAGGGCATCGCGCATCTCATCCTTCATGTGCGCGTGATGACCGCCGCGTTCGCGACCCAGTTGTTGCCCGACGGTGTGGGCGATGATGTGCGCGACATAGGTCGTGAGGGCCGTCACGGCGACAAACAGTGCCGCTTCACCGCCCACGATCGACTTACCCGTGGCGAGCACGATGGCCGCGAGAACCAGGATGTTTCCGTAGACGTAGGCCGCCAGCCGCAACCGCAGCCGGTCGACGGTGAGGTGCTCGCGGGGCCCGGCGAGCATCCACAGGGGCATGCGAGGCGTGACCAGCTCAGCGTCGGCCGCGGGCACAGGGTTGGGCTCGCGATCGCCGGCCGGCGTGGCCATGCGTCAGACCGAGTAGTCGACGACGGCGCGGTCAGTGATGACCGTGCCGATGTAGGCGGCAACCTCTTTGTGCGCGGGGTGCACCTGGTAGGCCTCGAGCGCCGCGTTGTCGTCGTGCTCTGACACGAGGGCGACATCCCAGTGGCCGTCGACGAGCCCGAGGTCACGATCGACCCGGATGCTCACGATGCCGGGAATCTGCGTCTCGAGCGCCTGCAACCGCTCGGCAATGCCGTGGGCGTCGTCGCGGCGCTGCACCTCGTCGGTGGCGGCCAAGCGGAAGAGCACGATGTGGCGGATCATGCTCTCACTATAGGGATGGGCGCCGAGCCCCGCAGGGGCTAGATTCTGCCCATGGAGTCGAGATTCTCTACGCCGCTGCAAATGCGGGAGTCGGTCTTTTTCGACGGCCCCGAAGCTCGGGCGCGCTATTCGCGGTTCTGGATGCTCTTGGTGCTGTCGTCGATCATTGCTTCAGCGGGCGTCGTGGCCGACTCGACGGCCGCCGTCATTGGCGCCATGATTGTGGCCCCCCTGCTCGGGCCGATTCAGGGGACCATGCTGGCAACGGTGCTCGGCGATCGTGCGAACCTCGTGCGCTCGTTGCTGCTCGTCGTGGCCGGCGCGGGAGTCGCGATTGCCATCGGTTTTGTCATCGGGCTCGTCGTGGCGGGCGACGTGGTCGCGGCCACGAACTCGCAAGTCGCGGGTCGTGTGAGCCCGCGCCTCATCGATCTGCTCGCGGCGCTCGGCACGGGCGTCGTCGGCTCGGTTGCCCTCGTGCGTCGCGACATTTCCGACACCCTGCCGGGCGTGGCGATCGCCATCTCGCTCGTGCCCCCGCTCACGGTCGTGGGTCTCACTCTCGAGTCGGGCGCTTTCGGCGAGGCCGCCGGTGCGATGCTGCTGTTCGTCACGAACGTCGTTGCGATCATCGCGACGGGCATCGTCGTGATGTCGTTCTACGGCGTCAACAAGTTGTCGGCCGTCGGCGTCGCCGAAGGCACACACCGCGCGAGCTTGCGCAAGCCCGCCATTCTGCTCGCGGTGATGCTCGTCATCATCGGCCTGCCGCTCTCGGTCACGAGTTTTCAGATCGGCGCCAAGTCGATCATCGAGTCGGCCGTGCACGAGGAGGTCGACGCCTGGCTTGTCGACACCGGCTGGACGCTCGAGGGCATTGACTATTCGAGCCTTGAACTCACCGTGACGGTGGAGGGCCCCCTACCAATGCCGGACACCGCGGCGCTCGAAGCCGCGCTAGAAGAGCGCGGGGTATCGACCGAGTACGTCACGATCGTGCTCATTCCGGTGTATCAGGTCGAGTTCGGCGACTGATCGCGCGATGTCGTTGCGCGGGCGTCCACGGGCAGTGCGCGCGCAGCGAACATCGGCCCGCGCAGGGCGCGCGACCAGGCGCAGCGAATACCCTGGAGGGGTGACCTCTCTTGCCGCAGCTTCTGCCTCGCCCACGTCGGCCGGGCAGGCCTCGGCAGCGGCGTCGAGGGCGCCGTTCACGAGCGACGAGCTTGCGAGCATCCGGTCGCAGTTTCCGATTCTCGGTCGTGAGGTCAACGGGCATCCGCTTGCCTACCTCGACTCGGCCGCCACGGCGCAAAAGCCGTCGCGCGTGATCGAGGCCGAGAGTGCCTTCTACCGCGAGTCGAACGCGGCCGTACATCGCGGAGCCCACACGCTCGCTGGCGAGGCGACCGAGTTGTATGAGGATGCCCGCCGCACCGTCGCCGCCTTTCTCGACGTCGACGAGAACGAGGTCGTCTTCACGAGCCACGCGACCGAAGCACTCAACCTCGTCGCCTACGCCCTCGGTACGGCGAGCATCGGCCGTGGTGCCGGTGCGAGTGCGGCGGCAGCGGCATACGGATTGCACGCGGGCGACGAGATCGTCGTGACCGAGCTCGAGCACCACGCCAACCTGATCCCGTGGCAAGAACTCGCGGCGCGCACGGGTGCGACCCTGCGCTACATCCCCGTGCTCGACGACGGAACGCTCGACCTCGACGCCGCAGCTCGCCTCATTGGCGAGCGCACGCGCGTGCTCGCTCTCGCGCACGTGTCGAACGTGACGGGGGCGACTCTGCCGCTCGACGTGCTCGTGCCGCTCGCGCGCGCCGTGGGCGCGCTCGTGGTGCTCGATGCCTGCCAGGCTGCTCCGCACCTCGCGCTGCACCCGCGCGAACTCGACGTCGACATCGCCGTCTTCAGCGGCCACAAGCTCTATGGCCCCACGGGCATCGGTGTGCTGTACGGCCGCGCCGAGCTGCTCAACGCCCTGCCGCCGTTCCTCTACGGCGGTTCGATGATCACGACCGTCACGATGGAACGCGCCGAGTACCTGCCCTCGCCGCAGCGCTTCGAACCCGGCACGCCGCGCATCGCTCAAGCCATCGGGCTCGCCGAAGCCGTGCGCTTCGTGAGCGAACTCGGGCTCGACCGCATCGCCGCGAGCGAGCACGCCCTGACGCAGCGCATGCTCGACGGGCTCGCGCGCATCCCGAACATCCGTGTGCTCGGGGCTCCGAGCCCGGCACCGCGCGTCGGCCTCGCGAGCATCGTCGTCGATGGCGTGCACGCGCACGACGCCGGGCAGGTACTCGATGAGGTGGGTATCGCGGCGCGCGTGGGGCACCACTGCGCTCAACCTTTGCACCGACGCTTTGGCGTCACGGCGAGCCTGCGGCTGAGCCTCGGCGTGCACTCGACGGCCGACGAGGTGGATCGGGCGCTCGCGGCCGTGGCGAGCATCCGCCCCTTCTTTGGGCTCAGTGAAGGAGCGACGTCGTGAGCGGCCTCGAGCAGCTGTATCAGCAGATCATCATCGACCACTCGAAGCACCCGCACGGCGTAGGCCTCGATGCGGGAGAAGAGACGAGCCACCAGCGCAACCCCGTGTGCGGCGACGAAATCACGCTCGCGCTGCGGTGGGATGCCGATGGTGCGCACATCGACGCGGTCGCGTGGGAGGGCGCCGGATGCTCGATCTCGCAAGCCAGTGCGTCACTGCTCGCGACTCTCGCCGAAGAGTCGGCCGAGGAGGGCACCGCGTGGACGCCCGATGAACTGACGGCGCTCATCGAGGAGTTTCGTGAGGCGCTGCGGTCGCGCGGCGCGACTCCCCTCGACGAAGAGCGATTCGGCGATGCGGCTGCCCTGAGCGGAGTCTCGAAGTATGTCGCGCGCGTCAAGTGCGCGATGCTCGCGTGGGTCGCGGCCGAAGACCTGCTGCAGCGCCGCGGTGGCCCGGCAGCCTAAACCCGCTCGAGAACCCAGACCGGAATGACCCGCTCGGTTTTCTCTTGATACGCCGCGTAGTCGGGCCACACCGCGCACGCGCGATCCCACCAGAGGGCGCGCTCGTCGCCCTCGAGCACGCGCGCCCGATAGTCATGCTTCTCACTCATGTCGTGCAGTTCACACAGCGGGTGGGCGAGCAGGTTGTAGTGCCACACGGGGTTGTCGGGTGCGCCGCCCTTCGAGGCGACCACGACGTAGTCACCGTTGTGCTCGACGCGCATGAGTGCGGTCTTGCGCAGCATCCCCGTCTTGGCCCCCAGCGTCGTGAGCACAATGATCGGGCGACCGCGCAAGTCGTTGCCCTCGACCCCGTTGGTGCGTTCGTAGAGCTCGGCTTGCTCGCGCGCCCAGGGAGACGTGCTCGGTGCGTATTCTCCGCTGAGGGGCATGGTGTCAGGCTAGCAAGCGGTCAACGAGGCGATCGATCTGCGCCTCGAGCTCGCCCCACACAAAGCTGGGCTGACTTGAGCGCAGGGTAACGAGCCCGTGCACGGCCACCCACACATCGGTCGCCCGATCGAGCGGGCTGTCGGTCGACCCGCGCTCGGCCAACACGGCCGCGACGGGCGTGAGTACCTCGGCAAACACCGCTTCGCCGGGCGAGCCAGCGTACGCAAGGCCCAGATGATCGGCGGTCGGGCCGAACAGAGCGGCGTAGTGCGCCGCATGCTCAAGCCCGAACCGCACATATGCTCGCGCCCGCGCGCGCACGGTCTCGATCGCGGCCCCGGATTGCTCGCCGTGCGACCCGCCGGCCCGGTCGCTCGCCGAGTCAGCCTCGCCCGGCTCAGCCGCCCGCAGCGCGTCGGCCAACCAGCCGAACCGTCGCTCGAGCACGGCCGCAAGCAGCTCGTCTTTCGTCGCAAAGTGCGCGTAGATGGCGGGAGCCGTGATGCCGACGCTACGCGCAATACCGCGCAGGCTGAGCCGGTCGCTCGAGCCAGCTTCGGCGAGCAGGGCATCTGCGGCATTGATGATGTCGGCGCGCAGCCGCTCACCTTCACCCGGTCGGTTGCGCGTGCGCGGCTCGATCGACGTCATGGTTGACAGCTTACTAAACACCTGTATAGCCTTCTCGTATTTACACTTGTATAGTTGCCACCCGAGAGGCGTCGCCATCATGACTACGACCCCCGAACTCACCGAGCACCGCATCGCCACTGAGGTTGGTGAACTTGCCGTTCTCGACAGCGGGGCCTCCGGCAAGCCGACGATCGTCTTTCGCCACGGCATTTTTCTCGACCGCGAGCTGTGGCGCCCGATCGCGCTGCAGTTCGCGTCCACTCACCGTGTGGTGCTCGTTGATTCACCGGGGCACGGCGAGAGCGGTGACCCGGGCCGGCAGTACTCGCTGGGGGAGGATGCGCGCGCGAGCATCCAGATCATGAACGCTCTTGGCATCGAGCAGGCGGCGCTAATCGGGCACTCGTGGGGCGGGATGTCCTCTCTGCGGGTCGCCCTCGCTGAGCCCGAGCGAGTGACCGCGCTCGCGCTCGTCAACACTCCGCTCAAGCCGGGTACCCCGGCCGAGCGCGCTCGATTCGCTGCCCTTCAATTGCTCCTCCGCGTGATCGGAGCACCCCGTTGGTATGGCCGTCAGATCGTGCCGTCTCTCTTCGACCCGAGCGCGCACGATAGTGCGATCGCGACCCGCATGGTCGAGCGCTTGCGCGTGGCCAACCGCTTCATGGTCGCGCGAGCGATGGTGGCGGTGCTCGTTCGTCCCGACGACGTCACGGGGCGGTTCGGCGAGCTGCGCATGCCCGTGCTCGCGATCGCGGGAGAAGACGACTACGTGCTCAAGCCTGCGGCGGCTGAGCTGCTCGCGAACGCCGTGCCGCACGCTCGAGTCGTGCGCGTTGCGGGTCAACACGCGACTCCCGTTGAGCAACCGGAGGCGCTGGTCGCCGAGCTCACGCGGCTGCTCAACGAGGGCTGAGCGCCCGTCGTTATGGGGGAGTGACCCCGCGCTTGGCGTGTCGCGCCTGCACCCCGTAATGTCGGCGTTCGAACGTATGTTCTACTACATCCCGTCAGAACTGCGCCGGGCCGGAGCGCGCGCAACCACGAAGGCGAGACAGCCGTGCCGGCCCGCGCTCACAGTACTCCCGACCCCGAAAGCACCCCGCAGCCCGATGCCGTGGCGATCGTGTGGGCCGACCCCGACGGCCGCCCCACGCGCCTCGTCTGGGCCGGAACCCGTTGGCGCGTCACCGATAAGCCCACCGTCATCACCGAGCCCGTCTCGTGGTGGCGTCGACTTGATGTGGATGCTCAGGCCCTCGCGATGGCCCCTCGCACCTGCACCGGCTGGCGTTTTCAGGCCACGGCCGACGATGGTCGCAGCTGCGTGCTTGACGTGCGCGACGAGGGCGACCCGGCTCGCTGGTTCGTCGTGAAGGTCTACGACTAGCTCGAGTGCCCACGCCGCGCTGCCGGCGTGTGTCGTGACATCGAAAGACACAGCGTGACTGAACAGCGCGCCTGAACGCAGAATCATGCCGCCAGTTGATTAGTGGATGGCCGTGAATTCACAATTGACTTACGTTGTCATTCCGGGTAACGTCACTTTTCACGAGGTCGACCATGGCATGTGCGCCCACCGAACTCGCGTCAGTCAACGACGACACCAAGGGAGAATCACAAGATGGCAATGAAGCACATCGCAGGGCTGGCGGTTGTCGCCGTGGCCCTGGCCGGATGCTCGGCGGCACCTGCCGACCCGGGCACCGACGGAGAAATCACCGGCGAGATCACGGTTCTGACCAACCGCACCGACATCGTCGACACCGTGTTCCAGGACTACAAGGCTGAGTTTGAGGCTGCGTACCCCGGCACCACGGTCAACTTCGAGGCAATCACCGACTACGAGGGCGAGGTGTCGATCCGCCTCAACACTGAGGACTACGGTGACGTTCTCCTCATCCCCAACTCGGTGACCCCCGACCAGTTCCCGCTCTTCTTCGAGCCCCTGGGCACGATCGATGAGCTCAGCGAGACCTACCGCTTCGTCGAAGAGAAGTCGTTCGACGGCAACGGCTACGGTGTCGCGATCACCGGCAACGCGCAGGGCATCGTCTACAACAAGACCGTGTGGGAGGCCGCTGGCGTCACTGAACTGCCCACGTCGCCCGACGAGTTCCTCGACGCGCTGCAGGCGATCGCCGACAACACCGACGCGATTCCGTACTACACGAACTACGCCGACGGATGGCCGCTCACGCAGTGGTCGGGCAACCGTGGCATCACGGGCAACGTCGACGAGTCGATCGACCTCACGCAGTCTGACGCCCCGTGGGCCTCGGGCGAGTACTACGAGATCACCGACGGCTTGCTCTACGACATCGTCGCCGCTGGCCTGAGCGAAGAAGACCCGCTCACGACCAACTGGGAAGAGTCGAAGACGCTCATCGGTTCGGGCCAGGTTGCGACCATGGTTCTCGGCTCGTGGGCCATCACGCAGATGCGCGATGCCGCGGTTGCCGCGGGCGGCTCGGCTGACGAGATCGGCTACATGCCGTTCCCGTACCAGGTTGACGGAACCTTCTACTCGACGATCGGTGGCGACTACAAGAACGCCATCAACGTCAACTCCGACAACAAGGCCACGGCTCGTGCGTGGATCGAGTGGTTCGCCGCTGAGTCGGGCTACGCGCAGTCGCAGGGTGGCCTCTCGCCGCTCGTCGACGGCCCCAGCCCCGACACGCTCGGTGACTTCGACGCCGCCGGCGTTCAGTACATCGAGCTTGCTCCGGCCCCCGCCGGCAGCGAGAGCCTCGAGAACGACATCGCCAACACGGCCGAGATCGACCTCTGGGGCCCGATCTACCGCCAGCAGCTCATTGACATCGCCCGCGGAGCCGCGGATGGTGACAAGGAGTCGTTCTTCGAGCAGCTGAACCAGCGCTGGGCTGACGCCCGCGCGCAGGTCGGCTAACAACCAGCCCTACCGTCTCCGGCGCGACGTCGCGTCGGGGGTGTTACCCGAGAGGATTGTCCACCGTGACAAGCACCACCTCCCCCAGCTCACCTGCTGACACCCCCGACGCGAACGGCGCCGGAGACGGTTCTGCTGCAGCATCCCCCCGCCCCACCGCTCTGCGAAAACGACGCAAGTGGGGCCGGTGGGTGCAGCCGTGGCTTTACCTCGCCGCACCCCTCGTGCTGCTCATCACCTTCACTTACGTACCGGTCGGCAACATGATTTGGTACAGCTTCACCTCGTGGGACGGCCTCGACCCCGTCAAAGAGTTCATCGGGCTCGACAACTACATCAAGGCATTCACTGACCCGCGCTACTGGCAGGTCTTCGCGGTCAGCCTCTACTACTTCGCCGCCTCGTTCGTGCAGCTCGCACTCGCCCTCTACTTCGCCACGATGCTGAGTTTCCGCACCCGCTTTCGCAACTTCTTCAAGGGCGTGCTGTTCTTCCCCTACCTGCTCAACGGCGTCGCGATCGGGTTCGTGTTCCTCTACCTCTTCCAGCCGGGCGGCACGCTTGACAGCCTGTTGGGAGTGTTCGGGGTCAGCGAGACGCCCTTCTGGTTGGGCGACCCCGACATCGCGAACATCTCACTCGCCGCCACCTCGATTTGGCGCTACATGGGCCTCAACTTCGTGCTGTTTCTCGGAGCGATCCAGTCGATCCCGCACGAGCTGTATGAGGCAGCCGAGCTCGATGGCGCCAACAGCTGGCAGCAGTTCCGCTACATCATCGCTCCGGGCATCAAGCGCATCATCGGGCTCTCGTTCATCCTCGCGATCGCGGGCAGCCTCTCGGTCTTCGAGATTCCGTACATCATGACGGGCGGTGCTAACGGCACCTCGACCTTCGTCATTCAGACCGTGCAAACCGCGTTTGTGTTCCGCGGCATTGGCCTCGCATCCGCTCTCGCCGTCATCTTGCTCGTGATCGTTCTGCTCACGACCTGGCTGCAACGGCGCATCGTTCCCGACGAGAAGGTGTCGCTCTCATGATCACGCGTGTCTTGGTGACGACCGGCAAGTACCTCTCGCTCGTGGCGGCCGCCGCCGTCGCACTGATCCCGCTCGTCGTCGTGCTCTTCGCCTCGTTCAAGACGTCGGCAGAGTACGCGACCACGAGCCCGCTCACTCCGCCGGAGAACTGGTTCAACTTCACCAACTTCGTTACGGCGTTCGAGAGCGGCAAGATGCTGCTGGGCTTTGCCAACACCACCTTCATCTTGCTCATCTCGGTAACGGGCACAGTGCTCATCGGAACGATGGCGGCCTACGCGCTTGACCGCTTCGACTTCCGCTTCAAGAAGCTCGTGTTCGGGGCATTCTTGATCGCTACTCTCGTGCCTGGCGTGACGACGCAGGTTGCGACCTTCCAGGTGGTCAATGAACTCGGGCTTTTCAACTCGCACTGGGCGGCAATCGCCCTGTTCTTGGGCACCGACATCATCTCGATCTACATCTTTGTCCAGTTCATGCAGTCGATTCCGAAGAGCCTCGATGAAGCCGCGATGCTCGATGGCGCCAGCCGATTCGGAATCTATTGGCGCATCATTCTGCCGCTGCTCAAGCCCGCGATCGCGACGGTCGTGATCATTCGTGGCATCGCGATCTACAACGAGTTCTACATCCCGTTTCTCTACATGCCGTCGGCACAGTTGGGCGTGATCTCGACGTCACTGTTCCGATTCAAGGGCCCGTTCGGCTCGCAGTGGGAGATCATCGGGGCGGGCGCGATGATCGTCATCATCCCGACCCTCATCCTCTTCATCATTTTGCAGCGATACATCTACAACGGCGTGACCGCAGGAGCAACCAAGTGACCCATGTGCCCCCCTTCCGTGTCGAACTGACCGAGGGGTGGCAGCTCAGCGCCCGCGCGGGGCGACTCGTTCCTGACGCACTGCAGGGGCGCAGCATCCCGGCCACCGTTCCGGGGGTCGTGCACACTGACCTGTTGGCGGCGGGCGAGATCGACGACCCGTACCTCGACGACAACGAGAGCCGGTACGCCTGGATCGGCTCAACCGACTGGAGCTATCGCACGACGGCCGCGCTGCCCGAGGGCGAGCACGACCGTGTCGACCTCGTCATTGGCGGCCTCGACACGGTCGCCACGGTCTCGCTCGACGGCGAGGTCGTGCTGCGCAGCGCCAATCAGCACCGCTCGTTCCGCGTTGCCGTGCCGCGCTCGGCCACGGGCTCGGTCGACATTGCCGTCGACTTCTCGGCCCCGATTCCGGCAGCCGATGCCGCGAGCCTCGCGCTCGGCTACCGCCCGCACGTCAACCACCACCCCTACAACGCGCTGCGCAAGATGGCGTGTTCGTTCGGCTGGGACTGGGGAATCGACACCTCGACCTCGGGCATCTGGCGCCCCATTGCTCTCGAAACGTGGTCGATCGCGCGTCTCGATGTCGTGTTGCCATCGACGCGCGTCGAGGGCGCTGACGGCGTGGCGTCGTTCACGATCGAGGTCGAGCGTTCGCGCGACGACGACCTCGAGGTGGTCGTGCAACTCGCCGGCCAGTCGGTCGTCGTGCCCGTGCACGGCACCTCGGCCCAGGTCGAGGTGCGGGTTCCGGATGCTGACCTCTGGTGGCCGCGAGGCTACGGCTCGCCCGCGCTCTACCCGACCACGGTCGAGCTGCGCACGGTCGCCGCGGGTGCCTCGCTCGGCACCTGGAGCCGAGAGCTCGGCTTCCGCACGATCGCCCTGAACGTGGAACCCGACGAGCACGGCACCCCCTTCACGATCGTGGTCAACGGACAGCCGATCGCCGTGCGCGGGGCCAACTGGATTCCGGACGACGCGTTTCCGCACCGAGTCACCCGCGAGCGCTACGCCGACCGACTGGAGCAGGCAGAGTTTGCGGGCCTCAACCTCATTCGCGTGTGGGGCGGCGGCATCTATGAGAGCGACGACTTCTATGCCGAGACCGATGCGCGGGGCATCCTCGTCTGGCAAGACTTTTTGCTCGCGTGCGCGGCCTACGCCGAAGAAGAGCCGTTGCGCTCTGAGATCGAGGCCGAGGCCCGCGAGGCGGTCACGCGGCTCGCGAGCCACCCCTCGCTCGCGATTCTCAACGGCAACAACGAGAACATCTGGGGCTACGAAGAGTGGAACTGGCAGCACCGGCTCGACGGAGCAACGTGGGGTGCGCACTACTACTACGAGCTGTTTCCGGCGATCGTGCGCGAGCTCGCTCCGCACGTGGCCTACACACCCGGTAGCCCGTACTCGCCCGGAACGGTGGCGGGCGGTGACGGCCCGGCACAGAACGCCGAGAGCCACGGCACGATGCACATTTGGGATCTCTGGAACCAGAAGGACTACCCGCACTACCGCGACTATCGGCCGCGCTTCGTGGCCGAGTTCGGCTGGCAATCGCCGCCCACGTGGTCAACCCTCGTCGACGCGATTCACGATGACCCGCTCACGCCCGAGTCGCCCGGCATGCTCGTGCACCAGAAGGCGATCGATGGCAACGTCAAACTCACCGACGGCCTCATCGCGCACCTGCGTTTGCCGAACGAGATGCGCGCCTGGCACTGGGCCATGCAGCTCAATCAGGCCGTTGCTATTCGCACGGCGATTGAGTGGTACCGCTCGCTGAGCCCGCACTGCATGGGCACGGTCGTGTGGCAGCTCAATGACTGCTGGCCCGTGACCTCGTGGTCGGCCATCGACGGAAACGGTCGACCCAAGCCCTTGCTCTACGCCTTGCGCTCGGCGCACGCCGACCGGCTCGTGACGGTGCAGCCCGATGGCGACGGCCTGCGTGTCGCGCTCGTCAATGACCACGGTGCTGCCGCGAGCGGCACACTCCACCTCACACGCCGCTCGGTCGATGGTGCGCTGCTTGCCGAGTGGTCGGCCGAGTACGAGCTCGCGGCCCACGACTCGCGGTCGATCGCGGTGCCCAACGAGATTGCGCACACCGCAGCGCCGGCGCACGAATTCGTGGTCGCCGAGTGGGCGGGGGAGCGCGGCCTATGGTTCTTCGCCGAGTACCGCGATCAGCCGCTGACCGTGCCCGAACTGCAGATCGCGGTGACGGATGCCCCCGCCGACGGTCACGCCCACCGCACTGTCTCGGTCTCGATCTCGAGCGAGGTGCTCGTGCGCGACCTCGTCCTCGAGGTCGACCGCGTGCACCCCGAGGCGCGAGCGCTCGCGGGCCTGGTGACCTTATTGCCCGGTGAGACCGTGACGATTCCGGTGCGGCTCCCGGCGGGCGTGCCCGCTGACGCGCTTCGCGACACGAGCCCCGTGCGCACCGCCAACGAGCTCGTCGCGGGGGCCTCGGCATGACGTCGCCCGACCTCAGCGCCTTCGCCGAACCCTTTTGCGGCATGACGTGGGGTTGGGTCGGCACGCGGGGAACCTGGAACACCGACGCCGCGCGCCACTCGCTCGACGCCCTCGAGTCGCTCGGCGCCAACTGGATCGTGCTGGCTTACGCGACGCTGCAAGACACTCCGCAGTCCACGCGCGTCGACGCCGATGCCGCGCCAACGCTCACCGACGATGAGGTGCGGTGGGGCATCCGTGAGGCAAAGCGTCGGGGCTGGAAGGTGAGCCTCAAGCCCGTGGTCAACGTCGCTAACGGCACGTGGCGCGGGTTCATCAGTTTCTTTGAGCGCGATGTTCCGGGCGAGCCCACGTGGGCCGAGTGGTTTGCCTCGTATGGCGGCTTCATCGTGCGGCACGCGCGCATCGCCGAAGAAGAGGGCGTCGAGCTCTTCTGTGTCGGCTGCGAAATGGTCATGACCGATCACCGCGAAGCCGAGTGGCGCGCGCTCATCGCGCGCGTGCGCGAGGTCTATTCGGGCCCCATCACCTACAACTGTGACAAGTACCAAGAAGATCGCGTGACGTGGTGGGATGCGGTCGACGTCATCTCGGCCTCGGGCTACTACCCGGCCGGCGAGTGGCCCGCGCAACTTGATCGCGTTGAGGCGGTTGCGCTTGATCACGGCAAGCCGTTCGTGTTCATCGAGGCGGGCTGCCCTTCACGCGACACGTCGCCCGCGCGCCCCAACGACTGGACCCTCGAGGGCGAGCCCTCGGGCGACGCTCAAGCGCGCTACCTCGGCGAGATGCTGAGCGCGTGCACCGGGCGCAGCTGGGTCACGGGCGTCGCCCTCTGGGACTGGCCCGCCGAGCTCTATTCGCCGACGGATGCTGCGCTCAACACCGACTACTGCATGTACGCCAAGCCGGGTGAGCAGGTTGTCCGCGAGGCGTATCGCGCGGCCCTCGCCACTGACGCCGCGGTCGCGTAGGCCAGTCTCACCGCCTGACGCGGCCGACCGGCCTCATGCGGCCTACGCGGCCGGGAGCGGCGACTGCGCAGCGAGGGTGCGCTGCGCGAGTGCGAGCGCGCCCAGCACGCCCGAGCGCTCGCCGAGTGCGGGGGCGACGATGTACTCCGTCGAGTCTTGAGTGAGGCCGTGCCCGGCACCGGGGCCGCCGATGATGCGGTCGAACTGCCAGCGCACCGAGTCGAGCAGACCGGGGGTGTGCATAACGCCACCGCCGAGCACCACGCGCTCGGCCCCGAGCGTGTAGGTGACGATCGAGATCAGTTGGGCCACGTAGTAGCCGACGATCTCGGTCATGGCCTCGCGATCGGGGGCCGAGAGTTCTGATCCGCTCGCTCCCCAGCGGGCGATGACCGAGGGGCCCGAGGCAAGACCTTCGACGCAGTCGCCGTGAAACGGGCAGCTGCCTTCGAAGTCATCGCGCGGGTGGCGGCGCACGAGAATGTTGCCCATTTCAGGAAAGCCGTTGCCGCCCAAGACGTGGTCGCCGGCGACGAAGCCGACGCCGATGCCTGTACCGACGGTTGCGTAGGCCACGCGCTCGACTCCGCGCGCGGCACCCCACGTGGCCTCGCCCATCGCCGAGCCGGTCACGTCGGTGACAAAGGCGTGCGGGGCGTCGCCCGTGCCGAGGTGACGCAGCACATCGGTGAAGGCCCAACCGGGCTTGGTGGTGCCTGTGATCCAGCCGTAGTGCTCATCATCGGGATTCGTGTTGAGGGGGCCGAACGAGGCGATGCCCACGGCTTCGGGCAACTCGGTGCCGAGTGTCTCGGCGATGACGGAGTTGATACGCCCGAACGTTTCGGCCGGGGTCGTCGTCGGAATGCGCTCAACCCGAATGGGCGTGGCGGCGTCGTGGGAGTCAGCGATGGCGCACAGCGTCTTCGTGCCGCCCGACTCAATTCCGACGATCATGCGTCAACCTTTCGCGCTCGCACGCGCGTCACACCGAGACGGGCCGGCGGGGTCGTCGTCGACCACCGTGCAGACATGGAACTCCTTCTCGAGTGGACCTGCGATCATCCTGACATTCTTGACTCACGTTGTCAATTTGTCGAAGGGTGATCGTTCAGACCGCGATTGAGGCCCACACTTTCGGTGTATCCGAGTAGTGTTGCCGCGTGACCAACGTGGACATTCCGCGCGACAAGCCCGCTCGCCCCGGCTCATCGCGCGCCACAATTTCTGACGTGGCGAGGCTCGCGGGCGTGAGCCTCAAGACGGCGTCTCGCGTGCTCACCAACAGCCCGAATGTCAAAGACTCCACGCGCACGAAAGTGCTCGACGCGGCCACCGCGCTGCGGTTTCGCCCCAATGCGATTGCCCGCGATCTGCGCAATGGTGGCGTCGCGACAACCATTGGCTTCGTCATTGGTGACCTGACGAACCCGTTCTATGCGCTTGTTGCCGCGGGCATCAGCCAGACCGCGTCGGATCGCGGATTGACGCTCGTCATGGCGGCGTCTGACGACGATCCGAAGCGAGAGCGGCCGACCGTGACAAGCATGCTCGAACGGCGCGTGCAAGCACTGTTGCTCGTGCCCATTGCTGAAGACCACGCCTACCTCGAGGGCGAGCGTCAGCTCGGCACGCCCATCATCGCCGTCGACCGCCCGCTCTCGCACGCCGCGAGCGACGTTGTCGTCTTCGACAACCGCACGGGTGCCCGAGACGGCACGCGCGCCCTCATCGACGCCGGCCACCGACGCATCGCCTTTGTCGGTAGCTCAGAGTCGCTCTACACCCACGGCGAGCGCGCGCGAGGCTATCGCGACGCGCTGGGCGGTGCGGGCATCCCGATTGACGAATCGATCGTGCGCACCGATGCGCCGAGCGTCGAAACCGCGGCCCAGTCGACGCTGCAATTGCTCGACAGTAGTGAGCCGCCTACGGCGATCTTCGCGGGCAACAACCGTGCCGCCATCGGTGTGCACCGTGCGATCGCGGCGCGCGGCACCTCCACGGCGCTCGTGGGCTTCGACGACTTCGACTTTGCCGAGGCGCTCGGCATTAGCGTCGTCGCGCACTCACCCGTCGACATGGGTCGCGTCGCTGCGAATCTCGCCTTCCGTCGGCTCGACGAGATGACGGGCCCGCTCGAGAACATCGTGCTGTCGACGAGCGTGACGTTGCGGCGCTCGCACCTCTTCACCCCCTGAGGTGCCGCGCGCTCTTTACGAGCTTTGAGCGCGGACGAGTCGGGCATACGGCCCGTCGTGGCCTAGCAACGCATCGTGCGAACCCACCTCGACGATGCGACCGCGGTCGAGTACGACAATGCGGTCAGCCGAGCGCACGGTCGACAAGCGGTGCGCCACGATCAGGGTCGTGCGATCGCGCATGAGGCGCGTGAGCGCCTCGTGCACGAGCGCTTCTGACTCACCATCGAGGGCCGACGTCGCCTCATCGAGCAGCAGGATGCGCGGGTTACGAATGAGCGCACGCGCAATCGACAGGCGCTGCCGCTGCCCACCCGATAGCCGAGTTCCGCGTTCGCCCACGACGGTGTCCCACCCATGGGGCAAGCGATCGACGAACTCGGCCGCGTTGGCGTCGGTGAGGGCCTGCGCAACCGCGCCATCGTCGACCGCGGTGAGGCCGTAGGTGATGTTGTCGCGAATCGTGCCCGCAAAGAGCACCGACTCTTGCGGCACGACCGAGACGAATCGGCGCATCGTGCGCAGGTCGAGCGTTTCCATGTTGATGCCGTCGATGCTGACAACGCCCTCGGTGGGCCTCACGAAGCCGAGGGCCAGGTTCACCATCGTCGACTTTCCCGAGCCCGATGGGCCCACGAAGGCCACCGTTTCGCCCGCCTCAATGACGAGGTCAATGGTGGTGAGCGCGTTGCTCGACTCACCGGGGTATCGCAGTCCGACCGAGGCGAACTCGAGGCGCCCCGCGACCGCGTCGATGGCGGGCTTGCCCGCGTTGCGCTCAATGTCGGGCTCTTCGAGAATCTCGGCGATCGACTTGAGCGACTCGCGGCCGCGCGTCACGATCGGCGCGAGACCCATGATGATGACGAGCGAATTGGTCATCATGACGAAGTAGGTGCTGAGCAGCACGACCTGGCCCGGCGTGATCGGCAAGATGCCCAGAATCGACACGAGTGCCGCGCCCACGAGGCATCCGACCGTGATGATCTGAAACGTCACCCACGCCATCGCGCCGAACTTGCCGTTGACGAGGTCGAGGCTGAAGCCCGACTCGCGCACGGCCCGCGCGCTCTGCACGACTCGGTCGGCCGCCGTCGCTTCGAGAGCGTGGGCGCGCGTGATCGGCAACAGGGTGGCCATCTCGCCCACTTGCTTCGAGAGGTGTTCGATGTCGCGCCGAAAGCGTTCGTTTCGGCGGTCAGATCGCACGCGAATCCACCGGATGAGTCCGGCGCTGGCCGGCACCAGCACAGCGAACGCAATGAGCGACGCGGGCACTTGCACCGCGAGCACGACGGTCGCCCCGGTCACGATGCCGAGGGCACTCAGCATGGGGCCGACGCCCTGCTGCAGCATGAGCTCGACGTTCTCGACGTCGCGCACCACCTTGGTCTGAATCACCGACGAGCTTGAGCGTGAGTGGTATCCGATCGAGAGCTCTTGCAGGCGGTGGGCGAGAGCGTTGCGCAGCGAGACCGCGAGATCACGCACGGTGCTGAAAAACAGCGTGACCCACGCGACGTTGGCCGGGTAGTTGGCGGCGATGAGCAGCACGGCGCCGGCACCGAGAGCGATGAGGTCGCCCGGGGTTCCGCCGCGCACGAGGGTGTCGACAACGGCCGCCGTAATGACGGGCAGCACCCAGTTGGGGCTGTCTTTGATGAAGAAGAACACGACGGCGGCGGCGATGCGTGGCCGGGCCGGGGCTAGGGCGCGCGCGAGACCGCGAAACGGATGCTCTGCAGACAGAGTCACGTCGAACGGCGCAGTCACGAGTCCATTATCGAGCACGGCGACACCGTGATTGACATCGTTGTCATCATCGACTCATCGCGCGCGCTCGATCGCGCTCGTGTCGTGTGACTGGCCCGCTAGCTCGCGGGCGTGCCGGTCGCTGCGTGCGCTTCGGCAGCCCGTTCGTTGGCCTGGTGGCGCTTCACAATCGCGCGCACGATCACGAGCACGACGACTCCGATGAGGGCGAACGTCACGAGCCACGGCAGCAGCACGCCCACGATGACGAGCAGTCCCGAGCCGAACGTCACGAGCGCTTGCCAGCCAGCGAGCAGCCCGCTGAGGAACGTGTCGGGTTCGTCGACGGGGGCCACTTCTTCTGAGCCGAGCGTGAGGGTGAGGGTCGAGAGCCCCACCTGGTCGGCGTAGTAGCGCTGCTGCGATTCGAGGCTCTCGAGTTCTGCCTGCCGCTGGCTAATCGCCGACTCGAGGTCGATCAGGTCGTCAACGGTGTCGGCCGCATCTTGCAGGGCGAGCAATCGGGTGATCGACGAGCGCAGCGCCGTGGCGCGGGCGTCGATGTCTTGCACCTCGCGCGTCACGTCGGTCGAGCTCAATTGCAGTTCTTCGAGCTCGCCGAGGGCCTTGAGCTTCTCGAGTGTTGCCGTCAGGCGGTAGGCGGGAATGCGCAGCAGCAGTTCAGCGCCGCCCGCATCCTTCGCATCACCGAACGTGCGCGGCGCAAACTCTTGACGGCCGTCGACGCGCCCGCCCGCGGCCTCGACGATCGAGACCGCTTCCGTCGCGGCCTCAGAGGGCGCTTCGACGGTGAGATAGAGCGATCCGCTCGTGATGACGGCGCGGTTGTCGTCGCTGACCGGGCTGGCGAGATCGCCGCTCGATGAGCCGCCGACCGCTTCTGATTCGAGCGACTCGGGCGCGCCGAGCCCCGGCATGCGGTCAGAGTCGCTCGCGGATTCTTGGCTGCCGGCGGCCGCGCATCCACTCAGCAACAGAGCCGCGAGGGCGAGGGCCGGAATCGTCGAGAGCAGTCGTGGGGTGCGCATGGCGCTCACGCTAGACCCGACGAACTCGTGCCCACCACCCAACGTTTTGGGCTGCAACGCGATTGTGACCTGCGCACTTGCTTGCACGACGCTGTGCCCTAGCCGAGAGAACCTACAGCGACTGGCGGGAAGCACGTTTCATGTGTTGCGTGAGCCGTACAGTCAAATCATTCCGACGCGACTAGGGGTGGACGCGGAGGTGAGGGGGTCGGCTCAGCCGGCCCCCTTCTTTTCTGCCCTCGTGCAGCGCATGGGCCATACTCAGCGCATGGCATGGTGGCGATGGTGGCGGGCGGATGCCCCACTCTTGTCGATCACGCGCGATACAGGTTCGGGCCCGGTCGTCGTCATGATCCACGGCATCGCCTCGTCGTCGGTGACGTTTCACCACCTCGTGCCTCTGCTCGAGTCGACCCATCGGTGCATCACGATCGACATTCTCGGGTTTGGGGATTCCCCGCAGCCCGAGGGGGCGACCTACACACTCGATGAGCACGCGGCGGCGCTTGACCGCACGATTCGCAGTCTGGGCCTGCGCGAGCCCTTCACCCTCGTGGGCCACTCGCTCGGCAGTCTCATTGCGGCGCGCTATGCGGTGACCCACCACCGGCAGCTCGATCGGCTCGTGCTCGTGAGTTCGCCCATTTACTTGCCGCCCGCGGTGTTGGGCGATCCCCTCGACCGCGCGAGCATGGGCGCCTACTTCTCGGTCTACGAGTATTTGCGCTCGAATCCTCGGTTTACCCAGCGAACGGCGGCGGCCCTCGCGGCAATCGCGCCCATCAAGAACGTGCTCGACCTGACCGAGCAGAACTGGGTGCCGTTCATGCTCTCGCTGCAAAACGCGATCGAGTCGCAGACGACCCTCGCCGATCTCTCTCGCGTACGGGTGCCGATTGATCTCGTCTACGGCGCGCTCGACCCCTTTCTTGCTCCGGGCGGCCTCGCGATCGTGCAGCAGTTGCGGCACGTGCGCGCCACGCGGGTGTCGGGCGTCGCCCACATCATGCGGCCCACGCTCGCGAAGGCCGTCGCACGCGTGATCGAGGCGCCGCCCGCGCCGTGGGCGGCCTCGAGCGGAGAATAGGCTGGGCCCATGAAGACCTCGATTCTCGGTCGCACCGGCGCGGCTGTTTCCTCCATCGGCCTCGGCACCTGGCAGCTCGGTGCCGACTGGGGTGACGTGAGCGAGGCGGATGCTCACGCCGTGCTCGACGCCGCCGTCGAGTCGGGCGTCACGATGTTCGACACTGCTGACGCCTACGGTGATGGCCGCAGCGAGCAACTCATCGCCACTTACCTCAAGCAGCGCCCCGACGCGAAGGTATTCGTCGCCACGAAGATGGGCCGCCGCGTGCCGCAAACGGTCGAGAACTATTCGACCGAGAACTTCAGAGCCTGGAGCGACCGCAGCCGTCGCAACCTCGGGGTCGACACTCTCGATCTCGTGCAGTTGCACTGCCCGCCCACTCCCGTCTATTCGATCGACCGCGTCTACGACGACCTCGACCAGTTGGTCGACGAGGGCGTCATGGCGAACTACGGCGTGAGCGTCGAGACGTCGGCCGAAGCGCTCACGGCGATCGCGCGCCCGAATGTGGCAAGCGTGCAGATCGTGCTCAACGCCTTCCGCCTCAAGCCCCTCGACGCGGTGCTGCCCGCCGCGATCGCCGCGGGCGTGGGCATCATCGCGCGCGTGCCGCTCGCCTCGGGACTGCTGAGCGGCCGCTACACGGCCGACACCGTCTTCGCCGAGAACGACCACCGCACGTACAACCGCGACGGTTCGCACTTCGACCAGGGCGAGACCTTCTCGGGCGTCGACTACGCCACGGGCGTTGAGGCAGCCGTCGAATTCTCGGCGCTCGCCGCCGAGCACGGCCTGCAGCCGGCCACCGCCGCGCTCGCGTGGCTCGCGCAACTGCCCGGCGTGAGCACGGTTATTCCAGGGGCGCGGTCGGCCGAACAAGCGCGCGCCAACGCTGCCGCGGGCGAGGTTGCTGAGCTCGGCGCCGAGTTCCACGCTCGCGTGGTGGAGCTCTACGACCGCCGTATTCGCGCATCCGTTCACGGCCGGTGGTAGCGAGCACGCGGTGACGGCGAGCGACGGCACGGCATCCGGTCGAAAGGGACTCGGCCGCACGTTCGCGACGGTCTTTACCGCCAACCTTGCGTCGAGCTTGGGTGACGGTATCGCGCGCACGGCGTCTCCGTTGCTCGCGGCGCGGTTGACCGACGACCCCCTGCTCATCGCGGGAATCGGCGCTGTCGCCATGCTGCCGTGGCTGTTCTTCGCGGTGCCCTCGGGCGTGCTCGTTGACCGCATGGATCGCCGCCAGGCCCTGGCCCTCGCGGCCGGAGTGCGCACGGCGCTCGCCGTCGTGCTCGTCGTGCTCGTGGCGATGAACGCGCTCACCATCTGGTGGCTCTACCTCGTGATCTTCATCTATGGGGTGTGCGAGACGCTCTATGACGGGGCCATTCGCGCGGTCGTGCCGAGCGTCGTGCCGAAGAAAGATCTGCCGCGCGCCAACGCGCGCATCGAAGGCGCCGAGCTCGTCGTGCAGAACTTTGCCGCCGCACCGATTACGTCGGCCCTCTTTGCCGTGGCCGTTCTCATCCCCATTGGCGGGCTCGTGGCGGCCTTCGGCCTCGCGGCGCTGCTCGCCGTGCTGTTGCCCGCCGTGGCCTCGGGCCGACAGTTCCATGCGGCGGTCGCGACCGGTGAGGTCGCCGAGGTCGTGCCCTTCCGCCGCCAACTCGTCGACGGTTGGCACTTCATCATGGGCAACCGCATGTTGCGCACGCTGTGGTTCTTCAGCATCCCCGTGGCGATCTTGTTCTCGGCCTCAGGGGCGACGCTCGTGCTCTTCGTGCTCGACACGCTCGCGGTGCCCGAAGCGGCTTTCGGACTGTTCTTGCTCTCCGGTGCCATCGGGGGCTTGCTCGGCTCGGTCATCGCCTCTCGCCTGGCCCGCCGCTTCGGGCTCGGGCCCGTGATGGCGGCGGCGAATCTGCTCGCGGGCATCCTCGTCTTGCTGACGGGGCTGCTGCCGACGCCCGTTGCGGCGCTCATCCTCTTTGGCTTGGGCGCAGTCGTCACGACCGTGTGGAACGTGCTCATCATGTCGTTCCGTCAGGCGATCATTCCCGGCCGGCTGCTCGGCCGCGTGCACGGCACGTGGCGCACGCTGTTGTGGGGCACGATGCCCATCGGCTCGCTCATCGGCGGCGCGCTCGCCCTCATCGACCTCACGGTGCCGTGGATCGTCGGCGGCGCCGGCATCACCGTGCTCGGCCTCATCGGGTATCGCTTCTTGATGACGCTGCCCAACCCCGAAGACATTGACAACGGGGATGCCCCGCCGCCCGTCACCGGCACCATGCCGGTTGTGCCGGCCGCCTGAATCGAGCCGCCGTGCCCTACTCGCTCGCCCGCCATCCCTTTCCGCCCGCGGTGCGGCACCTCGTGCTCGCCGCGCGCACGGTGCTCGCGACGGCGGGCGACGACAGCTTCGTGCGCGTGCGACTCGTCGAGGCGCGGCCCGGCGAACTCGCCGGGTTCATCGCACCCGGTGGGGGAGACCACGTGCGCGTCGTCGTGTCACCCGAGGGCGGCGAGGTGGCCCTCGGCCCCACGGGTGAGCCGTTCGGCGAAAGCCGCACCGAAACCGTCGTCGAGCACTCGGTCGACGAGGGGTGGCTCGACCTCGACGTGCTCGTGCACGGTGTCGCTGGCGGCGGGCTCATCGGCCCGTGGGCGGCGCGCGCGCCGCTCGGGTCGCCCGCGGTTGTCATGGGGCCCAAGGGTTCGGTCGTGCTGTCCGGCGCACCCGGCGAAGTCGTGCTCGCGGGCGACGACAGTGCCCTGCCCGCCGTGCGCCGTTACCTGCGGATGCTCGGCCCGAGCATCACGGGCGAGCTGCTGCTCGAGACCCGGTTCGACCTCGCATTGCTGGGCATTGAGCCGCCGGCGGGGTTGCGCGTGAGCATCCTCGAACCGGATTCTGCCCCGAGCGCCGCGCTCGCCGCCGCCCTGCAGGCGCTGCCCGCCCCAACCGACCCGCTCGAGCGCTTCGTGTTCGCGTGTGGCGAGCAGTCGCTCGTGTCGCCCGCGCGCGCCGTGCTCGGCGCGTGGGGCATCGACGTCGAGCGCGCCGTGGTCAAGGGCTACTGGAAGCGCTAGGGCGTATCGCCCGCGCGCAGCCAGTCGAGCAGCGCGCGCACTGTCGCCTCGGGATCATCGCGATGCAGGCTGTGGCCAGCACCCGCGATGACGACGTGCTCGAGGAGCGGGTTCATGGCGAGCACGCGCTCAGCGAGCTCGCCGACAAACATCGCTCCGTGGTCGGGGTCGGCAGCGATGACGAGCGTGGGCGCAGCGATATGCGGTACAAACGCCGTGACATCCCAGTCATGGTTGTCGCGCACCATGCGTTCGAGCGCGAATCGCGACGCGGCTTTCGCCGAGCGCACGCGAAGCTCGACGTCGAGCGGGTGCCAGCGCGGATACTGCTCGGCAATGCTCGCGATGGTCGCGCCATCGTGGTTCGCGAGTTGGCCCGCGAGCACGGTCGCGCGGCTCGGCTCGTCGACGACGAGCGCGGGGTCGAGCAATACAAGTCGTTCCGTGAAGCTCGCATCGGTACCGGCGGCCTGCGCCGCAGCGGCCCCGCCGATCGAGTGCCCCACCACGAGACCCCACGCGCCGTCGCCGTTCGGCTGCGTGCCGAGCAGGTCGGCCGCGATGTCGTCGATGCGGTATCGGGATGCCCGCGGCGCGTCACCGTGCCCCCGCAGATCAACGGCCGTCGCCGACCACCCCGCGTCAGCGAGCGCCTCACTGAGTAGCCACGTGCTGTGGGCGGATGACCCCAATCCGTGCACGATGAGGGCACGGTGCGGGCTCGACGGGTCACCCCAGTGCCAACGGGGAAGCGTGACGGTGCTCATGCGCACGAGCGTAGCCCTGCGCCGCGGCGAGCCGAGCTCGCGCCGCGAATCTGCTGTGCGCGGGAATCGAATGCGCGGCACGCGGGTTGCCGAGAGCATGACGCGCATCATGATCATCATCGGCTCTGTTCGCCCCGGCCGCATCGGCCTGCCCATCGCCCAGTGGGTGAACGACCGCGTCACGGCGGCGGGGCACGAGGTCGACCTCGTCGACCTCGTCGAGCTCGCCCTGCCGTTCATGGATGAACCCGAGCACCCCGGCAAGCGTGCTTACACGAAGCCCCACACGATCGCGTGGAGCGCGCGCGTTGAGCAGGCCGAGGCCGTGCTGCTCGTGAGCCCCGAGTACAACCACAGCTACAGCCCCGCGCTCAAGAACGCGCTCGACTTTCTCGCGCACGAGTGGCAGGGCAAGCCCGTGGGCATCGTGAGCTACGGCGGAGCATCCGGCGGGCTGCGCGGTGCTGCTGCTCTCGATCAGGTGCTCACGACGATCGGCCTCGTGCGGGTTCCCGTCGACGTCGCCATCAACGGGCCGCAGGCGCACGTCGTCGACGGCGTGTTCACGCCCATCGAGAAGAATGACGCCGTGCTCGCGCGCATGATCGACGCGCTCGCGCGCTATGCCGAGGTGCTGCGGCCGCTGCGCGCCTAGACGCGGCAGGGGGCTCTAGCTGACGACCTGCACGGGTTCGGTGTCGGGCAGTGGGCTGGGGTCGCGCCCGCGCAAGTCGGGGTGCCACCCGCGAAACAGCACAGCGATGAGCGTGCCGACGACCGCGAACGCGAGCGCCGCATAGATGCCACCGATCGGCCCGATGCCGTCGATGAGAAAGCCGGCGATGGCTGATCCGAGCGCCGCACCAATCAGTTGCCCCGTGCCCAACCAGCCATAGGCCTCGGCCGTGTCACTGAACTTGACGCTCGCCGAGACGATCGCAAACATCACGGCGAGCACGGGCGCAATGCCAATGCCGGCGATGGCGAGCGCGAGAGCGAGCCACCAAAAATCGAGCGAGAACGGCGCGGCGGCCATCCCGACGACGACGATCGCGAAGCGGCGGGCGAGAGCCCATGGGCCGATCGGCAAGTGCCCCATCGAGAGGCCGCCGATGAGCGAGGCGACAGCCCAGATGCCGAACAAGATGCCCGCTTCGGTGCCACCCTCGCCGAACACGGCAACGATGCCCACCTCGATCGAGGCGGCCGAACCGATGAGTAGAAAGCCGCACACCGTCGCGAGCAGCACGGCACGGTTCTTGAGCACGACGCCGATACGGCGCCGACTCGGCGGAATACGCACTTTGCCCACCTCGGGGCTCGCGATAAACCAGATGCCCCCGCCCACGAGGAATACCCCGGCCACCGCGATCGCCACGACGCTCGACACTTGCGTCGCGAGCAGCACCGTGAAGAACGGCCCCATGATCCAGATGATCTCTTGAGCCGAGGCGTCGAGCGAGAAGAGGGGAGTGAGCTGCTTGCCCGTCACCATCTTGGGGTAGATCGTGCGCACGGCCGGCTGAATCGGCGGGGTCGAGATGCCGACGACGAACCCCGTGATCATGTAGGCCCACAGCGGCATCAGGGCGAACGCGATGAGCCCGATGCCCGTGCTGCACACGATGAGTGTGGCAATGAGCACGGGCCGCATGCCCAGTTTGCCCATCCACCGGCTCGTCAAGGGCCCGGCAATGGCCTGGCCCACGCTCGTCGCCGCGAGCACGAGCCCCGCGGCGCCATACGAGTCGAAGATCTTCTCGATGTGAATGAGAAAGGCGAGCGAGATCATGCCCGAGGGCAGCCGGGCGGTCAGCTGCGCAGAAATGATGCGCGCGACGCCGGGCGTCTTCAGCAGGTCGATGTATCCACTCACAAGGTCTTCAGCCTACGGCGTGCGCGTCACGCCGCCTCGGGCGCACTTTTTTGCACGGATGCACCGCGTGTGCGCCCGATTCACGGCGTTTTCGCGGCACTCACCGGCGTGTCGGTGCTTGCCCACAGGCTGTGTATAAGTCGCGCAACTTATGCACAACTGTGGACGACACGCCCACTACATCTAGGGTGTGAACTTTGTCAGACCCCCGATATATAGTGATGAGACCGCGCGAGGGGAACACCGCGGTTAGCCCGGAATTCCGGGCTTTTTCTGACAATTCCGCGGCGTGAGCCGCATGCGAGAGACACGCGCCGACGACGGCGCACGAGGGAGAGTGGGCACGTGAGCATCACCGTTGTGAAGCGCGATGGAAGCCGTGAACCGTACGACGCCAACAAGATCAACCTGGCGATCGAGCGCGCGGCTGAGGGCCTGCCCGACCAGGTCGCGTGGGTGACGCAAATCGCGAGCGAGCTCGAGCTCACGCTCTTCGATGGCATCTCGACCCAGCAGCTCGACGAAGCCGTCATTCAGGTTGCGCTGCAGAACGTGAAAGACGACCCGGCGTTCGACGTCGTGGCCGCCCGCCTGCTGCTCAAGACCATCTACAAGCGCGTGCTCGGTGACTACGAGAATGAAGCAGAGTTGCGCGAGCTGCACCGCGCCCACTTCGCTGGCTACATCCGTCAGGGTGTCGACGAGGCCCTGCTCGACTCGCGCTTCCCCGACCTGTTCGACCTCGACGCCCTCGCTGACGTGCTCAACCCCGCGCACGACGAACTGCTCAAGTACATCGGTGTCGTGACGCTCAACAACCGCTACGGCATCAAGGCACGCAACGGCGAGCCGCTCGAAACCCCTCAATACTTCTGGATGCGCGTGGCCATGGGCCTCTCGCTCAACGAGGCCGAGCCCACCAAGCACGCCATCGCCTTCTACGAGAAGATGTCGAAGCTCGAGTACCTCGCCGCGGGCTCCACTCTCGTCAACGCGGGCACGAGCTACCCCCAGCTCTCGAACTGCTTCGTCATGGAGATGCAAGACGACATCGAGCACATCGCCAAGAGCGTGCGCGACGTCATGTGGCTCACCAAGGGCACGGGCGGCATCGGCCTGGCCGTGACCAAGTTGCGCGCCCAGGGTTCGCCCATCCGTTCTAACAACACGACTTCGACCGGGCCGATTCCGTTCATGCACACGATCGACTCGGTGCTGCGCGCCGTGAGCCGTGGTGGCAAGAAGTTCGGTGCCCTGTGCTTCTACATGGAGAACTGGCACATGGACTTCCCCGAGTTCCTTGACCTGCGTCAGAACTCGGGTGACCCCTACCGCCGCACCCGCACGGCCAACACCGCCGTGTGGATCAGCGACGAGTTCATGAAGCGCGTGCAGAACGACGACGACTGGTACCTCTTCGACCCGCTCGAGGTCTCTGACCTCAACGAGCTGTACGGCAAAGAGTTCTCGAAGCGCTACGCCGAGTACGTGGCGATGGCCGAGCGCGGCGAAATGCACATGTTCAAGAAGATGGGGGCGCGCGAGCAGTTCAAGCAGATCCTCATCTCGCTGCAGTCGACGAGCCACCCGTGGCTGACGTGGAAAGACACGATCAACAACCGCGCCATCA
The DNA here is from genome assembly GCA_013823625.1 of Microbacterium sp. Classification (GTDB taxonomy): domain Bacteria; phylum Actinomycetota; class Actinomycetes; order Actinomycetales; family Microbacteriaceae; genus Microcella. The sequence continues at coordinate 150,312 of PNMM01000002.1, read as the reverse complement.
ACAACAACACGGGCACGATCCACCTCTCGAACCTCTGCACCGAGATTTGCCTGCCGCAAGACCGCGACAACATCTCGGTCTGCAACCTCGCCTCGATCAACCTCTCGCAGCACTTCATTGACGGTGCGCACGGCCGTGCCGCCATCGACTGGGCGAAGATCGACGAGAGCGCTCGCCTCGCGGTGCGTCAGCTCGACAACCTCATTGACATCACGGTGTCGAGCGTTGACGAGGCCGACCACGCCAACCAGAACAACCGCGCCATCGGCCTCGGCGTCATGGGCTTCACCGACATCGTCGAGCGCCTGGGCTACTCGTACGACTCCGAAGAGTCGTTCGACCTCATCGACGAAATCATGGAGCACGTCTCGTACGCGGCCATCGACGAGTCGACCGAGCTCGCGAAAGAGCGTGGCTCGTACGCCAACTTCGGGGGCAGCCGCTGGTCGCAGGGCCTCGTGCCGCTCGACACGATCGACCTCACCGAGGCCGACCGTGGCATCGAGGTGCAGGTCAACCGCACGACTCGTCTCGACTGGGATGCCCTGCGCGCGAAGGTCAAGGGCGGCATGCGCAACGCGACGCTCATGGCCATCGCGCCGACGGCATCCATTGGACTCGTTGCCGGAACCACGCCGGGCCTCGACCCGCAGTTCTCGCAGATCTTCAGCCGCTCGACGAGCTCGGGCAAGTTCCTCGAGGTCAACCGCAACCTCGTGAACGCGCTGCAGGTTCACGGTCTGTGGGAGCGCGTGCGCGAAGACATTCTGCGCAGCCAGGGTGACATTCAGGGCATCTCGGCGATTCCGGATGACATCAAGGCCACGTTCAAGACGAGCTTCCAGCTCTCGCCCTACGCCTTCCTTGAGGTGGCGGCGCGTGCCCAGAAGTGGATCGACCAGGCCATCAGCCGCAACATGTACCTCGAAACGCGCGATGTCGACGAAATGATCGACATCTACTCTTCGGCGTGGAAGAAGGGCGTGAAGACGACCTACTACCTGCACATGAAGCCGCGCCACACGGCCGAGCAGTCGACCGTCAAGGTCAACAAGGCCGAAGAGATCAACGCTGACACCAGCAGCGCGGCGAAGAAGGGCTTCGGCTCTGCGGTCAGTGCTGGCGCATCTGCCGACACTGGCGCAAGCGCCAGCGCGACGCCTGCTGGCGTCGCGCCCCGCAAAGGCTTCGGCTTCGGCGGCGCCGTGAAGGCGGGGGAGTAGTCCTCATGCGCGCGAACCAGACCAGCACCACCAGCTCCACATCGTTCACCTACGAGGTTCCGATCGACCCGATGGACGAGTTGCAGTGCGAGAGCTGCCAGTAGGCAGCGCTCGTACCATCCACCCCACACACCTCTCAATCCCGCACCACACATCAGAAAGCGCGAAACGATCATGGGAATCCTCGGAACCGGAATCCAAGAGGGCCTGCTGCTCAAGCCGGTCACGTACAAGTGGGCTATGGACCTTTACGACCAGGCAGTTGCCAACACCTGGTTCCCCAACGAGATTCAGCTCGGTGAAGACATCGCCGACTTCAAGAAGATGAGTGACGAAGAGCGTCACGCCATCACCTTCCTGATGTCGTACTTCAACCCGAATGAGCTGCTCGTCAACAAGGCGCTCGCCTTCGGCGTGTACCCCTACGTCAAGGCTCCCGAGGCGCACCTCTACCTCGCGAAGCAGATGTGGGAAGAAGCGAACCACTGCATGAGCTTCGAGTACGTGCTCGAGACCTTCCCGATCGACCGTGCTGCCGCTTATGACAGCCACGTCGACGTGCCGTCGATGGCGCGTAAAGAAGAGTTCGAGGTCAAGTTCATTCGTCGCATGACGGAAGACACGCTCGACATCACGACGACCGAGGGCAAGCAAGACTTCATCCGCAACCTCGTCGCCTACAACGTGATTCTCGAGGGCATCTGGTTCTACTCGGGCTTCATGGTCGCCCTGTCGTTCCGCCAGCGCAACCTGCTGCGCAACTTCGGCTCGCTCGTTGACTGGATCGTGCGCGATGAGAGCCTGCACCTCAAGTTCGGCATCAACTTGATTCTCACGGTGCTCGAAGAGAACCCCGACTTGCAGACGCCCGAGTTCGCGGCCGAGATTCGCCAGATGATTCTCGACGCCGTCGAGATGGAAGAGGCCTACAACCACGACCTCCTCCCCAACGGCATCTTGGGTCTCAACGCCAACTACATCAACCAGTACGTCAAGTACTTGGCCGACCGTCGTCTCGAAGAGCTCGGCTTCGAGCCCGAGTACAACGTGTCGAACCCGGCGAAGTGGATGGCAACGGCCAACGACACCCTGCAGCTCGTCAACTTCTTCGAGTCGACGAACACCTCGTACGAGGTCAACGCCAAGACCTCGGCCTAGATCCACCCCACCCCCCAAGACCGCGGCCCGTGTCCTACGCAGATCTGCTCTTCATCGGAGGAGTCGTCTACGCGGGGGCGGGCCGCGGCCCTGTTTCATCAGCGCTGGAGGTGGCCGTCGTCGACGGCCGCATTGCGGCGGTGGATGCTGACCTCAGCGCGTGGCGCGGCCCCGACACCGAGGTGGTCGATCTAGCGGGCGGGATGCTGCACGCGGGTTTCGTCGACGCGCACATTCACCCCATCCAGGGCGGACTCGAACGGCTCGGCTGCGACCTCAGCGACGGCTCCTCGACCGACGACTACGCGCGGCTCATCTCGGAGTACGCGCAACTCAATCCTCCGCGCGGCTGCGACGCCTCGCGAGCGTGGATCACGGGCGGCGGCTGGGCGATGAGCGCCTTCGCCGGCGGCACGCCGAGCGCCGCCGAGCTCGACGCGATTGAGCCCATCCGCCCCGTCTTCCTCTACAACCGCGACCACCACGGCGCGTGGGCCAACTCGGCCGCGCTCGCCCTCGCGGGCATCACCGCCGACAGTCCTGACCCTGCCGACGGCCGCATCGAGCGTTTGCCCGATGGTTCGCCGCAGGGGACGTTGCACGAGGGCGCGGCGTCGCTCGTCGCCGCGGTGGCCCCCGCCGCGACGCCCGACGACGAGTTCGCGGCGCTGCTCGAAGCGCAGCGCTACGCGCACTCGTTCGGCATCACGGCCTGGCAAGACGCGATCGTGGGCGACTACTTCGGCGCGAGCGACACCGCGCTCGTGTACCGCCGCGCTCTCGCCGAGGGTCGCCTCACCGTCGACGTCGTCGGCGCCCTGTGGTGGGATCGCACTCGCGGCGTTGAGCAAGTGCCCGAGCTCGTCGCGCGCCGCGAGGCGCACGCGGCCGAACTGGGGCCCGCCTCCCGTTTTCGACTCAGTGCCGTGAAGATCATGGCCGACGGGGTCGTCGAGAACGGCACGGCGGCGATGCTCGAGCCGTACCTGGGCGAGGCGGGCGAGAGCGAGCATCCGACCGGCATTGCGTTCGTCGGCGGGCAGGCGCTCACCGACGCGATCATGGCGCTCGACGACGCCGGCTTCAGCGCACACGTGCACGTCATCGGCGACCGCGCGGTGCGCGACGCGCTCGACGCGTTTGAGGCCACCTCGGCGGCGAACGACTGGGCATCGCGCCCCTCGACGGATGCCCGCCGCCACCACCTCGCGCACGTGCAGTTCGTGCACCCCGACGACGTTGCCCGCTTCGCCGCGATCGGCGTGACCGCCAACATGCAAGCCCTGTGGGCGTGCAACGAGCCCCAGATGCGCGAGCTCACGGTGCCGATCGTCGGCGCCGAGCGCGCGGCGACGCAGTACCCTTTCGCGAGCATCCTGCACGGCGGGGTTCATGCGGCAGGCGGCGGCGCCGGTCGCGGCAACGCCGGTGACGACGTCGCGGCGACGGATGCTCGCCCGCGACTGTGCGCCGGCAGCGACTGGCCCGTCTCGACCCCCGACCCGTGGCAGGCCATCCACGTGGCGGTCAACCGCACCCTGCCCGCCGACGACCCCGAGCACGACCCCGAGCCGTTGCTTGCGCACGAGGCGCTCACTCTCGCCGAGGCGCTCGACGCCTACACGGCCGGCTCGGCGTTCATCAACGGGCGCGGGCCGGGCGACGCGCACGTCACGGGCGTCATCGAGGTCGGGGCGGTTGCCGACCTCGCCGCGACTGATCGCGACCCGTTCGCGGGGCCGGCGGAGAGCATCCACGCCACCACGAATGTCGGCACGTGGGTGGCGGGGCGTCGCGTCTTCGGGTGACTCGTGTCGCCGCCCCTTTACAAGACCATGCTGTCAAATCTCGACGTTTCCTCTTGATAGACGTTCTGCTCGGGTATCCTCACCGCATGTCGACTTGGTCTCCGCGCGTCGCGGCAACTCTTGCCTCTGCACTCGCCGTCGCTGCCGTAGTGACCGCCTGTTCTAGCGCGGGTCCAACTCTGCCGCCACCTCCGCCGCAACTGTCTGAGCAAGAGACGAGTGCGGCGTACGCCGAGCTGCTTGAGCAGTCGTGGCAGGGCGTTGAATCTCAGTTTCCGGATGCCGTGCGCCCCGACGTCGACCTCGTGCGCTTTATCGATCCGTCGGAGTGGGCCGAGGTCATGGTCGACTGCCTCGTCGATCAGGGCGTCGACGCCAAGGTCAGCAATGACGGCCAGGGTGGATTCGAGAGCCAAGGGGTCGCCGGCCAAGAGATGTCCATGGAAATCGCCCGCTATGTCTGCGACGCCAAATACCCCATGGACCCGTCGTTGACGCAACCTCCGACCGACGCCGAGCTGGACTACCTGTACAACTACTTCGTCGACGAGCTCAACCCTTGCCTTGAGCGCGAGGGGATTGACGTGATCGAGCCTCCCTCTCGTCAAGCCTTCAAGGATGCGTTGCAGAGCCCCGATTCCTGGTCGCCGTACTTGGCGGTTGGCATCCCGGGGCAAGAAGAGTGGACGCGTCTCAATCGAGCGTGCCCGCAGAGCCCGCCGGGCTTCCGCGGGTCGTAGGCCGCGGCGCGGGCGGGGCGATGGGCGAGTACGGTGTCCTCAGATGGTGGCTCTGCCCAACGTCGGAGGCTGGTGTACATGAAAAGAACCATGGTCATCGTTGCGCTGGCGGGTTCTTCTCTGTTGCTGTCTGTATGCTCCGCATCCGGCCCAGTCGCTGTCGTCCAGGAGGTCACGGCGCCCACCTCGAACCGGTGAGATCAGACGACGAGTGGCGCGCCATCGGCGAGTCGCTCGTTGAGGTTCATGAGTGCCTCAACACTCAAGGCCTCGAGCCGCCCGCGCCATTGTCTTTCCGGCGTAATGAGACAGGGAACGAAACTGGGGCCCCTACGGCGATGTTCCCATTGCGGACATCGAGGAGCGACTCTCTGAACTAGAAGGCGCCTGCTCGCAACCCACCGTTTGGTGAGGGTCGTCTGGCGCCCGCCATTCGAGAACTGATCACTCCGATCAGTAGTTGGTCGGAAGTTGGGGGCAGGCCTTCTCTAGAGGCGCCAAATCGTCGAGTGGGACGGTCGGTCCGACAATCAAGTACGGGGTCCACGGTTCTTCGCCGTAGTACCTTTCCACGAACGACTGACGGGTCGGTACCGCGCCTACTTCGTAGCCTTGAGATTCGAGACAGGGCACAAGGTCACGTGCAAAGTAGTCGTAGAGCGAGGCGAGCTGATCCGCATCTAGCGGGGTCGTGTACTCAGCGCTTAGCGGAAACTGAACCGAGCAGCGGTAACTCTCAATCAAATAAGGCTCGCGTTGCGCGTCTTCGACGGATGTGCTGAGCGCACCGTCATCGACACGAGAAGGGAAGCCGGCGCTCGTTAGGCAGTCAGCCTGAGCTTGTGGCCACCCATCTAGAGAGACTTCTCGGACGACTGAGACATCTGGTCGTATCGCTTCGGGGAACTCGGAAACGACTCGTTCCCACAAGTTATCTTGGGTCTCGACAGAGAGCATGTCCGAGGGCAGCCTCTCAGCCGAGGTTGAACATGCGGCAATGTTGCAGGCCGTCAACAAGGAGACTCCCGCGAGCATCAGCTTTCTGAGACGGAACCTGCCGTCAGTTCCTCGAGTGGAGAGTTCAGCCGCTTTGGCGTTGGCTACGGGCTCGACTGGGGATCGGTTTTGGCTTAGCCGCAAGCCCGACCTCCGGTTGGCGTGCCCGCTGTCGTCTTGTAGATGTAGACAGAACTCACTGACGGGAAACCGAATGTGGTGTTGCGAAAAAGAAGGTTGACTCCATTCGCCCACGTCCTTTGCTCAGTTCCCCAAGTTGAGTAATGCGTGTGCGTTGTGGTCCCGGTAGTCGTGCTGTGGCTGTACACCACGAAAGGAGAGCTGCAACTCAATCCGCCAATCGTGCGCCCGGCGGCCTGGGCTGGTGTTGCACCTGCGACTGCGAGCGCACATACAGCAATGGCTGAGATCAGCACTTTGCCCATCTTGTTCATTCCAGACCTAGCTTTCTATCGTTGAGCTGGCGCCGTAGAGGCGATCGAGTACAAAATGTGCGTCAACCTCTTGAGACATTCAGTGCGGCGTATCGGAACGCCAATTTAGATAATCCCTCATTAACTTATTGTTGTCTATGAGGTGCTGAGTTGATCGGTTATGGAACTCGAAGCTCGGCCAGCGGGTCACGACGAGCCGCAGCCAGCGCCGGAATCACGGCAGCGATCGCTCCGACGGCGACGGCGAGCAGGGCGACCGCTGCGAAGAAGTCGAGCCCCGGTAGCGGGTCGCCGGTGGCGGCTAGGCCGATGGCGGCGGCCGCGCATCCGATGATCGCTCCTATCGCGCTGAGCACCGCCACTTGCGTGAGCAAGAGCCCGACGATGAGGCCTTGGGATGCGCCGAGGGCGCGGCGGCGTCCGAAGTCTTTGCGGCGCAGCATCACGAGGCCGTAGAGAATCGCCGCGACGAGCACGGCGGTGAGGGCGAAGATGATGATGACGAGGTTGCGGCCGAAGCTACCGAGTTGGCCTTCGATGAGTCCGCGCAGGGTTGCGAGGCTCTCGCTCGTGGAGATCGTAACGGTCGTGACGTCGTCGATGGCGAGTACAGACTGCACGGCTCGGGAGACGGGGGCGACGAGGTCGGGGCGTTCGGCGATGACGACGAGCACGCTCACCGCTCCCGAGGTCTCCGGGGTTTGCGGGATCATCACGAGCGGTTCGAGAAACTGCAGGTAGTCGGGCACGTTGATGCGGCCCATGATGGCGTACTCGCCCCCGCTGACCGCCGTGACGCCGCCGACCGCGTCGGGCATGCCGAGCGCGTCGAGAGCGGTGGCGGATGCCCAGGCCGACCGATTCTCGATCGCCGAGGTTGCCGGTATGCCGATTGCGGTGAGGTCAGCCGCCCACACGGTGCGCACGGGCACGCGGGTGGCGTCGTCGAACGCGGCGTTCTGCACGTCGCTTGCGGCGCCGAACGCCCCCGCCCACTCGATGCCGTCGAGGCTTGCGAGGCGGTCGAGAACGGTGGCGTCGAGACCCGAGGCGGGTTCGGCGCGCACGATGATCGAGCGGGTGCCAGCGGAGTCGATCGAGCTAATGACGGCTTGCTCGGCACCGACGGTGCGGCCCGTCGTGAGCAAGACGGTCGCGCACATTCCCGCAACCATGACGACCGTGACCACCGAGGCGACGGGTTGCGCCCACGAGGTCGCGAGCGCTTCACGAACCACGGCCATCCACCGCGCCGTACGCAGACGGCGGGTCACAGTTCGATCCTCCGGTCGCAGCGGGCGACGAGTGCGGGGTCGTGGGTGACGACGATGACCGTGGCACCCGAGTGCGCTTGGGCGTGGAACGCGTCGACCACGATGTCGGCCGAGGCCGGGTCAAGGTTGCCCGTGGGTTCGTCGGCGAGCAGGATGCGCGGGTCGTTCAGCAGCGCCCGGCACAGCGCGATGCGTTGCGCTTGACCCCCGGATACCTGCCCGGGTTTCGCGCTCGCGCGCAGCTCCACCCCGAACTGCGCCATGAGCTCGCGGGCGCGAGCTTGGGCGTCTGCGCGCGGCTCGCCACGATAGAGGGCGGTCTCGACCACGTTGTCGATGACGGTGCGTGTGGGGTCGAGCGCGGCATCCTGAAACACGAACCCGAACAGGGAAGCGCGCAGGTGCGCACGTCGCGCATCCCCGAGTCCGGCGACACTGTCGCCCTGGATGAGCACTTCGCCGTCACCGGGCTTGAGCATGAGGCCCAGCAGGTAGAGCAGCGTTGACTTGCCGCGGCCAGAAGGGCCCGTGACGGCGACCACTTCACCCGCGTCGAACCGTGCCGACCAGTCGGTGAGGATGGGCGCGTCGCGGTCGTAGCCGAACGTGATGCCGCGTGCCTCGATCACGCTCAGCCCTCGGTGGCGGGAACGCGCACGCGAGTGCCAGCGTCTACGCCCTCGATGATCGAGAGGCCGCGCGCGCTCGTGACCACGGTCACGGGGTACTCGATGCCCTCGCTGTCGATGACGACGATCGAGCCGTCGGCCTTTGACAGCAGCGCCGCGCTCGGCACCGTGAGGCCCGTGACGCTCTCGACGATCACGATGCGTGAGGTCAAGAACGACTGGCCCGTGACCGGTACTTGCGCGCATTCGGCAGCGCACACCGCGGCGTCTTCGGCGCCCGAGAGCAGCACGCGGATTCCCTGGTTCTCGTCAGTCACCCGATCGATCACGAAGCCTTCCCAGGCTGAACCTTCGGGGCTCGTGATTTCGACGCGCGTGCCCGTGGGCATGAGTGCCGCTTGCGCGTCGGTCACCGGCACGAAGAAGGAGGGGGCGGCGCCGAGGCCTTGCACGACGGCCTCGCCTCCGCTGAGCGATGCGCCACGGGCGACGAGTTTGGTGTCGAGCGCCACGCGGGTGGGCAGGGTGGGCACATAGATGATGTCGCCCGCCTGCACGACGCCGTCTTGCGGCAGGCCGAGCGACTTCTGCCACGCACGCACGGCAGCGGTGGTCGACCATCGGAACTGGCCGTCGACCGCTCCGCTGTAGTGGCCGAGTGCGGTCAACATGGCTTGCAGCTGTGCGACGTCTTGCCCGGTGTCGCCACTAGTCAGCGCACGAAACGCGGGAATCGCGCCCTGTGCCACAACGACCGGGCGCAGGTTGACCGAATAGAGCTTCGTGCCGGGAGTGACTTCGGCGCCCGCGGCGATGTCGACGGTCGTGACCGTGCCGCCCGCCAGGTTTGAGCCGACCGGCGCCGGGGTCCACTCTGCAACGGTGTTGAGCATGATGCTCGACCCCACCTCACCCGTGACGACCTCGGCGGTCGTGAACGCGGTCGAGGCGAGCACGTCTTGCGGCGGTGTGAGAACCGTGGCGGATGCCCAGCCGATCGCCGCGCCCGCTACCAGTACGCCCGTGCCGATCGCCAGTGGACGCGCCAAACCTCGAGGCGTCAGACCTAGATTCCGCATCGTTCTCCCGCGACAAGTCGAGCCAGGCCCCCGTCCTCGGACGAGAGTTGATTAGTCCTTAATATAGTTCAAGGCAGGCGTAGGCTCAGTCTCCTATGCAAGTCCAGTCGACTCTCGTTTGGAGGGCTGGGCTCGAGAGGGCCATGAACGTCAAGATCGATCATTGAAGCATCAATCCATCGGGCTGGTGTGGACGATCGAGTACTGAATGACTACAGCAGGATCAGAAGCGAAAGGTGCGGTGCTCTACTTATGGCTTTGCTTAGCGAAATCTCTCGCAAGGCTGGATTCGGTGCAGCCGTGTCCCTTGCCTTGATGGTAGCCCTGACCTCTTGTGCGAATTCCGGATCGGAACCTTTGACTGAGTCGGAAAACAAGACTGACGCCGAAATCGTTCAAGAGTTACTCGACAGATCATGGGCACAAGTGGAGATCTTGGACCCCGATGCTGTCCGGCCTGAAGTTGACTTCGTGAGGTTCGTCGAGCTTGACGAGTGGGACGACATTATTGCCTCATGCTTGCAGAGTGAAGGTTTTCTGAACGTAACGGCCAATTCGAGCGGCGGAGGAATCAACTACAGCGACATTCCCGATTCGCAGCGGTCGGCCTTCCAGTTGGCGCAGTATCTGTGCGAGGCCATGTACCCATTGGATCCGAAGTACAACCGGCCACTTAGCGAAGTCCAGCTCAGCAAGCTTTACCGCTATTACTCTGAGGATCTCGTTGTCTGCTTGCGCGAGATGGGATACGAAACTTCACCGCCGCCTTCACTGCAACGATTTGTGGACTCCTACTACTCGGAACCTTGGCTGCCATGGGCTGAAGCTTCCGAACAAGCTTTACCACTGGGCGAACAGGCTCTCTCAGAACTAGAGGCACAGTGTCCACAGTTGCCGAATGACCTTTGGTGAGCGAGCGGATCACTTAACCTCAACGTTCAAATGCGCCAGACTGCCCGACTTCGCGAGGTTCGCTGTCGGGAGCATGAGCCCATGCCGCAAAGCGAAGTGCGCGGGTACATGGCTCTCAAATCACGGCGAAGCGACTCTCGTGTTGGTGCGCCCCGATCGGTGATGTCGACCGCCTTCATGTAACAGGGCAGCCATCTAGTCTCCCCATTGCACCGTGAAGGATTCCTCGATATTGTCAGGAGACCAACAGATTGGAGAAAGCATTGAACCGTTCTACATCAGCCAAGTTCGTTATTGCGGCGTTGCTCGTTGCGGGACTTGCCGGGACATCAAGCGCTGCTACCGCAGCGACCGCTAACCTCGGGCCCTTAACTTGTCCGGGGACGATTGGCGTGAACACGTCAACAACGGGAGCTACCTCACATTCCGTGTGGACCAGTATCACCAACAACACCGGACAATCCTGGCCAGCCACCTCTGCATTCCAGACGCGTATCCACTACTCGACTAAGTCGAGTGCCAACGCTATATATGTCACCTATACCCAGATCGCAAGGGGTCTGAAGTACTGCCGGTAGAGGCTTGACTCTCCTCTAGCATCCAATCAGCTGGGGGCGTGGCCTCCTGTTGCCACGCGCAAGCCCTGTAAGTCGCTGGCCGTAGGGGCCACGTCCTGAGCTGAGAGAAGGTCTCTGTGTGGTGCGACCAATAGAAGGATTTCCGATTCGCGGTGAGGACCGAACGTTATCCGTTGAGGAGCACTACGGTAGAGGACGCTGGCAAGGCCATAACCTCTTGGTTTGTGTTGACCCAACACAGACGCTGACCAAGGTTGACTGAAGCTGGGGTTTGTATACGGCGATTGTGCAGGGCTTGCAACTCGACCTCGCTACCTCTCTCCATTCGCGTTTCCGTCACACAGGTTGGCCGCAGCGATAATCGTCCGAATCCTGCGGTGTAGGTTCCCGATCGGCGAAGAGCAGATCGATCTCGTCCAATTTGTCAGCGAAAGGTTCGGATCTGCACGCCTCAGATCGGAGGGAGAGGCTTGAGTTTCTTCCGGAGGCTTGTGCTGATCGCCGCCGTGCTTCTGATGGCGGGCCTGGCAGGGTGCTCTGGCAACGTCAGGCCGCCCATCCTTCCTGACTACTCCGACGCGGATCTCGAAGCTCAGACAGCAGCAGACAACCAGCGTGCGCTCGATGATCTTCTCGGCGACTTTCCTGACGCCGACGTGCCCGAGGTCGACCAGGTGCGGCTCGTCACGCTCGAGGAGTGGCCCTTCGCAATGGCTGAGTGCTTGAGCGCTCAAGGCTTTCTTGCCACCGCGGTAGACGGCGGCCTGAGCGCCGGGGCGCCGACCGGCCAAGAGATGCCCTACGCGATCGCGTACTACGTCTGCTCGGTCGAGTATCCGATCAACCCGCGCCAGATGGTGCCGCTTGTCGACGACCAGATCCGGTATCTGTACGACTACTACACGCAGGTCATGACTCCGTGCCTCGAGGCGGAGGGCTACCAAGTGCCTGATCCGCCGAGCCTGCAGACCTTCATGTCGTCATATGGTCAGCCCGGGTCGTGGGCTCCCTACACGCTCGTCGCGGAGGCGGTGAGCTCGCAAGAGGAGTGGGACAGGATCAACCGACTCTGCACTCAGACCCCGGCGGAGTTGTATGGCGGTTGACCTTGGCTAGCCGCTGAGTTGCTTGCGAATGCGCTGCACCGAGATCGGGCCCTGCGCGCCGAGCGGCTGCGCGAAGAGTGAGAGGCGCAGCTCTTCGAGCATCCAGCGGGCATCCCGGATGCGCGGCTCGGGGTCGGCACTGAGCGGCAGCGTGCCGCCCGCTGCGGTGTAGAGCTCGACGGCCTGCTGCACCTCGAGCATCCAGGCGCGGTCGCGGCCGAGGTTGTCGTTCAGGCGCTCGACGCGGTGGATGATGCCGCGCAGGTAGATGACGAGCCGGGGGAGGCGGGCGAGGCCTGTGCGTCCGATGAATCCGTCGTGCACGAGGGCGTTGAGCTGTTCGCGCGCGTCGGCGAGCGGCGCCATGAGCTGCAGGCTTGAGCTGCGCGCGACGAGTACGTCGACCTCGCGCGCCGCCGCCAGCACGGCAGCCGTCGTCGCCACGATGCCGAACAGGCGGTCGGGCAGGCCGGCGTTGACGCGGTCGCGCAGAGACTCGAAGGCCGCGCGATTCCAGGGCAGCGCATCCCGAGCATCGTCGGCCGAAGCGGCGAGCTCTTCGTCGATCACGGCACGCAGCGCATCGTCGATGAGCGCGGCCGTCGAGCGGTAGGGCGACGCCCCGAGGCTGAGCTTCTCAGCACTCGTGAGGTGCTCCTGGATGTACGCGAGCGGTGACGGAACCCCCAGCTGCACGAGCCGGCGAACTCCCGCACGGTGGGCGGCCACCTGGTCGGCGACCGAGGTCTGCAGTCGGATCGCCACCGAGCTGCCCTCATCGACGAGCGCGGGGTAGGCGCGAATCGTGGTGTCGCCGCGGCGCATGTCGAGCTGCCGGGGCAGAGTGCCGCCGGCACCTCCGTCACCGCCCGACCCCTTGCCGATGGTGTCGTCCCAGGCCGTGATGCCACCGCGCTCGATCGGACTCTTCGCCGCGGCCGTGGCCACTCGCGCGACCGAGTCGCGCCCGCGCTCGCGCAGCTTCTGCTGCAGGGCGGTGAGGTCGGTGCCGCGTGCGAGCTTGCTGCCGCGCTCGTCGACGACCGCGTAGCCCATGCGCAAGTGGGCGGGCAGGCGGTCGAGGTCGAAGTCGTCGGGCTCGACGGGCGTGTAGGTCTGGCGGCGAATCTCGGTGGCGAGAAACTCGGTGATCGAGAGCTCGCGCAGGTCGGCTCCGGGCGGCACCGCGGCGAGCAGCTTGGCGGCCCAGTCGGCGGCGGGCACGACGTTGCGGCGAATCGCCTTGGGCAGCGTCTTGAGTAGGGCGGTGACGAGCTCGAGCCGCAGACCCGGAACGAGCCAGTCGAACCCCGCCGTGTCGAGCCGGGGCAACAGAGGCAGCGGCACGGTGACGGTGACGCCGTCGTCGGCGGCACCGGGCTCGAAGCGGTATCCGACACTGAGCGTCTGATCGCCGAGCGTGAGCCGCGTCGGGTATGAACCGTCGTCGGCCGGCAGCTGCTCGGCTTCGACGAGGTCGTCGCGCGTGAGGGTGAGCGTTTCGGGATGCTGCTTCAGGGCATCCCGCCACCACCGCTCGAAGCGGCGCACGTCGGTGACGTCGGCGGGGATGCGTTGCTCGAAGAACTCGACGATCTTCTCGTCGTCGAGCAGGATGTCGCGGCGGCGACTGCGCTCTTCGAGTTGCTCGAGCTCGCGGCGCACGCGCGCGTTGTCGCGCAGAAAGGCGGTGAGGCGCTTGTCGAGCCGGGAGGTATCCCACTCGCCCTCGACGAGCGCGTGGCGAATGAACAGCTCGCGCGCAAGCGCCGGATCGATGCGGCTCAGTTGCGCGCGCCGGCGCGGGATGATCGGCACACCGAACAACGTCACCTTCTCGTCAACAACCGCGGCGCCTTGGCGTTTCTCCCACCGCGGCTCGCTGTGCGAGCGCTTGGCAAGCTCGCCCGCGAGCGGCTCGGCCCACGCTGGGTCGATGACCGCGACGGTGCGCGCAAACAGTCGACTCGTCTCGACGAGCTCGGCGGCCATGACGGCATCGGGCTGCTTCTTCGCGAGGCCCGAGCCCGGGTAGAGCACGAAGCGACGTTGGCGCGCGCCGAGGTAGTCGCGCTTCGCGGCGTCTTTCAGGCCGATGTGCGAGAGGAGGCCGCTGAGGATGGCCTTGTGGATGGCCGTGGCGTCGGCGCCGCTCTCGCCATCGGCGGGATGCTTGCCGACGCCTTTGGTTTGGCGGCGAATCTGTCTTTCGACATCCGCCCACTCGCGAATGCGCAGGTAGTTGAGAAACTCGCTGCGCACCTCCTTGCGAAACTGATTGCCGCTGAGCTCTTTCTGCCGGCGCTGCAGGTGGTTCCAGAGGTTGAGCAGCGTGATGAAGTCGCTCGTCGGGTCGCGGAACCGGTTGTGCAGCTGGTCGGCACGTTCGCGCTTTTCGAGGGGCCGTTCACGCGGGTCTTGGATGCTCAGCCCCGCGACAATCGCGATGACCTCCCGCGCCACCCCGAGCTTTTGCGCCTCAACGACCATGCGTGCGTAGCGCGGATCGAGCGGCAGTTGGGCGATTTCGCGGCCGACGCGCGTGATGCGGTGGGCGCCGCGTTGTTCTCCCGCGCCGCCCCCGCCTTTCGACACCGCGCCGAGCTCGAGCAGCAGATCGAGCCCGTCGGCGATGCCCCGCTTGTCCGGCGGCTGCAGAAACGGAAAGCTCTCGATATCGCCCAGCCCGAGCGAGATCATCTGCAGAATGACGGCCGCGAGGTTGGTGCGCAGAATCTCGGGGTCGGTGTATTCGGGTCGCTTCTCGTAGTCGAGCTGCGAGTAGAGCCGAATCGCGATGCCGTCGCTCGTGCGCCCCGAGCGGCCCGACCGCTGGTTGGCACTCGCTTGCGAGATCGGCTCGATCGGCAGCCGCTGCACTTTCGAGCGCGCGCTGTAGCGGCTGATGCGCGCGGTACCCGTGTCGACGACGTAGCGGATTCCCGGCACGGTGAGGCTCGTCTCGGCGACGTTGGTCGCGAGAACAATCCGGCGACGGATGCCCGCGGGCGCCCGCTCGAAAACGCGGTGCTGCTCGGCCGCACTCAGCCGGCCGTACAGCGGAAGCACCTCGGTGCCCGCGCCGCGCGGCCCTTGGCGCGCGAGGTGCCCGGTGAGGGCATCCGCTGCGTCACGAATCTCGTTCTCACCGCTGAAGAACACCAGCACATCGCCGTCGCCTTCGCGCCCGAGCTCGTCGACCGCGGCGATGACGCCCTCGATCATGTCGATGGCTTCGCCGGGTGTCGACGGGCCGTCGGCCTCGTCGTCGTCGGGATCGGTGAGGTTCTCCGTGTCGGCGCCGTCGGGGACGAGCGGCCGGTAACGGATCTCGACCGGGAAGGTGCGACCGCTCACCTCGATGATCGGCGCGGGGCTGCCGTCGGCGGCCGCGAAGTGCTTCGCGAAGCTCTCGGGGTCGATCGTGGCGGAGGTGATGATGAGCTTGAGCTCGGGGCGGCGGGGGAGCAGTTGCTTGAGGTATCCGAGCAGGAAGTCGATCGTGAGGCTGCGCTCGTGGGCTTCGTCGATGATGATGGCGTCGTAGTTCTTCAGCTCGCGGTCGCCGCGGAGGGCGGCGAGCAGGATGCCGTCGGTCATGAGCGTGACGCGCGTGTTCTTGCTCACCTGGTCGGTGAAGCGCACCTTGTAGCCGACGAGCCCGCCGAGCTCTGAGCCAAGCTCCTCCGCAACGCGCTCGGCGATCGTGCGCGCGGCGATGCGGCGCGGCTGCGTGTGGGCGATGCTCTCGCGGCCGAGCTCGAGCAGGATCTTCGGCAGCTGCGTCGTCTTGCCCGACCCGGTCTCGCCCGCGACGATGACGACCTGGTTGTCGCGAATGGCGGCGGCAATGTCGTCGCGCCGCTGCGAGACCGGCAGGTCGGGTGGGTAGTGGATGCGCAGCGCGTTTCGTTCGTGTTGTGCGGTCGCCGCGGTCGCCGCAGACCCCGACGGGTCGTCGGGCGGCGTCTCGGCGGGCAGAGTCATGAGCCCTCCAGTCTAGAGTCGCGACCCCATCGCTGCCCGACCCACCTGCCCGGCCCTCCACACTCCGGCGCCGCCACGGGCGCCCCGACGCTGTTCCCCAGTGCGAGTCCTCTCCACATCACGGCCAGAGCATCGGATTTCCCGCTTTGGCAATGTGCCGCTCGCGGCACATGCCGCGGAAGGCACACTCCCGCAATGGAAACTCTCTTTCTCTTGGCTCACCCGCTGCGCTGGCGCCTGATCGAGGTGCTCGCGAGTGGTGAGCACTCGGCAGGGCAGCTCGCTGATGCGGTTCAGAGTGAGCGACGGGTCGGGCGCGAAGCCGTGTCGAAGCACCTCAATCGACTTGCGCGCGCAGGGCTCGTCACCACCCGGGTCGACCGCAATGCCCGCATCTATTGGCTGAGCCCTCGGGTCATCGGCGCCCTTGCTCTCCTCATCGAGCACCTTGTCCGCCTTCGAGAGCCCGCACGCTACGACGACATTGACCCGGATGAGAATGGGCCGAGCATTGGCCTCGAGCACACGCCGATCGACGAAGATGAGCACGTCGAGTTGTGCTGGTGTATACGAAAGTCGCGACAGATGCAGTCCATCTAGCGCTAGGCCGCCCCAATGTATACATTAGAAGGATGACGGTGGATGCGGCGGTGCGGTCAGAAGCGCTGCCGACGGCCCGCACAGCCGCTGACCGTGCGTTCGACGCCCTGCGAACGGAGATCGTCGAGGGCGAGCTCGCTCCCGGCGCCCCACTCACCGAGGTTGAGCAGGCGCAGCGACTCGGGGTCAGCCGCACTCCTGTGCGCGAAGCCTTCGCGCGGCTCATCGCCGCCGGGCTCGCGACCGAGCGAGGGCCCCGCACTCTCGTCGTGAGCGACATCGAGCCCGACGACGTGAGTGCCCTGTTCGAGCTGCGCACGGCCCTCGACGAGCAAGCCGCCCGAATCGCCGCCCGCCGCGTCGCACATGGTGGCGGGCCGGGTGGAGACGCTCGGGCTGGGGGCGACGGAGCGCGGAACGCAGCGGGCAGCCGATTCGCCGCGCTCGCCACACGCTTCGCCGCCGTCGACGCCGCGACCCTGAGCGACGACGACCCGCAGCGGCACGACTACTACGCGCTCGTCGCCGAGTTCGACGCGGCCCTCGACGAGTCGCTGACGGGTAGCCCCTATCTTGCGGCGGCGATCGCGAGCACGCGCGTGCACCTTGCGCGCGTGCGGCGCCTCGCTCGCGCCGACGATGAGCGCCTCGCGCAGAGTGCCGCGGAACACGCAGCCATCGCCCGCGCCATCGCCGACGGCGACCCCGAACGCGCGGCAGCCGCGACTCGGCTGCACCTGCACGAAGCCCTCACGAGCATCCACGCCCATCTGCCGCGACGCGGCGCCAAAAACCGGGAGACAGCATGACGACCACCCACACCGTGCGCACCTACAAGAGCAGCGAGCCGCTCGCCGCGAACGACCAGCTCGCCGGCAAACTCGCCGCGCTCGCGGCCGAGCAGACTCGCCCGCTCGACGACACGGCCGTCGACATGGTCATCAATCGCGTGATCGACAATGCATCGGTCGCCGTCGCGAGCCTCGACCGCGACCCGGTCATCAGCGCGCGCGGGCAGGCCGAAGCCCACCCGTACGCTCCCGGCGCGACCGTGTTTGGTCTCGCCCCGATTCAGCGAGTCAGCCCCGAGTGGGCCGCGTGGGCCAATGGCGTCGCCGTGCGCGAGCTCGACTATCACGACACCTTCCTCGCCGCCGACTACTCGCACCCCGGCGACAACATCCCGCCGATCCTCGCCGTTGCGCAACACACCGGCGCCGACGGTGCTGCCCTCCTCCGCGGCCTCCTCACGGGCTACGAGATCCAGATCGACCTCGTGCGCGCCATTTGCCTGCACGAGCACAAGATCGACCATGTCGCGCACCTCGGCCCGAGCGCCGCCGCCGGCATCGGAACCCTCCTGAACCTCGATAAAGAGACGATCTTCCAGGCCATCGGCCAGGCCCTGCACACGACTACCGCCACGCGCCAGTCGCGCAAGGGCGAGATCTCCACCTGGAAGGCGCACGCTCCCGCCTTCGCGGGCAAGATGGCCGTCGAAGCCGTCGACCGGGCCATGCGCGGCCAGACGAGCCCGAGCCCCATTTATGAAGGCGAAGACGGGTTCATCGCGTGGCTTCTGAGCGGTCCGGATGCTCGCTACGAGGTTCCGCTGCCCGACAGCGGTCAGCCGCTCACCGGCATCCTCGACAGCTACACGAAAGAGCACTCCGCCGAATACCAAGCCCAGGCCTGGATCGACCTCGCGCGTCGCCTCGGCACCGAGCGCCCCGAGCTGCGCGACCCCGCCAACATCGCGAGCATCGTGCTGCACACGAGCCACCACACCCACTACGTGATCGGCTCGGGCGCGAACGACCCGCAGAAGTACGACCCCACGGCGAGCCGCGAGACGCTCGACCACTCGATTCCGTACATCGTCGCCGTGGCGCTGCAAGACGGAGCCTGGCACCACGTCGACTCCTACGCCCCCGAGCGCGCGGCCCGCCCCGACACCGTCGCGCTGTGGCAGAAGATCACGACGACGGAAGACACAGAGTGGACCCGCCGCTACCACTCCCTCGACTTGAGCGAGAAGGCCTTCGGCGGACGCATCGAGATTGAGCTCACCGACGGCTCGCGCGTGGTCGACGAGATCGCCGTGGCCGACGCTCACCCGCTCGGCGCGCGGCCCTTTGGTCGCGCCGAGTATGTGGGCAAGTTCCGGATGCTCGCGGAGGGCATCCTGAGCCCCGAAGAAATCGACCGCTTCTTGGATGTCGCCCAGCGCTTGCCCGAGCTGACCCCCGCCGAGCTCGGCGGCCTCACCGTGACGGCCGCCCGGCCGCTGCCCGCAGCACCGAAGGGACTCTTCTAATGCTCTCGACCTCCACGACGCCGAGTCAGCGTCGCCAGGCGTTTCGTGCGGGTCTCGGGAGCGGGCGCCTGCAGGTGCTGCCGGGCGCGTTCACGCCGCTCAGCATCCGCCTCATCGAAGACAAAGGATTCGACGGCGCCTACATCTCGGGTGCCGTCATGGCTGCCGAGTTGGGCCTGCCCGACATCGGCCTCACGACGCTCAGCGAAGTCGCGCACCGCGCCCACCAGATCAGCCGCATGAGCGACCTGCCGACCCTCGTCGACGCCGACACCGGATTCGGCGAGCCCATGAACGTGGCCCGCACGGTGCACGAGCTCGAAGACGCGGGCGTCGCGGGTCTGCACCTCGAAGACCAGGTCAACCCCAAGCGTTGCGGGCACCTCGACGGCAAGGCCGTCGTCGATCTCGACACGGCCGTCAAGCGCATTCGTGCGGCCGTGGATGCGCGCCGCGACCCTGACCTCGTCATCATGGCGCGCACCGACATTCGCGGAGTCGGTTCTGATCAGGGCGGGGGTCTCGACGCCGCGATCGACCGCGCCAAGGCGCTTGAGGCGGCGGGCGCCGACGCGATCTTCCCCGAGGCGATGGCGAGCCTCGAGGAGTTCGCGGCGATGCGCAAAGCCGTGAGCGTGCCGATCTTGGCCAACATGACCGAGTTCGGCAAGAGCGAGCTCTTCACGCACCAGCAGCTCGCCGACGTGGGCGTCAACCTCGTGATTCACCCCGTGTCGCTGCTGCGCGTTGCCTTCGGCGCGATCGAGCGCGCACTGGATGCTCTGCAATCGACCGGAACGCTCGACGGCGAGGTCGCGGGCATGCAGACTCGAGGCAGGCTTTACGAGCTGCTCGACTACGAGGCGTACAACGCTTTCGACGACGGCATCTTTACCTACACCGGCCGCTGACCCACAAGGAGAACACCGTGCTCGATGAGATCAAGAAGGGCCTGGCCGGCGTCGTCGTCGACACGACCGCCATCAGCAAGGTCAACCCCGAGACGAATTCGCTGCTCTATCGCGGCTACCCCGTGCAGCAGCTCGCCGAGCGCTGCACCGCCGAAGAGGTCGCCTACCTGCTGTGGCACGGCGAGTTGCCGACCGCGGCCCAGCTGGCTGAGTTTGAGACGCTCGAGCGTTCGCTACGTCCGCTCGACCACACGGTGAAGCACACGATCGACGCCCTGCCCATCGCCGCGCACCCCATGGACGTTGTGCGCACCGCCGTGAGCGTTCTCGGTGCCCTCGACGAGTCGCTCACGACCGACGACACGTGGATCAACGGCGACCTGACGCTCGAGCGCAGCATCCGTTTGTGGGCGCAGCTGCCCGCGATTGTGGCCTATGCCCAGCGACGGATGCGCGGCCTTGACCTCGTCGAGGCCCGCGACGACCTCGGCTACTCCGCGAACTTCTTGCACATGACGTTTGGCGAAGTGCCCGAACTCGTCGTGGTCAACGCCTTCGACGTGTCGATGATTCTCTACGCCGAGCACTCGTTCAACGCCTCGACCTTCACGGCGCGCGTGATCGCGTCGACGCTCAGCGACGTGTACAGCGCGGTGACGGGCGCGATCGGCGCGCTCAAGGGCCCCCTGCACGGCGGAGCGAACGAGGCCGTCATGCACGTCTTCCGCGAGGTCGGCACGGCGGATGCTGCTGCCGGGTGGCTCGCCGAATCCCTCGCCGCAAAGCGAAAGATCATGGGTTTCGGCCACCGGGTCTACAAGAACGGCGACTCGCGCGTTCCCACGATGAAGGCCGCACTCGAAACTCTCGTCGAGCACTACGAGCGGCCCGAGGTGCTCGACCTCTACGACGCTCTCGAGCGCGCGATGGACGAGGCCAAGGGGATCAAGCCGAACCTCGACTACCCCTCGGGCCCGGCCTACGACCTCATGGGTTTCGACACCACGATCTTCACCCCGCTGTTCATTGCCGCGCGCGTCACGGGCTGGACGGCGCACGTGCGCGAGCAGCTCGCGGCCAACGCGCTCATTCGCCCGCTGAGCCTTTACACGGGCCCCGACGAGCGAGTTGTTCCCACAGCCGAATAGGCGATGATGGAGCAATGACTGACGCGATCCCGACTCCGTACCTCACGCTCAACGACGGCCACCGCATCCCGCAGTTCGGTCTCGGGGTGTGGCAGATCGACGATGACGAGGCGCAGCGTGTCGTGAGCGAGGCCCTTGAGGTCGGCTACCGCCACATCGACACGGCGCGCGTCTACAAGAACGAGGCCGGCGTCGGCAAGGCGATCGCAGCATCCGGTATCCCGCGCGACGAGCTTTTCATCACGACCAAGCTGTGGAACAGCGACCAGGGTCGTGACACCGTGCGCGCCGCCGCCGAGGCGAGCCTCGAGCGCCTCGGTCTCGAGCAGGTTGATCTGTACCTGATCCACTGGCCGGCGCCGAAGTACGGCAAGCACGTCGAGTCATGGGAGACCATGATCGAGGTACGCGATGCGGGTCTCGCCCGGTCGATCGGTGTCTCGAACTTCATGAAGGCGCACCTCGACGACATCGCCGCGGCCACCGACGTGGTGCCCGCGGTGAACCAGGTCGAGTTGCACCCCGCGTTTCAGCAGCGCGACCTGCGGGCGTATCAAGAACCGAAGGGCATCCACACCGAGTCATGGAGCCCCCTCGGCAGCGCGCAGTACGACCTCGCCGAGTTGCCGGGCTTTGCCGCCATCGCCGAGCGCCATGGCAAGACCGTGCAGCAGGTCGCGATTCGTTGGCACCTGCAAGAGGGCCTCATCGTGTTTCCGAAAACGGTGCGTCGCGAACGGATGATCGAGAACGCCGCTGTCTTCGACTTCGAGCTCTCGGCTGACGACATGGCGACGATCGCCGCGTGCGACCGCGACCAGCGCGTCGGCGCGCACCCGTTGAACACGGATTTCTAGAGGGCAACCTCAGTGCGCACACCCAGCGGGGTGTGCGCGAGTAGCGGGCCGCCCGCGGGCGACTCGAGGCCGGCGAACTCCCGCTCGAGAGCGTCGCGGCCCTCGCTGAAGTGCGTCCACTGGTCGACGTGTAGCCCGACGACGCGGCGCGCGCCGAGCGCGAGAGCAGCAGCGCGGGCCCGCTCGGCGGTGAGGGTGAGGGGCGCGTCGATGTCATCGACGCGCGCGGCTCCGGCGAACAAGAGCGCAGCATCCACGGCCCCATAGCGGGTCGCGATTGCCTCGACCACCGAGACCTCGGAGTTGTCGCCCGAGACGTAGACCGTCGGGTGACCAGGGGCGGTGAGCAAAAACCCGCACACGGGCCCGAGTCGCGCGGCCCACTCGTCGGGCCCGTGCTGCGCGGGCAGCGCGTGGAGGCGAGCGCCCGGCGCGGCCTGGGCGGCAACCTCGTCGCCGACGATGACGGCGTCGTTGAGGTCAACGCTCTCGTCGTCGGCGAGACCGATCACGCGCGCCGAACCGTCGCGCGCGGAGAGGTCATCGGCGCCGACCTGCGTCGTAACGACCAAGGGCAGAGTGAGGCTGAGCTCGCGACCGCGGAGGTCAAGATTGTCTTCGTGGTGGTGGTGCGACACGAGCGCCGCATCGATGCGGCCGAGCGCGGTGAACGCCACAGCGGGCCCGGCGGTCTTCTCGAGGTCGTCGGGGTCGGGGCCGTACCGTTGCGGCTCGTCAAACGTCGGGTCGAGCAGCAGGCGCAGACCGGCCCACTCGAGCAAAGCGGTCGGTCCGCCGATGACCGTGACGGCGATGGATGCAGAGCTCGAGTTCATGCTGCGACCCTAGCCGCGCATCCCGCGCCAATGCAGTACGCGCGCCTAACCGCCGACGCGGCCCAACCAGGTGGCGACGGCGCCCGAGTGTCCGACGAGCACGGTGTAGTAGACCGCATAGATGGCGATGCCCGCCGCGATGACCGAGATGGCAATGCGCACTGGCAGCCAGGCGCGCGAGGGCATCGCTCCCGTGGTTGTCGCGACACGGGATGCCCGGGCCGACAGCTCAGACACGACCGCCCAGATCACGGCCAGGGCGAGCGTGATGCCCGCCACGAGGGGCAGGTTCTCTCCGAGTTCTTCGTGCACTTCGGGTTCACCCACACGTTCTGAGAGTGCTTCGCCCGATTCGGCCGCGATCCACGCCGCGAGGGATCCCACGGCGAGAGCC
The DNA here is from genome assembly GCA_013823625.1 of Microbacterium sp. Classification (GTDB taxonomy): domain Bacteria; phylum Actinomycetota; class Actinomycetes; order Actinomycetales; family Microbacteriaceae; genus Microcella. Next base: position 127,304 of record PNMM01000002.1, on the reverse strand, counting down.
GCAACGACGCCCCAGCGCAGCAGCACGTGCACGCGCGGCAAGACCATCACGATGATGAGCGCGAACGCGGCCACGGGAAGCACGACCACCGCGAGGTGCACGATCAGTGGGTGCACGGGCAACCCGAGAAACAGATCGAACGGGCCCCCGCCCTCGGTGAACGAGATCGGCGACGGGGCGAGCAGCGGTGCCAACAGAGTGGTCATGTGCTGACGCTAACCCCTCTCGAGAGAGTTGCCGCAGTGCCGAAAGGCCTGAGTCGCGATTACCGCAGCTGCTTTTTCGCCGAGATGACTCCGGTGTCGAAGCCCATGAGGTGCAGCCCGCCGTGGAATCGCGCGTGCTCGACCTTGATGCAGCGGTCCATGACGACGGTCAGGCCTTTCGACTCGCCATAGATCGCTGCCTCTTCGTTCCAGATGCCGAGCTGTACCCACACCGTCGAGGCGCCGACGGCGAGCACGTCGTCGATGACTGACGGGATGTCGCTGCCTTTGCGAAACACGTCGACGATGTCGGGCACTTCGGGCAGCGATGCGAGGTCGGGGTAGGCGGGCTGGCCGAGAATCTCCGTCGCGTTCGGGTTGACGAAGTACACGCGGTAGTCGCTCGACTGCTGCAGGTAGGTGCCCACGAAGTACGAACTGCGCGCAGGGTTGGGCGAGGCGCCGACGATCGCAATGCTCTTCGCGCGGCGCAAGATGGCGAGTCGCTCTTTCGCCGACGGCCCCACCCAGGTGCGCTGCGACTTCAGCAGTTTCGCCAGCGGGGAGCTCGCCGGAATATCGCACGTGAGCCCGTTGGCGAGCGTGACGGTTGCGGTGTCGGTCATGCCGAGGCCCCTTTCAGCGCGGCGTCGAGCGCCTGGTCGAGGTCGAAGATGATGTCGTCGGCGTCTTCGATGCCGACCGAGAGGCGCACGAGGCCCGGGTGCACGCCGCCGTCGACGAGTTGCTGCTCGGTGAGCTGCGCGTGCGTCGTCGAGGCGGGGTGAATGATGAGCGTCTTGGCGTCGCCGATGTTGGCGAGGTGGCTCGCGAGGTTTACGTTCTCGATGAGGCCCTGGCCAACGGCGCGGCCGCCCTTGACGACGAAGCCGAACACCGAACTCGGGCCGAGCGGCAGGTACTGCGCCGCGCGCGCGTGGTGGCGGTGCGAGGGCAGGCCGGCCCAGTTGACCGTCTCGATGCGCGGGTCGGCCTCGAGCCACTCGGCGACGCGGCGCGCGTTGTCGACGTGCGCTTGCATGCGATAGGGCAAGGTCTCGACGCCCTGAGCGAGCAAGAACGCCGAGTGCGGAGCGAGTGCCGGGCCGATGTCGCGCAGCTGCTCGGCGCGCAAGCGCGTGAGAAAGGCGTACTCGCCGAAGTTGCCGTACCACGTGAGGCCGCCGTAGTGGGCGACGGTCTCTTCGAAGAGCGGAAAGTTGTGGTTCGACCAGTCGAAGCGCCCCGACTCAACGACGACGCCGCCGAGGGTCGTGCCGTGGCCGCCCAAGAACTTCGTCGCCGAGTGCACGACGACGTCGGCTCCCCACTCGATCGGGCGGCACAGGTAGGGCGTGGCGATCGTCGAGTCGATGATGAGCGGCAGGTTCGCGGCGTGCGCCACGTCAGCGAGGCCCGCGATGTCGGCAATCTCACCGCTCGGGTTCGCGATCGTTTCGGCGAAGACGAGCTTCGTGCGGCCCGGGATGATCGCCGCGGCATAATCGGCCGGGTCATCGCTCGCGACAAAGGTCGTCTCGACCCCGAACCGGCGAAGCGTGACGTCGAGCTGCGTGACCGAGCCGCCATAGAGGTTCGACGAGGCGACGATGTGGTCGCCCGCGCCCGCGAGCGACGCGAAGGTGACGAACTGCGCACTGAGGCCGCTCGAGGTGGCCACGGCTCCGAGTCCACCCTCGAGGCTCGCCACGCGCTCTTCGAAGCTCGCTACCGTGGGGTTGGCGAGGCGACTGTAGATGTTGCCGTATTTCTGCAGCGCGAACCGTGCTGCAGCATCCTCTGTCGAATCGAACACAAAGGCGCTCGACTGGTAGATCGGCAGGGCGCGCGCGCCCGTCGCCGAGTCGGGAACATTGCCGGCGTGCACGGCGCGCGTGCGGAAGCCATAGTCGCGGTCGGCCATGCCCTCAGGCTAGCTGGCGGCACGTGTCTGCCGCGGGGCGCGCGTTACGCGACGTAATCTTTCTCGCGATCGTCGTTCAGCGCGGCTGCCGCGGCGTGCTGCGCCTTGCGTTCTTCGAGGCTGAGCCAGCCCCAGAGCGCGAACACGACGACGGCGTAGATCGCCACGGGAATCAGCCACGGCACGAGATCGAACACCGAGCCAACCTGTTCGGTCGCGGTGGGCAGCACGATCGCTGAGAAGGCGGTGGCCACGACCATGAAGCTCACGACCCACAGCACCTTCGACTGAGCCCAGAGCTCGCGCCCGTTGAAGAACGCGAGCGGGAGCAAGACGATCAGCAGACCCGTGAGTGACTCGGCGACGATCGCCACGAGGGTGTCATCGATGAAGACGCCGGGCAGGGTGTCGAGCAGGCCCGGAATTCCGCGAAGCACTGAGTACGCGATGTAGGCGGTCATGCCGACCGCGAACGTCACACCGAATTGCAGCAACACTGCCTTTGCGCGCAGCGCCGCGGGCACGGTGCCGATGATCGCGAGCCCGATCGCGAGGCCGATGAGGAAGCCAGGAGTGAAGTTGATCAAGCGAGCGATGACGACGCCCAGCACCGCAAGAAGCAGGGCGGTCGGCAACATCTCGAGTTGGCTCCGGATACCCCACAGTCGCTTCATGATCGCCCCACTCAGCAGTGCCGAGAGGCAATACACGATGAAGATCGACGTGGCCATCGAGAGCGTCAATCGAACCGAGACAGCGTCAAGCCCGTAGTCGGGATCGTTGAAGCCGAAGATGATGCTCAGCACGACGACGAGCAGGCCAGCGCTCAGAAGTGGCGTGCGCGTCATGGCGGTGAGTCGATCGTTGACTCGTGCCAATGCGCCCTGGATGGCGAGGTAGCCGCGGCCGAGCCGGTGTCCTCCTGATGCCAGCGTCGAGTTCAGTAGCTCGGAGGGAATGGCGACGAGCAGCAAGAGCGCGAGCGCGAAGCCTCCGCCTGCCACGAGGGCGACAGGGTTAGAAAACAGCTGGCCGATCGTGGGGATCGAGCCCGTCAGGGCACTCGGCGAAGCAGGGTCGTCCCGCGCGAGTTCACCCGAGCCTCCCTCTCCGACGGGTGCGGGCAGTGCCACTGGCTCGTCAACGGTTGGGGCGGGTTCTGGCTGTGGCTCCGTCTCGTCGGCGACCTCTGCGGGAGGGGCCGGCTCGGGCGTAACGGTCACCGGCGCATTGGGAGCGGCCGCGGGAGGAGCGGGAGGCGCCAGCACTGTCATGACGATGGTGACGGGCGCGAAGGTGCCGCCCGCGAGATACGAACCCGCGACGGGCAGCGAGCTGGTGAGGGGAGCGTTCGAGAGTGCGAAGAACTCTTTTTCGCCGGGCGGGAGCACGCCGGATGTGCACGACCAGCCGCCGCCAGGGCCGACCGTCGTTCCGCACACGAGGTTGCCGGGAATGGCTGCGGGGCTGAATGCCGAACTCGCGTCACGAGGCGCAGCGGCGCTCGACGCAAACGCTATCGGGGCCGATTCAGGCGCGAGAGTGAGCGCCTCGACGATCTCGACGCCGCTTCCGGGCTCACCGGTGCCGCTGAACTGCACTTGCCCCGTCGGAAGTGCCGTCGCCGTGCTCACAGTCGGCGGTGTCGGCACATAGACCGTCACGGTTCGAGCACCCACCTGTTGTGCCCGGTATCGCAACTCGATGTCGACGACCCACCACCCCGGCGTCATGTCTTGCGCGATGGCGAGCACTGGCCCCGCAACGAACTCATTGGCGACGATCGGAACACTGAGCGCGAAGTCGGTTGGCGTGAGGGGGTTGTAGATAGAGAAGACGTAGTTCGAGCCTTCTTCGCTCGAGATCCAGCTGATCTGCAAAGTGTTGGGCGGGGTGATGAAGAGCGACGGCTCGCTCACGGGGTCGCCCGTGACGCGTGTGGCCATCACGGTGTAGCTCGGCAGCAGGGTCTCTCCGGCTTGACCTTCACCGGTGTAGAAACTGATCTCCTCGCCGATCTGCTGCACGGTCTCGGTGAGTTCGAAGGTGCAGGACCACGTGGTGCCCGGGTCGCCCGCGATGAAGACGTAGTCCGAGCTGCCACGGTATTGCGCTTCGCCGGCGCCCGTGCATCCGGTCGGCCTGCTCTCTCCGAGCGTCGGCGAGTAGAGATGAGACGTCACGGCCGTGCCCGCGGTCTTGGTGCCGCTCACGACGACGGTGCTCCAGGCGTAGATCGGGTCGGGGCTGATGCTCGTGATCGGCACGTCGGCCGCGGTGGCCTGAATCGGCTCGACAGCGGGCTCGAGCGTGGGCTCGGGGGTTGATTCGAGCGTGGGTTCCGCAGTCGCCTCGACCACCGGCGCGACAAGCGCTTCATCGGCGATCGCGGCCGGAGCACTGAGCGTGACGCCGACGATCGCCACGAGGGCGAGCAATGCGGCTGTTCCGGAACGCCGAACACTGGAGAAGATCACGAGCAACCTTTATGACGGGAGCGGGCAAAGGGGAGTTCCAAGCGACGCACTGCGATCAACTACGACAGTGCTCTCACCCTACGTTTTGCGAACGCGAATCACTAGGGGTGCAACCGTCGCCGTTCAAGTGCGCACCATCTTGCGAAAAGCGACATAGTAATAATACGATGCCTGCATGACGACGGATGCTCAGCCCGCACCCCTGCCATCGCCCCAGGCCCCGACCGCGAGGGCCGATCGCGCTCTTGCGCCCGACATTGCCCGCGGCCTCGTGCTGCTCGGCATTGCTGTGGCCAACGTGCCCTTCTTCTTGTATGGCCGCGAACTCGGTTTGCTCTTCAAGCCGGTGACGGACGCCACGGCCGACCCCTGGGTCAATGCCCTCGTGGCGACCCTTGCCGACAACCGCAGCTACCCGCTCTTCGCACTGCTCTTCGGCTATGGCCTCACGCAGTTGCTCACGCGCGAGCAGGCGCGCGGAACCGAGTGGCCCGACGCGCGCCGTTTGCTGTTGCGCCGCAATGCGTGGCTCATCGTCTTCGGTGCCGCTCACGGTGTGCTGTTGTTCTTCGGCGACATTCTCGGCACCTATGGTCTGCTCGGCCTCGCGCTCGTGTTGCTCATTCGGGCCTCGGGGCGCACGCTCGCGATCGTCGGCTGGTTGTCGTTCGGATTCCTGATCCTCGTTGGTGCCCTCGAGGGGCTCAGCGGGTTGCTGACCCAGTTCGGCGACGGCGGTATCTCCACCCCGAGCGCGGCGCTCTTCAACTCGGCGGGCGCCGAAACCTACCCGCTTGCGGTGCTCGCGCGCCTCGGCGAGTGGACGCTCGGAATGCTCTCGGTACCTTTCGGCGGACTCGGTTTGCTCGCCCCGATGATCTTGGGCATGTGGGCAGCGCGATACCGCGTACTCGAGCAGCCGCTCAAGCATCGGCGCGCGCTTCTGCTCGTCGCAGGTATCGGCATTCCCGTGTCGGTGCTCGGTGCCCTTCCGATCGCCCTCGCCCTGCTGGGCGCGATCGAGCTGGCGCCTGTCGTCGAGCCCTTTGCGGCAATGCTGCACGCGGCCACGGGAGCCGTCGGCGGTGCCGCCTACGTGGCGCTCATCGCCCTCATCGTGGGCGGGCGCGGCCCTGGCCGTGAGCTCGGCAGCCCCATGGCCAAGCCGCGCGGGCCGATCTCACGAATGTTCGCGGCCCTCGGGCAGCGGTCGCTCAGCGGGTACCTCACCCAGTCGCTCGTCTTCGTCATCGTGTTCGCGCCCTACGGGTTCGGGCTCGGCGCGACCGCGAGCGTCGCCGAGGCCACCCAGATTGCCGTCATCACGTGGCTCGCCACTCTCGTGATCGCGAACACTCTGGCGGCGGTCAACCGGTCGGGCCCGGCCGAATGGCTGCTGCGCCGGGCGGTGTACCGGCGGCGGGGGTAGGCGCCGACCCCTTCCGTGCACCCCTCTATTCACGCGATCAGATCCACGTCGGTAGCCAGTACCGCAGCTGAATGAGTTCGATCGGGGTCGGGATGCCCGTCCACAGCGGCAGAAAGAACGCACTCACGGCGAGCAAGAACAGCATGAGTACGAGCACGATGGTTGCGCCGAGCGCGCGCCGCGGAGCGGGGTCGTCGGGCTGACCGAGCACGCGACCGAGCAGCATCGTCAGGGCGAGCACGAGAAACGGCGTGATGACGATCGTGTAGAAAAAGAACATCGTGCGCTCGGGGTAGAGCAGCCACGGCAGCCAGCCCGCGAACACCCCGGTAAGCACGACGGCGATGGCCCAGCCGTCGGCGGGGAGGGTCGGGCCAGTGTGGCCGCGCATCCGTCGAATCGCGAACGCAATGAGCAGACCGATGATCGTGATGACGGCGGCGACCGAGCCCCACCAAATGAACGGGTTCGGAATGCCCGTGATGGCTTCGGCTGTGCCGTTGCCGAGGTCGCTGTAGTGCATGTAGGTCGGGCGCAGCAGCAGCGGCCAGCCGATCGCCGGAGCCTCGTAGTTGTGCGGGCTCGACTCGTTGACGTGATAGCCGTAGATGGCGGTCTGGTACTCCCACCAGTTCTGCAGCGCATCGGGCAGGCTGCCCAGGATGCCCGGCAAGCGGTTCTCGTCGGTGACCTCACGCGTGCGGCCATAGCCTCCGCTCGTGACGAACCAGCCCCACCACGTGAGCAGATGCGCGGCGAGAGCGCCGGGAATCATGAGCACGAACGAGATGGGCGCCTGACGGAGCAGGGTGCCGCTTGACCAGATCGCGACTCCGGCACGCTTGCGGTCAATTGCGTCGGCGACGACGGTGAGCACGGCAAAGGCGGCGAGCAGGTAGAGCGCGCTCCACTTGACGCCCGTGGCAAGGCCGAAGGTGACGCCGGCGACAAAGAGCCAGGGCCGGGCCCAGAAAGCCGGGCCCCAGTCTGTTGAGCGTGGTGGGTCGGATGCGCGCCTCTCGGCGAGCCACGCGTCGAGCGAGCGGCGCACCTGCCGCCGGTCGAGCACGGTGAAGATCACGGCGAGCACGATGAGCAGGGCGAGGATGCCGTCGAGAAGGGCAACGCGACTCATCACGATGGCGTTGCCGTCGATCGCGATGAGCAGGCCGGCGATGCCCGTGAGCACGAGCCGCGTGAACAGCAGGTGCGCGAGCAGCATGACGAGTCCCACGAGCACAACGCCGGCAACGGCCGTCCCGAGGCGCCAACTGGCGGAGTTCTCGGGGCCGAGTGCGCCGAGGCCGAGGGCGATGATCCACTTGCCGAGCGGGGGGTGCGCGATGAACGAGGCGAGTTCGCTCGGGCTGCCGGGCGTGCCCGCTGCCCACAGTTCGTTAGCCCCGTCGGGCCAGCGCCCCTCGTAGCCGAGTTGGCGCAACGATTCGGCGTCTTTCACGTAGTAGGTCTCGTCAAAGACGAGCTCACCGGGATGCTCAATGCCGATGAGTCGCGTCGCCGCAGCAACCCCGAGCACGGCCGCGGGCACGGCAACACTGAGCACGCGGCGCCGAGCATCGTTCACTCGAACATCGTAGGCCGAGCATCCGCCCCGCGCTCGGCCCTCACTCCACAGGCGCGGTGGGAGGATGGGTGCATGATCGTTCTCGCCGCGACGCCCATTGGCAATCTCGGCGATGCGAGTCGGCGGCTCATTGAGGCGCTCGAGTCGGCAACCGTGATCGTTGCCGAAGACACGCGCACGGCTGTGCACCTCATGCGCGCGCTCGGGGTCGAGAACCGCCCGCAGCTCATGCCGCTGCACGAACACAACGAGCGGGAGAAGTCGGCCGAGCTCGTCGAGCTCGCGCGTGAGACCGATGTGCTCGTGCTGACGGATGCCGGCATGCCCTCGGTGAGTGACCCCGGATTCGTGCTCGTGGAGACCGCAATCGCCGCGGGAGTCGCGGTGACCGCCCTGCCGGGGCCGAGCGCCGTGCTCACTGCCCTCGTGCTGAGCGGGCTGCCGACCGACCGCTTCGTGTTCGAAGGCTTCTTGCCGCGCAAGGGTCGGGCCGGTGCGCTGAAAGCTCTGGCGGCCGAGCCCCGCACGCTCGTGTTCTTTGAGGCTCCGCACCGCATCGCCGCGGCGCTCGCCGACGCTCGTGATGCGATGGGCGCCGATCGCCGGGCGGCCGTCTGTCGTGAGCTCACGAAGAAGTTCGAAGAGATCGCACGCGGCACTCTTGCTGAGCTCGCCGAGCGCTTCGCCCACGGCGCTCGCGGAGAGATCGTGCTCGTCATCGAGGGAGCGCCTGCGCGGTCATCTGATCTGCCCACAGCCCTCGCCGAGGTCGCCGACCGCGTGGCAGCAGGTGAACGATTGAAGGATGCTTCTGCCGCTGTTGCCGCCGCGACCGGCCTCGGCACGCGCGAGCTCTACGAGGCCGCGCTGGCCGCCCGTCGCAGCTGAGCCCTACGGCGCACTGCCGACGTCATCGCTCATCACACACTCGCCATCGGGAGGGATGAACCCGTAGTAGTTGTTGTTCTGGGTCGACCGTGGCCATGGAGCGCCGTCAAACTCGACGCGAACGCCTTGGATGCCGGTGGGCTGTTGGGGAGTCCCTCCCGTTCGGGCCACGATCAGCAGCCAGGCGCGCTCACCTGCGGCGATGGTTGCACCAATCGCGGGAGTGCGCGATTCCCACGCGTTCACGAGTGTGGCTGGCAGATCGTCGATCGTCACGACTCCCCAGCCGTGTCCGTCAGTCCCCGGGTTGGCGATGGCGATCTCCGACACGAGCACAGTGTTGCTGGCGAGCAATTGCACGTCGGTGATCGAGATCCCGGCGTCGCTCTCGTTGAGAACGCTGGCGCCGAAAGCAATTTCAAGCCCGAGCTCTGTGATCGTCATGCACTGCGACGTCTGGCCGTGGTCGGGCGCACCGCCGTCGATCATCAGGCCGCCCGCTGGTGCACATCCCGAGAGGGCAAGTGTGAGGGCGGCAACGCTGATGGTGAGCATCCGTCGAGCCATGGACTGACCGTAACGGGCGGTTGGCGCGAACGCGAGAGCTAGTCGCAGGTGTCGCGCAGGTCGAGCGTGACGGGGGCGCCCTGCTCGTCGCCGTCGACCGTGAGCAGCAGGCCGTCGACGCGGCCCTCGGCCGAACCGGTGCGCTCGACCTCGACGCCCACGTAGGCCGCTTCGCCCGGCTCGATGGCGGTTCGGTCGAGGTCGACTCCGCCGACGCTGTCGCGGCCGCTCGACTCGAACAGCACGGCCGTCGAGCGGGCATCCTCATCGATCGCAATAAAGCGGTCGGTGATCTCGACGCCCGATGACTCGAGCAGTTCGACACCCTCGATCACGATGGGCTCGCCTGATGAGTTCGAGACGCCGATGGCGATCGTTCCCGACTCGCCCGCGAGACAGCCCGAGAGGTTGCCGAGCGGATCACTCGGCGACCCGCTGCATCCGGCCAACAACAATGCAACCGCGGCAGACACAGCGAGGGCGGGCGCAAGGCGAGTGAACGGCACGAGAGCCACGCTACGCGAAACCCGCCGGCCCGGTGCTACCGTCGCGACGTGACCCACGACGCGTCAGCGCAGCTGCTTGAACCCCTGCGCCTCGCCATCTATCGACACTTTGCCGACACCGGGCGTGCCCCCACTCGTGAGGTGCTGCAGCTCGAGCTCGCCGTCGGCCCCGACGACCTCGAGGCGGCAATGGTGTCTCTCGCGGCGTCGCGATTAGTCGTGCTCGATGGCGACGGATCCATCGTGATGGCGCACCCGTTCGCGAGCGTGAGCTTCGGCTTTAGCGTGATGGGGGCAACAACGCTCTATTGGGGTGGATGCGCGTGGGACGCCTTCGCGATTCCTCACCTCGTGCCTCACGAGCCCCGCGTGCTCATCGCCACGACGTGCCCCGCGTGCGAACGCGCGCTTGCGTGGGTGGTGGGCACCGACGAGCCGCCGGCTGGCTCAGAACTCGTGCGCTTTGCGACCCCGGCCGCTCGGGCGTGGGACGACGTCGTCGCAACGTGCCAACAACAGCGCATCTTCTGCTCGCAAGCCTGCATTGATGAGTGGACTGCCGCTCGGTCAGAGCCCGAGGGCACGGTCTTCGATCTCTCGACCCTGTGGCGGCTCGCCCGGGGCTGGTACGCGGGGCGCCTCGATGCGAACTACCAGCGTCGTGAGCCCGCCGAAGCGGCGGAGTACTTCGCGGCCGCCGGAGTGCCGTCGTCGTTCTGGTCGTAGCCCGCCGCGAGCGCCGGATGCTCAGTCGAGGTACGTGCCGCACCTCGACCATGGCGGCACGAAGCCGACGGCGGCGTCGGCCACGCTCGTGGTCGAGAACCAGCCGTCGTCGTACCGCAAGCGCAAGCCGCGCAATCCCGCGTAGTCGGTGTAGTCCTTCGCGTGCAGCTCGACCACAATCTCGACCGTCGATCGCGGCTCGATGACGGTGCCCTCGATGGTGGAGCGATCGCGCCAGAGGTCCACTTGCTCGGTCGAGAGCTCACCGCCCGGGGCAAAGCCGAACGATGAGTAGACGTTCGGCATGGGAACGACACTGATGTCGGCGACCGTGGCGTTGTCGAGTTCGATGACGCGGGCATCCCGAAGAATGACGCTACGACCGGTGTCATTCGTCACGGTGATGCCAATGAGGGCGAGATAGCCCTCTGTTGTTGTCTGCGTGGCAAAGCAGCGCTCGGCGAGCCCGCCGAAGATCGTGAGTGGAGGCGCGCCAACACACCCGCTGAGCGTGGCGACGACCGCCATGCTCACGAGACCCCCTGCGAAGAACCTAGAGATCCTCACGGGGGCAATGCTACCGCGTAACCGAGCCAAGCGCGCCGGTAGGCTGGCAGCACTATGGCCGCAGCCGACCGCTTCTATATCGCCACGCCGATCTTTTACGTCAACGACGTTCCGCACATCGGGCACGCCTACACCGAGGTGGCCGCCGACGTGCTCGCGCGATGGCACCGGCAGTCGGGCGTCGACACGTGGTCGCTCACCGGAACCGACGAGCACGGCCAGAAGATTCTGCGCACGGCCGTGGCCAACGGCGTCACGCCGCAAGAGTGGGCCGACAAGCTCGTCGACTCGGCCTGGAAGCCCCTGCTCGACACGATCGACATCGCCAACGACGACTTCATTCGCACGACCGAGCCGCGGCACGAAAAGGTCGTGCAGCAGTTCTTGCAAAAGCTCTACGACACCGGATTCATCACCGAGGGCGAGTACGAGGGCTACTACTGCGTCGGCTGTGAGGAATACAAGCAAGCCGACGACCTCGTGCCGGGCGCGGGCGAGTTTGTCGGGCAGCAGGTGTGCGCCATCCACGGTCGCCCCATTGAAGTGCTCAAGGAGAAGAACTACTTCTTCGCGCTCAGCACCTTTCAGCAGAAACTGCTCGACCTCTACGAATCGCAGCCCGACTTCATTCAGCCGCCGAGCCTGCGCAACGAGATCATGAGCTTCGTGCGGCGCGGCCTCGACGACCTCTCGATCTCGCGTCAGAGCTTCGACTGGGGTGTGCGCATTCCGTGGGACGACAGCCACGTCACCTACGTGTGGTTCGATGCTCTGCTCAACTACATCAGCGCCATCGGCTGGGGCAGTGACGACGCCAACTTCGAGCGTCGCTGGCCGGCCGTGCAACTCGTCGGCAAAGACATTGCGCGCTTTCACGCGGTCATCTGGCCGGCGATGCTCATGGCGGCCGACCTTCAACCGCCCGCGCGTGTGTTCGGCCACGGCTGGCTGCTCGTCGGCGGCGAGAAGATGTCGAAGTCGAAGCTCACGGGCATCGCTCCGCACCAGATCACTGACGTGTTCGGCAGCGACGCCTTTCGCTACTACTTCATGAGCGCCATCAACTTTGGCCAAGACGGCTCGTTCAGCTGGGAAGACCTCGCGGCGCGCTACCAGGCCGAGCTCGCCAACGGCTTCGGCAACCTCGCTTCGCGCGTGATCGCGATGGTGGGCAAGTACTGCGATGGCGTCGTGCCCGCCTCTGGTGAGGCGACGGATGCCGAACTGGGTATTCAGAAGACGGTTGCGGATGCCGTGGTCACCGCCCAACGCGCCATCGACGTTTTCGCCATCCACGACGCGATCGCGGCTGTGTGGACGATCGTCGACGAGCTCAACGGCTACATCACGCTGCAAGAGCCGTGGAAGGTCGCGAAAGACGAGGCTCTGGAGGCGCGCCTCCACACGATTCTGTACACCGCGGCCGAGGGGCTGCGCGCTCTCGCCGTGCTGCTCTCGCCCGTGACGCCCCAGGCCGCCCAGAAGTTGTGGGGCGCGCTCGGGGCCGAGGGTGCGCTCGGCGGCTTGCGTGAGCAGAGCATCCCGAGCGCGGGCGAGTGGGGTCAGTTGCCCGCGGGCACGCAGACCCAGCCTCTTGAGGCGCTCTTCCCGCGCATCGAGACCGAGTAGCCGGTTGCCGTGACCGAGCAACCTGCGCAGCTCGACTCGGCCGGGCTCGACGCGCACGTGCGCGCGCGCTCGACCATGGAGGGCTCAACGCGCGACCTCAGCTACCCGCCCAACCCTGAGCCGCTCGCCGTGCCGGTCTACGACAACCACACGCACCTCGAGATCGCCGACGGCGAGAACCCCATGCACTACCGCGAGCACCTCGACCGCGCTTCGGCCGTCGGTGTGCGCGGCGTCGTTCAGGTGGGCACTGACGTGCTCACGAGTCGCTGGTCGGCCGCGGTCGCGGCGCGCGAGCCTCGGGTGCTCGCCGCAGTCGCCATCCACCCCAATGAGGCTCCGGTGCTCGCCGAATCGGGCGAGTTGGATGCCGCGCTCGCCGTCATCGATGAGCTCGCCGCGCAGCCCCGCGTGGTCGCTATCGGCGAGACGGGCCTCGACTACTTCCGCACCGAGCCCGGCAGCGGACGCGAAGCGCAGCTCGCCGCCTTCGAAGCCCACATCGCCATCGCCAAGAAGCACGGGCTGGCGTTGCAGATTCACGACCGCGACGCGCACGACGACATCGTGGCGACGCTGCTGCGCGTGGGTGCGCCGGAGCGCACGGTGTTCCACTGCTTCAGCGGGGGCGTCGAGCTCGCGACCCTGTGCGCCGAGCACGGCTGGTTCGCGAGCATGGCCGGCACGGTGACGTTCAAGAACGCCCACAATCTGCGCGAGGCGCTCGACGTGCTGCCCCGCTCGCTGCTGCTCGTCGAAACCGATGCGCCGTTCTTGACGCCGCACCCGCACCGCGGTCGGCCGAACGGGCCGTACCTGCTGCCGCACACGGTGCGCGCGATTGCCGAGCACCTGGGCGCCGAGGTCGACGAGCTCGCGGCGCAACTGAGTGCGAACACCGAGCTCGTCTACGGCTCGTGGGATGCACACCCCGTCTTTGCGGAGGCCGAGGTGCCGGGTAACCCGCTCGATCTCAGCACCTCGGCGGACCAGCGATGAGCGCCCTGCTCGGCCCCGCCGAAGTGCGCGACCTCGCGGCACTGCTCGACGTCATGCCCACCAAGAAGCTGGGCCAAAACTTTGTGCACGACGCCAACACCGTGCGACGCATCGTGCAGACCGCGGCGCTTGAACCGGGGGAGCCCGTGCTCGAGGTGGGCCCGGGGCTGGGGTCGCTGACGCTCGGATTGCTCGAGGCCGGGCATCCGGTCGTCGCCATCGAAGTTGATGCTCGCCTCGCCACCCAACTGCCCCTCACGGTTGCCCAGCTGCAGCCAGAAGCCGCGCTCGCCGTGGTCACTGCCGACGCGCTGCGCGTGTCGTCGGTGCCCGATGCCCCGGGCGGCCTGCGCCCCACGGCTCTCGTCGCCAACTTGCCCTACAACATCTCGGTGCCCGTGCTGCTGCACTTGCTGGCTCTCGAGCCCGGGATTCGTCGCGTGCTCGTCATGGTGCAAGCCGAAGTCGGGCACCGACTCGCGGCCGAACCCGGATCAAAGGTCTACGGTGGCCCGTCAATCAAGGCCGCGTGGTACGGGCGCTGGCGCGTCGAAGGCCAGGTGAGCCGGCAGGTGTTCTGGCCCGTGCCCAACGTTGACTCGGTGCTCGTGGGCATGACGCGGCACGAGGTGCCCGGCACCGAGGCCGAGCGGCTACGTATGGGCGAGCTCGTCGACGCCGCGTTTGGGCAGCGTCGCAAGATGCTGCGGCAGGCGCTCGCGGAACTCTTCGGCTCGTCAGCGGCCGCGACCGCCGCGCTCGAGTCGGCGGGGCTCGACCCCACCGCGCGGGGCGAGATGCTCGGACTGCCCGAGTTTTTGCGCCTTGCTCGGGCTGCGCCGGCGTGAGCACGGCATCCGTCGCCTGACCAGCGCGCGTCAGGCGCGCTCGAGCAGCGTGATGACTTCGAAGTGCGTCGACTGCGGAAACATGTCGAGAACGCGCGCCCGCCGCAGCCGGTAGCCCGGCATGACGGCGAGGTCGCGCGCGAGCGACTCGGCGTTGCAACTGCTGTAGATCACGTGCCGCGGACCGCGCTTCTGCAGCCACTCGGCCAGCTCGGGGCCCAGGCCGCGCCGCGGTGGGTTGACGATCACGAGCTCAGGCACCTCGGTCGCCGCGAGGGCAAACGCCGTAGCGTCCTCCGCGATGAACCGGATGCGCTGCCGGTCGCTCTCGGCCGGGAACCGCGCGTCGCGGGCCAGCTCGGCGCTCGCCACGGCGTCGGGTGACGCTTCGACCCCGAGCACTGACCGCGTCGCCCTTCGGGGTGCCCACGCTCGGTCTGTCGCGTCGCCTCCCGGCGACGCGCATGACAACGCGAACCCGCCGACCCCGCAGTACAGATCCCACACCGAGCGGGGGTCGAGCTCGTCGACCCACTCGCGCGCTTGCGCGTAGAGCGCTGCGGCGATCGCCGTGTTGGTCTGCACGAAGCTCTGCGGCCGCACCTGCAGCTCGAGGTCGTTGACCGTGAACGGCAGCACGGCCTGCTTGGTGAGCACGTGTTCGACCTCGCCTTCGAGCACGGCCTTGTGCTCGGGGTGGATGTTGGCGGTCACGACGCGCAGGTGCGGAAGGGCATCCTGCAGCCACGGCAGCACCCCGCGGATGCTCGCCACCGAGCTCTCGCTGCGCACCACGAACCGCACCATGAGCGCGCCACTCGGGGCTTCGGTCGCGATGAGGTGCTTGAGCTCGCCCGAGCGAGCCGGAACGTCGTAGGGTTCGAGCCCCGCCCGCGTGATCGCGGCGATGAGACTCGGAAACGCGGCGAGGATGCCCGGGGCGATGATGCCGCAGGTGCGCAGATCGACTCCCCGCCCGGCCCCGTCGAGAATGCCGAGGGTTGGCGCGGCGACCGTGCCGCCGACGACCATCTTGGCCTTGGCGCGAAAGCCGCTCTCGGCGCCCGCGACGGGCGCGAGCCAGCGCGCATCCGCCCCAAACGGCGTCAGCAGGCGCCGAGCGTGCGCTTCTTTCTCGGCGAGTTGCTCGGGGTAGGGCTGCCCCATGAGCGTGCACGAGCGGCAGAGCCCGGCGTCGAAGTAGTCGCACTGCATGGTGGGCCCAGGCTATCGGCGGGCTGGCCTAGGGTGGAGCCATGAGCACGGGGGCAACAGACCGAGTGGTGCATGTGCGAGCACCCGGCAAGATCAACGTGTTCATGAAGGTCGGCTCGCTGCTCGACGATGGCTACCACGAGGTCGCCACGGCCTATCAGGCCATCTCTCTCTACGAAGAGGTCTACGCGCGCCCGGCCGATGACTTCTCGGTGCGCTTCAGTGGCCCCATCGACACGAGCGGTCTCGCGACCGACGGCTCGAACCTCGCGATCAAGGCGGCCCGATTGCTCGCACGTGCGGCCGACTACCGCGGGGGAGTCGCGCTCGAGATCGAAAAGCACGTTCCCATCGCGGGCGGCATGGGCGGGGGGTCGGCGGATGCCGCGGCCACCCTCGTCGCGTGTGACCACCTGTGGGGCACCAACGTGGGCCGCGACGAGTTGCACGAGTTGGCTGCCCAGCTGGGGGCGGATGTGCCTTTCGCGCTTATGGGCGGCACGGCCGTGGGTACGGGTCGTGGCGACCGCCTCTCGCCCGCTCTCGCGCAGGGCACGTTTCACTGGGTGCTCGCGCTCGCCGACGACGGCCTCAGCACTCCGCAGGTCTACGCCGAGCTTGATCGGCACCGCGAGCGGCACGTGCACGACATCGCTCCGGCCCCCGAGCAGCCCATGGTCGACGTCGAGGTGCTGCAAGCCCTGCGGGCTGGCGATGCGCACCAGTTGGCCGAGTACCTCTACAACGACTTGCAGGCGCCCGCGCTGCACTTGCAGCCGAGCCTTGCGGCCACGCTCGAACTCGGAGAACTGCAGGGTGCTCTCGCCGGGCTCGTGTCAGGCTCGGGCCCGACGGTCGCGTTTCTCGCCGCCGATAACGATTCGGCGATCGACCTTCAGGTCGCGCTTAGTGCGTCTCGCTTGACGGCTCTTCGTGCGACGGGGCCGGTTCACGGCGCGCGGGTGATTTCAGGCTGAGCCCAATCAGGCTCAACAGCACCATGGCGATTGCGCCGCCGACGAGCGCGATGTCAGCCACGTTGCCCACGAATAATCCGAAGTAGTCGATGAAGTCGACGATCTCGCCCCGTGCGAAGCCCGGCTCGCGAAACAGTCGGTCGCCGAGGTGGCTGATCGCGCCACCCAGCATCGCGCCCGCCGCGAGCGCCCACGGCACACTCGAGATGCGCGAGACGAAGACGGCGATGCCCACGACCGCGAGCGCCGCAACGATCGTGAGAATCCAGGTGAACTCGCCGCCGATGCCGAAGGCGGCACCCGGGTTGTAGACGAGTCGCCACTGAATCGCCTCGCCGATCACCGGCACGGGAACACCCAGCTCGAGCGTGGCTTCGGCCCAGAACTTCGTGCCCTGGTCGAACAGAATGATGCCGGCTGCCCACAGCAACGTGAACGGCAGAACCTTCCGGATGGGTCGGGTCTCGATCGCGTGATGGTGGGCCGTGTGCTCGTGCATGCATCTATTCTGCCCGGTCGAAGCACCCCTCCTGCGCGCCGTAGTCTCGACGAGTGGCACATCTCTTGGGGGCAGAAGCCCTTCGCGTCGAATACCCCACCCGCGTCGTGCTCGATGGGGTGACGGTGGGTATCGGCGACGGCGACCGCATTGGCGTCGTGGGCCGCAATGGCGATGGCAAGTCGACCCTGCTGCGCATCCTCGCCGGCACGGTCGAACCCGACGGTGGGCGTGTCACTCGCCGCGGCGGAGTCACCCTCGGCATGCTCGACCAAGCCGACGAGCTGGCCACGGGCAAGACTGTGCTCGAGACCATCGTGGGCGATCGGTCTGAGCACGAGTGGGCCGGCGACCGCAATGTTCGGGATGTTCTCGCGGGCTTGATCTTCGACATACCCGGTCACACTCTCGTCGACGACTTGAGCGGAGGCCAGCGTCGTCGTGTGGCCCTCGCCGCCCTGCTCAGCCGCGAGTGGGACATCGTGGTGCTCGACGAGCCCACCAACCACCTCGACATCGGGGGAGTGCACTGGCTCGCGGGCCACCTCAAGCGACGCTGGTCGCCGGGCGCGGGCGCGCTGCTCGTCGTGACCCACGACCGGTGGTTTCTCGACGAGGTCAGCAACGACACCTGGGAGGTGCACGACCGCATCGTCGAGCCCTTCGAGGGTGGATACGCCGCCTACGTGCTGCAGCGCCTCGAGCGCGACCGTCAGGCCGCGACGATGGAGGCCAAGCGCCAGAACCTCATGAAGAAAGAGCTCGCGTGGCTGCGCCGCGGCGCGCCCGCGCGCACTGCGAAGCCGAAGTTTCGCATCGAGGCGGCCAACGCGCTCATCGACGACGTGCCGCCGCTGCGCAACAGTGTCGAGCTCTCGCAAATGGCCACGGCGCGCCTGGGCAAAGACGTCATCGACCTGCTTGACGTCTCGGTGACCTACGGCGACCGCGAGATTCTGCACGACGTCGAGTGGCGCATCGCGCCGGGTGAGCGCACGGGCATCCTCGGCGTCAATGGCGCCGGCAAGTCGACGCTGCTCAAGCTCATCGACGGCTCGCTCGAGCCCACGACGGGCCGCGTCAAGCGAGGCAAGACCGTCGTCGTCGCGACCCTCGACCAGCAGCTCGGCGACCTCTCGGCCGTCGCGAACGAGCGCGTCTCGGCGGTCATCGCCACCAAGCGCACGAGCTACACCGCGGGCGACAAAGAGCTCACCCCCGGCCAGCTTCTCGAGCGTCTCGGATTCACCTCGGCCCAGCTGTCGACCCCGATCAAAGATCTCTCGGGTGGCCAGAAGCGCCGACTGCAGCTGCTGCTGATTCTGCTCGACGAGCCCAACGTGCTGATCATGGACGAGCCGACCAACGACATGGATACCGACATGCTCGCGGCCATTGAAGACCTGCTCGACTCGTGGCCGGGCACGCTCGTCGTCGTCTCGCACGACCGCTACCTACTCGAGCGCGTGACCGACCAGCAGTACGCGGTGCTGGGCGGGCGGCTCCGGCACTTGCCGGGCGGCGTGGACGAGTACCTGCGCATTGCCGCGCACGCCGCGGCGCCGACAGGTTCCCAAGATGCGGGACGCGCGACCGTGGCCTCGGTCACGGCGACGGCACCAGCATCCGTCGCCGCCGCCCCGACCCTCTCGGGGGCCGAACGTCGAACGCTCGAGAAAGAGCTCGCGGCGCTCGAGCGTCGCATCGCCAAGGTGCAGGGGCAAGTGGATGCTCTGCACGTCTCTCTCGCCGAACACGACGTTTCTGACTACCCGGGCATTGCGGCTCTGCACGAGCAGGTGCGCGGTTTCGAGGCCGAACTTGAGGCCGCGGAGGAGCGCTGGCTCGAGCTGGGCGAGCTATTGGGCTAGCCAGCCTTACTTGGTCAGCCCGATGAGCAGGTCGAGTCGGTAGCCGCTCTTCTTGGTGTGCACGACGGCGACGGGAATGCGCGGCTGCTGGCCGCGGCCGTCGAGCCGGCGCACCGCTTCGTCGTAGACGCTCTCGAGCCCCCGCGGAATCACGCCGACGACTCCGCTGACGCGGCGACCCGAGAAGATGCGCACCTCGATCGGGGCGTCGACGCGCTCGTCGTCGATACCGCGCGCGGGCGTGGCGGTGGCGATGAGCTCGGGGTTTTCTTCGGTCAGCGCGGCCAACTCGTCTTGGTAGGGATCGCTGTTCGCGAGGCGAATCGTGACCTTCTTGTTCTTGGGCACAAGCACGCCGACATAGTCAGCGAACGAGCCCGAACCGCGGTCATCTTTGGGCAGGCTCTCGTCGCCCAGGCCCGACTTCGTGAACAGTCCCATGCGGCGATGCTAGTCGGCAGTGCCGAGGTTGGCGCGGCATCTACGATGAGAGGGTGACTGAGCCCCTCGACGCCATCGCCATTGCGGCCGAGGCTTTTGCGTGGCTCACCCTGCCCGTTGGCATCATCCTTCTGATATCGGGGTTCGCCCGTCGCTCGTGGGCCCAGCGCTACCGCCCGGCGAGGGCGGTCATCGCGACCGTGCACGAGCACGACGTGAAGCTGCGCTGGTTCGGTGACGGGGGAACCGTGCACGAGAGTGCGTCGCCGCTCACGGGCCCCATTCCGGCGGTGGGCGATGCGCGCACGGTGTGGGTGCATCCCTCTCGCCCTGAATCGCCGCGCCTCGATGACCCGGCGCACGACGGCCGCGCGCTGCTCATGCTCGGCGCCATTCTGGCTGGCGTCGGAGTGATTGCCGTGGTCGTCTCGAACTTGCTGCCGTTCTTCTAACGGCCGCTTCGCGAGCGTCGCTACAGCTCGCCGGCCTCGTCATCGAAGTCGGTGCTGAGCGTTCGCAGCAGCCCGGCGAGCTTCTCTTGGTCGGCGCGGCTCAGCCGCTGCAACAGCGCCTCTTCGTTCACCATGAGGGCGTCCATCGCACGATCAACCCGCACGCGGCCTTCGACGGTCATGCGCACGCGGATGCTCCGCCCATCGTTCGGGTCGGTGCGCCGTTCGACGAGCTCACGGGTCGTGAGCCGGTCGATGCGGTTGGTCATGGTGCCGCTCGACACGAGTGTTTGCTGCAGCAGCGCCTTGGGGCTCAACTCGTAGGGCTTGCCCGCGCGGCGCAGCGCCGAGAGCACGTCGAACTCCCACGACTCAAGATCAGAGGCCGCAAACGCCTGTTTGCGCGCCAGGTCGAGGTGCCGCGCCAAGCGGCTGACGCGTGACAGCACCTGCAGCGGCTCAACATCAAGCTCGGGCCGTTCACGGCGCCACGCCGCGACGATGCGGTCGACTTCGTCGCGGGCGGTCATGTGTCCATTATCTCGGGCGAGCGGCTGAGAGCCGTTCGAGTAGTGGCGGCGCTTGCACCTGCGGGCGGGCATCCCGCGCCCATCCGTCACAGAAGGCCGCCCGCGCTCTGGCAGACTAGACGCGCGCGTTTCGCGCGATCCGCCTTGGTGTAACGGCAGCACGACAGCCTTTGGAGCTGTTAGGTCCAGGTTCGAATCCTGGGGGCGGAGCAACGCCGCGCTGTCCCCCGCCACGTTTGGTGCCGTTCGTCGCATCTGGTGCTCAACGTTTAGCACCAAACGCGAAAAACCGCACCACGAGAGGGCGCCGGGCAGCGCAACCCGCCCGCCGGTCCGCGCATACGCGCACGGCGGGATTCGTGCGGCCGCGAACGACCTGCGCCAGAATGGGCGCAGCGGTTCGAGGGCGCCCGCACCACGGGATCCTGCGTGCCGTCGACCCACCCCCGGCCGAGCAGCTGCCCCACCCGTGGCAGTGTCGGCTGGCCCGTGCCAAGGAGCCGCAGTGAGCATCCCCATCGCCCTCGCCACACCACTCGCCGAGCGCGCCTTCATCTCGGCCCTCGACTTGTTCAAGGTCGGCATCGGGCCGTCGAGCTCCCACACCGTCGGACCGCTGCGCGCGGCGCGCGCCTTCGTCGACGGGCTCGCAAGCCAGCTCGACCAGGTGGCGAGCGTCGAGTGCGTGCTCTTCGGTTCGCTCGGGTCGACGGGCGTCGGCCACGGCACTCCGGGCGCGGTGCTCGCCGGACTGAGCGGATGTGCCGTCGAGACCGTCACGCGCGACGACGTCGAGCGCGTGGTCGCCGATGCTGCGAACGGGATGCTGCGCCTCGGTGGCACACACCTCATCACGATCGTGCCGACGGTCGACGCGGTGCCCGGCGCGGTGCGCGCCACGGGCGCGAGCGCGACGACCGAGGCCGAGAGCAGCACGGCCAGCGCAGCCAGCGGCGCGGCCGGCACGCCGACCGCGGCCGCGTGGCTGCGCTTCGCTCCGCGCGAGCTCAAGCCGCGGCATCCGAACGCCCTGACTCTCACGGCGCGCGATGCCGCTGGCACCGTGCTCGCCGACGAAACCTACTACTCGGTCGGCGGCGGCTTCGTCGATCGCGAGGGCGATGACGGCGACGAGAGTGCGTCGTTCGCGGTGCCGTACCGTTTCGACTCTGCCGACGAGCTACTGCGTTTGTGCCGCGAGCACGGGCTCAGCATCGCGCAGCTCGCGCGCGCGAACGAGGCCGCCGTGCGCGGTGAGGCGGCAACAAGCTCGGCCCTGCGCACAATCGCGCGCGCGATGGACGACTGCATTGACGTCGGCCTGAGCAGTACGGGCATCTTGCCCGGTGGGCTGAAGGTTCCGCGTCGGGCGGCGGGCATGGCCGACAACCTGCGGGCTCTTGACGCGCAGCCGACGCGTGACACGAGCCTCGAGTGGCTGCAGGCCTACGCGATCGCCGTGAACGAAGAGAACGCGGCGGGTGGTCGCGTTGTGACCGCCCCGACGAATGGCGCCGCGGGCATCATCCCCGCCGTCATGCGGCACGCGATCGACGTCATTGGTGTGGCCGACGCCGATGTCGCGCGCGAAGAGTTCTTGCTCGTCGCCGCCGTCATGGGCGCGCTCATCAAATCGAACGCGAGCATCTCGGGTGCTGAGGCAGGGTGTCAGGGTGAGGTCGGCTCGGCCGCGTCGATGGCCGCCGCAGGCTTCGCTCACCTTCTCGGCGCGACGAACGAGCAGATCGAGAACGCCGCCGAAATCGCCATGGAACACTCGCTCGGCCTCACGTGCGACCCGGTCGCCGGTCTCGTGCAAATGCCGTGCATCGAGCGCAACGCCATCGGCGCGGGCAAGGCCGTGGCCGCGGCCCGCATGGCGATGCACGGCGACGGCACGCACCTCATCAGCTTCGACACCGTCGTGCAGACCATGCGTCAGACGGGCGACGACATGTCGCGCAAGTACAAAGAGACGAGCGAGGGCGGCCTGGCCGTCAACTTCGTCGAGTGCTAGGGCACTCGCGTCATGCACGTCGAGTGCTAGGGCACTCGCGTCATGCACGTCGAGTGCTGAGCGCGGGCATCCACCGCTGACAGAATGGACGCATGACCGACTCGCGCCTCGCCATCATCGTGCTCGCCGCTGGGCAGGGCACGCGCATGAAGTCGCAGACGCCCAAGGTGCTGCACCCGCTCGCGGGCGTTCCGCTCATCGGGCATGTGCTCGCGACGGCTCGCGCCCTCGACCCGGCGCATGTTGTCGCCGTCGTGCGTCACGAGCGCGACCGCGTCGCCGAGGCGATTGTGGCGCTGGATGCTCACGCGATCATCGCCGACCAAGACGAGATCCCCGGCACGGGTCGGGCCGTCGAGGCGGCACTCGCCGCGCTGCCCGCCGACTTCGACGGCGACGTGCTCGTGGTCTCGGGCGACGTTCCGTTGCTCGATGCGGTGACGCTCGCCGACCTCGTCGATCGCCACCGTCAGCATGATGCCGCGGCCACCGTGCTGAGCGCAGTGCTCGACGATGCCACGGGCTACGGCCGCATCGTGCGAAACGACTCCGGTGCGCTCGACCGCATCGTTGAGCAGAAAGATGCGAGCGAGCTCGAGCGGGCGCTCACCGAGATCAACTCGGGCACCTACGTGTTCCGCAGCGCGCCCTTGCGCGACAAGCTCGCGCTTGTCTCGACCGACAACGCGGCGCAAGAGAAGTACCTCACCGACGTCATCGGCCTCTTGCGCGGCGACGGTCACGCCGTCGAAGCACTGCCCGCCGGCCAGAGCTGGCTCGTCGCGGGCGTCAACGACCGTGTGCAGTTGAGCGACGCGGCCCAGCGGCTCAACGCCATGATCGTGCGCGGCTGGCAGCTCGCGGGCGTCACGATCAGCGACCCCGCGAGTGTGTGGATCGACCGCACCGTCACGCTCGACGAAGACGCCGAGGTTCTGCCGGGCACGCAGCTCAAGGGTGCGACGGCTATTGCGCGCGGCGCCGTGGTGGGGCCCGACACGACACTCGTCGACTGCGAGGTGGGCGCGGGTGCGCGCGTGAGCCGCACTGACGCGACGCTCGCGGTCATCGGTGCGGGAGCATCCGTCGGCCCCTTCGCCTACTTGCGCCCCGGCACGGTCATCGGCGAAAAGGGCAAGGTCGGCACGTTCGTCGAGACGAAGAACACGACGCTCGGCGCCGGAGCCAAGGTGCCGCACCTCTCCTACATCGGCGACACCACGGTGGGCGAGGGCACCAACATCGGGGCCGGCACGATCACCGCCAACTACGACGGCGTCAACAAACACCGCACCGAGGTGGGTGCACACGCCCGCACGGGCTCACACAACGTCTTCGTAGCCCCCGTTAGGATTGGCGACGGAGCGTACACGGGAGCAGGAACGGTCGTCCGCAAAGACGTCCCGGCTGGCGCCCTGGCAGTGAATGTGGCCCCTCAGCGCAACGTTGAACGCTGGGTGGCCGCCAACCGCCCGGGAACAGCCGCCGCCGAGGCAGCTGCGGCGGCATCCGCCGACACCGAACCCAACACCGAAACCGCGTAGCCGACCAGCACATCAGCGTCGCCTCGGCGGCAGAAGGCGGGACCTCATGGCCAGCATCAAGATCACCGGCCAGAAGCGCCTCGTCATCGTCACTGGCCGGTCGCACCCCACACTCGCCCACGAGGTCGCGGAATACCTGCAGACCGACGTCGTGCACACCGACGCGCGCACCTTCGCCAATGGCGAGATCTACGCGCGCTACGACGAGAGCGTGCGCGGCTGCGACGCGTTCGTCATTCAGTCGCACGCGGCGCCCATCAACGAGGCGCTCATGGAGCAGCTGATCATGGTGGATGCTCTCAAGCGTGCGTCTGCCAAGCGCATCACCGTGGTCGCACCCTTTTACCCCTACGCCCGCCAAGACAAGAAGGGCCGCGGCCGCGAGCCCATTTCGGCCCGACTCGTCGCTGACCTGTACAAGGCCGCGGGCGCCGATCGAATCATGAGCGTCGACCTGCACGCCGCGCAGATTCAGGGTTTCTTCGACGGCCCCGTCGACCACTTGTTTGCCATGCCCGTGCTGCTCGATCACTTTCAGAAGCAGCTCGACCCCTCAACGCTCACGGTCGTCTCGCCCGACATGGGCCGCGTGCGCGTCGCTGACATCTGGAGCGACAAGCTCGGCGCACCCCTCGCGATCATCCACAAGCGCCGCGACCCGCGCGTTCCCAACCAGGTCTCGGTGCACGACATCGTTGGTGAGGTGGAGGGCCGCGTGTGCCTCATCGTCGACGACATGATCGACACGGGCCGTACGATCGTGAAGGCCGCCGAAGCGCTCAAGAAGAACGGCGCCACCGCCGTGGTCGTCGCCGCAACGCACGCCGTCTTTAGCGACCCCGCGTTCGAGATCTTGCAGGATGCCGCGGTCGACCAGGTCGTCGTCACCGACACCCTGCCCGTTCCGGCCGAAAAGCGCTGGGACCGCCTCACGGTGCTCTCGATCGCCCCGCTCATCGCGCGTGCGATCCACGAGGTGTTCGACGACGGGTCGGTCACCTCGATGTTCGACGGCGCTGCATAAACTCAGCGCTCTGTTCGACGGCGCGGCCTAGAACACCGAGGGTTCGTTCGCGGGCCCGATGTAGCAGCTGCTCGCGTCGTTCACTTCGACCCACCCGGCGCTTGCGGCACCGAACTCGTCGGCGAGCGGGGTGCGCTCAAAGCTGCACTCCGAGAACGTCACGCCGGCGCCCGCCGTGAAGCCCCAGGTGTGCTGGGCCCAGCGGTTGTTGAACGTGTCGAGCGTCAGGGTGTCGTCGGGGATGCCCGCAAAGAAGGCGCCGCGCCCGGGCCCGATCGAGAACTTCTCTTGCACGCACGCCAGCTCGCCGGTCGAGGCATCTGACTGAATCATGCCGCGCGCCGACATATAGACGTTGTCGGCAGAGGGGCGGTAGCCGACGCGAGCATCTGCGGGCCACTCGACCGTTGAGTCTGCGGGAGGAATCGCCGTCACTTGCATGCGCGTGAAGCTCCAGGCCTCGGCCGCGAAGATGGCGTTGGTCAGGCTGGCTCCGCAGTCGTTGATGACATTGGTGTTGATCGTCTGGCTGCCGGGGTATTCGTGCGAGAGCGATCGGTGCACCATTCCCTCAACCGACAGCTGGGCACCGTTCTCAGCGGTAGCGAGCACCCGCACGAAGAGCGTGGCGTCGGGCTCCGGAGGGTTGGGAGTCAACGAGGGCGCCGGTTCGGGCTGCGTGGCGAGCTCAGTCGGGCTCGGTGAGGGGGTCGCGGAGTCGCCGGGGGTGCATCCCGACAGAACCGCAATGGTGACGAGGCCAAGGCTGAGTGCGGCCAACGTGATGCGAGTGCTCATGGTCTGCGATGGTCGGGTATTCACGTGAACTGATCGCGACGGCCGCGCAAACAACGGGCACACGCATGCTCGACAGTCGCCGATGGCTGGCGATACCCCAGTGGATCACGACGACCGCGAGGCGCGAGCGTCGATACCTACTGTTCACCTTGCCGAGTGTCGTTGTACGTGTTGTCGACTGTGCGCGTTCGGCATCAGATCTTTGACTCAGGGCCACGCAGCACCCGATCGTCGACGCTGCTGTAGGTCGCACCCGAGCAAGAAAGTTCGCCCCATGTCGCTTGGACCCCGTGTGGTCTTCGTGCGGTTTCTCGACGACGAGAGCCCCAAGCTGAAGCCCTGGATCGCCCACGCATCGAGCGTTCTCAACGCCGACTCGCGGTCGCTGCCTGCTGCTACGCCCGGCGCACCGGGCGAGGGCAGTGCCGTGTGGCACTTGGTGTCGGCCAACAATCGCGAGCTTGCGCGAGGGGTGGGCGTTCACGCGACGTTCGAGCAAGCGCGTACACACGCCGAGCGCGTTGTGACCGCGGAATCAAGCCTGGTGATTGAGCCTGTCAGCGAGCCGGCGCGTGGCGTCTACGGCTGGTACGCATCGGTTGATGGCGAGCCGGTCATGACGTGCGCGCGCTGGTACGTCACCGACCGTGATCGTCGCCACTCCGCAGAACTCGCAGCGCGATCGATCGCGGTTGCCGTCTTGCTCGCCGGCTCTCGATTGACCGACCCGACTCTCATGGGAGGTCGCCGTGGAGCCGCGGACTGACCGCATCGTCATTGACGGCGTGAATGACGGGCCGCGAACGCTCTCATCGGTCGTCGATCGACCGGATGCTGTGTTCCGGTGGATAGCGCGCAGCGGCGGCACGATCGTCGTCACCGTCATGACCCTTGTCGGGCTCTTCTTGCTCATCCGCGGGTTTGAGGCGATCCAGTTTGCGGGGCCGGCGTTCGTCACCGAACAGGCGTGGGACCCGAACTCGGGCAAGTTCGGCATCGCTGCCGTCTTCTTGGGCACCGTCTTCATCGCGCTCACGGCCATCTTCTTTGCGCTGCCGCTCTCGTTCGGCACGGCTCTCTACATCAGTGAGTACGCACCGCAGCGCCTCAAGCCGTTCCTGATCACGACGGTTGACCTCATGGCGGCAATTCCCAGCATTGTGTACGGGCTGTGGGGCTTCTTCTTCCTGTCGCCGATCATCCTTCCGCTCTCGCAATGGCTGGCCACCTACATGGGCCCTTGGTTTCCGCCGTTCGCGGTCGCGGGCTTTGACCCCAACGACCCCCTCGCGACCCCGACGATCTTCTCGGCGTCGACCTTCATTGCCGGCATCGTCGTGGCCCTCATGGTCGCTCCGATCACGAGCTCGATCATGCGCGAGGTCTTCCAGCAGGCCCCGCTCGGAGAGCGGGAGGGTGCGCTTGCGCTCGGAGCCACCAAGTGGGGCATGATCACGAGCGTCGTGATCCCCTACGGGCGAGGCGGAATCATCGGCGGAACGATGCTGGGCCTGGGCCGGTCACTCGGCGAGACCATCGCGGTTTTCCTCATCATTTCGCCGGTGTTTGTCATCCAGCCGCAGATTCTCGAAAAGGGTGGCAACTCCATCTCGGCGCTCATCGCCTTGCGCTACAACGAAGCCTCTGCCTTCGAGATTTCCGCGCTCATGGCGGCCGGTCTCGCTTTGTTCATCGTCACGCTCATCATCAACTTCGGCGCCTCGACCATCGTGGCGCGCAGTCGATCCGGAAGCGTGGGCGACTAATGGCCGCGACGAGGGAGCACTGCTCGTGACCGACGTAATCGAACGCCCGAATGCGCACGGTAGTGATGACGAGCGCGACGCCGGTGACGGAGAACCGGCAGCTCGTTCTCCTCGCACCTGGACGCGCGCAGACACGCCGACGCCCACCTCGGCACCCGAGCTGCGCCGTTCGACCGCGACTATTCGCTCGATCGACGTCATTCGACTGATCGGATCAGCACTCGCGGCGGTCGCATTGACCTCGTGGTTGTTCTTCTATGCGCTGCCGCTCGAGGGCGAGTTGGGCTTCGTTTTCATCTCCTACGGCTTCTTCTTGTTGTTCTTTGGCATCTTGACGGCGTTCGATGAGAACCGTCCGACCGTGCGCGATCGCCTGGCCAGCGTCGTGATGCATTCGCTGGCCTTCTTGCTCCTGCTGGCGCTCTTCTCGGTCGTCGTCTACACGACCCTGCGAGGGCTCGAACCTCTCGGGATTCCGACGTTCTTTCCGAACTTCTACCTCGAAGACATGAGTAACGCGGGCCCCCTTGATGGCCTCGATCGCGGCGGCGTGGCGCATGCCATCGTGGGCACGCTGATCATGATCACGATCGCGCTCATCCTCACGGTTCCGCTGGGCATTCTCACGGCCGTGTTTCTCACCGAGTACCCGGGTCGGTTCTCGCGATTCGTCCGCACGGTGGTCGAAGCCATGACTGCCTTGCCGTCAATCGTCGCTGGCCTCTTTGTGTACGCGATCATCGTGCAGTTCGGCCTTACTCGCTCGGGCTTTGCCGCCGCGTGTGCCATCACCGTGATGATGTTGCCGATCGTCGTGCGGTCGGCCGATGTCGTCTTGCGCCTCGTGCCGTCGAGCCTGAAGGAGGCGGCGCGCGCTCTGGGAGCATCCACGTGGCGCACCGTCTGGACGGTCACGATTCCGACGGCCCGCTCGGGGCTCACGACTGCCGTGATCCTGGGAACAGCTCGGGGAATTGGTGAGACCTCGCCCGTTCTTCTTACCGCCGGTGCCACAACGTTCTTCAACTTCAACCCCTTCAGCGGCCCCATGACGTCGTTGCCGCTGACCACCTTCACGTTCATTAAGTCGCCCGAGCTCAACTTCATCGCTCGTGGATTCGGCACCGCGGTCGTGCTCATGGCACTCGTCGTGATCTTGTTCGTGATCGCCCGTGCCATCGGCGGACGCGGCCCGGGCCAGCTCAGCGCGCGCCAACTGCGAGCCCGCACGCAGGCGTCGCGCATCGACGACTACCGATTCCGTGCTCGCGAGCTGGGAATCACTCCGCCTCAGGCGGTGAGCCCGTTCGAACGACTCAAGCGGCTCATACCAATGCCCGCACGACGAAGGGTCGCCCCTCATGACTAGCCCTGGGATGCGTGGCGTTCGCGCCGCGATCGCCCTCGCCCTCGTAGCCAGTGTGGGCCTCGGGCCTGCCGTGGCTCAGGCCTCGCCCGCGCGCGCGGTCGGAATCGTCTACCAGCCCATTGAGGGTGCCGGGTCAACGTGGTCGGCCAATGCACTGCAGCAGTGGGTGCGCAACGTCTTCGACAACTACCGCTGGAAGATCTCGTACAACGACCAGGGCTCGTCGGCGGGCCGACAGTTGTTTGCTCAAGGCACGACCGACTTCGGCGTCTCAGAGATTCCCTACGCTCTCGCGAACAGCGACAGCCCTGACCCGCGGCCCGCTCGTCAGTTCGCGTACATCCCCATTGTCGCCGGTGGAACCGCGTTCATGTACAACCTCGTCATCGGAGGGCAGCGGGTTACCAACCTTCGCCTCTCGGGCGAGACCGTCGCGAAGATCTTCACCGGAGTCATCACCAAGTGGAACGATCCGGCAATTGCCGCCGACAACCCCAAACTGGCGCTCCCGGCCACGACGATCGTTCCTGTCGTGCGTTCTGATGGCTCGGGTACGACGGCCCAATTGACGGCATGGATGCGTGCTCAGCATCCGGCGATCTGGAACGCCTATTGCGCCAAAGCGGGTCGGTCGAACTGCGGAATCACCTCGAACTACCCCGTCATTCCCGGCTCGGCTTTCTTGGCCCAGCAAGGGTCGAATCAGGTTGCCAGCACGGTAGCGAAGAACAGTTCGGTCGGGGCCATTACCTACGTTGAGGCCTCGTACGCGATCAACGCCCGCTTCCCCGTGGCGAAACTTCTCAACGCCGCTGGCTTCTACACCGAGCCGACGGCCTCGAATGTTGCGGTGTCGCTGCTGTCGGCCGTGATCAACAACGACCCGAACTCGCAGGAGTACCTCACCGCCAACCTGAGCCCGGTCTACAACAGCAAAGACCCCCGGGTGTATCCGTTGTCGTCGTACTCGTACATCATCGTGCCGACGGCGATCGAAGGAAACTTCACGCTCGATAAGGGGCTCACGCTCGCCGATTTTGTGTCGTACTTCTTGTGCGAAGGGCAGCAGCAGGCCGAAGTTCTTGGCTACTCGCCCTTGCCGATCAACCTGGTTCAAGGAGGCCTTGAACAGGCGCAGTTGATCCCCGGCGGGGACCCGCAAAACAAGAACGTCTCGACGTGCAATAACCCGACGTTCTCGCCAGACGGCACGAACAAACTCGCGAATGAGGCACCGCAGCCTCAGGCCTGTGACAAGAAAGGCCCCGATCAGTGCTTGACCGGTACGGGTGGCGCCTCGGGAACACCCACCGTCGGTAGTGGCACCACGAACCAGGGAACAAGCGGCACCGGTGGAGGCGAGTCGGGCGAAGACGGTGACAACAGCGATGGTCTTGGGTCGGTCGGTGATGGCGAGACTGTTGGACTCGGCGGCGGCGGCAACAAGATCGTGACCGGAACGCCGCTCACGCTCGATTCGCGGGGGATCGAACCCCACGTGCTGGTGCTCATGATTCTGGCCACTCTCGTGGCCTTGTCGGCAGTTTTGTTGCCGCCGGTCATCGCTCGTCGTCGAACTGCCCTCGCTCTTGCCGCACCGGTCGGTTCTCTTCCGCGCGCCGCCACACAGCCTCGTGGCTCGCCGTTCACGCGACGACCATCGATGCCAAAAATTCACCTACCCGCCCGCTTTACAAAATTCGGCCGTGCGACTGCGCCGGGTGAGGACTCTTAGCGTGTCGACCGTGTCAACCACCTCACAGCCTTCTCAGCGTGCGCGCCGACGCGTTGCGTTGGGCCGCGTTGCTTTCGCGACGATTGCAGCCGTGAGCTTTGGGGGCCTCGTGGCGGGAGCCCCCGCTGCACCGGCCGCGGCGGCAGCGCCCACGCCGATCACGATCGCGTGGGATGGCGACACCTCGTCGGCGTCGAGCTTTCAGCCCACGCGCGACCCCGCGAGCCCGCACTACTCCGAGATGCGCAACATCACGGTGACGGTGAGCCAAACGACCGATATCGGCGACCAAGCGATCCGGGTGAGCGTTGCGGGCTTCGCGGGCACGCGGTCGGCGATTTCTGAGGGCGTTCAGAACGGCGCCAACTTCGTTCAGGCCATGCAGTGCTGGGGTGACGACCCCAATGCGGCAGACTTCGTCGAGACCTGCCAGTGGGGTGGCCGATTGCCCACGGTGCTCGGCAATGCCGTCTACTTCGACAACGCCTTCCGCGTGTCGACGAAGGACTACACCCCGAGCCCCGCCACCGCCTACGACAACCCGTTCGTCACCGTCAGCGGCGCGGTCGTGACGGCGAAAGCAAACCTCGACAGCGCGGGGCGCACCTTCAACCCGATTCTGAGCTACTTCAGCCCCTCGACGACCAACGAGGTACCGCTCGCGCGCATCGGTGCGGATGGCACGGGCTATTTCGACTTCGAGACCCAGTCGTCGAGCCAGTCGCCGCACTTGGGGTGTGGCGACGCGGGGCAATTGCGCTGCTGGCTTGTCATCGTGCCTCGCGGAACGAAG
This sequence comes from Microbacterium sp., assembly GCA_013823625.1. Lineage (GTDB taxonomy): Bacteria > Actinomycetota > Actinomycetes > Actinomycetales > Microbacteriaceae > Microcella. The sequence continues at coordinate 95,922 of PNMM01000002.1, read as the reverse complement.
TTCGGCGGCGGCGAGAATGGTTCCGACCCGACCGACTGCAGCGACCTAACCAACCGCTTTGGCGTTTCATACACCTATGGCCAAGCCGCCACGATTCAAGGCGGAAGCCCGGTCAACCCGAAGTGTGATTACTTCGACAACCGCATTGTGGTGCCGCTTGACTTCACGCCCACAGCGGTGTCGTGCCCGTCGGGGGCCCCCGAGTTTCGGGTGTCTGGTTCGCAATTCATGATCTCGGCCATGAGTTCGTGGCAGCCCTCGCTGTGCCAGAACGTCGGCAGCACGTTTAGCTTTGCAACGAACCCCGACGGGGTGGCACGGGCCCAATTGCTCGAAGAGCGGGCGGGCTCGCCTGAGCTCATCTACAGCGGGTATCCGGTGACGAGCGCAGAACTGCCGACCGTCGACGAGCGAACGCTCTTCACCAAAACGGCGCTTGAGTACGTTCCCATCGCGGTCTCGAGCATGGTCATCGCGTACAACGCAGACTTTGCCAACGGTCGTCAAGAAAGTCTGGTCATCACTCCGCGCCTCATGGCCAAGCTCTTGACGCAGTCGTACTCGTTCACCGTGCCGCAGTCGACCGCGACGCCGACGCAAGCCATCGCGCACTTGTCGGCCGCTGCACGCAGCTACAACTACTGGTCGACCGACCCCGACTTTCGCGCGGCAAACCCCAGCAACTGGCAAAACTTCGATCAGCAGACGCCGAGCATCGTTCTCCCGGGGCCGGCTGCCGCCGACGGCATCAAGCAGGTCTGGCGATGGATTCTGGCCGACCAGGATGCCGTGGCCTTCCTTAACGGAACCCCCGACCCCTGGGGCATGACGGTCAATCCCTACTACCTGCCGCGGACCGCGACGAACCTCATCCCCTGGTACTACGACGCGAACCTGAACTACCTGCCCACGCCGACGACACGTCAGGTGGGTCAAGTAAACATCGACGGCAGCCCGCTGCAGATCAGCACCACCGTTCTCGACACCTTCCCCAAGGATGACGGCAGCTTGCTGCCGTTCGAGCTCTCGCAGACGAACGGTACGAGCCGTTACGACACGATTCAGTTCGCCCCGTACGCCATTGACTACCTCGCGGCGGCGCGTCAGGCGTTCCGTGGCGACCCCAACTCGCGGGTGTTGTGGGATGCCAACCGCATCAATGACGCCGGTAACTTCGGCGCCTGGATCAGCACGGGTGTGCAAGACGCCGGGGCGCGGTTCATGATCGCTGTCACCGACTCCGCCAATGCGGCGCGGTATGGCTTGACGACCGCCCAGCTCACGCCCTCCAACTCGACGACTCCGGTTTCGAGCACGGCCGAGACGATGACGGCGGCACTTGCGGCACTCTCGCCCACGTCGCTCGATGCCGTCTTGCAGGTCGACCCCGCGAAGGTGACGGGAAACGCGTACCCCCTCACGATGGTGACCTACGCGGGAGTGAACCTGACGAAGTCGACCGCAGCATCCCGAACCACCATGACGGGCATGCTGCAGCAAATCACGACGACGGGCCAAGTGCAGGGAACCGCGCTTGGCCAACTCCCGGTCGGATACGTTCCGTTGACGGCCGAGTTGTCGACGAAAGCGGCGGCGGCAACCAGCCGCATTCAGTCGTGGACCCCGCCCAAGGCGCCCTCACCCACGCCAAGTTCGAACTCGAACTCGAACTCTTCATCGAACTTCCCGACTCTTGACGACGAAGGCGGCACGGGCGTCGAGCCCGGAGTTGACCCCGAGCTCACTCCCGGTGTCGATGAATTGTCAGAAGACCGCACGCCCGAATCGACATCGGGGGTGCTCAACGGCGGTCTCGCGGTGTCGCTCGTGGTCGGTCTACTCGGCTTCGTCTTTGCCCCGGGCATCTTGCGCGGCGGAGGTCTGTTCTTCTAACCCCCCACACAGCTTCTTTCGGGCACCGCTCCGACCCGAAAGGAAACCCCCCACTGAACCGGAAAGCACAGTGAGGGGCTAGTCCAAAGGGACTGAACTACCGGAGAAAGTTACCAAAAGAAGGTTGGAACCTGATGCACAAGCACACCAAGCTGCGCTTCGGCGTGGTGGCGGCGCTCGCCGTCGCGGCGCTCACCTTCGGTACGGCAGCCCCGGCATTCGCCGACCCCGCCGGCCCGAAGGACCTCAACGGTACTGGCTCCGACACGACGCAAGACGTCATGAGCGGCGTCGCGAGCGTTGTCACGAACCTCGGAAACTGGGATGCCGTGCCCGCGGGCAGCAGCATCACCGTTGACGGCACGACGTTCAGCCGTCCGATTGGCTCGACCGCGGGCATCCGCGCACTCAGCTCGTCGATTCGCGGCATCGCCTACGCGGGCACGACGCTTCCGGTCGGCACCCTCGACTTTGCTCGTGCTTCGGCGCTGCGCAGCGAAGCCGGCACCGAGTTGACCTACATCCCGTTCGCGCGTGACGCGGTCACCATTGCCATGAACATCTCGAGCGACTTCCCGAAGGATGTCGCGCTGGGTGCTGCAGGCCAGGCCACCAACTTGTTCACGCTGCGCAACATCTACCTCGGCACCGTCACCTCGTTCATCGACAGCGCCGGCAACACGGTCACCATCCGTCCGCTGCTGCCGCAGGCGAACTCCGGAACTCGCACCTACTGGGTGAGCGTTCTCGGCACCACCGAGGCTGCGCTGACCGCTGGTGGTCGCGCAACTGACTTGGGCAACACGGTGCAAGAGCACGACGGCACCTTCCTGACGCGCGATGGCGACATCGTTCCGTTCTCGGTCGGTCAGTGGCTCGCGCAGAGCAACAACCGCTCGCTGCCCACGGCCGTTGTTGAGCGTCGCGGCCAGGCCGTGCTCGGAAGCATCGACACCGTCAAGCCGATCATCTACGACGGAACGACGATCACGACGAACCCGGACTTCCTGCCGAGCCGTCTGGTTTACAACGTTGTCGAGACCCGTGCGCTCACCACGAGCAGCCCGTCGGCCAACGACCTCGCCATTCGTGCGGCGTTCGCCGGTTCGACCTCGGCCGTCTGTGCAGCGCAGACGCAGATCAAGCAGTACGGCTTCGCCACGATCGGCTCGCTCTGCGGCAGCACCACGACGCAGCGCGGCTACGTCAACTAATCCCGCTCGACACTCACATCACACAAAGAAAGAGTCACGAGACACCATGAAACTCATGAAGAAAGCCGCTTCGGTGGCCCTCGCCAGTGCGCTGGTCGTGGTGGGACTGAGCGCCGCTCAGCCCGCCGTCGCCGACCAGATCGCCGGAACGATCACGATTTCGCCCACGAGCGGAAACGTGTCGGACCAGTTCTTCCTCCAGAGCGTCGCCACGAGCGTCGGCGCGCCGGTCGGGTTCCGTGCTGCCAGCACGAGCCAGATCTTCCAGAACGGCGTGCTGGTGGGCAACATCTCCAACCTGCGCACCACCTCGATGGCGGTTACGGCCGGCACCAACGGTCTTGACGGCAACCCTGCCTTGATGGACCGCTCGGTCATCGCCACGAACAACTTCGTCAGCAACAAGCAGCTCAACAACGCTGCGCTGTCGACGCTCACCTCGGGCACGTTCGAGTACCGCTACTACTTCCACGCCTCGAGCACCTCGCTCGACCTCGTCAACGACAAGTACCTGTCGCTGACGCTGACCTACAACGCCACCACGGGTGCCTGGTCGATTCCGGTTGCGGCCACCGCGACCAACACCTCGCTCACCGCGAGCGCCTCGGGCACGAACGTCACCCTCGCGGCGACGGTCACCCCCTCGGGCACCGCGGGCAACGTGGTGTTCCGTGAGGGTGCGACCACGGTCGCGACCGTCGTGAACGCTGCGGGCACGGTCAGCACGACCCTCACGGGCGTGTCGAACGGTGCGCACACCTACACGGCAGAGTTCGTGCCGACCAACACCGCTGCATTCACTGGGTCAACCTCGGGCACCGCATCGGTCACGGTCGGCAGCCAGCCGGCCCCCGCGACCGTCACGGGTGACATCACCGTGCAGGTTGCCAACGGTGTTGGTGGCGGCGCTCTCGTGCTGACGGCTTCGTCGCTCACGGCGAACCTCGGCTCGGTCGTCAACTCGGGCGGAACGCTTAACGCCTCGGGCACCGTTACCGCTGTGGTCGACGACTCGCGTCAGGTTGGCGCTGCGGCGTTCTCGCTGACCGGTCAGGTGAGCGACTTCACCGCTCCGGGTGGGCTCGTGCTCAGCTCGAGCTACCTCGGCTGGACCCCCACCGTGACTGGTGTGGGAACGGGCGGTGCTGTTGTTGCCTCGTCGTCGTCGGCGACCGGCGGCCTCAAGGTTGCGCGCGTGTGGGCGACGGGCACCCCGTCGGCTGCTGACCCGCAGCCGACCACCACCAACGCGTCGGCCCTGCTGCAGCTGCGGGCCCCGCTCAACACCGCGCCCGGCAACTACTCGGCGCTGCTGACGGTGACCCTCACCTAAGCACCTGCACCACCGTGGCGGGCTGGGCGGATTCGTGACCGCTCAGCCCGCTACGGGCATCCGGAGCTCTTCGGTTATCCGGCATGCACCCCCGTGTTTCTCTTCCGTCAACCTGTTGCACGCTTTCTGATGATTGGTTCATGCAATGCGTTTCCCCGCCGCTTATGCCTCTGCCACTGTCGTTGTGAGCCTCGCGCTCGCGCTCGTGGGAATCGGCGCCGCCGCCGCTCCTACTGGCCCCCTGCAGCAAGCCGAGGGAGACGTCACCTGGAGTGTTCAACCCGCCAACACCGTCAACGGCACGCGCACTCAGTTCGAGTACTCGACTGACCCGGGTACGCAAGTCGTTGACTATGTAGTCGTCTCTAATCGCGGCACTACTGCCGCCGAGTTCGCGATCTATGCCACCGATGCGACCAACGATGTTGAGACCGGAGCATTCGGCCTTCTGCCGAGCAACGAGCCCCCCGTCGATATGGGTTCGTGGATCACCATGGATGTTGAGTCGGTCACTCTCGAGCCCGGCCAGGCGAGCACCATCCCCTTCAATCTTCTGATTCCGTCTGACGCCACCCCAGGCGACCACGTGGCGGGAATCATCGCCTCGATCACGACCACGGCCGATGACGACGGCACGACCGTCAGCCTCGAACAACGGGTCGGCGCTCGGGTCTACCTTCGCGTCTCGGGCGACGTCGCAGCGTCAGCCGAAGTCTCGGGCATCACGACGACCTTTACCCCCGAACTCAACCCCTTCGCCTTTGGTCGGCTCACGCTCGACTACTCCGTGCGCAACACGGGCAACGTGCGCATGGACGTCGTGCAAGACGTGCAGATCACCGGCCCGTTTGGCATTCCCCTGGCGACCATCACGCCTCAGCCACTCGTCGACCTCTTGCCGAGACAGACCGTCGGCGTCTCAGCAGACGTTCCGCAGATCGCCGCCTTGTTCCTGGCCTTCTCCACCATCACGGTCACCCCCGGCCCGCTGGGGTCGGCCGAGGCTCCCGCCGTCGAAGACAATGAGACGGCGGTCGAGACCGCAACTCCTGAACCGACGGATGCCCCCGCAGAGCTCGACCCCACCGCAGCTCCTCCCATTGACGCCTCGAACCTCGACGATCGTGTCGACTTCATCCCGGTGACGGCGGGAGCAACCACGCTTACTGTTTCGTGGACGCTCCTCTTGCTCGTCGTGATCATCGGAGGCGTCGCGTTCCTCGCTGTTCGCTACGTGGCGAATACGCGCGAGCAGATGTACGCCGCGATCGATGAAGCGGCGGCAGCAGCGCGCGAAGAGGCGTTGGCGTCGGCAAACAAGGCGAACGAAAAGTGACGGTCACCTCGGTAACGACGGCCTTGTCGCTGGCCACGGTCGCGCTCGCGCTCGCGCTCGTCACCACGGCAAGTGTCGCGGCCACGGCTGCGACGCCACCCCCGACCGATGGCCCCATCACGGTGGTGGTTCCGGCGACTTCGTCGCCGAGCCCGTCGCCGAGCAGCACGGGAACACGTGGGGGCGGGGGGACGGGCGCGTCAGGTGAGACCCCCGATGATGTCGTCGCCGGAGCGCCGACGTGCGCGGCGTCGAACGCTGATGGTTCGCCCACTCCCGCGGCAACGCCGAAAGACGATGCTCGTGTGCTGGCGGTCGACCGCGAACGGCTGATTGCCGGCGAGTGGATCATCACGCGGTCGTCTGACTTCACGCGCGGCGAGAAGGTTCAGATTGTGATGTATCCCGGAGCAGTGGTGATCGGGAGTTTCACGGTCGATGCTCCAACGGGTTTCGCAGCGCGATTCCGCATTCCTAATGAAACCTTGGTGGGGCAGTACTCTCTCGAGGCGACAGGCTGGGCCTCGTGCGCGGTGGCCAACAACGTCGTCACGATCGTCAGTGGCCCCGCGCCCACCCCGGCATCAGTCGTGTGGTGGCCCTACGCCGTGCTCGGCTCACTCAGCCTGGGCTTCGTGTCGCTCGTCTTCGCCTTCCGCGCCCAGATCGCTCTCTGGTTCGCGGCTTCTGCGGCATCGGTCTCGGTTCGATGACCGCAGTTTCTGACGACGAGCGCACGGTCGCTCCGCCCAGCCCGGCGGCTCGACCTCCGCTGCCGTTTTGGTTGCGCAAGCGCCCGAAGCGGATTCGGCCCCGCAAACCTGCACCGACCCCTCGCGAGGTGCGGTGGTGGGTTGGCGTTGTCTGGCTTGTGTTGTCGGCCATTCTGCTCGGATTCGTCGCCCACGTCTCGCTCGTGGGCTCGCTGCATCACGCGCGCTCGCAGTTCACGCTCTACCAAGAATTGCGATCGAGTTTGGCCCTGGCAACGGCCCCGCTTGGCCAACTCGACGTCGACGGTGTCTTGGTGCCGGAAGGCACACCGATCGGTGTGCTCGTTATCGAGACCGACACCGTGTCTCTCAGCGAGGTCTTCGTACAAGGAACGACGGCCGAGGTGCTGACTCTCGGACCTGGTCACCGGCGCGACACTGTCATGCCCGGGCAGGTTGGCACGAGCGTGATCATGGGGCGTCAAGCGACCTTCGGTGGGCCGTTCGGCTCGCTGAGCTTGCTCCGCCCCGGTGACGAGATCACGGTCATTACCGGGCAAGGAGCGTCAACCTTCGAGGTCATCGGGCTGCGCCGGGAGGGCGAACTCTTGCCGATTCCGCTCGATGAGGGAGAGGGCCGACTCGAGCTCATTACGGCTGACGGAATCCCGTTCGTTCCTTCCGGTGCTCTGCACATCGATGCCGACCTCGTCGGTGAAGCGTTCGAGGCGCCGTCGCCGGTCTTCACCAAAGAAGTTCTCGAGCCCTCGGAGTTTGCCATGGTCACCGACGTGTCGGGCCTGATTCCGACACTGTTCTGGGCTCAGTTGCTCTTCGCCGCCATCGTCGTGATTCGGTGGGTGCGATCGCGCTGGGGCATTTGGCAAACCTGGATCATTGCGACCCCCGTGGTCTTGGCCCTCGGCGCAGCTACCGCGAGCAGCGCCATGACTCTCTTCCCCAACCTGCTCTAGTTCGGAGACGACCATGACCGACAGCCCCCAGACCATGACTGATGACGCCGTGACCGAATCGACCGAGCCGATCGACGAGCACCAGCAGAGCGACGTTCCCGAAGAGACGAAACCGCTCGACGTCGATTCGCCGACCTCGACGCGTGAGCTCACCATGCCGAACCCGGTTGTGGGCGACGATCTCGAGCGCATTCTCGCGCCCGCGGCGGAGCTGGCCGAACTTGAGGCCCGCCAGATTTCGGCGTGGTTTGGAGAGCGCAAGGTGCTCGACCGCGTCGATCTCACGATGGAGGCGGGCAAAATCACGGCACTCATCGGGCCTTCGGGTTGTGGCAAATCGACGTTCTTGCGCATCCTGAACCGCATGCACGAAATGGTGCCGTCGGCATCGCTTGCCGGTGAGGTGCTGCTCGATGGTGAAGACATCTACGGCGCCACTCGTCGGCTCACGCAGGCCCGCCGTGACATCGGCATGGTGTTCCAGAAGCCCAACCCGTTTCCGGCAATGTCGATCTACGACAATGTCATTGCCGGCCTCAAGCTCACGGGCATCAAGGCCAGCAGAGACGTCAAAGACGCCCTCGTTGAGTCGAGCTTGATCAAGGCGGGGCTCTGGAAAGAGGTGCGCGACCGACTGCGGCAGCCCGGTGGTGGCTTGTCGGGCGGCCAACAGCAGCGCCTCTGCATCGCTCGCTCGCTCGCTGTTCGGCCACGCGTGCTGCTCATGGACGAGCCGTGTTCGGCCCTCGACCCCACATCGACTCGTGTCATTGAAGAGACAATGCTCGAGCTGGCGAAAGAGGTCACGATCGTCATCGTGACCCACAACATGCAGCAAGCTCAGCGGGTTTCTGACAACTGTGCGTTCTTCTTGGCGGCGCAAGGCACCCCCGGAATGATCGTCGAACAGGGCGACACGGGAGTCATGTTCGATAGCCCCACCGATTCACGCACCTTCGACTACGTCAACGGTCGATTCGGGTAAACCGTGAACGCGACCGACGATCCGTTCCGCGCGGTTCACCGCGCGCATCGTCGGGTTGTGTGGGCGCGCACTCTTGGTGTGGCCGCGATCGTTGCCGTCGGCGCGGGCCTGGTTTCGCTGGCGGATGCTGCGCCGGTGTCGAGCGATACGGTGGCCGCGGCATCCACCCCCGGGGTCTTGGTCGCGCCCGGGCCGCACGCATCGTCAGCGCCCGCGCCAGCCGCGGTCGATGAGGTGCCCGCACTCGCGCCGTTGCCCGAGGCTCCGGCAGCCGCGATAGCGGAACCCGCTGCACCGCTCGAGCCCGCTGCTGCCCCTCTCGACGGCGACCTGTGGCACACCACGATAGACACCGTCGGGTACCAGGCCGAGGTCGACGCGTGTTTGTGGGTGCGCATGAACCTTGGTGGCGCGGCACCGATCGTCGGAGCCCACAACTACTGTGGCGGCGGCATCGTGCTCGACATGATGATTGGTGAGACCGTCACGCTCGCGGGCACCGACCTGGAGGGTACGTACGTCGTGACGGAGGCTCGCGACGCTCGCGTCGGAGACTCCGCCCGCGGGGCGACCGCAGGCATGGCGGCCGACGTGATTCTGCAGACGTGCTATTGGGATAGTGACGGCCGACTGCGGCTCGTGGGGCTCACTCTGGCCGCGGCCAGCTAGGGGTTGCAGTAGTCGCACCACATCGGGTCGGCCCCGGCGCTCGCGTCACGCAGTCGCGTGGCGCGGTGACCACAGCTCGGGCAACCGTCGACGTCGGCGAGAGTCATGTCGGTCGCGAGGCCACAGTCACGGCAGGGCATCCCGGGCAGTCGCTCGATGACCCAGAATCCGGGACCCTCGCACTCGGGGCACGTCGAGGCGAGTTTCGCCGCGAGGTCGGCGGCGGCCTCGGCGATGCGCGCCATGCGGCGCGGGTTGCGGTGCGCGCGAAGGTCGAGCTCGACGAACACCGAACCCGTGGCCGACTCGGCCTGGGCGGCGGCGAAGGCCTCACGCAGGGCATCCGTCGTCGTGATGTCTTTTCGCACCCGGGGGTCGTCGGGGTTGTCGGGGCGCACGGCGAAGCCATGATCGACAAAGCTCTCACGCGCGGCGAAGACCGATGCTTCGGCAAACGACGAGGTCAGCAGGTGAGCGTAGGGCGCGGGGCCGTCGGCGACACCGACAACCTCAATGCCGCGAGCGCGGTCGACGAGCACGATGAGCTCGACGTTGCGGTCGACGAAGCCGAGTTGCGGGTGTCGGTCGACCGAGCCCTCGCTGCCGAGGCCGATGTCGGCACCGCTCAGTTCGATGGCCAGCTCGGCTTTGCGCCGCGCGGCTTCGAGCTGGCTGCCGGCGCGCGGCACCTCGCGCGTGAAGGTTCCGAGGGTGTCGGTGTCGAAGCCGAGGGCGCGCTCGACCGTGCAGCCGAGCGCGCCCTCGAGCGCGGGCGCGATGACCCGCTCTTTGCCGTGTTGCGTGAGCAGCGCGAGACGTCGCCCGCGATACGCGTCACTCACTCGTCACCGGGCTAGCCCTGCACGAGTTCGCGAATCGCTGCCTCGAACACCTCGTGGTGAGCATCGACGTCGGCGCGCGTCGTCATGGGTGCCATGAGCGCCATGTTGTGGAACGGCGTGAGCATGATGCCGCGGTTCACCAGGAAGAGGTGCAAGAAGTCTTCGAGCTCGCCGTCGGCCGCCTCGGCCGCGAGCGTGCCGTTGATCGGGTAGGGCCGCGCAAAGCGGTACTCGGCACGCGCCCCGAGCTGGTTGATCGCCCACGGCAGCTCGTAGCGGTCGAAGAGCTCGTTGACGCCGTCGGTGAAGTAGGTGGCGGTGTCGATCATGTGCGCGAACGCCTCGTCGGTGAGCACGTGTTCGAGCGTCGCGCGCATGGCCGCGACCGAGAGCGGGTTGCCCGCGAGGGTGCCGCCGACGCCGCCCATGTCGACGAGGTCGAGGTCGGTGCGGGCGAGCGCGCGCTCGGCGAACTCGGCCGACAGCCCGTAGGCGCCGGTCGGGATGCCCCCGCCAATCGACTTGCCAATGACCACGAGGTCGGGCTCGAGGTTGTAGGCGGTCGTCATGCCGCCGGGTCCCGCCGAGAACGTGTGCGTCTCATCGATGATGAGCAGCGCGTCGTACTGACGCGTCAGCGCACGCACGCCCTCGAGGTAGCCGGGCTCGGGCAGCACGATGCCGATGTTGGTGAGTGCCGGCTCGATGAGCACCGCCGCGACATCACCGTGCGCGAGCGCACGCTCAAGGCCCGGCAGGTCGTTGTACTCGGCTGCGCGCGAGGTCTCGGTCACGTCGACCGGGGCGCCCACGTTTCCGGGGCGTGACGTGCTTTCGCCGTCGGGCCCGACGATCACGAGCGACTCGTCGACCGATCCGTGGTAGCAGTACGAGTGGAAGACGATCTTCGGCTTTCCGGTGATCGCGCGCACGAGGCGAATCGCCCAGCGATTCGCATCCGTCGCCGTCAACGAGAAGCTCCAGCGGTCCATCGTGAAGCGGCGGCTGAGCTCGGCGCCGACCCACTCGGCGTCTTCCGTCGGCAGCATCGTCACGAGGCCGCCGAGCTCTCCGGCGCGACGGGTGATCGCTTCGACGACGATGGGGTTCGAGTGCCCGGCCATTGAACCGGTGTCGCCGAGGGCGAAGTCGATGTACTCGTGCCCGTCGATATCCCACACGCGATTGCCGTGGGCGCGGTCGAGGTAGATCGGAAAGGCGCCCGACTTCTTGTTCATCCAGGTCATCGGCACGCGGCCGAAGAGGTGCTCGGCGCGCGCGTAGGCGGCGGCCGACTTGGGGCGGGCGGCGATGAAGGCCTGCTGCTCGCGCTCGGTGAGCTCGGCCAGGCGGGTGCGATCGATGCTGATCATGGGGTTCCTCACTGTTCGTCGACGATGACGGATGCGCACGCTCGGGTACTCCGAACGACCGCGCAGCGGCATCGGTTCCGCGCGAAATAGGTCGCGACTGAGGTGACCGGAAGCGATGAAGGCAACCACCGCTCCTCGACGGGTCACGCCGCCTCGAGAGAGTCTCGGGGCGCCGTTCGCAAGCGCGGAACGCCTCTAGTGTTGCACGCCGCCCCCCGGGTGCCGCAAGGCTGGCTAGGTCAGGGTGCGCGACACGAGTTTCGGAGCGCCCGGAATCAGGCCCAGCACGGCGACGAGCACGTCGCCACTCGGAGCCACCGCATAGCAGTTCCAGCCGAGCGCATCGGCTGACAGCAGCTCGAACGCCACGCGGCTCGGCGTGCGCTCATTGGCGTAGAAGTCGACTGCGATTCGGCATGACTTCTCGGCGGTGGTGACGGCCATCGAGTAGGTTCCGACGGCGGTCGGCAGCAGCATCCCGAGCAACGCAATGAGCGCAACCCAGCGCACGACGCGGCGGCGGCGCTCCCACGCCGGAACCCCGGCGTCGTCGTCGACCGCTCCGCGCAGCTCAATCGGGTCGTCGTCGTCCATCGTCAACTAGTGTCGCACCCGCGCGAGGCCTCTGCCGCGACCGCGAAGCGTCGTGACCGCGCTCACGACGCGGAAGCGGCGTCGCGCCGCAGGAGCGGCGGCGCGACAGAAAGGCGAGCTCAGTGCGCGTCAGTCGCGCTGATCTCGCTGCGGTCGCCACTCCACAGCGTGTGGAACGTGCCCTCTTTGTCGACGCGCTTGTACGTGTGCGCGCCGAAGAAGTCGCGCTGACCCTGCACGAGCGCGGCCGGCAAGCGGTCGGCGCGCAGGCCGTCGTAGTACGACAGCGACGAGGCGAACGCGGGCGTCGGGATGCCCGCAAGAGCCGCACCCGAGACAATGCGTCGCCACGAGGGCAGCGCGCCGGCGACGGCCTCGGCGAAGTACGGCGCGGTGACGAGTGCGACGAGCGCGGGGTCGGCCGCGTAGGCCTCGGTGATGCGGTTGAGGAATCGAGCGCGAATGATGCAGCCCGCACGCCAGATGCGCGCGATGTCGCCCTTCTTGATGTCCCAGCCATACTGCTCGGCGCCGGCGACGATCGCGTCGAAGCCTTGGCTGTAGGCGATGATCTTCGAGGCGTAGAGGGCGCGGCGCACGTCGTCGACGAACGCGGCACGGTCGGTCACGGCCCACTCGTGCGTGCTGCCGGGCAGTGACGCCGCGGCCGCGCGCTGCGCGGGCTTCGACGAGAGCGAGCGAGCAAACACGGCCTCCGCGATGCCAGACACGGGAACGCCGAGGTCGAGCGCGGTCTGAACGGTCCACGCGCCGGTGCCCTTGGCGCCGGCCTGGTCGAGAATGACGTCGACGAGCGGCTTGCCGGTCGTCGCATCCACTTGGCGCAGCACCTCGGCGGTGATCTCGATGAGGTAGCTCTCGAGCTCGCCGGTGTTCCACTCGGCGAAGACCTCGGCGATCTCGGCGGGCTCGAGGCCACCGACGCGGCGCAGCAGGTCGTAGGCCTCAGCGATGAGCTGCATGTCGACGTACTCGATGCCGTTGTGAATCATCTTGACGAAGTGACCAGCACCGTCGGTGCCAACGTGCGTGACGCAGGGCTCACCCTCGGCGACCGCGGCGATCGACTCGAGAATGGGCTTGAGCGTGACCCAGGCCTCGGCTGAACCGCCGGGCATGATCGACGGGCCGTTGAGCGCGCCCTCTTCGCCGCCCGAAATGCCGGCGCCGACGAAGTTGATGCCCGTGGCGCGCACGGCGGCTTCACGGCGGATCGTGTCGGTGAAGAGCGCGTTGCCGCCGTCAACGATGATGTCGCCCGGCTCGAAGACCTCGGTGAGCGCGTCGATGACGGCGTCGGTGCCGCGGCCGGCCTGCACCATGATGATCGCGGTGCGGGGCTTCTGCAGCGAGGCGGCGAACTCGGCGTAATCCTTGGTGGCGATGAAGCCCGCTTCGGGGTGCTCGGTGACGAGCATCTCGGTCTTCTCGAAGGTGCGGTTGAACACGGCGACGGTGTTGCCCTCGCGGCTGGCTAGGTTGCGGGCGAGGTTCGAACCCATGACGGCGAGGCCGACGACCCCGATGTTTGCGGTAGGCGTGGTGGACATAGCTTCCAGCCTAGAGCCGAACAAGCGGGCGCTGTGGCCTCCGGCCGCGTACCGTGGGCGCATGGTCCCGGTCGCTCCCGCCGTCGTCGTTCTCATGGGTGTCTCGGGCGCCGGCAAGACGTCGGTGGGGCGCGCAGCGGCCGATCTTGCGGGCGTGCGGTTCATCGATGCCGATGCGCTGCATCCGCGCGCGAACGTCGCGAAGATGGCGGCGGGCGAGCCCCTCGATGATGCTGATCGTGCGCCGTGGCTCGACGCGGTCGCGACGGCCCTGGCGACGGATGCGCCGTGCATCATGGCGTGCAGCGCCCTGCGTGCGGCCTACCGCGATCGCTTGCGGGCGGATGCCCCGCACGCCCACTTCGCCCTGCTCGACCTCGATCGGCTCACGCTCGAGAGTCGCCTCACCGAGCGTGCGGGCCACTTCATGCCTGCGGCTCTGCTCGACTCGCAACTCGCGACGCTCGAGCCCCCCACCGCGGCTGAGGGCGTGCTCGTGCTCGATGCCACGCGCCCGATCGACGAACTCGCGGCCGCCGTCGCGGCGCTGCTCGTGCCTCGGGTAGACTGAGCGACTGTACTTCGGCGAGGGAGCGATTTTTCGCTCCGTGATCGACGCGGTGGGCAAGGCATCCGGCTTTCCTCACGCGCTCGCGCGTTCGAGTTGACACCCAGACCGGGCCACGAGGCCCACCGATTCAAGGAGACATCAGCATGGCTGACGAGAACAAGCTCAGCGCCGGCAAGCGCACGTCGTTCGGCAAGGGCGCGGCTCGCAAGCTGCGCGCCGCCGGCCACATTCCCGCCGTGATCTACGGCCACGGTGGCGAGCCGCAGCACGTCACGCTGCCCGCCCACGAGACCGCTCTGCTGTTGCGCAAGTCGAACGTGCTCGTCACGCTCGACATCGAGGGCACCCCTGAGCTCGTGCTCGTGAAAGACGTGCAGAAAGACCCCGTTCGCCAGATCATCGAGCACGTTGACCTCATCGTCGTGCGCAAGGGCGAGAAGGTCACGGTTGACATCTCGGTGCACGTCGAGGGCGACTCGTTCCCCGGCACGATCGTCGTGGTTGACCACAACACCCTCACGGTCGAGGCCGAGGCCACGCACATTCCGACCTCGCTGACCGTCTCGGTCGAGGGCCTGACCGACGGCACCCAGATTCACGCGGGCGATGTCGAGCTGCCCAAGGGCACCACGCTCGTGACCGACGCGAGCGCGCTCGTGCTCGCGATCACGACGCCCGCCGGTTCGAGCGCCGATGACGCCGCTGTTGAGGCGCTCGCCGCTGCCTCGTCGGCCGCGTCGACCGCTGCTGCCGAGGCCGCAGCCGCCGAGTAGTCACGACGGGCGCTGGTCGCCCGCCAGATCGAGCGAAGGGGTCGCCCGTGGTCGGATTGTTCCGCCGCGATGCGGCCCCTTCGTCGTCTGCCGATACCTGGTTGGTGGCGGGGCTCGGCAACCCCGGGCCGCAGTACGCGGGCAACCGGCACAACGTGGGCGCGATGGTCGTTGATCTTCTTGCCGATCGGCTGGCGGCGCGCTTCAGTCGCCACCGCTCGACGACGATGCTCGCCGAGGCGCGACTGCGACCGGGCGGCCCCAAGCTCGTGCTCGTGCGCCCTCTCAGCTATATGAACACCTCGGGTGGGCCCGTCTCGAGCGCTGCCGCCTACTTCGGCATTCCGCCCGAGCGCGTGATCGTCGTCCATGACGACCTTGACCTACCGTTCGAGACCATCAAGCTCAAGGCCGACGGTGGGCACGGCGGTCAAAACGGCGTGCGCGACATCATCAAGGCGCTCGACACCCCCGACTTCGTGCGCGTGCGCGTCGGCATTGGCCGACCTCCCGGGCGACAAGACGCGGCCGACTACGTGCTGCGCGACTTTGGCTCTGCCGAGAAGACCCGCTTGCCCTTCGTGCTCGACGACGCCATCGAAGCTATCGAGCTCATCGTCGAGCAGGGCCTGCTCGCCGCCCAGCAGAAGGTTCACGCGCCCCGCGCCTGATCCCGCCGGGGGCTGGCGGCAGGTCCTGAGCAGTTGCCGTGAGCACTAACGTCTGCAGAATCACGTAATGTGACCCGTTCGCGAGCCGGACGCCAATTCTGCAGACGTTAGTGCACGCGCCTCGCGCCTGAGCGCTCAGCGAGGGGCGCGTACACTCGTGCGACGTGACTCTTGAGCGGTTGATTCCGGCGCTGACGCGCGCCCGCACGCTGCAACACGCCCTCGAGAGCGCCGGTCGTTCCGCCGATTTCTCGGCCGTCGAAGGCCTGCGCGTGCCCCTGCTCGCCAGCATTCTGGATGCCCGCCCCGGCCCGCAGTGCCTCCTCGCGATCGCCTCAACAAGCCGTGAGGCCGAGGCCGTCATGCAGTCGCTCGCCGCCCTGGCGCCCCGCGCCGTCGTGCTCGACTTGCCGGCGTGGGAGACCCTTCCGCACGAGCGGTTGAGCCCGAGCGCTGAAACCGTGGGGCGGCGCATCCGCACGCTGCGCGCTCTGAATGAGTGGGATGCGGCCGGGGTCGACAAGCCCGACCTCATTGTGGTCGCCTCGGTGCGCGCTGCCCTGCAACCTCTCGTGCCGGGCCTCACCGAGGTGGAGCCCGTGGTGTTGCGCCGCGCGGGTCGCGGTTACGACCTTGCCCGCGTGACTGAGAGGCTCATTGACCTCGCGTACAGCCGCGTCGACATGGTGACGCGGCGCGGCGAGTTCGCGGTGCGGGGCGGCATTCTCGACGTGTTCGCGGCGGTGGCCGAGCATCCGGTGCGCGTCGAGTTCTTCGGCGACGAGGTCGAGCAATTGCGCGAGTTTTCGGTCGCCGACCAGCGCTCGTTGCCGACCGAGATTGACGTCGTCGAGCTGCCGCCGACGCGCGAGTTGCTGCTGACCGAGAGTGTGCGACAGCGCGCGCGCGAGATGCAGCACGAGTTTCCGAGCCTGGCCGGGCTGCTCGCCAAGATCGGTGAGGGCATCCCGGTGGAAGGCATGGAGAGCCTCGCGCCAGCACTCGTCGAGCGCCTGGTGCCGCTCACGCACTATCTGCCCGCGAGCGCGGCGATCGCCGTGCTGAGCCCCGAACGTGTGGCGAGCCGAGCGGTGAGCCTACTCGAGACCAACCGCGAGTTCTTGACGGCGGCGTGGCACGCCGCGACCGCGGGCGCCGAATCGCCGATCGACCTCGACGCGGGCGACTTCGTGACCGTCAACGGCCTGCACGAGGCCGCGGGCGACCGCGACTGGTTCACCATCAGTGCGTTCGACGCTGATGACCCCGAGGTGGTGCGTGTCGAGGCCGTCGAGCCTCCCGGCTTCTCGGGCCGCAGCGACGGAGCGGTCGACCACGTCGTCGACCGCGTGCGGGCGGGCTGGACGATGATCGTCGTTGCGGCCGGTCACGGTCTTGTCGAGCGCGCGGCCGATGTGCTCGCCGAGCACGAGGTGGCGGCGCGCATGGTCGACGAGCTGCCCGAATCGCTTGAGCCCGGCGTCGCCTACCTCGTGCAAGCTCAAGTCGAGCACGGCTTCGAGGTGCCCGAACTGCAGCTGGGCCTGCTGAGCGAAACCGAGTTCTATGGCCGCGCGGTCGGCTACGACTCGCGCCAGCCGAAGAAGCTCGCGAGCCGGCGCACCAACGTCGTCGACCCGCTGCAACTCAAGGCCGGCGACTTTGTCGTACACGCCACGCACGGCATCGGTAGGTTTCTCGAGCTCGTGCAGCGCGAGGTCAGCACGGGCGGCCGTAACGCCGTCAAGAGCCAGCGCGAGTTTCTGCTGATCGAGTACGCGCCGAGCAAGCGCGGTTACCCGGGCGACAAGCTCTATGTGCCCACCGACCAGCTCGACCTGCTCAGTCGCTATGTCGGCGGCGAAGCCCCCACGCTCAGCAAGATGGGCGGCAGCGACTGGGCGGCCGCGAAGGGCAAGGCCCGGCGCGCGGTGCGCGACATCGCGGTCGAACTCGTCAAGCTCTACTCGGCCCGCATGTCGAGCAAGGGCCACGCGTTCGACGCCGACACGCCGTGGCAGCGCGAGCTCGAAGAGGCGTTTCCGTTTGTCGAAACCCCCGACCAGTTGACGACGATCGACGAGGTCAAGCGCGACATGGAGTCGCCGATTCCGATGGACCGCTTGCTTGCGGGCGACGTTGGCTATGGCAAGACCGAGGTCGCCGTACGCGCCGCCTTCAAGGCCGTGCAAGGCGGCAAGCAGGTGGCGATGATCGTGCCGACGACTCTGCTCGTCAAGCAACACCTCGAGACCTTCGCCGACCGCTACGCCGGATTTCCGATTCACCTGCGCGCCTTGAGCCGCTTCCAGAGCGACAAAGAGGCGAAAGAGACCATCGAGGGCCTCGCGAGCGGCACGGTCGACGTCGTGATCGGAACGCACCGCATCTTGAGCCAGAGCATCCAGTTCAAAGACCTCGGGCTCGTCATCATCGACGAAGAGCAGCGGTTCGGTGTTGAGCACAAAGACGCTCTCAAGAAGCTCAAGACCAATGTCGATGTGCTCGCGATGTCGGCCACGCCGATTCCGCGCACGCTCGAAATGGCCGTGACGGGCATCCGCGAAATGTCCACGCTCGCGACGCCGCCCGAAGACCGCCACCCGATCTTGACCTTCGTCGGCCCCTACAGCGATAAGCAGGTCGCGGCGGCGATTCACCGCGAGATGCTGCGCGAGGGGCAAGTGTTCTACGTGCACAATCGCGTCTCGAGCATCCAGCGCGTCGCGAGCCACTTGGCCGAGTTGGTTCCGGATGCGCGTATTGCCGTGGCCCACGGCCAAATGAGCGAGTCGCTGCTGGAACAGGTCATGGTCGACTTTTGGGAGCGCAAGTTCGACGTGCTCGTCTCGACGACGATCATCGAGACGGGCCTCGACGTTGCGAACGCCAACACGCTCATCATCGACCGAGCCGACAAGTACGGCCTCTCGCAGCTGCACCAGTTGCGGGGCCGCGTTGGCCGTGGCCGCGAACGCGCCTACGCCTACTTTCTCTACGACGAGCTCAAGCCCCTCACCGAGACCGCGCACGACAGGCTTCAGACGATCGCTGCCAACAGTGACCTCGGCGGCGGCATGCAGATCGCGCTGAAAGACCTCGAGATTCGCGGGGCGGGCAACCTGCTCGGTGCCGAGCAGGCCGGACACATCGCCGGAGTCGGCTTCGACCTCTACTTGCGCATGATCGGCGAGGCGGTGAGCGTGTTCCGCGGCGATGCGGCCGAGGAGCAAACCGAGCTGCGGCTCGAGCTGCCGGTCGACGCGCACATTCCCGAAGACTTCATCGAGAGCGAGCGCTTGCGCCTCGAGGCGTACCAAAAACTCTCAACCGCAACGGCGCCGGCCTCTGATGATTCGGCACTGGATGCCGTGCTCGACGAACTCGCCGACCGCTACGGTGACCCGCCCGCGCCGGTGCTCACGCTGCTGCAGGTCTCGCGCTTGCGCCGCCAGGCCCAGAAGCTCGGATTGAGCGACGTTGTCGTCATGGGAACGAATCTGCGGCTCGTGGGCCTCGACTTGCCCGACTCGCGGCAATTGCGCCTCCAGCGCATGTACCCGGGCTCGAAGTGGTTCGGGCAGCAGCGGGTCGCGACGGTGCCCTTGCCGAAAGACGCCAGCGACGACGACCTCGTCGCCTGGGTCGGCCAGGTGCTGACGAATCTCTACGCCTCGGAGACGGCCCCGGCACCCTCAGCCTGATCGCGCCGTCGCCAGTCGGAGCAAGATCATGATCGCCCTCGTCGGCGGACTATTCGGAGATCCCCAGCTGCCGGACTATCTGGGTCCGATTGTCGACAGTTGCAATAGCTACGCTCGCCGAGATCTTCTCGAGATACTGTTGAATCGTGAACTCGAGTAAAGATTCGCAACTCAATCCGCAGAAGGTGCGGCTCGTCTTCTTGGCAGTCAGTGGCGCTGTTGTTCTTTGGTCCCTTGTTTCTCAGGCTCAAGGCGCCTTCCAATCCGTGGGCGGATTCGCGGTCGTGTTCGTTCCGCTCGCGGTTTGGGCTCTCTTGGGGGGCGAGTACGTCAGTTTCGTAGTGCGTACCCGCACGAAAGCCATTCGCCTTTCGACAGACCTTGGTCAGGTTGCGGAGATGCAGGCGCCGCGAGAAAACGAGCTGAACACACTTGTCGCCGCTTCGGGCAAGGATGGGCTAAACGACATAGTCGTCTGGACCTTCGTGAGGGCTCTTCTTGAGCCAAAGGGCTTCTACGAGAGAATCTCCGAAAGAGTCGAACTCGGACATGTCTCGCTTGTTCGACGGGTCAGCTACACCTGTGACCTCCTCGCTTTTCGCTCAGTCGTTCGAGCAGGACATCCTTCGGTGAATGCTATGGAGCGAATCGACATTGGGAAATCCGAGACGTCTTTGGTCGTACCACTACAACTTGTTCGTCGCGGCAGTCTCGGCGGTGGCCTGAGAGTACTTGATGACAACGGGAAAACTGCATCCACCGTCAGTTCTTATGACCTGTCCATCTTTCTGATCAGCGTCTTTCGGTCACTGGTCAAGAGGATCGCTCTTTCCTCGCTGCCGTTGTACATCAAAGACATTGAGCCGGCAGTCTCCAAGGCGCTCCGGGCCAGAACGGTAATGGACGTTGGTGCGCGGGAGGAGCTCTTGGACAGATTCCAATCGTTGTTGAGCGGCGCACCAGGTCACCGTGTGCCGATCGAGCTAATGGAGCTGCTGATTGACTGGCACCCGATCTGTGTCACTGTTCCACCTAGTCGTGTGGCCAAAATGAAGTGGCCAGACTCAATTCGATTCACCATTGAGAGGCGAGACAACTCTGAACTTCGTGATCAAACTGTCGAGAGTGATGATGGTGATTCTGTCTTGCGCGCGCTCGATGGGCTTCGCCTGTTGCTTGGTGTCCCGATCAACAGGATCTATGTCTCCGTCGCGGATGCTGATAGAGCCCGGTCATACCATTTGGAGGTCTGTGGGCCAGCGGGGACTTATGTAGCCCGGCAGGCCTTTTCCGTAATGCCTCCCGAAGCGGCATCGGAAATCAACTTGGAGGCCTTCGTGTCTCCGCGACAAGGGCAGCGTAGAGCGCGAGCGTTGGTTACCGGTCTCGAGAGATCCGAGGGGGCAGCGAGAGCGAAGGTATTCTTCGCCGTAAAATTTTTTGAACGGTCCCCCGGGTCATTTGGGGTAACAACAATCGCCTCGTTGCTACTGAGCCTTGCCGCATGGCTCCTCTTCGTCGCGAGTTCGAACGGTCAAGCCGTGCAACAGACGGTTGCGGGTGTTCTCCTTGCTCTTCCTGCTGCCGCGGTTGCGTTGTCCGGGCTGGACTCGAGGCGTGAATACCGTCAACCGAGCCTTCTCTCGATGGGGCTAAATGGGGCGATGCTGTTTGCGGTCTCCGCATCCTTGTTCGTAGTCCTTGTGCCTCTCGATCAGGCTTTGCGGACAGACCTTTGGAGGGTTGTCGTCGTCTTCGCTTCATTCACGCTTGTTGTCTCCACCGCGACGTGGATCATTCGGGCCGCAACAGAGCGGATCTTGCGGAACGGAGTGGACAGTCCTGTTGAAAATGAAGCTTTGTGAGCTAACATTCGAGGGGAGCCGATAATTATGAAGAAAATTTACCAAAGTGATTTGATTCTCAGGGATCCCTGGGGCGTGGGTTACACAACATCGGGGGATGCGCCATTGCCGCCTTCGCGCGAAGATGCCGAAGAGGTTGTGGCCGAGCTAAACAAGCTATTCGGGATCAACGCCAACTAAGGGGCATTCCTGGACTGAGCGGCCTCAGCCTTGGGGATCCTCAGAATTTTCCTTAGCGATCGACTCGGCGAGGCGAACCTTCGCGCCACGAGGTTCATCAGGTCTCTTCCCATCTAGGAACACAAGCGGCTTCGGAAACCGCACAGAGCCGGGCACCGCGTGCACGCGATATGCCGCGACCGGAATGACGACGAGCGTGCGCAGATCGAACAGCGCGTGCACGAGCATCGCGAGCACGATGCTTCCGCTCACGAGATAGAGCAGCGTGAAGAGCACTCCAATGACGGTCGTCGCGACAACCCCGACCCAGCCCTGATACGCGTGTAGGGCGCCAAAGACGAGCGCCGCGAGTAGAAACGCACTCACGGGCTCACCCGTGACGATCACGAGCAGGGCGGGCAGGGCGAGGCGAAAGAGCAACTCTTCGACGATGCCCGCATTGACGGAGAGTGCAGCTCCCCAGCCGAGCTCGGGGCGGTTGCGCGGCAAGAGCGCTGCGATATCACCGAGCATGACGACGCCACCCTCGCGGCGAGCACTGCGCACACCGAGCCACGTCAGCAGCACCAGGCCCACACCTGCGGCGATGAGCAGAGCGATTCCGAGGCCGCCGGCGAGAGCATCCCGCAGCCACGCAATCGGCGGCACGGCTTGGGCGGCGCTCAGCAGGGGCGCCACGACCGGCCACGTCAGCAGCAGCACGAGCGCCGCCGACCCGCCAAACAACAGCGCTGACTCGGTCAGCCAGCGCCGCATCATCGTTTGCCGCTTAGCCGTCGAACGGTAGCGCCGAAAGCGCGCGATCTCGCGGCGGTCTTTGCGCACGGCGCGCACGACGAATAGCGTGAGCAACCCGATCGCGAGCAGAGCGGCGGCGAGGCGTGGCATCCAGCCGAGTTCCGGGAGCATGGGGTTATGGTCGCAGACGTGACCTCGACTGCCGCTGTTGGCCTGCGCTCAGAGCGTGGCCCCATTTTGCTCGCCATCATGGTGACGACCGGGCTTGTGGCCATCGACGCCACCATTCTCGCGACGGCTGTACCGACCCTCGTGGCCGAGCTGGGCTCGTTCGAGTTGTTCCCGTGGCTGTTTTCGATCTACCTGCTCGCGCAAGCCGTATCGACGCCGCTCTTCGCGAAGTTCAGCGACATGATCGGCCGCAAGCCCATCATCCTCATCGGCATCGGCCTCTTTCTCATCGGCTCGATCTTGTGCGGCCTCGCGTGGAGCATGACCGCTCTCATCGCCTTCCGCGCCGTGCAGGGCATCGGGGCGGGAGCGATCGGCCCTATGGCCATCACGATCGCGGGCGACATCTACTCGCTCGAAGAGCGCGCCAAAGTGCAGGGCTACATCGCGAGCGTGTGGGCGGCATCGGCGGTCATCGGCCCCACTCTCGGCGGACTCTTCGCCGAACTCGACGCGTGGCGGTGGATCTTCTTCATCAACATTCCGCTGTGCCTACTGGCGGGGTGGATGCTCATCCGTTCCCTGCACGAAACCGTCGAGCACCGCCCGCACAAGGTCGACGTGCTCGGCGCGCTATTGCTCACCGCATCGCTCGGGTTGCTGCTCGTCGGGGTGCTGCAGGGCGGCGTGAGTTGGCCGTGGCTGTCATGGCAGAGTGCCATGGCGTTCGGACTCGGCGGCGCCCTGTTGCTTGCTTTCGTGCTCGCCGAGCGCCGCGCGGCCGAGCCGATTCTGCCGGGCTGGGTGTTCTCGCGGCGTCTTTTGCTGACGACCACACTCGTCTCGGTGGGGGTGGGGGCGATTCTCATCGGGCTCGCCTCGTATGTGCCCGTCGCCCTCGAAGCCGCGCTCGGCGTCTCGCCGCTCGTCGCAGGTCTTGCACTCGCGGCCCTCACGATCGGCTGGCCCATTTCGGCGGCTCTCTCGGGACGGCTGTATCTCACGCTCGGCTTCAGGGTCACGGTGCTCATCGGCATGGTGCTCGTGCTCGCGGGCACGGGCCTGCTCGCGGCGTTTGCCGGCACGCCCTCGGTCGCGATCGCCGCGATCGCGTGTTTCGTTACGGGTCTCGGTCTGGGGCTCGTCGCCACCCCGTCGCTCATCGCCGCGCAAGCGAGCGTCGAGTGGAACGAGAGGGGCGTCGTCACGGGCACCAACCTGTTCGCGCGGGCCGTGGGGCAGGCCGTGGCGGTCGCCATCTTCGGGGCACTCGCCAACACGATTTACCGGGCGGCGGGCGGAATGGGCGGGCTCGAGGGCACGGTGGATCCCGTGGCGATCATCCCCGCATCGCAAGCGGTCTTCGTGGGCGCACTGCTGTGCGCGGTCGTCACGGCGGTGCTCGCAACCGCAATGCCCGACGACAGACGCTCGCGCCGGGCCATGATGGAGTCATGACCGAGCCGACCGCCGCGCTTCCTGCAGCACAGCCGCACCCGCAGCTCGACCAGCTCATCGCGGTGCTCGCCTACTTGCGTGCACCCGGCGGCTGCGCGTGGGATGCCGAGCAGACGCACGAGAGCCTGACCCGCTACCTCGTCGAAGAAGCGCACGAGCTCATCGACGCGATCGAGCATGGAACGCCCGACGACGTGCTCGAAGAACTCGGCGACGTGCTCTACCAAGTGCTCTTTCACGCCGACATCGCCGCCGCGCGCAGCGAGAACGCCTTCACGATTGAGGATGTCGCGGCGCGGTCGACCGCGAAAATGGTCGGTCGGCACCCGCACGTCTTTGGCACCGTCGTTGCCGACACGGCCGACGCCGTCGCCGCCAACTGGGAGACCTGGAAGCGGCAAGAGAAGCCCGCGCGCACCTCGGTACTCGACGGCGTTGCCGCGGGACTGCCCGCACTGCAGCGCGCCGACAAGCTACTCGGCAAGGCCGAAGGGCTCGGTGTGGCGGTACCGACTCCCGGTGACGAGCCCGTGGCCGATGAGGCTGCGCTCGGGCAGCAGTTGCTCGCGCTCGTCGCGCAGGCGCGCGCCGCAGGGCTCGACACCGAGCGCGCGATGCGGGGGGCGCTGCGGGGGCTTGAGCAGAGCATCCGCGATGCCGAATCGCACAATGCTCAGCCCGCTCTGTGACCACAACTGGTTGACTGACTCTCATGAGCGCTTCAGCGGTGATCGAAGTCGAGGGCGTTGCACGATCGTTTGGTGACGTGCATGCCGTGCGTGACGCGAGCTTCACGGTCAACGCCGGGTCGGTGACGGCTCTCATCGGGCCCAACGGCTCGGGCAAAACGACCCTCATGCTCATGCTCGCGACACTGTTGCGGCCCGACACGGGCACCATTCGCATCGCGGGCCATGATCCGGTCGCTGACCCGCGTGCCGTGCGCACTGCCATGGGGTGGATGCCCGACGTCTTGGGCTCGTGGGGCACCATCAGTGTGCGCCGCACCTTGGAGATCACCGGCCGCTTGTACGAGCGCACCCCTGAGCAGGCGCGCGCGCGGGCGCAGCAGCTCATCGAGCTCGTCGGTCTCGTCGAGCTTGCCGAGCAGCCGACCCGCGTGTTGAGCCGCGGCCAAAAGCAGCGCTTGAGCCTCGCGCGGGCGCTCGTGCACGAGCCGAGCGTGCTCTTGCTCGACGAACCGGCCTCGGGTCTCGACCCCGCCGCGCGTGTCGAACTGCGCACGCTCGTGCGGCGCCTCGCGAGCGAGGGCGTTGCCATTCTCGTCTCGAGCCACGTGCTCGCCGAACTCGACGAGATGGCCGATTCTGCCGTGTACCTCGAGCGCGGCGTTACGGCTTCTGACGCACGCATCGAGGCCAGTCGCGCTCAATCACGTGACTGGCGCATTCGTGCCGTCGACCCGGCTGCGCTCGCCGCCGCTCTCAAGAAGTTGCGCATTGCGGCCTCACCGCCCGACCATCTCGGCACAGCGGTCTCGGTCGCGGGCGAAGCCGAAGCTGCTCAGCTGCTCGCGAAGCTCGTCGGGGCAGGCGTGGCCATCAGCGCGTTCGGCCCGGCGGTCGGCGACTTCGAACACACCTTCCTCGATCTCTCGCGCACCACGGCCGAGGGAGGCCCGCGATGACCCGCTACTTCGACACCCTGGGCACAATCGTTCAGCTCGAACTGCGGCAGCGCATCCGCTCGGTCGCGTGGCTCGTTCTCGTGAGCGTGGTCTTCGTGCTCGTCGGCATCGTCACGGCCCTGCTCTGGTTCTCGATCACGGCGTTCGGCGGCGACATTGCCGATAGCGCGGGTGTGTATTCGACGATCATCTTCTTCGTGCTGCTCGTCGGCACACTCGTGACCCCCGCGATCAGTGGCGCGGCGATCAATGGCGACCGTGATGCCGGAACCCTTGCCACCACGCAAGTGACGCTCGCGAGCGCCAACCAGATCGTGCTCGGCAAGTTTCTCGCCGCATGGACGGTCGCGCTGACCTTCCTCGTGGCTTCGCTGCCGGCCCTGCTCTTTACGCTCATCGCCGGGGGAGTGCCCGGCGACACCCTGGCCGCCTCACTCGGGGTGCTCGTTCTCGAGCTCGGCGCCGTCGCTGCCGTCGGTGTCGGCTTGTCGGGGCTCATCACGCGGCCGCTGTTCTCAGTCGTCACGACCTACCTCGTCGTCGCCGCGCTCAGCATCGGAACGCTCATCGCGTTCACCCTCGGTGGGCTTGCGTTCCAGTCACAGCAGACGCAGACGATTATCGGCATCGACTACTCCGTCGGTGGCGAGTTCGACCCCAATACCGGGCTCCCTGAAGAGATTGTGTGTCTCGAGCCGGTGACCTACACCAACACCCTTCCGCGATTCGATCTGGTCTGGGGCATTCTCGCGGCCAACCCCTACATCGTGTTGGCGGATGCTGCGCCGACGTCATTTGACGAGAACGGGTTCCCTCAAGATCTCTTTGGCACGATCGCCCTGGGGGTGCGGTCGGCGCAATCGGCGCCTGAGTTCGACTCGGTGTTGGACGAGTGTTCGGCGGCGAAGGAGGGCGACATCAATTTGGGATACCTCTCTGAGACGCCGCGCGAGATCTTCGATCGCACGGTGCCGAGCTGGTTCGTCGGCCTGTTGATTCACCTCGTGCTCGCGGCCGCGGCGCTCGCCGGCGCCATCGCGCGCACGCGCACTCCCGCCGGGGCATTGCCCACGGGCAGTCGCGTCGCGTAGCCGAGGGCCGGCGGCCCGACCTGCCGGGCCGGTCGTCGCGTGACAGAATCGAGGTCATGGCCTCACCTGTGACGCCCCCGCGGGGGATGCGCGACATCCTCCCCGCCGAGAAGGCCACGCGCGAGCGCGTGCTCGCCCGCATTCGCTCGGTTTACCGCGCACACGGGTTCGACGAGATCGAGACCCCCGTCGTCGAAGACGCCGCGCGACTCTTCTCGGGCCTCGGCGGTGACAACGAGAAACTCGCCTACGCGGTCATGAAGCGCGGACTGACGACGGATGACCTCCGCGAGGCCATGACCCCCCTCGAGCTGGCCGACCTCGGGCTGCGGTTCGACCTCACGGTGCCGCTCGCGCGCTTCTACGCGAGCAACCGCGGGCAGCTGCCGAGCGTCTTTCGCGCGATCCAAGTGGCGCCCGTGTGGCGCGCGGAGCGCCCGCAAAAGGGCCGCTACCGCCAGTTTGTTCAGTGCGATATCGACATCATTGGCGAGCCGGGCATCGTCGCCGAAGTCGAGCTCATCACGGCCACGGCCGCGGCGCTCGACGCGCTCGGGGTGCCGGGGTGCAGCATCCGTCTCAACGATCGTCGACTGCTGACCGAGTGGCTGCAGTCGCACGGAGTCGCCGAAGCGCTTCGGCCCGCCGCGCTCATCACGCTCGACAAGCTCGACAAGATCGGGCTCGAGGCGGTCATCGCTGAGCTCGAGTCGCTGGGCGTTGCCGACCCTGCCGCGATGCTCGCGTGGGTTGATCTCGATGCCGGCGTTGACGAGTCGTGGGCGATGCTGCAGAACTCTGCCTTCGCGGGCTCCGAGGCCGCGCGCGACCTGCTCGCCATTCGCGAGGCTGTCGGCGGCGTGACCCTGCAGTTCGACCCGCTGCTCGTGCGCGGCATGGGCTACTACACGGGCCCGATCTTCGAGGTCGCGCACCCCGACCTGGGCTACTCGCTTGGCGGCGGCGGACGCTACGACGGCATGATCGGCCGCTTCTTGGGCGCCGACGTTCCGGCTACGGGCTTCTCGCTCGGCTTCGAGCGCCTTATCGACCTCGTCGATCTCGGTGACGACCCCGACGCGAACGCCTCGGCCCTCATGTACGACGCGGATGCTGCGCTGACGACCGTCATGGCCCTCCAGTCGCAACTCGTCAGCGAGGGAGCCCGCGTGCGCCTCGTCAAGCGCCCCAAGAACATGAAGGCGGCCCTCGAGCAGTTGGCCGGCGAAGGCTTCACGCGCTTCGCGACGGTCAGCGCGAGCAGTCAGGCGGACGCCACGACGCTCGACTGGCGTAGGCTCGAACCCGCTTCCTAATCACCCCCTGAAGCCGACAGACCACCACCGAAGGAGACACTCCCATGGCTGCAATCGAGGCCGTTGGCGCCCGCGAAATTCTTGACTCGCGCGGCAACCCGACCGTCGAGGTGGAGGTGCTGCTCGACGACGGAACCGTCTCGCGCGCCGCCGTTCCCTCGGGCGCATCGACCGGAGCCTTCGAGGCCTACGAACTGCGTGACGACGACAAGAAGCGCTACCTCGGCAAGGGCGTGCTCAAGGCTGTTGACGCGGTGCTCGACGTGCTCGGCCCGGCCATCGAAGACATGGACGCGAGCGACCAGCGCCTCATCGACGCCGAGCTCAAGGCTGCCGATGGCACCGACAACAAGTCGAAGCTTGGCGCCAACGCCATTCTCGGTGTGTCGCTCGCCGTCGCGAAGGCTGCGGCCGACTCGGCCGACCTCCCGCTCTTCCGCTACCTCGGTGGCCCGAACGCCCACGTGCTTCCGGTGCCGATGATGAACGTCATCAACGGTGGCGCTCACGCCGACACGGGCGTCGACATTCAAGAGTTCATGATCCTTCCGATCGGCGCCGAGACGTACAGCGAGGGCCTGCGCTGGGGCGTCGAGACGTACCACGCCCTCAAGGGCGAGCTCAAGGCCGGCGGCTTCGCCACGGGCCTCGGCGACGAGGGCGGCTTCGCCCCCGACCTCGCGAGCTCGAAAGCTGCTCTCGACTTCCTCATGGCCGCGATCGAGAAGGTCGGCTTCACCCCCGGCAAAGACATCGCGCTCGGCCTTGACGTTGCCGCGACCGAATTCTTCTCGAACGGCGTGTACCGCTTCGAAGGCGCCGACCACACGTCTGAGTCGATGGCCGCGTTCTACGCCGACATCGTCGCTTCGTACCCGCTCGTGACGATCGAAGACCCGCTGTCAGAAGACGACTGGGAGGGTTGGGCAGCCCTGACCGCTCAGCTCGGCTCGAAGGTACAGCTCGTGGGCGACGACCTCTTCGTCACCAACCCCACGCGTCTCGCCGATGGCATCAAGCGTGGCACGGCCAACTCGCTGCTCGTGAAGGTCAACCAGATCGGCACGCTGACCGAGACGCTCGACGCTGTGTCGCTCGCGCAGCGCAGCGGCTACACCGCGATTCTGTCGCACCGCTCGGGTGAGACCGAAGACACCACGATCGCTGACCTCGCCGTTGCCACCAACTGCGGCCAGATCAAGACGGGTGCGCCGGCTCGTAGCGAGCGCGTCGCCAAGTACAACCAGTTGTTGCGCATCGAAGAAGAACTGGGCGACGCCGCGGTTTATGCGGCGCGAGGCGCCTTCCCTCGGTTCACGGCGTAGCCGAGAACCGAGGGTCCGGGGCCATTTCTGGCCCCGGAGCGCCTCGCGGCGGCGGCCGTCTCGGCCGCCGTGGCGCCTTTCCCCGCTTCAGCGCATAGCCGCACCTGATTCACCCGCACCCGCCGGCCCTCCCCAGGGCACGGCGGGTGCGGCCGTTAAGCTGAAGCCATGGCTCGTCAATCGCGCACCGTGCCCGTGGCACTGCCGGCTGACGCGCCCGCGTCGACGCCGTGGTTTCGCAATCTGCAGGTTTCGGGCTTCACGGTCACGGTCTTCTTGCTCATTGTTGGCGCTCTCATCGTGCTCGCTCCGTCGCTGCGCATCCTCGTCGAGCAGCAGCAAGAGATCGCGGCGCTCGAGCAGCGCGTGGCCGAGCAGCAGGCCGTGGTCGACGAGCTTCAAACGGACATCGATCGGTGGCAAGACCCCGCCTACATCGAGGCGCAGGCGCGCGATCGACTGCTCTATGTCTACCCCGGCGACATCACCTATCTCGTGGTTGACGACGGTATGACTATCGACGAGACCGACACCACGGTGAGCACCGAGATTCAGACGACTCGCATTGACTGGACGCGCGCCTTGCTCTCGTCCATCGTCACGGCAGGGCTCACCGACTTGCCCGCCGACCAACTAGTGTCGCCCGAGTTCGGAGGCGCCGAGTGAGCCGTCCACCGTTCGCGCCGTTCACCGAGCGCGATGTCGAGATCGTGAGCGCCCAGCTCGGTCGCGAGGCGCGCGACGTCATTGGTATCGCGGCGCGCTGCGTTTGTGGCGCGCCGACGGTCGTGGCCACGAAGCCTCGGTTGTCGAACGGCACCCCGTTTCCGACGCTGTACTACTTGACGCATCCCGCCGCGACGATCGCGGCGTCGCACCTCGAGGCGAACGGTCGCATGGCCGAGCTCGCGGCTGAGCTTGAGGCCGAGCCCGAGATCGCGGAGCAGTACCGCGCGGCTCACGAGGCGTACCTTGCCGACCGCGCGAGCATCCTCGAGGTCGATGAGATCGAGGGGTACTCGGCTGGCGGCATGCCCACGCGCGTCAAGTGTTTGCACGCGCTCATCGGCCACAGTCTCGCCGCCGGCCCGGGGCTCAACCCGATTGGTGACCAAGCACTCGCCGAGTGCGGCTGGAGCCCCGAGGTGTGCGCGTGCGCGCCCGACCAACGCGGCGCGTAGCCCGACCATTCGCCACCGCGCTCGTCGCGGCGGCACTCGCGACGCTGTGCCTCGCACCCGCGGCGGCCCCTGCACACGCACCCGCCGCGGCTGCCGATTCGGTGCGTGATCGGCAGTACTGGCTTGATGACTACGGCATTCGTGAGGCGTGGCAGGTCACGCGCGGCGAGGGCGTCGTCATCGCCATTCTCGATTCGGGGGTGGATGCTGGCCACCCCGATCTCGTCGGCGCCGTCATCGGCGGCCACGACGTGTCGGGTCGCGGCAGCTCTTCCGGCACGCAACCGCTCGGACCGCAAGGCATCACGCACGCGACGATGGTGGCGTCTCTCGCCGCCGGTCGCGGCAGCGGACCCACCTCGGGCCTGATCGGCGCAGCCCCCGCGGCGTCGATTCTGAGCATCTCGCTCGCCTTCGGGCCGAACGAACGCGACGGCGACGATCAAGTGGCCGAGGGCATCATCTGGGCCGTCGACAACGGCGCCGACATCATCTCCCTCTCGCTCACGCGCAATCAGATTGACTGGCCCGAGTCGTGGGACGAGGCCTTTCTGCACGCTGAAGAAAACGACGTCGTCGTGATTGCGGCGGCCGGCAATCGCGGTAACGGCACCGAGCAAGTGTCAGCGCCCGCCACGATTCCGGGCGTGCTGACCGTGGGAGGCGTCACGCGCTCGGGTCAAGCGAGCGACAACGCCTCGTCGCAAGGAATCACCATCGGCGTCATGGCACCGAGTGAGAACCTCGTGGGCGCGGTGCCCGGGGGCGGCCATGCCTCGTGGCAAGGAACCAGCGGGGCGACGCCGATTGTGGCGGGCATTGCCGCGCTCGTTCGGGCCGCGCATCCTGAGCTCGATGCGGCCGGCGTCATCAACCGCATCATCAGCACGGCCCGGCCGGCGACCTCGACGGTGCCCGACCCGACCTATGGTTATGGGCTCGTCGATGCGGCTGCCGCCGTCAGCGCCGAGGTGTCGGCCGTCGACGAAAACCCGCTCGGTTCGATCGCCGAGTGGATCACGCTGCATCGGCGCGCTGACGGGCCCGACGTGGTCTCGACCCTGCCCGCGGCCCGCTTTGCCCTCGGGCGCGAGCCGGCTTCTACGGCGATCGGGATGCTCGGCTCGAGCCTCGCCGCGCTCGGCCCGGGCATCCCGGCCCTCGTCATCATCGGCTCGACGCTCGGGGCCCTCGCGACTCTCGCGGCCGGGGGAGTGCTGCGGTTCGTCACGCGCACGCGTTCGGAGTAGATTATGCGCGACCCCTCTACCACCTAGGAGTGCTTTTCCCGTGCCCAGAATCCTCATCGTCGGTGGCGGTTACGCCGGCTTCTACACCGCTCTGAAGCTCGAAAAGCACCTGCGGCGCGGCGAGGCCGAGGTCGTCATGGTCGACCCGCTGCCCTACATGACCTACCAGCCGTTCTTGCCCGAGGTTGCTGCCGGCTCGATTGAGCCCCGCCACTCGGTCGTCTCGCACCGTCGTCACCTCAAGCGCACGACGGTTGTCACCGCCAAGGTCACGGGCGTGAACCACGCCGCGAAGACCGCGACCATCACGCCCGAGGTGGGCGAGCCCTACGAGCTCGACTACGACCACATCGTCATGACGGCCGGCTCGGTCTCGCGCACGTTCCCGATTCCGGGTGTGGCCGACGTCGCCATCGGCATGAAGTCGATCGAAGAGGCCGTCGCTGTGCGCGACCGCCTGATCGACAACTTCTACCGCGCAGCGCTGCTGCCCGCGGGCCCCGAGCGTGATCGCCTGCTTACGGTCGTCGTCGTCGGTGGTGGCTTCGCCGGCATCGAGACCTTTGCCGAACTGCGCAGTCTCGCGAGCGCCCTGCTCAAGGAGTACCCGGGCCTCTCGATCGACGACACTCGCTTTCACCTCATCGAGGCCATGGGCCGCATCATGCCCGAGGTCTCGCTCAAGACCAGCCACTGGGTGCTCAAGAACCTCGCCCAGCGCGCCGCGACGGTGCACCTCGACACGCAGCTGACGAGCGCCGTCGGCGGCGTCATCGAGCTGTCGACGGGCGAGAGCTTCGAGAGCGACCTCATCATCTGGACGGCTGGCGTCATGGCCAACCCCGTCGTACGCGGCACCGACCTTCCCATTGAAGAGCGTGGCCGTTTGCGCGCTCAGGCCGAGTTGCGCATCGTCGACGAGAACGGCGCTGTCGTCGAGGGTGCCTGGGCAGCGGGCGACGTTGCCGCGGTTCCCGACCTCACGGGCGGCGGTGTGGGCGGCTTCTGCGTCCCCAACGCGCAGCACGCCGTGCGTCAGGGCAAGGTGCTCGCCAAGAACCTCACGGCCGCCCTTCGTGGCGAAGAGCCCCAGAAGTACGTGCACAAGAACCTCGGCGCGGTTGCGGGCCTCGGCGTGGGCGTCGGCGTGTTCCAGTCGGGCCGATTCGCGTTCAAGGGCCTCATCGCCTGGTTCATGCACCGCGGCTACCACGGCCTCGCGATTCCCATGTGGGAGCGCAAGCTGCGCGTCGTCGGCGGCTGGGTCGGCCACTTCTTCCTCGGTCGCGACAACGTCAGCCTCTCGGCTCGCGAAAAGCCCCAGGCGTACTTCCAAGAGTTCGCCTCGCGCCCCAAGGCGTAGCCAGCAGCGTCGACACCCCGGTTGCCTCGAGCGGCCGGGGTGTCGCTGTGTGTGGCGGCACGGCCGGCTTCGTTGTGCGTGGCGGCACGCGAGGCGGCTCGCTCGGTTCGGGATGCTCGCCGCATCCCGCGACCGCGGCACAGCATCCCGCAGCCGTCGTAGGCTGGCCGCAACGCCCCGGTAGCCCAATGGCAGAGGCAGGCGACTTAAAATCGCCACAGTGTGGGTTCGACCCCCACCCGGGGTACCACGTTCACGCGCGCCGCTGGCGCGCCCCGCATCCACCCGCGATTGGCCGCGTTCTTCACGCTTGGCCCTGAACGTTCGCGGCCAAACGTGAAACAGGGCGCCAAACGCGAAGCCGCGGCCCGCGGCGCGCCGCGCCGCGCTGGCCAATCTCTCAGCAGTCCCCCTGTCGGGAGGTGCGGGGCGGCTCTATGCTGTCGGTCATGGAATTCTTGGTCATCATTGGCGTTCTCGTTCTGCTCGTGGTCGTCGCGGGTATCTACCTGTGGTCCACGTACAACTCGCTCGTCACCCTCAACGTTCGCGTTGACGAGGCGTGGAGCGACATCACGGTGCAGCTCAAGCGCCGCGCCGACCTTCTGCCGAACCTCATCGAGGCCGTCAAGGGTTACGCCGCGCACGAGAAGCAGGTCTTCGAGGCCGTGACCAAGGCGCGTGCCGAGACGCTCAGCGCTCAGGGCCCCGCCGACGCTGCGGCCGCTGAAGGTCACATGCAGCAGGCGCTCAAGAGCATCTTCGCCGTCGCGGAGGCGTACCCGCAGCTTCAGGCGAGCCAGAACTTCTTGCAGCTGCAGGGCGAGCTCGTCGACACCGAAGACAAGATCCAGGCGTCACGCCGGTTCTACAACGGCGGAGTGCGTGAGCTCAACGTGAAGATCAAGCAGTTCCCGAACACGCTGTTCGTTCGCGGCCTGGGCTTCGTCGAGCGCGACTTCTTCGAGGTGGCTGACGCCGCGGCGATCGCTGAGCCGCCGCGCGTGCAGTTCTGATCCACCGCATCCCGACCCTTCGTCAGGAGGCCTAGGTGTATCGCGCCATAGCGGCGAATAAGCGCAACACGGTGTTCATCATCCTGTTGTTCGTCATCATCATCGGGTTGCTGGGGCTCGTCGCCGACTTCGCCTTTTTCCGCGGCGACTTGACCATCTTCATCGGCACATTGGTAGGCGCCACGCTTTACACGCTCGTGCAGTACTTCGCTGCGGGTTCGCAGGCGCTCGGGCTCGCGGGTGCGCATCCGATTACGAAGGCTGACAACCCGCGGCTGTACCGCATCGTCGAGAACCTCGCGATCACCGAGGGCCTGCCGATGCCGCGCGTCTATGTGATTGATGACCCGGCGCCCAACGCCTTCGCGACGGGTCGAGACCCCAAGCACGCGAGCGTTGCAGCGACGACGGGCTTGCTCGAGCTCATGACCGACCGTGAGCTCGCGGGCGTCATGGCGCACGAGATCGGCCACGTCAAGAACTACGACATTCGCGTGTCGACGATCGTCTTCGGGCTCGTGGTGGCGGTGGGCTTCATCGCCGACATGTTGTTTCGTATGGCGTTTTGGGGCGGCAGCCGCAACAACAACGGCAACCCCATCATGCTCGTGCTCGGTCTCGCCGCCATGGTCATCGCGCCGCTCGTTGCCGCCGTCGTGCAAGCCGCCGTGTCGCGGCAACGCGAGTACCTCGCCGACGCCACGGGAGCCCTCACGACTCGTGACCCCGAGGCGCTCGCGAGCGCGCTGCAGAAGCTCGGTGATTATGCGCAGCCCATGCGTCGCCAAAACTCGACCATGGCGCACCTCTACATCAGCGACCCGATGAAGCCGGGCGTCATGGACCGCATGTTCGCGACGCACCCGCCCATCGCCGAGCGGGTCAAGCGCCTCATCGAGAACTCGACGCGGTTCTAGCGCGCGCGTTTGGTGCGGTTTTTCGCATGTGGCCGAGAACGTCGCGTGCCGAATGCGAAAAAGGGCACCAAACGGGGCTAGCCGGTCTTAAGGGCGGCGCGCACGGCCGCCGCAGCGTCGCCCCAGAGCGGCTCAGCCACGACAACCTCGCCGAGGCCTTGCCACGCGGATGCTCGCCGCAACACCGGCGCCACCCGAACCGCGAGTTCCGAGGGTGAGCTGCCCGGCTCTACCCACGCGCTCTGCACGCGCAGCACCCCCGCCTGACGGTCACTCTTGAGGTCGATGCGGCCGATAACGCGGTCGTCAACGAGCACGGGCAACGAGTAGTAGCCGAACTGCCGCTTAGGGGCGGGCGTGTAGATCTCGATGCGGTAGTGAAAGTCGAAGAGGCGGAGGGCGCGGTCGCGGCTCCACACCACGGGGTCGAAGGGCGAGAGGAGGGCGGTCGTCTCGATGCGGCGCGGGATGCGCGCGCCCGGAATGATGAACGCGGGCAGCGGGCGTCCCGCGGCTGTCATCCACCCCTCGACCTCGACCTGCTCGATCTCGCCGGCGGCGAGCAGCGCGCGGAGGGCATCCGTCGTCGGCGCGATCTTGAGGCGGTGGTAGTCAGCGATGTCGCCCACGGTGCCCACGCCGAGCGCCCGCACGCTGCGCAGCACGAGCTCGCGCTCGGCTTCGGCGCGCGGCACCTCGACCGCGTGCAGCGCTTCGAGGCCCACCTGGTGGGGGAGCGCGTAGACCCGTGAGAAGCCGCGGCGCCCGGCACTCACGACGTCGCCGAACGCGAAGAGGTATTCGAGGCCCTCTTTCACGTCGCTCCAGCCCCACCACGGGCCGCGTCGCTCTGTCGCGTCATGCTCGACGTCGCTGACCGTCATGGGGCCGGTCGACGCGAGCTCGCGCAGCAGCCAGTCGAGCATCGCGGGGTTCTCGCGCACCCACGCGCTCTTGTCGGTGTAGCGCGCCCGCAGGGCCTCGCGCTTCCAGTGCCAGAGCGGCCAATCGTCACGACGGATGATCGCCGCTTCGTGCGCCCAGTACTCGGTGTACCGGCCGCGGCGAGTAAAGATGAGCGCATCGAGGTCGGCGGTGTCGTAGGCGCCGAGGCGCGCGAAGAGCGGCAGATAGTGCGATCGCGCGAAGACGTTGACCGAGTCCAGCTGCAGTACCTGAAGCCGGTCGATCGTGGCCGAAAGCTGGCGCGCGCCCACGACCGGCGGATGCGCGCGGTCGAAGCCCTGCGCGGCGAGCGCGAGGCGGCGCGCCTGTGCGGCGGTCAATCTCGTCACGCGTTCACCGTAGCGCCGAGCGACGACGCAGTGGGCGTGACGACCGACAGCGGGCGCAAGGCTTCAGACTCGTAGACTGGCGCAATGTTCTGGCGACCGAAGGCCGACCCGCCCGCTGCGGCGGGTGACGATGCCGTCGCGCCCGCGATGCGCACGGCGGCGGCCTGGTCGTGGCGGTTGCTGGTTGTTGCCGGCGCCGTTGGGGTGCTGATCTTTCTCATCATCCAGCTGCGGCTCATTGTCATTCCGCTGCTGATTGGTGTGCTGCTGGCGGCGCTGCTCGTTCCGTACGCGGCGTGGCTCAAGAGCCGTTTGCGGTTTCCGCACTGGCTCGCGGTTGCCGTGGCGATGCTCACGCTCGTGACCGTTGTCACGGCGCTCATTTGGCTCGTGGTGGCCCAAGTGCGTGCGGGCTGGCCGTCGTTGCAAGATCGCTCGGTCGACGCCTTCGACGAGTTTCTCGTGTGGCTCAGCACGACCTTTGGCCTCAGCACGGCAGAGATCACTGCGTGGGTCGACGGCATCGTGGCCGAGCTCGATTTCTCGACCCAGGGTCCGCTCGTCACGGGTGCGCTCTCGGTCAGCACCACGGCGCTCGAGCTGCTCGCGGGCACCGTGCTCGTCATCTTCTCGCTCTTGTTCTTCTTGATCGACGGCCCCAACATCTGGCGATTCGTCGTGCGCCTCTTTCCTCGCTCAGCGCGCACCGCTGTTGACGGAGCCGCGCGCGCCGGATGGCTCACGCTCACCAACTTCTCGAAGGTGCAGATCTTCGTCGCCTTCGTCGACGGCGTCGGTATCGGGCTCATCGCGTGGTGGCTCGGCTTGCCCCTCGCGTTGCCGATCGGCGTCGCGGTGTTCCTGGCGAGCTTCGTGCCCTTCATCGGTGCGCTCGTGACGGGCGCGCTCGCTGTCGTCATCGCGCTCATCTACAACGGGCCGTTCATCGCCCTCCTCATGCTCGCCGGCGTGCTGCTCGTGCAGCAGCTCGAGGGCAACGTGTTGCAACCTCTCGTCATGGGCCCGGCCGTGCGGGTGCACCCACTCGCGGTGGTGCTGGCTGTCACGACGGGCGGACTTCTCGCGGGCATCCCGGGCACGCTCTTTGCTGTGCCGATCGCCGCGTTCTCGAACGTCTTCGTGCGCTACATCGCGAGCGGGCGATGGCGCGTGATTCCGCACCCCATAACTCTCAGCGACATTCAGCCACCACCAGCACCACCCTCACAGGAGCGCTCATGACCGCCCCCCTCACGATCGCCGGCCCGAGCCTTGCCGATGTCGAGGCCGCGCGCCTCGTCGTCAGCCGCGTCGCCGAGATCACGCCTATGGAGACCTCGCGCTACTTGAGCGACCTGCTCGGCGCGCCCGTGCACCTCAAGTGTGAAAACCTGCAGCGCACGGGCTCATACAAGATTCGCGGCGCCTACAACCGCATTTCGCACTTGAGCGACGACGAGAAGGCGCGCGGAGTCGTTGCCGCGAGCGCTGGCAACCACGCCCAAGGTGTGGCGTTCGCCGCGCGCGAGCTGGGCATTGCCGCGACGATCTTCATGCCCATCGGCGTTGCCCTGCCCAAGTTGCAGGCGACGCGCCACTACGGCGCTGAGGTCGTGCTGCGCGGCCACACCGTGAGCGAGCCCCTGGCCGCGGCGCAAGAGTTTGCCGAGCGCACGGGCGCCGTCTACATCCCTCCCTTTGACCACGTCGACGTCGTGGCCGGTCAAGGAACCCTCGGGCTCGAGATGCTCGATCAAGTGCCCGAGCTCGAAACCGTCATCGTTCCGATCGGCGGGGGCGGGCTCATCTCGGGCGTGGCGAGCGTGCTCAAGCGGCGCGCGGCCGAGCAAGGGCGCAGCATCCGTGTCATCGGAGTCCAGGCCGCCAACGCTGCTGCGTACCCCGTGTCACTCGCGGCGGGTGCCGTCACCGAGATCACCATCTCGCCCACGATCGCCGACGGCATCGCGGTGGCCAAGCCCGGCACGCTCAACTTCGAGATTGTTCGGGATGCTGTCGACGAGGTTGTCACGGTCGACGACGATGACATCGCACGCGCGATGCTCGTGCTGCTCGAGCGCGCGAAGATGGTGGTTGAGCCCGCCGGAGCCGTGGGCGTCGCGGCCATCCTGACCGGAAAGATCGTGGCCTCCGGCCCCACCGTGGTGATCCTCTCGGGCGGCAACATCGACCCACTCATCATGGAGCGCGTCATCGCGCACGGGCTCGCTGCCTCAGAGCGCTACCTCAAGCTGCGCATCCCGTTGCCTGACCGCCCTGGCCAGCTCGCCCGCACGAGCGAGATCATCGCCGACCAAAACGCCAACGTCGTCGAGGTGCTGCACACGCGGCACGGTTCGGGCTTGGCGATCAGCCAGGTCGAACTCGAGCTGCACATCGAGACGCGTGGCCCCGAGCACGCCGACCAGGTGATGGCAGCGTTGCGCGATGCGGGTTACGACCCGAGAACGCAGTTGTAGCGTTCGCGCGGAACGCTGGCGCGTTCCGGGTTACGACCCGAGAACGCAGTTGTAGCGTTCGCGCGGAACGCTGGCGCGTTCCGGGATACGACCCGAGAACCCAGTCGTAGCGTTCGCGCGCCACGCAGCTCTAGCCGGTGTACGTGCTCACGTCGACGATCGTGACGGAGATCTCGCGGCCGTTGGGCGCGGTGTAACTCACGGTGTCACCGATCTTCGCGCCGAGAATCGCTTGGCCCAGCGGGCTTGCTTCGCTGTAGACGTCGATGTCACTGTCGTCGCCGACGATTTCGCGACTGCCGAGCAAGAACCGCTCGTCGTCGCCCATGATCGTCGCGGTGACGACGGTACCCGGCTCGACGACGCCGTGCGCGTCGGGCGCCACACCCACGGTCGCCGTGCGCAGCAATTCAGTGAGGGTGCGGATGCGCGCCTCCATCTTGCCTTGCTCGTCTTTCGCGGCGTGGTACCCGCCGTTTTCCTTGAGGTCGCCCTCGTCGCGTGCCGCCTCGATGCGCTTGGCGATCTCGGTGCGGCCCGTTGTCGAGAGCGCTTCGAGCTCAGCAGAAAGGCGGTCGTGCGCCTCTTGCGTGAGCCATTGCGTGGCCGGTCCCGTGGTGTCGTTCATGACAGTGCCTCCTGACACAGCAGAACCGGCCCGCGGGCCGGTTCTGTCTCTCGATTGCGGCGATGCTACGGGAGCCAACACCGGTAGGGCAAACCGGTGACCGCTTGTTCTGCGGTGCGCAGGGTCTCAACGAACACGCGAGTGCGCTCGGTCACCGGGGGCAACTCGACCACTTTCCAGCCGACGATGCCAAAACTTTCGTTGAGGGCTTGGATGGCGCACGACACCTCGGTGCCGGGGTTCACCGAGACTTCCCACCGCACGTCGATCGAGGTCTCGGTGACGTTCGAGTAGCCCAGGTCGCGCGTTTCGAGCTCGGCATTGGTGCCCGAGAGCCCGCCCCAGACCACCCAGGCCGTGAAGACGACGGCGAAGATGACTCCCGCGACGATCATGAGCGTGTGCGTGCGTCGTTCTGAACCGGGCGTGCGTCCGTAGCGCTCGTCGAGACGCTGCTGCGGGGTCGACATCGTGCGGGGCTTCCTCTCTCAGCG
Source organism: Microbacterium sp. (assembly GCA_013823625.1). Classification (GTDB taxonomy): domain Bacteria; phylum Actinomycetota; class Actinomycetes; order Actinomycetales; family Microbacteriaceae; genus Microcella. The sequence goes on along the minus strand of PNMM01000002.1, from coordinate 56,290 downwards.
CGGCGCGGGCGCGTCGCTCAGGTGCGATCGCTACCCTTGGCCCCAAGCGTAGAGCGCCGAGGTGAGGGTTTACTCAGCCGGTCGTTTCTCTCTCACCAGCCTTGGAGCATCCCGTGATCGTCTACACCCTCGCAGCGAGCTTGCACTCGATGGGCATCGGCCCCAACCCGGTCGAACCGACCACGCCTCCCGGGTTCGACCCCAACACGGTGACCCCCGGCGTCGCGGGTTTTGTGGCCATCGCCCTCGTGGCGATCGCGACGATCTTCTTGCTCGTTGACATGACGCGCCGCATTCGCCGCGTGCGGTACCGCGGCGAAGTGCGCGAGCGGCTCGAGGCCGAGCAAGCGATGATCGCCGAAGGCGGACCCGCCGAGCCCGAGCCCGAGCAGCCGACCGAGCGTTAGCCGGCAGCCGACCGAGCGTTAGCCGCCGAAGGGCGGGTCGAGCGCGACGAGCAAGACGCCCGTCCAGTGGCACAAGAACGCCACGACGGTCAGGGTGTGGAAGATCTCGTGGAAGCCGAATACTCCCGGCACGGGGTTGGGCTTCTTGAGGCCGTACACCACGGCGCCGGCCGTATAGGCCAGGCCACCCACGATGACGAGCACCATCATGGCCGCGTTGGCGTTGAACAGATCGACGATGTACAGCACGGCAGCCCAGCCGAGCATGACGTAGAGCGGCACGTAGGCCCAGCGCGGAGCGTTGATCCAGAACACGCGGAAGCCGATGCCGATGAGCGCGCCCGTCCAGACCAGAACGAGCAGCAGGTACCCCTTCTCGGGCGGCAACGCCATGATCGCGAGCGGCGTGTAGGTGCCCGCGATGAGCAAGAAGATGTTGGCGTGGTCCAGGCGCTTGAGCATGACGCGCGCCCGCTCGCTCCAGTTGAAGCGGTGGTAGGTCGCCGAGATGCCGAAGAGCAACAGTGACGACAGCACGAAGACAGCGCTCGACCAGCGGGCCGCGGGGTTGGCGCCCAAAGCAATGAGCACGAGGCCCAGGATGATCGCGGTCGGGAACGTGACGGCGTGAATCCACCCGCGCCACGTGGGCTTGACGTCGAGGGCCCGGAACTCGATCGCCTCGTCGAGCAACGGAATGTTCGGGATGTCAACCGAGGGCTCGCGATCGACGTTGGCCGAGGTGGGCTCCGGTGCTGTGGCAGAGGTCATGTCGCGATGATACGTGAGCGCACACAACCTGGGGTGTTCGTTGGATGCCCGCCACAACATGAGCCCGGTGGACTACCGTTGATGTGTGCGATCGTCGAGAACTCCCCGGGGTCGCGGCCTGCTGTATCAGCTCTACATGCGCCGCTTGCGTCGGCAGTTGGCCGACGCGACCCACCCGCGTCACGTTGCCATGATCCTCGACGGCAACCGTCGCTGGGCCCGATTGCGTGTGGGCGGCACAACGGCCCACGGGCACCGCGCGGGCGCCGAGAAGATCGTGGAGTTCTTGCGCTGGTGCGACGAAGCCGGCATCGGCGTCGTCACCCTCTACTTGCTGTCAACCGACAACCTCACGGGCCGCGACAGCGACGAACTGCGGGAGCTCATCCAGATCATCGGTGACCTCGCCGCCGACCTGTCGTCGATCAAAGATTGGCGCGTGCAGCACGTGGGGAGTCGCGACGGGCTGCCCGAGGGGCTGTTGGCCGAACTCGACGCGGCCGAGGCGCGAGGTGTCGAGGCATCCGGTCTCCACATCAACCTCGCGGTGGGCTACGGCGGTCGGCGTGAAATCGCGGATGCCGTGCGCGCGATCGTGCACCACCACGCGTCAAGCGGCGGCACGCTCGATGAGTTGGCCGAACTCGTCACTCCCGAGAAGATCGCCGAGCACCTCTACACGGGCGGGCAGCCCGACCCTGACCTCGTTATTCGCACCTCGGGCGAACAACGGCTGAGTGACTTCATGCTGTGGCAGAGCGCACACAGCGAGTTCTACTTTGTCGAGGCTTTGGGCCCCGACCTGCGTGAGGTCGACTTCTTGCGCGCTCTGCGCGACTTCTCGCGCCGACAACGTCGATTCGGGCAGTAGGCATGGCGGGCATCGACGACTTCATCGCGGGCTTCGGTGAAGAGCCGGGGTATCTCGACTACGCGCGGCTTTCGCCCATTGGCGAGCACGCGCTCTTCGAAGAGCGGGCGATGGCCGACGTGCTCTCGCACGCGCGCTACGGATCGTTTGCGACGCTCGACGACCACGACGTGCGCGTGCGCACCTCGGTGGCCGCGCTCGTGCGGCGAGAGCCCGAACAGGTGGTGTTTCAGCCGAGCACGAGCCAAGCGCTCATGCATGTCATGTTCGGCCTCACGGGGGGCGTTGCGGCCTCGTCAGGAGAGTTTCCGGCGGTGGGCTATGCCATGACGCGCGCTGCGCAGGCCCTCGGCGTGCTTGTGCCGCACACGATCACGCCCGAACACGAGCGCGTCACTCCCGGCGTCGTGCGCGACCAACTGAGCTCATCAGTGGTTGCGGTTGTCGTGAGCCTCGTCGACTATGCCACCGGCCACCTCGTCGACCTCGATGGCATTCGTCAGGTCATCGGAGACCGCTTGCTCGTCGTTGACGCCATTCAAGGGGCGGGCATTGTGGATGCCCCCTGGGAGCTCGTCGACGTCATCGCCTCCGGCGGCCAAAAGTGGCTGCGCGCCGGCCAGGGCACCGGCTTTCTCGCTCTGAGCGATCGGGCTCGGGAGCAGCTCACGCCCGTGTGGTCGGGATGGAATGCGCACGGCACCCTCGAGCTGCACCACGAGGTGCTCGAGCCCGCATCCGACGCCTCGGCGTTTCGGGTGGGCTACGCCGACACGTTCGCGCAAGCGCGGCTGACCGGCGCCGTTGACGCTGTCATGGCCGCGGGGGTGGCGAGCATCCGTTCGCGCATTCTCGAACACACGGCACACCTCATCGAGATCGCCGACGAAGCGGGCATTGAGGTGGTCTCGCCGCGCAACGACGCCGAGCGCGCGGGCATCGTGACGCTCGAGCCTCACCCCGAGTTTGTGGGTGCGCTCGCCGCGGCGTTGCACAATCACGGGGTCTCGGCCACCGTGCGCTCGGGCCGCGTGCGCCTGAGCGCGCACGTCTCGACCGACGATGAGACGTTCGCGATGCTGCGATCGGCGCTCGCCGAGTTCACGCGACTCGCTCACGTCTAGCGCGCCGACCGGCTGTTTGTGTCGGCTCGATGAACGCGCGCGTGTCGCTCCCGGCCGAGCGCCGCTCGAGGCATAGCGTGTCGCTCATCAGGCATCGCGCCTGATCGGGGCGGCCGGAACGATCGTCCTGAGACTCCCGGCCAATCCGCACTCAACAGGTCCGGGGCCGCCCGCGTCCCCGGGGATGGAGCACCGGTGGCCGCTGCGAAGACCTCCCGTCAGAACCCGTCGAACACGAGTGACGAGAGCGAGGTCGCGCAGCGCACGTATGTGCTCGATACCTCGGTTCTACTGAGTGATCCGACGGCGCTCTTCCGTTTCGCTGAGCACGCGGTTGTGCTGCCGGTTGTCGTGATTGCCGAGCTTGAGGCGAAACGCAACGACCCCGAGATTGGGTACTTCGCGCGCAAGGCCTTGCGCAACCTCGATGACTTGCGCGTGCAGCACGAGCGTCTCGACTTTCCGATCTCGGTCGGCGAGGCCGGAGGCTCGTTGCGCGTTGAGCTCAACCACTCGAGTCAGGCCGTCTTGCCGAGCGGCCTGCAGCTGAACGACAACGACTCGCGCATTCTCGCGGTCGCCATGAATCTCGCGGCCGAAGGCCTCGACGTGACGGTGGTGTCGAAAGACCTACCGCTGCGGGTCAAGGCCGCCTCGCTCGGCCTTGCCGCCGAGGAGTACCGCGCCGAGCTCGCGGTCGACAGTGGCTGGACGGGCATGGCGGATGTTCGCCTCTCGAGCGACGAAATGGCCACGCTCTACGACCGCGAGGTGTTGCGGTCGCCCGTGGTGCGCGAACTGCCCATCAACACCTCTCTCGTGATCCACAGTGACCGTGGCTCGGCCCTCGGTCGTGTCGTCGGTGACGACGAAATCGCTCTCGTGCGCGGGGATCGCGACATCTTCGGCTTGCACGGCCGCTCAGCCGAGCAGCGCCTCGCGATCGACTTGCTCATGGACCCCCAGGTCGGCATCGTCTCGCTCGGTGGCCGCGCCGGCACGGGCAAGTCGGCGCTCGCGCTGTGTGCGGGCCTCGAGGCCGTTCTTGAGCGGCAGCAGCAGCGCAAGATCATGGTGTTCCGCCCGCTGTACGCGGTGGGCGGCCAAGAGCTCGGGTACCTGCCGGGTGATGCGAGCGAGAAGATGAACCCCTGGGCGCAAGCCACGTTCGACACGCTCGGCTCGGTCGTGTCGCAGAACGTGCTCGACGAGGTCATCGACCGCGGGTTGCTCGAGGTTTTGCCGCTCACGCACATTCGCGGTCGGTCATTGCACGACGCCTTCGTGATCGTTGACGAAGCGCAGTCGCTTGAGCGCAACGTGCTGTTGACCGTGCTGAGCCGCATCGGCCAGAACTCGAAGGTCGTGCTGACGCACGACGTTGCTCAGCGCGACAATCTGCGCGTGGGGCGCCACGACGGCGTTGCGAGCGTGATCGAGACGCTCAAGGGCCACGCTCTGTTCGGGCACATGACGCTCACGCGCTCTGAGCGCAGTGCGATTGCCGCGCTCGTGACCGAGCTGCTCGAGGGCAACGAGCTGGCGTAGAGCATCCGTCGCCGCGGCGCTGGTGCTGAGCGGCTGGCGTCGCGGCGCTCGGGCCACGCGGCTAGCGCCGCGGCAACGTGCTGCGTTAGTCGGTGCGCTCGGCGACGGCAGAGAGCAAATCGCCGATGGTGTGTGAGCGCTCGAGCGGGTGCCGCAGGGGCCGATCGGTCGCGACGCGATAGCGATTCCGGCGCCCATCGCGCTCTTTCTCGAGATAGCCGCTCGCGACGAGCTCGGCCACGATGCGCTGCGTGGCGCGCTCGGTGATTCCCACGCGCACGGCGATGTCGCGAATGCGCAACGCGGGGTCGTCGGCAAGGCACACGAGCACGTGCGAGTGATTGGTCAAAAAGGTCCACTCAGCCACGCGCCCACTGTACGCGGGGTGCGAGCCCTCAGGAGACGTTCCCATCGGCACACGGCCATGCGCTCGTCGCTCGGGCCACTCCCGTGGCCTCGTGCATGCCCCGAGGCTAGAGGCCCGGCGCGGTCATCTTCAGCACGTCAAGCGCGCTGTCGAGCTGCTCGAGCGTGACGTCCCCGCGCTCGACGAAACCGAGGTCAATGACCGCCTCGCGAATCGTCATGCCCTTGGCGACCGAGTGCTTGGCGATCTTGGCCGCGGCCTCGTAGCCGATCACTCGGTTGAGGGGCGTGACGATCGCCGGAGAACTCTCGGCGAGCGAACGGGCACGATCGAGATTGGCTTCGAGACCGGTCACCGTCTTGTCGGCAAGTACGCGCGTGGAGTTCGCGAGCAAACGAATCGACTCGAGAAGCGACGTGCCCATAACGGGAATCGCGACGTTGAGCTCGAACGAACCCGAGGCCCCCGCCCACGCGATGGTCGCATCGTTGCCGATCACGCGCGCGCAGACCATGAGCACGGCCTCGGGCACGACGGGGTTGACCTTGCCGGGCATGATCGATGAGCCGGGCTGAAGGTCGGGAATGTGCAGTTCGGCAAGGCCCGTGTTGGGGCCCGAGCCCATCCAGCGAATGTCGTTGCAGATCTTGGTGAGCGACACCGCAAGCACGCGGAGCGCACCGGATGCCTCGACGAGGCCGTCGCGCGCGCCCTGGGCTTCGAAGTGGTCGAGCGCCTCGGTGATGGGGAGGCCGGTCGAGTGTGCGAGTTCGGCAATGACCTTCTGCGAGAACCCGAGCGGAGTGTTGATGCCCGTTCCCGTGGCGGTGCCACCGAGCGGTACTTCGGCGACGCGCTCGATCGTCGACTGCACGCGCGCAATGCCCAAGCGAACCTGGCGGGCGTAGCCCGCGAACTCTTGGCCGAGCGTGACGGGGGTGGCGTCCATCAAGTGGGTGCGGCCCGCCTTGACGGCCGTCTTCCACAGCTCGGCTTTGACCTCGAGGGCGTCAGCGAGGTGCTCGAGCGCGGGAATGAGGTCGCTCAGCAGCGCCGAGGTCACTGCGAGGTGTACCGACGTCGGAAAGACATCGTTCGACGACTGCGAGGCGTTGACGTGGTCGTTGGGGTGCACGGCGAGGGCATCCGTCGTCGCGAGCGTCGCGAGCACCTCGTTCATGTTCATGTTCGATGAGGTGCCCGAACCGGTCTGGTAGGTGTCGACCGGAAATTGGTCGTGGTGTGCTCCGCCAATGATCTGGTCGGCGGCACCCACGATGGCCTGGGCGAGCGCTGCGTCGAGAATGCCCAATTCGGCGTTGACGATGGCCGCCGCGCGCTTGATCTGGGCGAGAGCGACGATCTGGCCGCTCTCGAGGCCCGAGCCCGAGATGGGAAAGTTCTCGACGGCGCGCTGCGTTTGCGCGCGATACAGAGCGCTGCGCGGTACGCGCACCTCGCCCATGGTGTCGTGTTCGATGCGGAAGTCGGCGTCAGTGCTCACGAGAGGTGTCCTTCGAATCTCACGGTGGTGGTGCAGGGTCACGGGGAGGTCGCGGTGGCGGGCGACCCGCTCACGCCGCACCGGGTGCGGTCGACAGCTGGCCGACGACGACATCGGGAACGACTCTGCCCTCACGAAGACGGTAGTTCGCCCCAACAACGGCCAGCGTACCGGCCGCAACCTCATCACTGATGAGCTCGCTCGCCGTAAAGAGCGCGCTGACGGTGTCACGCAAGTGTTCACGAGCCACTTCGAGCGGGTCGATCGTCTTGTTGCCGCTCGCGAGCCCAGCGTGCCGCACGCGCTCGACGGCGGGCATGATCTGCTCGACGAGGCGGTGAATGTGCGGGGGCAGCGGTGCAACGTCAGGATCATCGGCCGCGATGGCGGCGTCAACGGCCCCGCACTCATCGTGGCCCAGCACGAGAATGAGCGGAACCTTCAAGACGGCCACCGCGTATTCCAGTGAACCGATGACGCTGTCGCTGATGACCTGACCGGCGTTGCGCACCACGAAGAGGTCGCCCAAGCCCTTGTCGAAGATGATCTCGGCCGCGAGTCTCGAGTCGCTGCAGCCAAACAGCGCCGCGTGCGGTGACTGGTGCCCGGCAAGCTCGGCGCGCCGGTCGACATCTTGTCGGGGATGCTGTGGCTCACCCGACACGAATCGCGCGTTGCCCCGCTGCATCTCACGCCAGACCTGGTCGGGAGTGCGGCGTTCGGTGGGCATGGGGCTCCTGGGCGGACTCGGGGTGAGAAGTGCATCCCCGAGCGTAGTCTGCGCCTAGTCAGCCGCGGGTAACTCGGCCGCGACGGCGTTCGCGAGCACCTCAAGGTCGGCGTCGCTCGCGGTGCCGTAGAGCACGACCGTGCTGTCGGCCGTGCTCGTCACGAGTGCGATCTCGCGCAAGCCCACGCCCTCGACGCCGCGTCGGTCGTACCGCTGCCACTCAACACCGGCGATACGCACACTTTCCCCTTCGCCGGGGTCGCGCAGCGCATCGCGCAGCCAACTCTGCTCGTCGGTGAAGCCCTGCAATAGACCCAGAAAAGTGCGGTTCTCGGTGATGAACCCCACGGCCCACTCGTCGACGCCCCCCGAGCCGGCGAGCTCGGCGCGATTCGCGCTCCACGTCGGGGGCACGATGGGGGCGATGACCGCGGTGCCCAAACTTGCTTCAGCCTCGGCGGCGGCAGCGAGGTAGTCGACGGTGAGTGGCGCCGGATCAGGCCGAACGACCACGAGCACGAGAAACAGCACGATGGCGAGAGACGCAATGAGCGAACCGATGAGGTTGCGCACGGTCTGGTTGGCACGGCGCGTGCGACGAGCCTCGGCGATGCGGTCGGCCTTTTGCTGCGGGGTTTCGGCGCCGGGTTCGGAGGGCGAGTTGGTCATTTTGCTCAGCCTTCGGCAGCAGCGCGGGCCGCGTCGAGGCGCTCTTTCGCGCCGATGAGCCACTCTTCGCAGCGCCGGGCAAGGGCCTCGCCGCGCTCCCACAGCGCGATGGACTGCTCGAGCGTGGCCCCGCCCTGCTCGAGCTCGGTCACCACTCGCACGAGTTCGTCGCGCGCTTGCTCGTAGCTCAAGTCAGCGACGGGGGGCGAGTCAGAGGCGGTCATGTCACTCATGTTAAGCGGGCCTTTCTTCAGACTGCGTGGGAGCGAGGCCGTCGGCCGTCGCCGCGAGTCGACCGTCGGCGAGCGTGAGCACGAGAGCGGTGCCCGGGTTGACGAGGGCTGCCGATCGCACGATGTCACCCGTGGCCGTCTGCGCGATGGCATAGCCACGGTCGAGCGTGCGTTGCGGAGAGAGCGCGCGAAGCTGCCGTCGTCGCTCGTCGGTCTCGAGATGGGCGCGCTCGAGCAGGCGCGTCGTCAGTTCGACACCACGGGCAACAGAGCGCGTGAGCTCGTCGGCGCGCGACTCGATAATCCAGTCGGCTGAGGCGAGGGCGGGCCGCGACCGAATCGAGGCCAAGCGATCAACCTCGGTTGCAATCGCTCCCGTCACGCGCGTGAGCATGCGTGCTCGCACTTGCTGCACGCGGGCGAGCTCGTCGCTCACGTCAGGAACCACGCGCTTGGCAGCATCGGTCGGCGTCGAGGCACGAAGATCGGCAACCTCGTCGAGCAGGGGTCGGTCATTCTCGTGCCCGATAGCGCTCACGAGGGGCGTCTCGCACGTGGCCGCGGCCCGCACGAGGCTCTCGTCGCTGAATGGCAGCAGGTTCTGAAAGTCGCCACCCCCGCGCGCAACGATGATGACGTCGACCTCGGGGTCAGCATCGAGCTGACGGATGCCCGCCGTAACCTCGGCAACCGCCTTGTCGCCCTGCACGGCAGCGTGCACAACCCGAAACTGCACCGAGGGCCAGCGCAACTGAGCGTTGCGGATGACGTCTTTCTCGGCGTCGCTGTCTTTACCGGTCACGAGGCCGATGCACTGGGGCAAGAACGGCAGGGGCTTCTTGCGCTCCGGCGCGAAGAGGCCTTCGGCGGCGAGCGTGGCGCGCAGCCGTTCGATCCGTTCGAGCAAATCGCCGAGGCCGACGCGCCGCATCTGCGAGACCTGCATCGTGAGCGTGCCGCCCTTGACCCACCAGTTGGCCTTGACGAGCGCCGTGACGCGGTCGCCCTGACCAAGCCCGTCAGGCAAGGTCGAGCGCACTGACGACCAGATGACGAACGACACGGTCGCATCGTCACTGACGTCTTTGAGCTTGCCGTAGACGTTGCCGCCCGAGACGCCCCACTGAGCGATCTCGCCCTCGACCCACACCTGACCGAGTCGGTCGATGTACTCCTTGATCTTGGTCGACAGCTGCCCGACGGCCCAGGGGGAATCGGCGCTTGACGGAGCGTCAGTCACGGTGCCCTCCTTGCGTCGATCGGCGGCCTTCGCCAGGGTAGTCGACAGCGCCGATACCGCGGCGCGCGTAGCTCAGGAGCCTCATGGTCACGCCTACTCCGCTCACGATCGACTCGCTCACGAAGGTCTACGGCGACGTCACCGCGTTGCGCGACGTTTCGTTTCAGGCATCGCCCGGGCGCGTCACGGGCTTTCTCGGCCCGAACGGAGCCGGCAAGACCTCAACGTTGCGCATTCTGCTGGGCCTCAATCGCGCCACGGCGGGTTCTGCTCTCGTCGACGGCCAGCGCTACCGTGACCTCGACGCCCCTTTCCATCGGGTGGGCAGTTCGTTGTCAGCCGACGTCTTTCACCCCGGCCGCAGCGGTCGCAACCATCTTCTGACCCTCGCGATCTCGGCGGGCATCAGTCGCGCTCGCGTTGACACCGTGCTCGACATGGTGGGGCTCAGCGAGGCGGGTCGGCGCGCTGTGGGCGGCTATTCGCTCGGCATGCGGCAGAGACTCGGGCTCGCGAGCGCTCTGCTGGGCAATCCTGATGCGCTCGTGCTCGATGAACCCATCAACGGGCTCGACCCTGATGGCATTCGCTGGATGCGCTCGCTGCTGCGCTCGCTCGCCGCCGAAGGCCGCACCGTGCTGCTCTCGTCACACGTGCTGAGCGAAGTGCAGCAGACGGTTGATGATGTCGTGGTCATCCGTCATGGCCGCGTCGTTTTTGACGGGCCGCTCGCGACCCTCGAGAGCGGAACATCGCGCGTGCGCGTCGATGCCTCCGATCGTGCCGCGCTGACGGATGCCCTCACGCGCGCCGGCGCCACGGTCGAGCTCGGCAGCGCGGGTCTCGTGGTGCTCGGCCTCGACGTTGTGCGAACGGGGGAGGTTGCGCGTGACGCGGGCCTCGCGCTCACGCACTTGAGTGACGAGTCTGACGGCCTCGAGTCGGTGTTTCTCTCGCTCACGGCGGATGAAGCACCACCGGCGCCCGCCGCGGCCGAGGGGAGTGCCGCATGACCGCCCTACTGCGTGCCACGGCGTCAGAGTTCTCCAAGGTCTTTTCGCTGAACTCGTGGTGGCTGCTCGCCCTCATCATGGTCGTCTACGTGGGCTTCACGGCTGCTGCGCTCGCGTTCTTCTTCAGCGATCTCGGCGCGCAACTCGCGGGTGCCGGCACGGGTGCTCCGGCGCCCGAGCTTGACCCGGTTGTCGCCGCCAACCTTGTCTACAGCAGTGTGACGGCCGTGGGCCTCGTGATTCCGCTGTTGTTTGGCGCGCTGCTGGCGACAACCGAGTGGCGCCACGGCACGCTCACCTCCACGGTGCTCGCGCAACCGCGGCGCGGAATCGTGCTCGCCGCGAAGGCCATCGTTGCCGCCGCCATGGGCGTCGTTTACGGCGTCGTGGGGCTCGTGGGCTCGGTGGGCCTCGGGGCGCCCGTGCTTGCTGCCCTCGGCGAGCCCACAGCGCTCGGCGAGCCCGAAGTGATTGCGGTGCTGCTGCGCACGCTGTTGGCGACGGCGTTGTGGTCGCTGCTGGGCCTCGGCCTCGGGGCGCTGCTCACGAGCCAGATTGCGGCGATCGTCATCGTGCTCGCCTTTACACAGTTCGTCGAGCCGATTCTGCGCCTCGTGGCCAGCGTGTGGGAGTGGTCGGCCTCGATCGGTCGCTTCTTGCCGGGGTCGGCGACCGACGCGCTCGTCGGCGCGGGCATCCTCAGTTCACTAGGTGCTCTTGACCCGAGCGTGCCCTCGGCCACCGTGGATGCTTTGCTCTGGTGGCAGGGCGGCCTCGTGCTCGCGACGCTCGCCGCCGTGCTCATCGTCGCGGCGTCACTCACGACGATGCGGCGCGACGTCGAATAGCGCAATCGTCGCAGCCGAAGCGCATACGCAGACTGCCCCTCGTAGACTGGGGGCGTGAGCACGATCTCGAACGGCGCCCTGGGCTCGACCCTGACCGCGCCCGTCATTCCCCAGCGGCGCGAGCGACTCGTCCCCGTGGCCGTTGACCGACCCAAGCGCGTTCTGCTGGCTGCGCCCCGCGGCTATTGCGCGGGCGTTGACCGCGCGGTCATCGCCGTCGAGAAAGCGCTCGAGCAATACGGCGCTCCCGTCTATGTGCGCAAGCAAATCGTGCACAACGTGCACGTCGTGAGTGAGCTCGAGAAGCAGGGGGCGATCTTCGTTGACGAGGTTGGCGAGGTTCCTCCGGGGTCACACATCGTCTTTTCGGCGCACGGCGTGAGCCCCGCCGTGGTTCAGGGCGCCGCCGACCGTGACCTGCAGGCGATCGATGCCACGTGCCCGCTCGTGACGAAGGTGCACCGCGAAGCCGTGCGATTCTCGAAGCAGGACTACCGCATCTTGCTGATCGGCCACGAGGGTCACGAAGAGGTCGAGGGCACGATGGGGCACGCGCCCGAGCGCATGATCCTCATCGGCACCCCTGAAGAAGCCGACACCGTTGAGGTGCCCGAGGGCGAAGAACTCATCTGGCTGTCGCAGACCACCTTGAGTGTCGACGAAACCATGGAGACCGTGCGACGCCTGCGCGCGCGATTCCCGCACTTGCAAGACCCCCCGAGCGATGACATTTGCTATGCCACGCAGAATCGCCAAGTCGCCATCAAGAAGGTCGCACCCGAGACCGATCTCGTGATCGTTGTCGGCTCGGCCAACAGCTCGAACAGCGTGCGCCTCGTCGAGGTCGCTCTGGAGTACGGCGCGAAGGCCGCGTATCGCATCGACTACGCGAGCGAAATCAAGCAAGAGTGGCTCGAGGGCGTGGCATCCGTTGGCGTGACGAGTGGCGCCAGTGTGCCCGAAGTGCTCGTTGAGCAAGTGCTGGCCGACTTGCGCGACGCCGGATTCGACGCCGTTGAAGAGGTCAAAACAGCGGAAGAAGACCTGCAGTTCTCGCTGCCGAAAGAACTGCGGCGCGACAAAGACGGCAACATGGACGAGCGAGCGCTCGGCGGACGCCTCAGCAGCTAGCACCGGAATCGACGACGCGGCATGAACCGGGGGATCGCATGACCAGCGTCGCCCTGCCTCGTGCCGTCGCGGCTCGCGTGACGGTCTCCGCCCTAGCGACCACTCAGCGGGTCATCGCAGCCACTGGTGCGCTCGTCGTAGCCGCGATCGTGGTCGACGTGCTCATCGAGAGCGGCCTGGGTGAGCAGGCGCTGCTCGTCGTCTCGCCTGTCGTCGGCATTGGTGCCCTTGCCCTCCTGTTGCTGTGGCGCCCCGGGGTGATGACGGCAGCGCTTTTCGTCGGCGTCGGTGCCGTTCTCACCATCGTCTTTCCGATCATCGCTCTTGCGGTTGACCCGCAGTTCGACGATGCGGGCCCTTATCTGCTGAATCGCATTCCGACCGCTCTGTGTCTCGTCGGGGCGGTCACGGGCCGTGCCATCAACGGTGTGTGGTGGTCGATTATCGCGTTCGTCGTTGCTCAATCGAGTCTTTTTGTCGGACTCATGATCGCGGGCAGTAGCGTTCAGCCCGGCATGGGGCCCGCGATCGTCTTCGGCATTTCTCTTGTGTCGTACCTGACTCTTGCGCTTGCTCAACGCCAGGCCGAAAGGCAACTGCAATCGCTTACGTCGGCCACCGCCGAGCTCGTCGATGCCGATCGCCGCCGCGTGCTTGAGCAGCGTGCGGCTGCCGTCGTGCACGACACCGTGCTGGCTGACCTCAGTGCTCTCGCTCGGTCGCCGGGCGTGCTCTCTGACCGCACCAGAACAGTGTTGACAGAGCACCTTGCCGCGATGTCGGCCATGACCGTGGCCGATGAAGCCCCACGGACGACGAGCGCGAGTGCACTTCGCCGGGCCTTTCTCGAGCTCGCCCACGAGTATCAGTGGAGCGGCGTGCGCGTTGACGTAAGCGGCACGGAGCTTCTGGACGTTGAGGTGTCGGCCTCGACACGGCATGCTGTCGTCGGTGCCGTGCGGGCAGCCCTCGACAACGTCGTGAAACACGCGGGAACCGATCGCGCTGAACTTGTTGCCGGCATTCGAGACGGTGTGCTCAGCGTGCTCGTCGTCGACGACGGTCGCGGTTTCGCGGTCGACGAGGTTGCTCACGATCGTTTGGGCATCAGGATGTCGATCGAGCAGCGCATCGCCCAGGCGGGTGGCCGAGTGAGAATCTGGTCTGGGCCCGAAGGAACGACGGTCATGGTGGCGGTTCCGATCGAGGGCTCGATTGAGAGGGCCGAGGCATGAGCGGCCGGTCATGGCGCGTAAGCCCCTGGGATGCCGACCCGCTCAGTTGGTTCACGACCCCGAACTTGCCCCTCGCTGCTGCCGCGATGACCCTCGTGCACGGAGTGCTCGTGCTCGGCCCTGCTGGCCAGGCGGGTTCTCGACCACTCGTACAGGTGGCGGCCCTCGGGCTCTCGGTGCTCGCGATGGTCTGGGTGCACGTGGCTACCCGGCCTCGCCGAGGGGCGTTCACGATCATGCGTGCGCTCGTCGCCGTTGCCCTCTCGGGCGCCGGTGTCGTGATGTCGGCGATGGGGTACTCGGGAGAGACCTTCGCGGTTGAGTTGTGGTGGGCGCCCCTCTCAGCCTCGCTCGTGCTTCTCGCGATGGTTCCCTACTCCTCGGCGGCTCGACTCTTGGTTGCCGGCGTCGTGCTCGTGGCGGTCAGTGCCGCTGCGACACTCGTCTTCGTCGTGCCAGACGACCCCACATGGCCGCCCTTGTCTGCCGTGGCTATCACACTCTTTCCGATCATCATCGGCATGGTCGGAGGAGTCGTGATGATCCGATCCATCACGAGTGGTCTGGCTCGGTGGAGTGAGCGGCCGCTCGATGTTCCGGGAGTCGACTCGGGTGCCGACGACCTTGCGGTGGCGATTGATGATGAGACGCGCATCCGTATCGCGCCCGCTACGGCGTTTATCGCGTCCGTTCTTGATCGTGGTGCGGTGAGCGCCGGCGATGCGGTGCGAGCGGGGGCTCTCGCTCAACGCCTTCGCGCCGAACTCACGGGAGAGATTGATCGCACCTGGATCGAGCGCGTCGCGCGAGGCCGTGCCTTGACGGTGGATGACCCCGAGCGGTTGGCCGAACAACTCGACCTCGCTCAGCGAACGGTCATGCGCGCGTTGCTCGATGCTCTGTTGGGCCACACCGACTCGCCGGTCGGATCAGCGCGAGTGGAGCTGCGTCGCACCGAGAGCGGTGCCATCGCCGTGGCCTTGCGCATTCTGAGCACGCTGCCCGAAGGCCGTCGTGAGACGTTCTTGGCGCCCTACTACGTGAGTTTGCAATCGAGCGTCGAAAACCTGCGGTGGCGCACGGGGCCCGTGACGGCCGTCGAATTCGAGGTGGCAGGCGCCTCGCGATCGCGCATGCCGGTGCTGCGCACTCCCGACGAAGGAACGCCCGGCGGGCCCGTCGCGCGCTAACGCGACCGGGCCCTGCCGGGCGTGTGGTTAGCGGCCGGAGTGGCCGGCCGAGCCGAGCTGCTGCGTCGCTTCAACAACGCGCTTGGCCATCGCCGACTCGGCGGTCTTGCCCCAGGCGCGCGGGTCGTAGACCTTCTTGTTGCCCATCTCGCCGTCGACCTTCAAGAAGCCGTCGTAGTTCTTCAGAACCGAGTCGGCCACCGAGCGGCTGAATGCGTACTGCGTGTCGGTGTCGATGTTCATCTTGATGACGCCGTTCTTGACGGCCGTCGAGATCTCGTCGTCGGTCGAGCCCGAGCCACCGTGGAAGACGAGGTCGAGCGGGAGGGCATCCGTGCCATATTTCGCCTGAATGCCGGCCTGAATGTCGGCGAGCAGTTCAGGGCGCAGCTTGACGTTGCCCGGCTTGTAGACGCCGTGCACGTTGCCGAAGGTCAGCGCGGCCATGTAGCGACCCTGCTCGCCGAGGCCGAGCGCTTCGACCGCGGCCGTGACGTCGCCGAGGGTCGTGTAAAGCGCATCGTTCGAGCCCTCGTGCTGAACGCCATCTTCTTCGCCGCCGACGACGCCGATCTCGACCTCGAGAATGGCGTGGATGGCCTTCATGCGGGGGAGGAGGTCGCGCGCGATCTCGAGGTTCTCGGCGAGCGGCACGGCCGAGCCGTCCCACATGTGCGACTGGAAGATCGGGTTGCGGCCGGCCTTGACCTCGGCCTCGCTCGCGGCGATGAGCGGCATGACGAAGCCGTCGAGCGCGTCTTTGGGGCAGTGGTCGGTGTGCAGCGCGACCGTGACGGGGTAGTTCTTCGCGACCTCGGTGGCGAACGCGGCGAAGGCGAGGGCGCCCGAGGCGCGGGCCTTGACGGTCTGGCCGGCGAAGTAGTCGGCGCCGCCCGTGGTCACCTGCAGAATGCCGTCAGAGCCGGCTTCGCTCAAGCCCTGCAGCACCGAGTTGATCGTCGACGACGACGACACGTTGATGGCGGGGTAGGCGAATCCGCCCTTCTTAGCCTTGTCGAGCATTTCGGCGTACTGCTCAGGGGTGGCGACAGGCATGACTCTCCTCAGTGCGTAAACGTGGTGGTGGATGCCCTTCGAGTCTAACCAGCGAGCGCACCGCGGGCTCTCGAGCGCCGCTAGTCTGGCTGTGCGCTGATCTACCACCCGGCGCGTCCTTGATTCCGCTCGATCTCTCACGGAAAGGACGCCCTTGTGGTGACCACTGAGACCGGAACCCTCTTCCTGCACCCCGACCGCAACCTCGCCATGGAGCTCGTGCGTGCCACCGAGGCGGCCGCGATTCGCTCAGCCCCCTTCATCGGCAAGGGCGACAAACTCGCGGCCGATGGGGCGGCGGTGGATGCCATGCGCAAGTTTCTCGGAACCGTGAACTTCAGCGGCCTCGTCGTCATCGGCGAGGGCGAGAAAGACAACGCGCCGATGCTCTACAACGGTGAGGTCGTCGGGAACGGCCAGGGCCCCGCGTGCGACATCGCCGTCGACCCCATCGATGGCACGTCGCTCACGGCGGCAGGCCGCGGCCACGCGATCTCGATGATCGCCGTCGCCGACCGCGGCTCGATGCTCGACGCCTCGAGTGTGTTCTACATGGAGAAGCTCGTGGCGGGGTGGGAGGGCATCGGGGTGCTCGACATTCGCCAGTCGATCGCCGAGAACATTCGCGCGCTCGCGGCTGTCAAGAAGAAGCCCGTCGATGAGATGCGCATCGCGGTGCTCGACCGGCCTCGTCACGAAGGGCTCATCGCCGAGATTCGCGCGACGGGCGCGGGCACGCGGCTCATCCTCGACGGCGACGTCGCCGCGGGAATCAACGCCGCGCGCCACGACAGCCGCATCGACCTCGCGGTCGGCACGGGCGGTAGCCCCGAGGGCGTGGCGACGGCGTGCGCCGTCAAGGCGCTCGGTGGCTTCATTCAGGGGCGCCTCGCCCCCGGAAGCGAAGACGAGCGCACCCGCGGCGCGGCCGCGGGCCTGAAGTTCGACTACGTCTACGAGGCTGACGAGCTCGTGCGCAGCGACAACACCTTCTTCGTCGCCACCGGCGTGACCGACGGCGAGCTCGTGCGGGGCGTGCGGCGCGAGCGCGGCATCATCACGACTGAGTCGATCGTGCTGCGCTCACGCTCGGGCACGATTCGCCGGGTGACGGCCGACCACCTCGAGAACAAGTGGCTCGACCACTGAGCGCGAGCGCAGCATCTGTCGCCCCCGCGTTCGCTGAGAGCGGCACGCTCGTGTCATGAGTGCGGCCCGCACGGGTGAAGAATGAGCAGGCCATGCTTGCACTCATTCTCCGGCGGTACTTGAAGCCCTACGGGCTGCTCATCGCGGGCGTCGTCGTCTTTCAGCTTGCTCAAGCCGTCGCCTCGCTCTTCTTGCCCGCGCTCAACGCGGCGATCATCGACCGCGGCATTGCCACGGGCGACACGGCCTACATTCTGCAAGTGGGCGGCGCGATGCTCGCGATCACCCTGGTGCAGATTGCGTGCGCCATCACCGCTGTCTACTTCGGCGCTCGCGTCGCGATGGCGCTCGGGCGCGACTTGCGCGGCGCGGTGTTCGCGCACGTCGGCACCTTCTCGGAGCGCGAAGTGAGCCGCTTTGGCGCCCCCTCGCTCATCACGCGCACGACCAACGACGTGCAGCAAGTGCAAATGCTCGTGCTCATGACGAGCACGATGCTCGTGAGCGCGCCGATTCTCGCGATCGGCGGCGTCATCATGGCGCTGCAGCAAGACCTCGAACTCTCGCTCATCATGGCCGTCGCGATTCCCGTGCTGCTCATCGCCGTGAGCGCGATCATCGTGCGCACCGTGCCGCTGTTCCGCGTCATGCAAGAGCGCATCGACACCGTCAACCGCGTGTTGCGCGAGCAACTGACCGGCATGCGCGTTGTGCGCGCGTTCGTGCGCGAGCGGCAAGAGGTCGAGCGCTTCGCCGACGCGAACGCGCAACTCACCGACACGGCGCTGCGGGCGGGCCGACTCTTTGCGCTGATGTTCCCGATCGTGCTGCTCGTGCTCAACGTCTCGAGCGTGGCCGTGCTGTGGTTTGGCGCCTACCGCATCGAGTCGGGGCTCATGCAGGTCGGTGCGCTCACGGCCTTTCTCACGTACCTCATCCAGATCTTGATGGCCGTGCTCATGGCGACGTTTATTGCCGTGCTGCTGCCGCGGGCGGCCGTCTCGGCCGACCGCATCGGCGAGGTGCTTGAGACGCCTTCCTCGGTGGTGTTGCCGCAGAACCCCGTGATGACGGTGACCGCGAGCGGCCGCGTTGAGCTGCGCGACGTGACGTTTGCGTACCCGGGGGCGGAGCATCCGGTGCTCGACGGCGTCAGCCTGGTGGCCGAGCGCGGAAAGATGACGGCGATCATCGGCAGTACGGGTGCGGGCAAGACGACGCTCATCAGCCTGTTGCCGCGACTCTTCGACGCGACCGGGGGATCGGTGCTCGTTGACGACGTCGACGTACGCGAGCTCGACGCCGACCTGCTGTGGAGCCGCATGGGCCTCGTGCCGCAACGCCCCTACTTGTTCTCGGGCACGGTCGCGACGAACTTGCGCTTCGGCAAGCCAGACGCCACCGACGATGAACTGTGGGCCGCGCTCGAGATCGCACAAGCGGCCGACTTCGTGCGCGAGATGCCCGAGCAGCTCGACGCCCCCATCGCCCAGGGCGGCACGACCGTCTCGGGCGGCCAGCGGCAACGTCTCGCCATCGCGCGCGCACTCGTGAAGCGACCCGAGATCTACGTCTTTGACGACTCCTTCTCGGCCCTCGATACGGCGACGGATGCTCGCCTGCGAGCCGCCCTGCGCCGCGAGGTCACCGACGCCACCCTCATCGTCGTGGCCCAGCGGGTGGCCACGGTGCAGGATGCCGACCAAATCATCGTGCTCGACCGCGGCCGGGTGGTCGGCCGCGGCACGCACGCGGAGTTGCTCGCGAGCAACGAGACCTACGCCGAGATCGTCAATAGTCAGTTGCGAGCGGAGGTGGGCGCATGAGCACGGCACCCGCACGACCGGTCGGCCCTCCCGGGGGAGTGCGCCGCGGGCCCATGGGCGGACCCATGGGCGGCGGCATGGGAATGCCCGCCGAAAAGGCCATGACTTTTGGGCCGTCGGCCAAGCGGCTCATCGGGCGCCTCGCACCTGAGCGCGGGCTCGTCTACCTCGTGATCGCCCTCGGTGTTGTGAGCGTGCTCTTGAGCGTCGTGGGCCCCGCCTTGCTCGGCATGGCGACGAACATCATCGTCGACGGCGTGTTCGGCAATGGCGACGGCGCGGGTCAGGCCGGGGCGGGAGCCGGCATTGACTTCGACGCGCTTCACGTGCTGCTCGGCATCGTCTTGCTGGTCTACGTGTTCTCGTCGGTCTTCTCGTGGCTGCAGGCTTACCTGCTGAACGGCGTGACGCAGCGCACGGTCTACCGCTTGCGCGAAGAGGTGCAGGGCAAGCTCAACCGCCTGCCGCTCACCTACTTCGACAAGGTGCAGCGCGGCGAGGTGCTGAGCCGCGTGACCAACGACGTCGACAACATCTCGCAGAGCCTGCAGCAGACCCTGAGCCAGTTGCTGACCTCACTGCTGACGGTCATCGGCGTCATCGTCATGATGTTCGTGATCTCGCCGATCTTGGCGCTCGTCTCGCTCATCACCGTGCCGCTCACGCTCGTCATCACGGCGGTCATCGCCAAGCGCTCGCAGAAGCTCTTCGTGGCGCAGTGGGCCCACACTGGTGAGCTCAACGCGCAGATCGAAGAGACCTTCACGGGCCACGCGCTCGTCAAGGTGTTCGGCCGGCAGCGCGAGGTCGAGCAGCGGTTCCTCGAGAAGAACGAGCAGCTCTACACCGCAAGCTTCGGCGCGCAGTTCGTGAGCGGCATCATCATGCCCGCGATCATGTTCGTCGGAAACCTCGTCTACGTTGCCATCGCGGTCGTCGGCGGCCTGCTCGTCACGACGGGCTCGATGACGATCGGTGGCGTGCAGGCCTTCATTCAGTACTCGCGCCAGTTCACGCAGCCGCTCAGCCAGCTCGGCTCGATGGCAAACCTGTTGCAATCGGGTGTCGCGAGTGCCGAGCGCGTTTTTGAACTGATGGATGCGCCCGAGCAAACCCCCGACCCGTCACCTGCGGCGACCCCCGATGCCACCACGGGCCGGTTGGTCTTCGAGAACGTGTCGTTCCGATACGACCCCGAGGTGCCGCTCATCGACGGGCTCTCGCTCGTGGCCGAGCCCGGGCAGACGATCGCGATCGTGGGCCCGACAGGCGCCGGCAAAACGACCCTCGTCAACCTCATGATGCGGTTCTACGAGCTCGACGGCGGGCGCATCACGCTCGACGGCGTCGACATCGCCGCGATGACGCGCGACGACCTGCGTTCGCGCATGGGCATGGTGCTGCAAGACACCTGGCTGTTCGGCGGCACGATTCGCGACAACATCGCGTACGGTCGGCCCGACGCGACCGAGGAGGAGATTCTCGACGCGGCCCGCGCCACCTACGTCGACCGCTTCGTCGGCGCTCTGCCCGACGGGTACGACACCGTGCTCGATGATGACGGCTCGAACGTGAGTGCCGGCGAGAAGCAGCTGCTAACGATCGCGCGCGCCTTCCTCGCGCGCCCGAGCGTGCTGATTCTCGACGAGGCGACGAGCTCGGTCGACACGCGCACCGAGGTGCTCGTGCAGCACGCCATGGCGGCGCTGCGCCGCGACCGCACGAGCTTCGTGATCGCGCACCGCCTCTCGACCATCCGCGACGCCGACCTGATTCTCGTCATGGAGTCGGGCCGCATCGTCGAGCAGGGCACGCACGAGCAATTGCTCGCCAAGCCCGGCGCTTACGCGCGACTCTACGAGGCGCAGTTCGCGGCGCCCGTGGGCGACGCGTAGCAGGCACAGTGCGGCGCCGGCAGGCGAGGCGTAGCAAGCACAGTGCCGCGCCCGTGGGCGAGGCGTATGTCGGCGCACCGCGTTGCCCCGCGCCGAGCATCCGCTCGTTTCTCACAGAAAACGACGCCTCGCACGGAACGAAACGTGCGAGGAGTCGTTGTCGGTACGAGGTGTGGCCCCGCCAACGACAACGGGGGCGGAGCCGTGTGGCCCCGCCCCCGTTGTGCCCCCCGAGTTACAGCAGGTTGGGGATCTTCTGCTCAGCCGCAGTGTTGGCGCGACGGAAGATGAAGGTCACGACCGTCGAGATCAACACGATGAACAGCGAGTACAGCGCCGGCACGATCAAGATGAGACCGATGTCGGGGTTGCCGCTGAACGTCAGCAAGATGATCGCGATCGCGAGCGGGCCGTTCTGGATGCCCGTCTCAAGTGCAATCGTGCGGGCGTTCGCGGGGTGCAAGCGGATGGCCTTCGCGATGCCGTACGCGATCGCGATGCCGAACAGGCCGAGCCCGATCGCGACGACGTACGTCTGCCACGCCGTCGAGGTGAGCAGCGCCCAGTTGCGCGGAACCCAGGTGGCCACAAGGAACACGATGAAGAACAGCCCGAAGAAGCCGCCCAAGAGCTCGAGCACGGCACCGATGTTGGCGCTGTAGCGCCGGATCGTCATGCCCAGAACCACCGGGATCAGCAGGATCGCGAGCGTCACAACGATGTTCGTGATCGGGATCTGGTACTCGGAGTTCTCGCCGGCGAACAGCAGGTTGCCGAAGATCGCGAGAGCCAGGGGCGTCATGATGATCGCCCACAGGGTGGAGTTGGTCGTCATCATGACGCTCAACGCGAGGTTGCCCTTCGAGAAGTACGTGAACATGTTCGACGTGGTTCCGGCGGGCACCGCGCCCATGAGCAGCGCACCGATCGACAGCGGGACCGCGATCTCAGGAGCGAGCTGGAACAAGAACACAAGGCACAGCACGTAGGCCAGGAGCGGCATGATGCCGAACTGGGTCACGAAGCCGATGATGAGGCCCGAGGGGCGCTTGATCGCGAGCTTGAAGTCGCGCGGCGTGAGGCCGGCGCCGAGACCAAACATGATGACGAACACAAGACCGACGAGCAGGTTCTGCTCGAAGGGCGTGACGACGTCTTGCTCGTTGACGACCGCCTGTGTGGCAATGATGAGCGGGGTGATCACGAGAGTTCCCTTCCTTGGGTCTCGATACTGGCGGTAGCAGAGGTGACCGCTTCGGCTCGCAGCTCGCGCCGCAGAATCTTGCCGATGGGGCTCTTGGGCAGCTCGTCGACAAATCGCACCGACTTCGGCACCTTGTACGCAGCGAGCGTCTCGCGGCAGTGCTCGAGCACGGCAGCTTCGGTGGGAGCATCCGTGCCCGCCACAATGTAGGCGCGCACCGACTCGCCCGACTTGTCGTCGGGGATTCCGACGACGCCGACCTCGAGCACGCCGGGAAGCGATGCGATGCGCTCTTCGATCTCGTTGGGGTACACGTTGAAGCCGCTCACGAGAATCATGTCTTTCTTGCGATCGACAATCGTGAAGAAGCCATCGGCATCCATTTCGGCGACGTCGCCCGTGCGGAACCAACCATCAACGATGCTCGCCGCCGTGTCGTCAGGCCGTTGCCAGTAGCCGAGCATGATCTGCGGGCCCTTGGCCGCGATCTCGCCAGGCGTGCCGGGCTTGACCTCTTTGCCCTTTTCGTCGATGCAGCGCAGTTCGGTCGAGGGCACCGGAATGCCGATCGTGCCGTCTTTTGCCGAGGGGCCGAATGGGTTGAAGCTCAGCACCGGCGAGGTCTCGGTGAGGCCATAGCCCTCAACGATCGGAGTGCCCGTGACCTCGCGCCAGTGTGCGGCCACCGACTCGTGCAGCGCCATTCCGCCAGCGGCCGAGGCGCGCAAGTGGCGCGGCGGGCTGTCGAGGAACCAGCGCTCGTTGAGCAGGGCGTTGAAGAGCGTGTTGACGCCCGTGACCCACGTGATCTTGTAGTTCTCGAACGCTCGCTTGAGGTTGCTCGGCGGACGCGGCGAAGGCACCAAGATGTTGCGCGCGCCGAGGCGGTAGAAGCCGAGCAGATTCACCGTGAAGGCGAAGATGTGGTACAGCGGCAGGGCGGTCAACACCACTTCGGTGCCGGGTCGCATGTAGCCGCCGCACATCTGAATCATCTGCAGCGTGTTGGCTACGAGGTTGCCGTGCGAGAGCATGGCGCCCTTCGACACACCCGTCGTGCCACCCGTGTACTGCAGGGCAGCGAGCGAGTCGGGGCCGAGGCCAGCGACATACGCCTCAAGCTTGTCGGCCGACTTCGCCGCGCGCCCGGCGCTCAACGCTGCCTTGAGAGGCGTGTGGGCCACCGTGATCTTCGGCAGCGAGCGGCTCCAGACCTTCTGCACCCCGCGGATGACTCCCGCGATGACGGGAGGGAAGAACTCAGAGATGCGCACGGTCACGACGGTCTCGATCGAGGTCTTCGGCAGCACCTCAGGAAGACGGTCAGCGAACATGTCGATGACGACGAGAGCCTTGGCGCCCGAGTCGCTGAACTGGTGCACCATCTCGGTGGCCGTGTAGAGCGGGTTGGTGTTGACGAGCACGCACCCGGCCTTGAGGATGCCGAACGCGACGATGGGGTAGCTCAGGCAGTTCGGCATCTGCACGGCGACGCGGTCACCGGCGCTGAGCCCGACGACCTCACGCAGGTACGTGGCGAACTCGTCAGACATCGCGTCAATGCGGTCGTAGGTGAGTGAGCCGTTCATGCCGTTGGGCATGCACTGCGTGAACGCGATCGTGCTGCCGTAGTCGGCCGTCGATGCCCGCACGAGGGCAGGCAAGTGCGCGAACGGAATCTCGCCCAACTCGGGCGCGACGTCGTCGGCGTAGTGGGTACTCCAAGGGCGTGTGGTCATCGTCGATCTTTCGCCGGGGGTCGGTGCGTCGACGGATTCGCCGACGTTGGTGAAGCTGGCTTCAGCTTATCCCGGCACAACCCTGGGGGCGAGGGGCGAATGCTGTGCAGCCGCCTAGTCGGCGTTTTGCAAGACCGAGATGATGTTGCCCGAGGGGTCGGCAAACCACGCGATGTCGGGGCCTTGCCGAGCGGCGATGCCGCGAGAAATGCCGCGCTCGTCGTGCTCGATGCCGTCGTAACGCAGCATGGTTGCTCCGCGACTGGTGAGCTCGTCGACCGCGGCATCGATGTCTCGCACTTCGAGATTGAGCATCGTGTAACTGGCCGCGACGTGGTCGGGTTTCGGATACACGAGCACGAAGCCACCGGCCGGAAGGTCGATCGACAGAAGGCCCATTGACTCGTCGTTGACCGTGAGGCCCACGGTGTTTCGGTAGAAGGTGCGGGCGGCGTCGATGTCAGTGACGGCGAAACCGCTGAAGACGAAGGTGTAGTCGACCATGCGGGGCACGCTACTCGCGTGCGTCGCTCTCGTCGAGAGTGCTGAACTCGAGCTCGGGGGTGGGCGGGGTGGTTTCTTCGAGGTCGGCAACGAGTTCCATCGCCGTGAGATCGCGCGTCGAGTCTTCGATCGCCGCGAGCGGGCCGAGCACGGTCGACTCGTCGAGCTTCTGCAACTTGCGAGCCGTGGGCAGCACTTGCCGCTCGAGCGAGCCGACGAAGCCGTTGTAGTTCTTGATGGTGCTTTCGATCGCGCGACCGAGCTTCTCAACGTGCCCGGCCATTGTCGAGAGCCGCGAATACAGTTCGCGGCTGAGGTCGAAGAGCACTTGAGCGTCGGCCGTGAGCACGTCTTGCTGCCACGAGAACGCCACGGTCTTGAGCACCGACCACAGGGTGACCGGAGACGCGAGCGCGACGCGCTTGGAAAACGCGTAGTCCATGATGCCCGGGTCGGCTTCCATCGCCGACGACACGAGCGATTCGCTCGGAATAAAGGCAATGACCATCTCGGGTGAGGTGCCGAGCCCGGCCCAGTAGGCCTTCGAGCCGAGGGCGTCGATGTGCGCGCGCACGGCCTTGACATGGTCGTTGAGCAGCCGCTTGCGGCGGTCACCCTCTTCGCCCGTTGCGGTAATCGCAATTTGGCTCGCGGCCAGGTAGGCGTCGAACGGCACTTTGGCGTCGACGGGAATGTGCTTGCCGCCGGGCAAGTGAATGACCATGTCGGGGCGACCCGCTCCGGCGTCAGAGCTCACGCTCCACTGCACGTCGAAGTCGACGCGCTCAATGAGCCCGGCGGCTTCGACGACGCGCCGCAATTGGGTCTCGCCCCACACGCCGCGCGTTGAGTTGCTTCGCAAAGCGCCGGCGAGCGACTCGGCCGTGGCGCGCAAGCGCTCTTCGGCCTCGGTTGCCGACTTGAGTTGCTGGGTGAGCTCGCCATGCTGCAGGCTGCGCTGCGTTTCGAGCTCGGTGACCTTGGCCTGCATCGATCGCAAGGTCTCTTGCACGGGCGCGAGTTGCTGCAACACCTTGCTTTCAGCACGTTCGCGCTCGACCTGAGCCGCCTGCTCGGTGCGCACGCGCTCAACGAGGTCGCGGTACTGCTCTTGCGCCGTGGCGATCTGCTCGCGCAAGCCCGCCGCGGTGGCCTGAAGGGCCGCAAGCTCGGTCGAGAGTTGCGCGCGGTGCTGCGCCTCTTCGGCGCGAATCTCAGCGATGGCGGTCTGGTGGCGGGCCTCGGCCACGGCGGGGTCGCCGCCCGACGAACGCCGCGCGAGCACGAGCCCGAGCAGCGCGCCGAGCACGGCGCCGATCAGCAGACCGATCACGAGCGGAAGCACGAAGTCCATGCCGCTCAGTGTGCCAGTCGCCACCGACGTCAGCCCTACGCTGGGCGCATGAGTACCGGCCCTGATCCGCACGAGGTGAGCGCCGACGACGTGCGCTACTTGCTCGCGGTCGCGCGCGTCGGCCGGCTCGTCTCGGCAGCCGCGCTACTCGGGGTCGACCACACGACCGTGCGTCGGCGCCTCGATCGACTCGAGGCCGCCCTGGGTGCTCGTTTGCTCGACCGTGGTGCCGACGGCTGGCAACTCACGGCCATTGGGCGCGATGTCGTTGAGCGCGCGGCACCCCTCGAGGGGCTCATGGAGCAAGTGGTGGCGGCGGCCGCGTCCGGTACCGACGCTGTGCGGGGCACCGTGCGCATGGCAGCACCCGAGGGGTTCGGCTCGCTGTTTGCGGCGCCGGCGCTCGCGCGGGTGCGGGCCGAGCATCCCGGAATCGCTCTCGAACTCGTCACCTCGACGCGCCCGCTGAGCCTGCGAGGCTCGGGCTTCGACCTCGCCGTGACTGTCGGCTCGCCTGCCGGTTCGCGCGTGGCGGCCGAGCTGCTCACCGAGTACGCCCTGCGGTTGTACGCCGCGCCGAGCTATCTCGCCGCGCGGCCCGCGATTCGAACGCCCGCCGACCTCGAGGGCCACGACCTCGTTTTCTATGTGGATGCCCTGCTCACGGTGCGCGAACTCGATCTCGCTCCCGAGCTCGAGGGCATGCGGCTCGGCTTCGGCTCAACGAACGTGTTTGCGCAGCTCGAAGCCACGCGAGCCGGAGCGGGAATCGGCCTGTTGCACGCCTTCATGGGCGAGGGTGCCGCGGGGCTCGAGCCGGTGCTGCCGCGCGCGATCGACTTTCGGCTGCCCTTCATGCTGTCGCAACGCAGCGACAGCCCCGCGGTCGACGCTGTGGCGATCGTGCGCGACGCGCTGCGGCGCGAGGTCGCCGAGCGGCGCGACGAACTCTTGCCCTCGCCTTGATGTGCGTTTGTGCACATTCACTGTGCACCGATGGTGCTTGATCGCAGAGCCGCGAGACCGCAGACTGAGCACGAATCGTTGAGCGAAGGAGCACATCATGTCGGTAGTTCAGCACTGGGTTGGCGGCGCCACGTTTGCGGGAGCATCCACCCGTACGGCCCCCGTCTACAACCCCGCCACGGGTGAGACGCAGCGCGAGGTCGCGCTCGCGACCACGGCCGACGTCGACCACGCCGTGCAGGTGGCCAAGGCCGCGTTTGCCGGGTGGTCAAACACCTCGATCGCGAAGCGCCAGCAGATCATGTTCGCGTTCCGGGAGGGCCTTAACGCGCGCAAAGACGAGCTGGCCGCGATTCTGACCAACGAGCACGGCAAGGTGCTGAGCGACGCGGGCGGCGAGATTGCGCGCGGCCTCGAGGTTGTCGAGCTCGCGTGCAGCATCCCGCAGCTCATGAAGGGCGAGTTCAGCGAGAACGTCTCGACGGGCGTCGATGTCTACTCAATCAAACAGGCGATCGGCGTCGTGGGCATCATTAGCCCCTTCAACTTTCCGGCGATGGTGCCGCTGTGGTTCTTCCCGCTCGCGATCGCGGCCGGCAACACCGTCGTGTTGAAGCCCTCGGAGAAAGACCCGTCGGCCGCCATCTGGATGGCCGAGCTCTTCAAGGCCTCCGGTCTGCCCGACGGTGTGTTCAACGTCGTCAACGGAGATAAAGAGAGTGTGGATGCTCTGCTCGAGCACCCCGACGTCGCGAGCATCTCGTTCGTCGGCTCGACGCCCATCGCCAAGTACATCTACGAGACGGCCTCGAAGCACGGCAAGCGTGTGCAGGCCCTCGGCGGAGCGAAGAACCACATGCTCGTGCTGCCCGACGCCGACCTCGACCTTGTGGCCGACTCGGCCGTCAACGCGGGCTTCGGCTCGGCCGGCGAGCGCTGCATGGCCATCTCGGTCGTCGTCGCCGTCGAGCCTGTCGCCGACGCGCTCATCGAGAAGATTCAGTCGCGCATGGCGACCCTGAAGGTCGGCGACGGAACCCGCAATTGCGACATGGGCCCGCTCATCACCGACGTGCACCGCGACAAGGTCGCGAGCTACCTCGAGATCGCCGAGCAGGATGGCGCCCAGATCGTCGTTGACGGTCGCGGCATCGAAGTCGACGGCGACCCGAATGGCTTCTGGCTCGGCCCGACCCTCATCGATAAGGTGCCCACGAGTTCGAAGGTCTACACCGAAGAGATCTTCGGGCCGGTGCTCTCGGTCGTGCGCGTGAAGACCTACGACGAGGGTCTTGCCCTCATCAATGGCTCGCAGTACGGCAACGGCACGGCGATCTTCACGAACGACGGTGGCGCCGCGCGCCGCTTCCAGAACGAAGTGACCGTGGGCATGGTCGGCATCAACGTGCCGATCCCCGTTCCCGTCGGCTACTACTCGTTCGGCGGCTGGAAGAACTCGCTCTTCGGCGACGCCAAGGCCTACGGCACGCAGGCGATTCCGTTCTTCACGCGCGAGAAGGCAATCACCTCACGCTGGCTCGACCCGAGCCACGGTGGCATCAACCTGGGCTTCCCGCAGAACTAGAGCGGCGCGCGGGCCGGGCACGCTTGAGCGC
This sequence comes from Microbacterium sp., assembly GCA_013823625.1. GTDB lineage: Bacteria > Actinomycetota > Actinomycetes > Actinomycetales > Microbacteriaceae > Microcella. Next base: position 28,100 of record PNMM01000002.1, on the reverse strand, counting down.
CGTGCGGCCCGCGCGAGCATCCGTCGGTCGGCGTAGGCCCTAGAGCGGGTTCGTCGGATACGGCGACATGATTTCTACGATGACTCCTGCCGCGTCAACGACGATGCCGATCGTGTCGGTCGAGTCTTCGGCCGCTCCCACGATGCTCGGGTCGACGGGGTCGACCATGTAGACCGTGCCCAGCATGTGCAGTCGGTTCGCCACGGGGGAGAGAGCGAGAACCTCAGCCTGGGTTCCTCCTACTTCGAGGCCTTGCGGGGTGCGAATGGTCACGTCGACATCGTCAGAACTCGGGTCGATGCGCACGGCTGAGGGTGCGTGAAACTCGTTGCGCGGCTTCTCGAGGTTGACGGCGGTGAAGTAGGTCAGCCCGCCCTCAAACGTGTAGGTCTCGTAGTCTGCGGTGTGAGCACCTTCTCCGGGAATGAAGCCAGTCGCGGTGGGTGCTCCGAAAGCGATCTCGAGCACGCTCAGCGCGCGCGGTGCTTCGTCGGCCCACGCGAACGCTCCGATCTCGGTGCCCTCGGAGTCATAGAGCTGAACGCCCACGTTGAGCACCACGAGCTCGGCCGGCACCGGCTCGGGCTCGGGCGTTGAGGTGGGGGAGGGCGTGGCTGAGCTGCTCGCTGCGGCGGCCGAGGGCGAGGCGACCGGCACGGGGGTGGAGCACGCCGAGAGTGCCAGCGTTGCGATCAGAGCAAGAGGCAGAATTCGACTGAGCATGGCTCCACTGTGGCGCGCTGGTCACTGCCCAGCAATGGGGGTTCTCCCCTATGCCCCCGTGATCCTTTAGGTATGATCTTTGCCATGACCATCGCTGTTCACGCACCGCTCGTCATGCACGACGCCATCGACGAGGCCTTCGTTGCCCAGTACGCGCGCGACGGGTTCGCTGTGCTGCGCGGCGCCCTCACCCCGGCCGAGGTGGCTGCGGTCAACTCCGAGGCCCTGCGCATCTGCCGAGCAGGCTTGAACCCCGGCGATTCGGTGGTGGATGCCCACCCGGGGCAGAGCGACGCCGACGTGCTGCGGCAGTACTTGTGCATCCACCACCCGCACAAGATCAGCGAGGTGGCCCGGCACATCATGCGACACCCTCGGATCGTCGACGGCCTCACGCGCGTGATCGGCCCGAACGTCAAGGCCATGCAGTCGATGCTGTTCATCAAGTCGGAGGGCAAGCCGGGTCAGGCCTGGCACCAAGACGAGCACTTCATTCCGACGCGCGACCGCTCTCTCTGCGGAGTGTGGATCGCCCTCGACGACGCGACGACCGAGAACGGCTGCCTCTGGGTGCTGCCCGGATCGCAGGCGCGCGGGGTGCTCTACCCCGACCGCGAGCAGACCGACGAGCGCTTCGACTGCACCGATGAGGCCTTCGGGTTTCCGTACACCGACGATGACGCGATCGCGGTGGAAGTGCCCGCCGGTGCGGCCCTGTTCTTCAATGGCTACCTGCTGCACCGCTCGCTCGAGAACAGCGGCAAGCACGGCTATCGTCGCGCACTCGTCAATCACTACATGAGCGCCGAGTCGCTGCTGCCGTGGCAGAACAGCGAAGGGCGGTACTTCGCCGAATACGACTTTCGCGACATCGTGATGGTCGCCGGAGAAGACCCTTACGCGTACAAGGGATTGCGCGACCTCAGCACGCCAGGCTCGCGCGCCGATAAGTCGGGAGGCTGCGACCGCTAGTTCGTCGTTGCGGGGCCCTATGAACCCTGTGAGATCGCTATGATCTCGCGAGTGAAGTCGTTGCGGGCCCCCGATCTGCAGGTGTTGCTCGATGCCGCTGCGCAGCTCGCCCCGATCGCGTCTACCGCTACGTTGCGGCAAGAAGCAGTCGAGATTCTCTATTCGCTCGTGCCCTCGACGCGCGCCGGCTGGGTGTCGATCGACCTCACGACGGGAGCGATGAGTGGCAACCACCTTCCTGAACCGATTCCGTTTGTGATCCCGTTGATGCCGCGCGTCTTGAGCGAGGTGCCGATGGTCGCGGAGTTGCTCGAGGCGCCCGTGCCCGGGTCACTGCGCATCAGCGACACCTTGACGCCCGAGCAGTGGCATGCTCGACCGCTGTATGCCCAGGTGTACCGCCCCCTCGGTGGCGAGTACCAAATCGGTACTCTGCTCGAGGTTGATCAGGGCCTTGTCGAGACGCTCGCGGTGTTTCGGGCCGATAGCGACTTCACCGATCGTGAACTCGCCATGGTTGAAGAGTTCGCGCGCCACGTGCGGGCCACGCTCGCTCGGTTGCGAGCGGCGGCGGCGCGCGATGCGCGCGGGCTGCTCACCTCACGCCAGCGCCAAGTGCTCGCGCAGCTTGAGTCGGGGGCGACGGTTCGCCAGGCGGCGACCGCGTTGAGCATTAGCGAGAAGACCCTTGAGAACCATCTCCAGGCCATCTATCGCCGGCTGGGTGTGTCGAGCCGTACGGCGGCGCTGCACCGATTGAACGGCTGAGTACTAGCCACATGGGGGATTTTCCCCATCGAACCCCGGGTGCGTGGGTGCCTAGTGTTCGAGCATGACTTCGCGTGCGATCACCCTCTTGACCCCTGCCGCCATTCTGCTCAGCGCAGCCCTGCTGGCCGGCTGCTCCGCACCTGCTGCTGATGGTTCAGGCACAACGGGAGAGTCGACCGGCACGGGGGCCGAGGCGCCGGCGCCCGCCGACGGCGGGTCAGACCTCGGCCTGCCAGGCCAGACCGTGGGCGCTGACACCGATTGCTCCTTCCTCGCCGACGACCAGGTCGCCGCCATCTGGGGCTTCGACGTGGTGGACCTCGACATCTCGATGGTCATCGAGGCCGGCGGTGTCGGCGGCATCCTCTACGGCTGCGATTACAACCAAAGCGATGACGGCACGGGGTTGACCGTCGGCGTCGACATTCGCGAGTACGTATCGCCCGACGGCCCCACTCGGTACTTCGCCGACGCCCTCAGCGGGGCGGAGTTCGACGGCGAGGGCGGCCAGCTCATCGAGCCCGTCTCCGGCGTGGGTGAAGAGGCCGGCATTCTCACGAAAGCCGAGCTCGTCGGAACCCCGCAGAACCTCAGTGAGCTGCTGATTGTGCGCAACGGCAACCTGCTCATTGAGGTGAGCATCACCGACATCATCAACGGTGTGAAACCCGAGTATCGCGACTTGCTCGTTGACACCTACGAGGCGGTGGTCGGCGGCTAGCCCGTCGCGTCGGCTGTCGCCGGCGCGCCCGTGCGGCCGAGGCTCGTGCCGCACGCGCGCGCGAGCTCGGCCAGTTCGGTGACGTCGTGCCGCTTCGCCGCGTGCACGATGATCGCGGCACACGCCTCAGCGTCGGCGAGGGCATCGTGGTGCGCGAAGTCTTCGAAGCCCGCCGCCATCGCGGCAACCGGCAGGCGGTAGGAGTCGAGGTGGTAGGTCTTGCGGGCAATCCGCAGACTGCACACGTACGAAAGGCTCGGCACTTCGAGCGCGCTCGCCTGCTGCGCCGCGCTCAACACGCCCATGTCGAACCCCGCGTTGTGAGCCGCGAGGGTGTCGCCGTCGACGAACGCGATGAGGGCATCCACCTGATCGGCCCACAGGGGCGCGTCGATGATGTCGTCGGCGGTGATGCCGTGGATGCGCGTGTTCCACTCGAGCATGTCGTCGAAGCCGAACGGCGGGCGAATGAGCCAGCCCGCCCGATCAACGACCTTGCCGTCGCGCACCTTCACGAGCCCCACCGAGCACGCTGAGGCCGCGTGGTTGTTGGCGGTCTCGAAGTCGATGGCGGTGAAGTTCAGGGGCACGTCATGATGCTCGCATGAGCCGCCGACGCGGGCCCTCGGGCACGCCGCGCGGGCCTAGCCTGGTGACGTGCACTTGCTCCGACGCTATTCGCCCGCCGTGCTCGCCCAGCTCTTCTGGGCGATGAACTTTGTCGTCGGCGACCGCGTCATTGCCGAGTTCACGCCGCTTGAGCTCACGTTCTTCCGGTGGCTCGGAGCCTTTCCGATTCTGCTCGTCATCACCCTGTGGATCGAGCGCGACCGCCTCGACAAGTGGAAGCTCGCGGCGCGGGAGTGGTGGATTCACATTGTCCAGGCCGTGCTGGGCATGGTCGGCTACACCCTGCTGCTGTACGCAGCGCTCGACACCACCTCGCCGGTCAACGCGAGTGTGATCAGCGCCATCAACCCGGCGGTCATTGCGCTCGCGGCGGTCGTGGTGCTGGGGGAGCGCATCCGTCGTGGCGGAGTGCTCGGCATCGCCATCTCGTTCGTCGGCGTCGTGATTGTCGTGCTGCTCGGCGGCTCGGGCGGTCTCGCCGACGTGAGTGTCGCGGTCGGTGACCTGCTCATTCTCGGGGCGATTCTCGCGTGGACGGCCTATGTGATCATCAGCCGGCGCATCCAGACGCCGCCGATCACGGCGACCACTGTGCAAGTGGGCATGAGCGCGCTCATGCTCGCGCCCGTCATGGCTCTCGTGGGGATTCAGGCTCAGCCCTCGGCTGAAGGCTGGTGGGGGCTCGCGATCATCATCGTGTTCCCGAGCGCGCTCGCCTACCTGCTGTGGAACGTCGCCGTCACGCAGCTCGGCCCCTCGCGCACGGGCGTTTTCCTCAACCTGCTGCCCGTCTTCACGGCGATCATCGCGGTCGCGCTCGGTGACGCGCTCACCATCTGGCAGGTCATCGGCGGGCTCATCGTTCTCGCGGGCGTCTACCTCACGACGCGGCCCGGGGCGACGATCACGGCTGACGAGGTTCAGGCCTTGAAGGTGGCGGCGACGGATGCTGCTGCCGAGGCTCCCGCGAGGGAATAGTTCTGCATGCACACGCATTGACCTGAGCATGACGAAGCTCGGGTTCTTGTCGTTCGGCAACTGGATGGGCGTCACCGGCTCGCGCACGCGCACGGGCGGCGAGGCTCTGCTGCAGGGCGTCGAGCTCGCGGTCGCCGCCGAAGAGGTCGGCGTCGACGGCGCGTTCTATCGCGTGCACCACTTCGCCCAGAACCACTCGAACCCGTTCCCGATGATGGCGGCGGCGGCGGCCCGCACGAGCCGCATCGAGCTCGGCACGGGCGTCATCGACATGCGCTACGAAAACCCGTGGGCGCTCGCCGAGCAAGCCGGAGCGACCGACCTCATCAGCGGCGGCCGACTGCAACTCGGCATCAGTCGGGGGTCACCCGAGAACGTCATCGACGGCTGGCGCTCGTTCGGCTACGCGCCCGCTGAAGGGCAGAGTGATGCCGACATGGCCCGCGAGCACACCGAGCTGTTCCGCCGCGCGATCGACGGCGAAGGATTCGCCCCGGGCAACCCGCGCGCAATCGGTACGGATAAACCTCAGTCGGTGACCCCGCAGTCGCCGGGCCTCGCCGACCGCATCTGGTGGGGTGCCGGAACGCGCGCCACCGCCGCGTGGACCGCCGAGCAGGGCATGAACCTCATGAGCTCGACGCTGCTGACAGAAGACACGGGCGTGCCGTTCGATGAGCTGCAGGCCGAGCAAATCGCGATGTTCCGGTCAGCGTGGGCTGCAGCCGGGCACACGCGTGCGCCGCGGGTGTCGGTGAGCCGGAGCATCCTGCCCATCATCGACGACGAGACGCAGTACTACTTCGGCGTGCAAGCGCAGGGGCCGCAGCGCGACCAGGTGGGCATGCTCGACGGAGCGCAATCGCGCTTCGGCCGCTCATACATCGGCGAGCCCGACGTGATCGCCGCCGAGCTCGCGCGCGATGCGGCGGTTCGGGATGCTGACACGCTGCTCGTCACGGTGCCCAACCAACTCGGCGTCGAGTTCAACGCTCGCATTCTCGAGGCGATCGTGAAGCACGTGATGCCCGTGGTCGACGCAGAGGTCGTGCCCTCGCTCGCCTAGGGGTGCGCAACTCGCCGCGCGGCAGACCAGTGCGAGACGCTGCGGGACTCACGGGCAATGTGTCCTCAGTGAATGAAGGAATCTCGAACGCGAACGCCTGAGTGGGTAGCCTGAGGGAGTGGATCCGCTTGCGCCGTTCGATCGGCAAGACCCGTGTTGGTGCGGTTCCGGCAAGGCGTATCGACTCTGCCATGAGCGTTTCGCGTCGCCGCGTCACCAGCCAGGAGCACCTGTGAGCCCGGACGACGACGAGTTCATCAGCCTGAGCCCCGATGTCCGGCTCGCAAGGGCGGCCATTCCTTCGATGATGCCTGCTGGCACACCCCTTTCCCTGCCGCCGAAGGGGCCCACGCCCCGACCGCTTAGTGCAAGCGCCTTTGATCGTGCCGTGGCGTCATCGACCCCAGATGAAGAGTCCGCGACAGCGCCCGAGCTCGGACGCGCGCGGCTTGCTCTGTTGCGTGAGCTGGCGGCACTTCCTGACTCGGAACGGCCCCTCAACGACAACGTGGCCGCGGCAGTCGCTGTTTTCGCGGTCGATGCTTGGAAGACCTCTGCCGCTCTTCGTCAGTCGACCCCGCGACGCACCATCATTTGGAACGAGGAGTTACCGGTCAATCAGCTCATCGGTCGCACTCTGCTTCTCGCGGACCATGTGCTGTACCCCGACCGCCTCGTCGACGCGCTGCGCTCAGAACCGACTGCCCGAAGACTGCGAGCGCTAGCTCTCGAAGAACTCGAGTACGAGCACCTCATTGGTGCGGGTCACGTGATCCCCGTACCCGACGGTGTGGCGCAGTACATCGGCGGCGACTCGATCCAGAAAGCAGCTAAACGGGCGCTCGCCAACGAGAGCCTTGTGCAGTTTGTCCGATCACAGTTGGTTGTCGAAGGGCCATCGGCCCGCGAGGTCTTGTTCATCAACGCAATCGATGACTTCGACACCGTTCAACACATGTGGTTCTACGGCCACTTCGATCCATCGTCGGGCGCCGTCGACGACCGTAGGGTCGGCTTTCGAATGCTCCAGCCTTACGACCCCGCACATGACTATTCAGCTTGGATTCGGCAGGAGACCGATCGCGCCCTGGCTACTTACCTCCAGCGCACCGAGCAACGGCTCGTTGTCGCTGATGTGCTTGGGGCCGAGTACGTGGCCGCCTCGCCTTTCGAGGCGCGCGTGCTTCAGCGTAGGGGCCTACACGAACCCAGTTTGGTCAACGCGACCCTGTGGGCTGGCGTCCCGGAACTGTCCAACCTGGGGGCGAAAGATCTTGCGCGCATGTTGTCGGCGGAAGAAGCGGTTGAGGACCTTCGCGCGCGCGTCCGCATCGCTATGGAAGCTGCACCGGACTTCCCTACGCAGATCTCCTCGATCCGCGCGGTTGCCGCGGACATCGAACAGGCCTCCCGGGTACTCGAGAGACGAATGCGGACGTCTCGCGCTCTGGGGTTCGCGGCGCCCGCCGTAGCAGGTGGACTCGGTCTGATGGTGGGTTCTGCCGGCGGTGTCGCCGGAATCGCCGCCGGCGCCTTGGGCCTGCTGGGCTCCATAAGCCCTGCCATCGGGGAACGTCTGAACCAGCGAAGAGAGGCAGCCTTCCTGTTCACGATGCCGAAGCGCAAGAGACCCTAGCTCGGCTACCGTCGACGGCTTTTCCTTCAAGTCTGGCGCTTGCAATGGATTCTTGGCTCGCGGCTGATTCGAGTCGTCGGAGCTTCCCCGGTTGGTTCATCTTTTCGCTGAGCAGTTGGATCGTCCAATCGACATTGTCGCGTGGCACGACGCGGGCGGACGAGGAGGCCGTCCCCCCGATAGAGGTCCTACTGAAGTAGCGCGTGCACCGCCGAATCTTGTGCGAAGGACACACATTGCGGGGCAAGTGACGATCCTGAGGCGGCAGACTCACCGCATGACGCTAGTGGCCCCCAAACTATGCGGGGCGCACGCTGAGCGCGAGCCCGTCGGCGCTCGCCGTCTCGAGCGGGATGCCCGCCTCAAGCTCAGCGCGGGCAACGTCGCGCTCGGTGCCGCTCCACTCGTCCCGCACGATCCACGTTTCGACGCCGGCCGCGCCGCTCGCGTCGAGCACAGGATGCCAGCGCACGAGCTGCCCGACCCCGGCCTCAGAGACCGCGAACGTGGCGAGCTGCTCGCCGCGCGGCCCGGGCGTGAGCGCGAGGCCCGTGACACCCGCGACAGCGCCCGGCACCGCAGCACCCGCCGACGTGAGTCCGACGGGCGACCCCGAACCCGCGCCGTGAAGGCTCGAGAGCACGGGAGGCACTGCGTGAGCATCCAGCGCCGTCGTGCGCCAGGCGCGGTAGATCGCGATCGCGCGTTGCATCTCGGCGAGCTGTTCAGCCGGCCAGCCCGGCAGGTCGCCCATGAGAATCCATGGGCCGCCCACGAGGTAGGGGGCGAGTTGGGCACGCAGCGGCAGGTGCGGCTCGTCGCCCATGTACTTGCTCGTCCACGACGAGGGCAGGTAGACGCCGAGTCCGAGGGCCGCGAGCCGGTTCTCTTCGGAGCGGCACCAGTCGTCGCCGATCGTGGTGTCGTGGTGCGCGATCATCTGCAGGTCGAGGGGTTTGCCGCCGTTCCAGCAGTTCTCGATGAGCAGGTCGGGATGCGCCTCGCGCAGGGCCGCGAGCACCGAGTACCAGCCGGCGACTCCTGCCGCCTCGCCCGCTCCGGGGTCGTGCGTGTGGTGCGCGGAGTCGCAGCGGCTGATCGTCTCGAAGTCATGCAGCAGCCAGTCGACGCCGTCGCGCACGAGTCGGTCGAGGCACGCGAGCACGTGATCGCGAGCGGGCTCGTGCCCCAGGCACAGCGAGTGGTTGCGGTGCGAGACCATCTGGTGCCGACCGTTCCAGGTGGCGAGCCAGTCGGGGTGCGCGGTTGCGACCACTGACTCGGGCGAGGCGTTGCCCGCGCCCACCCACAGGCCGAGGCGCATGCCGCGATCGTGCGCGAGCGCGGCGATGCCGGCGACTCCGCCTGCGTATCCCGATTGCGCGTACCAGTCGCCCACGTGGTCTTCCCAGCCCTTGTCGATCGTCACGACCTCGACACCGAGCGACGCGGCCACGTCGAAGAACGCCGTCACGCGGTCCGCGTCGATGTCGGTGCCGAATCCCCAGGTATCGGCAATGAGGGGCGGCGGGGCGACGGATGCGCGGCTCGGCACCGTCGCCGCGAGCAGCTCGCGCAGCCAGGCCTCGGCGGTCTCGTGGTCGCCGAGACCGTGGCGCACGAGCAGGCCCGGCAGGGAATCCGTCGCCGGAAGCTCAGCGGGGTGGAAGGTTTGCCACGGCAAGCGCGTCTGCACGGTGAGTCCGTGGTCGTCGGCCATCAGGTCGAGCAGCACGCAGTCGCTCCGGTTGAGCGCCGTCGCGAGCGCGACCCGCCGACCGTCGGTGTCGAGGCCCGCGACCGTGCACCATCCGGCGGCGTCGTGGTAGCGCTCGTGGGCCTCGGGGGAGTGCCCGACTGTGCGGTAGAGCACGCCGTCGTGCATCTCGCCCTCGGGAAAGTCGAAGGGCGTGCGCGTGCCGTGCGCCGCGTCGTGGTTGAGCGCGGCTGCGTCGGCGACCGAGTAGGCGCCGCTCACGAGCGTGCGCGGCCGGGCGGGGCTGATGGCGAGCTCGTCGATGCGGAAGCCGCGAAACTTCGCATCCCACGTGAAGGGATGCAGGACCCGCACGGTCACGTCGTGCCAGCCGTCGAGTCGCAGGCGCGCGACGATCGTGTCGCCGGGCAACTCGACGGAGTGGGCAAGACGCTCGGGGTGCGCGACGATGCGCTCAAAGCCGTGGGGCATGCTTTAGATCATACCTTTGCGGCGCGCCTAGACTAGATGCTCGTGGCTCTCACTATCGGCATCGTCGGCCTGCCCAACGTCGGCAAGTCCACCCTCTTCAACGCGCTCACCGAAAACGACGTGCTCGCGGCGAACTACCCGTTCGCCACGATCGAGCCCAACGTCGGAGTCGTCGAGTTGCCCGACGAGCGCCTGAAGGTTCTCGCCGAGATCTTCGGCAGCGAGCGCATCCTCCCCGCCGCCGTGTCGTTCGTCGACATCGCGGGCATCGTCAAGGGTGCGAGCGAGGGCGAGGGCCTCGGCAACCAGTTCTTGGCGAACATCCGCGAATCCGATGCGATCGCCCAGGTCGTGCGCGCCTTCACCGACAGCGACGTCGTGCACGTCGCCGGAGCCGTCGACCCCGCCAGCGACATGGAGACCATCAACACCGAGCTCATGCTCGCCGACCTGCAGACGCTCGAGAAGGCGATTCCGCGCTACGAAAAAGAGGTCAAGGGCAAGAAGGCAGACCCCTCGGTTCTTCAGGCGGCACTGGATGCTCAGGCCCTGCTCTCCGCCGGCACCACCCTCTCCTCCGCCGGGTTTGACGCTTCGCCGATCCGCGAGCTCGGCCTCCTGAGCGCGAAGCCCTTCATCTATGTGTTCAACGTCGACGAGGGCGTGCTCGGCGACAGCGCCCGCATGGCCGAGCTTGCCGCGCTCGTCGCCCCCGCCAAGGCCGTCTTCCTCGACGCCAAGATCGAGAGCGAACTGATCGGCATGGATGCCGCCGACGCCGCCGAACTCCTCGCCTCGACCGGTCAAAGCGAGAGCGGACTCGCGCAGTTGGCTCGCATCGGCTTCGACACCCTCGGGCTGCAGACCTACCTCACCGCCGGACCCAAAGAGTCGCGCGCGTGGACCATCGGCAAGGGCTGGAAGGCCCCGCAAGCCGCGGGTGTCATCCACACCGACTTCGAGCGCGGCTTCATCAAGGCCGAGGTCGTCGGCTTCGACGACCTCGTCGCCTGCGGCTCGGTCGCCGAGGCCCGCGCGAAGGGCAAGGCCCGCATCGAGGGCAAGGACTACGTCATGCAAGACGGCGACGTGGTCGAGTTCCGCTTCAACGTGTAGCGGCGGGCGAGGCTTTGTCGATCAACGAGGACGATCGCGGGCGGCAACTCGTGGAGTCGGTTGTGAGCAGAGTCGCACAACGGTTTCCTCGCACGTCCATCGCCGTCGCAGACGGAGGTCCAGAGTGGCACGTGACGACGGCCCGATTCCGCCCTCCGAACCGACGGGGAGCGGCAGTTGAATTGGTTGCCGCCTACGACTGGTCTTTTGACCTTGACGTCGGTCGCTTCAAGGTTTGCGAGATGGAGCAGTTCTCAGGCTCGGAGGCTGAGCACATCGAGCTTGTCACTGGCAAGATTCTCGCGATCGCTCACCATGGCTTTCGGCGGGGTTGGCTGGATCGACTCTTCGCTTTCGGCCGCGACCGAGTCGAGCCGTGGGAGTTGTGAATGAGGCAGCGAATCAGCAAGGCCAGAACGGCAACGTGGTCGAGGTCCGCCATAGTTACGTCGTCTTCAAACGAGGAGTCCGTCTGTGGGTAGACCTCGGCGCAAACCGCACCGGAAACCGTGGGGTGAACTCGCCGGTGCAGCCGTCCTCGCCGTCGTGCTCACCGTGGTGGTCAGCATCCTCGCGACGCTCTGGATCGAGTCGGGTGGGAACATGAGCGCTCCGATCGAATTAGGGGGTCGATGGGGCGAAGGTACGCTCGGCTCAGCGGTCGCGGCGTTAGGCACGGCGATTGTCATGCTCTCAGTGACTGTGGCCCTGTCGATTCGGTCGTTGCTGCGCAAATGGCCGCGAACAAGTCGAGGCACGAGACGATGAACGATCAAGTGGTCCAGTTCCGCTTTAGCGCGTAGTGCAGAAGGGCGGACGGTCTGATGCTTCTCGACTCAAGTGTTCGAGGAGGCCGCGCTACGGCCGGCGACCTTGCCGGCCGAGCAGTCTTGCTCGTGCTGCTCTCCCCGTCGTTCTGGGAGGTGCATGATGTCCCGTGGGACGAGCCAGGCGCCGAGTGCACCGACTCCTTTTGGCCCGGTGACGAAGAATTGAACGCGGCACTCGACGAGTGGGCGATTGAGTGGATACCGTCGAGCGAGCTCCGCGCCTTCATCGACGAGCACTTCCACGATCTCGAGTCTGATCACGTCTTGCGAGATCGTGGTTTGTGAGGTTGGAGAGATCCGGCAAATGTGGACACCTGGGGAGGCGCGATGTCACGACCGTTCAGTGACGCTGAGCGTGTGCTGCTTCAGCGGCTTGCATCGGCAGCCCCGGATGCGGGACTCCTCTTGGCTCAAGTAGCACTTGCTGAGCACGATGGCTGGTGGTTCGAAGGGTCCCAAAGTTTCGATATCGCCACCCCGGATCACGCTCCTGAGTACTTTGCTGGTCGCTTGCTTTCCGATGGGCGACAGATTGGGCCGGGTTGCTCGGTTCGCGTCGACGGGGCCAAGCCCGATAGCGATGCCAACTACATCGGCGAGATCTTCCTGTGGCTTCGCGACGGTCGTTTGACAGCGATGGAGTACTACTGGGTGACCGATGAAATGCCAGACTCGCTTCCACGACTTGACCAGTTGGTCGACTAGCTCCTGAGCTGCGATCCTGTCGACATCCGGATCTGTGCGTAACCAGAAAGGCCACGTACATGGACGACGTTCCCAATCATCTGTCTCGTGATCTCGTGCCGATTCCGGTTGATCGCCGTCGCGAGTTCATCGAGGCTCTCGCCGACAAAGCGCGGGTGTGGGTGGGTCGGGCAGGAACGGTGACCGTCTCGCAGGAAGGCGACAGCGTCGTCCTCTCTCTGGTCCCTGTTTTCGACACTGCCGCGCCCGTGTGGGTCGTCGCAACAGAGTGGATTGACATCCAGGTGGGCACGGATAGCAACAGCAGGTGGGAGCTGACCTACTCTGACGACCACACGGCCTCAGTCGGCGACCTCGTGAGAGGGGTCATCGAAGGTGGCGCCACGGAGTTCCGAGCCTTCGGGCGCTCGCGCGTGCGGGTCTCGACTCTTCGCGGAGACCTGTGGTCACGGCGAGGTCAAGAGAGCCTGTGGGGTTTGATCCCGGCCCCTGGCTGGCAGCGGTGGGGAAAGCGCCATACCTTTACCCCTTACGCGGCCAAAGGCGCCATGTGACGCTCTCTGTTGTTTGTGTCGTGACCTAGCGGGAGGATCTACGTTCGATGGCGCGTCGACGGCAACTGGCCGATATCGCTGACGGGATCATCGGTCACATAGTGCGAGACACCCCATGGGATCGCCAATGGCCGATCGGCGAGGTCGGCAGAGCTTTCGATGAGAGCGGTGAGCGAGAGTTCACAATCGATCTCGCCAATGGCACCGTGACTCCATCATCGACACGCCTAGATCGACTTGCCGCGCAAGTGGTCGGAGACCTCGAACGGCATCTGGTCGCCCGGAAGATGGCCGTCGATTGGGTGTCGGGCGCCTCAGTCGAGCTGTGGGTGTCTGACGGCGCGGCACGACGGACAGTCGTCGTCCGATGTCGCGTCTCGATCGTTGACGATCGCGGCGTCGTGTACACGTCGACGAGGACCGGTGCGGGGCCGATTCCCGTGCGGCCGCTCTGGCGGTCCTTGCGCGACCAAGTCGTGAGCCGCCGCCGGCCAGCTCGATGAGAGCGCTCGAGGTTACTTCGTCGCGGTCGGTGAAGTCACTAGGTGCTTGGGCGCGTTAGTCGGCCCAATGCCCCGAGCAGACCTGGCGCCGCGACTACCAGGAGAGCGTGATCTCGAACTCGCGCTCGTCGTGCTCGATCTCGACCTCGACCTCCATGGTGACCTCGTCGGGAACCTTGACGGTGACCCGCAGGCCGTCGCGCTCCATGAGGATGCCGTTGCCCGACGCCAGCTCGTCCGCGATCGCGCGGAGTTGGTGAGCGGCCTCTTCCCGGCTCAGGGTCTGCTTCTTCTCGATCTTGACGATGTCCATGCTTCGACTACATCACTGTGCTCAAGCATCTGCGACGAACGACGAGTGAACCGATTGCGAATTGTGGTTCGGCGAGGAACGCGCGCTTGCGGGAGAGCTCGGATGTCGGTGGCGCGGGGTAGCGTGGGCCACGCGCGAGGGCGCAGCCTTTCTGCCGGGGATGGTCTCTTGATCTGGATGGTGGTCCATGTCTGAAACTCCGGGTGTCGAGTTGTATCGATCCGCCTCCGGCGGCTTCGAGCTTGCCGTTCTCTCCGACGGGGAAACCGTCTGGCTATCGCGGGCTCAACTCGCAACGCTGTTCGATCGCGACGTAAAGACAATAGGAAAGCACCTCGCCAATGCTCGGCGGGAGGAGCTCGAAGGGCTTCCAGTTGTCGCAAAATTTGCGACAACTGCCGCCGATGGCAAGTCGTACCAAGTTGAGCATTACAACATCGACATGGTTCTGTCGGTCGGGTATCGAGTCAAGTCAGCCGAAGGCGTGCACTTTCGCCGGTGGGCGAATGACGTTCTTCGCCGCTATGTGCTCGAAGGCACCGCCCTCAATGAACGACGGCTACAAGAGCTTGGCTCGATCGTGCAGGTGCTGTCGCGTTCGTCAGACGAACTCGTCGCGGGCGTCGCTGAGGTCGTCGACCGCTACTTGCCGAGCCTCCGCACCCTCCGCGACTACGACAATGGGAAGATCGACGAGCCGCCAGGCACGGCTCCGACGTGGCAGCTGACCTACGAAGAAGCTCGATCAGTGATCGATCAAGTTGCAGCTAAGTTTCCGGCAGACGCTCTCTTTGGCGGCGAGCGCGGCGGTTCACTGCGTGGCGTTATCGCCACCATTTACCAGGGCTTCGGAGGCGTTGAACTCTACCCGACGGTGCAGTCCAAAGCAGCGAACCTGCTGTACCTCGTGATCAAGGACCACCCGCTCACTGATGGCAACAAACGCAGCGCTGCTGCATTGTTCGTCCACTTCCTTCAGCGCAACAGTGCCCTCTCGGACCGCGGTGGCTCAAGCCTTATCTCCAATAATGCGCTTGCCGCCATCACCCTGATGGTCGCCATGAGCGACCCCAGGGAGAAAGAGTTAATGATCGCGCTCGTCATGAGCATGCTGGCCGACGCGTCGAAATAGTGGCGCGATGGTGCAACTCTTCTCGCACCGAACGCGTACGCGGTGTACTCGACCTCACAGGCCAAGTTCGCGCCTCACCTCGGCGGCCGAGTAACGGGGCTCTTCGCGTTCAAGCGCCGCGATTGCGAGCAGGTAATCGGCGCGGTCGGCAAGAAAGTCGTCGAGAGCTCGCTTGACGTAGTAGCTCTTGCTGCGGCCCGTCTCGCGCGCGAGACGCTCAAGCATCGCATCCTGTTCTGCACTCAGTCGCACGGACAGCATTCTGGCCTCCCTGCCACCAGTGTATGACGTGTATGACAAACGCGCACTGCTTGTGCGATCGCCTCAAAGGTTGTGGAGGAGGCCGCGGCTAGTCGTTCGCGGGCCGGATCGCGTAGACGTAGGTCGAAACCGTGCTGCCATCGGCGAGCTGCGCCGACACGAGCACGCGCTCGTAGCCGGGGCCTTCGAAGTCGTCGAGGCGGCTCCAGTGGTCCGGCAGTTCGGCGCTCTCGAAGAGCAGCCCGTCGACCCAGGGAGCGGAGTCGTCGGGCGTGAGGCCTGGGTGGCCGAGCGCGGCTCCCCACCCTTGCGCGACGAGGTGCCCGCGCACCTGCGCCGGAGTCCACGTGGCCTCGAGGTCGGCGAGCACGTGCTCGTTCGGGCGCCCGGGCGCGAGGGTGCCGTAGACGAAGAGGCGCGGGGGAGCATCCGTCGCCGACGGCGGGGTGAGGGCATCAGTCACGGTGTCAGCGTAGAAGATGCGCACGGACATATGGACTGCCGCCGGGCGACGAGTGCATGCAAAGATGAGGCATGACCACGACCTACCCGCCCCCCGCCAAGAAGCGCGGCCTTCCCTGGTGGGCGTGGAGCCTGATCGCAACAGCAGTCGTCGGGCTACTCGCCGTAGTCGCGTTCGTCGCGCTGATGGTTATCGGGTTCAGTGCCTACGTCTCCCACAGCATTGCGGAAACCAGCCCTGATCAGGCTTTCCTTGAGGGCGGGCCGCAGCAGCCGCGAGCAATGTCTCCGTTGCTGTGCCCTGATGAGTGTTTCGATCTCGACGATGCAAACGCTTTGGCGGTGTCGGGTGCCGATCTCTCGATGCTCGCCATCGAGGACGAGATTCACGAGGTGGGAGCCTTCGAGCCCGCGTCCGTTGGGGATATCGCTCCGGCCGTTGGTGAGGACTGGGTGAGCATTGGTGGCGATGAGCAGTGCGCATTCCTAATCGCGAACGCGCCATACATACCTCTCGGGTCTGACGACACGTCGCTCGACCCGATGATGTGGCTCCAGACCTGGGAGACCGACTCCGAAATGATGGATGTCGCGGCGCGCACCTTCTCGACGACAGAAGAGGCGAGTGCTTTCATGCTCGACATTCACGAGCGCGTGCCTCAGTGCGCGTGGCAAGACTTGCAGATTCCCAGCGCGGGAGGCCTCGACTCGACTCTCGTGGAGATCACCGCGCAAGCGGCCATCGACGTGCCGGACGACGTGGCCGCGGTGGGCTGGGTTCGTGAGGGGACTCCCGGGCCTCGTTGGCGCTCTTACGTCTGGGACCTCCAGCGCGGCAACCTCGTCGTGCAAGTGCGGGTGCTCACCGACGGTCGCATCCTCGAACAAGACGTGGCTGACTTCGCAGAAATCGTCGCGGGGCGACTGGGCGAGCTGTCTCCGTCACAGCAGTAGGGCGGCGAGTGCACAGAGAGTTATGTTCGGGAAATGAGCTCGCCCAAGCTTCGTGCCGTGACGGCACCACGAGCGATGAGTAAGCGGGAGAGGTTGCTTGCGGCCGTAGCCGAGAACGTGGTGGTGCGGGTCGATCGAAAGCCCACGTACGCCGAGCCGATCTACGGTTTCGTCGTTCGAATCGGCGCCAAGTGGGCCCTCATGGCCCAGGTCTCGGAGGGCGGCTACGCCGACGGTTTCGTGGCCTTTCGAGTGGGCGACGTGGCGCGAGTAGAGCCTGACCGCACCATTGCGACCACGTTCGCGAAGTCGCAACCGGACTGGCCACGTCAGTACGCACACGAACTCGACCTTGACCGCACTCGGGGCGTGCTCGCCGACCTCGGCAGAAGGGGAGCCCTCATCGGCGTTGAAAAGGAGCGCGAGCGCAGTGCGTTCTGGGTCGGGATGTTCGACGAGATCCTTGATCGTCACGTCTACCTTCACGAGGTTCGCCCCGACGGAACGTGGCACGACGAGCCTTTGGGCTACAAGCTCAAGGCAGTCTCGGCCGTTCATGTCGAGACGCGGTACCTGGAAGCACTCACCGCCGTTGCGGGACCTGCTCCTCTGAAGTGAGATTCCTGAATGCGGCTCGGCCTTGAGAAGGCCCACAATGTCGATCAGTCGTCGAGCGTCAGGGGCAGTGACTCGATGTCGGCCGCGATAACCTGCCGGTCATCTTCATCGCTGATGGCGTCGAGGAGGGCGAGGCTTTCGTCGCGGGCCTGCCGTGCTGCTTCGAGATTGCCGGCCACGGCGTGTGCTCGGGCGAGGCCTTCGCGCGCGCTGGCGCGAACCCAGTCTTCGACAGTGGATGTCTGGGCGTAGTCGACGGCCCGCTCCGCGTGAAAGACAGCGCTCGGACCACGACCGAGGGCGGCGTGCACACGGGAAATCTGCCACTCACCGATTGAGCGGTGCTGATCGGTGCCGACGTTGTCCCAGTGAAACCGCGACGCGTGCGCCATGTGCAGCATGCGGTCGTCGTCGCGCGCCGTTCGCTCTTCGTTCTGCAGCAAGCTCCAGGTCTCGTTGTAGAGACGAGCAGCGAGGGCCCGCTCGTCGTCGGCGGGTTCGGCGGGCGTGTGATCGAGGGTCATGAGCACTCCAGGGGTGTCGTCGATGAGGTGAGTGAGGGCGTGAATCGAATGACGGATGCGCTCGCCACGTGACTGCAGCCGCGTGCGGTGGGCCGCGAGCAGCCGCCGAACGTCGAGGTCGTCATCGTGAGTGATGATCGTGCTGATCGTCTCGAGCGGAAGCTCAACATCGCGAAGCCGCGCGATTCGTCGAGCGAGCGCGACCTGCTCGTCGCTGTAGAGCCGATAGCCCGTGGGCGAACTACTGACCGGAACAAGCAACCCGCGCTGGTCGTAGTGCCGCAGCGCCTTCGGGGTGAGACCCGACAGACGCGCAACCTCTCCGACCGTGTAGTGCCGCCGTTGCTCCATGGTTGTCGACTGTAGAAGGTTGCCGCGGGGGAGGGTCAAACCCTTTTCGCGGCGACTCGCTGGGAAGGCCTACGTGCCACTGTCGTGGTCGGAATGGTTGGAAGGGCTCAGCACTTCGGCGGCTGCGTCGCCCACCTCGAGGGGGAACCGCACCACGAGCTCGCCGGCCGCGGTCGTGACGACGAAGTCGAGCCAAGCGCCGACCGGATACTCGTGTTTGCTCGGCCCGATCGAATCGTCGCGGTCACGGATGCTCAACACCCGCACCTCGCGCGTGCCGACGATGCCGATCGCTGGTGTGAAGTGCAGCATCCCGGGCGAAATCTGCGCGACGCCCACGCTCCACTCGGTGCCGATGTTGAGCACGCGCCCTTTCACGGCCCGGAGTGCGCACCGCACCTCGCCCTCGAGGAATCGCTTGCGATCGTTTCGGCGTTGGACTTCGTCGGGGATGACCCACCAGAGCCACCCGAACAATAGATCGAAGATCAGCGCAAGGAAGAAGCTCACGCGAGCAGGTGTCCTAACCGGCGAGCTCTTCGCGCAGGCGCGGCTCGACGCGGTGCTCGGGCTTCACGCCGGACTTGTCGGCGTAGAAGGCGCGGATGACGTCCATGTCGGTCGACACATTGCCCGTGAGGTCGATCGTGGGGCCGAGCCCGGTGGTCTTCGTCGTGCGGTCGACGTAGCCGAGGGTTACGGGCAATCCGGCTTCGCGCGCGATGCGGTAGAAGCCCGACTTCCAGTGGGTGTGGCCCTTGCGGGTGCCGTCGGGGGTGACGACGAGGCCGAACACGTCGCCCGACTCGATGCGCGCAAGCACTTCGCCGACCACGGCGCTGGGCGCATCCCGATCAACGGCGATGCCGCCGAGGCCGCGCATGATCGGCCCGCGCCATCCCTTGAACAGACTCTTCTTGCCGAGCCAGCGAAAGCGCATGTCGAGCTTCCACGCGATGGCGAGCATGAAGACGAAGTCCCAGTTCGAGGTGTGCGGCGCCCCGATCAACACCGTTGGTCGATCGGGCGCCGGCTCAGACACCATTCGCCACGAACTGAAAGCCCAGAAGATGCGCGCGACCATGCGGCGAAGAAACATGCGTCAACAGTACGGTGCGGCGATGCCCTGCGTCACGTCGGGGTGGTCAGCTCGGCGCTTGCTCTCTGCGGAGTGTGCCGCACGCGGCATGTGCCGCGAGAGGCACACTGCGCACATAGCAAACCGCCCGCAGCGCCAAGCGCCCAGCACACGCCGCACAGCTCACTCTGCACGCCCGCACACAACGAACGGGGCGGGGCGCACACACGCCCCGCCCCGTTCGTCAGAAAAACTGCAGCGCTTAGCCCGCGGGCTCTTCGGCCGGAGCGTCGGCCGGCGCGTTGTCCACGTCGACGGTCTCGCGCAGCTCGCGAATCTCCGTCTCGAGGTCGCTGAGGTTCTCGGGCTCGGGCAGACCGCACTCGCCGAGCTCTTGCTCGACCTGCAGGGTCAGGCCCTCTTTGCCATCGGCGTGCGCAGCATCCACGGTTCCCTCGTAAATGGCACCGTCAGCCGAGACGCGGTTGACAGCCGAAGCGTCGAGGCAGAGGTGGTAGACGCTGCCGCTCTGGGTCCACGTGACGTAGTCCTGACCCGTGAGCTCTTCGACGATCGCCGTGTACTCGGGGATCTGGCCTTCGTTGGCGTACTGCTCGACCGACGGCGGGTTGAACGAGGCACCGAGCAGGGTCGCGACGATGAGCACGACGATGCCCACGGCACCCGCGATGCCCTTCTGCTTTCCGTCCATGTCTTTGTTGAGGAAGATCAGAATGATGAGCGGCAAGAACGCGATCATCGTGATGATGGCGCCCAGCTGGTTCTGCACGAAGAAGCGGAACGGCTCCGACTTCTTGGCCGGGTCGAGGCGGTTCGCCTTCTTCCACAACTGCGAACCGGCGACGGCGAGCAAGCCGATGCCCAGCAGCATGCCGAGCAACAGCCACAGCGCGGTCTCAGAGTTGACAAACCACGGAGCCGACACGGCGGGCTTGAAGGGCTCGAGCCACAACAGCCAGTAGATAGCGAGAGCCTCGCCGATGAGCGCACCCGCCCAGAAGCCCCACGCGCCCCACCGCAAACCAGTGGCCTGGCTCTTCGCCTCAGCCGTCGGCTTCCAGTCGGTCGACGCGCCCGCCTCGGTCGACTCGGCGCGCTCGGCCGCTGTCTCGTCGACCTCGACTCGGACGACCTTCTTCGTGGTCTTGCGTTCTGCCATGGGAGTGGCCTCTCGGTTCGGGGTGGGGCAATCAAATACTGGGCGAGAGCCTAGCCGAGCAGGGGGTCGCGAAGACAGCCGCGTCGGGAGTAGCGTCGCCGCCATGTTTCTTCTCGAACTGAACTGGCTGGGCGTGCTGGCCGGCTTTGTCGTCTACTTCATCTCGGGCGCCCTCTGGTTCGGCCCCAAGACCTTCTACCCCGCATGGATGCGCGCCAAAGGCCACGACCCCGCCACCCCACCCGGCACGCACAGCATGGCTGTTGTGTTCGGGATGACCGCTCTCGGCGCCCTCGTGCAAGTCATCGCGCTCGCGAGTGTGCTGTGGTTCGTGGCTGAAGCCCAGGGCCCGGTCGGGCCGCTCGGCGGCGCGCTCGCCGGATTGCTCGTCGGCGTCGGGTTCGCCGCCGCGAGCTCGCTGTCGCACCGCCTCTTTGGCGGCGACGGATTCAAGGTGTGGGCGATCGAGGTCGGCGGCGACATCGTGGGTCTCACCTTGGCGGGCCTGGTCGTCGGGCTCATCGGCTGAACCTTCTGCGCTGAACGCTTAGGGTGATGCGGTGACCGACCCCACGCTCCGGCTGCCCACCCAGACCTTCCGGGCCGTTCTCGATCTCGGTGACGGCATCGGTTCAGTGCCGCCGCTTCCCCGCGGTCTCGGGCGACCCGAGCTCGACGCCGAGTTCGACGAAGAGAGCGGCACGGTCAGTCTTTTCGTGCACTTTCCGACCGGTCAGCTGCACCTCGACGTCACCGACGAGGGCATGGAGCATCACTTCCACGCCGCCGACGGCCGTGACGTCAACGGCAGTCCGTGGAAGCGCGAGCCGACCGAAGCCCTGCTCGCCTGGGCGCGTCAGTTCGCGGCTCGAGCGCTGCCCGTTGTTCCCGACCTCATGGCCGATGCCGAAGAGGCGGCGGAGTGGCACGCGGCCGGGCTCCGGGTGTTCGCGCGCGAGACCGGCCCCGTGCCGCTCGAGATCATCGAAGTCGAACTCGAGGGCGAGCTCATGCTGCTGCCGTGGCTCGGCAGCGGCAGCGTCGAACACGAGCACATCGACGGGGATCACCACCCGATCGAGTTGCTGTGGGATCCGCGGGGCGAAGAACCGAGCATCCGCATCGCGCGTGCGTGGCTCGATGCGCGCACCCAGGCGCCGCGCGCCGCAGCCGAGCCGGGCATCGACTGGACCGCGGTGGGGATGCCCGCTGCAGAGGTCACCTCGTGGCTCGAAGGCGTCTACCTCAACCACCACGTGCTCGCCCACCCCGCGCAAGTGATTCTGCAGGGTGCTCTCGAACGGATTGCCGGAATCGACTGAGCGCGCGCGAACGGGTTAGCCGCGCAGCCGCTCTCCGCGCGGGTCGTAGAACGGGCGCCGCGAAACGGTCGCGGGCACGCGCACTCCCTTGCATTCGACCGTGAAGCTCGAATCGAGCGGAACCTCAGGCGAGATGGCCGCGATGCCCACGGCACGGCCGAGGGTGTGGCCGTAGGCGCCGCTCGTCATCCGCCCCACCGCGATGCCGTCGGCGAAGACGGTTTCGTCGTGCACAAACACGTGCTCGGGGTCGTCGAGCGTGACGTACACCGTGCGGTGTTTCGGCGCGGCCGGGTCGAGCGCGGCCACGGCATCGCGTCCCATGAAGCCGCCGGGCTTGTCGAGCGCGACCGTGAAGCCGAGGCCGGCCGCGTAGGGGTCGTCGCTCGCACCGATGTCGTGGCCGAGGTGCCGGTAACCCTTTTCGCTACGCAACGTGTCGAGCGCGTGATAGCCCGCCATGTGCACGCCGAGATTCTGCCCGGCCTCCCACAGCGCGTCAAAGACGTTGAGCGCGAGATCGGCGGTGGGGTAGAGCTCGAAGCCCAGCTCGCCGACGAAGCTGATGCGCAAGCAGTAGGCGAAGCCGTCGGCCACCTCGATCTCGCGGCCCGTCGTGTAGGGCTGAGCGGCATCCGACCAGTCGGCCGGTGACACGCGCGCGAGCAGCTCGCGGCTGCGCGGACCCATCACACCGATTGTCGCGAACGTGGCCGTCACGTCGACCACGGCCGCCGAGTGACCGCGCGCGGCCCGGCGCAGCAACCCGAGCGACTTTTGGTGGCTCGTCGAGGGCGTGACGACGAGAAAGCGGTCGGGGGCGAGGCGCGTGACGGTTCCGTCGAGCTCGATGCCGCCGTTGCGGTTGAGAAACAGGGTGTACACGGCCTGCCCCACCGACACATCAACGTCGTTCGTCGCGGCGTGCTGAACGACGGCGAGAGCATCCGCCCCCACGATTTCGAACTTGGCGAACCAACTGAGATCGAAGAGGGCAACCCCCTCGCGGGCTGCCTGATGCTCGGCCGCGACCTGGTCGAACCAGCCGGGCTTGCCGTAGCTGTAGCCCTCGGCCGCGGTCGGCCCGCCGTACCAATTGGCGCGCTCGCCGCCGTTGAGCTCGCCGAATCGCGCGCCCAACTCAGCAAGCCTTGAGTGCAGGGGAGTGCGCCGCACGTTGCGCGCGGTCTCTGACTGCAGGTGCGGCCAGTGCATCGCATAGAGCCGCCCGAGGCTCTCGGTCGTGCGCGCGTGCAGGTAGCGCGTGTTGCTCTGGTGACGTGAGAAGCGCTGCACGTCGACCGAGGCGGAGTCGAACTGCGGGGTGCCGGTGAGAATCCAGCGCGCAAGCTCGCGACCGATGCCGGGGGCGTAAATGATGCCTTGCGAGTTGAGGCCCGCCGCGACGAACAACTGCTCGACCTCGGCCGTCTCGCCGAGCAAGAACGAGGTGTCGGGCGTGAAACTCTCGGGCGCGGTGATGAAGCGGTCGTAGCCGGCCGCGCCGAGAGCGGGCACCGTGCGCTCGGCGGCCGTGCGAACGGGGGCGAAGTGGTCGTCGTCGTTGGCGAACGTCGCGAACCCTTCGGTCGTGATCTCGCTCACCGCGCGCGGGATGCCGTTGGGCTCGAACGCGCCGACCAACAGCCGCCCGGCCTCGTGGCGGATGTAGTAGCTGTTGTCGACATCACGCAGCACCGGCAAGCGGGGCGTCGCGCCGTCGATGGGGTTCGAGCGCACGTGCACGTGCTCGGCTGCGTACAGCGGCAGGTGCACGCCCGCGGTCGCCGCGAGGTCGCGACTCCACAGCCCGCCGGCGATCACGACGCGGTCGGCGAGCACGGTGCCCTGGTTGGTCTCGACGCCGGTCGCGCGCCCGTGCTCGTGCAGAATCGCCGTGACCGTGACGCCCTCGCGGATGCTCACGCCGGCCTCATGCGCGAGCTTCGCGATCGCGGCCGCGGCGTAACCGGGGTTCACGTACCCGTCGTTGGCAAAGTGCACGCCCGCCAGCACGCCGTCGGTGGATGCGATCGGCCAGAGTTCGGCGACGGTGGCCGCGTCGACCGAGCGCACGTCGATGTCGTTCTGCGCGGCGACGTCGCGCGCATAGAGCAACTCGTCCACGCGCCCCGGCGTGCGCGCGAGACTGAGTGAGCCGCAGCGCTCGAACGACACGTCGAGCCCCGAGCGCTCTTCGAGCTCGGCATAGAACGCCAAGCCATACGACGACAGCTGTGTCATGGCGGTCGACCCACGCGCTCCCGCGACGAGCCCAGCGGCATGCCAGGTCGTACCGCTCGTGAGCACCGAGCGCTCGAGCAGCAGCACCTCGGTCTCTCCCGCCTCGGCGAGGTGCAGAGCGATGCTTGAGCCGATGATGCCGCCGCCCACGATCACCGTGCCAGCCCTGCTCGGCGGTGCTCCCGCGGCCGCCTCCGGGGCAAACAGGTGTGCTCCGAGCGAGCGATCGGCAAGTCTGTCCATGGCGAGGGCCTCCTCCTGCACGCTAGCCGCTTGTTGGCCCAGCGGACAACGAGCAGCTCTCACGCTGCGTTACCCAGCCGCGTGGGGCACGATAGGGCCGTGGATGCTGACCGCGCGCTCGCCAACGCCCGAGCCGCGCTCGCCGCGGCCGCCGAGCGACTCGCGCGAGCGGGCGCCACGCCCGAGCAGCTCGTCGTCACGGTGCCGGCGCACCGCGTGCTTGGTGTGATTCCGCGCCGCGAGAGCTTTCGGCGCACCGGCGAAGGATTCGTCATCGGCGCGTTGCTCGTCACCGCGAGCGGAGACGTCGCAGAGCCGGGGCGCATCGCGCGTGCCAGCCGGCAAGTTCTGCCGGGCCACCAGTCAGAGAGTGCGCGGGCACGGCGTGAGCTACGCCAGCGGTTGCTCGACGGGCGCCTGCCCGAGGGCAGCACGGTGGTGATCGACTCCCGGCCCCTGCCGCTCGACGATGCGGCCGCGATGGCCGCCGAGCAGGGCCCACTCGTGCTGAGCGACGACGGTGTGCTCGTGCGCTGGATGCCGACGGCTCCCGACTCGGCGCTGCGCCCCCTCGACGACTACCTTGCCGAGCGGCTCGACTTGGCCCTGGGCGCCCTGAGTGCCACGCGAGCAGAGAGCGAGCATCCGTGACCGACGCATTCAGCGGTCTTGACCCCGACGCCTTCGCGTTCTACGCGGAGCTCGAGCAGAACCAGAACAAAGAGTGGTGGCTCGCGAACAAGCAGCGGTACGACGACCGCGTGCGGGCGCCGATCGAGCGGCTCGTCGACGAACTCGGCGGCGAATTCGGGCCGCTCAAGATCTTTCGACCCTACAAAGATGTGCGATTTAGCGCAGACAAGCGCCCCTACAAAGATCACCTCGGTCTCGTGACCGCTGACGACTCGGCGGCAAGCTACTACCTGCAGGTGTCGCAGCACGGCCTCATGCTCGCGGGCGGGCTCTATCAACCGGCGCGCGAACAGCTTGCGCGCTTTCGCGAGATCGTCGACGACAACCGCCTCGTCGGCGACCTCGAGGCAACGCTCGACGAAGCGGGCGAGAGCGGATTCACGATCATGACCGACAACGCCCTTGCGACGGCACCGCGTGGCTTCCGCATCGATCACCCCAAAATCGAGCTGCTGCGCCTCAAGCACCTGGCTATCAGCGCGCAACACGCACCGGCCCCGTGGATGCACGGCCCAGAACTCGTCGACCGCGTGCGGACAGGCTGGCGTACGGTTCGAGTGTGGAACGACTGGATCGCCGAGAACCTGCCGACTGCCGTCGAGGCGAGTCGATGAGCGAGCTCGAGGCGGGGCGATGATCGCGGGCGGCGGGCAACGGCCCGACCCCGTCGTGCGCGCAGTGCGTGCCGTCGTCGCGCCCGTCACGCGCACGCGAGTTTTTCGCTGGGCGGCGCCGCGGGCAATGCCACCCGTCGAACGCGCGATTGCGGCACTGACCGGACGCAGTGTGCAACTGAGTGGGCTGCTCGTGCCCTCGCTCATTCTCACCACCACGGGGGCCAAGAGCGGTGTGCCGCGCGATTCGGTGCTCATGTACACGGCCAACGGCGACGGCCGCGCCATCATCGCCGGCACGAGCTTCGGGCGCGAGCAGCACCCTGCCTGGACCTACAACCTGCTCGCCCACCCCGAGGCCGAGATCAGTGTGCGGGGGCGGCGATACGCGGTGCGGGCATCCGTCATCGAGCGCGAAGCGCGCGAGGCAGCGTGGGTGCTGATTCAGCGCCAGTGGCCCGGTTATCGCGCCTACGAGCGCGAGTCGGGTCGCGTTGTGCGGCTGTTCTTGCTGACCTTGACCAACGAACTCGATCCGGCAGGAGTACCTCGTGGCTGACCTTCGACCGCTGCCCTCCGCCGACCCCGTCGTGCGCGGTGTGCGCATCGTCGTTTCGGCGATCACGCGCACGAGTGTGTGGCGCTGGGCGGCTCCGCGCGTCATGCCCCCCATCGAACGGATGCTCGCCGACGTCACCGGCGGCCGCATGCAAATCAGCAGCGTGTTCGTGCCCTCGCTCATTCTCACGACCCGCGGCGCCAAGAGCGGGC
The DNA here is from genome assembly GCA_013823625.1 of Microbacterium sp. GTDB lineage: Bacteria > Actinomycetota > Actinomycetes > Actinomycetales > Microbacteriaceae > Microcella. Next base: position 1,947 of record PNMM01000002.1, on the reverse strand, counting down.
TCGCGCGCGACACCGTGCTCATGTACACGGCCGACGGCTACGGTCGGGCGATCGTCGCCGGCACGAACTGGGCTGCGCCGAGCCATCCGGCATGGACGTACAACTTGCTCGCCCACCCCGAGGCCGAGATCACGGTGCGGGGGCGGCGTTACGTTGTGCGGGCATCCGTCATCGACGGGGATGCTCGAGATCGTGTGTGGCGCCACCTCGAGTCACAGTGGCCCGAGTATCGAGCCTACGAGCGCGACTCGGGGCGCACCGCCCGACTCTTTCTGCTCACGCTGGTACGTAAGCTGCACGGCTAGTTCGCTGCGCCGATGCCTATCACGTGGCCCGCTCCCCAGCGTCGCCCGAATAGGGGCCAAGGATTAGTCGCCATTGTCGGTGAATTCGCGCTAAATTCGTACAAACTCTGACAAGTTCACGTTGGAGACCCCTGTCCGACGTTCCCGTGTCTTGACTGCGCACTCTGACATACCCGATGTTAGGAAACCCGTGGCCCGCTCTTCTTCTACCCGATCGCGCGTTCTTGGTGTCGTCATCGGCACTCTCGTGGTCGCCGCACTCGGCGTCGGAGGATTCTTTGCGTGGCAGGCGCTCAACCCCACGACTCCCAGCACGCCCGACGTTGAGCAGACGGCAGCGGTTTCGTGGCCGCGAATCGTGACGGAAGAAGAGTTGCGCGTGTTTGGCGCCGCGAACGGACCGGTCTATTGGGCAGGTCCCCGAGACGGCGTTCAATACGAGTTGACCATCACCGACACCGGAGTCTTCTACGTTCGATACTTGCCCGCCGGTGCCGAGCTCGGCGAGCCGAGCGATGACTTCCTGACGGTCGCGACCTACCCGAACATTGATGGCTACGACAACCTGGTTCAGGCGGGAGTGCGCGAAGGCGCGACATCGACCGTCACTCAGGGTGGTGCGTTGATCGTCACGACTCCCGAAGCGCCTCTCTCGACCTACTTCAGTTTTGAAGGTCTCGGATTCCAGGTCGAGGTCTACGCGCCCGGTGAAGGCGAATCGTTCTCCCTCGTTGAAGACGGCACGGTGGAGATACTCCAATGATCGCCGGGCGAACTCTTCGTGCCGTAGCGCTCGCGGCAGCGATCGCTGTGGGGACTCAGCTGGGATTCGGCGTCGCTGTTGCTGTGCCCGGGCCGACTCGTCCCCCGGCCGTTGATTCGCCGTCAGGTGTCTTCGGCCCGCTGATCGTCAACGACGACAGTGGTCAGCTGCCCACCCTGAGCAACCCTGAGACACAAGGCCCGCAAGGGGTGCAAGGCCCAGCAGGTGCCACGGGGGCTACCGGCGCTACGGGTGCGACGGGGGCTACAGGCGCGACCGGTGCTACGGGCGCTGCTGGTCCGGCTGGTCCGGCTGGCCCGATCGGCCCGCAGGGTATTCAAGGCGTGCAGGGTATTCCTGGTGTTGCTGGTCTTCCTGGCCTGAATGGCGCTGACGGTGCGACGGGTGCTGTTGGTCCCGCTGGGCCGGTTGGTCCTGTTGGGCCGCAAGGTCTTCAGGGTCTTCAGGGTGAGCAGGGTCTCACGGGTGCCACCGGCGCCACTGGTGCTGCTGGCGCCACCGGTGCGACTGGTGCTGTTGGTCCGCAAGGAATTCAGGGCGAGCAGGGTCTGACTGGTGCCACTGGTGCGACGGGTGCTGTTGGTCCCGCTGGGCCGGCTGGTCCTGTTGGGCCGCAGGGTCCGCAAGGTCTTCAGGGTGAGCAGGGTCTCACGGGTGCGACTGGCGCCACTGGCGCGACGGGTGCCACCGGTGCTACCGGTGCTGCTGGTCCGCAAGGAATTCAGGGCGAGCAGGGTCTGACTGGTGCTACCGGTGCGACGGGTGCGACGGGTGCTGTTGGTCCCGCCGGACCGGCTGGTCCTGTTGGGCCGCAGGGTCCGCAAGGTATTCAGGGCCTTCAAGGTGAGCAGGGTCTCA
>PNMM01000001.1 GCA_013823625.1 Microbacterium sp. | reverse complement strand
CCGCCTCGCCCAGCCCCGCCTCGCCCAGCCCCGCCTCGCCCAGCCCCGCCCCGCCCAGCTTCGCCCCGCCCAGCTTCGCCCAGCCCAGCCCAGCCCAGCCCAGCCCAGCCCAGCCGCGCACCGTCCGTCCGCCCTGCCGCGGCCGGCGCCATTTCGCGCCGCTACCGCTCGCGTTGCGCACGCATGCCACACTCTCGCCCCGCACGCTCCCCAATCGAAGGAAGATCTCGACCAAAGTCGCTCACTTTTCCTTCGATTGGGGAGTGAGCGGCAAGACAAGGGGACGACCGTAGCGGCTTGGAGGGCGTGCGCTTTGGAAGGCCTGCGGCTCGGAAGGCCGGCGGTTCGGAAGGCGTGCGCTTCGGAGGGCGTGTGCTTCGGAGGGCGCGTGGTGTGGGGGAGTCTCGCTTCGGGGCGGTCGGGCGAGGGGAGGGCGGAGAGGGCGGAGAGGGCGGAGAGGGCGGAGAGGGCGGAGAGGGCGGAGAGGGCGGGTCTAGACCGAGAGGGCGGGTCTAGACCGAGAGGGTCGGCAGCGCGGGCTCGCCGCGGCTGAGGCGCAGGGCGGCGGCGGGCAGCTCGGCGACCGCGGCCGCGCAGTGTTCGCGCGCCGCGGCGACGCCGGCGGGGCCGAGCCAGCGCGCATCCGCCTTGCCATCGGTCATGAGCGCGACCGTCAGCGGGCGCGCCGTGAGGTCCGCCGGGGTTACGGCTTCGGGCAGGCCGTCGCGGTCGTCGTCGATGACGATGCGTTCGGCGACGGCCACTCCATTGCGCAGCAGTCGCTCAGCGCGCTTGGCTCCGCCGATCGACGCTTTGCCGGTCGAGGCCTTGGCCACGGGCATCCACTCGTCCCCACCGCTGTCGCGGCGCGCGACGAGCTTGTAGACGAAGCCCGCCGCGGGCGACCCCGAGCCCGTCACGACCGAGGTGCCCACGCCGAAGGCGTCGACCGGCGAGCCGCGCAAGGCGGCGATCGTGTGCTCGTCAAGGTCGCTCGTGACGGTGATTCGCGTGCCGGTGGCGCCGAGCGAGTCGAGTTGCGCGCGCACCTCGCGCACGAGCGCGGGTAGGTCACCCGAGTCGAGGCGCACGCCTCCGAGCGACGGCCCCGCAACGCGAACGGCGGTCTCGACCCCCTGCCGCACGTCGTAGGTGTCGACGAGCAGCGTCGTGCCCGTGCCGAGCGCGGCAACCTGGGCGCGAAACGCCTCTTCTTCTGAGTCGTGCAGCAGCGTGAAGGCGTGCGCCGCGGTTCCCATTGTCGGAATACCCCAGGTGCGCCCGGCCTCGAGGTTCGAGGTCGCACTGAACCCGGCGATATAGGCCGCGCGGGCGGCAGCGACCGCCGCATACTCGCCCGTGCGCCGCGAACCCATTTCGGCGATCGGATGCCCATCCGCCGCCGCGACCATGCGCGCCGCCGCCGTCGCTACTGCCGAGTCGTCGTTCAGCACGCTCAGCACGACGGTCTCGAGCAGCACCGCTTCAGCGAAGGTGCCGCGCACTGTGAGCACGGGCGAGCCCGGAAAGTAGACCTCGCCCTCGCGGTATCCCTCAACGTGACCCGTGAACCGGTAATCGGCGAGAAACGCGAGCGTGGCTTCGTCGACGATGCTCTTGTCGGCGAGAAAGTCGAGCTCGGGCATCCCGAAGCGAAACGCGGTGATGGCGTCGAGCACGCGCCCCGTCCCCGCGAGCACGCCGTAGCGTCGGTCGCCCGGCAGGCGTCGCGCGAACACTTCGAAGACACACTCGCGGTGAGCCCTGCCCGAGCGCAGGGCGGCCTCGACCATCGTGAGCTCATAGCGGTCGGTGCGCAGCGCGGTCGTCACGCGCTCAGCCTAGGCGCGGCGGGGCCGCCTAGTCTCGGCACATGACGAGCGCGCCCACCCGCTGGCTCACGGCCGAGCAGCTCGGACCGGCGTTCGACGACGGCGGACCCATCGTGCTCGTCGAGAACACGGCAGTGTTCCGCCGCCGCCCCACGCACCGACAGAAGGCGCACCTGTACCTCACGGCGCTGCGGCACCGCGCGCGCGAGTTGGGCGAGCGCGGCACGTTTGTGCAGGCGAGCAGCTATCGCGCGGCGCTGTCGTCGATGGCATCGACGGATGCGGGGCTCGCGGGCGGCACGCTCGAGTCGATCGACCCTCCGTCGTGGGCCGCGCGGCGCCTGGTGCGCGAGCTCGGAGCGAGCATCCTGCCGTCGCGAGGCTTTGTGACGAGTGAGCACGATTTCGCCGCGTGGGCCGCTGGCCGCACACCGACTCAACTCGTCATGGATCGCTTCTATCGCGAGGTTCGCGAGCGCACCGGCATTCTCATGGAGGGTGGCCAGCCCGAAGGCGGCCAGTTCAGCTTCGACGCCGACAACCGCCAGTCGCCGCCGAAAGGTGCCGCGACCTTGGGCCTGCCCGCGCCGTGGCGGCCGGTCGAAGACGAGATCGACGCCGAAGTGCGCGCCGAGCTCGATCGGCTTGAAGCCGAGGGCGTGCGCTTTCTGGGCCGCGACGGTCCGCGCCAGTTCGCGGCGACCCGGGCCGAAGCGCTCGCCGCGCTCGACGACTTCGTCGAGACGCGGCTCACCGACTTCGGGCCCTACGAAGACGCCATGATGCTCGGCGATGACACGATGGCGCACGCGCGCCTGAGTGTGCCGATAAACCTCGGACTGCTGCATCCGCTTGAGGTCGTCGACCGCGTCGTGGCCGAATACGCCGCGGGCCGCGCGCCACTCGGCAGTGTTGAGGGCCTCGTGCGCCAACTCATCGGCTGGCGCGACTGGGTCTGGCACCTCTACTGGCACCTCGGCCCCGACTACACGCGGCGCTCGAACGCGCTCGCCGCGCATGAGCCGCTGCCCGCGCACTGGTGGGCCCTCGACGGATCGGCGACGGATGCCCGCTGCCTCTCGCACACCCTCGACACGGTCGGCGGCTCGGGCTATGCCCACCACATTCCGCGCCTCATGGTGCTGGGCAATGCCGCTCTGCAGCGCGGGTATGACCCTGCTGAACTCACGGAGTGGTTTCAGGGCGCGTTCGTCGACGGCACGCCGTGGGTCATGCCGGCCAACGTCGTCGGCATGAGTCAGTGGGCCGACGGGGGAGTCGTGGCGACCAAGCCCTATGCGAGCGGTGGCGCGTACATCGGCCGAATGTCCGACTTCTGCGGCTCGTGCCGCTTCAACCCGAAAGTGCGGGTGGGCCCAGATGCCTGCCCGTTCACCGCGGGGTACTGGGCGTTCTTGGATCGGGTTGAGCCGAGCATCCGTGGCAATCACCGCATGGCGCAACCGCTCGCGGGGCTGCGCCGGCTTGCCGACCGCGAGCAGGTCGTGGAGCAAGAGAGAGTTCGCGGCCCGCTCTAGACTGGCCCCCGTGAGCACTGCGCCGATCGGAGTCTTCGACTCAGGAGTCGGCGGCCTCACCGTGGCGCGCGCGATCATCGATCAGTTGCCGCGCGAGCGCCTCATCTACGTCGGCGACACCGCCAACGGCCCCTACGGCCCGCTGCCCATCGCCGAGGTGCGCGAGCACGCCCTGCGCATCATGGACGAGCTCGTCGACCAGGGCGTCAAGGCGCTCGTCATCGCGTGCAACACCGCGAGTGCCGCGATGTTTCGGGATGCCCGCGAGCGTTTCGAGCAAGGCCACGGCATCCCCGTGGTCGAAGTCATCCAGCCCGCCGTGCGCCAGGCTGTGCGGCGCACGCGAACGAAGCGCATCGGCGTGATCGGCACCGCGGGCACGATTCGTTCGGGGGCCTACGCTGACGCGTTCGTCGCCGACCCCGAGATCACCCTCACGAGCGCGGCCGCTCCGCGCTTCGTCGAGTTCGTCGAGGCCGGCGTGACGAGCGGCCCCGAACTCTTCGCCGTCGCTGAGGAGTACCTGGCCCCTCTGAAAGCTGCCGACATTGACACGCTCGTGCTCGGCTGCACGCACTACCCGCTGCTCGCTGGCGCGATTCAGTATGTGATGGGCCCCGAGGTCTCGCTCGTCTCGAGCGCCGAAGAAACCGCCTACGACGTCTACCGCCAGCTCGTCGCGCACGGCCTCGAAACCACGGCGACGGATGCTCCCCGCCACATCTTCGAAGCCACGGGCCCCGACACCGAGCACTTCCGGGTGCTCGCCGCGCGCTTCCTCGGCCCCGAGATCGGGCACGTCGAGTCTTTTCCCACCGGGACGATCCCGGCCCAAACCCCGAAGGGCACGTCATGACCACGATCGCCGAATCCACGGGCCTCGGCTCGACGAAGCGCGCCGACGGCCGCTCGGCCGACCAGTTGCGCCCCATCACGATCGAGCGGGGCTGGAGCGCGCAGGCCGAGGGCAGCGCCCTCATTAGCTTCGGCAACACGAAGGTGCTCTGCACCGCGAGCTTCACGAACGGCGTGCCGCGCTGGCTCACCGGCAAGGGCAAAGGCTGGGTCACGGCCGAGTACGGCATGCTGCCGCGCTCGACGAACGACCGCATGGACCGTGAGGCCGTCAAGGGCAAGGTGGGCGGCCGCACGCACGAGATCTCGCGCCTCATCGGCCGCAGCTTGCGCGCGGTCGTCGACATGAAGGCGCTCGGCGAGAACACGATCGTCATCGACTGCGACGTTCTGCAGGCTGACGGTGGCACGCGCACGGCGGCGATCACGGGTGCCTATGTCGCGCTCGCCGACGCGATCGAGTGGGGTCGCGCGCAAGGCTTCATCGCCAAGAAGGCCGTTGCCCTCAAGGACTCGGTGAGTGCCGTGAGCGTGGGCATCATCGACGGTGTTCCGCTGCTCGACTTGGCCTACGTCGAAGACGTGCGCGCCGAGACCGACATGAACGTCGTCGTCACGGGCTCGGGCCACTTCGTCGAGGTGCAGGGCACGGCTGAGGGTGCTCCCTTCGACCGCGCCGAGCTCAACGCACTTCTCGATCTCGCCCTCGCGGGCTGTGTCGACCTGGCTGGGCAGCAGCGTGCTGTGCTCGGGGCCTAACCGCGTGCGAGTCGTCGTCGCGACGCACAACGCGCACAAGGTCGCTGAGTTGCAGCGCATCCTCGGGGCCGCCCTGCCCGCTCTCGAGCTGTTGCCCTACGACGGCCCCGCGCCCGTCGAAGACGGTGGAACCTTCGCCGAGAACGCCCTCATTAAGGCACGCGCCGCCGCGGCCCACACGGGTCTGCCGGCCATCGCCGACGATTCAGGCGTGAGCGTGGATGCCCTCGCCGGCGCCCCCGGCGTCGACAGCGCCCACTACTCGGGTGAGCGCGACGACACGGCGAACCTGCGGCTCGTGCTCACGAACCTTGGCGACGAGTCGAATCGTGCCGCGCAGTTCACGTGCGCGGCAGCCCTCGTCGACCCGCTCGAGGTCGACAAGAACGGTGTCGCCTACGAGCACGTCGAGCTCGGGGTGTGGCCCGGCACGATCGCCCTCGAAGCCGCGGGAGTCGGCGGCTTCGGCTACGACCCCATCTTCATTCCCGAGGGACTCACCGTGACGAGCGCCGAGATCAGCGCTGACGAGAAGAACGCCATCAGCCACCGCGGCCGCGCGTTCGCGGCGCTCTCTCGCGTGCTCGCCGAGCGGTACGGCGCGAACTAGACCGGCCCGCGTTCTCGGGCGCAGCCTCATAGGCTGGAGCCATGTCGACCCCGCCCATCGCCCGCACGGTGCCGCGCACCACGGTCGATGCCGCCGACGACTACCTCAAGACGATCTACTCGCACACCGAGTGGCAGCCCGACCCGATCACGCCCAATCAGCTGGCAACCCGGCTGGGTCTCGCGCCCTCGAGCGTCACCGAGATGGTCAAGAAGCTGCACGCCGCCGGGCTCGTCGACCACCGGCCGTATGGCCCGATCACGCTCACGCCCGCGGGTGAGCAGCGTGCGCTCGCGATGCTCCGTCGCCACCGGCTCATCGAGACGTGGCTCGTCAACGTGCACGGCTACGGCTGGGACGAAGTGCACGATGAGGCCGAGGTGCTCGAACACGCGCTGAGCGATCGACTGCTCGATGCGATTGATGTCGAGCTCGGGCATCCACAGCGCGACCCGCACGGCGACATCATTCCGGCCGCCGATGGTTCCCTTCGCAGGCCGGATGCCGTGCGCCTCGACCACGCGCCCTTTGGCTTTTCGGGCCGCGTCGTGCGCATCAGCGACCGCGACCCCGATGTGCTGCGCGTGCTCGACCAACTCGGCATCGCGCTCGACGAGCCCGTGTGGGTGGGGGAGTCGCCTGAGGGTGGCGCGGGGGTTGCGCTGTTGCGCCGCGCGGGTACCGAGGTCGTCGTCTCGCCGGCCGTCGCGGGTTCGGTCTGGCTCGAACCACGCCCCGAGGTCTGAAATTTCGGCGCACCGAAATCTCGGTGCTATCGTCGGAGCGTGACCGATGCCGTGCCCCGTGACCCTCGCGTGACCGCCGCTCGCAGCGGCCTCATCATCGTTCCGATGCTCGGCCCGGCGATGGTCGCGGGTGTCGCCTATCTCGACCCGGGCAACGTTGCCGCCAACATGACCGCGGGCGCGCTCTTCGGCTACTTGCTCGTGTGGGTCGTCGTGACGGGCAACATCATGGCCTGGCTCATCCAGTACCTCTCGGCCAAGCTCGGCATCGTGACGGGGCTGAGCCTGCCTGAGGCGCTCGGCCAACGCTTTCGCCGGCGGCCGGCGCGGCTCGCCTACTGGGGGCAAGCCGAGCTCGTCGCCATGGCGACCGATGTCGCCGAGGTCATTGGTGGCGCCGTGGCGCTTTATCTGTTGTTCGATCTGCCACTCGTCGTCGGCGGCGTCATCACGGGCATCGTGTCGATGCTGCTCCTCGTCGTGCAGAGCCGCCAGGGCGGCGTGCGCATCTTCGAGCGCGTCATCACCGGGCTCATTCTCGTGATCGTCATCGGCTTCTGCGCGGGGCTCGTGATCGGGCCGCCCGATCCGGCGGCAGCCGCGGCCGGCCTGCTTCCGCGGTTCGACGGAACCGAGAGCGTGTTGCTCGCGGCGAGCATCCTGGGCGCCACGGTCATGCCGCACGCGATCTACGCGCACTCAGCCCTCACGCGCGACCGCTTCGGCCAGGTTGCCGCCGGTGCCGAGCGTGCCACGGTGCTGCGCGCCACCAAGATCGACGTGACGATCGCCCTTGCGATCGCGGGCTCGGTCAACGTCGTCATGCTGCTCGTCGCCGCCGCCAACCTGCAGGGCGTCGAGGGCACCGAAACCCTCGAGGGCGCGTTCGTCGCACTCGCCGCCGGCCTCGGCCCCACCGTCGCCGTGCTGTTTGCGATCGCCCTGCTCGCGAGCGGACTCGCCTCGACCTCAGTCGGCGCCTACGCGGGCGCCGAGATCATGAAGGGCTTGCTGCGCGTGCGCATCTCGCTGTTCGTGCGCCGTGCCATCACGATCATTCCCGCGCTGGCCATCTTGGCTCTCGGGGTCGACCCCACGCTCGCCCTCGTGCTCAGTCAAGTCGTGCTGAGCTTCGGCATCCCGTTCGCGCTCATTCCGCTCGTGCGGCTGACTGCCGACCGCGCGCTCATGGGCGAATCGGTCAACCGGATGCTCACGACAGCCCTCGCCATCGTGTGCGCTGGCCTGCTCATCGCGCTCAACGTCACCCTGCTCGTGTTGCTCGCGCTCGGCGGCTAGCCCACCCAGTGCGCTAGCGACCACCGCGATTGCGCCGTGCGCCCGACGTTTTAGCGCGCGACGGCTGCGCGGCTACGCGCCCGGCGCCTTCTTCTCGTGCTTGCCGTCGTGCGGGCCAACGCCGTACCCGGCCTTGTGGTGCTCGACTTCGTGGCGACCATCGTGGGCGGCTTCGTCAACCCAGATCTCGACCTCGGGCACAGGCTCGCCTGCCGCTGCGGCCTTGGCTTCTTTGCGCTTTTCCCACTGCTCGTGGCCGAGGTGCCAGGCGATGCCGGCCACGGCCATACCGATGACGATGAGGAACACAACCTCGATGTACTCGGTCACCACCTCGGCAACGCCGGGAATGTGTGCGGCCCACCACCCAATGAGCGGCAGCCCGACACCCCAGAGAAAGGCGCCGAGCACGTTGAAGAACAAGAACTTGCGGTAGGGCATCTTGCCCACGCCCGCGGCGACCGGGGCAATGGTGCGCACAACGCCAATGAACCGAGCGATCGTGACGGCCCAACCGCCGTAGCGGGCAAAGAAGTACTCAGTGCGCGCGACGCTCTTTTTGCTGAAGAACCCCGCCGACTTTCGTTCGAAGACCGGTGGCCCGCCCTTGAGCCCGATGTAGTAGCCCAACTGATCACCCAAGACGGCGGCAACGAAGATGCTCAGCACGACGACCCAGATCGGCTGCGGGATCACACCGGTGAAGGTCAAGATGCCGGTGATGAGCAGCAGTGTGTCGCCCGGCAGTAAGAACCCGATGAGCAGGCCGGTCTCAACGAAGACGATGACGCACACAAGCAGCAGGCCCCACTGGCCCGCGCCCGTGATCCAGGCTTCGACGTCGAAGAGTCCGAGGTCCATGGGCATCATTGGGCGGCTCCGAATGTCGTAGGAGGTAGCAGGTATCTCAGAGTAACGCCCCCAGAGCCCGTACACCTGTGGGCGCGAGAGAGCCTCCGCCCGCCGAGATCGTCTCGAGAAGCTGAATGACGTACGCTTCGAGCACTGGTGTTGAATCTCGCAGAGACTCCCACTGCGAACGCGATAGAAGCAGGCCCGACATGCGTGCGAATTCCCTTCTGACGGCCGGTGCCCTGGTAGCACTGCTCGTCGGCGCGCCCGCGAGTGTGGCGCTCGCCGCGGGCGGAGCGTGGAGCCCTCCCGTCTCGGTGTCGCCAGCCGGACCCTCGGCCGCGCAGCCAGACATCGTGACGAGTGGTGACGTGATCACGGCGGTGTGGCAAGCCTTTGATGGCACCGTGTCACGCATCTACAGCGCATCCTCTGCGAATGACGGCGCAACCTGGAGCGCTGCTGTGCCGCTCACGTCGGGCGCTATCAGCAGCTTCTTTCCGCGCGTGGCTACCGACGGTGCACGCGTGACCGCTGTGTGGTACTCCGACGATGGATCGTCGTCGGTCATCGAGTCAGCCCACTCGCTCGATGACGGCGCGACCTGGAGCACGCCCGTGGTCATCTCGGCCACCGGGGGGTTCGCGTATCAACCCAGCGTCGTGACGAACGGCTCCACGATTACCGCAACCTGGGAGGCCCAAAGTGGCGCCGTTGACGAGATCGCGGTGGCGTCGTCGAGCGACGGTGGACTCACCTGGAGTGTTCCGCTTGTTGTTTCGGCGTCATCGCTCGGGTCGAGCGATCCGGTGCTGGTCACCGACGGCACGACGATCACCGTGGCATGGCGGGCGCAGTTTTTCTCCAGCTCGGCGATCCAGACCGCGTGGTCGTCTGATGGAGGCGCGACTTTCTCGACTCCATTAACGGTGTCTGTTCCCGGACTCAACGCTTTTCTTCCGCAGATTGCGACAGACGGTTCGGTCACGACGATCGCGTGGCACGGCACAGACGGAAGCCGATTGCGTGCGCAGGTGGCGTCGTCAAGCGACGGCGGTCTCACCTTTACGGCGCCGACGTACCTGTCGGCGGTCGGCATGACGGCCTATCGCTCACAAGTCGTCACCGACGGCACGACCATTACCGTGGTGTGGGAACAGTCCGACCCCCTCGACGTGCTCGGGCTGACCCAAGTTCTCAGCGCGGTCTCGTCGGATGACGGTGTGACGTGGTCGGCTCCGGTCGCCGTGTCTGGCCTGCCGGGTAAGGTTCAGAACCCGATGCTCGCGAGCGGCGGCGGCGTCACCACCGCCGTGTGGAACGATCAGACCTCGGGTGCTCGGGGTGTGGGCGCGGCGATGTCGACCGACGCGGGAGTCACCTGGGCAGCAGTTCAGGCGGTCACGTCAACCATGAGCTCAGTGTTTGGTTCACGCGTCGTCACTGACGGCACAACGATCACGGCCATCTGGAGGGGCGCTCTCGGCGCAGACGACCTCATCTACGTGTCGTCGTATGCGAATGCTGCCCCCGAGCTCGCTGCGACTGGCTCTACGGTTTCGACCACGGCCATGGGCTCTGCAGCTCTCGCCGTCATCTTGCTCGCGATTGTGCTGCTCGGCGTGCCTCCGCTGGTGAGGCGGCGCGTCCCCGCCGCATAACGGGGTCTACTGACTCTGTGCGGAAGGAGGGACTTGAACCCTCACGCCCGAAGGCACAGGAACCTAAATCCTGCGTGTCTGCCATTTCACCACTCCCGCTGGTGCCGCCAGTCTAGAGCGCGGGCTCTACACGCGCCCGATGGCCTGTAGCGCCGCCCACACCTCGGCCCGCGCCGGAAACGCGTCGAGGTCGCGGTCGAGCAGCTCGGCCGCGCGCCGCAGGCGCGCGCGAACGGTGTGGCGGTGGATGCCCAACCGCAGCGCCGCCGCCTCGGCCACGGCATCGCACCGCAGCCAGGTGCCGAGGGTGCCGACGAGGTCGTCGCCGGTCGCGGCGTCGTGCTCGAGTAGAGGTTGCACGAGCGCGGCGGGATCGCTGGGGTCGAGTGGCTCGGCGACCACGGCGGCGGATGGCTCGCTGGCGACGAGTGCCGCCTGCACGGCCGACCTCAGAGCCGCGAGGCGCGCGGCGGTGTCGGCGGCTGACGCGGCGTGGGCATCCCGATCAGCAATTCCCGCGAGGCCCGCCAAGGCCACGACGCTCGTGATGACGGCGCGCTCGGCGTCGTCGTGCACTGAGCCGGGGCCAATCGCGAGCACGCCCGTGAGGGCGGTGGCGGCGCCGACGGTCTGCAGGTTCCAGTCGTCGAGGGTGCGGGCGGCGCGTCGGCCCGCGCTCAACATGGCGAGCGCTTCGTCGAGCACGGCCGTCGGTGGAGTGCTGCCGAGCACGCTACCGCTGGGGTCGACGATGCCTACCTCGGCGCCAATGCGCCGTGCGAGCTCGGCGACGACCGCGGCGAGGCCCGTGGGGCGCAGGGCAGCGACGGCGATCGCGCGTTGTGTTTCGAGCGTCCAGCGCACGCGCGCGAAACGTTCGTCAGTCTCGAGGTCGGCGACGGCGCGGGCCACGGCGATGAACGGCGTGCGGTAGGGCACTTCGAGCAGCGCGATGCCGTGTGCGGTGCACGCTTCGGTGAGGGCCTCGGGCGTGCCATCGCGAATGACTTCGGTGCCGAAACCCACGGCGGGCACGCCGGCCGCGGCGAGGCGCGCAACCCACGGAGCGATGTCGTCGTCGCTCGCCCATTGCGTGCCGGTCGTGAGCAAGGCATCGCCCGGTGAGAGAAATGGCGTGGGGTCGACGAGGTCACTCGAGTGCACCCAGCCCCACGGTCGCGCGCGGGCCGCCTCGTCGGCCCAGATGAGCCGCAAGTCGAGCTCGCGTCGAGCGAGCACGGCGTCGAGCGTGACGGGCATCGGGCTTCCTTCGATTGGGGAGTGGGCTGAGAGGAACCCTACCGCGCCGCTATACAAGGCGTCGAGCGCATTCGGGGTTCATGTACAGCTCGTACATGCGCAGGCGACCCGCGCGGTCGTACTCTTGCCCAATGAGCATGACCATTGATGCCCCGACGCTGCAGGGCGGGCCGAGCCTGCCGCAAGAACGTCGACTCGTGACGAGCATCCCGGGCCCGAAGAGCGAAGCGCTCATCGCCCGCAAGCAGGCGGCTGTTTCTGCCGGTGTTGGCACCATGATGCCCGTCTACGCGGCAGCCGCGGGCGGCGGCGTCATCGTCGACGTCGACGGCAACTCGCTCATCGACCTGGGCTCGGGCATCGCCGTCACGAACGTCGGCAATGCCGACCCGCACGTGACTGCGGCGGTCATTGAGCAAGTGCAGCGCTTCACGCACACGTGCTTCACGATCACGCCCTACGACGGCTACGTCGAGGTGGCCGAGGCCCTCAACCGCCTCACGCCTGGCGACCACACCAAGCGCACCGCACTCTTCAACTCGGGCGCTGAGGCCGTCGAGAACGCCATCAAGATCGCGCGCTACTACACCGGCAAGTCGGCGGTCGTCGCGTTCGACCACGGCTACCACGGCCGCACCAACCTCACGATGGGCCTCACGGCCAAGGCCATGCCCTACAAGGCCGGCTTCGGACCGTTCGCGCCCGACATCTACCGCGCGCCCATGTCGTACCCCTACCGTGACGGGCTGAGCGGTGCTGAAGCCGCCGAGCGCGCGATCCACATGATGGACCGCCAGATCGGTGTCGACCGCATCGCAGCCATCATCATTGAGCCCATTCAGGGCGAGGGCGGCTTCGTCGTTCCCGCCGAGGGCTTCTTGCCGGCGCTGCAGACGTGGGCCAACGCCAACAACGTCGTCTTCATTGCTGACGAGGTGCAGACCGGCTTCGCGCGCACGGGCCAGATGTTCGCCAGTGAACACGAGGGTGTTGTTCCCGACCTCATCACGCTTGCCAAGGGCATCGCGGGCGGGCTTCCGCTCGCGGCCGTCACGGGCAAGGCCGAGATGATGGATGCTGTGCACGCGGGCGGCCTTGGCGGCACCTACGGCGGCAACCCCATTGCCACTGCCGCGGCTCTCGGTGCGCTCAAGGCCTACGACGAGCACGATCTGCTCGCGCGGGCGCTCGAGCTCGAGGGGATCATCCGTCACGAGCTCACCGCCCTGCAGTCGACGGATGCCCGCATCGGCGACATTCGCGGACGCGGCGCCATGATGGCGATCGAGCTCGTCGACGCCCACGGCAAGCCCGACGCCGCCCTCACCGGCAAGGTCGCCAAGCACTGCCACGTCAATGGCGTGATCGTGCTCACGTGCGGCACTGACGGCAACGTCATCCGCTTGCTGCCGCCGCTCTCGATCGGCGACGACCTGCTGCGCGAAGGCATCAGCGTCATCGCTGAAGCGCTCGCCGCCAACTAGACCCGCGACCCCACTGAGCACGGCCACCACTCACTCAAGGACTCTCATGATCACCGAAGCAGAACTGCTCGCCAAGGTTCCCCGCGGCCTCTACATCGACGGCCAGTGGATCGACGCTGAGGGTGGCGCGACCATGACGGTCAGCGACCCCTCGAACGGAAACGTGATCGCCGAGATCGCGAGTGCCTCGGTTGCCGACGCCAAGAAGGCGATGGATGCCGCGGCCGCCGCCCAGGCCAGCTGGGCCGCGACCGCGCCTCGCGTGCGTGGCGAGTTGCTGCGCAAGGCCTGGGAGCTCGTGACCGAACGAGCCGACGAGTTTGCCCTGCTCATGACGCTCGAAATGGGCAAGCCGCTCGCCGAATCGCGCGGCGAGGTCACCTACGGCTCCGAGTTCTTGCGCTGGTTCAGCGAAGAGGCCGTGCGCATCAACGGGCGCTTCGGCTCGAACCCCGAGGGCACCGGCAACATCGTGGTCTCGCACGCGCCGGTTGGCCCGTCGTTCCTCATCACGCCCTGGAACTTCCCGCTCGCGATGGCGACCCGCAAGATCGCCCCCGCGATCGCCGCGGGCTGCACGTCGATCATCAAGCCCGCCGCGTTGACGCCGCTCACGACGATGTACTTCGTCAAGACGCTCGAAGACGCGGGCCTGCCCAAGGGTGTCGTCAACGTTGTGACGACCGCGAAGTCGGGTGCGCTCTCGGCCGAGGTCATTGCCGACCCGCGCTTGCGCAAGCTCAGCTTCACGGGCTCGACCGAGGTCGGTCGCGTGCTCATGAAGCAGGCCGCCGACGGCATTCTGCGCACCTCGATGGAGCTCGGCGGCAACGCCCCCTTCGTCGTCTTCGGCGATGCCGATCTCGACAAGGCGATCGACGGCGTCATGCTCGCCAAGTTCCGCAACATCGGCCAGGCCTGCACGGCGGCAAACCGCATCCTCGTTCAGCGCGACGTTGTCGACGAGTTCAGCCGCCGCGTCACCGAGCGCGTCGCCGCCATGAAGATGGGCCGCGGCACCGAAGACGGCGTGCAGATTGGCCCGCTCGTCGACGACAACGCCGTCAAGGGCTCGCACGAGCTGGTTGAGGATGCCGTGTCGCGCGGTGCTACCGTCACGACGGGCGGCCAGATTCCCGATGGCGCCGGCCACTTCTACCCGGCGACGGTCATCACCGGCGTCGCCGCCGGCACGCGCTTGCTCACGGAAGAGATCTTCGGCCCGGTGCTCGCGATCGTTCCCTTCGACACTGAAGACGAAGCTGTCGAGCTCGCCAACGCGACCGAGTACGGGCTCATCTCGTACGTCTACACGCAAGACCTCGGCCGCGGCATGCGCATGATCGACCGCCTCGAGACGGGCATGATGGGCCTCAACGCGGGCGTCATCTCCAACGCGGCGGCCCCCTTCGGTGGCGTCAAGCAGTCGGGCATCGGCCGTGAGGGCTCGCTCGAGGGCATTGACGAATACCTCACGACCAAGTACACCTTCATTCCGAAGGGCTAGTACTCACCTACTTCCGCTGCCGGGCGCTGTGGTGGCCGCCCGGCAGCGGATCTCTTTGTGGCGCTCGACGCTCTAGCTGGCAGGAGGCGGAGCGAGCGAGCCGCGCGCGATGAACTCGGTCGGCAGGGTGATCGTCACGGGCTCGTGACCGGGGTCGGCAATGCGCTCGAGAAGCAGGCGAACGGCATATTCTCCGACCTCTTCGACGGGGCGTGCCACGACCGCGATGCCCGGCGAGAACGCCGAGGCCCACGGGCTGTCGTCGACCGTGACAATCGAGATGTCGTGACCCACGCGCATCCCGCGCTGGGCGATCACGCGCAGTGATGCGATGAGCATGTCGTTGTTCGAGCAGAACACGACCGTCGGCGGGTGGGGTTCGTCGAGCATCGAGGCGATCGCGCCTTCGGCGGCCTCAGCAGAGTCTTGCGCGAACCGCCACTGCTCTGACAGCACGCGATCGCCGGCAACGATGGCCCCCGCGCGAAAGCCTTCGACGCGTTCGCGCACGGTTGAAATCATGGCCTCGGGCTGCCGATCGGTGAAGCCATCGACGCCGACCGTGGAGATCAAGAACCCCAAACGCCGGTGCCCGAGCGCGATCGATTCGTCGACAGCTCGGCGTGTGCCGAGGCGGTCATCCGTCGTGACCGAACTCAGCCGCGCATCGTTCGTGTAGCGGTCGAGAAGCACGACGGGCTTGCCATTTACCTGATCAGCAAGCAAATGGTCAGAGTTCTCATGCAGTGAGGGCACCACGAGAATGCCGTCGACTTGCTTGTCGAGCATCGTCTGCACGGCGGCGAATTCGACCGAGATCTCTTCATCGGTGTTCGAGATGATCACCTGGTAGCCGTTGGCCCGCGCGGTGTCGACGATCGACTTCGTCACACGATCAAAGAAGGCGTTGGTGAAGTCGGCGATCACCACGAGGCCGATCGTCGTTGTCGACCCGATGCGCATCGAGCGCGCTAGTTCGTTGGGTCGATAACCCAGCCCGTCGGCGGCGTCGCGCACGCGATCGATCGTCGCGGCGGCGACGCGGCCGTAGCCAGCGAGGGCCCGGGATGCCGTAGCCAACGACACGCCCGCTGCCGCGGCAACGTCGGCAATGGTGGGAGCGCTCGGCTTCTGCACAGCGGCACGACTCCTTGGGTCGATGGGCGTGTCGCACGAAAAGATTTGCGTTCGACGCTTCTGAGTGTAATCATTGCGTCTCAAGTGCGAGAACGTTCTCGCATCCAACACCTTTTCGCGACAACGACGTCCGTACAGCGTTCGGCACGGAGTCGCGACTCAACCACTGGAGAATCGCATGAAGACCCCGTTCCGCACAGTCGCGGTTGTCGGCGCCCTTGCTGCCGCCTCGATCGCCATCACCGGTTGCACCACCACAGAAACCGGCGGTGAGCCCGCCGTCGAGGAGATCTCGATCGCGTTCGTCATGGGCGCCGAGTCCGACCCGTTCTTCCAGGCCATGAAGGTCGGCGCTGAAGAAGAGGCAGCCGCTCAGGGCGTCGAGCTCATCTGGCAGGGTGACCCGGCCAACTACTCGGCCGAGACCCAGATCCCGATCGTCGACGCCGTGCTCGCGCAGCAGCCCGACGCTCTCGTTCTCATCCCGACCGACCCGGTGGCCCTGCAGGCCTCGGTCGACAAGGCCGTTGCCGCAGGCATCGTTGTTGCCAACGTTGACACGCGCGTGGACGACCTCAGCAACGTGCTGACGTTCATCACGGGTGACAACACCGATGGTGGCGCCAAGGCCGCCGACGCTCTCGCCGCCAAGATCGGCTACGAAGAGGGTGGCAGCTACGAGGTCGTTGTTGGTCTGACGAGCCCCACCGCCACCACCAACGTGGGTCGTCTCGACGGCTTTACGGCGCAGATCGAGGCCGAGTACCCCGGCATTGCGATCGTCGACGTTGCCTACTCGGAGTCAAACCCCGAGAAGGCCGCGACGAACGTGAACAACTGGCTCACCAAGTACCCGGGCCTCGACGGCATCTTCGCCATCGACGGCACGAACGCGTCGGGTGCCGCTGCGGCGCTCGAGGCCAAGGGCCTCGTGGGCACGGTCGGACTCGTCGGTTACGACGCGTACCCCGACAACGTCGCCAAGATCGAGTCGGGCATCTTCACGGCTCTCATCGCGCAAGACCCGGCCGAAGAGGCGCGTCTCGCCATCCGCACCATTGTTGAGTTCATCCGTACGGGTGCCACGTCGACCCCTGCTGAGGTCGTCATCCCGAACGTTACGCTCGACGCCAACACCTCCGCGGCCGACCTGGCCAAGTACACCTACGTCGCCAACTAGGCGCAGACGTAGCTAACGAAAGTCACACACCATGACCGACAGCAGTCAAGCGATCAGCGTGACGCCGAGCCCTGCCGCTGAGGCGCGCAAGGCACGGGCGTTCGATGCCCTGACATCACAGAGCAGCCTCCTTCTCGGAGTGCTCGTGATTCTCATCATCGTCTTCACGATCCTCGAACCGAAGTTCTTCTCGGTTGCAACGGCGAGCAACATCCTCACGGACTGGGGCTCGATCGTCTTGATTGCTGTCGGTCAGGCTTTCGTCATCATCAGCGGTGGCATTGACCTCTCCGTGGGGGCCGTCATCGGCCTCAGCGGGGTCGTCGCCGCGTGGACGATGGCGAATGTTCTCGGCCTTGACCAGACGGTCAAAGGCCAGGACGCCTGGGGCGGCCTGCTCGTCGGTGCCGCTGTATCAGTCGGGGTGGGGTTGCTCGTGGGCCTCATCAACGCCTTCTTGATCAACGTCTTGAAGATCGTCCCCTTCATTGCAACTCTCTCGACCATGGGCGCCGCTCTCGGCCTTTCGGTCGTCATCTCGCAGGGCGCACCCATCGGCAGCGCCAACGACTTCGCGCTCATCTCGTCGTTCTCGCCGCAGTGGAACCCGTTGTCGCCCGCGCTCGTCGTCGTGATCGTCGTTGTCACGGTGCTCGGCTTGTACCTTCACAAGGCACGCGTCGGTCTCTACACCTACGCCATCGGGTCAAACGCCTTTGCCGCTCGCGCCGCCGGCATCAACGTTGCCCGCCACCTCACGTGGGTTTACGCACTGTCGGGAGCCCTCGCTGGCCTCGCCGGCATCTATGTCTACATCCGACTCGGAGCTGGCTCTCCCTCGTCGGGAACAGGCCGCGAGCTCGATGCCATTGCGGCTGTCGTCATCGGTGGCGTGTCGCTCATGGGTGGCATCGGTCGTCTGCCCGGTGTCGTCATCGGCGCACTCATCTTGTTCACGGTTCAGTCGGGGCTCATCATGATTGGTGTCGAGCCCGACTGGAAGAAGGTTGTCGTAGCCGTGCTCATCGCTGCAGCGGTGGCGGCTCAAGTTCTGCGAAAGAGTGATGGGCGAAGCTGATGACGAACACCGTGATCTACGAAGCACACGACGTCTCGAAGAGCTACGGCTCGGTCAAGGCGCTGACGGGGGCGAGCCTGCGGCTTCACGCGGGCGAAGTGGTTGGGCTCGTTGGCGACAACGGTGCCGGAAAGTCGACCTTGGTCAAGGTTCTTTCGGGTGCCCACCAGCCCACCTCCGGTCGCCTTGAACTCGACGGCGTCGAGCACGTCTGGGGTTCGCCTCGCGAGGCGCTCGAGGCGGGCATCGAGACGCTCTACCAAGACTCGAGCCTTGCGCCGCACCTCACCGTGTCGCAGAACCTGTTTCTCGGTCGCGAGGTCATGAGCCCGGGCATCCTGGGCAAACTCGGCTTTCTCGCTCGTCGCCGCATGGAGAAAGAGGCACACGACGACCTCGAGCGCGTCGGCATCGCGGTGCCCGCGTCGAGCCGTCCGGTTTCGGCGCTGTCGGGCGGTCAGCGTCAAGCGGTCGCGATTGGCCGTGCCGTGTCATGGGCACGCAAGGTCATCATTCTTGATGAGCCGACCAACCACCTCGGGGCGCGCCAAGCGGGCGAGGTGCTCAACGTCATCCGTGCCGCCAAAGCCAAGGGCTTGGGCGTCATCTTCATCTCGCACACGCTCCCTCACGTGCTCGAAGTGACCGACCGCATCGTGGTGCTGCGCCTCGGTCGCATCGTGCGCGATGCCCCCACGTCAGAGTTCACTCCCGACTCGCTCATCGCGGCGATCACGGGCTCTGCTGACTCCGAACCCACGACTGACGCGTGACGGCGGCGGGCATCCTTCACGACTCGTCGGCCACGCGCATTTGCGTGGTCGGCGAGTCGATCGTTGACATCGTGCGCTCGGGCGACTCGGTCGTTGAGCACGCGGGTGGCAGCCCGCTCAACGTGGCCGTCGGGGCGGCGCGGTTAGGTCTTGCCGTCGACGTCGTCACCTACCTGGGGGCGGATGCCCACGGCGAGTGGTTGCGCGCCCACCTCGATGCGAGCGGAGTGCAGAGCGTGCACTCCGTCACAGGCGTCGACCGGGCAACCTCGACGGCAGCGGTGACGCTCGACGCCGAAGGCTCGGCGTCGTACGTGTTCGACATGCACTGGCAACTGCCGGATTCTTTCGCCGTCGCACCCGCGACGCGCCTCATTCACACGGGCTCGATCGCGACGGTGCTCGAGCCGGGGGCGACCCAGGTTGACGCGCTCATTCGCGCTCACGCCGACGGCGTGTTCGTGACGTACGACCCCAACCTGCGCCCCCAGATCATGGGTTCGGTCGAGCTCGTGCGAGAGCGGGTTGAGAGCTTTTGCTCGCTCGCTCAGGTGGTCAAGGCGAGCGCCGAAGATCTGGCCTGGGCCTACGACTCGATGACTCTTGTTGAGGCGGCGCAGCATCTTTTGAGCCGGGGGCCCGCGCTCGTCGTGGTGACCGACGGGGGAGCATCCACCATCGCGGTCTCGCGCGCCGGGGTCGTCGAGTTCGCGCCGCCGCGCGTCGAGGTGGCCGACACCATCGGCGCGGGCGACTCGTTCATGGCGGGCCTGATCGCGGCGCTCGTCGACCAGGGCGTCGTCGACGCGTTCGGCGATGATCGCGATCGCGCGCTCGCCTCGATCGACGTTGATGGTCTGCTGGCTTTTGCTGCGCGGTGCGCGGCGATCACGGTCACGCGCGCGGGTGCGCAGCCGCCGTGGCGGCACGAGCTCGACTGAACACGGTCGGTATCTAGCGCCAGGGGAGCACGGGCGCAGAGCGCTCGGCAGCTAGACGCGCGCACACTCATCGGGTGCGCCGCCTGCTGATTCGACGTCAACGAGGTCGATGAGCGTCGTTGCGCCTCCGTCGATCCACGGGGCGATCGCGGCGTTGAAGGCGGCGCAGTGTGCCGTGCTGAGGTGCATGGCGAAGGCTGCGTCGTTCTCGTACTCCTCGAAAATGACGTAGGTGTTCGGGTCGTCAACGCGCGTCGTCGGAGAGAAGAGTCGGTTGCCCTTTTCGGCACGAACAGCGTGCGCATACTCGACGACGAGTTGGCGAACCACCTCGGCGCCGGAGGGCGCAACGGTGAATTGCGCGAGAAGGACCTTCTTCACTCGCCCACTCTAGCGAGTTTTGCGAGAACCTTCTCGCACTTTTCGCTCATGTCCGTTTGGAGTGTGACCACGTGCTCTCGCGAGGCGAAAACGGGGCGACTTCTCGAGGCGTGATGTGCCTTGAACGGCTCTAGCCGAGCTGGTACAGCGCGAACGCGAGCGCGAATCCGAGTGCCGACCAGAGCCCCGTAAACGAACGGTCGGCAGCGAACGCCTCGGGAATCATCGTGTTGGCAATCATCGCCAGAATTCCTCCCGCGGCGATGGTCGTGACGATGGCGATCACTTCAGACGGGGCGCTCACGAGCACGACAAAGCCCAGCATTGCCGCGACTCCCGAGATCACCGCGATGCCGCCCCACACGCCAAACACGTAGCGAGCGCTGCGACCTTCGTGCTTCATGCCCGCCGCGCTCGCGAGCCCCTCAGGAATGTTCGAGACGGCGACCGCGAACAGCAACGGGATGCTCACCACGCCACCTTGCGCAATCGACAACCCCAGCACGAGGCTCTCGGGCACCCCGTCGAGCAGTGCCCCGATGGCCACGGCGAGCCCGACGCTCGCGCTGGCGGCCGCGGCCGGGGCCGCGTGAACGCCCGGCTCGCTCTGCAGCGCAATGGACTGTTTGCGCGCTCGAGCACCCTGGCGCGCGAGCGCGAGGTCGGCGAGCACGTAGATGACCGCGCCGCCCACGAACCCGGCCAGAGTCGCGGCGAGCCCGCCCACCGCGTGCGCTTCGGCCACGAGCTCAAACGCGAGGGTTGAGATGAGCGCGCCGGCGCCGAACGCCATGACACCCGCCACGACTCCTGGGGGCACCCGCACGAACCAACCGATGGCGGCGCCCAAAACGAGAAAGCTCGCGGCGCCGAGCCCCACGGCTCCGGCGGCCAGTGCCTCGAGCATGCGGCCTCCTCGTCGTGGTTTGCCGCCAGCCTAGGGTTATGCGGCTTGTGGAGAGTCACGCAACTCCGTCATTGCCCCTCACCACAATGGCGAGCATGCCTGCCGCCCACAGCGTCATCACCGAGCGCGTTCGCGAGCGCGTGCGCGCCGAGCGCCTCGACTTGAGCGCCGACCCGACCGCGGCCGAGCGTCTCGTGCGCGACGAGCTGCGGGTCTACGCCGAACGCTCGCTCGCGGGCAGTCTGCCGAGCCTCGGCGATGAGCAGGCTGCCCTCGGCCGCGTGCTCGCCGACCTCACGGGATACGGCCCGCTGCAGCCCTACTTCGACGACCCCACCGTCGAAGAAATCTGGATCAACGCTCCCGACGCCGTCTTCATTGCGCGCGCGGGGGTGACCGAGCGGGTGGATGCTCCGCTCACCGACGACCAGGTGCGCACGCTCGTTGAGCGCATGCTGCAGAGCACGGGCCGCCGGGTCGACCTGAGTAGTCCGTTTGTCGACGCGAGCCTGCCCGATGGCTCGCGCTTGCACGTCGTCATCCCTGACGTGACGCGGCAACACTGGGCGGTCAACGTGCGCAAGTTCTCGCAGCGCATCCGCAGCCTCGCGCGCCTCGTCGAGCTCGGGTCACTCACGCCCCTCGCGGCGGAGTTTCTGCGCATGAGCGTGCTCGCCGGCAGCAACATCCTCGTCAGCGGTGCCACGCACTCGGGCAAGACGACTCTGCTCGGCGCCATGCTCGCGAGCGCGCGCCCCACTGACCGCATCGTCACGGTCGAAGAGACCTTTGAGCTCGACCTCTCGGCGGGCGATGTCGTAGCGATGCAATGCCGCACCCCCAACCTCGAGGGCACGGGCGAAATCACGCTGCGCCGCCTCATCAAAGAGGCGCTGCGGATGCGCCCCGACCGCCTCGTCGTCGGCGAAGTGCGTGAGGCCGAGTCGCTCGACCTCCTGATCGCGCTCAACTCGGGGCTTCCGGGCATGTGTTCGATCCACGCCAACAGCGCTCGGGATGCCCTCGTCAAGCTCTCGACCCTGCCACTCCTGGCGGGCCGCAACATCGACTCGGCGTTCGTGGTGCCCACCGTCGCGAGCGCGATCGACCTCGTCGTGCACTGCGAGCTCGTGAAGGGTGGCTCACGCCGGGTGGCCGAGATTGTGGCTCCGACGGGTGCCGTTGTGCAGGGCGGCATCGAGGCCGAGTCGCTGTTCGTCGTGCGCGACGGGGTGCTCGAGCCGACGGGCACCCTGCCCGCCCGTGCTGAGCGGTTTGTGGGCGCGGGGCTTGACCCGAGCATCCTGTTGCAGCGGGATGCGCGCGAGTCGGCGCAGCCCGCGAAAGCGCAGCCCGCGACCGCGCAGCCCGCGACCGCGCAGCCCGAAGGGTTGCCCCCCGAAGCACCGGCGCGGGATCGCGCCGCATCCAACCGCGGGGCACGCACATGACGCTCGCGGTCGGGTTCCTGCTCGCGGCGGGCGTGTTGCTCGTGGCGTCGCCGTGGCTGTGGCCGCGACGCGACCAGCCGAGCGCGCAACGCCGTGATCCCCTCGCCCCGCTCGCTGACCTGCTTGCACGCGCGGGGGTACCCGGCGTCTCGCCTCTCGTGCTCGTCGGCGTCATCGCCATGGCGGGCATCGCCGGGGGAGCACTGACCCTGCTGCTCGTTCCGGTCGTCTCCCTCGCGCCGGTTGCGGCGGTCGTTGCGGCGACGATTCCCGTGCTCGTGCTGCGAGCGCGCGCCGCTGCGCGCCGCCGGGCGTTGCGAGCGGTGTGGCCCGACGTCGTTGATCACCTGCTCTCGGGCGTGCGCGCGGGGCTGAGCCTGCCGCAAGCGGTCGCGGCGCTCGCCGACAGCGCGCCCGAGCCCGTGCGCGCGCCGTTCCGCGCGTTTCGGCGCGACTACCTGCGAACGGCGCAGTTCACCGAGTGCCTCGACACTCTCAAGACAACGCTCGCCGACCCGGTGGCCGACCGCATCATCGAGACCGTGCGCATGGCGCGCGAGGTCGGCGGAACCGAGCTGCCGACGGTGCTGCGCTCGCTCTCGCACTACTTGCGGGCCGATGCCGCGGTGCGCTCTGAGGTCGACGCGCGCCAATCGTGGGTGCGCACCGCTGCGCGCCTCGGCGTCGTCGCACCGTGGATCGTGCTGCTCATGCTCGGCACGCGCCCCGAAGCCGCCGCGGCCTACAACTCTGCGGGCGGTGCCGTGCTCGTCGTGGGCGGGCTCGCCGCGACGCTCGTGGCATACAGGCTCATGATCGCGCTCGGGCGGCTGCCCGAAGAGGGGCGGTGGTTCCGATGACGCCGTTGCTGGGGGCCGCGCTGCTCGCGGGTCTTGGGTTGGGCCTGGGTCTGTGGTTGCTGGTGTCGACGGCTCCGCGGTTCGGGCGCCCGCGACTCGCCTCGCGCCTCGCGCCGTACCTTGTTGACGTCTCGGCAGAAGCGCGCGCCATGACCTCGACGCGGCGCAGTGACCCACTACCCGTGATCTCGGCCCTGCTCGCCCCGGCCGCCGAGTCCGCGCGCGGCATGCTCGACGCGGTGCTCGGGGGTGAGGCGGTCATCCGCACGCGCTTGCGGCAATCGGGCTCGGCCCTCACTGTTCAGGGGCACCGCACCCGGCAGTTGTTCGGAGCGCTGCTCGGCGCGGCATCCGGAATCGCCCTCGCGGTGCTCGTGGCGCGCGACGGCGTGCCCTTCGTTCCGGCGGCGATCGGCGCGGTGGCGGCGGGCGGCATAGGCGGCATCGCGGCGACGGATGCCCTGCTCGCGCGCACCGCCCGCCGACGCGCGGCGCGCATCGCCGAAGAGTTTCCGACGGTGGTCGAGTTTCTCGCCCTCAGCGTGGCAGCCGGCGAGAGCATCCTCGAGGCGCTGCGTCGCGTCGCCCGCACCGGGTCGGGAGAGCTGGCGGGCGAACTCGACCGCGTCGTGCAGCGCGCCGCCGCGGGTCAGCCGCTCGCCCTCGCCCTCGCCGAACTGCGCGACGACCTCGCCGTGCCCGCGGTCGGCAGGCTGATCGATCAGGTGCTCGCGGCCCTCGACCGCGGAACTCCGCTCGCCGAGGTGCTGCGCGCCCACGCCCTCGATGCACGTGACGAGTCGAAGCGGCGCCTGCTCGAAGCCGCCGGAACCCGCGAGGTGGCCATGCTCGTGCCCCTCGTGTTCCTCATCCTGCCGGTCACGGTGCTCTTCGCCGTCTGGCCGGGGCTGATGGTGCTGCAGCTTGGCTTCTGATTGGCAATTGTTAATGATTGACAACTGTTAATTATTAACACTAAACTCAGGCCATGCCCACAACGATCCAGACCGACACGGTTCTCACCGCGCTGCGCCGGCTCGGGCACGCGACCAACCTCGAGCTCTACGCAGCGATCACTGACCAGCTGCCCCAACTCGGGTTGACATCACTGCACCGCATCACGGCCCGCATGGTCGAGCGCGGTGAGATCGGCCTCGCTCCCTCCGATGGCCGCCAGGTCGTTCTTGACGCCCGACCCGAAGCACACGACCACTTCGTGTGCACGGTGTGTGGCGGCATCCTCGACATCGCCCTCCCCGACTCCACGATCGATCTGATTCAGGGTCAGCTGGGGCGCAACCTCGTTCGCGACGGAATCGTCGTGCGCGGCCGCTGCGAACGCTGCGGCCCTCTCGGCGCGGGCAACACCGCGTCACGCAAGTAAGGAGATGCTCATGGCGTTTGCTCGTTTCATGTCAGGTCCGCTCGGCCGCGGTTTGCGCATCGTTGCCGGCCTCGCCCTCATCGTGCTGGGCATCGTGCTCGCTCTCGCGGGTGACGTCGGTTCGATCGTGGGCGGTGTTGCGCTCGTGCTCGTCGGAGGCGTGTTCTTCTACGCCGGCGCAGCTAACGTGTGTTTCATCTCGCGACTCATCGGCGCACCCTTCCGTGGGCGCGATCTTCCCGCGTAGTCGGGCTATCGAACGGGCGAGGCCAGAAGGCCCCGCCCGTTCGCTCTTTCATCGACAACGGTCGGTGTAGTCCCTAGCATTGCGCCATGAAGAAGAGTCAGGCTGCGATCGTCATCGCACTCGCCGTGATCATCACCGCGGGATGCGCACCAACCCCGAGCGCGTCGCCGTCAGCGAGCGCGCCGGTCGAGTCGCCGGTTGCCAGTACTCCCACCCCGACTCCCACCCCCAGCGAGACGGCGGCAGCAGAGCCGGCAGAGGAAGCCCCAGCCTCGTCGCTCACAGCGAACGAGGTTTACGAGCTGTGCAAGACTCAGACAGTGCCCTACGTCGAGTTCGAGGGTGTTGCGCCCGGGTCCCTCGTATACACGCCGCTGAGCGGAAGTCGAGTCGAGCAAGTCGACGGCATCTGGCACGCGATGATCGGCGTATCGGGCACGCCGTCTGACCCCGTCCACGTCTTCTGCAGTGTGTCGGGCACTCTTGCCGCGCCAAGCTGGCTTGGCTACGGCGCGGCCCTCGGCGCCCCCGACGACGCGGCGTGGGCGACCCTGCTCGCCGGAGTCGGGTAGTCCTAGCGGCGGGCAACCCCGAGCGCCGCGGCCACGGCGCGCGCGCGATCGAGCTCGGCAGTGACGGGCTGCACCACGTCGCGCTGCACGACCTCGTCGACGGATGCGAGCAAGCGTTTGCGCGTGCGGCGCCGACGCGCGGCAGCGGTCAGCGCGCTGAGCACGGCAGAGATGATGCCGAGCAGCACGCCGACGAGCACGGCCGCGATGATCACGAGCGTCGGAATAGCCCAGCCCGCGAGCGGGCCCGACTCGACGCGCGGAATGAGCAGAGTGGGCATCCCGAACGTCGGAAGCAGTGAGGCCCCGACGAGCCAGAGGGCTCCGAGCACGCCGGCCACGATCGTGACCCACTGCACGATGCCGATGATCGCCCACCACCATGAACCACGGGCGGGCAAACTCGTGCGCGCGATCGCGAGGTCGAGGTCGGCGGGCAGTTTGTCGAGCGCTCCTTCGGCGGCGATGCGCACGGCGGCCTTCCACGGGCCAGCGAGACCTGTGGCCGCGGTGTCGGCAAACGAGCGCACGGCGAGTGAGAGCTTCGCCTGAGCGCCGGCGCTCAGCAGGGGCATGCTCGTGCGGTGCACGTCGGGGTCGTCGTTTTTGTCAGAGCCGCGGCGCTTGGGCCCGAGTCCGAGGCGCGTGAGCGGGTCTGCTCGCAGGCGGCCGATCCACGAGACGAGGGGCCAGCCCGTGACCTGTGCGGCGCGCTTGCGGTACGAACTCGCGACGGCGGCCGCGACGACCTCGACGCCCGCGGCGGTGCCGACCTCGTCGCGCACGCGCAGTGCGGCTTTCGCGTCAAGGCGAGCTGCCGAGCCCGGGTCGTCGATGCGCGCTGCGAGCGTCTGCACGTCGGCGGTCAGCCGCGCATCGCGCACGGCTTTCGAGGCGGCGAGGTCACCAATCGCCGCCCGCAACGCGTCGATGCCCTCGAGGGTGCGCGCGCTCACCGAGAGCACGCGGGCGCGCGGCAGGCCGTCGCGCGACACGATCGATTGCAACGACGCGACGACGGATGCGCGGTCTCGCGCCGCAAGCAAATCCACTTGGTTGAGCACGACGAGCGTGACCTCCGCGTGTCGTGCGTGCGGCGCGATGAACTGCGCGTGCAACACGTCGTCGGCATACTTTTGCGGGTCGACGACCCAGAGCAGGGCATCCACCTGACCGGCGAGGCGTTCGGCGATGGCGCGGTTGCCGGCCTCGATCGAGTCGACGTCGGGCAGGTCAACGAGCACGAGTTTGCCCGCACGCGGGTCGACGGGCTGCGTGCGCTCGACGCGCTCGCGAATCTCGAGCCAGTCGAGCAGCTCGGCAGCGCCGGTGGCATCCCACGTGACGGCGAGGGCCTGCGAGGTGGTCGGGCGCCGCACGTGCGCCTTCGCGACCTCGTCGCCGACGAGCGCGTTGACGAGGCTCGACTTGCCCGAGCCGGTCGCGCCGAACACTCCGACGACGGTGTGCTCGGGGGAACGCGAACGCCGCGCCTCGGCCTGCTGCAACAGTGCAGCGGCTTCGTCGCCGATAGCGCTCGGGATGCGCCCCGCCCCCGCCTCGGTCACCGTGCGAAGAGCGGCGATGCGCTCGTCGAGGGTCGGCTTGGCCGCGCTCATGGCGTGGCCCCTGGGCTCAGCGCAGCGCTCATGCGTCGGCCGCCGCGCGCGCCACATCGTCGAGCAGGGTCTGTGACTCGCGTCGCAACACCGCGGGCTCGGCGCCGAACCGCAGCGGTTCGAGCGCGGTGCCCAAGCGGTCGGCCTCGGAGTCGAACAGCGCCTCAACCCGCCGCTGCAGGTCAAGCCGGGCTTCGGCCGCGAGCCTGCGCACGGCGTCTTCGCCAAAGATCGTCTCGAGCAGCTTCTGGCCGATGACGGCCGAGCCGCCCGCGATGGCGAGTTCGCCGCCCGTGAGTCCGCCGGTCGAGGCGAACACCACGATCATGAGCGCGACCGTCACGGCGTTGAGGCCGAACGACACGACGCGCGCCCGAATGCGCTTGTTGCCCGCGTTGTCGTGGATCAGCTGCATGAGCGCGCCCTGCCACTCTCGAATCATCGCCGAGGCGCGGTCGCGCAGCTGGGGGCTTTCGGCCGCCAGCTGAGGGTTGAGCTCGGCGACCATGCGGCCGGGCAGCGTTCGCTCGAGGTCGGCCCACGCCGCGGCGGCCGCACGCCCCGCTTGGTCAACGATGACGGCCTGCAGCCCGGTCTCGATCTGCGTCTCGACCGCGATGACGGGGCTCGGCTTACCGGTGACCCACGCGGTGACGCTGTCGCGCGTGCGCGAGAACCACGATTCGATTTTGCGAAACACATCGGATGTTCCAACAAAGTCTTGCCAACGCGCGAGCACCTCGCCCCGCAACAGTGCACCGTCGCTCGTCGCGGCATCCACGGCGTCGATCGCCGCTTGGTAGTGCGCGTCGGCGGCGGCTTCGGCACCGTCGAGCCAGTCGAGTTGCTGCTGTCGAGCATCCGCAATGCGGGCCACCCGCTGGTCGAGATCGCCGATGGCGCCGCTCAGCGTGCGCGCCGCAATACGGGCTCGGGATGCGCGGTCGCCCGCAATGCCCTCGAGCCACGCGCGCGGGCCGGCTACCGCGCTCGCCGGCAGCATGCCGAGGTCATCGAGGGGCTGCTCGTCAATCGTGAACACGGGCGTGTCAGCGAGCCCGCGCGCGGCGAGCATGGCGCGCAGGTCGGGCAACACTTCGTCGGTGGCTCCGGGCGGCACGCGGTTGAGCACGACGCCCACGGTGATCTGCCGTGCGGCGGCACCCTCGAGCAAGCGCCACGGCACGGCATCGGCGTAGCGATTGGCGGTCGTGACGAAGAGCCACAGGTCGGCGGCCGCAAGCAATTGCGCGGCGAGCGCGCGGTTCTCGTCGGCGACCGAGTCGATGTCGGGGGCGTCGATGATCGCGAGCGAGCGCGGAACGCTTTCGTGCTCCAGCAGCATGAGCTCGCTGATGCGCGCGGCCTCGGGGGTGTCGCCCGCCGAGCTCGCGGGAGTTCCCGGCGCGCTCACCCGGCCGCGCACGCGCGCGAGCCCGGGCAGAATGCGGTCGCTCGCAAACCAGCCGGCATCCACGGGGGAGTGCACGAGAATCGGCTGCCGCGTCGTCGGGCGAATGACACCCACGCGGGTCGTTGCGACGCCGAGAAGCGCGTTGACGATGGTCGACTTGCCCGAGCCGGTCGAGCCGCCGACAACCGCAAGCAGGGGAGCGTCGAGGTCAGCGAGCCGCGGGCGAATGTAGTCGTCGATCTGCCGCACGGCGGAGGCCGCGGCCTCGCGCTGCTCGACAATGCCATCGAGGTGCAGGCTGAGGCCGACATCGGCGAGCGATGCCCGCAGTCGTTCGAGCGACACGGTCGCGGGCGCTCGGGTGTCGGTCACGGGTTAAGCATGCCTGTCGCGGGCCTCGTTGGCGAACCCCAGACGCGTTGAGGCGAGCGTTTGGCGGTGTTAGGCCGACTGGGCAGTTGCCCGTCGGCGTCGTGCGAACAGAAGCACACCGACTGCCGTGAGCAAGAACGCGACTGCGGCCGCCGAGGTCACGTCAGCGCCCGTTGCGGCGAGCATGGCAGCCCAGGCTGCGGTGAGGACCAGTGGCCCGGTGACCGGAGCGGTGAAGTCGTGTGCCGATCCGCCCGAGGTCCATCCGGTGAAAGTGAAGCCCTCGCGGGTAGGAGTGGCTGGTACAGAGACAGTGTCGCCGTCGTTGATGGTCTGGGGGACGGTGGCGCTGCCGCCATTCGCGGCAAAGGTGATGAGGTAGTTGAACCGCAACTCGACCGTGTCGGCGCTGCCGAGAGTGGACGTGGTAGCCGAGTAGCCGACGCCGGCCGGTGGTGTTATGGGGTTGGTGATCGGCGCCGCGTAAGGGCCGCCACCATCGGTTGCGGCACCGACGTCAGGCGTGCCGTTGACCTGCAATGCACCCGGGCTGATGCTGCCGGCCCCGCTTCCGATGCCGGCCCCGAAGCCGCTCGCTGTGATGGTGCCGCCGTTGATGGTGGTGGTGCCGCCAGCGCCGCCAGCGCCGCCAGAACCGCCGCCACCACCGATGCCGGCTCCGCCGCCGATTGCGGTGATGGTGCCGCCGTTGATGGTGGTGGTGCCCCCAGCGCCGCCGTCGCCAGAACCGGTGCCGCCACCACCGATGCCGGCCCCGTTGACGCTGCCGGTCGCTGTGATCGTGCCGCCGTTGATCGTGGTGGTGCCGCCAGCACCTCCGGGTTGCCCGACGCCAACCCCGCCTCCAATGCCGGCCGCGAAAGCGCCGCCGGTCGCTGTAATGGTGCCGCCGTTGATGGTGACGGTGCCACCCGCGCCTTGGGCGCTACCTCCGATACCGGCCCCATCAGGGCCACCGGTAGCGGTGAGTTCGCCGCCGCCGGAGGCATTGATCGTGAGGCTAGAGGTGGGGGGTACCAAGATGGCAGCGGTACTCATGGCCGGGTTCGTGATGGTGAGGGAACGGCCGTTGAGGTCGAGGATGATGCTCTCGCCAGCCTGAACGGAAAGTGAGTCGCCAGCCGGTGCGGTGATGTCGGCATCAAGCCTGACGGTGTCACCATCGACCAAGAACGCGGCCTTGATCTCACTCCACGTATCGACGCCCACGGTCGCGGCGGAGGCTGGGGCAACCGTCAAGAATGCCAACGGCAGTGCGAGCGCCACAGACATCGCAGCAAAACGACGAACGGAGGCGCGGGTCATAGTGGGTTCCGATCGGGTGCGCTGCGAAATCAATAGTGAAAACAAATCTACCTTAGGGGCCTTCGAACGCCTAGCCACTGGCCGCTGATTCACCTCGCGCCGCTTGTGGAGAGTATGACTCTCGAAACGGGCCTCTTTGCCACAGTTCTCCTCATGAAGTCTCTGATCGCGCAACGAGCGCAGCCACTCCGCGACGACCGCGGTGACGTGCCCGGCTGGGTGCTCATCACCCTCATGACGGCCGGGCTCGTCATCCTCATCTGGGCACTCGCGGGCCCGGCGCTGCAGGGCGTCTTTCAGCAGGCGATCGACCGCGTCACGGGCTTCTAGAGCGGTCGCCTCTCGTGGATGCTCTGCGCACACGCCTCGCCGACGATCGCGGCTCGGCCGCCGTCGAGTTCGTGCTCGTGGGGGTGCTGCTCACGCTCGTGACGCTGAGCGTGCTGCAAGTGGCGTTCGCCTTACACGTGCGCACCACCCTCATCGATGCGGCGGCGGAGGGTGCGCGGTTCGCGGCACTCGCTGACAGCTCCCTACCCGCCGGCATCGAGCGCAGTCGTGAGCTCATTACCGCGGCCCTGGGGCCGAGCTACGCGCAGAGCATCTCGGCGGGCATGGGGGCATACGGAGGGCATCCGGTCGTCATCGTGACCGTGAGCTCGCCCCTGCCACTCATCGGCATGATCGGCATCGATGACACCCTGGAGGTCAGCGGCCGTGCGGCCCTCGAGCCCCTCCGTTAGCCGCCTCGACGCAGCGCCCGGCGACGGATGCGGTGACCGCGGCTCGGCCTCACTCGAGTTTCTCACCGCGGGCCTGCTGATGCTCGTGCCGCTCGTCTACCTGATTCTCACGCTCGGCACGATCCAGTCGGCAGCGCTGGCGACGGAGGGAGCTGCTCGGCAGGCGGCGCGGGTCTTCGTTCAGGCGCCGACGACCGCGGCCGGATCCGCGGCAGCCCAGCGTGCGCTCGACCTTGCCCTCGCCGACCACGGACTCGAGGCGAGCAATGTGGCCCTCAGCATCAGCTGCACGCCCAACCCCGGGCAGTGTCACACCCGACGCGGATGGGTCACCGTCGAGGTTGCCGTGCGCGTGCCGCTGCCGCTTGTGCCCCCGCTGTTCGACTTGCGCGTTCCGCTCGCTGTGCCCGTAGAGGCGAGTGCGACCCAGCAGGTCTCGCGGTTTTGGGGCGCGCGGTGAGGCCTGCCACGAAGGGAGTCGAACTCGCCGACGATCGCGGTTCGATCTTGCCTCTCATCGCGGGCTTCGGCGCTCTCGCGCTCGCGGTCGTGTTGCTCGTCAGCGCCGCGACTTCGCTCTACCTCGAGCGAGCACGGCTCTTCACGCTCGCCGACGGCGCCGCGCTCGCCGCGGCCGAGTCGTTCCGACTCGACTCAGTTCAGCTGACTGCCGACGGCGAGTTGCGCCCGCGCCTGACGAAGCCTGAGGTCACCGCGGCCGCCGCCGAGTACCTCGCGCAAGCGCCCGACTCTCGACTCGATGGGTTGCGGCTCGTTGAGGCGACGACACCCGACGGCCTGAGCGCACGGGTCACTCTCGCGGCCGTGTGGGCGCCGCCTGTGCTCAGCGTGTTTGTGCCGGAGGGCATCCCGTTGCAGGTCTCGGCGACGAGCCGCAGCGTCTTCGGCTGACGCCCGTCAGCGCACCGTTACGGATTTGCCGACGAAGGCCGCAAAGCGCTCGAACTCGCGCTCGACCAACTCACGCGTGGGCTCGTCAAGCGGCGACAAGACATCGAGCTCGATGTCGATGGTTGTCGCGCGCTCGGTGCGGCTCCACGTGCCCACCACCTGGCCGTCGACCACGATCGTCGGCCGAAAGAGGCCGTTGTTGCCTGGGATGACCTGTTCTGAGAGCGAAGCGGGCAGTGCCACCGAGCGGTCTTGGTACCCCAACACATACTCGTCGAAGCCG
This sequence comes from Microbacterium sp., assembly GCA_013823625.1. GTDB lineage: Bacteria > Actinomycetota > Actinomycetes > Actinomycetales > Microbacteriaceae > Microcella. Next base: position 1,282,710 of record PNMM01000001.1, on the reverse strand, counting down.
GGGAGTGCGAGAACAGTGTCACTCGAAGACCCGGCCTCCACTTCGGGGTCGAGGTAGTACGTCTCGCCGCCGACGAACCGTGACGGGAGGCCCGCTGCGGCGATTCCCGCGCGTGCCTCGCTGAGAGGCAGCGAGGCCCACCACGCGAAGTCTCGGTCGGTTGCCGGGCCGTGGCCCCGAAAGTAACCGCGCGCGAACTCGGCGAGGGCGTCGTCTCCCTCGAGCGCGCGCGATTCGCGAATCCACTCGTCGAAGAGCGCGAAGGTCTGGTGTTTGCCGTCGATCGGGCCGAACACGATGACAGCGTTGACGGCGAGGTGCAACAACAGGTGGTAGCCGCGCTGCCCGGTGGTCGAGATGCCGGCCGCCTCGAACGCAGCAAGAAGATTGGGGCGGCGAAGGATGCCCCCGCCATGCAACGCGGATCGCGCGACCTCGGCGGCCGCCCCAAGGTAGTGACTCGAAAGCTCGAGTTGCGCCTGACGTCGCGCCATCGTCGTCGCGGTGCGGCGACGGGTGATGGCGAGCATCCACCCCAGATCGTCGGGCGCGACGACGTGCAGGGTGCCGCGCATCGGCCACGATCGCACGATGTCTCCCGCGGCCAGAGCGCGTTCTACCGATGCTTGCGTTGCGCCCGGCACCCGCCGGCCGATCGACCAGAGAACTCCTGGATAGTCCTGAGCCTGAAGAGCGAGCATCGACCGCACGAGGTCGGTCCCGTTCGCGAAACGCGAGGAGGTCAGGGCGTGGGATGCACGGCGAAGCGCGGTGAGCTCGCGACGACCCTCGGCATCCATGACGCCAGTATGTCGCATTGCCCCGACTGGTCGGCGTTTGGCGAGCCGAACGGCAGAATGGCCCCGTGAGTTCTGACACCGCCGAACGGCGCGAGAAACCGGTCACCTACATCAGTGTCGACATCGAAGCGGCGGGCCCCAGCCCGAGCGACTACGCGATGCTCTCGGTCGGAGCCTGCGCCGTAGACCTGGCCGACACCGAGCCGAGCTTCTATGTCGAACTGCAGCCCGACCGCGAGGGGGTGCTCGAGGCGGCGATGAGTGTGGGGGGCTTTACGCTCGACGGTTTGCGAGCATCCGGAACCGCGCCCGCGGCAGCGATGCAGCAGTTCGCCGACTGGATTGCCTCGGTCACTCCAGCGGGGCACCGGCCCGTCATGGTCGGCTTCAATGCTGTCTTTGACTGGATGTTCGTGGCCGACTACTTCCACCGCTATCTCGGCCACAACCCCTTCGGCCACTCGGCGCTCGACATCAAGGCCTTCTACCTCGGAGCAACAGGCTCAAGTTGGGCGGGCACGAGCATGAACTTTGTCGCCGAACGCTATGGGCTCGACATCACGCTGACGCATAATGCACTCGACGATGCGCGCGACCAAGCGGCCCTCTTCCGGGCCGTGCGAGCCGAGGTCGCCGCGCGCCCCTGATCCATCTCGTACCGAGAGGCACCACCATGATTGAGCCGTCTGATCAGCCGAGCCCTGCCGACGACATTGAGCGCATTCGCGAGGCCGCCGCTCGGCTCGGAGTGCAACTCGATGAAGAGGCTGCGCTGCAGTGGCTCGCGGCCATCGCGGCCGACGCCTCGAGCGACGACCACATCGTGTCGCACGAGAGCGGAACCTTCGGTCACCGCGTGAGCATGCTCGACTTCGCGCCGCGCGACCTGGAGCGTTTTCGCCGCATCGGTCAGGTGGTTGAAGTCACGGGGCCGCCCGAGATTGCCGAGAGCGCACTTGCGTTGAGCGGCTCGGCGGCGCAGTCAAAGATTCAGTCGTTCCCTGGTGACTGTGACTATTTTCAGCGCCTCAACATCAAGGCGCCCACGCGCGAGGAGGCGTGCCGAATCATGGCCGACCTCATGCGTGCCGCCGCTCGGCGCACGTACACGGGCGACGCGTTTCAGTTTCTCGAGGGCAAGCTCGGCAGTTACCCGGTCGATGGCGTGCACAACGGCGTCGCGCGCAAGCACGGCAGCCCCATCACGTGGACGCCCGCCGAGATCGAGGCCGAGCGCATTGAGTTGACGCTCGACGACGGCACTGTGCGCACGATCACGTGGCAGGAGGCCGCGCTCGACCCGGGCTGGTGCAAGCTCGACTGGGTCGTCACCGACCCCTCGCGCAAGTCGCTGTCGAACGCGAGCAACGTCATCGATGTCACCTGGGAGTCGCCCAACGGCGAAATCGTCGCCCTCGACGGATACCTCGACGCCTACTTTCAAGAGGTCTACCTCGAGGCCGACGACCTGCCCACGTTCACGAAGGTCGTGCAGCACGTCAGCGACGACGCGCTCGACGAGTATGTCGACCGCCTCGAAGATGAGGTGCGCAAGTACCTCACCAAGCAGGTCAACTACGGCAAAGCCGCCAAGCGCATGTACAACATCTTCCGCCTCTCGGGCCGACACATGGATGCCGCCTATGTGCGCGAGCTCTTCGATGAGCCGGCGACGATTCTCTATCAGGTGTGGTCGCTCATCTCGACGCTCGACAACGCGACGCAGGCGGGCTCGAGCATCCCGATTGAGGCCGTGCGCGATCAGACTGACGCACTCATGATGCAGGTCATCCAAATGCTCGATGGTGATGAAGAGACCGAGATCGTCTCGGCGCTGCTGAGCCTGCGCCGCACTCTCGAAGACCAAGAGGCGGGGGAGCGTCGCACCGCCGAGGTCGAGGCCGCCCAGACGCGCGTCATCAACCTCGTCAACACGTTCTTCCGTGACAAACTCGAGGGCGTGCCAACGATTCGCGACTACATCCGGGCCATGCAAGAGGTGCACTCATGAGCGCCACCACCCCTGAAGTGCTTGTCGTGATTCACGACCCCGACGACAACCTCAATGAGCTAGCCGCGCCGCTGGCCGAAGCCGGACTGCGCATCGTGACGTGGGATGTCAAGCGTGACCCCGAGGGTGCCCCCGCGGTGGATGCTCTCGAACGCTTCAGCGGAATCATTTCGCTCGGCGCCTACGCGGGCGTGTCTGAAGAAGCCGAGCACCCCTGGATGACCCACGAGAAGCGCATCCTCGAACGCGCCCTGGAGATCGGGATGCCCACTCTGGGTCTCTGCTTCGGCTCGCAGCTGCTCGCCGCCGCCGCCGGAGCGCCGTTCAAGCCCTCACCCGTGCCCGAACTCGGGTGGACGACTGTTCGCTTGACCGACGAAGCCGCCGCCGACCCCGTCGTCGGCGCTCTCGCGCGCTCGAGCGACGACGGCGAGGTCGCTGTGTACCACTACCACTTCGACAGCCACGAGCTGCCCGAAGGCGCCGTGCTGCTCGGCGAGACCAACGGCATCATCGAGGCCTACCGCCTTGGCGATGCGGCCTGGGGTCTGCAGTTTCACCTCGAGGTGGGGCTCGCGTCGCAGCTCTCGTGGATCGCGGGTGGGCGCAGCGTCTACGAGCGTGAGGGGTTCGACCCCGAGGAGCACGAGCGCTTGAGTCACGAAAACTGGCGGCGCTACCGCGACCAAACGCTCGAGGTGGGCGCGGCCTTTGCGCAGCAAGCCCTGAGCTACGCGCAGCGGGACTGAGTCACCCGCGCTCGCGCGTCCGCGTCGGGCCTATGGGCTAGCAGGATGTTCGCTGGATGCGTTCTGCGTGCTCCCAGAGAGCCGACGTAGCGTGAGGGTATGACTGAGCTTGCGGGAGCATCCATCATCGTCCTCGGCGCCACGGGCGGTCTCGGTCGCGAGTTCGCGCGGCAGTTGGCCGCCGCGGGTGCTCACCTGACCCTCACGGGGCGCTCGATGCTCGCGCTTGATGACCTCGACATTGCGGGCGCCGCGCTTATTCCTGCCGACCTCACCGAGGCAGGCCAGGCCGAGAAGGTCGTCGCTGCGGCGATCACGGACCACGGTCGCGTCGACGGCGTCATCGTCGCCTCGGGCGCGGTCGCTTTTGGGCCCCTCGTCGACACGAGCGACGAAACCCTTGAAGCGCTGTGGGCCATCAACGTGCTCGCGCCCATGCGGGTGCTGCGTGCTGCGACCCCGGCGCTCGCCGAGAGCGCCACGAGCGGCGGATCGCCGTTCGTCGTCTCGATCAGCGGCGTCGTTGCCGAGACTCCCACCGCCGGCATCGGGGCCTACAGCGCGGTCAAGGCTGCCCAAGCGGCGGCGCACCAGGTGGCGGCGCGCGAGCTACGCCGCTCGGGTATCCGCGTACTCGATGCGCGCCCCGGTCACACCGAAACCGAGCTCTCGAAGCACCCGCTCGCCGGCGAACGCCCGGCGTTTCCGGTGGGCTACGCGCCCGCCGCGGTCGTCACGCGCATTCTGGATGCCGTGCGCGCCGACGAGAAAGACCTTGCCTCGAGCGCGTTCCAGGGTCTGCCGACCGCCGACGCCTAGCGAGCCGCTCAGCGGTCGCGGGGCAGGTAGCGAGGGATCATCCACGCGAGCATGCCCGCCCCGACGAGCCCGAGTGCTCCGAGCACGCCCGCGCCCACGGCAAGCGAAAACCCGGCGGTGAGCGCGGCGAGCAGCAGGGGAGCCCCGGCTCCGCCGGCATCCAGAATCAAGCGCCACGCCCCGAGAAACAGGGCGGGGTCGGTGCGGCCCGCGAGGTCGCTGCCCATCGTCATGAGAATGCCCGCGCCAATGCCGTTCGCGAGCGCGAGGCCGATCGCGACGCCGATGAACCACGCGACGGGGTTGTCGGCGCCCGCCGAGAGGGCGAGCACGATGAACCCCAGGCCGAGCCCGAGGGTCGACGGCACGGCCGTGTAGAGGCGACCGAAGCGGTCCATGAGCCAGCCGCCGAGGTAGAAGAGCGTGAAGTCGACCGCGGCCGTGGCGCCGATGATCGCCGCCGTTTGCGCGTCACCGAGCCCGATGCTCACGGCCCACAGCGGGAGCAACACTTGTCGACTCGCCCGCAGTGCCGAGACCGTGAGCGCGGCGACACCGAGGCGCGCCAAGACATCGCGGCGCGCCCCGATCGTGCGCAGCACGTCGAGGGGGCTCACGGGCGCGCGCTCGACGGTGCGGTCGCGCACGAGCAACCCCTCGGGGTCGGGCAGCAGAATGAGGCTCGCGGCGACGCCCACGAGCGCCCCGATCGCGAACCAGTACACCGCGCCCGTTTCGCCCGTCACGGTGATGATGAGGGCGCCAAAGAAGGGCCCGATCATGAGCCCCAACCGGAACACGCCGCCGAGTGTGGAGAGCGCCCGAGCGCGATAGGCCGCGGGTACGGCGGTGGTCAAGAGGGCGTGTCGGGCCAAAGCAAACACGGCGGCCGAGGCCCCGAGTACGAGCATGCCCAGTCCGAGCACGGCCACCGTGGGCGCGAGAGCTGCGATCGCGATGCCCACGCCCGCGGCGCCCAGTGCGCCGAGCATCGCCGACTTCTCGCCCACGCGCGCGACGATCCAGCCGGCGGGCAGGTCGCCGAGCAATTGCCCGACGAGAAGTAGGGCCGCAATAAGACCGGCAACCGCGAGGTCGGCGCCCACCTGGGCGGCGAGGGAGGGAATAAGGGGGATGATCGCGCCCTCGCCGATCGTGAAGAGCAGCGTTGGCAGGAGGGCGGGCGCGACGATCGAGCTCCAGCGGAACTCGGGCGCAGGCTCAGTCACCTCGCCGTTCAGGGTACGCCCCCGCCGGTAGGCTGGCATCGACATGATCGATCTGGACTTCGCCGAGCGCATCGCCGCCGCCCGCAGCACTTTCGCCGACATTCGCGCCGTCGTTGACGTCGAGCGACTCGAGGCCGACATTGCCGCGCTCAACGAGCAAGCGGGTGCCCCCGATTTGTGGGACGACACCGCGAACGCCCAGAAGGTCACGAGCGCCTTGAGCCACCGCCAGAGCGAACTCAAGCGCATCACTGAGCTGCAGGGTCGTCTCGACGACCTTGACGTGCTCATCGAGATGGCCCGCGAAGCCGACGACGCCGATGCCGCTGCCGAAGCAGCGAGCGAGCTCGACGGCATTGAGAAGGCGCTCGCCGAGATGGAAGTGCAGACGCTGCTCGATGGCGAATACGACGCGCGCCCCGCGGTTGTCACGATTCGCGCGGGTGCGGGCGGCGTCGATGCTGCTGACTTCGCCGACATGCTGCTGCGCATGTATTTGCGGTGGGCCGAGCAACACAAGTACGCGACGACCGTCATGGATATCTCTTACGCCGAAGAGGCGGGCATCAAGAGCGCGACGTTCGAAGTGGATGCGCCCCACGCCTTTGGCACGCTGAGTGTCGAGGCGGGAACCCACCGTCTCGTGCGCATGTCGCCGTTCGGCGCCGCGGGTAAGCGGCAGACGAGCTTCGCCGCCGTCGAAGTCATCCCGCTGCTCGAAGAGAGTGCCGAGATCGATGTGCCCGAGTCGGACATCCGTGTCGATGTCTTTCGCTCGTCGGGCCCCGGCGGGCAGTCGGTCAACACAACCGACTCGGCCGTGCGCATCACCCACTTGCCCACGGGTCTCGTGGTGTCGATGCAAAACGAGAAGAGCCAGATTCAAAACCGTGCGGCCGCTATGCGCGTGCTGCAGTCGCGACTGCTGATCATGCAGAAAGAGCAAGAGGCCGCGACCAAGAAAGAACTCGCCGGCACCATCACGGCAAGCTGGGGCGACCAGATGCGGTCGTACGTACTCGCGCCCTACCAAATGGTGAAAGACCTGCGCACCGAGTACGAGGTCAACAACCCTTCGGCGGTGTTCGATGGTGACCTCGACGGTTTCATCGCCGCGGGCATCAAGTGGCGCAAGCAGCGCCCGGTCGATTAGGGCGGGGCATCGCGCCGCTCGCCGGGCGCCCGGCCGGCTTCACCGACCGGTGTCGACGCTCGGGCGTTTCACCCGTAGAGTGCTCGCCATGGTGAGCATCAACATCGTGGAGATTCCGGCGCGCCACCTCGAGAAGTCGATGGCGTTCTACGGGCGCGTGTTCGAGGTCGAGCTCGAGGTGTCTGAGGTCGACGGCCAGCGCATGGTCTTCATGCCCAACGACGACCCGGCGGCCGCGGCGCTCGCGCTCACCGAGGGCGACGACTACCGCCCGAGTGGTGAGGGCATCCGTCTGTACATCACCGTCGATGACCTCGACGCCGCGCTCGCGCGGGCCGTGGATGCGGGGGCTGAGATCACGGCAGAGATTGAGGCCGTCGAGGGCTGGGGTCGGTTCGCCTCGTTCCGCGACCTCGAGGGCACCATCATTGGGCTCACCGAGCCCGAAGCCGAGTCGGCCTAAGCAGGCACTGAGAACCGCACGCTCGCGGGTGTCGCACCCGCGTGCCGCCGCGCGCGCGGCATACGCTGGCGAGCGATGATTCGATTCGACGAGGTCACCAAGGTCTATCGCGGAACAGCGCGGCCGGCGCTCAATAGCGTCAGCCTCGAGATTCTGAGCGGCGAATTCGTGTTTCTCGTCGGAGCCTCGGGCTCGGGCAAGTCGACGTTCTTGCGGCTCGTGCTCAAAGAAGAGAAGCCGTCGAGCGGATCGATTCACGTGCTCGGGCAAGACCTCGGCCACATCTCGAGCCGCAAGGTGCCGTACTTTCGCCGCAACCTCGGCGTGGTGTTTCAAGACTTTCGACTGCTGCCGAACAAGACCGTGTTCGACAACGTCGCCTTCACGCTGCAGGTCATTGGCAAGAGCAAAGGCTTCATTCACGAAGCGGTTCCGGATGCGCTGCAGACCGTTGGCCTCGACGGCAAGGCGCAGCGCTTTCCGCACGAGCTCTCGGGCGGTGAGCAGCAGCGGGTGGCGATCGCCCGCGCCGTCGTCAACAAGCCCGCCATCATGCTTGCCGACGAGCCAACCGGAAACCTCGACCCCGAGACAAGCGCGGGCATCATGGCGCTGCTCGAGCGCATCAACGCCAACGGCACGACCGTCATCATGGCCACGCACGACGCGGGCATCGTCGACCGCCTGCAGCGCCGCGTCATCGAGGTCATCGGTGGCCGCATTGTTCGCGACGAGCGCGGCGGCGGCTACAAGACGCAAGCCACGCCGATTGCCACGCAGGGTTTCGGAATGACTCCCGCGCCTGCTGCGCCGCCTGCGCCGCCGAGCCAGCCGCCAGCCGCTCCGGCGCCGAACTACGGCCTCGGAGGCCGCTCATGAGGCTCGGACTCGTCATGAGCGAGGTGGGCCAGGGTCTTCGCCGCAACCTCAGCATGGTCATTTCGGTCGTGCTCGTCACGTTCATCTCGCTCACGTTCGTGGGCGCCGCGATTCTGCTGCAGATGCAGATCAACCAAATGAAGTCGTACTGGTTTGATCGCGCGCAAGTCGCTGTGTACATGTGCACCGAGTTCTCGACCGTCGGCGGTTGCGACCAGCAAGTCGCGACCCCTGAGCAAGTGGCGCTCGTGCAAGCGCAGCTTGAGGGCGAGACCCTCGCGCCGTTCATCGACACGTTCTACTTCGAGACGCAGCAAGAGGCCTACGAGCGCTTTCAAGAGCAGTTTGCCGGCGATGCCGTGGCCGATCTGATCACGCCCGAGTTGCTGCCCGAAGCCTTCTGGGTCAACCTCATTGACCCGACGCAGAGCGCCATCTTGGCGGATGCCCTCGGCGGGCTCGCGGGCGTCGAAAGCATCGTCGACCAACGCACGTACCTCGAGCAGATCTTCGACATTCTCAACGCAGCGAGCTTCACGGCCATCGGCATCGCCGCACTCATGCTCGTCGCGGCCGCGCTGCTCATCGCCACGACAATTCGCCTGAGCGCGTTCTCGCGCCGCCGCGAAATCGGCATCATGCGGCTCGTGGGCGCATCCAACCGCTTCATTCAAACGCCCTTCATCATCGAGGGCGTCGTCGCGGCACTTATTGGTTCGGTGCTCGCAGGGCTCGCGGTCGTTGGCATTGTGCAGTTCTTCGTGCAGGGGTACCTGGCCGAGACGCTGCCGCTCACATCGTTTGTCGGGTTGAGTGATGCCTTGCTCGTCGTGCCGATTTTGCTCGCGGCGGGCGCCCTCTTGGCGGCACTCTCGGCCAACGTTGCCATCACTCGCTACTTGCGCGTCTGAGAACCCCATGTTTTCGCCGGTCGTGTACGACTTCTGGATGCGCGGCGTCGACGTTTCTGCGCGACGCGACGGCGTGCACGTCGTCGTCGATGCCACTCTGACTGAGTCTCGGTCGGTGTCGCTCCTCACCGCGGCCGAGGGCCCGCGGGTCTTGGCACTGTCGCCTTCTCGGGCGACCGAGCTCGGTGTTGCGCACGGCGACGAACTCGACCTCGATCAAGTCACTTCGGCGTTGCGCGAGGCGGGAATCACGCTCAACGACCCCGATGACGTGTTCCACTTTATGGCCGCTGACGCCCGCACCCTCGTTGCTGAACCAGCAAGGCCCGGCGTGCGTGCGCTCACGATCGACGATCGTGCCGAGTTTGGCCGCTTCGCCGCCACTGCGCCCGAGGACGACGTTGACGAAGCCTTTGTCGAACTCGACCATTGGCTCGTGTTCGGCTGCTTCGTCGACGACACGCTCGTGACCGCGGCGAGCATGTACCCGTGGGATAACAGCACGCTCGCCGACACGGGTGTACTGACGCTGCCGGACTACCGCGCCCGTGGCTACGCGGCGGCGACGGTGCGCGCGCTCAGCGCCGAGGCGCTCCGGCGCGGGTATGAGCCGCAGTATCGCTGCCAGGTCGACAATCTCGGTTCGGTCGCGGTCGCTCGGTCGGCCGGGCTCACGCGCTTCGGCACGTGGAAGGTGATTCTGCCGGACGACTGACGGCCGTCGACCGTGCTGCCGGTATGCTGGAGGGCTGCGCGCGGGAAGTGCGCAGCATCCGTCGGCCATCGCAGGAGGTGAACCGTGCCGAAAGAACAGGGCGAGAAAGTCGTGGCGACCAACCGCAAGGCGCGGCACGACTACTCGATCGAAGACACCTATGAGGCGGGCCTCGTGCTGAGCGGCACCGAGGTCAAGTCGTTGCGCATGGGGCGCGCGAGCCTCGTCGACGGCTATGGCTTTATCGACGGTGGTGAGGCCTGGCTCGACGCCGTGCACATTCCCGAGTACTCGCAAGGCACGTGGACCAACCACCCGCCTCGCCGCAAGCGCAAGATGCTGCTGCACAAGGCACAGATCATCAAGATCAGCCAGAAGGTCAAAGAGGGCGGCTACACCCTCGTTCCGCTGCGCATTTACTTTCTCGACGGGCGCGCCAAGGTCGAGCTCGCGGTCGCGAAGGGCAAGAAGGAATACGACAAGCGGCACGCGTTGCGTGAGCGCCAAGACAAGCGCGAGGCCGACCGCGCGATGCGCACGCGCAACCGGATGGGCGAATAGCGCAGCTCTCGCCGACAAGCGTGACTGCGCGGCGCTAGCGCGCGATGAAGCGCCCATCGACCGCGACCTCGATCACGATCGGTTGGGGGCGCAGCGAGAAGCCACTGGGCCCGCCGGCATCCATCGCCATGGCCATGGCCTTTTCGAACCGCGGCTGTGGGCCCATGCCGAGTGACGAGCCGTCGAGCATTCCGGGGTCGGCGAGTGCCACAGCGTCGACGTCAGACCGGCCGGCAGCGGCGGCGAGCACGGCAGCTTTGGCCCGCGCCTCGGCGACCGCGCGCGTGCGCACATCAGCCTGAGCATGGGCGAGCAAGGAGTCGGTGAGCCACCACTCAATGGCGTCGATCGTGACGAGGGAATCGGCCGCGAGAGCGTCGACGAGTTCGGCCGCACGGTCGGGACTGTCGAGCACAGCACGTCCTGTGGCACTGGCGCGGTGCACGAGTGGGGCTTGGGTGCCGTCGTTCGTCCACGGCCGCTGCGCACTTGCTGAGACCTGATCGATCGACCACGCTTCGAGCGCGCCGTTCGCGGCGCGTCCCCCGAGCGTTTCGCTCACCCTCGCGAGGGTGGCGGTGACGGCGTCGACAACCGAAGCGCGCTCCGGTCCGTCGGTCGCGATGGTGAAGCGAATCGTCGCGCGCTCGGGGGCGAGTTCTGCGCGGGCCGAGCCCTGCACGGTGAGAACGAGGTCAGTCATGGCGTCTCCAGTCAGCGTGGTCGGGGGTGACGTATACTGTAGGGCTACGCCGCGAACGGCGTCTGATCGAGGCCTCGTCTGTTCTTGAACGAGTCTCCCCATAACTCCACAGTGCGTGACAGTGACCCGCTCGTTGTTCCTCGCGATTCTTCGCGGCGAAACGACGAGTGACCGAGGGGATGATCGGTTTCGACATCGCCTGCGAAACGGTGAGAAGCGGGTCGAGGATGCAGGGTTATCTCGTTAACGATCTCTGCAAACAACAGGTGCCAATGCTAAGCGCACCGACTTCGCTCTCGCCGCCTAGGCAGAGTAGATAGTCCGTCAGTCCGGGTGCGTCTCCGACCCGATCACTGGCGTCATGAAGGAGACTTGCTGCGTGCCTGCGTCTCAGGTGCATGTGGGACTTAAACTGAGGCTGGGCTCGTCGACCTAGGGGTCTGCAACAAAGGTCGGAGCCGAGTAGAACGTTTCAGCAGACTACGCCCGTAGAAGGCTCTGGCTCACAGCGATGGACGGGGGTTCAATTCCCCCCATCTCCACCACTGGTTGCTGTCACGCACTGTGAGATTCACGGGTGCACCTGCCTCTGGCGTGCACCGTTACGTGACCAGTATCGTCATGGGTACTTGGTGGAGGGACTTCTCATGCGTGGTCGGATTCTCATCGGCGCTGCTGCCATTGCGCTACTGCTGGCAGGGTGCACGCCGGCGGCCGAGCCGTCGACGCCTGAGGCATCTCCCTCGGTGACAGAGTCGCCGACGCCGACGGTCGAGCCCACGACCGAGCCTGTCGTGGAGGCCTTGACGATCCCGGAGTGTGAGACTTTGGTGCCCCTGGCATACGCCGTCGAACGGTTCGGGGGTTCAACTGTTTTCTTTGGTGAGCTCACCGCGGCCGACTACTTGTTCCGCATGACCGTGCCGGGAGCTCCAGAGGTGCTCACGGGCGCCGAGGTGTACCGCGGGTGTAGTTGGGGGGTGCCCAACTCTGATGGGTCTTTCGCCCTCGCTGTCGCGTCGATCACGCCCGAGACTTCTGGTTCGTTGCAGTCTGCACTCGCAGAAGCTGGATTCTCGGGGACTATATCGGGCGATCTGGCATGGTGGAATCTTGAAGCTGAGGGTGCCTTTTCACTCGTGGGTGCGACCTACATTCTCACGGACGACGTGTTGATCGTGTGTGACGGCACGGGCGCGGAACTCACTGACGCCATTGCGGGCAAGGCGCTCGACGCCGTCCGTACCGCGAATCCGGCCCTGGGGCTCTAGCGCGCGGCTTCCCGAGTCGCGTCTCGCCGGGCGACCCGCCAGACTAGAGGCATGCGCACCCTGCTCAACATCATCTGGCTCATCCTCTCGGGCTTCTGGCTCTTTCTTGGCTATGCTCTCGCGGCTCTCGTCATGTTCATTCTCATCGTGACGATTCCGTGGGGTATCGCGGCATGGCGCATCGGCGTGTACTCACTGTGGCCGTTCGGCAAGACCGTGGTCGAGAAGCCGTCGGCTGGCGCATGGTCGGTACTCGGCAACATTGTGTGGGTGATCCTGGCCGGTTGGTGGTTGGCCATTGCTCACATCACCTCGGCGCTCGCGCTCGCGATCACGATCATCGGCATTCCGTTCGCTTGGGCGAACCTCAAGATGGTCCCGGTTGCGCTGCTGCCGCTGGGCAAGGAGATCGTCGATAAGCCGTGAGCCTGCGGCACTCGCTGCTCGCGATTCTCGTCGTCGTCATTTGGGGCGCCAACTTCGTTGTGATTGATGCGGGGCAAGCGGATGTTCCGCCGCTGCTCTTCCTCGCGATGCGCTTTCTCGTGGTCTGTGTTCCCGCGGTGTTCTTCCTGAAGCCGCCCAACATCGGATGGCGTCAACTGCTCTTGGTCGGCGGATTCCTCAGCCTCGGCCAGTTCGCCCTGCTCTACCTGGCGCTCGCGCTCGGCATGCCGCCGGGTCTCGCGTCACTACTGCTGCAAACCCAGGTGATCTTCTCGCTCGTCGTGGCAGCCCTGGTGTTGCGCGAACGCCCGACCCCCCGCCAACTTATCGGCGTGTTTGTGGGCATGGTCGGCCTCGCGTTCGTGATCGTCGGGCACGCGCAAGCGGCGCCCTGGCTGCCTCTCGTGGTGACGCTCGGCGCAGCTTTGTCGTGGTCGATCGGCAACGTGCTCGCGCGCCGCGCGCAAGCGAGCTCGGGGCTCTCGCTCGTGGTGTGGTCGGGCCTCGTGGTTCCGCTTCCGGCGTTCGCCCTGTCGCTCATTGTTGATTCGCCGCCCGTCGTGTGGCAGGCGCTCACCGGGCTGTCATGGGTCGCGATTGCCAGCACCGTCTACACGGCTGTGTTTGCGAGTCTCATCGGCTATGGCATCTGGAACTCGTTGCTCGCGCGGTACCCGACGAGCGCGGTCGTACCGTTCACACTGCTCGTACCGGTCGTGGGCATCCTGACCGCGTGGCTCGTACAGGCAGAGGTCCCCTCGGTGACCGAGTTTGTGGGTGGCGCGATCATGTTGACCGGTTTGGCGGCCGCTGTGCTGCAGCCTCGTCGACGAGCACCGTCGGGCCTCACTCAACCAAGTCAAGAAAACTTGACATGATGTAACCCATGCTTTACCTTCAGTCATGTCAAGCATTCTTGACATGACCGAAGGGAGGCCCTCGTGGCCATTCAAGACATGAACTACGAAGAACGCGTAGCGTGGGTGGGCTTGGTCGTCTCGATCGCCTCGTTTGCCGTGTATCTCACCGTGCTGTTCACGCGTGCAGCCGAAACTCCGATGCCCGATACGCCCTACGTTGACGCAATGCTGTGGACCATCGGTGCATCGATCGTCGTGATGATCGTTGTCTCGATCATTCTCGGTATCGTGACGCACAAAGACGGGCGCGAGACCGACATTCGCGACAAGCAAATCAAAGCGCGTGCCGAGTTCACCTCGCGCGGCTTTCTCATTGCCGGCGCGCTCGCGGCCCTCGTCTTTGCCGTGCTAGAGCTCGACCCGTTCTGGATCGCCAATGTGCTCTACCTCGGCTTCTTCTTCTCGGCGCTGCTCGAAACCATCACGAAGATCGCGCTGTATCGCGGGGGAGTGCCCGCATGGTGAAGCCCACGCGCGTGACCAACAGCATCCGTTCACTGCGGTTTGCCGCGGGAGAGCTCACGCAAGCCGAACTCGCTGAACGTGTGGGCGTCACGCGCCAGACCATCATCGCGATCGAGCAAGGCAAGTATTCGCCCTCGCTCGAGATCGCCTTTCAGATTGCGTACGCGCTCGGGGTTCGGCTCGACGAGGTCTTCTCGTACCCCGCCGCCGAGGCGCCCTCATCACGAACCGGAGAAGCAGAATGACCACCACCGCCCCCCGCACCATGACCGCGATCGTGCAGCACGGATACGGCGGAACCGAGGTGCTCAGCATTGGCACAGCCCCGGTGCCGGAGGCCGGCCCCGCCGAGGTTCTCGCGCGGGTCGCTGCGGTGAGCCCCGACTCAGGCACCGTGCACCTCATGAAGGGCGACCCGCTCGCCGTGCGCCCCGTCATTGGCCTGCGCACGCCACGCCAACCGATCATCGGCCTCGCCTTTGCCGGCGTCGTCGAGTCGGTGGGTGCCGACGTCGAGGGCTTCGCCGTCGGTGACCGCGTCGCCGGAACCGCGACCGCGGCCTTCGCTGAGTTCGTCGTGGCGAAGCCCGCCAAGCTCGCGCGCATCCCCGATGCCGTTTCGATGACGGATGCTGCAAGCCTGCCTGTGTCGGCCGGCACCGCTCTGCAGGCCGTGCGCGACAGCGCGCGCGTGCAGTCGGGCCAGAGCGTGCTGGTGATCGGCGCGGGTGGAGGGGTTGGATCGTTCATGACCCAGCTCGCCGCTGCCGCCGGCGCGCGCGTCACAGGCATGGCGAGCGCGGGCAAGGCCGAGTTTGTGCGTTCGCTCGGTGCCGAACGGGTCATCGACTATCGGGCGACGCCCAACCCGGCCGACTGGGGCCGCTTCGACGTCATCATCGAGGCTGCCGATGGCCGAGCGCTGCACGTGCTTCGCCGCGCCTTGAACGATCGCGGCACGCTCGTGATCGTGGGCGCCGATAAGTCAGGTGGGCCGATCTTGCGCGGGGCAGACCGTCAATTGCGCGCCATGATGCTTGACCCCTGGGTCAAACACCGCTTGACGGCCGTCATGCAGCGCGAGAACAGCGCCGACCTTGCCGCCCTGCTTGAGATGATCGAGCACGGCACGCTGCGGGCACCGATTGACGAGGTGGCGTCGCTCGATGGCGCGCTCGCGCTCATCGATCGCCTGGCGCGGCAGCAGGTGAGCGGAAAAGCCGTCATCTCGCTCAGCAACCTGCGTTAGTCGGTGACGCCCTTCAGTGACCCCGTGACGGGGCCGGCCGGGTCATAGATGACGCACAGCACTTCTCGATCGCCACGGGACCAGCTGGCCTCGGTGGGGTAGTAGTAGCTGAAGTCGAAGCGCGAGTCGAGGTATGCCTCACCCACAAACTGCTCGAAAGTGTCGAGGCACAGAGCCTCGGCCTCGTTGATGATCACGGCCTCACCGCGGTAGCTCGACTCGCCCAAGAGGTGAGCAGAGTAAATCTCTCCGTCGTGCGGTTCATCGCACGGCACGGTGGGCACGGTCTGCACTTCTCCCGTGGCGGTCGCATCGTTGAGGCAGTCGCCCACCACGAGGGTGAAGGCATCGGTCTGCTCATTGGGCTCGACGATGACGCCGTCGTCGTCGCGCACGGGCAACGTGTTCGACGCCACGGGCCCGAACAGCGAGCATCCAGAAACGGCGACGGCGACGACTGCGGCTGCGAGAATCGCAACCGGCAGTCGTCGCCGCACCGTTGTGGTCACCAGCGAATTGCTTATCGTCCGATGTTCTGCAGCGAGCCCGTAACCTGACCGGCCTCGTCGTAGATCGTGCAGAGAATCTCGCGGTCGCCGCCAGCCCAGCTGCCCTCGGTCGGGAAGTAGTAGCTGTAGTAGTACAGCGAGTCGGAGTACTCAATGCCCGCGAAGCCCGCAAAGGCGTCGAGGCAGGCCTGGTCGGCCTCGGCGATGACCGCTTCGGCGCCGGGGAAGGTGTCGCCTTCCATGATGATCGAGGCGTAGATCTCGCTGTCGTGCGGCTCGTCACACGGCACGGTCGGGATCGTCTCAACGGTCTCGGCCGCGGTCGCGTCGTTGAGGCAGTCGCCCACCTGCAGCGTGAAGACGTCAGTGCTGTCGTTGCCTTCAACGACCTCACCGCTGTCATCGCGAGTGGCCGTTCCGCCGCCCGTGAACTGGTCGAGGATGCTGCAGCCGCTCAGGGCGACGCCCGCGGAGGCGATAGCGATGATGGCGAGAGCGCGCGTGAAGCGGGGAGAGGTTTCGATAGTCATGAGTACTCGATTCAACTCTGGGTGGCGGGGTGGATGCGAACCGAGGTCGCTGCGATCGGCGCGCAGCTATGAGCCTACTCAGCCTTGCAATCGTCGCAACACGTCATCGTGAAGCAGACCATTTGTCGCGAGAGCGCTGCCGTGCCACGGGCCTTCATCGCCATCAACCGAAGTGAAGCGCCCGCCCGCTTCTTCAACGATGGGTTGCAGCGCCGCCATGTCATAGGGCTGCAAGTCGAACTCGGCCGCAATGTCGATCGCCCCCTCGGCGACGAGCATGTACGACCACATGTCTCCGATGGCGCGAGCACGCCACACAGCCCGCGTGAGTTCCACTATCGCGTCGAGCCGCCCCACGCCGTCCCACCCGGGCAGGCTGTTGTAGCTGAGCGAGGCGTCAGCGAGCTCGCGCACTCCGCTCACCTGCAGCCGGCGAGCCGCGCCGCCGTGCTGCGAGGTGTGCGCGCCCAGCCCTCGGGCGCCCCACCAGCGCTGCCCGAGGGCGGGGGCGCTGACGACGCCGAGCACGGGTACAGCATCCACGGCCAAAGCGATGAGGGTGCCCCAGATCGGAACCCCGCGCAGAAAGTTGGCGGTGCCGTCGATGGGGTCAATGATCCACTGGCGATGCACGCCCTCGCCGGTGCCCGACTCGGTGCCGAACTCTTCGCCCAAGATGCCATCGTCGGGGCGTGCTTCGGCCAAACCGTCACGAATGACGCGTTCGACGGCCTGATCGGCGTCGGTCACGGGCGTGCGGTCGGGCTTGGTCGTCACGCGAAGGTCGACGGCGCGAAAACGATCGATCGAGATGGCGTCGGCGCGTGCGGCCAGCTCAAGAGCCAGTTCGAGGTCAGAGGCGAGGGATGCGGAGCTCACGACTTCAGCGTATCGGCGCCCGTGCGCCCGCTCGGGCTCATGAGTGTCGTGAGCAAACGCTGCAGTGAGTCGAGGCGCTCGGCGCCAAACTCGCCGAGTTCTCCGGCTGCGGCACGCTCGACGAGCTCGCAGTCGGGCGCGTCGGGGAGGTGCGTGCAGCCGCGAGGGCAGCTGGCCCCGATGTCGGCGAGGTCGCCGAACGACCGCAAGATGTTGTCGGGGTCGACGTGGCCGAGCCCGAACGAGCGCACACCGGGGGTGTCGATGATCCAGCCGCCCCCCGGCAATCGCAGCGACACGGTCGACGACGAGGTGTGGCGACCGCGGCCCGTCACGGCGTTGACGACACCCGTCGCGCGTCGAGCATCGGGAACCAGCGCGTTGACGAGCGTCGACTTGCCGACGCCTGAGTGCCCCACGGCGACGGTCGTGCGGTCACGCAGCATCGTGAGCAGTTCGTCAACCGGTGGCGCATCAGAGCGACTCGTGACGACGCGTAAGTCGAGCCCGCGAAACTGTGCGAGAAACGGAGCCGGGTCGGCGAGGTCGGCCTTCGTCATGACGAGCAGCGGCTCGATGCCCGCGTCGAATGCGGCAACAAGGTAGCGATCGACGAGCCGCGGGCGCGGCTCGGGGTTGGCGGCCGCCACCACGATGAGCAGCTGGTCGGCGTTGGCGACGATGATGCGCTCGACGGCGTCGGTGTCGTCGGCGCTGCGGCGCAACAGGGTGCGGCGCTCGTGAATGCGCACGATGCGCGCGAGCGAGCCTTCTGCCCCCGTGGTGTCACCCACAAGGTCAACCCTGTCTCCGGTGACGATCGCATTCGAGCGCAATTCGCGCGCGCGCGTCGAAATCACCTCGCGCTCATCGCCCTCGTTTTCGTCGACGAGACACAAATAGCGCCCGCGATCAACGGTGACAACGCGACCGGGCACGGCGTTCTCGTGCGCGGGTCGTTGCTTTGAGCGAGGTCGATTCGCCTTCGGGTTGGGGCGTGACCGCACGAGCGAGTCGTCGTCGTACTCGTCATACGCGTCGTCGTCGGGCGGAAGCCAACTCACGGAGTGCTCGATGACGATTCGGTTTGGTCGAGCATGGAGTTCCAGAGCTCGACGAACTGGGGCAGAGTCTTGGCCGTCGAGCCGATGTCATCGACGAGAACACCGTCGACCGCGAGCCCGATGATGGCTCCGGCAGTGGCCATTCGGTGGTCTTCATAGGCGCGCCAGGCTGCGCCGTGCAGAGGGCGCGGCGTGATCGCGAGACCCTCGTCGAGTTCGGTGACGGCGCCGCCGAGGGCGGTGATTTCGGCGGCGAGAGCCGCGAGACGATCGGTCTCGTGGCCGCGCAAGTGGCCGATCCCCGTGATCGTGCTCGGGCCACTCGCGAGGGCGGCGAGGGCAACGATCGCGGGGGCGAGCTCGCCGCCCGTCGAGAGGTCGAGGTCGACGCCGGGCACAACGGCACCGCCGAGCAATCCGGGTCCGCCGTCGACCACGAGGGCCTCGCCATCGCGGTGCACGCGCGCGCCGAAGAGTGGCAACAGGGTTTCGAGATCGGCGCCGACCTGCGTGGTCGAGAGCGGCCATCCGTCGACCGCGACGGTACCGCCCGACACGATCGCGGCAACGAGAAAGGGCGCGGCGTTCGAGAGATCGGGCTCGATGTCGATCGTGCGCCCCGCAATGGGGCCCGGGGGAACGACCCAGACGCCCGGCTCGGGGCTCTCGACGGTGACGCCGCGGGCGGCGAGGGCGGCGATCGTCATCTCAATGTGGGGCATCGAGGGCAGTCGATCGCCCGTGTGGCGCAACACCAGCCCCTCGGTGAATCGCGGAGCCGCGAGCAAGAGGCCCGATACGAACTGGCTCGAGGCCGAGGCATCGATCGAAATCTCACCGCCGCGAACCGATCCGGTTCCCCACAGGCTGAACGGCAGTGCGCCGCGCCCGTCGTCGTTGACGTCGACGCCGAGCGCGCGCAACGAATCGACCGTCGTGCGCATGGGTC
Organism: Microbacterium sp.; assembly: GCA_013823625.1. Classification (GTDB taxonomy): domain Bacteria; phylum Actinomycetota; class Actinomycetes; order Actinomycetales; family Microbacteriaceae; genus Microcella. The sequence continues at coordinate 1,263,434 of PNMM01000001.1, read as the reverse complement.
GACGGCGGGCGCTTTCGTCACCGTCGAAGGCGACCGGCCCGAGGGCGAGCGCGGCGACGGGCGGCAAAAACCGCATGACCGTGCCGGCCAACCCGCAGTCGATCGCGGTGCTTCCCGAGAGTTCAGCCGGGGGAGTGATGCGCACATCAGGGCCGTAGGCGCCGTCACCGGGCACTTCGTCGATCTGCACGCCGAGTGAGCGCAACGCCTCGATCATGAGCATCGAGTCGCGCGAGTGCAGGGGGCGGCGCAGCAGTGAGGGGCCATCAGCGAGAGCCGAGAGCACGAGCTCGCGGTTCGTCAGGCTCTTTGAGCCCGGCAGGCGCACGCGCGCGGCGAGCGGGCCGGTGGCGCGCGGGGCGAGCCAATCACCGCGGGTGTCGGGGGCATCGGAGGTGCCAGGGCGCTCGTCGTCGCCATACGGCGAGAACCGTGCTCCGGAATATGTGAAGACCTGCATCGGTTATCAGGGTATCGGCACTGCACCGGCACGGTGCTCAGCTGCCGACCACCGAGACACAACAACGAGGGATTCGCATGTCAACGCTCGTGCTCGACCGAGCCCCCACACCGGCCTTTCTGGTGCGCTCGCTAGACTCCCGCGTGATGACCGACACCACGCCGAACACGGCCGCGCCGACCGAGACAGACGAGCTCGCCGAGCGTCGACGACTGTTCCAAGAGCAGGCTCTGCCTTTCATGGATCAGCTCTATGGCGCTGCCATGCGCATGACGAAGAACCCGGCCGATGCCGCTGACCTCGTTCAAGAAACCTTCGTCAAGGCGTTTTCGGCCTTCTCGCAGTTCGAACAGGGCACCAACCTCAAGGCGTGGCTGTACCGAATTCTGACGAACACGTTCATCAACGTGTACCGCAAGAAGCAACGCGACCCCTATCAGGGCACCATCGACGACCTCGAAGATTGGCAGCTCGGCGGTGCCGAGTCGGCCACGTCATCGACCACGCGTTCTGCCGAAGCAGAGGCGATCGATCGCATGCCGGCAAGTGCCGTGAAGGATGCCCTGCAGTCGATTCCCGAAGACTTCAGACTCGCGGTCTACTTTGCCGACGTTGAGGGCTTCGCCTACCAAGAGATCGCCGACATCATGAAGACCCCCGTCGGCACCGTCATGAGCCGCTTGCACCGCGGCCGACGGTTGCTGCGAGACCTGCTGGCCGACTATGCCCGCGAGCGCGGAATGACCGTTGCGGCACCTGCCAGTTCGACGAAGGAGAGCGCGGAATGACCGACTGCGGCTGCAACAAGGCCATGGAAGAGCTCGAAGAGTTTCTGCACAACGAACTCAGTGCAGAACAATGCGCTGATATTCGCGAGCACCTTGCGAACTGCGACCACTGCTCGGCCGAGCACCTCGTGGGCATCACGTTGACCACCAAGGTCAAGGAAGCCTGCCAAGAGAAGGCCCCCGATCAGCTTCGCGACATGATCGTGGGTTCGCTCGCTCAGCTCGAGAAGAGCTGACACCCGCGCATACGACGACGGCCCGCCCCCGAATCGGGGCGGGCCGTCGTCGTTGGCTGGGCGCTGTCTAGTCGCTGAGCGCAGCATCCATGATGTCGGCGTGCTCTTGCGCGCTGCGCTTGCTTGACCCGGTGGCCGGCGATGCCGAGGCGTGACGCGAGACCACGCGCATCGCGGGCATGCCGCGCTTTTGCGTCTCGAGCGCCAAGAACGGCCACGCGCCCTGGTTCTCGGGCTCGTCTTGCACCCAGACGACCTCGGCGTTCGGGTACCGGCCGAGCGCCGCACGCAGCTCGGCTTCGGGAAGCGGGTGGAACTGCTCGAGGCGCACGAGGGCGACTCCGGTTGTTCCGCGCTTCTCGATTTCGGCCACGAGGTCGTAGTGGATCTTGCCGGCGTGCAGCAGCACCCGGCGCACGGCGCCGGCATCCGTCACCGTGGCGTCGTCGATAACAGGTTCGAAGCGACCACCCGTGAAGTCGGCGACCTCACTCGTCGCACCGCGCAAGCGCAGCATGGCCTTGGGCGTGAAGACCACGAGCGGGCGACGCGGGCGCGCATAGGCCTGACGGCGCAAGAGGTGGAAATACGACGCGGGAGTCGACGGGCGCGCGATCGTCATGTTGTCTTCGGCCGCGAGTTGCAAGAACCGCTCGATGCGTGCCGACGAGTGGTCGGGGCCCTGACCCTCGTAGCCGTGCGGCAGCAGCAGCACAACGCTCGAGCGCTGGTTCCACTTTTGCTCGGCCGACGAAATGAACTCGTCGATGATCGTCTGGGCGCCGTTGGCGAAGTCGCCGAACTGGGCCTCCCACAGCACGAGCGCGTCGGGGCGCTCGACCGAGTAGCCGTATTCGAAGCCCATGGCGGCGTATTCGCTCAGCAGCGAGTCGTAGATCCAGAAACGAGCCTGGTTGTCGCTGAGGTTGGCGAGGGGGAGCCATTCTTGGCCGTTCACGCGGTCGTGCAGCACCGCGTGACGCTGCACGAAGGTGCCGCGACGTGAGTCTTGACCGGCCATGCGCACGGGAGTGCCCTCCATGAGCAGCGAGCCCAATGCGAGCAGTTCGCCGAAGCCCCAGTCGATCTGGCCTTGGCGGCTCATCTCGACGCGCTTCTTGAGCATCGCCTGCAGCTTGGTGTGCACGGTGAACCCGGCGGGCGGGTTGTCGTGCGCATCGCCAATGTGCTGGATGACCGCCACGTCGACACCCGTCGACTCGGGTTCTCCGGCCAGGTCGTCGTGCTCGGTCGCGGGCCCACCCGTGACGACAGGCAGCGAACCCGTCTGCGCGGCGTGGGTCTCGGCGAAAGCGACCTCGAGGCGGTCTTGGAAGTCGCGGTGCGCGGCCTCGAACTCTTCTTCGGTGATGTCGCCACGGCCAACGAGGGCCTCGGTGTACAGCGTGCGTACCGAGCGCTTGGCCTCGATGAGGTTGTACATGAGCGGCTGCGTCATCGAGGGGTCGTCGCCCTCGTTGTGGCCACGGCGGCGGTAGCAGACCAGGTCGATGACGACGTCACGCTTGAACTGCTGGCGGTAGGCAAAGGCGAGCTCGGCCACGCGCACGACGGCCTCGGGGTCGTCGCCGTTGACGTGGAAGATCGGCGCCTGAATGGTCTTGGCGACGTCGGTCGAGTAGGTCGACGTGCGACCTTCACCGGGGGGCGTGGTGAAGCCCACCTGGTTGTTGATGACGACGTGAATGGTGCCGCCCGTGCGGTAGCCGCGCAATTGGCTGAGCTGCAGGGTCTCGACCACGATGCCTTGACCGGCCATTGCCGCGTCACCGTGCACGAGTACCGGCAAGACGCTGAAGGTTCCGATCGGCTTGCGGTCTTGCTTCGCGCGCACAATGCCTTCGAGCACGCCGTTGACGGCCTCGAGGTGCGAGGGGTTGGCGGCGAGCGAGACGGCCACCTTCTGACCCGACATGGCCGTGAAGGTGCCCTCGGTGCCGAGGTGGTACTTGACGTCACCCGAACCCTGCACCGACTTCGGGTCTTGGGTTCCCTCGAACTCACGGAAGATCTGACCGTAGGTCTTTCCTGCCGTGTTGGCGAGCACGTTGAGGCGGCCGCGGTGCGCCATACCGATGGCTACCTCGTCGAGCCCGTGATCGGCGGCACCCTGCAAGATCTCGTCGAGCAAGGCAATGACCGACTCGCCACCCTCGAGGCTGAAGCGCTTCTGGCCGACGTACTTGGTCTGCAAGAAGGTCTCGAAGGCCTCGGCCTGGTTGAGCTTGCCAAGAATGCGCATTTGCTCGTCGTGCGTCGGCTTCTCGTAGGGCTTCTCCAAGCGCTCCTGGAACCAGCGGCGCTGTTCGGGGTCTTGAATGTGCATGTACTCGATGCCCACGGTGCGGCAGTACGTGTCACGGAGAACACCGAGAACCTCGCGCAGCAGCATCGTGCGACGGCCACCGAAGCCGCCCGTCACGAACTCACGGTCGAGATCCCAGAAGGTCAGACCGTGGCTCGAAATGTCGAGGTCGGGGTGGGTGCGCTGGCGGTACTCGAGCGGATCAACATCGGCCATGAGGTGGCCACGAACGCGGTAGGCGTTGATGAGATCTTGCACGCGCGCGGTTTTGTTGATCTGGTCTGCCAGGTCAACGTGAATGTCTTGAGCCCAGTGAATCGGGTCGTAGGGGATGCGCAGGTCAGCGAAGATGTCTTCGTAGAAGCGGCGCTCACCGATGAGCAGCTCGTGCACCTTCTTCAAGAACTCACCCGAGCCGGCACCTTGAATGACGCGGTGGTCGTAGGTGCTCGTGAGCGTGATGGTCTTGCCAATGCCAAGGTCGGCGAGAGTCGCTTGCGACATGCCTTGGAATTCGGCCGGGTACTCGAGGGCACCAGCGCCGATGATGGCGCCCTGGCCCTTCATGAGGCGCGGCACCGAGTGCACCGTGCCAATGCCGCCAGGGTTGGTCAGCGAGATGGTGTTGCCCTGAAAGTCGGCTGCCGTGAGCTTGTTGTCACGCGCACGCTTGACGACGTCTTCGTAGGCCGTGATGAAGTCGCCGAAGCCCAGGGTTTCGCACTTCTTGATTCCCGGAACCATGAGTGATCGCGTGCCATCGGGCTTCGGCAGGTCGATCGCGATGCCGAGGTTGATGTGGGCCGGAGTCACGACCACGGGCTTGCCGTCGACCTCGTCGTAGAACACGTTCTGGCTGGGGAACTCACGCAGAGCACGTACCATGGCCCACGCGATGAGGTGCGTGAAGCTGACCTTGCCGCCGCGCGCGCGCTTGAGGTGGTTGTTGATGACGATGCGGTTGTCGATCATCAACTTCGCGGGAATGGTGCGCACGCTCGTGGCGGTCGGAACCGTGAGGCTCGCATCCATGTTCGTTGCCAGCGTCTTGGCCATGCCCTTGAGAGGCGTGACGATGTCGTCGAGCTGGCCATCGCCGTCGGCGTCAACGTGTGTGGGGGGAGCGACCGACGCGGGAGCCTGCGCCGGAATGGGCGTGGGCTGGGGCGCCATCGAGGTGGTGCGTGCGACGGGGTGGCTGCCGGTCGACGGTGCCGCAGCGGCCGGTGCCGCCTCGGCTGCGGCGGGCGCGACGTCAGCGGCGGGCGCACTGCCCGCGACCGTCGACTGGTGGTACTTCTCAAGAATGGGCCACCACGAGGGGTCAACCGCGTTCTTGTCGTTCTTGTATTGCTCGTACAGTTCGTTAACGAGCCACTCGTTGGCTCCGAATTCGCCCGCGGCGTTGCCGTCAGGGCCGATTCCGGTCACTTGGCTTGACACAGCCGACCGCCCACTTTCGCTTCACATCGATTGGGTTGGCACCGGCGGAGCCTTCGCTGGCACCGCCCGCACAAGCTTAACCGTTCCTGCACGCGGGTTTCACCTGCCAACGGCACGACTAGCGTTAATTCGTGCGATTCTTCCGCGAGCTTCCGACCCACGACCTCACCTACAGTGACGTCTTCCTCATGCCGCAGCATTCGACGGTGGGCAGTCGGCTCGGAGTCGACCTGAGCGCTGACGACCCCACCGGCCTGCGCATCCCGATCGTCGCTGCCAACATGACCTCGGTGACGGGGCCGCGGCTCGCGGCCGCGCTTGCCCGCCGCGGCGGGCTGGCGGTGCTGCCGCAAGACGGTTCGCCCGAACAGCTGGCAGCCGACATCGCTGCCGTCAAGAACACGTCGACCCTGCTCGACCCGCTCGTGCTCGTGGGGCCGAGGCACACCATCGCGGCCGCGCGAGCCCTCGTGGCTGACGTGCCGGGCGCGCTGCTGACGATTGTTGACGCCGACGGGGTGCCCGAGCGCAGCATCCCGGCGAGCGCCCTGCGTCATGCGCTGCCCGACTCGGTCATCGGCGACCTCGTGGTGTCGAGTGTTCCGACGATTGATGACGAGTTGACTGATGCGCGCGCAGCCTTTGACCTCATCGAGGCGGCGGGCGTCGACGCCGTGGCCGTGAGCCAGGAGGGGCGCATTGTCGGGTCTCTGAGTGCGCGCAGCGCCGTGCGGGCCACGATCTATCCGCCCGCAGTGGATGCCCACGGCCGCCTCCGCGTCGCCGCAGCCGTCGGCGTCACGGGTGACGCGGCCGCGCGGGCGGCGGCTCTCGTTGCTGCCGGTGCCGACGTCATCGTCATCGACACCGCTCACGGACATCAGGACCAAGCCGCGGCCGCCGTGCGCGCGGTTGCCGCCGCGGGGCTCGGCGTGCCGATTGTCGCGGGCAACGTCGTGACGGCCGAAGGCGTGCGCGATCTCGTTGAGGCGGGCGCGCACGTGCTCAAGGTGGGCGTGGGCCCGGGAGCCATGTGCACGACGCGCATGATGACGGCCGTCGGGCGCCCGCAGTTTTCGGCCGTGCTCGATACCGCGGCTGCCGCACGCGAGCTCGGCGCGCACGTGTGGGCCGATGGGGGCGTGCGCTACCCGCGTGATGTTGCGCTAGCGCTCGCCGCGGGGGCGTCGGCCGTCATGGTCGGCTCGTGGTTTGCCGGCACGCTCGAAGCCCCCGGCGAACTCGAGAGCGACGAACACGGGCGCTGGTTCAAGAGCAGCTGGGGCATGGCATCCACGAAGGCCGTCGAGCAGCGGTTTCAGCGGCTCGACGCCTTCGAGCGCGCGCGCAAACGCCTGTTTGCCGAAGGCATCTCGAGCTCGCGCATCTATCTCGACCCCGAACGACCCTCGCTCGATGACCTGCTCGACATGATCACGTCGGGGCTGCGGTCGTCGATGACGTATGCGGGAGCATCCACGTTGCCCGAGTTCCACGAGCGCGCCGTCGTCGGCACGCAGTCGGCCGCCGGGTACGACGAAGGCAAGGCACTGCCGGTTTCGTGGTGAGAGCACGGCTCGTGATTGGCTAACGGAATGGGAGCCGTCACACCCGAGGCAGCAAGGATGGCCGAGATTGTCGCCGCGAATGCGAAGTGGCTTCGAGATATTGGTTTCAGGAAAAGGCGATACGGGTTCAATCGGCCCCTCGACTCAGGCCTCGTGCAGGTGGTGCACTTTTGGCAGGCGCCTAAGGAACCACCGGCCTGGACGGAGGTCCCGGGACTCCGCGAGCGTCGTTACGGGACTTTCCGACTGGACTTTGGCGTCTATGTGCCTGAAATGAACCGCAGCCACGTGCCCCGCTCTGAGTGGATTAATCAATATGACTGCTCCGTCCGCGCCACTATCGGTCAATTGGTCACGGGGGAGTGGAAGGACCTGTGGTGGGATCTCGATGCACCAGACGCCGAGGAAGTCGCGCGCGGCGCATTGTCTGACTTTGGCCTCCCGTGGCTGGAATCCTTTCCGGATCAGGAGTCCATAGTCAGTGCCTATAGGAGCGGCGGTATCGCTGCATTGTGGGGAACGCCGGCAACGCCACTCGATATTGCAACGCTCCTAGCAAACCTCGGTAGGGATGGCGAAGCGCGCGTTGTCGTTGAGTCCTACGTCGTGAAGCCAGTGCATATCGGCCACGCCGAGTACCTGAGGGGATGGCTCAACCGCTCGGGATACTCGGACCTAGTGCCTCTCGTTTCAACTCGCACGCCTGATGTCGATGGTGTGCACTGAATTGACGCCAAGACTGCCCGTTTCGCGTTGATCGCGACGGTTTCGTGGTGACCTCGCGGGCAGTTGCGCGCCGCGGCACCGTATAGTGGGCCTGTTATGGAGCCTCCTAGTACGGGCCGTTCGCCCGCCCCTGACGAACCCAGCCATAGACCCTCGCCGATGATCGGGGGCCGCCGTGAGCGCTGAGTGGATCTCGCTGCTCGCCGGCCTGCTGCTGACCATCGGCACCGGATTCTTCGTCGCGAGCGAATTCTCGCTCGTCAATCTCGATCGCTCTGAGCTCGAAGCGCGTCAAGCGCGCGGCGAGAAGCGGCTGGGGCCCACGATCGCGGCGCTCAAGATCACGTCGACGCACCTCTCGAGCGCACAGCTGGGCATCACGCTCACGACGCTGCTTACCGGCTTTCTCATGGAGCCCGCGATCTCGAGCATGCTCGCCGACCCCTTGCGCGCGATCGGGTTGCCCGAGGGCGCCGTGCCCATCATCGGCTCGATCATCGCGATCGTGCTCGCCACGCTGCTGTCGATGATCGTGGGCGAGCTCGTTCCCAAGAACTTTGCGCTGAGCCTGCCGCGTCAGACCGCCAAGGTCGTCGTGCCGTTTCAGTGGGCGTTCACGACTGTGTTTCGGCCCGCGATCATCGTGCTCAACGGATCGGCGAACGCGATTTTGCGGTCGATGGGCGTCGAGCCCAAAGAAGAGCTCAGTGGTGCTCGTACGGCCGAAGAGCTTGCGTCACTCGTGCGCCGCTCGGCAAGCCAAGGCCGTCTCGACAACGACACGGCCACGCTGCTCTCGCGCACGCTGGCGTTTTCGCAACACACCGCGCAAGACGTCATGACGCCCCGCCCGCGCGTCGCCGCCGTTGAACGTGGCGACAGCGCGCAGTCGGTCATTGACCTCGCGCGCACGACGGGCCACTCGCGGTTTCCCGTCATGGACGAGTCGATCGACGACATCGTCGGCATCGTGCACGTCAAGCAGGCCGTGGCCGTGCCGCGCGATCGCCGCGCCGAGGTGCCCGCATCTGCCCTGCAGAGCGAAGCGCTGCGCGTGCCCGAGACGATGATGCTCGACACGTTGCTGTCAGAGCTGCGAGGTCGGGGCTACCAAATGGCGATCGTGGTTGACGAATACGGCGGAACCGCCGGTGTCGCGACTCTCGAAGACCTCGTCGAAGAGCTCGTGGGCGAAGTGAGCGACGAGCACGACCGTGCCCGCGTCGACGTCGTGCGCTCGCGCAACTGGCTGACCTTCCCGGGCATCCTCCGCCCCGACGAACTCGCTGACCGCGCGGGCGTCACGGTGCCCGACGACGGCCCGTGGGAAACCGTAGGCGGCTTTTTGATGGCCGAGCTCGGCCGGCTGCCCGAAGTGGGCGACACGGTCGAGATCGCGTCAGGCACGTTCCGCATTGAACGATTGGATGGCCGCCGCATCGACCGCGTGCGCTTCACCCCGCTCGCCACGGGCGAGATCACGCTGCCGACCACCGCGACCGCGGGAGGTGAGCCCCGATGACCGAAGCAGACTGGTGGGGCATCGCGTGGCTCGTCGTGCTCCTTGCCGGCAACGCCTTCTTCGTCGGCGCTGAGTTCGCGGTCATCGCGGCTAAGCGTTCGCAGATCGAGCCGCGGGCTGAAGCCGGCTCGCGCGCTGCGAAGACCTCGCTGTGGGCCATGGAGCACGCGACGCTCATGCTCGCCACGTGCCAGCTGGGCATCACGGTGTGTTCGCTGCTGATCCTCAACGTCTCTGAGCCGGCCATCAAGCACTTGTTCGAGATTCCGCTCGGGCTCACGGGGCTGAGTGCCGAGTGGATCGCCGGCATCGCCTTCACGATCGCGCTGCTCATCGTCACCTACCTGCACGTGGTGTTCGGCGAGATGGTGCCGAAGAACCTCTCGTTCTCGCTGCCGACGCGCGCCGTGCTCTTGCTCGCGCCGCCGCTCGTGTTGGTGTCGCGCATTCTGTCGCCGGTCATCCGTGCCCTCAATGCCATCGCGAACGGCGTGCTGCGCTTGTTCCGCGTCGACCCCAAGAACGAGGCCGAGAGCGCCTTCACGCTCGAACAGGTCGAGACGATCGTGCGCAACTCCACGCGCGAGGGTGTGCTCGACGACACGACCGGCGCCTTGGCCGCTGCGTTCGAGTTCACGACCAAAATCGTGAGCGATATCGCTCTGCCGATGGATGCCCTCACCTCGCTGCCCGACGACGCGAGTGCTCTCGACGTCGAGCGCGCGGTTGCCCAGCGCGGGTTCAGCCGCTACGTGCTGATCGACGAGTCGGGTGAGCCTTCGGGCTACCTGCACTTGAAAGACGTCATCGACCTGCCCGACGACGAGCTCGACGACCCCGTGCCGCCCAAGCGCATCCGCCGCCTCGTGTCGATTCTCGCCTCGGCTGACCTCGAAGACGCTCTCGCGGTCATGCGCCGCTCAGGCGCGCACGTTGCGCGCGCGGTCGACGCCGAGGGTGTGACGACCGGCGTGCTGTTCTTGGAAGACATCATCGAAGAGCTCGTCGGCGAGGTTCAAGACGCGACCCAGCGCGGTGGGCGGTAGCTGGCACTAGCCCGTAGCGTTGCCCGCCGGTACTCTTGAGGGAACCTTCTGTGTCGTTCATGAGGGTTCGTTCGAGGGGGAGAATCAATGTCGATCGAAGAACAAACCACGCGAACCCGTTGGTGGGGAAATCGCACCAAGCTCACGATCGCTCTCGCGGTTGCTGGCGCACTGGTGCTCGGGGGCGGCGCAGCAAGCGCGACTGTCGTGTCTCTGCAGGTAGCTGCGGCCGAACAGGCAGAGGCAGATCGAGTTGCCGCTGCCGCCTACAAGACCGCCGTGACGCAGCACAATGACGTGATCGCCTCGGGCAATGCGCTCGTGAAAGACCTGCGCGCGTCGCTCGTTGTCGGAACAGGGCTGGTCGACCAAGCTGCGATCGACGAGGCCAACCGCCTCGCCGAGTACCTGTCGCTCACCCTTGCCGCGGCGAAGACGTCGGAGTCGACGGAAGAGCTGCAAGAACAGATCGACGCGATTGAGGCGGCGATCGCTGAGGCCCAGGGCGGACTTGAGAACATGGTCTCGCTCGCCACGTCAGCTGCCGAGGCTCGACTCGCCGCGGCAAGCCTCGCGGGCGAGCAGATCCGCCAGAAGGTCACCGCCGCACTGTCGGCGCTTGCTTCTGGGGGAGCGGGCGGCAAGAGCACCGCTGACGCACTGGCCGCTCTGGCCGCCGCGCTGACGTCTGCCGAGGCGTCCCACCAGGCGGCCGTTGCCGCACAGGAGGCGGAGAACAGCAAACCCAACACCGAGTCGAAGCCGCCGACCAAGCCGCAGCCCGATAAGACCGTCAAGCCGCCGGTCGACACAACGGGTTGGTACACCAAGGAAGAGGCGTCAGCGGCCGTTATCGCCGCCTACGGCGCCGTGCCCTGGTATGACGGTTGCGTCAAAGTTGGCGACGGGTATTGGTATCGCAGTGGCGGCTCGCCGTCATCGCCCCCGGCTCCGCCGGCGGTGACCGGCGCGCTGGGCTTCAAGGTCGAGATCATCAACGCCGAAAAAGCGTGGGTCTACTACTACGACTGCCCGTAACGGACTGCTCGACGACCCGGTCTGCCGGGTCGTCGAGCGTCTGTTAGCGGTACGCGCGCAGGTACTGGGGCGGGGTTCCGACCGGCGCTCCGTCGAGCTCGGCGCCGAGTTCGCGCGCGAAGCGTAGGGGAGCGTGCGGGTCGCGCATGAACTCTCGGCCCATCATGACGGCGTCGGCCTGGCCCGTGGCAATGATCGCTTCGGCCTGCGCGGCTTCGGTGATGAGCCCGACGGCGTTGACGGGCACGTTGCCCTCGCGGCGCACGGTTTCGGCGAACGGTACCTGATAGCCGGGGCCCGTCTCAATGCGCGCACGAACGAGACCTCCCGTCGAGATGTCGAAGAGGTCGGCGCCCGCATCGAGCGCCCAGGCGGCGACGACGGCGGTGTCGTGCTCGTTCCAGCTCGCCACGCCGTCATTGGCGTGGCCGTGAGCGGCCAGCCACTCGTCGTCGACCCAGTCGGTGGCCGAGAAGCGCACGAGAATGGGCACGCCGACGACCGCGCGCACGGCGCGCACGATATCGAGCAGCAGGCGCGCGCGATTCTCGAGGCTGCCGCCCCACTCGTCGTCCCGCTGGTTCGACAGGGGTGAGAGGAACTGGTGGAGCAAGTAGCCATGGGCCGCATGGATTTCGACGAGATCGAAGCCGGCGGCGACGCTGCGGCGGGCGGCCTCGACGAAGGCGACGACAACATCCTGAATGCCCGCTGCATCGAGCGCGACGGGCTCGGCGTATCCGTCGAAGGCCAGGGCTGATGCTGAGACCGCTTGCCAGCCGCCCTGCTCGATCGGCACGGTACCGTGGCCGGAGGCTCCATTGGTCATCGCGCCCCACTCCGGAAAGACCGAGGCCTTACGGCCGGCATGTGCCAGCTGGATACCCGCCGCAGCTCCTTGGGAGTGAATGAAGTCGGCGACGCGCGACCACGCGGCAGCTTGCGCGTCGTTCCAGATGCCCGTGTCGTGCGGGCTAATGCGCCCCTCGGGGGTGACCGCGGTGGCCTCGGCCATGACCATGCCGGCCCCGCCGCGCGCGAACGACCCGAGGTGCACGAGGTGCCAGTCGGTCGGCACGCCATCGGCTGCGGTGACCGTGTATTGACACAGCGGCGACACCCACAGCCGGTTGCGCAGGGTCAGCGAGCGGATGGTCATGGGGGAGAAGAGTGCGGAGGTCACACTGTCAGTCAAGCCCATCTCGGCCGGGTGTATTCCGTGCGGGTCACGGGTGGCGGGGCTACAGTGACCGCGTGAGCGAGTCGCGCACCATCTCCACGGCCGAGGTCGCTGCTCTGCTGCGCGTGCCCGGTCCGCACGACGACAAGTATTCGCGCGGCGTGCTCGGCATGGTCACGGGCTCGACGCGTTACCCGGGTGCCGCCGTGCTCGGTGTTGAGGCCGCGCTGCGCACAGGCCTCGGCATGGTGCGCTACCTCGGCGCCGAACGGGCCGCCGATCTTGTGCTGCAGCGTCGCCCCGAGGCGGTTACCGCCCCCGGTCGCGTGCAGGCGTGGGTGTTGGGATCGGGCATGGATGCGGGGGCAGCCGGGGTCGACGACGGCCCCGACGCGGCGGCGGCTGAGCGCCTGCGCGCGGCCTTCGCGAGCGGCCAACCGCTCGTCGTCGACGCGGGAGCCCTCGACGCTCTTGGCCTGGCGCGCGGCCCCGTCATCATCACGCCGCACGCGCGTGAGCTCGCGCGCCTCACGGGCGGTGACCTCGACATCGTGCTCGCCGACCCCGAGCGCGCCGCGCGCGGCGCTGCCGATCAGCTCGGCGTGGCCGTGCTGCTCAAGGGATACGCCACGCACGTCGTCGCGCCGGGCGGCCCCGTGCTCGTCGCGCGCTCAGCCACGCCGTGGCTCGCGACCGCCGGAGCGGGGGATGCCCTCGCCGGCATTCTCGGCGCCCTGGTTGCCACGCACGCGGTCGTCGGCACGCTGGATCCCGCCCACCTCGCTCGCCTCGGCGCCGCCGCGGCCGTCGTGCATGGGCTCGCTGCCCAACGCGCTTCGGCAGGAGGACCCGTCACCGTGCTCGACGTGTGTGCCGCGGTGCCCGCGACGATTGCCACTCTGCTGCGGGGGCGGGGCGACTGAGCGCGAGCATCCGTCGCAGTACGCTCGATGTCATGCCGCTTTTCGCCGACCGCCTCGCGCGGGTTCGGCGCATTGCCATCACGGCTGCTGGCAGCGCGGTCAGTCTCTGGCTCGCCTTTGCGGCCGTGCACCTGTGGCTCGGCTACCTCAACTTGTATGGCCCGGGGCTGCCGATGGGCGACGTGACCTACGTCTACCTGTTCTGGGTTGAGCGCGGTGTGCTTGCCGACCAGTGGGTGGGCATCGACACCTCGTGGGTGTACCCGTTGCTCGCGCTCGTTCCCATGCTTGCCGCCTACGTGTTCGGCCCCGCGCTGTACGGCACGACGTGGCTCACGATCGTCATGGCCCTCAACGCCGTCGCCCTCATCTCGATCATTGGCGTCGAAGAGCGCGCCCGGCGTGCCGCCGTCGCCTGGTGGTGGATGCTCTTTCTCGTGCTTGTCGGCCCTATCGCGCTCGGCCGCATCGACGCCATCACAGTGCCGGTGGCGATGGTGGCCGTCATGCTCATCGCCGATCACCCGAAGTGGGGCGGCGCCCTGCTCGCGGTCGGCGCCTGGATTAAGGTCTGGCCCGCCGGCCTGCTGCTCGCCGCGCTCATTGCCCTGCGAAGCCGAGGCGCGGTGATGCTCTCGGCCGTGACTGTGACGATGCTCGTCGTGGCTGCGGGCCTCGCGCTCGGGGGCGCCTCGGCTTTGCTCACGCCCATTACCGAGCAAACCGGGCGCGGGCTGCAGGTGGAATCGCTTGTGTCGACCGTGTGGCTGTGGGCGGCCGCCGCGGGCCAATGGGCGGCGCGCGTCTACTACGACCAAGGCATCTTGACCTGGCAAGTCTTTGGCGAAGGTTCGCAGCTTGCGGCCGACCTCATGACGCCCGTGCTGGCTCTCGTGGTGGTCATGATCGTGTCGCTCGGCCTCGTCGCGGTGCGGCGCGGAGTCGACGAGGTTGAGCTTTTTCCGGTGCTGTCTCTCGCCATGGTCATGGCGCTCATCACCGTCAACAAGGTGGGTTCGCCGCAGTTCGCCACGTGGATCGCCGTGCCCATCGTGCTGGGCCTCGCGTGGCAGCGGTGGGGCGGCATCTCGTTCCGCGTGCCCGCCGTGCTCGCTCTCGTGACAGCAGCGCTCACACAAGGCATCTACCCCGTGCTCTACGCGTCGCTGCTCTCGCTCGAGCCGTTCATGCTCACGGTGCTGTCGGCGCGTAACCTGCTCTACGTCGCACTGCTCGGCTGGGCGGTGTGGCAGCTCGTCGCGCTGTGCCGCCGACCGCTTGAGCGTGAGCCGGTCGACGCTGTGCCTGCCTCTGAAGGAGCATCCTCATGATCGTCGCGTTCTCGGTCGCTCCCTCGGGCGGTTCGTCGACAGACTCGGTGCACGACGCCGTCGCGGCCGCCGTGCGCATCGTGCGCGAGTCGGGGCTACCCAACCGCACCTCGTCAATGTTCACCGAGATCGAGGGGGAGTGGGACGAAGTGATGGATGTCGTCAAGCGCGCCACCCTTGCCGTGGCCGAACACGGCACGCGCGTGTCGCTCGTGCTCAAGGCCGACTATCGCCCCGGTCACACGGGCGAACTCGACGGCAAGGTTCAGCGGCTCGAGGCCGCTCTCGAGGCCGGTTCCAGCTCTCCTACCGGCATGGTGTGAGTTCCTGGACGCTCGGGCTCAGCGCGCCGGTTCCTCCCAAAAGCACTACCCGTGACGCACCTAGTCGGGAGATATCGTCAATGACCCCCTGTGGCACGCACGCGGGAGGCACGATGAAGAGCGGGTTGCCGCCAAGACCTGCCAGAACACTTCCTGCTAGTGCGTCAGGAAAAGTGAGTCCCGAGGCTAGGTAGACCGTGTCAGCGCTGGCGATGCTGACGCCATTGATATGCCGACTGGTGCTGTACCGGTTGCTCCCCCATAGTCGCCTGTCGAGCGGCCCCGCAGCATCACTGGTCGCTTCGATCCAGGTGCGGTACCCGACCGATCCGGTACCGCCGAGCAGAATGACGCCGTCGGCCCCGAGCCCAGAGATCAGGCCTTCAGCCGCGGTACTGAGCGATCCTTCGGGGCCGTTCGGTACGTCCATTCCGTTGACGAGAAGTACAGGGTTCCCGCCTGCTCCGGCAACAGGTGCAGCGGACAAAGCATCGGGGAAGTTGCGACCGGTCGCGATGAAGACCCGAGACGCAGTGCCGGGTTGCCACGCGTCATTGATGA
The DNA here is from genome assembly GCA_013823625.1 of Microbacterium sp. Classification (GTDB taxonomy): domain Bacteria; phylum Actinomycetota; class Actinomycetes; order Actinomycetales; family Microbacteriaceae; genus Microcella. The sequence continues at coordinate 1,247,963 of PNMM01000001.1, read as the reverse complement.
GGGCAATCGAGGTTGAGTAGCGATCGCTCCCGGAGACGCGATCGACGCGCGCGGTTGGAAGAATCGCGCGCACGTCAGCCTCTACTGAACGAGACACGGCCCCTGTTCCGCCGACCAGAACGACGCGGGCCGGGTTGAGCCGTAGCAACTCATTCCTCGTCACTGTCGGCAGAGTTGCGCCCGTCAGCAGCAAGGGCCCACCATTCTTGATGGCAGCCGGGGCCGCGCTCAGCGCATCAGGGTAAGAAGCGCCCGTTGCGAGGTACGCGATCGGGGCAAGTGACTCCGCAGAATCGTTATCGGGGAACGCGGCGATCGAAACGTTCACGGCAGTTTCGAACCGGGTTGCTCCACCAATTCGGCTCACGGTCACATCAACGGCGGGCCGCACCACAGTTGGTTCGGGTTCCGGAGTTATGACGATCCGAGCTGGGTTGTCGTGTCCAGTCCAGATGTGTCCGGTAGTCGGATGGACAGCAATTGCTGTTTGATCGGCACCCACCACGATGTCGCTCAGCTCACGCTCCACCGCTGGGTCGATAACAACGATCGAGTCTCCTGAAGTCCGACCGAAGACACGCGTTCCATCGCGGGAAGTAACAAGGTCAAGCGTTCGACGCGATTCGACAGCGTCATTGCGGGGGACGAATGACGGGGTAAACGAAAGCGGGTGAGCCAAGTCAAGCGCCACCGCACCGTACTGGCTCTGCCACGGCGGAGCGAAAACCCTCTCATTACTGGGGATGAACGCGATGCCCGACTGGGGATAGTCGATGGAGAGCCCACGGGTCTCCAGGCCGCTTTGGCCGTCAATCTCGATAAAGCGATTGTCGGTGGACACCCAAAGGCGTCCATCGGCCGGGTTTCGGCTCAACCCCGCCGACCGATCAGAGACGGCGAGGCTTGATTGGAAGATGTGGTTCGGGAGCGTGATCCATCTTGGCGAGTACGTTGCTGCACTGACCCACACCCCCGATCCGTCAGGTGCGTACACGATGCCGTCGGCAAACGGACCCAGACCGACAATCGTTTGCGCACCCGTCGCCACGTTGATGAAGGTGACCTGCCGCGCGGTTCCTACTGCAAGCTCGCGCCCATTCGGCGAGAGAGCAATGATGTCTGCACGGCCCTCCACGGGATAGGTTCTGAGCACGCCGAGGGTGGCTGTGTCGATTGCGCTGACAGAGTTCGCCGTGCCGTTCGCCGTGTACGCAACGCTCCCATTCGCGGAGAAGACGATGTCGGTCGGGGCCCCGGGAAGCGCAGGAACGTCAAGAGCAGTTGCCGAATGGCCAGGCTGGGCGATGAGAAGACAAACCAGCAGATTGGCCGTCAGTCCCGCAATGAACCGTCGTCGCGCCGACACCGTAAGGGCCCTTTCCCGTTTCATTCCCTGAGCATAGGTCACCCGAAGGAAAATCAACGCGTCCAGTTTTCCATGATTGACTCGGGTGTTTGACGTCGTAGCCGACATGGGTTGTCGAACCTCGTTCTTTGGTCTATTCAGGAGCAGCCGTGACCGTCTCAACCGCGAGCGTCCCCATCATCGATGAGGCCACGGCAGCTGTCTACGCGCGGCAGCAACGCGAACACGATGAGGCGCATCGCCGCGCCCACGGGGGTGCCGAACGGCGACCGCTCAGCAAGCGCCGGGTCTATGCGGCCCTATTGGCGCTGGCGCTCGGCGGCTTCGGCATCGGCTCGACAGAATTCGTGGCGATGGGCCTGTTGCCCGAGATCGCGCGCGACCTACTGCCGGGGCTCTATGCCGCCAACTCTGAAGAGGCGATCGGCCAGTCGGGCTGGGTCATCACGGCTTATGCGCTCGGAGTGGTCGTCGGGGCACCGACCATCGCGGCTTTCGCGGGGCGCATGCCGCGTCGTCGTCTCTTGCTGTGGCTTGCGGCGGCGTTCACGATCGGCACCGTCGCCTCGGCGACCCTTCCGACGTTCGAACTCGTCATTGCCGCTCGCTTCATCTCGGGTCTGCCGCACGGCGCCTACTTCGGGGTCGCAGCACTCGTCGCCGCAAGCCTTATGGGGCCCGGCAAGCGCGGGCAGGGCGTCGCCCTCGTCTTGAGCGGGCTCACGATTGCGACGGTTATCGGAGTGCCGATCATCACGGCCGTAGGACAAGGCTCGGGCTGGCGCGCCGCCTACCTGCTCGTGGCCGCGTTGTTTGCCGCCACGTTCATTGCCGTGCGCATCCTTGTGCCGTGGCAGCCCGGCGACGTCAACTCGTCGGTGCGCGGCGAACTTGCCGCGTTCGGCAGCCTGCGAGTGTGGGTGGCCGTGGCGGTGGGGGCCATCGGGTTTGGCGGCTTCTTCGCCGTCTATAGCTACATCGCGCCCATGGTTGTCGACTCGGCGGGGATGCCGGCTGGGGCCGTTCCGTGGGTGCTCGCGAGCACGGGCATCGGCATGACAGTGGGCAACATCATCGGCGGGCGCTTGGCCGACGCCGGTACCACGCGGGCCATGTTCGTCGGCTTCGCGGGCCTCATCAGCGCATTGGCCCTGCTCGGGTTCACGGGCGGGCATCCTGTCGGCCTCATCGCGGGAACCTTCTTGGTGGGCTTCACGGCGTCGATCCTTTCGCCCGTCGTGCAGACGCGATTGATGGATGTGGCGGGCAAGTCACAAACGCTCGCCGCGGCCCTCAACCACGCGGCCCTCAATGTCGGCAACGCTCTCGGCGCGTTTCTGGGCGGACTCGTCGTCGCCGCGGGATGGGGCTACCTCACGCCCGCGTGGGTGGGATTGTTGCTCGCCGTCGGCGGAACGGTGCTCGCCCTCGTGAGTGTGGCGCTCGAGCGCCGGGCGGCGCGGCTCGCCTAGAGGAGCCGCGGGGCTCTAGAGTCCGCTGCCGCCGCCGGGAGCATCCACGAGAATGCCGTCGGTGAGGGCCTGCTTGCGCAAGGCGACTTTCGTACCCACGTCGATGCCCGCGATGCGGTACTTCTCGCGGATGCGCTTGAGGTAGCTCTTGGCGGTCTCTTCAGAGATGCCCAGTTGGTAGGCCACAGTCTTGACGGGCTCGCCCGCACCGTAGAGCGCCATGACGCGGCGTTCTTGCGCACTCAGGCGCGGCGAGCCTCCGACGTCGGCGGCGTTGAGGGCGAGGTCGAGCTCGGCCGAGATAAACGACTCGCCGTTTTTCGCGGCGCGAATGGCTTCGACGATCATTCCGGCGTCTTCGCTCTTGACGAGGTAGCCGAGCGCGCCGGCGTTGAGCGCCTCGCGCACGACGTTGGGCTCGCTGTAGGTGCTCATGAGTACCACGGGAACCGTCATCGACTTGAGGGTCTGAATCTTCAGAGAGACCGGAATGTTGTCTTTCAGGTCAAGGTCGAGCAACACCACGTCGACCGGAAACGCGGGGTGTGACAGGAGATCGGGCCACGTGGCAACAGCCGCGACCATTTCGATGTCGTCGGCGGCCTGGCGAATCCACTCGGTCAGCGCACCGAGCAGCATGCGGTGATCGTCGACGAGGGCCAGTCGAATGGGTGACGTCTGCGGCATCGCGGTCACTCCTGCTCTTTCGTTCGATTCACTGAACACGACCGGCGTCGACGGGGTTTTCGACCGTGCAATCGACCTCGATCACGACGGAGTTGGTCGTCGTGCTGTCACTGTATCGCCCGACTCGGTCGAGGGCCTCCCACACACCGGGGTCAACACGATTACGTTTCAGTCCCGATACCTCGATGCGCAGGGGAATCACGAGTCGACCGGCCCCCGCCGTGCGATTCGGGTCGAGCGGGCCGAGGGCAACCGTGACCGTACGCGTCGGAGACACGCCAGCCGGGTCGGCCGCGAGCAGCCACAGCGCAGCGAGCAGCGAGTCGCGCTGAACGTCATCGAGCAACCCAGCGAGTGTGCCCGGGTCACTGACGGTGACGCGACGACCCAGATGCTCTGACTCGGTGACGGCGTGGAACAGCCAGGTCTCGCGCCGACCCTCGATGAGATGCAAGCGCAGTTCGGTGGCGAGAGTGGATGCTCGAGACGAGTACACCGCAGGCAACGGCAGCGGCGCCTCACCTGTCGCCACGGCCTCAAGCAACTCTTCGGCGTCGAGGTCGAGCCGCTCGAGCTCTTCGCTCGCGAGCATGCCGACCGCGAGCCGCGGCGCGGTGACGGTGGATTGCACGAGCACGCGGTCGAGCTCGCGCTTGAGCATCCGTTCGAAGCCGCTCACGAGCAGAACGCCCGTGATTCCGGGGCCAACAGCGAGAGCGACCGTGACGATCTGCGAGGGCAGGGTGGTGGGGGTGAGGGGCGTTGATACGAGAATCGCCACGATGAACGCCACGCCGAGTGCCGACGCGGCGAGCATGACCTCCCATCGTGACCGCAGCGTCACGATGATGAGCAACACAAAGCCCGCCGAGACCGATGCGGTGGCGTTGCGGCCGATGTCGCCGAGCGGGGCGATGGCGACGAAGTCGAGCCACACCACGGCACCCAGTGCCGCGAGAAAGACGCCGTAGAGCCAATCGGGCAGGCGTTCACCGCTCGCCGAGATCGTGATGGTCAGGCCGAGAAAGGTGACCATGAGCAAGAGCCACGCGGTCGCGACCGGCAAGAGCGAGGGGTAGACGTCGGCTCGCAGCAAGAACACAGAAATGCCGAGCATCGACTGCAAGGCGGCGATGATGCCGAGGCCGAGGCCCAAGAACCCTGACCCGAGTGCTGAGGCGTGCGTAGAGGTGGGGGTGCCGCGGCGCGTTGACGATCGCGCGCCCGCGAGTCGAACAAGACCGCCGAGGGTGGTTTCGTCGGGCGGGGTGTACTTGGTGCTCATCGCGGCACCTCGGCTCTGTTCACGCGGCGCCTCATCGCGGCACCTCCAGAATCACCGTGGTGCCCGCTCCGGGAGTCGAGAACAGTCGAGCGCTGCCGCCGACGTCGTGCAGTCGGGCAACGACCGATTCGGTGAAGCCCAGACGCTCATCGGCCACCTCGCTCGGGTCGAAGCCGACACCCGCATCGGTCACGACGGCACGGAGCACGTCGTCGCCCTGAGTGATCGTGACATCGGCCTCTTCGACTCCCGCGTGCCGCCGAACGTTCTCGAGGCACTCGGCGAGAGCGAGCAAGAAGGCGTCGAGAACGTCGCTCGGCAACAGCACCTGCCCGCTGCCGTGCCAGCGCACCGTGAGACCCATGCGCAAGAAACGCTGCTTGACCGACTCGAGAGTGGTGCCGAGGGGCGTCTCGGCAACGGGCTCGAGACTGTAGACGCCCGAGAACTGTGGCATCGGCGTCGAGCCGAGGCGCAGCTGGCGAAGCAGTCGCGCGTCTTCGCGGGCTTGCTGCCGCAAGGCGTCTTCGCTGACCCCAACACCCGAGTGGGCGAGCAAGGTGAGCGTGGCGAGCACGGTGTCGTGCAACAGCCGAGCACTCTGGCGACGCTGCGCTTCTGTTTCGCTCGCTTGGCGTTCGAGGTGATGCGCACGCCCGATGTTTTCGATGCGACGCACCGCCCGTTGCACACCGACGGTTACCCACAAGCCGATGATGAGCGTGATGACCCAGCCCGCGAGAGTCGCGATCGCTGGCGTAGAGATGAACGCTGTCGTGGGCCCAGCGCTCGCCACGAGCACGCTGCTGGCCACTGCGCCGCCGGCCCACAGCAACCAGCGACCGGTGCTTTCGCTCAGCACCATGCCGACGGCGCCGAGCCCCGCAGCGCCGAGCGGTGCCAGAGAAATCGGCAAAGCGATCGACGTCGACTGCCCCCAGGGCAACTGCGCCACGGCTAGAGCACCGCAGCCGAGCACGATCGAGAGCACGATCCAGGCGACGTTGCTGCTGCGGCCCACCATGACGAGAGCGCCCGCGTGGGCGGCGAGAATGATCATGACCGAGGGCAAGAGATCGGGGTCGACAACCCCCGGTAGAGCCAGGCAGATCGCTGAGATCACGACACCCGTGAGGCCGAAGGCACGGGCGGCCGACTGCAAGAGGCGGCGGCGCTCCTTCTCGATCAGCTCCACACGCTCAGTCTGTCACCCGAACGGGGCGCATTCATCACAATCCGCACGCTCGCGTGTACGCGTCGTACAGCGCCGCTCGTGTCGCCGAGTTGGCGTTGATCGTGACCGAGCCTGGCTCGCCATCGAGTAGCACGTCGACGACGAAGAGCGTGCCCTGCTTGTCGTCGGCAAGCGCGTGCGCATCGCAGCGCGCGGGCGTGATCACGAGTGGGATGCTCACGGCACCCGTGCCGCCGCCCGAGTCACTACTCACAACGAGCGGCATGCTCGTGACGCGAGCGCCCTCGGCCCCACTGACGAGCCCGAAGAGCACGGTGTCGCCGATCGAAACGAGCTCAAGGCCGGTGTCGAGCCGGTCAGCCGTGAGCCGAAGCCCGATGAGTGCGCCGTCGTCGCGCGACGCGTCGTGCTCGACATCAAGAGTCGCTCGCTGAGCGACGGCCGCGGCGAAACACTCGGCCTCGATCCATTCGGCCCACTGGCCCAGCCGGTCTGTTGTGGGCACGCGCAGCTCGGTGCTGGTGCCATCGGCGAGCATGACGGTCAGCACGGCCTCGGGCGGCGTCGTCGAGCTCGCGGGGCACGCCGCGGGCGACAGGGTCAGCGGGAGGTCGCGCGTGAGGCCCGGGCCGATCACCGTCGTGCGCTCGCGTGAGATCGGAGTCGACAGTGCGGGAGACTCGAGCGCGGCAACCACAACCGTGAGGGGAGCCTCCGCGTCGTTGCGCACCGACAGCTGAATGGCTCCGCGCGACGGATCGATGCGCGTGCGATAGACGTCGGCCGTGACGGCGAGCTCGGCGGCCGTGGCCGCTGCCCCGGAAGGCCCGGGCGCGGGGGGAGCGGCGGGCGAGCATCCCGCGATCGACGTCATCGTCGCCGCCACGATGAGCGCGGCGATCATGCCTCGAACGCGGCGCATGGTCATGGGTACGTCGGCGTCAGTCGGCGAGCAGAGCGGCGAGGTGCGGGCCCACGAGGTCGTCTTCGATCAAGAACGCATCGTGCCCGAACGACGATGAGATGACGATGGCGTCGGGGCCATGAATCGTCGCGGGAAGCGCCGCGGCGAGGGCCTGCTGCTGCTCGACGGGGAACAGCCGGTCGCTGTCGATGCCGAGCACGAGGGTACGGGCGGTCACTCCGCTGAGCGCCTCGGTAAGCGTGCCGCGGCCGCGCGTGATGTCGTGCGAGTTCATGGCTTCGACGAGCGTCACATAGCTGTTGGCGTCGAAACGGCGCGTGAACTTGTTGCCGTGAAAATCGAGGTAGCTCTCGACCGCGAACCGCCCGCCCTTGCCGAGTGGGTCGAGAACCCCTTGCCACGAACGCTCGAAACGCTCGTTGAGCTCGCTCGGCGAGCGGTAGTTGAGCAGCGCCATGCGACGCGCGAGAGCGAGTCCGCGAAAAGGCCCTTCGGGTTCGTCGTAGTAGTCGCCGTCGCGAAACAGTGGATCCATGCGAATCGCCTCGAGTTGCACCGAGTTCAGCGCGATCTGGTCGGCGCTCGAGATCGGAGGCGCCGCGAGAATGGCGAGCCGTTCGACGCGTTCGGGATGCTGTACCGCCCACTCGAGCGCGTGCATGCCACCCATCGACCCGCCAATGACGGCCGCGAACCGCTCGATGCCGAGCGCGTCAGCCAGCCCGACTTGGGCTGCCACCTGGTCGCGAATCGTGAGGTACGGAAAGCGCGAGCCCCACTCGGTGCCGTCGGGAGCGAACGACGCCGGGCCCGTCGACCCCTGACACCCGCCGAGCATGTTCGGGGCAATGACAAACCAGCGATTGGTGTCGACAGCGAGTCCCGGCCCGACGATGCCGCCCCACCACCCGGCGGTCGGATGCCCCGGCCCGGGCCGCCCAACAACGTGGCTGTCACCCGTGAGGGCGTGCACGATGAGCACCGCATTGTCGCGCGTGGGCGCCAGCGTGCCCCACGTCTCGTGGGCCATGCGCACGTGGGGCAAGCTTTGCCCCGATTCGAACGTGAGAGCGCCGATCGACTGAAAGAGGCGGTCGCCAGGGGCATCGCCCTCGCGCCACGCCCCGGTCGTGGGCGGGGTGCCCAGCATTGATCGCCGGTTCGCCTCGGTGATGAACGCCGAGGGCACCGTGTCTTCGCTCGTTTGCCAATCCATGCTGTGCCCATTCTGTCGCAGACACGGCTGCGCCCCCGCCGTGTTACGGAGGGGGCGCAGTGCGGGGTGAACGCTAGAGCGCCGCGTTTGCCGCGACGACCGCGCGCGCGGCCGCGAAGCCCGCCTCGAGGTCGGCGATGATGTCGTCGATGTTCTCGAGACCGATCGAGAGGCGAACGAGGCCCGGAGTCACACCACTGGTGAGCTGCTGCTCGGGCGTGAGCTGCGAGTGGGTCGTCGACGCCGGGTGAATGATGAGGCTGCGCACGTCACCGATGTTGGCGACGTGGCTGAAAAGCTCGACCGAATCGACGAGCGCGCGCCCAGCATCCACCCCGCCCTTCAACTCGAACGAGAGCACCGCGCCCACGCCCTTCGGCGCGTACTTCTGGGCTGCCGTATACCAGGGGCTCGAGGGCAGGCCCGAGTAGCTCACGCTCGCGACATCTGGGTGAGCCTCGAGCCAGTTGGCGACGGCGACGGCGTTCTGCACGTGACGCTCGATGCGCAGGCTCAGGGTTTCGATGCCCTGGATGAGCTGCCACGCGTTGTCGGGCGAGATGGCCGCGCCGATGTCGCGCAGCAACTGCACGCGCGCCTTGATGATGTAGGCGATGCCGTCGCCCAGCACGCCGGTGTAGCTGGCCCCGTGGTACGAGGGGTCGGGCTCGGTGAGGCCGGGGAACTTCTCGACGTTCTTCGACCACGCGAACTTGCCACCGTCGACGATGACGCCCCCGAGCACCGTGCCGTGGCCGCCGAGAAACTTGGTGGCCGAGTGCACGACGATGTCGGCGCCGTGTTCGAGCGGGCGGATCAAGAACGGGGTGGCGATCGTGTTGTCGACGATGAGCGGCAGGCCGTGCGCGTGCGCAACCTCGGCGACGGCGCTGATGTCGAGCAGGTTGACCTTGGGGTTGCCGACCGTCTCACCGAAGAACAGCTTGGTGTTGGGGCGCACGGCGGCGGCCCAGGCTTCGGGGTCGTCTTGGTTCTCGACGAACGTCACTTCAATGCCGAGCTTCGCGAGCGTGTAGGTGAAGAGGTTGTAGGTGCCGCCATAGATCGATGACGACGAGACGATGTGGTCGCCCGCCTGAGCGATGTTGAGCACCGCGTAGGTCGTCGCGGCCTGGCCCGACGACAACAGCAAGGCAGCCGTACCGCCCTCGAGCGCGGCAATGCGCTGCTCGACCACGTCTTGCGTGGGGTTCTGAATGCGCGTGTAGATGTTGCCGAACTCGGCGAGCGCAAACAGGTTCTTAGCGTGCTGCGCGTCGTTGAACGTGTAGGCGGTCGTGCGGTACACCGGGGTAGCCCGCGCGTTCGTCACCGGATCGGGCTGCGCACCCGCGTGAATCTGCAGGGTCTCGAACTTCCAGCTGGCGGTCATGGCAGGTCTCCTTGTGGGTCGGCGGAACATTCCGAACGGTACGCGCGCGTGCACCCGGCGGCAACGCTGCCTGACACACGCCGTAACGTACGCCCGCGCGAGTAGCGTTGAGCAATGACGTCTCAGACCCTGACCGCAGTCGTGACCGGTGCCAGCTCAGGAATCGGCGAGGCCACAGCTCGATTGTTGAGCGCGCATGGCTGGCGCGTGATCGCGGTCGCGCGCCGTGCCGAACGCCTCGCTGCGCTCGCCGCCGAGACCGGGTGTGACCCCGTTGTGGCCGATCTCACTGACCCATCGGCGGTGGATGCCCTGCGCGCCCACGTCGCGGCAACGGGCCCCGTGCACGCCATCGTCAACGTCGCGGGCGGCGCGGTCGGCGTCGACACCGTCGAGACGGCCGATGCCGCTGACTGGATGCGCATGTTCGACATCAACGTCCTCAGCGCGCAACGCGTCATCAGCGCACTGTTGCCCGCTCTGCGCGCCGGCGCCCGCGAGCGCGGCGTGGGCGACATCATCGCCATCACCTCAACGGCCGGGCAGGTCGCCTACGAGACGGGCGGCGGCTACAACGCCGCCAAGTTCGCCATGCGCGGCATGATGCACGCCCTGCGCCTCGAGCTCGCGGGTGAACCGTTGCGCGTTGTGCAAGTGGCTCCGGGCATGGTGCGCACCGATGAGTTTGCGCTCAACCGATTCGACGGCGACCCCGGCAAGGTCGAGGCGCTCTATGAGGGTGTCGAGCATCCGTTGACCGCGCACGACATTGCCGAGCTCGTTGTCTATGCGCTTGAGTCGCCCGCGCACGTCAACATTGACGAGCTGACCGTGCGCCCCGTGGCGCAGGCCGCACAACACAAGCTCATTCGCCGCCCGCTCGAAGTGCGCGCCGACTGAACCGCCCTTACTTCTTCGTCTCGACCGGCAGGTCATCGGCCGCGACATCGCCGAAGGCGAGTTTTGGCACGAAGACGAGCGAGACCGCGGCAACCACGGCGGCGCCACCACAAATGGCGAACACGATGAGGTAGCCGAGCAGGCTCGACGCCGTTTCGGTCACCGCTTGGCCCGCCGCGAGCACGAGCACGACCGCGAACACGGCACTCGCGAACGCGCCACCGATGGTCTTGGTCGTGTTGGTGAGCCCGGTGGCGATTCCCGTTTGCCCCAGTGGCGCGGCCGCGGCGGCGGCGGCGGGCAGAGCCGCCACGAGCGCGCCCGAGCCGATGCCCGCGATGACCATGTTGAGCGTGACGCCCACGGCCGTGGCGTTATTCACGAGAAACGCGAGGTAGCCGATCGCCACGAGCACGGTCGCCGAAATGAGCGCGACGCGCGGCGTGAAGCGACGCGAGACGAGCGGGAACAGAAGCGCGCCGATGATCATCGCCACGAGGTACGCGCCGATGATGTACGAGCGATCGGTCGCATCGAGTCCGAGCCCGAAGCCGTTGACCGGATCCGTGCCCGCGAACGTGCTCAAGGGAGCTTGAGCGCCCAGGATGCTGATGCCGACGAGCCCGGCCGTCAACTGAATCGGCCACATGTTCGGCTGCCGCAGCACGCGCAGGTCGATCGCCGGGTCGGGGTGCTTGAGCACCCACTTGCCGAACGGGAAGAACAAGAACAGACCCAGCAGCATGAGCCCGTAGACCCACAGGGCACCGGGGCCATTGATGCGCAAGAACGTGAGCCCTGACGTGATCGTCAGCAACGCAATCGTCAGCAAGATGAAGCCCACGGTGTCGAGTTGGCGGCCCGGTTGGGGCGTCGACTCGGGCACCCCGAAGAGGATGACAAAGAACGCCACCGACACGGCAATGGCCGGAATCATGAGCGTCAGCATGATGTTCTCGTTGAACGCCGCGAAGATTCGCGCGCCGCCGAGGGCGCCCGCGATCGCTCCCGCTTCGAGGGCAACGACGAGGTAGCCCGCCGCCCGACGGGTTTGCGAGGCTCCCGTGGCGCTCGCGCGACCACGGTCGAAGATGAGTGCAACCTCGAGGGGCAACCACACGACATAGAAGCCTTGCAGGGCCCACGCGACCAGAAAGACCCAGAAGGAATCCGCAAAGACGAGCCACCAGCTCGCCCCCGCCGTGAGCACGGTCGAGATCAGCAAGATCTTCTTGTGACCGACCATGTCGCCGAGCTTGGCGAGCACGGGAACAACAAGAGCGCTCAGCAGCAACTGGGCGGCCTCGAACCAGTTGAAGTCAGCATCCTCAATACCGAGGTAGTCGACGAGGTCAGAGATGAGCGGAACGTAGTAGCCCTGCAAGACTCCGCTCACAAACTCAACGAAGAACAGGTACCCCACGAGACCGAGCGTGATGGCGCCGGCCTTTCCGCGCAGGGGGGAGGGGGCAGCGCTCGAGACGCTCGCGGGCTCGGTCATTCCGCGATGCTAGCGCGCACGGGGCCGGCGCCACAGTGCCTGACGTGCCCGGTAGCGTGCTCGCATGAGCGACGAGTCACCCGAGCGAGAGCGTGCGCGACTATTGCTGCGCGAGCGGGTCGCCGCCGACTGGGCGCTCGCGCTCGACCCCGTGGCCGAAACAGTCGCGCACGAGCTCGCCCGGCTGAGCGCCGAAGCCGCCGCGGGTACGCCCTCGTTGCCCGCCGAGCAGCTCGTGCTGCGCGCCTTTGAGCGGCCGCTCGCCGAGGTGCGCGTCGTGATCGTCGGGCAAGATCCCTACCCCACGCCGGGTCACGCGATCGGCCTGAGCTTTGCCGTCGACGCCGCCGTGCGACCCCTGCCGCGCTCACTCGCCAACATCTACCGCGAACTGTACGACGACGTGGGGCTCGCGCCAGCCCAGCACGGCGACCTGAGCGCGTGGAGCGCGCAGGGCGTGCTGCTGCTCAACCGTGTGCTCTCGGTCGCCCCCGGGCGACCGGGCGCGCACCGCGATCGAGGCTGGCAGGCGGTAACGGCTCGCGCACTCGAGGCTCTCGCCGCGCGCGGCGGGCCGCTCGTTGCTGTGCTGTGGGGGCGGGATGCGGCCGCGGCGGCGCCGCTGCTGGGCGCCGTGCCGATCGTGGCGAGCGCGCATCCGAGTCCGCTCTCGGCCCGACGCGGATTCTTCGGGTCTCGACCGTTCAGCCGCGTCAACGCGATGCTGGTCGATCAGGGCGCGGCGCCGATCGATTGGCGCATTCCGCCCATCGAAGCGGTCGTAGACTGACGCGGTCGCGCGCGAGAAAGGGGTCGGGATGCTCGAAGAAGAATACGAGCGCCGTCGCACCCTGCCCGCTCACCTGCGCAAGCAGCCCGAGCCCGAGCCCCCGTTCTCGTTCGTCGTTCGTGACGCCGCTGACCGCGACCTTCCTGACGTGCGCGAGATCTACAACCACTACGTGGCTAACTCGACCGTGACGTTCGATGAGTCACCCTGGACTCTGAAGGCGCTGCGCACAAAGTATGCGAGGGTGCGCGAGCTCGGATACCCGTTCTTGGTTGCGGAGTCACCGAACGGCGTCGTGCTGGGCTTTGCCTACGTGTACCCCTGGAAAGAGAAAGCTGCCTACCGTTTCACCGTCGAGAACTCGATCTACCTCGGGCCCGCCTCAACGGGCAAGGGGCTCGGCACCGCACTCATGCGTGACCTGCTCGATCGCGCACAGGCCGCCGGCGTGAAAGAGGTCATCGCGGTCATCGCCGACCGCGGTGCGGAAGGCTCAATCGCGCTTCACGAGCGATTCGGCTTCGAGAAGACCGGCTCGATGGGCCGCGTCGGCTTCAAGTTCGGCCGCTGGCTCGGTGTGGTGATGATGCAGAAGTCGCTGTCGCGGCGCCGCTAACGGCGGTCGCCGAGCCGGCTACTTGTAGGTCTGCGTGGCTACTTCGGCGGCGAGCGCCACGGCCTCGTCGTAGAACTCAAGTCCACCGAGTCCGCTGATGACCGAGATCCAGCTTTCTTGCGTAACGACGTTGTGAATCGCCGGTGCAAGCCCGCCGTCGCCTTGCTGGCCATAGGTCAACGCTCCGTCGGCGGTTGTCGCTTCGTTGAGGCCTTGGGCCGTGAGGTTCTCGATGATCGTGCCGCGGTTAACCGTTGTCACGGGCGCGACACTGATGAGAATGCTCGACTGGTCGACGCCGTCTTGCGCGTAGACGCAGCTGATGCCGCCCACCAGTTGCTCGGGGGTGGGGTCAAAGAAGTAGTCGTCGCCATAGACACTGCCGGGCCCGCCGAGAAGCTCAAGGCTTTGCGTCGCAAAGGCGTCGAGGCGAGATTGAGGCAAGATCGTTGTGCAGTCGACCGGCATTGAGAACACGAGGTCTTCGGGTTCGGGCGCCGTGGTCTCTTCGACGGTCGGCGTCGGGGTCGGCGTCACCTCATCGGCAACGGGGGCGGCTTCAGGCGCACAGCCTGCGAGAGTGCCGAGAAGAACGAGTGCGGCCGAACCGACGAGCAGTCGCTGCGCGATCATGATGCTCCTTGCAAGGTGGCTGGGAATGCCGAGATAGGGCGGCGCGTGACGCGCTCTCCGGCGGCGAATCTAGCAGTCCGGGCATCGGTAAACCGGTGAATGCGATCGCCGCAACGGCCCCCGAGCGCGTTCGTTGCGCAATCGATATGAGTAGCCCTCTCGAGCGTGCGCCGTAGGCTCGCAGCGTGTTCGAACTCCACCACCTCAGCGCTCTCGATCAAGGCGAGTGGCTGCGGCTCGGGCGCGTGAGCCCGCGTGAGCTCGTCGAGCACTACCTTCGCCGCATCGAGCGTCACAACCCTGCAGTGGGCGCCTTGACGGTCATCGACGGCGATCGGGCGCTCGCTCGTGCCGATGCGCTCGCGCGGCTCGACGCGCGGTGGGCGCCGCTGTGGGGCATCCCGTTCGCCGATAAAGAGCTCGTGCAGCGAGCGGGCCAGCGCACGACCTTTGGCTCGCGATTGCACGCCGATCATGTGGCAGTCACCGACGACGAGCTGGTTCGCCACCTGGATGCGGCCGGCGCGATCAGTCTCGGAGCCACCGCCGCACCCGAGTTCGGGCTCTCGTCATACACCGAGAGCCTCGTGTCGCCACCGGCGCGCAATCCTTACGACCTCGGCCGTGGGGCGGGGGGATCGAGCGGGGGAGCCGCGGCGGCGGTTGCCGCAGGGTTGCTGCCCGTAGCGCCGGGGAGTGACGGTGGCGGGAGCATCCGGATTCCCGCGGCTGCGTGCGGGCTCGTGGGGCTCAAGCCGTCGCGCGGCCGCACGCCCGCCGAGAGCGGGCTCGACTCACTCGCGGGCCTCGTCGTGGCGGGCCCCATCGCGCGGACGGTGGCCGATGCCGCCCTCATGCTCGATGCGCTCATCGCGGCTGCCCCCTGGACGTTCGCCACTCGAGCGCCCGTCGATCCGCCGCTGGCCTCGGGCCGCGAGCACCCGCACAGCGGCCCGCTGCTCAGTGCCGCGGTGCGCGGTGAGGGCCGTTACCAACTCGGAGTCATGACGACGTCGCCGTGGGACGACTACACCGACATCGTGCTCGAGCCTGAAGCGCGGTGGGCTCTCGACGAGGCGATCGCGGGTTTCTCGGCGCTCGGTCACGGCATCGACGACATCGCGCTCGACCCCGACCCCGACTACGGCCGCCACTTTCGTACGGTCTGGATGGCGAGTGCCGCGCGGGTTCCTGCGCGAACGCCCGACGAGCTCGCGCTGCTCGAACCCCTCACGGGGTGGCTGGTCGAGCAGGGTCGGGCACTCTCGGCCGAGACGCTAGTCGAGGCGCTCGACTGGCTGACGAGCTTCGAGCGCCGCGTTATCGCGCGGCTCTCGACGGTTGACGCCGTGCTCACGCCCGCGCTCGCCCTGACGCCGCGCCCTCTCGGCTGGTACGACGCGAAGGATGCTGACCGCAACTTCACGCAACAGGTGCAATACACGCCCTTCACGAGTTTCGTGAACGTGGCAGGGCTGCCCGCTCTGACCCTGCCGGTCGGGCTCACGCCGTCGACCTCGGATCAGCCAGGGTTACCCATGGGCGTGCAGCTCATCGGCCGCCCCGGCGGCGAGGCCACACTTCTTGCGCTCGGGGCGCAGTGGGAGCGCTCGCGGGGGGCGCACCGCATCCACCCGCCGCAGTGGTAGCCGGCCGCAGTGCAGATGGCTACTGAAGTAGCTGTTCAGCGGCGTCGAGGGTGAGCTGATCTTCTCGTCCCGAGCTGCCCTGCGCTGAGAAGCTCAGCGCGTCGAGCACCAGATGCGCCTCACGCAAGTACGAGCCCTCGCCGGTGTATTCGAACATGTAGAGACTGCCAGTGAGGGCCTCTGAAACGGTGAATCCTTCAGACGTGAGTACGCCGTCGAGCTGTGTGCGTTCGGACGAATTCACCGTGGCCACCGACGCGGTCAGAAGGAGGTCACTGTTGGGGAGAATCCACGTGCAGGTCACTGATTCTGAGAGCGAGTTGAGGACGTTCAGCACGCCATCGAAAGTCGATGGGCCTCCGAAGAGATTGTCGGGTTGCAACACCAGCCCGTCAGCCGTCAAGGTTGCCACCATGTCGGCCGAAAACATCGTCTCGCAGGTGGGCAGCGCCACCTGAGGCTCGGGTTCTGTGGTCGGCGTCGGCGTCTCGCTTGGTGACACGGTCGCCGTGGGGTTGGCTTCGGGCTCGGCGCTGGCCACGCAACCGGTCAGCGCTGCGACGAGGAGGAGCACCGACGCGGTTGAAACAACTGGAATTCTGCTCACCATACGACCACGATATCGCTCGATCGTCTGTCTTCTCCGCAACGCTCTACCGGTACCCACCCTTGTCGAGGCCCGCTTCGACTTCGAATCGGTTGTGGCGGGCATCCTGACCCGCTGCCACGTAGAGCGGAATGAACGCGAGGCCGTACTTCTTCCACTGCGCGCGGTGCACGGCTTCGTGTTCGAGCACGTCGTCGCGCGTGTTGTCGCGCGTGAGATAGGCGGCTCCGATCGTGGTGCCGCCGCGGCCGAACGCCCAGCTCGGCATTCCGGCACACACGATGACGCCGCCTCGGCGTGACACCTTGAAGCCGCCGAGCACAGCGCCCCAGGTCACCCCCGCGGCCGTGGCGAACCAGTACCCCGGGCGCGCGACGACGGGGTGCAACCCGATCGCCCGCAGCGCTCGGTTGCGGGCGAGGCGGTCGACCGTGCGCGCGGCTCGGCCCTTCTTCGGTGGGGGTGGAGTCGTCATGGGCGGCCGTATCCTTCCAACAATCGAAGCCAGATTTCACTCAGTGTGGGGTACGCGGGCACGGCGTGCCACAAGCGCGCGATGGGCACCTCGCCGACGATCGCGATGGTCGCGGCGTGCAGCAACTCACCCATGTCGTCGCCGACGAGAGTGAACCCGACGATGACCTCTCGATCGACGTCGACGACCATGCGGGCCGTGCCCCGGTAGTCGTCGCCGTGCACGGTCGCGCCGGCAAGCCACCCGAGCTCATAGTCGACGACGCGCGTGTGCAGGCCCTTCTGCGTTGCCTGCTCGGCGGTGAGGCCCACACTCGCGACCTCGGGGCTTGTGAAGGTCACTTGCGGTACCGCGTCGTGGTCGGCGGTCGCCACGTGTGTGCCCCAGGGGCTGTCGTCGACGGATGCCCCGCTCGCGCGCGCCGCAATCACATCGCCCGCGGCCCGCGCTTGGTACTTGCCCTGATGCGTCAAGAGCGCGCGCTTGTTGACGTCGCCGACGGCATAGAGCCAGTCGAATCCGCGCACGCGCAGGGTGTCGTCGACCTCGAGCCAGCTGCCGGGTTCGAGCCCCACGGTCTCGAGCCCGAGGTCGCTCGTGGCCGCAGCCCGGCCCGTGGCCACGACCACCTCGTCGACGTCGATGACGCGCCCGCCCGGCAGGGTGATCGCGACGGTCCCGTCGGCATGGCGGTCGACTCGCTCAGGGCTGGTGTTGAGCAGCACTTCAGCGCCGTCGGCACGCAGGCGCTCGGCAACAGCTGCGCCCGCGAAGTCCTCGACGCCCGCGAGCAATCCGCTGCGCGCGAGCAGGGTGACCGTGCTGCCGAGCGACACGAAAGCCGTCGCCATTTCGCAGCCGACCACGCCACCGCCGATGATCGCGAGCCGACCCGGCACGGTGTCGGTGCTCGTGATCGCACGGGAGGTCCACGGCCGGGCATCCGCAAGCCCCTCGATCGGCGGCATCGCGGCGGTGCTTCCCGTGCAGATGGCGACGGCGTGCGTGGCCGAGACGGTGCGGGTCGACCCGTCGGTTGCCGTGATGACGACGCGGCGCTCGCCGTCAAGCCGCGCGTGCCCGCGAGCAAGCGCGATGCCCGTCTTCTGCAGCCACCGCACTTGGCCCGCGTCGTTCCAGTTGCTGGCCACGGCATCGCGGCTCGCGAGCACGGCGCTCGCGTCAATCTCGCCCGTCACCGCGGCGCGCGCGCCCGGCACCGCATGGGCAGCTCGCAGCACGCTCGTCGCGCGCAATAGGGCCTTCGAGGGCATGCAGGCCCAGTACGAACACTCGCCGCCGACGAGTTCGCCTTCGACAATGAGCACACTCAGCCCGCCCTGCACGGCGCGGTCGGCGACGTTTTCGCCCACCGCTCCCGCGCCGATGACGACGACGTCGTAGGTGTCGAGCGGTGCGAAGTCGGTGCTGGCGGTGGCGGTAAGGGGGCGCATAGGCCTACCGTCCCACGAACTCCGGTTCGGTGCGAGTGAGAAAAGCCTGCATGCCGATTGCGGCGTCTTTCGATTGCGCCAAGCGCACGAGCTCGCGCGGCAGCATCGCTTCGGCGGCCGCGTGGCCCTCGCGCACGGCGAGCCGCGCGTTGGCGAGTGTCGCTTGCACGGCGAGGGGAGCTTGGGCCGCGATCCGACCCGCGAGCTCGCGTGCGCGCTCGAGTTGCGCCCCTGGCGCCACGACTTCTTGCACAAGACCCATGCGGTGGGCCTCGGCGGCATCGAAGCGGTCGCCCGTGAGCATCCACCGCATGGCGTTGCCCCAGCCGGCCGCCGCGGCGAAGCGCGTCGTGGCCCCGCCGAACGGCAGAATCGCGCGTGCCACTTCGAGCTGGGCAAAGACGGTGTCGTCGGCCGCCACGACGATGTCGCTCGCGAGGGCGAGTTCGATGCCGAGCGTGAGGCACGTGCCCTGCACCGCGAGCACGACGGGCTTGCTCACGCGGGAGCCATCCATGCCCCAGGGGTGAACGCCACCCGCGGGCACCATCGCGAGCCCCTCGGGGCCGATGCGCGGCACGATGTCGGCGAGGTCGAGCCCGCCCGTGAAGTGGTCGCCGTGCGCGAACACGACGCCCACGCGCAGCTCGGGGTCGCGATCGAGTTCGCCATACGCGAGGGCGAGTTGCTCAAGCATGGCCGCATCAGCCGCGTTGCGCTTATCGGGTCGGTTGAGCCCGATGAGCAACACGTGGCCATCGCGCTCTACCGTGACGCGCTCGGCGCTCTCGGGGGTGGTCGCGGGGTCTGACGTCGTCGTCTCACTCATGATCGTCAGCGTAGCCAGAGCCCGGCGACGGATGCCCGCTCTTTGTCGCTCGCCCACCACGATTCAGCGGCTGAGGGCCGCCAGTATGCGCAGGATCACCGTGAGCTCGTCGCTGGCTGCCCCGCTCGCCTCGTCGCTCTCGTCAATCGCACCGGCACTGTCGCCCGGCACGGCGTCGCGCGTGGGAGCAGGCGCAAACTCGGTCAATCCCGCGCCGATGAGTGGCACGTGAGTGCGCGCCGCTGCCACCGCGGTCGTGAGCTCGTCGAGCGCAAGCCCAAACGGGGCCGGAAACCCGACGCCGCCAAACACGGCCGGATCAAGCACGTCGAGGTCGACGTGCACATAGAGCACGGGCTCGACGCCATCGGCGCGCGCGGCTTCGACGCGTTCGGCGACGCGCGCTCCGACCTCGGCGGCCGACACGTGCGGCATCTCTGATGACTCAATGAACTGTGCTTCGGCATCGTCGAGGTCGCGCACACCGAGCAGCAGCACGTCGGCGGCGGCGACGACTCCCGCGTCGACGAGCGACCGCAACACCATTCCATGAAAGGCCTTGCTCGGCGAACTGTCGGGCGTGTTGAGGTCGGCGTGGGCGTCGGCCCACAGTAGAATGACGCGTCCGGCGCGCGAGGCGTGCTCGATGCCCGCGTATTCGACTCCGCAGTCGCCGCCGATGATGACAGGGGTGTCGTCGAGTTCTGCGAGGGCACGTTCGAGGCGTTCGCGCACGAGGCGAATCGAGCTGTAGCGCAGAATGCCCGTGCCTTCGCTGTCTCCCGCTTCAAGCGGAACGTCGATCTCGCGCGTGGCCGTGCTTGGCAGTTCGGAGCGAATTGCCCGTGCACCCTCGACGAGCCGCATGGCCCGCGACGATCCCGAACCCTGCCACTGCGGAACGACGAGAAACGTTGCGCTCATGCGTTCAGTCTGGCACTGCTGTCAGGCGCGCGCGGCAGGAGCGGTGGCCTGTGTGCCGTCACTGCGAAACGGCAGCCCCGCGAGCGTCGAGAGCGCCCACTCAAGAGGACCCTGTCGACCGATCGCCTGCATCACGAGCCCAAAGACGATGCCGCCGAGCACCATGCCGATGAAGAGCGGAATGCCCACGCTCGCGTCGAACAACCCGGCCGGTCCGAACGGTTCGAGCGCCGCGATGATGAGCACGTGTGCCGTGTAGACCGTGAGCGCGACGCGACCGAGGGCGGTGAGCGGTGCGGCGATGAACAGCGCGATGCGTCGGGGCGGCGTGCCGTCGAGCGCGAGCAGGGCAGCCGCAATGATCGCGATCGCGAGGCCACCCGCACCCAGAAGCTCGGCCGGCGACCCGCTGTGTGCCGAGGCATCAACGCCCTCAATCACGGCCGCCGAACCGTAGCCGATCACGCTCGCGGCGCCACCGAGCACGAGCATGACCACGCGCACGCGCGTGCGCTCCAACCCCGATCGCGCGCAGATCAGCCCGGCCAAGAGCAGCGGCAACCACAGCAACGCGGGGTAGTAGCCCGTGATGAGCCAATCGACAACGGTCGCCCACGGCGCTTCGAGCAGGGCACCCGGGCCCGTGGGCCCGACCCCGGTGAGCTCGACGACTCGGTCACGCACGAGAGGCGCCGTGACGAGCAATCCCACGGCGACAGCGGCGAGCACCCAGCGCGGCGCGAACAACAGCGGCACGAGCAGCAAAAACATGACGCCGTAGCCGTCGAGGATGATCGCGATGCCGCTCGGGAGCATCCACAGCAGCAAGCCCAAGATGATGAGGATGCTCGCGCGAATAGCGACCTTACCTCGAGCGGCCTTTCGGCGCTCCGTCGGGGGAGTGCTTGCTCCCGAGACGATGCCGAGGGCAACGCCCGCCACGACGGCGAAGAGCACCGAGGGGCGACCGTCGACCAGTAGCTCGCCATAGTCGTCGCCGCGGGGCCACGTGTGGGCGGCCATCATGCCGATGATCGCGAGGCCCCGGGCGGCATCGACGCCGTGCCAGCGCACGCGACGAGCCCCCGAGGTCGCCGATAGTTCGGTCGACCTCGGGGGCATGGGTGTCGTAATTGTCGTCAGCGAATCGAGTTGGCTGGCCTACTGGCCGATCGCCGCCTGCGCGCCGCCCGACTTGAGCGCGGCAAGGCGAGCCTCGACCTCGGTCTTCTTGTCGAGGTCTTCAAGCGACTCGAACTGGGCATCGAGAGTGGATGCCGCGAGCTCTTGCTGCCCGAGCACCTTCGCCTCTTCGCGGCGAATCTTCTCTTCGAAGCGCCCGAGCTCGCTCGTCGGGTCCATGATGTCGATGCTCTTGACGGCGTCGATGACCTGGCTCTGGGCGTCGGCAATCTTCGCGCGAGCGATGAGCTGGTCGCGCTGCGACCGCAGCTCGTCGAGCTTGCCCTTCATGGCCTCGAGGCCACTCTTGAGCTTGTCGACGATCTCGGTCTGGCTCGCGATCGTGGGCTCGGCAGCCTTCGCTTCGTTCTCGGCCGAGAGCTGCTTGCCGAGAGCGACCTTCGCAAGGTTGTCGAACTTGTCGGCATCGGCCGTGTTGCCAGCCGCGCGCAGTTCGTCGGCCTTCGCGCTTGCGGCAACGGCCTTGCGGCCCCAGTCTTGCGCCGAGGCGACGTCTTCGGCGAAGTCTTGCTCGAGCAGACGCAGGTTGCCGATGGTCTGGGCGATGGCAGCTTCGGTCTCTTGAATGCTCGAGGTGTAGTCACGCACCATCTGGTCGAGCATCTTTTCGGGGTCTTCAGCGGCGTCGAGCAAAGCGTGAATGTTCGCCTTGGCGAGTTGAGCGATGCGGCCGAAGATGGACTGCTTTGACATGGATGGTGCCTTTCTGTCGGTGGTCAGATCGTGCTGGATGATGCTTGGTGAGAACTAGAAGCGACCGCCGCCGCCTCGACGGCCCGACGAGCGGCCCGACGAGCGGGTCGACGACGAGCGTCGGCTCGAGCCCCCGCTCGACCCAAAGCTGGGCCGGCGCGAACCACCGCTCGACCCGCTGCGGAATCCGCCACCCGAGCCGCTGCGAGAACCGCCGCCTCCGTTGAGCAAGCCGCCAATGAGTCCGCCGATAAGGGCATCGCTCACGCCGCCACTGCGACCGCCGCCCATCATTCCGCCGACCGAGCCGGTGGGGGCCATCGTCGCCGCGAGGTCATTCTCGGCCGACTGCAAGGCCTGACCCGCGAGGTCGAGAGCGCGCTGCGCCGCGGTGAGGGCACCCACGGGATCGTTGGAACGCGTGTCAGAGGCAATCTGCTCTTGCGCCTGAGCCTCGGCAAGGCGAGCGCGAGCGTCAGCGCCGACGGCGCCGCGATGCGCGGCGACGTACTGGGCAGCACTCGCAATGCGGCTGCGAGCCGAGGCGAGAGTGCGTTCGAGCGCGGATTCGGCCTTCTCGCGACGCTCGGCTTCTTCGCGGGCACCCGCGAGTTGCGTGTCGAGCTCGCGATCGACCGTTACGAGTCGATCGAGTGCCGCGATCGGGTCTTTCGCGTCGGCGCCCGTGAGCGTCGAGCCGGCGGCGCTCAGTGCGCTCGCGAGGCCCGCACTCGTCGGCAGCGTCTTGGCCGCGGCGATTCCCGCCCGCAAGTCATCGATCTGCGCCGTGAGAGCCGTGCGTGCCGCGCCGAGATCGGTTGCGAGTCGCTCGACGTTGGCGGTTGCCGTCGTGAGCTGGGCAAGAGCCAATTGCGCCGATCGCACGTCGATCGCGGCCTCACTCGTCGAGCCCGCGGCCTGCTTCTGCGTCGCTTCAGCGAGTTCGCTGTCGACGAGTTCGAGCAAGCGCTTCGCTTGAGCGGGAACATCGGCAACGCTCGAGATCGCCGAGGTCGAGTAGTCGGCCTTCAGGCGAGCGATCGTGGCCGTAGCGCTCTCCAGCGCTGCCGGGGCAGCCGCGCGACCCTTTGTGACGTTCTCGATGGCATCGGGCAGGTTGCTTTCGACATCGCGCAACGCCTCGAACGCTTCTTCTTGCGCCTCGAGAAGATCGTCGGCCTCGTCGCACGCCATGACGATCGCGAGCAACGACGTGCGCTTCTGCTCGTCGTTCTCCGGGTTTTCGTCGTCGAGCTCGCGACGCACGCGGAACGCCTCGGCGACAAGCGCTTTGGCTTTCGTGAGCGCCGTGCGAAAACCCTCGGTGGGGGCCGTGCCGAACTGCGCTTCGGCAAAGCCGAGCTCTTGCTCGCTCGTCGTGAGCGCGTCGTCGAGTTGCACGAGTCGGCGTGAGGCCGTCTGGTCGAGTTCAGCGATCGACTGCTTGTCGACGGCCGCCGTCACGGGGTTCTTCTTGCGGCGTGCTCGAGCGATGAAGAACCAGGCGGCGCCCACACCTCCCACACCGAGCGCGATCGGCAGAATCGGGATGCCGCCGCCGGCATCAGCATCCGTCGTCGGGGCGGACTCGCCATCGGTCTCGGTGCCGGTCTCGCCACCTGTCTCGCCGTCGGTATCGGTGCCGCCACCGGAGGTCGTGAGTGCGGCCGTCAGGCTGTCGGCGTAGGCGATGATGCCGTCGGCCCACAGGTCGTCGCGCAGCTTCGGCACCAGCGCCTCGGTCTCGGCCGCCGCAAGGTCAGCGTCGCTTGCGGGGAAGGTGGCACCGATGCTCGTGGCGTACTCGCGATCGGTGATGGCGAGTGCAAGCAGTGCATCACGCTCACCGAGCCCCGAGACCGCCGCGGTTTCGTCGGCCCACGCGAGGCCGTCGAGTGAGCCCTCAAAGCGATCGACAACGACGACGAACAACTGTGCGCCGCCCGCATCGAAGAGTCGGTCGAGCGCCGCTTCGACTCGCGGCAGATCGCCCTCGAGTACTCCCGTCTCATCGAGCACATAGGCGCCGCCGAGGTCGACCGGCGGTACGGCCACGGCAGGAGAGCTCACGCCGACCAGTAGCGCGGCCGACAGAACCGTGACGACGAGTGCGCGCGGGGCGTGCTCGCTCAGGCGGAGGGATCGACGGGGTTCGTTCGCCATGAGACTGCCCTTCGATGATCGGGTGGTCCAGGCACCGTCGCGAATGGCGGCGTTGCGTGGTTCCGCGATTCTAGCCAGCCCTAGTATCCGCTGGGGGAGCAGAATTCAGACGATCCGTGACCCAGGGCCTTCAGTCGAGGCGCACACTCTGTGGGTTGGCAATGAGTACAGCCGACTCGCCCGTCGACGGCAGCACGACCTCGAGCGCCACGACGACCGAGAACTCTCCGGCCGCGAGCGGGCCACCCCCGCAGCCCACTGTGCTCACGCGCAGCGGAAACTCGAGTCGCTCGCTCGGAGCGAGCTCGACGGTTTGCATGGCGTCACTCGAGCCGAGTGTCTCTGCAATGACGCCGCCGCCCTGAGCGAGCGATCCCGTGGCCTCCATCAGGGTGCTAATCGAAACCGGGTCAGAACTGGTGTTTACCAGCGCGGCGACACCGACGATGTCGCCATCGGCGGTGCGGGCGCTCGCCGGCACCTCGACCGAGAGCGTCACGGCGCTGTGCGAGAACGGCTCGGGCACCGCGGCCCCACACGTGAACAGGGCGAGCGAGCGGCTGTCGGCACCAAACTCGGGTTCCCCCGGTTGGCTGAGCAGACCGCTGCCCCCCGTCGACTCCACCGTCGCTGTGTCGGCCGACTCGCTCGCCGCGATCAGCGGAGGCGGGGTCACCGATTGCAGCGCGAGGCCGCCGATGCCGAGCGCCGCCACGACCGACAGCGTGCCGACGGTCCACTGGCGCGGGCGGCGTCGGGCGCGGGCTGACTGGGCAACAGCATCCACATCGATGACGGATGCTCGCGGCGCGTTGACCGCCGCATCATCGCGCAACGCGCGCCCGAGGTCGTTGAAGCCGCTCATGCGTGCCCCCTTCTGGGCTCGGTGAGAGCAGACCCGTCGCTGAGCGACGCGGCGAGCTTGGCCAGGCCGTCGCTCAAGTACCGCTTGACCGCGCCCGCGCTGATGCCCAAGTCGGCGGCAATGTCGTCAACCTTTTGGTCGCCGTAGTACCGCAACACGACGCACGCGCGTTCGCGCGGGCTCAGCGAATCGAGTTCGGCCTTCAGGTCGAGGCGTCGATCGGTCGTAGTGTCGGGTGCATCGACGAGTTCGGGGCTCACGTGCAAGTGGGCGGTCGCACGCCAGCGCGTTGCGCGTCGACCGCGGTCGATGTAGGCGCTCGTGATGGCGCGCCGCACATAGGCTTCGGCTTTCTCGATGGCGAACCCGTTGCGCAGTCGCCCGAAGGTGGCCACGAGCCCGGCTTGCACCAGGTCGGCCGCGTCGTCGGGGTTGCCGCACAGCACGTAGGCATGGCGAAGCAAGGCGTCACCGCGCTCGGCGACGAGCGTTGCGAGCACGGCCTCCCAGCCTTCGCGCGCCTGCTGCACCACGTCGGTGACCCTTTCCTGTGGCCGCGCGATGCGCGGTTTTTGCTGCTCTCACCCTTTCAGACGCATGCCGGTCTCATAACGTTGGGGCACGATCTGACCGTTCGCGCCCGAACCCTGCCACGCTGTGCGCACGCGCCGAGGCACTCGAGCCGGCGTTGACCCCCTCGAATGGAGAACCTCATGGCGTCACGCGTCACCGAACGGTCGGCAAACTGGCGCATCTTTGGCGGGGGCGGGATGCTCGCCGGAGGCCTTCTCTGGCTCATCGCCCTCATCGTGGCCGCCGCGGGTGCGGGTGGCCCGATCCCTGGCTGGCTCACGACGATCGGGTTTCTGCTGCTCGGCGCCAGCGGATTCTTCTTGGCGTTCGGTCAGACGGGCTCGAACGGTGTCGTGGGCGGCTCAGTGCTCGGCAAGATCGGGTTCGTCGCCTTTGGCGTTGGGTTCTTGCTGCTCGGGCTGATTCCGTTGCTGTCGTCACTGGGCACAGCGCTGCCCGCGGGCACGGCGACGGTCGCGACCGTGCTCATCGTGGTGGGCGGCATCATCGGTGCCGTCGTGACCTACCAAAAGGGCGTTGCTCGCGGTGCGGCTCGCTGGTTCTTCGCGGTGCCCGTCGTGATCTCGATCGTGTGGCTGTTCTCGACCGCGGGCTGGCTCGCGATCGGCGGCAGCATTCTCGTGACCTTGCTCGCGCTCGCTTACGCGCTCGCGGGTCTCGTGTTCATGCTCAACCGCCGCTAGTCACCCGGCACGCGCCCACCGCTAGGGGGGCGAGCGGTGAGCGCGCGCCGAGCTTTCGATGCGCTAGTGCTGCGCGGTCGCGAGGCGGCCGCGCAGCAGCGCGAGCTGACGGCTGAGTTCGGGCGGCAGTCGGTCACCGAACGAGGCGAAGAAGGTTTCGATGTCATCGGCCTCGGCGGCGAAACCCGCCGGATCGACGCGGAACAGCTCGGTGAGAGCGGCCTCGTCAAGCTCGAGCCCCTCCACGTTGAGAGCGCCGTCGCCTGGCAAGGACCCGATGGGCGACTCGATCGCCCCGAGCTGACCGTCGAGTCGCCCGACCATCCACTCGAGCACGCGTGCGTTCTCCCCAAACCCAGGCCACAAGAACGAGCCGTCAGCGTCTTTGCGAAACCAGTTGACCTGAAACACGCGAGGCACGCGGGCCGACCGGCGCAGGCGGCGACCAAAGTCGAGCCAGTGCGCGAAGTAGTCAGCCATGTTGTAGCCGGCGAAGGGCAGCATCGCGAACGGGTCGCGGCGCAGTTCGCCGACGGTGCCTTCGGCGGCCGCCGTCTGCTCTGAAGCGATCGTGGCGCCCATAAAGACACCGTGATCCCAGTCGCGCGCCTCTACCACCAAGGGCACGTTGCTGGCTCGGCGGCCGCCGAAGATGATGGCGTCGATCACGACGCCTTCCGGGTCGTCCCAGTCCTCAGCGATCGAGGGGCACTGTCGGGCAGACACGGTAAACCGTGAGTTGGGGTGGGCGGCGGGGCGCCCGCTCGCGGGAGTCCACGGCTCGCCGCGCCAGTCGGTCAGGCGCGCAGGCTTCTCGTCGGTCATCCCCTCCCACCAGACGTCGCCGTCGTCGGTGCGGGCGACGTTGGTGAAGATCGTGTTGCCCCAGAGCGAGTCGATCGCTGTGGGGTTGGTGCGCATGCCCGTGCCGGGAGCGACGCCAAAGAAGCCCGCCTCAGGATTGATCGCGCGCAATCGACCATCGGCGCCGATCCACAGCCACGCGATGTCGTCGCCGATCGTTTCGACCTTCCAGCCGGGCAAGCCCGGAGTCATCATGGCCATGTTGGTCTTGCCGCACGCGCTCGGAAACGCCGCCGCGAAGTGGTACGCCTTGCCCGAAGGCGGGGTGACCTTGATGAGCAGCATGTGCTCGGCGAGCCATCCTTCGTCGCGCGCCATCACCGACGCGATGCGCAGGGCGTAGGCCTTTTTGGCGAGAATCGCGTTGCCGCCGTAGGCCGAGCCAAACGACCAGATCTCGCGCGACTCGGGAAATTGCACGATGTACTTCGTGTCATTACAGGGCCACGCGACGTCGGCCTGGCCTGCGGCAAGTGGGACGCCCACGCTGTGAACGGCGGGAACCCAGGATGCCCCGCGCGCGATTGCCTCCAGGGCCGGGTTACCCATGCGCGTCATCGTGCCGACGCTCACGACCACGTAGGGCGAATCGGTGAGCTGCACCCCGAAGCGCGCCATCGGTGAGCCGATGGGGCCCATCGCGAAGGGGACGACGTACATCGTGCGGCCGCGCATGCTTCCGCGAAAGACCTCGGTGAGCTCGGCGCGCATCGCGGCCGGCTCGCGCCAGTTGTTGGTCGGGCCAGCGTCAGCCTCGTTCTCGGTGCAAATGAACGTGCGGCTCTCGAGTCGAGCCACGTCGCTCTCGGCCGAGCGGGCGAGGAATGAGTAGGGGCGCAGGTCGGGGTTGAGCTGTTCGATCGTGCCGTTGGCCACGAGCAACTGCAGAAGTTCATGGCGCTCGTGCGTCGAGCCGTCGACCCAGTAAATGTCGCTGGGCTCCAGCAGCGCCGCTTGCTCGGCCACCCAGCGCGTGACGTCGGCGGGGTGCTCGACCGAAACGGTGGGGGAGACGACGCGGGTGACGGGGGCAACAACGGCGGGGCGTTCGAGCAGTGTCATGGCGGGTCTCCTTGAGAGAAAAGCGGTGATATCCCCATGGTTGCTGCCTCATGACGGGTGTTCGGCGCGAACTGCTCGGAAAGATTGGCGTTTTTTACGTTATTGTCACAGCATGAGTGATCTCGCGACCCTGGGGCAGCGCATCCGTCACTATCGAACGGCCGCGGGGCTGACCCTCGACCAGCTTGGTGATCGAGTGGGCGTGGCCGGCAGCCAGCTCTCGCTCATCGAGAACGGCCGCCGCGAGCCGCGCGTCACATTGCTCACCGCAATTGCCACTGAGTTGGGTGCCTCGCTCGGCGAGCTGCTCGACACGTCGCCGCCGTCGCCGCGGGCCGCTCTCGAGATCGAACTTGAGCGCGCGCAGCGCAGTCCGCACTATGCGGGGCTGGGGCTTCCACTCGTGCGTGCCGGGCGATCAATGCCCGATGACGTACTTGAGTCGATCGTGGGCTTGCATCGCGCACTCGTTGAACGCGAGCGGCAAGCCATCGCGACCCCTGAAGAAGCACGCCGAGCCAACACGGCCCAGCGCCTGCACATGCGCACGGTCAACAACTACGTGCCCGAGATCGAAGAGCTCGCGCAGCAGGTCGTTGCCGAGTCTGGGCATGTGAGCGGTGCCTTGACGCACCGCGAAGTGGGGCTCATGGCCGAGAAGCTCGGCTTCGAGCTCGTCTACGTCGGTGACCTGCCGCACTCGGCGCGCTCGGTCACCGACCTCGACAACGGTCGCATCTACCTACCGCCCGCGTCGATTCCGGGCGGACACGGTCTGCGTTCGATGGCTCTGCAGGCCATCGCCCACCGGCTTCTCGGCCATGAAGTGCCGACGACGTACGCCGAGTTTCTGCGGCAACGGCTCGAGATCAACTACTTCGCCGCCGCCTGTCTGATGCCGCGCGAGCAATCGGTGGCCTTTCTGAGCAACGCCAAGAACGACCGCAACATTGCCGTCGAAGACTTTCGCGACGCATTCGGGGTCACCCACGAGGCAGCTGCTTTGCGGTTTACCAATCTGGCCACGAGCCACCTCGATCTCACGGTGCATTTCATGCGCGTGGGCGGCGATGGTGCCATCTACAAGGCTTACGAGAACGACGGGCTGCGGCTACCGGTTGACGTCACCGGCTCAACCGAGGGGCAGTTGGTGTGCCGCAAGTGGAGCGCCCGCGCTGCCTTTGCGCGCACGAACCGCACGACGGAGTACTACCAATACACCGACACTCCCGAGGGCACGTTTTGGGAGTCGACCCAGATTGGTACGAGCGCCAGCGACGAGTTCTCCATCACCGTCGGGGTGCCCTTTGCCGACTCGAAGTGGTTCCGAGGCCGCGACACGGTCAACCGTCACCGTTCAACCTGCCCCGACCCGACCTGCTGCAAGCGGCCCGACGGTGAGCTGGCAACGCGCTGGAAGGGCAAGGTGTGGACGAGCGCCAAGCTGCACGCGCACATCCTCTCGCCGCTGCCCAGCGGAACGTTTCCGGGCGTCGATGACCTCGAGCTCTACCGGTTTCTTGAGAGCCACGCGGTCGACGCCGAGCAGTAGGCGGCTCGCTCAGGCGCTGGGCGTCGCGTCTTTCGGCAGCTTGCGCACGGCCGCGCGGCGTCGGCGCCGACTCGGCGTCATTGACCGCATCTCTTCCATGCGCCCGAAGCACAACAGTCGGTCTTCGGCCTGCAGCACTTGCGAGCGACGCGGGTTCGGAATCACCGTCGTGCCGCGATTGAGCGTCAACACGGTGATGTCGCGGTCGAGGATGCCCGCCTCACCGAGTGGCTTGCCGACGATGTCGGCTCCCGCGTGCACGACGAGCTCGGCCACGCCGTAGCCCGTCGAGACCGACAGTCGCTGCCGCACGTCGATGTCAGGAAACGCGACCTCGTGCGAGATGTAGTCGATGATCGCGCCCGCGACGTCGAGCTTCGTCGCGCGCTCGATGCCTTCGAGGCCGGGGGACGAGTTGACTTCCATGACGAGTGGACCCTCGTTGCCCTCGAGCATGTCGACGCCGGCCACGCGCAGGCCCATGATCTGCGCCGAGCGCACGGCGGCGCGCTCATACTCGGGCGTCAGGGTGACGGCTTCAACCGTTCCGCCGCGGTGCACGTTCGACCGAAACTCGTCGCCCTCGGCCGTGCGGCGCATCGCGGCAACAACCCGGTCGCCGACGACGAGGGCGCGGATGTCGCGGCCCCGGCTCTCGGCGATGAACTGTTGAATGAGCACGTTCTGATTCGTCGAGTGCAGCGTCTCGATGATGGCCTCGGCGACCTTGGCCTGCGGAGCCAGGATGACGCCAATACCCTGCGTGCCCTCGAGCAGCTTGATGACGACGGGGGCGCCGCCCACGCGCTCAATGGCGGGGCGCACGTCGGCGCGGTTGCGCACGAAGGCCGTCGCGGGCATCCCGATGCCATGGCGGCTCAGAATCTGGGTAGCTCGCAGCTTGTCGCGAGCGTTGCTGATGCCGTTCGCAGTGTTGGGCGTGAAGACGTCCATTTGCTCAAACTGGCGCACAACGGCGGTGCCGAAGTAGGTGATCGAGTTGCCGATGCGCGGCAAGATCGCGTCGTAGGTCGAGAGCGGCTTGCCTCGGTAGTTGAGGTCGGGCTCGGGCCCCGTGAGGTCGACCGCGAACCGCAGGGTGTTGAGCACCTTGACACGATGACCGCGCTGTTCGGCGGCCGCGCGCAGTCGCCCCGTCGAATACGAGTGCGGGGCACGCGAGAGAATGGCAAGTTTCATGGGGCGCCCCTGACAAGATGAGGGTGTGACTGAGCCCGCCCATTCAACCACCATCGCCGGGTGGCGTGAGTGGGTTGCTTTGCCCAGCGCTGGCGTTCCGTGGATCAAAGCCAAACTCGACACGGGCGCGCGCTCGTCATCGGTGCACGCGTTCGACATTGAGACGCTGATTCCGGATGCCCAGGGCACCGAACACGTGCGCTTCAAACTGCGCCCGTGGCAGCGTTCCGACGCCGACACGGTCGTGGTCGAGTGCCCCGTGCACGATCGCCGCACGGTACGCAGCTCGTCGGGTCACGCGGAAGAACGCATCGTTGTGCTCATGGACATCACCCTCATGGGCCGCACGGTCACCGCCGAAATGACCTTGAGCAACCGCGACAGCATGGGCTTTCGCATGCTCATCGGCCGCGAGGCGCTGCGGCAGGGATTCGTCGTCGACCCGCGCCGCTCGTTCCTCGGCGGTCGCGCACCCAAGCCCGTGCGCCGCCAAAACCGCGGCGTCGCCGAGTAAATCGCTGCCGCGCCGCAGAAGCGGCCTAGCACGCAACGCCCGCCGACACCGCGGAGCGCGACGACCGCGCTCGTCGCGCGGTAGCGGACGCTGCGCCGCAGAAGCGGCGGCGCAGCCGACAAATACTGCGCGCCCCCGACAGGATTCGAACCTGCGACCCTCAGTACCGGAAACTGATGCTCTATCCCCTGAGCTACGGAGGCGGCTTTAGCCTAGCGGTTCTCGCGTGAGGTGTGCGGCCGTGCCAGTCTGGGGGAGTGAGCATCGACCACAGCATGCGTCGCACCGTCGGGTGCGAGATCGACGCGTCGCTCGGCGAGGCGACGAACATCGTGTTGGCGGTGGCGGTTGCCCACGCTCCGGGGTTGCACATCGACGAACAGCTCGTCGTGCATGCGGCGGGCGAGCGCATCGAGCTCGTCGAATCGGTCGGCGTCAGCGGAACTCGCTGGCACAGTGCGGCGGTGCCCGAGGGCCCGCTCACGGTGCGGTACGAGGCCACGGTCGTGGGCCGCGGAGCGCCACGCGAGGTCGACGTGACGGAGCGCATCCTGGCCGTTCGACCGAGCCGGTATGTGCAGTCGGACGAGTTGGCCGGCCCGCTCATCGACGCCCACATCATCGACGATCTTGCCGCGCTGCCGGAACGCGAGCGCCTCATCGCTGCGCGTGACTGGGTCGCCGGCCGGCTGACGTACACGATCGGCTCGACGAGCCCCACCGATGGTCTGCCCGAGATCTTGGCGACGGGCCAAGGGGTGTGCCGCGACTTCGCGCACTTGCTCGCGGGTGTGCTGCGGGCCACCGACATGCCCGCGCGCGCCGTCTCGGTCTATGCGCCTCAGCTGGCGCCCATGGACTTTCACGCCGTGGTCGAGGCCCTCGTCGACGAGCAGTGGGTGGTCGCCGATGCCACGCACATGGCCCCGCGTGAGGGAATGCTGCGCATCGCAACGGGCCGCGATGCCGCCGACACGGCTTTTCTCGCCAACGATGGCTCGTCGCTCACGCTGCACCGCTTGCTCGTGCACGCTGAGGCCGATCGAGCTCTCGACACCGACCCCGACGGACTCGTTTCTTTGGGGTGACGACCCGGCAGCGCATCCGACGGCCCCGGATAGGCTTGGGTCTGTGAACCCCGAACAGCTCGCCACCGCCCTGCTCGCCGTCGTCGTCAGTGTTGTTGAGCGACGCGACGCGGCAGCCGCGAGCGAGCTGACGGTCGCCGACATCGCCCTTGAGCGCCCGCGCAACCGCGATCACGGTGACTGGGCCACGTCGGTCGCCCTCAAGCAGGCGAAGCGAATCGGGATGCCCCCGCGGGCTCTTGCCGACGAGCTCGTGCCGGGCATCCGCGCCATTGAGGGTGTTGCCGAGGTCGAGATTGCGGGCCCCGGGTTTCTCAACATCCGTCTCGAGGCCGGAGCCGCGGGTGAGCTCGCGCGTGTGATTGTTGACGCGGGCGAGACCTACGGCCACAACGCCACACTGCATGGGCAGACCATCAACCTCGAGTTCGTTTCGGCCAACCCCACGGGACCGTTGCACATTGGTCACACGCGCTGGGCCGCGTTGGGCGACTCGCTTGCGCGCGTGCTTGCGGCGAGCGGCGCCACGCTCGTGAGCGAGTTCTACGTCAATGACGCGGGCGCGCAGTTGAACGTTTTCGGCGAGTCCGTACTCGCTGCGGCGCTCGGCGAGCCCGCGCCCGAGAACGCTTACCCGGGGGAGTACATCACCGAGTTTGGCCGCCGCGCGCTCGCTGAGCGGCCCGACCTCGCGACTCTGCCGCGCGACGAAGCCGTCGTGATCGCCCGCGAGCTGGCCTACGGCTGGCAGCTCGACGAGATTCGCGAGTCGCTCGAGCGCTTCAACGTGCACTTCGACGTGTGGTTCAGCGAGCGCCTGTTGCACGCCGTTGACGCGACCTCGGGCCGCAGCCCCATCGATGAGGCCGTCGACCGTTTGCGGGCGCAAGGCCACGTCTTCGACCTCGATGACGCTATTTGGGTGCGCACGACTGACTTCGGCGACGATAAAGACCGCGTCATCAAGCGTGGCAACGGCATCTACACCTACTTTGCGGCCGACGCGGCTTACTACCTCTCCAAGAGCGACCGCGGCTATGCCCACAAGATCTACCTGCTCGGCGCCGACCACCACGGCTATGTGCACCGCCTCAAGGCTCTTGCCGGCGCGGCGGGAGACAACCCCGACACCGACATCGAAGTTCTCATCGGCCAGCTCGTGAGCATCAACGGCGCCCGGCTGTCGAAACGTGCGGGCAACATCATCGAGCTCAATGATCTCCGTGAGTGGTTGGGCACGGATGCCCTCCGCTACTCCCTCGCGCGCTACCCCGCCGACTCGCCCCTGACGCTTGACCCCGAGCTCTTGCAGAAGCGCACGAACGACAACCCCGTGTTCTATGTGCAATACGCCCACGCGCGCACGCACCAGGTGGCGCGTAACGCGGCCGCATCGGGGGTGGATCGCTCGGTATTCGAGAGCGAGTTGCTCACCGACGAGACCGAGAGCGTGCTGCTCGGCTCGCTCGCCGAGTTTCCGCGCATCGTCGCGCAGGCAGCGACGTTGCGCGAGCCGCACCGCGTCGCGCGGTACCTCGAAGAACTCGCCGCGGCGTATCACCGCTGGTACGACACGTGCCGGGTGACGCCGCAGGGCGATGAGCCGGTCTCGAGCATCCACGGCACGCGCCTGTGGCTCAACGACGCGACCGGTCACGTACTCCGCAACGGATTGACCCTGATCGGCGTTTCGGCGCCGGAACGGATGTGATCATGAGCGAGCCCACGACCCCCGAGGCCACCGAGCCGGCCGCCGACGCGCCGGACTCCGCCGACGCCGGCGTCTCCGAAGCACCCGCGACTGACGCCGACGCGGCCGACTCCGCGGTCGCGGATGCCGCGGGCCCGGCATCGGGCGAGGCCGCGCCAGTGGCCCCGCGCAAACGCCGCGGCCTCATCCTGATCCTCGTGCTTATCGGCATCGTCGTGGTGCTCGCCATCGTCGCCGTGATTGCCGAGTCGATCGCGCGCCAGCAGGCTTCGGCTCTCATCGCCGATCAGGTGCGGTCGACGTTGCAACTCGAGGCGGATCATCCGGTCGACGTGACGATCGAAGGCGTTTCGGTGTTGTGGCAAGCACTGAGCGGCCGCATCGACAAGGTCACGGTCGACGCGGCTGACGTGTCGTTTGGTGAGCTCATCGGCGACCTCACCCTCATTGCCGAGGGCACCCCGATCGACACGGCCCAGCCTGCTGATTCGGTGCAGGCCGTGTATCGCGTTGCCGAGGCTGATGTGGCGGCGCTCGCCGGATTCCTCGCCGGCTCGGTCGTCAACGACGTGCAGCTCGATGAGCGCGAGATCCGCTTTCAGACCGCCTTCTCGTTCTTCGGGGTCGACTTCTCGGTCGGACTCGGCGTGACGCCGTCGGCGCAAGACGGCCAGCTCGCCTTCACTCCCTCGAGCGTCGTGCTCGGCGACGAGCGACTCGATGCTGCCGACCTGCAGCAACAGTTCGGACCGATCGTCGAGCCTTTGCTCACCTCGCGCCTCTTCTGCGTGGCGCAGTACCTCCCGCAGGCGCTGGCCCTCACGGCTGTGCAGGTGGGAGACGAGCAACTCGTCGTGGTCTTCGGCGCCGAAAACGTGGCGCTCGGCGGCCCCGAGTTCTCAACCCTGGGCACCTGCAGCTAAGGACGCGCACGGCCCGTCGCTTCACACCCTGCGAACCGCGCGCCTCACGCTCTGCGTCGTCAACCACACCCTGCGAACCGCGCGCCTCACGCTCTGCGTCGTCAACCACACCCTGCGAACCGCGCGCCTCACGCTCCGCGACGGTAACCACAACCCGCGTGACGAGCGCCACACCCTGGGTGCCGAAGCGCCGCACCTTGCGCGCAAAGCGCCAAGCGCCAAGCGCCAAGCGACAGCGTGCTTCAGCCCTTGTGCCTTAATCCCGGGGACTCCCCAATCGCAGGAAGTCTCGGAGCAAAGTCGATCGATGTTCCTTCGATTGGGGAGTCGGTTGAAGGATGCGCCCCGCCCGACACTCCGGCGCGCGCTGAATCGGTGCGGTGCGGTGCAGTGCGGTGCGATGCGCTGCGGCGCTGCGGTGCGGTGCGATGCGGTGCGATGCGGTGCGATGCGTGGTGACGTGCCGAGTCGAGCGGCCTCGCGCCCGGGGAGAGGATTGGCGCATCGATTGCGCGGCGCCGCACTCCGCGCCGCGCGGGTGTGCGCAGCGCCCTGTGAGCCGCTCATCCACTGACCGCTAAACTCGAACTCGGCTTCAGGAACCAAGCCGGGTTCGCTCGCCTCACACTCCCCAGTTCGTCGACCTGTGAGGTTCTCGTCGTGCTCGCCAACCCGCTCTCGCCGTCGTGGCTCGCGCCCCCGGCCGATGCCGCCGCGCTTGCCGCGCACGTGTGGCCGTCGAGCGCCGCGCGCACGACCGACGGGTCGATCAGCATCGGGGGAGTCGCCCTCACCGAGCTCGCCGCCGAATACGGCACGCCGCTCTACGTGATCGACGAAGCGGATGCCCGCGCGCGCGCATCCCGAACGCGCGCAGCATTTGACACCGCAGCCGCCGCCCACGGCACCACGGCGACCGTCTACTACGCGGGCAAGGCGTTTCTCTGCACGGAGGCAGCCCGCTGGATGGTGGCCGAAGGCCTCAACATCGACGTGGCCAGCGGGGGAGAGCTCGCGGTTGCGCTCGCCGCGAGCGTCGAGCCCGCCCGTCTCGGCTTGCACGGCAACAACAAGTCGCTCGCCGAAATCGAGCGTGCTGTCGGCGTAGGAATCGGCGCAATCGTCATCGACTCGATGATCGAGATCGAGCGCGTCGCCGACGCCGCCGAACGCCATGGGCGCGTGCAGGCCGTGCGCTTGCGCATCAACTCCGGGGTGCACGCCCACACCCACGAGTACCTCGCGACGGCCCGCGAAGACCAAAAGTTCGGCATTCCGCTGTCGGATGCTCCGGATGCTGTCGCCGCCATTCGCGCCCGACCCACCCTGCGCTTTCTCGGGTTGCACTCGCACATCGGCTCGCAGATCTTCGCGGTCGAAGGTTTTCTCGAAGCCGCTCGTCGGCTGCTCACTCTGCACGCGGCTCTTCGCGCGGGAGGAGACGTGCCCGAGCTCAACCTCGGCGGCGGCTTCGGCATCGCGTATGTCGAGAGTGACGCGGCGCCTGCGATCGAGCTGCTCGCCGACGCCCTGCTGGGCGCCGTGGCTGCCGTGTGTGGCGAGCTGAGCATCCCGATGCCGCGCATTGCGGTCGAGCCAGGTCGCACGATTATCGGTCCCGCGGGCGTGACGCTGTACGAAGTCGGCACGACGAAAGACGTCGTCGTCACGGTCGACGAGAGCACCACGGCCGTGCGCCGCTACGTGAGCGTCGATGGCGGCATGAGCGACAACGCGCGCCCTGCGCTGTACGCGGCCGACTACTCGGTGGCCCTTGCCTCACGGCTCTCGAGCAGCGACCCCGTACTCGTGCGCGTCGCCGGAAAGCACTGCGAGAGCGGCGACATTGTCGTGCGCGACGCCTACCTTCCGGGCGACACCGCCCCGGGAGACCTCGTGGCCGTACCCGCGACGGGCGCCTACTGCTTCTCACTCTCGAGCAACTACAACTACCTCGCTCGCCCCGCTGTCGTCGCCGTGCGCGACGGTCTCGCTCGCGTCATCGTGCGCGGCGAGACCGAGGCTGACCTGCTGAGCCGCGACGCGTTCGTGAACCAACCCAGACCATCCACTCAAGGAGATTCGCTGTGATCGAATACCGCAACCTGCGTGTCGCCGTGCTCGGCGGCGGCAGTGTCGGCTCGCAAGTGGCCGACCAGCTGCTGACCCACCGTGACGAACTCGCCGCTCGCATTGGCGCGGGCATCGAGCTCGCTGGAGTGGCCGTGCGCAGCATCGACGCCCCGCGCGACACCGCGATTCCGCGCGAGCTGCTCACGACCGACGCCGAGTCGCTCATTCTCAGCGCCGACATCGTCGTCGAGCTCATGGGAGGCCTCGAGCCCGCGCGCACGCTCATTCTGCAGGCGCTCAACTCGGGAGCCGACGTCATTACGGCCAACAAAGCCCTGCTCGCGACGCACGGCCCCGAACTCTTCGAGGCCGCCGAGCAAGTGGGCGCGCAGCTTTACTACGAGGCTGCCGTCGGCGGCGCGATTCCGATCATTCGCCCGCTGCGTGACTCGCTCGCCGGCGACCGCGTGAAGCGCATCTTGGGCATCGTCAATGGCACGACGAACTTCATTCTCGATCGCATGGATGCCCACGGCGAGTCGATGGCCGACGCACTCGCCACGGCCACCGCGCTCGGGTATGCCGAAGCCGACCCGACCGCTGACGTGGGTGGATACGACGCGGCCCAGAAGGCCGCGATTCTCGCGAGCCTCGCCTTCCACACGCTCGTTCCGGCCGACGCGGTGTATCGCGAAGGCATCACCGAGGTCACGCTCGAGCAGGTCGTTGCAGCGCGCAAGGCCGGATACGTCGTCAAGTTGCTCGCCATCTGCGAGCGGCTCACCGACCCCGTCACGGGGGTCGATGGCGTGAGCGCCCGCGTGCACCCCGCGCTGATCCCCGACACCCACCCGCTCGCCGCGGTACACGGCGCCAACAATGCCGTCTTCGTCGAGGCCGAAGCGGCCGGGCCGCTCATGTTCTACGGGGCTGGTGCGGGGGGCATCCAGACCGCATCGGCGGTTCTCGGTGATGTCGTCTCGGCGGCCCGCCGTCACGTCGTCGGCGGACCGGGCGTTGCCGAGAGCACGCACGCCAACCTGCCCGTGTTGCCGATCAGCTCGGTCATGACGCGCTACCAGATCGCTCTGCTCGTCGCCGATGAGCCCGGCGTGCTCGCGCTCATCGCGGCCCTGTTCCAGAGCCACGGTGTTTCGGTCGAGACGGTCGCGCAGTCGGTGGCAGTCGTCGACTCGCTCAGTGCGACTGATGCCCCGAGCGCGGCTACCCTGGTAATCGGCACTCACGAGGCATCGGAGGCCGATCTCGCCGCAACGGTCGCGGCACTGACCACCAGCAGCGTCGTGCACAGCGTGACGAGCGTGCTGCGAGTAGAAGGACTCTGACATGGCCAAGCAGTGGCGCGGACTCTTGCACGAATATGCCGACCGCCTCGACATCAGCGCGGCAACGCCCATCATCACGCTCGGTGAGGGCGGCACGCCGCTTATTCCCGCGCGCTACTTGAGCGAGCGCACCGGCTCGAAGGTCTACGTCAAGTTCGAAGGCATGAACCCCACAGGCTCGTTCAAAGACCGCGGCATGACGATGGCCATCTCGAAGGCCGTCGAGCACGGCGCCAAGGCCGTCATTTGCGCCTCGACCGGCAACACCTCGGCCTCGGCCGCCGCCTACGCGACGCACGCGGGCATCACGGCCGCCGTGCTCGTGCCCGAAGGCAAGATCTCGATGGGCAAGCTCAGCCAGGCCGTCGCCCACAAGGCCGAGATCATTCAGATCGAAGGCAACTTCGACGACTGCCTCGACATCGCGCGCGACCTCTCGGCCAACTACCCGGTGCACCTCGTCAACTCGGTCAACCCCGACCGCATCGAAGGCCAGAAGACGGGCGCGTTCGAGGTCGTTGAGGTTCTTGAGGATGCGCCCGACTTTCACATTCTTCCCGTCGGCAACGCGGGCAACTACACGGCCTATCACCGCGGCTATCGCGAAGAGCTCGACCGCGGTGTGACCACGAAGCTGCCCCGCATGTTTGGCTTCCAGGCCGCGGGCAGCGCGCCCATCGTGCTCGGCGAGCCCGTCAAGAAGCCCGAGACCATCGCGAGCGCGATCCGCATCGGTAACCCCGCGTCGTGGGAGCTCGCTCTCGCGGCCCGCGACGACAGCAACGGCTACTTTGGCGCGATCTCTGATGAGCACATCCTCGTTGCCCACCGCTTGCTCTCGCAAGAGGTCGGAATCTTCGTCGAGCCCGCGTCGGCCATCTCGGTGGCGGGCCTTCTCGAGCGCGCCGAGGCCGGCGCGATCCCGGCTGGCTCCACCGTGGTTCTCACCGTCACGGGCCACGGCCTGAAAGACCCCTCGTGGGCTCTCAAGGGTCCGGATGGCGTTGATGTGAGCCCCACCGTGGTGCGCGTCGACACGGCCGAGGTTGCGTCGGTGCTCGGCCTCTCGAAGGTGTCGGCGTGAGTGCAGTCGACCCGCGCCTCGCGGGTCGTCGCGTTCTCGTCAAGGTGCCGGCCACCACAGCCAACCTCGGCCCGGGCTTCGATGTCTTGGGTCTCGGACTCTCGGTGTACGACGAGCTCGAGGTCAGCGTGCGGGCCGAGCCCGGCGCCTCGGTTGAGGTGCACGGCGTCGGCGAGGGCGAGGTGCCCACCGATGAGTCGAATCTTGTCGTGCGGGCGATCGCTCACACGTTTGCCGCTCACGGTGTAACCCTGCCGGGCCTGCACCTCGTGGCGCACAACGTCATTCCGCACGGCCGGGGCATGGGCTCATCGGCCGCCGCGATTGTCTCGGGCATCATGGCCGCCAAGGGCCTGCTCGAGGGCATCGTTGAGTTGAGCCCCGATGACTTGTTGGCTCGCGCGACCGAGCTCGAAGGTCACCCCGACAACGTTGCCCCCGCGCTGTTTGGCGGGCTCACGATCGCGTGGATGACTCCCGAAGGCCCGAAGCACAAACGCCTCACGGTGCACCGGGGCGTCTCGTTGCTCGTCGCCGTACCCGAGACGAGCACGATGTCGACGGCGCTCGCTCGCTCGCTGCAGCCCGAGTCGGTGCCGCACGAAGACGCTATCTTCAACGTCTCGCGGTCGGCGCTGCTCATCGCGGCGCTCATCCAAAGCCCCGAGCTGTTGTTCGCGGCCACGGAAGACAAGCTGCACCAGAACTACCGCGCGAGCGCGATGCCCGAAACCAACGCGCTCATCACGGCGTTGCGGGCGGAGGGCCTCGCGGCCGTGGTCTCGGGCGCAGGCCCCTCGGTTCTCGTCTTGTGCAGCGACCCGGCTCAGCGTCTTCGTGCCGCCGAGCTCATCGAGCGGCACGCGACCACGCCGTGGATCTCGCACATGCTCGCGGTCGATTTCAAGGGTGCTACAGTGAACTCGCATCCGGCAGAGGCCGCGGCCTAGCCCGCTCTCAGCCCGAGCAATCACCAGCAGCACTGCTGCTTCCACTCGCGCCACCCAGCGTTCGCGCGGTCGACACCGCTTTTCGTCGGTTTCTTCCCCGCCCCGCGATGGCGTCGCGATCATGAGGCACCAGGCATCCTCCGTGGCCCTTCGCGCCCGGAGCCGAAAGGAAAAACTCCGTGACTGACCCCACCGTTCACGCCTCGAGCGTGAATGTTCCCGCTGACCTCAGCACCCTCAAGCTGGCCGAGCTGCAGCAGCTCGCAACCGACCTGGGTGTGGCCGGCGTATCCAAACTTCGCAAGGGAGAGCTTGTGGACGCCATCAACCAGAACCAGAACCAGAACCCCGCCGACGCCGACGCTCCTGCTGTCGCCGACGCTGTTGTCGAGGCCGTCGTCGCCGACGCTCCTGTCGACTCGGCCGACGAGGCCACGACGGATGCTGTCGCTGACGCCGGGCCCCGCCGCCGTGGCTCACGCCGCGTTACGAGCGACACGCTCACGGCTCTGCCGAGCACCGAGGTCGCGCCCGCCGCGGTCGAGGGTGAGGCTGCCGAAGCCAACGCTGACGCTGACGCTGACGCTCCCGCAGACGGCAGCGATGCCGCCGCCGAGGGCGACGAGTCGGGCGCCGCTGGCGGCCGCAACCGCAGCCGCAACCGCAACCGTCGCGGCGGAGACCGCGCCGAGAACGGTGCCGGCCAGAACGGCGCCCAAAACGGCGCGCAAAACGGCGGCGCCCAGAACGGCCAAGGCGGCCAGCAGGGCCAGCGCGGTCAGCAGAACGCGCGTGCCGATCGCACCGAGGGTGCCGAGCAGAACCGCGGCCCGCAGAACGACCGTGCCGAGCAAGACCTCGACGGGCGCAACCGCAACCGCGGTCGCGGTCGCGACCGCAAGCGCGGCCCCGGCGGCGAAGAGATCGAACCCGAGATCAGTGACGATGACGTGCTGATTCCCGTGGCGGGCATCCTCGACGTGCTCGACAACTACGCTTTCGTGCGCACGACGGGCTACCTGCCCGGACCGAGCGACGTCTACGTGTCGCTGGGCCAGGTCAAGAAGTACGCGCTGCGCAAGGGCGACGCCGTGGTCGGCGCCATCCGCCAGCCGCGTGAGGGCGAGAACCAGGGCCGCCAGAAGTACAACGCGCTTGTGCGCGTCGACTCGATCAACGGCCAGACCGTTGACGAAGCGGCCGCTCGCGTCGAGTTCAACAAGCTCACGCCGCTCTACCCGACCGAGCGTTTGCGCCTTGAGACGTCGCCCGACACCCTGTCGACGCGCATCATCGACCTCGCCGCGCCCATCGGCAAGGGTCAGCGTGGCCTCATCGTCTCGCCGCCCAAGGCCGGCAAGACGCTCGTGTTGCAGGCGATCGCCGACGCGATCGCCAAGAACAACCCCGAGGTTCACCTCATGGTCGTGCTCGTTGACGAGCGCCCCGAAGAGGTCACCGACATGCAGCGTTCGGTCAAGGGCGAGGTCATTGCCTCGACCTTCGATCGCCCGGCTGAAGACCACACGACGGTCGCCGAGCTCGCCATCGAGCGCGCCAAGCGTCTCGTCGAACTCGGCCACGATGTCGTCGTGCTGCTCGACTCGATCACCCGTCTCGGCCGCGCCTACAACGTGACGGCGCCGACGAGTGGGCGCATCCTCTCGGGTGGTGTCGACTCGGCCGCGCTCTACCCGCCGAAGCGGTTCTTCGGTGCCGCGCGCAACATCGAAGATGGTGGCTCGCTCACGATTCTGGCCACGGCTCTCGTCGAGACCGGCTCGAAGATGGACGAAGTGATCTTCGAAGAGTTCAAGGGCACCGGCAACATGGAGCTTCGCCTCTCGCGCCAGCTCGCCGACAAGCGCATCTTCCCGGCCGTCGACATCTCGGCCTCGGGTACGCGTCGTGAAGAGATGCTGCTCGGTGCTGACGAAGTGCGCGTCACGTGGCAGTTGCGCCGCGCGCTCGCGAGCCTCGACACGCAGCAGGCTCTCGAACTCGTGCTCGGCAAGCTGAAAGACACCGCCTCGAACGTCGAGTTCTTGGTGGCTGTTCAGAAGTCGCTGCCGCAGGTCGGCGCCACGCACGCCGACAGCTGAGCACCATGTTCGAATCGGTCGGCGCCCTCATTGCCGAACACGAAGAGTTGCAGGGGCAGCTCGGCGACCCCGCCGTGCATGCCGACGCCGCGCGCGCCAAGAAGCTCAAT
This sequence comes from Microbacterium sp., assembly GCA_013823625.1. Taxonomy (GTDB): domain Bacteria; phylum Actinomycetota; class Actinomycetes; order Actinomycetales; family Microbacteriaceae; genus Microcella. The sequence goes on along the minus strand of PNMM01000001.1, from coordinate 1,205,266 downwards.
CGGCGCTATGCCGAACTGAGCCAGATTGTGGATGCCCACAGCAAGTGGCAGCAGGCCTCCGACGACCTCGTCGCGGCCCGTGAGCTCGCGAAAGACGACGAAGCGTTTGCCGACGAGGTGCCCGCTCTCGAAGTGGCGGTGACCGAGCGCGCCGAGAAGCTGCGTCGATTGTTGATTCCGCGCGACCCCGATGACGGACGCGACGTGATCATGGAGATCAAGGGTGGCGAGGGCGGCGAAGAGTCGGCGCTTTTCGCGGCCGACCTCTTGCGTATGTACAGCTACTACGCCGAATCGCGCGGGTGGAAGGTCGAGCTGCTCGACGCTACCCGCAGCGACATGGGCGGGTACAAAGACGTGCAGGTCGCCATCAAGGGCAGCTCGAGTGATCCCGCTCAGGGCGTCTGGGCCAGCCTGAAGTACGAGGGCGGCGTGCACCGCGTGCAGCGCGTGCCGGCGACGGAGTCGCAGGGGCGCATCCACACGTCCACGACGGGCGTGCTCGTGTTTCCTGAGGTCGATGAGCCTGAAGAGGTCGACATCAACCAGAACGACCTCAAGATCGACGTCTACCGTTCGTCGGGCCCCGGCGGTCAGTCGGTCAACACGACCGACTCGGCCGTGCGCATCACCCACTTGCCGACGGGCATTGTCGTGGCAATGCAGAACGAGAAGAGCCAGCTGCAAAACCGCGAAGCCGCGATGCGCGTGCTGCGCGCGCGCATTCTCGCGCGCCAGCAAGAAGAGCGCGATGCCGTGGCGAGCGATGCCCGCAAGAGCCAGATTCGTGGCATGGACCGCTCGGAGCGCATCCGCACCTACAACTTCCCCGAGAACCGCATCGCCGACCACCGCACGGGCTACAAGGCCTACAACCTTGACGCCGTCATGAACGGGGCGCTCGCGCCCGTGGTCGAGTCGTGCATTTCGTTCGACGAAGAGGCGCGGCTCGCGGCTCTCGGCGACACCGACGTCTAGCGCCGCGTTCGTGAGCAAGCCCGACCTCGCGGTGTTGCGCGAGCATGCCATCACGGTGCTCGGCGAGGCCGGGGTGCCCACGCCCGAGGCCGACGCCGACCTGCTCATTGGGCACGTGCTCGGCATGAGTCGCGGGCAGGTGCAAGCGAAGGCCCTCATCGGCGCGCCCGTCGACGCCGAGCAGGTCATGACGATCACCGAATACGTCGAGCGTCGAGCCACGCGCGAACCCGTTCAGCACATCACGGGGGTGGCGCCGTTCCGCACGCTCGAGCTCGCGGTCGGCCCCGGCGTGTTCGTGCCGCGGCCCGAGACCGAGCTCGTCGTGCAGTTCGCGATCGACGCTCTCGCCGCCGTGCCGAGCCCGAGCCCGCTCGCCGTCGACCTTGGCAGTGGCAGCGGCGCGATTGCCCTCGCCATGGCCGTCGAGGTTCCGCACGCTCAGGTCGTCGCGGTCGAAAACTCCGCTCCCGCCTTCGTCTGGACCACCCGCAACGTGCGCCGCTACGGCGACGACCGCGTTCGGCTCGTCTTCGCCGATCTGGCGGATGCTGTGCCGGAGCTCAACGGAACCGTCGACGTCGTCGCCTCCAACCCGCCCTACATCCCCGTGGGCGCGGTTCCGCGCGACCCCGAGGTGCGCCTCTTCGACCCCGACCACGCGCTCTACTCGGGTGCCGACGGCCTGGACGCCGTGCGCGCGCTCATCGCCACCGCCCACCGCTTGCTGCGACCCGGGGGCACTCTCGTGATCGAGCACGGCGAACTGCAGGCCGAAGCCATCGCCGCACTCGTGCGTGCGGGCGGCTTCACGGCCGTCGCCTCACACCGCGACCTGCTGGGCCGCGACCGCGCGACGACCGCGCACCGCTGAACGCCAGCCGCAGACGTCACGCGGGAACGTACGGGTACTCGCCCGACCGCCCCTGAAACCGCAGAATCGCCTCGTTACGCACGCGGCCATCCTCAATCTCAATGGCACGGCGAATGGTGTCTGACCCGGCCCACGACGCGGGACCTTCCATGACGGTGCGCAAGAACGGCATGAGCGCTTCGCTGATCTCCCACGTCGTCGAGTTCCACAGCAGCGAGGGGCTGTGGTCGACGGCGTAGTAATTGGTCGAGGCGCCGACCGTGATCATCGGCTCGGCGAACGACGTGGCTTGCGCCCACCCGAAGCCCATGCCCTCGTCGACCGAGACGTCGATGATGAGGCTGCCCGGGCGAAACGCGTCGAGGTCGTCGAGCGTGAGATACGTGAGCGGATCGTTCGGGTCTTGCAGCGTGCAGTTGACGACGATGTCGTTCTGCGCGAGGTAGACGGGCAGCGGCACGGGACCGTCGGGCGTGTTCACGGTGCTCGCAAATGGTGACTCGGGGTCGTGCTCGAACTGCACGATGTCGACCGAGGGAATCGGGGAGCCGACGGCCGCGATGTCGCGGTTCGTGAGCACGCGCACATCGTGGATGCCGTGCGCATTGAGCGCGGTCACCGCACCGCGCGCGGTCGCCCCGAACCCAATCACGACCGCGGTCAGTCGCCGGCCATAGTCACCCGTTGAGCCGCACAGCTCGAGGCCGTGAATCACGGAGCAATAGCCGGCCAGCTCGTTGTTCTTGTGAAACACGTGCAGCCCGAAGCTGCCGTCGTCGCGCCAGTGGTTCATGGCCTCCCACGCGATGAGCGTGAGGTTCTTGTCGATCGCGAGCTGCGTGATGGCGCGGTCTTGCACGCAGTGCGGCCAGCCCCAGAGGGTTTGACCGTCGCGCAGATCCTCAAGGTCGGCGGCTTGCGGCTTGGGCAGCAGTACGACGTCGGCGCGAGCGATGACCTCGGCGCGATCGACCAGGGGGCCGACGAGGGGCTCGAGCTCCGCATCCGCGATGCCAAATCGGGCACCATAGCCGCGCTCGAGAGTCATCGCGGCGCGCACGTCAACGTCGATGCGCTCGAGGTGAGAGGGGTGAATCGGCAGCCGGTGCTCATCGGGCTTGCGTGAGTTTGCGAGAACGCCGAGGTGCAACAGGCCGGTGGTCGATTCAGTTGTGCTCATGCCCCACTGTAGAGCGGGGGAGTGCCGGGCTTAGGCCGCGAGCGCCTTCTCGGCGAACGCCTCGATTGCGGCGAGCAGGGATGCCTCGTCGACGTAGACGTGCCCCGTGATGCCGATCGACTCGGCGCCCTCGACGTTTTCGACGAGGTCGTCCGCGAAGAAGGTGTCGGCGGCAGCGGCCCCATAGTGCGCGAGCACGCGCTCGAATACGAGCGGGTCGGGCTTGCGCGCACCGAACGACGCCGAGGCGTGCATGTGCTCGCGCCCCATGATCGGCACGAGTTCGGGCGCCACCTCGTGAAGGTGGTGGTGGATGAGGATGCCGTTGTTGGTCAAGAGCGCAACCTGCCCGAGCTCAGCGGCGCGGCGCACGGCGTCGAGGGCGGCAGGCCGCGCGTGCGTCGCCTCTGAGCGGATGCGCACCCACTCCTCGCGCGACACCGGCGCCCCGATGACCTCGGTCACGCGCCGCAAATACTCGTCGGGGTCGCTCGGGTCGCCCGCTTCGGCTTTCCACTCCATGCCGCTGATCCACCACCGACGACGCAGCTCGTGCAGGTCGTGGCCCGTGATCGCGGTGAGCTCGTCCATGCGGTCGCGCCAGCGGTAGTCGTAGAGAACGTCGTCCATGTCGAACACAAAGAGCAGAGTCACGCCCCACAGTCTGCCCCAGTACGATGAACGCATCATGACCACCGTGTACGACTGCTCTGTCGAGAGCGAACTGCTCGAGGGTCTGCGGGCGGCGCGTGGAGCCATCGGGCGCGGTGAGCTCGTCGTGATTCCGACCGACACGGTCTATGGCCTCGCCGCCGATGCGTTTCGCCCGGCTGCCGTGCAACGTTTGCTCGACGCGAAAGAGCGCGATCGTGACGCGCCTCCGCCCGTGCTCATTCCGGGCATTCCGACGTTGAACGCGCTCGCCGAGACAGTGCCTGACGTCGTCGACCGGCTCGTGAAAGAGTTCTGGCCCGGCGGTCTCACGATCATTGTCGAAGCGCGCGAGTCGCTCGCCTGGGATCTCGGCGAAACGCGCGGCACCGTCGCCCTGCGCATGCCGAACAACCGGCACACCCTGCACTTGCTCGCTGACACCGGCCCGCTCGCCGTCTCGAGCGCCAACATCAGCGGGATGCCCGCCGCGCGCACCGCGGCTGACGCCCTCGCGATGCTCGGCGACCGTGTGAGCGTTTACCTTGACGCGGGTGCCGTCGGCGCCGAGCTACCCGCCGACGCCGACGCCGGCTCGACGATTGTCGACGCCACGAGCCTGCACTTGCCCGAAGGAAAACTGCGCATCGTGCGCAACGGTGTCATTCCCGACGCCGAGATTGTGCGCGTCGCCGGCGCCGAGTTCGTCTCGTGACCTTTTACTTGCTCGTCGCGCTCATCGCGGCCATCGTCAGCTTCGGCGCCTCGTGGGGGGTTTTGCGGCTGAGTCACCGCTACAAGCTCTACCCGGGCATCCGTGAGCGCGATGTGCACACCACGCCTACGCCGCGCCTCGGCGGCATTGCGATCGTGTTCGGCATCGTCGTCGCGCTCGCCATCGCATCGCAGATCAGTTGGTTCGATCTCGTCTACTCCGACCCTTTTCCGATCATCGCGATCATCGTCTCGGCCCTCGTCATGTTGGGGCTCGGCGTGGTCGATGACCTCTTCGACCTTGATTGGATGACCAAGCTCGCGGGGCAACTGCTCATTGCCGGGTTCTTGGCGTGGTCGAGCCTGCAACTGACGTCGCTGCCCGTTGGCCCCGATGGTGGCATCACGGTTCTCTCGCCCACGATGTCGCTCATTGTCACGGTCTTCGCCGTCGTGCTCGTCATGAACGCTGTCAACTTCATCGACGGTCTCGATGGCCTCGTTGCGGGCGTCACGATCATCGCCGGCACCGTGTTCTTCATCTATAGCTACTTGCTCTCGATCGACACGGCCCAGACGGCCTTCAACCTCGCATCGCTCGTCATGGCCGTGCTTTTGGGGGCGACCGCCGGGTTCTTGCCGTTCAATTGGCACCCCGCGAAGATTTTCATGGGCGACGGGGGAGCCCTCGTCGTCGGCATGCTCATGGCTGTCTCGACCATTTCGGTGACGGGCCAGATCGATCCGGGCATTGACCGCAGCCAGCTCGTTCCCGTGTTCATCCCTCTGCTGCTGCCCTTCGCGGTGCTCATCGTGCCTTTGCTCGACTTTGGCCTCGCGGTCTTGCGGCGCTTGCGGGCAGGCAAGTCGCCGTTCAGCGCCGACCGCAAGCACTTGCACCACCGGCTGCTCGACATGGGGCACTCGCACTTTCACGCTGTGTTGATCTTCTACGCGTGGACGGCCGTGGTCGCCTTCGGTGCCCTGCTGTTCTTGTTCTTGACGTGGTGGTGGGCCCTCACCGCCGTGGTCATTGGGCTCATCGTGTGCACGCTCGTCACGCTTGCTCCGATCAGCCGCCGCAAGCGCATTGAGGCCGTGGCCCAGTCCGCGCCCGAGGGTCACGATGCGCTTCGACGATTTGACCCCCTCGATTCCGAGGCTCCCGACTCTCGTGACGACGACGCATTCGCCGCCCCCCGACCGGAGGAACCCTGATGGCCTTGAACGACCCCCGACCGTCCACTGCCGCTCCTGTCTTGCGCCGCGCCCTGGTCTACGGCGCTGTCATGAGCTTTGCCATCGCGATTATCGGCAGCGTCGTCGGTGCTCTCGTTGCCGAGCTGTCGGGCATGCTCAGCGCCCTCATCGGCGCCGGTATGGGCTTTGTCTTTCTCGGGCTGACCGCCGCGAGCATCTTGCTGGCCGACCGAGTCACCGGAAGCGACCTGCTCTCGCCTGCCTACTTCGGCATCGTCATCGGGTCATGGATGCTCAAGTTCGTCGTTTTTCTCGTGCTCATCTTCACGCTGCGCGACGTCGAGTTCATCGAACCGACAGTGCTCTTTGTGTGCCTCGTGGCGGCGGTGATCGGTGGGCTCGTGACCGACATCATCGCGGTGACGCGATCGCGTGTGCCCTATGTTGATGTGACGCTTCCGAGCAAAGACGAGATTCCTGATTTGTAATCGGTGACGGATGCCCGTGAGAACACTGCACGCCCGTTCATCGGTTCCCCGTTCTCTTGGTAGGGTAGAAGAACCGCCGCCGATCGCCGCGAAGCCGACCGTTTCGCCCCGATGCTGGAGACTCCCCTGAGCGCTGCTGCCCTGATCCCCATCCTCGCTTTTGCGACCGCTCCCGCGACGGAAACTCCGGAATTCAAGGGCCCGTCGATTCTCGACTTCTTCCCGCCGGCCATCTTCTTCGAGGGCAACGAGTTCTTCGAGATGAACCGCATCATGTTGCTGCGGCTCGTGATCGTCGCCCTCATCTTCATTCTGTTCTGGCTTGGCACGCGCAAGATGCAGCTGGTTCCGGGCCGCTTCCAGGGCACGATCGAGATGGGCCTCGAGTTCGTGCGCAAGAGCATCGTCGAAGACCTGCTCGGGCAGAAAGACGGCAAGCGCTTCTTGCCGCTCATCACGACGATCTTCTTCCTCGTGTTGTTCATGAACCTCACGGGCATCGTGCCGGGCATCAACATCTCGGCCAACTCCGTCATCGGCATGCCACTCGTGCTGGCCGTCGCTGCCTACATCGCCTTCATCTGGGCGGGCCTGCGCAAGCACCCGTGGGCCTTCTTGCGCAACGCGCTCTTCCCGCCCGGGGTTCCGCCGTTCCTCTACATCATCGTGACGCCCATCGAGTTCGTGTCGATGTTCATCTTGCGGCCCGTCACCCTCACTCTCCGACTCCTCATGAACATGATCGTCGGCCACCTCCTGCTTGTTTTGTTCTTCTCGGCGACCGCCTTCTTCATGGTCGAGCTGGGCGGCTGGTGGATCGCCGCGAGCGCCGTCACCCTCGCCTTCGGCACGGCCTTCACGTTCTTCGAGATCTTGGTCTCGGTGCTGCAGGCCTACGTCTTCGCTCTCTTGACCACCGTCTACATCCAGCTCGCGCTGGCAGACGAGCACTAGAAACGACCCTCTGGGCGCGCATCCGCACGCCCGGTTTTGATACGGAAGGAAATACCCCTCGTGGACGCAAACACGGTTCTCGCTGAGATCAACGGCAACATCGCGACCGTCGGCTACGGCCTCTCGGCCATCGGTGCCGGTATCGGCGTTGGCATCGTCGTCGGCAAGACGATCGAGTCGGTCGCCCGCCAGCCCGAGCTGCAGGGCCGCCTCACGGTTCTCATGTACATCGGTATCGCCTTCACCGAGGCGCTCGCGTTCATCGGTATCGCGACGTACTTCATCTTCACGGCCTAGGAATCCCTCGCATGCTCGCAGAGCTCATCATCGCGGCGGAAGAGACGCCGAACCCGCTGCTTCCGGCGTGGTACGACATCGTCTACTCGCTCATCTCCTTCATCCTCGTCTTGCTCCTCTTCTGGCGCGTGGTTCTGCCGCGCATGCAGAAGACGCTCGACGCTCGTGCCGCTCTCATCGAAGGCGGAATCGAGAAGGCGGAGTCGGCGCAGGCCGAGGCCAAGGCTGCCCTCGAGCAGTACAACGCGCTGCTTGCTGAGGGTCGCGCCGAAGCGGCAAAGATTCGCGAGCAGGCCCGAGCCGAAGGCAACGCCATCTTGGCTGAGCTCAAAGAAGCGGCCCAGGTTGAGGCGGCTCGCGTGACCGCGACCGCACAGCAGCAAATCGAGGCCGAGCGCCAGGCGGCGCTCGTCTCGCTGCGCGCCGAGGTGGGTTCGCTCGCTCTCGACCTGGCGAGCGGCGTCATCGGCGAGAGCCTCACCGACGACAAGCGAGCGACGGCTCTCGTCGACCGCTTCCTCGCCGAGCTCGAGAGCGACTCGAAGAAGGCGGCTCGATAGTTATGGGTTCAGCGACGCGAAGCGCACTACAGACGGCCCGCACCGCGCTGGCTGCCTCGTCGGGCGTTGATCTTGCCGCGGGCGAGCAGCTGCTCGCTGCCGCGCGCACGATCGGCAGCTCGCCGCAATTGCTGAGCGCGCTCTCGAATCCTTCGGCCGATGCCGCGGGCACCAAGGCTCTCGTGGCCGCCGTGTTCGCAGAAGTCGGCCCTGCGGCTCGTGGCCTCGTCGAGGTCGTGGCGAGCAGCCGGTGGTCGAGCGGAGATGACCTGCTGGCCGGGCTCGAAGAGTTGGGCATCCGCGCCATTGCGGCAACGTCGAAGACGCCCGGCCTTATCGAGGCCGAACTCTTCGAATTCGGCCGTGCCGTGACGTCGGATGCTGAGCTCGAGTTGGCGATCGGCAGCAAGCGCGACTCCGCCGCCGGAAAGCTGAGCCTCGTGCAGAGCCTGCTCGGTGGCAGCGCCTCGGCGCAGACCGTGGCGATCGCGGGGCACCTCGTGCAGCAGCCGCGCGGGCGCCGCATCGGGGAGCTCGTGCGCAGTGCCGCGGCCACCGTCGCCGACACTGCCGGCAAGGGTGTCGCGACCGTCACCGTCGCGCGGCCCCTCTCGGCTGCCCAGCTCAGCGCCGTGACCGCGAGCATCGCTCGCCGCTACGGTCGCGAGCACGTCGTCAACCAGGTCGTCGACCCCGCCCTCGTCGGCGGAGTGCGCGTGCAGGTGGGCGATGAGGTCATCGACGGCAGCATTTCGTCGCGCTTGGCCGACATGAAGCTTCAGCTCGCCGGCTAAGGCGCGCCCAGACACAACCAGACGAGGTGCCGCAGGGCAGCTCGAACGAAAAGGGAAGAACATGGCAGAACTCACGATCAGCCCGGACGAGATCCGCGACGCGCTGAAGAACTTCGCGAAGTCCTACGCCCCCGGTGCGGCTGTTGCGACCGAGGTCGGTCACGTCATCGACGCGGCTGACGGCATCGCGCACGTTGAAGGCCTCCCGGGCGTCATGGCCAACGAGCTCATCCGTTTCGCCGACGGCACGCTGGGCCTGGCCCAGAACCTCGACGAGAACGAGATCGGTGTCGTCGTGCTCGGTGAGTTCACCGGAATCGTCGAGGGCATGGAGGTTACCCGCACGGGTGAAGTGCTCTCGGTGCCCGTGGGCGACGCCTACCTGGGTCGCGTCGTTGACCCGCTCGGTGCTCCCATCGACGGCCTCGGCGAGATCGCGAGCGAGGGCCGCCGCGCGCTCGAGCTTCAGGCTCCCGGCGTCATGCAGCGCAAGAGCGTGCACGAGCCCATGCAGACCGGCATCAAGGCCATTGACGCGATGATCCCGGTGGGCCGCGGCCAGCGCCAGCTCATCATCGGTGACCGCCAGACTGGCAAGACGGCCATCGCGATCGACACGATCATCAACCAGAAGGCCAACTGGGAGTCGGGCGACACCAACAAGCAAGTGCGCTGCATCTACGTTGCCATCGGCCAAAAGGGCTCGACGATCGCTGCCGTCAAGGGCGCGCTCGAAGAGGCCGGCGCCATGCAGTACACGACGATCGTCGCCGCTCCGGCTTCTGACCCCGCTGGCTTCAAGTACCTCGCCCCCTACACCGGCTCGGCCATCGGCCAGCACTGGATGTACGGCGGCAAGCACGTTCTCATCATTTTCGATGACCTGTCGAAGCAGGCCGAGGCCTACCGTGCCGTGTCGCTCTTGCTGCGTCGCCCGCCGGGACGCGAGGCCTACCCGGGTGACGTGTTCTACTTGCACTCCCGTCTGCTCGAGCGTTGCGCCAAGCTTTCCGACGAGCTGGGCGCGGGATCGATGACGGGTCTGCCCATCATCGAGACGAAGGCCAACGACGTTTCGGCCTACATCCCCACCAACGTGATCTCGATCACCGACGGCCAGATCTTCTTGCAGTCCGACCTGTTCAACGCCAACCAGCGCCCCGCTGTTGACGTGGGTATCTCGGTCTCGCGCGTGGGTGGTGACGCTCAGGTCAAGAGCATCAAGAAGGTTTCCGGAACCTTGAAGCTCGAGCTGGCGCAGTACCGCTCGTTGCAGGCCTTCGCGATGTTCGCGAGTGACCTCGATGCCGCGAGCCGTCGCCAGCTGTCGCGCGGCGCACGCCTCACCGAGCTGCTCAAGCAGCCGCAGTACTCGCCCTACCCGGTCGAAGAGCAGGTCGTCTCGATCTGGGCGGGCACCAAGGGCAAGCTCGACACGATCGACGTCGATGACGTGCTGCGCTTCGAGGCCGAGTTGCTCGACCACTTGCGTCGCAACACGAGCATCTTGACGACGCTGCGCGACACCAACGTTCTCGACGACGCCACTGAGGCCGAGCTCGAGAAGGCCGTCGACGCGTTCGTCGTTGCCTTCCAGGGCGGCGAAGAGGGTGGCGTGCACGCCGGCAACGAGCAGTTCGATGCCGTCGAGGCCGAAGACATCAACCAAGAGAAGATCGTCCGCCGCAAGAAGTAGGCGGTCGTGGGCTCTTCGCGGCCACTTCGACACTGACTACTGACACGAGCATCGACCAAGAAACGGAAACCAGCACATGGGAGCGCAACTTCGGGTCTACCGGCAGAAGATTCGTTCTGCCCAGACGACCAAGAAGATCACGCGCGCGATGGAGCTCATCTCCGCCTCGCGGATTCAGAAGGCGCAGGCGCGGATGGCAGCATCCGCACCGTACGCGCGCGCAGTAACGCGCGCCGTGTCGGCCGTCGCCACCTACTCGAACGTCGACCACGTGCTGACGACCGAGCGGGCGAATCCGACGCGCGCCGCCGTCGTGGTCTTCACGTCTGACCGTGGTCTCGCGGGCGCGTTCAGCTCGCAGGCGATTCGCGAGGCAAACGAGCTGCGCACGCGACTCGAGGGTGAGGGCCGCGAGGTCGTCAACTACCTCATCGGTCGCAAGGCGGTGTCGTACTTCGCCTTCCGTCGCCGGGCGGTTGAGCAGGCGTGGACGGGCAACACCGACCAGCCCGAGTTCGCGACGGCGAAAGAGATCGCTGACACGCTCGTCGACGCCTTCGTTCGCGGAGGCACCGAGGGTGGCGTCGACGAGATTCACATTGTCTACAACCGCTTCGTGAGCCTCGTGACGCAGACGCCCGAGATCGTGCGCGTTCTGCCCCTTGAGGTCGTTGACGGTGTTGACGAGCCCGGGTCTACCGATGTGTTGCCGCTCTACGAGTTCGAGCCCGAGGTTGACAGCGTGCTCGACTCGCTGCTTCCGGTCTACATCGAGAGCCGCATCTTCAACGCGATGCTGCAGTCAGCTGCTTCTGAGCACGCTGCCCGCCAGAAGGCGATGAAGTCGGCTAGCGACAACGCCGACAAGCTCATCACCGACTACACCCGGTTGGCCAACAACGCCCGCCAGGCCGAGATCACTCAGCAGATTTCCGAGATCGTGGGCGGCGCAGACGCCCTGAGCTCGAAGTAGCGCGGCACCCCCGCGCAAATCGACACACACAGCTAGACGACAGGAAGAGAAATCATGGCTACCGCAACCAAGAAGGCTTCGGGCGCGACGTCGACCGCCGTGGGGCGCATCGCCCGCGTGACCGGTCCGGTCGTCGACATCGAGTTTCCGCACGATGCCATCCCTGGCATCTACAACGCGCTCTCGACCACGATCACGATCGGCGACCAGTCGAGCGAGCTCGTGCTTGAGGTTGCTCAGCACTTGGGCGACGACCTCGTCCGCGCGATTGCCCTGAAGCCGACCGACGGTCTCGTTCGTGGCCAAGAGGTTCGCGACTCGGGTTCGCCCATCATGGTTCCTGTTGGTGACGTCACCAAGGGCAAGGTCTTCAACGTCACCGGCGACGTGCTCAATGGCACTCCCGGCGAGACCATCGAGGTGAGCGAGCGCTGGCCCATCCACCGCAAGCCCCCGGCATTCGACCAGCTCGAGTCGAAGACCCAGCTGTTCGAGACGGGCATCAAGGTCATCGACCTGCTCACGCCTTACGTACTCGGTGGCAAGATCGGCCTCTTCGGTGGTGCTGGTGTTGGCAAGACCGTCCTCATCCAAGAGATGATCCAGCGCGTGGCGCAAGACCACGGTGGTGTCTCCGTGTTCGCCGGTGTTGGCGAGCGCACGCGTGAGGGCAACGACCTCATCCACGAGATGGAAGAGGCGGGCGTCTTCGACAAGACCGCCCTCGTCTTCGGTCAGATGGATGAGCCCCCGGGAACCCGTCTTCGCGTCGCGCTCTCGGCCCTCACGATGGCCGAGTACTTCCGTGACGTGCAGAACCAGGACGTTCTGCTCTTCATCGACAACATCTTCCGCTTCACGCAGGCCGGCTCGGAGGTGTCGACCCTTCTCGGTCGTATGCCCTCCGCCGTGGGTTACCAGCCCAACCTCGCCGACGAGATGGGCATCTTGCAAGAGCGCATCACCTCAACGCGTGGTCACTCGATCACCTCGCTGCAGGCCATTTACGTGCCGGCTGACGACTACACCGACCCGGCTCCGGCAACGACCTTCGCGCACCTCGACGCGACGACCGAGCTCAGCCGTGAGATCGCGTCGAAGGGCCTTTACCCGGCCGTCGACCCGCTCACGTCGACGAGCCGCATCCTCGACCCGCTCTACATCGGTGAAGACCACTACCGCGTGGCCACCACGGTGAAGCAGATCCTGCAGAAGAACAAAGAACTGCAAGAAATCATCGCCATCCTCGGTGTCGACGAGCTCTCTGAAGAAGACAAGATCACGGTCTCGCGCGCACGCCGCATCCAGCAGTTCCTCTCGCAGAACACCTACATGGCGAAGAAGTTCACGGGTGTTGAGGGCTCGACGGTTCCGCTGAAAGACACGATCGAGTCGTTCGACGCCATCGCCAAGGGCGAGTTCGACCACGTGGCTGAGCAGGCCTTCTTCAACGTCGGCGCCATTAGCGACGTCGAAGAGCGTTGGGCTCAGATTCAGAAGGAGAACGGCTAATCATGGCCGTGCTCACGGTGAGCGTCGTCTCGGCCGACCGCGAGGTGTGGTCGGGCACGGCGAAGCAGATCGTCGCACGCACGAGCGAGGGCGAGATCGGCATTCTGCCCGGTCACGAGCCGTTGCTCGGAATCTTGAGTGCTGGCGAAGTGCGCATCACGCCCACCGAGGGTGACGTCATCACCGCGCAAGCAGAAGACGGCTTTCTCTCGGTGGAGAACAACACCGTCACAATCGTCGCCGGCGCTGCCGCGCTCGTCTAACGCGGTGGGTGCGGCGGCGCGCGTGCGCGCCTGATGCAGTTTTTGTTGCCTCCCTCAGAGACCAAACGCGACGGGGGAGTCACCGCACCGCTTGAGCTTGATCGCCTGTCGTTTCTGTCGCTGACGGATGCCCGGCGTGGGGCACTCTCCGCGTTGTCGAGCCTCTGCACCGACGGTGAGGCGGCTGCTCGCGCGCTCAAGCTCAGCGCCACCGCGGCCCCACCCGAGCTCGCGCGCAACCGCGCCGTCGAGCAGAGCCCGACGATGCCCGCAATTGAGCGGTACACCGGCGTGCTCTACGACGCGCTCGGGGTTACCGAGTGGCGGGGTGCGGCTCGTGAGCGAGCATCCGAGCATCTGATCGTGCATTCGGCGCTTTTCGGTCTCGTGCGAGCAGACGACCTGATTCCGGCGTATCGGCTGTCGTGCGACAGCCGACTGCCCGGCGCCCCGATGCGGGCACGGTGGTCGGCGCTGAATGCCGAGGTGCTCACGTCCCTTGAGGGGCCCCTGATTGACCTCAGATCAGAGAGCTATGCGGCACTTGGCCCTCTGCCTGATCGACGCGACGCCGTGTTCGTGCGTGTTGTCGCCGTGGGTGACGACGGTGTTGCTCGCGCGCTCAATCACTTCAACAAGAAGGGCAAGGGCGAGTACCTGCGGGCGCTGTTCACGGCGGGCGCGGTGCCCGCCACGATCGAGGGCCTGTGTCGTCGGTCAACGGCACTGGGGTGGCCGTTGAGTCGCACGGGAGACCGCGAACTGCAGCTCATCGTGCCCGGAGTATTGCCAGCGCGCTAACGCCACCGGCCGAGCGATCGCGATGCGGCAGCGCGTACGGGGGTGACGCGCCGCAAGTCACGCGGTGCGCGCGCGCAAGGGCGATACGCCGAGAGTCATGAGGTCGCGAGCGCGCTCGGTGCCATCTGTCACTGCGCGCGCCAGCACCCGACAACGTGGTCGTCAACAAGCCCGGCAGATTGCATGAGGGCATAGGCCGTTGTCGGACCGACGAACCGCCACCCGCGAGCCTTGAGCGCGCGCGAGAGGTCGCGCGATTCTGCCGTCTGGGCCGGCAGGTCGGTAAGGGTCGTTGGCCGGAAGGCACGCGCCGAAGGTTGATGTGCCCAGATCAGGGCATCGAGCCCGCCCGGTTCGTTGTCGAGCCACGCGGTGAGGGTGCGCGCGTTCGCGATCGTCGCGTCGATCTTGGCACGGTTGCGAATGATGCCGTCATCGGCCATGAGCCGCTCGATGTCGGCACTGCCGTACTCGGCAATGCGTCGCCAGTCGAAGTGGTCGAAGGCCCGGCGAAAGCCTTCGCGGCGGCGAAGAATCGTGATCCATGAGAGGCCACTCTGAAAGGCCTCAAGCGTGAGCTTCTCGAACAGGGGGCGGTCACCGCGCAGCGAAACGCCCCACTCATCATCGTGATAGCGCTCGTATTCGTGGTCCGAGCCGACCCACGCACAACGGGCACGACCGTCTTCGCCCACTCGAATGGAGCGAGCGACGTCGGGCTCGCTGCTCATCGGTGAGCGATGCCTTCGTGGTCGAGCAACCAAGCCTTTGTGGCGATTCCGTCGCCCGCGCTATAGCCCGTAATGCGGGCATCGCTCGCGAGCACGCGGTGGCAGGGGATCAGAAGGGGAACCGGGTTGGCGCCCACGGCGCCACCCACTGCTCGACCCGCGGTCGGGCGACCCGTCTCGCGCCCAATGTCGCCGTAGCCGCGAACGTTGCCGAACGGAATCTGCGACAAGTGCTGCCAGATCGCCTCTTGAAACTCGGTGCCCTCGGCGCGCACGGGCACGGTGAACGACGTGCGCGTGCCGGCGAAGTACTCGCCGAGCTCGGCCGCGGCGCGTCGTAGTACGGGGGTGGGGGTGTCGGGTAGTCCGTCGGTGGTGAGCCGGCCCTCTGTGGCGATTTCGAGGCGCGTGACGGAATCGGCATCTCCCTGGAGGGCGATGCGACCCAGAGGAGAATCGATCGTGAGCAGGCCGAGCGTTGTGGCAGTGCGGGGTGTCATGATTCGAGGCTAACCGCAGCGGGCATCCGTTCACTGGCGGTTTTGCGACACGGGGATTCTTGGCGTGAAGCCCCGGCGGGGGAGGATGGGTGCATGACCTCGATGCCACTGCGTTCTTTGGGCCGTTCTGACCTGCTCGTGTCGGCGGTGGGGCTCGGGTGCAACAACTTCGGCCGGCCTGGTGCCGCGACCGAAGATCAGTCGGGGACGAGCCGCGTGCTGCACGCGGCGATCGATCACGGCATCACCCTGCTCGACACGGCCGAAATGTATGGCTATGAGCATGGTCGCAGTGAGTCGATGATGGGCGCTGCGCTGGCGGGGTATCGCGACCGCGTCGTCATCGCGACGAAGTTTGGCCACATCGAGGTCAAGAACCCCGAGCTGCGTGACACTCCCCACGGCTCTCGCGCCTACATTCGTGCGAGCGTCGAGGGCTCGTTGCGTCGACTGCGCACCGATCGCATCGACCTGTACCAAATGCACACGCCCGATCCCGAGACTCCCATCGACGAGACGCTGTCGGCCCTGCACGAGCTCGTCGACGAAGGCAAAGTGCTGCACCTCGGTCACTCGAACTTCTCGCCCGAGCAGGTCGACGAGGCCGATGCCGCGGCGCGTGCGGCAGGGCATCCGCGATTCATCTCGGCTCAGAACGAATACAGCTTGCTGGTGCGCGATGCAGACGCCGAGCTATTGCCCGCGCTCGAACGACTCGGACTCGGCCTGCTGCCATACTTTCCGCTCGCGAACGGACTCTTCACGGGCAAGTTCTCGCGCGACGGCGGCCCGGCCGATTCGCGGATCATGAGGCAGCGTGCGCATATCGTCGACAATGCGCCGTGGGACGCCATCGAAGCCTTTGAGGCCCTGTGTCACGGACGGGGCGTCGGGATGCTCGAGGGCACAATCGGCTGGCTACTGAGCCGCCCGGCCATGGGTTCGGTGATCGCGGGCGCGACGACGGTCGAGCAGGTGGCGCAGAACGCCGCGGCGGCCTCGACGGGGGCACCCGATGCCGAGGCCCTCGCGCGCATCGACGAGTTGTTCCCGGCGCGCGGGTAGTCCGCGCTCAGGACTACTCGGTGGGCTCGAGCGGCTGCCGTTCGATGTTGAGGTCTTTGTCGAGCGCGGCGGCCTCTTCGTTGAGAGCGGTGAACTCTTCGACCAAGGTGTTGTAGGTCGTGATCTTGGCGTTGGTCGCGTCAATCGAGGCCGTGAGGGCATCTTGGCGCGCAAGGAGAGCCTGACGGTCACGCTCGAACGCCGATTGACTCGAATAGCCGCCCGGGCGTGACGCGCGATTGTTGAACGCCGTGATGTCGGCTTCGAGCACCGCTGCGGCCGCGTTTGCCGCCGCTTGTTCGGCTTCGATTTCGAGCGAGAGGCGCTCGAGCTCGGTGTTCAGACGGTTGAGTTCGGCTTCGAGCTCAACGAAGATCGCCTTGACCTCTTGCCACAGCGCGACGACTGCCGCGCGGTCGTCGAAGTATTCGGCGTAGTGCTCTTCGAGTTCGTCAGGCAGGTCAGCCAACTCGGTGCCGAGGATCGCATAGAGCTCAGGGATGCGCGACGTGGGGTCGAAATCTTCATAGGCGGCGATGCGTTCGACGAGCTCATCATCGGGGTCGATCGAGGCGAACGCCTCTTCGAGGGGCGCGACGAGCGCCGCCTGATCGTCGGCCGAGAGGCGGTCCCACGCGGCGTGCAGCATCTCGTGCGCGGCGACGACCACTTCGAAGGCTTGCAAGTCGAGGTTGGTGATCTCGTAGAGGTAGATGCGCCCGTCGGCGAGGGTGTAGCAGCCGAGCACTCCGATGTCGGGCTCGTCGCGCGAGCAGAGAGCGTCGAAGGCATCTCCCTCGACGATTTGGGGGGTACTCGCGTAGAACAAGAAGCGCCCACGCTCACTCATGCCTGCGCGGCTCGCGTAACCCGCGATCGCCGGGGTGGGGTCGAATTGCGACACGGTCACCGCATCCGTTACCGCACGGGGGTTCGTGACCGCCCAGCCAACCGCGCCCAGAAAGAGCGATTGCACCACGATGCTCACGACGGCAAACGCCATGACGACTGCGCGCACCACTCGACGTGCGCGTGGTCGTGGCGCCATCGAGGGCGAGGGTTCGGTCATGGCTTAACGCTAGCGGCGCTCACGGCTTCAGCGCGCGAGCACTGCAATCGCGGCGTTGAGTGTCGTAGCGAACAGCGCCCACAACCAATACGGAACGAGCAGGGCAGCGGCAACACGGTTGACGTCGCCAAAGCGAATGATCGTGGCCAGAATGACGAAGTCGAGCACCACAATGATGACGAGAGCGATCCAGACTCCCGGAGCACCGAGCAGCGCGCCGAGTCCGAAGAACGCAGGCGTCCAGAGTGCATTGATGGCGAGTTGCACGACGTAGATGCGCAGGGCCCGTGATCGTGCGTCAGAGTCAGGGCCGCGCCAGATCAGCCACGCGGCGACCGACATGCTGACATAGAGCACGGTCCACACCGGGCCAAAGACGGCGTTCGGAGGATTCCACAGGGGCTTAGCCGTCTCGGCATACCACCCATCGATCGCGGGCCCTGTAGCGAGCGAACCGAGCGCGGCAACGAGCGCGGCGATACCAATGAAGGCGAGCAAGACGAGCGCTGACCGGATGCCCTGCCGAGCCTCACGAACAGGCTGCGCCGTCGCGGCGCGGGAACCACTGCTCTGAGCGGGTGCGGACGAGTTCGTGGGTGCCGCGCTGAGGTAGGCAGAACGCGTGCTGCGGGCCGTGCTCCCGAGTGACCCTGTGGTCATCGTCCCGCCTCCCCCTCAGCTGTGGCCGTTGCCGCGCCGCCCCGGTATCGCGGGGTGCGCGTGACGCGCTATTGCGCTCCGTATCTCGGCGAGAGTAGACGGCGTTGCTCCGAACCTCCTGCGCATGACCTGCATGCCGCATTGGCGTGGAGTGTGGTGATGGCCAGACGGTCGACGCGTCAGGCGGGTGCGCTCAGTGCCCGATGAGCCCACTCATCGCGCGCGCAATGAGCGAGGGTCGCCGGGTGATCTGCTCTTCAGCGTCGGCGACGGTCATGGCCACGAGGCCTGCGTTGGCCCCCATGAAGCGCAGCGGTTCGAGCTCCCACGAGGGCGAGCGGTGCCCCACCCACGGCAGTCGCGTGAGTTCGGTGTCGGCGCCGGTTATCAAGTCGGCCAGCGTTCGGCCCGCGAGGTTTGTCGTCGAGAGTCCATCGCCGACGTAGCCACCGGCCGAGCCGATTCCCGTCGCCGGGTCGTAGGTCACGCTCGCGTGCCAGTCGCGCGGTACCCCGAGGGGGCCGCCCCAGGCGTGCTCGATCTCGAGCTCTGGCAGCTGCGGAAAGATGTCGTGTAAGGTCGCGACGAGGTGATCAAAGACGCGCTCGACGCGATCGTATTCGGGGCGAATGGCGCTACCCCAGTGGTAGCGCGCGCCACGGCCGCCGAAGGCGATGCGGTTGTCGGCGGTGCGCTGACCGTAAATGACCAAGTGCCGGCCGTCAGAGAACGTCTGACCGTGGGCGATGCCCATGGCGTCCCACACCGCGTCGTCGAGAGGTTGCGTCGCGACCATGAGCGAATACAGCGGCAACACCCGGCGCTTGGTCTGCGCGACGGTGGCCCCATACCCTTCGAGCGCCGAGACGATGTGGCGCGCGCGTACGATGCCGCGGTCGGTGCGCACCGAGCCCGACTGCCAACTGTCGACAGTGGTGTGTTCGTGGATGACCGCACCCTGTTGTTCCACCACACGCGCGAGCCCGCGCACGAGGCTGGCGGGCTGCAGTCGGGCGCACGCTGGAATGTAGACCGCGCCCCGAGCATCCCGTGCAGAAACACGGTCGGCACTCCACAGTTCGAGAGCGTCGACGCCATAGCTGCGCGCCTCATCGACCTCGTGTTGCGCCGCCCGCCACTGGGTGTCGCTGCGCGCAAAGATGACCGTGCCGCCGCGCACGAAGTCACACTCGATGCCCGCGGCCGCGGCTGCGGCCCCCACTTCGTCAACGGTTGACACCATGGCGCGACGCATCGCGAGCGCGGCGTCACGGCCGTGCTGCTTCTCGAGTGATGCCGTCGATGCGGGAAAGAGCGCGCTACACCAGCCGCCGTTGCGGCCCGAAGCGCCGAACCCGGCGATGTTCTTCTCGAGCACCGTCACGCGCAGCGAGGGATCGCGCTTGAGCAACTCGTGCGCCGTCCAGAGCCCGGTCAGCCCTCCGCCGACGATGGCGACATCGGTATCGGTGTCGCCATCGAGGGCGGCGCGGGGGGTCAGATCGTCGTCGACCGTCGCGTGCCAAAAGCTCAGCGCGCGGTAGTCGACCTCCGCGGCTGCGGCCGAGCCGGTGTTCAGAGCAGGTTTCCGGCTTCGGTGAGCACGCTACGCAGAATCGCCTCGATTTCATCGAACTCGGCGGGCCCGATGGTCAGCGGGGGAGCGAGCTGAATGACGGGGTCGCCGCGGTCGTCGGCGCGGCAGTAGAGCCCGGCGTCGAAGAGCGCCTTCGAGAGGAACCCGCGCAGCAGTCGCTCTGACTCGTCCGCGTTGAAGGTCTCTTTCGTCTCTTTGTTCTTGACGAGCTCGATGCCAAAGAAGTAGCCCTCGCCGCGAACGTCGCCAACGATCGGAAGGTCTTTCAGGCGCTCGAGCGCGGCGCGGAACTTCGGCGAGTTCTCGCGCACGTGCGCAAGAATCCCCTCTTCTTCCATGATGTTGAGGTTCTCGAGGGCGACCGCCGCCGACACGGGATGCCCGGCGAAGGTGTACCCGTGGTAGAACGCCGTCTGCCCGTGCTTGAAGGGCTCGTAGATGCGGTCGCTCACGATCATGGCGCCGAGCGGCGAGTAGCCGCTCGTGAGGCCCTTGGCCGAGGTGATGATGTCGGGCACGTAGCCGAGCGCCGTGCATGCGAACATCTCGCCGATGCGGCCGTAGGCGCAGATGACCTCGTCGCTCACGAGCAGAACGTCGTACTTGTCGCAGATCTCGCGAACCCGCGCGAAATAGCCAGGGGGCGGCGGGAAGCAGCCACCGGAGTTCTGCACCGGCTCGAGGAAGACTGCGGCAACCGTGTCGGGCCCTTCGAAGAGAATCGCCTCTTCGATGCGGTTCGCTGCCCACTGACCGAACTCTTCGAGAGAGCCCGTGAAGCCCATTTCTTCGGCACGGTAGTAGTTCGTGTTCGGCACGCGGAACCCGCCGGGGGTGAGCGGCTCGAACATCTCTTTCATGCCCGGAATACCCGTGATGGCCAGGGCACCCTGCGGCGTGCCGTGGTAAGCGATCGCGCGCGAGATGACCTTGTGCTTCATGGGCTTCCCCGTGAGCTTGAAGTACTGCTTGGCAAGCTTCCACGCCGACTCGACGGCTTCGCCACCACCAGTCGTGAAGAACACGCGGTTGAGGTCGCCCGGGGCGTAGTCAGCCAGCCGGTCGGCGAGCTCGATGGCCGTCGGATGCGCGTACGACCAGAGCGGGAAGAACGCGAGCTCTTCGGCCTGCTTGCGAGCAGCCTCGGCGAGACGCTCGCGACCGTGGCCCAGTTGTACGACGAAGAGGCCCGAGAGGCCATCGATGTACTTCTTGCCGTGCGAGTCGTAGATGTGGTGGCCTTCGCCGCGCACGATGATGGGCACGCCGTTGCCGGCTTCCATTCCCGATTGACGCGCGAAGTGCATCCACAAGTGGTCTTTCGCCTTTTGCTGCAGCTCGGCTTCGGTGGCCCGGTCGAGCGCGACCCCTTCGGCGGGGATAACGGTGTCGATTGTCATGGTGTGCTCTTTCTTGACGGTCTTGGTACGGAAGACACTTATCGGGTGCCCCAGTTGTAGAACTGCTTCTGAAGGCGCAAGTAGACGAAGGTCTCGGTCGACTGAACTCCTTCGATCGCACGAATGCGACGGTTGAGGAGGTCGATGAGGTCGTCGTCGTCTTCGCAGACAACCTCAGCGAGAATGTCGAAGCTGCCCGCGGTCAGCACGACGTAATCCACGGCGCGCATGCTGCTGAGCTCGTCGGCAACATGGGTCGTGTCGCCCATAACACGGATGCCGATCATGGCCTGGCGGTAGAAGCCCAGTTGCATGGGGTCGGTGACGGCCACGACTTGCATGACTCCGGCGTCGGTCAGCTTCTGCACGCGCTGGCGCACAGCCGCCTCGCTCAGCCCCACTGCTTTGCCGATTTCGGCGTATGACCGTCGGCCATCGGTCTGCAGTTGCTCGACGATGGCTTTCGACACGTCGTCGAGGTGAATCGGCTTGCTGCGCGAGGCCATGGGCTGATTCTGGCAGTGACAAGCGGGGAATACAAGTGAATCCGTAGTCGAGAGGCATTCGGGCGACGGAATCCGTCGGAAAGACGCTGGATGCTGCGCCCAACCCGCGGTACAGTGGCGCCATGAGCGCCCGCATTCTGCACAACGTCATCGGCGGCGAGTCTGTCGCCAGCACGGCCGATACTCACATCGACCTCGTGAATCCCGCGACCGAAGAGGTTTATGGCCACGCCCCGGTCAGCACTCCGGCCGAGATTGACGCCGCGTATCGGGCGGCCGATACGGCGTTTGCGCACTGGGGCCGCACGACTCCGGCAGAACGTCAGCTGGCGCTCTTTCGACTGGCCGACGTCATGGCCGAGCACGCCGACGAGCTCGCCGACCTCGAGTCACTCGACACCGGCAAGCCGCGCGCGAGCCTCGTGACCGATGAGATCGACCAGTCGATCGATCAGTTGCGGTTCTTTGCCGGCGCCGCTCGAGACCTCGACGGGCGATCGGCGGGGGAGTACCTCGCCGACCACACCTCGTATGTGCGTCGCGAGCCCATCGGTGTCATTGGCCAAGTGACTCCGTGGAACTATCCGCTCAACATGGCGGTCTGGAAGATCGCTCCCGCGATTGCGGCGGGAAACACGGTCGTGCTCAAGCCCTCAGACACGACTCCACTCTCGACCGTGCGGTTTGCCGAGCTTGCCGCTGGCGTGTTGCCGGCGGGCGTGTTCAACGTCGTGATGGGTGACCGCTCGACGGGTGCGGCCTTGCTGCAGCATCCGACGCCCCAAATGGTCGCGATCACGGGCTCGGTGCGCGCGGGCATGGAGGTGGCGAAGGCCGCCTCGAGCGATCTCAAGCGCGTTCACCTCGAGCTCGGCGGCAAGGCTCCGGCGGTGGTCTTTGCTGACGCCGACCCCCGGAAGGTCGCTGAGGGTCTCGTTCTCGCGGCCTACTTCAACGCGGGCCAAGACTGCACGGCAGCAACGCGCGTGATCGTGCACGAGTCGGTGCACGACGAGGTTGTTGCGGCGCTCGTGGCGCGAGCCGCGACGCACGCCATCACGGGCGGACCGCACGACGACGGCGTGTTCTATGGCCCCCTCAACAACGCGGCGCAGCTCGAGCGCGTCGCCGGCATCGTCGACCGGCTGCCCGCCCACGCGCAGATCGTTGCGGGCGGCGCTCGTCAGGGTGACCGTGGCTACTTCTTCCCCGCCACGATCGTCACGGGTATGCGGCAAGACGATGAGGCCGTGCAAGAAGAGATCTTCGGCCCCGTCCTCACGGTGCAGTCGTTCCGCACCGATGACGAGGCACTCGCCCTCGCCAACGGCGTGCGCTACGCCCTCGCGTCGTCGGTGTGGACGAGCGACCACACCCGAGCCATGCGGTTCGCCCGCGACCTCGACTTTGGCTGCGTCTGGATCAACACCCACATTCCTTTCGTGTCAGACATGCCGCACGGTGGCTTCAAGCACTCGGGCTACGGCAAAGACCTCTCGCACTACGGCTTCGAGGACTACACGCGCCTCAAGCATGTGATGTCGTTTATTGGCGACTAGGGGTGGATGACGAAGGGCAGAGCCTCGACGACACGGTCGTGCGGCCACGACCCGGCCAGGCGTCGCCTCCATCGGGCACGGCATTCGATGACACCGTCATTCGGCTGATCGAGCCGGCGGCGCCGCGGCGGGCGGATGCCCTGCCGACAGATCCGCTGATCGCGGGGTCGGCGCTCGCCGAGGCCGAGAGCACTGGCGGCGCCGATGAATCCCCAACCGTGACGGCGTGGGGCATGCGCGTGCGCGGAACAGCCATGGTCGTGCCGCTCGATCTTCCGGCGGTCGTCGGACGTCGGCCTGGCCCGGTGCGTCCGAGCGAGCATCCGGCGCCCCGCCGCGTCGTTATTCCCGCCGACCGCGGCGATGTCTCGGCGCGACACGCTCGCATCGAACAAGTCGGCGAATCGCTCGTCGTGACCGACCTCGGGTCGACCAATGGTGTGGTCGTACACTGGTCGTCGGGGGCGAGTCGGCGATTGAGATCGCGAGAATCGTGCGCCGTTCTTTCAGACACGATCATCGTGCTGGGCGATGGCGTTGAGATCGAGTTTGTCTCCGTGCCTGTGTCGACCACCCCTTCACCCTCGGAGCCTTCGTGACCGCCCTTGGCCGCAGCAGCGTTCGCCACATTGTCGCGTTGCCCGAACGCGGCGAGGTCATTGAGCTTTCGTGGCACGGGGTGACCCATACGGGGTATCGCCGCGCAGCCAACGAAGACAGCTATCTCGCCGATGTTCCGGTGTTTGCGGTTGCGGATGGCATGGGTGGTCACTCGCACGGCGATCGCGCGAGCGATGCCGTTGTTCGTCGATTGCAGGCCGCTGTCGATGGTGAGTTCATTGCTCCTGATGCGATCATCGAGGCCCTCAACCTCGCGACGTGGGACATCCACCAGCTTGACGAGGCCGACCACGGCATCGGCACGACTGTCACGGGTGTCGCTCTCTCGCTCGCCGACGGTCACCCCGTACTCACGAGCTTCAATGTGGGCGATTCCCGCGTCTATCGGTTTTCGGGCAACGAACTCGTTCAGGTGACGACCGATCACTCAATGGTGCAAGAGATGGTCGACTCGGGCCAGTTGAGCGCCGAGCAGGCCGAGCAGCACCCTGATTCCAACGTCATCACGCGTGCGGTGGGGTTTTCGGTTGAGCCCGAGGTTGACGTGCGGGTGCTTGCCCTTGAGGCAGGAACGCGGCTGCTGATTTGCTCAGACGGCCTCACGAAAGAGGTGCCGCTCGAGCGCCTTCGCTTGCATTTGGCGGCTCGGCTGAGTGCCCGAGAGACCGCGAATGCCCTCGTGGATGCTGCGCTCGCGCAAGGCGGACGCGACAACATCACCGTGATTGTCGTCGACGTGGTGCGCGCTCCCGGCGGCTAGCCGGAGTCACTCTCTACACTGGAGAGACATCGTGCGGGAGGGGGAACCATGACGCGACGTCGACCATCAGAGCCCCCCATCCTGCCCGGATTCAGTCACGTGCGGCTCTTGGGCAGCGGCGGCTTCGCCGATGTATTCCTCTATGAGCAAAACATGCCGCGCCGCCAGGTTGCCGTGAAGGTCATGCTCGCCGACGTGGTCACCGAACACGTGCGCCACATGTTTCAGCTCGAAGCCAACCTCATGGCTCAGCTCTCATCGCACCCGGGCATCCTTACCGTCTATCAGGCGAGCATTTCAGCTGACGGGCGCCCTTACCTCGTCATGGAGCTCTGTAGCTCTCAACTGGCTTCGCGGTATCGCATCGAGCCGATTGGCGTTTCCGAAGTGCTCCGCATTGGTGTGCAAATCGGCAGTGCGATCGAGACGGCGCATCGCAGCGGGGTGCTGCACCGCGACATCAAGCCGTCGAACATCTTGATGACGGCCTACGGCCACCCGGTGCTGAGCGACTTCGGCATTGCATCGACATTGAGCGCGGCAAGTGCAACAGATTCGATTGGTATGTCGATTCCGTGGTCGGCCCCCGAAGTGTTGCTCGACGAGACGGCCGGAACCGTGCAGAGCGAAGTGTGGTCGCTCGGGGCCACGCTCTACACGCTCCTGGCGGGGCGGTCGCCCTTTGAGATCGCGAACGGCTCGAACGGCACTGACGAGCTCATTGCCCGCATCTCGCGCGCCCGTGTGCCCGCTCTCGATCGCGACGACGTACCGGCAACCCTCGAGGCAGTGTTGCGTCGTGCGCTTCGTCGTGACCCGGCGCAGCGTCAGCAATCGGCCCTCGAGCTGGTGCGCGACCTACAGCGTGTCGAAGCAGGACTCGGCCTCATGACGACTCAAGCCGACATCGCGATGGATGACTGGGCACTGGCGACCATGAGTGACCCCGGCGATCGCACGATCGTGCGGGCGGTGTCGCCCCGCGCGCCCAGCTCTCCCGGAAAGCGGCGACGTCGACGCTTGACTGCCGCCTCAACCGCGGTGCCCGAGACGGCTCCCGAAGTTGTGGGAACCGCCACGCGGCGACTCGCAGCCCGCAGTCGACTGTTGGCAGCCGGGCTCGTTGTCGTGGCGCTCGCCGTGATCGGTCTCGGTGCGACAGCGACCTGGATCGCCATTGAGTCTGGCGACCGCGACCTACCTCGCGTCAGCAACGTTGACGCTGTGCTCGATGGCACGACGGTGCTCTTTTCGTGGAATGACCCGGGCGTCGAGCCGAACGACACCTATCAGGTGAGCGTGGCCAACGGCGCAGAGACCTTTCAACGAGCCACCGAGTTCGCCGTTGCGGCCTCGGCCGGTGATCGCGTCTGCGTGACCGTGCGAGTCGCGCGCGATGGCCGCCTCGGTGCCGCGAGCGATGAGAAGTGCGCCGAGGTCGCCGCAGGATGACCCGCTGATGCGACGCTGGTTGGCACAGCACCGGTCCGCCGTTCTCACCACCGTGAGCGGCGGTGTTGTCGCGGCAACCCTCGTCACGCTCGCGATTGTCTACCCCGGTTTCGACGCACAGCGGCTCGACCTTAACGATGGCGCCGTGTGGGTCGTCAACGGAGAGCGCCAGGCGGTCGGGCGCGCGAACCTGCAGGTCGGCGAACTTGACTCGGTCATCCCGGGCGAAGGTTCGCAACTGCAGCTAGTGCAACGCGGCTCCGATGTCATCGTCGTTGATGCCGACAACGCAACGGCTGAAGTGATCGATACGGCGCGATCGACCGTGCTCGAGTCGGTGCCGATGCCGCCTGAAGACCCGAGCGTCATGCTCACGGGGTCAAACGTCGTGGTGCACAGCGGTGGTTCGGGTGAGACGTGGGTAACCCCCCGCTCGGTTTTTGATGACTTCGACCCGGCGGCCGTGGCGGGTTTCGAGTTTGGCCAAGACAGTGTTGTGGCCGCGACAGATGGGTTCGGCATCGTGGCGGTCTCGCCGGGCCTCGGCGAGGTCTACCGGGTTGCACCGGGCAGCGCCGATCGCGTCGACAGCACGACCGCCATTGACGTGCCCCCCACTGCCGACCTGCAGATCACGATCGTGCGCGGTCGCTGGGCCGTGCTCGACGGTGAGACTCGGCTGTTGCAGAGCGCGGCGGGCGTCGTCGATCTGTCAGCGTTCATCAGTGCCGCCGGTGACCCTCGGCTCGCTCTTGCCAGTGACGAGGCCACCGAGGTTCTCGTCGCGCACCGCGGAGGCCTCGTGTCGGTGGCCCTCGACACGGGAGTCGTGACCGAACTCGTCACGGGGCGAACGGGCACACCTGCGGCTCCGGTCACGCTCGCGGGGTGCCAGTTTGCGGCGTTCACCGATGGTTTGGCGTGGCGCAATTGTGCGGGCGAGGTTCGCGAACTCGCGCTCGACGCGGTGCCTGCCGCGGCGGCGCTCGCGTTTGTCGTGCGCGATGACCGCGTGATTCTCAATGACGCGCGAGCGGGTTCTGCGTGGGCGGTGCAGAGTGACGGGCGTCTCATCGACAACTGGGACGAGCTCATTAGCGAGCAAGAAGACGAGCGGCAAGAGCAACTCGACTTGCTCGACACTCCTCCCGAGCTCGAGCGCACACAGCAGCCCCCCATCGCGACGGATGACCAACTCGGCGCTCGCCCTGGTCGTTCGACCGTGTTGCCCGTCTTGCTCAACGACACCGACCCCAACGGCGACGTACTCGTGATTTCTGAGGTCACACCGATTGATCCGTCGATCGGTCGACTCGACATCATCGGCAACGCGCAGCAGGTGCAAATCACTCTGTCGAGTGCGGCCAGCGGCGACATCGGTTTTGAGTACACGATTACGGATGGCCGCGGGGGCTCTGACTCAGGGATCGTGACGGTGGCGGTGCGTCAGGCCGCCGAGAACTCTGCTCCGGTTCAAGTGCGCGCGAGCAAAACCACGGTGGCAGAAGGGGGCACGGCTACGGCGGCCGTCTTGGGTGAGTGGATCGATCCCGACGGCGACCCGATCTATCTGCAGGGGGCGAGCATCCCGCCCCCCGATGTCGTGACCTTCCGTCCCGATGGGCGCGTCACGATCGCTGAGTCGGGCGGGGTCGGCTCTCTGCGCACCGTTCTCTTGACCGTCACCGACGGCCTCGCGAGTGGTCAGGGTGAGCTGGCCGTCACGGTGCGTCCGGCAGGCCAGGCTCCGATCATTGCTGAGCCCTTCGTCGTGCTCGCCTATGCCGGTCAAGTCGTGCGAATCGAGCCTCTCGTGCACGTGCGGGGAGGCACGGGAACCATTCGGCTGAGCGCGGTGCCCGAGAAGAGCGGTGTGACGATCACCCCCAACCTCGACCGCGGCGTGTTTCGTTTCGTGAGCGATGAGGTGCGCACGCACTATCTCGAGTACGTCGTGACGGATAACTCGACCACCGCCACCGGCATCATTCGCGTGGATGTCGCGGCGCCGCCCGCCGTGGGCTCTGCCCCGATCACCGTGCCCAAGACGGCCTTTGTGCGCACTCTCAGCAGTTCAACGGTTGCCGTGGCCACGGTCGACATCGACCCCGGCGGGGGAGTCTTGGTCGTGACGGGCGTCGTCGGGGTGTCGCCCGCAAGTGGGATCCGCGCTGAGGTGCTTGACCAACGTGACGTGCGCGTGACGCTCACGCGACCGCTTGATGCCCCGCAGACCGTGTCGTATCGCATCAGCAACGGAGTCTCGGAGTCGACCGGAACCATCACGGTCATCGAGATTCCGCGCCCCGATCGCCTGCAGCCGCCTGTCGCCAATGACGACGTGATTACCGTTCGCGTGGGCGATGCGGTGTCGATTCCGGTGTTGGCCAACGACGAGCATCCTGACGATGAGCCCATCACTCTGTCGCCCGCCCTCATTCAGGGGCTGACGGGCGAATCGGGCTTGCTGTTCGTTGCCGGGGACCAATTGCGGTACCTCGCGCCTGACCAACCGGGTGACTTCACGGCGGTGTATGAGGTGCTCGGCCCGCTCGGCGAGCAACGCGCGCAAGCGAGCGTGCGCATTAGCGTTCGAGAGGTCAATGAGGCGACGAACCAGGCGCCCATCACACGAACCGTGACCGCACGCGTGATCGCGGGGGACACGATTCGCGTGCGCATCCCCGTCGATGGCATGGATCCCGACGGCGACTCGGTTCAAGTAATCGGTCAAGAGTCGAGCCCAGAAAAGGGCGCCGTGATCGAAACGGGCCTCGACTATCTCGACTACCAGGCCGGCAGCTACTCCGCGGGCACCGATACCTTCCGCTACACGGTCGTTGATGCGCTCGGCGCGCGATCATCGGGCACTGTTCGCATCGGCATTAGCCCTCGACTCGAGGGCGCTCGCAACCCCGTGGCGAACGACGATCAAGTACTCATTCGACCGGGCTTTACCGTGCTCGTGCCCGTGCTTGAGAACGACACCGACCCCGATGGTTCGCCGCTCACGGTCACGGGCGTTGAGGCGAATTCTCCCGACGTCACCGCCGAGGTTGTCGACGGTCAATTCGTGCGGGTCGTGCCCCCCAGCACGCCGGGGCAGTACGGCCTCGTCTACACGATCGAGAACGCGCTCACCGGCTCGTCGCAAGCGTTCATCACCTTGACGGTGAGAACGGATGCTCCTCTCGCGGCACCCGTCGCGCGCGACACCGTTCTCTCACTCACTGACATTCTCGACCGCGACGAGATTGACGTCGACGTGCTGGCGCGGGTGTTCTTCTCCGAGGGAGAGGTGGCCGACCTCGGCCTTGAGCTCGTACCCGGCTATGAATCGGGCGCGGAGATTCGACCCGACCGCCGCATTCGCGTGCAAGTGGGCGAACAGCGCCAAATCATTCCCTTCCAAGTGACGCACCCCGCTGATCCGACGGTTCGCTCGACCGCGTTCATTTGGGTTCCCGGCACCGACGATGCTCTTCCGCAACTCGACCGTCGAGCCGAGCGCATCGAGGTCGTGAGTGAAGAGACGATCACGATCGACATCAACGACTATGTGCTCGCGGTCGGCGGAGGCGCGGTGCGGTTGACCGACACCGCACGAGTGAGCGCAACGAACTCCAACGGTGATTCACTCGTCGTCAACGACTCCACGCTGCGCTTCACCTCTGCCGACCTCTACTTCGGCCCCGCGTCGTTGACGTTCGAGGTGACCGATGGCGAGTCGGCGAGCGACCCCGACGGTCGCGTCGCGACGATCGTGTTGCCCATCGAGGTGACGCCGCGTGAGAACCAGCCTCCGGTGTTCATCGGTGCCGCTCTCGAGCTGGAGCCCGGTCAAGAACGCACGCTCGATCTCGTTCGCGTCACCGCATACCCCTATCCCGATGACGTCGATGAGCTTGCGTTCACGATCCTCGACGAGTCCACACCCGGAATCGAGGTCTCGCTCAACGGCCAGTCACTGAGGGTGCGCGTGCCCGAGAGTACGCCGCGCGGCACGACCACGGGAGTCTCGGTGGGTGTTCGGGATGACGCCGTGCAGGGCACGGCGGGCCGCATCCAGGTGACCGTCGTCCCCTCAACGCGCCCGCTCGCGCGTCCGGCACCCGATTCGGTCATTGCCCCGCGCGGAGAGACGACCACCGTCACCGTGCTCGCGAACGATGAGGTCACGAATCCCTTCCCGGGCCAGCCGTTGCGCGTTGTGGATGTGCGCGGACTCGACAGCGGCTTGTTGCCTCCCGGGGTGACCATCGTGCCGAGCGCTGACGGGCAGACGCTGCTGGCCACGATCGCGGCCTCGGCCGATCCAGTCGACACCAACCTCGAGTACCAAGTGGCGGATGCGACGAACGACCCCGAACGGTTCGTGTGGGGCGCCATCCGCATTTCGGTTCAAGATGTTCCTGATCCCGTCACGAACCTTCGGGTGCAATCGTTCGGCAACCGAACTCTCACGGTTGCGTGGTCGCCGGGTGCGTCGAACAACGCACCGATCGAGCGATTCGAGGTCACGGTGACGCGCGTGAGTGACGGCGCGTCGACGACAACGGTGTGTTCGACGTCGTCGTGTTCGGTTCCGACGCCCGGCAATGGGCCTGACAACAGGGTGCTGGTGAGCGTCATCGCGGTGAACTCTCAAGGCGCATCAACGGCGACGGTGCTCGCCGACGCCACGTGGAGCGACCTCGTGCCCCCCGCACCCGCGCTGCTCGGGGTCGCGCCTCTCGATCACGGTCTCCGAATCGGTTGGACCAAGCCAGCCCAAGACCCGGCCGCGAGCCCGATCCGCAGCTATCGCGTGACGGTCGGTGCGGTTGTGCGCACTCTCACCGTGCCCGCCGACGACGCCGTCGGAACCGAGTATTGGCTGAATGTCGTTGATTTCGGGGCGCTCGACAACGGCACGGCGTATGCGGTGGGCGTCAGCGCGCGCAACGATTCGTTCGATCCGCTCACGACCTGGACGACGGCGACCACGACAGGAACCCCGGCGGGTGCTCCGCTCGTGGTGTCGGCGCCCAGCGCACTGGGCTCAACGTCCGACTCGGGCGCCGGTGATTCATCCGTGAGCATCTCGTGGCCTAGCGCCTTCGCCACCAATGGGCGCCCGATTCAGAACTACTACATCTGGATCGATTCCGCTGGCTCAGCACCCGACTGTACGGTGAGCGGAGTTGACGACGGGGTGCCCGTGCATGTGCCGCCCGCCGGAGTCACCACGGTCGATGGCGCGACCACGTCGACGGTGGTGTCGGGCCTCGCTCCTGACACGACCTACCGGGTCGTCGTCTTCGCCTACAACGGTCAAGGATGCACGGCGAGCAGTGAGATCACCGCGACACCGCGCGAACGACCGTCGGTCGTGAGCGCGATCGACGTTGAGGGCCCGGTCGCTGTCGTCGAGGGTCAGTGGGACTTCCGCTTGCTGGGCGTGACGACAGCGGGCGGCGACAGCGTCGATTCCGTTCAGTACCGCCTCATCGGAGCGGGCGTTGACGCGAGCGAGTCGACTCCGGGAGCGCTACCGACGTTCTTGACCGCGGGAGTAACGCACTACGGCCGCGTGCTGCAGGTTGAGGTGCGCGGCTGCCGGCAGTACGAGCAATTGCTGTGCGGACCGTGGTCGGCGCCGTTTGATCTGGGGGTCGCGGTGCGCATCGACGTGCAGCCCGTGATCACGGTGACGGGCGACGTGCCCGACCCGCGCGTTGTGACCATCAGCTTCACCCCCGTCGTGCTTGACGACTACGACACGGTCGATCACGTCTGCCTGGGCGGAGACCCCATCGACTATCCCGACGCGAGCACGTGCGTCATCACCGCAGCGCCCTCCGACGACCCACGACTCGTCGTGACCGTCACCGAAAACGCCGTCACCTACACCCGGGAGTACCGACCATGACAATGACCCCCGAGCAGGCCTCCTGGTTCGCCGACATCGCTGACCGCATCGTCACCAATGTTGAGACTGTGGTGTTGGGCAAGACCTATGTGATCCGACTCAGCCTCACCGCGTTGCTGAGCGAGGGTCATCTGCTACTCGAAGACGTACCGGGAACCGGCAAGACGTCGATGGCGCGGGCGCTCGCGCAGAGCATCCGTGGCACCACGACGCGCGTGCAGTTCACGCCCGATTTGTTGCCCGGAGACATCACGGGCATGACCGTCTACGACCAGCGCACGGGAGAGTTCGAGTTTCACCGCGGCCCGGTCTTCGCGACCATCGTGCTCGCCGATGAGATTAACCGCGCGAGCCCGAAGACGCAGTCGGCGCTGCTCGAGGTTATGGAAGAAGGCAACGTCACGATCGACGGTGTGACGCACCCCGTGACGGC
Organism: Microbacterium sp.; assembly: GCA_013823625.1. Classification (GTDB taxonomy): domain Bacteria; phylum Actinomycetota; class Actinomycetes; order Actinomycetales; family Microbacteriaceae; genus Microcella. The sequence continues at coordinate 1,173,067 of PNMM01000001.1, read as the reverse complement.
GCCGTTTCTCGTCATGGCCACGCAGAACCCCATCGAACAGGCGGGTACCTACCGGCTTCCCGAAGCCCAGCTCGACCGTTTTCTCATGAAGACCGCCATCGGCTACCCCGATCACGCAGCCACAGTGCGCATTCTTGACGGTGCGGGCGGAGCGCGTGCCGCAGTGCTCGAGCCAGTCGTTGAGCTCGACATCGTCCGCGATCTCATTGCCGTCGCGCGCACGGTGCACGTCGACCCCGTCATCACCGACTACGTCGCCCGATTGGTCGACGCCACACGGTCACACCCCGACGTTCGACTGGGGGCGAGCGTGCGCGGAGCACTCGCTCTCGTTCGCTGCGCCAAGACGTTCGCGGCCATGAACGGTCGCCACTATGTGGTGCCCGACGACGTGAAGGCGCTCGCCGAGCCGGTGCTCGCTCACCGACTGGGTCTCGACCCTGAGTCAGAGTTCGACGGCGTCACGGCGTCGATTGTGGTCGCGCAGATTCTCGTCGAGACGCCCCCGCCCAGCGATCGGATCGCCGTGTGACCTCGGCGTCTCGCGACCGTTCTCGAACGAGCCCTCCCACCGTCACCGCGACGGCGGGGGGTGCGCGGCGTGCGCTCGATGAGTCGACGATCGGGTCGACCGTCACGACGGCACGAACGCGCATCGTCGGCGAACGAACGGGATGGGCAGCGGATGCTGTGGTGGCAACTGTGCGCACCGTGCGGGCTGCACGCACGGGGGCTGCACGAGCTCTGCGCGCCGTCTCGTCGGTCGTCACGCCTCTCGGCTGGAGTGTCGCCGCGCTTGTTCCCGTGACGCTCGTTGCCGGGCTCGCGTGGGGGTGGACCGACCTCATTGTGTTCGGTGTCTTGGGACTCACCCTCGGTCTTGTCGCGGCCGTGTACCTCGTCGGTCGCACGCGCCTGACGATGGTGCTTGAGCCGCCCGCGCACCGAGTGGCTGTCGGCGACGCGGCATCGGCGGCGTTGCGGGTCAGTAACTCCACGCGCCGCCGATCGTTCGGCCAGGTCGTTGACGTGCCCGTGGATCGCGAGATCGTCGAAGCCACGATTGCGGGGCTCACTCCTGGCCAGACGATTGAACGCGACCTTGAGGTTCCGACCACGCGTCGCGGGCGCATCGAGCTCGGCCCCGTGCGCACGGTGCGTGCCGACCCCGTTGGCCTCGTGCGGCGCGAGATTGTCTATACCGACGCTCTCGAGCTCATCGTGCACCCGCGCACGATCGACATTCCGTCAACCTCGAGTGGGCTCGTGCGTGACCTTGAAGGCCAGCCGACGCGCGATCTGACGCCGAGCGATCTCGCGTTTCATGCCCTCCGTGAGTATGTGCCGGGAGACGATCGGCGCCACATTCACTGGAAGTCGACGGCCAAGACAGGCCGGTTCATGGTGCGCCAGTTCGAAGAGACGCGTCGCAGCCATCTCATCGTGGCAGTGAGCATCGCGAGCATCGACTTTGGTTCTGACGACGAGTTCGAACTCGCGGTGAGCGTCACGGGCAGTCTGGGCGCACGCGCTATTCGCGATGCCCGTGAGGTGTCGGTCGTCGTGAGTGCCGTGACGCCCGAGTTTGCCAAGCGCGCGGTTGTGGCCTTGCGCACGCTGTCGACACTCACCCCCGCGCGGTTGCTCGACGACCTCGCTCTCGTCGAGCACGGACCGGCTGCGCTCGGAATCTTGGATGTCGCGCGGCTCGCGGGTGACACCGCGCGGGGCGTCTCCGTCGCCTTTCTCGTGGTCGGCTCCACGGTCACGCCTGCCCGTTTGCGCACCGCGGCCGCCGGCTTTCCCCCGGCGGTCGAAGTGGTTGCCATCGTGTGCGATCCCGAGCACATCCCCGGGCGACGGCGGCTGGGCACCTTCACGGTCATCACGATCGGGTCGCTCGGCGACCTGCGCCGTGCGATGAGCGGGGCCCTCACGTGGTGAGAGCATCCCGAACCGCCCAACGGCCGGCCGTTCGCCGCGTCGCTCGCACGCCAGCGCCGTTGTCGATCGTTGTGTCGGCGACCGCCTTCTCGACCGCAGCATGGGCGGTCATCGCCGTCGTGTTGTGGCCGATCTATCGCGACGGCTCGTTCATCGTGCTCGCGGTGGTCGCCATCACGCTTGGCAGCGCGATTGCGATCGCGGGGGCGCTTGCGCCGTGGCCACCGTGGGGCGTGCTCGCGGCGACCCTGGCGACCTTCACCGTGGTGGGGGTTCCGCTCGCGGTGCCGGCGCGCACCGCGTATGGCGTGTTGCCCGAACCGCAAGGCTTGATCGACCTCTATGCGGGTGTCGTGCTGGGCTGGCGGCAACTTCTCACGATCGACCTGCCGGTGGGGGACTACCAGGCCTTGCTCGTTCCGGCACTCGTGCTTCTTCTCGGCGGGCCGGTCATCACGCTGTCGATCGCACTGCGGGCACGAGTCGGTGACCTCGCCGCCATCGCGCCCTTCGCCGCCTACCCACTCGCGGTTGCCCTCGGGCCTGAAGACCCGCAACTCTCGGTTCTGACGGCGGTGACGCTCGCGGTCACTCTGCTGCTGTGGATGGCCGTGTGGCGTCGGCACCGCCGCCGTGAGGCCGTAGGGTCGGCATCGTCGGGCGACACTCGATGGCTGGGCGTGCGCTCGATCGCCGCCGCACTTGCCCTGCTTCTCGTCGCGGGGGCAGCTGGTGCAGCCGCTGCATCGGTGACGGCAGCGACGGCTGATCGCTCGGTGCTTCGCTCCATCGTCGAGCAGCCGTTCGATCCGCTCGATCAGCCGAGTCCGCTCTCGGCCTATCGCGCATCGTTTGCTCCCGACGTCGCTGATGAGCGGTCACTCACGGTGACGGGCGCGCCGGACGGTTCACGGCTGCGCATCGCCGTGCTCGATAGCTACGACGGCACGGTCTTCGCGGTGGGCAGCGACCGGGTCGACAGCGCATCGGGCCGATTCGTGAGAATTCCGACGCAGCGTGACCTGTCGACATCGTCGGGCCAGCCCGTCAACATCTCGGTGCAAGTGCACCGCAGCACCGGCGTGTGGTTACCAACGATCGGCGACTTTGGGCGCATCACGATTGCTGGCGAGAACGCGGCCGACCTGCGCGATCGCTTTGTGCTCAACGCCGTGACGGGCACGGCAGCTCTCGTCGGCGGCGTACCCGAGGGTCTCGAGTACTCCCTCGACGCCGCCGTGGTGACCGACGACGCTGGCGAGGAGGTTCTCGCGGACGCGGTGCCGGGCGCGGCGTCCGTACCCGGGGTATCTGACGTGCCCGAGGCGCTTGTCACTTGGCTCGACGACGTGGTCGAAGGAGTCGACGGCTCGGGGCCGCAATTGCAGCGAGCACTCGACGAACTGCGGGCGCAGGGTTACCTCAGTCACGGCATCTCTGACGACGAAGCTCCCAGTCGGTCGGGGCATTCACTCGAACGACTCGAGTCGCTCTTCACCAATCGCCCGATGGTCGGCGATGCCGAGCAGTTTGCCGTGGCTGCTGCGCTCATCGCGCGCGAACTGGGGTTTCCGTCGCGCGTGGTTCTGGGATTCGCCGACATTGCCGGGCCTGCCCCGGTGACGCTCGTCGAAAGCGATCGCACGGCGTGGATCGAGGTGTCGACAGTGGCCGGCGGGTGGATGCCCGTCGACGTCGTTCCCCTCCGTCGTGAGTTGCCGCCGGCAGAGCCCGACGAGCCGATTCCCGTTTCGCGCCCACAAATCGCCGCGCAGCCTCCCGTTGACGACCCGCCCCCGCTCGAAGAACTTGCCCCGCCGGAGATCGAGCAGCTCGACAACCCCGAGCTCGACCCGTTCTGGCAGGCCGTGCTCGGCGTCGTGCGCGCTATTGGGCTGGGTGCGCTCATCGCGGCAGTTCTCGTTTCTCCGTTGATCGCGATCGTCGCCATCAAGCTGCGGCGTCGGCGTCGGCGTCGAACGGCGGCCGACCCCACCACGAGAATCCTCGGCGGGTGGAGCGACGTTACCGACGCGGCACGTGACCATGGCCTTGAGCTGCCGACCGCGGCCACTCGTAGCGAGGTGGCAGCGGCGATCGGCCGACCCCAGGCGCTCGTGCTCGCACGAGTCGCTGATCGGGCTGTCTACGCTCCCGAAGAACCTGAGCTGCGTGAGGCCGATCAGGTGTGGGCGACGGCCGACGCGCTGCGAGCATCCCTCGCCGACGGCCGTTCACGCCGTGATCGCTGGCGGGCCGCCATCTCTGTGCGGTCACTGCGACGGTATCGTGGGGCGCAACCGTCAAGAGGAGGGCGCACCAGGTGACCTGCCAGCATTGCGCCGCTGAGCTGCCACCGTTCGCCCTGTTTTGCGGCGAGTGCGGCCGGTCGGTTTCGGCACCCGTCGTGGTGCCGTCGGTGTCGATGCCGACGATCGAGACGGAACCGCCTCGCGAAAGCGCGGTTGCTGCTGCTACGCCCGCCACACCGCCCGCTACACAGCCCGTCACACCGCCCGCGTCGCCGCCGGTCGAGAGCCTGATCGTGGTGTGCCCGATGTGCGGAGTGCGGGGCGAGCCCGATGATGTCTACTGCGCCGAGTGCGGCAGCCTCATGCCGGCCGACACTCGCGTCATCGACCGCCTCGGTCCGGTCGAGCCCGCAGTGATGCCGCCACCTCCGCAATCGCCTCCCGAACCGTCTGAGCCGCTTGCAACCGCGCAATCCGCGCCTGCCGCGCCGCTTCCGGCACCCTCCGCTGTACCCGAGCTCGATGTCGAAAGCACGCGCATCGTGACGCGGTCAACCGGTGGAGCACGCTTCGTCTTGCAGTTCAGCACTGGCGAGAGTTACACCGTGCTGGGTTCGGGCCTCGCCGGCCGCAACCCGCGGCCTGAGCCGGGGGAGTACGTCGACCATCTGGTGACGATCGTCGACCCCGGGCGGTCGGTGTCGAAGACGCACTTCGAATTTGGCCAACACGAGGGCGTGTTCTGGTTCAGCGATCGGCACTCCGGCAACGGATCAACCATTCGCGAGCCGGGGTCAGAACCGCGAGTGTGCGAACCGGGTCGTCGCTATCCGATCGTGCGCGGCACTCGCGTCGACATCGGCGAGCAATTCGTCATCGTGAGCTGACCACTCCTCCCCATTCGTCAAGCATTCGAACGGATGCTCACTCGTCGCGCCCGCACCGGGCCACGCCATCGGCGCATGATGTGCTCGCGCGGTGCACCGTTTGCCCCCGCCTCCCGTCCTGCCGCGGCCCCCGGCGCGCATCCCGTTTCCTCTCATTGCTGTTGTGGCGCCCCTCATCGGGGCGGTGGCGATCGGCGTCATCACGGGGTCGCCCTTCGTGCTCGTCTTTGCGCTCTTGAGCCCCATCATTGCCATCGCGAGCACTCTCGATGGTCGGCGCGTCGCGCGTCGAGAACGTCGCGCAGAGGCAGAGCGCTTCGATCGTGAGTGCCTCGCGTTCGATCGTGCCATCGCCATCGCGCACGGGCGAGAGCGCGCTGAGGCGCATGCGCGGCATCCGACGTCTCTCGCGATCGAGGCGGCGTCGGGGGAGCCCGTGCGCGTGGGAACGGCACCCGCGCGCAGTTCTGTCTCACCCGACGAGGTTCTTGTGTCGACAGACTCGGCCGACGATCGTCGATTGCGCGCGCTCCTCGATCGCGCACGATTCAACCCGGCCATGCCCGTGCTCGTCCCACGCGGGCGCTTTGTCGTGCATGGTGAAGGAGTCATCGCCGACGCTCTCGAGCGGCGCCTTTCCCTCGAGCCTCACGTGCGTGTCACGCGCGGGGCGAACGAGCAGCATCACGCCAATGACGACACCGTGATTCGGGTCGTGTCGGCTACGCGCATCGAGGTGCGCGTCGCCGGCGCGCCGCCCGTGAGCGTTCGTCCAGAGTTTGCGAGCCGCTGTGACGTGGCTGTTGCACGTGAGTCCCGGCAAGCGGCGACTCCCGCGGCGTTGCCGACGCTCGTGCCCTGGAGAACCACGCAGCCCGTGACCACGGCCGAGCCTTCTGAACGCGCCGAGCCCGCCACGATCACGCGCGGCGTACCGCTCGGCCACGATGGTCAAGCGGTGGTGCGACTCGACCTCGAGAGCGATGGCCCGCACGCGATTGTCGGCGGTACAACCGGAAGTGGAAAGAGCGAGCTTCTGCGTACGCTCGCGCTGGGCTGGGCTGCGCACCGAAGCCCTGCCGAAGTGCACTTGCTGTTCATCGATTTCAAGGGCGGGGCAACGTTCTCGGGGCTGGTCGACCTTCCGCACGCGGTGGGGCTCGTGACTGACCTTGACCCGGTTGTCGCCGAGCGCGCGTTGCTGAGTTTGCGAGCCGAACTCCGCCGTCGAGAACGCGCGCTGGTCGAGGCGGGCGTTCGCGACCTCAGCCATAAGCCCGGCCTCTTCGCCCGACTGGTGGTTCTCGTCGATGAGTTTGCTGCCCTCATCGAGTCGTTTCCTGACTTGCACAGCGTATTCGCCGACATCTCTGCTCGCGGCCGGTCACTCGGAGTACACCTCGTCTTGTGCACGCAGCATCCCGCAGCAGCGATTCGCGATGCCGTCGCAACGAACTGCGCAACGCGCATCGCCTTTCGCATGAGCGACTCTGCGGGCGCCGCCTTCATCGGTGCGCCCGGCCGCGAGCTTTCTGGGGCACCGCCTGGTCGCGCCGTCGTTGTGACGGCAGATGCATCGCACGTCATTCAGGTGGCAACAATTGATGACGCTGATGTCGCTGCGGTGCGCGAGCGCTGGTCGGCGGTGAGTCCGGGTCGAGGCCCGTGGCTGCCGCCGCTGCCTCTCTCGCTTGATCGTTCGAGCCTGGTCACGGCGCAGACTGCCCGTGAACCTACTGTCGCCGCCGAAGGCGCGCCAACCCCTCCAGCGGCAGGCCTTGAGTCGCTGGCCTTTGGCTTGCTCGATGATCCCGCCGAACAACGGCAAGTGCCGGCACTGTGGAATCCCCAGCGTGATGGTTCTCTTGCCGTACTGGGCGCACCCCGCAGCGGGCGCTCTACGGCGCTCGCTGCTCTGGCGACAGCCGCTCAGCTGGCCGGCGCGCCCGTTGTCAGCATGCCTCACTCGGCAGTCGAGGCATGGGCTGTGCTCGAGCGCTTGACTGATCAGCCGCTCACGCGGGGGTTGCTCGTTGCTGATGACCTCGACCATGTTCTGGCGTCGTGCGAAGAGTTGGCGACAGAGTTCTTGGCGCGGTGGGATGCCGCGGCTCGTGCGATTCGGCGCGAGGGGGGCGGAGTCGCCGCCTCCATCGGTTCGATCTCGACCTCGCGCTCGTTGCTCAGCGGCCGGTTTGACTCTCGGCTCATCCTGCGGAGTCTTGACTCGGACGACCACCATCTCGCCGGAGCCCCCCGCGGGCTCTTCAACCGCGCAGCCCCCGCTGGCCGCGGGCGGTGGGCCGACCGCGAAGTGCAGGTTGTTCGTGACTCTTTGGCCGTTCTCGAGCCTCTGCCGAGTGACCCGCTGACATGGAACGTGCCTGCCGACCTCGATGTCATCGTGGTGACGCGGCGCGTCGACGCCGTTGCTGATTCTCTTCGGCGAGCGCATCCTGACCGAGCCATCGTGCGTGATCTTGCGGCGGAACAATCGTTCGTCTCGAGCTCACCCCCGGCGGTCACTGGGGGGCCGAGAGTCTTCATTGCCGATCCCGAAGGCTGGCAGTCAGCGTGGTCGCTCTTCACCACTCTTCGACGCACGGCACCGATCGTGATCACCAGGGCCGATGCTGCCGACGTTCGATCACTGCTCGGCGCTCGGGTCGTTCCGCCGCCGATTGATCGTCACGCCGCAGACGTGTGGGTTGTCGAGCCGGGTCGCACCGTGTGCCGACGTCAATCGACAGTGCTGGCCCCGGGCTGACGCTCCATGCGTCAGCCCGGGCTCGGCGCTTTAGGCGAGAGCGTCAGCGAGCGAAACGGAAGCGAGGTCGTGAGCAGTCGCGACAGCGTCGTTGGTGACACGCCCGCCATGGGTGTTGAGCCCGAGAGCGAGAGCGCCGTCGGCCCGCAATGCGGCCTGCCAGCCGTGGTTCGCGATCGCGCGAACGTACGGCATCGTGGCGTTCGTCAGTGCGTAGGTTGATGTCGTCGGAACCGCGCCCGGCATGTTGGCAACGCAGTAAAAGATGCTGCCGTGCACGGTAAACGTCGGGTCGGCATGCGTCGTGGCGTGAGTGTCGGCAAAGCAACCGCCCTGGTCAACCGCGATGTCGACCAGCACGCTACCGGGCTTCATGCGTGAAACGAGGTCGTTGCTCACGAGCTTCGGTGCCTTAGCGCCGGGGATGAGCACCGAGCCAATCAGCATGTCTGCCTGCACGGCGGCCTTCTCGATCTCGTAACCGTTCGACGCGATCGTGCGGATGCGCCCGCTGTACAAGGCATCGAGTTCGCGAAGGCGTTGAATGTTGGTGTCGAGCACGGTCACTTCAGCGCCGAGGCCGACCGCCATGGCAACCGCATTCGTGCCCGCGACGCCGCCGCCGAGTACGACGATGTTGGCGGGGTCGGTGCCGGGAACTCCAGGAACCAGAAGCCCCGGCCCGCCATTGGGCCGCATCATGGCGTTGGCACCAACGATCGGGGCGAGGCGCCCAGCAACCTCGCTCATCGGGGCCAAGAGAGGCAGAGCGCGCGACGGCAGCTGCACCGTCTCATAGGCGATCGCGGTGACGTTCTTCTCAATCAGTGCGTGAGTGAGTTCTTTCTCGGCCGCGAGGTGCAGGTAGGTAAAGAGCAAGAGCCCATCGCGGAAGTGCTCGTACTCCGCGGCGACGGGTTCCTTGACCTTCAGCAAGAGGTCGGCTTCGGCCCACGCGGTTGCCGCATCGGCGACGATCGAGGCGCCCTGGGCGCGGTATTCGTCGTCGGTGATCGACGATCCGAGACCAGCCCCAGATTGCACCAGGACCTCGTGGCCGTTAGCCACCAGGTCGTGCACACCCGCGGGCGTGATGGCCACGCGGTACTCGTTGTTCTTGACCTCGGCCGGAACGGCGATCTTCATCAGTTCTCCTCGCGATGAACGCGCGGCTGTCATGAGCTCCGCCGCGCTGCGTTGCGGGTCAAGCGTAGCGGCTCAACGCAATGGATTCCGCACTCTTTTTTGCCTGGAAGTGCTGATTTCGTGACATTTGTGTTTCAGGATGGATGAATTGAGCGTTCAGGGGTGCACAGCGCCTATCGCGTATGACAGTATCGACGCACCGCCGCTCGCGGCACGGACACTGATGTACCGGCAATCGTCTAAGGAGCACGCCATGAATCGTCCCCTTCCCGAAGACCCGATGATCCGCAGCCTCATTGCGCAGGCTAAGCGTGCTCAGGTGTCGCGGCGCGCAATGCTCGCCGGTACCGGTGCCGGCGCCACGGCCCTCGCGCTGGCAGCCTGCGCCCCCGCGAGCACAGAGCTTTCGCCGGCCGAAGACAACTCGGCCAACGACCCGAACCTCAACTGGGCTAACTGGCCGCTCTACATCGACGAAGACGAAGACGGCAACTACCCCACGCTCGTCCGCTTCCAAGAGGAGACGGGCATCACCGTGAACTACTTGATCTCGGTCGACGACAACAACTCCTACTTTGCGACGGTTCGCGACCAGCTTGCGCTGGGCCAAGACATCGGCGCTGACACGGTGTGCTTGACCGACTGGATGGTGAACCGCTGGATTCAGCTCGGCTTCACTCAAGAGCTCAACAAGGCCAACATCCCCAACGCCGACAACCTGATTCCGAGCCTGCAGAACCCGGCCTTCGACCCGGGTCGCGTTCACTCGCTCCCGTGGCAGGGTGGCTTCGCGGGCATCGCTTATAACGTTGAGCGCACCGGTGAGGTTCGCACGGTCAGCGACCTCTGGCGTGCCGACCTCAATGGCCGTGTCACCGTGCTCTCTGAGATGCGCGACACCATCGGCTTGATCATGATGGAACAGGGCACGCGAATCGACGCCGACTTCACCTCAGACCAGTTCAACGCTGCTCTCGACGTTCTTCGTGAGCAGGTTGAGGCGGGTCAGATTCGCAACGTGCGTGGCAACTCGTACAGCGAAGACCTCGTGAACGAAGACTCGCTCGCAGCGATCGGTTGGTCGGGCGACATCACGCTGCTCAACCTCGAGGCTGGCTACGAAAAGTGGAAGTTCATCCTGCCTGAGACGGGTGCCACGCTGTGGAACGACAACTTCATGATTCCGATTGGGTCGACCCGCAAGGCCAACGCCGAGAAGCTCATCGACTACTACTACAACCCTGAGGTAGCCGCAGAGGTTGCTGCGTGGGTCAACTACGTGACTCCGGTCAACGGTGCCTACGACGCCGCACTCGCCATCGATCCTGTACTGGCCGAGAACAAGCTCATCTTCCCCGACGACGAAACGTTGGCCGGTGTGCAGGTGTTCCGAGGGCTCAGCGCACAGGAAGAGAACGAGTACCAGGCTGCCTTCCAGGCAATTCTGCTCGGCGCCTAACCCGATTTCCCACGCGAAGGAGTACCTCTAGGTGACGAACAATGAAGTTCCGCAGGGGGGATTCGCCGAGGCAGGAGCTGACCTAGAACTGGTTGGCATCTCCAAGCGATTCCCCGGCTTCACGGCGATCGAAGAACTTGATCTGACCATTCCGGCTGGGTCATTCTTCGCTCTGCTGGGGCCGTCTGGGTGCGGCAAGACGACGACCCTGCGACTCATTGCGGGCCTCGAAGAACCGACCACGGGTCGGATTCTCATCGGAGGCCGTGACGTCACAGCAACGAAGGCGTATCAGCGACCGGTGAACACGGTGTTCCAGAGCTACGCGCTGTTCCCGAACATGACGATCATGGAGAACGTCGCATTCGGGCTCAAGCGGCGGGGGATCAAGAACGCTGACTCCCTTGCCCACGAGGCGCTTCAACTCGTCGAACTCGATCACCTTGCGGCTCGCAAGCCCAAGCAGCTTTCGGGCGGGCAGCAGCAGCGCGTGGCGCTGGCCCGGGCCGTCGTCAACCGGCCTGCGCTGTTGCTGCTCGACGAGCCCTTGGGCGCTCTTGATCTGAAGCTGCGGCGCCAGATGCAGGTTGAGCTCAAAGACATCCAGAGCGAAGTGGGCCTGACCTTCTTGCACGTGACGCACGACCAAGAAGAGGCAATGACGATGGCCGACACGGTCGCCGTCATGAACAAGGGCCGCATCGAGCAAATGGGTGCTCCTCAGGATCTGTATGAACTTCCAAAGACGGCGTTCGTGGCGAAGTTCTTGGGCCAGTCGAACCTCTTCACGGGTGACGTCGTGACGACGGCGAAGTCGTCGATCGTCGTTGACGCGCACGGAACGCGCATCGAAGTGCCGACCGATCGGGCACAACTGCACAACGGCCGCATCACGGTTGGGGTGCGGCCCGAGAAGGTAACGTTGCACGATTCCGCTCCCAAGGCAGATTCTTCACGCAATGTGATCGGCCCCGGCCGCATTACCGATGTCTCGTTCAGTGGCGTGAGCACTCAGTACGAGGTGACGGTGCCGCACCACGGGGCGATCTCGGTATTCGCGCAGAACACGTCGATTTCGACGCTTCACCGCGATGGCGACCAGGTCTGGCTGAGTTGGTCCGTTGGCCACACGTTCGGCCTTGCCGACGAGGCTGAGGCAGAACCCGTTTCGCGGTTCCATGCCGATCTCGACACGTCGATGATCGCGGTTCAGTCGCGGAAGGACCTCGAAGCAGAACTCGAGGAGGCCTAGGCCATGGCCTTTACCGCCTTCTCGGGCACCGCCCAGGCGGCTGAACCCGCTGTTCGGAAACGAAGCCCCATTGCCTTGCTGTTGCTCTTGCCGGGCATGTTCTACCTCATCTTGTTCTTCGTCACGCCGTTCTTCTCGCTCATCATTACGAGCTTGCAAGAGCCGGATCCGTTGCTCTTCGGAGAGTTCAACAACGCCTTCAACTGGCAGAACTACGTCATCGTGATCGAGACGTACTGGGAACAGGGTCTGCGCTCGATCGGCTTCGCCGCGTTGGCAACCTTGTTCGCTCTGTTGATCGGCTACCCGCTCGCGTACTTCATCGCGATCACGCTGCGCCCGTTCCCGCTCTTGCAGGCACTCGGGCTCGTGCTGGTCATTGCGCCGTTCTTCATTTCGTTCCTGCTGCGCACGCTCGCCTGGAAGCAGATCTTCGCGACAGAGGGCCCCGTGGCGGGCATCCTGTCATCGGTCGGAATCTTGGAGCCCGGCACGGCGATCACAGGAACCGCCTTCTCGGTTGTGTTCGGTCTGACGTACAACTTCATTCCGTTCATGGTGCTGCCGATCTACTCGATTCTGGCGACGTTCGATCTGCGACTGATCGAAGCCGGAAACGACCTCTACGGTTCGCCAGCGACGACCTTCCGCACCGTCACCCTGCCGCTTTCGGCGGTCGGAGTGATCTCGGGAACTCTGCTGACCTTCATTCCCGCGGTCGGTGACTACATCAACGCGTCGAGAGACTTCTTGGGCTCGGCAGACACCACGATGATCGGCAACGTGATCGAGGCGAACTTCTTGGTGCTGTCGAACTTCCCGGCGGCCGCAGCGCTGTCGTTGTTGCTGATGGCGCTCATTCTGGTGCTCGTCGGCTTCTACGTGAAGCGCAGTGGAACGGAGGACCTGCTGTGAGAGGTTTCGGCAAGTGGGCCATTTGGGTCTACTCGGGCATGGCATTCATCTTCCTGCTCATCCCGATCGTCTACACGATCGTCTTCTCGTTCAACGACTATCGCCGCACGAACATCATCTGGACGGGCTTCACGCTCGACAACTGGCTCAACGTTTGCGACGCACAAGATGTGTGTCGATCATTCGGCAACAGCCTGTTCATCGGGCTCGTTGCCACGGTGTTGGCGACCACGCTCGGCACGATGATCGCCATCGCGCTTGTTCGTTACCGTTTCCGGTTCCGCAACACGACGACCCTGCTGATCTTCTTGCCGATGGCAACGCCTGAGGTCGTCTTGGGTGCGGGTCTCGCGGCGCAGTTCTTGCAGGCGGGGGTTCCGAAAGGGCTCTTGACGATCATCCTGGCTCACACGTTGTTCTGCTTGAGCTTTGTGATTGTCACCGTGCGTGCACGCGTTGCGAGCCTTGACCCGGCACTCGAAGAAGCCGGACGTGACCTGTATGGCAACCCGTTCCAGGTGTTCTGGCGCGTGACCTTCCCCATGCTGCTTCCGGGCATCATCGCGGCCGCGCTGCTGTCATTCGCGCTGAGTTTCGATGACTTCATCATCACCAACTTCAACCGTGGTGCCGAAGTCACGTTCCCGAGCTACGTCTACACGGCGGCCGCGCGCGGAATCCCGGCTGAAGCCAATGTCATCGCTTCTGCTGTGTTCTTCCTTGCCATCGCGCTCGTTCTCATCGCTCAAGTCAGCGCTGCGGTGCGTCGTCGGCAGCTTGCGAAGGCCGGATAGCTCGTCGAGTGTTGTCGGCGAGCGGCTCCCATCTGGAGTCGCTCGCCGCTTCACGAAAGGGCGGGAGTTTCCCTAGCCCGGGATGCTCACGTGCAGCGCTCCCGCGGGCGTGTCTCCGGCGAGCACTCGCTCGCTCGTGAGCTCGATGAGCTCCGCGGCGGCATCGCCGTCGATCGCGCCAACGCTTGCGAGCAAGGTGAGCGCCACGGGCGTCGTCGCCCGCATCGAGCCGTCGAGTACCTTGACCGCCACCGCCACGCCTGCAGTCGTTCCGATCACGACAACGCCTTCAGCGCCCAGCTTGGCGATGCCACCAAGACGCTCGATCACCATGGTGTTGGCCCGCCCCGTCCCGTCGATCGCCCACGGTTCGGCCGCGACGGCCGCCACAAGGCGTTGGGCCTCGCGGGTTGAGCCCGACGACACACGCGCAATCGCGGTCGCGAGTGCAGCGAGCGAGGTCGCGTGCAGCGGTGCAGCGCAACCGTCGAACGCGGTGCCATGCACGCTCTCGCCCGTGAATCGCTCGACAGCATCGGTGACGTGACGCTGCACCGGATGCTCGAGCTCAAGGTAGCGGGCGGCGTCGCCGCCGACCGCGTCGCTCGCGCGCAAGAATCCCGCGTGTTTGCCCGAGCAGTTCATCGTGAGCCGCGTGGCTGGAAGCCCCGCTGCTTGCCGCGCAGCACGGTCGGCACTGCCGAGCGGCCACTGGGCCGGGCACTGCAAGGCGTGCGAATCGCGCCCGTCGTCGTGCAGCATCCGTTCGACGACCGCGAGGTGGTCGGGGCTTCCGCAATGGCTTGCGGCCGCGAGCACGAGTTCGTCGTCGGCGAAGTGTGCGCCGAGTTCGAGCATTGCAATCGCTTGCACGGGCTTGAGTGCCGATCGCGGGTAGATCGTGGCGCGCACGTCACCCTCTGCTCGCAATATCTGGCCCGAGGTGTCAACGACGGCGGCGGCGCCGATGTGTCGTGACTCAATCAGCCCGAAACGCTCGATGCGCGCGAGCTCGACGGTGCCCGAGACCTCAAGCGGCCGTGCGCCCTCGAGCGACACTGCCCCCTCGAGAGCCATAGTGCGGCTTAGGCCGAGAGGGCGGTGTCGAGCACCTCGACGGCCTCAAGAAGCAGAGCGTCGCTGATGGTGAGCGGGGGCAAGAAGCGGATGACGTTGCCGTAGGTGCCCGCGCTCAAGAGCAGCACGCCCTGTTGCGCGGCCGCGGCGACCGCGCGCGAGACGATCGCGGCGTCGGGCTCGTGCGTTTCGGGGTCGAGAAACTCAATGGCGAGCATGGCGCCGATACCGCGCACCTCGGCGATGCGGGGGTGCTTCGCCGCAAGTGCCTCGAGCGCGGGGCGTAGCACGCTCTCGATGTGCTGCGCGGCACCGAGCAAATCACGCTGCTCGATCTGGTCGAACACGGCGATCGCCGCGGCGCACGCAACGGGGTTGCCGCCGTAGGTGCCACCGAGGCCGCCCGCGTGCGAGCTGTCCATGATCTCGGCGCGACCAACGACTCCCGCGAGAACCATGCCGCCGGCGATGCCCTTGGCCGTCGTGATCATGTCGGGAACGATGCCAAAGTGCTCGCTCGCGTAGTAGGCGCCCGTGCGGGCCACACCCGACTGCACCTCATCGGCGATGAAGACCACGCCATTGGCTCGACACCACTCGACGAGCGCGGCCAGGTAGCCCTCGGCGGGAACAATGAAGCCGCCCTCGCCCTGGATGGGCTCAACGACGAGGCACGCAAGGTCTGCGGCCCCGACGCGCTTTTCGAGGTACGAAATCGTGCGCTGGGCCGCCTCGGCACCTGAGAGGCCGTCGTGCAGGGGGTACGAACTCGGTGCGTGGTAGATGTTGCTCGCGAAAGGCCCAAAGCCCAGGTTGTAGGGCATGGCCTTGAAGTTCATGGCCATCGTCAGGTTGGTGCGACCGTGGTAGCCGTGGTCGAGCACCGCAACACCGGCGCGGCCGGTGTGCTTGCGCGCAATCTTCACGGCGTTCTCGAGCGCCTCAGCGCCCGAGTTGACGAGCACGACCTTCTTGGCATGATCACCCGGCGTGTGCTGCACGAGCAGCTCGGCGACGCGCACGTATTGCTCGTAGGGCGTGACGGTGAAGAGCGTGTGCGTGACTTTGGCCACTTGCTCTTGCACCGCGGCCACCACGGCGTCGTTCGTGTGGCCGGCGCCCATGACACCGATTCCGCCGCCGAGGTCGATGAAGTGGTTGCCGTCAACGTCAACGACGATCGCGTCGTGGGCCCGGTCGATGTACACGGGAAGAGCAGTGCCGACACCGGCGCTCACGACCGCGAGTCGACGCTCGTGCAGGGCCTGCGAGGCCGGGCCAGGGATTGCCGTGACGACGCGGCGCTCTTGAGCGACGGTCGCGGGGCCAGAGACGGTGCCCTCGAATGACGGGGCTGCGGGCGCAGAAAGGGTGTCAGTCATGGTGGGATGAGTGTACTCCCGGCCCCTGCGTGGGGCCCGGGTGCGAGAGGAGCAGGGCGTGCACGATCAGCACAACTTCGCCGTCGCGGTGCAATGGACGGGAAACCGGGGCGAGGGCACGGCAACGTACCGGTCATATGGGCGTGACCACCGCATCCACGCCGACGGAAAGCAGCATGAGATCGCGGGCTCGAGCGATCGCGTTTTTCGCGGCGATGCCGACCGCTGGAACCCTGAAGAACTCGTCATCGCGGCCCTCGCGCAGTGCCACATGCTGAGCTACCTGCACGTGGCCGCGGTCAATGGCATTGTCGTGGTCGACTACCACGACGATGCGACCGGCACCCTGCAGCAAGAGGGCGACGGCGGGCGGCTCATCGAAGCGACGCTGCGGCCGGTCGTGACGATCGCGGCACATCACTCCGATGAGGATGCGCACCGCGCCGAGTCACTGCACCACCGGGCGAGTGAGCTGTGTTTCATCGCCAATTCGGTGAACTTCGACGTTGGGCACGAGCCCACGACCCTCAGGGCGCAGTCTTAGCCCCGACGTGGGAAGATGGGGACTTCGTGCCCGTTCCAGCGTGAGGAAGCCCCCGTGCGTCGCCGTTCTGTTCTCATTTCTTCCGGCCTCAGCGCCGCACTTCTCGTGTCGCTGGCCGCGTGCGCTCCGGGTGGCACGGCCCCTGCCGATGGAGACTGCATTCAGTCCGGTGCCGCGTCAGACGCTGTGTCAGTCGATGGCGCCTTCGGCAGCGTTCCGACGATCGAGTTCGACGGCCCGCTGACGGCCGAGACGACGCAGCGCACGATTCTCGATCAGGGCGAGGGTGACGCCGCTGTGAACGGCGACACCGTGGTGATCGAATACACCGTACTCAACGGTGAGACGGGCGCCGAGCTCGCGACGACGGGGTTCTCCGGCGAGAACGCCGAGCGTTTTCCGATCGACACCGAGACCGAGCAGCTCGTCGGGTTCTCGTTGCTGCTCGAATGTGCCACTCCCGGCACGCGCCTCGCGGGCGTGATTCCGCCCGCCGAGGGCTTCGGCGACCAGGGTGTTCCCGAGTTGAGCCTCACGGGCACCGAGTCGCTCGTCTTCGTCATTGACGTCGTGAGCATCGTGCCCCCGCCCCTCGAGCGCGCGGAGGGTGAACCGCAAGAGGCGCCCGAGGGCTTCCCGACGGTCGAGCTCGCTGAGAACGGCGCGCCGACGATCACGCTTCCGGCCGGTGACCCGTTCACCGAGTTCGACCTCGCTGTGCTCATCAAGGGTGACGGCCCGGTCGTTGAAGACGGCCAGACGGTCACCGTGCAGTACACGGGTCTCAACTGGAACACGGGCCAGGTCTTCGACTCGAGCTGGGAGCGCGGCACGCCCGCCGACTTCCCGACGAGCGGCGTGATTCAGGGCTTCCGTGACGCGCTGGTTGGCCAAACCGTCGGCTCGCAGATCATCGCGATCATTCCGCCCGACCTCGGCTACGGCCCGAGCGGCGGAACCCCCGACGGTTCGATCGGCGCGACCGACGTCATCGTCTTCGTCGTCGACATTCTCGCGGTCTCATAACGCACCGGACGCTCGCTCGCCGTCGGGCATGATGAACACCATGCGCGACATCATCGTTTTGGGTTCGACGGGCTCGATTGGCGTGCAAGCGCTCGAGGTGATTGCGGCGAACCCTGACCGGTTCCGCGTGGTCGGGCTCGCGGCGGGCAGCAACCGGGCTCTCGTCGAGCAGCAGGCACGCGAGCACGGTGTCGAGCACGTAGCGCTCGGCGCCGAGGCCGCGGCGCAGCTTGTGCGCGACGTGCACTGCGATGTGGTGCTCAACGGCATCACGGGATCAGTGGGCCTCGCGCCGACGCTTGCGGCGTTGACGGCGGGGCGCATCCTGGCCCTCGCGAACAAAGAGAGCCTCATCGTGGGCGGTTCGCTCGTCACGAGCCTCGCGGCGCCCGGCCAGATCGTTCCCGTCGACAGCGAGCACTCGGCGATCGCGCAAGCTCTGCTCGCCGGCGAGCACCACGAGGTGCGTCGGCTCGTGCTCACGGCGAGCGGGGGACCGTTTC
Source organism: Microbacterium sp. (assembly GCA_013823625.1). Classification (GTDB taxonomy): domain Bacteria; phylum Actinomycetota; class Actinomycetes; order Actinomycetales; family Microbacteriaceae; genus Microcella. Next base: position 1,155,119 of record PNMM01000001.1, on the reverse strand, counting down.
GCGGTCGCTCGCGCGCGTCGCTAGAGGGCGTGACGCCCGCCGAAGCACTCGCGCACCCCACGTGGGACATGGGCAAGGTCATCACGACCAACTCGTCGACGCTCGTCAACAAGGGGCTCGAGGTCATCGAAGCGCACTTGCTCTTCGACGTACCGTACGACCGCATCGACGTAACGGTGCACCCGCAGTCGATCGTGCACTCCATGGTCGAGTTCGTCGATGGGTCGACGATCGCGCAGTGCTCGCCGCCCGACATGCGGCTGCCGATCTCACTGGGGCTCGACTGGCCGCACCGGGTCGCGGGGGTGGGGGCTCCGCTCGACTGGAGCACCGCATCCACCTGGACCTTTGCGCCTCTTGACGACGATGCGTTTCCGGCCGTGTCGCTCGCCAAACAGGTGGGCGCGGCGGGGGCGACGTTCCCGGCGGTGTTCAACGCCGCCAACGAGCAGGCGGTGCACGCGTTCCACGACGACCGCATTGGCTATCTCGGCATTGTCGACCTCGTGCGCGAGGTGGTTGATCGCCACGAGGCGCACCCCATGACGCTCGAGGGAGTGCTCGAGGCCGAGGTATGGGCGCGCCGCGAGGCTGACGCACTCATCGCAGCGGCCTAGCCTGTCGCCCAGCGTCTGCTGGGGCTCCGGCGCTAGAGTGGCCGGTCGTGGAGACCGTGCTGCTGTACATCGTGGGCATTCTCGTGGTCGTGATCGGCCTCATCGTGTCGATCGCACTGCACGAGTTGGGGCACTTTGTGCCCGCCAAGCTGTTCGGGGTGCGCGTCGGCCAGTTCATGATCGGGTTCGGGCGCACGATCGTGTCGTGGCGTCGCGGCGAGACCGAGTACGGCTTCAAGTGGATTCCCCTCGGCGGCTACATCTCGATGGCCGGCATGTATCCGCCCGTCGCTGGGGAGCGCGCCCGCTCGGCATCGACGGGGTTCTTCGACACGCTCGTACAAGACGCACGCACGGCCTCGGCCGACACGATTCCCGAGGGTGAAGAGCACCGCACGTTCTACCGGCTCCCCGTCTGGAAGCGCATCATCATCATGCTCGGCGGCCCGTTCATGAACCTCGTGATCGCGATCGTGCTTTATGCGGTCGTGCTCGTGGGCTTTGGTGTCGCGCAGCCCTCGACGACGCTCGGGAGCGTCAACGAGTGTGTCTTGCCCGCGACGAGCGAGCGCCAAGAGTGCGAAACGGGTGACCCACTCGCTCCCGGTGCCGAGGCCGGCTTGCAACCGGGCGATCGCATCGTCTCGATCGACGGCGAAGCAATCGAGACGTGGGATGACGTGCTCGCGATTGTGCGCGACGCAGCAGGTCAACCACTCGTCATGCAGCTCGAGCGCGCCGGGTCGACCGTCACGACAACGGTCACTCCTCTGCTGACCGAGCGCTACGTCTTCGATGAGCGCGGACGCATCGTCGAAGACGTCGACGGTCAAGCGCAGACCGAGCAAGTGGGGTTTATTGGCATCGCGGCCGCCTACGAAACCGTGCAACAGCCCGTCACCGCGGTGCTGCCGGCGGTGGGCGACAACATCGGTGCTGTCGTGGGCATCATCATCAATCTGCCGCAGCGCATGATCGACGTGGCCGAGGCCGCGTTCGGCCCCGAAGAGCGCGACCCCAACGGCCCCATCAGCGTCGTGGGGGTTGGCCGCATCGCGGGCGAGATTGCGAGCATCGACACGATTCCGGTGGTCGAGCGCGTCTCGTTCCTCACCGGGCTGCTTGCCTCGCTCAACGTCGCCCTCTTCGTCTTCAACCTGATTCCCTTGCTGCCGCTCGATGGCGGCCACGTGGCGGGTGCTCTGTGGGAGGGCCTTCGTCGGTGGTTCGCCAAGCTGCGCGGCAAGCCCGACCCGGGTCCGATCGACACGGCCCGGCTCGTGCCCTTCACGCTCGCCGTTGTGCTGATTCTCGGCGCCATGAGCCTGTTGCTCATCTATGCCGACATCGTGAAACCCGTCACGCTCTTCTAGGGCGTGCCGTACAGGCGGCGGGCTTACAATGGCGACTGTGCCCGCTGTGAATCTCGGAATGCCCAAGGTCCCTGAGACCCTCGCCCCTCGTCGCAAGACCCGCCAGATCAAGGTGGGCAAGGTCATGGTGGGCAGCGACCACCAGGTCAGCGTTCAGTCGATGACGACGACGCCGACGACCGACATCAACGGAACCCTGCAGCAGATCGCCGAGCTTACGGCGACTGGGTGTGACGTTGTGCGTGTCGCGGTGCCGAGTCAAGACGATGCCGATGTGCTGCACATCATCGCGAAGAAGAGCCAGATTCCGGTCATCGCTGACATTCACTTCCAACCGAAGTACGTCTACATGGCGATCGACGCGGGGTGCGCCGCCGTACGCGTCAACCCGGGCAATATTCGCAAGTTCGATGACCAAGTGGCCGAGATCGCTAAGCGGGCGAAAGAAGCCGGCGTGAGCATCCGTATCGGTGTGAATGCCGGTTCGCTCGACCCGCGCCTGCTGCAGAAGTACGGCAAGCCCACCGCCGAAGCCCTCGTCGAGAGCGCCGTGTGGGAAGCCAGCCTGTTCGAAGAGCACGACTTCCACGACTTCAAGATCTCGGTTAAGCACAACGACCCGATCGTCATGGTCAAGGCGTATCGCCAGCTCGCCGAGCGCGGCGACTGGCCGTTGCACCTCGGTGTGACCGAAGCCGGCCCCGCGTTCCAGGGAACGATCAAGAGCGCCACGGCGTTCGGAATCTTGCTGAGCGAAGGCATCGGCGACACCATTCGCGTCTCGCTGTCAGCCCCGCCCGCGGAAGAGGTCAAGGTTGGCCTCAAGATTCTCGAGAGCCTCAACCTGCGCGAGCGCAAGCTCGAGATCGTGTCGTGCCCCTCGTGCGGCCGCGCACAGGTCGACGTCTACACGCTCGCCGAAGACGTCACCAAGGGTCTCGAGGGCATGACCGTGCCGTTGCGCGTGGCCGTCATGGGCTGCGTCGTGAACGGTCCCGGTGAGGCCCGTGAGGCTGACCTCGGCGTCGCCTCGGGCAACGGCAAGGGCCAGATCTTCGTCAAGGGCGAGGTCATCAAGACCGTTCCCGAGAGCGAGATCGTCGCGACCCTCATTGAAGAGGCGAACCGCCTTGCGGCGTCGATGCCGGATGCTCCCGTCGGGTCGCCCGAGGTCGTCACCGCCTGACGCACGCCGGGTGGCCCCCCATCGGGGGACTGACTGCCTCTGGCCCCGCGAGTACGCTGAACGCATCGGCTGGGGGAGCCGACTGGTGCGCACGCGGGGGCGGTGCAAGGCCCACGGGTGAATCAGGGGATCTTCTCCGCTGAACAGGTTTCCCGCCCCGCGACTCGTCGCAGGACGGGAAGGGCCTGCGAGCGATCCAAGCCCCCCTTGCCATCGCTCGCAGGCCTGTTTCATTCTGGCCCCCAAATGGGGGTATGCCGCGGCGCCACGCAGGGGGCGTGTCGCGGCCAAGTAGTCTTGGCCGGTGACCACGCGCCTCTCTCAGCTCTTTCTTCGCACTCTTCGAGACGACCCCTCTGACGCCGAAGTGGCGAGCCACCGCTTGCTCGTTCGTGCCGGCTACATCCGTCGCCAGGCGCCAGGCGTGTTCGCCTGGTTGCCGCTGGGGCTCAAGGTGCGTCGCCGAATCGAGGCCATCATCCGTGAAGAGATGGCCAACGCGGGCGCGCAAGAAGTTCACTTTCCGGCGCTGCTTCCGCGAGAGCCCTATGAGGCCACCGGCCGATGGGAAGAGTACGGCGACGGCATCTTCCGCCTGAAAGACCGTCGCGGTGCTGACTACCTGTTGGCGCCGACGCACGAAGAGGTCTTCACGCTGCTCGTGAAAGACCTTTACTCGTCGTACAAAGACTTGCCCCTCGCCATCTACCAAATTCAAGACAAGTACCGCGACGAAGCGCGCCCCCGGGCAGGCCTGCTGCGCGGTCGCGAGTTCTCGATGAAAGACGCGTACTCGTTCGACATCGATGATGCGGGTCTGGATGCCGCGTACCAAGCGCAGCGCGATGCCTACGAGCGCATCTTCACGCGCTTGGGGCTCGAGTACGTCATTGTTCAGGCCGACGCGGGTGCCATGGGCGGCTCGCGCAGCGAAGAGTTTTTGCACCCCATCCCGATCGGCGAAGACACCTTCGTGCGGTCGGCCGGGGGATACGCGGCGAACGTCGAGGCTTACCGCGTGCCGGTGGTCGAACCGGTGGATGCTTCGGGTGAGCCCGCGGCGGTCATCCATGATTCGCCCGAGACTCCCACGATCGCCACGCTGGTCGCGCTCTCGAACGAGCGGTACGCGCGCGCCGATCGACCGTGGGCGGCGGGCGACACCCTCAAGAACGTGGTGTTGCGACTGACTCACCTCGATGGCTCGAAAGAACTCGTGATCGTGGGTGTGCCGGGCGACCGCGAGGTTGACCTCAAGCGTGCCGAGGTTGCTTTTGCTCCCGCGGCCGTCGAGGCGGCGACCGACGACGACTTCGCCGCCGCGAAGGGGCTCGTGAAGGGCTACATCGGGCCCTGGAGTGCGAAGGGGCCGGTGCTGGGCGAAGAGTCGAGCACAGGCATCCGGTATCTGCTTGACCCGCGCGTGGGCGACGGCACCTCGTGGATCACGGGGGCGAACGAGCCCGAGAAGCACGTCTACCACCTCGTTGCCGGCCGCGACTTTGTCGGCGACGGTCGGGCTGACATTGCCGAAGTGCGGGCGGGCGACCCTGCTCCCGATGGCAGCGGACCGGTCGAACTCGCGCGCGGCATGGAGATCGGGCACGTCTTCCAGCTCGGCCGCAAGTATGCCGAGGCGCTGGGCCTTCAGGTGCTCGACGAGAACGGCAAGCTCGTCACGGTGACCATGGGTTCGTACGGAATCGGCGTCACGCGAATCCTCGCGGTGATCGCCGAGAACGCGCACGACGAGAAGGGCCTGATCTGGCCCCGCGAGGTCGCACCGTTCGACGTTCACGTGGTCGCCGCGGGCCGCGATGAGCTGGCCTACACGGTCGCTGAAGCCCTCGTGAACGAGCTTGACGCTGCGGGCTTCGACACGCTCTACGACGACCGACCCAAGGTTTCGCCCGGCGTGAAGTTCGGCGACGCCGAGTTGATCGGTGTGCCGCTCGTGGTCGTCGTGGGCCGTGGCGCCGCCGACGGCATTGTTGAGTTCTGGAACAGGGCCACCGGAGAGCGCAGCGAGATCGCACTTGCCGAGGTCGCTGGCGCATTGCGAGTTCGCTCGTGAGCGCGGCATTGCTCGCCGCGACGGGCGCTGATGCGGGCATCGTCACCGTTCTCGCGATCATCGCGGCGACCCTCGGCGGCCTCGGGATCCTGCTCATTGTGGTGCGCGTTGCCGTGCGACGCCGCGATAGGACGCGTCAGACGTCAGGCGAGCATCCGGTACCGTAGAGGTTCGCGCCGACGGCCCTCACGGGGCCGCGCGGTCTCAACCGAATAGCGGAGGTACCCCCGGTGGACATCGACCTGAGCATCTTGAGGATGATGGAGCGCGAGCGGGAGATCCCGTTCGACGAGCTCGTGCAGATCATCGAGCAGGCCATTCTGACGGCCTACCTCAAGCACACCGACCGCGAAGAGTCGCGCGATGCCGAGCAACCCGCACCGCGTGTGGAGCTTGACCGCAAGACGGGTCACGTGACTGTCTATGTTCCCGAGTTTGATGACGAGGGGATGCTCATTGGCGAGGCCCCCGATAGCCCCGACGACTTCGGCCGCATCGCCGCCTTCGCAGCCAAGCAGGTCATCAACCAACGCCTGCGCGACATCGGCGATGACCGCGTTCTGGGCGAGTTCAAGGGCCGCGAGGGCGACATTGTCGCGGGCGTTATTCAGCAGGGTCCTAACCCGCGCATGATCCACATCGACCTGGGCGCGGTCGAGGCGATTTTGCCGCCGGAAGAGCAGGTTGCTGGCGAGGAGTACACGCACGGCAACCGCATCCGTGTTTATGTCACGAGCGTGTCGAAGGGCCTCAAGGGGCCGCAGATCACGGTCAGCCGCACCCACCCCTCGCTCGTGCGCAAGCTCTTCGCGCTCGAGGTGCCCGAGATCGCCAACGGCATCGTGGAGATCACGGCGCTCGCGCGCGAGGCCGGGCACCGCACGAAGATCGCCGTGCGGTCGCTCGAACCGGGCGTCAACGCCAAGGGTGCGTGCATCGGCGAGTTGGGGCAGCGCGTGCGTGCCGTCACCGCCGAACTGGGCAACGAAAAGATCGACATCGTTGACCACAGCGATGACCTCGCGACCTTCGTGGCCAATGCGCTCTCGCCCGCAAAGGTCTCGAGCGCGTTCGTCATTGACCCGGCGACGAAGGCCGTGCGCGCGCTCGTTCCCGACTACCAGCTCTCGCTCGCGATTGGCAAAGAGGGCCAGAACGCGCGCCTCGCGGCGAAGCTTACTGGCGCAAAGATCGATATTCAGCCCGATTCAGTGATGGACGAGTAGCTCGGCGGCTGAATATCGATCTTTGCGCCGAAGCTCGAAACGCATCGCGTTTCGAGCGAGGGTCGGCGCGCGGAATGCAAGGGGGGTAACATGGAACCCGTCAGAACCTGCCTCGGCTGTCGCCAGCGCGCGCCTCGATCCTCACTCGTGAGGGTGGTGGCGATCGATGGATCGGTCGTGGTGGATGCCCTAGCCCGGTTTCCGGGGCGGGGTGCGTGGGTGCACCGCACTCGCGACTGCGTCGAAACCGCCACGGTGCGTCGGGCTTGGGCCCGAGCGCTTCGTGTGGCGGGTCCGCTCGACGCGGATTCGGTTCTGGCGACCATTTCATCATCCGAAGAAAAGGCTGATCGGCACATGGACAACTAATGAGCGGCTCGAAATGAGTTCCGTCCAGCACTAATGGTCTGCCCCTGCCTGGGTGCGGACCCAGACAGGAGAATTGTGGCTGCGAAACCACGCGTGCACGAGATCGCGAGCGAACTCGGCATTGAAAGCAAGGTCGCCCTCGAGAAGCTCAAAGAGCTCGGCGAATTCGTCAAGGGTCCGTCGTCGACCATTGAACCCCCCGTCGCGCGCAAGCTGCGTGCGGCACTCGAGGCCGAGGGCATTACCGCGCCCAAGGCCCCCGCGGCAGCACCCGCTGCCAAGGCCCCCGCCAAGCCGGCGCCGGCGAAGCCCGCGCCTGCAGCACCCGCCGCCGAGGTTGACGCGCCTGCCGCGCAGCCCGAAGCGCCGGCGGCCCCTGCCGTGAGCGATGGCGATGGCGATGGCGACACGAGCACTCGCTCGGCTGCCGCAGCTGGCCAACCGCGTCCGGGCAACAACCCCTTTGCTTCGCAACAGGGCATGGCGCGCCCGGGTACTCCGCGCCCCGGCAACAACCCCTTCTCGTCAACCCAGGGCATGCCTCGCCCGGGTGGCGGCGCGATTCCGCGTCCGAGTGCTCCGCGCCCCGGTGCGCCGCGCCCCGGCGCCCCGCGCACGGACGGCGCCGGACGCCCCGGTGGCCCGCGCGCACCCTTCCAACAGCGCACGGGTGGCCCCGGCCGTCCGGCTGGTGCCGGTGGTGGCTTCCGCCCCGGCGGCGCTGGCGGCCCCGGTGGTGCACCGGGTACTGGCTTCAACAGCCCGCGTCCGGGCGGTGGTGGCGGCCGTGGTCGCGGTCCCGGTGGCGGCACCGCGGGTGCCTTCGGGCGTGGCGGCGGCAAGTCGAAGGCTCGCAAGTCGAAGCGCACGAAGCGGCAAGAGTTTGAAATGCGGGAGGCTCCGTCGGTTGGCGGTGTCAGTGTTCCCCGCGGCGACGGCAAGACGGTCATCCGTCTGCGCCAGGGCGCATCAATCACCGACTTCGCGGACAAGCTCGAGACCGCCACGGGCATGAGCTGCCCTCCCGGCAACCTCGTGACCGTGCTCTTCCACCTCGGTGAAATGGCAACCGCGACCGAGTCGCTCGACGGCGCCACCTTTGTGGTGCTCGGCGAAGAGCTCGGTTGGCGCATCGAAATCGTGTCGCCCGAAGACGAAGACAAAGAGCTGCTCGAGAGCTTCGACATCGATCTCGATGAAGAAGAAGACGAAGACGACCTCGTCATTCGTCCTCCCGTGGTCACCGTCATGGGTCACGTCGACCACGGAAAGACCCGACTGCTCGACGCGATCCGCAAGGCCAACGTCGGTGCCGGCGAGGCCGGTGGCATCACGCAGCACATTGGTGCCTACCAGGTCTGGACCGAGCACGAGGGCATCGAGCGTGCCATCACCTTCATCGACACCCCGGGTCACGAGGCGTTCACCGCCATGCGTGCTCGTGGTGCGCAGGTGACCGACGTCGCGATTCTCGTGGTCGCCGCCGACGACGGCATCATGCCCCAGACGGTCGAGGCGCTTAACCACGCGCAAGCCGCGGGTGTGCCCATCGTTGTCGCCGTCAACAAGGTCGATAAAGATGGCGCCAACCCCGCCAAGGTGCGCCAGCAGCTGACCGAGTTTGGCCTCGTCGCCGAAGAGTACGGCGGAGACACGATGTTCATCGACGTCTCGGCGCTGCAAAACAAGGGCATCACCGAGCTTCTTGACGCCGTTCTGTTGACGGCGGATGCGGGGCTCGACCTCTCGGCCAACCCCAACCGCACCGCACGCGGTGTCGCGATCGAGGCACGCCTCGACAAGGGTCGCGGCGCCGTGGCAACCGTGCTCATCCAGTCGGGAACCTTGCGCGTCGGCGACGCGATTGTTGCCGGAACGGCCTACGGCCGCGTTCGTGCAATGACCGATGAAGACGGCGAGAAGGTCGACGAGGCCTACCCCTCGCGTCCGGTACAGGTGCAGGGTCTGTCGAGCGTTCCTCGCGCCGGTGACACGTTCATCGTGACCGACGACGACCGTACGGCTCGTCAGATCGCTGAAAAGCGTGAAGCTGCCGCGCGCAACGCTTTGCTCGCCAAGGCTCGCAAGCGCATCAGCCTCGAAGACTTCACCAAGGCCCTCGAAGACGGCAAGGTCGAGTCGCTCAACCTCATCATCAAGGGCGACGTCTCGGGTGCTGTCGAAGCACTCGAAGAAGCCGTGCTCAAGATCGAGGTCGACGAGAGCGTGCAGTTGCGCATCATCCACCGTGGTGTGGGTGCTGTCACCGAGAGTGACGTCAACCTCGCGACGATTGACAACGCCATCATCGTGGGCTTCAACGTGCGCCCCGACACGAAGGCGCGCGAGCGCGCTCAGCGCGAGGGCGTCGACATTCGCTTCTACTCGGTCATCTACTCCGCTTTGGAAGAGATCGAGAACGCGCTCAAGGGCATGCTCAAGCCCGAGTTCGAAGAAGTGCAGTCGGGTGTCGCCGAGATTCGCGAGATCTTCCGCTCGTCGAAGTTCGGCAACATCGCCGGTGTCATCGTGCGCAGCGGAACGATTACGCGCAACGCCAAGGCGCGCGTCATTCGTGACGGCGTCGTCGTGGGCGACAACCTCGCGATCGAGTCGCTGCGTCGCTTCAAGGATGACGTGACCGAGGTTCGCACCGACTTCGAGTGCGGTATCGGCCTCGGCAAGTTCAACGACATCCAGATCGGCGACGAGATCGAGACGATCGAGATGAAAGAGAAGGTTCGCGCGTAGCGCGTGTCCGCACGCTCTGAGCGTGCGACTTCTTGCGGCCCGCCGTTCCCCAGGGAGCGGCGGGCCGCATCCCTCAGCATCACCCGCAGTAGTCAGGAGCAGCACATGGCAGGCAACCCTCGCGCTCGCAAGGTCGCTGACCGCATCAAAGAGGTCGTCGCACAACGACTCGACAAGGGCTTGCGCGACCCCCGCTTGGGCTTCGTGACCATCACCGATGTGCAGGTGACGGGCGACCTTCAGCACGCCTCGATCTTCTACACGGTGCTCGGTACCGAACAAGAGCGCGACGACAGCGCCGCGGCCCTCGCCGCCGCCACCGGCATGCTGCGCATGGAGGTCGGTCGCAACCTCAACACGCGCCTGACCCCGACGATCGAGTTCATTCTCGACGGAATTCCCGAGAACGCTGCCTCGATCGAGGCCTTGCTGCGCGAGGCGCGTGAGCGGGATGCCGCGACCGAGACGCTTGCCGCGTCAGCCGAGTACGCCGGCGACCCTGACCCCTACGTCAAGCCGCGCGACGTGGATGCGGAGCTCGACGAACTCGATGGTGACGACGACCTCGAAGACGACGAGCTCGAAGACGACGACATCGAAGAGGCCGAGCCCGACGAGGCCGCAGAACCGCGCTAAAGGCCCGCAGGCCCGACGCTAGTGGCTCAGGTCGATCGCGCCGGTCGAGAAAATCGCAATGGCCGAGAGCACCACCCCCGGCACAACGACGAGCACCGTGAACAAGCCGAAGAGGGCCACGGTGAACTTCTCGGTGCGGGTCATGTCGTCCTCCGGTCTTGGTCTGCGGTGTGTGCCTATAGTACCGAGCCCGGCAGGGTGAATCCCGAGTCGGCAGAGCCGATCGCGAGTCCGTCGGCGAGCAGGCCGGCGAGTGCCCGTTCTCGCTGAACAGCGTCGGGCCAGAGTTGCTCGATGACCTCGGCGGGCACGGGAGTGTCGCTGAGTCGTAGCTCGCGCATAATGAGCCCGCGCACTTGGCGATCGCTGCCCTCGAAGCGCGCTTGACGAGGTGCCGTGGGGCCCTCGTAGTCGGGGTAGCCGGCCGCGCGCCACGCGCAGAGCTCCGCGATCGGGCAAGCCTCACACTGTGGGCTGCGTGCACCGCACACGGTCTGGCCGAGCTCCATCGCGCCGGCGTTGAACTGCCGCGCTTCGGCGGGGTCACGGGGCAGAAGATCCTGCATGAGGGCGAGATCAACACGAGTGCGCGCGGGCCCCGCTTCGCCGTGGCCGAGAACCGCGCGGGCCAGCACTCGTCGCGTATTGACGTCGACGACGGGCACGGGTTTTCCGTAGGCGAAGGCGGCGACGGCGCGCGCCGTGTAGTCGCCGATTCCGGGGAGGGCGAGCAGGGCATCCACGTCGTCGGGCACGATGCCGCCGTGTCGCTCGCTGATCGCGACCGCGGCGGCGTGCAAGGCGAGAGCGCGGCGAGGGTAGCCGAGGCGATCCCAGGCGCGCACGGCTTCGGCGGGGGAGTCGGCGGCGAGGGCGTCGGGGCTCGGCCACCGCGCGAGCCACTGCTCGAGCCGCGGAATCACGCGAGCGACCGGGGTCTGCTGCAGCATGATCTCGCTCACGAGCGTGCCCCACGCGCTGAACCCGGGGCGCCGCCAGGGCAGGTCGCGCGCATTCTCGGCAAACCACGCGATCACGCGCGGGGGGATGCCCGCTCGCCGTTCGCCGTCTGCCTCGTTCACCCCTTTACGCTACGACCCGCGGGGCAACTCTCAGCACGCGCCTCTAGCGTTGCGCCATGAAGATGCTCGTCACGGGGGCCACGGGATACATCGGCGGCCGCTTGGTGCCGCGCCTGCTCGAGGCGGGGCACGAGGTGCGGGTCTTCGTGCGCGACCCTGTGCGGTTGCGCGATGTGCCGTGGGCGAGCCAGGTTGAGGTGGCGACGGGCGACCTCGCGAACGCAAGCGATGTCGCGCGCGCGCTGGTGGGGGTCGAAGTGCTCTACTACCTCGTGCACTCCATGAGCAGTGCGGGTGACTTTGAGCGCACCGAGCGGCACGTGGCATCCACCGTCGCAACGGCGGCCGCGGCCGCGCACCTCTCGCGCATTGTCTACCTCGGCGGCTTGCACCCCGAAGGCAAGCTCTCGCCGCACCTGCGCAGCCGCAAAGAGGTGGGCGACATTCTCTTGGCGAGTGGCGTGCCCACGGCGGCCTTGCAAGCGGGCGTCGTGATCGGATCCGGCTCGGCGAGCTTCGAGATGATTCGGCACTTGACCGAAGTGCTGCCGTACATGCCGGCCCCGAAGTGGGTGCGCAACTTCATTCAGCCGATCGCGGTTCGGGATGTTCTGCACTACCTCGTCGGCGCGGCAACTCTGCCCGCCGAGGTGAACCGCACGTTCGATATCGGTGGCCCGAGCGTGCTGCGCTACGGCCAAATGATGAACGGCTATGCCGTCGAGGCAGGGCTCAAGCAACGCCCCATCGCGAGCCTGCCGGTGCTCACGCCGTACCTCGCGAGTCAGTGGGTCAACCTCGTCACGCCGATTCCGCGCGCGCTCGCGGTGCCCATCATTTCGAGCCTGCAATACGACGCGGTGTGCAGCGAGCACGACATCGACGACTACATCGCGCCGCCCGCCGCGGGGCTCACAGGCTATCGCCGGGCCGTGCGGTACGCGCTCGCGAAGATGCGTGAGGGTGAGGTCGAGACCACCTGGCAAAACGCGACCGTGCGAGGCGCCCCGAGCGATTTACTGCCGAGTGACCCCGATTGGAGCGGTCACACCGTCTACACCGACCGGCAAGAAGCCGACTCGGCCGCGCCACCGGAGGCGCTGTGGCGGGTGGTCGAAGGAATCGGCGGCGACAACGGTTGGTACTCGCTGCCCGTCGCCTGGGCCGCGCGCGGCTGGCTCGACAAGCTCGTGGGCGGCGTGGGTCTGCGCCGCGGTCGCCGCGACCCCGATCGGCTCGCGCCTGGCGAGGCGGTCGACTTTTGGCGCGTCGAAACGCTCGAGCGCGGCCGCTTCTTGCGGCTGCGCGCGGAAATGAAGGTGCCGGGCCGCGCGTGGCTCGAGTTCACGGTGGAGCCGCGCCCGGGTGGCGGGTCACGCCTCATTCAGCGCGCCGTTTTCTTCCCCACGGGGCTCGGGGGCCGGCTCTACTGGGCGGCCGTCTTGCCTTTTCACGGCATCATCTTCAGCGGCATGGCGACAACCATCGCCAAGACAGCAGCGACGCGCCTTCAGGTCACAAAACGGTAACGGACTGCGCTAGCATGGCGGCACCGCAATGAGGCGGTACCCCTGCTGTGGAGGCCTAGCCGATGCATCGACCGAGTGTGAACTGGGGTCGGCACTCGGCGCGCCGGTACTCATTCCGTCGTTCCGCCGCCTCGTTCACTGCCACTCTTGCGCTCGTTGCCGTGCTGGCTATCGATCACACGGCCGCAACGGTCTATGCCGCCCAACCGCTCGGCTCGATGGTGCTCAACGACGGAGTGCCTCTCACCATCGCGCACCGCGGCGCGCCCGCCGAAGCTCCGGAGAACACGATTCCGGCTTTCGAGGCGGCCCTCGCGAGCGGCGCCGAGGTGCTCGAGCTTGACCTGCGCATGACCGCTGATGAGCAGGTCGTTGTCTTTCACGATGAGCTTCTCGACCGCACGACCGATGGCTCGGGCCCGATTGCCGACCGCACGCTCGCCGAACTGCGCGTGCTCGATGCGGGCAGCTGGTACGGCAGCGCATGGCAGGGCACGAGCATCCCGACCTTCGATGAGGTCTTGCCTCTGCTCCAGCGTTCAGACGTACGAGCGCTCATCGAACTCAAGGGCCTCTGGACCGTGGATGCCCTGCGCCCGATCATCGCCGGCATCTACCGCCACGGGGTGCAAGACCGGGTCGTGCTGGCGAGCTTCGAGTTGCCGACCCTGCTCGAGTTGTGGCGCGAAGCACCGTCTCTGCCGCGCGCGGTGATCGTGCGACGGTTGCCCGACGATCCCGTGGACTTCGCGGCCTCGGTCGGGGCGACCACGGTCGTGACGAGTCTGCGATCGTTCCGGGTAGATCCTGATGCCGCCGAGATGCTGCAAAACGCGGGGCTCACGGTCATCGTCTATACCCTCAATCGCGCCGACCTGTGGCAGCAGGCAGTCGACCTGGGCGTCGATGGTGTGGTGACCGACGCGCCACGACGCTTGGCGAGTGTTCACGCCGAGGCCGTTCGAGGCTCGTAGTTCTGCGCGTCTCAGCGACGCCGAAGCAAAGCTTCGTAGCTGCGCACGCCCTCGAGAAACGCGCTCACCCTGATGTGTTCGTTTTTGGCGTGCAAGCACGCGCGCTCGGCGGCGCTGAGTCGAAACGGCGTGAAGCGGTAGACGTGGTCGCTGATGCCGGTCATGAACCGTGAGTCGCTCGCTTGCATCATGACGTAGGGGCTCACGAGCAGACCCGGGTGCACCTCGTGGATGCTCGCGACGAGGTCATCCCACGCCTCACCCTCGGCGGGCGACACGGGCGAGGGTTCGCTCGGCTGCAGCACCTCGATCGTGACGAGCTCGTCGGCGATCGCTCGCCGCACCTCGTCGACGGCCTCGGCCACGCTCGACCACGGCGCGATGCGCACGTTGACGGTTGCTTCGGCGTACTCGGGCAGGGCGTTGGCGGCGTGCCCAGCGTGCAGCTCGGTCACGGCACGAGTGGTGCGCAACAGCGCGGTGATCTCGGAGCCGCGCCGCAGCAGCGCGCGCAGAATGAGCGGAGCGGTGAGGTCGGCGCGGGTGAAAAGTGAGCGGAACGGCTGGCGCGCTCGCGCGCCCAGCGTGCGCAGCATGCGCCGAATCGTGGGGTCGAGTCGCGCTCGAGACGGGCGCGCGTTGAGGCGCAATATCGCGCGGGCGAGCCGCTCGGTTGCCGCGAACGGGGGAGGGCTTGCGGCGTGGCCGCCGAGCTGTTCCACACGCAGCCGCAGAGTCGTGATGCCCTTTTCGGTGACGCCGATGAGCGCGAAGGGTTCGTCGAGCCCCGGAAAAGCATCCCGAACAATCGCCCCGCCCTCATCGAGAACCAGCGCCGGGCGGATGCCCCGCTCACGCAACGCCGAGGCCACGGCCTGCGCACCGGTGCCGGCCACTTCTTCGTCGTGGCCGAACAGCAGAAGCACATCGTGCCGCGGGGTGAAGCCGGTGGCGAGCAAGCGTTCGATAGCTTCGAGCACGGCGGCGAGGGCGCCCTTGTCGTCAATGGCTCCCCGGCCCCACACCATCGGCTCGCCCTCGTGGTCGACCAACTCGGCGGAGAACGGGGGATGCTGCCAGCCGTCATCGGTCGCGGCCACAACGTCGTAGTGCGCCATGAGCATCGTCGGAGCTTGGGCGCCCGCCGGGTCACTCCCGCGCCAGTGGTAGAGCAAGGAGTAGCCGGGGCCGCCCTCGGGGTCAGGGCCGAGGCGCTCACGCTCGAGGCTCGCGTGCACGCGCGGGTAGAGCGTCGGCAGCTCAGCGATGAGGGCCTCGAACGTGGCCCGGTCAGCACGCGGACCGGGGCCGCTCGCCGGTCGGGCGATCGTCGGAATGCGCACGAGCGCACGCAGCCGATCAATCGCAGCATCGTCGGGGCTCGGCACGTTCTCGGGCACGAGGTCAGCCTACGACCCTCTCGTCTCGGGACGGCCTAGCCGATAGCGTTCCCCTATGCGTCGTTTCGTCATTCCGATTGTGGCCACGGTGCTCGTCATTGCCGCCGTGATCACGGCTGCTGTTCTCGTTATCGCCGCGCGCACGCCGGAGCCGCTGGCGAGCGGCCCCGCGCCCGATTCGACGCAGCAGCAGGGTCGCGCTTCGTCGTCGCTCGCGGCCGTCACGAGTGGTCCCGTGCGCACGGGAGTCAACGACTTCACGTTCGACTCGTTCGACGTCGTCTATCGGCTGGGGCGCGATACCGATGGTCACGCCACGCTGCTGACCACCGAGACGCTCGTCGCGCGTTTTCCTGACTTCGACCAAAACCGCGGCATCCGACGATCGTTGCCCGCCAGCTACCAGGGCCACACCACAAGCCTCACGGTCATTTCGGTGACCGACGGTGATGGTCAGCCGCGCAACTACGACGTCGAATACGGCTCGGGCATCGTCGACATCATTGCGGCGGTTCCCGAAGGGCAGTTTGTGCGCGGCGAGCAGACCTACGTCATCACCTATTCGCAGCGTGACGTGGTCGACTACTTCGCCAACTCGAACGCCGACGAGTTCTACTGGAACCTCACGGGCACCGACTGGGCGCAGCCGTTTGGTCGGGTCTCGGGCGAGATTGTGCTGGAAGACGGACTGCGCAGCGTGCTCACGGGCGAGCAGGCCTGCTACCGCGGATACGCCGGATCCACCGAGCGCTGCGCGATCACCCTCACCGACGACACCCTGCGGGTTGACGAATTGGCGCTCGGGCCCTACCAAACCGTGACGATCGCCATCGGTTTCGCCCCGGGCACGTTCACGCTGTTCGACACGTCGTACACCGCGTCGGTGTGGGGCTGGCTGCAGTTGCTGAGCGTCGTGCTCGCGCTCGCGGCGGCGGTCTATGCCCTCGTGTTGCGTGCCACTCGGTACCGCGACGCCGCCGGCAGGCCCGTCATCATCGCGGAGTACCTGCCCCCCAAAGGTCTCACGCTGCTCGACGCGGCCGTGCTCACGAAGCGCTCGACCAAGGCGGTGGCAAGCCAACTCGTCGACTTCGCCGTGCGCGGTTTCATCACGATTATCGAGACCCCGGCAACGTTCTTCTCGTGGCGCAAGACGTGGACACTGCGGCTCGAGAAGTCCGATGGGCTCGAGGGTGAAGAAGAGTACCTCTTGGGTTACTTCTTTCCGGGGATGTTTGTCGGTACGGAGCACCAGCTCTCGGCGCGCAATACGAGCTTGAGCCAGAGCATCCAGAGCCAGTTGGCTCGCATCAGCTCGGCGATCGTGGCGCGCGGCTGGCGGGCGCGCATCCCGGCCCGACACTCTGCGTTGTTGCCGTTCGTGGCCATGCTCGCGACCGTTGGTTCGTTTGCCGCCGGCATCGTGATGTCAGACGAGGGGCGCGGCGGCGACCTGGCCTGGATGCTCATGGGCGTGCCCATCGGGGCGACCATCATCATCGGCTTGTGCCTGTGGCGCACTCCGCTCACCGCTGAGGGCGCGGAGCGCGTTGACCACCTCAAGGGTCTCGAGGTCTACATCGAACTGGCCGAGGCTGAACGCATGCGCGTGCTGCAGTCGCCCCAGGGTGCTGAGCGCGAGCCAGTTGACGCGACGAGTCGCGATGAGCGCCTCAAGCTCATTGAGCGACTCTTGCCGTGGGCCGTGCTCACGGGCCACGAACGCGACTGGGCCAAGCAGCTCGGCGAGTTCTACGCCGAGGGTGACAGCCCCTCGTGGTTCTCGAGCACCCGTCCTTTCTCGATCGGCGGCTTTGCCGCGGGCGTGGGTTCGGTGAGCTCGACGCTCTCGTCGAGTTACTCGGGGTCGAGCTCGTCGGGCGGCTCGTCGGGCGGTGGGTCGTCCGGCGGCGGAGGCGGCGGCGGAGGCGGCGGGGGAGTGTAGACTTTCCCCCAGCACCTCCGCTCACCGGCCGTTCTCCGACCGGGTCTGGGCGACGTAGGTGTGGCACATCGTTTCTGCGGGTGGGCGGTTCTTCGCTTGCTCGCGAGTCGTTCGGGGCATTCGTGCTCCGCTCTTTCGAGGAGGGGCATTGGCCCAGACCGGCCAGCGTCAGAAGAAGAACCCGTCGTCGCGTCAGGCGACGACGCGGCGCCGTCGCCCGCTCGACGAGCAGGGAATCATCCCCATTCTTGCCCGCGCCGTGCGCGAGGTTGAGAGCGCTGCCGAGCGCGGCGCTAAGGTCAGCCCCTCGAACCGCACCAAGTTTCAGGTCGCCGCCCTGCTCGTGCGCGACGAGCGCGCCCGCGTCAAGGATGACCGCGAGGTGCCTGAGAGCGAGCGCGCCGAAGTGCTCAAGCGACTCGATGGTCTCGCCGGCATCATGGCCAAGACGGCCGCGCGCGACACCTCACTCATCGCCTTGCTCGCGCCCGACGCAAAGGTCAGCGACGCCGCCAAGGCGCTGCGCCGCGACATGCTGCTCGCATCGGGTGCTGAGCTCGAGCCGGATGACCTGCTCATTGTCACCGAAGCCCCCTCTGTCGCCCCCGAGGTCGCCAAGCAGGTCGTGCCCAAATCGGTCAAGCAAGCCCAGCTCGCTAACCCCTTCTTGGCTCCTGACCTGTCGGCGCTCAGCCCATCGACGCCGTCGAACTCGGGTCGCTTGTCGAACTGGGAGCTCATTGAGCCCCTCTTCCGTTCGTTTGAGTACGGTTCTGGCGGTCAAGCCGCCTCGATGGCGCTGCCCGAAACAGGTTCGCTCGTCACGCCCGGCGGCATGGAGCTCATGCGTCACCAGGCTCGACTCATCGAGTCGGTGCGTCGCGGCCACCGCACGTTCTTGCTCGCCGACGAGCCGGGCCTCGGCAAGACGGCTCAAGCCCTCATGGCGGCGAACGTCGCGCAAGCCTTCCCTTTGCTCGTCGTCGTGCCCAACGTTGTGAAGACGAACTGGGCGCGCGAGGTCGAGCGCTGGATTCCGCAGCGGGCTTCGACGGTCGTGCACGGCGATGGCGAGAACCTCGACGCCTTCGCCGATGTTGTCATCGTCAACTACGAGATTCTCGACCGCCACGTTGGGTGGCTCGGCCGATTCGGCTTCAAGGGCATGGTGGTCGACGAGGCTCACTTCATCAAGAACGCCACCTCGCAGCGGTCTCGCCACGTGCAGTCTCTCGCGCAGAACATCCGTGTGCTGCACCCGAAGGCGCTCATGATGGCGCTCACCGGAACCCCGCTCATCAACCAGATCGAAGACTTCCGCATGATCTGGAAGTTCCTGGGGTGGATCGACGACAAGAAGCCGCTGGGCCGCCTCATGGCGTCGCTTGACGATGCGGGGCTCACGCCGGCCGACCCGGGCTTCTTCGCGTCGGCGCGCCAGTGCGTCATCGACATGGGCATCGTGCGTCGCAAGAAGGTGGATGTTGCGGCCGACATTCCGGCTCGCCGCATCGCTGACATTCCCGTTGAGCTCGACGACGACGTTGCCCGCTCGATCCGTGCCTCTGAAGAGGCGCTCATCAGCCGACTCGTCGACCGGTACCGTCGCGTGGTTGCGGCGCGCGAGGTGCCGCCGGTTGGTATCGATCGCGACCTTATTCGTCTCGTTGCGACGGCCGAACTCGAAGAGTCGAAGCAGGCGACCGGCGGCGACAACGTGTTCACGATGGTGCGCAAGATCGGTACCGCTAAGGCGGTGCTGGCGGCCGATTACACGGCGCAGCTCGCGCGCAACGTCGGCAAGGTGGTCTTCTTCGCCAAGCACATCGATGTGATGGATGCTGCAGAAGCGCACTTCGCGTCGGTCGGGTTGCGTTCGGTGAGCATCCGTGGAGATCAGAGCCCGAAGGCGCGTCAAGAGGCGATCGATGGCTTCACCAATGATCCCGAGGTGAGTGTCATCGTGTGTTCGCTCTCGGCGGCCGGCGTGGGCATCAACCTGCAGGCGTCGTCGAACGTCGTGCTCGCCGAGCTCTCGTGGACGTCGGCTGAGCAGACTCAGGCGATCGACCGGGTGCACCGCATCGGTCAGGAGTTGCCCGTGACGGCGTGGCGCATCTTGGCTGCACAGACCATCGACGCGCGCATTGCTGACCTCATCGACTCGAAGGCGGGCCTCGCGGCGCGCGCGCTCGACGGCAGCGACGAGCAGGTCGTCGCCGAGGGCACGGTGCAGGTGCAGGCGCTCATCGCGATGCTCACGGACGCACTCGAGCAGCGCGCCGCCGCCTAGAGCGCGCTACAGCGGTCGGCTTGTCGCAGAGCTACGGCTCGGCTCACTGCGAGGCGATTGCCGCTTCGCGCGTCTCGAGTGCTCCAGTGGACGACGGGTTCGAGTGCGACCGGAACGCTCCATCGTTCGGCCACGAGGCGTGGATTCGGCACAGATCGGGTGTTTCCGACCACGCAAATGTGCAGGCGGGCGAGCGTTGCATCAGTCGCCCCGGATGCGGCGCCCTCGCCGGAGTGAAACTCGAGCGCACTCACGCACGCGAGTGGTCCGCCGAATCTCCAGGCCAAGCGATTGAGTGGGGAAACGTCAGGGTGGGAGTGCCACCCTTGCCGCACGGCCTGCAGCGAGCCGTAGTGCCGGTAGAGCTCGAGCATGGTCGGGTCAACGCCGACTGCCTGTAATTCTCGAGTCGAGACGATTCCGCCGGTGCGCGCGAGCAAGGCGCGCACCGGCTTCGACAGATGACCGGTGCCGCGAGGCGGACCGGAGTACGTGAGAGTTGAGCGCATCACGACGCCAGTGTGAGGCCCTGAGTCGACTCTCGTTTTCGTGCGCAGCTTTCAGTGCAGTCAAGCGTCGTTCTCGTGGTGGTGAGGAGGCATGCGCTGCCTCCGCCCTCGCGACGACATGTGGTTAAAGGCACCTCCGCGAGCGCGTGAGCAGGCTGCGATTCCTCCGCAAGGTCTACCCGTGCGCCTTGACTTCGGCGCGTCCAGCTCCCAACGGTTACGTCCGCATCTTGACCCCGGCACGCCTACCTCCCGACGTTGCCCTCTGCACGCTTACCTCCCGACGTTGACCCCGGCACGCCTACCTCCCGACGTTGACCTCTGCACGTCGACTTCTGCACGTCGACTTCTGCCCGTCGACTTCCGCACGACGTGACCATTCGCATTGATTGCATCCCCAATCGCAGGAAGTTTCAGAGCAAGGTTGTTCAACGTTCCTGCGATTGGGGAGGCGGCTGATCCGAACCTGTCTCTGGAATCCCCGGACGGGTTGTGCGGTCGGGTTGTGTGGTCGGGTTGCAGGGTCGGGCTGGGCGCTCAGGCTCGGGCATGGGGGGTTTCGCGGTCGGCTTGAGAGGCGCGGCGGGCTGGGCGCGGGTTGCGGGGGCCGGGCTTCGGCGCGCGACCTGCGAGAGGGGAGGCGCGGCGGCCGGGCGGGGCAGGCGGGGCGCGGCCGGCGGGGGCTAGCGCTTGGCGGCGCGGTCGGGCGAGACGAGGTAGGCGACGGCCGTGAGCGGGATCGGGAGCCAGGTCGGCCGATTGCGCGCTTCGTACATCGCCTCGTAGACAGCCTTGTCGAGCTCGAAGGCGTCGAGCAGGGTGCGGTGTGCGCGCAAGTCGGTTCCGCTCACGGCGATGTAGCCGTCGAGGAAGGCCGCGCGGGCCTCGCGCGCCCAATCCTGCGGGGACATCGAGCGTGAGCCTGCGCCTGCGCCTGCGACGGACGGAGCTGTCGCGGCGGGCGTCGTGGCGGGTGTCGACGCGGGCGCTGTGGCAGAGGAGGGGGTGGCGGTGTTGCGCAGCGAGCCGACCGCATAGTCGAATGACCGCAGCATGCCCGCTACGTCGCGCAGAGGTGAGTCAACGCGAGCGCGCTCGGTGAGAGGTCGCAAGGGCTCGCCCTCGAAGTCGACGAGTAACCACGGGCCATTCGGGCGACGCAGCACCTGACCCAAGTGATAGTCGCCATGGATGCGCTGCAGCGCCGGCCACGGAGCCTCACGCGCCGCGTCGTACACCGCTTCAATCGCGGGCCGTAGCTCGCGCAACTGCGGCACATCGGTGATCGCCACGGCCAGGCGCTGGTGCCAGCCCGCCACGAAGCCCACGATGTCGCCCAGGGTTGGCTCGCGCGTCGGCATGAACGCGGCAAGAGCGGTGTGAACCTCGGCCGTCACGCGACCGAGAGCCTCGGCGTCGGCGGCGAACGGCTCCCCCGCCGCGGCTGCCTCGAGTGCGAGCGGCCAACCGTCGCGCACTCCCGGCATGAACTCTTGAGCGAAAGCGATATGGCCGGTCGACGGCTCAAGGCTGTGGGTGTCAGAGCCGTGCGGGTCGACCCAGGTGGCCGACAGCGAGCCGAGCATCCGCGGCACTGATCGGTTTCCGGCGCTCGTGAGCGCCGTCTGCAGCACGACGTCGGGGTTCTCACCGGCGTGCACGAGCCGAAAGATCTTGGCGACGAGCGGAGCCTCAGTGCCCGCATCGAAAATGATCGAGGTGTTCGACTGTTCACCCGCGTGAACGCGCGAGGTGAGGTCACTGCGGTGCACGCTGAGCCGCTCGAGCAAGGCGCGCGTGTAGGCAGGGTCGTGCGCTCCGTCGAACAGATAGTCGCCGTTCTCGTCGCGGCCGATGAAGGAGGGCCCAGCACCGCGCGGAATCGTGCGGCGCAAGACGATCGGCACGTGGTACAGCGACGGCGGGTTGTTGGCCGTGTCGCGCATGAGCAGAACGTGGATGCGCGCATCCGCATCTTCAGCGCTCCACTCAACACGGCTCACCTCAACGAGTTGCGGCAGCCGCCCTTTTCCGGCGTACCACCGCTGGCGGGTCATCCACTCGGTGAGGCACTCCATCGTGCTGTGCATTCCATGACCCTACACAGAAGGCGTCGTCACGCCGTGCGGGCTCGCAAGAAGCCATTCATGGCTGCGGTGAGGGGCGCATCGACGGGGAGGGGCCGCGCATCGACCGAGCGCACAGGCGCCGCGTGTCGCACGCTCGACACGAGCCACGCGGCATCAGCCGCGAGCAGCTCGTCAGGGGTCAGCGGTGCGACCACGGTGCGCAGTCCCCACTGGTCAGCGGCCGCAAAAAGATCGACCTGGGTCGTGCCGGGCAAGATGCCGAACGCGTCGGGCGGCGTAGCCAACTCGTCACCGCGGCGAATGACGAGAGTCGAGGTGGGCCCCTCGAGCAGCATGCCGTCGGTCGACACAAAGATGACGTCGTCGGCGCCGCGGCGTTGGGCTTCGCGCACGGCTGCGCGGTTTACGGCGTACGAGAGGGTCTTCGCGCCCGCGAGCAACCACGGACTCGTCGAGCTCACATCGCTGCGCAGCCCGCGGTCGAGCAGCACGACGTCAACGCCCTCGGTGCGCTCGCGGCGAAACTCGGGCGACACGGTGCCGTAGGCCCAACCGGTGGGGAGAGGGTGCCCCGTGGCGCCCGCAAGCTCGATGCCGCGCGTGAGCACGATTTTCACCCAGGCTTCGTCGTGGTCGGCGAGGCGTTCGGCGATCGCGAGCACAGCATCCCGCCACAGCGTCTCGTCGATCGCGGGCAAGTCGAGCATGCGCGCCGACCGTGCGAAGCGCGCAAGGTGGGCGTCGAACGCTTGAGGGTTGCCGCGGCCGATGCTGATGGTCTCGAAGATGCCGTCTCCGCGGGTGGCCGCGACGTCGAGCACCGAGAGTTGCGGATGCTCAACCTCAGCCTCGACGAGGTGCCCTGCCGAGTCGGCCGAAGCGGTCGAGTGTGACGGAATAACAAGCAGAAGGTGCTGCGGCACGGTCATGCAGCGACGGTATACCCGCGCGTGCGGCAGTCGCGACTCGGCACGCTCACCGCAGGTCGGCGCGCACGACGGGAATCGGACCCGTGCGGCGGCGGCCGTGACTCACGCCGCGCACGCCCCTCGTCTGCACTCGGTTGATGAGAATTGCGACAGCGGCGAGCACGACGATGAATGCGGCAATGCCCACGACGTAGATGACGACACCCACGATGCCGTTGGGTCCGTCGGGTTCGAGGAAGGGGTAGGGGTACCAGCCGGTCGATGCGCCGCGCAGCATCGTGATGCCCACCCAGATGAGCGGGTAGCTCACGGCGAGCCACAGGGCCGACCACGAGATGCGCACGCGACCGGGCGTGAGTAGCCAGTCGAGGGCGATGTAAATCGGAATCCACACGTGCAGCGACTCGTTGGGCCACACCGGCCCGACATAGCCGTCGTCGTTCGGAATGTCGCGCAGGAGCACGTTGTAAACAACGGCCGTCACGAGCGCGTACGAGAAGATGCTCGCGCGAATCGCGGTGTAGAGCCGCGTATCGCGGTCTAACCGCAGCGCCATGATGCCGCCGGCGATGAGCACGACGATGTTGATCATCGCGGTCTGAATCGTGAAGTAGGAGAAGTACTGGTCGGGTTCGAAGCGGCCGACCGAGATCTGGTCGGTGATTTGGGTGACGAGGGCCGCAAAGATGAGCAAGCCGGCGACGATGCTGATGATGCCCGAGATGTGTCGAAGGGTTGCGAGGCGAGCGGTGGCGGCCTTTTCGCCCAGGGGAGAGGTCTCAGTCACGCGCTTGACGTTAGCAAGAAATGTGCATGTTCATGCATGAATCTTGCAGAGCATCGCTCATCTGATCGGGGCTTTTGCGCCTCGCGCACAGTACGCTGCGTTAGTCGCCGAGCCCGAGCACATCGAGCAGCCAGGCCAGTTCGATGGCGCGCTGCTTCCAGGCCGAGTAGCGGCCACTCACGCCGCCGTGCCCGGCTTCCATTTCGCACCGCAGCAGGGCATCCGCCCCCACCTCGCGCAAGCGCGCCACCCATTTGGCGGGCTCGACATAGAGCACGCGGGTGTCGTTGAGCGAGGTGACCGCGAGGATGCGCGGATACGTCTGCTCGGTCACGTTTTCGTAGGGCGCGTAGCCCTTCATGTAGGCGTACACCTCGGGGTCGTCGAGCGGGTTACCCCACTCATCCCACTCGATGACGGTGAGCGGCAGCTCGGGCATGAGAATGCTCGTGAGGGGGTCGACGAAGGGCACGTCGGCGAGAATTCCCGCAAACAACTGTGGCGCGAGGTTGGCGACGGCGCCCATGAGCAGCCCGCCCGCACTGCCGCCCTCGGCGACGAGCCGGTCGGGCGCGGTGACGCCCGTGTCGACGAGGTGCTGCGCCACGGCGACGAAGTCAGTGAAGGTATTGGTCTTCGCGAGCGTCTTGCCGTTTTCGTACCAGGCGCGGCCGAGCTCGCCGCCGCCGCGCACGTGCGCGATCGCGAAGACCACGCCGCGGTCGAGCAGCGACAGGCGCGGGATGCTGAAGCCGGGGTCAATCGACGACTCGTAGCTGCCGTAGCCATACAAATGCACTGCGCTCGGCTGAGCGCCCTCGACACCGTCGAGTGACCCGACGAGCCCCTTCTTCCACACGAGCGAAATCGGAACTCGTGTGCCGTCAGCCGCCACGGCCCACTCGCGCCGCTCGGCATAGTCGCTCGAGCGGTAGTCGCCGAGCACGGGCTGCTGCTTGAGCACCGTCATGGCCGCAGCGCCCTCGCGCACGCGCGCGACGTCGAGGCTCGCCACGGTCGAGGGTTCGGTGAAGCTCGCGTAGCCGAAGCGCAGCAGCGGTTGGCTCCACTCGGGGTTTCCGCGCGCACCGATCGACACGAGCTTGTCGCCCTCGATGGGTGCGGTCAGCTCGACCCACGCGCTACCCGGCCACGTGAGCTCGACGAGCTCGGTCGTGGGCTCGAGCGGCGCGACCGCGGTGCGCGGAAGCCCGTCGGCGCGATAGTCGAGCACGAGAAAACGCTCGAACGCGTCGATGCCCTCAACGCGCCGACCTGGCTCGTGCGGCACGAGGGTGACGGGGGTGGCGTGGGGTGCATCCACGGGCACGGCCACGATCTGAAAGTCGGGAGCGCCGTCGTTGTGCGTAACGAGCCACACGTCGTCGCCATTGAGGCGTGCGTGCTCGAGGTCGTACTCAACGCCGTCGCGACGCGGCCACACGACCTCGAACGTGCCCTCGGGTGTGGTCGCATCGAGCACGTGCGTTTCGCTCGTGATGCTTGATGCCGCCTCGATCACGAGGTAGCGGCCGCTGCGCGTGCGCCCGGCGCCCACCCAGAAGCCGTCGTCGGGCTCGTGAAACACGGCCACATCGTCGGCGCGCTCGGTGCCCACGCGGTGCCGCCAAACGGTGTCGGGGCGCCACGACTCGTCGACCGTTGAGTAGAAGACGAACTGCCCGTCGGGAGAGAAGAAGGCGCCCGCGGCCGTTTCGGTGATCTCGTCGGGCAGGTTCTCGCCTGTGCTGAGGTCGCGAATGCGCAGGGTGTAGCGCTCGTCGCCCTCGGTGTCGATCGCGAAGAGCAGCCAGCGGCCGTCGTCGCTCACGTCGAGCGAGCCGATCGAGAAGAAGTCGTGACCCTCGGCTTCGACGTTGCCGTCGATCACGATCTGTTCGCCCTCGCGCGGTTGGGCGGGGTCGTCGAGCGGCGGCGGGGGAGTCCACGCGGCGGGGTCAGTCGGGTTAGCGGGATCGATCGGCACGGCGGGCACGCGGCACTGGATGCCGTACTGCAGCCCCTCGACCGACCGACCGTAGTACCACCAGTCGCCTTCGCGCACCGGGATGCTCATGTCGGTTTCGAGCGTGCGCCCCTTGATCTCGTCCACGATGCGATCGCGTAGGCCATCGAGGTGCGCCATGCGGGCTTCGGCGTAGGCGTTCTCGGCCGTGAGGTGCGCGATGACCTCGGGGCTCTCTTTCTCGCGCAGCCACTCGTAGTGGTCGACGAACACGTCACCGTGGTGTTCGCGGCGATGGGGCTTCTGGGCGGCGACGGGGGGCGTGGCGTTGCTGAGATCGTGACTCACCTGCCCAGCGTAGGCTTTCGGCACCATGTCCGATTCGCCGCTCGCCGCCAATCCTTACGAGGTGCTCGGCGTGAGCCCGACGGCGAGCGACGACGAGGTGCGCAAGGCTTACCGACTGCGGTTGCGCGAGGCGCACCCGGACACGGGTGGCTCGGCGGCGGCGTTCGACGCGGTGCAACGGGCATGGCAGGTTGTTGGAACCCCCGCGGCCCGGCGGGCGTACGACTCGGGGGCAGAATCCGCTGCGGGCTCGAGCGGTGGGCGTGCGTGGTCGCAGCACGGCGGCGGAGCATCCGGCCCGGGGCGCTACGACTCGCGGCCGATGGCGAAGTCGTATGGGCATCCGGGTGGCTGGTATCGCGAACAGTACTTGGCGAACGTGCGCGAGTGGGCGGGCCGCGGCGTCGACTTGCCCGACCCGTTCGACGCGGCGCTCGTGCGCTCGGCGCCCCGACAGATTCGGCACTTGCTCGCGGCCGCGATCGCCGAAGAGCGCTCGGCCACAGCGCTCGCGACTCTCGGTTTGGGCTTCACCATTTGGCATGACGTCGTGGCGGGCCCGCGCCCGATCGACAAGCTCGACCACGTCGTGCTCGGCCCCACCGGCCTGTGGGCGGTGCTGAGCGAAGACTGGGGCGCGCCCGTTTCGGTCAAGCGCGGAGAGGTCATCGGCGAGGGCCTCGAGCCCGGCGAAAAGCCGCTCGCTCAGTTGGGTGGCCGCGCCCGCGTGCTCGCGCGTGCGGCGCGCTGCCGATTCTCGGCACTCGTGATCGTGGTCGAAGACAACCAAGCGGCCGAATCGGCCGTCGAACTCGGTTCGGTACGCGGCGCCCAAGGGATGCTCGTGCAACGCTCGCGCCTCGTCAACCTCATCCGCACGGGGTTGCCGGGTGTTGGCGTCGGAGGCACTGACTTGTTCGAAGTGCGCACGCGGCTGCAGTCGGCCGTGCGGTTCGTCTAGTCGGGACCAAAGTCCTCAGTCTGCTCGCCCCCATTGACCGGGGCGCTCGATGCTGTCAGGGTTCGCGCAACCGATCTACGCACTGTGTAAGGAGCATCCCGTGACCCCCGTCCATGACGGGCGTTCGGGCCATGCCTCCTCGAGCCCCGCCCAGACCCCGCGAGCTTCTGAGAATCAGGCCCCCGCCCCCCGTTCTGCGCCCACTTCACCGCCCACCGCGGCAGCTCTCGCCGCGCGCGGTCATCGCACCGTCGCCGTGGTCTCGCTGTCGCTCATCGTCGTGAGCCTTGTGCTCGCGGGCATTGGTTCGGGCTGGGGAATGATCTGGCTCTCCGCGCCCGACAACGCGGGCTCGCTGCCGCTTGACACGTCGCTCTCACTCGTTGAGGTTCCGGTCGCGCTCACCGACGCCGAGCTTGAGCCCTATCTCGCCGCGGTCGCCCAGACCTCGAGCGTCGCACGCACCTCGTGGCACCTCGCCGAGGGCCTCGCGCCACCGACCAACCGGTGGTTCAGCCCGCTCGCACTCGAGGCCAACCCGCAGCCGGTTCACCCCCTGCCGCTGACGGTGCAGGTGGTGGGTGGGGTGCTGCGCGTGAGCATCCCGAGCGGCGACGATGCAACCGAGCTGACCCCGCTCATCGCCATCGACACGGGGGCGACCTCGTGGTTCGTGAGCGACTACTCCGACGCCTCGGTCACGCTCACGCTGACGCGCGACACTACGGCGACGGCGATCGTGGTGCTCACGCGCGGGTCGCCCGTCATCGGCTATCGCGCCCTCACCGACCATGTGGTGTCGGTGGATGCGGTGCTCGAGCCCGTCACGCCCAGCCTGCTGCGCACCACGGTTGACGCCCGCACGCTCGGGCTCGTCGGCCCCGCTCTCTCGCTCGCGGCCGACGGTCGGTCGGTCGCGATCGCGCGCGGAACCGTGGCGAACTGGGTGCTCGTTCCTGACGGTGGAGACCTCGCGGCCATCGCGCCCCTCGCGGCCACGACCATCACCGACACGACCGTGAGCTACACGGTCAACCCCGACCTGACGACGACGACCGTCGACTTCGAGACCCTCAATGGTGGGCTCGCGGTCTTTGGCATGTTCGCTCGCCTGGGCACTCCCGTGACGACCGAATCGGGCTCGGTGCTCGACTGCGGCCTCGGAACCTTCGAGACCCCCATGGGCGTGCTGCGCGTCTGCAGCGGCACGGGCTTCGCCTACGCCGTGCCCACGGTGGACCCGATGCAGGTTGTTGCCTTGCCGTCGTCGCGGTCGGTCGCCGCCCCGACTGGTGCCGGCGCCGGCGTGGCCCCGCTCGCGACGAGTGCCACGGGGCCTCGGCTCGCCCGGCTTGCCGCACAATTACGACTCGCACGGCTCGCAGGCGATGCCGCTCTCGTTCAGAGCCTGACGGAGCAATTGACCGAGCCGCTCATGATCTGGAGCGAACTCGGGGGTTGCGATGCGCGCGCCGAACGCTGCCTCGCCTTCGACCCCGTACTGAAGGCGATGGTGGCTTTCGACGACCCCGACGTTGCTGAAGTGGGCAACGCGCGCCTCGTGCAAAACGGCGATCTGCTGTTTGCCGCGGGTGTCGTCGCCAACGGCGACTCGGCGCTCGTGGGCGAGCTGCGTCCCATGATGACCCTGCTCGCCGCCGACATCGTGGGCTCGTCGTCGTCGACGTTCGCGGCCCGACGAGCGTTCGACCCGGTGTCGGGCGTCTCGTGGTCGTCGTGCGAAGCGTGGCTGCAACTCGACGTGCCCGAGCTGCACTGTGTGGGCCCGGCGCCTATGCCGTCAACGGCCGTGCTCTCGGCCTACAGCGGCGTGGCGCAGTGGGCGATTGCGGCGGGTGACCCGTGGCTTCTCGAACAAGTCACGTGGATGCTCTCGGTCGAACGCGCGGGGTCGCGCGCGGGGTAAGCACTCAGGCGGTCGGGCTCTCAGAGTGAGGCGCGATAGCCTAGAGGTTTGGGGCCGGGCCGCGAGCGTGCGGCGCCCCTGTGAGGGAGTTC
Organism: Microbacterium sp.; assembly: GCA_013823625.1. Lineage (GTDB taxonomy): Bacteria > Actinomycetota > Actinomycetes > Actinomycetales > Microbacteriaceae > Microcella. The sequence continues at coordinate 1,126,055 of PNMM01000001.1, read as the reverse complement.
GTGGTGGCTGGGTCGTTGACGGAAGAGTGCATTCACGGTTTCGAGCCCGGCATGTGTGCTAGTTGCTTTCCTCCGGCTGCTCCGGCCGCGCCGGCGCCCGTGCGGCGTGCTCCGCGTCAGGCGGCGCGCAGTCTCCGCAGCCCCGCCGCGGGTGCGACGGGCAAGGCCGCCGAGGTGCGCCCGCCCAACCTGCCGCAGCGCATTTTCCACGTGACCCACATGAGCAACCTGCCGCTCATTCTTGAGGCGGGGCGGTTGCTGCCGCCGTCGGAGGCGGCGCCGGCGCTGCGACTCTCGAGCGATCTGACGCGCGAGCTGCGCGGCTCGGCGCCCGTGCCGGGCGACGGCAGCCCCGACGATGACGGCATTGAGCGTTCGGCTTTCGACTGCGTGGCGTTCAGCTTGTCGCCCCAGGCGACCTGGTGGCTTGAGGTGCAAGAGGGCGCTGCCGGGCCGACGTGGAGCGAGGCGGCGAAGGCCGCATCCACCGTCGATTTCGTGGTGTTGGGCGTCGACATCGCTGCCGTCTCGAACACGGTGGTGGTCACCGACGGTGATGCTGCGGCCCCGGCAACGCGTCTCGGCATTGGACTCGAGGGCCGGCAACGGATGCTCGCGCGCGCCGCGTCGTCTCCTGAGTCGCTGCAGGCCGCCGAGGCCCTGGTGCCCGGCCCGGTGTCGCTCGCAACCGTGGCTCTCGTGGCCGTAGCGAACGACCGTCGCCGCGACGAGGTGCGCGACCTGCTCAAGTCGGCGGGCGTGACCGCCAAGGTTGCGGTGTACCCGCCGTGGTTCGTGCCGAAGGTTGACGACTAGGTCCGCATCTGCGTGTTTCGGAGCGGGGGATTCGACCGGCGGTGAATGCCACTGCTCTCGAGTCCTCCATGGATCGCAACAGCCTTCCAGCCATGCCAGAGTTACCTAGGCGGCCAGCGCCCTACGGCACCACGTTGCGCACAATCGTCGCCGCCACGGCCTGGGCCGCCGCGCGAATGTCGTAGGGGCCGCCGAAGTCGTGCTTCGCGAGTTCGATGGAGATCCAGTTGCCGCCGATGATGAGGTCGGCGTTGCACCAGTCGATTCCGGGGCCACAGCGCAGCCAGGCTTCGTTGTCGGCGCCAAGGCCCTCGAGTTCGAGTGGTGTTGCGCCGACGGCGCTCTTCACGTCGTTCCAGCCCCACTCGCCGCCCCGCAGAATCGAGACGAAGCCGACTCCCGCTTCATCGAACTCGAAGCCGAGCATGCAGCGATGCCCGGGGTCAATCGCGGCAGCGGCACCGCCCACATCGAGGGGGACGCCGTAGAGCTCGAGCACTCTCAACGGCTCGACAATGCCTACCGCCACCTGCGCCTCGGCGCTGTCGATGTAGGTCGCGCAATCGGCAGGAAGCGCGAGCGTGCTCGCCGGTACCGTCCATGGCGCTCCGCCGGGGCCGGCTGCAGTCACGGCATCGACTGCTGACGTGGTGAGTGTGCTGGCCGCCGACTCGCTGACCGCACCCCGAACCGTGACCGCAATCCAGCGATTCGCGCCGAGCTCGTCAAGAAAACACATCCCTTCGCCATCAAAGGTGTAGCAGCTGAGTGTGCGGTCGCCCATGGCGTTGACGCGCTCGACGTACTTGTCCCACTGAACCCCGGGCTCCGGAAGCACATCGACCGTGACCCCGGCATAGTCCGGAAAGTTGCCCCCAAACGGCGCGTCGGGCATCCCGTTGCTCCATTCGCACACGAGGCCACCCGCGCTCCGCACCTCAAAGGCGCTCGGAAAATACTGCGCCGCCCGATACTCGGTGATCGCGCGATTTTGCGAGGTCACCGACATGGCGAACGTCGACGCCAGCGGCAGGGCAACGCCGAGTTCGTCGCACGTGAGGTCGATGAGCGGTTGCGGGCCGCTGACAGCCTCGACCGTCGGGGTGGGGCTGGGGGCGACGGATGCGGCCGTGGGGCTGGCCACCGGCGTCGGGGCCGTGGTCGAGCATCCCGCCAGCAACGCCAGAGCCGCACCAGCGGCCAGAGTCGCGCGCAGAGCGCGCAGGGTGAGCGAGTTCATGGTCCTCCGTGCCGGCTGAGTCTGGCTCAGCGTGGCACGCAGGCGGCGGGCGGCGCCACGGGGGGTTTCCCCTAGCGCGCGCCGCCCGCGCTCACCTACGGCAGAACGTTCGCGACGACCTCGGCGGCGATGGCTTGGGCCGCCGCGCGCTGGTCGAAGGCTCCGCCAAAGTCGTCTTCCCAGAGGTAGAGCTCGACCCAGGTGCCGCCGATCACCATGTCGACGACGCACCAGGCGTCACCGGCTCCGCAGCGAATCCAGGCCTCGTCATCGGCACCGAGTCCGGCCACGGTGATGGCCGTCGAGCCGACGATCGGCTGGGCCTCGGCCCACGCCCATTCGCCTCCGCGCAGCACGTCGAGGCTGCCGATGCCGGCATCAGCATCCAGAAAGGCAAGGAAGCACGAGGGAGAGTCGTCGATGACTTCGGCGCCGGCCCAGAGGCTCCAGCCGCCGCCATAGCGGGAAATCGACTCGACGGGCACGGTCACGCCCGTGATGGCCTGCAGGCTCGCGCCGCTGATGTAGGCGCCGCAGTCGTCGGGCAGGGGGAGGGTGTCGGCCGGAGGAGTCCACACGGCGGCGCCCGCACCGGCACCCGTCACCGCGGCGGCGACGGCGTTCGCGAGTGCGGCTCCGGCGGCCTCGGTGACGGCCCCGTCGAGGGCCACGTCGACCCAGCGGTTCGAGACCAGGGCATCGAGCTGGCACGCGGCTCGGCCTGACGAGGTGAAGCACGACGGCGTGCCCGCTGCGGCGGCGCCGTAGTAGTCAACATAGGCATCCCACTGGGCACCCGGCTCGGGCAGCACGAGCACGCGCACACCCGTGTAGGCGGGGTTGCCGCCGCGCACGCGGCTCTGCGGCGCACCGTTGCTGAACTCGCACACGAGGCCGCCGGCGCTGCGCACGACGTACTCTTCTGGCCGAGACGGATGCGCGCCATACTCCGTCTGCGCTCGCGAGACCGACGACACCGGGGTTGAGAACGTGGCCGCGAGGGGCAGCGCCGCGGCGAGCTGGTCACACGTGAGGTCGATGCGCGGAGCGGGGGCGCTCACCACCTCCTCCGTCGGCGTGGGGGTGGGCGAGGCCGACTCGGCGGTCGGCGACGCGACGGGAGTCGGCGCGGGTGGGGTGCAGCCCGTGAGCACAAGCAGGGTGGCGCCAGCGACAACGGCGAGGGCACTCCAAGAGGGTGAATTCATGGTCATGACCTTTCGACGTTTGGGAGGACGTTTGAGGTTGACACAGGGGCGCATTTCGCGCCACCACGAGATTCGCCCTAGAAGCTGCGCCCCATGAGCTGCAGGCGCTCAACCCGCTCGGCGACGGGCGGATGAGAACCGAGCCACTGGGCGAGCACCCCCTCGCCGATGGTGTTGACGAAGAACAGCCCGCGCACTTCGAACGATGCGGCCTTTACGGTGTTCGGCTGCGCGTGAATCTTCTCGAGCGCGCGAATGAGCCCATCCGGAAACCGCGTGAGCTCGACGCCGCTCGCGTCAGCAAGAAACTCGCGGCGGCGCGAGACGGCCGCACTGATGAGCGGGCCGAGCACAAAGGCCACGGCCGCGAAGGCGGTGCCGATGACGATCATCAGTATGCCGAGCATCCCCATAATGAGGCCCAAGCCAAACTTGAACTCTGATAGCACCGACCGCAGCAACCCCCACCCGAGCACGAGCAGAATGCCGGCTACCGACGCGATCGAGCCGACGAGCGCAAACGTCGTGAGGGTCACACGGCCGTCGTGGTTGACGATGTGCGCGATTTCGTGCGCAACCACGGCTTCGAGCTCGGTGTCGTCGAGCAGCTCAAGCGCTCCGGTGGTGACACCGATCACGGCGTTCTTGGGGCTCAGCGAGGCCGCGAAGGCGTTGGGTGCGGGGTCATTGATGACGCCGACCTTCGGCATCGGGATGCCCGCTCGCAACGCCGTCGTCTCCACCACGCGATGCAGCCGCGGTTGCTGCTCGGCATCCGTCGCCGCCCACCCGGCGGTGTTCGCGGCCGACGTCGTGGCCGAGCTGAGCGCCCACCACACGTAGAGCGGGCAGAAGATCAGCAGCAGCCAGAACGGCCACACTTCGCCGACCACCCACGCGCTCAAGACCCCAAGCCCGATCACCGCAACGCAAAACAGCGCGATGAGCAGGATGCTCCACCGCTTGTTGCGCGCAATCTGCCGGTACATGGGGCGAATCTACCTCGCGCGGTCTCCTCCACCGCTGCGCGGGGCGGCGCGGGGTGCACCGCGGCGGGGGAGCGGCTCAGGTAGCGCGCTCCGAGCGGGCATCCTGCCCCGCATGACCATCGGATCCTTTCGCACCTACCAGCGCACCATCACGCGCCCCGTCACCGCCGATGACCTCGCGACTCCCGAGGCGCAACTGGCGGCGGCGCTCGGGCCGGCGATTCGCTGGCAGCTGTGGTTCTTCTTTCCGCCGCACGAGTACGGATTCGCCGGGCTCGCGATGCCGTGCGCCGACCTGCCGCGGCGCGCGCCGGCCGATGCCGCCGACACGCTGTTCACCGTGATCGACGGGGTCGCGCAACGATTGGGCGCGCGCGACCTCATCATTGCGCTCGAACGCCGCGGCGGCCCCGACCCCGGTCGTCTCGATCGCGAGTGGATGCTCGCCGCATCCACCGCCGCCGACCGCGCCGCCGTGCGCCTGCGCTCGGTTCTCATCAGCCACACCCGCGGGGTGCGCGAGCACCTCGCACCTGCGCCGACCCTCGAGATCGGAGCGTGATGACTTCGCAAGTCATACCGGGTTATACTCGGTCCATGAAGACAGCCATCTCTGTACCGGACGAGCTCTTCGAGCGCGTCGAGATGCGAGTGCGCGAACTAGGGATCAGCCGGTCGGAGTTCTACTCGAGTGCTGCCCGCCTGTACTTGGAGAAACTCGACGGCGAGTCGCTGACCGCTGAGATAGACGCCGCCCTCGCTGTCGTTCGAGCAGACCCAGCAGTACGCGCCGAGATGGACCGCGAAAGAGCCGAACTCAACGCATACGCATTGCGCCGGATCGAGCAGTTGACTGACGGGGAGGAGTGGTGATCTCACGCGGGGACATCTGTTGGGCAGACTTCGGCCCGATCGTGAATAGGAGTCCCGCAAAGCGTCGCCCTGTCGTCGTTGTGCAGGCTAATCACTACACACATTCTTCGCTCGGCACTGTCATCGTGGCAACGATGACGTCTGCGACCAGGCGGGCAATGGTTGCTGGCAACGTCTTTGTGCCGGCGAGCGCGAGTGGACTCGCAAAAGACTCCGTCGTCATCGCTCACGAATTGCAGACCCTGGACCGTGAGTCCCTTGGCGAGCCCGTGGGCTCGGTGCCTCCGACCTTCATGCGCGACGTCGACGCTGGGCTGCGGCGCGTGCTGCAGCTCTAGTGCAGAGGGCAGCACGCGCCGAGCATCCCGAGACCGACGGTTAGTCGTCGAGAACGAAGGTGACCTCCATCGTCACCTGGTAGGCCCCGACCTTGCCGTCGACGATGTGCAGCTTCTGCTCTTTGATCCACGCGCCGCTGACGTTGCGCAGTGTGCTGTTGGCACGCTCGACGCCGACGCGCACGGCGTCTTCGAAGCTTTTCTCTGAGCGAGCGGTGATCGTGGTGATGCGGGCAACGGATGTAGCCATGAGGTTCTCCACTTCGGTGTGATGGTGGGTGGTGCGGGCCAGTCAACTCCTGCGCGCCGCTCGCGTCTAGGGGTTGCGCGCCAGCACGTGAAGGTCAGTGCGTGCTCCTAGTCTGAGAACGTTGCCGACGAGAGGGGCCGCATGTTCTTGCTGCGTGAGGGTTACGCCAGCCCCGTGCTGGTCACGTCGGCGAGCGACCTCACGCGCGCCTCGCAGTGCGAGTTTGGCTATGCGCGCGACCTCGACGTGCTCTTCGGCCGCACCGAGGCGATCGAGCAACCCATTGACGTCATGCTCGAGCGCACGGCGGGCCTGGGTCTCGTGCACGAGGGGCGCATCATCGAGCGCTATCGCCAGACAGGCACGGTGCTCGAAATCGCCCGGCCCGGCAACGCGCGCGACCTCGACGCCCTCGCCGAGCGCCAGGCCGAAACGCTCGCCGCTCTCGCTGCGGGCACCGACGTGGTCGTGCAGGCCACCTTCATCGACCTCGAGCGCGACCCGGCCGCCGCCCCCGACGACCTCACAATCGCGTTCAACGGCTACGCCGACTTTCTCGTGCGGCAGCCCGACGGCCGCTACCGCGTGCAAGACAGCAAGCTCGCACGTCGTGCCAAAGTCACGGCGCTCTTCCAACTCGCGGCTTACGTCGAGCAACTCACGCGCCTGGGTATCGCCACCGACGACACCGTCGACCTCATCCTGGGCGACCACACCACGAGCAGTCACCGCATCGCCGACATCGCCCCCGTGCTGCGCGTGCGCCGCGCCCGCCTGCATCGGCTGATGCGCGACCGCTGGGCGGCATCCACCGAAATCGCGTGGCGGGATGCCCACGTCACGTTCTGCGGAACCTGCGCCTGGTGCGCTCACGAGATCGCCCGCACGAACGACGTGTGGCAAGTTGCCGGGCTCACGGGCACGCAGTGGACGCGGCTCGCCGCCGCCGGCATCACGACGCTGCCCCAGCTCGCGGCCCGCACGGCGCCCGTCGACGGCATCGGAACCGCTGCTCTGCAGGGTCTCGCGCTGCAGGCGAGTTTGCAGAGCCAGGCCGCGGGGTTGCCCTCCGCAAGCGTGCCCGTCTCCTACACCGACCTCGCGGCCCTTGGCGCCCTGCCCGCCCCAAGCCCCGGCGACATCTTCTTCGACTTCGAGGGCGACCCGCTCTATACCGAGACAGATCCGGCGCAGTGGGGCCTCGACTACTTGTTCGGGTTCGTCGACGCGGGGGAGCGGTTCACCGCCTACTGGGCGCACAGTTTCGCCGAAGAGCGCCAGGCCTTGCTCGACTTCGTGGCCGACGTCGAACGGCGTCGAGCTGAGCATCCCGAGCTGCACATCTACCACTACGCCGCCTACGAGCGCACGCACCTGCGCAGCCTCGCCGCGCGGCACGGCCTGGCCGAAGACACCATCGACGGCTGGCTGCGCACAGGCGTGCTCGTCGACCTCTACCCGATCGTGAAGAGATCGCTCCGCGTGGGCACGACGAGCTATTCGATCAAGTACCTCGAGCCGCTCTACTTCGCGGGCGCGCGGGAGGGTGCGGCGGTGGCGCGTGGCGACGACTCGGTGGCCGAATACGTGCGCGCGATGGGGCTGCGGGCTGCGGGCGACGAGGCCGGGGCGCAGGGCATCCTCACCGACATTGCCGACTACAACGAGATCGACTGCGTCAGCACGCTCAAGCTCGCCGCGTGGCTGCGGCAGACCGCTGTCGACCACGGTGTGCAGCCGGGCGATCACGAAAACCTGCCCGAGGTGCCGCGCGAACTCGAGCCCTCGCCCTTGCGCGAGCGCCTGCTCGAGCTCGCCGCCCACCCCGACGGCAGCCCCGCGCTCGAGCCCGACCGCACGCCCGAGCAGCGCGCCTATGCCTACGCGGCCGCCGCGATCGACTATCACCGGCGCGAACACAAGACCTTCTGGTGGGAGCACTTCGACCGCCTCATCACTCCGCTCGCTGACGTCAGTGACACGCGCGATGTCTTTACGGTCGACGCGGATGCCCACCACGAGCAAACCGAATGGGGCATGACCGGCAAGCAACGCTCGCTGCGGCGGCGCGTGCGCCTCGTGGGCACCTACAGCCCTGGCAGCCGCCCGAGCGTTGGCGGCATGAGCGGACCGTTCGCGCTGTATGACCAACCGAGCCCCTTCGGGCTACAGAGTCGTGACCCGCTCGCGCGCGCAACCCGGGGCGTCACGATCGAGGCCATTCACGACGACGGCGTGACGATCAGCGAAACGCTCGCGAAAGGCGTCGAGCCGTATCGCGACATCCCGGTGGCGCTCACACCCAGTGCTCCTCCACCGGCTGGCCAGCAGAAGCCTGCGATCGAAGAGTGGGGCGCCACGCTTGTCGCGGCCGCGCCCGAGTGGCCGCGCGACCCCGTCGCCGACCTGCTGCGTCGCGTGCCGCCCGTCACGCGCTCGGGTCGCCTCGCCGAGGTACCGCTCGGCGGCACCGGCGAACCTGACCGGGTGACCGCGGTCGTCGCGAGCTTGCGCGACCTCGACCACTCGTACCTCGCCATGCAGGGCCCGCCTGGCACGGGCAAGACCTACCTCGGCTCGCGCGTCATCGCCGCGCTCGCGCGCGAGGGCTGGCGCATCGGCGTGGTTGCTCAAGGCCACAGCACGGTCGAGCACATGCTCGCCCAGGTGGTCGACGCCGGTTTGCCGGGCACGCTCGTGGGCAAGGCGAAACGCACGGGAGCGACGGATGACGAACTCGCGCACGCGCGGTTCACGGTGCTCGGCCACGCCGAGCAGTTGCCCGACTTCACTGATGGCCAGCCCGGTGGCTACGTCATCGGCGGAACCGCGTGGGATTTCTCGAACCCCAGCCGCGTCGACCGCCGCAGCCTCGACCTGCTCGTCATCGACGAAGCCGGACAGTTCTCGCTCGCGGCTACCGTCGCGGCGTCAATGAGCGCGCAACGTTTGCTGTTGCTCGGCGACCCGCAGCAGCTGCCGCAAGTGAGCCAGGGGGCGCATCCTGAACCCATCGACGGCAGTGCGCTGGGTTACCTGAGCGCGGGCCACGACGTCTTGCCCGCCGAGTATGGCTACTTCTTGGCCGAGACGCGGCGCATGCACCCCGCTCTCACCGAACACGTCTCGCACCTGTCGTATCAGGGCGAGCTGCGGTCGCACTGGATTGCGGCGACGCGCGAGCTCGCGGGCGTGGCCCCCGGCCTGCACCCCGTGCCCGTCGAGCACGAGGGCAACGCAACTGAAAGCGCCGAAGAAGCCGAGCGGGTCGTCGCGATCGTGCGCGACCTGATCGGCCGCGAGTGGTACGGCAACGACCAGGTTGACGCCCCCACGCGCGAGCTTGACGACCGCGAGATCATCGTCGTCACGCCCTACAACGCGCAGCAGCAACTGATCCGCGAGCGCCTCGATGCGGCGGGTTTCACCGGCACGCGCGTGGGCACGGTCGACAAGTTTCAGGGCCAAGAGGCTGTCATCGCGATCGTCTCGATGACTGCCTCGAGTGCGCACGACGTGCCGCGGGGCATGGAGTTTCTGCTCATGCGCAATCGGCTCAACGTCGCCATTTCGCGCGCGCAGTTCGCGGCCTACCTCGTCTATTCGCCCGGGCTCATCGACCACTTGCCGCACTCGCCGAACGGAGTGGCTGAGCTCAGCGCATTCGTGCGGCTCGTCGAATCCGAGCCCGGCCCAAGCCTTTACTCGATCGCGTAGTCGAACTCGCCGAGACCCACCCACGTCACGCGAATGATCGCCGCCGGGTCGACCCCGTCGTAGGCCGTGCAAAAGAACGAGCTGCCGACGGCTCCGGGGGCTTCGGTCGGGCACAGCACCGAATAATCGAGGCCTTGCTGCAAGAAGTCTGACGTGAGCTGCGTTTCGATGACCCGCAACTCGGTCGCGCCCACTTGGCGCGGGATGAACAGTGACAACGCGGCCGCGCCCACCCCGACGGCGATCGAGAGAATCACATAGACCCACGTCGGTGCCGTGCCCGTGCGCAGGGTGCGGTGCACGTGAATTGCCCGCACGAGCAAGTAGAAGAACGGCCCGGCGACCACCCAGGCAACCGACGCCCGGTGGTCGTGGCCGAGCGAGCCCAGGCGGCGGTAGTCCGACACCGCCCCGACGAACAGCCAGAGAATTGCCAGGGCCGAGAGTCCGCCAATGACGTAGGGCGAGGTAGAGAGTGTGGCGCCTTCGGTGAGCCACCAGCCCAGAGCGGCGAAGCCCAAGAAGACGAGGGGCGAGAGAGCGAGCATCCACGACCCGCCCGTCGATGCGCCGCTCGCGACGCGCTCGGACGCAGCCCGCTTCGAGCCCCACGTACGCGTCATGGGCTCGTAGTCAACGCTCGCGAGGTCGACCGACGACGTGTTGGGCTGGGCAAAGCCCGTTGCGCCGGTGAACGGTGTTGCGGTCGACCACGGAGTACCGGTGGGGGCCGAGGCCGTCGACGAGGCGCTGGCGTAGGTCGGCGAGCTGGCCGCGGGCTCGTCAAAGCCCGGAAAGCCAGCGACCCCAACCGAGTCAGCCGTGGGCGGCACGAGGCGCACGGGCTCGCTCACGGGCAACGATGGAGCCGTGCGGCGGCGTGACCCCGGCGTGCTCGCCGAGCCAATGGCGGGTGAGTACGGGGTGGGCGAGAGAGGTGCAGCGGCCGGGCGCTCAGGAGTCGGTGCCGACGCGAGCGGAACAGCAACCGGGGGCGGGGGCGCGGTTGTGGCTGCCGTCGGCATTGCCGGAATCGAGCTCGTGGGCGCCGAGCTTGCCGCTACAGCCGGCGTCGGGTCGGCGAACGGCGGCGGAACGTAGGGCCCCGAAGGCAACGGCAGCGTGTTCGATTGCGGAGCGCTCGGTGGCGACGGTGCCGAAGGGTTCGGCTGCGTGTGTTCGCTCCATGCCGCGCCGTCCCACCAGCGAATGAGCGCAGGGTTGGCGGCGTCGGCATACCAGCCCGGTGCAACGCCTGAAGCGACCAACTCAACCCCCCTCGGCCAGAGTGACAGTCTAGGCCTGAGCCCGTCTCAGTGCCATGTGAGCCCATTGGCGTAGCCTGCGAGGCTGCTGGTGGTTGCCTCCTCGCGCGAGGCAGTCTATCGTTCGCGTCTATGAGACGAATCGGCTCGATCGTCGCCGATTACGCCTATGTGGGGCGATCGCGACTGCGGTACTGGCGTTACGGTTCTCGGCCTCCTGCCCCGATCGATGCGGCACCGGATGCTCCGCCTCCCGTTCTGCTGATCCCCGGTGTCTTCGAGACCTGGCATTACCTCAAGCCCATCCGCGATCGGCTGGCGGCCCTCGGGCATCCCGTGCACAGCGTGCCCGAGCTCGGCTTCAACCGTCACCCGATTCCGGAGATGGCCGCGCTGCTCACCGCCTACGTCGAGCATCGCGAACTCACTGACGTGACGATCGTCGCCCACAGCAAGGGCGGGCTCATCGGAAAGACCATGCTTGTCGCCGACGAGCGCGCCCCGGTCAGTCGCCTGACGCGCATGATCTCGATCAATACGCCGTACCACGGCAGCCCTCTCGCGCGATTTGCGATGGGCCCCTGGCGCGAGTTCGTGCCGACCCGACCTGTGATCGTCGAATTATCAGCAGCGGCGAGCGTCAACGCGCGCATCACGTCTCTGCACTCGCGGTTTGATCAGTACGTGCCGGCGGGCAACTCGGTGCTCGAGGGTGCCGACAACGTCGCTTTGCCCTTCGACGGCCACTTTCGCGTGCTGGGGTTGCCGCCGGTGATCGACGAGGTCATCGCACGCGTGCCGCGCACGCGCTAGGGGCGTGCTCCGCGCACGACACACCCCGCGCTGCTCACGCGCGCTACTCACGCGCACCGCCCACACGCCCGGCTCCGCCCCGCAAACAGGTGAACAATTTTGCGTGTTTTTTGAGAGGATAAGGGCATGCCCGCCGCTTCCTCCCTGCCCTCGACCGAATCTCTCCCTGCGCTGAGCCTCAAGCTCGTGCCGGCGGCCATCGTCGTCACGAGCGCGATCGCCCTGTTTGGCTTTGAGAACCGCCTCGTCGGCTACCCATGGCTCGTCATCGGCCTCATCGTCGCGTACTTCGTCGACCGTGACCTCATGCGCGATCTGGGCATCATTGCGGCGGGCCTCATCGTCGTGAGCACCGTGAGCGTCAAAGCCGACATTTCGTGGCCCAACTTCTTCTTGCTCGGCTTTGTGTTGAGCCTCGCTGTGGCCGTGCCGTTTGTCATTGACCGGTTCGTGTTCAAGCGGAAGGTCATCCGGTTCCCGTGGCGCAGCGGCCAGAAGTGGCAGCCGTGGGAGAAGTCGTACCTGTTTGCCGTTCCGTTTCTCGGCTGGCTGATTCTGCCGTTCTACTTCATCACCTCGGGCGCCTACCAAAACTGGCCGGCCGTGTCTGAGTTCAGCGAAGTGTTGCGGCTCTTCATCGGTGTCAACGCCGTGGGTATCTGGGACGAACTGTTCTTCATCTGCACGATCTACGTCTTGTTGCTTCGGCACTTTCCTGTGCTGACCGCCAACATTCTGCAAGCGATCGTTTTCGTGAGCTTCTTGTGGGAGCTCGGCTACCAAGCGTGGGGCCCGCTCATGACGATTCCCTTCGCGCTGCTGCAGGGCTGGATCTTCCACCGCACCAAGTCGCTCACCTACGTGATCATCGTGCACTTGCTCTTCGACCTCGTGGTCTTCCTGGCCATCGTGCACGCCCATAACCCGGGTGTCTTCCCGTTCTTCTTGGTGCCGAGCCCCGGGTCGTAGGCGCGTCTCCTAAGTAGGGAATGCTCATGGCGTCGCGGTCGGCGCCGACGCAGGCTGTGGCTATGACTGATACCGCTTTGCGCCCCCGCGCCGCCCTGTTCACCAATCGCTCGCTCGCCATTGCGGGTGCGCTGACCCTGGCATTGACCGGATGCTCCACCGCGGCACCCGTCAGCGCCGACGAGATCCTTCCCGACGTTGTCGACGCGGGTGACACGGGAGGGGACGCGTCGGGCGAGAACGACGGCGAGGTCACCGTGATCGGCGAAGACCTCACGTCGAGCACAGCGGCATTGCTCGCGAAGGTGTATGCCGAGGGCCGCGACCCGATTCCGACGGTCGAGTTTCTCGACGCGACGACTGTGCGTTTCGGCTGGCCGGCTGACTCGCTCTCAGAGGTCGACGCACTCGGCAACTGTCAGATCGCGTATGGCGCGCTCAGCGGCGAAGGCATTCGCGTCTTGATCGCTGTGGGTGACGCCGAGGCCGACTGCACCGCCGAAGTCGAGGGCTAGCAGCCATCTGACACGAAGCCCTCCGGGGTGGGGCAGACTCGAGGGGTGAGCCTTCTCGAGTCGATGCCCCGCCCCTACGAGGCCGGCGCCGCGTTCGACGCAATCGAGAACTGGGCAGTCGGGCGCGGGCTGACGCTGTATCCCGCGCAAGAAGAGGCCATCTTCGAGCTCGTCGCGGGCGCGCACGTCGTGTTGGCGACCCCCACGGGCTCGGGCAAGAGTCTCGTCGCCGTCGCGGCTCACGCGATCGCTCTCTCGCAGGGCCAGCGCACGTACTACACCGCCCCGATCAAGGCGCTCGTGAGCGAGAAGTTTTTCCAGCTCGTCGACATCTTCGGGGCCGAGAACGTCGGCATGGTCACGGGAGATAGCTCGGTCAACGGCGACGCGCCCATCATCTGTTGCACGGCCGAGATTCTCGCCAACCAAGCGCTGCGCGAGGGCGCCGACCTCGCCGCGGGCATCATCGTCATGGACGAGTTTCACTACTACGCCGACGCCGATCGCGGTTGGGCGTGGCAGGTTCCGCTGTTGACCCTGACGAACGCGCGCTTCTTGCTCATGAGCGCCACGCTCGGTGACATCACGCCTATCGCGGCCGACCTCGAGCGTCGCACGGGGCACCCGGTGAGTGAGGTCACGCACACTGAGCGTCCGATTCCGCTGACCTTTGAGTATGTGAAGACTCCCGTGCATGAGACGGTCGAGGCCTTGCTCGAGAAGGGCCAAGCGCCGATCTACATCGTGCACTTCAGCCAGGCAGCCGCGATGGAGCGCGCTCAAGCGCTGTCGAGCATCCGCATCGTGTCGCGAGAACAACGCGACGAGATTGCTGAGGCCATCGGCGACTTTCGCTTCGCGACGGGGTTCGGTTCGACGCTCAGTCGGCTCGTGCGGGCGGGCATCGGCGTGCACCACGCCGGCATGCTCCCGAAGTATCGCCGGCTCGTCGAGGTGCTCGCCCAGCGCGGCTTGCTTCGCGTCATTTGCGGCACCGACACTCTCGGCGTCGGCATCAACGTGCCGATTCGCACGGTGCTGCTCACGGCGCTCAGCAAGTACGACGGCGTCAAGATGCGCCAGCTCAGTGCACGCGAGTTTCACCAGATCGCGGGCCGTGCCGGTCGTGCGGGCTACGACACGGCGGGGCTCGTGGTGGTTCAAGCCCCCGATCACGAGGTCGAGAACCACCTTGCCACCACCAAGGCGGGCGACGACCCCAAGAAGAAAAAGAAGATCGTGCGCAAAGCCGCGCCCGCGGGTTTCGTGACGTGGAGTGAGACGAGCTTCGAGCGCCTCGTGGGTGGCGCCCCCGAACCGCTCGAGAGCCGCATGCAGGTCAGCGCGGCCATGCTCATCAACCTCATCGCGCGCGGGGGAGACGTGTTCGCTAACGCCCGCGCCCTCCTCACCGAGAATCATGAGCCGCCGCACCAGCAACGCGAGCTCATCAAGCGTGCGCTGGGCATCGCGAAAACTCTTGTGCGCGCAGGCGTCGTGGTCATCGACCGGTCAACCGATCCCGCGACGATCACGCTCACGGTCGACCTGCAGCCGAACTTCGCGCTCAACCAGCCGCTCAGCCCGTTCGCTCTCGCCGTCATCGGTGTGCTCGACCACGCCGACCCGAACTACCCGCTCGAGGTCATCAGCGTCATCGAATCGACGCTCGACAACCCACGCCCCGTGCTCGCGCAGCAACAGTTCGCCGCGCGCGGCGAAGCGATCGGCGCCATGAAGGCCGAGGGGCTCGACTACGACGAGCGCATGGAAGCCCTTGACGAAGTGGAGTACCCGAAGCCCCTCGATGAACTGCTCACCGCCATGTTCGAGACCTTCGCGAGCACCCAGCCGTGGATTCGCGACGTCGAGCTGCGCCCCAAGAGCGTCGTGCGCGACCTCTTCGAAAAGGCCATGACCTTCACCGAGTACGTCAGCCACTACAAGCTCACGCGCAGTGAAGGCCTGTTGCTGCGGTACTTGAGCGACGCTGACCGCGCAATTCGCCAGACCGTGCCCGACGAGGCCAAGACTGACGAGTTGCGCGACATCATCGAGTGGTTACGTGAGCTCGTGCGGCAAGTCGACTCGAGTCTGCAAGACGAATGGGAGCAGCTGAGTAATCCCGCGGCCCCGCCGAGCGACGAGGCCGTGCTCCCGCCCCGGCCGCCAGATGTCACGACCAACCGACGTGCATTCCTTGTGCTCGTGCGCAACGAGCTCTTTCGCCGCGTGCAGCTCATGGCCCTGCAACGCGACGACGACCTCGAGTCGCTCGACCCCGACGCTGGGTGGCCCGATGCGCTCGACGCCTACTACGCCGACCACGACGAGGTGCTCACGGGGGGCAATGCGCGCAGTGCATCCCTCGTGCACATCAATGAGGCGCCGACGGATGCTGTGGGCACGTGGAGCGTGCGCCAAACCATCGACGACCCGGCTGGTGACCACGACTGGGGCATCGACGCCACCGTCGACCTGGCGGCGAGCGTCGAGGCCGGATTCGCCGTCGTCACGGTGCACGGCCTGCGCCGCCTGTAACGCGGGCCGCGCTACATCATGGCGCCGCGCAGCACCTCAAACACGGGCGTGAAGATTCCCACGTTGATGAGCACGGCGGTCAGCGTGAGATTCGTCAGCAGCGGCGCCCAGCCGTGGCCACCCGTTTGGCGACGCACGACGATGGTTCGCGCGGTGAGGTAGCCGATGTCGCCGAGAAAGGCCCACGCCCAGTGCGCGCGACGCAAGTGACCCCACTCGTCGAGCGTGATGAGGTCGCGGCGCACCCAGATGATGATCCAGAAAATGGGAATGAGCGCAGCGCCGGCGATCCACATGAACGGCGTGGACTCGAACCCCGAGAGCACCGCCGCGGCGGCCTGCGCCAGCAGGGTCACCAGCGGAGTTGCAGCGAGGGCCCATGCGGCGGGAGTGATCGACCCCTCAGGCTCGTAGACCATAGCCTGCGCGGTCACAGGCTGCGTGAACTCCGGCCCAGTAGCTGAACCGGGGGACCACGAGTACGGGGCCGAGTAGTTGTATGGCTGAACCTCGAGAGGTGCGGCGATCACCATCGACCCGGGAGCAGAACCACCGAGGGTGGTGACGTGGCCGGTGATCGCATGCTCGGCGGGATGCTCGATCACGGGCTTGGGCCGCGTGTGGTGGCTCCATATGGTGCCGTCCCACCAGCGCAGGCGCAGGGCAACCTCAGGGTCGTCGTACCACCCTGGTTCGGGATTGTGCGAGTGGGTCATCGGGAATCCTCAACAGCACTACGGCAGGGGGAGTGAGAAGTGCGGAGCGGGTAGAACGAGCACGTCTCTGCCGACTTAAATGGTAGAACTCTTGGGATCACAGCGGCAGAGTGGGCGGGTCCCCTCTTAGGGGGACACAAAAACTCACCTTTTTGTGCCGATTGCGCCTCAGCGAGCGGGCACATCGCCGCACCTCAGTGAGCCAGACGGCCCAACATTGTCCAGACCGTGGTCGTGAGTTCGGGGTGGTCAAGCGCAATCTGGCGCAGCACCCGGTAGTCACGCGCGGGCGTTGGCAGGCGACCATCGTCGTCGCGAATGCGTTCAGCACGGAGCATCCACACGACCAGTTCATCGACCGTCGGTAGGTCGGGGATGAAGTCCCACGGGTCGTCGCCGCCCCGGGCACGTGCGTGGATGACCGTGGTGAGTTCGTCGTGAGCCTCAGCGCGCAGTACCTCGAGGCTCGCGCCTCGGCGGTTGCGCCCCTCGTCCATAGCTCGAGCCTACGGTGGCTCGATGACGCGAATCTGTGCTGACTATGAGAGACCGTTGAGCGCAGCTTGCACGGCTTGCAGTGCTGCGGGCTCGACGGTCACCCACACCCCAAAGACCGTGAGCTGAGTCGCGAGCCAGACGACGAGTGGCCACGGCGGAACTCCCGTTGCCCGAAGCGCCCGCAGGCCGCGCATACCGAGGTAGACCGGGGGAGCGACGATGGCTGTGAGCAACGGAGCCGTGCGGGCGTGACCCGCGCTCCTCATGAGGCGCGTGTCGTGAGAAGCGAGAGCAGCCGTCAGGATGGCCGAAGTGACAATCGCGATCGCGGTCGCCCACAGTGCGCTCGCGGCAGGTAGTGCAGTGACGGCCCACAACACCATGAGCGCTTGCGTGATGGGCATGGTGGCCATGAGCCAGACCGAAACCGTGTTCACGGGCAAGTGGCGCGGGTTTCGCAGCTCGCGGTGTGAGCGGTGAGCCGCGGCCGTGAGTCGATCGCGCATCGAGAACGGTTCGTAGTGCACCGCCTCGGCCTGAGGGGGGTCAGCAGGCGGCGTGAAGGTTCGCACCGCGTTGGCTGATCGCGCGGGCTTACCCGAAGCCGGGTCGAGCGCGTGCAACGGCATCGACTCGGCGGCGCGCGTCGAGTCGCCCGGCGTCACGGTTGCCGGAGCCAGGCCAACGGCGGCTGACGAGGCGATCGCGGCGCTCGATGGCCGGCTCGACGAGCCCACTGCGGCGGCGCTCGCAGCCGTCACGGCCGCAAGCGTCTCGTTCGAGACAGCCGGACTCACGGGTGTTGCGAGCGGAGCCACGTGCTGGGTCCACTGCGCGCCATCCCACCACCGCCGTTGCGTAGCGAATCCTGACGCGGCCACTTCAACCGGATCGGCATACCAGCCCGCAGGCACCTCCACAGGGGTGCTCGTGGGTGGTGGTGTCCTCACAGTGCTCCGGTCTTCCTCATTGAGGTGTGGCTGCAGTCGAATCCTCGGGCCGACTGCCGTGGGCGGTTAGCGGGTCAAGCTGAAGACGCCCCAGTCGTCAACCTGCCAGGCGATCCATCCGTTTGAGCGTTGAAGGCTCACGGTGATCACCACGTCGTTGCCGTTGACATCGGTCGCAGGACAGCGAAGCTGCTGGCCAATGAACAAGGGCGGGGTCGGCGGGCACTCGACCATCATGGTGCCGCCAATGCTGCGAGCAGTGAACTCGATGCTGTCGGAGGCCTCATTCGCGAACAGAGCAGGGAAAGCGGCGATGACGAGACCGGGAACGGCAAGAATCGATGCGCCAATCAGGCCACCGAGAAGCAGCGACACACCCACCGGGCCGTACGCCGCGCTCGAGAGCCGGCTCAGCCGCACGGCGCGTGCGATGAGATAAATCGGTGAACCGAGCACCGCCCACCATCCGGAGGCGGGGCGGTCGATGCCGCGCCGTCGAAGGGAGCGCGCATCGAAGAGGGCGAGGGCGACCACAACGGGCACCGGCCCCAGCCAGATCGCTGCCATGAAGGCAACGCTCGGGCCGGTGGCAAAGGCCGCCACAACGAGCAAGCTCAGCAGCAACTGCAGCATGGGCAGCAAGACAATCGCCCAGACCTCGACGGTCTGCAGGTGCAGGGCGGTGGTGCCGACTGTCTGCTGGGTTCCGCGGCGGCCGGGGTCGCTCGCCGAGATCGGAGACTCTGTCCAGCTCGGCACCGACGCCGGGCCGCCAGGGGCCGAGCCGTAGCCGGGCGCCGATGAGTACCCCGCCGAACCAACCTCGTTCTGCACGGGAATCCAGGGCATGCTCGGCTGGCCGGTCGTTGTCGTCGCGGCTGACTGGGCGTGCAGGTCGGCGAACGCGGCGGCGGCGAACGCGTCAGCGGCACTCGCGGCCGTGCTCGCTGCGGCAGAAGGCGACTCTGTGGCCGTAGCGGCGGAGGCTGACGCGGCTTGAGCGGCGGGGGTGACGAGCGGAATGTCGTCGTCGTCGCTCGGCGGCGGAAGCTGGCGAAGGCCGGCACCCAGAGCCTGCTCAGCAGGAACGTCGTCGACGAAGTCAGAATCGGTGTCACGCATGGCGCGGCGTGAGGGCAGGTCGTCGTCAGCGAACATCGTCGCCGCGGCCGTCTGCGAGGGCATCATGGGCTGGCGCGCGTCAGAGACGTGCTCAGTCCAGGCGTGGTTGTCCCACCACCGCAGCTGCGGCAGGCCAAGCGGATCGGGATACCATCCCGCAGGCACTCGGCCGTATTCATCGTCGGACACGTCAGATCCCCCTCTGGTGCCAGACCCCAATCTGGCCCGCTCAGTCTATGCGGAGGGGCGCTCGCATCCGAAGGATTCGCTACCCCCCCAATGTGGGTGACGTGGAACCGATGTCACGCCAAGCCGCGTCGAGCCACCGTCGGCCGCGTTGTGCGTGGTCTGGCAGGGCAAGCGCGGGGCCATTGATCCATCGTGAGGCAGCTCGAAGGCCGTGCAGAGCGCTCAACACCCAGAGTTCGCAGCCCTCGAGCTCGGCGGGAAGCGCCTCGGCCTCGGCGAGCTCAACTCCGGCGGCGCGCGCGGCGTCGAGCACGAGGTGCACCGTCACGCTCGGGATGCGCGGCATCGCATCTCGCGGACGCATGAGCGTCTCGCCCTTCCACCAGAGCAGGCCGCTGTAGGCGCCCTCGATGATGGCGCCGCGAGCATCCACGATGATTGCCTCGCCGGCGCCGCTCGGCTGCACAGCCACACGCAGGGCTTGCAGGGAGTCAAGGTCAGGACCCTTTACGAGAGGCTGCGTGCGCGGGTCATGTGGGGCGGTCGCAACGACGACCTCAGTGCTCGTCGGGGGAGTCGGTCGCAGTCGCAGGCCCAGCTGCGTGCCGTCGGCGCGTTCTCGCAGCTCGACCCGCGGAAACCAGTCGCCCGTGCGGGGGAGTGCAGCGAGAACGTCACGCCAAAATGCTTCGCCGTCGGTGCGGTGTCGGCCAGTTGACGACAGGAAGCGCTCGCGATGCCGATCGAGGCCGCGAACGCGCCCGTCGACCACGCGCCACGAGTCGGCGACGAGTAGCCGGCCCTCGTGCGGGTCGCACCAGTCGAGCTCGACCCACGGCGTGTCGGCGCTCGGCCGCCACGGGTGCCACCCTTCGCCGAGCACGCTCATAGCATTGAGGGTATGCGGCGCGGCGTTCTCGAGCATCCGATCGCGGCGCCCCCGAGCGCCGAGGCGCTCGTCATGGCGCTTGCGGCCGACGCCTCCTTGCTCGACGGGCTCGTGTGGCTTGACTCGGGCCTCGGCGCGCTCACGGGCCGCAGCCTCGTTGCGATGGGTCACGCGGTCGCGCTCGACCACGCTGCGCCCGTGCTGCCACAACTGCGCGCCGAGCTCGCAGCGCTCCCCGCTGAGACGTCGGCCGGCGGCGACCCGGTGCCCCTCGGGCTCATTGGCTGGTTCGGCTACGAGCTGCGCGACGAGACCATGGGCATGCCCGTTCCGCTCGTGCCGAGCAACCACCGCGCGGCCTGGCTGCGCGTCGACCGCGGCGTGGCGTTCGACCATTCGACGGGCAGCGCCCGACTCGTGGCGCTCGACGACAGCGACAGCGGCACGGGCGAGTGGAGCGGCGAGCTCGACGAGTGGCGGCACGCGATGCTCGCGGTGCTGGCGCGGGCGGCGACAGCATCCGTCGACCCGCCCGCTGCAGTGGTGCCGCTCGGCCCGATCGTCGAACGCGATACCGATGCGAACTACGCCGATCTCGTGCGGCAGTGCCAGCTGTCGATTCGCGAGGGTGACGCGTATCAATTGTGTTTGACGACGCAATCGAGCGTGCAGAGCGCTGACGGCGAACCTCTCGACGCTCTCGCGATCTACCGCCGACTGCGGCGATCGAGCCCCGCACACCACGGGGCCCTGCTGAGCATCGCTGGCACCACGCTGTTGAGTGCGAGCCCCGAAACCTTCTTACGCGTCGCCGACGGTGTCGTGAAGACGCGTCCGATTAAGGGAACGCGTCCGCGTGACGCTGACCCCGAGCGTGACGCGGCGCTCGCCGCCGAGCTCGCGGCCAGCGACAAAGAGCAGGCCGAGAACCTCATGATCGTCGACCTCATGCGCAATGACCTCTCGCGCGTGAGCGAACTCGGCTCGATCGCCGTCACGGGTCTGCTCGAGGTCGAGAGCTATGCCCATGTGCACCAACTGGTCAGCACGGTCGAGGGTCGACTGCTCGAGGGCCTCGATGTTCTGGATGCTGTCGCCGCCTGCCTGCCCGCTGGCTCAATGACGGGCGCACCCAAGCGACGCGCCATCGAGCTGCTCGCCGATCTCGAGCGCGCCCCCCGCGGCATCTACTCGGGAGCCTTCGGCTACCTCGGCGCCGACGGCACCGCTGATCTCGCCATGGTCATTCGCAGCATCATCATCGAGGGCGCCACGGCAACGGTCGGGGCCGGCGGTGGCGTCACGGCGTTGAGCGAGCCGCTCGCCGAAGTGGCCGAGATGCGCTTGAAGGCCGCCGCGCTGCTGCGAGCGCTCGCGGGGGACGCGGAGCACGGCACGCGGTAATCTGGCATTTCTGCCTTGGCACCCCGCACCCCTGTGAATCGAGACCCTGACGTGACCGACGAGCTGCACCCCGACGAGAACGCCTACGACCCGGCCCGCATCGAAGCCCACTGGGCTCCGATTTGGGACGAGCTTCAGCCGTTCACCGTTGACGACCCGGCCGACAGCAAGCCGCGCAAGTACGTGCTCGACATGTTCCCGTACCCCAGCGGCGACCTGCACATGGGGCACGCTGAGGTGTACGCGCTCGGCGACATTGTGGCGCGCTACTGGCGCCAGCAGGGCTTTACGGTGTTGCACCCGATCGGCTGGGACTCATTCGGCCTGCCCGCCGAGAATGCCGCCATCAAGCGCGGTGCTGACCCTCGCCAGTGGACCTACGAGAACATCGCGCAGCAAAAGGCCTCAATGAAGCGGTATGCCACGAGCTTCGACTGGAGCCGCGTGCTGCACACCTCAGACCCCGAGTACTACCGCTGGAACCAGTGGCTGTTCTTGACGATGTACGAAAAGGGACTCGCGTACCGCAAGGCCAGCTGGGTCAACTGGTGCCCCAACGACCAGACCGTGCTCGCGAACGAGCAGGTTGTCGACGGTGCGTGTGAGCGCTGTGGCGCGATTGCCGAGAAGAAGAAGCTCACGCAGTGGTACTTCAAGATCACCGACTACGCCGACCGCCTGCTCGACGACCTCAACCAGCTCGAGGGCGCGTGGCCGTCGAAGGTGCTCACGATGCAGCGCAACTGGATCGGCCGCTCGACGGGCGCCGACGTCGATTTCGTCATTGAGGGCCACCACAGCCCCGTGACGGTCTTCACGACGCGCCCCGACACGCTCTTCGGTGCCACCTTCATGGTCGTCGCGCCCGACAGCGACCTCGCGGCCGAGCTCGCCGCGGGCTCGACCCCTGAGGTGCGCATGGCCTTTCAGGCCTACCTCGACGAGGTGCAGAAGAAGACCGAGATCGACCGTCAAGACACCTCGCGCGAGAAGACAGGCGTCTTCCTCGACCGCTTCGCGATCAACCCGGTCACGGGCGAGCGCATCCCCGTATGGGCTGCCGACTACGTGCTCGCCGACTACGGTCACGGCGCCATCATGGCCGTGCCTGCGCACGACCAGCGCGACCTCGACTTCGCTCGCGCTCACGGCCTGCCCGTGACGGTCGTCGTCGACACGAACGCTCCCGTGACGGGCGCAATTCCGGTCATCACGCCCGAGATGCTCGAGTCGGGAGAAATCCCCGCGCTTGACCCCTTGGCCACCGGCGAGGCGCTCACGGGCGACGGGCGCATGATCAACTCGGGGCCGCTCGACGGCCTCAGCAAGCAGAACGCCATCAAGCGGGCGATTGAGTTGCTCGAAGAGCGCGGCACGGGGCGGGCATCCAAGACCTATCGCCTTCGTGACTGGCTGATCAGCCGCCAGCGCTATTGGGGCACGCCGATCCCGATCATGTACACCGACGACGGCACCGAAGTGCCCGTGCCGCTGGATGCTCTGCCGGTGTTGCTTCCCGACGCCGCGGGCATCGACATGAAGCCCAAGGGCACCTCGCCGCTCGGTGGCGTTGCCTCGTTCGTCGAGACGACCACGCCCGACGGCCAGCCGGCTCGCCGTGACACCGACACGATGGACACCTTCGTCGACTCGTCGTGGTACTTCTTGCGCTTCTTGAACCCCGGCGACAGCACGCAGGCCTTCGACCCGGCACTCGCCGAGAAGTGGGCCCCGGTCGACCAATACGTCGGTGGCGTCGAGCACGCGATTCTGCACTTGCTCTACGCGCGCTTCATCACGAAGGTGCTCTTTGACCTCGGCTACGTGAGCTTCACCGAGCCGTTCAGCGCCCTGCTCAACCAGGGCATGGTCATTCTCGACGGCGCCAAGATGTCGAAGTCGAAGGGCAACCTCGTCTACTTCACCGAAGAGCTCGACAGCTACGGCGTCGATGCCGTGCGCTTGACGATGGCGTTTGCGGGCCCGCCCGAAGACGACATCGACTGGCGCGACGTCTCGGTCACCGGCTCGCAGAAGTTCTTGGCGCGTGCCTGGCGACTCTCGGGCGAGGTGACGTCGCCGGTGGATGCCGACCCGGCTACGGGCGACCAGGCTTTGCGCCGGGTGACGCACCGGTTCTTGGCCGATGTTCCCGGGCTCATCGAAGCCTTCAAGTTCAACGTGGCCGTGGCGCGCACGATGGAACTCGTCAACGCCATTCGCAAGACCGTCGACACGGGCGCCGGCCCGGCCGACGCTGCCGTGCGCGAGGCCGTCGAGACCGTTGCCATTGCCCTCTCGCTCTTCGCGCCCTACACCGCAGAAGACATGTGGCACCGGCTCGGTAAGCGCGACGAGGCTGCGGGCCGCGACGGGCTCGTCGCTTTCGCGGGCTGGCGCAAGGCCGACCCGATGCTGCTCATCGACGAGACGGTGACGGCGATCGTGCAGGTCGACGGCAAGATGCGCGACAAGTTCGAGGTTAGCCCCACGATCGGCAACGACGAACTCGAGGCCTTGGCTCGGGCGTCGGAGCCCGTCAAGCGGGCCGTGGGCGACCGCGAGATT
Organism: Microbacterium sp.; assembly: GCA_013823625.1. Taxonomy (GTDB): domain Bacteria; phylum Actinomycetota; class Actinomycetes; order Actinomycetales; family Microbacteriaceae; genus Microcella. The sequence goes on along the minus strand of PNMM01000001.1, from coordinate 1,102,185 downwards.
GCGCAAGTGATCGCGCGCGCTCCGCGCATCGTCAACATCGCTACCGTCAAGCCGTAATCCTCGCGTCGCGTCCTTCGGGGCGCGGCCGCGCGTGCCGCAGGCCTAGCCTGCGCGCGTGACTGCTGAGCTCGGCCCTCCCCGCCGTTCGCTGCGCGTGCGCGCTGCCCTTGGCGGAGTCGTCGTGCTCGCGCTGCTGGGCGTCGGCGCTGCGGTCGTGGGTTCCGTCATGACCCCGGGCGGCCAGACCGTCGAGGTTGCCGCGGTCACGTCGACGGCCGACGAACCGCGTGACGCGGTTGCGGTGGATGTCGTCGTGCTGCACGTCATCGGCGCCGTGGCCGAGCCGGGCATTGTCGAGCTCGCGCTCGGCAGCCGCGTCGTCGACGCCATCGCGAGCGCGGGAGGCCCCGCGGCCGACGCCGACCTGACGGGTGTCAACCTCGCGCGTGTCGTGGCCGACGGCGAGCAATTGCGGGTGCCCCGCGTCGGAGAGGTTCCGGTCTCGGTGCCGGGTGCTGGCAGCGGGGTTGCCGCTGATGGTCGCGTCAACATCAACACGGCCGATGCCGCGGCGCTTGAGACACTGCCCGGCGTCGGTCCCGCCCTTGCCGCCCGCATCATCGCCTGGCGCGACGAAAACGGCCCGTTTCGCAGCGTCGACGAGCTCTCGGCCGTGAGCGGCATCGGTGAGAAGACGCTCGACGGCATGCGCGACCAGGCCACGGTGTGAGGGTGGCGGTCGGCGCCGACGAGCGGCTACCGGTAGCGCGCGAGCGGGTCGTGGATGCTCGCCTCGCGATCCCCGCCCTCGCCGGGTGGCTCACCGCGGTCGTGCTCGTGGGGGTGCCGGGGGTCGCCGTGGCCGTGATGCTCGCGGCCGTGGCCGTGGCGCTCGGCGGGCTCGCGTGGCTGTGGAGGTCACGGATGCCGAGCGCGGGCCCAGAGCAGCCCGGCGGCGCGACGCTCGCGCGCTCACGCCGCGCGGCTCGGGCGCGCGGGGTGCTCGTCGCGAGCATCCCGAGCGTGCTCGCGATCGCGGTCATGGCGGCCGCGGTTGCTCTCGCAGCACCCGCGCGCACGCCACCCGCGTTGGCCGAGGTGCTCGAGAATGGCGGCACCGTGTCGGTCGTGCTCGAACTCGAGCAGTCGGTCGTGCCGCCCCCCGCGCACAGCGGCGTGGGCGGCGGCTGGGGCGGAGTGAGTGCTGACGCGCTCGTGGTCGCGGTGCGCACCGAGGCCGGGCTCGTGGCGGTTCGGGTTCCCGTGCGCGTTCTCGGCCTCGAGATCACCGAGCGCCAGTCGTTGGGCGCTCGGTTTGAGGGGCGCGTGCGACTCATCGCTCTCGACGCCGGCGACGACCGCGTTGCCCTGGTGCGGCCCGTCACCACCCTCGAACCGGTGGCTTCGGCCCCGGCGCTCGTGGCGGGGGCCGACAGCCTCCGCGCAGGCTTTCTCGCGCTCATGGCACCGTTCGCGGGCGACGGTGCTGACCTCTTGCCGGGGCTGGCGATCGGCGACACGACCGCCGTGAGTGACGACCTCGACGCCGACATGAAGAGCAGTGCGCTGAGTCACCTGACGGCGGTGTCGGGGGCCAATTGCGCGATCGTCGTTGGTCTCGTGCTCGGACTCGGAGCGCTCGCACGGTGGCCGCGCCCGGTGCGCGTCGTCGCGGCGCTCGTCGCGTTGGGCGGATTCGTCGTGCTCGTGACTCCCGAGCCGAGCGTTGTGCGCGCCGCGGTGATGGCGAGCGTCGTGCTGCTCGCGCTTGTCAGTGGTCGACCGGCGCGTGGCCTTCCGGTGCTCGGGCTTGCCGTGCTCGGCATCGTGGTGCTCGACCCGTGGATCGCGCGCGAGTACGGATTCGTGCTCTCCGTTCTCGCGACCGCGGCGCTGCTCGTGCTCGCCGGGCCGCTCGCGGCGGTGCTCGAGCGGGTGCTGCCCGCTCCGCTCGCCCTCGCCATTGCGGTGCCGCTCGCGGCGCAACTCGCGTGCCAGCCGGTGCTGATTCTGCTCGCGCCCGAAGTGCCCCTCGTCGGTGTGATCGCCAACATGCTCGCGGCACCCGCAGCGCCCGTCGCGACGATCGTGGGCATGATCGCGTGCTTGCTCGCGCCGATCGCCCCGCCGCTCGCGGTGCTCGTGGCGGGCATCGCGTGGCTTCCCGCCGCCTGGATTGCGGGCATTGCGCGTGTGTGCGCTGACCTCCCCGGTGCCGTCGTTCCGTGGCCCGAGGGCGCCGGGGGAGCCGTGCTGCTCGCGGTGCTCACGGCGGCCGTGCTCGTGGCGTGCGGCGTTCCGGCTCCTCTCGGCTCTCCGCGCGTGCGCCGCCGCGTGGCGATCGCCGCGGCGGCAGCGATGGTTGTGGTCATGGTCGCGACCGCGGGCACCGCCGCTCTGCACGCTCTCGGGCGGCCGGGCGATTGGCGTGTCGCGCAGTGCGACATTGGCCAGGGTGACGCCGTGCTTGTGCGCAGCGGCGAGGCGGTCGCGCTCATCGATACCGGAGCCGTTCCCGAGCTACTCGACGCGTGCCTTGACACGCTCGGTATCGGCCGCATCGACCTGCTCGTGCTCACGCACTTCGACCTCGATCACGCGGGCGGTACCCCTGCCCTCGTCGGTCGCGTTGATCGGGTGCTCGTCGGGCCCACGGGTCGCGAAAGCGATGAGCGCGTCGTCGAGCAGCTGGCCGCAGGCGGCGCCGCAACCGACTCGGTGACGGAAGGCGCGCATGGCATGCTTGGTGACTACCGCTGGCGCGTGCTGTGGCCGCCCGCCCATCGAGGGGTCGAGCCCGGCAATGACGCGAGCATCGTCGTCGACCTGCGCGGCATGCCCTCGTGCGACGAATGCCCGAGCATGCTCGCGCTCGGCGACCTGGGCGCGGATGCCCAACGCATGCTCGCCGCCGCCCACGACCTCGCCGCCGTCGACATCATCAAGGTCAGCCACCACGGGTCACCCGACCAGTTTGAGCAGCTCTACACCGATCTCGAGGCGCCCCTCGCGCTCATTGGCGTGGGCGCTGACAATACCTATGGGCACCCGGCGCCTACGGCGCTCGCTGTGCTGGATTCCGCTGGCTCCACGGTCGTCCGCAGCGACCTGCACGGCCTCGCGCTCATCGCGGCGAGCACGCGAGCGAGCGGCGACGGGCTCGCGCTGCGGGTTTGGGTCGAGCGGGGCAGTGTCGGCGGCCCTGGGTAGGCTGGGCCTGCCGAGTTCGCCAACCACGAGGAGCCCCATGGCTGCGCCGAAGAAGCCCGCGGGGTCTGCGCGGGTTGCGGCGAGCATCCCGCAGGTGGCATGGCACCAGATTCGCTCGGCCCCGGTCATTCTCGTCACGGGCCCCGAAGACTTCTTGGCCGAGCGGGCAAACCGCTTGCTGCGGGATGCCCTGCGCGAGCGCGACGCGAGCCTCGAGGTGCACGACCTGCGCGCCGACGCCTACGCGCCCGGGGAGCTCATTACCCTGGCAAGCCCGTCACTCTTCGGCGAGCCCCGACTCATTCGCGTCGACGGTGCCGCCACGATGAACGACGCCTTCCTCGAAGAGGCCCTCGAGTACATAGCGGCCCCGGCTGACGACGTCGTCGTGGTGATTCGCCACGGCGGGGGAGTGCGGGGCAAGAAACTGCTCGACGCCATTCGCCAGGGCACGGGCGGCGGCATCGAGGTGCTGTGCAGTGAGCTCAAGCGCGACAGCGATCGTGCCGACTTTGCGGCGGCCGAGTTCCGTCACGCGGGCCGGGCGATCGCACCCGCCGCGCTGCGCACGCTCGTGAGCGCCTTCACCGACGACCTCGCCGAGCTTGCCGGCGCGTGCCAGCAATTGCTGGCCGACACCGAGGGTGAGATCACCGAGCAGACGGTGGCCAAGTACTACGGCGGTCGCGTCGAGACCAACTCGTTCGCCGTTGCCGACGCCGCCATCGCGGGGCGGCACGGCGAAGCGCTGGGGCTCTTGCGTCACGCGCTCGCGACGGGCGCTGACCCCGTGCCGATGGTCGCGGCCTTTGCGATGAAGCTGCGCACGATGGCAAAGGTGGGCGGCACGCGCGGCTCTGGTGCGCAGACGGCCGCGCAACTCGGGCTCGCGCCGTGGCAGGTCGACCGCGCGCGGCGTGACCTGCAGGGTTGGACGGAAGAGGGCCTCGGTCGCGCGATTCTCGCCGCCGCTGAGACGGATGCCGCCGTTAAGGGTGCGGCGCGCGACCCGATCTACGCGGTCGAGTCGCTCGTGCGGGTCGTCGCGACCCGAGGCGTTCCCGACTAGCTTCTGGCGCGCCCGAGCGCGTCGCGCTCGTGGCCGGGCGTGTCGCGCTCACCGCCGGGCACCGAGCACAAAGAACAACGCCCCCACCGGCGAACCGGCGAGGGCGTTGTGCGAATCGGGGTGGGGCTAGAGCGCCGCAACCTTCTTGGCGATCGACGACTTGCGGTTCGCCGCCTGGTTCTCGTGAATGACGCCCTTGCTCACGGCCTTGTCGAGCTTCTTGGTCGCCGTCTTGAGGGCGGCCTCAGCGGTGGCCTTGTCGCCCGAGGCCACAGCCTCGTTGGTGCGACGGATGGCGGTCTTGAGCTCGCTCTTGATCGCCTTGTTGCGCTCTTGCGCCTTGAGGTTGGTCTTGATGCGCTTGATCTGCGACTTGATGTTTGCCACGTGTGTGCTTTCTTCTTCAGGAACGGTGTGTGTGAGCGGCCGGGGTGGGGTGCCGGTGCGATGCGAACATCGCGGCGAAAATCCCAGCCGCATTCCGTGTCGAAAGAGAGAGGGCTTTCTGACACGCAAGCCAACCGCTTACGTTACCAGGTGCTCTGTGCTGTCGGCCACTCGACGGTCTGCGGGCGGCCCGGCCTCATGGGAGAATGTCACCAAATGTCTCCTCGCGCCCTCACGCCGCTCGCCCCCGCCGCGACCGACCCGACGCTGATTCGCAACTTCTGCATCATCGCTCACATCGACCACGGCAAGTCGACCCTTGCCGACCGCATGCTCGGCATCACGGGAGTCGTGAGCGACCGCGACATGCGCGCGCAATACCTCGACCGCATGGACATCGAGCGTGAGCGCGGCATCACCATCAAGAGCCAGGCCGTGCGCATGCCCTGGGCGCTCGCACCCGAAGAGGGCGGCAAGCCCGTCACCTACGCGCTCAACATGATCGACACGCCCGGCCACGTTGACTTCACCTACGAGGTGAGCCGCTCACTTGCCGCGTGTGAGGGCGCCATTCTGCTCGTCGACGCGGCTCAGGGCATCGAGGCCCAGACCCTCGCGAACCTCTACTTGGCGCTCGAAAATGATCTGACAATCATCCCCGTGCTCAATAAGATCGACCTGCCGGCGGCCGACCCCGAGAAGTACGCGAAAGAGCTCGCGGGGCTCATTGGCGGCGACCCGGCTGATGTGCTGCGCGTGAGCGGTAAGACGGGAATGGGCGTCGAAGGCTTGCTCGATGAGGTCGTGCGGCAGATTCCCGCGCCGACGGGCAACCCCGACGCTCCGGCTCGCGCGATGATTTTCGATTCGGTCTACGACTCGTATCGCGGCGTGGTGACCTATGTGCGCATGGTGGATGGCCGGCTCAGCCCGCGCGAACGCATCCAGATGATGTCAACCAGGGCCACGCACGAGCTGCTCGAAATCGGTGTGAGCGCGCCCGAGCCGACCCCCAGCAAGGGCTTGGGTGTGGGCGAGGTGGGGTACCTCATCACGGGAGTGAAAGACGTGCGCCAGTCGAAGGTCGGCGACACGGTCACGAACGCGCAGAAGCCCGCGACGACGGCTCTGGCCGGTTACACCGACCCCAAGCCCATGGTCTTCTCGGGGCTCTACCCGATCGACGGCAGTGACTACCCCGTGCTGCGTGAGGCGCTCGACAAGCTCAAGCTGTCTGACGCGTCGCTCAACTACGAGCCCGAGACCTCGGTGGCGCTCGGCTTCGGCTTCCGCTGTGGCTTCTTGGGGTTGCTGCATCTCGAGATCGTGACCGAGCGGCTCGAGCGCGAGTTTGGCCTCGACCTCATCTCGACGGCTCCGAGCGTGACCTACGAGGTCACGACCGACGACAAGAAGCAGTTCACCGTCACGAACCCCAGCGAGTTTCCGACGGGCGCCAAGATCGCGGCCGTGAGCGAGCCCATGGTGCGCGCGGCCATCTTGGCGCCGAAAGACTATGTCGGCACGATCATGGAGCTGTGCCAGAGCCGCCGCGGCAACCTCATTGGCATGGACTACCTCGGTGAAGATCGCGTCGAGATCAAGTACACGATGCCGCTCGGCGAGATCGTCTTCGACTTCTTTGATCACTTGAAGAGCAAGACGGCTGGCTACGCGAGCCTCGACTACGAACCCGCGGGCGACCAAGAAGCTGACCTCGTGAAGGTCGACATTTTGCTGCAGGGCGAAGCCGTCGACGCGTTCAGTGCGATCGTGCACCGCGAGAAGGCCTACGCCTACGGCGTGCTCATGACCGAGCGCCTTAAGAAGCTCATTCCGCGTCAGCAGTTCGAGGTGCCGATTCAGGCCGCAATCGGCGCCCGCATCATCGCGCGCGAGTCAATCAGCGCCATGCGCAAAGACGTTCTCGCCAAGTGCTACGGCGGTGACATCACCCGCAAGCGCAAGCTGCTCGAGAAGCAAAAAGAGGGCAAGAAGCGCATGAAGATGGTGGGCCGCGTCGAGGTTCCGCAAGAGGCCTTCATCGCTGCGCTGTCGGGAGACGTCGAAAAGGCGAAAGAGAAGAAGTAGGGCCGAGGCGGTGGATGCTGTGGCGCGACCTGAGCTGAGTTACGCGCCCACCGGCGGCAGCCTGAACCTCGAGCCCGAAGGGGTGCCCGCGGGGTTCCGGGCGTTTCGACACGAGGCCGCGATTGGCTCGGGTGCCGAGCGGTGGGCGTCGGCGGCGGCCGAGGTGCTCGCGTGGGGGCTGCAGCGCGGAGCGGGCATCCGTGTCAGCACACCGCGGGTGGTCGTCGGCGACGACGTGACGCTGACGATTCCGCTGCTGGGCGTCGTGCCGGTGAAGGCCTACGCGCGCGTGCTCGCGCTGGTCGATGAGCCGGCGCGGCGGGGGTTCGTCTACGGAACCCTGCCGGGGCATCCCGAACGCGGCGAAGAAGCCTTTCTCGTGACGATCGACGACGCCGGCGTCGTTCGCGTCATCGTGCAAGGGTTCTCGCGCCCGGCCCCCGGCATCTGGATGCTCGGCGCTCCCGTGCTGCGCCTCGTGCAAGCGATCTACACGCGACGCTATTTGCGTGCTCTCGCGCGTGCGCCACACTGAGCACATGACTACCGACCGCGCTGCGCGCGAAGCCCTCATCGCCGAGGTCATCGCGCAAGAAGAACGCCTGCAATTCACGACTTTCAGCCACGATGACGCGTGGATGCTCGGCTCGAGCCTGCGCGACCGCGCCCTCGCGCGTGGCCAGGCCATCACGATCGACATCGCACTGGGTGAGCAGCGACTCTTCCACTGTGCGCTGCCCGGCACCTCGGCGCACAACGACGTGTGGATTGAGCGCAAGAAGCGCACGGTGCGCGAGTTCGGCGCCTCGAGCTACCTCGTGGGCTTGCGGTTCACGATTCTCGACGGGCACGAACTCGAGTCGGCACCGTGGATGGATCCGCGCCAGTTCGCTGGCCACGGCGGCGGCTTCCCGCTTGCCATTCGCGGCGTCGGGGTCGTCGGCACGATTGCCGTCTCGGGTCTTCCGCACGAGATCGACCACGGCCTCATCGTCGAAGCGCTCAGCGAGCACCTCGGGCTGTAGCACGCCCCACGCTGCACGCGCGCGCCGCGCTCGACGCACGTTCCGCGCCCCGCGCCCAGCGCAGCGCTTTCCCGCGCGCGGCGCGCAGGCCTTACCCGCGCACGCTGCGGGTAGCCCGTACTCGCGCCGCGCGCCGCGCCCCGCCTGCCCGTGCAGCGCTCGGCGCAGGAGTCTTCTTGCGCACACTCCCGAATCGTAGGAAGAACGATCGACTTTGCTCGTTTTCTTCCTGGGATTCAGGAGTGCCGCCAAAGAGATGGCCCGAGGCTCACGCGTCTGAGCGGCCGCTCCAGCCGACGCGCTGGCCGCTGAAGGTCCAGCCGTGAAGGTCTGGCAGTTCGCGTGGGAAAGGCGGGGTGTCTCCGTGAGACGTGCAGTCGAGCTCGGTGAGCTGACCGTTGCGCACGCTCACAACCGCATACAGCCCGCCGTCGGGCGAGAAGGCGAAGAGATCAACGTCGTCGAGAGGTGGGGTGTCGCGCGACGCGTCAGTCACGAGGAGGGCTGATTGCGGGGCCGTCACGATGTCGATCGATGGGCATCCGCAGTCGCAGTTCGAGATCGCTCGTGCCGAAGCCGCTTGACGGGCGAGGTCAGGTCGAGCGGGCGCAAGCTCGTCGAGCATCGTCGAGATGAGCATCCGCTGCGTCGGCGACAAGGCGATGGGGCGACCGTCGTGGGGCATTTTTCCACGGTAGCGCGCCGTACGCTGGGGTATGTGACCGCCGACAGCTCTCGCGACAGCGCCCGCCAGCAACAGTCGGTGACCTACGCAGCCGTCGGTGCGAGCCAGGCGCCCGATCTGATGCAGTATCCGCCGCAGGGCTACCGCCCGCTCGAGATGCGTGGTCGCATCGGCCACGGTGATGAGCGCTGGAACTACGCCGTCGACGAGTTGCTCACGGGTGGGGTGTATCGAGGCGCGGGCATGGGCGTGCGAATCACCCCTGTGAGCGTGGGGGATGCTGAACTCACCTACCACCACGTCGAGTACGGCGCGTCGGGCGAGCCCGTTGAGGCGGCACAGGTAGGTGCGGGCGACGAGGTCTACACCGCGAGTGGAGAGCGACACGTGCGCCCCGGCGACATTGTCGTTGTGGGTCTCGAGGTGGGCCGTGCCCTGTGGCTTCCGCTGCCGACGCGCGTCGTGCTGCTCGAAGAAGATGAGCAGCGCGTCATGTACGCCGTCGGAACCCTGCCGGGGCATCCATTCTCGGGCGAAGAGTCGTTCACCCTGCATCAGACGGCCGACGGCTCCGTTTGGCTCACCGTGCGCAGCTTCGCGCGGCCCGCAGCGTGGTGGGGCTGGCCCCTGCTGCCCGGAATGCTGCTCGCGCGCGTTCTCATCGCCCGGCGGTTTCTGCGTGCCCTCATGGGTGCGATTCCTGCCCAGCAGGCCTGATTTAGGCTGGGCACGATGAGCGACGACCTTCGATCAACGAGCTCCGGCATCGGCCGCGTGCTGATTGCCGTGTATGGCATTCTCGCGCTCGCCGCCCTGGGCCGATCGGCCTATCAGGTCATCACCAAGTTCGATGAGGCGCCCGTCGCCTACGCGCTCTCGGCGCTCGCCGCCGTCGTCTACGTGATCGCGACCATCGCGCTCGTGGCGCGCGGCGCCGTCTGGTTTCGCATCGCACTGATCGCGATCGCCTTCGAGCTCGCGGGCGTGCTCATTGTCGGCACGCTCAGCATCATCGATCCCGCGCTCTTTCCTGACGACACCGTGTGGAGCCAATTCGGCCGAGGCTACGCCTTCATCCCCCTCATTCTTCCCGTGCTCGGATTGCTGTGGCTACGCCGCGTAGCGCGGGCGCGGCGCGGTGCCCGCGAGGTTGTCGCATGACCGGCGTCGTCGTGCACGGACTCGAGAACCTGCCTCGGGATGCCCAGCCGAGTGCCGTCACGATCGGCAAGTTCGACGGCGTGCACCGCGGGCACCGCGCCGTGCTCGAGCACCTCGCGGCCGAAGCGCACGGCCGCCGAACCGTGGTCGTGACATTTGACCGACACCCTGCCGCGGTGCTGCACCCCGAGAGTGCACCCGAGCCCTTGCTCAGCACGGCGCAAAAGACCGAAGCACTGGTTGCCGCCGGCGTCGACCTCGTGGTCGTGTTGCCGTTCACGCCCGAGCTTGCGGCACTCACGGCCGACGAGTTTGTCGACGAGGTGCTGGTGCACGGGCTATCCACACAACTCGTGCTCGTGGGCGCGGACTTTCGCTACGGCGCGCACGGAGCAGGCACGGTCGAGAGTTTGCGGGCCGCGGGGGAGCGCGCGGGCTTTGCCGTGGAGCTCGTCGACGACGTGTGCGAGCTGGATGGAACGCGCGTGTCGTCGACGAGCATCCGTCGTCTGCTTGACGAGGGCCGCCTCGACGAGGCGAGCGAAGCTCTCGGCCGGCACCACCGTATTCGGTCTCTTGTCGTGCCCGGACATCAGCGCGGTCGCGACCTCGGTTACCCGACCGCTAATCTCGCGCGCGACGCCGAGGGGTTCATTCCGGCCGACGGGGTCTACGCCTGTTGGCTGCACCTCAACGGCGCACGCTATGGAGCCGCCGTGTCGATCGGCAACAACCCGACGTTCGGCGATGTGCCCGAGAAGACGGTGGAAGCGCACGCGATTGACGTGACCGTCGACATGTATGGCTCAACGATTGAGCTCGAGTTCGTTTCGTATATTCGCCCCATGCATAAGTTCGAGTCGGCGGATGCCCTCGCCGAGCAGATGGGCCGCGACGAGCTGCGCATCCGCGAGATTCTGGAGTTGCCTGCGCCATGATGAACGACATGTCACGACGTCAATTCGGTGCCGTGGTGGTCGGGTCGACCGCCGCCGCAGCGCTCGCTGCCTGCACTCCGTTCGGAGCGGCGTCGAGCACTCGAGGTGTCGGGCTCACGGTCATCGTGGTGGGGGCGGGCGTCGCGGGGCTCGCTGCGGCCCGGGATCTGTACCGCTCGGGCGCTGAGGTCATCGTGCTCGAAGCGCGCGATCGTATCGGCGGGCGCACCGCGACGATCGTGCGTGAGGGCTTCGCGCTCGACCTCGGAGCCTCGTGGATTCACGGGCTTGACGGCAACCCCGTGACCGAGCTCGTCAACGATGCCGGCCTGGGGCTCATCGAGACCGACGTGGAGTCGGCGATCGGGTTTGATGCCGCGACCGCTGACGGGGTGCTCGATGACGCCGCGCTCGCGCGCGCCGGGGCACGGCTCGACGCCGCTGTCGAAGCAGGATACGAAACCGAGGTCGACCAGCCTTTGCAGCGCGTGGTTGATGCGGCTGCGAGTGGGGCTTCCGCGAGTGAAGCCCGGCTCATCCGCTACCTCGCCGCGAGCGCCATCGAGAACGAGTACGCGGGCCCGCTGAGCGAGCTCTCGGCCTGGTGGTTCGACGAAGCCGGGGGATACGACGGCGGAGACGCCATGATCGAGGGTGGCTACGCCCAGGTGCCTGAGGTGCTCGCCGACGAGCTCGACGTGCGGCTCGGAGCCGTCGTGACGGCCGTGAGTTGGGGCGACGACGGCGTGCTCGTGCAGACCGCGAGCGAGTCGTTCGAGGCCGACGCGGTGATCATGACGGTTCCGCTCGGTGTGCTGCAGTCAGGCGCGATCGCGGTTGACCCGCCCCTGCCCGAAGCACAGCAGGCCGCGATCGCCGGCCTCGGCATGGGTGTGCTCAACAAGGTCTTCATGCTTTTCGACGAGGTCTTCTGGGATGACTCGGTCGACTGGATCGGCATCGTGCCGCCCGACGGCCTCGACCCCTGGGTCGACTGGGTCACGGTCGGGCGTGCCGACGACGTGCCCGTATTGCTGGGCTTCGCGGCGGGCGACCTGGGCCGCAGCGTCGATGCGATGAGTGACGAGCAAGTGGTGGCGAGCGCACTCGCGACGCTGCGCAGTGCCTACCCGAGTGCTCCCGAACCTATTGAGGTGCTCGTCACGCGCTGGGGTGCGGACGAGTTTGCGCGCGGCTCCTACTCGTTCGCTGCGGTGGGCTCCGACCCTGAGATGCGCGATGACCTCGCGGCAGGCGTGGGTGAGCGACTGCACCTGGCGGGCGAGGCGACCTCGCGCGAGCATCCGTCGACGGTTCATGGCGCTCTGCTCTCGGGCCGCCGGGCCGCCGAGAACGTGCTCGGCGACCTCGGCAGCTAGAGCGCCGTTAGCCCTGCAGGAGCGACTTCAGCGGAACCTTCGCGCCGTCTTTGAGGTTCTCGATGACCTCGTCGGGCAGGTTCTCGAGCAGCGGCAGATCGAGGTCTTTGGCCCACGAGCCGATCGTGTCGAGAATCTGGTCGGTGTCGAGGCCCTTGAGGGTCGGCTGCACCTGCTCCCAGATGGGCTGCAGAGCGGCGAGGTCGAAGCCCTTGCCGCTGATGAGGTCGCCGACCACGTCGCCAATGTCGCCGAGGTCGAAGCCGTCGTTCTGTGCCATGAAAGATTCCTCTTCGCTGTCGTGCCGGGTCGTCTACCCGGTCGACGTTCAGCCTAGATCGGAGGGGCCCTCAGCGTCGGGCGACACCTCCGGCGGCACACCTCCGCGGCCCGCAAGAAAGAGCACGATCGCGGCGCCCGTCGACCGCAGCTCGGGCCCGCGCCCGACGCGCCAGTCGGCATCGCTGGCGGCGAGCGTGCGCGCGGTCACGAGGCTGCGTTGCGGATGCCGCGATCGCACAGCGAGGTCGAGCGCCACGGCCCCGCACGACAGCGGGTCGACCCTCACCGGCGCGCCGTGCATCGCCTGCAGGTCGAGCGCCACCGCGACAACAAGTCCGAGATCGCGGATGCTCACGCGAGCCCCCGGCGCCGCCAGGGCCTGCGCGCTCGCGTGCAGGGCGCTCGGCAGCGCGACGTCGTCGATGGCCGCGATCGTCGCGCTCGGTGTCGACAGGACACCCCAGGCTCGCGCCCAGCGCACGTACCAGGGTGAGCCGAGGCGGGTGAGCAGGTCGCGCACGTCGGCGCCGACCGCGACCTCGGGTCGCAGAGTTGCGGCGGTGAGGAGCGAAGGCTGGGCATCCAGCGCCTCGGCCACCGCCTGCAGTAGCTCGGCCGCGGGCCGCGCCCACGCGCCGACCGCGCCGCTCTCGTCGCCGCGGTCGCGGTTGCTCAGCGGCAAGAAGCGGGCCCAGTCACTCACGCAGCCCAGCCTAGGATGACGAGGTGACCGCCACCCCCTCCGGTCGTCGATCTGAGCTGCTGCTCGGCATCGTCGCCATTGTGCTCATCGCCGCGACGATGCGCCTTCCGGTGGCGGCGCTCTCGCCGCTCGCTGGTCGGATCGATGCCGACATTCCCCTGAGCGCGCTCGCGCTCGGTGCCCTCGGCACGGCACCGCCCATCGCGTTCGCCCTCGCGGGCGTGCTCGCGCCGCGTCTCGCCCGCCGGCTGCAGCTTGAGCCGACGCTGCTGCTCGCCATGCTCGCGATGATCGTGGGTCACCTCGTTCGCGCTTCGGCCGTCGACTTCACGATGCTGCTGCTCGGCACTCTCGTGTTGCTGCTCGGCGCGGGATTCGGCAATGTACTGTTGCCCGCGGCGGTGAAGAAGTTCACGCCGAACCGCATCGGCTCGATGACGGCGGCCTACGCCATGATCATGTCGATCGGCGCGGCCGTGCCTCCGCTCGTGGCCGTACCGATCGCCGAGCTTGCCGACTGGCGCGCTTCGCTCGCCATCTGGGCCGCATTCGTTGCGGTGGCTGCCCTGCCGTGGATCGCGCTGGCGGTGCGCGAAGTGCGCGCCCACCGCGCCCGCCGTGCGGCCGATGAGGTGCCCGTGCTCGCGGCTCGCCCTCGTCGCGCGGCGCTGCTTCGCTCACCAACCCTGTGGGGCATCGGCATCCCGTTTACGGTCTCGAGCATCTTGGCCTACGCGGGCTACGCGCTGTTGCCGCCCATGCTGCGCGAAATCGCGGGTGTCGGCGAAGCCGAGGCCGGAGCCTTGCTCGCCCTCTTGGGCTTTCTCGGCCTCCCGCTCGCGGCTGTCGTGCCCGTGCTGACCGCCCGACTGCGCACGCCCACCCCCTTGCTCGTGGCGTCAACCGTGCTGTTTGCGACGGCATACACCGGACTGCTGCTGGCGCCCCAAACGGCGACGCTGCTGTGGATGATCTGCCTCGGGCTCGGCTACATCACCTTCCCCATGTGCCTCGCGTTGTTTGCTCTGCGCAGCACTACCCCCGCTATGGCGAGCACGGTGAGCGGTGCCGTGCAGACGGTCGGCTACGCCATCGCCGCGTTCGCACCCCTCGTGCTCGGAGCCTTGCGCGACAGCACGGGCAGCTGGAGTGCCGCCATCATCGTGCTCATCGTGGTCTCGTTCGGAAACCTCGTTGCCGTGCCGTTGCTCGCCCGGCGCGGAATGGTGGATGACGAAATAGGCAGTTAGCCGATGAGGTCGGCGCGGTGCACGAGGGCCGCGGCGCCGACGAGCGGCCCGTCGCCGCTGAGCCCCGAGGCCACGACGCGGGTCTTCGTGACGAAGCCAAAGTCGCTGTGGTGTGCCACAGCGGCGCCGACGAGGTCGATGTAGTCGTCGCTCACGTGGCTGAAGCCTCCGCCGATGGCGACGACATCGATATCGACGAGCGCGCTTGCACTCGAGATGGCGCGGCCCACGGCGGTCGCCGAGCGCTCGATCGCCGCACGAGCGACCGAATCGCCCGCGGCGGACGCGGCCGAGAGGTCTTCGCCCGTCTCACCCGTGAAGCCGTGTTCGCGTGCCCACGCGACCGTGCGGGGACCGGAGGCGATGGCCTCGAGGCATCCCGACGCACCGCACGCGCACACATCGACGAACCCCGCGATGGCGACGTGGCCAATGTGACCGGCGTTACCCGTCGGGCCCGCGATGACGCGGCCGCCGAGAATGAGCCCACCGCCGACACCCGTCGACACGATCATGCCCATGACGTTGGATTCGCCTTGCGCCGCGCCCATCCACACTTCGGCCACGGCGATGCAGATGCCGTCCATGCGCAGGGTGACGGGCAGGCCGGGCACGTGCTGCGCCACGAGGTCGCCGAGAGGATAGTTGCGCCACGCGGGCAAGTTGAGGGGTGACACGTCACCGGTGGTGCCCGCGATCGGGCCGGCGCTGCCGATGCCCGCGCCGAGCAGAGTGGCACCGGCGGGGAGGGCGGCGAGAGCATCCGTCACCGCGCTCGTCACTGCCGCGGCGAGCTGGTCGCTCGTCGACGTGGGCCCGGTGGGCTGGCGGTGGCGCGAGCCAGCGAGCACGACGCCCGTGGTATCGACGAGCGCAGCTTCGACCTTGGTGCCGCCGAGGTCGACGGCGAGGGCGTAGTCGGTCACGCAGGGTCCTTCCGGAGGGGTGGTGGCGGCCGCAGAGCGGCGATCTCCAGCGTACCCACGCGCGTGAGCACTTCGTGGCGGCCATCTGCTCATATGAGCATGCACGCCAACAAATGTTGGTGGCAGGTTGGTGCGACGCCTAGCCTGGGGGTCGAGCGCACGGCGTCGGTCGCGTGCGCGCCCCAGGAAGGAAGCGTTCGCATGGTCCCCGCTGAGAGCGCCGCAGCCAACGAGCTGCTCGCCGTGCGCGCCGCCGAGCTCTACTACGAAGAGAACAAAACGCAAGACGAGATCGGTGCCATTCTTCGCGTGACGCGCTGGAAGGTGGGCCGATTGCTCGCGCAGGCGCGCGAGCGCGGCATCATTCGCATTGAGATCGTGCACCCGCGCGCTCGACGTCTCGCCCTCGAACGCGACCTGAGTGCGCGGTTCGGGCTGAAAGACGCTGTTGTGGTTCCGGCACCCGCTGACGACGTCGAACTGCAGGCGCGCGTGAGTGAAGCTGCCGCCGACTACCTCGTGAGCCACCGCCCGGTTCCGCGATTGCTCGGCGTGAGCTGGGGTCGCACGCTGCACCAGGTCGCCGAAGCACTGCCCTCGGGCTGGTCGACGGCCGTCAATGTCGTGCAGATCAACGGGGGCGTGAGCCTCAGTAAGCGTCCCGGCACGGCGGCCGCGACGGCCGTCATGATTGCCCAGAAGGCGGGCGGGCAAGCAACGCTGCTGCCGAGCCCCGCCATTCTTGAGCGGCTCGAGACCAAGAAGGCCATCGAGGGCGACCGCACGGTCGGCGGCGTCCTCGGCATGGCACGCGGCGCGAGCGCCTATCTCTACAGCGCGGGCGTAGCCGACACGAGTTCGGTGCACGTCGACAGCGGCTATCTCACGGCCCCCGACATCGCGCGGCTTGTCGAACGCGGCGCCGTCGGCGACGTCATTGGTCGGTACATCACGGCCGACGGCACGATCGCTGACCCTGAATTGGATGCCCGCACCCTCGGCCTCGGCCTCGAAGAGCTGCGCAACTCCACCACGAGCATCCTCGTGATCGGCGGTGAGCCCAAGCACGCCGTTGCTCGTGCCATCGTGACGCACGGCCTCTGCTCGGTGCTCGTGACCGACGAGCACACCGCGCGCGCCCTGCTCGACGACACGGACTCCGACCACGATCTCGAACCCGCCACCACAGCATCCCGAGAGGACGCCTCATGACCATCACCCAGCCCGTCGGCCTCGCGCCGGCGGATCGCGCCGTGCGCTTGCTCGGCGGCGACCTCACCGAGACGGCCCTGCGGCTGCACCTCGACGGACTCACGGGCGTTGACGCCGTGGGACTCGAGCAGCGCGCCGCGGGACTCAGCACGCGTTCGATCAAGACGAGCTCGAAGGCCTGGGCCCTCGACACGATCATTCGCACGTGCGACCTGACGACGCTCGAGGGCGCTGACACGCCCGGCAAGGTGCGCTCGCTCGTCGCGAAGGCGATCACGCCCGATGCGAGCGACCCCACGACGCCGAGCGTCGCGGCCGTGTGCGTGTATGGCGACATGGTGCCGTATGCGGTTGAGGCGCTGGGCAACCGGCACGCCGCGGGCGGTACGGAGGGCATCCAGGTGGCCGCCGTCGCCACGGCGTTCCCCTCGGGGCGCGCGAGCCTCGCGATCAAGCTCGCCGACACGCGTGATGCCGTCGCCGCGGGCGCCGATGAGATCGACATGGTCATCGACCGCGGCGCGTTTCTCAGCGGCCAGTACGGCGTCGTGTTTGACCAGATCGTCGCGGTGCGCGAAGCCTGCATCCGGCCCGACGGAAGTCACGCCCACCTCAAGGTCATTCTCGAGACGGGTGAGCTGCAGACGTACGACAACGTCAAACGGGCTTCCTGGCTCGCGATTCTCGCCGGAGCCGACTTCATCAAGACGTCGACGGGCAAGGTGAGCCCCGCGGCAACCCTGCCCGTCACGCTGCTCATGCTCGAGGTCATTCGCGATTGGCACCGCCTGACGGGCGAGAAGATCGGCATGAAGCCCGCCGGCGGCATCCGTGCCTCGAAGGATGCCGTGCGCTACCTCGTCACGGTTGCTGAGACCGTGGGCGAAGAGTGGCTCACGCCGCAGCTGTGGCGCTTCGGCGCCTCGAGCCTCGTCAACGACGTGTTGCTGCAGCGCCAGAAGATGCGAACCGGTCACTACAGTGGCCCCGACTACGTGACGGTGGACTAGATCATGGCCTTTCTCGAATACGCAGCGGCGCCCGAGTCGGCGTCGATTCTGAACCTCAAGGCGCAGTACGGCCTCTTCATCGATGGTGAGTTTGTCGACGGCCACGGCGACGTGTTCGACACCATCTCGCCCGCAACTGAAGAGGTCATCGCGAGCATTGCGCAGGCAACGGCCGGAGACGTGGATGTTGCGGTCGCGGCCGCGAGGCGCGCCTACGACCGCGTGTGGTCGCGCATGTCAGGCAGCGATCGTGGCAAGTACCTCTTCCGCATCGCGCGGCTCGTGCAAGAGCGCGCGCGCGAACTCGCGGTCGCCGAAAGCCTCGACAACGGCAAGCCCATTCGTGAGACGCGCGATGTGGATGTTCCGCTCGTGGCCGCGTGGTTCTTCTACTACGCCGGCTGGGCCGACAAGCTCGAGCACGCGGGCCTCGGCCCGAACCCTCGGGCGCTCGGGGTTGCCGCGCAGGTGATCCCGTGGAACTTCCCGCTGCTCATGCTCGCGTGGAAGATTGCCCCGGCCCTCGCCGCCGGCAACACGGTGGTCATCAAGCCCGCTGAAACCACCTCGCTCACCGCGATGCTTTTCGCCGAGATTCTGCAGCAGGCCGATCTTCCCGCCGGTGTCGTCAACATCGTCACAGGCCCCGGCGCAACCGGCCAGGCTCTCGTGACCCACGACGACGTCAACAAGGTGGCCTTCACGGGCTCGACGAATGTCGGGCGGATGATCGCGCGCCAGGTTGCCGGAACCCAGAAGCGCCTCACGCTCGAGCTCGGCGGCAAGGCCGCCAACATCGTCTTCGACGACGCGCCCATGGATCAAGCGATCGAGGGCATCGTCAACGGCATCTTCTTCAACCAGGGACACGTGTGCTGTGCGGGCTCGCGCTTGCTCGTGCAAGAGAACGTGCACGACGAGGTCATCGACCGCCTCAAGGCGCGACTCTCGACGCTGCGCATGGGTGACCCGCTCGACAAGAACACCGACATCGGGGCGATCAACTCGGCCGCGCAACTCGAGCGCATTCGCACCCTGAGCGACACGGGCGAGAGCGAGGGCGCCGAACGCTGGACCGCCGATTGCCGCATCCCCGAGAAGGGTTTCTGGTTCGCGCCCACGATCTTCACCAAGGTGAGCGCAGCACATGCGATCGCCCGCGAAGAGATCTTTGGCCCCGTGCTCTCGGTGCTGACGTTCCGCACCCCGGCCGAAGCAATTGCGAAGGCCAACAACACGCCCTACGGCCTGTCGGCCGGCATCTGGACCGAGAAGGGCAGCCGCATGCTCGCTCTCGTCGACCAGTTGCGCGCGGGCGTCGTGTGGGCAAACACCTTCAACCGCTTCGACCCCGCGTCACCGTTCGGAGGCTACAAAGAGTCGGGCTACGGCCGTGAGGGCGGACGCCACGGGCTCGCCGCCTACTTGGAGGCGAGCGGGTGGGATGCTCCGGCGTCGCTGAGCGCAGCATCCACCACCCCATCTGATGGCGGGCGAGCTGCCCGAAAGCCCGCGAAGACCCGGAAGGCGGTCGCGAAGTGAGCCGACTCACCGTGCCCAAGACGTACAAGCTCTACATCGGCGGCAAGTTTCCGCGGAGCGAGAGCGGGCGCACGTACGAGGTCGTGTCGGCCTCGGGCGACTTTCTCGCGAACGCCGCGCAGGCCTCGCGCAAGGATGCCCGTGACGCCGTGGTCGCCGCGCGCGCCGCGGTCGGCGGCTGGGCCGGCGCCACGGCGTACAACCGCGGCCAGGTGATCTACCGCATCGCCGAGCTGCTTGAGGGCCGTCGCGCGCAGTTCGTCGACGAGATCGCGTCGACCGAGGGCGTATCGGTTGCCGATGCGAGCGCTCAGGTCGATCTCGCGATCGACGTGTGGGTTTGGTACGCCGGCTGGGCCGACAAGTACGCGCAGGTGGCGGGCAACGCCAACCCCGTGTCAGGGCCCTACTTCAACCTTTCCGTGCCGGAGCCGACGGGTGTCGTGGCCGCGGTTGCGCCGCAGGGTGTGACCGGCGGCTCGCTGCTCGGCCTCGTGTCGGTGCTTGCGCCGATTGTTGTGAGCGGCAACACCGTCGTCGTCGTGGCCGACGAGCGCGCGCCGCTCTCGGCGATTTCGCTCAGCGAAGTGCTCGCGACCTCGGATGTTCCCGGGGGCGTCATCAACATGCTTACGGGCTCGGCGGCCGAGATCATGCCGTGGCTCGCGTCACACGCCGACGTTAACGCACTCGATCTCACGGGCGCCGGATCGATCACGGGAGCGAAGGGCGAAACCTGGGTCGATCTGCAGCTGGCGGCGGCCGAGACGCTCAAGCGCGTCGTGCCGCCCGTCGCGGGCATCCCGCGCCCGGCGCTCGAGCGCATCACGGCCTTCGTCGAGACGAAAACGGTCTGGCACACGAAGTCGATGCTCTAGGTCCCTGAGGCGCGGTTGCCTGTCGTGGCGATTAGGCAGCGGGGAGGCGAGACAGCGCTTCGGCGGCCGTCAGGTGCGGTACGCCTTTTTGAACCGTGCGAACAAGGTCGACGAGTGCTGCGTTGACGGGCGTGGGGATGCCGAGCGAGGTGCCGTAGTCAACGATCGCGCCGTTGATCGCGTCGACCTCGGTCGTGCGACCGCGACGGATGCTCTGCAGCATCGAGGCGGGGTTGGGCACCTCGCCCATGCCGGCAGCAAGGTGCTGGGCGAGCTCCGCGGCCGCGGCGGCGCCACCCTCGCGCACGCGGGCGACGGCATCGGCATCCACCGCTCCGATGCGGCCCCAGGCAACGCCGGCCGCATCTCCCACAGCGACGGTCTCGACCATGCCGCGCGCAAGCACCGAGAGAATTGCCGGGTCAGCGATCGTCTGCTGCACGCTCAGGCCCGTGATGGCCGGCAGGGCGTTGACCTGGTTGATGAGCAGCTTGGTCCACTGGGCCCCGCGAATGTCGGCGGCGAGCACGAGCTTGGCCGGCAGAGCTGCGAGCAACAGAGGTTCGGCGACGGCCACCGCGGCGGGGTCGCCGCCGAGCGTGAGGCCGTTGGGGCCCGTGACGGTGATGTGGCCGGGGCCCGTGAGACTCACGGCGAAGAGCGCGAGGCCGATGGCGACGGGGGAGTGCGGAAGGGCATCCCGCACCGCATCTTCTCCGCCAAGCCCGTTCTGCAGCACGAGCACGGGCGTGCCGTCATGGGCAGCCCAGGGTGCGAGGGCCTCGGCTGAGTCGTGCGCTTTCGTCGCGAGCACAATCAGGTCGACACGGTCGTTCGGGATGCTGCGCACGAGCTCGACCGCGGCCACCCACTCGCCCCAGCCGCCGTCGACGCGGAGCCCGGCGCGGGCGATCGCGTCGGCATGCTCGCCGCGCGCGGTCACGAGCACCTCGTGCCCCGCGCGCGCGGCCAGGGCGGCCACGAGGCCGCCGACCGCGCCCGCTCCGATGACCGCGATGCGCATGCTCGCCAGCCTAGGCTTAACCTCGTGCCCACTGGACTGCTCCTCGTCGACAAGCCGCAGGGTCTCACGAGCCACGACGTGGTCGCCCGCGCCCGCCGCGCGCTCGGCACCCGCAAGGTCGGTCATGCGGGCACTCTCGACCCCATGGCGACGGGCCTGCTCACGCTCGGAGCCGGATCGGCCACGCGCCTGCTCACCTACCTCGTGGGCCTCGACAAGACCTACGAGACGACGATGCGACTCGGCGCCGCGACGACGACCGACGACGCCGAAGGCGAGGTTGTCATGACGGCCGACCCTGCCGCGATCGCCGCGGTCACTGACGAACAGCTGGCGCAGGGAATCCGTGCGCTCACGGGCGAGATCGACCAACGGCCGAGTTCGGTCAGCGCCATCAAGGTCGACGGCAAGCGCGCTTACGATCGCGTGCGCGCGGGCGAAGAGGTCGAGCTTGCGTCGCGCCGCGTCACGATCAGAGCGTTCGAGGTGCTGGCGGTGCGCCGCACCGGCGAGGCGATCGACGTGGATGCCCGCATCGACTGCAGCTCAGGCACCTACATTCGCGCCCTCGCGCGCGACCTCGGCGCGTCACTCGGTATCGGCGGGCACCTCACGGCTCTGCGGCGCACGCGCGTGGGGTCGTTCGAGGTGGCCGACGCTGTGAGTCTCGAGGCTCTGGCCGAGGGCGGTGCGAGCTTGCTCGCGAGCCCCGCGGAGGTGGCCGCGCGGCTGTTCCCGGTGCTCGAGGTCGACGCCGCTCAGGCCCGCGACCTCGGGCACGGCAAGCTACTCACCCTGCCAACACACCCCGACGCCGAGCCGGTCGCCGCGGTAGAGCGGGGATCAGGTGGCGAGCATCCCGATCGCCTCGTCGCCCTCATCAGCGTGCGTCAGGGTCGCGGTCGTACGCTGGTCGGGTTCCCGCCGGAGAACGCTCAGGAGGCCCCGAAGTGATCGAGTGGTTCACCACGATCGCCATCATCGTGAGCATCATTGCGGGCCTCGCTGCCCTCGTGCTCGGCGGGGTCGGCCGCAAGCCTGATGACTACAGCGTGCTTCCTACGGCGGCCGTGGCGCTCGTGCTGCTCGTGCAGATCGTCATCGGCATCGTGGCGCCATTCGTCGGCAACGAGCCAACCGGTGACATCGTCGAGTGGTGGATCTACCTCATCGTCGCGCTCGTGTTGCCCGTCGCCGCGATCGCCTGGGCCCTCGTCGACCGCACACGCTGGGCCACGGTCGTCATGGGCGTCGCGAGTCTCGCCGTCGCCGTCATGGTCTTTCGCATGAACCAGATCTGGTTCGTGCAGGGCGTCGCCCTCGTCAGCTGACAAAGCTGGTGACGGATGCTCGCGTCGCGATAGCGTGCCTGCATGCCCCTGACTGTTGAGCGCGACGGCATCGTTCGCGTCGAGGTCTTCAAGAAGCCGCAGTGGTACATCGTCGATCCGGAAGCGGAGGGGGGCTTTGACCCGGCGCTCAAATCCCTCCTGCAGTCGTTGAAGCCCACACAGAGATCTGAATGGCAGTTCATCGCTCGGGTGACCGTTTTCCTCGTTGTGTGGTTACTGGTCGGAGGCGGAATCGCCTACTTCTCGAACGCGGTCCAGGGAATAGGTTCCTGGCGCGGATTGGTCTATGGCGGGGCAATCATCTCTGGGTTGCTTGCCGCGTGGCTGGCAATCATCCCCGTCTTTCCGCTTCGACCGAAGGCGCCTCGTCACCTCGACTCAGTCAGGTTGATTCCTCACGACATAGTGAAGTGGGCAGATGATTCGATTGCGGAGGATCGTTTGTGGAGCCTTGTCGAGGCTCGTCATCGACTCGACGACGTTCGACACCTGGCGATAGTCGTGTTGGAGGATTGGAGCTTCGAATACGGGGGAGGCCTCCAGCACGATGCAGCGCACACCCTGGTGATGAAGACTCTCAAGAGGGAGTTCAACGAGCGCCGTACACACTACGTACGCATCGCCAAGGAGTTTGGGTTCGTCCCATCAGGCGTCGAGTTGAGGGATCTCTCGGAATTGGAGAGTTGGACGAACTCCGAACGCTAGAGCCCGTCGATCGCGGCAAGCACCGCGTCGAGCGACCCAGCGAGGTCGGCAACAACCAGCACCGCGCCCGTCTCACGCAGATCGTCGACCGAGAACACCCCTGTCGCGACGCCGATGAACGGCATGCCTGCCGCCGCCGCGGCTTCGTCGTCTCGCGGGGTATCGCCGATGATCACGAGGGTTTCGCCGGGCAACGCTTCGCGGGCCGCGCGGGTGATCTCGCTGCGCTCGCGGGCCGTCGCGCCAAAGAATGACCGGTCCCAGTCGAACCACTCCGGCCCGAGCCCGGCGCCCTCGAGCTTGACGCGAGCCCGCACGAGCGAGTTGCCCGTCAACAGCGCGTTGTGCCAGCCGCGGGCGGCGACCGCGGTGAGGGCATCCGTCACGCCGGGGGCAGCTTCGCGCCGATCGCCCGCGTGCGCGCGCTCGATCGAGAGCTCGTCGAGCACCGCGCGGGCGCGCTCGTGCCACGAGTCGTCGTATCCGAAGTGGGCGAGAATCTCGCTGAGGATGAGTCCGTCGGGCTTGCCGTGGGTGCGGGGCAGGGGCGGGTGCAGCTCGCGGCCCACGGTGCGCTCGACGGCCGTGTGGTACAGCTCGCCGCCGCCGCCAAACGAGTTCAACAGCAGGGTTCCGTCGACGTCCCAGAGGATGGTGATGGTCACCGGTCAACCCTGCCAGACGGTTGCCGTCAGCGCTGACTGAAACAATGAGCACGTGCCCAGCGCCCTGCCCCTCGCCGATCCGGCCCCCGACGATGGGATGCTGCCGCCGAGCGTGATCGACGGCGCCGAGCACCGCGACTTCGGGGTGTACCTGCACGTGCCGTTCTGTCGCGTGCGCTGCGGCTATTGCGACTTCAACACCTACACGGCCGATGAAGTGCGCGGCGTCAAGCAGAGCGACTTCGCCGACCAGGCCATCGCCGAGATCGACCTCGCCGCGCGCGTGCTGCGCGACAGCGGACTATCGCGACGACCGGTGAGCACG
Organism: Microbacterium sp.; assembly: GCA_013823625.1. Classification (GTDB taxonomy): domain Bacteria; phylum Actinomycetota; class Actinomycetes; order Actinomycetales; family Microbacteriaceae; genus Microcella. The sequence continues at coordinate 1,078,366 of PNMM01000001.1, read as the reverse complement.
GTGTTCTTCGGCGGCGGTACGCCCACCTTGTTGCCTACGGACGACCTCGCGCGCATGCTCGCAGCCGTCCGCGACACGTGGGGTCTCTTGCCGGACGCGGAAGTCACGACCGAGGCCAACCCCGACTCGATCGACGCCGCAGGGCTTGAGCGCCTCGCTGCCGCAGGCTTCACGCGCGTGAGTGTCGGCATGCAGTCGGCCGTGCCCCATGTGCTCGCGGCGCTTGAGCGCACGCACAACCCCGAGAACGTTCCGCGCGTCGTCGCGGCGGCCAAGGCCGCCGGTCTCGCCGTGAGCATCGACCTCATCTACGGCACGCCCGGCGAAACCGAAGGCGACTGGCAACGCAGCCTCGATGCCGCGCTCGCGTGCGAGCCCGACCACCTGAGCGCCTATGCGCTCATCGTCGAGCCGGGCACGAAGCTCGCCCGGCAGATCACCCACGGCCAGGTTCCGCCCGTCGATGACGACCTGCACGCGCTCTTCTACGAAGTGCTTGACGCCCGCCTGGCCGCCGCCGGTTACGACTGGTACGAGGTCAGCAACTGGGCACGCTCCCCGTCACATCGCTCGCGCCACAACCGCGCCTACTGGACCGGTCAGGATTGGTGGGGAGTCGGCCCCGGGGCACACAGCCACGTCGGGGGAGTGCGCTGGTGGAACGTCAAGCACCCCGCCGCCTACGCCGACCGCCTTGCGCACGGGCTCAGCCCCGCGGCGGGGCGCGAAACGCTCGACGCCGAGACGCGACGCGTCGAGCGCGTGCTACTGCAGACCCGGCTCGTCGAAGGCCTGTCGACGGATGCCCTCACCCCGCTCGGTCGCCGAGCAGTCGCCCAGCTCATTGCAGACGAGCTCGTCGAGCCAGGGCCCGCGCTGCGCGGCACGATCGTGCTCACGCTGCGCGGGCGCCTGCTCGCCGACGGCGTCGTGCGCCGCCTGCTGCCCGACTGAGTCGCTCTAGCGGACGAACGTGATCGACAGCGGGTAGGTGTAGGCCTGGCCGCGGTTGGCCGCGACCGCGGCCAAGATCGAGAAGATGATCACGAGAATGCTCACGGCGATGATCACGAAGATGCCGACAAAGACGAGCGTCAAGATTCCGCCGACGAACGACGCGATGAGCATCGTCAACTGAAAGTTGAGCGCCGTGGCGGTGTGGCCGCGAACGAAGGGCCCGCGGTTGCCAACGATGAGAAAGCCCAGCAGAGCAGGCAAGAAGCCGAAGAAGATGCCGCCGACGTGCACGAGAGTGGCCCACAACTTTTCGTCGGCGGGGCTCATGGGCTGCGGGGCAGTGGAGTACGGGTTTACAGGCTGATCGGTCATGCGGCCATTAAACACCCGCGGGGCCCGGCCGTCATGGCCGAGCCCCGCGAGAGTGTTCGATCGACTACTTGATGAGACGGATCGAGACGGGGTAGCGGTAGCCGTTGCCGTCCTTCGACTTGACGAAGCCGAGGATCGAGAAGATCACGGCAGCGATCCACACGAGCGGAACGAGCAAGCCAATGATCGAGCCGAGGCCGAAGGTGACCGCGCCAAGGATGAGCGACAGCACGTTGAGGGCCACGTACGCGATCGTCACGGCGATCTGGAAGTTCAGGGCCTCTTTGGCTTCCTGGTTCGTGAACGAACCGCGGTCCTTGAACACGAGCCAGATGATGAGCGCCGGGAGGAAGCCGAGCACGCCACCGAGGTGCGCGAACGACGCCCACTGGCGGTCCTCCGCCTCCGTGAGCGGAGCAGCCGACGCGGCGGGGGGAGGAGTCTGGTCAGTCATGAATGCTGCCTTTCGATCATTCTCAAGCGGTTGGGTACTGCGGGGTGGAGCACGGAGCAAACCTAGCGCTCGCGCATCCCGCAAGCAATGATGATTGCCCCGTGTTGCAGGTAGAATTGGCAGTCTGATCGAGCGAGTGCCAGTCGTTGAGCTGACGCGGGCGGCAGATGAGGAGGAGCGTCATGGTTTCAGAGCGCGCTCTGCACGTGTTGCGAGCGATCGTGCACGACTATGTCGCGTCGCGTGAACCTGTCGGCTCGAAAGCCATCGTTGACCGCCACCAGTTCGGGGTGTCGGCCGCGACAATTCGCAACGACATGGCGCTTCTTGAAGAAGAAGAGCTCATCACGGCGCCGCACACCTCGTCGGGTCGCGTGCCGACCGATAAGGGTTACCGCGTCTTCGTCGATCAGTTCGCCGACCTTCGCCCCCTCAGCGGAGCGCAACGGCAGGCGATCGCGTCGTTTCTTGACCAGTCGGTCGATCTCGATGACGTGTTCGCGCGCACGGTTCGCCTCCTTTCGCACTTGACCAACCAGGTTGCGCTCGTGCAATACCCCGCGCTCGGCAACGCGCGCGTGCGCCACATCGAGCTCGTGCCCATGAGTGCCACGCGCGTCATGACCGTCTTCATCACCGATGGCGGTCGTGTTGATCAGCGCATCATCGAGCTTCCGCTCGAAGCCGATGACGCCTTCATCGGTGAGTTGCGCGCCAAGCTCAACGCGGCACTCGCGGGTCAGGTGCTCAGCGAGGTGCCCCAGGTTGCCGCTTCGCTCGCCGAGCGATTCGCTCCCGATCGCCGCGAAGCCGTGGGCGTTGTTTCCGAGGCACTTTTGGGGCACGTGGATGCGCACCGCACCGACCGGCTCGTCATGGCGGGCGCGGCCAACCTCGTGCGCACCGAGGGTGACTTTGCCGGCAGCGTCTACCCCGTGCTGGAGGCCCTGGAAGAGCAAGTCACGTTGCTCAAGCTCTTCAGTGAAATGCAGGTCGACGAGAGCGGCGTGACCGCCCGCATCGGTCGCGAAAATGATGAAGCGCTGAAAGAAACGGCGGTGGTCACGAGCGCCTACCGCGTGGGCACCGATAGCTCCGCCAAACTCGGCGTTCTGGGGCCAACCCGCATGGATTACTCGAACAACATGGCAGCAGTGCGCGCCGTAGCTCGCTACGTCTCGCGCTTGCTCGGTGAGGAATAAGTGGCAGACCACTACGAGGTGCTCGGCATCGACCGTCAAGCGAGCGCCGACGACATCAAGAAGGCGTATCGCCGACTCGCGCGCGAGTTGCACCCCGACGTGAATCCCAGTGCGGATGCCGCCGAGCGGTTCAAGCAGGTCACACACGCTTACGACGTGCTGAGTGACCCGCAGCAGCGGCAGCAGTACGACCTTGGGGGGTCGGGCGGCTTTGGCGGAGCATCCGGATTCGGGGGCTTTGGCGACATCTTCGAAACCTTCTTCGGCGGCGGGCAGCAGCAGCGCGGCCCGCGCAGTCGCCGCGAACGTGGGCAAGATGCTCTGTTGCGCGTCGAGGTCGAGCTCGACGAGATCATCTTTGGCACGAGTCGCAAGGTCGAAGTCGACACCGCGATTCTGTGTTCAACGTGCGAAGGCTCGTGCTGCTCGCCCGGAACCAGCCCCCAGACCTGCGACATCTGCCGAGGCTCGGGCCAGATTCAGCGCACGGTGCGCAGCCTGCTCGGCAACGTCATGACCTCGAGCCCGTGCGGAACCTGTCGTGGATACGGCACCGTCATCGCGAGCCCGTGCCCCTCGTGCGCCGGCCAGGGTCGTGTGCGGGCCCGCCGCGCGATTCCTGTCGACATTCCCGCGGGCGTTGACACGGGCGTGCGCATTCAGCTGCCCGCGCAAGGCGAGGTTGGCCCTGCGGGCGGACCCAACGGGGACCTCTACCTCGAGATCAAGGTCAAGACGCACGAGACGTTTAGCCGCAACGGCGACGACTTGCTCGCCACCGTCGAAGTGCAAATGACCGACGCGATTCTCGGCACCACCGTGACGCTGCCGGGTCTCGACGGTGAGGTTCCCGTTGAGATCAAGCCCGGCACGCAGAGTGCCGAGATCATCACGATCAAAGATCGCGGCATCACGCGCTTGCGGGGTTCGGGCCGCGGCGACCTCAAGGTGGGAGTGCAGGTCGTCACGCCCGTGCGCCTCAACGCGAAAGAGACCGAACTCATTCGGCAGTTCGCGTCGAGCCGACGCCCGGTTCCGCCGCAGTTCTCGACGTTCCAGCAGGGCATCTTCGCGAAACTGCGTGATCGTTTTCTGAACCTCTAGCGATGGCCCACTTCTACCTCGACGACTCGCTGGCGGCACAGGTCGCCGCGGCCGAGGGCTCATCCACGGCGTCCGTCGTGCACCTGCGCGGCCCTGACGCGCGGCACGCGACCACGGTGGCTCGCGTGCGGGTGGGCGAGCACCTTCGGCTGGGCGACGGCGCGGGTTTGGTCGTGCACGGAGTTGTTGCCGCGGTTGAACCGGGTGACGTGGCGCTCGCGGTCGAGCGGGTGGAGCGGTACGAGCGGCCGCGACCGAGCATCCACCTCGTGCAGGCCCTCGCAAAGGGCGATCGCGACGAACTCGCGGTGCAGGCCGCAACCGAGCTTGACGTCGATGGCGTGATTCCGTGGCAAGCGGCGCGCAGTGTTTCGCGGTGGGACGCCGCCAAAGCGGTCAAGAATCGCGAGCGCTGGCAAACAATCGCGCGCGAAGCGACAAAGCAGTCGATGCGCGCGTGGATGCCCGTGATCGAGCCCCTCGCCACAACCGCACAGCTCACGGCTCGCGCCGCGGAGTCAACCGTGCTCGTGCTCGACCCGACCGCCGAGCACGCCCTCACCTCCCTCACCCCGCACGACCTCGGACACGGCGACGTGCTGCTCGTCGTGGGCCCCGAGGGCGGCATAGCCCCGGAGGAGCGGGATGCCCTGGTCGCTGCCCGAGCGCGCTGCGTGCGCCTCGGCTCGAGTGTTCTGCGCACCTCGACCGCGGGTCCGGCCGCCATCGCGGTGCTCGCGGCCACGCTCGGCCGCTGGTAGGCATCGCCGGGTGCACGGTCAGGGCCGCGCTCTAGACTGACAGCATGAGCAGTGCAGAGCCCACGATCTTCGAGCGCATCATCGCGCGCGAGATTCCTGCCGACATCGTGCACGAGACCGACACGATCATCGCGTTTCGCGACATTGCCCCGCAGGCTCCCGTGCACCTGCTCGTCGTGCCCAAGACCTCGCGCTACCGCGATGTTGCCGAGCTCGCTGCGGGCGACCCGGCGCTGCTCGCCGAGGTTGTCGCCACTGCCCAGTTGCTTGCCACCGAGCACGCCGACGGGCACTTCCGTCTCATTTTCAATACCGGCGCGAACGCCGGCCAGACCGTCTTCCATGTGCACGCTCACGTGCTTGCCGGGGGACTAACCGAGGGATCCCTTGCCCACTGACGATTCTGCGCGCGAAGCGCGCGCCCGCGAACAACTCGATGTCGACGGCGTCGCGATGGTTCGACTGCTCGGCCCCCACGACCGCTTGCTGAGCACGGTCGAAAAGCAGTACCCGCTCGTTGACGTGCACGTGCGCGGAAACCAGATCACACTCGAGGGCGACCCCGTGCAGGTTGCCGCCGCTCGTCGACTCGTCGATGAGCTGCTCGTCATGGTGCGTGGCGGCCACGACCTCGGCGAGACCGAAGTGACGAGCTCGGCCCGCATTCTCGAACAGGGAGCCGGTAGCCCCGCTGAGGTGCTCAGCCAGGCCATTCTGACGAGCCGCGGCAAGAGCATCCGCCCCAAGACGCTCGGCCAGAAGTCGTACGTCGACGCGATCGATGACCACACGATCGTGTTCGGCATTGGCCCTGCGGGAACCGGCAAGACGTACCTCGCGATGGCCAAGGCGGTGCAAGCGCTCACCCGCAAAGAGGTTGACCGCATCATCTTGACGCGCCCGGCTGTCGAGGCCGGCGAACGACTGGGTTTCTTGCCCGGCACGCTCACCGACAAGATCGACCCATACTTGCGGCCGCTCTACGACGCGCTCAACGAGATGATGGACCCGGAGCTCGTTCCCAAGCTGCTCGCAAGCGGTGTGGTTGAGGTGGCGCCGCTTGCCTACATGCGTGGCCGCACGCTCAACAACGCGTTCATCGTGCTCGATGAGGCCCAGAACACGAGCCCCGAGCAAATGAAGATGTTCCTGACTCGACTGGGCTTCGGCTCGAAGATCGTCGTCACGGGTGACATCACGCAGATCGATCTGCCCACCGGCGCGAGTGGCCTACAACTCGTCACCCGCGTTCTTGACGGCATCGACGACATTCACTTCGCGCGGTTGACCTCCGACGACGTGGTGCGCCACTCGCTCGTCGGCCGCATCGTCGACGCCTACACGAAGTACGACGCCGAGAAGCAGGCGCAGCAGTACGCGCGCGAGAACGGACTGCCTGATCCTCTCGATGGTGCGAACCGCGAGGATCGCCGCCGGGGGCTGCAGGGCGCTCCGCGCGACCGTGCAAACCGTCGCCCGCGACCCGGAGCAGGAGGACGCTGAGCATGGCCGTCGAGATCAACAACGAGTCGGGCATCCCCGTCGACGAATCAGGACTGCAACGGCTAGCACTGCACGCCTTTGAGCATCTCAACGTGCACCGCGACGCCGAACTGGCGATCGTGCTCGTCGACGAGGCCGCGATTGAACAGTTGCACGTGCAATGGATGGATGAGCCCGGCCCGACCGATGTGCTGAGCTTTCCGATGGACGAGCTGCGCCCGGGTAGCGACGACGAGCCCACTCCGCCCGGGCTGCTCGGCGACATCGTGCTCTGCCCACAGGTGGCGATTCAGCAGGCTGAGACGGCGGGCCACTCGACCCATGATGAACTGCTGTTGCTGACGACCCACGGCATTTTGCACCTGCTGGGCTTCGACCACGCCGAGCCAGACGAAGAGAAAGAGATGTTCGGCATTCAGCGCGACATTCTCGTGAGCTTCACGCTGGCCGAGCGGGGTCGTCGCCCGTGACGGCAGCGTTGCTGTTTTTCGTCGCGGCGGGGTTGCTCGTCGCGATCGGTGGCTTGTTCGCGTCGCTCGATGCAGCGCTCGGCGTGGTCAGCCGCGCCGAACTCGTCGACATCGCTTCCAACCGTGCAAACCCCCGTCGTCTGCAAGCGGTCGCAGCCGACATCGGCGCGCACGTCAATGCCCTCAACTTCTTGCGTATCGTCGCAGAAACCATCGCCGCGGTGCTCGTGACGATCGGCTTCGCCACGATCATCGTCGAGTGGTGGTGGGTGCTGCTCATCAGTGCCGGAATCATGATCGGCGTCTCGTTCATCCTCGTCGGCTCGAGCCCGCGCTCGGTCGGTCGCGCGCACCCGCGGGCAATGCTCGGCACGTTCGACTGGCTCATTCGCGGCGTGCGGCTCCTCACCGGGCCGCTGGCGGATGCTCTCGTCGTGATCGGCAATCGTGTCACGCCGGGGCGGCCCTCGAGCGCGAGCTTCTCGAGCGAAGAGCAACTGCTCAACATGGTCGACGAGGCCACCGAGCTCGACGTGCTCGAAGAAGAAGACCGCGAGCTCATCCACTCGATCTTCGAGTTCAACGAGACGATCGTGCGCGAAGTCATGGTGCCGCGCACCGACATGATCGTGCTTGAGCAGGGCTCGACGGTGGCCGAAGCGATGACGCTGTTTCTCAGCCGGGGCGTCTCGCGTGTGCCGGTCGTGGGCGAGAGCGCCGATGAGGTGCTGGGCGTGGTCTACCTGCGCGACGCATCCCGCCTCACGTTCGAGAAGCCGAAGCAAGCGGCCACGGCGCTCATTGACGAGCTCGTGAAGCCGGCGCTGTTCGTGCCGGAGTCGAAGAAGGCCGACGATGCGTTGCGGCAATTGCAGCTTGAGTCGAACCACCTCGCTCTCGTCGTTGACGAATACGGCGGCATCGCGGGGCTCGTGACGATGGAAGACCTCATTGAAGAGCTTGTCGGCGAGATCGTCGATGAGTACGACCGCGAGACGGCCGACAGTGAGCAACTCGGCGAGAACAGTTTTCGCGTGAGTGCCCGCATGCCGATCGACGAACTCGGCGACCTCTTCGGCATCGAGCTCGACGACGACGAAGTTGACTCGGTCGGCGGCCTTCTCGCCAAACACCTGGGGCGCTTGCCCGTGGCGGGGTCCACCGTCACGGTCGACGGCCTCAACCTGACGGCTGAGCGCACCGAGGGCCGACGCAAGCGCGTTGTGACGGTGCTCGTCGAGGCCGATCAGGCCTTGCTGGATGCTCGCGCAGCCTTCGCCACCGACCGCGACCGAGAGGACTCCGAGTGAGCACCCGCAAGCCGCGCGGCGGCGCCGCAACTCCCGATGAGCCCACGTTTCGGGCCGGATTCGTGACCTTCGTTGGTCGTCCCAACGTCGGAAAGTCGACCCTTACGAACGCGCTCGTCGGCGAAAAGGTCGCCATCACGAGCTCGAAGCCGCAGACCACCCGCCGCGCGATTCGCGGCATCGTGCACCGCGCATCCGGACAGTTGATCGTCGTTGACACGCCCGGCATGCACCGCCCGCGCACGCTGCTCGGCGAGCGTCTCAACGCCGTCGTGCAAGACACTCTCGGCGACGTTGACGTCATCGGCTTCTGCGTGCCGGCCAACGAACCCATCGGCCCGGGCGATCGGTTCATCAACGAGCAGCTCGACAGCTTTCCGCGCACGCGCAAGATCGCGATCGTCACGAAGACCGACGCGGCGGGTTCGACGAAAGTGGCCGAGCAGTTGCTCGCCGTGTCAGAACTGCGTGAGTGGGATCTCGTGATTCCGCTCTCGGCCGTCACGGGGGAGCAGGTCGATCTCTTGGCCGAGCAGGTCATCGCGCTCATGCCCGAGTCACCGGCGCTCTACGACGACGACGCCGTGACCGATGAGTCGACGACCGACCGCGTCGCTGAGCTCATTCGCGAGGCCGCACTCGAGGGAGTGAGCGACGAGCTACCGCACTCGCTCGCCGTCACGATCGACGAGATGGCCGAGCGCTCGCCCGGCGGCGTGCTCGACATCTTCGCCAACGTCTTTGTCGAGCGCGACAGCCAAAAGGGCATCATCATCGGCCACAAGGGCTCGCGCTTGACCGAGGTCGGCACGCGCGCGCGCCTCGAGATCGAGAAGCTTATGGGCCGGCGCGTCTACCTCAAGCTGCACGTCAAGGTCGCCAAAGAATGGCAGCGCGACCCGAAGCAGTTGGGCAAGCTCGGGTTCTAGGTGTGCCCTATCGGCGCGGCAACAGGCCGTGGTCGTGAGCGTAGAGCACGACCTGCACGCGGTCGCGCAGGCCGAGCTTGGCGAGAATCTTGCCGACGTGCGACTTCACGGTTGCCTCGGCCACAAACTCGCGTGCGGCGATCTCGGCATTGCTCAACCCCTCGGCGACCGCCGAGAAGATCTCGCGCTCGCGTTTGCTAAGGTTGGGGAGCGCCGCGTCGCGCGCTGCCGCGAGTTCGGCGGGCGTGCTGCTGCGGCGAGCATCCCGGCCCGGTCCCACGTGGGCGAGCAGGTTGGTGATCGCGCCGGGCGCGACGACCGCGTGCCCACCGTGCACCGCCCGGATGGCGGCGAGCAAGAACTCGGGCTCGGCATCCTTCAGCAAGAATCCACTGGCGCCCGCGCGGATCGCGCGCAGCGCGGCATCGTCGAGATCGAACGTCGTGAGCACGATGATGCGCGGCGGCGTGCGCCCCGCTTCTGTGGCCGATCGCAGGATGCCCGCCGTGCCCGCGATACCGTCGGCGCGCGGCATCCGAATGTCCATGAGCACCACGTCGGGCAGCACCTCGTCGGCGACGACCACCGCCTCGCCCCCGTCGCCGGCTTCGCCGACCACCGTCAGGTCAGGCTGCGAGTCGATGAGCATACGCACGCCCCGCCGGAACAGCGGCTGGTCGTCGACGAGCAGCACGCGGATCGCGGTCATCGGTCGAGCCAAGGGAGTGCAGCGGGGTCGATGGGGCGGCGCGGCACCGTGACGATGCTCACGATGGCGTCGGCGGGCGGGGGAGCGGCGGGCGTGGTCACGCGGGGGCTCCCGCGGTCGCGAGCTCGTCGAGGGGCTTGGCTGCTTCGGTCTCGGCCGTGCGCGGCTCGAGTGGCAGGCGGGCCCGCACGCGGAACACCGCGCCCTCGTGCACGCTCAACTCGCCACCGGCGAGGGATGCCCGCTCGCGCATCCCGTCGATGCCGTGCCCGCCTTCCTTCGATTCAGGAGTCTCCGCAGCAGCGGTGTTCGTCACGACGAGGTCGAGGGCCTGCTCGCCCCACTCCAGCTCGAGAGTCGCGGCGCCGTCTCCGTGCCGCAGCGCGTTCGTGAGCGACTCTTGCACGATGCGGTAGAGCGCGAGCTCACGCGTCTCGCTCAGGCGCCCGCGGTCGCCGAACTCGCGAACCTCAAGCGTGAGGCCCGAGTCGCGCATCGACTGCAGCAGCACGTCGAGGTCAGCCAGCCCCGGCTGCGGGCCGGCTTCTTGCGTGTGCCGCAACTCGGTGAGCAACACGCGCACGTCGCCGAGGGCATCTCGCGCGGTCTGCGCGATCGTCTCAAAGGCGTCGGCCGCCCCGGGGGAGTCGCCCGCCGTCGCGTACCGGGCCCCATCAGCCTGCGCGATCACGACCGTGAGCGAGTGGGCAACAATGTCGTGCACGTCGCGCGCGACTCGCGTGCGCTCGGCCTCGAGGTCAGCCCGCGTGAGGGCAGCATCGCGCTGCGTGCTGACTGTTGCGACGGTCGCGCTGAGCTGACGCCGATTCCGGATGCTGCGCACGAGCTCGCCGAGCACCCACGGCAGCATCGCGATGATCGGCCAGACCAAGAGGATCAACCACTGAAGGGCGATGTAGCCGATCGTGACGCCGGAGTAGGTTCCGGAGCTCACGACGATGATCACAAAAATCGCGATAGCGGCGAAGACAGATGCCGTCAGCCCGACCCAACGTGTTGCTGTCGAGCCATACGCGGAGGTGCCGAAGAGCACGATAACGGCAGCGAGGTATCCGAAGCCGTTGTTCGGTCCGGCTCCGAAGTAGAAGGTAATGACCACCGCCAGGGCACCCATCGTGAGCGCGGCGACGGCAATTCCTGGTCGGACGCGGTGCACGGCGATAGCGGCGCCGAACGCGACAGCGATAACGCCGTTGATCACTGCGTGAGCGAACCCGCCCCACCACTGCTGATTGAGCAGCACCGCGAGCGCGAGCCACGCGCCAAACGCGATCTCGACGGGAAAGAGGACGCGCGCACGGCGCTCGGGCGTAAGCCAGGTGATCAGTCGATCGAACATGTCCGCCACGGTACGGGGCGCGCGGCCTGCAGCCGAGCAAAACTCGCGCGGCTCATTCGAGCGGATGACCCTTTTCATCCGAAAGGCTGAGGGAACAGCATCCCGAACCGCATTCGCGCGCTCCCAGAACGCGGGTGTACCCTGAAACCGTGTTCGGCCAGCTCCTTCTTCGCTGCCGCGACGAGGCTTAGACCCTTAGCCTCCCTCGTCGCGGAGTTCGTCGTCGGCTGACAACCACACCACGACCACAGCAGGAGCACCTCATGCAGAACCGCCAGCAGCCCTCCGGCATGCCGATTCACAAGTACCAGCCGTACCACGAGCAACTCGGTGTCGACCTTCCCGATCGCACGTGGCCGAGCAAGCGCATCACGCAAGCGCCGCGCTGGTGCGCCGTCGACTTGCGTGACGGCAACCAGGCCCTCATCGACCCGATGAGCCCCGAGCGCAAGCGCATCATGTTCGATCTGCTCGTGCGCATGGGGTTCAAGGAGATCGAGGTCGGCTTCCCGTCGGCGAGTCAGACCGACTTCGACTTCGTGCGCAGCCTCATTGAGCAAGACCTGATTCCCGACGACGTGACGATTCAGGTGCTGACGCAAGCGCGCGAGCACCTCATCGCGCGCACCTACGAGTCGATCAAGGGCGCCAAGCGCGCGATCGTGCACTTCTACAACTCGACGAGCGCGCTGCAGCGTGAGGTCGTGTTTCGCACCGACGTCGAGGGCGTGAAAGAGATCGCGCTGCAGGGTGCCCGCTGGTGCCAGCAGTATGAGGCCACCGTGCCGGGCACCGAGGTCTTCTACGAGTACAGCCCCGAGAGCTACACGGGCACCGAGCTCGAGACGGCGCTCGAGATTTGCAACGCCGTCATTGAGCAGATCGCGCCGACGCCCGATCGTCAACTCATCATCAACCTGCCCGCGACGGTCGAGATGGCGAGCCCCAACGTCTACGCCGATTCGATCGAGTGGATGAACCGCCGCCTCGCGCGGCGTGACTCGATCATCCTGAGCCTGCACCCGCACAACGACCGCGGCACGGCCGTCGCCGCGGCCGAGCTTGGCTACATGGCCGGAGCCGACCGCATCGAAGGCTGCCTCTTCGGCAATGGCGAGCGTACGGGCAACGTCGACTTGGTCGCGCTTGGTATCAACCTGTTCACACAGGGCATCGACCCGCACCTCGACTTCAGCGACCTCGACGACATCAAGCGCACGGCCGAGTATGCCAACCAACTCAAGGTGCACGAGCGCAGCCCCTGGGCCGGCGACCTCGTCTACACGGCCTTCAGCGGCAGCCACCAAGACGCCATCAAGAAGGGCTTTGAAGCGATGGCTGCCCAGGCCGCGGCCGAGGGCAAGCACGTTGACGAGCTCGTGTGGGGCGTGCCATACCTGCCCGTCGACCCGAAAGACCTCGGCCGCACCTACGAGGCTGTCATCCGCGTCAACTCGCAGTCGGGCAAGGGTGGCGTTGCCTACCTACTCAAGGCCGACCACGCGCTCGACTTGCCCCGCAAGCTGCAGATCGAGTTCAGCGGCGTTGTGCAGGCCAAGACTGATGCCGAGGGTGGCGAGGTCACGAGCGAGCAGATTTGGGAGATCTTCCAAGACGAGTACCTGCCCTCGCCCGACCCCGACGCCAAGTGGGGCCGCTTCGAGTTGCTCTCGACGCGCACGGCCAGTGACATGACGGGCACGACGCAGTTGACGGCCACCCTGCGCGACGGAGAGGAGATCGCCGCAATCGAGTCGACCGGAAACGGGCCCGTCGCGGCGTTCCTCAGCATGATGGAGGGCCAGGGCATCGCGATCCGCCTGTTCGACTACGTCGAGCACGCTCTGTCGGCGGGCGGGGATGCCCACGCTGCGGCCTACGTCGAGCTCGAGGTCAACGGCCGCACTCTGTGGGGTGTCGGCATCGACCCCGACATCTCGACCGCGTCGCTCAAGGCCGTTGTCTCGGCCGTGAACCGCGCGATTCGGCTCGAGACGCCCGATCGCGAGCTCGTTACCTCCTAAGCCTTACGAGGCGGTTGCCGCCCACTCGGCGAATGGGATGCCCGGCCCGGGCACTCCGGTCGTGTGCAGCCCTGCCCGGTAGGCGCCGACGAGTTTGCCGGGCGCGTGCCACTCGACGACGCGGCGCGCCGCGGCCTCGGGTGCGGCGCCGCGCGCCACAAGCCACTGCCGAGCGAGCTCGGCCATGGGCAGCGACTCGGGGCCACCGAGGTCATCGACGCGGCCCTGCGCGGGGGCTGCGCTCACGAGCTCGACGAGGCGCGCCGCCACGGCATCGGTGCTGATCGGTTGAAACGGAACGTCGAACGTCGTCACGCGGGGCAGACGGCGTTGAGCGCGGAAGAATCCCGCGACGAAGTCGTGAAACTGGGTGGCGCGCAGAATCGTGTGCGGCAGACCCGAGTCGGCAATCTGCTGCTCGCACGCGAGCTTGGCGCGGTAGTAGCCGAGCGGCACAGCGTCGACGCCCACGATCGACAGATACACGAGGTGCTGCACGCCCTCGGTGCGGGCGGCCTCGAGCAGGTGTTGGGTTGCGCGAACATCCGACCGCCGATTGGTCGCGAGGTGCAGCACGGTGTCGACGCCACTGAGTGCCGCGGCCAGGCCGGCGCCCGACTGCAGGTTGGCGACGACGTGATCGGCTCCGGGCCGGCGGCTCAGGATGCGCGGCTCGACGCCCGCCGCGCGCACGGCGTCGACGGTGGGCCGGCCCAGGGTTCCGGTTCCTCCGGTGATTAACAGGGTCATGATGCTCCTCTCGCGGGGCGTGCGCTCGACGCCCTCACTGAGTCGACTGGATAGCTAGCCGGTTTGTGACAGCGCCGCCGCGGCAAAGCGTGCGAGCTTGTGGGGGTTGCGCACGATGAGCACGCCGCGCACGCCCTCGTCACCCACGTCGAGCGCCCAGAGCGCGACCGGCTCGACGCCGTCGGCAGTGTCGCGCACGGCGAGAACGGCGAACTCGCCGTTAGCCACCACGGGAATGCTCCGCACGCCCCGCCCAAACTTCTCAAGCACGCCCAGCACGAAGCGCGCCACCTGCTCGGCGCCGTGTACGGGCCGGCGCGCGGCGCTCACCAGCCCACCGCCGTCGCTGATCGCGACAGCGTCGCCCACGAGCACCGCTTCGAGCGCGGCAAGGTCGCCGCCTTGCGCGGCCGCAACGAAAGCGCCCAGCACGCGATTGCGCTGCTCGAGGTCGACGGCCTGGCGGCGCTGGCCCTCGAGGGCGCGACGCCCGCGCGAGACGAGCTGGCGCGCGGCTGCTTCGGTGGTGTCAAGAACCTCGGCCAGCCGCGAGTACTCGTAGGCGAACGCTTCGCGCAGCACGAGAGCGGCGCGCTCGGGACCGGTGAGCTTCTCGAGCAAGAGCAACGTTGCCAGGCTCAAGTCGTCGGCCCGTTCGGCGCCGAGCGCGGGGTCGGCTCGCGTGTCGACGGGTTCGGGCAGCCACGGCCCCACGTACTGCTCGCGGCGCACCCGCGCCGAGTCGAGCGCCGTGAGCGCGCGCCGCGTGACCATCGTCGTGAGGTAGGCCTCGGGGTTGATGATTTCCGAGCGCCCCGGTTCGCCGTCATTCGCGGCGCTCCACGTGAACCAGGCGTCTTGCACAACGTCTTCGGCTTCGGCCCACGACCCCAGCAGTCGATAGGCGAGGCCCGTGAGCCGCGGTCGGGCGGCTTCGAAAGCGTCGAGAGCGTTCATGCTCGCCCTGCTAGCCGCGCGACTGGCTCGCGCCGGGAATGGGGGAGCGGCGGCGGGTGCGGGGCTCGGAGCCGATCACGGGAATCGACGACGTGGTCGGGTGCAAGTGGATCACACCCGTGGCGGTCGTGACCGTGCGCCCGCGCTCGACCTCGGCCTCAGCATCCGCATCGGCACGACTACGCCGCGGCAGGCTCGGCAGCTTGGGCAACCGTGTGATCGCGCGCTGCTCGGGCAGGCTCCAGCCGAAGAGTACGGAGGCCACGCGAACCCCAAAGGTCAGGGCCACGCCGATGATGCCCGCGACGAGCACGTCGACGTCGAGAGCGAGCAGCACCGCGATAGCGCCGGAGCCGGCCGCGGCGGCAATGGCGTAGAGCGAGCCGACGTGCATGAGGGCAATGGGCAGATTGAGCAAGAGGTCGCGCAAGATCGACCCACCCACCGCCGCGAGCACGCCGACGAACACGGCCGCAACTTCGGGCAGGCCGAGAGCGAGCGCCTTCGTCGTGCCGATGGCACCGAAGAGCCCGATCGTCAGGGCATCGAGCACGGTGATGAAGCGATTGAGCCGCCGAAAGACCCGCTCGAGCAACATGCCGAGCAGCGCCGCGCCCGTTGCAACGACGACGTACCAGTTCGACTGCAGGGGAGCGAGCGGCACATCGAGCAGCAAATCGCGCAAAAGACCGCCGCCGAACCCCACGACGATGCCGATGATCGCGACGCCGAGCCAGTCGAGCCGGCGGTCGCGAAACTGCGCGGCGAAGAGCGCGCCTTGCAGAGCGCCAATGCCGACCGCGAGCAAGTCGACCCAGAGGGGGATTACGAAGACCTCGTCCACGGGTCCATTCTCTCGGTGGATGCCCTCCGCGCCGTCATCCGCCCACGAACCGCCCACGACTCCTGTTCGTGTCACACATACCCAAAGTGCTAGACTGCCTTCAGGTCACCCTGACTTTAACAACGGGTAACGCGGCGAGACGTGATCGAGCGGAAGGAGCATCCATGACCAGCACGACAGCGATTGGGCTCGCCGTCTCGACGGTCATCTTCGCGCTGCGTGCCGACGAGACCGGGGCGCCGCAAGTGTGGCTTCCGCTCGTGCGGCGCACGCGCGAACCGTTCTTCCAGCGCTGGGCGCTGCCCGGCGGCATGGTGCTGACTGACGAGAGCCTCGAGGGCGCCGCGCGCCGCAACCTCGGCGAGACCACGCGCCTCGAGCCGACTTACCTCGAGCAGCTCTATGCCTTTGGCGATGTCGACCGTTCGCCCGATCAGCGCATGGTCTCGATCGTTTACTGGGCGCTCGTGCGACCCGATGAGGCCGAGCGCGTATCGCTCGGTGACAATGTGCGCTGGTTCGCGGCCGATGACCTGCCCGATTTGGCTTTCGACCACAACCTCATCGTCGACTACGCGCTCTGGCGCTTGCGCACGAAGATGGAGTACTCGCGCATCGCCCACGCCTTCCTCGGCCCGCGGTTTACCCTTGCCGAGCTGCGCGAGGTCTACGAGGCCGTGTTGCAAAAGCCCCTCGACCCCGCCAACTTTCGCCGCCAGATGGAGACCAGCGGCGTCATCGAACCCACGGGCGAGGTCGTCACGGGCGGTCGTCACCGCCCACCGCGCCTCTACCGCTACACGGGTGACGTCGAACTCGTCGACGCTGGCCCCCTGACCAAGTCCCCACCATCCCGCACCATCGCACCCGCAAGGATCTCGGCATGACCACCATCGACGCTTCCGTCGCCACGACCATCCGCCTCATCACCAACGGGCAGGCGCCGGGCGAAACCTGCACGCCCGAGCTCGACCAGGGCCCGTGGGCGTTCGACGCGACCCCCGGCTACGGCCCCGGCTCGTCGATGCACGACGTCATCCCGACCGGCTCGCCCCGCCAGGGTGCGCTGCCCCGCGAGTATCAAGACGCCTCGAACGATGACCTGCATGCTCGCATCCGCGCCGCGAAAGAAGCGCTCGGCGACCGGCTGGTCGTTCTCGGCCACTTCTACCAGCGCGATGAAGTTGTGCAGCACGCTGACTTTGTCGGTGACTCGTTCCAGCTCGCCAACGCCGCGCTGACCAAGCCCGACGCCGAATACATCGTGTTCTGCGGCGTGCACTTCATGGCCGAGACGGCCGACATCTTGGCGCGCGACGAGCAGCGCGTGATCTTGCCGAACTTGGCCGCCGGATGCTCGATGGCCGACATGGCCGACATCGACTCGGTGCAAGCCGCGTGGGATGAGTTGGTCTCCGTCTACGGTGCTGAGCCCGACGCCGAGGGCCGCGCGCCCATCATCCCCGTCACCTACATGAACTCGTCCGCGGCGCTCAAGGCCTTCTGCGGGGCCAATGGCGGCATCGTCTGCACCTCGTCGAACGCCAAGACCGTGCTTGAGTGGGCCTTTGAGCGCGGGCAGCGCGTGCTGTTCTTCCCCGACCAACACCTGGGGCGCAACACGGCCAAGGCCATGGGCGTGCCGCTCGAGCAGATGCCCATGTGGAACCCGCGCAAGCCGCTCGGCGGCTCGACCGAGCAGCAGTTGCTCGACGCCCGCGTCGTGCTGTGGCACGGCTTCTGCAGCGTGCACAAGCGCTTCACCGTCGGCCAGGTGGAGAAGGCTCGCGCCGAGCACCCGGGCGTACGCGTCGTCGTGCACCCCGAGTGCCCCATGGAGGTCGTGGATGCGGCCGACGAAGCGGGGTCGACCGACTACATCCGGCGCGCCGTCGCCGGCGCGACCGAGCCCACGACCTTCGCGATCGGCACCGAGGTCAACATGGTCAACCGTCTCGCGGCGGAGTACCCACAACACACGATCTTCTGCCTCGACCCCGTCATTTGCCCGTGCTCGACGATGTACCGCATTCACCCCGGCTACCTCGCGTGGGTGCTCGAAGAGCTCGTCGCGGGCCGGGTCGTCAACGAGATCGTCGTCGACGCGGGCGTGCAGGCCGACGCCAAGCTCGCCCTCGAGCGCATGCTCGCCGCGAAGCCGAGGGACTAAGCCATGGCCCACATTCTCGTCATCGGCAGCGGTATGGCTGGCCTCGTCGCGGCGTTGCGCGCCGCCCGCCGGCACGACGTCACGATCGTCACGAAAGACGTGCTGACGGCCGGCTCCACCGCCTGGGCCCAGGGCGGCATCGCGGCCGCCGTTTTTCCCGACGACTCGGCCGCGCTGCACGCGCGCGACACGCTCATCGCCGGGGCCGGGCTGAGTGATCCTGCCGCCGTCGACGTGCTCTGCACCGAGGGGCCCGCGCGGGTGCACGACCTCGTCGCCCTCGGGGTGGCCTTCGACCCCGCGGTGGGCGCCGTGGCGCCCTACAACGACGTGAGCGACTGGGCCCGCGGGCTCGAGGCCGCGCACTCTGTCGCCCGCGTGCTGCATGCGGGCGGCGACGCCACCGGCCGCGTAATCGAGACAGCCTTGGCTGCCGCGGTGCGCGAGGGGCGCATCCGTGCTCGCGAGTTCGCGCGCGCGGTCTCGCTCATCGTTCGTGACGGTGCGATCGCGGGGGCTGTCGTCGAAGGGCCGAACGGGGTCGAGAACGTCGACGCCGATGCCGTCGTGCTCGCGACGGGCGGCAATGGGCGGCTCTACCGCCACACGACCAACCCGCCGGTCTCGACGGGCGACGGCGTGATCCTGGCCTACGCCGCGGGCGCCGCGATTGCCGACCTCGAGTTTGTGCAGTTTCACCCCACGGTGCTCTCGGGCGGCGGGCTGGTTTCGGAGGCCGTGCGCGGTGAGGGCGCAACGCTGCTCGACGCCGAGGGGCGCCGCTTCATGCTCGACGTTGACCCGCGCGCCGAGCTTGCCCCGCGCGACATTGTGGCGCGCGCGATCGCGCGCCAGATGCGGGCTCAGGATGGCCAACCCGTGCTGCTCGACGCCACCATGCTCGGCGCCGAGGTGCTCGCCGCGCGCTTTCCGACCATCGACGCTCTCGTGCGCGCGACGGGCGTGGACTGGGCTCGCGAACCCGTTCCCGTCACTCCCGCGGCGCACTACGCCATGGGCGGTGCCCTCACCGACATGGATGGCCGCACGACGGTTCCGGGCCTGTTCGCTGTGGGCGAAACCGGGTCGACGGGCGTGCACGGGGCCAACCGCCTCGCCTCGAACTCGTTGCTCGAAGCCCTCGTCGTGGGATGGCGCGCGGGCGACACCGTTGGCGCCGCCGGCTCGGTCGCCGCGCTGCCGCTGCCAGCTCCGCATGCCGGGCGCGTCGAATCGGCGCCGGGCGAGCTCGACACCCCCGTGCCCGTGGCGACCGCGATGGCGCCCGACGCCCTTGCAAATGGCAGCACGGCAATGACAGCCGACCGCATCCGTGATCGCGCCTGGCAGGCCCTCGGCCTCGAGCGCACGGGCGACGAAGTGACCGAGCTTGCTCGAGAGCTCGCGGCGGCCCTCCCCGCCGACGACGAATCGCGCTCGCTCTTGCCGCTCGCACGC
Organism: Microbacterium sp.; assembly: GCA_013823625.1. GTDB lineage: Bacteria > Actinomycetota > Actinomycetes > Actinomycetales > Microbacteriaceae > Microcella. The sequence goes on along the minus strand of PNMM01000001.1, from coordinate 1,059,032 downwards.
TTGACCGCGGCTGCCGCACTGGCGCGCACCGAATCGCGGGGCGCTCACTATCGCCACGACTTCGTCGACACTGACCCCACGCAGCGCGTGCGACGCGTCGTCGTGCGCCCCGGCGGGGCAGCGACCGAATGGAGCCGATCGGCCGATGCCGCCCTGGTCGCCGAGGAGGTGCCCGCATGACCGACGACCTGCAGGGGCTCACGCTCGCGGGCGTGACCGACATCGTCGATCGCGCTCTCGCCGAAGACGCCCCCTGGGGCGACGCCACGAGCGAGGCCGCGATTCCCGCGACGGCCACCGCTACGGCTCGCATTGTGAGCCGCGTCGATGGCACGTTCGCGGGCGGTATCCCGCTTGAGCTTGCCTTCACGCGCGTTGACCCCACGCTCGTCGTTGAGCGGCACCTCGCCGACGGCGACCCGATGACTCCCGGTACGGTCGTTGCGACGATCACGGGCTCAGCGCGCGCCATCTTGCGAGGCGAGCGGGTCGCTCTCAACCTGTCGCAACGCTTGAGTGGAATCGCCACGCTCACCCGCCAGCACGTCGACGCCGTCGCCGGCACTGGAGTGCGGCTCGTCGACACGCGCAAGACCACACCCGGCTTGCGCATGCTCGAGAAGGCTGCCGTGCGCGCGGGCGGGGGTCACAACCACCGCTACTCGCTGAGCGACGCCGTGATGCTGAAAGACAACCACCTCGCCGTGCTGCGTGCTCAGGGCCTCGATCTGACCGAGGCGATTCGCACGGTGCGCGCGCGCATTCCCCACACGATGCACCTTGAGGTCGAGGTCGACGGCCTCGACCAGCTGCCCGCCGTCATCGCCGCCGAGCCCGACACGATCATGCTCGACAACTTCACGCTCGACGACTTGCGCGCGGGCGTTGCCCTCATCGCGGGTCGCGCCGTGGTCGAAGCGAGTGGGGGAGTGCGCCTCGACACCGTGCGCGCCATCGCCGAGACCGGTGTCGACGTCATCTCGGTGGGCGCGCTGACCCACAGCGCGCCGGCTCTCGACCTCGGGCTCGACATCGTGATCGATGGCGCGCTCTAGCGAGCATCCGTGACCCTCATCGATCTTGACCAGGCTGCGACGACGGCCGTGCGTCGCGAGGTGCTCGAGGCGATGTGGCCGTGGCTCACGGGTGAGCACGGCAACCCCTCGTCGACCCACTCGCTCGGCCGCCGAGCCGCGGACGCGCTGACGGATGCTCGCGCGCGCATCGCCCGTCTCGCCGGCGTTCGCCCCGCGCAGGTCGTCTTCACGAGCGGCGGAACCGAGAGCGACAACCTCGCCGTCATCGGCCTCACCCTCGCCGCCATCGCGCGCGGGCGTGACCGTCACGTGCTCGTGAGCGCGATCGAGCACGAGGCCGTGCTCGAATCGGCCGCGTACCTCGAGCGCTGGCACGGGGTCGAGGTCACGCGCATCCCGGTGGACGCCGATGGCGTGGTGGATGTCGATGCCGCGATCGCTGCCCTCCGACCCGGCACGGCGCTCGTGAGCGTGCAGGCCGCGAACAACGAGGTGGGCGCGCTGCAACCCATCGCGGCTCTCGCCCGTGCCGCGCACGAGGTCGGAGCGCTGCTGCACACCGATGCCGTGCAATACGCCGGCTGGTACCCGCTGACCGACCTCGCTGGAGCCGACGCCATCACGATCTCGGGCCACAAGCTCGGCGCCCCGAAGGGCGTCGGCGCACTGCTGTTGCCCACCGGCGCCGCGATCGAGCCGCTCATCCACGGGGGAGGGCAAGAGCGCGATCGCCGCTCGGGCACCGAGAACGTGGCCGCGGCCGTGGGGCTCGCCGTCGCGCTCGAACTGGCAGAGGCCGAGCGCGCGGCGCATCCGCTCGCCGCGCTCGAGGCGCAACGGGACGCCTTCATCGCCCGAGTGATGGCGACGGTACCGGGCGCGCGCCTGACGGGTCACCCCGCCACGCGTTTGCCGTGCCATGCCTCATTTGTGGTGCCGGGAATCGGGGGCGAGCCGCTGCTCATCGCGCTCGACGATCGCGGCATTCTCGCCTCGAGCGGTTCGGCGTGCGCGGCGGGCCGCGACGAGCCCTCGCTCGTGTTGCTCGCAATGGGCCTCGACGCCGATACCGCTCGCACGGCCGTGCGCTTCAGCTGGGGCGCAACAACGACGGCCGAACAGCTCGACGCAGCGGCGCGAGAACTCAGCGAATCGGCGGTAGCCCTGCGCGGCCTCGGCTGATCCGCACCCGCACGCGCGATACTAAAGCCGTGCCGACCTACCGTGACGAGATCGTCGTGCTGCGCACCCACAAGCTGGGTGAAGCCGATCGCATCGTTACGATGCTCAGCCGCAATCATGGCAAGATTCGAGCCGTCGCGAAGGGCGTGCGGCGCACGGCTAGCAAGTTCGGCGCTCGGCTCGAGCCGTTCATGGTTGCCGACGTGCAGCTCTACGCGGGCCGCAGCCTCGACATTGTGCAGCAGGCCGAAAGCCTCGGCTCGTACGGTGCCGAGATCTCGAGCGATTACGGCAGCTACACGGCCGCCAACGTCATGGTCGAGACGGCCGACCGCGTCACGGGTGACGATGGCGGGGGCATCCAGCAATACCTGCTGCTCGTCGGCGCCCTGCGTTCGCTCGCGCGCGGAGAGCATCCGCCTGGCCTGACGCTCGACAGCTATCTGCTGCGGTCACTCTCGATCGCGGGATGGGCGCCGACCTTCGGCGACTGCGCCGTGACCGGCGCGCCCGGCCCCCACACGGCGTTCGTGGTGCAGTTGGGCGGCATGGTGGCCGACGACGTTGCCCCACCCGGTGCCCCGCGCGTGAGCTCCGAGACGCGCGAGTTGCTCGCGGCCCTGCTCACGGGAGATTGGGAGACCGCAGAAGCCTCGACCGATCGCGCGCGTGCGCAAGCCAACGGCATCGTCGCCGCCTACGCGCAATTTCACCTCGAGCGCGGACTGCGCTCGCTGCCGCACGTCGATCGCGTCGACGCGCGGTTCGACGCGCGCGAGGCCGAGCGCGAGGCAGATCGTGACCTCGCCCACGCCGCCGCAGCGGCTGCCACGACGGAGGAGTCAGCGTGAGCAGAGATGTGCGTAACCCCGAACCGCTGCGTCCGCTCGACTGGACGGGCGAGCATCCCCCCGAGCTTCGGCGAGAGGCCGTGCCGCAGCACGTCGCGATCGTCATGGACGGAAACGGTCGCTGGGCCAACCGGCAGGGCCTCACGCGCGTTGAGGGCCACCGCGCGGGCGAAGCGAGCCTGCTCGATGTCGTCGCGGGCGCGGTGCAGATCGGTGTGCAGCACCTCAGTGTCTACGCCTTCAGCACCGAAAACTGGAGCAGAAGTCCTGATGAGGTGCGCTTTCTCATGGGCTTCAACCGCGAAGTGTTGCGCCGCCGCCGCGACCAGCTCGATGCCTGGAACGTGCGCATCCGCTGGGCGGGGCGTCGTCCGCGCCTGTGGCGCAGCGTCATCAGCGAGCTCGAAGAGGCGCAAGCCCGCACGGCCGGCAACACGGGCCTCACCCTGACGATGTGCGTCAACTACGGCGGCCGCGTTGAGCTCGTGGATGCCGTGCGCGCCCTCGCCGCCGACGTCAAGGCCGGTCGCGTCGACCCCGCCCGCATCACCGAGCGATCGATCGCGAAGCACCTCTACGAGCCCGACCAGCCCGACGTCGACCTCTTCGTGCGGTCGAGCGGCGAGCAGCGCACAAGCAACTTCATGCTGTGGCAGAGCGCCTACGCCGAGATGGTGTTTCTCAACACGCTGTGGCCCGACTTCCGGCGCCGGCACTTGTGGGCCGCGATTGAAGACTTTGCGAGCCGAGACCGCCGCTTCGGCGGGGCAGTGGATGCTCCCTCCGCGTAGCCCGGTGGCGCGCGGCGCCGTGACTCGTGATCACTAGACTTCTCGGCATTGCGTAACTCGGCGCCGGGCATCCAGCTCGGCCAGAACAGGAGAACCCCTCGTGGCTGCACCCTCTCGGCTCGACAACGTCATCGCGCTCGCCAAGCGGCGCGGCTTCGTCTTTCAGGCCGGTGAGATCTACGGCGGATCACGGTCGGCCTGGGATTACGGACCCCTCGGCGTCGAGCTGAAAGAGAACATCAAGCGCCAGTGGTGGCGCACGATGGTGCAGCGTCGCGACGACGTCGTCGGCCTCGACTCGAGCGTGATTCTGCCGCGCAAGGTGTGGGAGGCCTCGGGCCACGTCGAGGTCTTTAGCGACCCGCTCGTCGAGTGCCTCAGCTGCCACAAGCGCTACCGCGCCGACCACCTCGAAGAGGAATACGAAGAGAAGAAGGGCCGCGCGCCCGAGAACGGCCTCGCCGATATCGCGTGCGTCAACTGCGGCACGCGCGGTCAGTGGACCGAGCCGAAAGAGTTCTCGGGGCTGCTCAAGACCTTCCTCGGCCCCGTCGAAGAAGAGTCGGGGATGCACTACCTGCGCCCCGAGACCGCCCAAGGCATCTTCGTCAACTTCGCCAACGTGCTCGGCGCGGCCCGCATGAAGCCTCCGTTCGGCATCGGCCAGATCGGCAAGTCGTTCCGCAACGAGATCACGCCCGGAAACTTCATTTTCCGCACGCGCGAGTTCGAGCAGATGGAGATGGAGTTCTTCGTCGAGCCCGGCACCGACGAAGAGTGGCACCAATACTGGATCGACACCCGGTTGCAGTGGTACATCGACCTCGGTGTCAACCCCGACAACCTGCGCCTCTACGAACACGCTCAAGAGAAGCTCTCGCACTACTCCAAGCGCACGGTCGACATCGAGTACCGCTTCGGCTTCTCGGGCTCTGAGTTCGGTGAGCTCGAGGGCATCGCCAACCGCACCGACTTCGACCTCACGACCCACAGCCAGCACTCGGGCGTCGACCTGTCGTACTTCGACCAGAGCAAAGAAGAGCGCTGGGTGCCGTACGTGATCGAGCCCGCGGCGGGTCTCACGCGCTCGCTCATGGCCTTCCTCGTCGACGCCTACTACGAAGACGAAGCGCCCAACACGAAGGGTGGCGTCGATAAGCGCACGGTGCTGCGGCTCGACCGCCGCCTTGCCCCCGTCAAGGTCGCCGTGCTGCCCCTCTCGCGCAACGAGCAGCTCTCGCCCGTGGCCCGCGAGCTGGCCGACCGCTTGCGTCAGCACTGGAACGTCGACTTCGACGACGCCGGAGCCATCGGTCGCCGTTACCGCCGCCAAGACGAGATCGGCACGCCGTTCTGCGTCACCGTCGACTTCGACACCCTCGACGACCAGGCCGTCACGGTGCGCGAGCGCGACACGATGGCGCAAGAGCGCATCCCTCTGGACAAGCTCGAGGCCTACCTCGCTGGCGAGCTGCTCGGGTCGTAGGGAATACGGCGCACGTTAGGGCGTTGACCTCAGCATGAGTAACCCCATCGACGTGCAGATTTGGTCTGACGTGCAGTGCCCTTGGTGCTACATCGGCAAGCGCAAGTTCGAGGCTGCCGTCGAGCAGTATCCGGGTGAGGTGCGCGTGACCTATCGCAGCTTCGAGCTCGCGCCCGATACTCCGGTCGACTTCGAGGGCTCGCCCGTTGACTACTTGAGCCAGCGCAAGGGCATCAGCCCCGAGCAGGCGCAGATGATGGTCGACCGCGTGAGTGGCATCGCCGAGTCGGTGGGCCTCGAGTACCACTACGACCGCATCCACCAGACCAACACGGTGCTGGCGCACGAACTCCTGCACTTCGCGAAAGCGCACGGCAAGCAAGTCGAGCTGAAAGAGCGCCTCTTGCGCGCCTACTTCACCGAGGGGCGCCACATCGGCCGCGCCGACGACCTCGCCGAGCTCGCCTCCGACGTCGGGCTCGACCGCGACGCCGCAGCAACCGCACTCGCCGAGCACACCTACTTGCCCGACGTGAAGGCTGACATGGCGCAAGCGGTCGCGTATGGCATCCAGGGCGTGCCGTTCTTTGTCATCGACGACCGTTACGGAATCTCGGGCGCTCAAGAGACGGCCACCTTCGTCGCCGCTTTGCGTCAGGCCGCTGCCGAGCGCGATGACGTTCCGGTCGAGGCCTCATGACGACGGATGCGGCACCGAAGCCCTTCGCGATGCTCGGCGACCCCGCCGCCGAGGCCTGTGAGGGCGACGTCTGCCTGATTCCCGCTGCTGCGACGGTGCCGGCCGAGGCGCAGCCGTAGCTCGTTCCTCTTCCACCTCGTTCGCGAGTCGACGTACACTCACGTCATGACCGGAATGACCCCGAAGCGCGCGTTGCTCGGCACCGGCCTCAGCGTGACGCTGTGTGCGGTGCTCGTGTCACTCACCGCGTGCACCGCGCCGGCCACCGACGCCACGTCGATGCCCGTGCCCGACCCGAGCGCATCGGCTTCTGGCGCGGCCTCCGCAGGCGACGACGAGGCGACGCCCGACGAACCCATCGGGTGGCTCATTGAGGGGCAGACGACTTTCGTCACGGGCTCGGCTCGCATCTGTGCCGACGATGACCTCTTGTTCGAGAACTCCGAGTGCCCGTCGATCTTGCTCGAGAGCAATGGCGGGCCGGGGGATGAGTGGGATGGGGTCAGCGCCTACGAGATCGACCCGAACAGCATCACGCTCAACTTCGGTGACGACCAGTGGTATGCCGATCGTTTCGACGGGGTCGGCGGCAAGGGCGATTACTGGCAGGTTCCCAACGGCTCGATGACCGTCACCCGCGACAGCAATGGCGTGGTGACGGGAGGGTCCGGCACCGGTCAGGGTGAGCTGTCGTATGCCAACGGTGACTTGGCTCGGTTCGACGACACCATGACGTTCACGGTGACGGTCATGGAACAACCCGCCTGGTGCACCGTCCCGATCGAGTAATCGCGGAGGAGCGCGTGTCAGCGCGGGGCGAGCGGCTCGCTGATATCGGCAATGGTGGCGGCGAGAGAAGCCAGCAACTCATTGGCCTCGACGAAGAGCGAGTAGCCGTGTTCGCCCGCGCCCATCGAGACGCGGCGCCCCACCATGCCCGCATCGGCATAGACGGGCCACGCTGTCGTTGAGCCGAGGGGAGTGATCGTGCCGCGCTCGTACCCCGTGGCCTCGAGCGCGAGCTCGGGTGCTGGCAGCTGCAGTTTGTTGACCCCGACGAGAGCCCGCAACTTCGGCCACGAGATCTGCCGGTCGCCGGGAATCAGCGCGAAGAGAAACGTGCCGTCACTGCGCTTGACGACGAGCGATTTCACGATGTCGGCCGGGGTGATGCCGAGAATCTCGGCGGCCTCCTCGAGCGAGTTCGCGCGCATCCGTTCGATGAATTCGACCTCGAGCCCGCGGGCCGCTGCGTCGGCCGCTACGCGCTCGCGTCCGCCCTGCGTCATGGTCAACCCCTTCGCAATCTAGGCTGAGCCCATGAGCAATGGCGCACCCCTGAGAGCGGGAATCATCGGCTTCGGACTCGCGGGTCGAGTCTTTCACGCCCCCTTCCTCGCCACGAATCCGGCCTTCACGATCGCCGCGATCGCCACGAGTGATGCCGACCGTGCCGCGCAGGCTGCCGCCGCACACCCCGATGCTCAGATCATGTCGACGGATGCCCTGCTCGCCCAGGCCGCCGACCTCGACCTTGTCGTGCTCGCGTCGCCGCCGCACGTTCACCGCGAGCAAGCCATTGCGGCACTCGAGGCCGGAGCCGCCGTCATCATCGACAAGCCCTTCGTGCCGACGGTTGCCGATGCCGAGGCCATCATCGCGGCCGCCGGGAAGGCCGGTCGCCCGGTCACCGTGTTCCAGAACCGCCGGTGGGACGGTGACTTTCGCACGGTCACGCGGCTCGTGCAGAGTGGCGCGCTTGGCACGGTCCACCGCTTCGAGTCGACGTTCGAGCGCTTCGGTGCCCCGAAGCGCGACCAGTGGCAGGGCCAGATCAGTGCCGCTCAGGGCGGCGGCATTCTCTTCGATCTCGGCAGTCACCTGATCGACCAGGCGCTCACGCTCTTCGGCCCCGCGACTCTCGAGGTCTCCGAACTGCGCGCCGTGCGCGAGGGCCTCGGCAGCGAAGACGATGCGTTCGTGTCGCTGCGCCACGACAGCGGTGTGCGCAGCCACCTCACGATGAGCCGCGTCGCGGCGCAAAGCGGGCCGCGGTTTCGCGTGCTCGGCGACGCGAGCGGCTACAGCGTCTACGGCCTCGACGGCCAAGAGCCCGACCTCAAGGTGGGCCGCTGGCCGGGAGCTGAAGGGTACGGCGAGACGCCGAAGGCCGAGTGGGGCCTGCTCGGCGTTGACAACGGCGAACAACCCCTCGTGCCCGTACCTACCGAGGCGGGCGGCTACCCCGACTTCTACGAACAGGTCGCGGCGAGCATCCGCGACGGTGCCCCGGTTCCGGTGGATGCCCGCCACGCCCTCGAGACCGTGCGCATCATCGAGCAGGCCCACGCCCTCAACGCCCGCTGACCGAACACCGCACGGCCGCTATGGCGTGGCACTCTCGAGCCGAGAGATCTCGACGGCAACCGCACCCGCGTACTGACTGCGGCTGAACACAATCGAGAAGTCGCCGCTGAAGCACTCTTCGAACCATCCGCTCGGCGGCGGAGCCACCCGACCAGGCCTCCCGTACCTCCCGAAGTTGTCGGTGTCGTTGTCGATGCCGAAGCGGTCCCACGTGACGGTCGTGTCGGTCGTCCTGATCCGGCACGCCAGTACCCATCCGTCGGTGTCGCTGAAGCACTGGGGACAGTAGGCGATAGCGGTACGGCCCGGTTCGAGCGCGGTGAGCGATGGCCCGCCCGTAAGCGAGGTCAACCAGGCAACCTGCTCATGGGGCTCGAACAAGCTCGTCAGTGGGTAGGCGATGTCGAGTTCATCGCTGTGTCGCGTCGCATACAGCGGAGTGAGAACGTCTTGCAGAGTGCGGCCATCGACGGTGGGGGAGCGGAACGAGGCTGGTCCCTCGCCCCAGTGCCATTGCATGGGGATGTCGTCGAACCCCAGCGCCGCCCGAGAGACAGTAGACATATCGCCAGTATCTCGCGCGTCGCGGTTCACCTCGCTTCGGTTACGCCCGAGCCAGCGCGACCTGGGAGACTAGAGGCACCATGTCGACCGCCACCCTTCCCGCAGCGCCACAGGCCGCGCCCCTCAGCATTGGGCCGATTCCACTGAGCGTGCCCGTCGTGCTCGCGCCGATGGCGGGCATCACGAACACGGCGTTCCGGCGACTCTGTCGTGAGTACGGTGCGGGGCTCTACGTGAGCGAGATGATCACGAGCCGGGCGCTTGTCGAGCGCACGCCCGAAAGCCTTCGTCTCATCACGCACCACGAGAGCGAGACGGTGCGCAGCATCCAGCTCTACAGCGTCGACCCGACGACGGCGGGCGAGGCGGCCGCGTTTCTCGCGGGCGAGGGCCTTGCCGACCACATCGATATGAATTTCGGATGCCCCGTTCCCAAGGTCACGAAGAAGGGCGGGGGAGCCGCCCTGCCGTGGAAGCTCGAGCACTTCCGTCGCGTGGTCGAGGCGACCGTGAAGGCTGCCGGCGACATTCCCGTGACGGTCAAGATGCGCAAGGGCATCGACGCTGACCACTTGACCTACCTCGAGGCCGCGAAGGCGGCAGAGGGCGCCGGAGTCGCGGCGGTTGCCCTGCACGCTCGCACGGCCGCTGACTTCTACAGCGGCAACGCCGACTGGGACGCGATCGGAAAGCTCAAAGAGTCGATCTCGAGCATTCCGGTGCTCGGCAACGGCGACATTTGGTCGGCCGAAGACGCCCTGCGCATGGTCGAGCAGTCGGGCTGCGACGGCATCGTGGTCGGGCGTGGCTGCCTGGGCCGGCCGTGGCTCTTTGGAGACCTCTCGGCAGCCTTTACTGAGCGCCACGTGCGCATTCAGCCGGGCCTCGGCGAGGTCGCCGACGCCTTCCGTCGCCACGCCGAACTGCTCGTCGAGTTCTTCGACGACGAGGCCAAGGCATGCCGCGACATTCGCAAGCATGTCGCCTGGTACTTCAAGGGCTACGCGGTCGGTGGCGAGCTGCGGGCGCGCCTCGCGGCCGTCGAAAGCCTGCAACACATGGATGATCTGCTCGGCGAACTCGACCGAGACGCTCCCTACCCGGGTGAGGCCGCCGAAGGTCAGCGCGGTCGGGCGGGTACCCCCAAGAAGCCCTCGTTGCCGGATCGCTGGCTCGAGAGCCGCGAACTCACTGGCGCGAGCCGCGCCGAAGTGACGGCCGCCGAACTGCACCACTCGGGCGGGTAACCGGTGCACGACGACTTCACGCCCGGCTACTCGTCGGCCGATGCCGAGCGCTGGCTGCCCGAAGAGCACAGCAGTCGCCGCAGTGACTTCGCGCGCGACCGCGGGCGCCTGCTGCACTCGAGCGCGTTGCGTCGCCTGGCTGCCAAGACGCAAGTACTGAGTCCCACCGCGGGGCTCGATTTTGCGCGCAACCGCCTCACCCACTCGCTCGAAGTGGCCCAGGTCGGGCGTGAGCTCGCCACGAGTCTGGGGCTCGACCCTGACGTCGTCGACACGGCGTGCCTCGCGCACGACCTGGGGCATCCGCCGTTCGGACACAATGGCGAACGCGCGCTCAATGACTGGGCGGCCGACATCGGCGGCTTTGAAGGCAATGCGCAAACCCTTCGCCTTCTGACCCGCATCGAACCGAAGGTCTTCGGCCTTGACGGGCGCAGCTTCGGCCTCAACCTCACGCGCGCGAGCCTTGACGCGAGCACGAAGTATCCGTGGCCGCAGTCGCAGGGCATCCCCGACCCCAGTGGGCGCAGCAAGTTCGGCTTCTACGACGACGACGCGGCCGCCTTCGAGTGGATGCGCGCTGGCTCACCCGCGCGCGTGCGCTGCATCGAGGCGCAGGTCATGGACTTGAGCGATGACATCGCCTATAGCGTCCACGACTTCGAAGACGCCATCGTCAACGGCTACCTCGACGTGCCGGCCCTGGGGGAGCGCGTTGACCACGACGCTCTCGTCGACTCGATGTTCGAGTGGATCGGCGGCGAGATCAGCCACGACGAGCTCATCGCGGCTTTCGACCGACTGGATCACCTCGACGCCTGGATCGACTCGTGGGATGGTTCGCGGCGCGACCTCGCACGGCTCAAGAACCTCACGAGCCAGCTGATCGGGCGGTTCGCGCACGAGGCCGTGCACGCGACGCGCGCGGCGCATCCACAAGCCCTGCTCGCACGATTCGGGGCGGATGTCGTGGTTCCGCTCGAGACGCAAGCCGAGATCGCGGTTCTCAAGGGAATCGTCGCGGCCAACGTCATGTCGACAAACGCGCGGCAGCCCATCTACGCGCGCCAACGGGCCGTGCTCGCCGAGCTTGCCGACGCCCTGTGGCACATCGGCCCGGCGGCCCTCGACCGCGCGTTTGCCGATGACTTCGCCGAGGCGACCGACGACGCGAGTCGTCGACGGGTGATTGTCGACCAAGTGGCGTCGCTCACTGATCAGAGCGCGATGGCCTGGCACGAGCGCCTTGTTCCGTAGCCTCGTTGGTCTGCAGAACGCCGCCAGCGGCCCGGGCCTAGAATCGGCGCTGTGGCAGGCCTGATTCGACGAAGCGACATCGACGAGGTCAGGTCGCGCACGAATCTGGCCGACATCGTCGGTGACTACGTCACGCTCAAGAGTGCGGGCGTTGGCTCGATGAAGGGCCTGTGCCCTTTTCACGACGAACGCAGCCCGAGTTTTCACGTGCGCCCTCAAGTCGGGTTCTATCACTGCTTCGGCTGCGGCGAAGGCGGGGATGTCTTCACCTTCTTGCAGAAGATGGACCACGTCACGTTCAGTGAAGCCGTCGAGCGACTCGCTGGTCGCCTGGGCTACACCCTGCACTACGAAGACGGCGGACCCGCCGCTGACCAGGGAAATCGCAGTCGACTGCTCGCCGCAAACGCTGCAGCCGAGCAGTTCTTTCGTGCTCAGCTCGGCACGCCTGATGCAGAGCCAGCTCGCCGTTTTCTCGGCGAACGTGGCTTCGATGCCTCGGCCGCCGAGCGCTTCTCGATCGGCTTTGCCCCCAACTCGTACGATGCGCTCGGCGATCACCTGCGCGGCCAAGGGTTCACGGCAGAAGAACTTCTTGCGTCGGGGTTGCAGGGCCAGGGCGACCGCAAGCCCTATGACCGTTTTCGTGGTCGCCTGATCTGGCCGATCAAAGACGTGACGGGCCAGACCCTGGGGTTCGGCGCGCGCAAGCTTCTCGAGAGCGATCAGGGGCCCAAGTACCTCAACACTCCCGAGACGCCCGTGTACAGCAAGTCGAAGGTGCTCTACGGGCTCGACCTTGCCAAGCGTGACATCGCGCGCGGCAAGCAGGTCGTCGTCGTCGAGGGCTATACCGACGTCATGGCGTGTCATCTCGCGGGCATCACGACGGCGGTGGCTACGTGTGGCACGGCGTTCGGTAGTGACCACATCACGATCATCCGGCGGGTCTTGGGTGACGTCGACAATCGCGACTCGCACGGTCTGGGCGAGGTGATCTTCACGTTCGACCCCGACGAAGCCGGGCAGAAGGCGGCGAGCCGAGCGTTCGCCGATGAACAGCGCTTTGCCGCGCAGACCTATGTCGCCGTGGCGCCCGATGGCCTCGACCCGTGCGACTTGCGTCTTCAGCGCGGCGATGACGCGGTGCGGATGCTCGTGCAGAGCCGCAAACCGATGTACGAGTTCATGGTGCGCCGGCAGCTCGACCTCTACGATCTCGAGACGGTCGAAGGTCGAGTTGCCGCGCTGAGGTCGACGGCTCCGATCGTCGCGGGCATTCGCGACGAGTCGCTGTCGATCGGCTACACCCGAACGCTCGCCGGATGGATCGGCATGGAGCCCACCGAGGTTGCGCAGGCGGTGCGTGCCGCGCGGCGTGCGCCCGCCCGGCCCCCGACCGCGCGCCCGGCGGCTGCGGCCGGCTCAGAGGCTGCGCCGGGCATCCCGGTCGACGATGCACCAGCACCCGCTGACAGCGTCGCGCCCGCGATGGGCATTGCGCAGTTGCCCAACGATCCCGTTGCTCGACTTGAACGTGAACTGCTGATGGCGCTCTTGCAGCATCCCGGTGAGATTCCCCTCGATGTCGCCCAGCGCGCCCTGCACACCAGCTTTAGTCAGCCAGCACTCGCGACCGTTCGCGATGCCATGCTCGCGTCGATCGAGGCTTACGGCTCGAGTGATTGGGCTCGACGCGTGACCGACGAGTCGCCCGGTGCGTTCACCGCGCTCGTCACGCAGTTGGCGATCGCTCCCTTGCCGATTCGCGAGGGGCACGCGGCAGAGTACTGCCAGGGGGTCACGACGTCGCTCATCGAACGCGATCTGCTCCGGCGAAAGACTGAGCTTCTCGGCGCCCTGCAACGCACCGATTCTGCCGCCGAGCCCGAGCGATACCGCACTCTTCAACGCGAGCTCGTCGACCTCGAGGCTGAACGACGCCGCGTGCGCGGAGACTAGGATCTCTCGCGTGACTGATGCCGCCGTACGTGCCCGCGACCTCACGCTGAGGTATCGCGGCGGAGGCGGAAGCAAGCCCGTGCAGGCCGTCACGGGTCTCAGCCTCGACATCGCACCAGGCGAGACGCTCGCCGTCATCGGCGATGCCGGAAGCGGCAAGAGCACGCTCGCTCGAGCTATCGCGGGCTACACGTCGCGCAGCGTGCCGCGCGGCGTCGAGATTGTGGGCGGAGCGCTCGAGGTTCTCGGCGTTGATGTTCGACGCCTCGGCCGTCACGACGATGATGTGCTCGCCTTGCGTGTCGGGTATGTGCCGCAAGATGCCGGTCTTGTGCTCGATCCTCACCTCACGGTGGGCGAAAACGTGGCGGTTCCGCTGTTTCAACGCGAACGCTCGTTCTCCAAAACGCTCGCGGGCGGAATCGTCGCCGAAGCCATCGATGCCATGCACCTCACGCTCGCAACTATTCCGAAGTACCCGCATGAGCTCAGCCGGGGGCAACGCCAGCGCGTCGCGATTGCACGCGCTCTCGTTCTCGACCCCGATCTGCTTGTTGCCGACGAAGCCACTGCGGGCATTGACGCGACGGTTCGGGGCACGATTCTCGGCCACCTCGCTGAGGTTCAACGTCGTCGCGGCTTCGCGGCGTTCATCGTCAGTAGCGAAATCGGTGAAGTACGGCGACTCTCGCAGCGGCTTGCGGTGCTTCATCGCGGCACGATCGTCGGAATGGGCGGCATCGACGAAGTACTGAACGATCCCACGCATGCCTATGTGCAACGCCTCGCTGAAATCTCGCGCGTTCGTGCGTGACAGCGACTGCCCAAACCCATCCTGAAACGAGGATCTCGCGTGACGACGAGTGACCGCATGAGCCGTTCTGCAGAGTTCGCCGCGGGAGCGGTCTTCTCGATCGCCGACCAGCACCGCGACCCTCTGTCGGGGCAGGGGCGGTTGCCCAACCGGCGACCCGAGCCGGGTGAGATCGCCGTCGCACCCATGGCCTCTCCGTTTTTCTCCCAGGCCGTGACCGCCGGCGGTGGCGTCATGAGCGAGGTCGGCGCGAACACTCGCGGGCTCGTGTGGTTGAGCGAGAAGCGCGCGAACGAGCTCGCCGAGATACTTCAGGCGCATCCGTCGATCGGGTGGGTGCAGTTGCCGTGGGCCGGGGTTGACGGATTTGCTGACGTGCTCGCGCGCTACGCCGATGGCGGCGGGCCGCTCTTCACGAGCGCAAAGGGTGCGTACTCTGAGCCAGTCGCCGAGCACGCCGTGGCGCTCGCTCAGGCGGTGCTGCGCGAGTTCGCCCCGAAAGCCCGCACGGCCGAGTGGGCGCCCGTACGTTCAGGGCTGTCGCTCTATGGGCGACACGTGGTGATCGTGGGGGCCGGAGGAATCTCGGCCGAGCTCATTCGGCTGCTCGAGCCGTATCGCACAACGATCACCGTCGTGCGGCGTACGGCAGGAGACATGCCCGGAGCGCATCGTACGGTGACCGTCGAGGCCTTGCACGGCGCTCTGCCGCTGGCTGACGTCGTGATCCTCGCTGCCGCCTCGACCGTCGAAACTCGTGCGCTCATCGGAACCGAAGAGCTCGCTCTGATGCAGCCCACCGCAGCGCTCGTCAATATCGCTCGGGGGGCCCTCGTCGATCAGGATGCCCTCGCGATCGCCCTGCGCGAGCAGCGGCTGCTGGGCGCGGGTCTCGATGTGACGACGCCCGAGCCGCTCGACGCCGACCACGCTCTGTGGAGCGAGCCGAGATGCCTCATCACCTCGCACTCTGCCGACACACCCGAGATGACCGCACCGTTGCTGGCACGTCGCATCACCGAGAACGTTCGGGCGTTCCTCGGCGACGGTCGATTCGTCGGCATCGTCGACCCTGTTGCTGGCTACTGAGGCGCAGAACACCCTGCGCGATTCTGGTACGTTAGACACGCTGTTTCAGCGATCCTCGATAGCTCAATTGGCAGAGCAGCCGGCTGTTAACCGGCAGGTTCTTGGTTCGAGTCCAAGTCGGGGAGCCATCTCCCTCAATTCGCGCAGGCCTTCGCGGCCCTCGCGCTCCACCTTTCGCTTGGGAGGAACCCGCGATGGAAGCCTGGGTGAGCGCAAACGCGATGATGCTCACGGTTGCCCTCATGAGTGCCACCGTCGTGCTGGTCGCGATCAGTGCCGTGCTGTTCGTGGCGTGGCGTCGCTCTCGGGCGCTTGCTCGACGCACGGCCTTCGATCGTGCCGCAGCTGAGCGCCAGCGCATCGATCTTGAACTCGACCTTGCCGAGCAGACCGGTCGCTTGCGCATCATTCGTGAGCTGCATGAAGTGTCGGTACATTCGCTCTCGGTCATCATCAGCCAGGCCGATGGCGCTCGCTATGCAGCGACGGCCGACCCCTCGGCGGCGGGCCGCGCAACCGCGGTCATTGCCGAGTCAGCGCGGTCGACGCTCGGCGACTTGCGCCGGGTGATGGGCCTCGCCCGCGAAGGAGAGGCGAGCGTCTCGCCGCAACCTCGATTGAAGTCGACGCGTGAGCTCTTCGCGGTCATGCGCGACAGCGGGCTCGATGTTGTCTTCGAAGAGTCGGGTGAGCCGTTCGATCTGCAGCAGGGCGCCGAACTGGCCATCTACCGCATTCTGCAAGAGGCTCTCGCGAACGCGCTCAGTTACGGTGGCCCGCAAACGGAGGCTCGCGTGAGCTTCACGTGGGGCGCTGAAGGCTTGCACGTCAAGGTCGACGATGACGGCATCCGATCGTCTGCACGGCGTGAGGGCCTTGACCCCAATGATGCGTCGACCGTCGGCTACACCATCGATGACGATCTCAAGGCGCTCACAGACGAGCCGACCGGCCTCGGCATCCGTGAGATGCGGGCGCGCGCCGACCTGTACGGCGGCATCCTGACGGCCTCCACGGTTCCGGGCGTGGGCTTTTCGCTGTCGGTCGTCTTCCCGGCCCTTCGGTTTCACAATGGCGTGCACGGGGTGAAGCTGGACCGCTCGTGACGGCCCGTGCCATCGCTCCGACGATTCGCGTGCTCATCGCCGATGACTCCCCACAGCAGCGCGCAGGGTGGCGCATGATTCTCGAGTCGCAGCCCGACATCGAGATCGTCGGCGAGGCGGGCGACGGTGCTCGCGCGCTGGCCATCGTGCGGCGCGAACCGACCGATGTCGTCGTGCTCGACCTGCACATGCCCCGCGTTAACGGCCTGGCGGCAAGCACTCGCATTACGAGTGACGCCATGGTGAAGCAGCTCGGGCCCGCGCCGCGCATCGTGTTAGTGACCGCGCTCGACCTTGACGATCACGTTGCCGACGCCGCACGCGCGGGAGTCTTCGCGGTGGTCTACAAAGACGTCGAGCCCGAAGCCCTGCTCGAAATCGTGCGCGCAGCAGCCGCGGCGACGCCAGCAGATCATGAGCCTCGAGGCTGAGCGTCGCACCGCCTGGCGCGCGTCTCTCGCGGTCGGTCTGGCGGTCTCGGCGTACGGCATATCGTTCGGTGCGTTGGCGGTCGCATCGGGTCTCACGATCGCTCAGGCGTGCGTCTTGAGCCTCATCATGTTTTCGGGCGGCTCGCAGTTCGCGCTCATTGGCGTGCTCGCCAGCGGGGGAGTCGCGGCAGGCCCCGCGGCCATTGCGGGCGCAACGCTGTTGGGCTTGCGCAACGGTCTCTACGCCATTCGCGTATCGCCCATCATCGGCCCAGGGTGGGCCAAACGCTTGCTCGCCGGCCACCTGACGATCGACGAGTCCACCGCTGTCGCCACGGCACAGCCCACGCTCGTGGGCCAGCGCGTGGGCTTTTGGGCGACGGGCGTGATCATCTACGTCGGGTGGAACCTCATGACGCTGCTGGGCGCCGTGCTCGGCGACTTGCTCGGCGATGTGCGTCAGTTTGGGCTGGATGCGGCCGCCGGGGCGGCCTTCCTCGGCCTCGTGTGGCCCCGCCTGCGCGCCCTGCAACCGGTCGCCGTCGCCGTCGGAGCCGCGGTGGTTGCTGCTGTTCTCCTGCCCGTGCTTCCGCAGGGCGTGCCGGTACTCGTCGCTGCGCTGGTTGCCGTGGTGGTCGGAGTGCCCAACCTTTTTGCCGCCCGTCCGCGCGCGGCCGAGGGTGGTGAGTCGTGACCATTTGGCAGATCATCCTGCTCGCGTCGATCTTGGTGCTCGGCATCAAGCTTTTGGGCTACGTGGTTCCTCCGCGCGTGCTCGAGACGCCCACGGCCTCGCGTACGGCCGAACTCACCACCGTGGCGTTGCTCTCGGCGCTCATCGTCGTGCAGACCATCGGAGACGGTCAGGGCGTCGTGATCGATGCCCGATTGCCCGCGCTTGGGGTGGCCGCCGTGCTCTTCGCACTCCGAGTGCCGTTCATTCTCGTGATCATTGGTGCTGCTGCCACTGCGGCGGGGTTGCGGGCACTGGGCTGGCAATAGCGCTGTCGCCCCCGTGATCTAGCCGTCGAGCTGATCGCGGCCCGGGAGCCAGCTACGCCCCGGAGAGCCCCACGAGCGCTTGCGGATCGCTTTGGCCGCAGCGCGGTCGTGGGGGTGTGCCAAACGGTCGACGTAGAGCACGCCATCCAGGTGGTCGTACTCGTGCTGGAAGATGCGCGCGAGCCAGCCGGTGGCATCGATTTCGTACGGTTCGCCGTCGAGATCGATCGCGCGAAGCAGAGCTCGATCTGATCTCACGAGCGGGTAGCGTTCGCCGGGCACCGAGAGGCAGCCCTCTGAGTCGCTCTCTTCGTCGGCGTCGCCGACGGGCGGCAGGCTGACGAGCAATTCGGGGTTGATTGCCACGCCCCGCCAGCGCACAGCGTCGTCGTCGGTCCAATCGAAGACGAAAACGCGGGCATCGACTCCCACCTGCGGTGCGGCAAGGCCAACCCCGGGAGCGGCTTCCATCGTCTCGAACATGTCGGCGACGAGCGCGCGAAGTGCATCGTCGATGACCTCGACCTCAGCGGCGACCGAGTGAAGAACCGGCTCGCCGGTGATGCAAATCGAAAGGGCGGCCATTCATCCAGAATATCGGCGTCGTGCGGGGTAGATTGACCGGGTGCCGCCCGAGCTGACTGACCTGACTGAGCAGATCACGCTCACTCCCTACCAGTCGATCGGCGTTCCCATCGCCCTCGTCGGCGCCGTGTTTCTCTCGATTGGTGCGCAACTTCAGCACCAGGGGGTCACTCGGGTTGAGGTGACGCACGGTGACGGCGAGAAGGCCGGCCTCAGCATCCGTCAGCTCATGCAGCTCATGGCCCGGCCGTCGTGGGTTATCGGCACACTGTTGCTCGGTCTCGCGATTCTCTTTCAGCTCACGAGCCTCGGTTTTGCCCCACTCATCGTCGTGCAGCCTCTCGGTGTCGTTGCCCTCGTGATCACGGCGGTGCTCAACGCCCGCATTTCGAAGATCAAGCTCGATCGCCATGCGATCAGAGCAATCGCGATGTGCGTCAGCGGCGTGGGCATTTTCGTGGCGATTGCCGCGGTCTATGCCATCGAGCAAGAGATCACTGAAGTGCAGTTGCTCGTGATCTTGGGCATTCTGGGCCTGATTCTTGCCGCTTTCGCTGTGGCGTTCGCGTTCGCCCGTCGTTACGTGGGCGCCATGTTCTACATCGTTGGAGCCGGGGTGCTCTTCGGCTTCGTCGCGACGCTCGCGAAAGTCGTGATCAACCGCATTCTCAACAACAACTTCGAGTGGCTCACGGTCGTGGCGATCGTCGCTTTGCTGGCCTCGGCGGCTCTTGGCAGCTATTTCGTGCAGACCGCGTACTCGGTCGGTTCGCCCGACCTCGTCATTGCGGGGCTGACGGTCGTAGACCCACTTGTGGCGGTGCTGATCGGTGTCATCGTGCTCGGAGAAGCGTCGCTCATTCCGCCAGCGTTCATGATCACGGCCGTGATCGCCGGAGCGGTGGCGATCGTGGGCGTATTGCAGCTCGCTAAGCATCATCCGCAAACGCACCGCTGACGAGTGTTCGCAGGCCGTTCACGTGCACTCCTGCGGTAGCGTAGGGGCTAGGTATTCCTCTCCCTGGCGCGCTCGCGTGCACTGTCGAGCACCGCCCACCACTGAGAAGCAAGGATCACCACCACTGTGCCTGACGCTCCGCACGACGGCAGTTCACCGAGCCGTCCCCTCCGCGTTCTCATCGGCGGCGACACGTTTGGCCCCGACGTCAACGGTGCCGCCAAGTTCGCCGAACGGCTGGCGGCTGGACTCGTTGAGCGCGGCCACGACGTGCACATCGTGGCCCCCGGTACCGAGAGCGGCCCCAATGTCACGCGCACCGAGGTGCACGAAGATCAGCCCATGACCGTGCACCGCCTTCGTTCGTGGCGCTGGTATTCACACCCGTGGTTGCGCTACGCCCTTCCGTGGCGCATTGAGCAAAACGCGGCGCGCATTCTCGACGTCGTCAAGCCCGATGTCGTGCACTTTCAGTCGCACATCGTTATTGGTCGGGGGCTCGCGCGCCAAGCGGTCAAGCGAGGCATTCGGGTGATTGGCACCAATCACTTCATGCCCGAGAACGCCTTGCAGTTCACGCCGTTCGTGGGGGCACTGCGAGAGCCAGCGATTCGCATGGCGTGGAAGGCCGCCGGCCGAACGTTCGGGCTCGCCGAGGCTGTCACGACGCCGACGCGCAAGGCCGCCGACTACTTGGAGAAGTACACCGAGGTCACCGACGTTCACCCGATCAGTTGCGGCCTGCACATCGATCACTACACGCCGAACTTCGAGCCCCGCCATGAGAACCTCGTGCTTTTCGTTGGCCGGGTCGAGGCTGAGAAGCACATCGAAGAATTGCTGCGGGCGGCGGCAAAAATCGATGCTTCGCTCGACGTCAAGGTCGAAATCATCGGTGATGGTGAGCAGCGTCCGGCCCTCGAACGCCTAGCCGCGCAACTCGGCATCTCGCACCGCGTTCACTTCGCCGGGCACGCGCCCGAGTCGTACTTGCGTCAGCAACTCACGCGGGCATCCGTCTTCGCCATGCCCTCGCGCGCCGAGCTGCAGTCGATCGCGACGATGGAGGCCATGGCATCCGGATTACCGGTCATTGGTGCCCACGCGATGGCCCTTCCGCACCTCATTCACGACGGCGAGAACGGTTTCTTGTATGAGCCCGGCAACGTCGAGCAGTTCGCAGCGTTGCTGACGCGCGTCTTCACGATGTCGCACGACGAGTTGGTCGAACTCAAGCGTGAGAGCCTGCGCATCGTTCAAGGCCATGACATCAATCGCACGCTCGACACGTTCGAAGCTCTCTATCGCGGCGAGACGGTCATCGACCCGATCGACGACGAGCCCACTGCTGTCACGACCTGATTCGGCGAGTACCACTCGATAGAGTGGGGCTGCATCGTGAGACGGGATCGTGCGCGATGCGCGGGGCGGTAGCTCAGCTGGTTAGAGCAGTGGACTCATAATCCATCGGTCACGGGTTCAAGTCCCGTCCGCCCTACGGGCACGGCGCGGTGCCGGCTCGAAGGGAGCATCATGACGTCCACCCCCCTCACCGTTGCGTCGCGGGCGCGCTTGCTCGCGACAGCAGCCGTCGCCGTTCATCTCGTCATCGCGATCGCGTTGTTCGTCGTGGCCCTCAACCGAGCGTCGATTGTCGTGACGGTGACACTCACTCATCCAGCGGGCGGACCGGGAGCCTTTGCCGCGGTTGATCTCGCGTCCGCATCGGGTGTAGTGCTCCTGGTCTCTGTCGCCGCCCGAGCCGTGAGCCTCTTGCTCGAGGCGCGAGGAGACTCGATTGAGGGCCATCGCCTCGTGCGAATGCTCGAGCTATCGCAGATTGCCGGCATCACGATGTTCCTCATTGCGCGACTCAATGGCATCACCGAGGCGGGCACCCTCATCGTGCTCTACGCCGTTGCCGCGGCGTCTGTCGGCCTGCTGTGGGTTCAGGGGCGCGGTTCGGCAGATCACCGGGCGGCCGCCTGGCCGTACAGCCTCGCAGCGGCTCTCGCGATTGTTCCGTGGGGTGTGGTGGCGCTGTACCAGGTGGTCGGCATCGTGATCTCTGCGCCGCCCGCGCCGATTGTGCGCGTGCTCACGATCGTGATCTTGTTGCTCGCAGCCGCGATGTGGCTTGTCGAGCGTCGCTGGCAACTGGGCGTGCAGTCCTACGCGAGAACGGATGCTCTGCACACGGTCCTGACGATCGCCAACGGCGTGGCATTGCTCGTGCTCGTCGTCGGCCTCGCGCGGCCTTCAGCGCTCTTCTAGCGCGTCCGACCGTGCGGCAGCGGGAATCGCCCCGCCACGGCGTCGGTTGCACTATTCACCGCTCAGAGACCGCCAGGATGGACACATGACCGACGCCGCCCCCGCCACCCCCGCCGAACGCTACGCCGTCTTCCGCGAGCGCCGAGCGCTCGCCGCTGTTCAGCCCCAAGGGCCGCTCGCGCTCGTCAACACCCAGTGGGTTGCCGATGAGCAAACGGTGTGGGGAGTGCCCGGCCGCTGGGCGCCCGCGCCCGTCGGAACGAGCGGACTGCTCGTGACGGCAGAGGCGGCGGAGGGCATCCACGTTGATGGCTCGCTTGTTGACGGCACCGTGCTTGTTCGCGGCAAAGACGACCCCAATCCGAGTGCGATCGTCTTCAGCGAGCACACGACGGGCTTTGTCATTGCCGGTGATGACGGGCTCTATGCCTTGCGCGTGTGGGATGCGAAGAGCGAGGGCATCGAGAACTTCGGCGGAATCGATGCCTTCGACTACGCGCCCGAGTGGGTCGTCACGGGAACCTTCCGCGAGATCGAGGGCGGCACCGTTGTGGGTTTTGAGCACTTGAAAGATGACGGCAAGACGCGCGGCGAAGTGGTGCCGGGCGAGATTCGCTTCACGCATGACGGCGTCGAATACGATATCGCCGCCTTCAAGTCAGGGCGTGCGCTACAACTCGTCTTCGCGGATGCCACGAACGGTGATGACACCTACAGCGTTGGCCGATTCTTGTTTCTGGCCCCGAACCCCGACGGTTCGATCACTCTCGATTTCAACACGGCGATCTTGCCGCCGTGTGCCTTCAGCTACGCCTTCAACTGCCCGCTGCCCCCGAAGCAAAACCGTTTCCCGTTCCGGGTTGAGGCGGGGGAGAAGAACGTGCTCGCGGAGGATGGAAGCCTGCTTCACTAGACCTCATTTGTTGGTGCCCAGCACCTCGAGGGCACCCATAGACGTGACGCGCGTTCGTCGATAACGTCGCGTCATGACCAGAACCCCTGCACTGCGTACTGCGCCTGCCCTGTTGTCGATCGTGCTCTCGACGCTCGTGATCGCGGGGTGTGCGGGGCCCACGCCGGTTGCGACGCCCGCCGCTGACGCGACGCCGACGGCAAGCGCGGAGGCGGCTCCGACTCCGACTCCCGAGCCCGCACCGGCGGCGCTCATCACCGTCGCCGCGACGGGTGTGACCGTGACCGACACCGACGGAGTGGTTTTGCTGCAACTGGCGTATTCCGTCGACCCTGATACGGCCCTCACCCAGCTCTCTGAGGCACTGGGAGAGACACCCACGGCGCTGGTTGAGGCCGGAACCGTGTGTTCGGCAGAGACCACGGTGTCGAGTTGGGGGGGAATGCACCTCTATGACCCGCCGGGCTTTGCCGCTGGTCCGGGAGCGATGTTCCTGATGACAGTCGACGGGGCGAGCACAACGGGCGGTATTCCGATCGTCGCGAGCGCCGGTTTTTCGGTGGGCGACGCGATTGCCAGCGTCGCGGCGCTCGGAGGGGTGTCGACCGTCGACAACGGCGGATGGATCAGTGTCTACTCAGACCTGCAAGTAGCGAGCGTTGACGACCCTGAAGCGTGGGGTGTCAGCAGCTTTGCGCAAAGCGGGGCGATCGTGCAGTTCAGCGCTCCCGCCTACTTCTACTACGACTGCTGACCCGCGCGGTGCGCGGCGGCGAGTGTCGCCGCGCACCGGCAGACTGGGGGCATGCACATCGTTGTCGACCGGCGCCCCGACGGGGTCGCGCTGATCGATGACGATGGGGCGGTCGAGCTCGTAGCCGAGGCGTCACTGGCGCAGGCTGTGCGCGAGCGTGAGGTCGAGCATCCGCGCTGGGTGTGGACCGATACCGCACAGTGGTACCCGCCGTTGCTACGGGGTGGCGTGCGGGTTGAGCGGTGCCATGACCTGCGCCTCGTCGACGCCCTGTTGGCGGCCATCGCCGGCCGACCGGCGCGCCGTGAGTGGGGGCGTGCTCCCGCCGCGCCGCGTGGCGACACGCTTTTCGAGCTCGATGGGGCGACGGATGCGGCGCCGCAGCTCGCAGCCCCCACGATCTGGGCGCAGCAGCGCGCGGCCATGGCGGCGCACGCCGACCCCGCTCGACTCACCCTGCTGGCGGCCGCCGAGTCGGCCGGCGCGCTGACTGCCGTCGAGATGCAGTGTGCCGGCCTGCCGTGGAGTGCCACAGCACACGATTCTCTTCTGACTGAGCTGCTCGGCTCACGACCGGCCGCCGGTGCGCGCCCTGCCCGACTCGATGAGCTCGCCGCCGAGGTTGAACGGCTGCTCGGCGTGGGCCCGGTGCCGATTGACTCGCCGCCCGCGCTTGTCGCGACCTTGCGCCGCGCCGGCATTGAGGTTGCCACGACGCGCTCGAGCGAACTCAAGCGCATCGATCACCCGGCCATCGCGCCGTTGCTGGAGTACAAGAGCCTCAGCAGACTCCACACGGCCAATGGCTGGAACTGGCTTGATGAGTGGGTGCACGATGGCCGTTTTCGGCCCACGTTCGTGCCCGGCGGCGTCGTCACCGGCCGCTGGGCATCGGACGGTGGTGGGGCCCTGCAGTTGCCGCGACAGGTGCGTGGTGCCGTGCAGGCCGACGAGGGCTGGGCGCTCGTGGTGGCCGATGCGGCGCAGCTGGAGCCGCGCATCCTTGCCGCGCTGTCGGGCGACGCCGCGATGGCGCGGGCTGGGGCGGGTGTCGACCTCTATGCGGGCATCGTGGCGAGCGGCGCGGTTGCCACGCGCGAACACGCGAAGGTCGGGATGCTCGGGGCGATGTATGGCGGTACGACCGGGGTGAGCGCGCAAGTTCTCCCTCGACTTGCACGGTCGTTTCCGCAGGCGATTGGTTTCGTCGAGGCTGCAGCCCGAGCGGGAGAACGTGGAGAGCGCGTCAGCACGAGACTCGGCCGCACGTCTCCTGCCCCGTCACGGTCGTGGCGCGAAGGCCAAGAGCTCGCGTCATCAGAAGGCTCGGGCGAGGCCGAGGGTCGCGCAGCGCGCTCGGCCGCGCGTTCGTGGGGCCGATTCACGCGCAACTTCGTCGTTCAAGGAACCGCGGCCGAGTGGGCGCTCGCGTGGATGGCGGGCGTACGACGGCGGTTGTGGACGAATGACGGCACTCCTCTCGAGGCGCAGCCCCACCTCGTGTTTTTCGTGCACGACGAGCTCATCGTGCACAGCCCTCTCCATCGGGTCGACGAGGTGCAGCAGGCTCTGACCGCGGCGGCCGCCGACGCCGGTCGCGTGGTGTTCGGAGACACCCCAGTGAGCTTTCCGGTCACGGTGGCTGCCGTGCAGCGCTACAGCGACGCCAAGTAGCGGTCAGACGAGTGGATGCACGGCGTCGGCCGATCGGCGCCCGCGGCGGCGCCGATCGGTGCGCAGCATCCACGATTCCAGCTCGGGCAGCGAGTCGAGCCACGCTAATGCCGCAGACCGCAACAGCCGTGACGCGTGAAGCGCGGTCGCTTGCGCGGCCCCGCCAGTCGGGTCGATGACTTCGTCGCTCGCGCCGCGCCGCGGGGTCCAGAGTCGTCGATAGTTGTGCACGAGCACGGGAACGTGGTCGCCCGGCAGCGAGAGTGCGAGCAGCACGCGTTCGACCATGTCGTGCCAGTCGGCGACGTCGGGCTCGGTGAGGTACATGCGCGCTTCGATCGCTCCCGAATCGGTCAAGGCATACAGCGGCAGGTTGTCGGGGGTGCTGCCGGCGTCTTCAATGAGACCGTCGCGACGAAGGCGGTCGAGCGTTGAGTAGACCTGGCCAACGTTGAGCGGCGCATCGCGGCGAGTGCGCTCGACCACCTCAGCGTGCAGTTGATAGCCATAGGCGGGCCCGAGGGTCAACACTGCGAGGAGGGAGTGCCGCAAGCTCATGGCGCAAGACTATGCGTCGTATGCATGCGTGGTGACTATTTGCTCACACGCCGTGTCGCACAGTCTGTGTGAATGACAAGCCTGTGATTCCAGCCTTGTCATTCGCGTCGGTTCTGCGTCATACTTCTGTCAGTCGGGAAACCGCGCCAATTGAAAACGCTACGCACTCTGTGTTTCAGATCGATGGGGAAGTCGCATCTGAACGAAACGGAGTGAACAGTGGCTAATGACACCGCGGGCATGAGCACCGCTGTTTCGGCGACGGCGCGCGGAGTGCTGTTTGTGCACTCAGCTCCCCGTGCCTTGAGCCCCCACATCGAGTGGGCGGCGGGCCGCGCCATCGATCGCGCCGTGAACTTCGAGTGGATCGACCAGCCCGTGCTCAAGGGCACCCTGCGCACCGAGTTTGTCTGGGAAGGCGAGCGCGGCACCGGCGCGAAGATCGCGAGTGCCCTGCGAGGTTGGGAGCACTTGCGCTACGAGGTCACAGAAGACGCGGGTCTCGGCACCGATGGCGGGCGCTGGATGCACACTCCCGACCTCGGCATCTATTTCGCGCAGACCGACACCCTCGGTAACACCGTGATTCCTGAAGATCGCATTCGCTACGCCATGGAGGTTGCGGGCTCGAACACGCTCGAGTTGCACCGCGAGCTTCGGCTCGCTCTCGGTCAGGCCTGGGACGACGAACTCGAGCCGTTCCGGCACGCCGGAGACGGATCGAGCGTCGTGTGGTTGCACCGCGCGGGCTGACACGCCACGTGAGTCGCGTGGCGGGCTTCCCGGTCGCGGTTTAGTCGACGGTGCGGAACGCGACGACCGAGTTGTGGCCGCCGAATCCGAACGAGTTCGAGATGGCGAGTAGCGGACCGTCACCGAGAGCCCGCGGGCTCGTGACGACGTCGAGCGGAATAGCCTCGTCTTGATTGTCGAGGTTGATCGTGGGCGGCGCCGTGCGCTCGTGGAGGGCGAGGATCGTGAAGACAGCCTCGAGTGCCCCGGTGCCGCCGAGCAAGTGGCCCGTCGACGCTTTCGTGGCCGACACCGGGATGCTCTTCACCCGCTCGCCGAAGACCCTGTACAACGCGTTGTACTCGGCGATGTCACCGACCGGGGTTGAGGTGGCGTGCGCGTTGATGTGCGACACATCGTCGGGAGTGGCGCCCGCCTGAGCGAGGGCAGCCAGCACAGCACGAGCCGCACCCGATCCCTCGGGGTCGGGAGCAGTGATGTGGTACGAGTCGCTCGTCACCGAGCCGCCCGCGAGTTCTGCGTAAATGCGGGCACCGCGAGCGAGCGCGTGCTCTTTGGTTTCGAGCACAATCGCGGCCGCGCCCTCACCGAGCACGAACCCGTCGCGATCAACGTCGTAGGGCCGTGAGGCGGCGGCGGGGTCGTCATTGCGCTTCGACAGCGCCTGCATTGACGCGAAGGCGGCGATCGGCAGGGGGTGCACAACGGCTTCCGTGCCGCCGGCGACGACGATGTCGGCAAGCCCGAGCTGAAGGTGCTCGTAGGCGTTGGCGATGGCTTCGGTACCCGAGGCGCAGGCCGACACAACGGTACGAGCGCCCGCGCGGGCGCCGAGGCCCATGCTGATGGCGGCGGCGGCAGCGTTCGGCATGAGCATGGGGATTGTCATGGGAAGAACCCGACGGGGGCCCTTCTCCTTGAGCACATCCCAGGCGTCGAGAAGCGTCCAGAGGCCGCCGATGCCGGTGGCGTAGTCGACGAGAATGCGCTCGGGGGCAACGTCGGGCGAGCCGGCGTCGGCCCACGCTTCGCGAGCGGCGATCAGGGCAAACTGAGCCGAAGGGTCGAGGCGCTTGATCTCTTGCCGTTCGAGCACCTCTTCGGGCCGCACTTTGGCCTCTGCGGCGAAGGTGACGGGCAGGTCGTGCTGCGCAACCCACTCGTGAGTGAGCGAGCGTGTTCCGGACTCGCCCCGCAGCAGAGCATCCCAGCTCTCGCGGGCGGTTCCGCCGATGGGGGAGGTGGCACCGATACCGGTGACGACGATGGTGGTCATTACGTCAACTCTCTGCAGGGGTTGTGGTTCGTCCGCTCAGCGCCGGGGCCGGCCAGGTGGCCGGCCCCGAACGCTGCGGGCATCGTGAGGCGGCGTTACGCCGCGGCGTTCACGATGAAGGTGACGGCGTCACCGACGGTGTTGAGGTTCTTCACCTCGTCGTCGGGGATCTTCACGTCGAACTTCTCTTCAGCGTTGACGACGATCGTCATCATCGAGATCGAGTCGATGTCGAGGTCGTCGGTGAACGACTTGTCGAGAGCGACCGAGTCGGTGGCGATGCCCGTCTCGTCGTTGATGAGTTCGGCGAGACCTGCGAGAACTTCTTCGGTGGACAGTGCCATGTGTTTTCTCCTTGAGGGTGTCGAATGACCGTGCACAATCCTAGGGCGGTGGGGCGTTGCCCGCAGGGATGCCGGGGTCGGGTGGCGTTAGGGCAGGCGCACGACCTGTGCGCCGAAGACCAAACCGGCGCCAAAGCCGATCTGCAGGGCGAGCCCGCCGCTGAGCTCGGGGTGTTCTTCGAGCAGGCGGTGAGTCGCGAGCGGAATCGAGGCGGCCGAGGTGTTTCCGGTCGTCGCAATGTCACGCGCGATGATGACGCTCTCGGGCAGCTTCAGTTGCTTCGCGAACTCGTCGATGATGCGCATGTTGGCCTGGTGGGGGATGAACGCCGCGAGTTGCTCAGACGTGACGCCCGCGGCATCCAGAGCCTGCTGCGCCACTTTGGCCATCTCCCAGACCGCCCAGCGAAACACCGTCTGGCCTTCTTGACGCAGCGTCGGGAACTCGCCGTCCGGGTCATCGAAGGCCTCTTTGAACGGTCGATCCATACCGACGGCGTCCCACTTTGACCCGTCAGAGCCCCACACGGTGGCGGCGATTCCCGGCGTGTCGCTGGGGCCGACAATCGCGGCTCCCGCTCCGTCGCCGAGCAAGAACGAGATCGTGCGGTCGGTGGGCTTCGCAAAGTCGCTGAGCTTCTCAGCGCCGACGACGAGCACGTATTCCGCGAGACCGGCACGAATGAACGCGTCGGCCTGCGCAATGCCGTAGGTGTAGCCGGCACAAGCCGCTGACACGTCATACGCCGGGGCAGGCGTTGCGCCAATGCGGTCTGCGAGTAGCGCAGCAAGCGACGGCGTCTGCACCGCGTTGCTAATCGTCGACACGATCACAGCGCCGATCTGGCTGGGCGAAATGCCGGCCTTTTCGATGGCTTCGCGCGATGCGGCCTCGGCAAGGTCAATCGCTTGCACCGCGCTCGAGGCGCGCTTGCGGGTGATGACGCCGGTGCGCTGGCGAATCCACTCGTCGCTCGAGTCGATGGGGCCGGCGATGTCGTCGTTCGTCACCGTGAGGTCACCGCGCGCGGCTCCGACGGAGTAGATGCGCGTGAAGGGCACGCCAACGGACTGGTGAAGGGTGGGCTCGGTCATGCGTTCTCCAGCATCTCAATGGCGGCCGCGAGGTCGTCGGGGGTCTTGACGGCCACGGTCGGCACGCCCTTGAGGGCCCGCTTGGCGAGGCCCACGAGGGCCCCGGCGGGCAGCAATTCGATAATGCCCGTGACAGTGTCGTCAGCAAACGACTGCATGCAGAGATCCCAGCGAACGGGCGATGACACCTGACCGACGAGCAACTCGACAGCAGCCGAGCCAGAAGTCACGACAGACCCGTCGCGGTTCGTGTACAGACGGATGCTCGGGTCGTGTGCCTCGACCCCGGCCACCGCGGCGCGCAACCGGTCGACCGCCGGGCTCATGTAGTGGGTGTGAAAAGCGCCAGCGACCTGCAGGGGAATGACCCGGGATCCGGGCACAGGCTCGGCCGCGAGCGCCGCGAGCGCGGGCAACTCGCCCGCGACGACGGTCTGCCCCCCGCCGTTCATGTTGGCGGGTGAGAGACCGAGTTCGGCGAGACGGGCGGCAAGAGCATCCTCATCGCCACCGAGTACAGCGCTCATGCCCGTGGGCACAATGGCTGCGGCGTCAGCCATCGCGAGCCCGCGTTCGCGCACGAGGCGCAGCGCGTCGTCGTGGCTCAGCACGCCCGCGATCGCGGCCGCGGCAAACTCGCCCACCGAGTGCCCGGCAACCGCGCTCACGCGGTCGAGGCGACCCTCGAGCAGCACCGCAGCGCTCAAAAGGCTCGCGGCAACGATGAGGGGTTGGGCGATCGCGGTGTCGCGAATGGTGTCGGCGTCAGAGACCGTACCGTGCGCGATGAGGTCGATTCCGGCGGCCTCGGAATAGCGTTCGAGACGCTCGCGATGGCCGGGCTCGGCGATCCAGGGCTCCAAGAAGCCGGGGGTCTGCGATCCCTGGCCGGGTGCCACGACGACAATCATGAGTTTCATCCTCCCAAGGGGCGGTGCGGGGTGGTGGTGGGGATGTCGTGCACAAACGTACAACGACCTTGTCGTAGATCTACAGTGCGCGGCGAGAGCCGCCCTCCGGCTCGGCGATGGAGCCGACGATCAAGGCGCACTGCAGAATGAGGGCTTCGCGAGCTCCCGTGGCATCCCAGCCAATGACCTCGCTGATGCGCTTCAAGCGATACCGCACGGTGTTGGGGTGCACGAAGAGTTCGCGCGCGGTGGCTTCGAGGCTGCGGCCGTTATCGAGGTAGGCCCACAGGGTGATGAGCAACTCGGGGTTGTGGGCCTTGAGCGGGCGGTAGATGCGGTTGATGAGGGTTCCCCGCGCGATGGGGTCGCCCGCGAGCGCTCGCTCGGGCAGCAGGTCATCGGCGAGCGTTGGTCGCGGTGCGTTACGCCACGACTTGGCAACGGCAAAGCCGGCGAGTGCGGCCTTGGCGCTCTTGCCTGCTTCGACCACGTCGGGAACCTCGGGCCCGAGCACGAGATTGCCGGTGCCGAAACTGGGCTCGAGGGCCTCTGCGATCTGCTGAAAAGTGTGCGACGGTTCGGGTTGCGGCAGCTCGTCATCGGTGCGCGGAGTTGCTCGACCGATCACGACCACGAGGCGGTTGCCCTGCACGCCGATCAAGACATCAGCTTCGACGTGGCGCGCCGTGCGCCGAATCTGATCGACATCGACAATGCGCGGCGTCGTGCCGACGAGCACGCACACCTCGCCATGGCCGTTCCACCCGAGTGCCGCGATGCGACTGGGCAACTCGTTGTCGTACTCGCCGCTGAGGATGCTGTCGACCACGAGGGCTTCGAGGCGGGCATCCCACAGCCCTCGCGCTTCGGCGGCACGGGCATAGACGTCGGCAGCCGCGAATGCGATTTCTCGGCTGTAGAGCAAGATTCCGTGGCGCAGGTTCTCGTCGCGATCGCGTACCCGTTCTTCGACGACCTCGACGACGACGCGGATGAGCTGCAGCGTCTGTTGCAGGCTGACAGAGCGGAGCAGTTCGCGAGGCGCGGCGCCGAACACGTCAGCGGCGATCCACGGCTGCGAGGTCGGGTCGTCATACCAACTGATGAACGAGGTGATGCCGGCTTGCGCAACGAGACCCACGGCCGAGCGCCTGCTCGGCGGCATCGTTCCGTACCAGGGCAACGTGTCGTCGAGGCGCTTGAGCGTCGCCGTCGCTAGCTCGCCCGAAATGTTGCGCAGCCATTGCAGCGTCTGCGCTTTCGTCAGCTCTGCCACCGTGCTCCTTCGGTGAAGCGAGGGGTCCGCGCGTCACCGCGCGGACCCATTCTCGGTGTTAGGACTCTCCGCCGGCCGAGCCGGTGGTACCGGCCGTCACGTCGTAGAGGCGGTACTTCTCGATTGCTGCCGCAACCGCGCTCGGGTCGACGGCACCGCGACGCGCGAGCTGCTGAAGCGTGCGCACCACGATTGACGGACCGTCGATGGTGAAGAAGCGGCGAGCCGCGGGTCGCGTGTCGCTGAAGCCGAAGCCGTCAGCGCCGAGCGTGGCGTAGTCGCCCGGGATGAAGGGGCGAATCTGGTCGGGCACCGCGTGCATGAAGTCGGTGACCGCGATAAACGGCCCCTCCGCTGCCTGCAGCTTGGTCGTGACGTAGGGCACCTTCGGCGCTTCGGTCGGTCGCAAGAAGTTGTGCTCGTCGGCGGCTAGGCCGTCGCGACGCAACTCATTCCAGGAGGTGACGCTCCACACGTCGGCCGAGACATTCCAGTCGTCAGCGAGCAACTGCTGCGCCTCGAGAGCCCACGGCACGGCGACGCCCGACGACAGAATCTGCGCCTTCGGGCCGAGCGTGGTGCCCGCCTTGAGCAGGTAGATGCCGCGCAGCAGGCCGTCGACGTCGAGGTTCTCGGGCTCAGCGGGCTGCACATTCGGCTCGTTGTAGACCGTGAGGTAGTACATGACGTTGGGGTCAGGATGCGCCCCGCCATACATGCGATCGAGTCCGGCGCGCACAATGTGGCCGATCTCATAGCCAAAGGCCGGGTCATACGTGATGACCGCGGGGTTGGTGCTCGCGAGCAACGGCGAGTGGCCATCGGCGTGCTGGAGGCCTTCACCCGTGAGGGTTGTGCGGCCGGCCGTCGCGCCGATGATGAATCCGCGCGTCATCTGGTCGCCAGCCGCCCAGAAGGCGTCGCCCGTGCGCTGGAAGCCGAACATCGAGTAGAAGACGTAGACCGGGATGAGCGGCTCACCGTGGGTGGCGTAGCTGGTTCCCACGGCGGTGAACGCGGCAACCGCGCCCGCTTCGTTGATGCCCGTGTGGATGATCTGACCCTGCGGGCTCTCCTTGTAGGCAAGCAGCAGTTCGCGGTCGACGCTCGTGTAGTGCTGACCGTTGGGGTTGTAGATCTTCGACGTCGGGAAGTAGGCGTCCATACCGAATGTGCGCGCCTCATCCGGAATGATCGGCACGATGCGGTGACCGAAGTCTTTCGAGCGCAGCAGGTCTTTCAGCAGACGCGCGAAGGCCATCGTCGTGGCGACCTCTTGCTTGCCCGAGCCCTTCTTGACCACGTCGTACGTGGCGGCATCGGGCAACGAGACCTGCGTGTACTTCGAACGACGCTCGGGCACGTAGCCACCGAGCTCGCGCCGGCGCTGCTGCAAGTACTCGATCGCGGGGTCGCTCTGGCCCGGGTGGTAGTAGGGCGGCTGGTACGGGTTGGCCTCGAGCTGAGCATCCGTAATCGGGATACGCATCTCATCGCGGAACTGCTTGAGGTTGTCGAGCGTGAGCTTCTTCATCTGGTGGGTCGCGTTGCGGCCCTCGAAGCTCGGGCCGAGGCCGTAGCCCTTGACCGTCTTGGCCAGGATGACGGTCGGCTGGCCCTTGTGCTCGCTGGCGGCCTTGAATGCCGCGTAGACCTTGCGGTAGTCGTGGCCACCACGACGCAGACCCCAGATCTCGTCGTCGGTGTAGTTGGCCACCATTGCTGCCGTACGCGGGTCGCGACCGAAGAAGTGCTCGCGAATGAACGCGCCCGACTCGGCCTTGTAGGTCTGGTAGTCGCCGTCGGGAGTGCGGTTCATGAGGTCGCGCAGTGCGCCGTCAGTGTCTTGCGCGAGCAGGGCATCCCACTCGCGGCCCCAGACGACCTTGATGACGTTCCAGCCGGCGCCACGGAAGAAGCTCTCGAGCTCTTGAATGATCTTGCCGTTGCCGCGAACAGGGCCATCGAGGCGCTGCAGGTTGCAGTTGATGACGAAGTTGAGGTTGTCGAGACCGTCGTTGGCGGCGAGCTGCAGGGCGCCACGGCTCTCGACCTCGTCCATTTCGCCATCGCCGAGGAAGGCCCACACCTGGGTGTCGTCGGCCTGCGCGATGCCGCGGTTGGTCACGTACTTGTTGAGCTGAGCCTGGTAGATGGCGTTGATGGGCCCGAGACCCATCGACACGGTCGGAAACTGCCAGAAGTCGGGCATCAGTCGGGGGTGCGGGTAGCTCGAGAGCCCGCCGCCCGCGTGCGACTTCTCTTGACGGAAGCCGTCGAGTTGGTTTTCGGTCAGACGGCCTTCAAGAAAGGCGCGGGCGTACATACCGGGCGACGCGTGGCCCTGGTAGAAGATCTGGTCGCCACCCGTCGGGTGGTCGGCACCGCGGAAGAAGTGGTTGTGACCGACCTCGTAGAGAGCAGCGCTCGACGCGTAGGTCGAGATGTGGCCACCCACCGAGATGCCCGGACGCTGTGCGCGGTGCACCGTAATGGCGGCGTTCCAGCGGATCCACGCGCGGTAACGGCGTTCGAGCTCTTCATCACCCGGAAACTCCGGTTCGTTCTCGGGTGCGATGGTGTTGAGGTAATCCGTCGTCGGCACCATGGGCACGCCGAGGTGAAGCTCTTTCGAACGCTTCAGCAGGCTGAGCATGATGTCGCGGCCGCGACCGGCGCCCCGCTCGTGAACGACCGCGGTGAGCGATTCGTTCCATTCGGCGGTTTCATCCGGATCGGAATCGACGTGGCTGACCGAGTACGGATCTTGGTCGTTGACCGTCACCCTTGACCTCTTCCTGGTGATAGACAGAGTGTGTCGGCGCGTATTCGAGCGCCGGGTTGCGGCGCTGGGCAAATCGCACGAGCGCTGTCGAGTCTAGTCACCCCCTCCGCACCCCTCGGTGCGAGCCCGATTGCGCCAGGAGCCGACCGTGCAGACACCCACTCTTCCCGTGGTGGGCAGCCTCGCCCCCGACTTCACGCTGCGTGATCAATTCGGGCAGACCGTCACTCTCAGCACCCTTCGTGGCGAGACCGCCGTGGCAATCGTGTTCTTCCCGCTCGCGTTCACGGGCACGTGCACGGGGGAGTTGTGCGAATTGCGCGACAACCTCGCCATGTTCGCTGCCGCCGGGGTTCGCCTGCTCGCGATCTCCGTCGACTCCACGGCCACGCTGCGGGTTTTTGCCGAACGCGAGAGCTACGACTTCTCGCTCCTGGCCGACTTCTGGCCGCACGGTGAGGTTGCTCGTCGCTACGGGGCCTTTCTCGACGAGAAGGGTTTTGCGGCGCGCGCGACCGTGCTGGTGGATGCCGAGGGCGTCGTGCGAGCATCCTTCGCCGTGGCACCGGGCGAAGCCCGCCCGATCGCTGCCTATCGCGACGCGATTGCCGCACTCTGAGCTGCTTCGCGCCGGTACCATTGACGCGCACGGGCTTTTAGCTCAGTTGGTAGAGCGCCTCGTTTACACCGAGGATGTCGGGGGTTCGAGTCCCTCAGGGCCCACCGTGTCTCGACCACCGACGCGCGGCGTTGTTCGCCCGCGTGTCGGCGGTCGTTCGTAGCGTAGGTGCGTGCCGCAGAGTGTCGACCAGTGGTGGAGCCGCCGTCAGCGGGTCACGGGCCTCGAGGTACCAAGCCCCGTCGGTCGTTTTCGCGACGCCTGGGCGCCATTCACGGCCTTGGTAGAGCAATACCGCCCTGATCGCAATCACGGCCTAGTGCTCTCGCAGATTCCGCCGGCCGGTGACGTCTATCTCGTCTGGGTGTGCTCGGTCGGCCACGAGTTTGTCGCGACGCCCGCTGAACAGCGCGGGCGGCCGGGTCGCACTCGATCGTCGCGGTCGTGGTGCCCCGTGTGTTCCACTCCGTCGTTGCTGCCGTCGGTTTCGAAGTGGCCAACGCAGCAACGCACGGGCACAGCCACGGGCGGGCGATGGATGCTCGTGCGACCCATCGACCCAGCCTCACCCCGTGCAACCGCCGCTCAGAGCCGCTCAGCCGACGACGTGCGCCCCGGCGAGGCATTCTGCAGCGACCGTGCCTCGCGAGCGACGTCGGCCACCGAAGCTCGCCTCCGCGCGCTCATTGCCGAACGGCTGGCGGTGGATCTGGGCGCGACGGCCGTTCGCGTGAAGACACCGTTCTTCGGTCGCCTCGAGGTCTGGCCCGACATCATCGTTGCCGAGCTGGCGATCGCGATCGAGTTCGACACGGTGGGGCGCAATGGCGATGAGCACGTGGGTCGCCGTGAACGCGCCGATCGTCGCAAAGATCAGTTGCTGGCCGAGGTCGGCTGGAGCGTCATTCGGCTGCGCTGCCAGCCGTTGCGAGCGTTGAGCCGTGATGACATCGTCGTCGCCGGAGTCTCGGGCGCGGCCGTTGACCTCATGATCGATCGCATGGGTGACGTGCGTGGTCACCTGCTCGTGCAGGCGTACCGGCGCCCCGCCCCGGATCGCGTCGTTAGAGGAACAACGCCCACAGCAGTGCGGCAAACGTAGCCACGAAAATCGCCGGCCCCACGAAGCGCACCACATCAACACCGCGTGCGCTCGCGACAATGCGGCGCCCGATTGCCGAGGTCTCGGGCAGCGCCTTGAGTTCGTCGATGACGGCGAGTCCTTCTTGCGCGGCAGCGAACTGGGCGGCGGCGCCGAGCACGCCCGAGGCCAGCAGAATGCCCGTGGCGGCGAGCCGCACGGGGAGCGGGGTCTCGGCGAGACCGTTGATGAGCATCCACACCGTTACGGCGAGCAAAAAGGTGGGCGCGAGCTGAGAGACAATGATGTGCCAGCGTGCGCGAGTCCAGTGGGCGATCAGTTCGTTCTCGGTCATGCGCACACTGTACGTCGCCTACTTGATCGTGAGGAGCCCCGTGTCACCAGCAGTGTGGGCGCTCGTCGCGTCATGCGTGCTGTGGGGCACGACCGGAACCGCGGCATCGTTCATGCCCGACGCGGTCAGCCCCCTCGCGATTGGTGCGAGCACCATCACGCTCGGCGGCATCTTGCTGTTCGCAGCGAGTCGACGGGGTGCGGTCGCCGTCATTCGCGATCGCTCGGTTCGCGGCTGGTTGATCGCGGCCGCGCTCGGCATGGT
The DNA here is from genome assembly GCA_013823625.1 of Microbacterium sp. Lineage (GTDB taxonomy): Bacteria > Actinomycetota > Actinomycetes > Actinomycetales > Microbacteriaceae > Microcella. The sequence continues at coordinate 1,022,671 of PNMM01000001.1, read as the reverse complement.
CGCGTACCCGCTCGCGTTCTACACCTCGATGGACCTTGCCGGGGTTGCTATCGGCAACGTGATTTCCCTCGGGTCGGGGCCGATCTTCGCGGCACTGCTCGAATGGCGGGTGTCGCGCAGCCGACTCGGTGCGCGGTGGATGCTGAGCGCCGCGATCGCGATCACCGGCATGGCTCTGCTCGTGGCGGGCGGGCACGGCGACGATTCGCCGGTTGATGCGGCGGGCATCCCCGCCGGCGTCGTGTTCGGCCTCATCGCCGGAGCTGGCTACGCGCTCTTCACTTTCGCGTCGGGGGCCGTGATCCGCAGCGGACACGCGGGGCGCGCAACGATGGGCGCCGCCTTTGGCCTCGCGGCGCTTCCGCTCGGGGCCGTGCTGCTCGTTGTGGGAGCCCCCATCATTGCGACTCCGGGCGCCATCGGAATCGCGCTGTATTTGGCCATTGGGCCCATGTTTGTGGCGTACTTGTTCTTCGCGGTGGGCGTTCGCGCTCTCGCCTCAAGCACCGTCACCGTCATCACCTTGCTCGAGCCACTGGTGGCGACTCTGCTTGCCGTGTTCGTTGTCGGTGAGCGGCTCGATGTGGTCGGGTGGATCGGGCTCGCGCTGATTCTCATGGGGGTCTTCGTGCTTTCCTCGGCTCGGCAACAGCCTTCCGCGCCCAGACCGCCCTATCATCGGGGTCATGGTCGACGACGAACAGCCGACGAACGATAACGCCGAACCGGCGATTCCGTCAGGTCCCCGACGCTCGACGTTCACACCCCCTCCCGCTGATGCCGCGTATGACCCGTCAGCGACGGATGACGACGCCCTTGCGGGTGCGCTCTCGGAGCAGTTTGAGCGCTGGGTGCCGCCTGCCCCGGCGACGCCCGTTGTCGCCAACGATCCGGTGACTGAGCCTCCGGCCGAATTCGCGCCCGACGCGGCACAAACCTTTCAGGCGGCGCCGGTGGCGAGCGAGCCTGCCTCGCCCGGCGAATCAGCCTGGCAGCCAGAAGCATGGGAGCCCGCTCCCTGGCAACCGCCTGCCGAGAGCGCCGTCGACGCATCCCTCGTCGACGCAGTGCAGGCCCCGCCCGCAGACTCCTTCTGGAGCGAGCCCGTGCCAGAAGCGCCTGCGCAGCCGATCGTGTACGACCTCTCGCAGGCTGGGATGGCTGGCTCAGCCGAACCTGACTTTGCGGTTGCCCCCGAGCCAGCGTCAACGCTTCCGCCCCCTCCGCAGCGGCTCTCCCTGACTGATGCTGAGTTGTTGCAAGCTGCCAATATCGATGACCCCCATCAAGACACATCGTCGTTGCTCGATCTCGTCGAGCGTGAGCTTGTTCTTCGGCAGATCGAGGCCCAACGCCTCGCTGAGTGGGAGAAGCAAGTTCGTGCAACCGCGGCTCCCGAAGCCGATGAGATCGTCACGCAAGTGCGCGAACGATTCACGGGAGTTGTGCCCGTCATTCCGGCGGCAAGCGAGCCTCCGCTCGCCGCGGGTGGGCTCTCTGTCGCAGAGCAGCTCGCATCAGCGCCGCCGCCCGCCGCACCACCGCCCGCGGCACCGCCGCCCGTTGTGGTGCCGCCCGTTGTGGTGCCGCCTGCGGCGCCGATCATTGACCTCGCCCTGGCCGATGCTCCGCCGCCCTACGGCATCGTGCCCTCGGCGGCCGTCGCGCCGCCACTCTCGGTACCGGCACCGACCGACGACGGCCCCGAGCCCGTCTTTGTCGCGCCCGCACCGCTTATTGAGCCGAGCCAGCCCGAGCCAGTCGGGTTTGAATCGGCTGCGTTTGAAGCGACTGCGTTTGAAGCGACTGCGTTCGAAACGACTGCGTTCGAAACTCCTGCGTTTGAACCGGCCGCGGTCGAAACGCCCGCATTCGACGCCCCCGCGTTTGCGCCTGCTGTCGTCGAACCCGCAGCGTTCGCAGCCGCTCCCGCCGTGGGGGGGTCGTTCTTCGACGAGCTGCTGCGTGAGCCCGTTGAACCCGATGCGGCGGTCAGTGCGAGCCTCGGCGGTGACCCTTTTGCTGGTGTCTCCTCCGACCCGGCATCGGTTGACGCAGCGCGATCTGACTCTGCCGAGCAGACGGGCCTCGATCTTCTCGCCGGTCACTTCGCTGAGCCGGAGGGTGCGACGATCCCGCCGGACGTCGACTCCGATTCGAGCGCAGAGCTCGCGGTGCCCGTCGGGCCGCGGGCCGGTCACGTTGAGAAGGCTGCCCTCGAACCGACTCCGGCCGAGAAGCGCGCCGGGCGCTCGATCCGATTGTTCTGGCTGTGGTTTGCCGTCAACTCCTCGGTCGTGAGCATCGCCTTGGGTGCCGTCATTCTCGGACTGGGTGTCAGCCTCCGCCAGGCGGTCATGGCGACGCTGTTGGGTGTCGCGCTCTCGTTCCTCCCGCTCGGGTTGGGCACGCTCGCGGGCAAGCGCAGTGGGCAGCCGACGATGGTTGTTTCGCGCTCGACCTTTGGCACGGCGGGCAACGCGATTCCCGCGTTGGTGGCCGTCTTCACACGCCTTGCGTGGGCAGCCGCCTTGCTGTGGATGCTCGGCATCGGTGTCGCCGAAGTTCTCATCGGCTCGGGGCTCGTGCCCGGGGTGGGGCGCCTCGAGATCGCTATCGTGACCGCGTCGATCGGTCTCGTGATCGCGGCTCTTGTCGCGGGCTTCGGGTTCGGCCTCATCGCCGTCGTGAGCGCAATCGTGAGCATCATCTCGGTCGTTCTCGTCGTCGGACTTGTGGTGCTCACGGCGTCGTACGTCGACATTGAGGCGGCGCTCGCTCTGCCCGATGGCGACTGGGCCTTGCTCCTGAGCGGGGCGGTGCTCGTCTTTAGTGTCGTGGGCCTAGCGTGGGCGAACAGCAGTGGCGATGTGGCGCGCTACCAAGCCAAGGGAACACTGGGCGGCTCGGCAGTGTTGTTCAGCGCATTCGGAGCGACGATTCCGGCGTTCGTCGTGATCTGCTGGGGCGCGATCTTGGCCGCCTCGAACCCTGTGCTCGCTGAGGGTCTCGCCGAGAACCCGCTTGACCTGGTGTCGCGATTGCTGCCGCTCTGGTACCCGATTCCGCTCATTGCGGCCATCGCCCTCTCGCTCATCAGCGCTGCCGCCCTCGCCCTGTACTCCGGGGGCTTCGCCGTACTCGCCATGGGCGTTCGCGCGTCGCGGCCGGGCTCCGTGGGTTTCTCGATCATCGTGACCGGCGCGCTCGTCGCCGTGCTGCTCGTGATCGTTCCTGATACGGCCGCGCTCTTCCGCGATGTCGTCACGACTCTCGCAGTTCCTGTCGCGGCCTGGGCGGGCATCTTCGGTGCCGAGACCATGATTCGCTCGCGACGAGTGCATTCGCCGTCGCTCGTGCAATCGGGTGGCGTCTACCCGGCCGTTCGATGGGTCAACCTCATCATGTTGCTGCTCATCACCGGGGTCGGGTGGGGCATGAGCACCGCAGCACTCGTTGGTCTGCAGTGGCAGGGCTACATCTTCACTGCGCTGGGTGTCGATCCCGACAGCGCGCTCGCCTCGAGCGATCCCGGCGTCTTCGTCGCTCTCGTTCTGGGCCTTCTCACGCCGATCATCATGGGCATCCCTGCCTTGCGACGCCTTCAGCGGGCAGAGAAAGCCGCTGCCGAAGCAGAAAGTGCGGCCGGTGCCGAGAATGTCGCCGATGAAGAGGGTGCCGCCCGCGCCGTGCACGAAGGCGACGACCCTGCCGTGGCCGCGCCGCTCGACGCGTCGCCCGCATGAGCACTCTTGCAACCGTCGCCGATGCGGTCGAGCGGCTCTGGCCCGTCAGTGGCGCCGAGCCGTGGGATGCCCCCGGCATCGTGAGCGGTGATCTCGCAGCCGAGGTATCGCGCATCGTTCTCGCGGTCGATGCCGTCGACGCGACCGTGAGCGAAGCGATCGAGCTCAAGGCCGACCTCTTGCTCGTTCATCACCCGCTCCTGATGCGGGGCGTCACGACCGTCGCCGAATCGACGGCAAAGGGTTCACTCATCGCTCAACTCATCCGTGGTCGATGTGCCCTTATCGCAGCCCACACCAACGCCGACATCGTCGCCACCGGAACCAGCGCCCGCCTCGCCCACCTCATGGGGCTGACGGATGCTCGCCCGATCGTCGAGACCGCGCCAGGAGTCGGCCTGGGCCGCGTGGGCGCGTTACCCGAGCCCACGACCCTTGGAGCCTTAGCGCGGCGTCTCGCGGGCATCCTGCCCCCGACTGCGACGGGTGTGCGGGTGGCGGGGGAGTTCGACCGCAGCGTGCGAACGATTGCCGTGTGCGGGGGAGCGGGCGACTCGTTGCTGTCAGAGCCCGCGGTGCGTGCCGCCGATGTCTATGTCACGGCAGATCTGAGGCATCACCCGGCGAGCGAAGCCGTTGAGACGGCGCGCGTCGCGGGCGGCCCCGCGCTCATCGACGTGTCGCACTGGGCGAGCGAGTGGTTGTGGCTCGAGACGGCCGGCGATGAGTTGCGCGCGGCTCTTCCTGATGTCGAGGTCATCGTGAGTGACCTGCGCACCGACCCGTGGGACTTCGTCGTCGTACAGTAGGGGCGCACCCCGCCACTTGCGGCGGAGCCCCGACACGCAACGACCGAGCCGCACGCAACTGACGAGAGACCAGGTGAGCCCCGCATGGCCCTGACCGCTAGCCCCGACGCCCAGCGCGTCTTGCTCGACGTGCAAGCGCTCGACACAACGCTGCAGCAGCTGGCCCACCGCGAGCGGTCGTTGCCCGAGCGCGCCACCGTCGATGCCCTCGCCGCCGAAGCCGATGTCATGCGCGAGTTTGCGATTCAGCGCCGGGGCGAGCTCGACGATGCCCGGCTCGAGCTGGGGCGCGTCGAAAGCGATGTTGCGGTGGTGCAGTCGCGCATCGCTCGCGATGGCGAGCGCATGCAATCGAGCTCGTCGGTCAAAGACATTCAGGGGCTCGAGCACGAGCTCGAGTCGTTGCGCGGTCGCCTCAACGACCTCGAAGAGATCCAACTCGCTGTGATGGAGAAGGTCGACGCGATCGAAACCGAACTCGCCTCGGCGACGGCCTCGCTCGACGAGCACCAGCAGAAGCTCTCTGAGGCCCAGGCGGCGCGCGATGCCGCACTCGGCGTGATTGCGAGCGAGACCGATGCGGCTCGCTCGCAGCGCGCGGCCATCGTGGCGACTGTGCCTGCCGACCTTATGGCGCTCTATGAGAAGCAGCGTGAGCGCTATGGCGTCGGTGCGTCACACTTGCGCGCGCGCATTTCGAGTGCGAGCGGGGTCGAGTTGACGGGCAGCGACCTTGCGGCCGTTCGCGCGGCCGCGCCCGATGCGGTGCTGCTGTGTCCCGACTCCAACGCCATCCTCGTGCGCACCGACGAGAGCGGACTGTGAGCCGAGAGCTTCTCGTCGAGGCCGACGGCGGATCGCGCGGAAACCCCGGCCCTGCCGCCGGTGGCGCAGTCGTCATCGACCCGGCCACGGGTGAGGTCATTGCCGAGGTGGGCGTGTGGGTAGGGGTTGCGACCAATAACGTCGCCGAGTACAGCGGAATGCTCGCCGGAGTGCGTCGCGCTCTCGAGCTCGACCCGGATGCCTCGCTCACGATCCGCATGGATTCGAAGCTCGTCGTTGAGCAAATGATGGGTCGCTGGAAGATCAAGCACCCCGCTATGGCTGAGCTCGCTGCCGAAGCGCGGCAGGCCCTGACCGGCACGCCCGTGCGGTTCGAGTGGGTGCCACGACTCCAGAACTCGCGCGCCGACAAGTGCGCCAACGATGCGATGGATGCTCGCGCGTCATTCCAACGCTAACCTGAGTGACGCAAGTGGGCCGGCCAGACGGTCGCGTCGAAGGCACGCCCCGCGAGGGGAACGACTTCGCCGAGGAACGTCCGGGCTCCACAGAGCAGGGCGGTGGGTAACACCCACCCGCAGCAATGCGCGAGAACAGTGCAACAGAGAGCAGACCGCCACGGGCTTCGGCCCGGGGTAAGGGTGAAACGGTGGTGTAAGAGACCACCAGGGGCCCGAGTGATCGGGCTCGCTAGGTAAACCTCGCCCGGAGCAAGGTCAGACAGACACCGTTAACGCTGCTCGCCGAGGTGTCGGGTAGACCGCTAGAGGGCTGCGGCAACGTAGTCCCGAGAGAGATGGCCGTCGAAGGGAAGCGATTCCTGGAACAGAACCCGGCGTATCGGCCGGCCCACTTGCCTCAGTAGCGCCCCATCACCACTGTGAGGGCGCGTAGTCCTTCAAGAAGACGCCGAACAGGTCGTCGCCGGCTTCGCCCCGCACGATCGGGTCGTAGACCCGCGCAGCCCCATCGACGAGGTCGAGCGGAGCGTGAAAGCCCTCTTCGGCCAGGCGCAGCTTGGTGGGGTGCGGGCGCTCGTCGGTGATCCAGCCCGTGTCGACGCTCGTCATCAAGATGCCGTCGGTCTCGAACATTTCGCGCGCGCTCGTGCGCGTGAGCATGTTCATCGCCGCTTTCGCCATGTTGGTGTGCGGATGCCCCGGCCCCTTGTATCCCCGGCCGAACACGCCCTCCATCGCACTCACGTTGACGACATAGGTGCGCGCGAACCGCGAGGCGGCGAGCGAGGGACGCAAGCGGTCGACGAGGATGAACGGCGCGATCGAGTTGGCCAGCTGCACTTCGAGCATCTCGAGCGGCTCAACCGCACCGACGGCCTGCGTCCAACTGTTGACGTCGTCCAGATCGGGCACGAGTCCGCCGGCATCGATCGCGGTTCCCGCTTTGTGGCGTTCGATGGATGCGTTGCCAGCAGTCATCGCCGCTTGCGTCAGCTGCTCGGCCTTCGCCGCGGCTGCCGAGAGAATCGGGTGGGCCGCGACCGACTCGGCCAAAGCCAGCGGGTGGGGATCCATCGTGTGGCCAAACGTCACCAACTCGGGCAGTGGCCCGTCAGGCAGAGGAGCAAGCTCGGCCTCGATGAGTGGCTGGTACGCGCCGGGGGAGCGGCGCACGGTTTGCGCCGCGTTGTTGATAATGATGTCGAGCGGCCCGGCCGCGGCAACCGACTCGGCGAGACCGATGACCTGGGCAGGGTCGCGCAAGTCGATGCCGACGATGCGCAGGCGGTCGATCCAGTCGGCCGCGTCGGGGAGTGCCGAAAAGCGGCGCACGGCATCCCGCGGAAACCGCGTCGTGATGGTCGTGTGGGCGCCGTCGCGCAGCAGCCGCAGCGCGATGTACATGCCGATCTTGGCGCGGCCGCCCGTGAGCAGGGCGCGGCGTCCGGTGAGGTCGGTGCGGGCATCCCGCTTCGCGTGGTTCAGGCGCGCGCAGTCGGGGCACAGCTGGTGATAGAACGCGTCGACGAGCGTGTACGGCTTCTTGCAGATGTAGCACGACTGCGGGCGCGTGAGTTCGCCGGCAAAGGGCGCGTCGGTCGACGATGAGATGTCGACGCCGCGGGTTTCGTCGTCGATGCGGTCGGGCGAACCGGTTGCGGTTGCCTCGATGACGGCTTTGTCGGCGGCGAGCACTTCGGCGCGCTTGGTGAGCCGCCGGTGCACCTTGACGGCGCGGAACATGTGGGCCGTCGCGTGGCGCACCGCGACGAAGTCGGGATGCTCGTGGTCTAGTTCGTGCAGCGTGCTCAGCACGCGCAGCGTCGTCTCGAGGTCAGCGGGGTCGATACCGGCAGAGTCACCGGGCACGGGCTGATCAGAAGGCACACGCCAGGGTACCCGGCGCGCGGGCGCTCCTCGCGCGCTAGGCGATCTGAGTGCCCAGCAGCGCCCCGATGCCAAACGTCACAGCGAGGGCGAGCCCACCGCCGACAAGCACGCGTACGGTCGGCCGCAGCCAATGGCTCTTGCCGAGAATCGCCCCGAGTGCGCCCGTGATGCCGAGGGCCACAAGTGTTGCCACGAAGGTGATGGGAATGCGCAGCTCGGGGGGCGGCAACAGAATGGCGAGCATCGGAAGCACGGCGCCCGCGAGAAACGCGACACCCGAGGCCACGGCGGCCTGCCAGGGCTTGAGCACCTCGTTCTCCTCGATGTGCAGTTCGGCTTCGAGGTGGGCGCCGAGCGCGTCGTGAGCGGTGAGTTCTTCGGCTACCTTCTGCGCGGTTTCGGGGGTGAGCCCCTTGGCCTGGTAGATGCTCGCGAGTTCCGCGAGTTCTTGCTCGGGCATCTCGGCCAACTCGCGGCGTTCCTTTGCGATGAGTGCCGTTTGGCTGTCGCGAGCACTCGCGACCGAGACGTACTCGCCCAGGGCCATCGAGATCGCCCCACCCACAACGGCTGCGGCGCCGGCCGTCACGATGGGTCCCATCGCGCTCGTGGCGCCGGCAACGCCGACCACGACAGCGGCGACCGAGACGATGCCATCGTTCGCCCCCAGCACTCCCGCGCGCAGCTTGTTGAGCCCGTCACTAAAGGCCCCGCGATCGTGCGGTTCAGCATCATGGGGGGTGTGGGCGGCAGCGCTCGAGTGCTCGGTCATGTCCCCAGTCAACTCCGTGACTCCTCCACCATCAAGCAAGGCAAGCCTGGGCTATGAATCGGCCTGTCATTCCGCGTTCGGCATACACACGTGCGTAGAGTCAGAACATCTGGCAGGCATGGGCCTGCGACTCGCGTCGGCTGGGAAGTCGCATTCCGACTCCGAAGGCCTCATGACCTCTCTCGCCTCCTCCGGCAGCCTCGGCTCCGTGCGCCCCACGACTCCTCGCGACCCCAACGCTGTGCCGCTCACGGCCTCGTACTCGGCGCTCATGCGCACGGTGCGTGACGGTGGTCTGCTTCGCCGTCGCGAAGGTTTCTACTACGCCGTCTTCGGCGGTCTCGCTGTTGCTCTGGGCGGCGTCATCACGGGCATGCTCTTGCTCGGCGACAGCTGGTTCCAGCTGCTCATGGCCGGAGCGCTCGGCATCGTTCTCACGCAGATTGCTTTCGTCACGCACGAGGCCTCGCACCGCCAGATCTTCGCCTCGGGCAAGGTCAACGACTGGGTCGGTCGCATTCTCGCGACCGCCGTCGTGGGCATTAGCTATCACTGGTGGATGCACAAGCACTCGCGCCACCACGCCAAGCCCAATCAACTCGGGGCCGACCCCGACATCGAGCCCGACACGATCGTCTTCACCGAGGCCGACGCCGAGAAGTCGACCGGATTCCTCGCCCTCATCACGCGCCGCCAGGGCTACTTGTTCTTCCCGCTGCTCACGCTCGAGGGCATCAACCTTCACTTCCGCTCGATCCTGAGCCTCTTCGACAAGGGTCGCGTTGAGCACCGCTACCTCGAGCTCGCGCTCATCGGCTTGCGTCTCTCGCTCTACGTCGCGGTGCTGTTCTGGTTCTTGCCGCTCGGCATGGCGTTCGCGTTCTTGGGCGTGCAGCTCGCGGTCTTCGGGGTCTACATGGGAGCATCCTTCGCCCCCAACCACAAGGGCATGCCGATTCTCGAGAACGACACCTCACTCGACTTCTTGCACCGCCAGATTCTCACCTCGCGCAACCTCAAGGGCGGCTGGTGGGCAACCGTGCTGTTCGGCGGGCTCAACCACCAGGTCGAGCACCACTTGTTCCCGAACATGCCCCGCCCCGCGCTCAGCCGTGCTCGCGAGATCGTGCGCGAATACTCGCGGTCGATGGGCATCTCGTACACCGAGACGGGCGTCTTTCGCTCGTACGGCATCGTCATCGACTACTTGAACCGCGTCGGCCTCTCGGCGCGCGACCCCTTCGACTGCCCGCTCGTCAATCAGTTCAAGCGCAGCTAGCCGTTCGTCAGCGCGAGAAGCGTTGAGCCAGCGCGGCAGCGCCAATAATTCCGGCGTTGTTGCGCAGCTCGGCGGGCACGATGGGCGTGCGCACATCAATGAGCGGAATGAACTCGTTGTGCTGCTTCGAGATGCCGCCGCCGATGACGAAGAGCTCGGGCCACAGCAGGGCTTCGACGTAGCGGTAGTACTCGGTCAAGCGCTCGGCCCACTCGGCAAAGCTCAGTTCTTCGCGCTCGCGGGCGGAGTTCGCTGCCCATGACTCGGCGTCTCGCCCGTTGAGCACGAGGTGCCCGAGCTCAGAGTTCGCGATGAGAACGCCGTCGTTGATGAGGGCGCTGCCGATGCCCGTACCGAGCGTCGTCATGATGACGAGGCCGCGCTGCCCGCGTGCGGCGCCTGACATGGCTTCGGCATAGCCGGCCGCATCCGCGTCATTGACGAAGTGGATGTCGCGGCCGAGGGCTTCGCCGAACGCCGTGTCGGCATCCAGACCAATCCAGCGCTCGCTCACGTTCGCGGCCGACATCGTGCGGCCGTTGACGACGACGGCCGGGAAGCACACGCCAATGTGCTCGACGCCCTCCGTGCCGAGCTCGCCGACGAGCTGGGCGACGGTCGCGATGATGTCGTCGGGCTCGCCGCCCTCGGGAGTCGGGTGCTTGATGCGGTCGCCGACGATGTCGCCCGCATCCAGATCAATGACAGCGCCCTTGATGCCGGTGCCGCCGATGTCGATGCCAATGGCGAGCGTCATGCGGGTCTCCTGTCGGGCTGGTGCGGGGGTTACGGGAGGGTCAGAATCTCGGCGCCACGCTCGGTGACGACGAGCGTGTGCTCGAACTGGGCGCTGAGCGACTTGTCTTTCGTCGTGACGGTCCAGTCGTCGGCCCACAGGTCCCACGCAATGTCGCCGAGCGTGAGCATGGGCTCGATCGTGAACACCATGCCCGGTTGCATCACCGTCGAGTAGTCGGGCGCCGCGTCGTAGTGCGGCACGATGAGCCCCGAGTGAAACGAGCGCCCGACCCCGTGACCGGTGAAGTCGCGCACGACGCCGTAACCAAAGCGCTGCGCGTAGGCCTCGATCGCGCGGCCGATGACGTTGATCTCTCGACCGGGCGCGACGGCCTTGATGCCACGGTTGAGTGCTTCTTGGGTGCGCTCAACCAAGAGGCGGGCGTCGTCGCTCGCCTCTCCCGCAATGAAGGTCTTGTTGAGGTCGCCGTGCACGCCGTTTGCGAAGGCGGTGATGTCGATGTTGACGATGTCGCCCTCGGCGATGACGGTGTCGTCGGGGATGCCGTGGCAGATCACTTCGTTGAGGCTCGTGCAGCACGACTTGGGGTAGCCGCGATAGCCGAGCGTTGAGGGGTAAGCGTCGTGGTCGAGCAAGTACTCGTGCGCGATGCGGTCGAGTTCGTCGGTCGTGACGCCCGGAGCGATCGCGGCCCCGACGGCTTCGACGGCCTGCGCCGCGATGCGGCCGCTGTGCCGAATGAGCTCGATCGTCTCGGCGTCGTAGACGTCTCCGCCGACGTGCGGTGATGGCCCCGCCTTGCCCACATATTCGGGGCGCGGGATGCTCGACTGCACCGTTCGCTGCGCTGACAGTCTTCCGGCAACGAGGTGACCGGAGGCGTCGCGGGGCATAGGGTCAAGTCTATCGAGCCGCGCACGCGCCTCGGTTCGGGGGAGGAGCGGCTCATGGCCGACGAAGAGACGCAACAGTGGTGGTTCAACCACAAGACCGGTGACGTCGAATACGGCCCTCAGTCGCTCGGCAGTGACCGCGACGGCCCCTACGCGACCGAGGCCGACGCCCGTCGGGCACCCGAGATCGCTCGCGAGCGTGCTCGCGCGTGGGCGGCCGACGAAGAGGAGTAGGCGTGATCGAACGCTTTCTCGATCACTTCGAGAGCATGATGGCTGACCGGTTCGGCCACCAGATGTACCAACTAGGCCCCTTTAGTCTTCTGGGCTCGATCGTGAATGCCGTGGCGAGCGGCATTCTGCTGGTCTCGGGACTGATCGGCGCAGCCACCAACTTTCAGCCGTTCTTCATCATGTTCATCGCGATCGGCGCAGCGCTGCACACGTTCTTCGTGCTCGTCGCCGTGCGGGTCTACAAGGGGCGCACTCTCTACGACCGCGAGCTGGCGGCACAGCTGGAGGACGAAGAGTCCGGCGGCGCCGACTAGCTCGGAGCTGGGCTAGTTCGCGCGCTCCTGCAGGGCTTGCTCGGCGGTCGCGTCGCTGTAGCTGTGCGCCTCGTCGGGGTAGGCGCCTGACTCGACGTCGGCCTTGAAGGCGAGCGCAGCATCCGTCAGCACCTGGCGAAGGTTGGCGTATTGCTTGACGAACTTGGGGATGCGCCCGGCCGTGAGGCCCGCCCAGTCGGTCCAAACGACGAGTTGGCCGTCGCAGTGGGGGCCGCCGCCGACGCTGATCGTCGGGATGGTGAGTTCGGAGGTGATGCGCTGGGCGACCTCGGCGGGAATCATCTCGAGCACGACCGCGAAGGCGCCAGCCTCTTCGACCGCGTGCGCGTCGGCGAGCAACTGCTCGGCCGCTTCGCCGCGCCCCTGAATGACGTGGCCGCCGAGACCGTGCTCGCTTTGCGGCGTGAACCCGATGTGGGCCATGACCGGGATGCCCGCCGACACGATGCGCCGAATCTGCTTGGCCGACCGCACCCCGCCTTCGAGCTTCACGGCGTGAGCTCCCGTTTCTTTCATGAACCGGAACGCCGTGTGCAAGGCCTCTTCGGGGCCGGTCTCATAAGACCCGAACGGCATGTCGGCGACGACGAACGCGCGCTTCACGCCGCTCACGACGCCGCGCGTGAGCGGAATCAGGTCGTCAATCGTGACGGGCAGCGTCGTGTCGTAGCCGAGCACGGTGTTGCCCGCCGAATCGCCCACGAGCAAGAAGTCGATTCCCGCTTCGTCGAAGATCTGTGCCGTCAACACGTCGTACGACGTGAGTCCGGTGATCTTGATGCCCTGCTCTTTCGCCCGCGCGAAGTGTCGGGTGCGAACGCGCTTCGGTGCCTCAGCCATGGCGGCAAGCCTAGCCCTGGGTTACTTCGTGGGCCGATAGGCGCGGGGGCCGGCGGGCCGCCGCGACAGACAGCTACTTGGTCGGCCTATACGTAATCGGCAACCGCCGGTCGCGCCCAAACGCCATGCCCGAGATCTTCGGCCCGATCGCGCCTTGGCGCCGCTTCCACTCGGAGCGGTCGACGAGACGTGTCACGAAGTCGACGGTCTCGGGCGCGAAGCCAAGTGCAACCACGTCGTCGCGGCCGAGTTCGCGACCCACATAGGCGTCGAGGATCGCGTCGAGCATTTCGTAGGGCGGAAGGGTGTCTTGGTCGACTTGGCCGGGCCGCAGTTCGGCGCTCGGCGGCTTGGCGATCGAGTTCTCCGGAATCGGCGGGGTCTCGCCGCGGCCCTCGGCGTGCTCGTTGCGCCAGCGCGCGAGCTCCCACACGAGCAGCTTCGGCACGTCTTTGATCGGCGCGAACCCACCGACCGAGTCACCATAGATCGTCGAGTAGCCCACCGAGAGCTCGGTCTTGTTGCCCGTCGTGAGCACGAGGTGACCGTGCATGTTCGACAGGCCCATCAAGATGATTGCCCGGACGCGCGCCTGCAGATTTTCGGCAGCCACGCCGTCGAGCTCGAGCTGGGTCTCGACGGGAGCCACGAGATCAGCGATCGCCTCGGTCGTGAAGTTCAGCCCGATGCGGTCGGCGAGGTCGTCGGCATCGCTGCGCGAGTGGTCTGAGCTGTACCGCGATGGCATCGAAACGCCATAGACGTTCTCGGGGCCGAGCGCGTCGGCGGCGATTGCCGCGCACACGGCGGAGTCGATGCCGCCCGAGAGCCCCAAGATGACAGTGCGGAACCCGTTCTTGCGCACGTAATCACGCGTTCCGGTGACGAGCGCGTTCCAGAGCTGTTCGCGGTCGTCGGGCAACTGCGCGATGTCGGCCGCTGCGGCATGCTCGGTCGAGGTACCTCCGCCCGCGAGTTCGACCCGGCGCACCGCGGGCGGTAGCTCGGTATCGGTGGCGTCGGCCGCATCCACATCCACCACCAGAAGGTGCTCAGCGAACTGGGGGGCGCGCGCGATGATCTCGCCGTGCTCGTTGACGACGACGGAGTCGCCGTCAAACACGAGGTCATCTTGCCCGCCGACGATGTTGACATAGGCCACGACGGTGCTCGTCTCGGTCGCACGACGCGTCACGAGGGGCACGCGCACTTCGTCTTTGTCGCGCTCAAAGGGCGAGGCGTTGATGACGAGCAAGACGCCCGCGTCTGACTCGAGAACGCGACCCACCGGGCCACCGTCGCGCCACAGGTCTTCGCAAATGATGAGCGCAACGTCGACGCCCTTGAGCCGCAGCACGAGCAACTCATCACCCGGGATGAAGATGCGGTACTCGTCGAACACGCCGTAATTGGGCAAGTGGTGTTTGGCGTAGCGCGCGACAACCGTGCCCCCCTGCAGCACGCTCGCGCAGTTCTGCGCGATGGCCGTGGGGGCGTTCGAGGTGCCGAGAAGGCGCGGTTCGTGCGGGCCATCAGGGTGCCCCACCACGACGGGCAGGTGGCCGAGACCCTCGGTCTCAAGACGCGCGGCGAGGGCGGTCACCGCCTGGCTGGCATCGACAAGAAACGACGGCCGCGAGGCGAGGTCTTCGATGGGGTAGCCCGTGAGCGCCATCTCGCCGAGGGCCAGCAGGTCGGCTCCCTGCTCGACGGCGGCGTGCGCGGCGGCGACGATCTGGTCGGCATTGCCCACCAGGTCGCCGACGATGGGGTTCGACTGGGCGAGGGCCAAGCGGAGGCGGGGCATACCCGTTAGCCTAATGGCGGGTTTTCCGCGTCGTTTGAGGGAGAGATGTGAGCACCGGAATGGGTGGCATGGACAAGCAGCGCGACTTCGTTCTTCGCACGATTGAAGAACGCGGGGTCAAGTTCGTGCGCCTCTGGTTCACCGACGTCGTCGGCACGCTCAAGATGGTCGCCGTCGCGCCGGCCGAGGTCGAGGGCGCGTTCGCCGAGGGCCTCGGGTTCGATGGCTCGGCAATTGAAGGCTTCTCGCGGGCCTACGAGGCCGACGTACTCGCGCACCCCGACCCCACGACGTTCCAGATTCTGCCGTGGCGCGGTGAGGTCGACCCGACCGCGCGCATGTTCTGTGACATTACGACGCCCGACGGTCAGCCCGCCGCGGCCGACCCGCGTCACGTGCTCAAGCGCACGCTCGCGAAGGCCGCCGACCGCGGCTTCACGTTCTACACGCACCCCGAGATCGAGTTCTACTTGCTCAAGAGCAGCAAGGTTGGCCCGAAGGGCCCTCAGCCCGTGGATGCTGCCGGCTACTTCGACAACGTGCCCGGGGGCACGGCTCACGATTTCCGCCGCCGCGCGGTGCGCATGCTCGAAGACCTCGGCATCTCGGTGGAGTTCAGCCACCACGAGGCAGGCCCGGGCCAGAACGAAATCGACTTGCGCTACGCCGACGCCCTCACGACGGCCGACAACATCATGACCTTCCGCACCGTGGTCAAAGAGGTCGCCATCGAGCAGGGCGTCTACGCCACGTTCATGCCCAAGCCCATGGCCGCGCATCCCGGATCGGGAATGCACACGCACCTTTCGCTCTTCGAGGGCGACACGAACGCGTTCTTCGACCCGGCCGGCCAGTACCAGCTCTCGAAGATCGGCCGCCAGTTTGTGGCCGGCCTGCTCACGCACGCTCCCGAGATCACGGCAATCACGAACCAGTTCGTCAACTCGTACAAGCGTCTCTGGACGGGTGACGAAGCCCCCAGCTATGTCACGTGGGGCCACAACAACCGCTCGGCGCTCGTGCGCGTGCCGCTCTACAAGCCCGGCAAGGGCCAGAGCGCGCGCGTGGAGTACCGCGGCATGGACTCGGCCGCCAACCCCTACCTGGCGTTCTCGCTGTTGCTCGCCGCCGGCCTCAAGGGCATCGAAGAGGGCTACGAGCTTCCGCCGGAGGCCGAGAACACGGTGTGGGAGCTCAGCGAGTCTGAGCGGCGCGCGCTCGGCTACAAGCCGTTGCCCTCGAGCCTTGACCGCGCCCTGGGCCTCATGGAAGACAGCGAGCTCGTCGCCGACACCCTGGGCGAGCAGGTGTTCAACTACGTGCTGCTCAACAAGCGCCGCGAGTGGGCCGCGTACCGCGCGCAGGTCACGCCCTACGAGCTCGAGAGCAATCTCGAGATTCTCTAGCGCGGCCCCGACCCCCGCGCCATGTCGCGACAACCGTCGACGCTGACTGAACTCGCCCGACTCGGCTTTGCCGAGCTGGGCGCGGCTCGCGATGCGCTCGGCGAATGGGCCGAGCGCATCGAGGCGTTCGGTGCGGCTGCCGACCCGGACCGCGCGCTGCGGCTGCTCGTGCGGCTGCAGGAGCAGCATCCGGATGCCCTCCGCCCCGTGCTCGCCGACCCCGCCTGGGCGGCGCGCCTCATCGTGGTGCTCGGCGCGAGTGAAGGCTTGGGCGACTTTCTGCGGCGCCGGCCGGCCGAGCTCGCGGCATTGCGCGAGCCGCTCCGCACCCTGCCGAGCGCTGAGCAATTGCGGCGCTACCTCGCGGCCGCCGTGGAGGGCAGCACCGCCGCAGCCTCGCCGGCCCAGGTCGAGCAGGCTCGCACGGCCCTGCGCGTGCGCTACCGGCGCTGGCTGCTACGCATTGCCGCGTGGGATCTTGAGCACGCCGACGCGGTCGAGGCCCTGCCGCTCGTCGCGGCGGCCCTCGCTGACCTGGCCGGGGCAGCGCTCGACGCGAGCCTGACGCTCGCGCGAGCGGTCAGCACCTTCCCGGCTGAGGAGGTGGCCCGCACGCGGCTCTCGATCATCGGCATGGGCAAGGCGGGCGCTCGCGAACTCAACTACATCAGCGACGTTGACGTCATCTACGTCGCCGAAGGGGCTGATGAGCTCGACAACGCGCGCGCCGTCGAGATCGCCACGCGCCTCGCGGCTGAGACCGCGCGGGGTATCCAAGAGCCGGGAATCGAACCTCCGCTGTGGGAAGTTGATGCCAACCTGCGTCCTGAAGGCAAAGACGGCGCCCTCGTGCGCACGATCGACTCGCACCGCGCCTACTACGAACGCTGGGCGAAATCGTGGGAGTTTCAGGCGCTGCTGAAGTCGCGACCCCTGGCCGGAGACGCCGAGCTGGGGGAGCGCTACTGCGAGACGGTGCATCCGTTCGTCTGGGCCAGCTCGCAGCGCGAGGGCTTCGTCGACTCGGTGCAGCGCATGCGCGAACGGGTCACCGAGCACATTCCCGCGGACGAAGTGGATGTTCAACTCAAGCTCGGCCCGGGCGGCTTGCGCGACGTCGAGTTCACCATCCAGCTGTTGCAGCTCGTGCACGGTCACAGCGATGACCGAGTGCGGCAGCGGGATACCCTCGGGGCTCTCGCGGCCCTCGCGCAGCACGGCTACATCGGTCGCGAAGAAGCTGCCTCGTTCTCGCGCGACTATCGACTGTTGAGGGTCATCGAGCACCGCGTACAGCTCGACCGCATGACGCGCACGCACCTCATGCCGCGCGACGTCGATCGCTTGCGCGTGCTCGCGCGTGCCACGGGCCTCGCGACCACGGCCGACGAGCTCACCGAGCGGTGGCAACAGACCAAGATCGCCGTGCGCTCGCTGCACGAGAAGCTCTTCTACCGTCCGTTGCTCTCGGCAGTGGCGGCCCTGCCTGATGCGGGCCTTGCCCTCACCAGCGGCCAGGCTGAAGACCGCCTCGCGGCGATTGGCTTCACCGACCCGAAGGGTGCGCTGCGGCACATTGCCGCGCTCACGAGCGGAGTCTCGCGGCGCGCGCAGATTCAGCGCACGCTCTTGCCGGTCATTCTGCAGTGGCTCGCGCAAGGCGCCGACCCCGACTATGGCTTGCTCGTCTTTCGACGCTTGAGCGACGACCTCGGTGAGACGCACTGGTTCTTGCGCATGCTGCGCGACTCGAGTGGCGCAGCGCAGCGTCTCACCAACGTGCTCACGGCATCACGCTATGTGGGCGGGTTGTTCGAGCGCATTCCCGAGGGTGCCGCGTGGCTCGAGAACGAAGAAGAGCTTCGCCCACGCCCGCTCGCGGCCTTGCTCGACGAGTCGCGCGCGACGGTCGACCGCTACGAGGGCGACATCGATGCGGCCGCGAAGGCGCTGCGCACGGCACGCCGACGCGAGGTGCTGCGCCTGGCCCTCGCGGGCATCCTCGATGTCATCACGGTCGACGAGCTCGGCCGAGCCCTCAGCGACGTGAACACCGCGGTGCTCACGGGTGTGCTGTCGCTCGTGCACCGCTATGGCGATGGCATCGAGTTCGCGATTGTCGCAATGGGTCGCTACGGCGGCGCCGAGCTGGGCTTCGGTTCGGATGCCGACGTGATGTACGTCTATCGCGACGCGGGGGCGGGGGAGCACGCGCAACCGCGCGCCGAGCACATCGTGCACGAGCTCAAGCGCCTCACCGAAGACCTGCGCCTGCCGCTCGACCTCGACATCGATTTGCGGCCCGAAGGGCGCAACGGAGCGATTGTGCGCTCGCTCGATTCGTACCGCGCCTACTACGAGCGCTGGTCGCTCACGTGGGAGGCGCAAGCGCTGCTGCGCGCGCGTGCGGTCGCGGGTGACGGGTCGCTCATGACCGACTTCACCGCCCTTGCCGACACCGTGCGGTACCCGGACGCGTTTCCCGAGGCCGACGCCCGCGAGGTGCGCCGCATCAAGGCCCGCGTCGAGGCCGAGCGATTGCCACAAGCGGCCGACCCCGCCCGACACCTCAAGCTCGGCCGCGGCTCGCTCAGTGACGTCGAGTGGTTCGTGCAGCTGTTGCAATTGCAGCACGCCGCGACGGTGCCCGCTCTCGCCACGACCTCGACGCTCGACGCGTTGACAGCGGCCGCGGATGCTGAGCTCGTGCTCCCCGTCGACGCCGAGCGCCTCCGTGCCGCCTGGCTCATCGCTTCTCGTGCGCGCTCAGCGCTCACGCTGTGGAGCGCGAAGACCGCGGATGTGCTCCCGGTTGACCGCCCGCAGTTGGAGGGTCTCGCGCGCCTCATGGGCTACCCCGCCGGGGGAGCGTCGCGGCTCGAGGAGGACTACTTGCGTACCACGCGCCTCGCCCGCCAGGTGTTCGAGCGCGGCTTCTACGGCACGCCGTGAACCTGTGAAACACTGAGCACATGACAGACGCTCGCATTACGAGCACGAGATGTGGTCGGCGCCCGTGGGGCGCCCAAGCTACTCCCGGATGGAGGATGACGAAACTGAGCATGAAGGTCCACTGGGTGTCGAACATGTCGCTGATGATTTCGCCGTCGGGATCGAGTCTGAATGGGGTTGTGTCTTGCGGATTGCCCAAGAGCTACTAGGCGGTAACCCAGATGGCTAGTTCAACTGCACCGGTCGACAACCCGATCGATTCTGCCTCGCAGGACTTGCTCGGGCGGGCCCCGCTTGCTCGCGACTTCGCCAAGAGCATCCGGACGATCGACGCCTCGCACGGTGCAGTTGTTGGTGTGCTCGGCCCGTGGGGACACGGAAAGAGTTCGTTCATCAACCTCATGCGCGAGGAGTTCGCCGCTGCGCCAGAGCTAGTAGTAATCGACTTCAACCCTTGGATGTTCTCTGGAACCCCGCAGTTGATCGACCACTTCTTTGATGAGCTTGCGTTACGTTTCAAGAAGCTCAAGGATCCATCGCTGAGGGCCGCTGGAAGTCTGGTTGAACAGTACGGTGAGTCCATCAGCTCAGTAGCTGGTCTACTCGGGCCACTTGGCGTTCTGGGTGCAGCAATCTTTCGTGGCGGCGCTAAGGGCATGAGTCGCCAGAGGGGCGCGCGCGACAAGTACCGGAAGGCATCCGAACACCTCGCGAAGGCAACGCAGCCGATCGTGGTCGTCATCGACGACATAGACCGACTCACCTCCGATGAGATTCGCGACGTGTTCAAGCTGGTCCGACTTACGGCAAGCTTTCCGAACGTTATCTACTTGCTCGCATTCGACCGCGCGAGAGTCGAACAAGCACTCACAGAGCCGGGTATCGAAGGCAGGGCGTACCTGGAGAAAATCCTTCAAGTGAGCTTTGATCTGCCCGCCGCACCCGCTGGGGTGATTCGCTCGCAGGTTTATGCGGCGTTGGACTCGATCTTCGCCAGCCTTCACAGCGAAGCTCGTTTCTCTACTTCCCGCTGGCCGGACATCTACTTCGAGGTGATCGAGCCCTTGATCGGCAACATGCGCGACGTCGTGCGCTTCGCCGCATCGGTTCGGCCAACGCTCGTCGCTCTAGCCGCCGAGGTTGAGTCGGCGGATTTGTTAGCAATCGAGGCCATCCGTGTTTTTCGCCCCGAGCTATTCGCGCAGCTTCGAGCGCTCTCGGCTGTTCTCACCGAAACTGCTCCGGGGTTCGGCGCTCAGGAGACGCCTGTCAAGAAGAAACGAGTTGAGGCACTCTTGACCACTGCCGGCGTAGATTCCGAGGTCGTAAAGTCGCTTATCCGTCGCGTGTTTCCGGCCGCTCAGCGCCAAATCGAGAACTACTCTTATGGACCAGAGTGGAAACCAATCTGGCGCAAAGAGCATCGTCTTGCGCATCAGGACTTTCTTGGCATTTACTTCGATCGAGTGGCGCCGACCTCACTCATGGCCTTCCGGCAAGCTGAAGGACTCCTGTCCGCTATGTCGAATCCAGTGGGCCTTGAGGAGCGACTCGCTTCCATCCCAAGCGACGAGCTTCCGGACACCCTCGCCGCTTTCGAGTCATTCAAAGGCGACTTTCCTGAAGAGCAAATAGCGACATCCTCCGCTGCGATTCTCAACCAGACCCATCGAGTGCGCCCGGCCCAGGTCGCCGGTTTCACTGTGCGTCCTTCAGTGATCGTGATCCGGCCCGTCCTACGGATGCTTGAACAGTTCGACGACGCATCCAAGCGAGAGGATGTTGCAAGGGAAATCTTCGAACTGACGAACACGTTTTCCTCGAAGGTCGACTTCGTGCAAAGCGTCGGCCGGCGTGAGCGAGCCCCGAACCTTGTTTCAACCGAGGTCGCGGACGAGCTCGACGCGGCAATCTTGGCGACTTTCACGAACCCGCCTCCGGATGTCGAAAAGGAGTGGGCGCTCGCTGGCGTGTATCACTTTGTCATGGAGAAGACAGGAGCTCCCGTCCAACTCGCAGTTCTCGACGATCCTGATGTCACTCGAGCCATGCTCCGCTCCGTACAAGGCCACAGAACCGCGCAGTCAACGGAGTCACGCCACATCGAAACCCAGGCGACTTACTCTTGGGATTATCTGATCGAAATCTATGGGACTGAACACGATCTTCGCAGAGCCGTAGAGGTGCTTCAGTCAGTTGACGGGGAGTCGGAGCTGGTATCGCTGGCAAAGCGATACCTGACCGGCTGGCGTCACGAAAGCATCACCGACCCAGTCGACTGAGCCTCGGTACCCAATCTGAGGGGCGCTTTGCCTTTGCGGCTTCAGACCGGAAACGCGTTGCTCTCATGAGGCATCTTCGATAGTGTTTGCGCACGGCCTTCGGGCTGGTTGACTGCTCGTAGCTCAGTCTGGTTAGAGCGCTCTACTGAGGGTGGAGAGGTCGTGGGTTCGAATCCCACCGGGTATTTGGGGGGGCCCTGACGGTCATCTGTCAGGGCTTCTTCCCTTTCTTGCATGACGAATGCTTAGCCCGCCGAGAGCGCGTCATGGCTCGATCAGGAAGCTAGTCGCCCGAACCGCCTCACCCGCATGGTGTTCGAGCGCGGCTTCTACGGCACGCCCTAGGCGGGCACAGCATCCGTCGACCACACACAAGAGATCACACCCAGGCGATCTCCGCACACGCGCACACAACAACGCGGGCCCCGCTCCCGAAGGAGCGAGGCCCGCGCTGCTGTGGTGGCTAACTCGGTAGAGGCTGAGGCCTAGACCGAGAAGTAGAGCTCGTACTCGAACGGGTGCGGACGCTGGGCGGCCGGCAGAATCTCGTTCGTGCGCTTGAAGTCGATCCAGGTCTCGATGAGGTCCTTGGTGAAGACTCCGCCCGCGAGCAAGAACTCGTGGTCGTTCTCGAGTGCGACGAGCGCCTCTTCGAGCGAACCGGGAACCTGGGGAATGCCCTTGGCCTCCTCGGGGGGAAGCTCGTAGAGGTCCTTGTCGACGGGCTCGTGCGGCTCGATCTTGTTGATGATGCCGTCGAGACCAGCCATGAGCTGCACCGCGAACGCGAGGTACGGGTTGCCCGAAGCGTCAGGCGCGCGGAACTCAATGCGCTTGGCCTTGGGGTTGGTGCCCGTGATCGGGATGCGGATAGCCGCCGAGCGGTTACCGGCCGAGTAGACCAGGTTGACGGGAGCCTCGAAGCCCTTGACCAGGCGGTGGTACGAGTTCAACGAAGGGTTCGTGAACGCGAGCAGCGCCGGAGCGTGCTTGAGGATGCCGCCGATGTACCAGCGCGCGATGTCGCTGAGTCCGCCGTAGCCCGCCTCGTCGTAGAACAACGGCTTGCCCTCGCTCCACAGCGACTGGTGGGTGTGCATGCCCGAGCCGTTGTCACCGAAGAGGGGCTTGGGCATGAAGGTCGCGACCTTGCCCCACTCGAGGGCGGTGTTCTTGACGATGTACTTGAACTTCAAGATGTCATCGGCGGCCGAGACCATCGTGTCGAACTTGTAGTTGATCTCGCCCTGGCCGGCGGTGCCGACCTCGTGGTGGCTGCGCTCTACCTCGAGGCCGACCTCCATGAGCTTCACGACGATGTCGTCGCGCAGGTCGGCGTGCTGGTCGACCGGGCTCACGGGGAAATAGCCGCCCTTGTAGGGAGTCTTGTTGGCGAGGTTGCCGCCCTCTTCGACGCGACCGGTGTTCCACGCGGCCTCGCTCGAGTCGACCGAGTAGTACGACATGTTCTGCTTCACTTCGTAGCGAACGTCGTCGAAGATGTAGAACTCGGCTTCGGGGGCGAAGAATGCGGTGTCGGCGATGCCGGTCGAGGCGAGGTACTTCTCGGCCTTCTTGGCCACCTGGCGCGGGTCGCGAGCGTAGATCTCGCCGTTACGCGGGTTGTAGATGTCGAACACCATGATGAGCGTGCGCTCGGTGCGGAAGGGGTCGACGTACGCGGTCGACACGTCCGGGATCAGCTGCAGGTCGGACTCGTGAATCGACTGGAAGCCTCGGATCGAGGAGCCGTCGAACAGCTGGCCGACCGTGAAGAAGTCTTCATCGACGGTCGAGGCGGGGATGTTGAAGTGCTGCTGGACACCGGGAAGGTCGGTGAAGCGAATGTCGAGGAACTTGACATCCGTGTCCTTGATGAACTTCAGCACCTCGGAAGAATCACTGAACATGTGACAGATCTCCTGAGCTTGGTACCGGACGACTGCAGTCGCAGCCTTGAGTTGAGACTAGGCGCAGGGCATTTCCCGTCAGTGTCCCCTTTGTTTCGGGGATGTTACGGCGCTGGCTACCGACGAAACACGCTGTCGATGGATGCTCAGCCGACCGCTTGCGCGAATCCCGCCGACGCGTCGGCCAACCCGCGCATCGACTCGGGAATCTCGCGTCCCTTGGCGACCATCGACTGCGCCCACAGGCGGCCAGCACGGTAGCTCGAGCGCACGAGCGGACCCGCGAGCACGCCCAAGAATCCGATCTCTTCGGCCTCGGCCTTGAGCTCGACGAATTCTTCGGGCTTGACCCAGCGGTCGATCGGGTGGTGGCGCGAACTCGGGCGCAAGTACTGCGTGATCGTAACGATGTCGGTGCCCGCCTCGTGCAGGTCGCGCAGGGCTTGCGACACTTCTTCGCGCGTCTCGCCCATGCCGAGGATGAGGTTCGACTTCGTGATGAGCCCGAAGTCGCGAGCCTGAGTGATGACGTCGAGCGAGCGCTCGTAGCGGAATGCGGGGCGGATGCGCTTGAAGATGCGCGGCACCGTCTCGACATTGTGCGCAAAGACTTCGGGGCGCGATTCGAAGACCACGCGCAGCAGGTCGGGGTCGCCCGAGAAGTCGGTCGCGAGCAGTTCGACGCCGGTTCCGGGGTTGAGCTCGTGGATCATGCGCACGGTCTCGGCGTGCAGCCACGCACCCTCGTCGGGCAGGTCATCGCGGGCCACGCCCGTGACGGTCGCGTACCGCAGGTTCATCTGCACGACCGACTCGGCGACGCGGCGCGGTTCGTCCGTGTCATAGTCCGCGGGCTTGCCCGTGTCGATCTGGCAGAAGTCGCACCGACGCGTGCACTGGCTGCCGCCGATCAGGAAGGTCGCCTCACGGTCTTCCCAGCACTCGTAGATGTTCGGGCATCCGGCCTCTTGGCACACGGTGTGCAGTTGCTGTTCGCCGACGAGAGAGCGCAGCGCGGTGTACTCGGGCCCCATCTTGGCGCGCGTCTTGATCCACTCGGGCTTCTTCTCGATGGGCGTTTGCGCGTTGCGCACCTCGAGGCGCAAGAGCTTGCGGCCTTCGGCGGGATGGGTCGCTGGCGTTGACGAGGCGGGGGGAAGGATGGTCATTCGGATGCTCCTTGCGAGACGGTGGTCAGCGACCGAGTAGCGCCGACGAGATCGTGGACGAGCGGGCCGAAGTGCCGCTCAATGAGGGGGATGACCTGCTCGGGCGTCACGGTGCGGCCGAGTTCACGGCTCACCGAGGTGACGCCGGCGTCAGAGAGCCCGCACGCGACGATGGAGTCGTAGGCGTCGAAGGTGTTCGAGCAGTTGAGGGCGAAGCCGTGCATGCTCACGCCTTGGGCCACGCGAATGCCGATGGCCGCGATCTTGTCGGTGCCGCGCATCCACACTCCGCTGCGACCAATGACGCGACCCGCACCCTCAACGCCCAGGTCGTCGAGCACGGCGATGAGCATGCTTTCGAGGCAGCGCACGTATTGCACGACATCGATGGGGTCGGCAAGTCGAATGATCGGATACCCGACCAGCTGACCCGGACCATGCCAGGTGATCTTGCCGCCGCGGTCGACCTCGATGACGGGAGTGCCGTCGACGGGCCGCTCGTGTGGTTCGGTGCGCTTGCCCGCCGTGTAGACGCTCTCGTGTTCGAGAAGCATGATGGTATCGGGCGCCCGGCTCTCGGCGACGGCAGAATGCAGGGCACGCTGCTGCTCGAGACCCGACAAATACGGCACGGAGTTGGCGCTTAGCCCCGTGACGACGTAGTCGATCACGCGCTCAGTGTACGCCCGAGTGAGCCTTCTAGGCTGAGGGTGTGACCGACACACCTGACGTCTCATCGCCCGACTGGCCGGGGCAGCGTCTCGGCCTTCCCGAGAGTGGCTCGCGCTCGGTCGCTCGACTGGGTCGTCGCATCGCCGCGATCGTCATCGACTGGGGCGTGGCCGTTGCGATCTCGGCCGCGTTCTTCTCGTACGACTCGATCGCGACGCTGCTGATCTTCGTTGCCCTGCAGGTGCTCTTCACGATCGTCATCAATGCGAGCCTCGGCCACGCTCTGCTGGGGATGCGCGTCGTGCCCATGGCGGGCGGATTGCTGGGCGTCTGGCGACCCGTCGTGCGCGCGCTCTTGATCGCTCTGGTGATTCCCGCGCTGCTCTTTGACGAGAACCAGCGGGGATTGCACGACCGAGCTGCGGGCACGATTTTGCTGCGCCGCTAGGCGAACCTCAGGTCTAGCGCGGCTTGGGCGCCCGTGCCTTGAGGGGGTCGATTCCCTTCGGAATCGGGAGCAGGCTCGACTTGCTGAGCGAGGTCAAGCGATTGCTGACGGCGTAGACCTCGGCCTTGGTGAGCGTTCGCTTGAGCTTGTTGAGCGTGCGAGCAAGGTTCTCGAGCTTGACGCTCTCGAGGTCAGGGCCCACGAAAATGAAGTGAACGGGAACGTTCGGCACAATTCGGCTGACGTTACGACGCTCGTCTTCCATCATGCGACGCGTGCGTGACTGCGGCCCTTCGCCAATGATCACGACGCCGGGCTTGCCGATCGCGCGATAGACGGCATCTTGCGTCTTGGGGCTGACCGTGATGGGCATTTCGCTCGCTTGCCATGCGCGGCGCAGCGACGACTTGAGAACCGCACCGACGGCACCCGGTTGGCCCGAAATCTGGCGGTAGGCCACTCGCTCGGCGCGACGGCCCAGCACAATCAGCACGAGCAGAATGCCGAGCAGCACACCGGTGACAACCCACAAGATACCCGCGAGCACGTCACCCGGCGTTGCAAAGACGGCGAGCAGAACGCTCGCGAGAATCGGCAGCAAGAAGACGAGCAGCATGACCCAGGGGGCGAGCGGATCCATGCGCCGCGTCATCTGGAACACCTGCCACATCTGCTTCATGCGACCGGGTTCTTTCGGGGGCTTCTGAGCGGAAGTGCGGGCCATGCTTACCAGGATAGGGGCAGTGCTCGGCTCCTCACCGCCGTACGTGCTGCACTCTTCGTCCCCGTCTCGCAAGAACGCGCTGGCCACCCTACTCGCGCCGAATCATGATGCCGTCGTGACTCACGAACCCACGGCGCTCAACCCAGCGGGGCTGCCCGTTGACGATCCAGCACTCGACGATGACGGGGTGCCCAGTGAGTTCGGCGGCTACCGCGTTGTGCGTCTGCTGTCGCGCTCTGCCCACGCGCTCACGGCGGTCGTGTTCGCATCGAACGAAACGCGTGTCGCTCGCATCTTCTCGCGATCGTGTTCCGATGCCGACATTGATGCTGCCGTCTCCGTTTTCGATCGCATTGCTTCTTCCAACCCCGTGCTGCGTGACCACGTCGTGACGCTGGACGACCTGGTCACGCTCGATGACGGGCGACTGGCGCTCATCGTCGACCATGTCGCGGGCCCGGCGCTCAGTGACGTGCTCGCGATGCGTGGCGACGGCCTCCAGCTGGGTGAAGCCGTCACGATTCTTGCGCCCCTCATTGATGCCATCGACGCCGGGCACGCGGTCGGCCTCACGGGCCTAGACCCGCACCCCGCCAGCGTGCGCTTCACTGCTGCCGGCGCGCCCACGATCGTTCGCATGACGGATGCCCACGCGGGCCCGGTGCTGCCTGAGAGGTTTCGCGCCCTCGAGCCGGCCTACGCTCGCGACTCGGCCATGCTCGAGCACCTCGGGGCCGCCGTCGCGGCGGCGGTCTCGCCGTCGGAGCGACCGGCGCTCCTCGCGGCCCTCGGTGCCGCGGCACGAGGTCGATCAGTGTCGGCCGCGCTCTTCGATCTCGCCACCCCCGTGCCCGTCGAGTTCCGCGCGGTTGCTGTTCAGACGGTGCCGTCACCGGCACTGTCACCGTCACTGCCAGGGGCACCCCGTGAGCTGCCGGTCGATGTTGGCGCGGGCGCAGACGCGGTAACACGAGTGCAGGTGGCGGCCGCGGGTGCGGTTGACGCTACGACAACCACGGCGAAGGCCGTTGCCCCACGGCAGGGGGCCTGGGCCGACTCACTAGTCGAGACGCTGCGCGTTCTCGGTCTTCCGCCATCGGTGGTCGAGCGCGTGCAGGCTACGGTCACGCGTCTCAGTGCGGCACGAGAGGCGCTCGTGACCGCAGTGACAGAGGCGCCGTGGCGACGAATCGGCACTGTGCGCCCACGATTCGTGCTCGCGGGTGTCGGGGGAGCGATCGCCCTGGTTGCTGCGCTGGTCGTGACTTCGGGTGCGGGATCCGAAGTCGCGGTTCCTGCCGCCGCTGAGCGTGCGACCGACACTGTCGCGGCAGGGCAGCAGCCGGCAACCCTGCCCACGATGACCCCCACCGCGCCGCCCTCCAGCTTCGAGGGGCCTTCGTCAGGGGCCACGTCTCCCGAGTCGGCTGTCGACCCCGAGCCGGATGAGTGGACGGCGATCGTCGGTGAGCTGGTCAACCGGTGGGTCGAGTGTCGAGCGGCCCATGCCTCTGGGTCGACAACTCCGGCGCTTGAGCGGAGCGAGAACGTCTCGTGCTCCTTCACGGTTGCCCACGCCGGTTCAGCAGCGGAGCGACTCTTGAGTGTTGATGACGCCCGCCATGAAGCTCTCGAAACGTGGCGGGCGCAGGGCGGAGAAGTCGTCGTCGTCGAGCGCATGGGCGGTGCCGCGCTCGTCGACCTGGTCAGGTCGACAGCCTCGGCCTCAGAGACGTCGATGAACGCAACGCCTTCTCCCGCAACGACGTCTCCGGCAACGACAGCGGCCTCGCTTCTCGTGGTGAGAAGCGAGGCCGGCTGGCGTGTGCGTGACGTGCTCGATGACTAGTCGAGCGGTACCTCAGATTCCGAGGTCACCGTCGAAGTCGGCCTCTTCGAGGCGCGCCTTGACTGCGCTCAGGAAGCGCGCGGCGTCGGCGCCGTCGACAATGCGGTGGTCGTACGACAGCGCGAAGTAGACCATCGACCGAACAGCCACGACGTCAGAGCCGTCAACCTGGATAACCGCGGGCTTCTTGCTCACGATGCCCGTGCCGAGAATCGCGACCTGCGGAAGGAAGACGACGGGCGTGTCAAACAGCGCACCGCGCGAACCCGTGTTCGTCAGCGTGAAGGTGCCGCCGGCGAGCTCGTCGGGCTTGAGCTGGTTGTCGCGCGTGCGCGTGGCAAGGTCAGCAATCTCGCGTGCGAGATCGGCGATCGACAGGTCGCCAGCGTTGCGGATGACCGGAGTCAGCAAGCCGCGCTCGGTGTCGACCGCGATCGAGAGGTTCTCGGTGTCGGGGTAGACGATCGAGTCGCCGTCGACCGTGGCGTTGATGATCGGGAACGCGCGCAGTGCCTCGGTGGCGGCCTTGGCAAAGAACGGCAAGAACGACAGCTTGGTGCCGGTGGCCTTCTCGAAGTCGCCCTTGACGGCATTGCGCAACGCCGCGACCTTCGTCACGTCGACCTCGACGACCGTGGTGAGCTGGGCGGTCGACTGCATCGAGATCACGGCACGCTCGGCAATGACCTTGCGCAAACGCGACATCGCGGCCGTCGTACCCCGCAGCGGCGAGGTCTCGAGCGCGACGCGCGGCGCCGCGGGGGCAGCGCCTGCACCGCTCGACGGGCGAGCGGCAGCGACGACGTCTTGCTTGCGGATGCGGCCACCCACACCTGTGCCCGTAACGCGAGCGAGGTCGACGCCGTGCTCGGCGGCGAGCTTGCGTACAAGCGGCGTGATGTAAGCCGCGTTGGTTGGCGACGCAGCAGCCGGCGCTGCGACAGCGGGTGCAGCTGCCGGAGCGGGTGCAGCTGCCGGAGCAGGTGCGGCCGCAGGAGCGGCTGCGGGCGCCGGGGCCGCTACAGGTTCGGGTGCCGGTGCCGGTGCGGGAGCAGGAGCGGGAACCGGTTCCGGTGCCGCAACAGGCTCAGGCGCGGCCGCAGGAGCAGGAGCGGCGGCGGGAGCGCTCGCGCCCGTACCGGTGCCAATGCGCACGAGGGGAGTGCCCACCTCAACGGTCTCGTCTTCGGCAACGAGGATCTCTTCGACGATGCCGGCGACGGGCGACGGGATCTCGGTGTCGACCTTGTCAGTCGAGACTTCGAGCAACGGCTCGTCGACCTCGACACGGTCGCCGACGTTCTTCAGCCATCGGGTGACCGTTCCCTCGGTGACGCTCTCGCCGAGCGCCGGGAGGTTGACGGATTCGCTCATCAGTAGTGCTCCTTCGAAACCTGTGGTGGGTATCTAGCCTAGTTGTGGGGTCAGGGTCACATCGCGTGCAGGGGCTTACCCGCGAGAGCGAGGAAGGCTTCGCCGAGAGCCTCGTTCTGCGTCGGGTGAGCGTGCAGCAGCGGCGCAATGTCTTCGGGGTGGGCATCCCAGTTGACGGCCAGTTGCGCTTCGCCAATGAGTTCACCGACGCGTGCACCGATCATGTGCACGCCCACGACGGGCCCATCGACGACGCGCACGACCTTGATCGACCCGGCCGTCTCGAGAATGTGGCTCTTGCCGTTGCCCGCGAGGTTGTAGTCGTAGCTCGCGATCGCCGCGTCTCCGTACTGCTCTTTGGCCTTGGCTTCGCTGAGGCCCACCGAGGCAACCTCGGGCTCGCTGTACGTGACCTTGGGAATGTTCACATCGCTAATGACGACAGGGTTGAGCCCGGCAAGCTCTTCGGCGACGAAGATGCCGTGCTGAAAACCGCGGTGGGCGAGCTGCAGGCCCGGCACGATGTCGCCAACGGCGTAGAGGCCCGGGATGTTCGTCTCGAGTCGCTCGTTCGTGAGCACGAATCCGCGGTCCATTGCCACGCCAACTTCTTCGAAGCCAAGGTTGGCGGTGGCGGGGCCACGACCAACGGCGACAAGAAGCAGGTCAGCTTCGATGGTCGCGCCGTTCTCGAGAGTGACGACAACACCCTGATCGTTTTGCGTCACACTCTGGAAGCGCACGCCGAGCGTGAACTCGATGCCGCGCTTGCGGTAGGCACGCTCGAACTGCTTCGAGATCGACTCTTCTTCCATCGGCACGAGGTGCGGCAGAGCTTCGATGATGTGCACCTCGGAGCCCCACGAGCGCCACACGCTCGAGAACTCGACGCCAATGACGCCGCCGCCAAGCACGGCAACCTTCTTGGGCACGTAGTCGAGCTGCAAGGCCTGCTCTGAGGTGATGACTCGCCCGCCGATCTCCAGACCGGGAAGCGTGCGCGAGTACGAACCGGTGGCAAGAATGACGTTCTTGCCGGTGATGGTGCTGTCGCCCACCTGAACGGTGGTGGGGGAGGTCAGACGGCCTTCGCCCTCGACCATCGTGATGCCGCGCGCCTTGATGAGACCCTGCAGGCCCTTGTACTTGCTCGCGATGATGCCCTCGCGGTACTGGATGACCGCCGGAACGTCGATGCCCTCGAGCGTGGCCTTGACGCCAAACTTCGCGGCGTCACGCGCCGCGTCGGCGACCTCGGCCGAGTGCAAGAGCGCCTTGGTGGGGATGCAGCCAACGTGCAAGCACGTGCCACCCACCTTCGACTTCTCGATGAGTCCAACGCTCATCCCGAGCTGGCTGGCGCGCAGGGCGGCGGCGTAGCCGCCGCTTCCGGCGCCGAGGATGACGAGGTCAAAGTTCTGGTCCGACACCGGCAAAGGCTCCTTACATCCACGAAGGATTGTCGTGCGGGGGTCGACACTCGAGGTGGCGGGTCGACCCGCTGTGCGGCACGACGGTCCCGTGCCCGCAGTCGAGCCTACTCCCTCGTCGCGAGGCGTTCCGCGAGCCGCACGAGCAACCGAACCATGACGCCTGACGGCCCCTTGGGCGTGTAGCCAAACGGGGCGGTGGGGTTATTCGCGGGGCCCGCAATGTCGAGGTGGGCCCACGGGATGCGCGGCGCATCCGGCTCGTCGCTCGTCGTTCCCACGAACTCGCGCAAGAACACGCCCGCCAGCAGCATTCCCGCGGCGGTGCTGCCCGGCTTGGCGTTCGCGATATCGGCAACGTCACTCTTGAGCAGCGCCCGAAGTTCGCCGGGCAACGGCATGGGCCACACGAGCTCTCCCGTATCGGCGGCGGCGGCTTGAACCTGGGCGACGAGAGCGTCATCGCCCATGACCCCGGCATACCGCTCACCCAGGGCGACTCGAGCCGCACCCGTGAGGGTCGCAACGTCGACGATCGCGTCGGGGTGCTCTTCACTCGCCGCGGCGAGCCCATCGGCCATGACCAGCCGGCCTTCGGCATCGGTGTTGAGCACTTCGACGGTCGTGCCCCCGCGAATAGTGAGTACATCGTTGGGGCGCATCGCGGTGGACGACGGCATGTTTTCGGCGAGGCACAACCAGGCCGTCAGCCGAACAGGAACTCCGAGCTGAGCCACCGCGATGACGGCGGCGAGCGTCGTCGCGGCCCCTGTCATGTCGTACTTCATTCCGACCATCGCGGCGGCGGGCTTGAGCGAGAGTCCGCCCGAGTCGAACGTGATTCCCTTGCCGACGATCGCGAGGTGGGGGTCGTTGCTGTCGCGGCGATAACGCACGACGAGAAGCCGAGGCAGTCGTGACGATCCTTGGCCTACTCCGAGAATGCCGCCGAAGCCACCGGCGGCGAGCTCATCGGGCCCGAGTTCGTCGAACTCAATCGGCAGACCCTGAGCTGCCGCGCGCGCACGCTCGGCGAACGAAGCGGGGTACAGGTCGTTCGGGGGAGTGTTGACCAGGTCGCGCACGAGGGCAACGGCGCCGGCAGTTGCCCGCGCCGCCACTGCGGCGCTCTCGGCCCCCTCGACCGTCGTCGCAGCGATGACATCAGTCGTGCCCGGTGTTGCCTCGCTCGATCGGTACGCGGTGAAGCGATACCCGCCCATCGCGGCGCCTTCGAGTACGGCTTGCACGTCGGCCGCGGTCATCGTGGGCAGGGCGAAGGCGAGGCGCGCGACACTCCCGAGTGTGCGGGCGGCTGTGCCGGCCGCCGTTCGCAACGCTTCAGCCGTGAGCGTGCCGCGGCCCAGCCCCACGACGAGGATGCTCGTGGCGGACACACCCTCGGGCGCGGGCAAGCGCGCAGTCTCGTCGACGGCGCCCGTGAGGCCGAGCATCCGGAGCCCCGTTCCGACCGTGGCAAGCGGACCCGACTCAATGCCCACGACGCTCACACCGTCGTCGCCAGCGGGGGCGATGCCCACGACGAGTACGTCGGCGTCGAGGTCGGCGGGCGCGAGAGTCGAGACGTTAAGCGTGGGCACAGGCATGCGCGTCATGTTATCCGCGCTCGGCGCAGGCCGATCGCCGAGGTGTTCGCTCTGGGCACGCGCCGGCGGGCCGAAGGCTCGCGGTGCGGCGACCTAGCATGGAGTCATGCAGAATCCGGCTGACCTGTACACCGTCACGATGACGGAGTTTGAGGTACCGCGCGACCTGCCCTTGGTTGTAGGCCTCACTGGTTTTGTCGACTCGGGCGGCGCGGTTGCGCAAGTGTCGGAGTATTTGCTCGACGAACTCGATCACCGCGACGTGCTGATGTTCGACAATGACGCGCTGCTCGACTACCGCGCGCGTCGCCCGATCATGGTCTTTGAAGAGACGCGCATCACCGAATATCGTCGCCCCGAACTCGGCTTGCGCCTCGCGCACGACGAGCTCGGCACGCCCTTCTTGTTGCTCACGGGTTATGAACCTGACTTTCAGTGGGAACGATTCGTCGCGGCGCTGCTGGGCATTATTGAGCGCTATGGCATCGCGTCGACGACGTGGGTGCACGCGATCCCGATGCCTGTGCCGCACACCCGCCCGATTGGCGTCACCGTGAGTGGCACGCGTGACGAGCTCATCGAGGCCTTCTCGGTGTGGCGGCCGAGCACGCAAGTTCCCGGCAATGTTCTGCACTTGCTCGAGTACCGGCTGACCGAGTCGGGCCACCCCATTGCGGGCTTCGTGCTGCTCGTGCCGCACTACCTCGCCGACACCGAGTTTCCGTCGGCAGCGGTGACCGCCCTCGAGAGCATTACCGCCGCGACCAGCCTGTTGTTCCCGACCGATCGCTTGCGATCAGAAGGCCGCGACTTTCTCGCCAAGATCGAAAGCCAAGTCGAGGGCAACGCCGAGCTCGCGCGACTCGTGGGCTCTCTCGAAGAACGCCACGACAGCTATATGCAAGACAACCCGATGCGGTCGCCGCTGACGGACGAAGACGGCGAGTTGCCGAGTGCCGACTCCATTGCGGCCGAGCTCGAAAAGTTCTTGGCCATTCGGCAGGCGGCCGATGACGACGACACCCCCTAGGGTCGTCGTGCTCGACCAGGGCTGAGCCCATGGACTCTCGCCGCTCATGGGCGGTGCTCATCGTCGCGACTGTCGCCTACGTCGTGGGTGTGCTGCAGCGCTCGAGCATGGGCGTTGCCACCGTCGAGGCGACCGAGCGGTTCGCAATCGATGCGACTGCCCTCTCGACTCTCGGTGTTGTGCAGCTGCTCGTCTACGCGATTCTGCAGATTCCCGTGGGCGTGCTCGTCGACCGATTTGGCCCGAGACTGCTGATTGTCACGGGTGCGGCGACGATGGCCGTCGGCCAGGTGCTCGTGGCTGTCGCTGACGAGCTTGCTCTCGCGCTCGTGGGGCGCGTGCTGGTAGGTGCGGGCGACGCCATGACGTTCATCTCGGTGCTTCGGCTGCTGGGCGCGTGGTTCTCACCCCGCCGCTTGCCGCAACTCTCGCAGTGGGTCGGCACCCTGGGGCAAGCGGGGCAACTGCTCTCGGCCATCCCGTTTGCCCTCGTGCTGCAGCTGAGCGGCTGGACGACCGCGTTTGCCTCCGCGGCCTCACTCTCGGTGCTCGCGGCGATCGCCGTGATGGTCGCGGTGACGGATGCTCCTGCCGGGGCGTCGTCGCATCGCTCGACCTCGCTGCGAGACGCGCTCGGCAGTGTGCGCGAGAGCGTGCGGCACCCCGGCACTCGCTTGGGGTTCTGGGCGCACGCGGCAACGCAATCAAGTGGAGCCATGATCGCGCTGCTGTGGGGTTTTCCCATGCTGTCGATCGGGCTCGGTTATGGGCCGGCGCTTGCCGCAGCCATGCTCGGCGGAATGGTGGTCGTGGCCGCGATCGCGGGCCCCATCATCGGCTTGCTGTCGGCGCGGTTTCCGTTTCGACGGTCGAACCTTGTGCTCGGCATTGTCGGCGCGATGGGAGTGGCGTGGGCGGTAGTTCTGCTCTGGCCCGGTACCCCGCCGTTTGCGGCGATCGTTGCGCTGTTTATCGTGCTGGCCGCGGGTGGGCCCGGTTCGCTCATCGGTTTCGACTTTGCTCGCACGTACAACCCACCCAAGCGGCACGGAGCAGCATCGGGATTCGTGAACCTCGGCGGGTTCACCGTTACCGTCCTGATCATGCTCATCGTGGGGCTGCTCCTCGATGCGCAGAGCCCAGGAGCGGATGCGGCACAGCTGTATGCGTGGGAACACTGGCGATGGGCGCTCGCGGCCCAGTTTCCCGTCGTAGGGCTCGTCGTTGGTCTCATGCTCGTCGCCCGACGTCGCACTCGTCGACGCATTCACGACGACGAAGGTATTGCCGTGGGTCCGCTGTGGGTGGCGTTGGTTCGGCGCTGGCGGAGGCGACGGGGCGGGGCGGGCCAGGCGGGTGATGTGCACGGGTGATTGGTCTTGATATCGCGGCCAGTGTGCGATAATGAAACTTCACGACCCAGTCACACGGGCGCTTGATCACCTGCTTCGGCAGGCAATCGAGCGTGACCGACTTGACATGGGTCGTTGTACTGCCCGCAGAACGCGAGAAGAGGGGCCCATGGCTGCCCGAGCGACCACGAAGACGACCAGCGCGAGCGCTGCTGCCGAGAAGGCCGCGCCCACAGCGACTGCGGCTGCCACGAAGGCTGCGGCAGCAAAGGCTCCTGCTGCGAAGGCTCCCGCCGCGAAGGTGACGGCTGCAAAGGCACCCGCGGCAAAGGCGCCCGTGGCAAAGACTGCCGCGACGAAGGCCCCCGCTGCCGCGTCAACGACAGCGAAGGCTCCCGCGGCGACCAAGCGCGCGGCCGCGAAGAAGGCCACGGCCCCGGCAGCTGGCGTCACTGACGGCGACGACGAGATCATTGATCTCGACGTCATCGATCCTGAAGCGATTGACCCCGAAGGCATTGACCCCGAGGCGATTGACCCCGAGGCCGTTGAGGCAGAGGTTGTCGTCGCGGTTGCCGACGACGATGCCGTCGATGAGGCGGCCGACGACGACGACGACGACAGTGACGACGATGACGACGCAACGGGCTCGGCGGGCCCTCTGCCCACCGGGGCGATCATCATCTCGAACACCGATGACGACGAGGTTCCGGTCTATTCGTCGGCGATCACCGGCGCGACGGCTGACCCGGTCAAGGACTACTTGAAGCAGATCGGCAAGGTTCCGCTGCTCAACGCTGCCGAAGAGGTCGAGCTCGCCATGCGCATTGAAGCGGGCCTCTTCGCAGAAGAGAAACTCTCGTCGATGACCGAGAAAGAGAAGCGCTCGGCACTGGGTCGCGATCTCTTGTGGGTTGCCCGTGACGGCCAGCGTGCCAAGAACCACCTTCTCGGCGCCAACCTGCGTCTCGTCGTTTCGCTCGCGAAGCGCTACACGGGTCGCGGTATGCAATTTCTCGACCTCATTCAAGAGGGCAACTTGGGCCTCATCCGTGCCGTCGAGAAGTTTGACTACACCAAGGGCTTCAAGTTCTCGACGTATGCAACGTGGTGGATCCGTCAGGCGATCACGCGCGCGATGGCCGACCAGGCTCGCACCATCCGCATCCCCGTTCACATGGTTGAAGTGATCAACAAGCTCGCTCGCGTTCAGCGGCAGATGCTGCAAGACCTCGGCCGCGAACCCACGCCTGAAGAGCTGAGCCGCGAGCTCGATATGACCCCTGAGAAGGTCATCGAGGTGCAGAAGTATGGGCGCGAGCCCATTTCGCTCCACACCCCGCTCGGTGAAGACGGCGACAGCGAGTTCGGTGACCTCATTGAAGACACCGAAGCGGTAGTTCCCGCCGACGCCGTGGGCTTCACGATGCTGCAGAAGCAGCTCGAGAGCTTGCTTGACTCTCTCTCAGAGCGTGAGGCGGGTGTCATTCGCATGCGCTTTGGCCTCGGCGATGGCATGCCCAAGACGCTCGACCAGATCGGCGACACGTTTGGGGTCACGCGCGAGCGCATCCGTCAGATCGAGTCGAAGACGATGGCCAAGCTCCGCCACCCCTCGCGGTCGCAGGCGCTCCGCGACTACCTCGAGTAAACCGACACCGTTCATCGATCGTTGCGCCCGGCGCCCCGACCTCAGGGAGATCTCATGACTGCCTCACCCAATGACGGCAAGCCGCTCGTTCGGGATGTTGCCGGCACGGCATTCGAGCGCATCCCGATCAAGACGCACGTCGTCATGGCCGGAGAAGACATCATCGAGGTTGTCGTTCGCTACGCCGCAGATGTGGTTCGCCCGGGCGACACGCTCTTTGTGACGGAGAAGATCGTCGCGATCACGCAAGGGCGTTCATACCCCGTTGATTCGATCAACGCCCGGCCCCTCGCGCACAGGCTTTCGCGGTACGTGACCAAGACGTCACACGGCATTGGCCTTGGGATGCCCGAGACCATGGAGATGGCACTGCGCGAGTGTGGCACCCCGCGCATCTTGTTCGCGGCGGCAGTGGCCGCGGTGACCAAGGCGTTCGGTCGTAAGGGTGACTTCTACCGCATCGCGGGCCCGAAGGCTCGCGGAATCGATGGCCCCACTCACAACACCATTCCGCCGTACAACACTCAGGTCGTGCTCGTTCCCCTGCGGTCGCGGGAGGTCGCTCGCGAGCTACAGTCGGCGCTCGGCGGAAAGATCGAGGTGGCGATCGTCGACATCAACGACTTCGGGGGCAACGTTCTCGGTTCGACGCTCACGTCGGACGGCGAGAAACAGCTCGTGGGCATCCTCGCTGACAACCCGCTCGGTCAGAATCACCAAAGCACGCCGCTCGGCGTCGTGCGCCCCGCCACCGCGTGATGCGGATGGCCCGAACACTCTCGGGTCAGAAGCCGATTGCGGCCCGGTAGACGGGCAGCAGGCCTTCGCGCACGCCGGTGGCGGTGGGCTTCAATTGGAAAACGCCCGTGTTGTAGTTGCCTTCGATGACCGCAGCGCCCGCCGGGGTAATGGCGATGTCCCAGCCGACGTACCGAATCTCGGGTACCTCGCGCGCCAGCGCATCGACGAATGCTTGTACCTTGTCCCAGTTCGGCACCGCGAACCCGACGATTGACGTCTGTGACCGGGGGTGCACCGTGTAGACGCCGCCATCGCCGTCAAACGCGGCGTAGTGCGCCACCCCGTGCTCGTCGAGCATCGTGTACATGCCGCCGTCACTGAAGTTGTCGACGTCGCCGCCGTTGCCCATCTTCAGCACGCGCGCCAGGGTGTGCACTGCCCCCGCGTCGTCGAGATAGGTGACGATGCGCAGGGTGTTGACGCTCGAGTCGTTGAGGCGCGACATCTCGGGATGCTGCGTCAAGAACTCTTCGAGCAACACCTGTCGATTCGCGAGCCGAGCCGCACGAAACGCAGCCTGGTCGGCAATGTCGGCTGTCGTAAACGCCTCAATGCCATCGCCACCAAGGCTGTCGGCGATCTTGGCGATCACTCGGTCATGCCGTGTGAAGAAGCCAGCGAGCTCGTCATCGCTTGCCGTGCGAAGGTCGATCCACTCTCGGCCCAAGAACGGCGCGAAGCGCACGTTGAACAGCGCCTTGTTGGAAAAGGTCGCGCGGTGTTCGACGGCGTTGAGCCGAAGAGCCAAATGGTTCGACTTGGGATGTGTGATGAACGTTCGCCGCTCACGACTCGAGAGCGTGTGAAAGTCCCAGTCGAAATAGTCTTGAAACGCCGTCTCGTGGCGTACCGCGGCCCACAGCATGTCGGCCATGATGATCAGCCGCGGTCGGCCGCTCGATCGCGAAATGTGCCCAGCAAGCCTGCGCAGGTTTGCGGTGTCGATCGCGCGCGCACGGCGCACCAAGTATCGGAGGCGATTGCCCCAACCGAGCGAGCCCGCCACTTAGGCAGATGCCGTGAGGCGGTCCGTCTCATCGTGCCAGGCGAGTGCCGAGCCCGTGAGCTTCTCCTTGAAGCGAGCGGCGTGGTGCGCGCAGAACAGCAACTCACCGGTCGCAAGGGTGGCCCGTACGTAGGCTTGAGCGCCGCAGCTGTCGCAGCGGTCGAGCGCCGACAGAGGCGCGGTCATGACGCTCGGGTTCTCGGTGGTGATCTGCGTCATGGGGTGCCCCTCACTCTCCGTTGGCGTCGCGAATCTTGTGAAGACACCATTGCACCACACGCTCGTGTCGATGCCGTGTCAATACGCCTCGATTTCGCTGAACGCGTAGGCGCGATGGCATCGCCATTGTGGGCGACGTTCGTGTGCGTCGGAGTGGGAGCCAGAGCAGGTCGGTAGACCCGCTTACGATGAACGACGTGCCCAGCTCTGACTACTCAGCCCGCCACCTCTCTGTACTCGAGGGTCTCGAAGCGGTGCGCAAACGTCCGGGCATGTACATCGGGTCGACCGACTCTCGCGGCCTCATGCACTGCCTGTGGGAGATCATCGACAACTCAGTCGACGAGGCTTTGGGCGGGTTCGGCACGCAGATCGACCTGCGCCTTCATCCCGATGGCAGTGTCGAGGTGCGTGACCGCGCGCGCGGCATTCCCGTCGACATTGAGCCCAAGACCGGGCTGAGCGGCGTCGAGGTCGTGTTCACCAAGCTGCACGCCGGCGGCAAGTTTGGCGGTGGTTCGTATGCCGCATCCGGAGGCCTTCACGGTGTTGGGGCGTCGGTCGTCAACGCGCTGAGCGCGCGCCTCGACGTTGAGGTCGACCGTGACGGCAAGACCTGGGCAATGTCGTTCCATCGCGGCGAACCGGGTGTCTTTGAAGATGGCCCCGCAGGCCCCAGCCCCGATTCGGCGTTTTCGCCCTTTGTCTCCGGTAGCGAATTGCGCGTGATCGGCAAGGTTGCGAAGGGCGTGACGGGCACCCGCATTCGATACTGGGCCGACCCGCAGATCTTCACGAAGGGCGCAAGCTTTCTGACGGAAGAGTTGCTCGGTCGACTGCGGCAGACAGCCTTTCTCGTGCCTGGGATCACGCTTGAGCTCACCGATGATCGCGGCGAAGCTCCTGTCGTTGAGGCGTTTCGTTTCGACGGTGGCATCAGTGAGTACGCCGAGTTCTTGGCGCCAGATGCCCCGCTCACCGACACCTGGCGCATCACGGGCAGCGGCACATTCACCGAGACGGTGCCCGTGCTGCAAGACAACGGACACATGGTGCCGACCGAGGTCGAGCGCGAGTGTGTTGTCGACATCGCGTTGCGCTGGGGGACCGGGTACGACACGACGTTCCGTTCGTACGTCAACATCATCGCAACGCCCAAGGGCGGCAGCCACCAGCTCGGCTTTGAGCAGGGATTGCTGAAGTTCTTGCGCGCCGAGGTCGAGAAGAACGCCCGGCGCCTCAAGGTCGGCACCGACAAGCTCGAGAAAGACGACGTGCTCGCGGGCCTCACGGCCGTGCTGACTGTTCGCTTGCCTGAGCCGCAGTTCGAGGGCCAGACGAAAGAGATCCTCGGCACGCCCGCCGTGCGCGCGATCGCCGCGAACGTGATCGCTCGCGGGCTCACGGAGCGATTCGCTTCGACCAAGCGCGATGACAAGGCGCAGACCGCACTCGTGCTCGACAAGGTCGTCGCCGAAATGAAGAGCCGCATCTCGGCGCGCGCGCACAAAGAGACACAGCGCCGCAAGAACGCGCTCGAGAGCTCGGCGCTGCCCGCGAAGCTCGTCGACTGCCGCTCGAACGATGTTGCGAGCAGCGAGCTCTTCATCGTCGAGGGCGACAGCGCGCTCGGTACCGCCAAGCTCGCGCGCGACAGTGAGTTTCAAGCACTGTTGCCCATCCGCGGCAAGATCCTCAACGTGCAGAAGGCCTCGGTGAGCGACATGCTCAGCAACGCCGAGTGCGCCTCGATCATCCAGGTGATCGGTGCCGGCTCGGGCCGCAGTTTCGACCTCGAGCAGGCGCGCTACGGCAAGGTCATCATCATGAGCGACGCCGATGTCGATGGCGCGCACATTCGCACTCTCTTGCTCACGCTCTTCTTCCGCTACATGCGGCCGATGATCGATGAGGGCCGCGTGTTCGCTGCCGTGCCGCCGCTGCACCGCGTTGTCGTGATGAACCCGGGCTCGAAGCCCAACGAGACGATCTACACCTACAGCGAGAAAGAACTGCAGGGTGTGCTTGCTGCGCTCAAAAAGGCGGGCAAGCGCTACCAAGACCCGATTCAGCGATACAAGGGCCTGGGCGAGATGGATGCCGATCAGCTTGCCGACACGACCATGAGCCGGGCCCACCGCACCCTGCGTCGCGTGCGCGTGAGCGACGCCGAAGCGTCATCGCGCATGTTCGAACTGCTCATGGGCAACGAGGTTGCGCCGCGCAAAGATTTCATCATTGCCGGGCAGGGTCTCGACCGCGACCGCATCGACGTGTAGCCCAGGGGCTGAGTGATCAGCCGATCGGCGTGCCCACTGAGCCGATGGGTGAGTCGAGAAGGCTGCCCGAGGCGTCGCGCTTGGCTCCGCTAGCCGGCAGAGTTCGCGCCGAGCCATCGGCGCCGACCGCGAGGGGGCGCGCGCCCACCCAGGCGAGCTGGAGCACGTCTTCGCCCTTGAGAAAGGCGTGGCAACGAACACCGCCTGTCGCGCGACCCTTGCCCGGAAACTGCTCGAAGAGCGAGAGCTTTGCGCGCCCCGGGTCGGCGCCCGCGATGGTCTGCGTCGAGCTTGAGACCGTAAGGACTTCGGCGGTCGTGGCATCCACGGCTCCGAAGAACAGCGCACGTGCGCCGGCGCCGAGCTTGATGCCCGCCATTCCGCCCGCCGCAAGGCCCTGGGGGCGCACCTGGTCGGCGCCGAAGTGCAAGAGTTGGGCATCCGTCGTCACAAAGACGAGTTCGGCGCTCTCATCGGCCACGGCAGCGCCAATGACCTCGTCGCCCGCCTTGAGCGCGATGACTTCTCCGTCGGGGCGCGCAGGCCAGCCGCCGGGCGCCACGCGCTTCACAATGCCGTCACGCGTACCAAGCGCGATCGGCAGCGTGCTGGCGGGGTCGGCGATGGCCAGCACCCGCTCTTTCGCGTCGGTGAGTCCGAGGTAGTCGCGCAGCTTTGCGCCCGCGGCGAGTTGCACCGAGTTTGCGGGAACGCTCGGCAGGTCGACGGGAGTGAAGCGCACGAATCGACCGCGCGACGTGATGGCGATGAGTTCGCCGCGCGTCGTCGAATCGACCGCGCCGAGCAGTGCGTCGTGTTTGCTGCGCCGCGTCGGGACGACGATTGTGGCCCCCTCGGGCAATTCGACGCGCACGGCACGGCCGGTTGTCGAGACCAATACCCGACACGGTGCATCGGCAATTTCGAGCGACACGGGAGCAGCGCCGCGACTGCGCGGAGCCGCGATCGATGCGCTTGCTTCGGTCAGTAGCGTGCGGCGCGGCGTACCGAATCGATCGGCTGTTGACTCAAGCTCGTCGCCCACGACCGTGCGAACGCGCGCGGGGTCGCCCAGCAACGACTCGAGCTCGGCGATCTCTGCCCGCAACTGATCGCGCTCGGTCTCGAGCTCGATGCGGCTGAACTTGGTGAGGCGCCGCAATCGCAGTTCGAGAATGTATTCGCTCTGCAGGGTGCTGAGGTCGAAGACCTCCATGAGGCGCGTGCGCGCGGCCTCGGCGTCGTCAGAGGTGCGAATGACTTGAATGACCTCGTCAATGTCGAGAATGGCAATGAGGAGGCCCTCGACGAGGTGGAGCCGCTCGCGCCGGCGATCGAGGCGGTAGCTGCTGCGACGCGTCACCACCTGAATGCGGTGGTCGATGTAGACCTGCAGCAGCTCTTTGAGCCCAAGGGTTTGGGGTGTGCCGTTGACGAGAGCAACAGCGTTGATCGAGAAGCCGTCTTCGAGAGGCGTCAATCGATAGAGCTGTTCCAGCACGGCCTCGGGACTGAAACCCGTCTTGATGCCGATCACCAGGCGCAGACCATTGCGGCGATCAGTGAGGTCGGTAACGTCGCTGATGCCCGCAATCTTCTTTGACTGCACGCCATCTTTAATCTTCTCGATGACCTTCTCGGGCCCCACGAGATAGGGCAGCTCGGTCACAACGATGCCGGTCTTGCGCGCGGTGACCGACTCGATTGACACCTTGGCGCGCGTCTTGAAGCTGCCACGGCCGGTCGCATAGGCCTCGCGAACTCCCTCGAGGCCAATGATGGTGCCGCCCGTCGGCAAGTCAGGGCCTGGTACGTAGGCCATGAGGTCGTCGAGCGTGGCGCCCGGGTTGTCGAGCAAATGGCGAGCGGCCGCCGCTACTTCGATGAGGTTGTGCGGGGCCATGTTGGTGGCCATGCCCACCGCGATGCCGCTCGCCCCGTTGACGAGCAGATTGGGGAACGCTGCAGGAAGCACCGACGGTTGCGTCAACTGGTTGTCGTAGTTCGGCACAAAGTCGACGACGTCTTCATCGAGATCGTTGACCATTGCCATGGCTTCAGCGCGCAATCGCGCTTCGGTGTACCGAGCTGCTGCCGGCCCGTCGTCGAGCGAGCCAAAGTTGCCGTGTCCGTCAATGAGGGGCACACGAAGCGTGAAGTCTTGCGAGAGTCGCACGAGAGCGTCATAAATGGCCGAATCGCCGTGCGGGTGCAGCTTGCCCATCACTTCGCCGACCACGCGTGCCGACTTCACGTGCCCACGATCGGGCCGCA
The DNA here is from genome assembly GCA_013823625.1 of Microbacterium sp. Lineage (GTDB taxonomy): Bacteria > Actinomycetota > Actinomycetes > Actinomycetales > Microbacteriaceae > Microcella. The sequence goes on along the minus strand of PNMM01000001.1, from coordinate 979,624 downwards.
GGCCCATATCGCTCATCATGTACAGGATGCGCCGCTGTACAGGCTTCAGACCGTCACGCGCATCGGGCAAGGCCCGGGAGTAGATGACCGAGTAGGCGTATTCGAGAAACGAGCCTTGCATCTCATCGGCGAGATCAACGTCGTCGATGCGTTCGCCAACGGGCGGGTCGACCGGGGCGGAGCCCCGGGATCGGGAGGCAGGAGGGGGAGTCATAAGATGGCCCCCATGCTACCGGCGCCGCGCGCAGAGACCCCGTCACTCGCCGACGTGTTGACAGGAGCGCTCGGCGCAATTTTGGGTGAGACCGGCCGCTTGGCCCTTCCCCCCGTGCGCAGCGCGGCCGTCGTGCTCATTGACGGACTCGGAATGTCGGCTTTGCAGCAACGGTCGGGGCACGCTCGACGGTTGCTCGCCGCTCTTCCCTCGCGCGGGGACGCGATTGAGTCGGGGTTTCCGACGACAACCGCCGCTGCCCTCGCGACACTCACAACGGGCCTGCCAGCCGGTCAACACGGCTTGGTCGGCTATAGCGTTCTCGATCGCGAGAGCGATCGCGTCGTCAAGCAACTGACGGGGTGGGATGACGCCATGCGCCCGCGTGAGTGGCAGCCGCACGAAACGGTGTTTGAGCGAGCGGGCGCACACGGCGTTGACGCGGTGGTGGTGGCGGCCGAGCGGTATCGCGACACGGGCTTCACGGAGGCGGTGCTTCGTGGTGCTCGGTTCGAAGCGCGCAACTCGATCGCCGAGCGCATCGCTCGAGGCGTCGCACTACTCGGGGGAGCAGAGCGGCGACTCGTGTACATCTATGTGCCCGAGCTTGACATGGCGGGCCATGCCGAGGGAGTGGGTTCCGAGCTCTACACGAAGCGACTCGATGAACTCGACGCGGCGCTGCGTGCTCTCGACGCCCCGCTCCCGAGCGATGCCGGCGTGCTGTTGACCGCCGATCACGGGATGCTCGACGTGCCCCCACATCGCCGGCTCGTCGTCGAGGCCGACAGCCCGTTGTGGCAGGGCATCCGTCATGTCGCGGGTGAACCGAGATGCCGCCACTTTGGCCTCGATGATCCCGAGCAGTCAGAGGCCGTGCGCGATCGGTGGCTCGATGCCGAGGGCTCGCGGTCATGGGTGGTCACGCGTGAAGAAGCGATCGCGGCGGGCTGGTTCGGCGAGGTGGCACCCGGGGTCGCCTCGCGAATCGGCGACGTCATCGTCGCCGCGCGCGCTCAGGTTGCGTACTACGACGCCCGCACCGCGAGCCAGCGTTCGCTGGCCATGGTGGGCCAGCATGGCTCGTTTTCGACCGACGAGTTGAGGGTGCCGCTCGCTCGGTGGGGCGCCTTCGCCGACTGAAGCGTCAGCTCGCGGCTGACATGACGCCTCGGGTCACGCGGGGTCGTCGTCGGGCCGAGCGCCAAAGACGATCTCATCCCAGCTCGGCATCGCTGCGCGGCCTCGTCGTGTTGGCTTGGTAGGTGCCGCCGCCGATGGCGGTGTGTCGACGCCCGTGAACGACGCGTCATCGATGATCGCGTCGACATCGATGGGGTCGTCGATTCCGTCGTGCTCGTCATCCTCGTCGTCACGCATGAGCGCGGGATCGATCGGCACGTCGACGATGCGAATGGAGCCGGTTGACGGATGCGCGGCGCGCGAACTCTCCCACTCTTCCGTGGGTGCGGCCTCCCGCTCGCCACGACGTCGACGCAACGCTTCGAGAAGATCCGCAGTGTTTCCGACGTCGCGTGTGTCAGCCGTGTCGCCGTCAACGATGCGCGCGATGGGGCGTTCTCCGCGCTCGAGTGAGGCGGCCGCTCGACCAAGGTCGCTCGCGGGCGCGAACGCGCCACTGTCAAAGCGACCGTTGTTTGCGGGCTCGGCCGGAACGGCGCGAAGGCGGGGGATGATCGGGGCAGGGGCGTCGCCCTGTTGCGAGAGCGACTGAGCTTCGTGATTGGCCGGAACCAAGGTGGCTTTCTTGGGGTCAAAGGTCCACACCGCCGTACGCGCGGTTTCGCCGTCGAGGAAGCTGACCGAAACGAGCCAGTGCGTATCGGCTTTGCGGCTCTCCCAGCGGATGTCGCTGGCGCCGAGAGCACGGAGTCGGTAATCGATGGCCGAACCGAAAGCACTAGCGGTGCCCGTGTCGGAGTCCGACGCCATCGCGACGGCGACGGCGCGCGCCGCCGTGACGACGTACTCGCGTTCGGCGAGCACCGGGCCTTCGAATCGTTGAACGTACTCGAGCGACTCGCCGGTCTGCGACGCGACCTGTGCGGCAGTGAGGCCCTCGCGAATGAGCGCCTGCACTTCACGCGGGCCGACGCGGTGCGCAGCGGGTGCTGCTGGCCGGTTCTGCCGGAGTGCCGTGTGCAGGGCCTCGGTGATGGGGACGCGAAACCGCGAGCCGTCGGCGGCGACGACGACGAGAGCACCGTTTTCGGCGCCAATCACAGTGAGCTCATCCATGGCTCTCACCCTCTCGTCGTGGGGTTTGGTGGCCACAGCATCCCACGACCACTCGCGCGACCGGGGGAATACCACGGGCGTGCCGAAAGTTGGGCGGGAAGACAGGTTGCAAGACGGGCCGTGGCGCGCGTTTGCGTTTCCCCTTCCCTTCCTGCAAACTATGCCCGCCGAACGCGGCTGACAAGTGTGAATGAGAAGTGGACTGGCATGGCTACGGACTACGACGCCCCCCGAAAGACGGACGAGGACACCGACTCGATCCAAGCTCTGCAGGAGCGCGTGCCCGACAAGCTCTCGGGCGTGGTCGACGTTGATGACGCCGACAACCCGGGCTTCGAGCTGGCGGGCCAAGACCTTGCCGATCTCGACCTCGATGTGGTCGTGCTACCCGCTCAGGCTGACGAGTTCACGTGCATTAGTTGCTTCTTGGTGAAGCACCGCTCGCAACTTGACCACGAAGAGAAGCTCGGCTCGGTCTGCCGGGAGTGCGCCCACTAGCTGGGGAGTTTTGCCGTTTCGGTGCCCGCCGCAATGGCGGCAGCGAGCGCTTCGGGCCTCCGCGTCGAGAGCAACCAATACGGCACGGGGTCGTCAGGGTCAATCAAGGTGACGCGGAGCACCGGTGCGATGTCGGGCCGCAGCACGAGGTGCGCTCGCGCATCGAGGCGCTGGCCGCGCTCGAGACGGGCATCGTCGCCTCGAGCGACTTCCGAGTCTTCGACGAGCGACAGGGGCACGCGCGCAGCGCCGGCGCGGAGCATCCCGTCGCTTACCGTGATGAGGGGCGCGCTCGCCACGGCGACGCCCACGACCCCGAGGGCCAGCACCGTTCCGACGATGCCGCCGAGAACGACGCTAATGGGTGCGAATGTCAGCAGACTCGCAGGAATAGCGAGAGCGGCGATGAGACTGATCCACGGGGCTGGCCACAGGCGCTCGCGATACGACTCCATGTGACCATTCGACCATGCATTAGCCTCAACGCGTGCCGCGAACTGTCGATGTGTTGATCACGGGAGATACTGTTCCCGCCTATGCCCACCCGGGTGACGCGGGGGCGGACTTGCGCTCCGCCGAAGCCCTTGTTATCGAGCCGGGTGGGCGGGCCACGGTGGGTACGGGCACGGCTATTGCTCTGCCTGACGGCTATGCGGCTTTTGTGGTGCCGCGCAGTGGGCTCGCGGCACGACACGGCATCACGATCGTCAACGCCCCGGGCACGGTGGATGCTGGCTACCGCGGCGAGATCAAGGTCACCCTGCTGAATACCGATCGCGCTGAGCCCTTCGCGATCGAGGTGGGTGACCGAATCGCGCAACTGATCGTGTGGCCTGTTGAGCGCATGAACTTTGTTCCGGTCGAGTCTCTCCCTGGTTCACATCGTGGAGAGCGCGGGTTTGGCTCGACCGGCTACCGTGGGGAACCGACTGAAGGAGGCCCAGCGTGATTGATCCGTTCACCGGAGAAGAAGTGCTGTCCGAAGACGCCAAGTCTGCACCGCACGACCGCGCCGAGAACGGCCCGCTTGACGAGAGCGAGGCCAACGCGGTTCGCCCCTATGTCGACCTCGGGGGCGTCAAGCTTGTGCCGCGCGAAGGCTTGCAATTGCGGCTTGAAATCGAAGAAGGCACGAAGCGAGTTGTTGCGGTGAGTATCGACTATGCCGGATCGACACTGCAGGTGCAGCCGTTCGCCGCCCCCCGCACGAGCGGCTTGTGGAACGAGATTCGCGCGCAGATCGTCGAGCAATTGCGAACGCAAGGCGCAGAAACTCAAGAACGCGACGGCGTCTTCGGTCGTGAAGTGGTTGCCACGATTCCGGTGACTGGTGGAGACGCCGGGGCAACACGCATCGCACGGTTCGTCGGAGTGGATGGCCCGCGGTGGTTCTTGCGCGGCGTGGTTTCTGGCCGCGGCGCCCTCGAGCCCGACGCCGCCCAGGCAATCGATGACGTCTTCCGCAGCATCGTGGTGGTGCGAGGCACGACCCCCATGCCCCCGCGCGATCTCATTCCCCTGCAGGTGCCGCAGGGCGCACAGGCCGCGACGACCTCGGCGCCCGGCGCATGAGCAAACACGTCGACGATCCCGCTGACGACGCAGCAACGCGAGAACCTCACGACGCGTCACCGGGCGATTCCTCGAACGCTGACGAGCTGCGCGATGCCTTTGTGGCCGCGGCCCGGCGGTCGGGGTTTGGTCGCGTCGCTCCGGGGGAGCGGCCCACCGCCCACGATCTCTGGGGCGCGGTCGGCGGAGTGCGCGGTCTCATCGAGTCGTTGCTGCCGGGTTTCTTGTTCCTCGTCGTCTACACCATCACGTCCGACGTCGTGCCGTCGGTGTTGATTCCCGTGGGCATTGCCGTGCTTTTCGTGCTCGTGCGCGCGGTCACGCGATCGCCGATTCTTCCGGCCGCCATTGGTCTCGTCGGCATCGCATTGTCGGCAGGGCTTGCCCTCTGGTCGGGGCGTGCCGAAGAGAACTTCTTGCTCGGCTTTGTCATCAACGGTGTTTGGTTGGTCGCCCTGCTCATCAGCCTTGCGGTGCGGCGCCCTCTCATTGGCGTCATCACGGCTCTGCTGACGGGAGACCACGAGTGGCGAGCTGACAGTGCCAAGCGCACCGTGTTGACGGTCACCACGTGGCTGTGGGTCGCGCTCTTCACGCTCCGACTCGCCATTCAGGTGCCGCTGTATGTGGCCGAGCAGGCCGCCGCACTGGCGGCAACAAAGCTCGTCATGGGTCTGCCGCTGTACGCCGCCGTGTTGTGGGTGACGTGGCTCATGATCCGTGCCGTGTATGCCCGCCGCGCGGCTTAAGTGTTACGCTTTTTTATCTCGACATCAAGATAGTTTCCGGCCGGTAGGCTGGTCGAGTCCGGCGCTGGACGACGGATGCGCCAGACCCGTCGCACAAGAGGAGTCACCGTGTCTGCAGTCAATAGCTTCGATTCCATCGACACCCTGTCGGTCGCCGGAAGCGACTATCAGGTCTTCCGCATCGACACGGTGCCGGGCTACGAGACCCTGCCGTTCAGCCTCAAGGTGCTGCTCGAAAACCTGCTTCGCACCGAAGACGGGGCCAACGTCACGGCCGAGCAGATTCGTGCTCTCGGTGCCTGGAAGCCTGATGCCGAGCCCGACACCGAGATTCAGTTCAGCCCGGCGCGCGTCGTCATGCAGGACTTCACGGGCGTGCCGTGCATCGTTGACCTCGCGACCATGCGCGAAGCGGTGGCCGAGCTCGGGGGAGACCCCAACAAGATCAACCCGCTCGCACCGGCTGAGCTCGTCATCGACCACTCGGTGATCGCCGACCTCTTCGGCACGGCCGACGCCCTCGAGCGCAACGTCGAGATCGAATACGAGCGCAACGGCGAGCGTTACCAGTTCTTGCGCTGGGGCCAGACGGCCTTCGACGACTTCAAGGTCGTACCTCCCGGAACCGGCATCGTGCACCAGGTCAACATCGAGCACCTTGCCAAGGTCACCTACACGCGCGAGGTCGGCGGGGTGCTGCGCGCCTACCCTGACACGTGCGTGGGCACCGACTCGCACACGACGATGGTCAACGGCCTCGGCGTGCTTGGCTGGGGCGTCGGCGGCATCGAGGCCGAGGCCGCCATGCTCGGTCAGCCCGTGTCGATGCTCATTCCCAAGGTCGTGGGCTTCAAGCTCACCGGCGCCATTCCGACCGGCGTGACCGCGACCGACGTCGTGCTCACGATCACCGAGATGCTGCGCAAGCACGGCGTCGTCGGCAAGTTCGTCGAGTTCTACGGCGCGGGCGTTGCGGCGGTTCCCCTCGCCAACCGCGCCACGATCGGCAACATGAGCCCCGAGTTCGGCTCGACGGCGGCGATGTTCCCGATCGACGATGTCACGCTCGACTACTTGCGCCTCACGGGCCGCAGCGACGCTCAGGTGGCCCTCGTCGAGGCCTACAGCAAGCTCCAGTCGCTGTGGCACGACCCGGCCGTTGAACCGCGCTTCAGCGAGTACCTCGAACTCGACCTGTCGACCGTCGTGCCCTCGATTGCCGGCCCCAAGCGCCCGCAAGACCGCATCGAGCTGTCGGTGGCGAAGTCGGCGTTCGAAGCGGCCTTGCCCGCCTACACGGCCACGGCATCCACGCCCGTTGATGTGACCGTTGCTGGCGAGCAATTTGTGCTCGACAACGGCGCGGTGACGATTGCCGCCATCACGTCGTGCACGAACACCTCGAACCCTTCGGTGATGCTCGCGGCTGGTTTGCTCGCGCGCAACGCCGCCCAGAAGGGTCTCAAGGCCAAGCCGTGGGTCAAGACCACGCTCGCGCCCGGTTCGAAGGTCGTCACCGACTACTACGCAAAGGCCGGTCTCACCGACGACCTTGAGGCGCTCGGCTTCTACACCGTCGGCTACGGCTGCACGACGTGCATTGGTAACTCGGGCCCGCTCGCCGACGAGATCTCGGCGGCCATCAACGAGCACGACCTCGCGGTGACGGCGGTGCTCTCGGGCAACCGCAACTTCGAAGGCCGCATCAACCCCGACGTCAAGATGAACTACCTCGCGAGCCCGCCCCTCGTCATCGCGTACGCCCTTGCCGGCTCAATGAACTTCGATTTCGAGACGGATGCTCTCGGCACCGACCGCGACGGCAATGACGTCTTCCTGCGCGACATTTGGCCCGACGCGGCCGAGGTGCAGGCGACGATCGACTCATCGATCGACACGGGCATGTTCGACCACCAGTACGCCTCGGTGTTCGAGGGCGACGAGCGCTGGCGCTCGCTCCCGACGCCCGACGGTGCGACTTTCGAGTGGGACTCGGAGTCGACCTACGTGCGTAAGCCCCCGTACTTCGACGGCATGACGATCGAGACGACGCCCGTGAGTGACATCGTCGACGCGCGCGTGCTCGCCAAGCTCGGCGACTCGGTCACGACCGACCACATCAGCCCGGCTGGCTCGATCAAGGCCGACTCTCCGGCCGGTCAGTACCTCACGGCTCACGGCGTCGACCGCAAAGACTTCAACTCTTACGGCTCGCGACGCGGTAACCACGAGGTCATGATTCGCGGAACCTTCGCGAACATCCGTCTCAAGAACCAGTTGCTCGACAATGTCGAGGGCGGCTTCACGCGTGACTTCACGCAGCCGGATGCTCCGCAAGCGTTCATCTATGACGCGAGCACGCGCTACCAGGCCGCAGGCGTTCCTCTCGTGATCTTTGCGGGCAAAGAATACGGTTCGGGCTCGAGCCGCGACTGGGCCGCGAAAGGCACGAGCCTGCTCGGCGTCTCGGCGGTGATCGCCGAGAGCTTCGAGCGTATTCACCGCTCGAACCTCATCGGCATGGGCGTGATTCCGCTGCAGTTCCCCGCCGGTGAGACGGCTGAGAGCCTCGGGCTCGATGGCACTGAAATCGTGTCGATCTCGGGCATCACGGCGCTCAACGATGGCCACACGCCGAGCACAGTGCGCGTGGTCGCCGAGCCGAGCGACCACTCGCCCGAGGGCAAAGCAACCGTGACGTTCGACGCGGTCGTGCGCATCGACACCCCTGGTGAGGCCGACTACTACCGCAACGGCGGCATTCTGCAGTACGTGCTCCGCAGCCTCGTCTAGCGATTCAGCCAACCGTCGGCGAACGCTCAGCAACAAGCGTTCGCCGACGGGTGGCCTCACGGGGTCGTTCCCATAGACTCGGGAGATGGCACTGCTCGACTCGATCCGCACCCCGCGCGACCTTGATCGACTCTCTGAGTCGCAAATGGTCGAACTGGCAGAGGAGATCCGCCGCTTTCTGGTCACTGAGGTGTCGAAGACCGGCGGCCACCTGGGCCCCAACCTCGGCGTCGTCGAACTGACGCTGGGCATCCACCGCGTCTTCGACTCGCCCCGCGACGCGATCGTGTGGGACACGGGCCACCAGTCGTACGTGCACAAGCTCGTCACCGGCCGACAAGACTTCTCGTTGCTTCGGCAGAAGGGTGGCCTCGCTGGCTACCCGCAGCGATCAGAGAGCGAACACGACATCGTCGAGAGCTCACACGCCTCGAGTTCGCTGAGCTGGGCAGACGGCATCTCGCGCGCCTTCGAAATGACGGGTCAAGACGACCGTCACGTCATCGCGGTGGTCGGTGACGGCGCCCTCACGGGTGGCATGACGTGGGAGGCGCTCAACAACATCAGCGACGACAACAGTCGCAATCTCGTTATCGTCGTCAACGACAACGGGCGGTCGTATGCGCCCACGATCGGTGGCATGGCGCGCTTCTTGTCAACCGTGCGCACGCGTCGCTCGTACTACCGATTCCGTCGCGGCACCGAGCGCGCGTTCGGCGTTTTTGGGCCCCCCGGCCGTGCCGTCTATCGCGGAGTTCGCGGAGGCTTGCACGGCTTCCTCTCGCGCTTCAGCAACAACGAAGCTCTGTATTCGAACCTCGACATCAAGTACATCGGCCCCATTGACGGCCACGATCTCAAGGATGTCGAGCGCGCCCTGCGGCAGGCAAAGGAGTACAGCGCGCCCGTCATCGTGCACGCGATCACCCAGAAGGGCAAGGGCTACCAACCTGCCCTCGCCGACGTGGCTGACCAGTTCCACGCCGTCGGACAGATCGACCCCGAGACGGGCGAGTCGATTGAAGCGGCCAGTCGTCCGTCGTGGACATCCGTCTTCGCGGACGAGATCGTCGCTCTCGCCGATAAAGACCGCCGCATCGTAGGAATCACGGCGGCCATGCTGCGGCCGACGGGCTTGCACAAGCTTGCCGAGAAGCACCCCGACCGCATCATCGACGTCGGTATCGCCGAGCAGCACGCGGTCGCATCGGCCGCTGGCCTCGCCTATGGCGGAATGCACCCCGTCGTCGCGGTCTACGCAACATTCATCAATCGCGCTTTTGACCAGGTGCTCATGGATGTCGCGCTCCACCAGGCGGGCGTCACCTTCGTTCTCGACCGCGCGGGCGTAACGGGTCCCGACGGCGCGAGCCACCACGGCATGTGGGACTTGTCGATTTTGCAGGTTGTGCCGAACATCCGTTTGGCCGCCCCCCGTGATGCGACGCGACTGCGTGAAGAACTCGGCGAGGCTGTGGCGGTGGATGATGCACCGACGGTTATTCGCTTCTCGAAGGGTTCGGTCGGCACCGAGTTTGACGCCGTCCGGCGTACGCATGACGGTGTCGACGTGCTGCGCGAGGCGCCGCACAAAGACGTGCTCATTGTGACGGTGGGCCCGATGGCCAAAATCGGTCTTGAGGTCGCTGAGCGCCTTGCTGACCAAGGAATTGGTGCCACCGTCATCGACCCGCGCTGGGTCGTGCCCGTGCCCGAGAGCGTTATCGATCTTGCCCGCGATCACCGCATCCTCGTGAGCATCGAAGATGGTGTGCGCGTCGGCGGAATTGGAACCCGTATTCGTCAAGACCTGCGCGCTGCGGGCGTCGACACCGCGGTCGACGAGCTTGGCCTTCCGGACGAGTTTCTTGAGCACGCATCACGCGACGAGATTCTCGAGCGCGTGGGGCTCACGTCACAGGCGATCGCCCGTGATCTCGTCGCTCAAGTTCTCGGCACGAAGGTTCCGGTTGCCCGGCCGCTGCCCGACGAACAGGGCGCGAGCGTCGATCACGACGAGCGCACACGATAACGAAGCTCGACCGCACCCGCCGAGCCAATCGGCTGTGACGACTCGAGGTGCCAGGCGACGCTCGCTCGCGAGTGCGGGAGGACGCGTGACCCGGCGCCGAGGGTGATCGGCATGACGGTGAGGTGGAGCCGGTCGAGAAGTCCGGCGTCGACGAGCGAGCCCGCTGTTGCCCCGCCTCCCACGATCCAGACGTCGCGCCCTGCCGCTGCTGCGCGCGCGGCCTCGATAGCTGCCACGGCGCTGTCGGTCGCCGTGAATGACGCTCCCGCGATGGCCGGGAGCTCACCGCTGGTCAGCACCCAGACAGGAGTGCCCGCATAGCCCCATGGCTCGCCCGACGCGGCGAGCCAGCGCACGGTGCCGGCCCCCATGACAATCGCGCCCACGCCCGCGAAGAAGTCTTCGTATTGCTGCTGAAAGTCGTCGAACCCGAAAGCAAGCAGCCAGTCGAGGCTCTCGTCACGATCGGCGATGAAGCCATCAAGGCTCTGGGCTACGTAGTAGACGGTTTCTGCGGTCACGACGCCACGGTACCGGCGACCTCCGATCGTGGAAGGTCGCCGGTGCGCTGTCAGCCGATACCGCGGATGCGCGGATCGTGGAAGGTCGCCCCGAAGACGCGCTCCGACGCTCCCACACGGTCGAGGAACGGCGTGACACCGCCCATCTGGAACGGCCAACCGGCGCCGAGGATCATGCAGAGGTCGATGTCGTCGGCGGCTTCGACGACCTTGTCGCCGAGCATCCGGTGAATCTCATCGGCAAGGCCATCTTCGAGTCGCTGGGTCAGTTCGTCGACCGTGTACGGCTTCGCATCGGCGGGCCGGTGCTTCGCGACGATCTCGAGGGCCTTCTTGTCGATGCCCTTCGACTGACCCTTGGCATCTTTCTCGAGCAAGACCCCCGCCTCGGCGAGCTCGTGCAGGGCGCGCGATTCGAAAAAGCGATCGGGAAATGCCGTGTGGTGCGTGTCGAGCACGTGGGCACCGACCTTGAGACCGACGAGGTCGAGGAGCACGAACGGATCCATGGGCAGGCCGAAGTGGCGCTGCGCCTCGACGACAGTCTCGAACGGGGTGCCGATTTCGACGGCGTGCATCGCCTCACCGAGAACCTTCGCAAGGATTCGGTTGACGACGAAGCCAGGCGTGTCGGCCGTGATGACGGCGTTCTTGCGTAGCGCGGCCGCCGTGGCCATTGCCGTTGCGAGCGTGGACTCGTCGGTGGCGGGCGTCTTCACGACCTCGATGAGCGGCATAACCGCGACCGGGTTGAAGAAGTGGAAGCCGACGACCCGCTCGGGGTTCTTCAGCTTCGCGCCGATCTTCTCGACCGAGAGCGACGAGGTGTTCGTGGCGAGCACCGCTTCGGGCGAGATGTACTTCTCGACCTCGGCGAAGACGTCTTGCTTGATTGACAGCTCTTCGAACACGGCCTCGATGACCCAGTCACAATCGGCGAAGTCGGCCTTGTCGACGGTTCCGCTCAGCAGCGCACGCAGGCGGTTGCCCTCGTCGCTGTCGATGCGACCCTTCTGCTCGAGCTCGGCAATCTCGCCGCGAATGTAGTCGAGTCCCTTGTCGACGCGTGCCTGGTCGAGGTCGGTGATGACCACGGGCACCTGCAGACGTCGCAAGAAGAGCAGAGCAAACTGGCTCGCCATAAGGCCGGCCCCGAGCACGCCCACCTTCGTGACCTTCTTTGCGAGCGCCTTGTCGGGCGCACCAGCGGGCCGCTTGGCGCGCTTTTGCACCAGATTGAAGGCGTAGATGGATGCTCGGAACTGGTCGCCCGCGACCAGGTCAGCGAGTGCCTTATCTTCGGCGGCGAATCCCTCGGCCTTGGTCGAGCTCTTGGCCGCCGCGAGCAGCTCGAGTGCTGCGTAGGGAGACTTCGCGACCTTTCCGAGTCGCTTCTCGAGCGTCTTGCGGGCTATGCCGATGGCGACATCCCACTTGACCGCTCGCTCGATCTTGCCGGGCGCGTTCGGGCGCTTGACCTTCAGCGAGCCCGACAGCACTCCGTCGGCCCAGCGGATGGAGTCTTCGAGGAAGTTGGCCGGAGCGAGCATGACGTCGGCCATGCCGAGCTCGAAAGCTTCAGCGGGCTTGAGCATGCGGTTGTTCTTGAGCGGGTTCTCGACGACAACCTTGAGCGCGTTCTCAATGCCAATCAGGTTCGGCAGCAACCACGCCCCACCCCAGCCGGGGATGATGCCCAAGAAGACCTCAGGCAGTGCGAGAGCCGCGGCGCTTGAGTCGAGGGTGCGGTAATCGCAGTTGAGCGCGACCTCGACACCACCGCCCAGGGCGAGACCGTTGATGAAGCAGAACGACGGCACTCCGAGTTCGCCGAGCTTGCCGAGGGCGTAGTGGCCCAATTGGGCCATCTGCAGACCGGCTTCGTAGCTCGGGATGTCGCCGACCTTCGAGAGGTCGGCACCCGCGGCGAGGATAAACGGCTTACCCGTGATCGCGAGCGCGCGAATCTCACCGGCGGCGGCGCGTGCCTTCTGCGCGTCGAGAACGCCTGCCAACTGCATGAGGCCCTCGGGGCCGAGCGTGCTCGGCCTCGTGTGGTCGCGGCCGTTGTCGAGAGTGACGAGAGCGAGCATCCCGCCGCTGGGCAGGGGCACGTCACGCACGTAGCTGTGGGTGACAACCTCGTCGTCGCTCAGCGCGCGAAGCTCGGCAAACTGGTCGGGGGAGTACTGCGCAGTTGCACTCGTGGTCGCCACGGTCACGCCTTCTTTCCGGTGTAGTGCGGGTTCTCCCAAATGACACTGCCGCCCTGGCCGAGGCCGACACACATGGCCGTAAGGCCATAGCGAACGTCGGGGCGCTCTTCGAACTGTCGGGCAAGCTGAATCATGAGGCGAACGCCCGAGCTCGCGAGAGGGTGACCCATCGCAATCGCGCCACCCCACGGGTTCACGCGCGGGTCGTCGTCGTCGATGCCGAAGTGATCGAGCAAACTGAGCACCTGCACGGCGAAGGCCTCGTTGAGTTCAAAGGCCCCGATGTCGTCAATCGTGAGGCCGGCCTTTTTGAGTGCCTTCTCCGTTGACGGGATGGGGCCAATGCCCATGACCTCGGGGGCAACTCCCGCATACGCGAAGCTCACGAGGCGCATCTTCGTGGTGAGACCGAGTTCTTTCGCGGCGTCTGCACTCGCGAGCAAGCTCACGGTGGCACCGTCGGTGAGCGGCGAGGCGTTGCCCGCCGAGACGCGACCGTGGGGTCGGAACGGGGTCTTGAGACCCGCGAGCCCCTCCATGGTCGTGTCGGGGCGCAGACCCTCGTCGACGGTGGCGAGACCGAAGCCGGCCTCGCTCCGCAGGGCGACAGGCACAAGGTCAGGCTGAATCTTGCCCGCAGCGTACGCCGCGGCAACCTTCTGCTGGCTGCGCATGCCGAAGCGGTCAGCGCGCTCTTTCGTCAGCGCCGGAAAGCGGTCGTGCAAACGCTCGGCCGTGAGGCCCATGTTGAGCGCGTCGCCGCTGACGAGCTTCTCGGCGAGGAAGCGGGGGTTGGGGTCAGCACCGAACCCCATGGGGTGACGCCCCATGTGCTCGACACCGCCGGCAATCGCGACGTCGTACGCACCAAAGGCGATGCCGCCTGCCGTGGTCGTCACCGAGGTCATGGCGCCCGCGCACATGCGGTCGATCGCGTAGCCGGGCACGCTCAGCGGAAGCCCGGCGAGAATGGCGGCCGTTCGGCCGAGGGTGAGGCCCTGGTCACCCTGTTGGGTCGTCGCCGCGATAGCCACGTCGTCGACGCGGTCTTTCGGTAGCGACGGGTTGCGCTCGAGCAGCCCGATCATGGCCTTCACGATGAGATCGTCGGCACGGGTGTTCCAGTACATGCCCTTCTCACCCGCCCGGCCGAAGGGGGTGCGAACCCCGTCTACGAATACGACGTCGGCTCGTGCAGCCACGATGGTGCCTCCCAGAGTGTGTTGGACTGACATTCAGCCTAGGGAGGGGCGCGCGCCGGGGTCGAAACCCCTGCGTCTTCCTACGAATCGGCCTCCGAAGCCTCGACAGGCTCTTGGAGTGCCTCAACAAAGGCTTGCGTAATCGTCTGTGCGGTTGCGTCAATCTGCCACGGTCGTGCACCGATCGCCGCGAGGCTTTCGGCGATGGCATCGACCGTCAGGTCACCGGGTGGCTGCCACGCGATGCGGCGCACATGTTCGGGAGTGAGCAGGTTCTCGACGGGCAGTTCCAACGCGTCAGCGATCGACTGCAGCAACGGTCGAACGAGTCGATAGCGACGGTCGGCTTCGGGGTTTCGATCGGCCCATGAGCGTGGGGGCGGGATGCTCTCGTCAGAGCCGCGATGCGCCGGCAGGTCATCCGTCGCAAGTCCGGCCTCGATCGCCGCCCACCAGCGGTCAATTTGGGTTCTGCTCGCTCGGCCCATGAAGGCCTTGAGCGCTGCGAGGTCGCGCTTCGACGTCAGGGGTGTGCGTGCCGCAACCACGATGGACGCATCGGGCAAAAGCCGACCGGGCGAGGTGTCAACCTCGATCGCGTAGGCGTCTCGAGCAAGCCAGAGTTCGCGGGCCACGGCGAGCGCGCGCTGGCCGCGCACTGTCGAGATGCCTGACAGCCGACGCCACGGTTCGGTCTTGGGTTCGGCCACCGGCTTCGCCAGTACGCCCGCGAACTCTTGCTCCGAGAGTTCTGTCTTGCCCTGCGACGCAAGGCGCTCCGCAATGCGATCGCGAACATCGAGCAAGAGCTCGACATCGAGCGCCGCATAGGTCAACCACGACGACGGCAGAGGACGCGTCGACCAGTCGGCGGCCGAGTGCTCTTTGGCGAGGTGAAGCCCGAGCGTTTCTTCAACGACGGCGCCAAGCCCCACGCGCGGCAGGCCAGCAAGTCGAGCGCCGAGTTCGGTGTCGAAGATCGACGGTGGCTCGAGCCCGAGCTCACGCAAGCACGCGAGGTCTTGGCTCGCGGCGTGCAACACCCATTCGGTTTCGCCGATCGCGGCCTGAAGTTCGTGAAAGGAGTCGAGAGCGGGTGGGTCAAACAAAAACGTGCCCGCCCCACGGCGGAAGACCTGAATGAGGTAGGCCCGCTGCGAGTAGCGGAAGCCGCTGGCCCGTTCGGCATCCACCGCCACGGGGCCGTCGGCGCGGGCGAGCTCGTCGACGGCCGCGAGATAGGCCTCACGCGTGTCGATAACCACGGGGGTGCGGGCGAGTGTGGCCGTCGGGAGTGCGGGAGTCGACGCAGCCTCGGCCTTCGGCGCAGAGGGTGCTGAGGTTTCTGACCGCCGCCGTGGGGGAGGAGGCAGGTCGGGAACCAGAAACGGGTCGGTAATGGGTGGGCGGTTAGCCACGAGGCTCCCGCCGAGGTTGCAGCACCGCCACACCGTCAGGAGTGGGCGGGTAGCCGGCAACCATGCAGAGCAATTCACCCCAACCTTCGACGTGCGCGGTGAGATCGCCGTCGAGCGGAGTCCACGAGGCTCGCAACTCGATTTGTGCGCCGCTGCCTTGGCTCGCGAGCTCGCCGTATCCCGTGGAGAGCACCTTCGTCGCCGTGCCGCTGGCCGCGGTGTAGTGGGCGCCTCGCGCGGCCAGGGCGTCAACGAGCCACGACCAGGCCACGTCGGCAACGAAGGGGTCGAGCCCAATCTCGGTCTCGAGCGGCGCTTGCGCGTAACAAATCACGCGCACCGTGCCACCCCACCCTTCGGGCGCTGAGGGGTCAAACAAGACGATGAGCCGCCCTGTGCCGAGGTCGGAGTCGTCGGCGTGACGGGCCGGGTTGACGTCAGCGGCAAGAGCGTACGAGTAGGGAGCGATGCCGCTTGGAGCGGGAATCGGAGTCACCTGTAGCTCTTCGCGCAGCTCAGCCCGCTCGACCGAGGCCACGATGGCGTCGAAGACAGCCTGCGGCGTCGGCTCGTCGGCCGTGGCGTGAGACACGTGTGCAGAATAGGCGCTGTTGCTAGGTTCGGTGCGTGAGACTCGCCGTTCTGCCCTCGCCCCCCGTTCTGGCCGCCTCGTGACGAGTCGTCGACGGTGGGCCGCACGCGCGACCGCACTCGTCATCGTCGCGACGGGCGCAGCCGTGCTGGGCGCCGCCGCTGTTGCGATGGCTGTTGCCCGCAATGTCGTCACGCCGCCTCGTCGCCGCACCTACGACATCGAGATTCTCGCCGTCGATCATGATGTCCACACGGTGTTGTTGAGCCGAACCGCCGACACGATCGTGAACGGACGCTACAGCCTGTGGTTCGACGGCGACCGCGGGCACGCGCGCATTGGCGAGGTACTCGAGGCCGATGAGCGTTCGGTGTTGCGCCGGCTCGACAGTGTGCAGCGGGGTGACCTTGAGCGGGCATCCCACGGGCGATGGGCAGGGTGGTGGTACCTCACGCCCGCCGACCTGCGGGTGCCGTTCTCAGAGGTGGGCATTGTGACTCCCGTGGGCGTGGCGCCCGCCTGGCACATCGCCCCCGAAACCGACAGCCACGACTGGATGATCGCCGTGCACGGTAGGGGAGTCACGCGCGCCGAAGGGCTGCGCGCGGTCGAGGTGTTTCGCGAGGCCGGGCACCACTGCCTGCTCATCAGCTACCGCAATGACGGCGACGCGCCCGCAAGCCACGATGGCCGATACGCGCTCGGCGACGAAGAGTGGCGCGATGTGCACGCGGCGATTGCCTACGCGCGCGAACAGGGCGCGCGCCGCATCGTGCTCATGGGCTGGTCGATGGGTGGCGCAACGGTCTTGCAGTGCATCACGCGGTCGACTCTTGCCCCACACATCAACGGGGTCGTTCTCGAGTCGCCCGTAGTCGACTGGATCTCGGTGTTGCGCTTTCAAGCGGCCGAAACCGGATTGCCGCCGGCGGTGCGGGATGCCGCCCTCGCGATGCTGTCGTCAGAGCACGCGGCGCGCTGGGTTGGGCTTGCTCAGCCGATCGACTTCGAGCGCCTCGACATCGTGGCGCGCTCAGCCGAGCTGAGCATCCCGATGCTGTTGCTGCACAGCGACGACGACGGCTACGTGCCCAGCGACGGCAGCGTGGCCCTCGCGGCCGCGCGGCCCGACGTCGTCAGGATTGAGCGGTTCGCTGTCGCGCGTCACACCAAGCTCTGGAACTTTGACCCCGAGCGCTGGAATCGTGCGATTCGCGTGTGGCTCGACGAGCAAGGGCTGCGAGCCCCCGACGTCACGACCGCAGCGACCACCGGCCGAACTGGGCGCTCGACTCGTCCACGAGCAACTGGGTCGCCGTCAGAGAAGTGATGTCGGCGGCACCGCCCGCGAGCAACGGCAACGCCGGTCCGCCCACGCGCGGCATGATTGTGAGGCACAGCTCGTCGACGAGGCCTGCCTGCACGAACTGAGCCGCGAGGGTCGGTCCACCCTCGAGAACGACGCCGCGGAACCCCTGTTGACGCAGGTCATCAAGCATGGCCGCGGGCGCGATGCGCTCGCCAGGCGCGGCCTCCAGCACCCGCACGGTCGCGGTCGGCGCGGTCGCTGCAGCGCGCTCGGCACCCGCGGCCGTGGTGATGACGATGACGGGCATCGTGCGGTCGGCGTGCTCGTCGAGCCGGTGGCCCGAGAGGTTTCCGGTGGCCGACACGATCGCGAGAGCCGCCCGGCGTGGCCGGCCGAGACCTTCCCGTCGCACCGACTCGGCGCCCACAACAACGACATCGGCGAGCTCGCGGATGACCCCGAGAATCATGCGGTCGGCGCGTGACGTGAGCGACTCCGAGGTGCCGTCAGGCCCGGCGGCGCGGCCGTCGAGCGTCGAGACCAGGTTGAGCCGCACGTACTCGGGGAGGCGCGGCGCGTACCAATCGAGCAGGCCGGTGCGGGCATCCGGAGCATCGAGGTCGATCTCTCCGCCCGCGGCGGGAATGAGGCGGCGCAGCATTACGCGGCCATCTTGGCGAGCACCTGGCGCTTCACGCGCCACAGCATGCCCGACATGCCATTGAGACGCAGGGGGCTCACGGCGCCGGTGAGCCCGAGCATGAGCGCGAAGTCGTCAGGAACCGCGAGAACCTCGGCGGCAGAGAGCCCGCTCAGCCCCTGGGCAATGATCGACGCGAAGCCGCGCGTCGTCGGGGCCTCAGCCGGAGCCGTCACGTGCACGTCGACGCGACCCGAGGGTGCAACCTCGGCGATGAAGTACACGGGCGACTGGCACTCTTCGACGCGTTCGAGCAGTTCGGGATGCTCGCGATACTTCTGGGCGACCGCGGGCAGCTCGTTCGAGAACTCGAGCAGTAGCTGCAGCCGGTCGGCCTCGCTGAACGACAGAAAGTCGTCGCGAATCTCGGCGAGTGAGGCGGGAAGGTCGGTCACGCCGTCAACGCTAGCGGCACGGCGTTCGTGCATCTGCGCCCCGGTAAACTGGTGACCACCGCCCATCACTCATGAACCGCACTCCGGCTGGGCGCCGCGTGATCTCACGCGAGTGCGATAAGCCCGAGAGCGAACGATGACGGTGCACCCTGGCACGACCGCGGCGCGGCTCACCGACCGGCAGCCGGGCATGACCGCTGCCGAACTGGTCGGTCACCTCACTCCGCCGCCGCAGTTCGCGACGGCAAGCCTCGAGAACTACGTGCCTGACCCGCGCTACCCCTCGCAGGCCGAGGCGGTCGAGGCCATGCGCACGTTTGCGGGCGAGACGGAGGCACCCGCCCGGGGGCTCTTCTCGCGCAAGTCGTCGGCGCCCGTGGCCAAGCCGGGCATTTATCTCGACGGCGGCTTTGGCGTCGGCAAGACGCACTTGCTCGCCGCGCTGTGGCACCGAACGCGCGGCCGCACCTACTTCGGCACGTTCATCGAGTACACCGCGATTGTCGGCGCGCTCGGCTACCGCGAGGCGGTCGCTCACTTTCGCGGTGCGACGCTCATCGCGATTGACGAGTTCGAGCTCGACGACCCGGGCGACACGATGGTGATGTCGCGACTGCTCGGGGAGCTCGTCGCGAGTGGCACGCGCATCGCGGCAACCTCCAACACTCCGCCGCACGCGCTGGGTGAAGGGCGCTTCGCCGCTCAAGACTTCTTGCGCGAAATCAACGCTCTCGCTGACCGCTTCACGACCGTGCGCATCGATGGCGAAGACTACCGAAAGCGCGATATCGAAGGTCACGCCGTGGCGCTCACGAGCGATGAGTTCGCGGCGCGAATCGAGGCCGAGAAGGGCGCGGTGACGATCGATCGATTCGCCGACGTGTTGGCGCACCTGGCCACCGTGCATCCGAGTCGATACGTCGGCCTCATTCGCGGTCTCGATGCGATCGGGCTGACCGACGTCGAGGTGCTGTCGAATCAGACGGATGCCCTCCGCCTGGTCGCTCTCGTCGACCGGCTCTACGACGCTCAAGTGCGCATCCACGCCACGGGGGTTCCGCTCGATCAGGTGTTCCCTGACGACATGTTGAGTGGTGGATACCGCAAGAAGTACTTGCGGGCCACCTCCCGCATGATCGCCCTCACCACCGCCTAGACTCAACAACGGAGCGCCGGGAAGTCTGGTCGGCCCGCCGAGAGCACTCGGCGGATCGCTGATTGGTGTGTCTGGGCTCGACGAGCCACAGATCATGACCCCGGAAGGCCTCATGACCGAGTCGCCGCACCCTGTCTCGACCTCCGCTCCGCTAACGAGCGCCCAGCGCCGTTATCGCGAGTCGCTCTGGATTGAGCGCATCTTGCGTCGCGAGACCGTGGGCGGCATCCTGCTCTTGTCGGCCACGGTGCTCGCCCTCATCGTCGCGAACTCCGGCTGGGGTGAGGCCTACTTCAGCTTGCGCGACACATACCTCACGATCGGGTTCGGCGAGGCGTCGTGGAAGATCTCGGTTGGCCACATTGCGGCCGACGGCCTGCTCGCGATTTTCTTCTTTCTCGCGGGGCTCGAACTTAAGCGTGAGTTCATCGCCGGCGAATTGCGTGACCCTCGCAAGGCGCTCGTGCCCGTCGTCGCGGCCGTCGGTGGCGTCGTGCTCCCCGCGATGATCTACGTCATCGTGACGCTCGATGCGGGTGCCGAGGCGCAGCGCGGCTGGGCGATCCCCGTGGCGACCGACATTGCCTTCGCCCTCGCGGTGCTCGCGGTCGTCGGCACGTCATTGCCCCTGGCGCTGCGAACCTTCTTGCTGACGCTCGCGGTAGTCGATGACCTCATCGCCATCACGATCATCGCCTTCTTCTACACGACCGATCTCGCTCCGGTCTTTCTCATCGCCTCGTTTGTGGGCCTGGCTGTGTACGCGGTCATCGCCCAGCGATTCCAAGAATTCTTCCGAGCGCGCGAGACGGCGGCCTGGTTCATCCTCATGCCGATCGGGCTCATCGTCTGGTTCTTCATGTACGAGTCGGGCGTGCACGCGACGGTCGCGGGCGTTCTGCTCGCCTTCGCCATTCCGGTACGCGCAAAGGGCGGAGACGACGACGGGCTCGGCCCGCGAATGGGCCTTGCCGAGTTGTTCGAGCACCGCTACCGCCCCTTGAGTGCCGGTGTCGCGGTTCCGGTCTTCGCCTTCTTCTCGGCGGGCGTTGCCGTCGGGGGCTGGAACGGGCTGGTGGATGCTGTCACGAGCCCCGTCGCCATCGGCATCATGCTCGGGCTCGTGGTCGGCAAGACGATCGGCATTACGGTGGCCACCTGGCTCGTGACGCGCCTTCCGGGCGTGTCGTTGCCGCGCGGCGTGCGGTGGGTCGACCTCATTGGGCTTGCGCTGCTCGCCGGCATGGGATTCACCGTCTCTCTGTTGATCAGTGAACTCAGCTTCGGCCAGGGCAGCGCGCTCGACGACGTCGGCAAGGTCGGAATCTTGCTCGGCTCGCTGATTGCGGCGCTGTTGGCCGTTGCCCTGCTCGGCACGCGTAATCGGCAGTACAAGCGGCAACTCGCCGACGAAAAGGTCGATGCCGACGGTGACGGCATTCCCGACGTGTTCGACGACGACAGGGTGAGCTCCTAGGCGATTCGAGCATCCACGAAACGCGATGTTTACCTGCGGGGTGTGCGTGTAACACCTGGGAAACATGCCGACACACCTGCCGAAACCTCTCCGGCCAACACTGTGCATGTGCCCGGACTCGCCGGGGGAGTCATGTCCCGAACCTGAGTCCTCGAGTCGGGCGCTCCCTTGCCACCATAAGAGAGGTTTGACATGGATCAGGGCAATACCGCCTTCCTCCTCATTTGTTCAGCACTCGTGCTGTTGATGACCCCCGGGCTCGCGTTCTTCTACGGAGGACTCGTCAAGGCCAAGAGCGTCATCAGCATGATGATGCTGAGCTTCGGCGCGATCGGCCTCATCGGCGTGCTGTGGGTTCTCTACGGCTACGCGATCAGCTTCGCCAACAACGTCGGCATCGACGGCCTCATCGGCATCGACACGGGCGCCCTTGGCCTCGCGAGCCTCCTCGAGGTTCCCGAGGGTGCGGCGTTCCCGCCGCTGGCATTCGCTGCCTTCCAGGCGACCTTTGCGATCATCACCGTGGCGCTCATCTCGGGTGCCATCGCTGACCGCGCGAAGTTCGGTGCCTGGATGCTCTTTGCGGGTCTGTGGGCGACCATCGTCTACTTCCCCGTCGCGAGCTGGGTGTTCAACTTCACGCTCGACCCCGAGACGCTCGCCTTCACCGACGGTGGCTGGATCACCTACGGCATGCAGGAGTTCTTCGGCGTCGGCGCGATCGACTTCGCTGGTGGCACCGCGGTGCACATCAACGCGGGTGCTGCTGCTCTCGCTCTTGCCCTCGTTCTCGGCAAGCGCGTTGGCTTCGCCAAGGGTGCGCACGTTCCCCACAACCCGCCGTTCGTGCTGCTCGGCGCTGGCCTGCTGTGGTTCGGCTGGTTCGGCTTCAACGCCGGCTCGGAGCTCGCTGCTGATGGCGTTGCTGCCCTTGCGTTTATCAACACTATCGCTGCTCCGGCTGCCGCGTTGCTCGCTTGGCTCATCGTCGAGAAGATCAAGGACGGCAAGCCGACCTCGATCGGTGCCGCATCGGGTGCCGTTGCTGGTCTCGTCGCCATCACCCCGGCGTGTGCCTCGCTGACTCCCGTGTGGGCGATCGTTCTCGGCCTCCTCGCTGGTGCTCTCTGTGCCCTCGCGGTCGACCTGAAGTTCAAGCTCGGCTTCGACGACTCGCTCGACGTCGTGGGAATCCACCTCATCGGTGGTCTCATCGGAACGCTGTACCTGGGCTTCTTCGCCAACGGCACCGGCCTCATCTACAGCGGTTCGTTCACGCAGCTGCTCGTGCAGGCGATCGCCGCCTTCACGGTGATGATCTACTCGTTCGTCATGGCCTACGTCATTGGTATGGCCATCGAGAAGACCATGGGCTTCCGTGTGACGGAAGAAGACGAGATCGCGGGCATCGACCCGATCGTGCACGGCGAAGCCGGCTACGTTCTCGACGCCAAGTAAGCACTCTGCTTCACCTCCCGTTCGCGGGAACCGGGGCGCTACTCCCATCAGGGAGTAGCGCCCTTCGGCGTTTCACGGCACATCTGAGCGGCCCGAGAGCCCAGCGGACGGCCTGAAATTGCTCAAGGCCGCACAAGAAGTAAGGGGAGACGGTGGGCGATACCAGACTCGAACTGATGACCTCTTCCGTGTGAAGGAAGCGCGCTACCAACTGCGCCAATCGCCCGTGCGCCCCTATCTTGCCATAAACCGTGGGGCGCTTCGGAACAGCGCCGAGCTCGATGACGCGGCAGGGCGGGTCGGTTTGGCCCAGACCGAAATCGTGGGCTAGAGTCTCACTGCACCCGGTTACGGGAGCGAAATGCGGATGTGGCGCAGTGGTAGCGCATCACCTTGCCAAGGTGAGGGTCGCGAGTTCGAATCTCGTCATCCGCTCGAGTAATGGCCCTCTGTGAGGTGGGCTGTTGCCCACGGTGGCGTGGCCGAGAGGCGAGGCAGCGGCCTGCAAAGCCGTGCACACGGGTTCGAATCCCGTCGCCACCTCACAGCACCATCGAGGTTCGGTTCCACCAGCAACACCCCATGCGAATGGGCGATTGGCGCAGCGGTAGCGCGCTTCCCTGACACGGAAGAGGTCACTGGTTCGATCCCAGTATCGCCCACCAACGATTCACTCGAACCAGCGACCTCGCGAGCGCTGTAGCGCTCGCGCTGGTTCGATCCCAGTATCGCCCACCATCATTTCCCTCGAACCAGCGACGTCGCGAGCGCTGTAGCCCTCGCGCTGGTTCGATCCCCGTATCGCCCACCATCGATTCACCACTCTTCTCTACCCCGTTAGGGGGCGAGCAACCGGAGCTTTGGTTGCCTAGGCTTGAGGCATGACTCTGGGGGGAGGGACATCGGCGCCGGGCGTGACCGACAGTGAGGCGTTCGCGCAGCTGTTGCTCGACGCGGGTCTCGTCACTCCCGAGAATCTCGCCTACGCACGCCAGGTCAAGCAGCGCACGGGTGCTCACATCGACCAGGTTCTCATCAGCCAAGGGCTGCTCGACTCTGAGACTCTGCTGCTCGCCGAGGCGCACTCATGGGGGATTCATCCCGTCGACCTCGCGGCGGTCAAGTTTGATGACGACCTCGTGCGGCGGGTTCCGGGTCAGCGGTACATCGCCGAGAACTGGCTGCCCCTGAAACGCAACGCTGCCGGCACGATCATCGTCGCCACCGCCCGCGGGGTGGCCCCGCAGCGGGTTGAGCGCATCCGTTCACTGCTCGGCGGCGGTGAGCTGCAGTTCGTCGCCACGACCTCGTGGGACATCAAGAACGCGTGCCTTCGGCTCTTTCACGCCGAGATCGCTGACGACGCGGCGAATGAATTGTGGCGACAAAACCCGGCCATGTCGGCGCGCATCACCTTCAGCCGAAGCCAAAAGATCATCGGGGCTCTCGCGGTCGTTCTGGTGGTTGCTGCGGCCGTCATCTGGCCTGCACAAACCGCCATCGCGGCGCTCGCGATCATGAGCATCGTGTTTTTGGCCGGGACGAGCTTCAAGTTTCTCGTGGCGATGCGCGGCGCGCGCTACGACGTCGTCGAGCGCATCACGAAAGCTCAAGTGCACGCGCTCGTTGATCGTGACTTGCCCCGGTACACCGTGCTCGTTCCGGTGTTTCGCGAGGCGAACATCGTCGGCCAACTCATTCGCAACCTCGGGGGCCTCGATTACCCCACCGAGAAGCTCGAGGTGCTCATTCTCATCGAAGAAGAAGACGATGAGACGCGGGATGCCGTGCTCACCTCGAACCCGCCGCCCCACTTTCGCATCGTCACTATTCCGAAGGGCCAGCCCCAGACGAAGCCGCGCGCCTGCAACGTGGGTCTGTTCTTCGCCACGGGCGACTTTCTCGTCATTTATGACGCCGAAGACACTCCCGACCCGGATCAGTTGAAGAAGGCCGTCGTCGCCTTCCGCCGCGGCGGCGATGAAACCGTGTGTGTGCAGGCATCGTTGAACTACTTCAACGACCGCGAGAACGCGCTTACGCGCATGTTCACGCTCGAGTACAGCTATTGGTTCGACTACATGCTCGCCGGGCTCGACTTGGGCGACCTGCCGATTCCGCTCGGCGGAACCTCCAATCACTTCCGCACCTCTGCGCTCATCGAGCTGGGGGGCTGGGATCCGTACAACGTCACGGAAGACGCTGACCTCGGCATCCGTGCGAGTGCGCTGGGGTATCGCGTCGGAGTCATCAACTCGACGACCATGGAAGAGGCGAATACCTCGATTCCGAACTTCATCCGCCAGCGTTCGCGGTGGATCAAGGGCTACATGCAGACGACGCTCGTGCACGCGCGCCAGCCGATAGCGCTCATCCGGCAGATTGGGCTGCGGCGATTCCTGAGTTTCGTGCTCTTGATCGCCGGAACCCCGGCGACGTTTTTGGGCGTGATTCCGTTCTACATCGTGACGCTGTTCACCATTTTCTTGCCCGTGGGGGCGCTCATCGAGCTCTTCCCGCTCTGGCTCTTGTGGCTCACGCTGCTGAACTTCGTCTTCGGCAACGTCATCATGATCTACCTGTCGATGATGGGCCCCTACAAGCGCGGAACGTTCCACCTCGTGCTGTGGGCGCTCCTCAACCCGGTGTACTGGCTCTTGCACTCGATCGCGGCCTACAAGGGCTTGTGGCAGCTGCTTACGAAGCCGCACTACTGGGAAAAGACCGAACACGGACTCACGACGCATGTCCAGCACGACTGAGTCGCGAGAGCTGCGGCGCGACCGCCGCAACCGCACGGCGCCGCGCACTCGACTCGACCCCTTTCCGCGTGACCCCGTGGCGCGATGGATGCTGCGCCTGGGTATCGCAACCCCGCTCGTCTTGCTCGCGCTGCTGTTCGAGAGTGTTCCGCGCCCGACTACCTCGCCCAACGCCCATCTCATGGACGACGTGGCTGCCATCGACTGGACGCGGGGTGATGCCGAGTGGTTGGCATTGCTCTACCCGCACGTGACGACCTTTGTTGCTGCGAGCAATCCCTTTGGCCGACTCGGGCTGAGCATCATCGGCGCGATCGCCGCAGGCTTCTTGCTGCAGAAGGTGGCTGAGATCATCGCCCAGCGGTCGATTCCTCGGTCGACCGGAACGATCTTGATCATCGCTCTTGCGGCGAACCCCTTGTTTGTCTACTTCGCCCTCGAGAACCTGCCCGGGTTCTTGGCCATGACGTTCTTCGGCCTTGCGCTGGCCGATCTCGTGCGATTCGTTAACTGGGGCAACACCGAGTCAGGGTTTCGCGCCGGCATTCTCATCATGCTGTCGGCGCTGAGCGACCCGATCGGCATCATGTTCGCCCTCGTCGCCGTTCTCGCGTCGCCGTTCCTTCGACACGGTCGAGCCTCGGCGCCGGGACTCCGCGCGGCAAACATGCTCGTCCTTGCGTTCCCGACGCTCGGTGCGTTCGCGACGATGATGTTTCTCAACGTTCTGTTTTTCGGCTCGCTCTGGCCGCAGAACGTGCTGCAGAGCATCGTGAGCGGCATCCCTGACGCCTGGGAGACGCTCCTTGCGGGGTACGGCACGCCGACGGGCTGGTTGCTCGTCGCGCCCGTCGTGAGTGCGTGGCTCGTCGCAGCGATTGTGCGGCGTCCGGCGGCCATCCCGGTGTCGACGATCGTGTTTGCCCTGCTCACCGGCGCCTTTCTGCTCGGAGCCTTTCACCCGGGAGCGGCAGGAATCACCTTCACGCTGTTGACGCTTCTTGCGATCACCCTTATTCCTGCCGCGCGCACACCCCTCACCAATGTGCTTGTTGACCTCGTCGCCGTGCTGCAGATCGCGATCGCCTGGTCCGCAGCCTTCGATCGCGATGTAGTACTCGCTTGGATGCAGTCGATCGCTGGGGCGTTCGGTTTCGTGATCGCTTAGCGACGGCCACAGCGGCACCCGCCGTCGCCCGAGCATGCAGACCCCGCCAGTAGAGTTGGGCGAGCCACGGGCGCGTCTCGCCCGTCCGTTATCGAGAAACCCCAAGGAGCACGCGTGTCCGACGTCGCGGCAGACCAACCCGCCCACCCGACTGCCCCGCAGGCCGTCGACGTGACGGAGGCCACCGACGGCTTCGGAGTGTTCACCGACCGCTCGGTCGTCGCGATGCGCGTCGCGGGCGAATTGCGTGACCTCGCCTTCCGACTGCAGCCGGGAGACCACGCAGAGCCGATCACGATCGATTCGCCCGACGGTTTGGCAATTCTGCGCCACTCGACCGCCCACGTTCTCGCGCAAGCCGTGCAGTCGATCAACCCCGAGGCGAAGCTCGGCATTGGTCCGCCCATCACCGACGGCTTCTACTACGACTTTGACGTGGCGACTCCTTTCACGACCGACGATTTCGCGGCGCTGTCGAAGGCCATGGACCGCATCATCCGCCAGGGCCAGCGATTCGTGCGCCGTGTCGTGACCGAAGACGAAGCGCGCGCTGAGCTGGCCGGTGAGCCGTTCAAGCTCGAACTCATTGGCCTCAAGGGTGCCGCTGCCGATGGTGCTGACGGCGAGAGTGTCGAGGTCGGTGCGGGCGAGCTGACGATCTACGACAACGTCGACGGCAAGACGGGTGAGGTCTACTGGAAAGACCTGTGCCGCGGCCCGCACCTGCCCAACACGCGCATGATTGGCAACGGATGGTCGCTCACGCGCGTCGCCGCGGCCTACTGGCGCGGCAGCGAGAAGAACCCGCAACTGCAGCGCATCTACGGCACGGCCTGGCCGTCGAAGGATGCCCTGCGCGAGCACCTCGGCCGCCTCGAGGAAGCAGCCAAGCGTGACCACCGCAAGCTCGGCGTCGAACTCGACCTGTTCAGCTTCCCCGATGAGATCGGATCGGGCCTTGCGGTTTTCCACCCCAAGGGCGGCATCATCCGCGCCGAAATCGAGAACTTCATGCGCGAGCGTTTGCTCGCCAACGGCTATGAGCTCGTCTACTCGCCGCACATCACGAAGGGTCAGCTCTTCGAGACGAGTGGCCACTTGCAGTGGTACGAGGAGGGCATGTTTCCGGCGATGCACCTCGATGAAGAGCGTGACGCCGAGGGCAACATTACGAAGCAGGGTCAGGACTACTACCTGAAGCCCATGAACTGCCCGTTCCACAACCTGATCTTCCGGGCCCGTGGCCGCAGCTACCGCGAGTTGCCCTTGCGCCTCGCCGAGTTCGGCACGGTGTATCGCTACGAGAAGAGCGGAACGCTCTCGGGCCTCACGCGTGTGCGGGGCTTGACGCAAGACGACGCGCACATCTATGTGACGCCTGACCAGGTGAAGAGCGAGGTGGCCAGCCAGCTCGAGTTCGTGCTTGAAACCCTGCGCGGCTATGGCCTCGACGACTTCTACCTTGAGCTTTCGACGCGCAACCCCGAGAAGTCGTTCGGTAGCGATGAGCTGTGGACCCAGGCCACCGAAACGCTGCGCGAGGTCGCCGTCGACTCGGGCCTCGAGCTCGTTCCCGACCCGGGTGGCGCGGCCTTCTACGGCCCCAAGATCTCGGTGCAAGCGCGCGACGCCATCGGTCGCACGTGGCAACTCTCGACGGTGCAGCTCGACTTCAACCAGCCCGAGCGGTTCGACCTCGAATACACCGCCTCTGACGGAACGCGTCAACAGCCGATCATGATCCACCGTGCGTTGCTCGGCTCGATCGAGCGGTTCTTCGCGATTTTGCTCGAGCACTATGCGGGCGCCTTCCCGGCGTGGCTGTCTCCCGAGCAGGTCGTGGGCATTCCCGTCGCGGAGGACTACGCCGACTACCTAGAGGGCGTGATCGGCCAGTTGCGGGCCGCGGGGGTTCGTGCGCACGTCGACCACTCCGACGACCGCATGCAAAAGAAGATCCGCACGCACACCACGCAGAAGGTGCCCTATCTCCTGATCGCGGGCGCCGACGATGTGGCGAATGGTGCCGTGAGCTTCCGGTTCCGCGACGGTACGCAGATCAACGGGGTACCCGTGGCTGAGGCTGTCGCGCGCATCACCACGGCGATCTCGACGCGGTCGGCCGAGCTGTAGGCGAGCATCCACCCATGACCGAGACGGATGCCGCGGGATTCGACGGCGTCACGGCCGAGAACGGCGCTGACTTCGCAGCGGTTCCGGATGCTTTCCAACGCCTCTGGACCCCGCACCGTCTCGTCTACATCGAGAACGGCCAGCAGCCCGACGATGATGCGTGTCCGTTCTGCCGGGCGCCCGAACTGGATGACGAGCAAGCCCTCATCGTCGCGCGAGGCACCCACGCCTACGTGCTCCTCAACCTCTACCCCTACAACAGCGGGCACCTGCTGGTCTGCCCCTACCGCCATGTTGCCTTGTATGACGAGGCGACCGCGGAGGAAGTAGCGGAGATCGCAGCCCTCACCCAGACCGCAATGCGCGTGCTGACGGCAACGTCGGGCTGCCAGGGTTTCAACATCGGAATGAACCAGGGCCGCATTGCCGGCGCCGGAATCGCGGCGCATTTGCACCAACACATCGTGCCGCGGTGGGCGCTCGACTCGAACTTCTTCCCGATCGTCGCGGGCACGAAAGCCGTGCCGAGGCTGTTGGGTGAGGTGCGCGACGAGATCGCTCGCGCCTGGCCTTCAGGCTCGCCCCAGTAGACTGGCGCGCGCCGCCAAACCCCATGAATCTCTCGCGCAATCGCGCGGGCACCGTGCCAGAAAGGGCCGATAGACCATGACCGAGACCACGACGACGAGCGTGCAGGGCACGAGCCGCGTCAAGCGCGGACTCGCCGAAATGCTCAAAGGTGGCGTCATCATGGACGTCATCAACGCTGAGCAGGCTCGCATCGCAGAAGACGCGGGGGCTGTCGCCGTCATGGCGCTCGAGCGCGTGCCGGCCGATATTCGTGCCCAGGGTGGCGTCGCTCGCATGAGCGACCCCGATCTCATCGACGACATCATCGCGACCGTGTCGATTCCCGTCATGGCCAAGGCGCGCATCGGGCACTTCGTTGAGGCGCAGGTGCTGCAGTCGCTCGGTGTCGACTACATCGACGAGTCGGAGGTGCTGAGCCCCGCTGACTATGTCAACCACATCGACAAGTGGCCGTTCACGGTTCCGTTCGTGTGCGGCGCGACCAACCTCGGCGAGGCCCTGCGTCGCATTACCGAGGGCGCGGCCATGATTCGCTCGAAGGGCGAGGCCGGCACGGGTGACGTCTCCGAAGCCACGAAGCACATCCGCACGATCCTGGGCGAGATTCGCACCCTCTCGGCGAAGACTCCCGACGAGTGGTACGTCGCAGCGAAAGAGCTGCAGGCGCCCTACGAGCTCGTCGCCGAGGTCGCGCAGACCGGCAAGCTCCCCGTCGTGCTCTTCACCGCGGGTGGCGTGGCGACTCCCGCCGACGCCGCGCTCATGATGCAGCTCGGCGCTGACGGCGTTTTCGTCGGCTCGGGCATCTTCAAGTCGGGCAACCCGGCGGCTCGTGCGGCCGCGATCGTCAAGGCCACGGCAGGCTACAACGATCCGGCGATTATCGCCGAGGCGTCACGGGGCCTGGGCGAGGCAATGGTCGGCATCAACGTAGCCGACCTTCCTGCTCCGCACCGTCTCGCCGAGCGTGGCTGGTAACTCGCTTCCGCCCGTCGGAGTCTTCGCGCTGCAGGGCGACGTGCGCGAGCACGTCGCCGTGTTGCGTGATTTGGGTGCTGACGTGCGCGAGGTGCGCACTCCCGCGCAGCTCGACGAGGTTGCCGGGCTGGTCATTCCGGGCGGCGAGTCGAGCGTGATGGACAAGCTCAGCCGCTTGTTCGCGCTGCAAGAACCGCTGCGGGCGCGCATCCGTGCCGGAATGCCCGTCTACGGCACGTGTGCTGGCCTCATCATGCTTGCTGACCGCGTGCATGACGGCATCGATGGGCAGCAGACGCTCGGCGGACTCGATGTTGCCGTGCGGCGCAATGCCTTCGGAAACCAGCTGGATTCGTTCGAGACGGCGCTCGACGTTCCCGTGCTCGGCGAGCCCCCGGTGCACGCGGTGTTCATTCGTGCGCCCGTCGTTGACGAGGTCGGCCCCGAGGTGGAGGTTCTTGCCCGCCTTGACGATGGTCGAATCGTCGCGGTCGAGCAGGGCAGGCTTCTGGGCACGTCGTTTCACCCCGAGGTCTCGGGCGAACGCCGTTTTCACGAGCGCTTTCTCGGGCACGTCGCCGCGGCATCCTGATCGCAACTGCTGAGAGCATGGAGGCATGAGCCTCTACTCCGACTATCCGGCTGCTCGCACTCGGCAGATCGTCGCTGACTCCGTGGGGGTGGTCGCCGTCATCATCGTCATCGCGATCGCCAGCGCGGTGACAGCGGCCATTCGAACTCTCGGTAGCTTCGGGCGCGACCTCGAGGCTGCGGGGCTCGACTTTCAAGAGGGCTTGAGCGGTGCCGCCGATGCCCTCGGTGACGTGCCACTCATCGGTGACGGCATTCGCGGCCCGTTCGACGCGGCAGCGAGTGCCGGCGCGTCGGTCGCCGAGGCGGGGCGCGGCCAGCAGCAGTTCGTCGAGTTCGTGGCGATCAGCACAGGCCTCACGGTGGCGCTCATCCCGTTGTTGCTGCTCACCTTGCTCTGGGTGCTCCCGCGAGTGCGGTTCGCGCGTCGGTCGAGTGCACTGCGACGGATGCTCGCGGGCGGCATGACCGCCGACACGCTCGCCGCTCGGGCCGTGGCGCGTGCGCCGCTCGCGCAACTCGTTGCCGTGCATCCTGATCCGGCCGCAGCCTGGCGGTCACACGATCCGAAGGCATTGCGGGCGCTCGCGGCCATCGAGCTACGGCGCGCCGGAATCCGCCTCGACGCCCTGCCCTAAACTGACACGGTCCGTCTGTCTCGCAAGGAGCCCCATGTCCGGCCATTCCAAGTGGGCGACGACGAAGCACAAGAAGGCGATCATCGACAGTCGCCGTGCCAAGTCGTTCGCCAAGCTCATCAAGAACATCGAGGTCGCCGCCAAGATCGGTGGTGCCGACATGAGCGGCAACCCGACGCTCGTCGACGCGGTGCAGAAGGCCAAGAAGACCTCGGTTCCCAACGACAACATCGATCGCGCGATCAAGCGCGGCGCAGGGCTCACGGGTGAGTCGATCGACTACCAAACGATCATGTACGAGGGCTACGGCCCGGGCGGTCTCGCGCTGCTCATCGAGTGCTTGACCGACAACAAGAACCGCGCGGCCGCTGAGGTGCGCACGGCCATGTCGCGCAATGGCGGCACGATGGCCGACCCCGGCAGCGTTGCCTACAACTTCAGCCGCAAGGGCGTGATCTCGATCACCAAGACCGACGGTGTGACCGAAGACGACATCCTCATGGCGGTGCTCGAGGCCGGGGCCGAAGAGGTCATCGACCAGGGCGGCGGCTTTGAGGTCATCACCGACCCATCACACCTCGTTGCTGCGCGCACGGCGCTCACTGAGGCTGGCATCGAGTACGACGCGGCCGAGGCCGAGTTCGTCGCCAACCTGCAGATCGAGGCTGACGCCGAGACCGCTCGCAAGCTCTTCAAGCTGGTCGACGCCATGGACGACCTCGACGACGTGCAGAACGTCTTCACCAATGTCTCGCTGAGCGCCGAGGTGCGCGCCGAGCTCGACAACGACGAGTAGTCGATCGTGCGAGTGCTCGGTGTCGACCCCGGCCTCACTCGCTGCGGAGTGGGCATCGTCGACATCGAGCCGAACCGTCGTGCCACGCTCGTCGCCGTCACCGTGATTCAGACGCCCCCTGACCAGGCTCTCGAATCGCGGCTGTTGGCTATTGGTGATGGCCTCGCGACTCTGCTCGACGAGCACCGCCCCGACGCGGTCGCTCTCGAGCGCGTTTTCGCTCAACACAACGTGCGCACCGTTATGGGCACAGCTCAAGCCAGCGGAGTGGTGCTCTACGCCGCCGCGCTACGCGGTTTGCCCGTGACGTTGCACACGCCCACCGAAGTGAAGGCCGCGGTCACGGGGCACGGTGCCGCCGACAAGAAGCAAGTGACGGCGATGGTGCAGCGCATCCTGCGATTGGATGCCCCGCCGAAGCCCGCCGACGCAGCCGATGCGCTCGCTCTTGCCATATGCCACGGGTGGCGCGGCGCCTCGAGCCCAGCCGCACGAGTTGCGGGGGAGTCGGCCGCGAGTTCTCCGCACCTCACGCCCGCGCAGCAGGCGTGGCGCACGGCCGAGAAGGCGACGCGCGCCCGTAGGCTCGACGGGTGATCGCTAGCCTGCGCGGAACCCTTGTTGCCCTCACCGGCACGCGCGCGGTGATCGACGTCTCCGGGGTCGGCTACGCGGTCGCGGTTACCGAACGTCACGCTCGAGACCTGCGCACGGGCGACACCGTGCGGGTGCACACGGCGCTTGTCGTTCGTGAAGACGACATGAGCCTGTTCGGCTTCGCCGACGAGGTTGAGCTCGGATTGTTCGAGTTGCTGCGCACGGTCTCGGGAGTCGGCCCGAAGTCGGCGTTGGGCGTGCTCGGCGCGATGACCCCTGACGCCATTGCGCGAGCGATCGCAGACGACGACGATGCGCCGTTTCGCGCCGTGAGCGGCATCGGACCCAAAACCGCGAAGCTCATCGTGGTAACTCTTGCCGGCAAACTCGTCGCTCCGGCGGGCAGCGCTGCGGCTGACGCCTCACGCGCACCGGCCGTCGTCACGACCTCGCTTGTCGCCGCCCTCACGGGTCTTGGCTGGCCTGAGCGCACCGCCCTCGACGTTGCGGCACAGGTTGTGGATGCTGACCCCGATGCCTCGACAACCGCGCTGTCGGTTCTCTTGCGCCGTGCACTCGCCCAACTGGGCCCCGCGCGCGCCCGTTCTGCTGCAGACTCCGCGGATGGGTCGCGCTCGTGAGCGACGACGTGCTGCGCGCCGAGCCCGAATCGGCGGCCGAACTGGCCTTTGAAGGTGCCTTGCGCCCGCAGAGCCTTGACGAATTCGTCGGCCAGCACAAAGTGCGTCGGCAGTTGCAGTTGCTCCTCGAAGCAGCCGGTCTGCAGAACCGCACGCCTGACCACATCTTGCTCGCAGGCCCTCCCGGTCTCGGCAAGACGACGCTCGCGATGATCGTCGCGTACGAAGGCCAACGGCCTTTGCGGATGACCAGTGGCCCGGCTATTCAGCACGCGGGTGACCTCGCGGCGGTCTTGTCATCGTTGGTTCCCGGTGAAGTGCTGTTCATCGACGAGATCCACCGCATGGCTCGCTCGGCCGAAGAAATGCTCTACCTGGCGATGGAAGACTTTCGCGTCGACATCATGGTCGGCAAGGGCGCCGGTGCCACGAGCATCCCGCTTGAACTCGCACCGTTCACGCTCGTGGGTGCGACAACCCGATCAGGCCTATTGCCCAACCCTTTGCGCGACCGCTTTGGCTTCACTGCACACCTCGAGTTCTACGAACCCGAGGAACTGCACCAGGTGCTCGAGCGAGCGGCCCGCCTCTTGTCGCTGGCGATTGACGAGGATGCCCTCGCCGAGATCGCGCGCCGCTCGCGCGGCACACCCCGCATCGCCAACCGCTTGCTGCGGCGTGTGCGCGACTTCGCGCTCGTGCGCGGGGGAGCCGCCGACCGCGCAGCCGTGCGCGCCGCGCTCGAACTGTATGACGTTGACGAGCAAGGGCTCGACCGCCTTGACCGCGCCGTCTTGCAGGCGATCGTTGAGCGATTCGACGGCGGACCCGTCGGGCTCTCGACCCTCGCCGTATCGGTGGGCGAAGAGGCCGAGACCATCGAAGCGGTCGTCGAGCCATTTCTCGTGCGCACCGGATTGCTCTCGCGCACCCCGCGCGGTCGGGTGGCAACAGCTCGTGCGTGGGCTCACCTCGGGCACGCGCCACGGGCCACCGAGGTCGATGACCTATAGTTATCGCTGGCCCTCGGCAGAGCATCCGCTCGCCGACCGGCGCTGTTGCCAGCGCCACGCCGATCCCGTCTCTGAAAGGCACTGCGACTCATGGATCCGTTGACTCTTGTCATGCTGGGCGTTCTCGCCCTGCTCATCTTTTTCATGTTCCGCAACTCGCGCAAGCGCAAGCAAGACCTCGAGGCCCTTCAGCTCAAGATGGTTCCCGGCGCTGAGGTCATGACGAACTTCGGCTTGTTCGGCACCCTTGTCAGCATCGATGACGAAGCGAACGTGGCCGTCATCGAGACGAGCCCCGGCAGCACCGTGCGGGTGCACCGACAGACCCTGGCGCGCGTCATCGAAGACGAGCCCATCGTCGACGACGAAGAGGCAGCGGCAGAGCCGAGCCTCAACGAATCCAGCCTCGACGCACCGGCTGAGAAGCCCAAGCGCACCAAAAAGACCGAGAGCTAGACCCCTCGCTCACCTCGCGGGGCGCGCCGGTCTGTGGCGCGCCCGCCTCCCCTCGCAGAAATGAGTAACTCTGGTGGCCAGAAGCACCACTGAGCGCAAAGCCATTCGTTCCCTCGTCTGGCTGCTCGTCATCATCATCGCCCTGATTGCGGCGAATGGGGCGAGCGTGCTCTTCAACAACGGTCAATGGACTCCGAAGCTCGCGCTCGACCTTGAGGGCGGCACTCAGATCACGCTGAGCCCGCAATTGGCCAGCGGCGAGACGGTGACGCCCGAGCAGCTCGAACGCGCGGTGGCGATCATCCGTCAGCGCGTCGACGCGAGTGGTGTGAGCGAAGCGGAAATCAACACTCAGGGCAACCAAAACATTGTCGTGTCGATTCCGGGTGAGCCTGACGACGCGACGCGCGAGCGCATCTCGAGCTCGGCCAAGCTGGAGTTCCGGCCGGTTCTTGTGGCTGATGTGCCGTCGACTGACGCCATCGATCAAGAAGGAACAGTCGACCCCGGCACTGATCCTTCGGCTTCTGCCAGTGCAGCGCCCGACGCCAGTGCAGCGCCCGACGCGACTACTGAGCCAACTCCGAGCGCGAGCCCGACCGACGCGAGCGACCTGGCGTGGGTCACCCCCGAACTGCAAGAGCAGTTCGACACGTTCGATTGCGCCACGGTCAATGCGGTCGGCGCTAACGTCGCTCCGACCGACGAGCCTCTCATCACGTGCGAACAAGACGGCTCAATCAAGTACATCCTTGGCCCGGTCGAGGTCGCCGGTGAGCGCATCGCCGATGCTCGTGCCGGACTCATTACGTCGCCGACCGGCGTCACGACGAACGAGTGGGGTGTCTTCATTGAATTTGATGGCGACGGCACCACTGAGTTCCGCACCGTGACAGAGCGACTGATCACCTTCACCGATGTGCGCAACCAGTTTGCGATCGTGCTTGATGGCAGCGTCATTAGCGCTCCCCGCACGAATGCCGCGATCACCGATGGTCGACCGCAGATCAGTGGAAACTTCACCGAAGAAAGCGCCCTTACGCTCGCTGACCAGCTCAAGTTTGGTGCGCTGCCGATCGGTTTCGAGATTCAGTCGAGTGAAAACATCAGCGCGACCCTCGGCGTTGCCCAACTTCAGAGCGGCATCATCGCGGGAATCATCGGACTGATCCTCGTCGGCATCTATGCGTTCTTGCAGTACCGAGCTCTCGGCGGCGTCGTGTTGGCCTCGCTTGTCGTGGCCGGCGTCATCACCTACTTGATCATCACGTATCTCTCGAACCAGCAAGGCTTCCGCCTTTCTCTCGCCGGCGTCGCGGGTCTCGTGATCTCGATTGGCGTGATCGCCGACTCGTTCATCGTCTACTTCGAGCGCATTCGTGACGAACTGCGTGACGGCCGCAGCGTCGACGGTGCCGTGGAGTCGGGCTGGAAGCGCGCTTGGCGCACCATCCTGATCAGTGACGTCATCAACTTCCTCGCCGCGGTCGTGCTGTTCGTTCTCGCCGTCGGAAACGTGCGCGGCTTTGCCTTCACTCTCGGCATCACGACGATCGTCGACCTCATCGTGGTCGCTCTCTTCACCCACCCGATGATGCAATTGCTCGCGCGCACTCGCTTCTTCGGCAGCGGACACCCGTTGAGCGGCCTCGACCCGATGGCGCTCGGCGCCGTCTACCGCGGCCGCGCACAGTTCCGCACCCCGGTGGGCGTCACGACCACCAAGGTCGCGAGTAGTAGCAAAGAGGCACAGCGTCGTCAGACGATTGCCGAGCGCAAGGCCGCGCAACTCAGCGGCGAAGGGAAGGATGCGCGATGAGCAAGCTCACGCAGTTCGGCAACGACCTCTACACGGGGGCGCGCTCGTTCGACTTCGTTGGTCGTCGCAATACGTGGTACCTCATTGCCATCGTGATGGTCGTGCTCGCCGTTGGCTTCACGGCGTTGCGCGGTGGGTTCGTTTTTGGCATCGAGTTCCGCGGCGGTTCTGAGTTTCGGGTCGAGGGTACCTCTGTCGTCGAACAGGGCACGGCCGCGGCGACCGCGATCGCCGACGAAGCGGTTTCGTCGGTGGTCCCGGGTGCCAACCCGCGTGTGTCGATCGTCGGCGGAGACGCGATCCGCGTGCAGACCGAGCAGCTCACCCCGACCGAAACCGAAGAGGTTCGTGCGGTTCTCGCCGAGGCCTATGGCGTTGCGAAGTCTGACGTCAGTTCGTCGTTCATCGGAGCAACGTGGGGCGCCGACATCACGCGTCAGGCGATCATCGCACTCGCGGTGTTCTTGACGCTTGCCAGCATCGTGCTGGCGCTTTACTTCCGCACCTGGAAGATGTCGCTCGCCGCGATCATCGCGCTCGTTCACGACTTGATCATTACCGCGGGCATCTACGGTGTGTTCGGGCTCGAGATCACCCCGGCTGCTGTCATTGGCTTCTTGACGATTCTTGGCTACTCGCTCTATGACACCGTCGTTGTTTTCGACAAGGTTCGCGAGAACACGAGCGAAGACGGTGTGGAGTCACGCCGCACCTTCGCGCAGTCGGTCAACCTCGCCGTGAACCAGACCCTCGTGCGGTCGATCAACACGTCGATCGTCGCGGTGCTGCCGACGGCGTCGATCCTCTTTGTCGGATCGATCTTGCTCGGCGCTGGCACGTTGCGCGATATTGCCCTGGCCCTTGCGGTGGGCACCGTCGTCGCAACCTACTCGTCGATCTTCTTGGCGGCGCCGCTCTACGTGCACTTGCGCGAGAACGAGCCCGAGCTCAAGAAGCAGGGTTCGCGTCAGCGCGTGGCACGCACGGAGTCGGGCGCGGTGCGCTGAGTCTGACGAGTTACGCCTGCCGCTGTCGGATGACGTTCATCGTCACGCCGTAGACTCGCATCGGAGGGCGCACCGATGACCGACACCACGCAGCAGAGCAGCGCTTCTCTGCGCGCGCTGTTGCCGAGAATCTTCTCGCGGTCGCAAACCGGGGGAGCGCTCGAGGCGCTCATCAAGACGGTGCGGGCGCAGCATCCCAAAGCAGATGTCGCGCTGATCGAGCGGGCCTACCAGGTCGCTGAACGCGCTCATGAGGGCCAGACGCGCAAGAGTGGCGAGCCCTACATCACGCACCCGCTTGCGGTCGCGCAGATTCTTGCTGACCTCGGTATCGGCGCCAAGACCCTCGCCGCCGCGCTGCTGCACGACACCGTTGAAGACACCGAATACAGCCTGGACGAGCTGAGGCGTGACTTCGGCGACGAGATCGCCATGCTCGTTGACGGCGTGACCAAGCTCGACAAGCTCAAGTACGGCGACAGCGCGCAGTCCGACACCGTGCGAAAGATGATCGTTGCGATGTCGAAAGACATCCGCGTGTTGATCGTCAAGCTCGCCGATCGGCTCCACAACGCCCGCACCTGGGGGTTCGTCGAGAGCTCGTCGGCACAACGCAAGGCCCAAGAGACGCTCGACATCTACGCTCCGCTCGCACACCGCTTGGGCATCCAGACCATCAAATGGGAGCTGGAAGACCTCTCGTTCGCGGTGCTGCAGCCCAAGATTTATGTCGAGATCGAGAGCCTGGTGCGCAACCGCACCCCCGAGCGTGAGGCATTTGTTCAGCAGGTGATCGACGCTGTCAAAGATGACCTGCGTGTGGCCAAGATCAAGGCAGACGTCAAGGGTCGGCCAAAGCAGTACTACTCGATCTACCAAAAGATGGTTCACCGCGGTCGCGACTTCGACGAGATCTACGACCTCACGGGCGTGCGCATTCTCGTCAACTCGATTCGCGACTGCTATGCCGTTCTGGGCGCCGTACACGCGCGGTGGAACCCCATGCCCGGTCGCTTCAAGGACTACATCGCGACGCCCAAGTTCAACCTGTACCAGTCGCTGCACACGACCGTCTTTGGGCCCGGTGGTCGCCCGGTCGAGTTGCAGATTCGCACCCATGAGATGCATCAGCGTGCGGAGTTCGGTGTCGCCGCGCACTGGAAGTACAAAGAACGCATGGCCAGTTCTGGCCGTGGCGACGCCGTTCCCGAGCGGTCAGACACCGATATGGCCTGGCTCGCACACATTTCTGACTGGCAGGCCGAGACCAGCGACCCCACCGAGTTTCTCGACAACTTGCGGTACGAGATCGGCGCCAAAGAGGTGTACGTCTTTACCCCGCAGGGCAAAGTCATCGGCCTCCCTGCTGGCGCGACCCCGGTCGACTTCGCCTATGCCGTGCACACCGAGGTGGGGCACCGCACGATGGGCGCCAAGGTCAATGGGCGCCTGGTGCCGCTCGAGACGGTGCTCAATAGTGGCGACTCGGTCGAGGTCTTCACGTCGAAGAATCCGGATGCTGGGCCCAGCCAAGACTGGCTGAACTTCACGACGAGCACCCGAGCGCGCTCAAAGATTCGTCAGTGGTTCACGAAAGAGCGCCGTGACGAAGCGGTCGAGCAGGGCAAAGACGCCATTGCCCGGGCGATGCGCAAGCAGAACCTGCCCTTGCAGAGGCTCATGACGCAAGACTCGGTGGCTCACGTCGCCTCGCAACTTCGCTATGAGACCGTCGAGTCGCTCTATGCCGCCGTTGGCGAAGGGCACGTGTCAACGCAGTCGGTCATCGAGAAGATTCTCGCCGCTTTGCACGTTGAGGCCGAGAGTGACGACGAGCCATTCAGTGTTCCGACTCGAGGGCGCACTCCGGTGCGCACGAGCGATTCGGGTGTATTGGTGCGGGGCGCGCCTGACATCTTGGTCAAGCTCGCTAAGTGCTGCACGCCCGTACCGGGCGACGCCATCGTGGGATTCGTCACGCGCGGCCAAGGCGTGAGCGTGCACCGGGGAGACTGCAGCAACGTGTCGTCGTTGCTGACCGAGCCCGATCGCATGATCGAGGTCGAGTGGGCCCCCACCGCCAAGAGCGTCTTCCTCGTGCAGATTCAGGTCGAAGCTCTCGATCGCAGCGGACTGTTGAGCGACGTGACCCGCGTACTCTCTGAGCACCACGTCAACATTCTGTCGGCGAGTGTGAGCACCTCGAAAGATCGTCTCGCGCTGAGTCGGTTTGTGTTTGAGATGGGTGACGTCACTCACCTCGACCGCGTGCTCAATGCCGTTCGGCGCATCGATGCGGTGTATGACGTGTACCGGGTGAGCAACGGCTAAGGCGAAGTCTGACCCGCTTCGGTCGCCTCTGAGTCGCGACCGGCCTCGGCCATCGCGGAAATGAGGCGTCGTCGGGCGCTTCGCACGAACGACAGGTTGGTGCGGCCCGATAACGCCCCGAAAAGGTGGTCGGGGTCGATACGGCTCTCGCGTAACCCCCGCGCCAGGAGGTCGTGGAGATCTCGCCCCCCGTCATGACGGGCGAGATCGACGAGAGTGCGTTCGGGCGACGTAACAGTTATGTCGCCCAGCACGACCCGCTCGTCATCGGCGATGACGACCTCACGGGCGCGAAGCCGGCGGCGGTCGGGTGATGGGATGCGCGCCGCGATGGACACGCAGGTCGAGACCGTGGGCGGCATCGCGCCCCAGCCCCACACCCATGCCGCGCTCCGGTCAGAGACAATCACGCGCGAGTCGAGCACCACGGGCGAGAGTGAGGCCGCCCGAATGAATGCGGTGTGGGGCGCATCGACCGAGACGAAACCCTCGCCGAGGCTGACGAGCTCACCGTCGAGTGCGGCGCACTGCAATTCGCTCGCGGAGAGGCGATGGTCAGGAAGGAATACGGGTGTCGACCGAGGCATGCGGGGGAGTGTGCCCCGATTCGTCAC
This sequence comes from Microbacterium sp., assembly GCA_013823625.1. Lineage (GTDB taxonomy): Bacteria > Actinomycetota > Actinomycetes > Actinomycetales > Microbacteriaceae > Microcella. The sequence goes on along the minus strand of PNMM01000001.1, from coordinate 938,928 downwards.
CCTGTGACCGCTGGGTGCCGTTTTTGTGGAGAAACGATCAGCGGTCGACCGCGCCGAGCCAGGCACGTCGTGCCTCGAGTGCCTCGGTGAGCTCGGCGATTTTCTTGACGTTCTTCGCTGCCGTTGCGGCGGCGAGGTCGGCCTCGAGACCGGCAATCGCTTGTTCGAGCTGGGCGGCGAGTCCTTCTGAGCGTGCCTTCTTCTCGGGGTCGGAGCGGTTCCAGTGCTCTTCTTCGAGCTTCTTGACGGCGAGCTCGATCTGTCGCATGCGGTCTTCGACCGACTTCACGTGGTCGCGCGGGACCTTGCCCGCGGCATCCCACTTTCGTTGAATGTTCGAGAGTGTCGCCCGCGCTTGCACGCGATCGGTCGCGGTGAGCAGGGGTGCTGCTTCGTCGAGAATGGCGAGCTTGACGGCTAGATTGCCCGCAAACTCTTCGTTCTCGCGTGCGTCGACTTCTGCCTTGGCAGCGTAGAGCGCGTCGCCCGCTGCCTTGAACTGTGCCCACAGGGCGTCGTCGATCTTCTTGCCGGCCCGACCCGCGAGCTTCCACTCGTCGAGCAGGCGGCGGTATGCCGGAATTGCGGCCGTGCCCTGAGACGCGAGGGCAACAGCCTTGTCGATGAGTTCTTGCTTGCGGGTGCGAACTTCTTTGTGTTCAGAGTCGAGACCCGCGAAGAAGGCCCGACGGTTGTTTTCGACCGTCGTGCGTGCTGCGCGGAACCGCTTCCAGAGATCGTCGCCGGCCTTTTTCGGAAGGCGAGGGCCGTTGGTCTGGTGGTCTTTCCAGCGTGTGAAGAGCTCGTCAAGCGCGGCAGAGGTCTGCTTCCACTGCACCGACTGGGGGTCTTTCGCCGCGAGCGCTTCGGCGGCTTCGACGATCGCCGTACGCTCGGCGAGCGCCGCCTCCGTGGCGGCGGCTGCTTCGGCCTTTTGCTCTTCGGTGAGCTTCTCAACCGTTGCCGTGAGCGCGCCCACGCGGGTGCGCAGCGAGTCGAGGTCACCGACGGCGGCGGCGGTCTCGAGGGCAGCGGTCAGTGAGGTTACGGTCTTGGCGACATCGCTCGCCGGGGCACCGGCTTTCGCGCGCTGTTCGAGCAGGCGCACCTGGCCGTCGAGCTCAACGTACTTGCGCGTGAAGTAGGCGAGCGCCTCTTCTGGCGTTCCGTCGGGGTACTGGCCGACGGCGCGCTCGACGCCACGGTCGGTGACGTAGACCGTGCCGGTCTCGTCAACCCGGCCCCAGGGGGTGTTCTCGTTGGCTGCCACGTCTGCTTCATCCTCATCGAGTGCGCACGCGCACGACTGTCATCGCGCGGTTTTTCAGCGTAGTGCACGGTCGGCAACGGGGGTCAGGATGCACTGCCCTCGATGCGGATCGCTATTGGATCGTGATGCCCGTCAGCACGGCGGGAACGGCCGGGGGACCGTCGGTACCGCCGCCGTCGACGCCTGCCGAGACGATGTCGGTGATGAGAGCATCCAGCCCGCTCGTCACTCGACCCATGACGGTGTAACCGCCGGCGGCATCGGCCGGAATCGGCGAGTTGTCGTAGACGATGAAAAACTGGCTTCCCATGCTCGCGCCGTCACCGCTTTGGCGGGCCATCGCGATGACTCCCGTGGTGTAGATGTTGTCGAGCGGGGCATTCTCAATGGGGCCGAAGCGATAGTCGGGGCCACCCGTGCCGTCGCCGTTGGGGTCACCACACTGCAGCACGAAGATGCCGGCGGTCGTGAGGCGGTGGCAGGCGAGGCCGTCGAAGAAGCCTTGCTGTGCGAGCGTGACGAACGACGCGACAGCCTGCGGCGCTGCGGCGCCGTCAAGCTCGTAGCCAAGTTCAAGGCCACCGTTGAGGGTCATCGTGCCGGTCCAGGTTCGCGATTCGCTCAGCGCCGGGTCGGGCGCGGCCACTGCGCTCGGCGTGGGAGTGGGGCTGGCGCTGGCGACCGGCTCAGGGGTTCCGGGGCCAGCCGTGAAGTAGACGATTTGCGCGGTTGCGGCGAGAGCGCCGACCACCACGATCGCTAGTACAGCGATGAGGTTGTCGCGCTTGCGTCGCGCAATCTTCGACTCGTGCACGGTCTGTCGTGCCTGGTAGCGACGCAGACGATCCTGCGCTTCACGGTTGTTGGCCGATGCGGCTGCCACTGCTCCTCCATTCGGCGACGGTCGGCGTTGTGCGGTCCGCGCCGCAGTGAACTCTAGTCGAGGCTCCATACCGCCTGCTTGCGCCTGCGGGCGGGTCGGCCATGGCCGGTAGCCTGGAGTTATGGATGCTCAGCCGGGCCTCGGCTCGTCCGCGGTTCCTCTCGCGGTACGCATGCGGCCGACGCGCCTCGATGAGGTCGCGGGTCAGCGGCACCTGTTGCGCGCCGGATCCCCTCTCGTAAGCCTCGCGAGCGACGACACCGGCCGGGCCCCCAGCGCCGTCTCGGTGATCTTGTGGGGCCCGCCGGGAACGGGCAAGACGACACTGGCGCAAGCGATTGCACGATCAAGTGGACGCCGTTTCGTCGAACTCTCTGCTGTGACGGCGGGGGTGAAAGACGTGCGTGAGGTCATGGAGCGTGCCCTCGCCGATCGTGACCTCCACGGCACCTCGACGGTCTTGTTTCTCGACGAGATTCACCGGTTCACGAAAGCGCAGCAAGACGCCTTGCTTCCGGGTGTCGAAAACGGGTGGGTCATTCTCATCGCGGCGACCACCGAGAACCCCTCGTTCTCGGTCATCGCGCCATTGCTCAGCCGCAGCCTGCTTCTCACGCTCGAGACCCTGAGTGACGATGACCTCGGGGTGCTTGTCGATCGGGCAGTCGTCGACCCGCGCGGGCTCTCGGGCTCGGTGGTGCTCGATCCTGCGGCGCGAGAGGCCATTGTGCGGTTGGCTTCGGGCGATGCGCGCCGAGCGTTGACGGCGCTCGAAGCGGCGGCTCAGTCGGCGGTGGCCGAGGCGCGGGCCGCGGGCGATGGCGACGACGCGAGCGAGCATCCCGTCATCACGCCAGAGATCGTGGCGGCGGCTGTTGACCGCGCTCTGCTGCGCTACGACAAACAGGGCGACGAGCACTACGACGTCATCAGCGCCTTCATTAAGTCGATTCGGGGGAGTGACCCTGACGCGGCACTGCACTATTTGGCGCGCATGATCGAGGCGGGAGAAGATCCGCGGTTCATTGCGCGACGCGTCATCATCTCGGCAGCAGAAGACATTGGGATGGCCGACCCGCAAGCGTTGCCGATTGCCGTCGCGGCGGCTCAAGCCGTTCAACTCATTGGCATGCCGGAGGGTCGCATTCCGCTCGCTGAGGCGGTGGTCTACCTCGCAACAGCACCCAAGTCGAACGCCGCGTACCTCGGTATCGATGCGGCGATCGCCGACGTGCGGGCCGGGCGGCTGGGCCGGGTTCCGAAGCCGTTGCGCGATGCGCACTATCCCGGGGCCAAACGACTCGGCCACGGAAAGGGCTACGTCTACCCGCATGACGAGCCCGTGGGCGTCGCGCAGCAGCAGTACCTTCCTGATCCGCTCTTGGGTCTCGAGTACTACCGGCCGACCGAGCGCGGTCATGAGCGAGAGATCTCGGCTCGCCTCGCGAAGCTTCGCGCCATCACGCGCGGCGAGCCTGCGGGCGACAAACCAGGGGAGTGAGTCGGGCGCCGACTGCCTCTGGTAGGCTTGCTCGGCCCGTTAGATATGGGCACACCCTCCCTCGTAGCATCCACCGAAGCGCCTCGGCGTGCGTTCGGACCGGACGGAGCGGTGTACGCCCGTGAGCCGCTGAAATTCTCGGCCACGCCCATGGAAGGAAACCGTGTCTACTAAGTCACGCACTCGTAGCAAGACCCGTCTCTCGCGCGCGCTCGGCATCGCCCTCACCCCGAAGGCCGCCAAGTACCTCGAGAAGCGCCCTTACGCTCCCGGTGAGCACGGCCGCACCAAGCGCAAGGCTGATAGCGACTACGCCGTTCGTCTGCGCGAGAAGCAGCGTCTGCGCGCCCAGTACGGCATCCGCGAGGCCCAGCTCAAGATCGCGTTCAACGAGGCCCGCCGTTCGGCTGGCTTGACCGGTGAGAACCTCGTCGAGCTGCTCGAGATGCGTCTCGACGCGCTCGTGCTGCGTTCGGGCTTCGCCCGCACGACGGCTCAGGCCCGCCAGATGGTTGTGCACCGCCACATCATGGTTGACGGCCAGCTCGTCGACCGCCCGTCGTTCCGCGTCAAGCCGGGCCAGCTCATCCACGTCAAGCCGCGCTCTGAGGGCACCGAGCCGTTCCAGGTGGCGGCCGCCGGCGGTCACGTCGACGTTCTGCCCAAGGTTCCGGCCTACCTCGAGGTCGAGCTCGACAAGCTGCAGTCGCGTCTCGTGCGTCGCCCCAAGCGCGCCGAGGTTCCCGTGACCTGCGAAGTTCAGCTCGTCGTCGAGTACTACGCAGCGCGCTAACACCACCCACAGTCACTCGGGGGTCCGGCTTCACGCCGGGCCCCCGTTTGCGTTGGGCCGCTAGGCTGAGTGAGTTCACCACTCACGACTTCTCACGAGGGAGCAACCATGAAGAACGCCGCTTGGCTCATCGTTGGCATCGCGGTCGGCTTCGTCGCCGCCCACCAAGTCTCGAAGACCCCGCAGGGCAAGCAGTTCTTCGATGATGTCGACGCCAAGGCCCGTGAATTCAGTGCCGCCGTGGTCGACGGCTACAAGCAGCGCGAGGCCGAGCTTCGCGCCGCCGTTGCCGAGGCCGAAGACACCATCGCTGACCTCACCAACCGCCTCAAGTAACCGGCGGGGCTTCGCGCCCCGCCCCTTTTCGACACAGGACGCCACAGCCCCTCATGCAGACCGCCGACATTCAGCGCCGGTGGCTCGAGTTCTTCGGTACTCGCGGTCACACGGTCGTGCCCTCCGCTTCGCTCGTCAGTGACGACCCCACGCTGCTCTTCACGGTCGCGGGCATGGTTCCGTTCGTGCCGTACTTGACGGGCGTGGTGCCGGCACCGTACCCGCGTGCGACGAGCGTGCAGAAGTGCATCCGTACGAACGACATTGAAGAGGTCGGCAAGACGCCGCGCCACGGCACGTTCTTTCAGATGAACGGCAACTTCTCGTTTGGCGACTACTTCAAAGAGGGCGCCATCTCGTACGCCTGGGAGCTCTTGACCACGTCGCAGAGTGACGGCGGCATGGGCTTCGACGAGAAAGACCTCTGGGTCACGGTCTACAAAGACGACGATGAAGCGATCGCGCTGTGGAAGAAGATCGCAGGCCTGCCCGACGACCGCATTCAGCGTCTCGACATGGACACCAACTACTGGTCGACGGGGCAGCCCGGCCCGGCCGGCCCGTGCTCCGAGATCTTCTTCGACCGTGGCAAGGCCTACGGCGTTGATGGTGGCCCGGCCACCGACGACGACCGCTACGTCGAGATCTGGAACCTCGTCTTCATGCAGTACCTCCGCGGTGAGGGCACCGGCAAGAATGACTTCGAGATTCTTGGCGAGCTGCCGAACAAGAACATCGACACCGGCATGGGCATGGAGCGCGTCGCGTTCCTGACGCAAGGCGTCGAGAACATGTACGAGATCGACCAAGTGCGTCCGGTTCTGGATGCTGCTGCCACGATGTCCGGACGTCGCTACGGTGCCCACCACGACGATGACGTGCGCATGCGCGTCATCGCCGACCACGTGCGCTCGTCACTCATGCTCATGACCGATGGCGTCGCGCCCGGTAACGAGGGTCGGGGATACATTCTGCGTCGCTTGCTGCGGCGCAGCATCCGTGCCATGCGGTTGCTGGGCGTGGACGCGCCAAGCTTCGAGGTGCTCTTTGCTGCCTCGCGCGACGCCATGAGCTCGGCGTACCCCGAGATCACCGAGCACTATGACCGCGTGTCGCGATTGGCCCTCGGCGAAGAAGAGGCCTTCTTGCGCACGCTGGTGGCGGGCACGACGATTCTTGACCTCGCGGTGGCCGAGACAACGGCCGCCGGCGCGACGACGCTGCCGGGCGACACGGTTTTTCAGTTGCACGACACCTTCGGGTTTCCGCTCGACCTCACGCTCGAGATGGCCGAAGAGAACGGACTCACCGTCGACCGCGCCGAGTTCGACCGCCTCATGGCAGAACAGCGCACGCGGGCGAAGCTTGACGCGAAGTCGAAGAAGGGCGCTCTCGCCGACGTGAGCGTCTACGGCGAGTTCCGCGCAGCGGGCGAAACGGCTTTTCTCGGGTACGACGAGTTGCAGGCCGAGACGACCGTGCTCGGCATTCTCGTCGACGGCCAGAGCGTTGCTGTTGCCCAGGCCGGTGACATCGCCGAAGTGATCCTGGCCGAGACGACGCTCTACGCCGAGTCGGGTGGTCAAGACAGTGACGAGGGCTCGATCGTGGGCTCGGGCTTCGACCTCGAGGTTCTCGATGTGCAGAAGCCCGTCAAGGGTCTCATCAGCCACACGGTGCAGGTGCGCTCGGGCGAAGTGCATGTGGGCGACGCCGCGACCACGCAGGTTGACGCGGTGTACCGTCGCTCGGCGAGCCAGGCGCACTCTGCAACCCATGTCATTCACGCGGCCCTGCGTCAGACGCTCGGCAACGACGCCCACCAGTCGGGGTCGTACAACAAGGCCGGCTACATGCGGCTCGACTTCACCTGGAACCAGGCACTCAGCGCGGCGACGCGCAGCGAGATCGAAGAGATCAGCAACATCGCCGTGCGTGACAATCTGCCGGTCTCGACGCGGGTGATGGCGCTCGACGAGGCGAAGTCTCTCGGCGCGATGGCGCTCTTTGGCGAGAAGTATGGCGAGACCGTGCGTGTCGTGGACATCGGCGGCCCCTGGTCGCGCGAGTTGTGTGCCGGTATTCACGTCAGCGGCTCGGCCGAAATTGGCATGATCAGCCTCGTGAGCGAGTCGTCTGTTGGCTCGACCAACCGACGCGTTGAGGCGCTCGTGGGGCTCGAAGCCTTCCGTGAGTTCGCGACGGAGCGCGCTCTGGTGCAGCAATTGACGAGCAGCCTCAAGACTCCCCGCGACCAGCTCGCCGACCGCATCGCTGACTTGAGCGCACAACTAAAGGCTGCCGAGAAGACGATCGCGCAATACGAATCGGCACGGCTGAGTGAACGCGTGCCCGCGCTCGTCGCGGCAGCCTCGACCCTCGGCCCGTACACGGTGGTCGCCGAGAACCTCGGCGCTCTCGGCTCGGCGGATGACGTGCGCACGCTCGCAACGACCGTTCGGGGCCGACTGAGCGATTCGGCGACGGTCGTCGTGCTCGCAGCCGAGGTGGCAGGCAAGGCGACGGTCATTGTGGCGACGACGCCCACGGCGCGCGACGCCGGTGCGAAAGCGGGCGCTCTCGCGCGCGTCGCGTCGGGTGTGCTCGGTGGCGGCGGTGGAGGCAAAGACGACCTCGCGCAGGGCGGGGGCACTGACCCGTCGGCGATTCCCGCGGCGATCGACGCCGTGCTCGCTGAGCTGCGGCGCTAACGATGCGTGCCGGCGTGCGACTCGGCATCGACGTGGGCCGAGCGCGCGTCGGGGTGGCGCGCAGCGACCCCCACGGCATGCTCGCGACGCCGGTCGAGACGCTCGCTCGGCGCGAGGCACCCGTTGAGAGCATCCGTCGCCTCGTTGAGGAGTACGAGGCGATCGAGGTGATCGTGGGGCTGCCGCTGTCGTTGAGCGGTGCCGAGACTGCGTCGACCGACGATTCGCGAGCCGTGGCTGGTGAGCTCGCCGAGGTGCTCGCGGTTGCGGTGCGCCTGGTCGATGAACGACTGACGACCGTCAGTGCGGCGCGAGGCCTGCGGGACGCGGGCCGCACGGCGAGGAATTCGCGTTCGGTCGTTGACCAAGCTGCCGCTGTTATTCTGCTTCAGCACGCCCTCGACCTCGAGCGTTCGACCGGGAACCCGCCTGGCACGCTCGTCGAGCCGCACGAAAGACGACCGATCGCGTGACTGATAACGACCCCTGGGGCGACATCTTCCGCTCACAGCCGACCGCATCACCCGCTGCTTCGTCAGCGGATGCTCCGGCCGAGAGTGCAGCACCGTCGAGTCGTCGTGCCGCCCGCGAGAGTGAGTCGCGGCGCGGTAAGCGGGGGCGCTCGTCCTCTCCCCGGCCGACGCGCCGCCGTCGTCGGTGGCCCTGGGTGTTGCTCGGCATCTTCTCCCTCCTGCTCGGCATCGGTGCTGGCGGCGCATGGTACGTCTGGTCGAACTACGAGAGCCAGGTGCGCGAGCTGCTCGGGTGGGAGCTGCCCAACGACTACGCAGGAACCGGAAACGGCACCGAGGTTCTCGTGACGATCTACTCGGGTGAGATCGGCTCTGACGTCGCGACCTCGCTGGTCGATCAAGGCGTCACCATGAGCTTCGACGCGTTCTACGACCTGCTGCTCGCGGACCCGTCGATCTCGTTCGTGCCGGGAACGTATCGCTTGCAAGAGGAGATGTCGGCCCGGTCGGCTCTCGATGCGCTGCTTGATCCTGCGAACAAGGTTGAGTTGAGCGCGACGGTGCGCGAAGGGCTACGTGCCGGTGAAGTGATCGACGCGCTGTCTGCCGGCACGGGAATTCCTCTCGCCGACTACGAGGCGGCCATCGCTGATCCCTCGATCTACGGCATTCCCGATGTCGCCCCGAACATTGAGGGCTATCTCTTCCCGGCGACGTACACCTTCGAACCCGGTTCGACGGCCGAAGACCACATTCGACGCCTCGTTGACGAGACCTTCGCGCGACTCGACGCCGCGGGCGTATCTGAAGAAGATCGCCACACGGTGCTCACGAAGGCCTCGCTGATTCAGCGCGAAGCACGACTCGCCGACGACTTCTATCGAGTGTCTCGCGTGGTCGTGAACCGCCTCGACGCGGGATGGCGCCTCGAGCTTGACTCGACCGCGCAGTACGGCGCAGGCGAGACAGGTTCGGTGTGGTCGAGTGGTGACGCTCTCGACGCCGACAACCCCTACAACACTTACGTCATCCAGGGTCTGCCGATCGGTCCCATTGCGGCGCCGGGCGACCTGGCGATCGATGCGGCGCTCAACCCTGCAGATGGTCCGTGGTTCTTCTTCGTGACCGTCAACCTCACCACCGGCGAAACCGTGTTCTCGGAGACGGTGGCTCAGCACGAGCAGGGTGTGGCCCAATTGCGCGCCTGGTGCCGAGCCAGCGAGGAAAACGCCGCGTACTGTGAGTAGGAAGCTCGCCGTACTCGGGCATCCGGTTGCTCATTCGCTCTCGCCCGTGTTGCACGGCGCTGCGTATGCGCACCTCGGTCTCGACTGGCACTACGGGCGCCACGAGGTGCGTGAGCACGAGCTGGCGGGCTTTCTCGACGGCCTCGACCGCTCGTGGCGGGGAATCTCAGCCACCATGCCCCTCAAGGAAGAGCTCTTTCGCATCGCGGATGAGTGGGATGACGCGGTCGCCCTGACGGGTGCCGCCAACACGCTGCTGCTCACCGATGACGGGCGCCGCATCGCGCGCAACACCGACATTGCCGGCATTGAACGAGCACTGCGTGACGCTGGCGTTGATGAGGTGCGACACGCATCCATTGCGGGTGCCGGGGCCACAGCTCGCTCGGTTCTCGTTGCCCTTGCTGGCATGGGCGCGCACAGCGCCTCGGTCGCCGTCCGTGACGCGGGCCGCGCGGGGGCTCTCGTGGCCGTGGCCGAGCAGCTGGATCTCGAACTCGACCTCGTGCGCCTCGGTGACCTCGAGCACGTGGTCGAGGGTGCCGACGTCGTCGCCTGGACTCTGCCCAACGGCGTGGGACTCAGCCAGGTGCTGCCGTTCGACGCGCGAACGACGGCCGTGGCCCTCGACGTCACCTATCACCCGTGGCCGGGCCCCCTCGCTGCTCAGTGGCTTGAAGTGGGTGGCCGGGTGGCGTCGGGTCGCGACATGTTGCTGCACCAGGCGGTGCGGCAAGTGCGGTTCTTCGTCTCCGGCCAGACCGATGAGCCGCTCGACAATGAAGCGAGCATCGAGCTCGCGATGCGCACGGCGCTCGACGCGGCCTGAGGGTTCGGGTGGCTCGCGGCGGGCATCCCGCCCCCTGCACGCATGGGAGAATGGCGTCATGCTGCGTTGGTTGACCGCCGGAGAATCTCACGGCCCCGAATTGATCGCCGTTCTTGAGGGGATGCCCGCCGGCGTTCCCGTGCTGCGCGAGTCGATCCAAGCCGACATGCAGCGGCGCAAGCTCGGGTACGGGCGCGGTGCCCGCATGAAGTTCGAGCAGGATGAGCTCACGATCTCGGGTGGCGTGCGCCACGGCCTCAGCATGGGCAGCCCCATCGCGCTGCGCATCGGCAACACCGAGTGGCCCAAGTGGACCACGATCATGAGCGCCGACCCCGTTGACCCGGCCGAGCTCACGGGCGCGCGTGGCGCGCCGCTGACGCGGCCGCGACCGGGCCACGCTGACCTCGTCGGAATGCAGAAGTACGGTTTCGACGAGTCACGGCCGGTGCTCGAGCGTGCGAGTGCCCGAGAGACTGCTGCGCGCGTCGCCCTTGGTGCCGTTGCCCGATCGTTTCTGGGCGAACTCGGCATTCGCCTCGTCGCGCACACGCTCGCCATCGGTCCGGTTCGCGTTCCCGACGATGCGCCGCTGCCCCTCCCTGACGATGTCGACCGCCTCGACGAAGACCCGTTGCGCTGCTTGCACCCCGACACGAGCGCGGCGATGGTGGCCGAAGTCGATGCCGCTCACAAAGACGGTGACACGCTCGGCGGTGTCGTCGAAGTGCTTGCCTACGGTGTGCCCCCGGGGCTCGGCTCGTATGTGCACTGGGATCGCCGGCTCGACGCCAAGCTCGCGGCCGCGCTCATGGGCATTCAAGCCATCAAGGGCGTCGAGGTCGGCGACGGCTTCGAGACGACTCGTCGCCGCGGTTCAGCGGCGCACGACGAGCTCGTCGTCGACGATGGCGTGATCGAGCGCTTGAGCGACCGCGCTGGCGGCACCGAGGGCGGCATGAGCACGGGCACAGTGTTGCGAGTGCGGGCCGGCATGAAGCCCATCGCGACGGTGCCGCACGCTCTGCGCACGGTCGACACCTCGACGGGCGAGGCCGCCGCGGCGCACCACCAGCGATCCGACGTGTGCGCGGTTCCGGCAGCGGGCGTCGTCGCTGAGGCCATGGTCGCGCTCGTTCTCGCTGAGGCCGTGCTCGAAAAGTTTGGGGGCGACTCGATCGACGAGACGCGCCGCAACCTTGAGGGCTACCTTGCCGCTATTCCGGCGACGCTCACGACCGCCGTCTCCGACGGCCGCGAATGACAGGGCGTCGAGCAACTCGTGGCTGACCTGAGATCGGGCGTGGCCGGTGGCGACGCACGGCCCGCTGTTGTGCTCATCGGGCCGCCTGCCGCCGGCAAGTCGCGAGTGGGTAAGCGGTTGGGGCGCATCCTCGATGCACCGTTCATTGATACCGATCGGGAGATTGCCGCCGAGCACGGCGCAATATCTGACATCTTCGCAACGCAGGGCGAGCCAGCCTTTCGCGCGCTCGAGGCGGCCGCTGTTGCTGACGCTCTTGCCCACGACGGCGCTGTCGTGTCGCTCGGCGGGGGAGCCGTCATGACGCCGAGCGTCGCCCAGTCACTGGCGGGGCTGCCGGTCGTGCTCTTGACGATCACCGCCGAGGCGGCTGCTGAGCGCCTCGACCCCGAAACGCGCCCGCTTGTTCGCGACGGCATCGACGCCTGGGTCACGCTCGTCGACAGCCGAATGCCCACCTACACCGCGCTTGCCGCCGCCACGTGGGACACCTCATCACGACCCATCGACCACATCGCCGCTGAGATTGCCGAGTGGGTGCGCGCGAGCGCGACCTCGGCTGGAGAGTCATGACCGATACCACCGTCATTCCCGTGAGTGGCCCGCCCGCCTACGAGGTTCGCGTGGGCCGCGGTCTGCTCGCCGAGATCGCGACCGTGCTCCCGCCCGCCGCAAGCAAGGTGCTCGTCATTCACGCGCCCCCGCTGGCCGCGCAGGCCGAGGCTCTTCGCGAGCAGCTCGCCGGTCGTGTCGAGGTGCTGCTCGCCGAAGTGCCCGACGCCGAAGGCGCCAAGCGCATTGAGGTCGCCGCCTTCTGCTGGCAAATCATGGGCCAGACCGATTTCACGCGAACGGATGCTGTGGTCGGCCTCGGCGGAGGAGCCACCACCGACCTCGCGGGCTTTGTGGCCGCCACGTGGCTGCGCGGCGTCGCGGTGATACAGGTTCCGACAACCGTGCTCGGAATGGTCGACGCCGCGGTCGGAGGCAAGACCGGGATCAACACGGCCGAGGGCAAAAACCTCGTCGGAGCCTTTTGGGCACCCACGGCGGTTCTGTGTGACCTCGACCTACTTGCCGACTTGCCGCAGAACGAGATCCTCGCCGGTTTCGCTGAAGTGGTGAAATGCGGCTTCATCGCCGACCCGGTCATTCTTGAGTTGCTCGAGGCCGATGTGAGTGTCGCGACCGACCGCACGAGCCCTGTCTTCCGTGAACTCATTGAGCGCAGCATCCGCGTCAAGGCCGCTGTCGTCAGCGACGACTTCACCGAGCAGGGCCGACGCGAGATTCTCAACTACGGGCACACGCTCGGTCACGCGATCGAGCACGCCGAGCGGTATCGCTGGCGACACGGCGCCGCGATCTCGATCGGCATGGTCTTCGCGGCCGAGCTTTCGCACCTCGCGGGCTCGCTGCCGGCGGAGCAGGTCGACCGCACGCGGCGCATCCTTGCGTCACTCACCCTGCCCACGGGGTACCCGCTCGGTCGTTGGAAGACCCTTCTCGCGACGATGCAGCGCGACAAGAAGGCGCGCGCGGGCATGCTGCGCTTCATCGTTCTCGATGATGTTGCCAAGCCGCGCGTTCTGAATGGCACCGACGAGTCGATGCTCTTTGCCGCCTACCAAGAGGTAGGGGAGTGAGCGCTCACGCCGGTAGGGTGACGCCATGACCGCAGTCACTCGCGTGCTCGTGCTCAACGGGCCCAACTTGAATCGCCTCGGCACGCGCGAGCCCACGATCTATGGCACAGCGACGCTCGACGAGTTGCGCACCGAGCTCAGTTCGGCCGCCGAGGGTGTTGAGATCGATCTTCGTCAGTCGAACGATGAAGCCGAACTCATCGGCTGGCTGCATGATGCGGCGGATGCTCGCACCCCGGTCATCCTGAATCCTGCAGCCTTCACGCACTACAGCTACGCCCTGCGCGACGCGGTGGCCCTCGTGACCGAGGCGGGCATCCCGGTCATTGAAGTGCACCTCTCAAACCCGCACGCGCGCGAAGAGTTTCGGCACACGAGCGTCATCTCTGGGGTCGCGACCGGAGTGATCGCCGGGTTCGGTTTCGGCTCCTATCGCCTCGCCCTCGCCCAGCTGCTGCACGCTCACTAGGGAGCGCGCACGCGCGTCGACTAGACTTTCGCGGCGGCGCGCTCGCGCGCTCGATTCTTCTGCTCCTCACCGAAACGGACTTCAGGTACTCATGGCGACCACGAACGACATCAAGAACGGCAGCGTGCTCAACCTCGACGGGCAGCTCTGGAACGTCATCGAGTTCCAGCACGTCAAGCCGGGAAAGGGCGGCGCGTTCGTGCGCACCAAGATGCGCAATGTCATGAGCGGCAAGGTTGTCGACAAGACGTTCAACGCGGGCACCAAGGTTGACTTCGCGATTGTTGACCGTCGCGACTACCAATACCTCTACCAAGACGGTGCCGACTACGTCTTCATGGACACCACCGACTACGAGCAGGTCACCGTGCCCGCGTCGGTCGTTGGCGACGCCTCGAACTTCATGCTTGAGAACCAGATCGTGACGATTGCCATGAACGAGGGCGCGCCGCTCTACCTCGATTTGCCCGCGTCGGTCATTCTCGAGGTCACCTACACCGAGCCGGGCCTCCAGGGCGACCGCTCGACCGGCGGTACCAAGCCCGCCACCGTTGAGACCGGCTACGAGATTCAGGTTCCGCTGTTTCTCGAGACGGGCACCAAGGTCAAGGTCGACACGCGAACGGGTGATTACCTGGGCCGCGTCAGCGAGTAGTGAGCGCTCGTAGCAAGGCCCGCAAGCGGGCCCTCGACATGCTCTACATTGCCGACGTTCGGCAGGTTCCGATCGCCGAGATTCTCGGCGAAGAGGCTCGACGTGCCGCGGCGGCTACTCAGCGCGCGTCAAGCTGGGCTTACGCGGAGCAGATCGTCCGCGGAGTCGACGATTCGCTTGCCGAGATTGATGCGCTGATCGAACAGCACGCGGTGGGCTGGACCCTCGCGCGCATGCCCGTCGTCGATCGCGCGATTCTTCGCCTCGCGACGTGGGAACTGCGAGAAAACCCCGACATTCCCACGGCCGTGGCGATCGCCGAAGCGATGGAACTTGCGAGCGTGCTGTCGACCGATGACAGCGCGCCTTTCGTGAATGGCGTGCTCGGAGCGATTGCTGACGACGTTCGCGTGTAGTCGACGAGCCTCTGTGACGCTTGTGTGACGTTGTGTTTCACTGCGTGTCGTTGTGTGTCTGCCCGGTTTGCTGGGGGGTGAGGGCGGCTCGTACGGTGACGTCATGTCATTGAGTGAGTCGACCACCGTCGCCGTGTCGCCGGCACTGCCGGTGTCGTTGCGCGGCGTCGGACGCACGTTTCCGGGCGTCAACGGCGGTGAACCGCGCGTCGTGCTTCGGGATGTTCAACTCGACATTGCCCCCGGCGAGATCGTGGCACTCCTCGGCCCCTCGGGTTGCGGCAAGTCAACGCTGTTGCGACAGATCAGCGGACTCGACCGACCCACTTCAGGAACCTTGACGATCGACCGCACCGCGGTTGCGCCCGCCGACCAGCGGTCGGCCGTGGCCTTTCAAGAGCCCCGGCTCTTGCCGTGGCGCACGGTCGCTCGCAATATCGAGCTGGGGCTGCCGCGCGGTCTCGACCGGCGCCAGGGCGCAGCCCGCGTTGCCGAGCTTCTCGAGCTCGTGCAGCTGTCGCACGCCGCGGGTCTCAAGCCGCGCGAGATTTCCGGTGGCATGGCGCAGCGCGTCTCGCTTGCTCGCGCCCTCGCCCGCGGACCCGGAGTGCTCTTGCTCGATGAGCCGTTCGGGGCGCTGGATGCTCTCACGCGACTGACGATGCAAGACCTGTTGGTCGACATCCACCGGGCCGAACCGGCCACGATCGTTCTCGTCACCCACGACGTCGATGAGGCGCTCGCTCTTGCCGATCGCATCGTTTTGCTCGGCACGCGGCACGACCGCGAGGGCGCGACCATCAGCATGATCCTCGACGTGCCCGGCGCCCGGCCGCGCGACCGCGCATCCGTCGTCTTGACCCGCCTCCGCGCGAAGCTGCTCGAGGCACTCGGCGTGCCGAGCCATCACGGCAGCTAGTACGTCCCTCTGACCGCACCACCCGTTCCGCCACCACCTGTTCCGCCACCACCCCACCACCCGGTCACCCGACCACCAACCGAAAGGCCATCATGAGCACCCGCACCCGTCTGACCCTGCTGACTGCGACCACCGCGGTAGTAGCCATGGCCATGACCGGCTGCGTTGCCGGTGAAGGCTCTGTCGCCCCTGAACCCACCGAGGGCGCCGAGTGGAGCGACACCACGCTGACTCTTGACTTTGCGACCTACAATCCGCTGAGCCTCATCATCAAAGACCAGGGCTGGCTGGAGGCCGAGTTGGGCGACGACGTGACCGTCGAGTGGGTGCAATCGGCCGGCTCAAACAAGGCGAATGAAGCCCTGCGTGCCGGTGCCATCGACGTGGGTTCGACGGCCGGCTCGGCGGCGCTGCTCGCGCGCTCGAACGGCAGCCCGATTCAGGTGATCAACATCTTCACCCAGCCGAACTGGGCGGCGATCGCGGTTCCGACCGGCAGCGACATCACCTCGGTCGCCGACCTGGCGGGCGGCACGGTTGCCGCCACCAAGGGCACCGACCCGTACTTCTTCTTGCTGCAGGCTCTGGCAGAAGAGGGCTTGACCCTCGCCGACATCAGCCTGCAGAACCTTCAGCACGCTGATGGCAAGACGGCACTCGAGACGGGCGCGGTTGACGCCTGGGCCGGACTCGATCCGCTGCTCGCGACCTCGGTCTACAACGGCGCCGCAGAGATCATCTACGACAACGTTGACTTCAACTCCTACGGCTTCCTCAACGCGACGGAAGACTTCATCACGAACCACCCCGACTTGGCTCAGCTCGTAGTGAACGCCTACGAGAAGGCTCGTCTCTGGGCGCTCGAGAACCCCGACGAGACGGCAGCGATTCTGGCCGAGGTGGCGGGTATCGACATCGCGATCGCCGAGGCGACGATTGCGCGCACGGTCATCGACATTGACAACGTGCCCGGCGACGCGCAGCGCGACGTGCTTTCGGTCATTGGTCCGATCTTCGTCGAAAGCGGTGACGTGCCCAACCAGGAGCTCATCGACGCGGCGCTGGATGCCCTCTTCAATGACACGTTTGCCCTCGCGGCCGACCCGAATGCGATTGCCTAAGCATGAGCTTTGATGAGCGCGGCGGCGCTCCCGTTCGGCGCCCCTCTCCCGAGGGGCGCCGTTCGGCGTCGCTCTTTCAGTTCGTCAGCAGTTTCGGCTATTCGGCATCGGGGACTGCCATCTCGGAGGGTTCCCGATCTCGCTCGAGTCTCGGCACCGTGCTTCTCGGCCTCGTCGTTCCCGTGCTCATCCTCGCGACATGGTGGGTTGCCGCTGAGTCGCCCGAGGTGCCCGACTACCTGCTTCCCTCACCGGCACAGGTCGTCCTCGCTGCCATCGAGCTTGCCGAGTCAGGTCTGTTGGGCACGTATATCGCCATTTCGGTGCAGAGAGTGCTTATTGGGTTTGCGATCGGAGCCTCGATCGGGCTGGCCGTCGGCGCCCTCGTGGGCTTGTCCCCGCTCGCCTCAAAGCTGCTCAACCCGACCTTGGGTGCGCTACGCGCAGTTCCGTCGCTGGCGTGGCTTCCGCTCCTCGTGATTTTCATGGGCATCTTCGAACCGCCCAAGATCACGCTCATCGCGATTGGCGCGGCTTTCCCTGTATTCACGACCGTCGCGGGCGCGCTGCGTCATGTTGACCCGCACCTGGTCGAGGCAGGCCGTGCGTTCGGTCTCACTCGATTCCGGCTGCTCACGGTCGTGCAGCTTCCGGCGGTCGTTCCCTCGATCGTCTCGGGACTGAGACTCGCGCTGGCACAGTCATGGCTTTTCTTGGTCGCTGCCGAACTCGCTGGCTCGTCGATGGGGCTCGGCTTCTTGCTCATCGACTCGCAGAACAACGGGCGCATTGACCGGTTGTTCCTCGCGATTATCCTGCTCGGCATTTTGGGCAAGACGACGGATGCACTGGTTGGGCTGGGCGAGCGCGCCCTGCTCAAGAGGTGGGGCTGATCGCGATAGGCTGAGAGTGTTCGACGTCCTTTAACCACCGTCCTGTGAGGCGGGAAAGGAGGTCAGAGTGGTCGCACGCACTGTGCTGCACGACGCTGACATCACGCGCGCTCTGCGCCGCATCGCCCACGAAGTGCTGGAGAGCCGCCGTGGCGATGGCCGACTGGTGTTTCTCGGCATCCCGACCCGTGGGTCAACTCTCGCCGACCGCATTCAGCGCATTGTCGACGAGATCGAGCCGGGCGTCTCGAGTGCAGGCTCACTCGACATCACGCTCTACCGCGATGACCTAGCGAAGAGCCCCACTCGCACGCCGGCGCCGACGCGCATTCCGAGCGAGGGCATCGACGACGCCATTGTCGTGCTCGTCGACGACGTGCTCTACTCGGGCCGCACGATTCGTGCAGCGCTCGATGCTCTCGTCGATCACGGTCGCCCGCGCGTCGTGCGCCTCGCCGTGCTCGTCGATCGCGGCCATCGCGAGTTGCCCATTCGCGCCGATTTCGTGGGCAAGAACCTGCCGTCGGCGACGAGCGAACGCGTCTCGGTGCGATTGACCGAGATCGACGGCGTCGATGAGGTGACGATCGAGCCATGAAACACCTGCTGAGCACGCGCGACCTCGATCGCGACACGGCCATCCAGATTCTCGACGTTGCCGAAGACATGGCCCAGACGGCCGATCGCGAGGTGCGCAAGCTCCCTCCGCTGCGCGGCAAGACCGTCGTGAACCTGTTCTTTGAAGATTCAACGCGCACCCGCCTCTCGTTCGAGTCGGCGGCCAAGCGCCTGAGCGCCGACGTCATCACGTTCAGCGCAAAGGGATCGAGCGTCTCGAAGGGTGAAAGCCTCAAAGACACCGCCCAGACACTCGCGGCCATGGGCGCTGACGCGATCGTCGTGCGTCACCACGATTCAGGAGCCGCGCACCAGCTCGCCCACGCCGGCTGGATTGACGCCGCCATCATCAACGCGGGCGATGGCACCCACGAGCACCCGACGCAAGCGCTGCTCGACGCCTACACGATTCGAGAACGGCGATTCGGCCACGAGGCACGCGGTCGCGACCTCGAGGGCATGCGCGTCGTCATCGTGGGCGACATTGTGCACTCGCGCGTCGCGCGATCAAACGTGTGGCTGCTCTCGACCCTCGGGGCTCACGTGCACCTCGTCGCGCCGCGAACCTTGCTTCCCCACGGGGTCGACGAGTGGCCCGTGACGGTGCACGAACACCTCGATGACGCACTCGCTCTCGCTCCTGACGCTGTCATGATGCTGCGCATCCAGAGCGAACGAATGCGCGACGCGTTCTTTCCGACGGCCCGTGAGTATGCGCGCGTGTGGGGCCTGACCGCCGAGCGGTTCGCTCGGCTGGGCCCGGATACGATGGTCATGCACCCCGGCCCCATGAATCGGGGACTAGAGATCTCGTCTGAAGCTGCCGACTCTGACCGGTCGACGGTGCTCGCTCAAGTCACGAATGGGGTGTCAATTCGCATGGCCGTGCTCTACCTGCTGGTGGCTGGTTCGAGTACCACCGATTCGGGGGAGAGCGAGCGATGAGCGGCATTCTGATTCGCGGGGCGACGATTCTCGGCGAGCACAGCGACGACATTCGCGTTCGAGACGGAGTCATCACGGCGCGCGGGGCACTCACGCCCGAGACCGACGAGCGCGTCATCGACGCGCAGGGGCTCATCGCTTTGCCCGGGCTTGTCGACCTGCACACGCACCTTCGCGAGCCCGGGGGAGAGGCGAGCGAGACGGTGCTGACGGGAACCCGCGCCGCAGCCGCGGGCGGCTTTACGGCGGTGCACGCGATGGCCAACACCTCGCCGGTGGCCGACACCGCGGGCGTCGTGGAGCAAGTGCAACGACTCGGCGAGCTGCACGGCTATGCCACGGTGCGCCCGATCGGCGCCGTCACGGTGGGCCTGGCCGGCGAACAACTCGCTGAGATCGGTGCCATGGCGCAGTCGGCGGCTCACGTGCGGGTCTTCAGCGATGACGGTCACTGCGTGCACGATGCCTTGCTCATGCGACGCGCACTCGAGTACGTGGCGACCTTCGACGGTGTGGTCGCACAGCACGCTCAAGAGCCCCGCCTCACGGTTGGCGCGCAAATGAACGAGGGTGTGCTCTCGGGAGAGCTGGGCTTGGCCGGCTGGCCCGCCGTCGCTGAAGAGGCGATCATCGCGCGGGATGTTCTGCTCGCCGAGCACGTCGGTGCGCGCCTGCACGTGTGTCACCTCTCGACCGCGGGCTCGGTGGACGTTGTTCGCTGGGCCAAGGCTCGCGGCATTGCCGTGACGGCCGAGGTCACGCCCCACCATCTGCTGCTGACAGAAGATCTCGCGCGGGGGTACGACGCCCGATTCAAAGTCAACCCGCCGCTGCGTCGAAACGAGGATGTGATGGCGCTGCGCGCGGCACTTGCTGACGGCACGATCGACATCGTCGCGACCGACCATGCGCCGCACCCCGTCGAGTCGAAGGAGTGCACGTGGGCTGAAGCGGCCTTTGGCATGGTGGGCCTCGAATCGGCGTTGAGCGTCGTGCAGCACGCGATGGTCGACACCGGCTTGCTCGCGTGGAGCGCTATTGCCCGAGTGCTCTCGAGTGCTCCCGCCCAGATTGGTCGGCTGGAGGGGTACGCAGATCCGCTCGAGATTGGCTCACCGGCCAACATCACGCTCGTCGATCCGACGTCTTCCCGCTCGTGGTCGACCGCCGACCTGCGGGGTCGCAGCGTCAATACTCCGTACGTCGGTCAGCAACTCCCCGGCCGGGTCATGGCGACGGTGCACCGCGGAGTACTGACGGTCGACGACGGCGCTCTTGTCGACGCCGAGGCCGTCACGGCCGCTCATCAGGAGGTCGCCCGTGGATAGGCTCGCTCCCTCGCTCATCATCGCCGCGGTCATCCTCACGATCTTCGCGCTCATGGCGCTCGGTTGGCGGGCTCGCCGACGTCGGCAGTCGGGCCTCGCCCGGCCGGTGCTCGCGCCCGCGTCGCTGGGTTCCGCATCCGTCTCTGTCGATGGCTGGTACGTGGCGACGACGCTCGCTGACCTGCCGCTCGAGCGCGTCGCCGTGCATGGCCTGGGGTTTCGTGCCCGCGCCCGCGCTGCGGTGCACCCCGAAGGTCTCGTGCTCGAGGTGGGTGGCCAACAGCCGATTTTCATCGAACCCGCATCGTTGCGCGGGTCCGGCCGCGCGACGTGGGCGATCGACCGTGTTGTCGAGCGTGACGGCCTCGTTTTGATCGGGTGGATGCTCGGCGACACCCCCGTCGACACCTACCTGCGCGTCCCCGACCCCGCTGCCGCCGCTGCTGTGCTCAACGCAGTGCAGGCCATGACTCCCGAACCCGCCACCACCACCGCAGAAGGAACCGCATCGTGACGACATCACCCGCCGTACTCGTGCTCGAAGACGGCACCCGATACGTCGGTCGCCGCTATGGCGCCGAGGGTCGCACCGTCGGCGAGGCCGTCTTCGCGACGGGCATGAGTGGCTACCAAGAGACGCTCACCGACCCCAGCTATGCGGGCCAGATCGTTGTCATGACGGCGCCGCATATTGGCAACACGGGCATGAACGATGATGACCCCGAGTCGCGGCGCATCTGGGTCGAAGGTTTCGTCGTGCGTGACCCCGCGCGTCGGGTGTCGAACTATCGCGCCACGCGCAGCCTCGATGACGACCTCGAGGGTCAGGGAATCGTGGGCATTAGCGGCATTGACACGCGCGCCCTCACGCGCCGCATTCGCGAGAGCGGCGCGATGCGCGCGGGAATCTTCTCGGGCGCTGACGCGACGCTGAGCGACGATGAGCAGCTCGAGCTCGTGCGTTCATCGGCAGAGATGACCGGCCGCAATCTGTCGGCCGAGGTTTCGGTCGAGTCGGCAACCGTGATCGTGGCGGAGGGCGACTCGATCGGCCGTCTCGCTGTGCTCGACCTCGGCGTCAAAGAGTCGACGCTGAGGCAACTTGCACAGCGGGGCTTCGAGGTGCACGTTCTGCCGCAGTCGGTCACGCTCGACGAACTGCGCGCGATCGAGCCCGTTGCGGTCTTCTATTCGAATGGCCCCGGCGACCCCGCGGCGAGCGCCGCGCACGTCGAACTGTTGCAGGGCGTGTTGCGCGAGGGGCTGCCGTTCTTCGGCATCTGCTTCGGCAACCAGTTGCTCGGCCGTGCGCTCGGCTTCGGCACCTACAAGTTGCCCTACGGCCACCGCGGCATCAACCAGCCCGTGCTCGACAAGGCCACGGGTCGCATTGAGATCACAGCGCACAACCACGGCTTCGCGGTGGATGCTCCGCTCGAGGGCGTCGTCGAGAGCCCCGCCGGATTCGGCCGCGTCGAAGTGAGCCACATCGGCCTCAACGACCAGGTCGTTGAGGGGCTGCGCGCGCTCGACATTCCGGCGTTCTCGGTGCAGTACCACCCCGAAGCTGCCGCTGGCCCGCACGACTCCACCTACCTGTTTGACCGTTTCCGCGACCTTGTCGTGGCCCAGACCGAGAAGGCCGACGCCTGATGCCCAAGCGCGACGACATCAACAGTGTTCTGGTGATCGGCTCGGGCCCGATCGTCATCGGCCAGGCAGCCGAGTTCGACTACTCGGGAACCCAGGCGTGCCGCGTGTTGCGCGCGGAGGGCATCCGGGTCATTCTCGTCAATTCCAACCCGGCGACGATCATGACCGACCCCGACTTCGCCGACGCGACCTACATCGAACCGATCACTCCTGAGGTGATCGAAGCGATCATCGCGAAAGAGAAGCCGGATGCGGTGCTCCCGACCCTCGGAGGCCAGACGGCCCTCAACGCGGCCATCGCGTTGCACGAGCGCGGCATTCTCGCGAAGTACGACGTCGAGCTCATCGGCGCCTCGTTTGAGGCCATTCACAAGGCCGAAGACCGTCAGCTCTTCAAGCAGCTGGTGCTCGATGCGGGAGCCGACGTGGCGCGCAGCCACATCGCGCACACGGTCGCCGAAGCTGTGACGTTCGCCGACGATCTCGGCTATCCGCTCGTGATCCGACCCTCGTTCACGATGGGCGGTCTCGGGTCGGGCTTCGCGCACGACCGCGAGCAGCTCATCCGTATGGTGACCGACGGCCTCCACCAGTCGCCGACGACCGAAGTGCTGCTCGAAGAGTCGATTCTCGGCTGGAAAGAGTACGAGCTCGAGCTCATGCGCGACCGTGCCGACAACACGGTCGTCGTTTGCTCGATCGAGAACGTTGACCCCGTGGGCGTGCACACGGGCGACTCAATCACGGTCGCCCCGGCGCTCACGCTCACCGACCGCGAGTACCAGAACCTGCGCGACATCGGCATCCGCATCATTCGCGACGTGGGCGTCGACACGGGCGGCTGCAACGTGCAGTTCGCTGTCGACCCGGCGACGGGTCGCGTCATCGTTATCGAGATGAACCCGCGGGTTTCGCGGTCGAGCGCGCTCGCGTCGAAGGCCACCGGCTTTCCGATCGCCAAGATTGCCGCGAAGCTCGCAATCGGCTACCGGCTCGACGAGATCCCCAACGACATCACCAAAGTCACGCCCGCGAGCTTCGAGCCGACGCTCGACTACGTCGTCGTGAAGGTGCCGCGCTTTGCGTTCGAGAAGTTCCCGGGCGCCGATGTCGAACTCACGACGACCATGAAGTCGGTCGGCGAGGCCATGGCGATTGGCCGAAACTACTCGACGGCTCTGCAGAAGGCCTTGCGCAGTCTCGAGAAGCGGGGGAGCAGCTTTCACTGGCAGGGCGAGCCCGGCGACAAGGATGCCCTGGTCGCGGCATCCCGAATCCCCACCGATGGCCGCATCGTGACGGTGCAGCAAGCGATGCGCGCGGGTGCGAGCATCGACGAACTCTTCGTCGCGACCGGAATCGACCCGTGGTTCCTCGACCAGATGGTGCTGATCAATGAGGTCGCCGCCGAGGTTGTGGCGGCACCGGAGCTCACGGCCGAGGTTATTCGGCACGCGAAAGACCACGGGTTCAGCGATGCGCAGCTCGCCGAGCTGCGCGGGCTCGACGAACTCGCGGTGCGCGAGGCGCGCTGGGCCGCGGGCGTACGACCCGTCTTCAAGACGGTCGACACGTGCGCGGGAGAGTTTCCGGCGCTCACGCCGTACCACTACTCGAGCTACGACGACGAGACCGAGGTTGCCCCGAGCGAGGCACGCAAGGTCGTCATTCTCGGGTCGGGCCCCAACCGCATCGGCCAGGGAATCGAGTTCGACTACAGCTGCGTGCACGCGAGCTTTGCCCTGCGCGACGCGGGCTTCGAAACGATCATGATCAACTGCAACCCTGAGACGGTCTCGACCGACTACGACACGAGCGACCGGCTCTACTTTGAGCCGCTCACTCTCGAAGACGTTCTCGAGGTCATCCACGCCGAGGCGGCGACGGGCGAACTCGTCGGTGTCGTCGTGCAGCTCGGCGGCCAGACGGCGCTCGGCCTCGCCCACGGGCTCGAACGGGCGGGCATCCCCATTCTCGGCACGACGCCCGACGCGATCGATCTCGCTGAAGAGCGCGGTGCGTTTTCGCGCATCCTCGACGCCGCCGGTCTCACGGCGCCGCGCAACGGCACTGCGACCGATGTCGACAGCGCCGTCGCCATCGCCGACGGCATTGGGTATCCGGTACTGGTGCGCCCGAGCTTCGTGCTCGGCGGCCGCGGTATGGAGATCGTGTACGACAGCCCGAGCCTCGTCGACTACTTCGATCGCGTGAAAGACCAGGCGATCATCGGCCCCGAGCAGCCGCTGCTCGTCGATCGCTTTCTCGATGACGCCGTCGAGATCGACGTCGACGCGCTCTACGACGGTGACGAGCTCTACATCGGCGGAATCATGGAGCACATCGAAGAGGCGGGCGTGCACTCGGGCGACTCTGCCTGCACGCTGCCGCCCGTCACACTCGGGGCGACCGTGATTGATCGCGTGCGTGAGGCGACGCGGGGCATCGCGGCCGGTATCGGCGTGCGCGGCTTGCTCAATGTGCAGTTCGCAATCGGTGCCGGCGTTCTATACGTACTCGAAGCCAACCCCCGTGCGTCGCGTACCGTTCCGTTCGTGTCAAAGGCACTCGGTATCCCGCTTGCCAAGGCGGCGTCGCTCATCATGACCGGCCGCAGCATCCGTTCGCTCGTCGACGATGGGCTGCTGCCCGCGGGCGATGGCTCAACCGTGCCGCTCGATGCCCCGGTGGCCGTGAAGGAAGCGGTGCTGCCGTTCAAGCGATTCCGCACGCGCGAGGGCGTCATCGTCGACTCGGTGCTCGGCCCCGAGATGCGTTCGACGGGTGAAGTCATGGGCATTGACCGCGACTTCCCCCGAGCATTCGCGAAGAGTCAAGACGCCGCGTATGGCGGATTGCCGAAGCGCGGAGTCGTGTTCGTCTCGGTCGCTGACCGCGACAAACGTGCGGTTGTCTTGCCCGCACTGCGCCTCCACCAGCTCGGCTTCGAGCTGTGGGCCACGGAGGGCACGAACGAGGTTCTCGCACGACACGGCATTGCCGCGCGCGTGGTGCGTAAGCACAGTGGTGCCGTGGATGGCGAACCGTCGATCGTTGATCTCATCAACGCCGGTGAGGTCGACATCGTGATCAACACCCCCTCGGGTCGTTCGGCGCGCGCCGACGGCATTGAGATTCGCACGGCGACCGTTGCGGCTGACAAGCCCTTGTTTACGACGATCGCAACGGTGGGTGCCGCGGTTGCCTCGCTCGAGACGGCGACGGAACCCGTGACGGTCACGAGCCTGCAGGACTACGCCATCGCCCGGGCGGCCCGCGCATGATCGCCTTCGGAGACCGTCTGAAGTCGGTGGTGGATGCTCACGGCCGCTTGTGCTTAGGGATCGACCCGCACACCTCGCTGTTGGAGTTGTGGGGCCTGAGCAACGACGCGGAAGGCGCTCGCGCGCTTGCTCTTCGCGCCCTCGATGCTGCGCACGGGCGCGTCGGCATTGTGAAGCCGCAGGCGGCCTTCTTTGAGCGCTTCGGCGCCGCGGGCTATGCGGCACTCGAAGAGGTCATTCGCACGGCGCGCGACGGGGGCTTTCTCGTCATCGCCGACGTTAAGCGCGGCGACATTGGCTCGACGGCGGCTGCCTATGGTGAAGCGTGGCTTGCCCCCGGTTCGCCCCTTGAAGCCGACGCCATGACGGCTGTCGCCTACCAGGGTCTTGGTTCTCTCGACCCGGTCATCGAGCTTGCGCTGCAGCACGGCAAGGGCGTTTTCGTGCTCACGGCCACCTCGAACCCCGAGGGCCGTGAGGTGCAACAGTCGGTGAGTGGCAGCGGCCGATCGGTCGCCGGCCAGCTGGCTCGTGACGTTGCCGTGCGCAACGCGAGCGCGCGTGGCTGGGGATCGATCGGCGTGGTGATTGGCGCCACAGAGCCGATCACGGCGAGCGGTATCGACCCCGTGCTCTTGCAGCACACTCCCGTATTGGGCCCCGGCTTTGGCTATCAGGGCTCGCGCTTGAGCGCTCTCGACTCGGTCTATGGCGTCGCGTCGAGCTCGGTCATCCCGACGGTCACGCGCAGCGTTCTCTCGGCCGGACCAGAAGGGCTCGCCGCTGCTCTTGACGCGCACCGGGCGGAGCTCGACGCGTGAGCAGTTCGATGCCCGAGGTCGACCGTGCCGCGGCTTCGCGCGCGGCCATCGCGGCTCGCCGAGCGCGCGCCGCGGTGAAAGACGCCGTGCGATCGGGGGAGCGCACCGCCATCGACGTGGCCGAGTCTGCCTGGCAGTCGACGGATGCCCCCGAAGCGGGCTTGCGTGTTCCCGAGCTTCTCGGCTCTCTGCGCGGACTCGGCCCGGCGCGCGTCGCCGATGTGCTTGATCAGCTGCAGATCTCGCCGGTCAAGCGGCTGGGAGGTCTGGGCCACCGGCAGCGCACGCGCCTGAGCGCGTGGTTGCGCGCGCGCGAGGGAGTCGCGGGCCGCGGTCGTCTTGTCGTTCTCGCCGGCCCAACTGCCGTGGGCAAGGGCACGGTGTCGACGTTCATCCGCGAGAACCATCCGGATGTTCTCTTGAGCATTTCAGCGACCACGAGGCCGCCGCGCCCGGGCGAGATCGACGGCGTGCACTACTTCTTCGTTGACGACGCAGGGTTCGACACGATGATCGAGCGTCACGAATTGCTCGAGTGGGCGACCGTGCACAACGCATCGCGCTATGGCACTCCGCGGCCCCCGGTTGAGGCTGCGCTCGCATCAGGCCGCAGTGTGCTGCTCGAGATCGATCTTCAGGGTGCTCGTCAGGTGCGCGAGGCGATGCCGGATGCTGTGCTCGTCTTTTTGCTTCCCCCGAGCTGGGAAGAACTCGTGCGCCGACTCGTCGGCCGCGGTACCGAGTCTCCCGAAGAGCAGTCGCGACGCCTCGAGACCGCGCGGGTCGAACTCGCGGCTCAAGACGAGTTCGACGAGCTTGTCGTGAACGACGATGTGCGTCGTGCAGCGCAAGAGGTCGTAGACTTGCTCACAGTGCCCAGCGACGGCGCGCGACCGTCGGGTCGCGCCGGCTCGGCGCGATAGCGAGACCCGCAGACGACGTGCTCCGGGCGAAACGAGAGCGAGCATCCCATGGCTGACAAGAACTCCGGCATCATCGAGCCCCCCATCGACGAGCTGCTGTCGAAGGTCGACTCGAAGTACCAGCTGGTCATCTTCGCCTCAAAGCGCGCGCGCCAGATCAACGACTACTACGCCGACCTGCACGAAGGCAGCTTGTTCGACAACGTTGGCCCGCTCGTCGACTCGACCGTCGACGACAAGCCGCTCTCGGTCGCGCTGCACGAGATCAACGAAGACAAGCTCGTTCTCACGCGAATCACCGACTAGGTTTCTGAACGCATGACCGCCCCGACGCCGCACGCTGCGGGTCGCCTCACGGTCGTGCTCGGGATCACGGGCGGGATTGCGGCCTACAAGGCCGTCGGCGTTGCTCGCGAGTTTGTCGTTGCTGGCCACGACGTTCACATCGTGGCAACCGAGGGCGCGCTTCGTTTTGTCGGTCGGCCCACTCTCGAGGCCATCAGCCGCAACCCGGTACACACCGATCTCTATGAGGGCGTCGCCGAGGTGCGCCACGTCGCACTCGGTCAACGCGCTGACCTCATCGTCATCGCGCCCGCCACGGCGCACACCATTGCCTCTCTCGCCGCCGGCCTCGCGGGTGACTTGCTCGGAACCACCGTGCTGGCCAGTTCGGCGCCGCTCGTCATTGCGCCCGCCATGCACACCGAAATGTGGGAGCACCCCGCGACCGTTGCCAACATTGCGACTCTCCGCTCGCGGGGGGTGACGATCGTTGGTCCTGATTCAGGGCGCTTGACGGGCACCGACGTCGGGCCCGGACGCATGTCAGAACCCGCGGTCATTGCTGCCGCGGCACTCGCGGTCGTCGGTCCGCGAGACCTCGTCGGGCGCAGCATCCTGATCTCGGCGGGAGGAACCCGCGAGGCAATCGACCCCGTGCGCTTTATCGGCAACCGATCGAGCGGCAAGCAGGGCGTCGCCCTCGCCGAGGCCGCCCTTGCTCGGGGAGCCTCGGTCACGCTCGTGGCCGCACACCTCGATGTCGACGCGCCGACCGGAGCCACCGTCGTGACGGTCAGCTCAACGAGTGACCTGCAGGGAGCGATGCGTCAGCACTCCGCCACCGCTGACACGATCATCATGTGCGCTGCAGTCGCCGACTTTCGGCCCATCGCGGTGGCTGACGGCAAGATCAAGAAAGATGCGGTCGGAGAGACGCTGAGTCTCGTCCTCGAGCGCACTCCGGATGTTCTCGCAGGGCTCGCGGCCGACCGACGGCCTGGCCAGCGGGTCGTCGGGTTCGCCGCCGAGACCGAGCCAGACGATGATCGCCTGCAGCACATTGGGGCCGAGAAGGCTCGCCGCAAGGGCGTCGACCTTCTCGTCGTCAACCGCGTCGGCCTGACTGAGGGCTTTGGCGCGGCGACCAATAGCGTCATGATGCTCGACGGCGACGGTAGCGTGGTGGCACGGGCCGCGGGCGACAAGCTGTCGGTGGCGCACCGTATTCTCGACCTGCTGGTCTAGCTGAGCGTGCTCGGTTCGGCCGCGCAATTCGCCGATCGATGACAGGAAACCCATGACCGCGTTGCGACTGTTCACCTCTGAGTCGGTCACCGAGGGGCATCCTGACAAGATCTGTGACCAGATCTCTGACAGCATTCTCGATGCCCTGCTCACGGTCGACCCACAGAGCCGGGTTGCCGTCGAAACGCTCGTGACGACGGGCCTCGTTCACGTGGCCGGTGAAGTCACGACGAGTGGCTATGTCGACATTCCTGGCATCGTGCGCAAGCGGGTGACGGAGATCGGCTACACCTCGAGCGACGTGTGGTTCGACGGTCGGTCGTGTGGTGTCTCGGTCTCGATTGGCGAGCAGTCACCCGACATTGCCCAGGGTGTCGACGCGGCGTTTGAGTCGCGCGAGGGCGACAGCACCGATGCGGGCGACGTGCAAGGCGCGGGCGACCAGGGCATCATGTTCGGCTACGCCACCAACGAGACGCCGCAACTCATGCCTCTGCCCATTTGGCTGGCGCATCGTCTCGCCGAGCGTCTCGCTGAGGTGCGTAAGCAGGGCGTGCTCGACTACCTCGCGCCCGACGGCAAGACGCAGGTCACAGTCGGCTACGAGGGCTCGGTACCGCGCACGGTCGAGACCGTGGTGCTCTCGACGCAACACTTGCCCTCCGTCACGACGGCTCAGCTGCGCGACGACGTTCGGCGCACGGTCATCACGCCCGTGCTCGAAGCCGCGGGCTTCGACGCTGATTCGCCGCGTGTGCTCATCAACCCCACGGGCCGGTTTGAGATCGGTGGGCCGCAAGGTGATGCGGGCCTGACGGGGCGCAAGATCATTGTCGACACCTACGGCGGTGCATCCCGACACGGCGGTGGTGCGTTCAGCGGCAAAGACCCTTCGAAGGTCGACCGTTCCGCCGCGTACGCCATGCGGTGGGTCGCGAAGAACGCGGTTGCCGCCGGGCTCGCCGACCGTCTTGAAGTGCAAGTTGCCTATGCGATTGGCACGGCTGCTCCCGTGGGCCTCTATGTCGAAACCTTTGGCACGGCGCACGTCGACGAGACGCGCATCATCGACGCGATTCGCACGGTGTTCGATTTGCGCCCCGGTGCGATCATTCGTGATCTTGATCTGCTGCGCCCGATCTACGCACAGACCAGCACCTACGGTCACTTTGGCCGCGAGTTGCCCGACTTTACGTGGGAACGCCTCGACCGCGTCGACGCGTTGCGCACGGAGGCCGGTCTCTAGCGTGCCCCCAGCATCCATTGCTCGGGTGCTGCTCGATTCACCCCTGCCGCAACTCGACCGCTTGTTCGACTACCGCATTCCCGAGCGGTGGCGCGAGTTGGCGGTTCCCGGCGTGCGGGTTCTCGTGCCCTTGCGTTCGGCGGGCAGGCAAGCGAAGGGATATCTCGTCGAGGTTGTCGACGAAGTGGGCTACGACGGCGTGCTCAGCGAGCTCGATGAAGTGGTGTCGCCCGCTCGCGTTCTCGACCCGCACGTCTTCACCCTGATCCGCCGAGCAACAGATCGCGCCGCGGGCGTCGCGAGTGACCTCGTGCGGCTCGCGGTTCCTTCTCGTCAGGTTCGGGTCGAAAAAGCCTGGCTTGCACGTCGTGCTGAGTCGCCGGCCGCGGCCGAGGCTCGGCACGCACGGCGACTGGCGGCTCCCGGCATCACGGGCTACGCACCCGAAGCCTTTGCCGAGGTCGTGCGCCCGCACGACACTCTTGCGACCGCCGACGACGATCGTTCTGGGTCGTCACGACGCATTGCCCTGACGGGTATCGCCGCGCCCGTCGAGATTGCGCCGGGCGTGTGGGTGCCCGCGAGTCTGCGCACGCTTGCCGAGCTGGCGGCCGCCACGCTGGCCTCGGGCCGAAGCGCCATCGTGAGTGTGCCCGACTATCGCGACCTTGATCATCTCTCGGCGTGCCTCGACCTGCTCGTGTCGGGTGACGACATTGCGCGCATCGACGCGACGCAGCCGGCAGCTGATCGGTATCGAGCCTTTTTGCGCACACTCGACGACAGCCCGGTGATCATCGTGGGCAATCGATCAGCGTTGCTTGCTCCCGCGCCCGCACTCGGGCTCATCGCCGTGTGGGACGACGGAGACTCGTTGCATGCTGAGCAACACGCGCCGGGCATCCACAGCCGTGATCTCGCTCTGCTTCGTCAAGAAGATTCGGGATGCGCGCTCGTGTTCGCGGCCCACGCGCGCAGCACCGACGTGCAGCGTCTCGTCGAGGTGGGGTGGCTCTCGGCCGTCGAGCCCAGCGGCCGGTGGCGCCGTCGCATCACGCCGACGGCCCAGCAAGCGGGAGGCGATTCCGGTGCGACGCGCGCGCGGATTCCGTCGACGGCGTGGCGCACGGTGTCTGACGCCCTGCAGCATGGGCCGGTGCTCGTGCAAGTGGCACGGCCGGGCTACGCGCCGCGAATAGCCTGTGTCGATTGCGGCGAAACCGCACGGTGTATGACGTGTCAGGGGCCGTTGGGTGTTGCGCGAGCCGGCGCGACCGCATCGTGCCGGTGGTGCGGCGCTCTCGCCGCACACTGGCGATGCTCACACTGCGAGGGCGAGCGCTGGCGCACAGTCGGTCGGGGCGCGAGTCGCACGTCTGATGAGCTGGGCCGCGCCTTCCCGGGTGCCCGTGTCGTCGTGTCGGACGGCGCGACGCCATTGCAGAGCGCGCCGGGCGGTCGCACCCTCGTCGTGGCGACGCGCGGCGCCGAACCCCTCGTCGAGGGCGGATACCGAGCCGTGCTGTTGCTCGACGGCGAGAGCATGCTCGCGCGCGAGAGCTTGCGCGTGGTCGAAGACTGCGTTCGCTGGTGGTGCAATGCGGCCGCCCTCGCGGCCTCTGACGCCCCCGTCGTGCTCGTGGGGGTCGGGGGAGCGGTGGCAACAGCGCTGGCGACCGGGCACCCCGAGCGTGTCGCGGCAGCGGAGCTCGCCGATCGACGGGTGCTTCGCTTTCCTCCCGCGGTGCGCGTTGCCGCGCTCGCGGGTACGCCCGAGGCCGTCGCGCGCGCGACGGCAGCGATCGACGACCTCGAGGGCGTGGATGTTCTCGGGCCCATCGAGCTCGACGAAGGTCGCGTTCGGGCGATCGTTCGTCTTGACTACGCGCGAGGGCTGGAGGTTGCCGGGCGCCTCAAGGCAGAACTCGTTCGGGGCGCGACGGCCCGCGCCCCGAGGCCCGCGGGTGCTCCGCCCCGTCGACGCGTGCCCGCGTTGCGCGTGCGGTTCGATGACGCCGAACCGTTTGACGACCCGGGCGCGCGCCCGGGTGGCCTGTGACGCGAGCGCGATAGCGCCGCGCGCGGTCGGGCGACCGGCGGGCATCCGGTTGAATGGGGGCATGTCTGCTTTGCGTCTCGTGGTTGCCGGCAGCCCATCGGCTGCTGTGCCGACGCTCGCGACCCTTGCCGAGAGTGATCACGAGATCGTGCGAGTCATTACACGGCCCGCGTCGCCGCAGGGTCGCAAACGCGTGCTGACTCCCACGCCGGTTGCCGACGAGGCTGCCCGCCGAGGCATCGCCGTACTCGAGGCGCGTCGACTGAGCGAGATCGAGAGTGAGTTGCTGCCGCTCGACATCGACCTGGGAGTGATCGTTGCCTACGGCGCACTCGTGCGCGAGCCTCTGCTCTCGTGGCCGCGACTGGGGTGGATCAACCTGCACTTTTCGCTGCTTCCGCGCTGGCGTGGAGCAGCCCCCGTACAACACGCCGTCATCGCGGGCGATGCCCAGACCGGAGCGACGGTCTTTCGGCTCACCGAGGGGCTCGACGAGGGTGACTGGTATGCACGCCTCACGACTCCCATTGGCGCTCACCGTACGGCGGGTTCGCTGCTCGACGAGCTGAGCGACTCGGGCGCGACACTGGTGCGCACGGTCGTTGATCAGCTTGCGAACGGCACGGCGGTCGCCCGCCCGCAAGAGGGCGAGGTGACCGTGGCCCCGAAGCTCAGCCGTGACGACGCGATGCTTCGCTGGGGCGAGAACGCCGAGCAGGTGCATCACCGTCTGCGCGGCGTCACCCCCGAGCCCGGATCCTTCACACACGCTGATGGGCAGGTCATCAAGGTGCTCGACGCCGTTATTGCGCGGGATGCTGCGCCGCTGCCGCCCGGACACCTGCGCCGCGAAAGCTCGCGCGTGCTCGTCGGCACGGGCACTCAGCCTCTCGAGCTCGTGCGTGTGCAACCCGCCGGCAAGCAGGCTATGGCGGCCATCGACTGGGCACGCGGCTTGCCTGCTGATCGGCTGCCGGTGTTGGCGTGAACGATCGGCCTCAGTCAGAAGGGTCGAAGGCCCGTGCGCGCACGACAGCGACGCCACGTCAGGTCGCTTTCGACGTGCTGCGAGCGGTTGCTGACGACGACGCGTATGCCAATCTGCTGCTGCCCACGCGATTGCGCCGAGCCCGACTTGTCGGTACAGACGCAGCTTTTGCGACCGAGTTAACCTACGGAACACTGCGCCGACGCGGTCACTACGACCGCATCATCGAGCACGCCGCGGGTCGCACGGTCGAGGCGATCGATCCCGTGGCCCTCGACGTACTGCGGCTCGGCGCACACCAGCTGCTCGGCATGAGCACTCCCGCCCACGCCGCGGTGTCGGAAACGGTCGAGCTGACGCGTCGCGCGCGCGCGGCCCGCACGACGGGGTTCGTCAACGCCGTGCTGCGCACAATCTCCCGCGATGACGACGCGACGTGGACGGCTCGCTTGCTCGAGGGCGTCACCGATGCCACTGAGCGTGCCGCGATAGAACACGCGCACCCTGCCTGGCTCGTACAGGCTTTGCGCGCAGCGCTTGCTCGTGAAGATCGCGAAAGGGAGCTCGAGGCTTTGCTCATCGCTGATAACGTCGCGCCTCGGGTCACCCTGGTCGCGCTTCCCGGGTTGAGCGAGCCGGGTGAGCTGGGTGACCGCACTCTGTACTCGCCCGTGGGGGCGCCCTCTGCCGCCGGAGACCCGGCCGCCAATCCCGACGTGGCTGCCGGCCGTGCGCGCGTGCAAGACGAAGGCTCGCAACTTGCCGCTCTCGCGTTATCGCGCGCGCGCCCGGTCGCGACGGGGGAGCGGTGGCTCGACCTCTGCGCTGGCCCGGGTGGCAAGGCGGCTCTGCTTGCTGCTGAGGCGCGGGCGGCCGGTGCGGCACTGACGGCCAACGAGGTTGTGCCTGCGCGCGCCGAGCTCGTACGCCGCGCACTACAGGCAGTTGATCCCACGATCGAGGTGCGTGTCGGCGACGGCCGAGATATCGGCGCGCTAGAGCCGAATAGCTACGACCGCATCCTGCTCGACGCGCCCTGCACGGGCCTCGGGGCCCTGCGCCGTCGTCCCGAAGCGCGCTGGCGCAAGACGGCCGATGACGTCGCCCCGCTCGCGACGCTGCAAGGCGAGCTTCTGCGCAGCGCTCTCACCGCGCTGAAGCCCGGAGGCGTGCTGGCCTATGTGACGTGCTCGCCGCATCCCGATGAAACGACAGCGATCGTGGATGCCCTCCTCACCGAGCGCCCGCACGACGTCGCCCCGCTCGACACTCGGGCCGTGCTCGCGAGCATCACGCGCACCCCGCTCGACCTCGGCGACCTCGCGCACGGAGCCGCGCAACTCTGGCCGCACCGACACTCCACCGATGCGATGTTCATCCAGCTCCTGACGCGCCGCTCGTCGCTGTGACGCAGATGAGTACGCTGGCGACGTGACCGTGCGCATCAACCCGAGCATCCTGTCGGCCGACTTCGTCAACCTGCAGCGCGATGTCGAGCGCATTGCGAGTGCTGACCTCGTGCACGTCGATGTCATGGATAACCACTTCGTTCCCAACCTCACCTTTGGTCCGCAAGTGGTGGGCCGGCTGCAAGCGATCGCCCCGGTTCCGCTCGACGTGCACCTCATGATCAGCGATGCCGACCGTTGGGCGCCGGGGTATGCCGAGTTGGGCGCGTTTTCCGTCACCTTTCACGCCGAAGCCGCGACCGATGTCGTCGAGACAGCGCGGGCCTTGCGCGCCCGGGGGAGTCGGGCGGGGCTGGCCGTGAAGCCCGGCACGTCGATCGAGCCCTACTTCGACTTGCTTCCTGAGTTTGATCAGGTGCTCGTGATGACGGTCGAACCAGGATTCGGAGGGCAATCGTTTATGGCTGAGACGATGCCCAAACTTCGTGCCTTGCGCCAGGCGGTTGACGCCCACGGCCTCGACGTGTGGTTGCAGGTTGACGGCGGCATCGCGCTCGACACCATCGGTATCGCGGCAGAGGCCGGTGCTGACACGTTCGTCGCCGGGTCAGCCGTCTACGGGGCCGCGAACGTCGAATCGGCGATCGCCGAACTGCGGGCTGCGGCAGAGTCGCACCAACACCGAGCGGGGCACTGACCAGCCCTTGAGGTCTGGTTGGATGGACTCATGAGCCAGAACACGAAGCCCGAGATCGACTTCTTCGAGGGCCCCGCGCCCGCTGACCTCGTCATCACCGACCTCGTCGTCGGCACGGGCGCAGAAGCGCAGCCCGGTTCGACCGTCGATGTGCACTACGTCGGTGTTGAGTTCGAGACGGGCGAGGAGTTCGACGCCTCGTGGAACCGCGGGTCGTCGATCAACTTCCCCCTCGGCAGCCTCATCGCGGGCTGGCAGAAGGGCATTCCGGGCATGAAGGTCGGCGGCCGTCGTCAGTTGGTCTGCCCGCCGCACCTCGCCTACGGCCCCGCCGGTGGCGGTCATCGCCTGTCGGGCAAGACCCTCGTCTTCGTCATCGACCTGCTGGGCGTTTCTTAGTCCTCACGAAAAACGCACTGCGCCGGGCCGGTACCCTGGGGCGGTGAAGACTTTCGATGGGCTGTTCGCTGAGCTGAGCGAGAAGGCGCGGCTGCGCCCCGAGGGGTCTGGCACCGTTGCGCAGCTTGATGCGGGCATCCACGCCATCGGCAAAAAGATTGTCGAAGAGGCCGCCGAGGTATGGATGGCCGCCGAGTACGAAAGCAACGAGTCAACGGCCGAAGAGGTCTCGCAGCTGCTGTACCACCTGCAGGTGCTGCTCGTCGCAAAAGGGCTCACGCTCGACGACGTCTACAAGCACCTGTAGAGCCCGCCACCACGACCAGCGCCCGCAAGGGCGCACTGTTCACGAAGAGACCACGCCATGTTGAGAATCGCGGTACCCAATAAGGGTTCGCTCTCCGAGACCGCCGTCGAGATGCTCGTCGAGGCCGGATACATCGGTCGCCGTGACCCCCGCGCCCTCACGGTGAGCGACCCCCGCAACGGGGTCGAGTTCTTCTACCTGCGACCGCGCGACATCGCGACCTACGTCGGTTCGGGCGCTCTCGACGTCGGCATTACGGGCCGTGACTTGTTGCTCGACTCGGGCTCGGCGGCAGTCGAGATTCAGCCACTCGACTTTGGTGGCTCGACCTTTCGGTTCGCGGCCCCTCCCGGCACCGTTTCGGCGCTCAGCGATCTCGCCGGCCTGAGAATCGCGACAAGCTATCCCAAGTTGGTCGGCGACTTTCTCGCTCAGAACGGCGTCTCGGCGCACATCGTCAAGCTCGACGGAGCGGTCGAAGTCTCGAATCGCTTGGGGGTTGCCGATGCGATCGCCGACGTGGTCGAAACCGGATCCACGTTGCGCGCCCAGGGCCTCGAGATCGTCGGGCCAGTGATTCTCGAATCGACCGCGGTGCTCATTAGCGCCCAGCCCGAGCGCGCCGGCATTTCCACCCTGCAGCGTCGGCTCCAGGGCGTTCTCGTTGCGCGACAGTACGTGCTCATGGACTACGACCTGCCGATTGGTTTGCTCGAGCGCGCGCAAGCCATCACTCCCGGGCTCGAGTCGCCGACCGTCTCGCCTCTCGCCGACGGATCGTGGGTCGCCGTGCGCGCCATGGTGCCGCGCGACGAGACGAACCACGTCATGGACGAGCTCTACGAGCTCGGTGCTCGTGCCATTCTCGTCAGCTCGATTCACGCCGCCCGCATCTGATGAGCGTTTCGGTACGCGTCATCCCGTGCCTCGATGTTGCCGCCGGCCGAGTCGTCAAGGGCGTCAACTTTCTGGACTTGCGCGACGCGGGCGACCCCATCGAACTCGCGCGCACCTACTACGAGCAGGGTGCTGACGAGATCACGTTTCTCGATGTGAAAGCCACGGTCGACAATCGCGAGACCATGTTCGATCTCGTGCAAGCCACCGCCGAGCAGGTTTTCATTCCCCTGACGGTGGGTGGGGGAGTGCGCACGGTTGACGATGTTGCCCGTTTGCTCGCGCACGGCGCCGACAAGATTGGCGTCAACAGCGCTGCGATCGCCCGCCCCGCGCTCATCGATGAGATTGCCGATCGTTTTGGCGCTCAAGTGTGCGTACTCTCACTCGATGTCACGCGTGATGAGGCCGCGCCTAGCGGATTCGTCGTGACGACGCACGGTGGTCGAGAGCGAACCGCGATCGACGCGATCGCCTGGGCGCGTGAGGCGATCGAGCGAGGCGCCGGCGAGTTGCTCGTCAACTCAATCGACGCTGACGGAACCAAGAGCGGCTTTGACCTCGAGCTCATCACTGCTGTCGCCGAGTCGGCGACGGTACCGGTCATCGCATCGGGGGGCGCGGGTGCCCTCGAGCACTTCGCTCCCGCCGTGGTTGCCGGCGCGCATGCCGTGCTTGCGGCAAGCGTGTTCCACAACGCCGAGCTCACGGTGGGTCAGGTCAAGAATGCGCTGCGTGCAGAAGGGATGAGCGTGCGATGAGCGAGCTCGACGTTGAGGCGGTGACCGCTCGCGTGCGGTTCGATGCTGCCGGGTTGCTGCCCGCCGTCATCCAGCAGCACGACACTCGCGAGGTGCTCATGGTCGGATGGATGAACGCAGAAGCGTTGCGCCGGACCTTGACCGAGGGTCGCGTCACTTTCTGGAGTCGCTCGAGGCAGGAGTACTGGCGTAAGGGCGACACAAGCGGCCACGTGCAGTATGTGCGTGGTGCGGCGCTCGACTGCGACGGCGACACGCTGCTCGTGTCGGTTGACCAGGTTGGTGTCGCCTGCCACACGGGCGCCCGCTCGTGCTTCGATGTCGACCCCCTAGAACCCATGATTGGAGCCCCGGCATGAGCGACACCACGCGCGATGAGTTTGCGCAGCAGGTTCGCGACGCCCGCGTGGTGCCGGTCATCCGCACTCTCTTTGCTGACGCGCTGACGCCGGTTGGCCTGTATCGCTCACTCGCTGAGGGGCGCACGGGCACGTTCTTGCTGGAGTCGGCCGAGCAGGGCGGAATCTGGTCGCGGTATTCCTTCGTCGGTGTGCGGTCGTTTGGTGTGCTCACCGAGAGTGCCGGAGAAGCGGTGTGGCTTGCCGACGCCATCGATGCCGACCGTGCCTTCGGTGGAGCCATGCCGAGCACGACCCTCGCTGCCCTCGACGCGCTCTACGCGCGGTGGCGCTCGCCTGAGAACCCCGAGCATCCGCCTCTCACCGGAGGCCTCGTTGGCTTCATTGGGTGGGATACCGTTCGCCAGGTGGAGCACTTGCCCCACGCTCCCGCGACCGACTTTCCGTGCCCCGAGCTCGCCATGGCTTTTGTGAGCGAGCTCATCGTCATGGATCACCGCCAAGGCACCGTCTCGCTCATCGCGAGCGTGCTCGCTGACGGTACCCACGATGACGAGACCCTGTGGGCGGATGCCCAAGCGCGGCTCGATGCCCTCGAAGCCGCCCTTGCCGCCCCGGCAGAGCCGAGCATCGCGCGTATCGACCTTGACACGGTTCCGCACCCGCACCACCGGTCGACGCCTGCTGAGTTCTTGGCAGCGGTCGAGAAGTCGAAAGACTTCATTCGCGACGGTGACGTCTTTCAGGTGGTCGTCGCACAGCGGTTCGACCACGAACTCACGGCGAGCCCGCTTGATGTGTATCGAGTGTTGCGCGCGCTTAACCCGTCGCCCTATATGTACGTTCTCGCGCTTGAGACGGCCGATGGCAGCCCATACGCGATCGTCGGGTCATCACCCGAAGCGCTCGTCAAGGTCACTGACGGCCGCGTCTATACGCATCCGATTGCCGGTTCGCGGCCCCGCGGCGAGACTCCGGAGCACGACGGTGAACTCGCCGATGAGTTGCTGGCCGACCGCAAAGAGCAGGCCGAACACCTCATGCTCGTCGATTTGGGTCGCAATGACCTCTCGAAGGTGTGCCGCGCCGGAAGCGTTGAGGTCACCGAATTCATGCAGGTCGAGCGATTCAGCCACATCATGCACCTCGTGTCGAGCGTCGAGGGGGACCTTCGCGACGACATCACGCCCATCGACGTGTTTCGGGCGACCTTTCCTGCCGGCACCCTCAGCGGCGCGCCCAAGCCGCGTGCCCTCGAGATCATCGATGAGCTCGAGCCAGCGCGGCGCGGCGTATACGGCGGCGTGGTCGGCTATTTCGCATTCTCGGGTGATCTGGATCTTGCCATTGCCATTCGCACGGCGTTTCTCGCCGATGGGGTCGCTCGCGTTCAGGCAGGCGCGGGGCTCGTCGCCGACTCTGTGCCGCAGACCGAGTTTCAAGAGACGCTCTCGAAAGCCGCCGCGCCGCTGCGGGCGGTTGCTATCGCCAATGCCTTGACGCGAGGGGGCGCATGATGGCCGATGGTCGACGCATTCGACTGCTGGCCCTCCTGCTCCCGGTCGGGGTGGCCGCCGTAGCACTGCTCGCCTGGACGCAGCCCTGGGTCACACTTGAGCTGGCCGATGGACGCACGATCGTGGCGGCGGGGGATGCCGCGGCGCCCGCCGTGCCGCCCTTCGCGCTCGCCGGTCTCGCTCTCGTTGGGGCATTGACGCTCGCGGGCCTCGTGTTCCGCATCATTCTGGGCCTCTTGCAGTCACTTCTGGGCGCCGGACTCATTGCGTCGGGGGTACTGGCGATCAGTGACCCGGTTGCCGCGTCTCTCGGTCCCCTCACCGCGGCGACGGGCGTCGACGGCCTCGACTCCGTGCGGGCGCTCGTCGAGTCGAGTTCGGTGTCGGCATGGCCGTGGGTTGCGATGGTGGCGGGAGCCGCTGGCATCGTCATCGGCGTCGCCATCGCACTGACAGCATCCCGTTGGCCGCGGCGAACGCGACGATTCGACGCCGTGACATTTGCGAGCGGCACGGCTGATTCTCGAACCGATCGACTCGACGCGTGGGACGCGTTGAGCGACGGTGATGACCCGACGGCACGATAGACTGACGACGCAACGACCGACCATCCAGGAGTGACGATGAACGCGCAGAACGACCCCGGCCACGGCGACTCACCCGCTGCCTGGACCGCCGTGACGATCATGCTCATCGGCTTCACGATCGGCACGGTCGCCTTCTTCTTCGCCATCGAGTGGCTCGTCTGGGCGAGCGCTGGGCTCGTGCTCGTGGGCTGGGCGGTCGGCGGCCTCATGGCCAAAGCTGGCTACGGCGTCAAGGGCCCCAAGTTCACTCCGAAGGCGCACTCCTAGGTGCTCGCCGGTCTCGTCGCCGGCGCGCTCGACGACGCGGCCCGACGGCGTGAAAGCCGTTCGCTTGCTGAGGTTGAGCGTCTTGCCTCTGTGACATTTCCTGCGCTCGACGCCCGAGCGGCGCTCGAGCGTGGCGCACACATCAAGGTGATCGCCGAGGTTAAGCGTGCGAGCCCCTCGCGTGGTCCTCTCGCAAGCATTCCCGACCCCGCTTTGCTGGCGCGGCAGTATGCCGAGGGCGGGGCATCCGCCATCAGCGTGCTCACCGAAGAGCGTCGTTTCGGCGGCAGCCTCGCTGATCTCGAAGCCGTGCGGGCAGCAGTGCGCGTGCCGGTGCTGCGCAAAGACTTCATCGCTGAGCCCTACCAGGTGTTCGAGGCACGGGCGGCGGGTGCTGACCTCGTCTTGCTCATTGTGGCCGCTCTCGACGACGCCACGTTGGCCGAGTTGCACCGGCTCATTCTCGATCTTGGAATGACGCCCCTCGTCGAAACGCACGACGCCGATGAAGTACAGCGCGCGGTCGACCTCGGCGCAGCGGTCATCGGCGTAAACGCTCGCGACCTCAGCACGTTCGAGCTCGACCGCGACTTGTTTGGTCGACTTGCGCCGACCATTCCCGATGGCACCGTTCGCATCGCCGAGTCGGCGGTCAGCTCGGTTGCAGACGTCGAGCACTACCGTCGAGCAGGAGCCGATGTGGTGCTGGTCGGCGAAGCCCTGGTCACTGGTGGCGACCCT
Source organism: Microbacterium sp. (assembly GCA_013823625.1). Taxonomy (GTDB): domain Bacteria; phylum Actinomycetota; class Actinomycetes; order Actinomycetales; family Microbacteriaceae; genus Microcella. The sequence goes on along the minus strand of PNMM01000001.1, from coordinate 898,166 downwards.
GTCGCTACTCTCAACGAATATCTGGCGGTCTCATGAAACTGCGCGAACAGGTCGGCCCCTACTTCGGCGAGTTCGGCGGGCGCTTTGTGCCCGAGTCGCTCATTGCTGCTCTCGACGAGCTCGACGCTGCCTACCAGGCCGCGCGCGTTGACCCCGCCTTTGCCGCCGAGCTCGCGGAGCTGCACCGCAGCTACACCGGCCGACCGTCGATCATCACCGAGGCTCGACGGTTCAGTGGGCACGCCGGCGGTGCGCGCATCATTCTCAAGCGCGAAGACTTGAACCACACGGGCAGCCACAAGATCAACAACGTTCTCGGTCAAGCGCTGTTGGCCAAGCGGCTGGGCAAGACGCGCATCATCGCCGAGACAGGGGCTGGGCAGCACGGCGTCGCGAGCGCCACGGCTGCAGCGCTGTTTGGTCTCGAGTGTGTCGTGTACATGGGTGAGGTCGACACCGAGCGTCAAGCACTCAACGTCGCGCGCATGAAGCTCTTGGGCGCTGAGGTGGTTCCCGTGACCGTCGGATCCCGCACTCTCAAAGACGCGATCAACGAAGCGCTGCGTGACTGGGTCGCCAACGTCGAGAACACGCATTACTTGCTCGGTACCGTGGCGGGCCCACACCCGTTCCCGACGATGGTGCGCGACTTCCACTCGGTCATCGGCGTTGAGGCGCGCGAGCAGGTTCTCGCGCTCACCGGCCGGCTGCCTGACGCAGTCGTGGCCTGTGTCGGCGGCGGCAGCAATGCCATGGGTATCTTCCACGCCTTCCTCGATGACGAGAGCGTGCGTCTCGTTGGCAACGAGGCAGCGGGCGATGGTGTCGACACGCAGTTTCACGCGGCCACCATCACGAAGGGTCGTCCGGGGGTGCTGCACGGCGCCAAGAGTCTCATGTTGCAAGACGACGACGGCCAGACCATGGAATCCCACTCGATCTCCGCGGGTCTTGACTATCCCGGTGTCGGCCCCGAGCACGCGTGGTTGGCGTCGATCGGGCGCGCCGAGTATCGCCCCGTCACCGACGCTCAGGCGATGGATGCCCTGCGCCTGCTCAGCCGCACCGAAGGCATCATCCCCGCCATCGAAACGGCGCACGCTCTTCACGGCGCCCTCGAACTGGGTCGCGAGTTGGGGCCGGAGGGCATCGTGCTGGTGTCGCTCAGCGGCCGCGGAGACAAAGACATGGAAACGGCCGCTCGATACTTCGGGTTGCTCGACGCTGCGGCCGAGACGTCGGCCTCGGGAGACAACGCATGAGTACCGTCGCTGACGTCATTCGCACGCGAAACGATGAGGCCTCGGGGGCGCTCATCGGGTACTTGCCCGTGGGGTTTCCCTCGCTCGACGCGAGCGTCGATGCCGCGGTCGCGCTCGTCGAGAACGGCGTCGACATCGTCGAACTGGGTCTGCCCTACAGCGACCCCGTCATGGACGGCCTCACGATTCAGCGGGCCACCCAAACGGCCCTGCGCAACGGTTTTCGGCTGCGACACGGCTTCGAGGCCGTCGAACGCATTCGCGCTCGGGTCGACGCACCGTTGCTCGTCATGACCTACTGGAATCCCGTCGTGCAGTACGGCGTCGAACGCTTTGCGACTGACCTGCAGAACGCCGGGGGAGCGGGCCTCATTACTCCCGACCTCGTTCCCGATGAAGCGGCCGAATGGATGGCCGCGTCACAGTCGCACGACCTCGACCGTGTGTTTCTTGCCGCGCCGTCGTCGAGCGATGCGCGCATGAAGCAAGCGGTCGACAGCAGTCGTGGCTTTGTCTATGCCGTCTCGACGATGGGCATCACGGGCGCGCGCGATGACGTCGACAAGGCTGCCCGCAGCGTCGTCTCACGCTTGCGGGAGGCCGGCTCGACAAGCGCGTGCGTCGGTCTTGGTATTTCGACGGCCGATCAGGTCGCCGACGTTCTCAGCTACGCCGACGGCGCGATCGTGGGCTCTCGCTTGGTTGCTGCCCTCGAGCAGGGCGGAGTTGCCGAAGTGGCCGCCGTCGCAGCTGAACTGTCAGCCGGTACACGCCGCTAGGCTTGCTCCGATCCTCTGTGCTCCACTGCCCCGCGAAAGGTTCTTGACGTGATTCAGCCCCTGAGCATCCCGAGTCCCCCCGCCGAATGGCAGGTATTCAACCTCGGGCAGTGGTTGCGCGACATCGGTCTCACCTGGTTCGGGTTTGACGTCAACATTTACGCCTACGCCATCTGCATCCTTCTCGGCATCGTCGTGGCAGTCGTATTGACGAACCACCGGTTGACTGCGCGCGGGGCAGAGCCGTGGATCACGCTCGACATCGCGCTCTTCGCGGTGCCCTTTGGCATCGTCGGTGGCCGCGTCTACCACGTACTCACTCACCCCGACGATTACTTCTTCGAGGGTGCCGACCTTCTCAAGACGCTGTACATCTGGGAGGGCGGATTGGCCATCTTTGGGGCCCTCATCGGTGGCGCACTCGGTGTGTGGATCGGCTGCCGCGTGACGGGAATCCGGTTCTGGTCGTTTGCCGACGCGCTCGCGCCCGGCCTCTTGCTCGCACAAGCCTTCGGTCGCCTCGGCAACTGGTTCAACCAAGAGCTGTTCGGTCTGCCGACCGACCTGCCGTGGGGCCTCGAGATCGACCGACCGAACGATGCGATCCCCGTTGGGCTTCCCGATGACGTGCTCTTCCACCCCACGTTCCTCTACGAGATCGTCTGGAACGTCACGGGCGCGATCGTCATTCTGCTTCTCGCTCGCCGCCTGACCCTTCAGTGGGGCAAGCAGCTCGGCATCTACCTGATCTGGTACGGCGCCGGACGCAGCGTGTTCGAGACAATTCGCCTTGACCCCAGCGAGCTCTTCTTGGGCATCCGCGTCAATGTGTGGGGTGCGTGGATCGCCGTCGTCATCGGAATTGTGATCATCGTTGTGCAGTCGCGACGCCACACCGGGCTCGAGCCCTCGCCGTATGTCGCGGGTCGGGAGTGGACGCCAGAGGCTGGGGTAGACTCCGAAGACGTCTACACCGACTCCGATGACGACAGCAATGAGGCTGCCGTTGTCGCCGGTGCTCCCGGTTCGACTGACGCCACAAGCGAGTCTTCCGCGAAGCCTTAACGCCACGACTGATGCTCACCGAGCACAGCGGGCGGCCATGAAGATCGCCACCACACTCGATCTGGCAATTGCGGCGCGCTTCGCGCTTTCTTCCCTTCCCCTCGGGCCAGCGACGTCCCACACGGTTACCGCAACTACGTGAGGACGAACACGATGGAACTCACATCTCCGATGCAGAGGTTCTCTGCCGTTCCCGCTGCGCAGGGCATGTATGACCCGCGCCGCGAGCACGACGCCTGCGGCCTCGCCATGGTTGCGACGCTACGCGGAACCGCGGGCCACGACATCATTCAGACCGCTCTCGAAGCACTGCGCAACCTCGAGCACCGTGGCGCGGTTGGCTCTGACGCCGGCACGGGCGACGGGGCGGGCATCATCACGCAAATCCCTGACGCGTTTTTGCGGGCCGTGTTGCCGTTCGAGCTTCCTCCGGTGGGGCAGTATGCCATCGGCACGGCCTTCTTGCCCATGGACAGCGACGAACGCGCACGCGAAAAGGCGGGCATCGAAGCCATCGCCGCATCCGAAGATCTAGAGGTTCTCGGCTGGCGCGTCGTGCCGACCGATTCCACCAACATCGGCAACCTGGCGCGCGCAGCGATGCCGGCTTTCGAACAACTGGTCGTTCGCTCGACGCGCACCGACGACGCGGGTGTTCCCCTCGCCGGCATCGCCCTTGACCGACAAACCTTCCGCGCGCGCAAACGTGCCGAGCGCGAGCTCGGTTCGTACTTTCCCTCGCTGTCGTGCCGCACGCTCGTCTACAAGGGCATGGTCACGACCCTGCAGCTCGAGCCGTTCTATCCCGACCTCAGCGACGAACGATTTACCTCGAAGCTCGCCCTCGTTCACTCGCGGTACTCGACCAACACGTTCCCCTCGTGGCCTCTCGCGCAGCCGTTCCGCTCGATCGCCCACAACGGTGAGATCAACACCGTGCAGGGCAACCGCAACTGGATGCGCGCTCGCCAGTCGCAACTGCGCTCCGAGGTGTTCGGCGACTTGCGCGATGTGTTCCCGATCGTCACTCCGGGTGCGAGTGACTCGGCGTCGTTCGACGAGGTCGTTGAACTCTTGACCCTCGGCGGTCGGTCGCTTCCGCACGCGATCATGATGATGGTTCCCGAGGCGTGGGAGAACCAGACCGACATCGACCCGGCGCAACGCGACTTTTACGAGTACCACGGCATGCTCATGGAGCCGTGGGATGGCCCGGCAGCACTCGTCTTCACCGACGGCTCGCTCGTGGGTGCGACGCTCGATCGCAATGGCCTGCGCCCTGGTCGCTTTGTCGTGACCGACGACGGGCTCGTCGTACTGGCGAGTGAGATTGGTGTGCTCGACATCGAGCCCAGCCGCATCGTTCGTAAGGGCCGACTGCGCCCCGGCAAGATGTTCCTCGTTGACACTGCTGATGGCCGACTGATCGAAGACGATGAGATCAAGTCGCAGCTTGCCGGTCTCGAACCGTGGGGCGAGTGGCTGCGGGGCCAGCGCATCCACTTGAAAGACCTGCCTGAGCGTGAGCACATCGTGCACACGCCCGCTTCGATCGTTCGACGCCAGCGCACCTTCGGCTACACCGAAGAAGAAGTGCGCATCCTGCTGGCCCCGATGGCCAAAGCGGGTACAGAGCCGCTCGGAGCAATGGGATCCGATACCCCCATTGCCGTGCTCAGCGACCGTGCTCGCTTGCTGTTCGATTACTTCACGCAGCAGTTCGCTCAAGTGACAAACCCGCCGCTTGACTCGATTCGTGAAGAGGTCGTGACCTCGATGAGCCTCGGGCTCGGCCCCGAGCGAAACCTGCTCGAGGCCACGCCGCGGCACGCGCGCCAGGTTGTGCTCGACTTTCCCATCATCGATAACGACGAGCTCGCAAAGATTCAGCACATTGACCCGCGGCCGGGCAGTTCTCTCACGACGACGATCAAGGGTCTCTACCGCGTCGACAAGGGTCCGAAGGCGCTCGAGAAGCGCATCGCCGCGATGTGCGATGAGGTCGATGAGGCCATCGCCGATGGCGCCGAGTTCATCGTCTTGAGCGACCGCGACTCGACAGCTGATCTGGCCCCCGTGCCCTCGCTACTCATGCTCGCGGCGGTTCACCACCACCTCATTCGCACCGAGAAGCGCATGCAGGTCGGTCTGATCGTTGAAGCGGGTGACGTGCGCGAGGTGCACCACTGCGCCGTGCTCATTGGGTATGGCGCGTCGGCGATCAACCCGTACCTCGCGATGGAGACGGTCGAGAACCTTGTTCGATCGGGAATGATCACCGGAATCACGCCCGAGAAGGCGGTTCGCAACGTCATCAAGGCGCTCGGCAAGGGCGTGCTGAAGATCATGTCGAAGATGGGCATTTCGACGGTGGGCTCGTACGCCGGTGCTCAGGCCTTCGAGGCCGTGGGTCTCGATCAAGAGTTTGTCGACCGCTACTTCACCGGAACCTCGAGCGTGCTCGGTGGCGTGGGAATGGACACCATCGCGGCGGAGAACGCCCAGCGTCATGCGCTCGCGTATCCCTCGAGTGCCCCGGTCAACCCGCACGAGCGGTTGCAGACCGGCGGCGAGTATCAGTGGCGCCGCGAAGGCCCGCCCCACCTCTTCAACCCAGAGACGGTGTTCCGCTTGCAACACGCGACGCGGGCGAAGCGCTACGACATCTTCCGCGACTACACCAAAGCGGTCGACGATCAGGCCGAGAACCTGATGACGCTGCGCGGGTTGTTCCGCTTCAAGACCGAAGGGCGTAAGCCCGTGCCGCTCGATGAGGTCGAGTCGGTTGAGTCGATCATCCGTCGGTTCACGACGGGCGCCATGAGCATGGGCGCCATCAGCCCAGAAATGCACGAGACGCTCGCTATCGCCATGAACCGCATTGGCGGGCGCAGCAACACGGGTGAGGGCGGCGAGAGCCCCGAGCGATTGCTCGACCCCGAGAAGCGCAGTGCGATCAAACAGGTGGCATCGGGTCGATTTGGTGTGACGAGCCTGTACCTGACCCACGCGGATGACATCCAGATCAAGATGGCGCAGGGCGCGAAGCCCGGCGAGGGCGGTCAGTTGCCGGCCAACAAGGTCTACCCGTGGATTGCGCGGCTTCGCCACGGCACCGCCGGCGTCGGCCTCATTTCGCCTCCGCCGCACCACGACATTTACTCGATCGAAGACCTGAAGCAGCTCATCTTCGATCTCAAGCGCGCTAACCCTGCCGCGCGCGTTCACGTGAAGCTCGTGAGCCAGTCGGGAATCGGTGCGGTAGCCGCAGGTGTTGCGAAGGCGAAAGCCGACGTTGTGCTCATCTCGGGCCACGACGGTGGCACGGGGGCGAGCCCCCTCAACTCGCTCAAGCACGCGGGTACACCGTGGGAGCTCGGCCTCGCCGAGGCTCAACAGACGCTCATGCTCAACAACATGCGTGGGCGCGTGACGGTGCAGGCCGATGGCCAGATGAAGACGGGCCGTGATGTCATCATCGCGGCTCTGTTGGGTGCCGAAGAGTACGGCTTCGCGACCGCTCCCATGGTCGTTTCGGGCTGCATCTTGATGCGGGTGTGCCACCTCGATACGTGCCCCGTTGGCGTGGCTACCCAGAACCCCGAGTTGCGCAAGCGGTTCACGGGTACGCCCGAGTTCGTGATCACTTTCATGGAGTTTTTGGCACAGGAGGTGCGCGAGTACCTCGCCGAACTCGGTTTCCGAACGCTCGAAGAAGCGATCGGTCGCGCCGACTTGCTCGACGTCGACCGCGCCGTGCAGCACTGGAAGGCCGACGGTCTCGACTTGTCGCCGATTCTTTCTGGTCCGGTGTTCGCCGACGACGCGCCGCGCACCAAGCGTGAGCAGCAAGATCACGAACTCGATGAGCACTTCGACAATGAGCTCATTCGACTCAGCGCTGATGCTCTGCAGCACGGAGCACCCGTACGTATCGACCTGCCCATTCGCAACACCGAACGTGCCGTAGGCACCATGCTGGGCCACCACGTGACCAAACTGCACGGTGAGCACGGGCTCGCGCCCGACACGATTGATGTCACCCTCACGGGTTCGGCCGGCCAAAGCCTCGGTGCGTTCATGCCGGGAGGCATCACGTTGCGGCTCTACGGCGACAGCAACGACTACGTCGGCAAGGGTCTCTCGGGTGGTCGCGTGATCGTGCGCCCGACGCGCGACGCCGTGTTCCACGCCGAGCGCAACGTCATCGCGGGCAACGTGATTGGCTACGGCGCGACGAGCGGTGAGCTGTTCATTCGTGGCATTGTCGGCGAACGATTCCTCGTTCGAAACTCTGGCGCAACCGCGGTCGTTGAGGGTGTGGGAGACCACGCGCTCGAGTACATGACGGGTGGCACCGCGATGATCATGGGTGCGACCGGTCGCAACTTGGGTGCCGGTATGTCGGGCGGCACGGCGTACGTGCTCGACCTGCGTCGAGAACGCGTCAACAGTGACGCTCTTGCAACCGGCGAGCTTGAGCTTTCGCCGCTTGATGCCGATGACCGCGTGACCGTTACCGATCTCTTGCGCCGTCATCTCGACGAGACCGAGTCTGCCGTTGCGGCGCGCTTGCTCGCCGACCTTGATTCCGCGCTCGATCGGTTCGTGAAGGTTCTGCCGCGCGACTATGCGGCAGTGCTCGCAACCCGACAGACTGCTCTCGACGAAGGCCTCGACCCTGACGGAGACGTTGTGTGGGGCCGCATCCTGGAGGTGACCGGTGGCTGATCCCCGTGGCTTCATCACGGTTCCCGAGCGCGAGCTGCCGCCGCGCCGACCGGTCCCGTTGCGCCTCATGGACTGGAAAGAGGTCTATGAGCAAGGCGATCCCGGTGTACTGCGTCGGCAAGCTGGCCGCTGCATGGACTGCGGCGTTCCGTTCTGCCACCAGGGGTGCCCTCTCGGCAACCTGATTCCCGAGTGGAATGACCTAACCTGGCGTGGCGAAGGCCGTCAGGCCATTGAGCGCCTTCACGCGACCAACAACTTCCCGGAGTTCACGGGCAAGCTGTGTCCGGCGCCGTGCGAATCATCATGCGTGCTCGCCATCAACCAACCGGCCGTCACGATCAAGCAGGTCGAAGCGTCGATTATCGAGAACGCGTGGAACAACGGGTGGGTACAACCGCTGCCCCCCGAGCGTCTCACCGGCAAGACTGTTGCCGTCGTGGGCTCAGGCCCTGCCGGACTCGCCGCCGCCCAGCAGCTCACGCGTGTTGGCCACACCGTCGCCGTCTTTGAGAAAGACGATCGCATTGGTGGCTTGCTGCGATACGGCATTCCCGACTTCAAGATGGAGAAGCGGCACCTGGATGCCCGTCTCACGCAAATGCAGGCGGAAGGCACGCGGTTCCGCGCCGGCGTCGAGATCGGCGTCGACATCACGTGGGACGAGCTGCGCACGCGCTACGACGCCGTCGTGATCGCGACCGGCGCACCCGAGCCGCGGGAGCTCGCGATTCCGGGGCGCGATGCGTTGGGCATCCACTTCGCCATGGATTACCTCACGCAGTCAAACCGCGTTCAAGCGGGCGATGCGGTGAGCAACCAGATCACGGCCGAAGGCAAGCACGTCGTGGTGTTGGGTGGTGGCGACACCGGCGCAGACTGCATCGGTACGGCCCATCGCCAGGGCGCCCTGAGCGTCACCAACCTGGCCATCGGCAAGCAGCCCCCGCATGAGCGACCCGAGTCGCAGCCGTGGCCCGTGCAACCGACGCTCTTCGAGGTGCAAAGCGCCCACGAAGAGGGAGGCGAACGCATGTACCTCGCGTCGACCGTCGAGTTCTTGACGACCGACGCTGGCGAAGTGCGCGCGGTGCGGGTTGCCGAGACCGAGTATCTCGATGGTCGTCGCGTGCCCAAGGCGGGCACTGAGCGCGAGATCCCGGCTGACCTCGTCTTGCTCGCTCTGGGCTTCACGGGCGCCGCACGGGGAACCCTTGACGAGCAATTGGGCTTGCCGTTTGACGGTTCAGGAGCCGTCATGCGCGAGGCCGATTACACCACCGGTGAGAGCGGCGTCTTCGTCGCGGGAGACGCCGGTCGCGGTGCATCGCTCATCGTTTGGGCGATCGCCGAAGGTCGCGCTGTTGCTGCTGCCGTTGACACCTACCTGCAAGGCGCGAGCGATCTTCCTGCTCCCGTTCGCGCGACTGACAAGCCACTCACCGTCTGACACCCCCGCATCACCTCTACCACCACCCCCCACTGAAGGACACCATGAGACGCGCAAAGATCGTTGCCACCCTCGGGCCGGCGACATCCAGCTATGAGAACATCCGGGCCATCATCGAAGCGGGCGTCAACGTCGCCCGCATGAACCTCAGCCACGGTAGCTATGAGGTGCACGAAGAGGTCTATCGCAACGTTCGACAGGCCGCGGCCGACGCGGGCAGCCCGGTCGCCGTGCTCGTTGACCTGCAGGGCCCCAAGATTCGCCTCGGAAAGTTTGAGAACGGCCCGCACGATCTCGCTGAGGGTGACATCTTCACCATCACGACCGAGGACGTCGTCGGCACGAAAGAGCTCGTTGGCACGACGTTCAAGGGCCTGCCCGCTGACGTCAAGCCGGGCGACTACTTGCTCATCGACGACGGCAAGGTCAAGGTGCAGGTGCTCGACACCGATGGCGTGCGCGTGCGCACGCAGGTCATCGTTGCCGGCCCTGTCTCGAACAACAAGGGCATCAACCTCCCGGGCGTTGCCGTCAACGTTCCCGCCCTGTCGGAGAAAGACGAAGACGACCTGCGCTGGGGCCTCAAGCTCGGCGCTGACTACATCGCGCTCTCGTTCGTGCGCAACGCCTCAGACGTCACGCGCGTGCACGAGATCATGCGCGAAGAGGGCGTGACGGTTCCCGTCATCGCCAAGATCGAAAAGCCCCAGGCGGTGGATGCTCTCGAAGAGATCATCGAGGCCTTCGACGGCATCATGGTGGCGCGCGGAGACCTCGGTGTTGAGTTGCCGCTCGAAGCCGTGCCGATCGTGCAGAAGCGCGCCGTCGAGCTCGCTCGTCGCATGGCCAAGCCGGTCATCGTCGCGACGCAAATGCTCGAGTCGATGATCAGCAACCCGATTCCGACGCGCGCCGAAACGTCAGACGTCGCGAACGCCGTGCTCGATGGCGCCGACGCCGTGATGTTGAGCGGTGAGACGAGCGTGGGCGAGTTCCCGGTCATCACGGTCTCGACCATGGCCCGCATCGTGGCGTCAACCGAAGAACACGGGCTCGAGCGCATTCCTCCGTTGGGCACCAAGCCCCGCACGCAGGGTGGTGCGATCACTCTTGCGGCCGCTGAGGTCGCTGACTTCGTTGACGCCAAGTACGTGTGCGTGTTCACCGAGTCGGGCGATTCGGCTCGTCGCATGTCGCGGCTGCGGTTCCGCATCCCGATGAAGGCGTTTACGCCCTCCGAGGCGATCGCGCGCCGCATGTCGCTTACGTGGGGCATCGAGTCGTTCCTCGTCGAGCGCGTGACGCACACGGACGCCATGTACCGTCAGGTTGACGAGGTTCTCTTGCGAGAGGGCCTCGCGGAGGTCGGTGACAAGGTCGTCGTCATCTCGGGTTCGCCTCCCGGAATCGCCGGGTCGACGAACGACTTGCGCGTGCACGTCGTCGGCGACGCGATCAACGCGGCGGCTCCGGTCTGGGAGAGTGGCGACCACTCCGACTGATCGGCCATCGTCACGAATGAGGGCCCGCATCCTGATGGATGCGGGCCCTCATCGTTCTTGTACCGGCTGTGGGACTTGAACCCACACGTCCTCACGGACAACGCATTTTGAGTGCGCCGCGTCTGCCATTCCGCCAAGCCGGCTCGGGTTATCTCAACCCTCGGGCACTGACGATACCGTAGGCTCGGTCGGGTGAGTGACCAGGATATGTCTGCAGCAGCCCCCCGTCGTGTCGTCGTCGCTGAAGATGAGTCGCTGATTCGCATGGACATCGTCGAAATTCTGCGCGACAACGGCTTTGATGTCGTGGGCGAAGCGGGTGACGGTGAGACGGCTGTTGCGCTCGCGACTGAGCTTCGCCCCGATCTCGTGATCATGGACATCCGCATGCCGCAGCTCGACGGCATTGAAGCCGCCAAGCGTCTGAGCGAGAACCACATCGCTCCCGTGGTGCTGCTCACGGCGTTCAGCCAGAAAGAGCTTGTCGAGCAGGCCGTCGAGGCGGGGGCTCTCGCTTACGTGGTGAAGCCCTTCACTCCCAACGACCTGCTGCCCGCAATCGAGGTCGCGCTCAGCCGGTACCAGCAGATCTTGACTCTCGAGGCCGAGGTCGCCGATCTCGTCGAACGGTTCGAGACGCGCAAGCTTGTTGATCGGGCCAAGGGTTTGCTCAACGAGCGTATGGGGCTCACCGAGCCGGAAGCATTCCGCTGGATTCAGAAGGCCTCGATGGACCGTCGCACGACCATGCAGGCCGTCGCGCAGGCGATCATCGATCAGCTGGCGTCGAAGAAAGACGCTCCGAAGAAGCCCGCCGCCGGCGACGAGGACGCGTCGAGCGACGAGTAGGTCGTCAGCGGTCGCGCAGCATGTTGGTCATGCGCACCGTTGAGAGCCTTCTGCCCTGATCGTCGGTCATGACGATCTCGTGGGTGCACAGCGTGCGGCCTAGTACGAGCGCCGTGCAGGTTGCGGTGACGAGGCCCTCGGTGATCGATCGATTGTGGGTCGCGTTGATCTCGATGCCGACGGCGTAACGCCCGGCTCCGGCGTGGATGGCCGACGAGATCGACCCGAGGCTTTCGCCGAGCACCACGTGAGCACCGCCGTGCAACAGCCCGATCACTTGGGTGTTGCCGGCGACGGGCATCGTCGCAACCGATCGTTCGGCCGAGAGCTCGAGAAACTCGATGCCCATCTTTTGGCAGAGCGCACCGCCACCGGTTGAGACGAGGCGCTCATACAGCTCGGGGTCGAGGTCGGGGGGCAGCAGCGTCATGGAGTCCTCGGCGTTCGCGGGAGTTCGGCGGGTGTTCTGCTCAGGGCCACCGCGTCGGCGTGCGTCGCTAGGCTGGCCCCGTGACGGACTCCGCAAAGCCTACCCTTCTCATCGTCGACGGCCACTCGCTGGCCTTTCGGGCGTTCTACGCGCTGCCGATCGACAGTTTCGTCACGCGCGATGGTCAGCACACCAATGCCATCCACGGCTTCCTGTCGATGTTCTTGAGCTTGTTGGCGAAAGAGAAGCCGACCCACGTGGCGGTTGCGTTCGACATCTCTCGCTTCTCATTCCGCACGCGCGAGTACCCGGAGTACAAGGGCACCCGTGGCGAGACGCCCCCCGAGTTCAAGGGGCAAGTTCCTCTGTTGCAAGAGGCACTCGCAGCCATGAGCATTCCGACCATCACGAAAGAAGACTTCGAGGCCGACGACATCCTCGCCACGCTCGCCACGCGCGCGGCCTCGGAAGGCTTTCGGGTGCTCGTGGTCTCGGGCGACCGCGACACGATTCAACTCGTGACCGATGACGTCACTCTGCTCTACCCGAATGCGCGGGGAGTCGCCGAGCTCAAGCGATACGACCCCGATGCCGTGCGCGAGCGGTACGGAATCAACCCCGAGCAGTACCCCGAGATCGCGGCCCTCGTGGGCGAGACGAGCGATAACCTGCCGGGCATCGACAAGGTCGGCGAGAAAACCGCCGTCAAGTGGATCACCCAGTACGGCTCACTCGACGGGCTCTGGGAACACATCGACGAGATTGGTGGGGTCGTCGGCACGAACCTTCGCGAGCAGCGTGACCGTGCCGAGCGCAATCGCCGACTCAACCGTCTCGTGACCGATCTCGAACTGCCAGTCGGCCCGCACGACCTCGACCGTCGGCCGATGGATGTTCCTGCTGTCAAGCAGGTCTTCGAGCGTTTGCAGTTCCGAACCTTGACCGAGCGCGTGCTCAAGATTGCTGAGGCCGAGGGCGCCGACATGGGCGAGCCGGCCGAAGCCGCCCCCCGCACCGACCTTCCGATCGTGCGCACTCTCGTCGACGAAGAGCTCGCGAAGTGGCTCGAGTCGACCGCCGGCAACGACGTCGCCGTGATCGTGGATGCCCCCCACGGCCAACTCGCTGCTTTCGGTCTCGCGACCGCTACTGAGACCGTGCAGGTCAACTGGGCCGCGCACCGGCCCGACTATGCCGCCCTCGAAGCGTGGCTGTCGAGCGATGCGCCCAAGCTGCTCGCCGACACCAAGTCGGCCACGACGGTGCTCGCAGCCCTCGACATCTCGCTGGCCGGAGTCGTGTGGGATACCCGCCTCGCCGCGTGGCTCGAACGCCCCGGTGCGAAGTCGTACGACCTCGTCGACCTCGTGCACGACGTTCTCGGCGAATCCATGCCGCAGGCTGACCCGAACCAACTTGTGCCTGACACCGAGGGCCTCAGCCCCGCGACGGTCGCGTGGTTCGTGCACCGGCTCGTCGCCGAGCAGCGACAGTCTCTGCCCGGCACGAGTGAGCGCGTGCTCGCCGAGATCGACCTCCCCAGTGCGCCCGTGTTGTCGCTCATGCAGCGCACCGGAATCACCGTCGATCGAGCAGCGCTCGACGCACTCAATAGCGAACTGGGGGAGACAACCGCTCAGCTTGCCCAGCAGGCTTACGCCGAGATCGGCCGCGAGGTGAATCTCGGCTCACCCAAGCAACTACAAGAGGTGCTCTTCGAAGAACTGGGAATGCCCAAGACTCGAGCGACGAAGACGGGGTACTCGACCGACGCCGCGGCTCTTGCCGATTTGCAAGAGGCGCATCCGCACCCCTTCCTCGGTCTCTTGCTGCAGCACCGCGACGCGACCAAGTTGCGGCAGATTGTTGAGACGCTCACGACGGCGATCGCGAGCGATGGGCGCATCCACACCACCTACGACCAGACGGGAACCACCACGGGCCGCATCTCGTCGACCGACCCGAACCTGCAGAACATTCCCGTGCGCACCGAGGTGGGCCACCGCATTCGCGCGGCCTTCCGAGCGGGGGAGCGTTTCGAGAGCCTGCTGACGGCCGACTACTCGCAGATCGAGATGCGCATCATGGCGCACCTTTCGGGCGACGAGGGGCTCATCGAGGCGTTCCGATCGGGAGAAGACCTTCACCGCTTTGTGGGCGCGCGCATCTTTGGGGTCGAGCCCGCCGACGTCACGAGCGACATGCGCACGAAGGTCAAGGCCATGAGCTACGGCCTCGCCTACGGGCTCAGCGCCTTCGGCCTCAGCAAGCAATTGCGCATTGAGTCGGCCGAGGCAAAGCAACTCATGACCGACTACTTCGCCCGCTTTGGCGCCGTTCGTGAGTATTTGCGCAGCGTCGTGGCACAGGCGAAAGAAGACGGCTACACCGAAACGATCTTCGGCCGCCGCCGCCCGTTCCCCGACCTCAAGAGCCCCAACCGCGTGTTGCGCGAGAACGCCGAGCGTCAGGCTCTCAACGCCCCGATTCAGGGCTCGGCCGCCGACATCATGAAGATCGCCATGAACGGCGTAGCTGCCGACATGGCGCGGGATGCCCTCCGCTCGCGCATGCTGCTGCAAGTTCACGACGAACTCGTGTTTGAGGTTGCTCCGGGTGAGCGCGACGCCCTCGAGGCAATCGTGCGCACGCGCATGAGCTCTGCTGCTGAGCTCGCGGTGCCTCTCGAGGTTCAAGTCGGCGTGGGCCGCGACTGGAACGAGGCCGCGCACTAGGCTCGTCGGCATGTCAGACAGCGCAGCCGACCGTACCCCTACAGCCGTTGACGCGATCGCCGAGCAGTGGGTTGCCACGCTCGTCGATCTGAGCCCCGATGTGGGCATCTACATCGGCGCCGAGGGTCGTCACGACGAGTATCAGGACTTCTCGCCGGCCGGACTCGCTCAGTACGACGTGGCAACGCGCGCCGCACTCGCGCAATTGTCAGCCGCAACGTCGACCGATCCGACCGACCACGTGACGGTGACCGATCTCTCGGCCTCGCTCACGCTCGACCGCGAGCTGGCAGACGCAGGCTGGCATCAGCGCGACCTCAACGTCATCGCGTCACCCGCGCAGGGCATCCGCGAGATCTTCGACCTCATGCCGACGTCGACGGAGAACGATTGGGCGGTTATCGCCCGCAAGCTCGGCAATGTTGCTGGAGCGCTCGAGGGATACACCGAGACCCTGCGTGAGGGCATTGCCGCGGGCAACACCCCCGCTCGCCGCCAGGTGGTCGAGGTGCTCGACCAGGCTCGACGCAATGCGGCGGCCGACGGCTTCTTCCCGGGCTTCGCGGCCGAGGCAGAGATCGACGGCGGCGAGGTGCCGAGTTCTCTGCGTGCCGACCTCGTTCGCCATGCTGCTGCCGCAGCGGAGGCCTACGGAACCTTCGCGAGTTTTCTTGAGACCGAGCTAGCCCCGGCCGCGCGTGAACACGACGCGGTCGGTCGTGACCTCTACGGCCTGATGTCGCGGCTCTTTCTCGGGGCCACGATCGACCTCGACGAAACCTACGAGTGGGGCATCGAAGAGCTCGCGCGCATGACCGCCGAGCAGACCCGCATTGCCGGCGAGATCCTGCCGGGTGCGAGCGTGGCCGAAGCCATCGCGCACCTCGAGAAAGACCCCTCGCGCAAGCTGCACGGGCGCGAGGCCCTCAAGGCCTGGATGCAGAACCTGAGCGACACCGCGATCGCCGATCTTTCGCGCACGCACTTCGAGATTCCCGAGCCGGTGAAGGAGCTCGAGTGCATGATCGCGCCGACCCCGGGCGGGGCGATCTACTACACGGGCCCCACGGATGACTTTTCTCGGCCGGGTCGCATGTGGTGGAGCATCCCCGAGGGCGTCGACGAGTTCGATACCTGGCGCGAAACGACGACGGTGTACCACGAGGGTGTTCCCGGTCACCACCTGCAGATCGGCCAGGCCGTCTACAACCGCGCACAGTTGAACTCGTGGCGTCGCCTCCTCGCGGGCACGAGCGGACACGCCGAGGGCTGGGCGCTGTACGCCGAGCGCCTCATGGAAGAACTGGGCTACCTCGACGACCCCGCCGACCGCTTGGGCATGCTCGACGGTCAGCGCATGCGCGCCGCACGCGTCGTGCTCGACATCGGCGTGCACCTCGGCAAAATTCACCCCGAGACCGGGGCGGTCTGGACGAGCGACGACGCTTTCGCGTTCATGCGCAAGAACGTCAACATGAACGACGGCTTCGTGACCTTCGAGGTGAACCGCTATCTCGGCTGGCCCGGTCAAGCCCCGTCGTACAAGGTCGGCCAGCGCATCTGGGAACAGATTCGCGACGCCTACAAGGCCAAAGAGGGCGCCGCGTTCTCGAACAAGGTGTTCCACAAGAACGCCCTCGACCTCGGTGGTGTGGGCCTCGACACGCTGAAGTCAGCGCTGCTCGGCTGACGCCGTGAGCTCGGCGTGGGAGGCAGCACTCGGTGACCACGTCGACGAGCTGCACCCACGAATTCGCGCCTACGTTCGAGCGATCCCGATGGGGTCGGTTGGCATCGGCGTGGGTGAGTTCACCGAAGCCGGGTGTCAGTCTGCTGTGATGCGGCCCGCGCTCTGGGTCGCGGCGCGGTTCGGCATTGCGTTTCCCGAGCACGGCGTGAGCATCCCGTTCACGATTGAGAATCGAGCGGATGCTGACGGCGCGATTCGCGCGACCCGCACGCTGCGCTTCGCGCGGCGCGAGCGCGTCATGGTTGACCGTGTGCGCGTGCACCGCGGCCTCGCTGTCGACGCGCTCGGATCCGGCGGCCGACTCGAAGCGGCGTTGCACGTGTCGGCCCGCGAGGGGGCGCTCGTCGCCCGTTCGGGTGCCGTGCGCGTGCGACTCGCCGGCGTCTGGTGGCGCGTTCCGCGGGTCGTGCGGCCGCGCGTCGCCCTCGTCGAGCGGTGGGATGAGTCTGCGCAGCGCCAGCACGTGGACGTGCGCGTGATCATGCCCGGTGTGGGGCTCGTCTATGGCTACCACGGCTGGTTCGACTACCGCGTTCAGTCGGACTCGCACCCTGGGCGTGCGAGGCTAGGGGAGTGACCGAACGAGGCGAGACCACACTCGGCCGCGTCGTTGTCGCGGGCGCGTCGGGGTTCGTGGGGCAGCGGTTAGTGGCCTCGTATCGCGAGGCGGGACGCCACGTCGATCTCATTGGTCGCCGAGAGTCGACCACCTGCAGCGATCCGGCCGCGATTGCCGCTCTCGTCGACGGTGCGTCGACCGTTGTGAACCTCGCCGGTCGCAGCGTCAATTGCCGCTATAGCCCGGCGAATCGAGCCGAGATTCTTCGGTCGCGAGTCGAGACGACGACGGCGCTTGGCGCGGCGATCGCCGCAGCCTCGAGCCCGCCCGCGCTCTGGATCAACGCGTCGACCGCCACGATCTATCGCCACGCCATGGATCGGCCTCAGACCGAATCAACGGGCGAGCTCGGCACCGGGTTCTCGGTGTCGGTCGCGCGCGCCTGGGAAGACGCGCTGCATGCTGCCCCGACGCCGGCCACGAGACGCGTCGCCCTCCGGATGGCCATTGTTCTCGGTAACGGCAGCGCTCTCGCTCCGCTCGCCATGATGGCCCGCCTCGGGCTCGGCGGACCGCAGTGTGACGGTTCCTGGCCGGTTGGTCCGGCTCGACGCGCTGCCGGTACCGGGCACGAGCCCGGCAGCCGCGGGGGAGAACAACGGTTCAGCTGGGTGCACCTCGACGATGTCGTGCGCGTGCACCACTGGCTCGAGCACGAGCCCACGATCAGCGGACCCGTCAACGTCTCGAGCCCCAACCCTGAGACCAATCGAGAACTCATGGCGCACCTTCGCAAGGTGCTGCGCGTGCCGTTCGGCATGCCTCTGCAGCGCTGGATGCTCGAGCTGGGCACGTGGGTGATTCGATCCGAGACCGAACTCGTGTTGAAGAGCCGCTGGGTGCTTCCCGAGCGACTCGAGCACGCCGGCTTCCGGTTCGAGCACCCGCGGCTGGATGCTGCGCTCGCGAACATCCTGAACCGCTAGTTGGCCGCTCACCTCGGGGGTTTGCCGCCCGTACCAGCCGCAGGATAAGCTGGAGAGTCGTCGATTTGACGGCAATCCTGTCCGCATGCCCGGGCGACACCAGCACGACGTCGCTCAGGCCTGATTCCTGTCCGCATCGGAGCACCCACTACATGACCCCCGCAACGACCCAGGCCCCCAAGCAGATCGCCATTAACGACATTGGTTCTGCTGAAGACTTCTTGGCCGCGGTCGAACTGACCCTCAAGTTTTTCAACGACGGTGACCTCATTGAAGGAACCGTCGTCAAGATCGATCGCGACGAGGTTCTCCTCGACGTCGGCTACAAGACCGAGGGTGTCATCCCCTCGCGCGAGCTGTCGATCAAGCACGACGTCGACCCCTCTGAGGTCGTTTCTGTCGGCGACACCGTCGAAGCCCTCGTTCTTCAGAAAGAAGACAAAGAGGGTCGCCTGATCCTCTCCAAAAAGCGTGCACAGTACGAGCGCGCATGGGGCGACGTCGAGAAGATCAAAGACGCCGACGGCATCGTCACCGGTACGGTCATCGAGGTCGTCAAGGGTGGCCTCATCGTTGACATCGGACTCCGTGGCTTCTTGCCCGCGTCGCTCATCGAGCTGCGCCGCGTTCGCGACCTCACTCCCTACCTCGGCCAAGACATCGAGGCCAAGATTCTCGAGCTCGACAAGAACCGCAACAACGTGGTTCTCTCGCGCCGCGCTCTGCTCGAGCAGACGCAGTCTGAGAGCCGCTCGTCGTTCCTCAACAACCTCGCCAAGGGCCAGGTTCGCAAGGGTGTCGTGTCGTCGATCGTCAACTTCGGTGCGTTCGTTGACCTCGGGGGCGTCGACGGTCTCGTTCACGTCTCTGAGCTGAGCTGGAAGCACATTGAGCACGCCAGCGAGGTCGTTGAGGTTGGCCAGGAAGTCACCGTCGAGATTCTTGAGGTTGACCTCGAGCGCGAGCGCGTGTCGCTCTCGCTCAAGGCGACCCAGGAAGACCCGTGGCAGGTCTTCGCACGCACGCACGCGATCGGTCAGGTCGCTCCGGGTAAGGTCACCAAGCTGGTTCCGTTCGGTGCGTTCGTTCGCGTCGCCGACGGCATCGAGGGCCTCGTGCACATCTCGGAGCTCTCGGCCAAGCACGTCGAGCTCGCCGAGCAGATCGTGTCGGTCAACGACGAGGTCTTCGTCAAGGTCATCGACATCGACCTCGAGCGTCGCCGCATTTCGCTGAGCCTCAAGCAGGCCAACGAGGGTGTCGACCCCGAGGGCGTCGAGTTCGACCCCGCGGTGTACGGCATGCCGACCGAGTACGACGAGGCCGGCAACTACAAGTACCCCGATGGCTTCGACCCCGAGTCGGGCGAGTGGAAAGACGGCTTCGACGAGCAGCGCGCCAAGTGGGAGCAAGACTACGCAGCCGCTCAGGCTCGCTGGGAGCTCCACAAGAAGCAGGTTGCGACGGCGCTCGTCGAGGAAGAGACCCTCGAGCTTCCGGCCGCGGCCGGCTCGAGCTTCTCGAGCGAGGCGACCGCTGTCGGCACGCTCGCAGACGACGAGTCGCTTGCTGCTCTGCGCGAGAAGCTCTCGAACAACAGCTGATCACTCGTGACGCTGGTGTCGCGACTTCGCTGACGCTCTCACACGAATGGGCCGCCCCGATCGGGGCGGCCCATTCGTCGTTGTTGCGACTACGCGGGTGCGACGCTCTGTCGACGCTTGCGCAGCCGACGGAACATCGTGAACACGAGAACGATGAGCGCGATCACCGCGACGATGACCAAGATGGGAATCAGAATCGCGAACAGGCTGAACATAAGCGCGCCGATGTCTTCGCCGGTCGAGAGCACGGGTGCTGCGGCGCCAGCCGTGAGGGCGTTTGCGGCGGGCCGAACGAACATCTTGGCGCCGTGCACCACGAGCGCGATCACGACGCCCGTCACGACAGGCACCCACGCACTGGACTCAAAGAAGGCGGCGGGGTCAGTCACCGCGGCCGTGGTCGTTGACGCACCCGTGCCAAACACGATGCCGCCCGCGGCGGGGCGCACGATGGACTGAATCACGTCATTGATCGAGTCGACGGCCGGAATCTTGTCGGCAACCAACTCGATCACGAGCAGTACACCGAGGATCAGAAGCACCCACTCGTTCTCGAGCCATGCCCACGCTGCGGGCAGCTCAACAAAGTCGAGAAAACGGCCGGCGAGTCCCAAGACCAGCATCGGCACATAGGCGTTGAGCCCGGCGGCTACCGCCAGCCCAGTACCGGTGAGCAGTTCGAGCACGGAAGACCTCCATTGGGGCGCGTGCGAGTCATGCTACCCGCTCCCGCGGGGCTCAACGAGATAGGGTCGCCGCGTGGATGTCATCGGGCTCACAGGCGGAATAGCGGCGGGCAAGTCCGTGGTCGCGTCGCGACTCGCGCACCTCGGTGCGGTCGTCATCGACGCCGATGTGCTTGCCCGCGAGGCGGTGGCTCCAGGCTCTCCGGGCCTGCGTGCCATCCACGAACGGTTTGGGGATGCGGTGCTCGCGCCTGACGCAACCCTCGACCGTGCCGCACTCGGCAGCATCGTGTTCGTAGACGCGCAAGCCCGGTCTGATCTCAATGCCATCGTTCACCCCGAAGTGCACCGGCTCTACCGAGAGCGGCTCGCCGCAATCGCTGCCCATGACCCGGGCGCGATCGTCGTCTACGACGTTCCGCTGCTCGTCGAGGCGCGCTCGGCGAGTGAGTTCTCCCTCGTCGTCGTGGTGCACGCGCCGGCCGACGTGAGGGTTGAGCGGCTGGTTGCTCTGCGCGGCCTTGATCGAGCATCCGCAGAACAGCGTGTTTCGGCGCAAGCGAGCGATGACGAACGCCTTGCCGTGGCCGATGTGGTCATCGACTCGAGCGGCACGCTCGACCACACGATGGAGCAAGTGGATGCTCTCTGGCAGCGCCTCGTCGCACAACGCGACCAGCACACCGGAGTGTCAGGCCCCCTCTCGTAGTCTGGGCTCATGGAACCCACGCGTTCGGTGCGGCCTTTTGAGGTCGTGAGCGACTACATCCCGAGCGGCGACCAGCCGCAGGCGATCGCCGAGCTGGCAGCCCGCATCAATGCGGGCGAGACCGACATCGTGCTGCTCGGTGCTACGGGCACCGGCAAGTCGGCGACGACCGCGTGGCTCATCGAACAAGTGCAGCGACCCACCTTGGTTCTCGCGCACAACAAGACCCTCGCCGCTCAGCTCGCGACCGAGTTTCGTGACCTCATGCCGCACAACGCGATCGAGTACTTCGTCTCGTACTACGACTACTACCAACCCGAGGCCTACGTTCCGCAAACCGATACGTTCATCGAGAAAGACAGCTCGGTTAATGCCGAGGTTGAGCGCTTACGTCACTCGACGACCAACTCGCTGCTGAGCCGGCGCGATGTTGTCGTGGTCTCCACGGTCTCGTGCATCTATGGACTCGGGGCGGCTGAAGAGTACCTCGAGGCAATGGTGGCGCTACAGGTTGGCCAGAGCATCCCGCGTGACGCGCTCATTCGCAAGTTTGTGGGCATGCAATACCAGCGCAATGACATCGACTTTTCGCGCGGCAAGTTTCGCGTGCGCGGCGACACCATCGAGATCATTCCCATGTACGAAGAGCTCGCCATCCGCATCGAGATGTTTGGCGATGAGGTTGAGGCGCTCTACGCCTTGCATCCTCTGACGGGGGATGTTGTGCGCGCGCTCGATGCCGTTTCCGTTTTCCCGGCCACGCACTACGCGGCCTCGCCCGACACAATGCAGCGTGCGATTGTGACGATCAAAGAAGAGCTTGAGGTGCGCTTGGCTGAGCTCGAGCGCCAAGGCAAGTTGCTCGAGGCCCAGCGCTTACGCATGCGCACGACCTTCGACATCGAGATGATGGAACAGATCGGGTTCTGCAACGGCATCGAGAACTACTCGCGGCACATCGATGGCCGAGCGCCCGGTGAGCCGCCGAACTGTTTGCTCGACTACTTTCCCGAAGACTTCCTCGTCGTGATTGACGAGAGTCACGTGACCGTGCCGCAGATCGGCGCCATGTACGAGGGCGATGCATCCCGCAAGCGCACGCTCGTCGAGCACGGTTTCCGGTTGCCGAGCGCTCTCGACAACCGCCCGCTGCGGTGGGAAGAGTTTCTGGATCGCACCGGCCAGAAGGTCTATCTCTCTGCCACACCCGGCAAGTACGAGCTGGGCATCACCGACTCGGTCGTCGAGCAGATCATTCGGCCCACCGGCCTCGTTGACCCCGCGATTGTGGTCAAGCCCAGCAAGGGGCAGATCGACGACCTGCTTGAGCAAATCAGGCAGCGCACAGAACGCGATGAGCGCGTGCTCGTGACCACGCTGACGAAGAAGATGGCGGAAGAACTGACCGAGTTCTTTACGGAGGCCGGCGTTCGCGTGCGCTATCTGCACGCGGACGTCGACACGCTGCGTCGCGTTGAACTCCTGAGTGAACTGCGCCAGGGCGTCTACGACGTGCTCGTGGGCATCAACCTGCTGCGTGAAGGTCTCGACCTGCCCGAAGTCTCGCTCGTTGCGATTCTCGACGCCGACAAAGAAGGCTTCTTGCGCTCGGCAACCTCGCTTATTCAGACCATCGGGCGAGCGGCTCGGAACGTCTCGGGTGAGGTTCACATGTATGCCGACGTCGTGACACCGTCGATGGCGAAGGCGATCGACGAGACCACACGGCGCCGTGACCGTCAGATCGCCTACAACACGCAGAACGGCATCGACCCGACACCGTTGCGCAAGAAGATCGCTGACATCACCGACCAACTGGTGCGAGAGGGTGCCGACACCGCCGAACTTCTTGCGAGTCGCGGAAACTCTCGCGCGACGGGGGGCAAGCGTGCGGCGACTCCGGCAATCCGTCGAGAAGGACTCGCGGCGGCCGGAGCGACAGAACTCGAGTCGATCATCGCCGACCTCACCGCCCAGATGCTCACGGCGGCTGAAGAACTGAAGTTTGAACTTGCAGCCCGTCTCCGCGACGAAGTGCAAGACCTCAAGAAAGATCTGCGAGGCATGGTCGACGCCGGCCACGTGCGCTAAGGCGCCCCGATGACAGCATGCCGCCGAGCTTCACTCTGTCCTAGCGGTAATGGGGCGCGACTACCATTGATGCGTGTCAGTCTTCCGACGTAGGCTGCCGGCGGCGCCTGCTTCGGCACGGTCGGCCTTAGGCGTCATGATCGACCGTTATTGGTGCGATGCGCACGGTATGCATGTGGTCGGTTGGGCGCACGTCGATGGTGCTCCGCTCGAACGCATGTGGCTCGAGACCCGTTCGGGCAGCGCCCAAGTGAGCGCATTGAAGCGACCAGACCTCCCGGCCTTTTTTGACGGGTCTGTCGACATGATTGCGGCGGGCTTCTCGGTGTACCTACCGGGACCACCTGACGTTGAGCTTGTGTTTCGTGGGGAACAAAACGGAGTCACCTATACCGCGGTCGTGTCGGCCCCCCGCCACCCCCTCCCTGTCGTTCCCAGCGCTGCCGAGGGGCGCGATTGGGACGTTGCTCTTCGCGAGGCGGTCGACTCGGCACCGGAGGGCTCGGTACTTGCTCTCGGTGTCCGTACTCATCGAGAAGATGCTGACTTGCGTCTGCGCGCCAAGTTTCTTGGCCGCACAGTGGTCGGGGTCGATATTCATCCCGGCATCGGAGTCGACGTCGTTGCCGATGTGCACGAACTTGACCTCGTGTTCGGCACGGAGAGCGTCGCGATCGTGTACTCAGGAAGCCTGCTTGAGCACGTCGCTGCGCCATGGATTGTCGCGCGCGCG
The DNA here is from genome assembly GCA_013823625.1 of Microbacterium sp. Lineage (GTDB taxonomy): Bacteria > Actinomycetota > Actinomycetes > Actinomycetales > Microbacteriaceae > Microcella. Next base: position 874,245 of record PNMM01000001.1, on the reverse strand, counting down.
TGCTCTAGTGTGCTGGTTCCCGGCGGGTACGCGGTGCACCACGCACCGTGGGCCTGGCCAACCCACGCTCAACCCAACGACTTTTGGCGCATGTCCACCGGGGGACTCCGTCAGCTCTTCACCCCGGCGCTTGGTTTCGAGGTCGTCGAGACCGGAGCGTCAACAGACGTCCGCATGCAGGTGGAGCCCGACGACCTGGCTGCTGACGATCCGCGTTCGAAAATGCTCGCCTTCAGCACGACTCATTCCGCCGGTACGAGTTGGATTATCGCTCGCAGAACCGGTCAGCAACCCGCGGCGGCCACATGGCCGTACGCGGGGACAGCCGCTGCCGAAACCGCAACGCACTACCCGATTGACGGCCTGTCCGAGGCCTAAGCGTGGTGCAACTCGCCTACACGGAGGACTGTCAGAGCCCCCGCCTAGAATGACCAGAGTGTCGGCAACCCCTCTTGAGACTGCTCCCCATCTGAGCGTGCGTGGCGCGCGCGTACACAACTTGCGCGATGTCGACCTCGTCATTCCCCGCGATGCACTCGTGGTCTTCACGGGCTTGTCGGGTTCAGGAAAGAGCTCGCTCGCCTTCGACACGATCTTCGCTGAGGGCCAGCGCCGATACGTCGAGTCGCTCTCGGCCTATGCGCGCCAGTTTCTCGGTCAGGTTGATCGACCCGATGTTGACTTCATCGAAGGACTCAGCCCGGCGGTGTCGATTGATCAAAAGTCGACCAACCGCAACCCCCGCTCCACGGTGGGCACGATCACCGAGATCTACGACTACATGCGTCTGCTGTGGGCACGAGTCGGCATTCCGCACTGCCCCGAGTGTGGCGAGCGCATCCAGCGCCAAACGGTGCAACAGATCGCTGACGAGCTCATGACGCTCGAGACCGGCACACGCTTTCAAGTGCTGGCTCCTGTCGTCAGCCAGAAAAAGGGTGAGTTCGTCGACCTGTTTCGCGAGCTCGCCGCCTCGGGGTACGCGCGGGCAGTCGTCGATGGTGAACAGATCCAGCTGAGCGAGCCCCCCGTGCTCAAGAAGCAAATCAAGCACGACATCGCCGTGGTGGTCGATCGCCTTGTGGCGAATGATGAAGCGTTGACGCGCCTCACTGACTCACTTGAGACGGCTCTCGGGCTCACCGACGGTCTTGTCGTCATCGACTTCGTTGACCGTGAAGCGTCGGCGGCCGACCGCACCCGTACCTTTAGCGAACGGCTCAGCTGCCCCAACCGGCACCCTCTGCAACTCACCGAGATCGAGCCGCGCACGTTCTCGTTCAACGCGCCGTTCGGGGCGTGCCCCGTCTGTTCCGGGCTCGGAACCCGCATGGCGGTCGACGTCGACTTGTTGATCGGCGACCCGAGCCTGAGCCTCAACGACGGGGTTATTCTGCCGTGGAATCAGCAGGGTAAAGGTCTCTATAGCTACTTCCAGAAGCTACTGGCCGGGCTCGGTCGCGACCTCGACTTCTCGCTCGATACGCCCTGGGGCGAACTCGAGCAGAGCACTCAAGAGGCGATTCTTGAGGGCAACGACTTCGAAGTGCGCGTCAAGTGGCGAAACCGCTACGGCCGTGACGTCACCTATTCGACGGGCTTCGAAGGGGTTATTCCCTACATTGAGCGCAAGTACGCTGAAGCCGAGAGCGACTGGTCGCAGCAGCGCTTCGCCGAGTACTTGCGTGAAGTGCCGTGCTCAGAGTGCAACGGTGCTCGGCTGAAGCCCGAGGTGCTCGCCGTCACGGTTGACAGCCACAGCATTTCGGCGGTCGCCGAGCTCAGCCTGCTCGACGCCTATGCGTTTATGCAGACCATCACGCTGACGGAGCGAGAGGCATCGATCGCGGCCGCGGTGCTGCGCGAGATCCGCGCTCGACTCGAGTTTTTGCTCGAAGTGGGGCTGGGCTACTTGAGCATGGCGCGGGCCGCCGGCACACTCTCGGGCGGCGAAGCGCAGCGCATCCGTCTCGCGACGCAGATTGGTTCGGGCCTCACGGGTGTGCTCTATGTGCTCGACGAGCCGTCAATCGGTCTTCACCAGCGCGACAATCGACGACTCATCGACACGCTCGTCAAGCTCAAGAGCCTCGGCAACACGCTCATCGTCGTCGAGCACGATGAAGACACCATTCGCACGGCCGACTGGATTGTCGACATTGGCCCCGGGGCCGGAGAGCACGGCGGCCGCGTCGTGCACAGCGGCTCGTATGCAGAACTCATCGCGAACCCCGCCTCGATTACGGGCGACTACCTGGCCGGTCGCCGGCGGGTCGTTGACTCGATGACACGTCGCGAGATTGACCCGGCGCGCGTGCTCACGGTCGAGGGGGCGAAGGCCAACAACCTGCGCGACGTCACCGTTGACTTTCCGCTCGGCGCCTTCGTCGCGGTGACGGGCGTGAGCGGTTCGGGCAAGTCATCGCTCGTGAACGACATCCTTTACAAGGTTCTGGCAAACAAACTCAACGGGGCTCGCCAGGTTCCCGGCAAGCACGTTCGTGTTCACGGCCTTGAGCACCTCGACAAGGTTGTGCATGTTGATCAAGCGCCGATTGGTCGTACCCCTCGATCGAATCCGGCGACATACACGGGTGTCTTCGACCGCATTCGTGCGCTCTTCGCTGAGACCACCGAGGCTAAGGCGCGCGGGTATTTGCAGGGCCGCTTCAGCTTCAACGTCAAGGGCGGTCGCTGCGAGAACTGCGCCGGCGACGGAACCATCAAGATCGAGATGAACTTCTTGCCTGACGTCTATGTGTCATGCGAAGTGTGCAACGGCGCCCGGTACAACCGTGACACGCTCACGGTGCATTACAAGGGCAAGAACATCGCCGAAGTGCTCGACATGCCCATTGAAGAGGCTGCCGCGTTCTTCGAGCCCATCTCGGCCATTCACCGCTTCTTGAAGACGCTCGTCGATGTCGGTCTGGGATACGTGCGTCTCGGACAAAGCGCGACCACCCTCTCCGGTGGCGAAGCGCAGCGGGTCAAGCTCGCGACCGAACTCCAGAAGCGGTCGAACGGTCGTAGCGTCTATGTTCTCGATGAACCCACCACGGGCCTTCACTTCGAAGACGTGCGCAAGCTCTTGCTTGTGCTCAACGGACTCGTCGACAAGGGCAACACCGTCATCGTGATCGAGCACAACCTCGATGTCATTCGCGCAGCCGATTGGATCATCGATCTCGGCCCCGAAGGCGGTGCTGGGGGAGGCCAGGTGCTCGCGGTCGGTACTCCCGAACACATCGCCACCGTCGACGAAAGCCACACGGGGTTCTTCTTGCGCGAGTTGGTCGCCAGTACACCGTCGGCTGCTGGGCGAACGAAGCGCTGAGATGACCCCGCGCGACGCATGGCGCCCCCAGCGCGGGGAGATTCCGACGGCGCCTGGCGTCTATCGCTTTACTGACGCAGACGGCCGTGTGCTCTACGTGGGCAAGGCCAACAATCTCCGCAATCGACTGAGCAACTACTTTCAACCCCTGCACAGCTTGCATGAGCGAACCCGTCGAATGGTGACGACAGCGCAGGGCGTTGAATGGACCGTCGTCGGAAGCGAGCTCGAGGCGCTCTCTCTCGAGTACACCTGGATCAAAGAGTTCGCCCCTCCGTTCAATGTGAAGTTCCGCGACGACAAGACCTATCCCTATGTCGCGATCACACTGGCCGATCGCGTGCCAAGAGTCATGGTGACGCGAACACGAGGAATCCCGGGCGCCCGCTACTTCGGGCCATACACCAAGGTATGGGCGGTGCGCGAGACCGTCGATCTCATGCTCAAAGCATTTCCGATGCGTTCGTGCAATGAGTCGACCTACAAGAGAGCGCAAGCGACAAACAGACCCTGTTTGCTCGGCGACATCGGCAAGTGCGCGGCGCCCTGTGTCGGACGCGTGAGCCCTGAAGAGCACCGCGGAATTGCTCTTGACTTCGCCTCGTTCATGGCGGGCAACGACGTTGGCTATGTGCGTGCGCTCAAGGGAGCAATGGCCGACGCGGCTCGCGAGCTCGATTACGAGTCTGCGGCACGCATCCGTGATCAAGTCGGTGCGCTCGAAACGGTTCTCGCCAAGAGTGCCGTCGTGCTCGATGACGACACCGATGCGGACATCTTCGGTATTGCCTACGACGAACTCGCCGCAGCCGTTCAGCTGTTCATCGTTCGGGGCGGCCGCATTCGCGGTGTTCGCGGCTGGGTCGTCGACACTGAACTCGACGTCACCATGGCCGAACTCGTTGACACCGTGTTGCAGAACGCCTACGACGGCACCACGGCGCCCGCGCGCGAGGTCATCGTGCCCGCGGTGCCCGATGACGTCGGCGCCCTCCAGACGGTGCTCAGCGAAGCGCGACGCGAAGCGGGCGAACGCGGAGCCGTGGTCGTGAAAATGGCCCAGCGGGGCGAGAAAGCCGCGTTGGCTGAGACGGTGGCTACGAATGCGCTGGGCGCTCTCGTGCAGTACAAGACGCGTCGCAGCGGAGACTTCGCGGCACGCTCCCAAGCCTTGGCCGACATTCAAGAGGCACTCGGCCTTTCCGAAGCGCCCTTGCGACTCGAATGCTTCGACGTGTCTCACTTCGGGGGAACGAATCCGGTGGCGTCAATGGTCGTCTTCGAAGATGGCCTGCCGCGCAAAGATCAGTACCGAAAGTTCGCCATCGCCGATGCTCGCGATGACACCGATGCCGTCTACCAGGTGCTGCGCCGCCGATTGGCTTATCTGCATGACGAACAGAGCGTAAGCGCGACACCACTCGGTGAGGCACCGGCGACGCGCAAGTCATTCCACTATCGACCAGGGCTCCTGGTCATCGATGGTGGTCAGCCTCAGGTCGCCGCAGCGGCGCGAGCCCTCCGCGACGAGGGCTTGAGCGACATAGCGGTGTGCGGCATCGCCAAGCGGCTCGAAGAGGTGTGGCTTCCGGACAGCGATTTTCCGGTCATCCTTCCTCGATCGTCTGACGCGCTTTTCTTGTTGCAGCGGCTTCGAGACGAAGCTCACCGCTTCGCGCTGAGGTATCAGCGCACCACGCGGTCGCGAGACATTCGTAGTCGCCTCTCGAGCATCCCTGGGCTCGGTCCGGCGCGCACGAGTGACCTGCTCAAGCACTTTGGTTCGGTAGCTCAGTTGCGTGCGGCGACCGTCGACGAGCTCACCGCGGTCGATGGAGTGGGCCCCGCCATTGCGCAGCTCGTCCACCGCGCACTCCGCTCTGACAGTTAGTCTGGAACCCCCGACTCTTGATTCGTGAGGACGCATGCCCGACACGGTTCCGCACGACGTACTGATCGTCACCGGCATGTCTGGCGCCGGACGCTCGACCGTCGCGAACGCGCTCGAAGACCTTGGTTGGTACGTGGTCGACAACCTGCCCCCACAGATGTTGCGACCGCTCGTCGACCTTGCGGTTCATCCCGGAAGCGCGTTGCCGCGTATCGCTGCCGTAGTTGACGTGCGCGGGGGCAAGCTGTTTGCCGACCTCGCCGCGATCATCATCGAGTTGCGTGCGCGCGAGACGGTTCGAGTGGTGTTTTTGGAGGCGACGGATGCGGTGCTCGTGCGCCGCTTCGAGCAAGTTCGGCGCCCGCATCCCTTGCAAGAAGACGGCACTCTGCTCGACGGCATCGCTCGCGAGCGCGAGCGCATGCTCGAAGTGCGCGAGCTCGCCGACATCATCATCGACACGACCGAGTTCAACATTCATCAGTTGGCGACGACCGTGACCGAGGTGTTCTCGGCCTACGACAGCGGTGGCGTCAAGGTCACACTGCAGAGTTTTGGCTTCAAGTACGGCACCCCGTCAGACGCTGACATCGTTGCCGACGCCCGCTTCTTGCCCAACCCGTTCTGGCAGCCCGAGTTGCGGGCGAGCAACGGCCTCGATGCACCCGTCAGCGACTACGTTCTCGCTCAAGAAGGAGCACAGGAGTTTCTTGACGCGTTCGGCGCGATGCTCGAGCCCGTGCTTGCCGGCTACGCGCGCGAAAACAAACGGCACGCCACAATCGCGATCGGCTGCACCGGCGGCAAACACCGCTCAGTGGCGCTTGTAGAGCAATTGGCCGAGCGCATGCGCCAACTGCAACATGTGAACGTCACGGTGAAGCATCGCGACCTCGGACGCGAGTAAGGTCGAATGTCGTACCCCTGCGACCTGATCTACTCGAGAGGATGTGCCCGCTGTGGCCTTGACCGCTGATGTGAAGCATGAGCTCTCGCAATTGGCAGTCACGAAAACCACCGTGCGCGCGGCCGAACTGGCCACGGTCTTGCGATTTGCGGGAGGTCTGCATCTGATCTCGGGGCGCGTTGCCGTCGAGGTTGAACTCGATACCCCCGAGATCGCACGGCGCGTGCGCAAAGACCTGGTCGAGCTTTACGGGATGCGCAGCGATGCCGCGATGCTCTCGCCCGGCGGAATGCGCAAGACTCCGGCCTACGTCGTGCGCGTTCTCGAGGGTGGCGAGACTCTCGCTCGCCAGACGGGCCTGCTCGATGCGCGCCGCCGGCCCGTGCGCGGCTTGCCGAACCGGCTCACGACGGGATCACGTGACGAGCTTGCCGCCGTTTGGCGCGGCGCGTTTTTGGCGCATGGCTCGTTGACTGACCCCGGGCGATCAGCGGCTCTCGAGATCACCTGCCCGGGAAACGAATCGGCGATGGCTCTCGTGGGGGCGGCCGGACGACTGGGCATTGCCGCGAAGGCGCGCGAGGTGCGCGGTGTGCACCGGGTGGTCATCCGCGACGGCGAGAAGATCAGTCAGATGCTGCGTCTCATGGGCGCCGAAGCGACCGTGGGGGACTGGGAAGCGCTCCGAGCTCGGCGTGAGGTGCGCGCAACGGCCAATCGGCTCGTGAACTTTGACGACGCCAACCTGCGTCGCTCGGCGCAGGCAGCCGTCGCCGCGTGCTCGCGGGTCGAGCGAGCCCTCGAGATTCTGGCCGATGACGTGCCCGAGCACCTTCGCTATGCCGGTCAGTTGCGTCTCGACTTCCGTGACTCGAGTCTCGACGAGCTCGGGCATCACGCCGACCCGCCCATGACGAAAGACGCTGTTGCGGGGCGCATTCGTCGATTGCTCGCGATGGCTGACAAGCGCGCTGAGCAGCTCGGTGTACCGGGAACCGACGCCAACTTGCCCCCTGATCTCGACCTCGACTGAGGCTGCCGTGGCCGGCGATCTGGGTGACCGAGCGGGAACATCCTGGTCTCCTCGCCGGTTGCCCTCGATAGACTGACCCACCGTCAGCACGGTCGTCGGCAGCCCGCCGCCCGGACGCCCTACCAGGAGGAGAGACCACTCTCATGTCTGTCTACACGCTTCCCGAACTCGGCTACGACTACGCCGCGCTCGAGCCGCACATCAGCGCTCGCATCATGGAGCTTCACCACTCGAAGCACCACGCGGCCTACGTCGCCGGCGCCAACGGCGCTCTCGAGGCGATGGCTGAGGCGCGAGCGACCGGAACGTTCGCCAACATCAACCGTCTCGAGAAAGACCTGGCGTTCCACCTGGGCGGCCACATCAACCACTCGATCTTCTGGACCAACCTCTCGCCCGACGGGGGAGACAAGCCCGAGGGCGAACTGGCAGCAGCGATCGACGAGTTCTTTGGCTCGTTCGATCAGTTCGTCGCGCACTTCACGGCGGCATCCATGGGCATCCAGGGTTCTGGGTGGGGTGTGCTGTCGTGGGACCCGATCGGTCGTCGCCTCATCATCCAGCAGCTCTTCGATCAGCAGGGCAACACGGCTCAGGCGACCGTTCCTCTGCTGCAGCTCGACATGTGGGAGCACGCGTTCTACCTCGACTATGTAAACGTCAAGGCCGACTACGTGAAGGCATTCTGGAACATCGTCAACTGGAAGAACGTCGCTGACCGCTTCGCGGCGGCGCGCTCGCACACCGACGGGCTCCTGCTACTGTCGTAACAGGCGTCGTGGCCGGGGCTGATGCCCCGGCCATCGCTATTTCGACGCTGTGTGACACCCCCACCTCTACCACCACCGTTGGCGCTCTCGAGCGCCGGAGCAACAGGAGACACCGTGAGCGTGAAAGTCGGCATCAACGGATTCGGCCGCATCGGACGCAACTACCTGCGGGCGGCTCTCGCCCAGGGGAGCGACATCGAGATTGTCGCCGTCAACGACCTCACTGACAACGCGGCCTTGGCCCACTTGCTCAAGTACGACTCGGTTGGCGGTGTTCTCGCCCACGATGTGTCGCACGATGGTGACTCGATCACGGTCGGCGGTCACCGCATCCGTGTCTTCGAAGAGCGCGACCCGGCAAACCTCCCGTGGGGCGAGCTCGGCGTTGACATCGTGATCGAGTCGACGGGTCGATTCACCAAGGCCGAAGACGCCAAGAAGCACATCGCCGGTGGCGCCAAGAAGGTGCTTATCTCGGCACCGGCGACCGGTGACGACGCGACGATCGTCATGGGCGTCAACGAAGAGACTTACGACCCGAAGAACCACGTCATCATCTCGAACGCCTCGTGCACGACCAACTGCCTCGCGCCGCTCGCCAAGGTCTTCAACGACGCTTTCGGCATCGAGCGTGGCTTCATGATGACGGCCCACGCGTACACCGCTGACCAGAACCTGCAAGACGGCCCGCACAGCGACTTGCGCCGTGCCCGTGGCGCAGCCATCAACATCGTTCCGGCGTCGACGGGTGCTGCGAAGGCCATCGGCCTCGTGCTTCCCGAGCTGCAAGGCAAGCTCAGCGGCTCGTCGTACCGCGTGCCGGTTCCCACCGGCTCGATCGTCGACCTCACGATCATCACTCCGACCGAGGGTCTGACGGCCGAGAAGATCAACGCGGCGTACAAGGCCGCAGCGGCCGAGGGACGCCTCAAGGGCTACCTCGAGTACACCGAAGACCCGATCGTGTCGAGCGACATCCAGCTCAACCCGCACTCGTCCATCTTCGATTCAGAGCTCACCAACGTGAGCGGCAACCTCGTCAAGGTTTCGGCCTGGTACGACAACGAGTGGGGTTACTCGAACCGCCTCGTCGACCTCACCGAGTTCGTGGGCGCCCGCCTCTAGGCGGGAGCAACGACAGGACGAGTTTTCGTGGCTCTGCGTACGATCGAATCTCTCGGCGACCTGAGCGGTCGGCGCGTCATCGTGCGGTGCGACCTCAACGTGCCGCTCGCTGATGGCGTCGTGACCGACGACGGGCGCATCCGTGCCTCGCTGCCGACCCTCAACGCCCTCTTGCACCGCGGCGCGAAGGTTGTCGTGGTTTCGCACCTTGGCCGCCCCGAGGGAGCCCCTGACGCCCGCTATAGCCTGCACCCCGTCGCGCAGCGGTTGAGTGAGCTCTTGGGGGCGCCGGTGGCGTTCGCGACCGACACCGTAGGTGCTTCTGCTGCGGATGCCGTTGCTGGTCTTGCCGACGGGGAGATCGCGGTTCTCGAGAACCTGCGATTCAACCCTGGTGAGACATCGAAAGACGCCTCTGAGCGCCAGGTGTTTGCCGACTCGCTCGCTCTGCTCGGAGACGCAATGGTCTCTGACGGCTTCGGCGTCGTGCACCGCAAGCAAGCGAGCGTCTACGAGCTTGCGCAGACACTGCCGAGCGCCGCGGGCTCGTTGATTTCAGCCGAGACCGACGTGCTCGACCGCCTCACCGAGCGCCCTGAACGGCCGTACACGGTCGTTCTCGGCGGTTCGAAGGTGAGCGACAAGCTTGGCGTAATCGCGCATCTTTTGCCGCGAGTCGACCGGTTGCTCATCGGTGGTGGCATGTTGTTCACCTTCCTCGCTGCTCAAGGGCACAAGGTGGGCGCAAGCCTGCTCGAGGTCGACCAGCTCGACACCGTGCGCGGGTACCTCGCTGAGGCGGAGAAGCGCGGCGTGCAGATCGTGTTGCCGACAGACGTGGTCGTTGCCGAGCGCTTCGCCGCGGATGCTCCGCACACCGTGCAGGCAGCGTCGGCGATTGAAGACGGCCCTGCTGGAGCATCCGGAATCGGACTCGACATCGGCCCCGATACGGCGGCTGCATTTGCCGACCTCGTGGCATCGTCGACCACGGTGTTCTGGAACGGACCGATGGGCGTGTTCGAATTCCCTGCGTTTGCCGCGGGAACGCGCGCTGTTGCCGAGGCTCTGACGCGCGTGCCTGGCTTGGGCGTCGTGGGCGGGGGAGACTCTGCCGCCGCGGTGCGAGCGCTCGGATTTAGTGATGACGACTTTGGCCACGTCTCTACGGGAGGCGGGGCCAGCCTCGAGTTTCTTGAAGGCAAGAAGCTCCCCGGCCTGGAGGTGCTCGGATGGCAGTAACGCGTACCCCGCTCATTGCGGGTAACTGGAAGATGAACCTCGACCACTTGCAGTCGATCGCGTTCGTGCAAAAGCTCGCGTGGAGCCTGCGCGACGCCAAGCACGACTACGGTCAGGTCGAGGTTGCTGTCTTTCCGCCGTACACCGACCTGCGCAGTGTGCAGACCCTCGTGAGCGCCGACAAGCTCGAGCTTCGCTACGGCGGGCAAGACCTCTCGGTGCACGACAGTGGCGCGTACACCGGTGAGATCTCGGGCGCGTTTCTCGCGGCACTCGATTGCCGGTACGTGATCATCGGGCACAGCGAGCGCCGCCAGTACCACGCTGAGACCGATGAGGTGGTGGCGGCCAAGACGGTTGCAGCCTTGCGGCACGGTCTGGTTCCTGTTGTCTGCGTGGGCGAGACGGCCGACGACCTTGAGAAGCATGGGCCGTCTGCCGTGCCGGTGGCTCAGTTGCAGGTTGTGCTCAACGGCCTTGCGGCAGACGCTGACATCGTGATCGCGTACGAGCCCGTGTGGGCGATCGGCTCCGGCCAGGCGGCAACGCCCGAGCAGGCTCAGCAGGTGTGCGCAGCGCTGCGCGCTGCGATCGCGACAGCACTCGGCGACGACGCTGCAGAGCGCACGCGCATCCTGTATGGCGGTTCCGTGAAGGCGGCGAACATTGCCGGCTTCATGAAGCACAAGGATGTTGACGGCGCCCTCGTCGGAGGCGCGAGCCTCGACGTCGACGAGTTTTCGAGCATCGCGCGGTTCCCTAAGCACGTCGGAACCGCCTGATCCTTCCTCCGCCCGCCGTCCGGTAGGGTTGGAGACTGTTCGAATCGTGCGAGAGGTCCAATTCGTGGAAATTCTTCAGGTCGTGCTCCAGGTCATCCTGGGGATCACGAGCCTTCTGCTCACCCTCATGATCCTGCTGCACCGCGGTCGCGGCGGCGGGCTGTCAGACATGTTCGGTGGCGGTGTGACGTCAAACCTCGGCGCCTCGGGTGTCGCTGAGCGCAACCTCAACCGCATCACCATCATTCTTGCCCTCGTGTGGGTGAGCTCGATCGTCGTGCTCGGTCTCATCACGCGCTTCGACGCGGCCTAAGGAGCACAGCATGGTGTCAGGTGGCAGCGCCATTCGCGGTTCGCGCGTCGGTTCGGGCCCGATGGGGGAACAAGATCGCGGCATTCACGCCGAGCGCATCTCGATCTCTTACTGGGACGCCCTTGGAAACGAGACGGTTCGGCACTTCGCCGCCAACCTTCCCGACGACGAGATTCCCGACATGATCGACTCGCCGTCAACGGGACTCCCCGCTGGCCGCGACAAGAACAACCCTCCTCAGGTTGCCAAGAACGAGCCCTACAAGACGCACTTGGCATACGTGAAAGAACGACGCACCGACGAAGAGGCCGCGCAGATTCTCGACGAGGCACTCGTCAAGCTGCGTCAGCGCCGCGGCACGGCCTAGCTACTACTCGGCCGCCATCCAATTGGCTTGATCCATCGCCCCGGTCCAGTAACTGGTCGGGGCGATGAGCGCTTCGGGCACCTCTGACGACGCATCGTGGTCGATGAAGAAGACCGTGCGCTTGGTTCCGAGTACGCCCCCGACCGGAACGTCGGCCACCGACGCTCCCGCGAGGGCGAGCCCGAGCGCTGCTGCCTTGTCGGCACCCGCCAGCACGAGCCAAATGCGCTCTGAGGTGTTGATGAGCGGCAGTGTGAGGGTAAGGCGCTGCGGCGGCGGCTTGGGCGAGTCGTGCACCGCGATCACACCGGCGTGACCGACCCGAGGGCCCTCACGCTCAGGAAAGAGAGAGGCGATGTGCCCGTCGGGGCCCACGCCGAGAAAAGTGATTGCGAATACGGGGTAGGCGCCTTCGCCCGCCGCGAGCAACTCATCGTTGTACCGAACAGCGGCGGCCTCGAGATCGAGCCCTTCGTCAGACGCCGGAAACGCGTGCACGTTCGACGCAGGAATGTCGATGCGATCGATGAGCGCCTCTCGCGCCTGCTGCTCGTTGCGATCAGCGTGGCCCTTCGGCACCCACCGCTCGTCGCCCCACCACAAGTGAACGCGGCTCCAGTCGATCTGATCGCGACCGGGATGCGCGGCAATCGCCGCGAGAACCTCAATGCCCACGCTGCCGCCCGTCAGTACGACATGGGCCTCGGCCTGGTCATCGAGCAGGTCGATCATCTTGGTGAGAAATCGCGCGGCAACCGAGCCCGCAAGGGCTTCGCGGTTGGAGTGCACAAGAACGCGGCGTTCGGTGGTCACGGGGTGGAGCCTTTCTTGAGAGCGGGGGCGCCGAGCTCACGCAGCGGTGGAGCCGCCGAAACCACTCTCGAGCACGGCACCGAACTCGTCGTCAGGGTCGAGCCTACGCAGTTCTTCCGCCAAGCACTCGCGCAGGCCGCGGCGCGGCAACGAGAGTTCGTGCGTGGGCTGGCCGGGCTGGTGCAGCGTCGCGACGGCCGGTTGCGTGCGCTCGAGGCTGATCTCGCCACTCGCGCGGTTGAGCACCACGCGGTGGATGCCCGTCGACGGGTTCTCGCCAGCAACATCAACTTCGACGTCGACCTGAAGCCGTAGCCCGAGCCAGGCCGCCAGCAACGCCGTCGAGGGGCTGTCGGGAGCCCCGGAGACGCGCACGCTCGTGATCGCCTCGTACGGGGGCTGATCGAGCGCTGCGGCGAGCTGTGCGCGCCACAGGGTCAATCTCGTCCACGCGAAGTCGGTGTCGCCGGGCTGGTAGCCGGCAGCTATGCGCGCGAGCGCCGCTTGCGGGTCAGCGGAGGCTGCGGAGTCGGTGATGCGGCGCTGGGCCAGTGCCCCGAGAGGCGTATCGCACACAGCATCAGGGCATTCACCGGGCCACCATGACACGACGGGAGCGTCGGGCAGGAGGAGGCCCGTGACGAGCCCCCGCAGGTCAGTCGCGGTCTCGCCGTGAGCTCGAAGCACGATGACCTCGCTGGCACCCGCGTCGCCGCCGACGCGGATTTCAGCGTCGAGGCGAGCTGCCGGCGCGGCGGTGTCAGTTGAGACGACGATGATGCGCATGGGGTGCTCGCGCGACGCCTCATTGGCGGCCGCGATGACGTCTTCTTCATCACCAATCTCGCTCGAGATGATGAGGGTCAACACGCGGCCCAGTGCTACAGCGCCAGCTTCGTCGCGAATCCGAACGAGAGTCTTCGAGACCTTGCTCGCAGTCGTGTCGGGCAGATCGATGATCATGGGCGCCTCCAGACGCGTCCGTCGCGAGCGAGCAAGTCGTCGGCCGACTGAGGGCCCCACGTTCCCGGCGCGTACTGTTCAGGGCGGCCTTGCGTCGCCCAGAACTGCTCAATCGGGTCAAGAATCTTCCAGCTCAGCTCGACCTCTTCGTGCCGCGGAAAGAGCGGCGGGTCGCCGAGAAGAACGTCGAGAATAAGGCGTTCGTAGGCCTCGGGGCTTGCTTCGGTGAAGGCGTGGCCATAGCCGAAGTCCATCGTGACGTCGCGAACCTGCATTCCCGCGCCAGGGACCTTGGAGCCGAACCGAATCGTGACGCCTTCATCGGGTTGCACGCGAATCACGAGGGCGTTCTGCCCGAGCGCCGAGGTCTGGGCTTCGGCGAACAAGTACTGCGGTGCTCTCTTGAAGACCACGGCGATCTCGGTGACGCGGCGGCCGAGCCGCTTTCCGGCACGCAAGTAGAAGGGCACTCCCGCCCAGCGACGGGTGTTGATGTCGAGCCGCATCGCCGCGTAGGTCTCAGTCACCGACTGCGGGTTCATGCCCTCTTCTTCGAGGAAGCCCGTGACCCACTCACCGCCCTGCCAGCCACTCGCGTATTGCCCGCGCGCCGTGCCGGTTGCCAGGTCTTTCGGCAGGCGAACCGCCGACAGCACTTTCTCTTTCTCGGCCCGCAGGTCGGCCGCGTCGAACGATACGGGTTCTTCCATCGCGGTGAGGGCGAGCAACTGCAACAAGTGGTTCTGAATGACGTCGCGGGCAGCGCCGATGCCGTCGTAGTACCCCGCACGACCGCCGACCCCGATGTCTTCTGCCATCGTGATCTGGATGTGGTCGACGTAGTTTGCGTTCCAGATCGGCTCATACAGCATGTTGGCGAAACGCAGCGCGAGGATGTTCTGAACGGTCTCTTTGCCCAGATAGTGATCGATGCGAAACACCGAGTCAGGCGGAAAAACCGACTCGACAACATCGTTGAGTTCGCGTGCCGTCTCGAGGTCACTTCCGAATGGCTTCTCGATGACCACGCGACGCCACTCGCCGGGCTTGGCCTCGGCGAGTCCGCTGCGCCGCAACTGCTCGGTCACGAGGGGGAACGACTTCGGCGGAATCGAGAGATAGAACGCGTGGTTTCCCATCGTTCCCCGCTCACGATCAAGCTCGGCGAGGGTCGACGTCAGTCGATCGAATGCTCCGTCGTCGTCAAAGTCTCCGGAGACGAAACGGATGCCCGCAGCGAGTTGTCGCCAGACCTCTTCGTTGAACGGCGTGCGCGCATACTGCTTCACGGCATCGTGCACGACCTGCTCGAAGTCTTGCGTCGCCCAGTCGCGCCGAGCGAAGCCAATGAGGGCAAAGCCGGGCGGAAGCAGACCGCGGTTGGCGAGGTCGTAGACCGCGGGCATGAGCTTCTTGCGCGAGAGGTCGCCCGTCACGCCGAAAATGATGAGCCCACTGGGGCCCGCAATGCGGTTGAGCCGACGATCGTCGGGGGAACGCAGGGGATTGTTGTCGCGATCGATGGCGGCCGGGGCCATGGTTCTCCTCGTGGTGGCGGAGCGGGTCAGGAGAGCGCCGCGATGATGGCCGCGATGCCGTCGGAGTCGTTCACCCGCAGGGTCACCACCGGCGCGCCGTGCTCGGCCAGCACAACAGCGTCACCGGCCGCTTGGGCGGCGATGAGCTGCGCGTAGCTGAACGGGCGATCGGGAATCACCAGGTCGTCACCGAGCGAGCCCGTGATCTGCAGGAAGGCGCCAATCGCAGGACCACCCTTGTGGTACTGACCCGTGGAATGCAAGAAACGAGGGCCCCACCCAAAGGTTACCGGGCGCTGCGTGCGCGCAGCGATGAGATGCCGCAGCACCTCAAGCTCTGGGTGCGCGAGGCGGTTGAGGTAGGCCTGCACCGACAGGTAGCCCGTGGGTGACAGGGTTGCCTCAAGAGCGCGTACGGCGTCGGCGACCGTGGATGCTGTGCCGAGCACGTCAGAAGGCCCGACGACCTCGACTCCACCGTCAACGAACGCCGCGCCAACCGGCTCGGGGCGTGCGTCAAGGAGTCCGCGCGCGGCGACCTTGGCCGACTCGACATCGGGCTGATCGAAGGGATTAATGCCGAGCAGCACCCCGGCGACAGCCGTGGCGTACTGCCAGGTGAGCAGCTGAGCACCGAGAGTGCCCGACAATTCGATCTCGCCGTCAGCGACCTCGCGCGTGGCGCGGGCATCGGCGACGAGTCGAACGACCTGAATGTCGGGCGCGCCGCTCGTGAGCTCAGGCGCGTCGACACCCACGACGACCGGCAAGATGCCCACGCCGTCTTTGCCGGTTGATTCGGCGATGAGCTGCTCAATCCAGTCACCGAGGCCCACGATGTGGGTGCCATCAGCGACGATCACGAGCTTGTCGCGCGGGGGCGAGGTGCCGGCGATCGCGGCACCCAACTGCAGGCCCGGGTTCGAAGCACTGTCGACCGCGAGGGGCAGGCTTGCCGCCTCGGCTTCGTCGAGGAGGGCATCCAGGTCAACGCCCGCAAGACCGGAAGGAACGAGCCCAAACGCGGTCAGAGCCGAGTATCGGCCGCCCACCGTGGGGTCGGCGGTGAAGATTCGGTAGCCGTCAGCCGTCGAGGCCTGCTCAAGGGGCGAGCCCGGATCGGTGACGATGATGATTCGCTCGGCCGGGTCGATTCCCGCGGCACGGAACGCGGCCTCGAAGCTGCGCTTCTGGCTGTCGGTCTCGACCGTTGAACCCGACTTCGACGAAACCACGACGGCCGTGTGGCCGAGGTGCTCTCCGAGAGCGGCTGACACCTGCGAGGGGTCAGTCGAGTCGAGAACGACCAGCGGAACGCCCGCGGTTTGCGTGATGACCTCGGGCGCGAGCGACGAGCCGCCCATGCCACACAGCACGATGCGCGAGATGCCGCGCTCGAGAAGTTGCTCGCGCAGCGCGACGATCTCGGCGACGAGAGGACGTGAGACAGCGACGGCCTGGGTCCAGCCGAGACGGATGCTCGCCTCAGCCTCAGCGGCGGGGCCCCACAGCGTGCTGTCGCCAGCCGTGATGCGGCTCGCCACGAGCTGCTCGACGAGCGCCGGAACGTGCCGCTCGATGGCGAGCTGCGCGTCGCCGCGGGCAGCGACCGTGACGGTCATCGCGCAGCCTCGAGTGCGGCGCTGACGGTGTCGAGCAGTTCGTTCCAGCTCACGATGAACTTCTCGACGCCTTCCTTCTCGAGCAGCGCCGTCACCTCGTCGTACGAGATTCCGAGTTCGTCGAGCGAGGCCAGCACCGCTCGTGCGCCGTCGTAGCTGCCCGACACGAGATCACCAGTGATTACGCCGTGGTCAAAGGTGGCCTGCAGGGTCTTTTCGGGCATCGTGTTGACGGTGTGGGCCACGGCCAGCTCGGTCACATAGAGGGTGTCGGGCAGGCTCGGGTCTTTCACGCCCGTCGACGCCCAGAGCGGACGCTGCACGTTGGCACCGGCGGCCAACAGCGCTGCGGCGCGGTCAGTGGCGAAGGCCTGCTCAAACACCTCGTAGGCGAGGCGCGCGTTCGCGATGCCGGCCTTGCTCTTGAGAGCGAGGGCCTCGTGCGTGCCAATCTCGACCAGTCGCTTGTCGATCTCGGTGTCGACGCGCGACACGAAGAACGAGGCAACCGAGTGGATGGTCGAAAGATCGATGCCGGCAGCGTGCGCCTTCTCGAGACCGGCGAGGTAGGCGTCGATGACGGCGCGGTGACGCTCGAGGCTGAAGATGAGCGTGACGTTGACGCTGATACCCGCCGCGATCGTCTCGGTGATCGCGGCGAGGCCCTCGACCGTTGCCGGAATCTTGATCATGGCGTTCGGTCGCCCGACCTTCTTCCAGAGCTGCTGCGCCTGAGCGATCGTTCCTGCGGCGTCGTGAGCGAGTCCCGGCTCGACCTCAATCGAGACGCGACCGTCACGGCCGTTCGTCGACGCCGAGACCGTCGCGAAGATGTCGCTCGCTGCCGCGACGTCATCGGTCGTGATCTCGAACACCGCCTGCGTCACGTCGGTACCCGCCGCGGCGAGCTCGCGAATCTGCGCGTCGTACGTGGTGCCCGTCGCGAGGGCGGCGGCGAAGATCGTCGGGTTGGTCGTGACGCCCACGACGTTGCGGTCAGTAATGAGCGCGGCGAGACCGCCGGAGGTGATGCGGTCACGCGAGAGGTCGTCGAGCCAGATGCTGACGCCGAGGTCGCTGAGCTGTGCGGTCGGGGTGGAAGTCATGGTGCCTTCAATCGTGAGAGGTGGTGATCAACGGGGCGGTCGCAGGCGACCGAGCTAGTGGGCGGCGATGCTCTCACGCGCCGCTGCTGCAACAGCCTCGGGCGTGATACCGAACTCGCGGAACAACGTCTGGTAGTCGGCCGAGGCCCCGAAGTGCTCGATCGACACCGTGCGCCCGCGGTCGCCGACGTACTTGTGCCAGCTGAGGGCGAGGCCCGCTTCGACCGAGACGCGCGCGGTGATGCTGGCCGGCAGCACCGACTCGCGGTACTCCGCGCTTTGCTCGTCGAACCACTCGAGGCAGGGGGCCGAGACGACGCGGGCGTGGATGCCCTGCTCAGCGAGCTGCGCGCGAGCATCCATCGCCACCGCAACCTCAGAGCCCGTCGCGATGAGAATGACGTCGGGCGAACCGTTGGCGGCCTCGGCGAGTACGTAGGCGCCCTTCGAGACGTGGTGTGCAGCGGCGAGTTCATCGCCCGAGGCAACACCCGAGCCGCGCGTGAAGACGGGGATGTTCTGACGGGTCAGCGCGATGCCGGCGGGGGAGCGGCGCTCGAGCACGGCTTTCCACGCGTGGGCGGTCTCGTTGGCATCAGCCGGTCGCACGATTGCCAGCCCGGGAATCGCGCGCAGCGAGGCGAGCTGCTCAATGGGCTGGTGGGTTGGGCCGTCTTCGCCGAGCGCGACCGAGTCGTGAGTCCAGACGTACGTGACAGCGACGTTCATGAGGGCCGCGAGGCGCACGGCCGGGCGCATGTAGTCGCTGAAGATCAGGAACGTGCCACCGAAGACACGCGTGCGGCCGTGCAAGGCGATGCCGTTCAGGATCGCGCCCATGGCGTGCTCGCGAATGCCAAAGTGCAGAACGCGACCGTAGGGGTTCGCCTTCCACTCGTGCGTCGAGTGTTCGGTCGGTGCGAACGAGCCGCCACCCGCGATGGTCGTGAGGTTCGACTCGGCGAGGTCGGCCGAACCGCCCCAGAACTCCGGCAGCACGCCCGCGATCGCGTTGATGACCTTGCCCGAGGCGGCGCGCGTCGAGACGCTCGTGCCGCCTTCGAAGACAGGAAGGGCTGCGTCGAGCTCGGCGGGCAGTTCACCGGCCTGCATGCGCGCGAGCAGCGCGGCGTTCTCGGGGTTCGCCGCGGCCCACGCGTCGAAGCGCGTGTTCCACGCAGCGTGGCGTTCACGACCGCGCTCGACAGCGCCGCGCGTGTGGGTGATGACGTCGTCGCTCACGGCGAAGTGCTCGGCGGGGTCGAAGCCCATGACCGTCTTCGTGGCTGCGAGCTCGTCGGCGCCGAGGGCCGAGCCGTGAATCTTGCCCGTGTTCTGCTTCGTGGGTGCAGGCCAACCAATGATCGTCTTGAGGATGATCAGGCTGGGCTTGCCCGTCTCGGCCTTCGCGGCCTCAAGAGCGGCGTGGAGCGCGTGCAGGTCTTCGACGTATTCGCCGGTCTTCTTCCAGTCGACCGTCTGAACCTGCCAGCCGTACGCCTCGTAGCGCGCAGCGACGTCTTCGGTGAACGCAATGTTGGTGTCGTCTTCGATCGAAATCTGGTTCGAGTCGTAGATCGCGATGAGGTTGCCGAGCTGCTGGTGGCCAGCTAGCGAGCCGGCCTCGCTCGTGACGCCCTCTTGCAAGTCGCCATCGCCGGCAATGACGTAGATGTGGTGATCGAAAACGCTCTCGCCCGCCGGCGTTGCAGGGTCGAGCAACCCGCGCTCGAAACGAGCGGCGTAGGCAAAGCCCACCGCCGAAGCGAGGCCTTGTCCGAGCGGACCCGTGGTGATCTCGACACCATCGGTGTGGCCGAACTCGGGGTGGCCAGGAGTCTTCGACCCCCACGTACGCAGAGCCTTGAGGTCATCGAGCTCGAGGCCGTAGCCGCCGAGGTACAACTGCACGTACTGCGTGAGCGAGCTGTGGCCTGCCGACAGAATGAAGCGGTCGCGGCCGAGCCAGTGCGGGTCAGAGGGGTCGTGCTGCATGACCTTCTGGTGCAGCAGGTAGGCAACGGGTGCCAGTGACATAGCCGTGCCGGGGTGGCCGTTGCCGACCTTCTCAACGGCGTCGGCGGCGAGAAGCCGTGCGGTGTCGACGGCGTGGCGGTCGAGGTCGTCCCAGGTCAGATCGGTCATGGCGTCGGTACTGCCCTTTCTTCAGACGGATGCGGGCCGTATGTGCACCTGCACGATCGGAAGCGTGCAGGGCATCGACGACCCTGGCCAGTATAGAGAGGGTCATATGCCACGTGCGGTTCGCACCGGGTCAGCTCTCAAGGTGGCTCCCGTAGACTGCTCGCAATTCTGTGCCAGGAATGAAGGAGCTATGGATACCGCCCTCGATCACGCCGTCACGACGCGACCGCGGAGCATCCGCCGCACCATTTCTGCCTATGTGGCTCTGACCAAACCGCGCGTCATCGAATTGCTCCTGGTGACGACAGCGCCCGTCATGATTCTCGCGGCCAACGGCCTGCCCAGCATCTGGCTCGTGCTCGCAACGCTCATCGGTGGTGCCCTGTCGGCAGGTTCGGCCGGTGCCTTCAACATGTACATCGACCGCGATATCGACCGCGTCATGAACCGCACCCAGAATCGTCCGCTCGTGACGGGCGAGATCTCTGACCGGGCGGCCCTCATCTTCGCGTACACCATCGGCATTGTGTCGATCGTGTGGCTGGGCCTCACCACGAACTGGCTGGCCGCCTCACTCTCGCTCGCCGCGATTCTTTTCTACGTCGTCATCTACACGCTCGTCTTGAAGCGACGCACAGAGCAGAACATCATCTGGGGCGGAATCGCCGGCTGCTTTCCGGTGCTCATTGGCTGGTCTGCGGTGACCGGCTCGCTCGCATGGCCGCCGTTCATTCTGTTTCTCGTCGTCTTCTTGTGGACCCCGCCGCACTATTGGCCGCTGTCGATGAAGTACCGCGAGGACTACGCCGTTGCCCACGTGCCCATGCTGGCGGTGTTGCGCGATCGGGCCACGGTCGGCGTGCAAGTCGTGCTGTACGCGTGGGCGACTGTCGCCGCGTCGCTCTTGCTTATCCCCATCGCACCGATGGGGGCGCTCTACACCGCCGTCGCCCTTATCTCGGGGGGATGGTTCATCGTCGAGAGCCACCGCCTGTACGGTCGTGCCGTTCGCGGTCTCGAGGCGAAGCCCATGCGCGTGTTCCACGCGAGCATCACCTACTTGACGTTGCTCTTCGTCGCTGTAGGAATCGACCCGCTACTGCCGTTCTAGCTGGCGACGGTCTCGCGTTCTGCGTCTGATGCGCGAGCTGTCTCGTCGACGCTCTTTCGCGTGGTCAACACAACCGCCGTCATGACGGCGATAAGCACACAAGCGAGCACCATGTGCACACCCACGAGGATGACTGGAAGACCGAGGCGGGCCTGAGCGAGTCCGACGGCGATCTGAACGCCCTCGACTGCGAGTAGCGCCAATGACCAGCGGAGCAGTGGCGCCCGGCCGGAACGCCACGCTGCGACGATGAGCAGGAGGGTCAGGCCGAACGTCACGTACGCGGGCCACGAGTGGAAGTGCTGCAGCAACTCGCTGTCGAGACCGTTGCGCGGCGTGCTTGCGTCTCCGGCGTGCGGCCCCGACCCGGTCACGACGATGCCAATCAGCACGGTCACCCAGACTCCGACCGCCGTCGCGATCGCGAGAATACGCACCCCGATCGGCACCGCAAGCTCACTCGCGGCGCGCCCGCGATAGACGCGGTAGACGTAGACGGCCGCGAGCGCGACGAGAACTGCCGACACGATGTAGTGCACTCCGACGATCCACGAGTTGAGGCCCGTCAGCACGGTGATGCCACCGATGAGCGCCTGGATGATGATGCCGACCCCGAGGGCGACCGTGAGCCGAAAAAGCTCCGGACGCTCGCGACGGAGG
The DNA here is from genome assembly GCA_013823625.1 of Microbacterium sp. Lineage (GTDB taxonomy): Bacteria > Actinomycetota > Actinomycetes > Actinomycetales > Microbacteriaceae > Microcella. The sequence continues at coordinate 852,520 of PNMM01000001.1, read as the reverse complement.
CGAAGGATCGATACGAACGCGAGAATCGCGATGATCACGAGCACAAACGTCAGCAGGCGGTTGCCGAACTCGATAACGCCGTGGATGCCCATCTCGGGGGTCGCAACGAACGAGTCTTCGGTGCACCGCGGCCAGGTCGGGCACCCGAGGCCCGAGCCCGTGAGTCGCACGGCGCCTCCCGTGCCGACGATGAGCGTCTGGCTCACGAGTGATGCCCACGCGAGCACGCGAACGCGTCGATCAGCGGTTGAGATGGGCAGCCACTGCCACAGCCGATTCACGGTCTGCTTCCTCCTCTTTCAGGCTTCGCACGATAGAATCGAACAAGCTCATCGTCAGTGTCGATCGCGGGCCACGCTTTATGGGGTTGCTCGGCGGCCCCGCGCACGACATCTCGTCTGGCCTCAGTGTATGCACGCTCGTTGAGCGTCTGCCGAAGAGGCCGTACCCGCGCGATGTCCACGGAATGTCACCGAACCAACTGTGGTTGGGATCGGAAGAGAGAAGAGGAACCGCATGTCTGACGTGCTCATCGACCGCCCCGAGCTCGAGGGTCTCGGGCAATACGAGTTTGGCTGGAGCGACTCTGACGCTGCCGGCTCGACCGCTCGACGCGGCATCGACGACAGCGTCGTGCGCAACATCTCTGCTTTGAAAGACGAACCGCAGTGGATGCTCGACCTGCGCCTCAAGGGCCTCAAGCTCTTCGGCCAGAAGCCCATGCCGCTCTGGGGTGCCGATCTGTCGGGCATCGACTTTGACAACATCAAGTACTTCGTTCGCTCGACCGAGAAGCAGGCCACGACGTGGGAAGAGCTGCCGGAAGAGATCAAGAACACCTACGAGAAGCTCGGTATCCCCGAGGCCGAACGTCAGCGCCTCGTCGCAGGCGTGGCCGCGCAGTACGAGTCGGAGGTCGTCTATCACCAGATTCGTGAAGACCTTGAGGCCCAGGGCGTCATCTTCATGGACACCGACACGGCGTTGCGTGAGCATCCCGAGTTCTTCACCGAGTACTTCGGCACCGTGATTCCGGCCGGCGACAACAAGTTCGCGGCGCTCAACACGGCCGTGTGGTCGGGCGGCTCGTTTGTGTACGTGCCTCCGGGCGTGCACGTCGAGATTCCGCTGCAGGCCTACTTCCGCATCAACACCGAAAACATGGGCCAGTTCGAGCGCACGCTCATCATCGCCGACGAGGGCTCGTACGTGCACTACATCGAGGGCTGCACGGCGCCGATTTACAAGAGCGACTCGCTGCACTCTGCCGTCGTCGAAATCATCGTGAAGAAGAACGCCCGCGTTCGCTACACGACGATTCAGAACTGGTCGAGCAACGTCTACAACCTCGTCACGAAGCGTGCCGTCGCGCACGAGGGCGCGACGATGGAGTGGATCGACGGCAACATCGGCTCGAAGGTGACGATGAAGTACCCCTCGATCTTCCTCATGGGCGAGCACGCCAAGGGCGAGACGCTCTCGGTCGCCTTCGCGGGCCCCGGTCAGCACCAGGATGCTGGCGCCAAGATGATCCACATGGCGCCCTACACGACGTCGTCGATCGTCTCGAAGTCGATCGCGCGCGGCGGTGGCCGCGCTGGCTACCGCGGTGAAGTGCGGGTAGACGCGAACGCGCACCACTCGGCCAACACCGTGCGCTGCGACGCGTTGCTCGTTGACACGATCTCGCGCTCAGACACCTACCCGGCGATCGACATTCGCGTCGACGACGTGCAACTGGGTCACGAGGCCACGGTCTCGCGTGTGAGCGAAGAGCAGCTGTTCTACTTGCAGTCGCGCGGTCTGCCCGAAGACGAAGCCATGGCCATGATCGTGCGCGGGTTCATCGAACCCATCGCGCGCGAACTGCCCATGGAGTACGCACTTGAGCTGAACAAGCTCATCGAGATGAGCATGGAAGGCAGCGTCGGCTAGATGAGTTCCGCCCCCGCACCGCACGCACCGACGATCGAAACGCAACAGCACGCGCACGGCCCGGGCTCGCCCGTGCCCGTGCAGACGCGCAACGAGCGGTTTGCGTCAGCGTCGCACGACGACTTCCCGGCCGTAACCGGTCGCGAGCTCGAGTGGAAGCTCACGCCGGTCGACAAGATTCGCGATCTCATTGACGGCGAGCTCGACGGCTCTGCCTTCCCCGCCGAGGTCTCAGCAGCTGCTGGCGTCACCACCGAGTGGATCACTCTCGACGACGCGCGCGTCGGCACAGCAGGTCTCGCCGAAGAGCGCGCGGCCGCAAACGCCTGGTCGAGCGCCGAGAAGGCTCTTGCCGTGACGCTCACGAGCGAAGAACCCGTCGCTGTGACGATCGCGCGCACGGGTACCGACCGTTCGCCGCGAGCCGCCCACACCGTCATCACCGCTGCTCCCAACGCGCGCGGTCTCGTGGTCATCGATCACCGCGGCAGCGCGCGACTGACCGAGAACGTCGAGATCGTCGCCGAGGCGGGCAGTGACCTCACCGTCGTGACCCTGCAAGAGTGGGACGACGAGTCGGTTCACCTCTCGAGCCACTTCGCGCGGGTCGACAAAGACGCACGACTCAAGCACGTCGTGGTCTCGCTGGGCGGCGCGATCGTTCGCGTGAACCCCTCTGTTCACCTCGCGGGAGCCGGCGCCGACGGACAACTCCTCGGACTTTATTTCGCGGATGCTGGCCAGCACCTTGAGCAGCGTGTCTACGTGCACCACATCGCGCCGCACACCATCAGCCGCGTCAACTACAAGGGCGCACTGAACGGCAAGGGAGCGCGCACCGTTTGGGTGGGCGACGTGCTCATTGGGCGCGACGCGACGGGTACCGACTCGTACGAGCAGAACCGCAACCTCGTGTTGAGCGACGGCACTCGTGCCGACTCGATCCCCAACCTCGAGATCGAAACGGGCGACATCGCCGGTGCGGGTCACGCGAGCGCCACGGGTCGATTCGATGACGAGCAGCTCTTCTACTTGCGGTCACGCGGCATCGACGAGGCAGAAGCGCGGCGACTGGTCGTCTTGGGCTTCTTGCTCGATGTCGTTCAGAAGATCGGTGCGCCCGAGCTCGAGGCGCGGCTCGTCGCCGCGGTCGAAGCCGAGCTCGACGCTGTGGCGGTGGTGTGAGATGACCGCGACCCGCGTCTGTTCGCTGAGTGAACTCAGCCCGGCATCCGCCAAGAAGGTTGTTGTCGATGGCGTGCCCGTGGCGGTCGTCATGGATTCGGCCGGGGCCGTTCACGCTCTCGGCGACACGTGTACACACGGTGAAATCTCGTTGAGCGAGGGTTTCGTCGAGGACGACGCCATCGAGTGTTGGGCCCACGGGTCAAAGTTTGCTCTCGACACGGGGAAGCCCCGCAACTTCCCGGCCTATGAGCCGGTTCCCGTCTACGCCGCGACGGTCGATGGTGACGACGTTCTCGTCGACGTCTCGCAGAACATCGCCGGCTCGGCATCTATTTCGTAAGGACTATTCGACACATGACCACTCTTGAGATTCGCGATCTGCACGTCAGCATCGAGACCGACCAGGGCACCAAAGAGATTCTTCGCGGTGTCAACCTCACCATCAACTCGGGCGAGACGCACGCCATCATGGGCCCCAACGGCTCGGGCAAGTCGACGCTCGCGTACACGATTGCCGGGCATCCGCGCTACACGGTCGACAGCGGCTCGATCACGCTCGACGGTGTCGATGTGCTTGCCATGAGCATTGACGAGCGCGCCCGCGCCGGACTCTTCTTGGCCATGCAGTATCCGGTCGAGATTCCGGGTGTGACGGTCTCGAACTTCTTGCGCACCGCCAAGACCTCGCTCGACGGCGAAGCGCCCGCGCTTCGGTCGTGGATCAAAGACCTGCGCGGCTCGATGGAAGCGCTTCGCATGGATTCGAGCTTCGCCGAGCGCAACGTCAACGAGGGCTTCTCGGGTGGCGAGAAGAAGCGCCACGAGATCGTGCAGCTCGAGCTGCTCAAACCGAAGATCGCTGTTCTCGATGAGACCGACTCGGGCCTCGACGTTGACGCGCTCAAGATCGTGTCGGAGGGCGTCAACCGCGTGAAGGAGAACACCGGACTCGGTGTACTGCTCATCACGCACTACACGCGCATCCTTCGTTACATTCAGCCCGACTTCGTTCACGTCTTCGTGGATGGCAAGGTCGCAGAAGAGGGCGGCCCCGAGCTCGCCGAGCGGCTTGAAAACGAGGGTTACGACCGTTACCTGACCGGCTCGACCGTAGGCTAACCGCATGCCCACCGCACTCGAACCTCAGCTCTTTGACAAGGTCGAAGAGGGCCTGAAAGACGTTGTTGACCCTGAGTTGGGCGTCAACATTGTTGACCTCGGACTGGTCTACGACCTCGCATGGGATGAAGAGAGCGACGCGCTCATCATCTCGATGACGTTGACGTCAGCGGGATGCCCGCTCACCGACGTGATCGAGGAATCGATCGCGAACTCGCTCGACGGCATCGTGGAGCAGTTCCGCATCAACTGGGTGTGGATGCCGCCGTGGGGCCCCGAGCGCATCACCGACGACGGTCGCGACATGATGAGAGCGTTGGGCTTCAGCATCTGAGAGCCCGGTGGGCTCTCAGTGCCCAACGCTCCGCCGACACGCGCCTCGGATTCAGCATCTGAGAGCCCGTGCGCACCCCGCTCCACGCCGAAGGGCCCCCGCCAGATATGGCAGGGGCCCTTCGGCGTTACGGCGTTACTCGGAGCGCTGTGAGCGCTGTGAGCGCTCGGCAGCGGCCCAGAGGGCGGGAAGCAGGGCAGCAGCGATCGCAGCCTTGATGAGCCCGCCGATGATGAACGGGTAGAAGCCTGCAATGAGTACGGACTGCAGGTCGTTGGGGAGTCCGAGTTGGCCGAGCGACACGGCGAGCCACGGCAGGCCGAAAGCGAAGACCACGAGCGAGCCGCCGATGAAGGTGATGATGGGCTTGTACCAGCCACGGTCCCACGAGCGCTCGGCTGCCCATCCCACGATGGCAGCGGAGGCGATGAACCCGATGATGTACCCACCGGTGGGGCCGAGAAGCACTGACCAGCCCGACGACGCTTCGCTGTAGATCGGCAAGCCCACGGCGCCCAGAAGTGCATACAGCGTGAGCGACGCGGCTCCGCGTGCGGCGCCAAGACCAGCGCCGACCAAGAGCACGGCGAGGGTCTGGCCCGTCACCGGAACTGGCCACAGCGGAATCGCCACCTGTGCGAGAACGGCAACAAGAGCGGTGCCGGCAACAACCAGGGCGATGTCGCTCACCCAGGTGCGGGTCACGACGCGGTCAATGAGCGTGGGGCGGACGAGCGGAGTGGCGGCGATCGACACGGGGGCTTCCTTACGAGAAGTCGGGTGCGGGGGACAGGGTTAGACTATCGGGCTGGCACCCCGTCGGCGTGGTGGTCGAAACCCACTAAAGAAACGGACGTTCGCTGTGCTCGCTGTGCAAGACCTCGAGATTCGCGTCGGGGCGCGCTTGCTGATGGAAAACGTGTCGTTTCGCGTCGATAAGGGCGACAAAGTCGGGCTCGTGGGTCGCAACGGCGCCGGCAAGACGACGATGACGCGCGCCCTTGCGGGTGAGGGCCAGCCCACGGGTGGCACGATCACGCGCACGGGCGAAATCGGCTACCTTCCGCAAGACCCCCGCGCTGGCGACCCGGAGCAGCTCGCGCGCACACGCATTCTTGACGCCCGCGGGCTCGGCCAGATCGTCATCGACATGGAACTCGCGTCGATCGATATGGGGAGCAGCAACCCCGCCGTGGCCGAGAAGGCGATGGGCCAGTACGGGCGACTCACCGACCGGTTCCACGCGCTCGGCGGTTACGCGGCAGAAGCAGAAGCGGCGGCGATTGCGAGCAACCTGAGTCTTCCCGATCGCATCCTCAGCCAGCCGCTCAGCACGCTGTCGGGAGGTCAGCGCCGCCGCATTGAACTCGCCCGCATCCTGTTCAGCGATGCCGAGACGATGATTCTTGACGAACCGACCAACCACCTCGATGCCGACTCGGTCGTCTGGCTGCGCGACTTCCTGAAGGCCTATCAGGGCGGCTTCATCGTCATCAGCCACGATGTGCACCTCGTCGAAGAGACCGTCAACCGCGTCTTCTACCTCGACGCCAATCGCACGGTCATCGACGTTTACAACATGGGCTGGAAGAACTACCTGCGCCAGCGCGAAGCCGACGAAGAGCGCCGCAAGAAAGAGCGCGCGAACGTCGAGAAGAAGGCCACCTCACTGCAGCTGCAGGCAGCGAAGTTTGGCGCCAAGGCGTCGAAGGCAGCAGCTTCGCACCAGATGGTGGCTCGCGCCGAGAAGATGCTGGCTGGCCTCGACGAGGTGCGTGCTGTCGACCGTGTCGCCAAGCTGCGATTTCCCGAACCGGCTCCCGTGGGCAAGACCCCGCTTCAGGCGCACAATCTCTCGAAGAGCTACGGCTCGCTCGAGATCTTCACGGCGGTCGATCTTGCGGTCGACCGCGGGTCGAAGGTGGTCATCCTGGGCCTCAACGGTGCCGGCAAGACCACGCTGCTGCGCATTTTGGCTGGGGTGGATGCTCCCGACACGGGCGCCATCGAACCCGGTCACGGCCTGCGTGTGGGCTACTACGCGCAAGAGCACGAGACCCTCGACGTCAAGCGCAGCGTGCTTGAAAACATGATGAGCGCGAGCGAGTCGATCACCGAGCGTGAGGCGCGCAGCGTCTTGGGATCATTCCTCTTCGTGGGTGATGACGTACTCAAGCCCGCCGGAGTGCTCTCGGGTGGGGAGAAGACGCGGCTCTCGCTCGCGACGCTCGTGGTTTCGAAGGCGAACCTGCTGCTGCTCGACGAGCCGACGAACAACCTTGACCCGGCGAGCCGGGAAGAGATTCTGGGTGCTCTCGCGAGCTACTCGGGTGCCGTGGTGCTCGTGAGCCACGATGAGGGCGCTGTTTCGGCTCTCAATCCCGAGCGCGTGCTCATCATGCCCGACGGGGTCGAAGACCTCTGGACGGCGGACTACGCCGAGCTCATCTCGCTCGCCTAGCTACCGCGTGGCGAACCCGCGTCGAGAATCTCGTCTTCGATGTCGGCGTCGGTGGGCCGGCGCGGCTTGCGGGGTTCAATCGGAACGCCAGTCTCTTCGGCGCGCATCGCCCGGTGCTCGTGCCGCAACGCCCACCCGAAGCCAATGAACCCGAGCAGGGCGAACAAGTACCACTGGAACGTGTAGCTCAAGTGCGGGCCTTCGTCGGGCGCGGGGCGTAGCGCAGCGGTGGGCCGTTCGGCCGCAGCGGGAGACTCGGAATCGAGCAGGCCATATGCCCCGGCGACAACCTCCCCGCCCTCAATGCGTTCGACGAGTTCGGGAAGGTTGATGGTCGCGATTTGGCCCTCAGGGGCACCACGGCCCGCGATCGTCGGTTCACCGGGCTTGAGGCGGGCAATGACCTCAACCGTGCCGGTGGGAGGCGACGGCACGACGTCGGGCGAGTCTTGAGCTTCACCGGTCGGTAGCCAGCCGCGATTGACGATGAAGATCTCGCCCGAGTCAAGCAGCAGGGGAGTGAGCACTTCGAAGCCGGGGCGGCCGGTGAGTGGCCGGTTACGAACGAGCAGCTGCTGATCGAGGAGGTACTCGCCCTCGAGCGCAACGGGGGTCCATTCCGCATCGGGGTCCAGCGGGGTGTCGCCCGGCAGAACCTCGCGCAGAGCGACGGGCGCGGCATCCCAGTTCTGGGCGACAACGCGAATCTCGGCCACGGTCTCGACACGGCGCGCCCACTGCCACTGCGCGAGGGCGACGCACGCAATTGCGAAGACGGTCGTGAAGGCGAGCCACCCCAGCCAGCGGCGCGTGAGGGCCAGCGAGAGAATGCTCACAACTAACTATTCTCCCGGTTCGGGAACCCGGTCGACGACAACACCCGCGGGTGTAATCGTGACCGGAAACCCTCGCGCGTCGACGTAGTCGTACAGAAAGTCGCGGTGCTCATCGCACGCGAGCCACACCTTGACACGGTCGGGAGTGTGGATGCGGGGGTTGCGCCAGTTGACGGCCCACGTGGCCTCGGCGCGGCATCCGGCGCGCGAGCACCGCACGCTCGAAATCGAACCCGGCAGATCGATCACGCGGGCTCGCTCGACGACGGGCGGTTGTTGATGGGCAGGATGGCCCCGGGGCGCTCGACCGCGGCGCGCGGCGAGGAGCGAACGGTGTTCGCGGCGATGACCGCGAAGTACGGAAGCGCGATGGCGCCGAACGCGGGAATGAGCATCCACCATCCCGGCGTCACGAAGCACGCTCCGATGCACACCATGCGAATTCCCATGGCAACCGCGTAGCGCACCATGCGCTCGCGGCGCTCGTCGTCGGGCGACGTCGGCAGGCTCGTAATGGCACTGGGGGTGGGCTTCGACACACGGCGATGGTAGCCCGCGACGTTGCGCATATGCTGGGGAGCCATGACCACCCAGCGCACTGTTCTTGTCACCGGCGGCAATCGCGGCATCGGCTTTTCGATCGCCCAAGAGTTCGTGGCTCAGGGCCACCGCGTGGCCGTCACGGCCCGTTCTGGTTCAGGCCCCGAGGGCTCACTGACCGTCATCGCCGACGTCACCGATTCCGCGTCGCTCGACGCCGCGTTCTCGACCGTCGAGGCCGAACTCGGTCCGATCGAGGTGGTGGTGGCGAACGCCGGCATCACGCGCGACACTCTGCTGCTGCGCATGTCAGAAGACGACTTCACCGACGTCATCGACACCAACCTCACGGGCGCCTTCCGCACCGTCAAGCGCGCATCGAAGGGGATGCTCAAGGCACGGTTCGGCCGCATCATCTTGATCTCGAGCGTCGTGGGGCTCTACGGCTCCGCCGGTCAGGTCAACTACAGCGCCTCGAAATCGGCACTTGTCGGCATGGCGCGCTCGCTGACGCGCGAGCTCGGCGGCCGGGGCATCACGGCCAACGTCGTCGCCCCGGGATTCATCGAGACCGACATGACGGCTGCTCTGCCCGAAGACCAGCAGAAGGCATACCAAGAGGCCATTCCGGCGGGTCGCTTCGCGACGCCGCTCGAGGTTGCGCGCGTCGTGACGTGGCTCGCGAGCGACGACGCGGCCTACATCAGCGGCGCCGTGATTCCGGTCGACGGCGGCCTGGGCATGGGCCACTAAGCCCTAGCGCAGCCCCAATACCGAGAGCACGGCCGAGAGGTCGCGATCGGGCAAGCTCACGTGCGCTGCGGCGCGCACCACGGGCTTCGCGTCGAAGGCAATCGACAACCCGGCGGTCGCCATCATCGCGAGGTCGTTCGCGCCATCGCCCACGGCAACCGTGCGGTGCACAGGCACGTCGAAGTGTGCTGCCCATTCGAGGAGCGCGTCGGCCTTTGCCGGCGCATCAATCACGGGTCCAGCTGTCGTACCCGTGAAGCGACCGTCGGCCGCGGTGAGTCGGTTGGCGCGGTGCGCGTCGAGGCCGAGCTCGAGCGCGATCGGGTCGAGCAGCTCGTGGAATCCGCCGGAAACCACGGCAACGCATCCGCCCGCCGCATGCGCACCCGCGACGAGTTCACGTGCGCCCTGCGTGAGCGTGATGCGCGGGGCAACCCTGTCGACCGCCGCGGTGTCGAGGCCCGCAAGCAACGAGACTCGCTCGGCGAGTGATGCGGCAAAGTCGAGCTCGCCGGCCATCGCACGCGCGGTGATCGCGGCGACCTCAGCGCCCACGCCCGCCTCATCAGCGAGAAGCTCGATGGCCTCTTGCTCGATCAGGGTTGAGTCAACATCGAGCACCACCAGAAATGACGCCATGATCGTGGATGCTCCTGCGCGGCTCGGGGCGACAGAAGCCGCTCTACTCGATGCGGACGCCCTTGCCGGCGACCACGATTCCCGTCTCGGTGACCGTGAGGCCGCGAGCGCGGTCGGCGTCGTGGTCGACTCCCACCTGGGCGCCCGGCGCCACGACTACCTCTTTGTCGAGGATAGCCCGGCGCACGACGGCACCCGCGCCGATCTTCACGCGCTCGAACACCACGGTGTCGGTCACCTCTGCTGACTCGATCGTGACCCATGGCCCGAGCACACTGCGCTCGATAAGGGAGCCTGAGATGACGGCGCCGAGCGACACGATCGAGTCAACGACGTTGCCGGTGTTGCCGGCGGCGTCGCGCACGAACTTCGCGGGAGGCGAGTTGAGCTGCTGCGAGTAGATTGGCCAGTCGCTGTTGTAGAGGTTGAACACGGGCAGGGCCGAGATGAGGTCTTGGTGGGCGTCGAAGAACGACTCGATCGTGCCCACGTCGCGCCAGTAGAAGCGATCGCGTTCGGTCGACCCCGGAACCTCGTTGTTGTTGAGGTCGTAGACGAAGGCACGGCCATCGCGCACGAAGGCCGGAACGATGTCACCGCCCATGTCATGCGAACTGTCGGCGTCGTCACCATCGCGCGTGACGGCGTCGACGAGCACGTCGGCGTCGAAGACGTAGTTGCCCATCGAGGCGAGCACTTCGAGGGGCGAGTCGGCGAGCCCCACGGCGTTCTTTGGCTTCTCGTGAAAGGCCGCGATGCGCTGCGGGTTAGTCGGGTCGGTCTCAATGACGCCGAATTGGTCGGCGAGCGAGATGGGCTGACGGATGCCCGCGACCGTGACGCCCGCACCGTTGGCGATGTGCGCCTCGATCATCTGGCGAAAGTCCATGCGGTAGACGTGGTCAGCGCCGACGACGACCACGATGTCGGGCTTCTCGTCGCGGATGAGGTTGAGACTCTGCAGAATCGCGTCGGCCGAACCCGAGAACCAGCGCTTGCCGAGTCTCTGCTGCGCGGGCACCGAGGCCACGTAGGCGTTGAGCATGCCACTGAGCCGCCAGGTCTGAGAGACGTGGCGGTCGAGCGAGTGGCTCTTGTACTGCGTCAACACGACGAGTTGGCGAAGCCCCGAGTTGATGAGGTTCGACAACGCGAAGTCGATCAGTCGATAGCCGCCCGCGAAGGGCACAGCAGGCTTGGCGCGGTCGACGGTGAGGGGCATAAGCCGCTTTCCTTCACCACCGGCGAGCACGATTCCGAAGATCTTGGGAGTCGACATGGCCCCACCTTAGGCGAGCAACGGGTGACGTCATAGAGGCTCGCCTGTACTAGCGTCATCGACATGCGCGTCGATGTGATTAGCCGTGAGTATCCGCCCGAGGTCTACGGGGGAGCGGGGGTGCACGTCGCCGAACTCGTGCGTGCTTTGCGCGACGATCACGACGTTCGCGTGCGGTGCTTTGGCGCCCCGCGCAATGAGGCCGACACGCACGCCTACCTCGTTCCGGGCGCACTCAGCTCGGCGAATCCTGCCCTCGCCACCCTCGGCGTTGACCTGGCGATTGCCGACGATGTCGACGGTGCCGACATCGTGCATTCGCACACCTGGTATGCCAATGCTGCTGGCCACTTGGCGCAACTGCTGCACGGCATCCCGCACGTCGTGACGGCCCACAGCCTCGAACCGTTGCGCCCGTGGAAGGCCGAGCAGCTCGGCGGCGGCTACCGCATCTCACGGTGGATCGAGAAGAACGCTTTCGAGTCAGCGGATGCTGTCATCGCCGTGAGCGACGGCATGCGTCGCGACATCCTGCGCTGCTACCCCGACATCGACGAGTCACGAGTGAGCGTCATCCACAACGGCATCGACCTCGAGCGGTGGCAACGCACGATCGATCACGATGCCGTGCGCGCGCTCGGCATCGACCCCGACCGCCCCTCCGTCGTGTTTGTGGGCCGCATCACGCGGCAGAAGGGCTTGCCCTACCTCTTGGAGGCGGCCCGACGGCTTCCGGCCGACGTGCAGCTGATCCTGTGCGCGGGTGCGCCTGACACCCCCGAGATTCTGCGAGAGGTGCAGCACGGCGTCGCTGCCCTGCAGACAGAACGCACGGGCGTCGTGTGGATCGAGCGGATGCTGTCGCCCATCGAGCTGTCGGCCGTCTTGTCGTCGGCCACGACGTTCGTGTGCCCGAGTGTGTATGAGCCGCTGGGCATCGTGAATCTCGAGGCCATGGCGTGCGGTGTCGCGGTTGTCGGCACCAACACCGGTGGAATTCCCGAGGTCGTCGACGATGGCGTCACGGGCCGGCTTGTGCCGATCGACCAGGTTCACGACGGCTCGGGCACTCCTCTCGATCCCGAGCGATTCATTGCCGATCTTGCGGCCACGCTCACCGAGGTCGTGAGCGACGAGAACCTCGCGTACGCCATGGGCGCGGCTGGTCGAGAGCGCGCCGAACAGATGTTTTCGTGGGACCGCATCGCGCAGCGCACGACCGAGCTGTATCGCAGCCTGCTCTAGGCTGGAGGCATCATGGCTAGCGTTCTTCAGTTCGACGATGTCTCTCTCACGCGTGACGGCAACGCCATCTTGAGCCACGTCACGTGGCAGGTGAATTCTGACGAGCGCTGGGTCGTTCTCGGCCCCAACGGCGCGGGCAAGACCACGATGTTGCAGGTCGCCGCGTCGTTCATGCACCCGAGTTCGGGGCGGGCCACGGTGCTCGACGAACAGCTCGGCGCGACCGACGTCTTCGAGTTGCGGCCGCGCATTGGTTTTGCCTCGACGGCACTCGCGCGGCGCATCCCGGGCAACGAACGCACGCTCGATGTCGTCATGACGGCCTCGTACTCGGTCACCGGCCGGTGGAACGAAAACTATGACGAGGTGGATGTTCGCCGCGCCCAGCGCGTACTGCGCGAGTGGCACCTCGACGGGTTCGAAGACCGCCTCTTCGGCACCCTGAGCGACGGCGAGCAGAAGCGCGTGCAAATCGCGCGGGCGATTATGACCGACCCCGAGTTGCTGCTTCTGGACGAACCCGCGGCAAGCCTCGACCTCGGCGCGCGCGAAGAGCTGTTGCAGTTGCTCGGCGCCTACGCGAGCGAGCCGAGCTCGCCCGCGATGGTCATGGTGACCCACCACGTCGAAGAGATTCCGCCGGGCTTCACGCACGCCATGCTGTTGCGCGACGGAGAAATCGCCGCGGCCGGGGCATTGGCCGACGTCATCACGAGCGAGAACCTCACGGCCACCTTCGGGCTCGGACTCGTCGTCACCCGTGACGGCGCGCGCTTTGCGGCGCGGGCAGCCTGACGCTCTCGTACCTCTGCGCCTCTGCTATTCTTGACCGTTGGGCCTCGTGCCTATCGCTGCGCACCGAATCGCTTGCGCTCACCACACACTTCCAAGGAATCCGCTCATGAAGACTGACATCCACCCCGAGTACGCCGCCGTCGTGTTCCGCGACCTGGCCTCGGGCGAGACGTTCCTCACGCGTTCAACCGTGACGAGCGACAAGACCATCGACCTTGACGGCGTCACTTACCCCGTCATCGACGTGGAAATCTCGTCGGCTTCGCACCCGTTCTACACGGGCAAGCAGCGCATCCTCGACTCGGCCGGTCGCGTCGAGAAGTTCAACCAGCGCTTCAAGAACTTCGGTCAGTAGTCACCTACTGCACTGCGAAGGGCCCCGCCAAGATGGCGGGGCCCTTCGTCGTTTCGTGCTCAGTGAGGATGCACAGCACACTGGTCTCGCAACAGGCTTTAGTGTTCGAGAGTGACCACGCAGCGTACTTCTCCTGCCCGCACCTACCCGGGCATCGTTCTGGCGGCCATCACGGTTGCGGTGGCAAGCGGAATCGCCACCATGATCGCACCAGCAATTGGCGCGGTTCTCGCAGCAGTGGGAGTGTGGCTGTCGCTGAGGAGTCGAGCCGTGCTGCGAGCCAACCCAGAGCTGGCCGGATGGGGAGTGTCACTCGCGGCCATGATCATCGCCTCCGTGAACCTTGCCGCCACGCTCGTTTTCTTTTTGAGCCCGCTCCTGCTGTCGTTCATGTTCATTGTGACCGGGGGTTTGTCGAGCTGACCCGGTTCGCATGGACGGCCCTAGGAGTCCGCGCGCACGGGCCAGCCGCGGTCGGCCGCGAAGTGTTGGTCGCGCTGCGTGCGCATGTAGTCCTCGAAGCTCGAGGCTTGCTGCTCGTGCCAGGTGACCTGAGAAGCGTGCAGCTCGTCGAGCGTGGCGGGCAGTTTCGAGGCGTGCGCGTCGACAATGGCGCGGGCAACGTGGCCGGCCGCGATCGCGTCAACTCCCGCGTCGTGCGCGCCCTCGAGAGAAACGCCGTAGTGGGCGGCAGCAGCCTCGAGCGTGCGCTTGCCCTTGCGGTAGCGGTCGACGGCCTTGTCGATCACGAGAGGGTCGACAACAGGAGCCGGGTCGACGAGAGGCGCGACCGCGTGCCGCTCGGCTTCGAACCGCAGCAGCGATAAGTCGTAGGGAGCGTTGTAGACCACGAGGGGGAGCCCCGCGCTCAGCTGTGCGCGCAACTCGGCGACGATCTCGGCCACGACCTCAGCGGCCGGGCGGCCCTCGGCTCGCGCGCGCTCCGTCGTGATGCCGTGAATGGCTGCGGCGCCCTCCGGGATCTCGACGCCCGGATCAGCCAGCCAGTCACGACGCGACGCGAGAGCGCCCGTCGCGTCGAGCACGGCGATACACGCGGTGACGATGCGGGCGGTGCGAACATCCACCCCTGTCGTTTCGAGGTCAAAGACGGCCACGTCGCGCTGCAAGAGGGTCACGCCGATCAGCCTAGGCCTGTGCGCCGACGGCCACCTGCCTAGACTGAAGGCGATGCCTACCGCCTCTCCTTACGCCGACGCCCTCGCGCTCATTCCCGCCCGCGATCGCACGATCGAGGTGCTCGGGGTGGCGGCCCACTTCGTTGAGTACGGGCCGGCCGACGCCGACCGCACCGTCGTGCTCGTGCACGGCTTTCGCGGCGACCACCATGGGCTCGGGCCGGTCGTGGCGCAGTTGCCGGGCATCCGTTTTCTCGCCCCTGACCTGCCGGGTTTTGGCGCGAGCGAGCCGCTCGCTGACCGCCCGCACGACATCGATGGCTATGTCGCGTGGCTCGATGCCTTTCTCGGCGCCGCCGGAGTGCGCGGCACCGCCGTGCTGCTGGGCCACTCGTTCGGGTCGATCGTCGTGTCAGCCGCCGTCGCGAGTGGTGTGCCGACACCGAAGGTCGTGCTCGTCAACCCCATCGGCCAAAACGCCCTCGCGGGGCCGCGGGGCGTGCTCACGCGACTCGCCGTGGGCTTCTATCGGGTCGGTGCAGCCCTGCCCGAGAAGCTCGGGTTCGCTGCCCTGCGCAGTCGGCTCGTCACGCGCATCATGAGCGTCACGATGGCCAAGACCGACGACAAAGAGCTGCGCCGCTGGATTCACGAAGAGCACGACCGTTACTTCTCGGCGTTCGCCAACCGTGACAGCTTGCTCGAGGCGTTTCGAGCATCCGTCTCGCACGACGTCTCGGAGTGCGCGGCCCGCATCACCCCGAGCACGCTGTTGATCGTTGCCGACCACGATGACATCACTCCGCTCGAGGCTCAGCGCCACTTGGTCACACTGTTTCCGGATGCCCGCCTCGAGGTCATCGAGGGTGTCGGCCACCTCGTGCACTACGAAAAGCCCGTCGAGGCAGCCGCGGCCATTCGCGAGTTCTTGGCGTAGCGCGTGAAGATCGTCGTCGACTGTCGCTACGTGCGGTTTCCGCGCCACGATGGCATCAGCCGCTTCACGGCCGGACTCGTGGATGCCCTGCGCGAGCAACTCGTCGGCAACGAGTCGCTCGAGCTTCTCATCAGCGACGAGCGTCAGCTCGCCATGGTGCCCGAAGGTCTGCCCTGGCACCGCGTGAGCGGCCCCACAAGCCCGCGTGAGCCCTTTGTGGCGCTCCAGGTGAACCGTGTGTCGCCCGACGTTGTCTTTAGCCCCATGCAGACCATGGGCGCGTTGGGGCGGCGCTACCCGCTCGTGCTGACGTTGCACGACCTGATCTACTACGCGCATCCGACGCCACCGCGCGACCTGCCCTGGCCCGTGCGCCTCGGTTGGCGGCTCTACCACCTCGCGTGGTGGCCGCAGCGAATGCTGCTCAATCGCGCCGACGCCGTCGTGACCGTGAGCGACACCACGCGCGCGCTCATGCGCCAGCACCGGCTCACGAAGCGCTCCATCACGGTTGTACCCAACGCCACGGACCGTCCGGCGACCGTTGCGCCCCGCACGCGACCCCAGGGTATCGAGCTCGTCTATATGGGCTCATTCATGCCGTACAAGGGCGTCGACACGCTCGTCGCCGCCTTGCACCACCTCCCGGGCGCGCGGTTGCACCTGCTGAGCCGCATCCGGCCGGCCGATCGCGAGCGCTTCGAGGCGGCAGCACCCGCCGGCGCGCTCGTCGTGCACGATGGCGTCAGTGACGACGAGTACGCCGTCCTGCTCGACAGCGCCACCGCGCTCGTCACGGCATCGCGCGACGAAGGTTTCGGAATCCCGCTCGTCGAAGCGATGGGGCGCGGCACACCCGTCGTCGTGAGCGACATCCCAATCTTCCGCGAAATCGGCGGCGATACGGCGCTCTATGCGGCGGCGGGGGATGCTGAGGCCTTTGCCGCGCGCATCACTGAACTGTTGGCCACGGGGGAGTGGGAGCGCCGCTCGGCCGCAGCACCCGCCGAAGCCGCACGCTTCGACTGGAGTCGCTCGGCCGCGGTGCTGCTCGAGTTGCTGCGCGAGCAGGCAAAGCTCGGTCGCTCGCGGCGCTAGCGAGTGCCGATGTCGGCGAGCTCGCCGCCTGTCCACTCGACGAGCTGCTGCGGGGTCGCCGCAAAGACGTCGTAGGCGCTGCCCGCCGCCGACCACACGGTGTCGAAGCGCAGTAGGTCGCGGTCAATGACGGTGCGCACGGGCGCCGGATGCCCGAGCGGCGGTACCCCGCCAATCGAGTAGCCCGTTGCGAACTTGACGGTGGCGGCGTCCGCCTTCTCGATGCGGGCGCCGAGCACCTCGGCGAGAGCATCGAGGTCGGCGCGGTTGTCCCCGCACACGAGCGCGAGAATCGGCTCACGTTCAGAGTCACTCACGGCAACGAACACGAGCGACTTGACGATCGCGCCGACCTCGCAGCCGACGGCCGCGGCGGCTTCGGCGGCCGTGTGGGTCGAGTCGGGCATCCGTTGCGGAATGATCGGCAGGTGCGACGTGGCGGCGAAAAAGCGCTCGGGGCCGCTCGCCATCAGCGGCCCTCGCGCTCGCGCTCAGCGAGACGGTTCTGCTGCTCGAAGTCGACAGCCATCGGAAAGATCGACTGCTCGTCGATGGGGTCGTCGAAGGCGACGAGCTCGAGGGCTCCGTCGGCGTGACGGAACGAGTGCACCGAGCCATTCGTGATCTGCTCGCGGTGCCGACCCGGCGCGACCGTCTCAAGCACGCTGCGGATGACGCCGCCGTGCGCGACGACGATGACGGCTTCTCCCGGGTGTCGGGCCGCGAGGTCGTGCAGGGCAGCGACCGCGCGCTCGGCGACCGCCTCGCGGGGTTCACGGCCGGGAACATCGGCGCCGTCGGGAAACATCGCGTCGATTTCGGGGCCCGTGAGGCCTTCGGCCTGGCCGTAGTCACGCTCGGCGATTCGCGGCTCGAGTTCGGGCTCACCCAGGCCAACTTCGGCCCCGATCAAGCGCGCGGTCTCGGATGCTCGTGAGAGAGGAGAGGCAACGAGCGCCGTCCAGCGCCGGCTGGCAAGCAGGGCACCCGTGGCGCGAGCCTGCTCACGCCCCGTGTCGTTGAGAGGAATGTCGGTAGATCCCTGGATGCGCCGCTCGCGGTTCCAATCGGTTTCGCCGTGGCGCACGAGTGCGAAGACCGTCATGAGGATTCCCTTTCGTCGAACCTCATCAGCCTAGGCGGGGTCGAGGGTCGCGTTGCTCAGCCGCCCATCTCGGGGAGGGCGCCGACGATGACGACCGACCCTGCCGCATCGCACGCCGAGCCCAGCATGTCGATCGCGCGTGCGAATGCGACATTGTCGCGACCAATGCCGTCCGGCGCGGCGGCACTGGCCTCCCGCAAGGCAGGGGAAACATCGGACTGACCCTGGGGAAGCTGCGTCCAGGCATCAACCAGCCCCGCAGCGCGCGCGTCGAAGGTGGCCTGGTCGATCACGCCGTTCTCGAGCTCCCACTCCGATCGGGTCTGGATGCCAAGGAGCGCGCTCACGTGTCCGCACTCCCAGTTCGCGTCGCTGGAAGGAACGTCCATAAGCGGAGCCATCGCGCTGGACTCAGGGTCACCCGTGGGAGAAGAAGTCGGTTCAGCTTCGGGCGCACTGCATCCGGCAATCACGAACGTGGCAATGAGTAGCGCCGGAAGAATGGCCATTCGTCGAGTCATGCTCGTGATCATTCCACACGAGTGGCGTCGTTAGGCGAGTAAGGCCTCGCTGAACGCAGCCAGTGTCTCCGTCGTGCCCGCGTCAATCTTGAGCGCGGCACGGGCATCGGCCTTCGTCTCACCGCGGTTGACGATGATCGTGGGGATGCGCTTCTTGGCCGCGAGCCCGACGAGGCGGATGCCCGAGTTGACGACGAGGGACGAACCGAGCACGAGCAGAGCATCTGATCGCGCCACGATGCCGCGCGCCTCTTCAAACTTAACCGGCGGAACAAATTCGCCAAAGAACACGATGTCCGGCTTGAGGGTGCCGCCGCACACCGAGCACTCGGGAACCTCGAAGCGCGAGACGTCGGCAACTTCGGCATCGCCATCGGGGTTCATCGTGGCGTCGGCGTCGGTCAGCCAGGGGTTGAGTCGCGCAATGCGCTCGGCGATCGCCCCACGGTCGAACGTCTGCCCACAGTGCAGGCACGTGACGCGGTCCATGCTGCCGTGCAAGTCGACGACGCGGCGGCTGCCCGCGCGCACGTGCAAGCCATCGACGTTCTGCGTCACGACACCTGTTACGACGCCGCCGTGCTCAAGGTCGGCGAGCGTGCGGTGACCCGCGTTGGGGCCCGCGGCCGCGAAGCGCTCCCAGCCGAGGTGGCTGCCGGCCCAATACCGCTTGCGGTAAGGCTCGTCAGCAAGAAACTGGCTGTAGGTCATGGGGGTACGAACGGGAGCGCCGACACCGCGGTAATCGGGGATTCCGGAGTCGGTGCTCACGCCTGCCCCCGTCAGCACCGCGATGCGACGGCCACGCAGCAGCTCAATCGCCTGCTCGACGGAGGCACGCGCAGCCGCATCAAGCTCGACGAGCGATGCGGCGATCGACATGGGGCCTCCGGTGTTCCTTCCTCGCAGACTAGAACGCTCTGATTTCGAGTATGTTTCCGGAGGCTGGCAGGGCGACCGACGCGTTGCGAGCGAAAGGCGGGCATCCATGCGCATCGAGCACATCACGACGCTCGACGAACCCGCCCTCGCCGACTACGCGCGGCTCACCGATGTCGCCTTGCGCGTCGCGACCGAGCCGCAGGGCGGCCTCTACATCGCCGAGTCGATCACGGTCATCGGCCGAGCGCTGCGTGCGGGGCACGTGCCGCGGTCGGTGCTCACGAGCGAGAAGTGGTTGCCCGACCTGCACGCCTTGCTCGGCGACCACGACGTGCCCGTGTACGTCGGCGAGGCGGGGTTGCTCGAAGAGCTCACGGGTTACCACCTTCACCGCGGAGCCCTCGCGAGCATGCACCGGCCCGTGCTGCCCTCGGTTGCCGACGTGCTACGGGATGCTCGCCGCGTCGTCATCGTCGAAGACGTCGTCGATCACACCAACGTCGGAGCGATCTTCCGCTCGGTGGCGGGCCTGGGCGCCGATGCCGTGCTCATCACCCCGCGCTGCGCCGACCCGCTCTATCGCCGCAGTGTGCGCGTCTCGATGGGAACGGTTCTGCAGGTGCCGTGGACGCGGTTGCCCGAGTGGAGCGACGCCGTACCGCAGTTGCACGCCGCAGGCTTCACGATCGCGGCCCTCGCCCTTGCCGATAAAGCTGTTGCCCTGCGCGACTTCGCCGAGACTGCTCCCGAGCGCGTGGCGATCGTCGTCGGTACCGAGGGCGACGGCCTGAGCCGCGCGGCGCTAGAGGCCGCCGACGTCGTCGTGACGATTCCCATGGCGCACGGCGTTGACTCGCTCAATGTTGCCGCGGCCAGCGCCGTGGCGCTGTACGCATTGCAGGTTTAGTCGACTGCGACCGCACGCAGTAGCAGCGCCTGCTCGGTCGCGAGCAGCGGAACGGGCAGCCCGAGGTCGGCGAGCAGCCGACCCGTGATTGTGATGCCTCCGTCGGCGAGCCAGGCGGGGGGAGCATCCTGAACCGCATGTGGCGGCGCGCCGACCGTGAGCGGCTCAACGCGATACGCCCGCTCGGGGTCGAGGCCCGGAAAGCGCAGGGGAGGCGGCACAGCGACTGCGGCCGTCGCGAGCGTCACGAGCGCGATGAGGGCCTCGGAGCCATCGGGCGACACGAGCCCATGCACGTACCGGTCGTCGGTTGCTTCGTCGGTTCGCACCGTGCGGCCCGTCGTGAGCAGCGGGCGCACGAGCTTGACGGTCGCGACCCACTCGCGCAGCGCGTCGAGCTGGGCGGAGTCGGCGGTCGTGACGTTCCACTCGATGCCGGCGCTGCCAAACAGCGCCGTTGCGAGGCGGAACGACAAATCGTGCGTGCGTCCCGTGATGTGCGCGCGCGGCGCGCCGACGTGGCCGCCGAGCAACTCAGGCGGCATGAGCAGACCGCTGTAGCGCTGGATGCGCTGCCGATCGAGGGCGTCGTTGGTGTCGCTCGTCCAGAAGCGATGAACCCGCGCGGCCATCCCCAGGTCGACGCGCGCCCCGCCCGATGCGCAGCTCTCAATAGCGACGTTCGGAAAACGCGCGCGCAGGTCATCAATGAGCGCATACACGGCGCGCGTGTGGGCAGCCGCTGTGCCAGCGTGCTGGTCGCGGTTGTGATCCCACTTGAGAAAGGCGATGGGGTACTCGGCGAGCAGCGCACTCAGGGCCTCGAGCAGGTGCGCTCGCGCCTCGTCGATCGTGATGTCGAGCGTGTGCTGGAAGCGCCAGGTGGGGGGATGCTGGGTGTCGTCGGCGGCGTCGGCGAGCATCCATTCGGGATGCTCACGCGCGAGCCGCGAATCAGGGCTCACCATCTCGGGCTCAACCCACAGCCCAAACTCCATACCGCGCTCGAGAACCGCGTCGGCAAGGGGGTGAAGCCCGGATGGCCAGCGCTCGGGGTCAACCGTCCAGTCGCCGAGCGCGCGTCGGTCGTCGGTGCGACCCGTGAACCAGCCGTCATCGAGCACGAACCGCTCGATGCCGAGCTCGGCCGCCGCGTCGACGAGCGGCATGAGCGACTCGAGAGCGTGGTCGAAGTAGACGGCCTCCCACGTGTTGAGCACAACGGGGCGGTGCGTCGGGGGAGTCAGGGCGCGCACGAAGGGGTGCAGGCGGTCGCTGAGGCCATCGAGCCCGGCGTTCGACCAGGCGAGCACCGTTTCGGGAGCCGTGTAGGTCTCGCCCTGCGCGAGCACGATCTCGGCAGGAGCGAGCAGCTCGGAGGCAAGAAGCCGGCGGTGGCCCGTGGGCATCGACTCGACGCCCGTCGTGCTGTTGCCGCTCCACGCGTGGTGGAGCGCCCATACTTCGCCCGAGCGGAAGCCGAAACCGGGGGTGCCAAGCACCGTGAGGTAGGGGGCGTCGTGGCCGGGACGGCCGCGACGCTGGTCGCGGAGGTGCAGGCCGTCACGCACGGCACCGCGCTGCGGCCTCCGCTCGGCGGCCCACAGCCCGGTGAAGTCGAGCAGCTCGCTCGCACGGGCGGGAACCGGCAGGGTTGCGGCGAGGCGATGCAGGTCGACGCCTTCGGGGGCCTCGGCGCGAGCATCCAGAGCAATCACGATGACGCCGTCGGCAGAAAG
Organism: Microbacterium sp.; assembly: GCA_013823625.1. GTDB lineage: Bacteria > Actinomycetota > Actinomycetes > Actinomycetales > Microbacteriaceae > Microcella. Next base: position 830,713 of record PNMM01000001.1, on the reverse strand, counting down.
CCGCGCGTGCCATCCCACCGTGAGCAGGGGGCCGTGGTCGTCGTGCGCGAGAAGCTCGACAGAGAGGGAAGCCTCGTCGTGCTGGGTGACGCCGACGAGCTGGATGCGCATGGGCAATCGAGCGGGCCCGGCGCCGCGGCGATGCGCCACGAGCGCGGGGAACCCGCTCCAGCCTTCGGCAGGCCCGGCGAGGATCGACGGGACAAGTGGAACGTCGGGAGAGCTCGGCGCAATCGCCGGGCGCCCTGTGGCGACGTTCGCGAGCATTGTCGGCTCAACGTCACCAAGGTCGTGGCCCCAGTGAATGAGCCGTGGCACGGCCGTGCCGCGGGCGTCGAGCACGAAGCTGACACCCGCGGCACGGAGGTGGAGAAGCGAGATACCTACTCCTTGACGGGAATCGAGGCCGCCTTGAGGGCTGCGATCGTGGCGTCCTGACCAGCGGTCAGTGCATCCAAGAGCGTACCGTTGCCCGAAACGGCACCGGAGAAGCCATCAGCGACATCGTTGTAGACCTGCGTCATGGTCGGGCCCCACGTGAAGTTGGGGTCGACGTTGTTGCCGGCCTCGGCGAAGACCTCGTAGATCTTCTGTCCGCCGTAGAACTCCACGCCCTCACCGAAGACCGGAAGCTGGGCTCCGGCGATCGTCGCGGGGTAGATGTTGGCGGTGCGGTTCATCGCCGTGAGAGCGTCGGCGTCCGTGTTGAGCCACAGAGCGAACTGCGCAGCCTCGTACGGGTGGTCCGAACCCTTGAGCACAGCGGTGGTCGAGCCACCCCAGTTGCCCGCGGCGCTCGCGCCGGCTTCCCACTGCGGCATCGGGGCGACAGCCCAGTTGCCGGCGGTGTCAGGCGCACCGCTCGCGATGGTGTTGGCACCCCAGACAGCCGAAACCCACGTCCACAGCTCGCTCGAGTTGTAGGCGGCGTTCCACTCGTCGGTCCACGGCGGGTAGACAGCGACGAGGTCGTTGTCGATGAGACCCTGCCAGTACTCGGCGACCTGAGTCGTCTCAGCACCGGTCATGTCAACCGTCCAGCCATCGGCGTCGTTCGAGAACCACTCGCCGCCGGCCTGCCACACAAGACCCGCGAACGCGTTGATGTCGCTCTGCGAGAAGTTGTTGATGTAGCCACCCTGCTCACGAATCTGCACGGCGGCAGCCTCGTACTCTTCCCACGTGGTGGGAACCGGGATGCCCGCAGCCTCGAAGAGGTCGGCACGGTAGAACATGGCCATGGGGCCGGTGTCTTGCGGGATCGCGTAGACCGCGTTCTCCTCGCCGAAGGTCACCTGGCTCCAGGTCCACCCGACGAACTGGTCCTCCGCCTCGAGGATTCCTTCACAGGCCGCGATGTTCTCGAGGCCGTCCTGCACGCGGAAGTTCGGCATGGCGTCGAACTCGATCTGACCGAGGTCGGGCGCGTTGCCGGCCGCGAGCTGGTTGAAGAAGTTCTGGTAGGTACCGCCGTTGCCGTTGGGGCCCGTTTGAACCTCGACCTGAATGTCGGGGTTCTCCTCGTTCCAGATCGCCACGGCCTCTTCAACGCCGGGGAGCCAGCTGGTGAAGGTGAGGGTGACGGGTCCGTCGGAGGGGGCGCAGTCGCCGCTCGCGCCGGGGGCATCCGTGCCGCCGGTCGAGCAGGCCGTCAGCGCAAGTGCGGAGATGGCCGCAATGGCCCCCACACGTGCGACTCGAGAGATCGCCATGCTGTGTTCCTTTCGATTGGTGGTGGTGCTGGTCCACTCGACCGCGTCGCGGTTGAGGGTCTGTCGGCGAGAACTCATTTGAGACCGCCGTTCGCCAACCCCGACTGCCAGAACCGCTGCAGTGCGAGGAAGGTGACGATGAGGGGGATGATCGACAACAGCGAGCCAATGACGACGAGCGCGCGGATGTCAGGAATCTGGCTCACCTGGGTGTTCCAGACGTACAGGCCGAGGGTCACGGGGAACAGCTCTTCGTCGCGCAGCATGATGAGCGGCAGGAAGAAGTTGTTCCAAATGCCCACGAACTGGAAGAGGAAGATCGTGACGAGCGCCGGGGCCATGAGGCGCGTGGCGACCGTGAAGAACGTGCGCACTTCTCCCGCACCATCGATACGCGCGGCCTCGATGATCTCGTTCGGCACGCTCGCCGCGGCGAAGATACGCGAGAGATAGACACCGAACGGGCTGACGAGACTCGGCAGCAGAACAGCCCAGAGCGTGTTGGTCATGCCCGTCTGGCTGAAGAGCAAGAACAACGGCAAGGCCAGGGCCGTTGCCGGCACGAGCACACCGCCGAGGATCAGGTTGAAGAGAGTCTCGCGGCCAAAGAAGCTGTACTTGGCGATCGCGTAGCCAGCCATTGCCGCGATGAGGGTGGCCAAGAACGCTCCGAGGCCGGCGTAGAGCGCGCTATTGGCAAGCCAGCGGATGAAGACGCCATCGCGATACTCGATGAGGGCAGCGATGTTGTCGAACAAGGCGAAGTCGGCGAACCACAGCGGGTTGGTCGATGTGAAGTCCTCGCGCGTCTTGCTCGAAGCGACCAAGAGCCACCACAGCGGCGTCAAGAAGTAGAGCGTCGCCACGATCATGACCGCCATGGCCACGACACGTGACACGGCACTCTCGCGAATACCACCGTCGCGAGCGGGCTTCTTCATGCCCTGCGTGCGCAAAGCGCGGGTTTCGGTTGAGACGGTCATTCTGCGGTCCTCCGCTGCGTGATCTTGAGCACGGTGAATGAAAGAGCGAACGTGGTCAGCGCCAGCACGACCGACATCGCGGCGGCGAGACTAATGTTCGGCACCGAGGCCGTCGAGTAGATCGTCAGGTTCGGCGTGAACGTGCTCGTCACGGCGTTCGAGAAGCTCTGGAAGACCTGCGGCTCGGTGAGCAACTGCAGCGTTCCGATGATCGAGAAGATGCCCGTCAGCACAAGTGCCGGCACGACGAGCGGAATCTTGATCGACCATGCGATGCGCAGCTGACCGGCTCCGTCAATGCGGGCAGCTTCGTATATCTCTTGCGGAATCGACAACAACGCCGAGTAGATGATGAGCATGTTGTAGCCCACGTAGACCCACGTCACGACGTTGGCGATTGACCACAGAACGGCATCGGCCGACAAGAGATCAACGTTGGACGTGATCGCCGTGAACGGTGACAGGTTCGGCGAGTAGAGGAAGCCCCACATGATCGCCGCGATGACGCTCGGCACCGCGTACGGCGCAAAGAACGCGAGCCGGAAGAACTTCGACCCGCGAATCAGCGGCGAGTCGAGCAGCAGAGCGAGCAGAAGCGCGACGCCGAGCATGACGGGCACCTGCACGACTCCGAAGAGCAATACTCGACCGATCGATTCCCAGAACGGACCGTTCTGGAACACCGCAATGTATTGCGTCAGACCGCCGAAGACCTGCACAGCCGGCCCGAATGTACCCTCGCGCTCAACGGTGAGAAACGACTGGTACATGGCGTACAGAACGGGAACCAGGTAGAACAAAACGAACAGCACGCTAAAGGGCAACAAGAAGACGGCTAGGGCACCTCGATGCCGAACCCCCTTCGAGGCCTTGACTACAGTGTCACGCGCCACGATCGCTCCTCTCTGAAATGACAACGCGCACGGCACCCGCTGGCAGCGGCGTGGCGTCAGTAACCGTCTCGCCTGAGACCAGGTCGAGTCCCGCGTACGGTACCGCGATGGGCTCGGAACGGTGGTTGATGATGAACGTGATGTGGTGTGTGTCGGTTTGCCGAGTCACGACGTCAACGTCATAGCCGACCTCAACGATCGGCACGCCCGCGTCGGCCGCGAGGTCGCGCGCGAGCCGCAACAAACTGTCATCGTCGAGCACGGTGCTGACGTACCAGGCAGTTCCAGAACCCACAGGGCGACGCGTAATGGCGGGGGATGCCGCGGCGGGGCCATCACTGTAGCTCGCGACGATCTCGGCGTCGGTCACGCGCACGGCATCGGTCCAGATGCTCCCGTGAGCACCACTCGAGAGCGAGACAGTCGCCTCGGCGGCGAGCGGGCGGAACTCGTCGATCGTGAGCCCCAGCAGTTCACGGAAGGCTCCGGGGTAGCCTCCGGCAATCACGGTGTCGCGCTCATCGACGATGCCCGTGAACGGGGTGATGAGAACAGTTGCGCCGGCCGCGGCAGCATCGGCGATGGCCACTGATGCGGCATCTGTCACCGTGTAGAGCGTGGGCACAACGACGAGGTCATACGACGTGAGATCGGTGCCCGGTGCGACCATGTCGACCGTGATGCCCAGGGCCCGCAGAGCACGGTGGTAACGGTGGGCCTCGGGCAGGTAGCGCAAGAGGCTGCTGGGGTGCGAGTCGCCCTCGGCGGCCCACCAGGCTTCCCACGAGAACACGAGAGCGGCGCGGGCGTGAACCCGTGAACCAACGACAGGGTTGAGGCGGTCGAGCACACTCGAGAGTTCGACGCTCTGTGCCCAGCCCTGACCCGCAGTGCCGCTGTGGGGGAGCAAGGCCGAGTGGAACTTCTCGGCTCCGCTGCGCGAGGCGCGCCACTGGAAGAAGCAGATGGAGTCGGCGCCGCGGGCAACGTGGCCGAGCACCGTGCGCAGCAGTTCTCCCTCACGCTTTGCGTGATTGACCGGCTGCCAGCTGACGGCACTCGTCGACGTCTCCATGACCATCCACGGTTGGCCAGCCGCGAGTCCGCGCGTGAGGTCGGCGCTAAAGGCCAATTCGGCGAGCGGGTCGGCGAGCCGGTGATCGAGGTAGTGGTCGTTGGCGATGAAGTCGAGCTCGGGAGCCCACGAGAAGTAGTCGAGGGTCTGGATGTGCGCGGTGACCATGAGGTTGGTCGTCACAGGAACACTCGAGTGCTCACGCAACACGGCCGCTTCGGCGCGGTAGTAGTCGAGCAACTCGTCGGACGAGAATCGCTTGAAGTCGAGCAATTGCGCGGGGTTACCGGCCGACCGCGTCGCGCGGGGCGGCAGAACGTCATCCCAGGTTCCGTAGCGCTGGCTCCAGAAGGCCGTGCCCCACGCCGAGTTGAGCGCGTCGAGCGTGCCGTAGCGTGCCCGCAGCCACGTACGGAAGGCTCGTGCTGACGCGTCGCAGTAACAGAGGGCGTTGTGGCAGCCGAGTTCGTTCGAGACGTGCCAGACCGCAACTGCGGGGTGGTTGCCGTAGCGTTCGGCCATCGCTGTGACGAGCTCGATGGCCTTCTGCCGAAAGACGACAGAGCTCGGGCACCAGGCCTGACGACCGCCCGGCCACGCGAGCGTGCCGTTGGCGAACTGGGGGAGCGTCTCAGGATGCACGCGCGCCAGCCACGGCGGCGGCGACGAGGTTCCCGTGCCCAGGTTTACGCGAATTCCGGCCTCGTGCAGCATCGACAGAATGCGGTCGAGGCGGCTGAAGTCGAAGGGACCGGGCTGGGGCTGAAGCTGAGCCCAGCCAAAGATGTTGATGGCGACGAGGTCGACGCCGAGTTCGCGCATCAGGGCGATGTCGTCGTGCCAGACCGACTCATCCCACTGCTCGGGGTTGTAGTCGCAGCCGAGGGTGATCGTGCCCGTGGCCCAACCCGGAACGAGCGGCTGCTCGGGGGTGAGGGTCAGGGGAGTGGTCACAGTCCGTCCTTCCGAGGGCGAGATCAACGTCGTTGTCGCTCGAGCCATCCACCCTGTGAACGTGCACAGATCGGGAAGACCTGAGCGGCGGTGGATTTTCTGTGAGCGTTCACAGAATACGCACGGCGACGACGATGTGTCAACACCCCGAGCGAATCTGGGTCGCGGGCGTCTCGTCGCCGCGTGGCTACACTGAGCGCGTGTCTGATTCTGTAAGCCGCCACAAGCGCGCGACGATCTTTGACGTCGCCGCCGAAGCGGGCGTCTCTCGAGGCACCGTCTCGCGCGTTCTGAACGGCGAGCCCTACGTTTCTGCCGCAGCGCGAGAGGCCATCGAATCGGCGATTGCGAAAGTCGGCTACGTGCGCAATACCGCGGCCCGAAACCTTGCCAAACAGTCGTCGGGCGCAATCGCGCTAATCGTGCACGAACCCGACTCGGTCTTTATCGATGACCCCAACATCGGCGCCATTCTGCTCGGCGCCAATGCGGCTCTCTCGGCGGCCGACTACCAACTCGTCTCGCTGATCATCGACACCGAGCGCGACTCGCAACGCGTCACGGGCTACCTCGGGGGTGGCTTCGTCGACGGCGCCATCATCGTGTCGGCGCGCGAAGACGACCCCATCTCGCAGGCGATCGCCGACCTTCGTCTGCCCGCTGTCATGGTCGGTCGCCCCGACAACCAGCCGCAGCTTCCGTGGGTCGGAATCGACAACCGCGGTGCCGCGCGTCAGATCACCGAACGCTTGCGCGGCACGGGCAGGCGCCGCATCGGGATGATCGCTGCGGGTCTCGACCGCGATTCAGGCCGTGACCGCCTCGCGGGATTCCGTGAAGCGATGGGCAGCGATTTCGATGACACTCTCGTTGCTCGGCAGCGGTTCTACACCTACGCGGCAGGCGTCGCGGGCATGGCCGAGTTGCTCGCCATCGATCCCGACATCGATGGAGTGTTTGCCGCGTCTGACGCGATCGCCGCCGGCGCCCTCGAGACTCTCCGCACCGCCGGGCGAACCGTTCCCGGCGACGTCGGCGTGGTGGGTTTCGACGACAGCACGTGGGCCGTTCGTGCTCGACCGGCGCTCTCGACCGTGCGTCAGCCCGCCGGTCAGTTGGGTGCTCGCGCTGCCGAACTCGTGCTTGAGCAAGTGCGCACGGGCTCGCTCGAGTCGAACGGCGCGCTTCTCGCGACCGAGATTATCTGGCGCGATTCGGCCTGACGCGCGCTGAGGGCGCCCCGCGACCGCGATCGTCGTCGAAGCACTCGCCTACAGCGTCGGCCGCTTCGGGCGCACCGTGTCTCCCGACGATTGGTGACGGATGCGCCGCACGACCCACGGCACGAGGTATTCGCGTGCCCACCCGATGTCGTCGACCCGCGCCGAGCGCCACGAGCCCGCCGACAGTGGTTCGGGATGCTGTGGCTCGAGATCGTGGTCGATACCGAGTGCGTCGAGCACGGCGATCGCGATCGTGTGGTGCCCGAGCGGCGAGAAGTGCAAGCGGTCGGGCGCCCACATCTGGGGATCTTGCAACTGCCGCAGCGACCACATGTCGGCGACGATCGCGTCGTGCTTCGCCGCGACGTACCGAAGGTTTTCGTTGTAGATCGCAACTTTGCCGCGCATGCGGCGCAACACCGGCGTCATGCCGATGTCGGGGCCGTTGAACATCACGACCGTGGCTCCATTTGACCGCAGTCGGCCGATCGTGTCGTCGAAGAGCTCAGCAACCTTGTCGGGGTCAGTGCCGGGGCGGATGATGTCGTTACCTCCGCCCGAGATCGAGATGAGGTCGGGGCGCAACGCGAGCGCAGCATCCACTTGCTCATCGGCAATTTGCTGCAACAGGCGTCCGCGAATGGCGAGGTTGGCGTAGGCGAAGTCATCGGTGCGCTCGGCGAGTACCTCGGCTGCACGGTCTGCCCACCCCCGGTGCCCGCCCGGGTTTTGCGGCTCGGGGTCGCCGATGCCCTCGGTAAAGGAATCACCAATTGCGACATAGCGTGACCACGGGTGTAGCTGAGGCATGACTCCAGAGTGCCAGATGCTCGCGTCAGACGGCACGGTGCCCGCGTGTCGAAAAGAATCTTCCCCCGCGAGCGGCCCCTCTGCTTGACTGCCGAGTGAGTGCTCCGCCAGAAGCGCTCGACACGCGGTGTCGCAACGTCGCGAACACCGCCACATCGAAAGGAGAAGCACGTGGGCTTTTTCGGATTCCTCCTCCTCGGCCTCATTGCCGGCGCAATTGCGAAGGCAATCTTGCCCGGCAAGCAGGGCGGCGGCTGGTTCTCGACGCTGATTCTGGGCGTCGTTGGCGCCCTGCTCGGTGGCTGGATCGGCAGCCTCTTGGGCCTCGGCTCGATCGACGAGTTCTTCAGCATCGGAACGTGGCTGCTCGCCATCGGCGGCTCGCTCATCGTGATCCTGCTGTGGCGTCTCATCACCCGCAAGAAGTAACACTCGACCTTCTCTAGCCCGCGCGCCCCTCGCGATCGTCCCGCACCGTCAGAGCACGATGCCAGGATGATCGCGTGGGGCGCGCGGCATGAGCAAGCAAGACGGCAGCGGTCGGCAGGTCACTGAGGCCCCGACCGATGACCTGAGCGCGCGCATCCTGCACCTCGACATGGATGCCTTCTTTGCCTCGGTCGAGCTGCTCGACCGGCCTGAGCTGCGCGGCAAGCCCGTGATCGTCGGCCACCGTGGCGCCCGCTCGGTGGTGACGGCGGCGACGTACGAGGCCCGCCGCTACGGCGTCAACTCGGCCATGCCCATGGCCATTGCTCTGCGGCGCTGCCCCCACGCGATCGTGCTCGAGCCGCACTACGACCGCTACCAAGCCGCCTCTCGCGCGGTCATGCAGATCCTCGGCGACGTCACGCCGCTCGTTGAGCCCTTGAGCATCGATGAGGCCTTTCTCGATGTCACGGGCGCTACGGCGCTGTTTGGGCCGCCGTTTGCGATCGGCACGGCATTGCGGGAGCGTATCCACGCCGAGACCGGACTCGTGGCCTCGGTCGGCGCTGCAGCGACGAAGTTCGTCGCCAAGCTCGCCTCGGGCCGCGCGAAACCCGACGGGCTGCTCATCGTTCCCGCCGCCGAGACGCTCGCGTTCTTGTACCCGCAACCCATCACCGCCCTGTGGGGAGTCGGCGCGGCGTCGGCACAGCGCCTCGAGCGACTAGGACTCCGCACCATCGGCGATGTGGCGGATGCTCCGCTCGACGCCCTCACCCGCGCACTCGGCCCGGCCGCGGCGGGGCACCTGCACGCGCTCGCCCACGGTCGCGACCCGCGGTCTGTCTCACCCGAGCGTGCGGAGAAGACCATCGGCCATGAGGTCACCTTCGAGCGCGACGTTGCCGAGCCGGCGGTGATCGACCGCGAGCTGCTCCGCCTCGCCGAGCGCGTCGCCGAGCGGCTGCGCGCCGGGGGATGGGTCGCGCGCACGCTCTCGATAAAGCTGCGCTTCGGCGACTTCGAGACCATCACTCGATCACAGACTCTGCCCGAACCAACGGATGTGGCGCAGCGCATTGCGACCGAAGCGCGGGCACTCTATGCGGCGTCACCGGTGGTGGGGCGTGGGCTGCGGCTCATCGGAGTGCGGGCATCCGCCCTGCTGCCGACGGGCACGGTTGCTCACGGGCTCTGGGACGACGATGAGCCGTGGCGAGAAGCGGAAGGTGCCATCGATGCACTCGCCGAGCGCTTTGGCACAGGCACCGTGCAGCGGGCGTCGCTGATGAAGGGCGCTCCTCCGCGACGAGGGAGTGTTCCGGAGGGCGGCGTCGGTCGACTCGACTAGCATCGAGGTCTCGTGAGTCCGACCTACCGCCGCGCCCCGCACGTGGGCACCTTTGCCGCGGAGAACCTCTCACCCTCGTACCCCGAGCGCGCTGCCCGCGGCACAGCCGATCGTTTGCGCGCCTGGCAAGCCGAAGCGCTTGACCGTTACTTCGAGACCGAGCCGCGTGACTTTCTTGCGGCCGCGACGCCGGGCGCTGGCAAGACGACATTCGCGCTGAGGCTCGCCGCTGAGCTGCTCGCGCGTCGCACAGTCGAACGCGTCATCGTCGTGGCACCCACCGAGCACTTGAAGAGGCAGTGGGCCGACGCGGCGCATCGCGTGGGCATCCGTCTCGACCCCGCCTTTCGCAATGCGGGGCGCATGGTAGGTCGCGCGTTCCACGGTGTTGCCGTGACGTACGCACAAGTTGCCGCGCAGCCATTCGTGCACCGCGTGCTCGTCGAGCAGGCCTCGACGCTCGTCATTCTCGACGAAGTGCACCACGGTGGCGACGCGCTCAGTTGGGGCGAAGCGATACGCGAGGCCTACGAAGGGGCGACGCGCCGGTTGTCTCTCACGGGCACGCCGTTTCGCAGTGACACGGCGCCGATTCCGTTCGTGACCTACGTGCCCGATACCGAGGGCATTCGCATCTCGCACACCGACTACCAATACGGCTACGGCCGCGCCCTGACCGACGGCGTCGTGCGCCCGGTGTTGTTCTTGTCATACGCGGGGCGCATGCGCTGGCGCACGACGTCGGGCGACGAAATGGAGGCCGTGCTCGGCCAAGCTGACACCGCCGACATCACGGCACAGGCCTGGCGCACCGCTCTTGACCCGGGCGGCGAGTGGATGAGCGGCGTGTTGCGCGCGGCCGACACCCGTCTCACCGAAGTGCGCCATCAGGTTCCGGATGCGGGGGGCCTCGTCATCGCGACCGACCAAGCCACGGCGCGCGCGTACGCCGGCTTGCTCGCCTCCATCACCGGCGAAGAGCCGACCGTCGTGCTCAGCGACGAAGCGGGCGCATCCGACCGCATCGCCACCTTTGCCGAGTCGGAGTCGCGCTGGCTCGTCGCCGTGCGCATGGTCTCAGAGGGCGTCGACGTGCCGCGGCTCGCGGTGGGGGTCTACGCGACGAGTGCATCCACCCCACTGTTCTTCGCCCAGGCGATCGGCCGTTTCGTGCGCGCGCGGCGTCGCGGCGAGACGGCGTCGATCTTCATTCCGAGCGTGCCCGCGATTCAGCGCCTCGCGAGCGAACTCGAGCGCGAACGTGACCACGCTCTCGATCGCGCGAGCGACGAGTTGCTCGACGACGCACTGCTCAGCGAGGCCGAGCGTGAGGAAAAGGCCAGCGAAAGTGAGCTCGCCGAGTACACCTATCTCGCTCTGGAGTCGAGCGCGATCTTCGAGAAGGTGCTCTTCGACGGCGATGAGTTTGGCGCGCTGTCGCCCGTCGGCAGCCTCGAAGAGCTCGACTTCCTCGGCCTCCCCGGCATTCTCGAACCTGACCAAGTGCGCGACGTGCTCAAGGCGCGCCACCAGCGCCAACAGCGTCGCGCCGCGGAACGGCCCGCCGGTGCCGCACCGGCGGTGCAGCCCATGTACCGCTCGCTCAAAGAGCAGCGCACCCTGCTGAACAGCCTTGTCGGTCTGCGCGCGAAGCTCACGGGTCAACCGCACGGCCACATTCACGCCGAGTTGCGTCGCCTCTGCGGCGGGCCCGCCGTCGGCCAGGCGACCGTCGCGCAGCTGCAATTGCGCATCGAGCTTCTGCGCAAGCAGATGGCGAACGGCGGAGCGTGACGACGCGCGATGATGGGGGAGTGCGCGACACCCCCTATCTCGTCGTCGACGAGCACCAGCTCGAGTCGAACCTTGCTGCGATGGCGTCTCACGCCGCCACGCTTGGTGTGGCGCTGCGCCCCCACGCGAAGACCCACAAGACTCCCGAGATTGCAGCGCGCCAGCTCGCGCACGGCGCCGTCGGCCTCACGGTGGCCACGGTCGGCGAGGCCGAGGTGTTTGCCGACGCGGGAGTCGACGACATCTTCATCGCCTACCCCTTGTGGGCCGTCGGTCTTCGCGCGGCTCGACTGCGAGGTCTTGCCGGCCGTGTGCGGCTTCGCGTCGGCGCCGACTCGGTTGACGGGGTACGGATGCTCGCCGCTGCTGTGCACGCGGGTTCCGACTCCGCGCCGCCCCTCGCCATCGCGGTCGAGGTCGATAGCGGCCACCACCGCAGCGGCATCTCACCCGAGCGTGCTGCCGAGGTCGCGGCTACTGCGCTCGAGGCCGGGTTGCTCGTCGACGGCGTCTTCACGTTTCCGGGGCACTCGTACGGCTCGGGCGCGGCAACACCCGCGGCGGGCGACGAAGCCGCGGCCCTCGCCACGGCGCGTGACGCGCTCGTTGCGGCGGGCATCCCGTGCCCGGTCGTGAGCGGCGGGTCAACCCCGAGTGCCCGCGCGGCCGACGGCGGCGTGCTCACCGAGTTACGGCCCGGGGTGTACCTCTTCGGTGACGCGCAGCAGTGGGAGCTCGGAACGATCGAGCCCGCAACGATTGCCCTGACGGCCCGCGCCACGGTTGTGAGTCGGCGCGAGAACGTGGCGATCGTGGATGCCGGCAGCAAGATTCTGGGCGCCGATCGTGCCGCCTACGCGAGTGGCTACGGCCGGTTGCTCGACCATCCGGATGCCCGCATCACCGCACTCTCAGAGCACCACGCCACCATCACGTTCTCGGCGGACGCTATCGTGCCGCCGCTCGGCACCGTGCTGCGCGTCGTGCCCAACCACGTCTGCAATGCCGTGAACCTCGTCGACGACCTCATCGTCGAGCGTGAGGGAGTTGAGGTCGCCGCGTGGGCGGTTGCCGCGAGAGGAGCCAACACGTGATCGACTATCCGCCGCCAGTGCGCCAACGGCTGTATCACGAGGCGCTGAGCGAGCCCCGCCGACCGTGGTGGATCGCGGCCCTGGCTCTCGTCACGTTTGCCGTCAGCACGGTCATCATGAGCGTGCTGCTGTCGTTCGCGGCCGTCGAGCTTGACCTCATGCTCGGCATCACATCAGCAGCCGAGGTTGCGTCGGGTGAGCTCTCGATCACCCCCACGCTTTTTCTCGCGAACAACCTGCTGCTCGCAGCACTCATCCCACTCTCGATGCTCATCCAGTGGGCGTTCTTTGGCGTGCGTCCGCGATGGATGCACTCCGTCACCGGCACGTGGCGCTGGCCGCTCATCCGCCGGTCGGCACTGTTCATCGCGCCGATCTTTCTGCTGTACACCGGTGCAGGACTCGTGCTCGCGGTGGCATCACTCATCGGGGAACCGCCGAGCGGCACCACTGTCGCTCTGCTCATCATGATCGTGCTCACGACCCCGTTTCAGGCGGCTGGCGAGGAGTATGGCTTTCGCGGGTTCATCGCCCGCACCGTGGGCTCGTGGTCGAGTCGCACGGGGGTCTCGTTCGCGATTGGCACGATCGCATCGTCGATCGTGTTCGCTCTCGTGCACTTCGCCGCGGACCCGTGGCTCATCGCCTACTACCTGGTCTTCGCCGTGGCGATGTCGCTCATTGTTCGGGCGACGGGTGGGCTCGAGATCGCCGTGCTGATTCACACCCTCAACAACGTCTTGCTCTTGATTCCGGCCGTCGTGCTGAGTTCGCTCGAAGAGTCACTCAATCGCGATGTCGGCGCGGCCGGCCCCTTCGCTCTTGTACCCATGGTCGTCATCACGATCATCACGCTCATTGTGCTGCGCTGGGCGCCGCGGCGGGGTGTGATCGCGAGTGCGCCGGCGCCGCCGCGACGGCAGGCTTCAGCGAACCTGGAAGCTACAGAGAGCGAGTGAGCGCAATACGCGCGTGTCCGGGGCCGTCATAGTCGGCATAGGCACTCACGCCCTCGACCACCGAGTCTCCGCTGGCTACGAAACCCATTGCCGCATGGAACGCTTGCGAACCACGATTGGCCGGGCTCGTGATGGCATCGACGCGCGAGCACCCCAGCTCACGGGCAGTCGCGAATAGGCGCTCGTACAGAGACGAAGCAACGCCCTGGCTTCGCCATTGCGGGTCAACGCCCACAAAGTGGATGTAGACCCGCTCGGGATGAGTCGCCGACTGAAAGGCGATGAGGAACGCGGCGAGGCGCTGCTCGCCGGTGACGTCGACCGCCTCGACCACCTCGCTGAGCACCGTGAAGTGCTGAAAGAACAGTCGCGGCAACAGCAGACCGAGCTCGGGGGCCTGTGGGGTGCCCCACCACTCTCCGACCGCGGCGAGCACCGGCAGATGGTCGCTTTCACGCAGTGGGCGGCCGGTGAGCCCCTCGGGAAAGGCCGCGGTGAGGTAGGTCACGAGTCGATCGTACGGTCTCGATGAGTCGACGAACCGTCATGTTACTCTCTGCTCATGCAGACCGTGAGGCCGCTCGATGCCGCTCCCGAGCGGAGCCGACCTGAAGCGTCACGAACACTCGTGATTCTGCCGGTCGTTCTCTCGGCCATCGGCCTGTGCATACTCCTCGTGCGCTTCCCGCCATCCGATCTGGTGGGTTGGTTGGCATCTGCTTTCGCAACAACGCTTGGAGTGCCGGTTCTGTTCGCGTCAGCCCTTCTGTACCTGTCGTCTCGAATGCTGAAGGGACACAGACCATGGGGTTCGGTAAGGATCGCGCTGTTCGGGACCTCCCTGATCAGCGCGCTTGTGGGTGCATCGTTGCTCTTCACTTTCCCGTGACTGAGGCATGGTCTGCCGCCGCGTGCTACCGAAAGTCGCGGCTCGGCATGGTGACGCGCAAGGGCAACGACTCGACCCGGTCGGCGACGATGTTGACGACACCCTCGGGTGAGCGCTCGAGCGTGCCGCGGATGATGAGCGCGCGACTCTCGCGCACCGTGCGACGGTAGCGGCCCCACAGCCCCACCGAGCAGATCACATTAACGAGGCCTGTCTCGTCTTCGAGGTTCAAAAACGTGATGCCACTCGCGGTCGCGGGTCGCTGGCGGTGGGTGACGACACCCGCCACCTCGACGCGGCGCCCCGGCTCGGCGCTGCGCAGCTCGCGCGCACTCAGCACGCCGCGCTCGCGCAACAGCCCGCGCACGAAACGCACGGGGTGGTCACCGGGCGCGATACCCGTCGACACGAGGTTGGCAACCATGAGTTCGTGCGCGTCGAGGTCGGTGAACAGCGGCGGTTGCACGGCCGTCACCACTCCGGGCAGATACTCGGGCCGAGCCTGCGCCGCGGCACCCGCCGCCCACAGCGCCTCGCGCCGCGACATGCCGAGCACGTCGAAAGCGCCGGCGGTCGCGAGCGCCTCAACCTGGGCGGCCGTGAGCCCGGTGCGGTAGACGAGCTCGGTGAGGTCGCGGTAGGGGCCACCCCGCTCACGCTCGGCGACGATGCGCTGGGCCGTCGGCCGACCGATCCCCGTGACCTCGGCAAGCCCCAACCGCACCGCGAGCTCACCGTCGCGGCGGTGCAGCGCGCAGTCGGCGAGGTCGCCATTCGTCGACGCAGGCTCGAACTCGGGAACGGGCAGCTGCTGGCGGTGGATGCACTGCTCGAGCCCCGTGGGCGACGCGCGTCGGGCATCCGTCGCCACGGGCTCGTACGCTGACGCAACGACGAGATCGATGCGCTCGAGCCCCGCCTCGACACCCGACCGAAGGATGCACGGGGTGCGCACCTCGACTCCGTGCCGTTCGGCGTCGCCCGTGAGCGTCGACGGCGAGTAGAAGCCCATCGGCTGGGCGCGCAGCAGCGAGGCGAGGAAGATGCCGGGGTAGTGCAGCTTGATGTATGAACTCGCGTAGACGAGTAGCGCGAAGCTGATGGAGTGGCTTTCGGCGAAGCCGAAGTTGGCGAAGGCCTGAATGCGGCCGTAGATCTCGTCGGCGAGTTGGCCCGTGATGCCGTTGCCCGCCATGCCGGCATAAAGGGTCTCGCGCAGTGACTCGATGCGCTCGAGGCCGCGCTTGCTGCCCATCGCGCGGCGCAGCAAGTCAGCGTCGTCTCCCGTGCAGCCGCCGACCGCCATCGCGACCTGCATGAGTTGCTCTTGAAAGATCGGGATGCCGAGCGTGCGTTCGAGCGGTTCGACGAGCTTGGGGTGGTCGTAGGTGATCGGCTCGTGACCGAGCTTGCGGCGCACAAAGGGGTGCACCGCGCCGCCCTGAATCGGCCCGGGTCGCACGAGCGCGATCTGCACGACGAGGTCGTAGAACTTGCGCGGCTGCAGGCGCGGCAGCAGCCCCATTTGCGCGCGACTCTCGACCTGAAAGACGCCGATCGAGTCGGCGCGGCACAGCATGTCGTAGGTCGCTTGTTCTTCTTTTGGCAGCGTCGCGAGTTCCCACCGTTCGCCGAGATGCTCGTCGATGAGGTCGAACGAGTACTGCAGCGCGGCGAGCATGCCAAGACCGAGCAGGTCGAACTTGACGAGGCCCATCCACGCGCAGTCGTCTTTGTCCCACTGCAGCACCGTGCGGTTTTCCATGCGCGCGTGCTCGATCGGAACGATCTCGCCGACGGGCCGGTCGGTGAGCACCATTCCGCCCGAGTGGATGCCGAGGTGCCGAGGGTAGGTCAGCACTTGCTGGGCGAGGTCGACGACGGGCTCGGGAATGTCGTGGTCGTCGCTCGAGAGCACGGCGCCCCAGCGCTCGACCTGCTTGCTCCACGCGTCTTGCTGACCCGTGGAGTAGCCGAGCGCCCGCGCCATGTCGCGCACGGCGTTCTTGGGCCGGTACGAGATCACGTTGGCGACCTGCGCGGCGTTGCGGCGGCCGTACTTCTCGAACACGTACTGAATGACCTCTTCGCGCCGATCAGAGTCGAAGTCGACGTCGATGTCGGGCTCTTCGTCGCGGAGGGAGGAAAGAAAGCGCTCGAAGGGCAGCTTGTAGCCGATCGAGTCGACCGCCGTGATGTCGAGCAAGTAGCACACGGCCGAGTTCGCGGCCGAGCCGCGGCCCTGACAGAGAATGCCGCGCCCGCGGGCGTACTGCACGATGTCGTGCACGATCAGGAAGTAGCCGGGAAAGTCCTTCATCTCGATGACGTCGAGCTCGCGCGCGATGCGGGCACGGTCGGCGTCACTCGCCTCGGGGTACTTGCGCGGCACAGCCGCCCACACCAGTTCGCGCAGCCAGCTCATGGGCGTGTGGCCTTCTGGAACCTCCTGCTTCGGCAGGTTCGGTTTGGCCTGCCTCAGTGAGAAGCCGAGCTCGGTCGCGAGCTCAACGCTGTGCGCCACGGCCCCGGGGTAGCGCGCGAACAACCGCTGCATCTCGGCGCCGCTACGCAAGTGCGACGTTCCGGCGGCCGGCAGCCAACCCTGCATGTCGTCGAGACTGCGGCGCCCGCGCAGGGCGGCGAACGCGGTGGCGAGCGGGTACCGCGCCGGAGCCGCGTAGTGCACGGCGCCCGTCGCGACGATCGGAAGCCCGCGCTCGGCGGCAAGAGCCGCGAGCACATCGTTGTGCACGGTGTCGAGCGGGCGGCCGTGATCGAAGAGCTCGACGGTGACATTGGATGCTCCAAACCGGTCGACGAGCGCGTCGAGCTCGGCGCCCGCCGCGGCGATGTGGGCGCGCGTCGGCCGCGCGCGAGCGACGCCATCCGAGGCCGCACCATCGTTGCTCGCCCGCCTGGTGTCGCGCCCCTCGAGCGCCGACCGCACGGCGCCCTTGCGGCACCCCGTGAGGATCATCCAGTGGTCGCCGCTCGTCGCGTCGCCGCCGCGGCCCGCGTGCTCGGCGAGCACGTCAAGGTCGTAGACCGGGCGGCCCTTCTCGGCGCCCGCGAGTTGCGCGCCGGTAATGGCCGCGGCGAGCCGGTGGTAGCCGGCCTGCCCGCGCGCGAGCACGAGCAGGTGCGTGCCCTCGGGGTCGGGCACGCCCTGCTGCGGGCCCGTGAGGTCGAGCGAAAGTTCGGCGCCGAACACCGTGGTGATGCCATAGGGCTCGGCCGCTTCGGCCATGCGCACGACGCCGTAGAAACCGTCGTGGTCGGTCATCGCGAGGCCAACGAGCCCCAGCCGCGCGGCCTCTTCGAGCAGCTCTTCGGGGCTCGAGGCGCCGTCGAGAAAGCTGAAGCTGGAGTGCGCGTGCAGCTCGGCGTAGGGCACGACCGTCGCGGGATCGGGCTGTGCGATTCCGGCGGCGCGATAGGGCGCACGCTTCTGCGTCCACGCCGGAGAGTCGCCCGCATCACCGCCGAGCGGCGGGCTCGACCCCGGCCGTTTGCCCTCGCGCAGGCTGCGCTCGAACTCGCTCCACGGAATCGGCGGGTTGTGCCAGCCGGCCATCAGCGCCGCCCTCGCGTGAGTTGCTCGCACGCCCTGGGGAGAACTCGCGTACAATTTTCTGTACGGAGGTCACAATGAAGACCATGAGCTACTCGGAATCGCGCGCGAACTACGCCGCTGCTCTCGACGCGGTGCTCGACGACCGCGAAGAGATCGTCATCACGCGCGCCGGAAAAGACCCCGTGGTCATGGTGGCCCTCGACGACTACGAGTCGTTGAAAGAGACCGCCTACCTGCTGCGCAGCCCCGAGAACGCCCGCCGCCTGCTCGGCGCGATTGACGAGCTCGAGGCGGGCCGAGGTGAGCCCCACGAGCTGAGCGAGTGACGCTCGTCTGGTCACGCGCGGCATGGGAGGACTACCTCTACTGGCAGGCGAACGACCGCAAGATCGTGCAGCGCATCAACGCGCTGGTGAAAGACATCGCCCGCAACGGCGCTGAGTCTTCTCCCCAGGCCGGGCTGGGCAAGCCCGAGGCACTCAAGCACGGCTTTCAGGGCTACTGGTCGCGCCGCATCACCGATGAGCATCGGCTCGCCTACAAGCTCGTGGGCGACGAAATTCGCATCGCGCAGTGCCGCTATCACTACGCACCCTGAGCCAGCACGCCGACCGCACTCAGTCATAGCGCGCCTCGGCCCACCACGACGCACCCTCGAGTACGAGCAACCACGCCACACCCGCCGCGTCGACCACTTGCAGCCGATGCAGTCGCCGCCGACGAATGCTCCACCACTGCTCATCGAGCGGCCACGGCCCCGCCCACGAGGTCACGGGCCGAGTTGTCCCGCCCGCGGCGGGAGCAAACCCCGCGGGGGCCGCGGAGAGCCGCATCCGGTCATCGATGCCGACGGCGGCACCCTGCGCATCGACGACCGTCACCGCATGCCGCGACGGGAATACGGTCGCGGGCGCGGGTTGTGGCAAGGCTCCGGGCCAGGGTCGTTCGACGGGCCGCGTGATGACGGCACGGTCACCCCAGGGCACGAGCATCGTGCGCTCGGCGAGCGTGCGGCCGCCCGCGCGTTGGGCGGTGAGCACGGCGTCGTGGCCGAGCAAGCTTTGCACGCGCGAGAGGGCGTGGTGCACGCGCTCATCGGGAGGGCCGCCCCACAGCCCGGGCTCGTGGTGCGCGAGGTCGTCCACACTCTCGGGCACGATGCGCACGCGCGTGATGGCCGAACGCAGCCCCGGCCCGCGATCGGCATCGGCACGGGTGCCCGCCGTGCGCGTCTCGCCGCTGAGCTGCCAGCGCACGCGGTCGACGATCTCGCTCGCGCGAAACGACCGCGGGTGTAGCCAGGCGCGCTCGGTCTCGGTGCCGTGCTCGTCGCGAAACCCGATGCGAATGGCCGTCGCCACGAGCAGCCGACTCGTGAGGGCCTCGACGAGCTCGTCAGCGAGTTGCCGTACGGCGAAGGCGAGCTGGTCGACCCGGTCGAGCGGTGGCTCAAGCTCCAGAACGCGTTCCAGGTCGGGTGGGGGAGTGCGCGGCACGAGCGGAGTGGCATCAGCAGCCCCCGCGAGCGCGTGCCGGTGGGCCCCGGCCGCGCCGAAGCGGTCGCGCACGGCCTCGGCGGGTAGCGCGGCAAAGTCGCCGAGCGTGCGCACGCCGAGCCGCCCGAGCAGCGTCGCGAGGTCGGGGTCGCCGAGCGTCGTCACCGAGAACGGGGCGAGAAAGGGGCCGGATGCTCCGCTCGGCACAATCTGCACCGACTGCTCGGCGGCCACCGTGCGCGCCGCAAGTTCGGCCGCAAACGGCCCGTCGGCAATGCCGATGCGCGTGTCGACCACGTCGTCTGCCCGAACGGCACCGCGCAACGCGAGCGCGGCGGCTTTCTCGCCGCCGTAGTACCGCGCGGGCCCGCGCGCCGCGAGCGCCAGTAGCCCGGGCCGCACGACCTGCACACCCGCGACGAGCCCTTCGACGATGTCGATGATCGGCGCAAACAGCCGGTGGTCGCGGCCGTCGTCAAAGGGCACGACAACGAGCGAGGTACACAGCGACTGTGCTTCGCGCCGCCGCTGACCCGCCCGCACGCCTTCGGCGCGAGCCGTGGGGGAGCACGCCATCACGCGGTTCGCCGCCATAACGGCGATGGGCGCGCTCTGCGCCACGAGCCCCTCGCGCACGGCCGCGATGACGGGCCAATCGGGCACCCACAGCACGAGCGTGCGCTGCATCAGCCGACCCGCCTCAGAGCAGTGACGGCAGCATCGCGATCGAGACGACGGATGCCCAACTCGGCATCGGGCATCATCACACGCCCGCTGCGGGGCCGCCCGCCGCGCTTCGAGCTCACGGTGATCGTCACCTCGCGCTCGCTCAAGTAGCCGTGGCCGTCGCCGAGGCCCGACCAGTGGCTCTCGGTCAGGCTGATCATGGCTTCGGCCTGGGGCCAGGGCCCGAGTACGAGCAGGGTCGAGCCGCGTTCGCGCAACCGCCCGGCAAGTTTGGAGATGGCGCCATCGCTCGCCGCTCGCCCGGGCCGCACGACGACGATGCCGAGCGCATCCGCAATCGCAGCCGTGACCGTGAGCCACGCATCGCCGGGGTGCGGAACCAGCACGAGCCGATCGAGATCGATGCCCATGGCCTCGGCGGCCTCGACGCCGAACTCGGGCATGCCGACAACGCCGCACCACGACCCCGCCTGCGAGGGGCCGGCGAGCAGCGCCATGACGAGGGCGCTCGAGGGGCTCAGCGCGTAGGTCGCACCCTCGCGCAGCCCGCCGTCGGGCAACAGGTCAGCAAGTGCTTCGTGCGTTGGCATGAGCCGCGAGTCGAGCCGCGTGCGCTGAAGGGCGTCAATGCGGGCCTGGAGCGCCTGAACGGTGTCAACCGCCTCGATGCGCGCGCTGCGAGAGTCGACGACGGCAGGGTCATCAAGAGAAGAGAGCGCGAGGGCGGGCATCTCTCCATGATCGAACATACGTTCGAATATGGCAACCTGCACCGACATTCACTCGGCGTGTCGCGAATACTCTCAGGCGAGCTCGGCAACCCGGCGGCGCAAGAACGCCGCACCCGCGGCATCGTGAATCAGGTCACCCTCGACCACGACGTCGTACGGGCGCTCGAGCATGCCGTCGCCAGGCCGCACATCGACGTGCGCCACGGGGATGCCCCGCGCATGCACCGCGTCGGCCATCAAGTAGTCCGAGCGCGAGTCGCCCATCGACCACCAACGCTCGGCCGAGACACCGCGTGCCGCAAACCAGTCGAGAGCTCGGTGGGCTCCGAGGTCTTTGTCGAGCAGCACCGCTTCAACGTCGATCGAGATGATTGTTGGATCGATGCGAAACGCGGGGCCGACGGAGAGTTCGGTCATGATGCGCGCGATCTCATCGACACAGCGCCGCTGAGCCTCGGCGAACACAGGGGAGGGCACGTCAATGTGCTGCTCGAGCGAGATCATGACGTGCTTGCCCTCGTCGACGAACATCGTGTCGGCGTAGTGCTCGCGCGCGAGTGACTCGACGGCGACGCGCAGGGCCTCCGGCACGGCGACCTGCGCGTCGATCTCGAGCTCACCGAGCCCCTGCGGGGTCACGGGCGCCCACGCGCCGCCCTTCTCGAAGACGCCGAAGACGTGACTGTGAGCATCCAGCCCCCCGGCCACGAGGGGCGCGACGACGTGCTCGCGCATGAAGTCATCGCTGCGTCCGGTGATGAACGCGATCGGGATGCCCGCCGCGGCCATCGTGAGCAGGTCGCTCACGATGGAGTCGATCGCGATGCGACGTTCAATCGGGCTCGCGATGGGGCCGTCAACGTCGAGCAGCAGGCCAAACGGGGCAGGGGTGGTCATGATGCTCCTCTAGAAGACGCGGTCGGTGTCGACGCCGCAGTGCCGCAGCACTTCGGCCGAAAAACTCGCGGTGCCGATGGCGAGCACCGTGGGCGCGCTCCGCAACAGCGCGGGCAACTCAGCGGCCACCGCCCATTCGCCGGGCCACTCGTCGCGTTCGGGATAGTGCAAGTGCACGCGCTCGAGCGCCACGAACACGACCCGCCCGCTCAGCCCCGCCGCGATGGCACGAAACCCCGCGAGGTCTTTCTCGCGCGGCACCGACACGAGCGTCAGGGCGGGGGAGGCGCCCGTGACCCGCTCGACGTGCGCGAGGGCGTTCTCGAAGCCGTCACGACTGACAGCGGAATCGACAAAGACAGTCGTCTCGTCGAGCGTGTGGCGCGAGAGGCGCCCGGGGTAGTGCACCTTGCCGGCTGCGGCACGCACCTGCTCGGGCGTGACATCCGGCCGACCGAGCTCAGCGAGCAGGCGCCGCGCGGCGATCATGCCGTGCGCCGCGTTCATACCGCCGAGCCCTTCGGCGACGACGCCCGCATAGGGCGCTCGCGCCGCTGGGTCGACGCGCAGCCGCTCGGCCCCGATCGCGTCGGCGTGGCGACGGATGACCGCCTCTGCCTCGTCGCTCTGTGCCAGATAGCCCACCCACCGGGTTCCGGGCCGTGCGGCCCCCGACTTATCGGCAGCGATCGCCGCGATGGTGTCGCCCAGTAGGTCGGTGTGTTCGAGAAAGGTCTGCGCCATGGCAAGGCCCGTGAGCGCGACGTGGCTGAGGTCATCACGACGCCCTCCGATTCCCGCCTCGAGCACGAGCGCATCGCAGCCAACGGCGGCGAAGTGGGCGAGCCCCGCCGCGAGAAAGAACCCGCTCGGTCCGATGTAGCCCGCGTCGGGCGCGGGCAGCGTGCGCAGCGCGGCGTCGACGCGCTCCAGCAGCGCCGAGTACTCGTCGATCGGCAGCACCGCGCCGTTCACGCGGATCCGATCGCGATTGCTCACGAGCCCCGGGCTAAAGACGGTGCCGACCCGCAGCCCGGTCTCAGCCAGCAATGCCGAGGCATAGGCGACAGTCGTGCCCTTACCCTTTGAGCCGACAACCCCCAGCGCGGGGGCGGGATGCTCGAGGTCGACCCCGAGCGCCTCGGCGAGCATCCCGAACCGACGCGGGTCGGCTCGCTGCCCGGGCAACCGCGAGCTCCACTCCCGAAACGCCGTACGGGATTCGAGCGCGTCAAGTTCGATAGAGCCCAAGCCAGCCACCGGGGGCACAATGGCCTCATGACTCGTCACTGGAACGCCCCCGCCATCGTGTTCCTCGTTCTCGCGATCGCCGGACTCATCGGCACGTGGACTTACAACATCATCGCCATCATCGAGCAACGCGATTTCTTCGGCGACTGGTTCGGCAGTGGCCCGGCCGTCGGCTCGCTCACGATGGACCTGCTCATCATGGCAGTCGCGGCGAGCGTGTTCATTGTTATCGAGGGTCGGCGGCTCGGCATGAAGCACCTGTGGGCCTACATTGTGTTTGCCGGGCTCACGGCCATCGCGTTCACGTTTCCGCTGTTTCTCGCGAACCGCGCGCGGCGCCTGCAGCAGCTCGCGAGCGAACAGCACCCCACTACGACGGCGATGTAGCCAGCCGCTCGACCTCGATCTGTGCGATGCGGCGGCGTTCGACGCCGCGAACGGTCAGCCGGGCATCTGCTGTCTCGACGGTGTCGCCGTCGAGAGGCATGCGCCCTAGTCGATCAATGACATAGCCAGCAATGGTCTCGAATGGTCCATCGTCGACGACGAAGCCTGTGCGGTCGGCAAACTCTTCGATCGTGAGCGAGCCGGCCACCAATTGAGCAGAACCGGTGGCGTTGTGGTCATCGTGCGCGTCGTCGTCGTACTCGTCGTAGACCTCACCGATGAGTTCTTCGACGATGTCTTCGAGCGTGACGATGCCGTCAACGCCGCCGTACTCGTCGACGACAAGAGCGATGTGGTCACCCTCGCGACGCATGAGCGTGAGGGTCGGCAGAATGCGGGCGGTTGCCGGAAGGCCGGCCAGGGGTCGTTCGATGCTCGCAAGGTCGGTACCCTCGGGTGCCCAGGCAAGGTCGCGCACGTGCACAAAAGTCGTGATCTCGTCGACGCCGCTGTGGAGCACGGGGTACCGCGAGTACGGCTGCTCTCGAGCCCACTGCCGCGCTTCGTCAAGGCTGAGGTCACCACGAATAGCGACCATGTCGGCGCGGTGGCGCATGACTTCAGCGAGGGTGCGGTCAGCAGCATGCAGCACGTCGCCGACGATCTCGCGCTCTTCATCTCCGAGCCCATCGTGGGCGTCGACGAGCTCGCGCAACTCGTCATCGCTCATTTGTTCGGCCCGCTGGTGGGGGTCACCGCCAAAGAGGCGAACGATGAGGTTGCTTGAGGCAGCGAGAAGCCACACGAGCGGCTTGACCGCAACCGCGAAGCCCGCGAGAACGGGCGTCACCACGAGGGCGAACGACTCGGCACGCTGCAACGCAAGGCGCTTGGGGGCCAGTTCGCCGAACACGAGCGAGGCGTACGCCACGATGAGCGTCATCGTCACGATCGCGATGGCGGCCGCCACTGGCTCGGCGATCCCAGCGTCAACGAGCGTGGGAGTGAGATAGGGCGCAAGAGCCGTCGCTCCGTACGCCGCCGAGAGGAAACCCGAGAGGGTCACGCCAATCTGCACCGCCGCCAGAAATGTGTTGGGGTCTCGGGCGAGCGCGGCCACGCGTGCACCCCGCGCACTGCGCTTCTCGAGCGCCGCCAGTTGCGATTCGCGCAGTGACACGAGCGCGATCTCGGCGGCGGCGAAGACGCCGCCGATGGCGATGAACAGGGCGATGAGCCCGATGATCAGGGCAATCTCGCCCATCAACGGCTCGTATGGTGACAGTCGTCCATCCCTCCAGGATGTCGGTGTCTGCTAAGTACTGGCTGAAGACGAGCCGCAAGGCGACCGAAACGACGAACGGCCCCGGGCTTTCGCCTCGGGGCCGTTCACGGCACTTGTGCCGCACTGTCTCAACCAGTTCTTCGTCACACACTTGATCACGATCATGTGATCCGTGCGCGAGGGGGGACTTGAACCCCCACGCCCTTTCGGGCACTAGCACCTCAAGCTAGCGCGTCTGCCATTTCCGCCACCCGCGCTGGTTGTGATCGCGCCCCTCAAGAGCGGCGTGACCGGAGACGACATTAGCACGGATGCCGCGTGCCTTCCGCGCACCGCGTCACCGGAGCGGTGTGCCCGGTAGCGTTGGCGGCATGGCCTTCGATGCAGCGCTCAGCGACACCGCGCGCATCGCCCGCGACCTCATCCGCTTCGACACGACGAACTACGGCGAAGGTCGCAGCAACGGCGAGACCGAGGCGGCACACTACGTCGAGGCCGAGTTGCGCGACATGGGGCTCGACCCCGTGTTGATTGACGCCGCACCCGGGCGCACGAGCGTTATTGCGCGCGTTGAGGGCCGATACGAGCATCCCGTTGACCGCTCCCGCGGCGAGCGCCCCGCGCTCGTCGTGCACGGCCACCTCGACGTCGTGCCTGCCGACCCGGCGAACTGGAGCGTCGACCCCTTTGCCGGTGAGATTCGTAACGGGATGCTGTGGGGCCGCGGCGCGGTCGACATGAAGAACATGGATGCCATGATCCTGACCGCGCTGCGGCAGACGATCGCGACGGGCGGCCCGAATCGCGATCTCGTTGTGGCGTTTTTCTCTGATGAAGAGAACGGGGGAGTGTTTGGCTCGCACCACATCGTGAGCGAGCATCCGCACCTCTTCGCTGGAGCGACGGAAGCGATCAGTGAGGTCGGCGGATACTCGGCCGAGATCGCCGGCCGCCGCGCATACCTGCTGCAGACCGGCGAGAAGGCGCTCGTGTGGATCAAGCTCAACGCGCGCGGCACAGCAGCCCATGGCTCTCGCGTCATTCGCGACAACGCCGTCACGAAGCTCGCCGAGGCAGTCGTCGCGCTCGGGCGACACGAGTGGCCCCTGCACCTCACCGAC
Organism: Microbacterium sp.; assembly: GCA_013823625.1. Taxonomy (GTDB): domain Bacteria; phylum Actinomycetota; class Actinomycetes; order Actinomycetales; family Microbacteriaceae; genus Microcella. The sequence goes on along the minus strand of PNMM01000001.1, from coordinate 805,115 downwards.
ACCACGCGGCACTTGCTCGCCGAGCTCTCGCGCTTGCTCGGCACCGACCCCAACGAGATCGGACCCGACGAGGTCTTGCTGCGCACGGGCACGGCCGCGGGTTTTCTCACCGCCACCGTGCGCACCACGAGCAACCCCACGCTGCTGCAGGCGGGCTACAAGCACAACGTCATTCCCGATCGGGCCGAGGCTCTCATCGACATTCGCACAATGCCCGGCGAAGAAGATGCGGTTCTTGCCGAGGTTCGCGCGATCGTGGGCGATGAGATCGAGGTTGTCGTCATGCACCGCGATCTGGGCCTCGAGACCCCGTTCAGCGGAGCGCTCGTCGATGAGATGGTCGCAACGCTTCAACGCCACGATCCGGGCGCCGAGGTGCTGCCGTACCTGTTGAGTGGCGGCACCGACAACAAGGCCCTGAGCCTGCTGGGCATTACGGGCTACGGTTTTGCCCCGCTCAAGCTGACGCCCGAGCTCAACTTTCCGGCGATGTTCCACGGCGTTGACGAGCGCGTGCCGCTCGACGCGCTCGACTTTGGCCATTCCACGCTCACCGACCTGCTTGGTCGATACTGAGTAGCGCATCCACCCCGATCGAACGGTTACCGTGTCTCTGCTCGAAGCACTCTTTCTCGGCCTGATTCAAGGCCTCACCGAGTTTTTGCCGATCTCGTCGAGCGCGCACTTGCGCATCGTTGGCGAGTTCTTGCCCAGCGCGACCGACCCGGGGGCGACCTTTACGGCCATCACGCAGCTGGGCACCGAGCTCGCCGTGCTCATCTACTTTTGGAAAGACATCTCGCGCATCATCGGCAAGTGGTTCCGCTCGTTTGGGGCGCGCGGCGGGTCGCACTCCGAGGGTGGCGAGCGGGGCATCCCGCGCAATGATCCCGACGTGCGCATGGGCTGGCTCATCATCATCGGCACGATTCCGATCGTGCTCGTGGGTTATTTCGCGCAGGAGTACATTCGCTCGGCGTTCCGCTCGCTCTGGCTCGTGGCGATTGTGCTCATCGTTTTCGGCATCATCCTGGGCCTCGCCGACTGGCTGGGCAAGCGCACGCGCGAACTGAACGACCTCACGTACCCGCACGGACTGCTCTATGGCGCGGCGCAGATGCTCGCGCTCATTCCAGGGGTGTCGCGCTCGGGTGCCACCACGACCATGGGCCTTGCGTTGGGCTACACGCGGCCCGCTGCGGCGCGCTTTGCATTCTTGCTAGCAGTGCCCGCCGTCTTCGGCAGCGGGTTCTATGAACTCGTCACGGCCATTCGCGAACCCGGATCGAGCCCTTTCACCGGCCTCGAGATCGCGGCGGCCACGGTCGTCGCCTTCGGCGTTGGTCTCGCGGTCATCGCCGGCCTCATGGCCTACATCTCGAAGCGCTCGTTCTTGCCCTTCGTGATCTACCGCATCCTGCTGGGCGGCACGCTACTCGTGCTGCTCTCGACGGGAGTGCTCGACCCGCTCTAGTGCCCTAGCCGGCGCCGGGGCCCTCGGCCGGGGGCTCGTCGTCGCGCTTGCGCAAGTAGCGCTCGAACTCTTGCGCGATCGCCTCACCGCTCGCCTCAGGCGCTTCAACGGCGTCGCGCGCGCGCTCGAGCTGGTCGATGTACGAGCGCATCTCGTCGTCATCGCCCGCGATGGCGTCGATGCCCTCTTCCCATTCCCGAGATTCGTCGAGCAGGTCGCCTCGCGGAATCACGACGTCAACGAGCTCTTCGAGCTTGTCGAGCAGGGCGAGCGTCGCCTTGGGAGAGGGCGCGTTGTGCACGTAGTGGGGCACGGATGCCCACAGCGACACCGTCGGAATCCCCGCTTCTTCGGCCATCGTCGCAATCACGCTGAGAATGCCGACGGGCCCCTCGTAGCTGCTGCGCTCGACGCCGAGCTCGTCGCGTACGTCAGGGTTCTCACTCGAGCTGTGGATCGCGATGGGGCGTGTGTGCGGCACGTCGGCCAGTAGGGCTCCGAGCAAAATGATGCCCGTGATGTCCGCCGTCAGCGCTTGGTCGATGGTTTCGGTGGCGAAGGTCTTCCAGCCGCGCGAGGGCTCGGTGCCGAGCAGCAGGTAGATGTTCTCGTGGTTGGTACCGCTGACGTTCATGGCGCCCGCGCCGATGGGGTTGTCCGCCGCCGTACGTGAGCGGGGCATCCCGTCATCGCCAGCCGGCCCATAGAGCGTGACGCTGGGCCAGCGCAGTCGACGCTTGCCGTCATCGTCGAATTCAACGTGCGGACGATTGAGCTGAAAGTCGTAGTAGTCCTCGGGGTCAATGTCGGCAATGGGCACGACATCGAGCACCTCTTTGAGCGCACGCACGGCGCCACTCGCGGCTTCGCCCGCGTCGTTCCAGCCTTCGAAGGCGACGACGAGCAGTCGCCCACTGCGGAACAGATCGCTCTGCGACACCGATGCACCCTTCTGAAGCGCCCCCGGCGAGCGCCGAGGGGTCGCCCCAGGATAGAACGCAACTAGACTCGTGCGTCGTGACCGCTCCGACTCCTGCCGCCGTTCTCTGGGACATGGACGGCACCATCGTCGACACCGAGCCCTACTGGATGAGCGCCGAAACCGAGCTCGTCGCCGAGCACGGCGGCACCTGGAGCGAGGCCCAGGGCATGCAACTCGTCGGCTCGGGGCTCGTGCAATCCGCGCGCATTTTGCAGCAAGCGGGAGTCGCGCTCGAGGTGGACGAGATCATCAACACGCTGACGGACCGAGTCATGGCGCAGATCGAGCACGGCGTGCCGTGGCGCCCGGGGGCGCGCGAGTTGATCGACGAAGTGCGCGCGGCGGGCATCCCGATTGCCCTCGTCACGATGTCGATTCGACGCATGGCGCTGCAGGTTGCCGCCGCGATCGGTGATGACGTATTCGCCGTGGTGATCGCGGGCGACGACGTCGAACACCCGAAGCCGCACCCGCAGCCGTACCTGCTGGCAGCCGAGAGGCTCGGCGTGGCGATTCATGACTGTGTCGCGATCGAAGACAGCGAGTTCGGGCTTGTCTCGGCGGTCGCGTCGGGCGCTGCTGCAATCGGCGTGCCGCTGCACGTCACGCTGCACGAGGGCCCGACTCATGAGTTGTGGCCGACCCTCGCGGGCCGAACCGTAGCTGATCTTTCTGCGGCGCTCGAGCGCCATCATCATCGTGCGACAGGGGCCTAATCCATGACCACTCGACGCCAGAGCGGCCCTTTTGTCGAGGGCGATCAGGTGCAACTGACCGACCCCAAGGGTCGGCTCAACACCGTCACGCTCGAGGCGGGCAACGCCTTTCACAGCCACCGTGGCGTGCTGCAGCACGAGGTGCTCATCGGCTTGCCTGACGGCAGTGTCGTCGAAAACTCGCAGGGCGTCGCCTACCTGGCCTTGCGGCCCTTGCTCACCGACTTCGTCATGTCGATGCCGCGCGGTGCCGCGATCATCTACCCCAAAGATGCGGCGCAGATTCTGGCTCAGGCCGACATCTTTCCGGGCGCGCGCATTGTCGAAGCCGGGGTTGGTTCGGGCGCGCTGAGCATGTGGTTGCTGCGCGCCATCGGCGAGCGCGGCCACTTGTTCTCGTTCGAACGCCGCGAAGAGTTTGCGCAGATCGCCGAGGGCAACGTCAGTGCCTATGTCGGCGCGCGCCCCGAGAACTGGACGATCACGCTCGGTGATTTGCAGGATGCCCTGCCGCAGGTCGTGCCCGCCGGCACCGCCGATCGCGCCGTGCTCGACATGCTCGCGCCCTGGGAGTGCCTCGACTCCGTCGCCGAGGCGCTCACGCCCGGGGGAGTGCTGCTCGTCTATGTCGCCACGGCTACGCAGCTCTCGCGGGTGGCGGAGGCCATCCGGCTCACCGAGACCTTCACCGAACCCGTCTCGACCGAGACGATGGTGCGGGGCTGGAATGTTGACGGACTATCGGTGCGCCCCGACCACCGCATGGTTGCCCACACGGGCTTTCTGCTCACCGCACGACGACTTGCCGATGGCGCCGGTCGCTTTGTGAAAGCGAAGCGGGGTTCGAAGACCGAGTACGGCGATGTCGACGTCGAGCTCTGGACTCCGGGTGCTGTCGGCGACCGCCAGGCGAGTGACAAGCGACTGCGCAAGGCCGCGCGAGAAGCCCAGGCTCTCGCCGACAAGTCATCGCGCCGCCCGATAGAGTGAACTAGTGACTGCGACCTCTGCGCGCTTCGTGCGCTCCGCCTCTGCCCTCATCGTGACGGGTGCCCTCGTGGGCTCTCTCGCTGCTTGCACCGGCACGTTCGGCTCCGCCGCGTGCGCGCCCATCGTTCCCACGGGTGAGACCGCGGGCTACGTCGAGGCATCGGGTCGCTTCGGCACCCTGCCTGAGGTCAGCTTTCCGACTCCGCTGACGAGCGATGGTACCCAGCAGTCGGTGCTCATCGAGGGCGAGGGCGACCCGATCGCCGCGGGTCAGATCGTCGACTTCCAGGTGGTGCTGCTCAACGGCGTCGACGGTGAAATCATCACCGCGAGTGCGTACGACGACGAAGAGGCCCCTCTTCGTCGCACGGCCGGGAGCGACATCGATGTGCTCGCCGAGGTGCTGCAGTGCGCCCAGGTGGGGTCGCGCACCGCGATCACCGCCACCATGCAAGACGTCTTCGATGAAGAGACGCTCGAGAACATCGAAGGCTCGCTCGGGCTCAAGGCCGACAACGCCATCGTCATGGTCGTCGACGTGCAGGCCGCCTATCTCGCACGAGCCACCGGAATTCCGCAGCTCGGCGCCTCGGGCATTCCGGCCGTCGTGACCGCACCCAATGGTCAGCCGGGCGTCACGATTCCCAACGAAGAGCCGCCGACCGACCTGCGGTCGCACACACTCGTACTGGGCCAGGGCGCCACGATCGAAGAGGGCGACCGTGTTGTTCTGCACTACACGGGACTGCTCTGGAGCACAAAGACCGTCTTCGATTCGAGTTGGGAACGCGACGCTCCCGCGACCTTCACGATCACGAGCTTTGAGAACGACCCGAACGGCATTGTCTCGGGTCTCGCCGATGGACTCATCGGCCGCACGATTGGCTCGCAAGTGATCGTCGTGATTCCGCCGGAGTTCGGCTACCCGGCTGGTCAAGCCCCGGCCTCGATCCCTGACGGTTCGACGATGGTGTTCGTCGTCGACCTCTTGGGGATCGAAGGCTAAGCAGCCTCGTGTCGACCTCGTCGCGACGAATCCCGGTCGAAGAGCGACTCTTTAGCCTCGTACTGGCGTTGCTCGCGAGCGAGCAGGGTCTAACCAAGGCAGAGATCCTCTCAACCGTCACGGGCTATTCGAGCCGCTACGGTAACGCGAGCGACCGCGCGAACCTCGAGCGTCAGTTCGAGCGCGACAAAGAAGAGCTGCGCGACCTCGGCGTGCCGCTCGAAACCGTCGACGCCGTGGGGGCCGAGGGCGACACCAAGCTGCAGCGCTACCGTATTCCGCCGTCGCGCTATCAATTGCCCGACGACATCGAGTTCAGCACCGAAGAGTTTGCGATGCTCACGCTCGCGGCACAGGTCTGGCGCGAGGGCTCACTGTCGACCGATTCGCGGCGCGCGCTGACGAAGCTGCAGTCGTTGGGAGTGCACATCGATGACAGCGTGATTGGGTTCGCCCCGAGCATCCGCACGCGTGATGCGGCCCACGAGCCGCTCACCACGGCTATCGACCGCGGCCAGCAAGTTCGATTCGCCTACCTCAAACCAGGCCAAACGGTCGCCGAGCAGCGCACGGTGTCTCCGCTCTCGCTGGTCTTTCATGAGGGGCGCTGGCACCTCCAGGCGCACGATGATGTCGTGGATGCCCGCCGCACCTTCTTGCTGCGCCGCATCGTCGGCCCAGTCTCGCCCTCAGGGTCACCCGTCACCACGCGCCCCGACGCCGATGAATCGGCACGCGCACTCGCTGAGCTCGACGCCCTGTGGCGGTCGACGGTGGCCACGGTGCGCGTGCGCCCGGGCAGCGAGGCCGACATTGTCATGCGCAACCGCCCGGGCAGCGCAGAAGTTGCCGAAGGCTTGCAGGTTCACGCCACCGACCTCGACATTCTCGCCGACGAGCTCGCCGCGTTCGGAGCTGACATCCACGTGCTCGCTCCCGACTCCCTGCGCGAGGGTGTCATTGCACGGTGGCAGCGGGTGGTGAGCGCTCATGGCTAAGCGAACCGCGCCACTCACGGCCCCCGACAAGCTGGGCTTCTTGCTCGCGCTCGTTCCCTACCTCATCGACCAGGTGCGCGTGACGGTTGCCGAAGCAGCCGACCACTTCGGCACGAGCCCCGACGAGATGCGCAAAGCCGTCATGCTCATCGCCATGAGCGGCACCCCTGGCGCCGACGGAACCTACACGCACGAGACGCTCTTCGACATCGACTGGGATGACTTCGACGAGCGCGATGTCATCCGCTTTCGCGCAGCGCCGATGGACGACAAGCCGCGCTTTTCGTCGCGCGAAGCCGCGGCCTTGCTCGCGGGTCTTCAACGGGTTGCCGCGCGCCCCGAGTTCGCCGCTCGTGTCGACATCGTCGCGCTCATGGCCAAGCTCGCTCGGGGCTCGACTGGCGAGCCAGCGCCCCTCGCGGTTCGCGCGGCCGAGCTCGCCGACATTCAAGCCACCCTCGTCGACGCGGTCTCAACGGCGCGACGCGTGCGCATCGACTATGTGACAACACGCGGAGAGCGCACGGTGCGCGACGTCGACCCGATGAGCTTCGAGGGTGTTGATGACTCGTGGTACCTGCGCGGCTGGTGCCTGACTCGGGATGCTGAGCGCACGTTCTTGCTCGACCGCATGGCGAGCGTCGAGGTGCTCGGTGCCGCTGAACAGCACGATGCGACTCTGGGCACCGACGAACTGTTCCAGGGCGCCGACACCGACGAGCGTGTGACCCTGGCCGTGCCCGTGGCAGCCCTACCGCTCATCGCCGACTACCGCGGAGCGGGCGACCCAGTGCGCATCGAGGGGGAGCGCGCGGTGGTCACGGTGCGCATTGCTCACGCGGGCATCCTGGGCCGAATCGCTGCTCGTGTTGCCGGGTCGATCGAGGTCATTGAACCGGTGGGCGCACGCGATGCCCTCGTGGCGTGGGCTCGAGGCGCCCTCGAGGCCCACACAAACGCGTAACGCGATCGTGCGCGCGGGGTCAAGAGCCTCTCAGCAGTCCGCGCTAGACTCTGGTGCACCGCATCCGTGAACGTTAGGACGACCCCATGTTCGGTGGAAATCTTGGAGGCTGGACCGGCCTCATCTTGCTTGTCGTGGTCATCCTTCTCTTCGCCGCACCCAAGCTCCCGCAACTTGCGCGCAGCCTCGGCCAGTCGATGACGATCTTCAAGAAGGAGATCAGGAACAAAGACGCCGATGAGCCCGCTGCGACGACGGCTGAGCCGGCTGCCGCGCCGAAGGCTGAGGGCACCGACTCCTCCGCCACGAAGTAGGCCGTGGCAGGCCGCGCCCCGCGGCCCCGGAATCCCGAGGGCCGTATGTCCCTTGGGCAACACCTCGTCGAGTTACGCAAACGCATCACCTGGTCGTTTGCCGCAATCGTCGTGTTCTCGATTCCGGCGTGGTGGGCAGTCGATTTTGTGTGGGCCGCCCTCAGCGCTCCGGTGCTCGCCGTTGCCGAGTCGCAAGACCGTGACGCGACCCTCGCCTATACGACGATTGGCGAGGCGTTCGACACCCGATTGCTGATCATGTTGCTCATCGGCATCGTGGCATCGTCACCGATCTGGCTCTACCAGCTGTGGGCATTCATCGTTCCGGCACTCCACCAGCGCGAGAAGCGGTTCGCGATCGGATTCATCGCCGCGTCTGTTCCGCTTTTTGTGGGCGGATGCCTCGCTGCATGGTTCGTCTTCCCCAACATCGTGATTCTGCTCACGAGCTTTGCGTTCGGCGAGTCGGCCACGTTGCTCAGTGCGCGCATCTACCTCGACTTCGCCATCAAGTTCATCCTCGCGATCGGCATCGGATTCCTCTTCCCGGTCGTCCTCGTCGCCCTCAATCTCGCGCGCGTGATCACCGGCGCCGGAATTCTCAAAGCATGGCGATGGGCCATCGTGGGGATCACCGCGTTCACCGCCATTGCCACCCCCGCTGCCGACGTGCTGTCGATGGTGTTGCTCGCCATTCCGATGATCGGGCTCTACTACGCGGCAGCCGGAATTGCCTCCATCAACGACAGACGGATCGCCAAGCGCGAAGCGGCGCTCAACGCCGAGTACGGCATCCGCGTCGATGACTGACGACGGCCCGAGCCCCGCCGAGCGGTTCGCGGCGCAGCGCGAGCTGCGAGCCTTGCCACGCCTGCGCGCGTTTCGCGACGGGCTGACGATCGAGCTCGACCCTTTTCAGCACGCGGCGTGTGTTGCGCTCGAGCAAGGGCGAAGCGTGCTCGTCGCGGCCCCTACGGGCGCCGGCAAGACGATCGTTGCCGAGTTTGCGGTGTTCTTGGCCATGTTCGAACCAAGCGCCAAGATCTTCTACACCGCGCCGATGAAGGCGCTCAGCAATCAGAAGTACACCGAGCTCGTCGCGCAGTACGGCGCGAGCGAAGTCGGGCTGCTCACGGGTGACACCAACATCAACGCGCGCGCACGCATTGTCGTCATGACGACAGAAGTGCTGCGCAACATGCTCTATGCCGACAGCGACCTGTTGACCGATCTCGCCTACGTCGTCATGGACGAAGTGCACTATCTCGCCGACCGCTTTCGGGGTGCCGTGTGGGAAGAAGTGATTATTCACTTGCCCCAGCACGTGCGCATGATCTCGCTGAGCGCGACGGTGTCGAACGCCGAAGAGTTCGGCGACTGGTTGCAAGCCGTGCGCGGTGACACCGATGTCATCGTGAGTGAGACCAGGCCCGTGCCGCTCGACCAACACGTGCTCGTGCGATCGAAGCTCGTCGATCTTTTCGACTCGTCGGGCAAGGCGGCCACCAACCGCGTCAACCCCGAACTCATGCAGCTCGCGCGAGCGGGTGGCCACGTGCCGCACCAGGGCCGGCAACACCACCCTCGCCGCTGGGAAAAACGACCCGGGGGAGACGGCAAGGCCGATCGCGCCGAGATCGTATCGATGCTTGGCGCGCGAAATCTCTTGCCCGCGATCTTCTTCATCTTCAGTCGGGTGGGCTGCGACGCAGCGGTCAAGCAACTCGTGCGGTCGGGTATTCGGCTGACCGATGCCGCCGAGCGCGACGAGATTCGCCTCATCGTCGAAGAGCGGTGTCGCACTCTGCGCGACGATGACCTCGCCGTGCTCGGCTACTGGGAGTGGCTCGATGGCCTGCAGCGGGGAGTCGCGGCACACCACGCCGGCCTCTTGCCCGCCTTCAAAGAAGTTGTCGAAGAGCTCTTTCAGAAGAAGCTTCTGCGGGTCGTGTTTGCGACCGAAACCCTCGCGCTCGGCATCAACATGCCCGCCCGCACAGTCGTGCTCGAGAAGCTCGAGAAGTTCAATGGCGAGGCGCGGGTGCCGATCACACCTGGCGAGTACACGCAACTCACGGGTCGTGCCGGGCGACGGGGCATCGACACCGAAGGCCACTCGGTCATCCAGTGGACAGGCGGGCTCGACCCGCAAGCGGTTGCCTCCCTTGCTTCGCGGCGCACCTACCCGCTCAACTCAAGCTTTCGCCCGACCTACAACATGGCGGTCAACCTCATCGAGCAGTTCGGCCGTGAGCGCACGCGTGAAGTGCTCGAGTCGAGCTTCGCGCAGTTCCAGGCCGACCGTGCCGTTGTTGACCTCGCTCGCACCGTGCGCAAGAACACCGAGGCACTCGAGGGCTATGCGAAAGCCATGACCTGCCACTTGGGTGACTTTCAGCAGTACTCGGGGCTGCGCCGTGAACTGAGCGACCTCGAAAACGGCGCGCGGCGCTCGGGCGAACCCGGCCAGAAAGCCGACAAGCTGCGCCGCCAGAAGCAGATCGAGGGCGTGCGCACCCGCATGCGCAAACACCCCTGTCACGGATGCGCTGATCGTGAAGCGCACGCACGCTGGGCCGAGCGCTGGTGGCGTCTCAAGCGCGAGACCGACAAGGTCAGCCGACAGATCACAGGCCGCACGGGAGCCGTCGCGGCGGTCTTCGACCGCATCACCGACATTCTTGCCGAGCTTGAGTATCTCGATCACGACGAGCACGGCCGCCTCGGCCTCACCACCCATGGTAGGTCACTGCGACGCATCTACGGCGAGCGTGACCTGCTCGTGGCCGAGAGCTTGCGGCGCGGGCTGTGGCGCGATCTCGATGTTCCTTCGCTCGCCGCCATGGCCACGGCGATCGTGTTTGAGGCCCGTCGCGACGACGGCCAGGCTCCCGAAAGCGCGCTGCCGCGCGGAGCCTTCAGGCCCGCGCTCGAGCGCACGCAAGAGCTGTGGGCCCGACTCGACGACCTCGAGCGCGAACACCGGCTGCCGGGCAGTGAACCGCTCGCCACGACCCTCGCGCTGCCGATGCACCGCTGGGCCGCCGGGGGCTCGCTCGACGCGGTCTTGCGCGACGCTGATCTCGCGGCCGGAGACTTCGTGCGGTGGACCAAGCAGACCATCGACTTGCTCGACCAGATCTCGCTCGTTGCTGACGGGCCAGAAGGGCGAACCGCTCGCAGTGCTCTCGATGCCATTCGCCGCGGCATCGTGGCGTACAGCTCGGTCGCCTGAGTCTCTCGCTGTGACCGGTCGCCTAGGATTCTTGCTCGTGACCTCGCCGACTTCATCTCTCGCGCCGGCGACAACAATCAGCGCCCCACCGATCGGGCTCGCGCTGCTGATGGCTGTCGCAGGCGGCTGGCTTATGGATCTCGGCTACCCCGACCTCGCCTGGTGGCCGTTCACGATCGTCGGCACCGCCCTGGTATTCGCCAGCTTGCGGGGGCGCAGCATTCGGGGAGCCCTGCTCATTGGCGCCGTGAGCGGGTTTGCCTACTATGGGGTGCTCATCGAGTGGCTCACCGTGTACCTCGGTGTCGTACCGTGGCTCGCACTCACGCTCGCCCAGGTGTTCTTCACGGCACTCGGCGGCGTTCTCATCACTCTGGCGTGGCGCTGGGTGCCGCGCGCATGGCCGGGTGTCGCGGGGCGACTCGTTCTGACTCCCGCCGTCGTCGCGGCGGCGTGGACGACGCGGGAGGCCGTCGCGAGCGTGTTTCCGTTCGGTGGCTTCGCGTGGGGTCGCCTTGCCCACAGCCAGGCCGAAGGGCCACTCGCGCATTGGGCGGCCTGGGTGGGTTTCTCCGGCCTCACCTTCCTGATCGCCTGGTTCTCGGCCATGCTCGTGGCCGTCGCGATCGAACGGGAGGTCGGGATGCTGCGCCGCGGCATTCTGGTCGCCGGAGCATCCGCAGCCCTGCTCGTGTGGCCTGCCGTGCCAATCGCTGTCACGGGCACCATCTCGGTGGCCGCCGTACAGGGCAACTCAGACTCGGGACTCTTCGCCGAATACGAGCGAGGGCAGATTCTGCAAGACCACTACGACGGCACGCGAGCGCTCTTCGACCAGGGTCTCGAGCTCGACGTCGTCGTGTGGCCCGAGAACGCGAGCGACCTCGACCCGCTGCGCAGCGAGTATGCAGCGTCAGTGCTCGACCTCGTGAGCGCGCGACTCGACGCCCCGGTCATTGTCGGAACGATCACTGCCGACGGCGAGAAGTCGTTCAACTCGGTGCTGCTGTGGAAGGCGGGGGAGGGTGCCGTCGATCAATACGACAAAGTGCATCCCGTGCCATTCGCCGAGTATTTGCCCGCGCGCGACTTCTTCTACCCCCTGGCACCGAGCCTCTTTGACCTCGTGCCGCGCGACTTCTCGTTTGGTCAACGCGACACCGTCATCGACCTCAATGGGGTCATCGCGGGGATCTCGATCTGTTACGACATTGTCGACGACGACCTTCTTGCTCGTCAGATCGATGAAGGCGCGCAAGTGCTGCTCGCGCCCACCAACAACGCCGACTTCGGCGTGAGCGATCAGAGCGTGCAACAGCTGGCGATCGCTCGACTGCGTGCCATCGAAGCGGGTCGCTCGCTCGTTAATGCGTCGACGGTGGGCGCCAGCGCCATCGTGCTTCCTGATGGCTCAACACTCGACAGCCTGCCGCTCTTCACCCAGGGAACGATGGTGCAAGAGGTGCCCCTGAGCGACACGGTGACCCCAGCGCACGCGCTCGGACGCACGGTGGAGTGGGGCGTCATCCTGTTCGCACTGCTGACCCTCACCCTCGGCGCCCTGCTCAGCCGACGGCAGCGCGCATGATGCGCACGCTCGTGGTCGTGCCGACCTACAACGAGGCCGAGAGCATCCGGCCCATCATTGCCCGCATTCGAGCGGCCGTACCCGACGCCCACGTGCTCATCGTTGACGACAATTCTCCCGACGGTACGGGCCTCATCGGCGATGAGCTCGCCGCCGACGACGGGCACATCGAGGTGCTGCACCGGCCCGCCAAAGCCGGACTGGGTGCGGCCTATCTGCAGGGCTTCGCACTCGCCATCGAGCAGGGCTACGACGTGGTGGTCGAGATCGACGCTGACGGTTCGCATGACCCCGCCGAACTGCCCGCGATGCTTGCCATCGTGCGCGACGAGGCGGCCGATCTCGTCATCGGCTCGCGCTGGGTGGCCGGTGGTTCGGTCATGAACTGGCCATGGGCGCGGCGCGCGATCTCGCGGGCGGGCAACCGCTACGCGCGCGTGATGTTGCGCTCGAGCATCCGCGACCTGACGGCGGGGTTTCGGGCCTATCGAACGAGCGCTGTGCGCGGTCTCGATCGTGCTGTCGTCTCATCGCAGGGCTACTGTTTTCAGGTCGAGCTTGCGTGGCGTATCGAAACGGCCGGGGGAGTGGTGCGTGAACACCCCATCGCCTTCGTTGAACGGGCGAATGGAGAGTCGAAAATGGGTGCGGGCATCGTCGCCGAAGCGCTCGTCCGCGTTACCGGCTGGGGCGTGGCGTCGTGGTTTGGTCGTGCACCCGCGCCGGTCTCGCGCGCTGCACCAGAACTCTGACCTAGGCGCCTAGGCGCTCGCCCCCGCCGCGGCGGGCGCGCAAGAGGTCGAGGCGCTCTTGCAAGAGCTCTTCGAGTTCATCGCGACTCCGACGCTCGAGCAGCATGTCCCAGTGCGTACGCGCGGCCTTGGCCTCACCCAGTTCAATGGGAATCGGTGTGCCGTCGGGCGAGAGCAGCACGCCCTCGCGGCCGCTCTTGGGCGACTCCCACGTGTCAGGAAGGTCGGCATCGGCCGCGAAGATGACGTCAAAGGTCTCGCCGTCGTCGGTGCGGTACTTCGCTCGCTGACGCTCAGCGAACTCAACACCCTCTTCGCTCTGCATGCTCTGCGCACCCAGTCGCATGCCGCGCAGTGTGCGATCTGCCATGGTGAGCCCCTTGCCCCTGTCATGAGTAGAAGGCACCGCCGTGACAGCGAGGCCATTTCCAAGTTCATGAATAGGTATAGACCTGCCAACCTAGAGCGAGCCGAACGTACCCCACCCTTCCCAGGGCTTTACCAGCGTCAACCGAGAGAGTTCACGACCTCGAGGGCGATATCGGCACGATCAGTGACGATTCCGTCTACTCCCAGCGCGAGAAGTCGGCGCATCTCGGGCTCGTCATTGATCGTCCAGACATGCACCTCGACACCGGCGGCATGAAACGCACGGATGCGCGCCGGCGTCACGGTGTCGAGCCCGATCGCGTGTGCGGGAATCTGCACGGCGTGAAGGCCACGAAGGGCCGCTCGCACGAGAGGGCCGCTGCGCACGACGGAAGCAAGCAGTGCCGCAGCAAAGCGGGGGCCCGACGCACTCGTTGCGACGCCCGGCAACCGTCTGAGCGCTGCGCGACGGCGTTGCTCACTGAACGAGGTCAGCAACACTCGGTCAGCGGCCCGCGCGTGCTCAATCGCTTCGATCGTGGGAATCACGGCGTCGGGGCTCTTCAGGTCGATGTTGAAGCGCGTGTCAGGAAACGCGTCGAGAGCCTCGAGCAGTGTGGGCATGTGCTCGCCCTGGCCCACGTCGATCAGACCGAGTTCGTGAGCCGTCAGTTCGGAGACTCGGTGCGAACGATCGGCAACGCGGCTCAAGTCGGGGTCGTGCGCGACGATGGCCCGGCCGTCGGAACTCGCGTGCACGTCGGTCTCGATGTGCGTCACGCCCAGGGCCACCGCCTTCGCGAAAGCAAGCAGAGTGTTCTCGGGTGCCGCTGTAGCCAGCCCTCGGTGCGCCAGCACCCGGGGCACGGGCGTCGCAAAGTAGGGCAGGTCGGTGTGCATTACGCCTTCGGCGTCGCCTTAGCTCCCGAATTGCCCGTTGCACCCGGCAAGAAGCCCTGACCAATGCCCTTGAGGGCCTCGGTGAGCTCGCTCGGAATGATCCACATCTTGTTCGAATCACCCTCCGCGATCTTGGGCAGCATCTGCAGGTACTCGTAGGCCAAGAGTTGAGCGTCGGGATTGCCCTTGTGGATGGCCTCGAAGACCGTCGTGATGGCCTTCGCTTCGGCCTCAGCCTTGAGAATGACCGCTTGCGCTTCACCCTCTGCCTTGAGAATCGCCGACTGACGCGCACCCTCGGCTTCGAGAATCTGCGACTGCTTCGAGCCCTCCGACGTGAGAATGACGGCGCGGCGGTCACGCTCGGCGCGCATTTGCTTTTCCATCGAGTCTTGGATGCTGAGGGGCGGGTCGATCGCCTTGAGCTCGACACGGTTGACACGCAATCCCCACTTGCCGGTGGCTTCGTCGAGAACCACGCGAAGCTGGCCGTTGATGTTGTCGCGGCTCGTGAGCGCTTCTTCGAGGTTGAGGCCACCCACGACGTTGCGCAGGGTCGTGACGGTCAACTGCTCGACGCCGGCGAGGTAGTTGGCGATTTCGTAGGTCGCGGCGCGAGCATCCGTGACCTGGAAGTAAATGACCGTGTCAATCGACACGACGAGGTTGTCTTCGGTGATGACCGGCTGGGGCGGAAACGAGACAACCTGCTCGCGCATGTCGACGAGGGGGCGCATGCGATCGATGAAGGGCACGAGAATGTTGAGCCCCGGTTGCAGCGTCTTGCGATAACGGCCGAGTCGCTCAACAACGCCGGCGTAGGCCTGCGGCACGATGCGGATCGACCGCACGAGCACGACGACGACGAAGATCGCCACGACCACCACGAGGGAGATCACGAAGAGCTGGCCGATAAAGGCCGCGGTAGAGATCATGCTGATTCGCTCCGTTCGGTCGGCGCGACCTCGGCGGTCGCACCATCAATGCGCGTGACGACCACGCGGTCGCCCTGCGAGAGGGTCAGAGTTTCGTGCTCGGGGGCGAGTCGGGCCGTCCAGGTCTCGCCGTTGGCGAGCTTGACGAGGCCGGCTCCATCGACAAACGAGGTCGTGACGCGCGCGGCCATGCCGTAGAGCGCGTCAACGTTGGTGCGTGCCGGTTCGACTCCGCGATCGAGCCGGTGCAAGAGCCACGGTCGAATCGTGAAGAGCAACAGCCCCGAGACGATGGCAGCCGCGAGAATCTGAACCCACCACTCGAACCCGAGCAGGTTGCTGCCGAGTCCACCGATGAGAGAGCCCGCCGCCACCATCATGAACGTGAACTCAAGAGTGAGAACCTCGATGATGACGCACACAATGACAAACACGAGCCACGCGATCCAGAGGTATTGCGTCAGGTCGACCACGTCTCTCCTTCCTCATGAAAACCGCGGTTCGCTCACGCTATCACCGGCGGTTGACCGCGCGCCGGGTGGGTTCGAACGGTAGGGTCGAGAACCGTGAACACCCCTCTGCAGCCTGGCTCACTCGCCGGCAAGACCGCACTCGTTACTGGCTCATCGCGTGGCATCGGCGCCGACACCGTGAAGTACTTCGCCGCCGCCGGGGCCAACGTCGTCATCAACTATCGCGCCAAAGCACCGCGCGCCGAGAAGCTCGTGGCCGAGATCGAAGCCGCGGGCGGCCAGGCCATCGCCGTCGGCGCCGATCTCACCGACCCGAGCTCTGTTGCGGCGATGATGGATGCCGCGCGCGAGCGCTTCGGCTCACTCGACATCCTCGTGCTCAACGCCTCCGGCGGCATGGAGTCGGGCATGGGCGACGATTACGCGCTCAAGCTCAATCGGGATGCGCAGGTCAACGTCTTGACCCACGGCGCCGAGCTCATGGGCCCTGGCGGTCGTGTGGTGTTCGTCACGAGCCACCAGGCGCACTTCATCCGTACTGTGCCGACGATGCCCGAGTATGAAGCTGTCGCCCTCTCGAAGCGTGCGGGAGAAGACGCTCTTCGCGATCTCATCCCCACCCTCGAGGCGAAGGGAATCGGCTTCACCGTCGTCTCGGGCGACATGATCGAGGGCACCATCACGGCCACGCTGCTCGAGCGCGCCGCACCCGGCGCCATCGACGCCCGCAAAGAGGCCGCTGGCAAGCTCTACAACGTGAGCGAGTTCGCCGCCGAGGTTGCTCAGGCCGCGGTTGACCCGGTTCCGGCCGACAACACGCGCCTCGTGGGCGATGTGAGCTACTTCACCGAGTTCTCGGCCGAGTAGCGCGTGGCGTCGACGCCGGGCTTGCGGCGGTCATCCCGAATCATCCTGATGGATGCCGACGGGGCAGCCCTGCTGTTCTTCACGGCGGCGCCCGACTCAAGCCGCTGGGGCCGATGGATTACTCCCGGCGGGGGAGTAGACCCGGGCGAAACCCACGAGCAGGCCGCGATTCGCGAACTGTTCGAAGAAACGGGACTCGTCGTTGAGTCGGTGGGGGAGTCGATCTTCTCCATCGACTTCGAGGTCGCGTGGGATGACGCGGATCACAATCGCGGCCACGCGGAGTACTACATCGTTCGGTGCGAGCGCTTCGAACCGGTATCGACCAACTGGACCGACGACGAACACATTGACGTCACGGGGCACGCGTGGTTCACGGCAGACGATTTGCTCGCGTCAGGTCAACCGTTCGAGCCCTACGACTTGCCACGGTTGCTGCGGCACACCGCCATGCAAGACCGCGAGTAGCGCGCACACCAACAACATTGATTCCGCGCGAACGAGAACACCTATGCTGAGCGTGTGACGACAACTTCTCGGGTTGCTCGCGGTGGCTCCATCGCAGCGGCAGTGGCCGCGTTGATGGCCCTGCTCGCGACACCCGCTGCCACTGCAACACCCACTGCCGCAACACTTTCTGCCGTGCCACCGGCCACGACAACGGTGCCCTACGGGTCGTACTGGTCGCTGGAGTTCGTGAGCACAGAGTCACTACAGAGTTACGACGTACTCGGCATCGAAGTGACGGGGCTTCCAGAGACCTCGGGGGGATTCTCGGGATTCGGCTATTACTCAGACACCCTCGGAAACGTCTTCCAGCTGTACAACTCGATCGACTCGCGACTGACCCCTGTCGGCACCTACAGCGTCGGGGCTAATGTGAATGCCGCAACTTCGTGGAGCGCCACACTTGTGAGAGCGACCACCGCGGTGCCGCACACCCTGGTGATCGAACCAGCGCAACTCTCGGCCACAGTGCGCGCTACGCCCGACAGCGCCGACCCGCAAAACACCGTGATCTCGATGAGCCTCGGCGGCTCATGGCTTACTGATCTGGCATGTTGTTTGTACCGGACAGATTACGAGCTCGCCAATCTCGACACGCTTCCGGCGCCTCCAGCAGGAACGTGGTCGATGACGATAGCCAATTCGTCAGGCGAAGTCGTTATCGAGGAGCAGTTCGAGCACGCTCGCGGCGATATGCCGGCAAGTGTGTATCTCTGGCGAGGAGCCCCGGTCGACGAGCTTTCTACCGTCACGGCGACATTCACCCCGACCGGAGACGAAGCCCGCAACTTCGCCGTAACTCAGTCGGAGCCGGTGACCTTCACCACCGGTTCAACATCGCGACCCGAGATCGTGTTGCCCTCGGTTCCCGAGGCGCCGCCGACCGACGTGCGCAGCGGAGTGGGAATCGCCATCTGGCTGCTCATTCTGTTGGCGCTGCTGGGCCTGGGAACGGGAGCGGCTTGTGTCGTACTAGCGATGCGCGGACGTCACGGAGTTGCACCACAGGATGGTGCGGGAGCCGAACCCGCCGACCCGCCGGCACTGACAGGCCCAATCGATTCCGCGGATCCCGTCGTGACTGACCCGGACGTCAACGGTGGCCTCAACGATGATGGTGTGGTCAGTGCCGACGTCCTCAATGACGACTCTGGGGGCTGGTCGCTCTCGTCGTTGGAAGACAAGGACGCTGACGGCAACGACACGGAGGCGAAGAATGAAAGCTAAAGCCATCGCCCTCGCTCTGGTCGGAGGTCTCGCCCTTTCGCTCGCAAGTGTCACTCCCGCATCAGCCGTCACCACGGTCGCGCCGGCTTCTGAGCCGGCTGTTGCCACGTTTGGCGATGCATGGATGCTCGAACTCGAGGTCTCTGCGACTTTGAACGCTGAGGGTGGCAGTTACTCGCCGCCCATCAACGAGGCGAGTGGCACGGTCGACGTGTTTATCGAACAGGTCCCCGGAACGTTTCTTGACAACCTGACGGTCCAGTCGAATGGTCGGGTATTCGTGACGCAACCGCCGGGCCAGCCGCTGCTGGCGCCGGGAACCTACGATCTCCGCGCTGTGTTCACGCCCTCATCCCCAGAAACTGGGCTACAGACGGCACAAGTGCGCATTCCGGCTGCGATCACGATTACTCCTCTGGAACTCACCGCGAACATCAGTGTGGTGACCGATGCATCGGCAGGCATGCCCAGACTTACCGTCGCGCTCGTGGGTGCGGGGGAGACCGAGCTCAGCGCCCTCCCGCCGGGTGTGTGGAACTTGAGCGTGCGTGAAGCCGCAGGCAGTGAGACCCTCTACTCCCGCCAGGTTCTCCAGACCTCGGCCCTTGACCCCCTCGTCGTCGAGCTGACCGACGACCTTCGACCTGACGTTGACCATGTGCTTCTCGCTGAGTTTGTGCCGGTCGCGGAGTACGCGGCTGGGGTCGTCGTGACGGGTGCGGGGGAGATCCCCTTCCGAACGGCACCGAAAGGCTTCGGCGAACTCTTGGTGTCACCAATCGACGTTCCCGTCTGGGCGCTCATCGTCGCGCTCGTCGGCCTCGCTGCCGGCGTCGCAGGTCTCGTCACTGCCCTCGTGGTTCGGGCACGGCGCGCACCACGCCCGGTCGGAGCAACGACCGAGGGTGACGCAGCCGACACTGCAGAGACAACTGACGTAGCCGACATCGAAGAGCTCTTCGGAGCGCCAGAAGAAGTCGAGGCTCCCGAACCGGTTGCGCCGGCGGAGGCCGAGTCTGGAAGCGACGTCTCGTCCAACGACGACGCTGAGCCCGACCGTGACGCTGAGCCCGACGGTGACGCTGAGCCCTGCGATGAAACTGAGCCCAACGACGAAGCTGAGCCCGAAGGTGACGCGGAGTCTGAAAGCGACGCGCCGATCAAGTAGCTCTCGGCGTTCATCGAGCCGAAGTGTGGCGATCCTCGAGTATCTGACAGAATCTCGGCATGGACCTCACGGCAGCCGGAAACATTTTGGCCCCGATCTTTTGGGCAGTCACGTGGGGAGGTCTTGCCGCCTTCTGGGTCGCCGCCATGGTCTCCATATCGCGGCGCTCGGCGGCGATGAGCGGGGTTGAGCTACTCGGTTGGTACGCACTCGTCATTTTTGCCCAAGTAATCGGCACCATGATCTGGTTCTTCGTTGGACGAGACCGCTATGCGCCGCCTCCCAGCCGTCAGTGATCCGCGAAGCCAGTGACAGCTGAGCCGGTGGTGCGCCCTCATCGCGCGCACCACCGGCCCAGAGTCGTGAGCCCGACTACTCGTTTCGAACGCTGCGCTCGGTCGCAGCATCCGGATCACGGGGCTCGTCACCCTGCACGGGGGACACCTGGTTGCGACGACGGCTCGCGGGGCGACGCCACAGGGGCTCGGCCTCGGCCATCTCTTGCTCGGTCGCAATGCGGAACGGGGGAGCGTTCTTGACCTCGACAGCGTGTCGGCCTTCGCCGCGGGTCGCCCGCAGACTGGTCACGACCGAGATCGTGATGATGAGCGCGACGACACCGAGCGAGACGCTCGTCGGGATCTTGTAGACATCGAGCAGCAGCATCTTGATGCCCACCCAGATAAGCACGAACGCCAGACCCAGCTTGAGGTAGATGAAGCGGTGCATCAGATCAGCGAGCAAGAAGTACATGGCGCGCAGGCCCAAGATTGCGAAGGCGTTAGCCGTGAACACGATGAACGGCTCGCTCGTGACGCCGAAGATGGCCGGGATCGAGTCGACAGCAAACACGATGTCGGTGACCTCGACCAGCACGAGCACGGCAAGCAGGGGAGTGGCAACGATCACGCCCGCCTTGCGGATGAGGAACTTCTGCCCGTGGTACGCGTCGGTCATCGGCACGAATCGCTTGAAGAGCTTGAGAATCTTCGAGTTGGCGACATCCATGTGTTCGTTGCGCTTACGAATCATCACGTAGCCCGTGTAGAGCAAGAACGCGGCGAACACGTAGAGGATCCAGGAGAACTGGTCGATCAGCACCGCGCCGAGCGCGATGAAGATCGCACGGAAGACGAGGGCTCCGATAACACCCAGGAAGAGCACCCGGTGTTGGAACTCACGGGGGACCCCGAAGAAGGCGAAGATGATCGCCCACACGAAGACGTTGTCAACGGCAAGTGACTTTTCAATCAAGTAGCCGGCGTAGTACTGCTGACCGAACTCGGCGCCGTACTCCCACCAGATATAGCCACCGAACGCGATGCCCAGCGTGACCCAGATGCCCGACCAGATGGCGGCCTCACGCACGCCGATGACGTGCGCTTTTCGGTGGGCGAACAAGTCGATCGCCAGCATGAGCAAGATCACGCCGAGAACGGCGATCCAGAGCCAGAGGGGGACATCCATGGGAGAACTCCTGAAAGGTCGTGAGAGCGATTCAGGAGGTCTTTCCCAGCCGAACAGTGTCGGCCCGTGGCGCCGGATCAGTGTGACCGGATCGTAGTGACGACGCAACGCAAGCGGGGATACTCCCCTCCGGTCACTAGTGAACCAGATTGCATGTTTACGGGGTGGGCGAAATGTGCACCTCTCAGCAAGTCCACAGAAATGGCCAACGGGGCGCTTATGTTTCGCTAGAAATCGGTGCTCACGCCCAATGCAGGCGTCACGTGCGGCGACGCGCTCGATGGCCGTATACGCGACGAGAGTTGGTTCTCACCGCACAACTCGGCAGATCCGCACCGTTTTGCACCTTGTTCCATACTCTGATAATCCACATTATGTCAGATCGAGTGAGGGTGAGCGACGGATGCTCGCACTGAGCGTCTCGGATGGCGTCGGCTCGGGCATCCCCCGTCGATAGGTTCTAGGCATGCCGAAGAGCAGTGACCCCAACGCGTGGCGAGGCGCGATCGCGGCGCTCGCCAACCCGGAGAGTCGGCGCGTGCTCGGGCTGCTGCTCGCCGAGCTCGACGCCTCGGAGTATCTCGCCTCACTCCCCCTCAAGCGCCGCGAGCGTGTCGTGCGCGTGCTCAGCGACGCGGGGCTGCTCGATAGCTCTGGCGACGCGCTGCGACTGCGCGCCGAACGATTCGCCGAGTTGCTCGCCACGGCGCCGGTCGAGCGCCCTACGGGCATCGATCGATTCGTGGTCGACGGTCGGCTCGAGCAGTACCCCGCGGGCGTTGACGACCGCATGGCGGTACTTCAGTACCTCATCGACCGCGCGATGCCCGAGCCGGCTGAGCTCGTCGACGAGCGCACGATCACCGAGCGCCTCGAGCTGCTCACCGACGACCCCGTGACTGTTCGGCGCTATCTCGTCGATGCGGGGTTTCTTGGTCGTGAGGCCGACGGCAGTTCGTATCGTCGCGGCGCAGCCTCGGGCGACTCCCTCGCTCTGTAGAGTCACGACATGAGCATTCCTGCGCCGCGGGCGCCGCGCATCCCGAAGCCGCCGGGTACGCACTTCATGGTTGACCCGGTGCGGATCCGTTCGCGGTGGCTCAAGGCAGGCTACGTCGGCGCATATCTGCTCGTGGGGTTCACCCTCGGCAGGGTGCTTAACGCCCTCGAGGTTCCCTCTCTCCTTTCGCAACTCATCGCATCAGCTGTTTTCGTGACGGCCATTGTCGTTGGCGCCCGCATATTCAGGGCTCGAGGAGAGGATCCGATTCCCCCTCGCCCGTGGTGGCAGTTGACTGGGCGACCAAAGGCGGGATTCGTCATCGCAGCGCTCTTGGCAAGCGCTGACGTCATGACGTGGCTGGGACAAGGCCCCGAGCTCTCCGCTGACGACGTGCCCGTGTGGATCTTGAACTCCGCGGTCAGCGCCATGGTCGTCGTCGCCTACGTACGCTCGTCGATCCTGCTGCGCCGGCGGGCGGGAGCGCTCCCCTGAGCGCCGCAGAACGGCGGCAACTCAACCACGCGGTTGCAAGCGCGCGACCCGTCGGCCACGAGCGCGAGTGCAGCATCCCATCGCCTGAAATCAGCGATGTGGGCCATACCGACAGCACATCGTCATTCATTGATCGCGGCGAAACGATGTCTGAGCCTTCCGAGCGCTCGCGAGTATCTGGTTCGAGCGGCGCCTGGGGTGATTCCCAGAACGCGGCCTGCGTCGGCCACGCTGAGTTGTTCCCAGACGACCAGCCTCAGCAACTCCTGATCGGCTCCACGCAGCGACTTGAGGGCTTCCACGGCAAGGATCGCTTCGTCGGGAGGGGGCGGGTTCTGAACGCGAAGGGCCTGCCGAAGACTGTGGTCGACGGCCGCACGCCGCCTCTTGCCGCGTTGATGGTTCGCCAGAACAAGCCGAGCCACGCCGTAACTCCAGGCGCGAAGCTCATCGGGCTCTGGCGGCAGTTTGGCCCGGCGCCTCCACAAGACAAGCAGTGTCTCAGCGGTGCAGTCGGCCGCATCGTCGCGGTTGTCGAGTCGGCGAACGAAGTAGCGCAGAATCAGCGGAACGAGGGGGTCAACCATCGTTTCGAATCGACCAGCCTGTTCCGCCGACTCCTGGGAGCGGTCTCCAGCAAAGAAGTTGATCTCCTGCCGCAATGTCATCGACCTGCCGAAAACGCCACGGCGGGGCAGTTGCGAAGCCCCTCGGTTGCAACCGTCGTTCGGTCGCCAGCTTCAGCGGCCGCTGCAAGTCGCTGTTCGTTGGCGACCACACCACCCCCATCGGTGGCAACGGTGGCAGGCCAGGTGGCCGAGTTAGTGAGCGCTTGAGTTGCCAGCTCTGTTCGCTGCTGTTCGGAGTTGTCGAACGCGTCAATCCACTCCGCTCGCCAAGCGCATTGCGCGTGAAGCTCGTAGGTCGCAACAACTCCCGTGGTCTGCATGAGAGCACCGAACTCGCCGACAGTCTCTGCGTCAGGCCCCGTCACAGTCGCGTTGCGCATGCTCTCTGCGACAACTCGTGCAAACTGCTGCCGATCAGTCCCCTCGGGCAAAGTTATGTATGGCGGCATCAGTTGCGTAGCTGCCTCGATGAAGTCGTCAGACAGAACGTCTAGCCACTCAGAACTGTCTGCCTCAGAGCTGCTTCTTGTGGAGCCGCTCTCTTCGATCACCGTCTCCGGGGGGTTTGGTGAGCCGAACCAGCCCGTGAAAGCGGCGAAGCCAGTTGCCGACGCACCAACGGGAATCACCACAGCGGCGCCAATGGCCACAATGATGACTGCCCAGGTCTTCGACCAACGGCTTCGATTGTTCGAGCTCGCCATCGCGGCTCGAACCGCCGATCGGCGTGTTGCTGCGTCCGCCACGACGTTGCCGGCCGGATCAGCGGCCCTCAACGCCACAAGAGCTACTTCGTCATCATCGATCGGGCTCATGAGTCCTCCATTCGTGGATCCTTTGCCCTGTTGATGTCCGGCAGCCGGCGAACCGTTACGAGTTCGAAGCAGTTTCCTCCCCATAGAACGGCCGCAGCTCAACCACGCGGTTGCAGGCGCGCGACCCCTCGGCCGCGAGCGCGAGCGCAGCATCCCGATCCGCCGCCTCGACGATCCAGAACCCCGAGACGTAACTCTCGGTGTCGTGCAGCGGGCCCGGCGTGACGAGCATCGCTCCCCCGCGGTTGTCGACGACGACGGATGCTCGCGGCGATGCCAAGCCCTCCGCCATGATCAGCTGGCCCGCGTTCTGCAGTCGCTCGTTGAACGCGTCGATCGCGGCCATCTCGACGCCCGACCCCGAGCCCGTTTCATCATCGATCACGCAGATCATGTACTTCACGGGCAAACCTCTCTCACGATGTTGGATCGACGGTAATGCACGTCATCGCGCCAGAACACTGGGGTGACGCGTGCCGCTATGCTCCCGGCATGCCTGACATCGCGGTGCCGACACTCCCGTCACGTGACCTCGGAGCCACGTCGCAGTTCTATCGCGCTCTGGGCTTCGCCGAGCACTACAGAGACGATCGTTGGCTCATCATGGCCCGCGGCACGCTCACGCTCGAGTTCTTTCCGCACGAACACCTCGACCCGGCGACGAGCGACTTTCAGGCGAACCTTCGCGTTGATGACCTCGATTCCCTGCACCGCGACATCGCCGCTGCCGGCGTTCCGTTGACGACCACGGGCTTTCCGCGGCTGACTCCCATCGAGGTTCAATCGTGGGGTGCTCGGGCAGCCTTCATGATCGACAAAGACGGCACGATGCTTCGCCTGATTGAGAATTGACGATGGCTACCGCACCCGCAACCCTCGAGCGCGTCGCGCGCATGTCGTTCGGGCAGGTGTACCCGCTGTATATCGCCAAGCTCGAGCGCAAGGGCCGCACGACGGCCGAACTCGACGAGGTCATCACGTGGCTGACGGGGTTCGACAGCGCAGCGATTGCACAGCACGTGGCCGACCAGACGCCGTTCGCCGACTTCTTTGCCCAATCGCACCTCAACGCCAATGCCTCCCTCATCACGGGCGTGATCTGTGGCGTGCGCGTCGAAGAGATCGAAGAGCCTCTGATGCAGCGCGTGCGCTACCTCGACAAGCTCGTCGACGAGTTGGCGAAGGGCCGCCCGATGCAGAAGGTGCTGCGCACGAGCGCGTGACGATGCGCTGCCCCTGCCTGAGCGGACTCCCCTACGCCGAGTGCTGCGAGCCGCTCCACCGCGGCGTGACCACCGCGCCCACGGCAGAGCAACTCATGCGTTCGCGCTTCAGCGCCTTCGCCGTGAGCGACGCCGACTACCTGCTCGCGACGTGGCATCCGTCGACGCGGCCGGCCACACTCACGCTTGAGCCCGAACTGCGCTGGTACCGCCTCGACATCATCGACCGCTCGGCTGGCGGCCCGCTCGACACGCGCGGCGAGGTTGAGTTCGAGGCGTTTTGGCGCTCCCCCGACACCCGCGGCTCCCAACGCGAGCGCAGCACGTTCGTGCGCGAGGGCGGGCGCTGGCTTTACGTCGCCGAAGCCTGAGCGAGCGCGGCCTGGAGGTCGCGCCAAAGATCAACGCCCGCCTCGAGCCCGATCGACAAGCGCACGACGCCCGCGCCGGGGCGAGCATCCGGAGCCACCGGCCGGTGCGTGAGCGATGCCGGATGCTGCACCAAAGAGTCCACGCCCCCCAGCGACACGGCGTGGGTGAAGAGCTGCAGCCCGCCAATGAACCGCTCGGCGGCGGCGTACCCACCCGCAAGTTCGACCGTCAGCATGGCGCCCGGGCCGCGCAGTTGCCCGCCGAGGATTCCCCGCGGGTCAGCGCCCGGCAGCCCCGGGTAGTGCACCCGCGCGACGGCGGGGTGATCGAGCAACCGGGTCGCGAGCTCCCCCGCGGTCGCCTGCTGAGCGCGCACGCGCAAGGCCAAGGTCGGCAGCCCGCGGTGCAGAAGGTATGCGCCAAGCGGGTGCAGCAGCCCGCCGGTGATGGCCCGCACGGGGCGAATCGCTTCGGCCCATGCCGTGTTCGACGCGACGACGCCGCCCATGGCATCACCGTGGCCGCCGAGGTACTTCGTGGCGCTGTGCAGCACGAGCGCGGCGCCGTGCGCGAGCGGGTTCTGCAGCACGGGGGTGGCGAAGGTGTTGTCGACCATGACGGGCACATCCCCCGCGGCCGCGACCACGGCGGCGATATCGACGAGCTCAAGCGTGGGGTTGCACGGAGTCTCCATCACGACGAGGCACGTGTCGTCGCGCAATGCGTCGCCGACCTCATCGGGCGCGCAGTAGGTCGTCTCGGCCCCGAGCAGGCCCGAGGCGAGCAAGTGATCCGTGCCGCCGTAGATGGGCCGCACGGCGACGACGTGCCGGCCTCTCCCCTGGTTCAGGGCGGCGAGCAGTGTCGCTGAGAACGCCGCCATGCCCGTGCCGAACGCGACCGAATCCTCGGCCCCTTCGAGAGCCGCGAGCGCGCGTTCGAAGCGCGCAACGGTCGGGTTCCAGAGGCGCGCGTAGACGTTGCCGCCCTCGGTCGGGTGGCCGCCCGTCGCGATCGCTTCGTACGACCCTCCCCCAACCTCGATGTCGGGCAGTGGATTCGTCGTTGACAGGTCGATCGGCAGCGCGTGCACCCCCAGCGCGGTCAAATCATCGCGACCCGCGTGCACCGCAAGGGTCTCGAAAGCAACTGCAGGGTCAGAAGCGCCAGTGCTCGACATGTCGCGATTCTGGCGCAGTCTGCGGGCGCGGTGGCACTCTGCCGTAGAACGCGCACTGATTGACGGTCAAGGCGCGCATGCTTCATGCTGGCGGGATGCTCGACGCCCCCTCCCCGCAGAACCCGCAGCCCGCATCCCTCGACGCCATCGACCTGCAACTGCTCACCGAACTCGAACGCAACGGTCGCCTGACCAACGCGGCGCTCGCCGCGCGAGCAGGCATTGCCGAGTCGACCTGCACCCAGCGCTTGCGGTCACTCCGCGACCGCGGCGTGATTCGCGGCTTTCGCGCCGACATCGACCCCGCCGCGCTCGGCCTCAGTCTGCAGGCGCTCATCACGGTGCGCCTGGGCACCCACGGCCGCGAGCAGGTGCGCGCCTTCGAGCAGCGCGCCCGCACGCTGCCCAACGTCATCACGGCTTTTCACGTTGCCGGAGCCGACGACTACCTGCTGCACGTCGCCGTCGCCTCGGCGTCAGCCCTGCGTGAGCTCGTGCTCGAACACCTCACGACGCATCCGCACGTGCGTCACGTCGAGACCCAGCTCGTCTTCGAGGTCATCGAGGGCCTCGGGATGCTCCCGCGCAGCGACTCCGCGCCCCACTAGGCGCGCGCAGGTCGGCACGGTGCGCGTCGACCGCTTTTCGCGCGAAACCGTGCCATTCGGCCAAGGCCGTGCGCCGCACCGCACGGTGTGAGCCGCATCGCACGGTCTCGGGCTGCAAGTGCCTCGCGGCTTGGGCGAATTCTCAGACCTCAACCCATTGCAAGCGCGCCCACTCTCGGCAAGCGCTCACCCTGCGCAAGCGCGCCACCTGCGCAGACGCTCTAGCTCGCGTGCCGCTGGGTCGCCGCGGCCCACGCCTCGAGTTTTGCGGCCGCCGCTCCCGAATCGATCGCCTCTGCGGCCACGACGAGTTGCTCAGCAAGACGCTCGACGAGCGGACGCCGCAGCTGCTCGGGGTCTTGTGCCAGTCGAAACGACACGAGCCCGGCCGCGGCGTTGAGCAACACGATGTCGCGCACCGGGCCAGCGTCGCCCGCGAGCACAGCGCGAGCGAGGCCCGCGTTGTGCTCGGGGCTCGACCCGAGAATGTCGTCAATCTGCGAGGTCGCGATGCCCAGCTCACGCGGGTCGAGGTCGTGCTCGGTCACGAAGCCGCGAGAGACCTCCCAAATGTGGCTGTGACCCGTCGTCGTGATCTTGTCGATGCCGTCGTCACCGCGGTAGACGAGTGCTGTTGCCCCGCGCGTGCGGAAGACGCCCACCATGAGCGGCACGCGGTCGAGACTCGCGACGCCGACCGCCGAAGCCTCGGGACGGGCGGGGTTACAGAGCGGACCCAGAATGTTGAACACCGTCGAAATACCCAGCTGGCGCCGCGGAGGCCCCGCGTGCCGAAAACCCGGGTGAAACACGGCCGCGTTGAGGTAGGTGAGCCCGACCTCGTCGAACACCTTGGCCACGTTCTCGGGGTCGAGCTCAATGTTGACGCCGAGCACGCCCAAAACATCAGATGCGCCCGACGCCGAACTCGCCGCGCGGTTGCCGTGCTTGGCCACCGGCACGCCCGCTGCAGCAACGACGATGGATGCCACCGACGAGACGTTCACGACAGCCCCGTACGGGTCTCCCCCGGTCCCGACGATGTCGAGCACCATGGAGTCGATCTCGATCGAACGGGCATGCCGCAGCGCAGCATCCCGAAATCCGACGATTTCATCGACGGTCTCGCCTTTGGCGCGAAGAGCCACGAGAAAGCCGCCCAATTGCGCCTCTGTTGCTTCGCCTGAGACCACTTGTTCCATGGCCCACGAGGCATCCGCGATCGAGAGATCATCGCCTTCGAGCATGCGAGTGAGAATTCGGGGCCACGTGGGGGTCGTTGACATGCCTTGATGCTACTTTCCCCCTCGAAACCGGGGTGTCGCCCGGCCCGAACCTCCAGATTCATCGGTCATAATGAACAGGTGACCAGCACATCGCTTTCGAGCTCTCTCAGCGCTCCCACGATCAATCGACCGAACGTCGTCGCCGTCGGCACGATCGTCTGGCTCGGAAGCGAGGTGATGTTCTTCGCGGGCCTCTTCGCGATCTACTTCACCCTGCGGTCGACGTCGCCCCAGTTGTGGGAACAGGGCACCGAACTCTTCAACATTCCGCTGGCCACGGTGAACACGATCATCCTCGTGCTCTCGAGCGTGACCTGCCAGTTCGGCGTCTTCGCCGCCGAGCGTCTGCAGGCTCGCCGCACCGGCTGGAACCCGGTCAAGTGGGGCATGATCGAGTGGTTCTTCTTGACCTACGCCATGGGCGCGGTCTTCGTCGTCGGCCAGATCTACGAGTACGCGATTCTCGTGAGCGAATACGTCACGCTCGACTCCGACGCGTTCGGATCGGCCTTCTACCTGACCACCGGCTTCCACGGCCTGCACGTCACCGGCGGATTGATTGCGTTCCTGCTGGTGATCGGCCGCGCATACGCCGTGAAGACCTTCACTCACAGGGATGCCACGAGCGCCATCGTGGTCTCCTATTACTGGCACTTCGTTGACGTGGTCTGGATCGGCCTGTTCCTCGTCATCTACGTCCTTCAATGATCCGCAGAATCGAGACGCACCTCACCATGGCACCCACTCCTGCATCCACCCGCCGCGCTGGTCGCCGCCACCCGCTCGCGACCACCGCACTGCTCGTCGTTGGCCTCCTGGCCACGGGCGGTGCGTACGCGCTTGCGACAACGACCGCAACCGCCGAGACGACGGCTGCCAGCGCCGAGCTCATCGATGAGGGCGGCAAGCTTTTCGCGGCCAACTGCGCCAGCTGCCACGGCATGAACGCCGAGGGCACCGCCGCTGGCCCGACGTTGATTGGTGCGGGCGCGCTCGCCGTTGACTTCCAGGTCGGCACGGGTCGTATGCCGATGGCGGCCTCGGGCCCGCAGGCTGAGCTCAAGCCCGTTCAGTTCACGCAGGCCCAGATCGACGCGATGGCGGCCTGGGTTGCCGACCTCGCTCCTGGCCCCGCAGTGCCGCCCGACCGCTACATCGCTGGCGACGGCGACGCCGCTCACGGCGCCGAACTGTTCCGCATCAACTGCGCCATGTGCCACAACGTGGCCGGCGCTGGCGGCGCGCTGACCGAGGGCAAGTGGGCCCCCGGCCTCGCCGGTGTCGACCCCGTGCACATCTATGGCGCAATGGTCACCGGCCCGCAGAACATGCCGGTGTTCAGCGACCTCAACCTCACTCCTGAAGACAAGAACGACATCATTACGTACCTCTTGTACGTGCAAGAGAACCCCTCTGTTGGCGGATGGGATCTCGGCTCGCTCGGCCCCGTTTCTGAGGGTCTCTTCATCTGGATCTTCGGCCTCGGCGCTCTCGTTGGTGTGACCATCTGGCTCACCGCGAAGTCGAACTAGGCCCGCACGCACTTCGAGGAAAGGACCACCATTGGCTGAGGCACACGACAGCGCACACGGCGGCGAGACCCCGGGCACGGCTGTCGCCCAGCAGCAGGATCACTCTGCTCCCGCACCCGCCGTCGCGGTGGTGCGCTCCGATCGCTTCCCTAACCCGGGTTTTCCGCCCGAGCGGCTGCGCGTCACCGATCTCGACCCCAAGAAAGAGAAGCAGGCCGAGCGCACGATTAGTGCCCTGTTCTTCCTCTCCGTCATCGGCAGTGTGTTCGCCGTCGCGGCGTACATCATGTTCCCGATCGATGAACTCGACCCCAGCACGATCCGACTGAACAACATGTTCCTCGGTATCGGCATCACCCTGGGCCTTCTTGGCGTGGGAATCGGGGCGGTGCACTGGTCAAAGGCCCTCATGCACGGGCACGAGCTCGTCGAAGAGCGTCACCCCACGCGAGGCAGCGACGAGTCACGTGAGCGTGCTGTCGAGATCTTCCGCGAAGCCAACGCCGAATCAGGCTTCACGCGGCGCAGCCTCGTGCGCAACTCGCTGATCGGTGCCGTCATTGCGACACCGATTCCGGCCATTGCCATGTTCCGCGATCTCGCGCCGGCAGAAGACCCGGTTGCTCTGCTCAAGCACACGATGTGGGAGGCCGGCACTCGACTGGCTCGCGACCCTTCGGGTACCCCCATCAAGGCGTCTGAGGTCACCATCGGGTCGGCGTTCCACGTCATTCCCGAGGGTCTCGCCGAGCTCGAGTACCACCGCCTGGAAGAGAAGGCCAAGGCAGCCGTTCTCCTCATGCGTCTTCCCGTCGACGAGCTCAAGGAAGACCCGGCCAAGGCCGACTGGTCGTACGACGGCATCGTCGCGTACTCCAAGATTTGTACGCACGTCGGTTGCCCTGTCGCGCTCTACGAGCAGCAGACACACCACCTGCTGTGCCCGTGTCACCAGTCGCAGTTTGACGTTGCAGACCACTGCAAGGTCATCTTCGGCCCGGCGGCGCGTCCCCTCCCCCAGCTCCCGATCACTGTGGATGACGAGGGTTACCTTGTCGCGCAAAGCGACTTCACCGAACCTGTGGGTCCGAGCTTCTGGGAGCGTGCACTGTGAGTACCACTGTGACCCCGCCGGCGTCGTCGGCCGAAACTGCGCCGGGGCGCGGTATGCGGTTCACCGGTTGGGCATCCAACTACGTCGATGAGCGCACGAGCGCGTCGACCGCCGTCAAGGCCCTTGGCCGAAAGATCTTCCCCGACCACTGGTCGTTCATGCTCGGCGAGGTGGCGCTCTACAGCTTCATCGTCATCCTGTTGAGTGGAACCTTCCTGACGTTCTTCTTCGACCCCTCGATGACAGAGGTCGAGTACTCGGGCTCGTACGTGCCGCTGCAGGGCATCCCGATGTCGGTCGCCTACCACTCGGCGCTCGACATCTCGTTCGAGATTCGCGGCGGTCTGCTGATGCGTCAGGTGCACCACTGGGCAGCCCTGCTGTTCGTGGCCGCCATCGGTCTGCACATGCTGCGTGTGTTCTTCACCGGTGCGTTCCGCAAGCCGCGTGAGTTCAACTGGGTCATCGGCTTCTTGCTCTTCGTCATGGCCATGGCCCTCGGCTTCACGGGCTACTCGCTCCCCGACGACCTGCTCTCGGGCAACGGTCTTCGCATCATCGACGGCATGATCAAGGCGGTGCCGGTGGCCGGCGCCTGGATCTCGTACCTGTTGTTCGGTGATGAGTTCCCCGGAACCGACATCATCCCCCGCCTGTATGTGTTGCACATCATGCTGCTTCCGGCGATTACGATCGCGCTGATCGGCATTCACATGGTGCTCTTGATCGTCAACAAGCACACGCAGTTCGCGGCGCCTGGCCGCACCAACGACAACGTCGTCGGTGCCCCCGTGCTCCCCGCGTTTGCAGCGAAGGCCGGCGGATTCTTCTTCATCGTCTTCGGCGTCATCGTGTTGATCGCTTCGTTCTTCACGATCAACCCGATCTGGAACTACGGGCCGTACGACCCGTCGCCGGTGTCTGCCGGTACCCAGCCTGACTGGTACATCGGCTTCGCTGATGGTGCCCTGCGACTGATTCCGCCGAACCTCGACTTCGTCGACCCGCTCGGCTACACGTGGGCGTTCGGCGTGCTGATTCCTCTCGTTGGTCTGCTGGTGTTCCTTGCCGCGGTCGCCCTGTATCCGTTCTTCGAGGCGTGGGTGACGGGCGACCGTCGCGAGCACCACATCGCCGAGCGTCCGCGCAACGCGCCTGTTCGCACCGCGATCGGCGCCGCCGGCATTACCTTCTATGCCGCGCTGTGGGCTGCTGCGAGCTCCGACATCATCGCGACCCACTTCCGGTTGTCGATCGAAGGCGTTATTCACGCGCTGCAGTTCGCAACCGTGGTGGGCCCGTTCATCGCGTTCTTCATCACCAAGCGGGTCTGCCTCGCGCTACAGCGCAAAGACCGCGAGATCGCTCTTCACGGGTTCGAATCAGGCCGTGTGGTTCGCTTGCCGGGCGGCGAGTACATCGAGGTGCACGAGCAGCTCGATGACTTCGAGCGCTGGCGTCTCGTGAGCTTTGATGAATACCAGCCCCTCATGATCCGCCCGAACGATCAGGGCAAGATCACCGTGGCGCAGCGCGTTCGTGCTGGCCTCTCGCGCTGGTTCTTCGAAGACCGCATTGCGCCGGTCACGATGAACGAGCTGGAGTCGCAGAAGCACTAGTAGTTCAGCACCAAGAAGGCCCCGCTCCTCCCCCGGAGGAGCGGGGCCTTTCTCATTGACGCGCAAGGTCGAGCGGCGTCCAACCGACGGGCCGTGGTTGTGCGATGCTCGCGCGCTGAGCATCGGCACTGCGTGACCATCCTTGAAACTCATCCGCACCGTGCGCGGTGACAGCTCCGCGCGCGACTCGAAACCCGACGTCATCGATCACCGCGTCGGGCGCACTGCCTCGTCGCACTGACGCACGAACGCTCCATGGTCGGTCGGCCCATCCCCCGCCTCGCAACACACGGTAGTCGCCGTACCGCGCCGTGTCGGCGTGATCCCAGACCCACTCCCACACGTTGCCCAACATGCCATCGAGGCCGAACGTGTTCGCTTGCTTTGTGCCGACCGGTTGCGGGGCATCCACCCCATCGAGTGACGTCCACGCGATCTCGGCGAGCGGACCATAGTGCGGGCCGTCATTACCACCACGGCATGCGTACTCCCACTCGGCCTCGGTCGGCAACCGGAATCCGTCGGCGCCGGTATCCCATTCGACGCGATAACCATCAATCCGATAGGCGGGGCGGAGCCCGAGCTGCTCTGAGGCCTCGATACACCAGAGCACCGCATCCTGCCACGAGACCCCATGCGCGGGCACGG
Source organism: Microbacterium sp. (assembly GCA_013823625.1). Classification (GTDB taxonomy): domain Bacteria; phylum Actinomycetota; class Actinomycetes; order Actinomycetales; family Microbacteriaceae; genus Microcella. The sequence goes on along the minus strand of PNMM01000001.1, from coordinate 771,662 downwards.
CCGGGTCGCGCTCGACCAAGGAGTCGTTCAAGCGGTGCTGATCCCACGATGGGGTGGTGGAGAACTGCCTCCAGGTCACCGCGGTGCGGGCGAGAGTGAAGGCTTGCAGAGTGACCGCGCGTGAGGTTCGGCTGCGCGCGTCGCTGAGCGAGAGTGTGCCGCCGGTAAGGCTAACCATCTCTTCCTGGGGTTCAGTGGCACTCGACACCTTCGAAGGCTAACGCCCATGAATGCTGCAGCGAGGATTATGACGTGGAGGACGAGTGGGCCACCCACTCGCGCCGCAACACGGCGAATCGTTCGAGACTTGTCCACTCGCCCTTGAGCCAGTCACCTTCGAGAATGACGCCCTCGTGTCGCAGCCCGAGGCGGCGCATGAGCGCAAGAACAGCCGTGTTGCGAGCATCGCCCTGCATCACGATGCGATGTGCACTGCGCTCGGCCATGAGCCACTGGATGACGGCACCCAGGGCCTCTGTGGCGTATCCGTTGCCCTGGTGCTGAGGGTCAAGAGTGACACCAAGCTCATAGGTGTCGGGCTGCACGACGTCGGCCCCCACCGCGACATCGCCGACGAGCTCAGCCGAGCCAGCGGCAAGCCGATCGCGCACGGCGAGTTGCACCCACTCCCCCGCAGCAGGGATGCCCGACCGAGGCTGCGCAGCAACCAGCGACTCCGCGTCGCCGAGCGAGTAGTCCGGTGACCACGACTGATAGCGGGCAACCTCCGCAACCCTGCGGTAGGCGACGAAAGCCGGGATGTCAGCCGTCACCAAGGGGCTGATCTCCAACCGCTCAGTTGCCAGTCTCAGGCTCATGGGGCCGTGAACTCGAGTCAGAACACCCGACGCATGTATTCGGCGTTCTGCGAGTAGCCCAGGCGGTCGTAGAACCCGCCCGCGCGGCGCGCAGCTACCGTCAACTGCCGAACTCCGCGACGGATGCACTCCGCCTCCACCTCGTGCACGAGCGCCGTGCCGAGATCGAGCCCGCGAGCGTCTTCGTCAACAGCAATCTCTTGCAGTTGGGCCGAGAGACCATTGGTCGAGAGCAGGCGTGCGATGGTCGTCAGAGCGTAGCCCTGCACGACACCGTCGGGGTTCTCTGCGACGAGCAAGAGCACGTCATCGTTTGAGCCAGTGACGATTGCCGTGAAGCTCTCATCGAAAGCAGACCGTACCGGCACGAAAGCGGCGCCGAGCTGGCGCACGAGCTCGAACACGGCATCCGCATCCGTCGCCGTAGCCCGCCGTACGCCGCTCACGTTAGCGACCGAAGTTGCCGCGGTAGTACTCGTAGACCCAGCCAACGAGCGCAATGAGAGCGAGCGGCACCGCGTACGCAACGATCCAGAACGAGATCGAAAGACCAAGGAAGGCAATCGCCGCGGCACCCGCGAGGGCAACAGGCCACCAACTCCACGGCGAGAAGAAGCCCTGTTCGGCTTCACCATCGTCGATCTCAGCGTCGAGACGGTCTTCAGCGAGCTCGCCACCCTGGTTGCGGTACACCAACCGGAGGTAGAAGGCGATGAACACCGACAACACGGCGCAGAGGCTGATCGCCACGGCACCGACCCACTCGACTCGGCCGATCGCGATGATCTCCCAGACCACGTAGACGGCAGCAAGGAGAGCAAAGAACGCCGCAAGAATCCAGAAGAGATTGATGTTGGTTTTCATCGGTCGCTCCTGCTAGTTCTGGTGGCCGTCGGCGCGGTCGCCTGCGGGAGCGGCGGATGAGCCACTCGTCGCACCGACTGCGAGCGGCAGTGCCGCTTCAGGGTGGTTGAGGTCAAAGGCCGGCGACTCCGAGCGGATACGCGGGATCGAGGTGAAGTTGTGACGCGGCGGCGGGCACGAGGTCGCCCACTCGAGCGAGCGGCCGTAGCCCCACGGGTCGTTCACAGTCACGAGCGGAGCACGGCGCGCGGTGATGTAGACGTTCAGCAAGAACGGAATCATCGACGCGGCGAGCAGGATCGATCCGAGGGTCGAGAGCTGGTTCATCCACGTGAAGCCGTCGTCAACGAGGTACGTGGCGTACCGACGCGGCATGCCAACGACACCCAGCCAGTGCTGCACCAAGAACGTTGCGTGGAAGCCGATGAAGAGTGTCCAAAAGTGGATCATGCCGAGACGCTCGTTGAGCATCTTGCCGGTCCACTTCGGCCACCAGAAGTAGAAGCCCGCGAACATCGCGAACACCACGGTGCCGAACACCACGTAGTGGAAGTGAGCGACCACGAAGTAGGAGTCAGACACCGCGAAGTCGAGCGGCGGCGAGGCAAGAATGACACCCGTCAGGCCACCAAACACGAACGTGATCAAGAACCCGAGCGTGAAGACCATGGGAGTCTCGAACGTGACCGAGCCACGCCACATCGTGCCGATCCAGTTGAAGATCTTCACACCAGTAGGCACCGCGATGAGCATTGTCATGAGCGCGAAGAACGGCAGAAGCACCGAACCCGTCACATACATGTGGTGCGCCCAGACCGTCATCGACAGCGCCGCAATGGCAATCGTGGCGTAGACGAGCGTCTTGTACCCAAAGATCGGCTTGCGGCTAAACACCGGGATGATCTCAGAAACGATGCCGAAGAACGGCAGGGCGAGGATGTACACCTCGGGGTGCCCGAAGAACCAGAACAAGTGTTGCCAGAGTATGGCGCCGCCTGTTGCCGCATCGAACACATGGGAACCGAACATTCGGTCGGAGCCGAGCGCGAAGAGCGACGCAGCGAGCACCGGGAAGGCCATGAGCACGAGCAACGACGTCACGAGGGTGTTCCAGGTGAAGATGGGCATGCGCCACATCGTCATGCCCGGTGCGCGCATCGTGATGATCGTCGTGATGAAGTTCACGGCACCGAGAATGGTGCCGAAGCCACTTAGCGTCAGGCCAAAGACCCACATGTTTCCGCCGTACCCCGGCGTGAATGTCTGACTCGAGAGTGGCGCATAAGCGAACCATCCGAACGACGCGGCGCCCTGGGGCGTGAGGAAGCCCGCAACCGCAATGAGCGATCCGAACGAATAGAGCCAGTAAGCGAACGCGTTGAGTCGCGGGAAGGCGACGTCAGGCGCGCCGATCTGGAGCGGCATGAGCACGTTGGCGAAACCCGCAAAGAGAGGCGTTGCGAACATCAGCAGCATGATCGTGCCGTGCATCGTGAAGAGCTGGTTGTACTGCTCTTTCGTCGCGACGATCTCGAGACCCGGTGCGAAGAGCTGCGCTCGGATGACCAGAGCCATCACGCCGCCGATGAGGAAGTAGATGAACGACGTGATCAGGTACATGTACCCGATCGTTTTGTGATCGGTGGTCGTGATCCAGCCAACAAACACGTTGCCCTTGCGGCGAACGGTGGGCGAAACGTGCTCGGGCGCGGGGCCTGACACGTTAGGACGAGGTGCGGTCGTGGTCATGAGCCGCTTACTCCTCTTCGGTTACGCCGGTGGTGCCCGGCAGGTTCGTGTTCGTGTTGAACTCGGGGCCGAGACGCCCCACGTTGCCGGCGTCGCGCAGGGCCTGCATTTGAGCGTCGAACTCTTCTTGCGAAACGACCTCGACGTTGAAGAGCATGAGCGAGTGGTACTCACCACACAGCTCGGCGCACTTGCCCGCGTACGTTCCCTCTTTTTCGGGGATGAAGTACCAGTAGTTGGTCTCGTTGTCGCCCGGAATCATGTCTTTCTTGTACAAGAAGTCGACGATCCAGAACGAGTGGATAACGTCACGCGACTCGATGCGAATCTCAACCTTGTCACCGACCGGCAAGTAGAGCGTCGGCAGGCTTTCCGGGTCGATCGTGTTGTTCGGGCCGGTCTCTTGCGCCTGGATTCCGGCGTAGTAGACATCGTCGGTGATGTAGTTGAAGTCCCAGGCCCAGCGCTTGCCATAGACCTCGATGACCGTGTCTGGCTCGGCAAGAGGCGCTTCAATGGCGGTCTGATCGCGAGCGGTGAACGCGAAGAAGCCCAGAACAAGAATCAACGGAACGATCGTGTAGAACACCTCGATCGGGTTGTTGTAGCGCAACTGAGCCGGCAGGCCCGTCTGGCCCTTACGACGGCGGTAGACGATAGCGGCCCAAATGATGAGGCCCCACGTAATCACACCCACGACGAGCAACACGATCCACGACGTAACCCACAGGCCAATGACGCGGTCAACTTGGTTGGTCGTGCCGGGTTCGGTTGGCAACCAGCCGAGCTGCATCTGTGTGGTGCAGCCCGCAAGGGCGACCGTGGAGACGAGGGCGATCGGGATCGCCGTCAATCGAAGACGTCGGTTGGAACGCACCGGAGACCTCTCGTGGCGGGGGCGTGGACATCGTCAGTCTACGTCACCGTCGAGGCGCCGACCGCCTCGCGACGCTCCGAAAGCACCGGTAATCGGCATGTTTCTCGCGAGGCATCCTCGCTCAATGAAGCCTGGTGGCAGACGACGGAGGGGCCCGCCGTATGGCGAGCCCCTCTCAGCGTCGTGGCGACAGTACGGCGGCTAGTGGAAGCTATCTCCGCACGCGCAGCTGCCGCCCGCGTTGGGGTTGTCGATCGTGAAGCCCTGCTTCTGAATGGTGTCTTCGAAGTCAATCGACGCACCGTCGAGGTAGGGCACGCTCATCTTGTCGACGACGACCTCGACACCGTCGAAATCGTTGACGGCGTCGCCGTCGAGCATGCGCTCGTCAAAGTAGAGCTGGTAGATCAGGCCCGAACAGCCGCCGGGCTGCACGGCAAGGCGCAAACGAAGGTCGTCGCGGCCCTCTTGTTCGAGCAACGAGCGAACCTTGGCGGCCGCGGCCTCGGTGAGGCTCACGCCGTGGGCCGTGTCAATGCTCGGTGTGGTCAGTGCGGTGTCGGTCATGGTGACTCCTCGCGTGGATCGATGTCTGGCGTCAGTGTACGCGGTGCTGCTGAATGCGCGTGAGAAGCACGGCTTCGGTGAGAATTGCCCGCCGAAAGACACCCAGGTGCAACGACTCGTCGGGGCTGTGCGCCCGCGTGTGCGGGTCTTCAACCCCGGTAACCAAGACCTGGGCGTCAGGAAAGCTCTCTGCCAGCTGCGCGATGAACGGAATCGAGCCACCGACTCCGGCGAGTACGGGCTCGGCCTGCCACGCATAGGTCATGGCCGCAAGGGCTTCATCGACCGCCCACCCACTCGCGTCGACGAGGAACGGTTCACCGAGGTCGATCGAGCCGAACGCGAGGTGCGCCCCGAACGGAGCATGAGCCCGAAGGTGCTTCTCGATTGCGGCAAAGGCCTCGGCCGCCGCCTGACCAGGGGCCACTCGAGCGCTGATCTTCACCGTGATCGACGGAGCAAGCGTGTTCGAGGCGTTCTGCACGCTCGGAGCGTCGATGCCCGTGACGGTGATCGATGGCTGCGACCATAAGCGGTGCAACAGCTCGCCCCGGCCGATGGGCGTGACGCCCTCGAGGAGTCCTGCCTCGTCGCGGAGGCGCTGCTCGGGGATGCTCGGCACCTCTTGCTCGTGCGAGCGCAGTCCTGCCACCGCGACTGACCCTTCGGCGTCGTGCAGGGTAGCGAGTAGGGCGATAGTCGCGAGCATCGCATCCGGCACCGCTCCCCCGTACATGCCCGAGTGCGAGGCGTGTTCGAGCGTCGACACCGTCAGGCTGAAGGTCGCATTTCCGCGAAGGCCGACCGTGAGTGACGGAGTGTCGACCGTCCAGTTGTCAGAGTCAGCGACCACGATGACGTCAGCCGCCAAGAGCTCGCGGTGCCGCTCAAGAAGCGCGCCAAACGAGCGCGAGCCGAACTCTTCTTCACCCTCGATAAAGACCACGAGGCCAAGTTGCGGTGGCCCGGAGGTGTCGACGAGAGCGCGGATGGCAGCGACATGGGCCATGACGCCCGCCTTGTCGTCGGCCACTCCGCGGGCGTAGAGGCGGTCGCCGCGCAGGGTTGGTTCGAAGGGCGGCGAGCTCCAGTCGCTGTCGGCACCGGGGGGCTGCACATCGTGGTGTGCATAGAGCAAGACGGTGGGATGCCCGGCAACGGGTGCACGCCGCGCGAGCACGGCAGGCTGGCCAAGAACCCCGTCGGGGCCGGGAGCTCGGTCGACCATGACGGTGTCGAACACATCCAGGTCACGCAAGAGCTCAGCCGTGCGCTCTGCCGAGGCCTGCACGTGGGTGGCGTCGAAGCCGTCCCACGACACCGAGGGGATGCGCACGAGGTCGCTGAGCTCTGCGATAGCCCGCGGCAGGCCCGCCTGAACGCTTGCGCGCAGCGCTTCGAGAGTGTCGATCGGCAGGGTCGAAGCGGCGGAGCGCTCTGGGGGTGTCATGCCGGTAATCTTAAGCCTCTGCATCAATGGAAGGATGTGCCGCCGTGGCCGCCCGCGACAACGCCAAACCCACTCCCAGTGCCGCCGAGCAGGCGACTGCCGAGGCCATCGCCACTGCCGAAGCGATTGCGGCCGGAAAGGGCCGCGCCACGCCGACGCGCAAAGAACGCGAGGCTGCGCGCAAGCGTCCGCTGGTGCCGAACGACCGCAAGCAAGCGGCGAAAGAGCACCGGGAGAAGATGAATGCTGCGCGTGAGCGTGCCCGCATCGGCATGGCGAACGGCGAAGAAAAGTATCTTCCACAGCGCGACCGAGGCCCCCAAAAGAAGTGGGTTCGCGACTACGTCGATGCCCGCATCAACATCGGTGAGTTCCTCATTCCGGTGATGTTCGTCGTCATCATCTTGACGTTCATTCCCTCGGTTGAAGCGCAGACCATTTCGATTCTCGCGCTCTGGGCCTTCTTCCTGGTGGCCGTGCTCGACTCAACGCTGTTGGGCTTCATTGTGCGCCGCAAACTGACCAAGAAGTTCGGTGCCGACAAGGTCGAAAAGGTGCGCTGGTATGCCGCGATGCGCTCACTGCAGTTGCGAGTGTTGCGACTGCCGAAGCCGCAGGTCAAGCGCGGCCAGTTCCCTGAGTAGCTTCCCTAGCGCGCTCGCGCCGCGAGCCCGCGGGTGATCTGCCGCGCCCACAGCGGGCCGCGGTACAAGAACGCCGTATAGCCCTGCACGAGGGTCGCTCCGGCGGCGAGTCGCTCGGCGGCGTCGTCAGCCGTATCGATCCCTCCGACAGCGATAACGCAGAAGTTGTTGGGCACGCACGCGCGAACCCTCCGCAGCACCTCAAGCGAGCGCACGCGCAGCGGGGCACCGCTCAGTCCGCCGGCGCCCGCGGCCTCGACCGAGGCTGCGTCGGTCACCAGGCCGTCACGACTGATCGTGGTGTTGGTGGCGATGATTCCCGCGAGCCCGAGCTCGACAGCTAGCTGACAGACCGCGTCAATCGCGCTGTCGTCGAGGTCGGGGGCGATCTTGACGAGCACGGGCGTCTGACCTGCCTCATCGAGAACCGCCTGCAACAGGGGGCGCAAGAGGGCCTCATCTTGCAAGCCGCGCAATCCCGGAGTGTTGGGTGAGCTCACGTTCACGGCGAGGTAGTCGGCGACGGGGGCGAGAAGGCGGGCCGACTCGCGATAGTCGGCCACAGCATCCTCAACCGCCACGACGCGGCTCTTGCCGATGTTCGCACCGATCACGGGGCGCTGCGGGCGACGACGCTCGCGCGCCACGCGCTGTGCGGCGGCCGCGGCTCCCCCGTTGTTGAAGCCCATGCGATTGATCACGGCTCTGTCGTCAACCAAGCGAAACAGTCGCGGCTTCGGGTTGCCGTCTTGCGCGATCGCCGTCACGGTTCCGATTTCGACGTGACCGAAACCGAGCGCCCACAGGCCCCGGATGCTGCGCGCATCCTTATCGAACCCCGCGGCCATGCCAAAGGGAGACTCGAAGTGCAGCCCGAGCGCGTCGACCGCCAGAGTCGGGTCGGGGCGCGTGAATCGGCGCACAAGCCGCGTGAGCCCGAGTGCGGGGATTGCCCGAATGACGACGACCGCGAGGTGATGGGCTCGCTCGGGGTCAATGCGGCGCAATACGGTGCGAAAGAAGAACTCGTACACGGTGGCGGCTACTCGGCGTCGGGAACGGCGGCGGCTTGGGCGCGCTCAACGCGCAGCTGGCCGATCGCCGACTCAAAGTCGTCGAGGTTTTCGAAAGCTTGGTAGACGCTCGCGAAGCGCAAGTAGGCGACTTCATCGAGCTGTCGCAGCTCGGGCAGAATTGCCAACCCAATGTCGTTGGCATCAAGCTGCGATGCCCCCGTAGCGCGCAGGTTCTCTTCGACCTTTTGAGCCAGTTGCGCCAGGTCAGCATCCGTCACGGGGCGGCCCTGGCACGCCTTGCGCACGCCGAGCACGATCTTTTCGCGCGAAAAGGGCTCGACGACTCCGCTGCGCTTGATGACCATGAGACTCGCCGTCTCGGTCGTGCTAAAGCGTCGACCACACTCGGGGCACTGCCGACGGCGTCGAATCGAGAGCCCGTCATCGCTCGTTCGAGAGTCGATCACGCGGCTGTCGGAATACCGGCAGAAAGGGCAGTGCATGGTCCCGCCAGCCTAGACGAACCGCGCTCGCACGGCGTCGCCGTGCGCGGGCAGCTGCTCGGCGTCGCTGAGCGCACCCACGTGCTCGGCGACCTCGGCGAGGGCCTCGCGGCTGTACTCGATGATCTGTTGCGGTCGCAAGAACGTGTAGGCCCCGAGCCCCGAGGCGAACCGCGCCTGGCCCCCCGTGGGCAACACGTGATTCGATCCGGCGACGTAATCGCCGAGGCTCACGGGTGTGTGGTCGCCCACAAAGATCGCCCCCGCGCTCTCCAGCAGAGGGAGCAGGGCGGGTGCATCAGCGACGTGCACTTCGAGGTGTTCGGGGCCGTACGCGTTGCTGAAGCGAGCGGCCTGCGTGAGGTCGTCCACGAGTACGATCGCCGACTGCGGGCCGTCGAGTGCCGTCACCACTCGCTCACGGTGACGGGTCGCGGCGACCGCGGCGGGAAGAGCATCGCGCACGGCCTGAGCAAGATCGGAGTCGTCGGTGACGAGCACGCTTCCGGCAAGCTCGTCGTGCTCGGCCTGACTAATCAGATCGGCGACGATGTAGTCGGCGCGGGCCGAGGCATCAGCAATGATGAGAATCTCGGTCGGGCCGGCTTCAGAATCGATGCCCACGACGCCCTTTACGGCACGCTTGGCGGTCGCGACGAACAGGTTTCCGGGCCCGGTGATGACCTGAACGGGCTCGAGACCCAGGTCATCGACGCCGTAAGCGAGAGCCGCAATGGCGCCGGCCCCGCCCATCGCGTATACCTCGTCGACGCCCAGAAGACTCGCGGCTCCCAAAATCGTGGGATGCACCGAGCCGCCGAACTCAGCCTGAGGCGGCGACGCGAGGGCAATCGACCCCACGCCGGCGACTTGGGCGGCCACCACGTTCATCACCACGCTCGAGGGATACACGGCCTTACCCCCGGGCACGTAGAGACCCACGCGCGCGACAGGCTGCCACCGCTGCACGATGCGTGCACCCGGGGCCACCTCGGTTACCTGCGGCGCCGGAACTTGCGCCGCCGAGGTGCGCCGCACGCGGTCGATCGCGAGCTCGAGTGCCGAGCGAACTGCAGGCTCAAGCGCGGCCTCGGCCTCGCGCAACGACTCGGCGCTCATGCGGACCGCGGCGGGGCGCACGCGATCGAAGCGTTCGGCCTGATCGAGCAGGGCGGCGCTGCCGCGCTCGCGGACATCCCGAATCAGAACGTCGACGGCGTCGACCGCAGAGCCCACATCACTCGCCGCGCGCGGAACAAGGGCGAGAAGGTCGGCGGCAGAAAGCGTGCGGCCGCGCAAGTCGAGAGTTCGCATCATGACGCGTTCAGCCTAATCGCGGCCAGCCTCGGGAATACCCGGGCGCACATGCGGTTGCATAGACCGTGATGACCACTGCTCCTGACGCCACCGGTTTCGATGCCTTTGCGCAAGCCTTCCGTCGCCACGCGGCGGGAGTCGCGGTGATCACCGCGCTGACGCCCGATGGCCGACCCGTGGGGTTCACCGCAACATCCCTCGCATCGCTCGCCGCTGTTCCGCCGCTCGCCACCTTCAATATGGCACGCACGGCGAGCTCGTGGCCCGCGATCGAGCAGACCGACCGCGTCGCCATCCACATGATGGGTCAAGACGACTTTGCCGTGGCCAAGATCATGGCGGGCGACAACGCCCACCGTTTCGACGGCGACCACTGGGAGCCGGGACCGCACGGGCTGCCCATTCTCAAAGACGTCACAGCGTGGATGGTGGGCACGATCGTCGCGCGCACACCCGTCGCCGGCAACGCCATGATCGCCGTGCAGATCGACGAGGGCGGTATTGGAGAGCCCGACGAGCCGCTGCTGTACCACGAGCGCGCCTATCGTGCCCTCGGCGCCGAGCTCTAGCGCCCTTTAGTTCAGGGCCCGAGGGCCGAGCAGGCTCTTGACCTCGCCGAAGAACCCGGCCGACGGTTCGACGCGGTGCGGCAGCTCGAATACGCGCGCCGAGTCGTCGCGAAGCAAGCGCAACCGCACCTCTGTTGAGCCAGCGTGGCGCAGCAGCACGGCATCGAGCTCGCTGACGACATCGACGGTTGCGCGACTCTCACGCACGGTGAGGGTGAGCGGGCCGCTCTCGGTCGCAATACCGAAGTCGGGCTGGTTGAGGCTCATGGCCTGCAGCGTGATGCCGTCGTCGCGATGATTGACGCGACCCCGCACAACGACGATGCTGTCGGCGGCCAGGCGCGAACCGAACTCGAGGTAGGTCTTGCCCAAGAACATGATGCTGATCTCGCCGCCGAAGTCTTCGAGGGTGACCATGCCGTAGGGGTTGCCCGACTGTCGTGCAACGCGGTGCTGAACACTCGTAATGAGTCCGGCGACGGTCACTTGCTCGCCGTCGGCGGGCGGGTTGTCGTTCAGCTCAGCGATTCCGGTGCCGGCATGCTGGGCCAGGGCACGTTCAAGACCGGCAAGCGGATGGTCAGACACATAGAGCCCGAGCATCTCGCGCTCGAAGGCCAGCTTGTCTTTCTTCGCCCACTCTGGGCGGTCAGGCACATGACCCGCCGACTGATCCGGCTCATCGAAGAGGCTGTCGAAGTCGAAGCCGACATCGCCGTTTTCTTCTGCGCGCTTTTCTTTCACCGCTGCCTCGACGGCGCCCTCGTGAATCTCCATGAGAGCGCGCCGTGTCGCGCCGAGCGAATCGAAGGCACCCGCCTTGATTAACGACTCAATCGCGCGCTTATTGGCGACCGTGCTCGGCACTTTCTTCAAGAAGTCGAAGAAGCCCGTGAATCGGCCCTTCTTCTCGCGCGACGAGCGAATTCCCTCGACGACGTTGTGCCCCACGTTTCGCACTGCTCCGAGCCCAAACCGGATGTCGTCGCCGACGGCGGCGAAGTACTCAATCGACTCGTTCACATCAGGCGGCAGCACCGTAATGCCCATGCGGCGGCACTCGTTGAGGTAGACGGCCATCTTGTCTTTTGAATCGCCGACACTCGTCAGCAGTGCGGCCATGTACTCGGCCGGGTAGTGCGCCTTGAGGTAGGCGGTCCAGTACGAGACGACGCCATAGGCCGCGGAGTGCGCCTTGTTGAAGGCGTAGTCAGAGAACGGCACGAGGATGTCCCAGAGCGTCTTGACGGCGGCGGCTGAGTAGCCGTTGGCGGTCATCCCGGCCTCGAAGTTTTCGTACTGCTTGTCGAGCTCTTCTTTCTTCTTCTTGCCCATCGCGCGGCGCAAGAGGTCGGCCTGCGCGAGCGTGTAGCCCGCGAGCTTCTGCGCGATCTCCATGACTTGCTCTTGGTACACGATGAGGCCGTACGTACCGCCGAGCACCTCCGCGAGCGGTTCAGCGAGCTCGGGGTGAATCGGCGTGATCTCTTGGCGAGCGTTCTTGCGCAGCGCATAATTCGTGTGCGAGTCAGCACCCATCGGGCCGGGGCGATACAAAGCAAGCACGGCCGAGATGTCTTCGAAGTTGTCGGGCTTCATCATGCGCAAGAGCGAACGCATGGGCCCACCGTCGAGCTGGAAGACCCCGAGCGTGTCGCCGCGAGCGAGCAACTCGTACGCCGCGAGGTCATCGAGCGTGAGATCTTCGAGCACGAGCCGAACGCCGCGGTTGGCCTCAATGTTGTCGAGCGCGTCGTCGATAATCGTGAGGTTGCGCAGGCCAAGGAAGTCCATCTTGACGAGCCCCAGCGCCTCAGACGCAGGGAAGTCGAACTGCGTGACGATCTGACCGTCTTGCTCGCGCTTCATGATCGGGATGATGTCGATGAGGGGTTCGCTCGACATGATCACGCCGGCCGCGTGCACGCCCCACTGCCGCTTCAGGTTTTCGAGCCCCAGCGCGGTGTCGAAGACCGTACGCGCCTCGGCGTCGACCTCGATGAGGGCACGAAAGTCACCGGCCTCTTTGTACCGTTCGTGCGTTTTGTCGAGGATGCCCGCCAAGGGCATGTCTTTGCCCATGATCGCGGGGGGCATCGCCTTCGTGAGCTTCTCGCCCATGCCAAACGGAAAGCCGAGCACGCGCGAGCTGTCTTTGAGCGCCTGCTTCGCCTTGATCGTGCCGTAGGTCACGATCTGCGCCACGCGCTCGTCGCCGTACTTCTCGGTCACATAACGAATGACTTCACCGCGGCGGCGGTCGTCGAAGTCGACGTCAAAGTCGGGCATCGACACGCGGTCAGGGTTGAGGAAGCGCTCGAAGATGAGGCCGTGCTCGAGCGGGTCGAGATCAGTGATGCGCATGGCATAGGCAGCCATCGAGCCGGCCCCCGAACCGCGGCCGGGGCCCACGCGAATCCCGTTGCTCTTGGACCAGTTGATGAAGTCGGCGACGACGAGAAAGTAGCCCGCGAAACCCATTTGGGTGATGACGCCGATCTCGTACTCGGCGCGCGCGCGCACGGCATCCGGAACACCGCGGGGGTACCGCACGGCTAAACCGCGCTCAACCTCTGAGACGAACCAGCTGTTCTCGGTTTCACCCTCAGGCACGGGATACCGCGGCATGTAGTTGGCCGAGGTGTTGAAAGTGACATCGGCGCGCTCAGCGATCAGCAGAGTGTTGTCGCACGCCTCGGGATAGTCGCGAAACAGCTCGCGCATTTGCGCCGGAGTCTTGAGGTAAAACTCATCGGCATCGAACTTGAAACGGTTGGGGTCATCGAGCGTGCTGCCCGATTGCACACACAGCAGAGCGGCATGTGAGCCGGCATCGCCCGCGTGCGTGTAGTGCAAGTCGTTGGTGGCCACGAGCGGCAGGCCAAGGTCTTTCGCGAGCCGAATGAGGTCGGTCATCGTGCGGCGCTCGATACCGAGCCCGTGGTCCATGATCTCGACGAAGTAGTTCTCGGCCCCGAAAATGTCGCGGAACTCCGCCGCCGCCTCACGCGCCTTCTCGTAGTCACCGAGCCGCAAGCGCGTCTGCACCTCGCCGCTCACACACCCGGTGGTCGCGATGATGCCCTCGGAGTAGCGGCTGAGCAGCTCGCGGTCCATGCGCGGCTTGAAGTAGTAGCCCTCGATTGACGCGAGAGAGGCCATGCGAAACAGGTTGTGCATGCCCGTGGTCGTCGCCGCGAGCATCGTGAGGTGCGTGTAGGCGCCCGCTCCCGACACATCGTCTTCGCCACCCGAGCCCCACTTAACCCGCGTCTTGTCGGTGCGGTGAGTGCCGGGGGTGAGATAGGCCTCGATGCCGATGATGGGCTTGATGCCGGCGTCGGTCGCCGTTTTCCAGAAGTCGAAGGCGCCGAACATGTTGCCGTGGTCGGTGACGGCGATGGCCGGCATACCTTGAGCGACGGCCTCGGTGATGAGCGGCTTCACTCGTGCGGCGCCATCGAGCATCGAGTACTCGCTGTGTACGTGCAAGTGCACGAACGAGTCTGCTCGAGTGGTCACGCGGCCTCCGACGTGTCGATCCGGACCCTCAGTCTAGGTCGTGTCACGAGGGCGATATGGTGCGCCCGACGAGCGCGTTACGAGCCGCCCAAGACGTCGAGAGCGTGCTGAAGATCGGCCGGATACCGTGACGAGAATTCGTTCCACTCCCCTGTCGACGGATGCCGAAATCCCAACCGCATGGCGTGCAACCACTGCCGCTCAAGCCCTAAACGTGCGCTCAGCGTGGGGTCGGCACCGTACATGGCGTCTCCGACACACGGGTGGCGCTGCGCCGCCATGTGCACGCGAATCTGATGGGTACGCCCCGTCTCGAGGTGAATCTCGAGCAACGAGGCACCGGCAAAGGCCTCGATCGTGTCGTAGTGGGTAACCGAGGGCTTTCCGCCCGCCACCACCGCGAACTTCCAGGCACTGCCGGGATGCCGCCCGATGGGCGCGTCGATCGTTCCCGACAGCGGATCAGGATGCCCCTGCACCGTGGCGTGGTAGATCTTCTCGACCTCACGATCATGAAACTGGCGCTTGAGTTCGCGATACGCAGACTCCGACTTGGCCACGACCATGAGCCCACTTGTGCCGGCGTCGAGTCGATGAACGATTCCCGCGCGCTCGGCGGGGCCAGAGGTTGCGACGCGGTAACCCGCAGCCGCCAGAGCCCCGATCACCGTCGGACCCTCCCACCCGGCCGACGGGTGGGCGGCGACGCCGACAGGCTTGTCGACGACAACAAGGTCGTCGTCATCGTGAACGATGCCGAGATCGCGCACGGGGATCGGCTCAATGCGAACCTCTCGACGCGGCTGCCACGTCACCTCGAGCCAGGCGTCTGCCACGACTCGGTCTGACTTGCCGACCGGCCGCCCGTCGAGCGTCACTCCCCCGGCGTCGGCGATCTCGGCCGCCTGCGTTCGCGAGAATCCGAGCAGGGTGGCGAGCGCCACATCCACGCGTTCTCCGGCGCGCCCCGGAGGCACAGGAAGGGAGCGCGACTCGGTCACCGTCGCGCTCCCGTGGATTCCATGCCGACCCTGGGGTCGAGAGAACTAGTGGGGATTAGGAGCCGTAGCCCGGAAACTGCCCGGGAGGTGCCGACTGCGGCGCCGGATAACCCTGCGCCGGTGCGGGCGCTGCCGGGTATGCGGGTGCCGAGGCCGGGTAGGACTGCTCAGCGCCGTACCCGGGGGCAGAGCCATAGCTGGGGGCATTGCCGACGGGAGCCGAGCCAACCGTCGCGG
Source organism: Microbacterium sp. (assembly GCA_013823625.1). Classification (GTDB taxonomy): domain Bacteria; phylum Actinomycetota; class Actinomycetes; order Actinomycetales; family Microbacteriaceae; genus Microcella. The sequence goes on along the minus strand of PNMM01000001.1, from coordinate 756,528 downwards.
CCGGTGCGGCCGCGGGCTGTGCCGTGCCCTCGAGTTCGGTGAGCTGACCCTGAATGTAGGTGCGCAGCTGCTGACGGTACTCACGCTCGAAGGTGCGCAACTCGTCAACACGCTGCTGCAAGGCCATGCGCTCGCGCTCGAGAGACTGCAGTTGACCCTGCTGCGAGCTCGTCGCTTCGGCCACAATGCGAGCGGCCTCGGCCTGCCCCTCTGCGATGATCTGGTCTTTCTTGGCGAGACCCTCGCGAACGTGCTCTTCGTGCAGACGACGTGCGAGCTGGAGCAAGTTGTTGGTGTCGACACCGGGCTCAGCACCGGGAAGCGAAGGACCATCGGCGACCGGGAACGGCATGGGAGCAGGCGCTGCCGCGGGCGCGGGTGCCGAAGCCGGAGCGGCCATCGGGGCCGACGCGGCTCCTCGTTGCAACTCGGCCATGCGGGCATCGGCCGCAACCAGTCGCTGACGCAACTCGTCGTTCTCTTGCGTGAGACGACGCAGCTCGACAACGATCTCGTCGAGGAAGTCATCGACCTCGTCTTGGTCGTAGCCCTCGCGGAACTTGGTCGATTGGAAGCGCTTGTTGACGACATCTTCGGGCGTGAGAGCCATGCGCGTCACCTCGAAACTTTCTGGAGCGGACAATAACGATGGGGTAACGCTAGCAACAACTTGTCACATACGTCACTTCCGTTTCAGGAAGCGTACCCCGCACAGAGTGGTTCGGGCCAGGAATCAGCCCGGATTATCGGCTGACAAGCGACATGAGAATGAGCAAAACGATCAAGACAATCGTCCAGGCCAAGTCAAGTCGAACCGACCCCAACTGCAGCGGCGGGATAACCCGACGCACAGCTTTGAGCGGTGGATCAGTAATTGTGTAGCTCGTCTCCGCCAGGAGAACGACGAATCCGCGAGGGCGAAAAGCTGGGTTCAGCACTTGCACCCAATCGAATACGAACCGTACCCACATGGCAATAAAGACGATCAGCAGGGCCACGTAAATGACCGACAAGATGATCGAGAAGACGAGCGTCACAGGTGCATTGTCTCAGGTTCTGCTGAGTGCTCGCGCACGACGATCGCGCACGACGATCGCGCACGACGATCGAACGCGAAACGGTGAGGTCGTGTTTAGTCGCGACCGATGAACGATGCGTCGACGTCGGGCTCGATGTCGGCGGCGTCACCGCTCGTGGCAACATGCGCGGGCGACAACAAGAAGACCTTGCTCGTAACCCGCTCAATGCGGCCATAGAGACCTTGCGAGAGTCCGCTCGCGAAGTCCACGAGCCGACGCGCCTCGCTCTCGGGCATCTGCGACAGGTTGATGATCACGGGGATGCCCTCGCGAAAGCTCTCGGCAATGACTTGCGCGTCTTTGTAGGCACGCGGGTGCACGGTGAGGATCTCGTTCATGTCTGAGGGCGCGACCTGTCGAGCCGGGGCGCTGCGCCGCAACGGCGTCACGGGGGCACGCTGAGCAGCAACCGCGGTCGTGGGCGACGACGCCACCGCGGTCGTGGGGTGCTGGTCGTACTCAACCTCTTCATCGGCAAGGCCGAGATACACCATCGTCTTGCGCAAGGGATTGGTCATGTGATCGTCCTAACGGGTCGTGACTATCGCCAGGTTAAGGGCCAACAGGCCGATTTCCCGTGATTGCGGCACCGATGCGCAGGTGTGTCGCTCCTTCGGCAATCGCCTCGGCGAAGTCGCCCGACATACCCGCCGAGATGTCGGTTGCCGTGGGAGCAACGGTGCGCACGAGGTTTGAGAGCTCACGCACGCGTGCGAATGCAGCCCGTGGCTGCTCGCCTACAGGGGCCACGGCCATGACGCCCCGCAACGTGAGCGACGGATGCTCGAGCACGCGCTCAGCGAGAGCAACGAGCCCACTCGGCTCAACCCCGCCGCGCCCGGGATCGTCGGTGAGATTCACTTCAAGGAACACGTCGAGCGGGCGCTCAACCCGGGCGAGTGCGGTCACGAGCGAGTCGCGGTCAACCGAGTGGATAACGCGCGCATACTCAGCGACTGCGCGCGCCTTGTTCGACTGCAATTGCCCGACGAAATGCCACGTGAGCGGGAGATCGGTGAGGAGCGCTGCCTTTGGCGCAGCATCCTGATGCCGATTCTCACCAACATCACGCACTCCGAGAGCCGCAAGATCGCGAATGAGAGATGCGGGATGAAACTTGGTGACCACGATGAGCGTCACGTCACCGCGTGGCCGCGACGCCACCCGGCACGCCTCGGCGACCGCGGATTCGACGCGTGCGTACCGCTCAGCGAGCTCGGTTGTCATCCTCAGCGCAAAAAGTCAGGGATGTCGAGATCGTCGTCAGAGTCTGCCTCAAGTGAACCGATGGGAGCGGTCGGCGCGAGGCCGCCATCGTCAGCCCACGCACGCTCGGTGAGCGCCGCGTCGACACCGACAGCCGCGGGCGCTGCCGCAGCGGTGTAGCCGTCTGCAGCCTGAAAGTTTGCGCGGCGATCGCGGTGCACGACGGTGGGTTCTCCCCCGTCAAAGCCGGCGGCAATGACCGTCACGCGAACCTCATCGCCCAGGGTGTCGTCGATGACGGCACCGAAGATGATGTTCGCTTCGGGGTGCACGGCCTCTTGCACGAGGCGGGCAGCGTCATTGATCTCGAAGATGCCGAGGTTCGAGCCGCCCTGGATCGACAGCAGCACCCCGTGCGCACCATCGATGCTCGCTTCGAGCAGGGGGCTCGCCACGGCGAGTTCGGCTGCCTTGATAGCGCGGTCTGCTCCGCGCGCCGAGCCAATGCCCATGAGGGCCGAGCCGGCGCCTTGCATGACGCTCTTGACGTCGGCGAAGTCGAGGTTGATAAGACCGGGAGTCGTGATGAGGTCGGTGATTCCTTGCACGCCGGCGAGGAGCACCTGGTCGGCCGTCGCGAAGGCTTCGAGCATCGAGATTCCGCGATCGCTGATCTCGAGCAGTCGATCATTCGGCACGACGATGAGGGTGTCGACCTCGTTCTTGAGCTGCGCAACGCCCAGATCAGCCTGAGCCTGCCGCCGCTTACCTTCGAACGCGAAGGGCTTCGTGACAACACCAATCGTGAGCGCCCCGATTGACTTGGCAATGCGCGCAACGACGGGTGCTCCGCCGGTGCCCGTTCCGCCGCCTTCGCCCGCCGTCACGAACACCATGTCGGCGCCCGCGAGGGCCTCTTCGATCTCTTCGGCGTGGTCTTCAGCTGCTCGTCGCCCCACCTCGGGGTCGGCGCCGGCTCCGAGACCTCGAGTGAGCTCGCGGCCCACGTCGAGCTTCACATCGGCATCGCTCATGAGCAGAGCCTGAGCGTCGGTGTTGATCGCGATGAACTCGACGCCGCGCAGCCCCAGCTCGATCATGCGGTTGACGGCATTGACGCCGCCACCGCCGATGCCGACGACCTTAATCACGGCGAGATAGTTCTGTTTCGAGGTCACGTTGAAGCCTTCCGCTCAACCTTCACCTTCAGGTAGAAGGCTAAAGTTATGCTCAGTATGTACTGCTGCGCTTGACGCTAGAGCCGATGGGCACGGCGCGCGCCGAGGCGCGCCGCGTGTCGCGAATCCCTGTGTTCCCGCGCACGACGAACTCGGTCGATCGACCCACACGGGCGCGCACGGCGAAAGCTAGAGCTGACGAACGACGAGGCTCTCCGGGGCCGAGACATCGAACTCCGAGGCCGCCCCCTGCCCCGTTGCCGCAATCGCGGCGGCAAGCACGCGAGCCTTGAGCGCCGAGCGCTCAGCACTCCCCCACACGACGACATGGCCGAGCCCCGTCATGGTAAACGTCACGTCATCACGGGTGGAGGCACTGATGACATCGACCTGGGCGCGAAGCTCGACGGGGAGTGCGGTGAGCACTTCAGCCACACTCTGAAACGCGATCGAATCAGCATCCGTGCTCCCCGACGCAATCAGCGGGATGCCCACCGGGCGTTCCGCCGACGACTCGACGACCACGCCCGCCGCGTCGACGAGATCGACGACGGCCCCCCGCTCAATGGCCCCAATCGGCGCGCGCTCAACGATGCGCACCACGAGTGTGTGTGGCGGAATCACTTCGGTCGAGAACGAGCGAATAAGCGGAAAGGCCGCGAGGTCGTCGCGAATGGTCGCATCGTCGAGCAACGCGAGGGGCGTGCCAATGTGCTCATCGAGCGCGGCACTCACGGCGGCCGCGTCTAGACGACTCGTGCCGGCCACGGTGACCGTCTCGAGAGCCATGATGGGCGAGAGCGTCACGACGGCAACGCCCGCGACAAGAAGGGCGAACGACCCCACCGTCGCGGTCACGGCAAGCCTGCGTTGCCGCGACCGCCGAGTGAATCGCCGAACCTCGGCCCGCTCGTCACGACGGCGCTCGCGCGATGCAGCGCGAACCGCGCGGGCCGGCTGAGACTCGCGGCTCGGCGACTTCGGAGAGGTTGACTTCGCAGTGCGGGACACTCGAGGTGATGGCGCCCGTGGCGCGCGAGACGCCGCTGGCGACGGAGGTGCTGGCCGGTCACCGCCCAGGCCCTCGGGCCGCTTCACCGGGCCGCATCCCCTGACGATCGCGACTCAAGAGCCGCCCGAACCTGGGGAATGATGCGATACACGTCGCCGCAACTGAGCGTCATGACGATGTCTCCGGGGCGCGCGATCTCGGCGATGCGATCGGCGGCAGCCTGCCAGTCGGGCCGGTAGTCAACGACGGCCGAATCGGTGAACCGATCGACCACGAGCGCACCCGTGACGCCCGGAATAGGGTCTTCGCGCGCGCCATAGACGTCGAGCACCACGGTGTGATCAGCTCCGTGTTCGTAGACCTCGGCGAACTCTGCCGCCATGGCCTGCGTGCGGCTGAACAAGTGCGGCTGGTGAATGGCGATCACGCGACCCTCGCCGGCGACCGACCGCGCTGTCTGAAGTGCCGCACCCACCTCGGTGGGGTGGTGGGCATAGTCGTCATAGAGGCGCACCCCATCGGCGAGCCCGTGCGACTCGAACCGCCGCTGGGTTCCGGCAAAGCCATCCAGAGTGCGCACCGCATCGGCGGCCGGAATGCCCAGACCCACGAGCACCGCGATCACGCCAGCGGCATTGAGGGCATTGTGGCGGCCGGGAATCGCCAGTTCCGCCGAGAACTCGTCGCCCCCGATCGCGAGGCGAAAGCGCACGGGACCGGTTTCACCAATCTCGACGAGCCGCACGTCGGCATCGGCCGACTCACCAAACGTGATGGTGCGCGCCCCCATCGATGCGGCCTGGCGACGCTCGGCAAGTCGCCAAGTGGCCGGATCATCGGCCGAGAGCACGACGAGCTCGCCCACGGCCGAGGCGAAGGTGTCGAACGCTTGCTCAAGAGCACCCTCGTCGCCGTAGTGATCGAGGTGATCGGTGTCGATGTTGGTGATGAGCGCGATCGCGACGTCGTAGAGCAAAAAAGAGCCGTCAGACTCGTCGGCCTCGACCACGAAGAGGTCACCCGAGCCCCATGCGGCGCTCGTGCCGGTGCCCTGGATGACCGCACCATTGACGAACGACGGGTCGCGGTCGAGGGCACGCAAGGCCGTGACGAGCATCCCCGTCGAGGTCGACTTGCCGTGTGCACCAGCGACAGCGACGAGTCTCTCGCCCCGCACGAGCCACGCCAGAGCCTGCGAACGGTGCAACACCGGAAGACCTCGGCGCAGGGCTTCTTGATACTCAGGGTTGTCGAGCCACAGCGCGCCCGTCACGACGAGAGTGTCGGCGTCACCCACGTGAGCGGCGTCGTGACCGATGGCGACCGGAATACCGAGATCGATGAGCGATTGGACCGCGTCTGAGTGCGATCGGTCGCTGCCCGTCACGACAAAGCCGCGATCGTGGAACATGCGAGCAATTCCGCTCATGCCGCTGCCACCGATGCCGACGAAGTGCAATCGGCCGAGCGACTCGGGAAGAACCAGGGTGGGGTCAGGCTTGATCATCGTCGTCCAGCCTAAGCGCGAGGTCGCGAGCCGGTGGATGCCGCCATGGCCTCGAGAACAAGTGCCAACAGCGCGGAGGCGCCATCGCGACGGCCAACGGTCTGGGCGGCCGCCGCCATGCGGGCAATCTCCGCGCGCCGCCCGAGCAGCGGAACGAGCGAGCGGGCGACCCACTCCGGCGTGAATTCGGCGTCAGGGACGATCACCGCACCACCCGCAGCGACAAGCTCGCGCGCATTGAGCCGCTGCTCACCGTTTCCCGCGGCATAGGGCACGAGCACCGACGGCAGACCGAGCGCAGCAAGTTCGCTGACCGTCGCCGAGCCCGCGCGGCACAGCACCAGATCGGCCGCGGCGAAGGCCACGTGCATCGCGTCGCAATACGTCATGGTGTGATAGCCCGGCAAACCCGGGTTGTCTCCCCCGCGACCCGTGCCGGTAATGTGCAGCACTTGCCAGCCGGTACCGAGCACGCGAGCCGCTGACGCCGTCATCGTGGTGTTGAGTCGCTGCGCGCCGGTCGAACCCCCGGTCACGAGCAGCACGGGTTTGCCCGGTTCGAGGCCCAACTCGCTGACGGCGTCATCACGTCGCGCCGGGCGATCGAGGGTGGTGATCTCGGGCCGCAGGGGCATTCCCGTGAGCCGCGCGCCCCGCAAGGGCGTGCCCGCGAACGTGATGGCCGCCCGACCTCCGAGCAGCACGGCGAGTCGATTGGCGATTCCCGGCCGAGCATTGGCCTCGTGCGCGATGAACGGAATGCCTTCGCGACGGGCGGCGACGTAGGCAGGGGCTGAGGCGTACCCGCCAAAGCCGACCACAACATCCACCCCCCGATCGCGGATTATCTCGCGCGAACGACCGACAGCGTCACGAAAACGCGACGGAAAGCGCAGGGCCGCGCGGTTCGGTCGGCGGGGAAATGGAACGCGCGGAATCGTGGCGAGCTCGTACCCGCGATCGGGAACGAGGCGCGCTTCGAGCCCTTCAGCCGTGCCGAGAACGATGACCTCGATGGCCGGATCGACCGCGCGCCAGTGGTCGGCGAGGGCCAGCAAGGGGTTGACGTGGCCGGCGGTTCCTCCCCCGGCCAGCAGAGCGGTCGTCACGAGGTCGCTCGCCGTCGCGGTGCCGCGGTGGTGAGGGGCGTGCCGCCGGGCACAGAGCTCTGACCATGAGGCAGATCGCGAGCGAGCGAGAGCACCACCCCGATCGCCAAGAGTGACGACACGAGCGCAGACCCGCCCGCAGAAATGAACGGGAGCGGAAGGCCGAGAACCGGAAGCAGTCCGAGGACGACGGCGATATTGACCATGGCTTGACCGATGATCCACACCATGATTGCGCCGGTCGCAATGCGGTGGAAGGGGTTCTGGTGTCGACGCACCAGCCTCACGAGCCCGATCGCGAGCACGGCAAACATCACGAGCACGACGAGGGCGCCGATGAGCCCCAGTTCTTCTCCGATGATCGCGAAAATGAAGTCACTCTCGGCGTGCGGCAACCATCTCCACTTGGTCGCGGAGTTGCCGAGGCCCACCCCGAAGACTCCGCCTGATCCGAGCGCCCACAGCGCATGAACCGACTGCCAACAGGTGAACTCGTAGTCTTCGGGCGCGCACCCGTTGAGCCAGACATCGATGCGGTTCGATCGTGAGGTCGAGGTCAACGCAAAGAGCACGGCGCCGAGCGCGATGACAGCAACCATGCCGGCGAGATACCGCAGTGGTGCGCCGGCAAAGAACAGCGCCGCAAGCACAATCGCGATCATGATGGATGCGGTACCAAGGTCTTGCCCCAACAGCACGAGCACCACGGCAACGAGCGAGACAGGCACGGCGGGGATCACAACGCTGCGCCAATCAGTAAAGGCGTTCGCACGATCGGCGAGAACTGTCGCGAGCCAGACGACGAGCGCGAGCTTCAAGAACTCTGAGGGCTGCGCGGTGAACCCGGCGATCGAGATCCAGTTTTGGTTGCCGCCGTAGTCATACCCGAGTCCGGTGAAGACGAGCAACTGAAGCGCGAGTCCGACCATGACCGCGTGGCGCGCCCACCGCCGCCAGAAGATGGCCGGCAGTCGCGCGATCATGAGCATGAGCGGAATGCCAATGAGCGCAAAGAGGCCCTGGCGCAAGAAGATCGCGAAGAAGTCGCCCTCGTTATTCTGCGCCGACGTCACCGCCGACGACGACAGCACCATGACGAGGCCGAACAAGACGAGAAAGATGACCGTGCCCACGACGAGCAGCGCGTCGGGGTGCTCGACACCGAAGAGTCGCCGAACGGCGACGATAGCCCTCGGGCTCGAGCGATGCGGAGGCTGCGGCTCAGGAGTCGGTCGACCGCGCGGAGGACGGACCGTCGTCATGGGCCTCCCCCTTCAGGTGCTGCCGCACGGCGGCGGCGAAGCGGTTGCCGCGGTCGGCGTAGTCGATGAACTGGTCCATGGATGCTGCTGCCGGAGCCAACAGCACGGTGTCGCCGTCGAGCGCAACACCGGCGGCCAGCCGCACAGCGGCAGGCATCACCTGGCCAGTCTCGCGCTCATCAACCTCGAACAGCGGCAGGGCGGGCGCGTGTCGTTCGAACGCGGCGCGCACGGCATCCCGGTCGACCCCGATGATGATCGCCGCCCGGAGCCGGTCTCGATGGGCTTCGACGAGGGGCGAAATATCGACGCCCTTGAGCAAGCCGCCGACGATCCATACGACCGACCGATAGGCGCTCAGCGCTGAGGCGGCAGCGTGCGGGTTGGTGGCTTTCGAGTCGTCGATCCACGCAATCTCGTCGACAACCTCGATGAGCTCAGTGCGGTGTGCATCGACCGTGAACCGGCGCAAGGCGTCGCGCACTGACGCGGGAGCAACGCCAACGGCACGTGAGAGCGCAGCTGCCGCAAGAGTGTTGGCGAGGCCATGAGGGGTCGCAAGCCCCGCCGTTGCCACGTCAGCAAGCTCCGCCAACTCGAGAGCACTCGTGCGCCGCTCGTCGAGAAAGGCCCGGTCGACGATGATGCCGTCGACCACTCCGATGTCGCTCAAGCCGGGAACAGACGCACCGAACCCAATGGCACGGCACCCCTCGTGCACCTCGGCGTCTTCGACCATGCGCATCGTCGCCTCGTCAGCGAGGTTGTAGACACACGCGATGCGCGTATTGGCGTAGACCTTGGCCTTCGCCGCAGCGTAGGCCTCGGCTCCGCCGTGCCAGTCGTAATGGTCTTCGGCGATATTGAGGCACGTGCTCGCGAGCGGGGTGATGGCGCCTGGGCCGTCGGTGGGCATCCAGTGCAATTGAAAGCTCGACAGCTCCACGACGAGCACATCGAAGCCCGCAGGGTCACGCACAGCGTCGAGCACGGGTACGCCGATGTTGCCGCAGGGCGCGGCGCGGCGGCCGTCTTGCTGCAGCATCGTCGCGGTCAATTGTGTCGTCGTGGTCTTGCCGTTCGTGCCCGTAATGAGCACCCACTCCGCGGGCGGAGAGACCTTGTCACGCACGCGCCACGCCAGTTCAATGTCGCCCCACACGGGCGCGCCTCGCTCGAGCGCCCAGCGCACGTGCGGGTGATCAGGGCGGTAGCCCGGCGAGACAATCACGAGGTCAGGGTTGAGCTCGAGGGCCGCGGCGGGCAGCTCAGCGCCAGGATCAACCACGGCCAGCTCGACACCAATGACGGGCAGGATGCGCGCACGATCATCATCGGCCCGATCAGCCACCACGAGCACTCGGCACCCGAGCTCAGCCAGCGTGTCGGCGACGGCAAAGCCCGTGACGCCCAGGCCGAGAACGAGAACGCGCAGGCCCGACCAGTCGTCGTGCCAGCTCTGCAGAGAGTCGGGTCGTGCCACGGTTACTGACTGACCCACTCGAGATAGAACAAGCCGACTCCAACGGCCACGAACAGGCCACCGATCAGCCAGAAGCGCACGACAACCGTGACCTCGGCCCAGCCCTTGAGTTCGAAGTGGTGGTGCAGCGGGCTCATCAAGAAGATGCGCTTGCCCTTGGTGAGCTTGAAGTAGACACGCTGAAGAATGACCGAGCCGGTCACAATGAGGAAGAGACCGCCGATGAGCACCAGCAGCAGCTCGGTGCGGGTCAGAATCGCGAGCGCTGCAAGTGCACCGCCGATCGCGAGCGAGCCCGTGTCACCCATGAAGATGTGGGCGGGCGACGTGTTCCACCACAAGAAGCCGATGAGGCTTGCGGCGATCGCTGCCGCCACAATCGCCAGGTCGAGCGAGTCGCGCACCTCATAACACCGATACACGTTGTCAGGGTCGATGAGGTCGTTGAAGCAGCTCTGGTTGAACTGCCAGAAAGCGATGAAGATGTACGCGGCAACCGAGAGAATCGATGCCCCCGTCGCGAGCCCATCAAGACCATCGGCCACGTTCACGGCATTCGACGTGCTCACGACGATGACGTTGACCCAGATCGCAAAGGCGATCACGGCGCCGATCGAGCCGAAGACGGCGAAGTCGAGCCAATGGATGTCACGAACGCCCGAGATCATGGTCGACGCGGGAGTCAAGCCATCCTCGTCGGGAAACGACAGGGCGAGCACGGCAAACACCGTGGCAACAACCGCTTGACCCGCGATCTTTGCCCAGCCGCCGAGACCAAGGCTTCGCTGCTTGCGGGTCTTCGTGAAGTCATCGATAAACCCGATGAGGCCCAGGCCAACCATGAGCCCGAGTACGAGCAGGGCGCTCATCGTGACGGGCTCGCCACTCACGATGTGGCCGAAGAAGTAGCCGAGAACCGCGCCCAAAATGAAGACGATGCCGCCCATCGTGGGCGTTCCGCGCTTCGTGTGGTGCGACTGGGGCCCATCGTCGCGAATGAACTGGCCCCACTCGAGCCGGTTGAACAACCGGATGAAGAGCGGCGTGAGCAACAGAGTGAAGGCGAGCGAGAACGCCCCGGCCAGCATCAGCGCGATCATCGATCTGCCTCCAGTAGACGCTCAACGAGCGAAGAAAGGGGGGTTCGGGATGCTGCGCTCACGAGCACCACATCGCCCTCATCGACCTGCGCACGCACGACATCGTATGCCTGCTCGAGGGTCTCGACCAGAATCGACTCTCCGTCCCACGAGCCTTCCAGCCCCGCAGCGTTGTGGATGTGCCGGGCGCCGTCGCCAATCACGATCAGTTGTGAGACATCGAGACGCACGATGATGCGGCCCAGTGCATCGTGATCGTCGAACCACTCGGCCGGATCACTCGCGAGCTCACCGAGCACCGCAATCGAGCGGCCGTGCTGGCGCGTCAGGTCGGCGAGTACGCGCAACGATGCGCGCACCTCGAGGGCGGTGCTGGCCTGGGTGTCATCGAGCACGAGCGCTCCGTTGGGCAGAACGTGCCGTGAAGTGTGGCCCGGCAGGTCGACGCTCTCGCGCGTTACCCTGTCGACCGCGTCGGTCAGCGACACTCCCCCGTCCAGCAACTCAGCGAGCCGGCTGACCGCGGTGTCAACGGCCGCGGTGCCCACGGCAGTGAGCGCGAGGTCAACCGTTTGTGTGTCGACGCGCACGGTCACGATCGACCCTTCTCGCCGATGCATCACGTCATCAATGACGGGGGCAGAGAGACTCACGCGATCACCACCCGGCTTCGCGCAAGGCAGCCCGCGCTTCGTCGCGCGCCGAATACTCGGTGCGCACGCCGCGGATATCGCGGTAGTCCTGGTGGCCAGGGCCCGCCCACAAGATCGAATCACCCTCGCGCGCCAGACCCACCGCAACGCGGATCGCCTGCTCGGGCGGGCTCACCTCGTGAATCTCGGGCTTGTTCGAGGCGAGCGCCGCACCCTCGAGAAGGGTCGCGCGAATCGACGCAGGGTCTTCGAACCGCGGGTGGTGATCGGTGATGACGAGCACGTCGCAGCCCTCGGCCGCAACCCGCGCCATCTCGTGGCGCTTCGTCGCATCACGGTCGCCATCAGCGCCGAAGACCATGATGGTGCGGCCTGGCGTGAAGCGTCGAACGGCGGCGAGAGTGTGCTCAAAGGCATCGGCACTGTGCCCGAAGTCGACATACACGCTCGGGCCACGATCGCCCGACACGCGCTCGGTGCGACCGGGCAGGTAAGCAGTGATGCCCGTGTCGCCCAAGGCCGCGGCGATGTCATGGAGCGCAATACCCGCTTCGACAAGCATCACGATCGCAAGGCCAGCGTTCGCGGCCATGTGGCCACCGATGAGCGGTACGCGCGACTCGATCGACTGGCCCTCCGGGCCTGTCAGGCGAAAACCCGTGTACGCGGGGTGCTCATCAGTGATGGCGACGTGCCAGTCGGCGTCGACGTCGGCGTGCGAGGTGATCGTGACGACGGGGATGCGCGCAGCATCCACCACCCGGGCCCCATACGGCGAGTCGAGCGACACGACCCCGCGCTTGCCCCGGTCGGCGAAGAAGAGAGGCACTTTCGCGGCAAAGTATTCGGACATGTCGGCGTAGTCGTCGAGGTGATCATGCGTGAGGTTAGTAAAGCCCACGACGTCGAACAGCAAGCCGTCGACGCGGTGCCGACTGAGGGCCTGCGCGCTGACCTCGACGGCGATCGCCGTCACGCCTGCCTCGCGCATACGCGCCAAGAGTGCGTGCATTTCGGTGGCCTCGGGCGTCGTGAGGCGGCTCACGACGGTGAGATCGCCAATGTGCCGCTCGGCGGTGGAACTGAGCCCCGTGACGTGGCCCAGCTGCTTGAGAATGCCCTCGAGCAAGTAGGCCGTGGAGGTCTTGCCGTTGGTGCCCGTGACGCCGACCATAAGCGCTGGCTCCTCGCGCGTTCGGTAGACCCACGCGGCAATCTCGCCCAGCGCCGAGCGGGGGTCATTGATCACGAGTACGGGTGCCCCGGCACCTGCGGCAAGCGTCGCGCCCGCGGCATCCGTCAAAACGGCGACGGCACCCGCCGCTACGGCGTCGCCGGCAAATTCGGCCCCGTGCCGGTGCGCGCCCTTGAGCCCGACGAAGAGGTCTCCGGGTCGAAGATCACCCGTCGAGAGCGTGATGCCGGTGAGCTCGATGCCCTCGATCTCACCGTGATGCTCGAGCGAAAAGGCATCAATGAGCCCCGAGAGCGGTCGGGGTGCGGGGTGTTCGGGTCGCAGCACGGGGGGAATGCGGGACAACGCAACCTCAGCTCTTTCTGGGCTGACCCCTCACCAGGTCAGCGGGATGCTTGGGGCCGAGACCGTCGACGGGGCAACCCGGAAGGTCTTCAACACCTGGGTCATGATCGACCGGAAGGTGGGCGCGGCGGCAGCCGACGTCTTCATCGTATCGGGCTTGCCGTAGGTCACCACCACGACGAACTGCGGGTCATCAGCGGGCGCCATGCCGGCTACCGAGACGATGCGCTCTTCGCCGTACGCTCCGTTCTCCGAGACCTCCGCCGTACCCGTCTTCGCGGCAACTCGATACCCCGGGATGCTGAGCTGACGTGACAGAAAACCTTGCGTGACGACGTTCTCGAGCGTGTTGACGACATCGCGGGCGGCAGACTCACTGACGACGCGTGTGCCCTCGGTAGGGGGAAGGTCAGTGACCGTGCCGTCAGCGTGCGTGCAGCCAGTCACGAGAGTCAATGGGGCCCGCACCCCGTCGTTGGCGAGCGTCTGATACAGGCTCGCGACCTGGGCACCGGTGGCCGTCATGCCCTGGCCGAACATCTGGGTCACGGCGGTGTGGCCGTCAACAGAGTCGGCTGCGCCCACGAAGCCCGGCTCTTCACCGAGAAAGTCGACGGCGGTCTCGGTGCCGAACCCAAAGCCCGTGAGGTAGTCGTGGCGTTGATCCAGCGTTAAGCGCTCACTGAAAACAGACGTGCCGGTGTTCGACGAATTCATGAGAACGCCGGCCGCGGTGTAGCGCAGGTCGCCGTGATCCCACGCGTCGCCGATCTGAAACCCCGCGATGGTGTCATAGCGCCGCGGCGCAATGACTTGGTCAGTGATCGTCGCCGCACCCGAGTCGAATAGTGCCGCGAACGTGGCCGATTTGATCGTCGACCCCGGCTCGTACGGCCACGTGAATACCCGCGAGCCCAGGTTCTCGGGAGCAGTGCCATTAACGTCGTTCGGGTCGACCGTTGGCCAGTCGGCTGCGGCGATAATGTGTCCGTCACCAACCCGCACGACCACGGCCGTGGCCCATTCCGCCCCAATCGCGGTGGCCTGCTGGGCGATCGCTTGTTGAGCGAACCATTGCACGTCGGCGTCGATAGTCAGCTGCAGGGTGCCACCGTCGACAGCGTCGTTCGCCACGACGGTTGTGCCGGGCAAGCGCACGCCATCGGCTCCCCGCTCGTAGGTGGCCTCGCCGTTCGTCGCTTGCAGGCACTCGTTGAGTCGAAACTCGAGACCGGTCTGCGGCCCATCGGTGCCCAAGAAGCCCACCAAGTTGCCCGCGATCTGGCCGTTGGGGTACGTGCGCGCCGGGATGCGTTCCCAATAGACCCACGGAATGTCGAGGTCGCGCACCTGCTCGAACTGCTCCGGCGTCACACCCCGCGACAGATAGCCGTGGTCGTCTTCGGGATTCGCCGCGAGCTGCCCTTGAATGTCGGCAAGCATCGCCGCGCCATCCCCTCCGACGATCGCGGCGACAGCGGCGAGGCTGTCAGCCACCGTCGACGTGACACCGCCGCCGGCTTCGACCTCCAGGGCCTTCGCGACGAAGCGCGGCGACACCGTGATGTCGTAGCGAAAAACGGAATCGGCGAGCACGACCCCGCGTGAATCGACAATGTCGCCTCGGGCGCCGTAGATAGTCATCGGGATCGACCGGCGAGCCTCTGACTCTTGCGCCAATTGCTCAGCGCGCACGACTTGAATGTCGACGAGGCGCACGACGAAGGCCGACAGAATGATCGCCAGCACGAGCATCGACGCCGCCAGCCGGCGCCGCGTGCGGCGATCTGCGGTCACCATGCTCAGGGCTCCTCCGGCTTGATCAGCGCGTCACGGGCGAGGGCAAAGCCCCCGTCGAGGGCGCTGGGGTCGAGGCCGACGGTAGCGACCCCGACGGCGCGACCGCGGCAGGCACGCCCATAGACGTCACAACCGCGCCCCCCGTCGCCGCCGGGGTCACCAGGGGCACGTCGGTCAGCAGCACATTGCCGACGAGGTCGCCCCGACCGTCGAGCACGCCCGCACCGGCGCCAGCCGGCGTGGGTGAGCCCTGAACGGTGCCATTAGAAAGAAAAAGAAAGGCGGGGCTCACACTGCTGACCACCATGCCGAGCGATTCGGCATTGGCGGCAACATTCTGAGCAGAATCGAACACATTGAGCTGCTCGGTTAGCACTTGCGCGGTGCGATCAAGCTCGATGCGTTGCGCTTCGAGCGCGGTGATGCGGTACGCGCCATCAGACAGCACGATGCTCAACAGCAATTGCGTGAGCAAAATCACGAAGACGCCCGCGACCGTCGCGACCGCATAGGCCGCGCGCGGACGAGCTCGACGCTGACGTCGAGTCGGGACAACCTCGAGAGCAGGCCGCTGCACCGCAGGGCGAGCGCGCTGGGGAGCAACCGCATTCATCACGGCGCTCATGCGACGTCTCGCAAGCGCTCCGCGGCACGAAGCCGCACGGGAATCGCGCGGGGGTTCGCCGCGCGCTCATCGTCGTCGGCGAGCTCTGCCCCGCGAACGAGCAGCGAGAACTCCGGCTTGTGCTCGGGCAACTCGACGGGCAGGCCTGCCGGTGCCGTCGACTGGGTTCGCCGCGCAAGCTCGCGCTTGACGATGCGGTCTTCGAGTGACTGATACGCGAGCACGACAATGCGGCCGCCGATCGCGAGCGCATCGAGCGCCGCCGGCAGAGCCTGCTCGAGGGCAGCGAGCTCAGCGTTGACTTCAATGCGCAAGGCCTGAAACACGCGCTTTGCCGGGTGCCCCGCGCGCTGAACGGCACGCGGAGTCGCGTCGATGATGAGTTGCACGAGCTGCGATGAGCGTTCGAGGGGATGCTCTGCGCGTGCCTTGACGATGCTGCGGGCATAGCGCGGCGCGAGCTTCTCCTCACCGTAGGCGTAGAAGATGCGGCGCAATTCGTCTTCGGGGTACTCGGCGAGGATCGTCGCAGCGGTGACGCCCGTCGTGCGGTCCATGCGCATGTCGAGCGGAGCATCCTGCGAATAGGCGAAGCCACGCTCTGCTTCGTCGAGTTGCATCGACGAGACACCAAGGTCAAAGAGCACGGCGGTCACACGATCGATGCCCAGGCCATCCAACGCGTCGCGAACACCGCTGTAGACCGTGTGCACGAGTCGAGCGCGGTCACCAAACCGTGAGAGGCGCGCGGCCGAGGCGGCGAGAGCATCGGTATCGCGATCGAGACCGACCACGGTGAGCCCCGGGTGGCGCTCGAGCGCGGCTTCGGTGTGGCCGCCGAGGCCGAGCGTCGCGTCAACCAAGACAGCACCCTCGACGGCGAGGGCAGGCTCGAGCAGCGCGAGCGAGCGCTCGAGCATGACGGGGGTGTGGCGGGGGCTGTCGGTCATCATCGCGTTCCGGTGGGCCGCGGGGCCCTGATCCCCATCCGTGCGACCTGGCACCGGGGAAGGTGCGCCAGGGCGACTCACGGCTGGGAGTCAGGGTCACGCGATCAAAAGAGTCCGGGAATCACCTCCTCTTCGGTGTTGGCAAACGCCTCTTCGCGCTCGGCGTAGTAGCTGTTCCAGGCTTCGGTCGACCAGATTTCGGCCCGGTCGCCCGCACCGATCACGGTGAGTTCGCGGTCGAGGCCGGCGTAGTCGCGCAGCACGGGCGGAATCGTCAGTCGGTGTTGCGAGTCGGGCTCTTGTTCGCTGGCGCCCGAAAGGAAAAGGCGCTGAAACTCGCGACCCTGCTTGCTCGTGAGCGGCGCAGTGCGCAGCTTGTCGAGCTGCTCTTGAAACATCGCCGCGCTGAAGACATAGATGCAGTGCTCTTGGCCGCGGGTCAAGACCACTCCCCCGGCGAGCTCGCTGCGGAACTTGGCCGGAAGGATGATGCGCCCTTTGTCGTCGAGCTTGGGGGTGTGCGTGCCGAGAAGCATTCGCCTGGCCCCCCTCTCATCTCCGGCCCGAGATCAGGTGATGACCTCCACTTTACTCCACTTTCCTCCACAAAGTAAAGGAACATGAGCACCCTAGCCCTCTTTTCACTCCCCGCGCGAGTCAAGAAGCCCGAAAAGACGGCTCTCTGGCGCGGCGCGCTACGGGGAGGGCCGGTGGAGGGTTGATCCCATGTGAGCGGCAGATGCGGCCTCAGTGAGGGCACGTGGGCACAAAAAAAGGGCCGACCAGAAGGTCGGCCCCATTGAGTGGAGGAAGTGAGTGGAGGAAGAGGGAGGGAAGCTTATTCGCCGCGATCGTCTTGGCGTCGTTCCCAACGCTCGGTCATCGTCGTCATCCACGATGAACGGCGAGGCTGCGCTGCGCGGCCTGCTGACGACGGGCCAGCGGGCGTGGTCTCGGCGCCGCCTCCGGGAGAAATCACCAGGAGAACGCCCCCGAGCATGAGGCCGAACCCGATCACACCAACGATGGGCTGGCGAACGATGACTCCCGCGACGAGGGCGCCGACACCCGCAACCGCGAGCAAGGCGCCAATCACGACGAGCCGATAGTTCGGCTTGCCACGACGACCCGACACGGTGGCGACGAAATCGGCATCGTTCTGGTAGAGGTTGCGCTCCATCTCGTCCAGGAGGCGCTGCTCGTGCTCAGACAGCGGCATGATGAACCCTTCGACGACGTGCGGGGCCGAGCCGACTCCGCGCCTTCATTCTAGACTCGCACTCCTGGATAGGCTAGGCGGGTGCCTGAGAGATTGCGGTTAGTCGACCTAGTCAACGCTCGACTTGAGCGCTTTCTCGACGAGCGCGCAACGCAACTCACGACGATCGCGGGCGACCTCTCGGTGTTCACCGACGCTAGTCGGGATCTGTTGAGTGGTGGCAAGAGGTTTCGCGCACTGTTCTGCTACTGGGGCTGGCACGCCGTTGCCGGCACCGTCCGGAGCGACGACCTCATGGCAGAACTCGACCAGCACCCTGATCTCTCGAGTGTCATCGACGCCGCCGCGGCTCTAGAGCTCTTTCATGCCGCCGCCCTCGTCCACGACGACATCATGGACAACTCCGACACGCGGCGAGGGATGCCCGCGGCACATCGACGGTTCGAAAGCGACCACGTGCGGCGCGAGTGGGTGGGCAACTCGGCCACCTATGGCACGTCGGCAGCACTGTTGCTCGGCGACCTGCTGCTGGGTTGGAGCGACGAGCTCCTTGACGCCGGGCTTGCACGCCTCACCGATTCACCCAGCGCCCGCGCCGCGCGCGCAGAGTTCCAGACGATGCGCACCGAGGTCACGGTGGGCCAGTACCTCGACATTCTCGAAGAAGTCGCCTGGCGCGACGCCCCCGAAGACGACCTACTGCCCCGCGCTCACCGGGTCGTGACCTTCAAGTCGGCGAAGTACTCCATCGAAGCTCCCCTGGCTCTCGGGGCACTCATGGCCGGCGGAAGCCTCGAACAGGTGTCCGCCTTGCGAGCGTTCGGCCTGCCCCTGGGTGTGGCATTTCAGCTGCGAGACGACCTGCTGGGTGTTTTTGGCGATCCGGCCGTGACAGGTAAGCCCGCGGGTGACGATTTGCGCGAAGGAAAGCGCACGGTCATCATCGCGCTCGCGCGCGCAGCACTCCCCGCAGGAGCCGTTCGACTGATCGATGAGCTGCTGGGCGATCCGAACCTCTCGGAACACCAGATCGCAACCCTCCAGGCAACGATTCGTGAAAGCGGTGCTGTCGAGACGACGGAGCTCATCATCGAACGGTCGGTAGCCGAGGCACTCGCGGCCCTCGACAATTCCGCTCTGAGCCGCTCAGCGCGAGCCGAGCTCGTTGGCTTGAGCGACCTCGTGACCCGCCGCGCACACTAGTCCGAGCAACATCGCGACCAGCGTGGGCCAAAACCCGCCCGCAGAAGCGGGCTAGAAGGCGAGCGCCTGGGCGACCCGACGAACTTCGGCCTTGCGACCCGCGCGCAATGCTGCGATGGGCGAGACGCCGAGAAGGTCGTTGACCTCGAGCATCCACTGCATCGCTTCGTCGTCACTGAAGCCGTCGTCGGCCAGCAGCATGAGGGTGCCTCGAAGGTCTTTCAATGGCTCGCCGTCGAGCACGAACTCTTCGGGAATCACGAGCACCTTGTCGCGCCGCACGGCCAACAGGTGGCGGTCTTCGATGAGGCGGTGCACTTTGCCGGGGCTCAACTGAAGCACGTCGACGAGATCAGGAACGGTCAACCATCGGGCGGATTCTGCGGACACGCCTCAAGCGTGCCATGACTCGGGCCGGCTGCGCGCTGTTCCCTAATGTTACGAACATATAAACTGGTGCAACATCTTCCCCATTAGTTGACGTGCGTTGTAGCCTGTCTCAGAGGGAAGTCTCATTCCCTCGTGGCGAATGGCGCCCACAGAGGCACTGCGAAGGGCCAGAGACGATGCGCGAGACTGATCAGGCGGCTAACGCCGTGCGCAGCCCGCTAGAGGCACCGCACGGCGACGACCGCGCACGCTCGGTTTTTGCGGGCCTCACAGCGCGCCCGGTCACGACCGAATCGCCGTCTTCTTCACCGCTGCGTGTCGACCTCGCACGGCGCGCTCGTTCGTCAGCGTTCACCGCAGTTCCCGTCGTCTTGACCGGCGCCATTGCACTCGGTCTCGGGCTCACGGGCCCCGTTGACCCCGCGTACGCGCGCAAGCCTGTTCCGCCCAAGCCTGAGCAATCACCGGCGCCGCTCGGTTTGCGCACGGCACTCGCGCAGATCGGCGCGGCCGTGCTTCCGGGAGGCCTTGCGACGCACGCCGTCGCGTCGAGTGCTGCCCCTGCGGTCTATACCGTGGCTCCGGGAGACACTGTCAGCAGTATCGCCCAGCAGTTCGGGCTCTCAACGGCGTCGATTCTCGCCCTCAACGGCTTGTCGTGGAAGTCCACCATTTTCGCCGGCCAGATGCTCGCTCTCACCTCTGCCCCCGTGAAGTCAACAGGCACCCCCGCACCGACGACCTCCGCCGGTCGATACGAGATCGGCAAGGGTGACACGATCTCTGCGCTTGCCGCTCGATTCGGTGTCTCTGTTGAGTCAATCCTCGCCGAGAACAGCCTTGAAGCGTCGAGCATCATCTATCCGGGTCAGACGATCGTCATTCCCGGCCGAGTACCGGCAGCGATTCCGATGCCAGCGCCCACCGTCGGCCACAATGCCGACGTGGCCGTGTCTCCGCGCAGTACGCCGGTCACCGAAGGCGACCCCGCTGAGCAGCCACTCGCCGCAGCATCGATCGCCGCGGTGGTGTCGGCCATGCCGATCATGGAACGCCCCGCACTGCCCGTTGGCGCACGCCCCACCACTCACTCGTCGGGAAAGCCATCGGCCGGCTCCCCCTCAGCGCCTCCCGCAGGCGGACCGGTGACACCGATGAGCGCTGAGATGCGCGCGAACGCGAGCACGATCGTTCAGGTAGGACGTGATCTTGGCGTTCCGGAGTACGGCATCGTCATCGCGCTTGCTACGGCAATGCAAGAGTCATCGCTCCGCAACATCTCGTGGGGCGACCGTGATTCAGTGGGCCTCTTCCAGCAACGGCCATCCTCGGGTTGGGGCACTGTGGCCGACCTGATGATCCCGAGCCACTCGGCGAAGCTCTTCTATGTGGGCCGGTCGGGATACACGCGCGGGCTGCTCGACATTCGTGGGTGGGAGGGCATGACTCTCACCCGCGCGGCGCAAGCCGTTCAGATCTCGGCCTACCCCGACGCCTATGCAAAGTGGGAGACCAGTGCGTGGGCGTGGTACTTCGAGCTCACCTGATAACCGCCCGCTGCACGCGCGTGGCACCCGGTTCGCCTCACGACCGCAACCTAGACTGACCCGGTGAGCTCTTCGACGACCGATCCCCTTATCGGCCGCCTGATCGACGGTCGTTATCAGGTTCGCTCACGCATCGCCCGAGGGGGCATGGCGACGGTCTA
The DNA here is from genome assembly GCA_013823625.1 of Microbacterium sp. GTDB lineage: Bacteria > Actinomycetota > Actinomycetes > Actinomycetales > Microbacteriaceae > Microcella. Next base: position 735,504 of record PNMM01000001.1, on the reverse strand, counting down.
TCTCGCGACCGACCAGCGCCTCGACCGCCTCGTCGCGGTGAAGATCATGCACGGCCACCTTGCGGACGACAGCCAGTTCAAAGAGCGGTTCATTCAAGAGGCGCGGTCGGCGGCTCGACTGGCGCACCCGAATGTCGTGAATGTGTTTGATCAAGGCCAGGATGCCGAATCGGCCTACCTCGTCATGGAGTACTTGCCGGGCATCACCTTGCGCGAGCTCTTGCAGGAGTACGGCGCCCTCACGCCCGAACAGACGATGGACATCACCGAGGCCGTACTCGGTGGTCTTGCCGCCGCCCACAAAGCCGGCATTGTGCACCGAGATCTGAAGCCCGAGAACGTGCTCTTGGCCGATGACGGTCGCATCAAGATCGGCGACTTCGGACTCGCCCGTGCCGCGAGTGCCAACACCGCCACGGGGCAAGCGTTGCTGGGAACGATCGCCTATCTGTCGCCCGAACTCGTCACACGAGGAATCGCTGACACGCGCAGCGACATTTACGCGGTCGGCATCATGATGTTTGAGATGCTCACGGGCGAGCAGCCTTTCAAGGGCGAGCAACCGATGCAGATCGCCTACCAGCACGCGAATGATTCGGTGCCGGCTCCGAGCGACTTCAACCCCCGGGTTCCGGCCGAGTGGGACGAGCTCGTGCTCTGGGCAACGGCGCGCGATCCCCGTGATCGACCCGCGGATGCCCGCGCCTTGCTCGACCAGGTAACCGAGACAGGCCGCGCGCTGCAAACAGCGCTTCCGGCGGCGGCGACGCAGCGCACCGCGTTGCTCACCTCGCCCATCCCGACCGCTCCCCCTACCGACGAGACGCAAGTGCTCGGCACGCGAGGCAGCGCACAGACCCTCACCCCACCGTCGGCGACGGCCGAGCTGACGAGTCGTGGAGCCACCAGCAGGCGCCGAGGATGGATTCTGTTCGCTGCGGTTCTCGCGCTTGCGGGGCTCGCCGCGGGTATCGGTTGGTGGTTCGGTGCGGGCCCCGGAGCACGCGTGACGATCGCTGATGTGCGCGGCGACACGGTCGAAACTGCTCGGCTCATCCTTGATGACCAGGGCGTCGACGTCGCTGAGGCGCTCACGGAGGCCTACGATCTCGAGATCGCCGCGGGACTCGTTGCCGGCACCGACCCCGCCGCGGGAGAAGCCATCGATCGCGACACGGTCGTGACGATCATCGTTTCGCTCGGGCCGGAGCCCACGACGGTTCCTACCGTCATCGGGCTCCCCGAAGCCGACGCGCGTCTGGCCCTGACCGATGCCGGCTTTGACGTCGGCAAGGCCATCGCGCAGTTTGATCCCGACATCGCCGAGGGCTCGGTGATCGCCGTCATCGGCACCGACGACGTGGCTCTCGAGGCCGGCGCAGCCTCCTTCAAAGGAACCCCGGTTCAACTGCTCGTGTCGGTAGGGCCAATCCCGACCGTGCGCGGACTCACCGTCGAGGCTGCGCAGGCCGCACTCGCCGCTCGTGACCTCACGGGCATCGTGGGCGGCGAATCGGAGTTCGACAACGACGTTCCGCTCGGCGACGTGTTGCGAGTCGAGCGCACGAGCGACGCTCCCGTGCGACCGGGGAGCACTCTCACGATCATCGTTTCGCGCGGGCCCGACCTCGTTCAGATTCCCAACGTCGTGGGGCAGACGATCGCCGAAGGAGTCGAGGCGCTGCAGGCGGTCGGGTTCCTGGTTCAAGTCGACACCGTCATCAACGAAGAGGACTGGGACCGCCCGCAGGCCCAGATCGAGTCAACCGAACCCGGTGGCGGTCAGTCGGCGATCCGCGGATCGACGATCATAATCCGCGGCATCTTCTAGCTGTGGCCGAGCTCTTCTGCCACCAAAAACGCGAGTTCGAGCGACTGCATGTGGTTGAGCCGCGGGTCACACAGCGACTCGTAGCGTGTCGCGAGCGTCTCTTCGTCGATGTGCTCTGAGCCGCCGAGGCACTCGGTCACGTCGTCTCCGGTGAGCTCGACGTGGATGCCTCCGGGGTGCGTGCCGACGGCACGGTGAGCCTCGAAGAATCCCTTGACCTCGTCGACGACGTCGTCGAAGCGGCGCGTTTTGTAGCCGTTCGGCGTCGTCAGCCCATTTCCGTGCATCGGATCGCACACCCACAGAGGCGTGGCATCGAATCGCGTGATGGCGTCGAGAAGGGGCGGAAGGGCATCCCGAACCGTGCTGGCTCCCATGCGCGTGATGAACGTGAGACGGCCGGGCTCACGATCGGGGTCGAGCACGTCGATGAGGCGTTCCATCGTCTCGGGCGTCGTCGACGGGCCGAGCTTGACGCCGATCGGGTTGCGGATGCGCTTGAAGAAATCGACGTGCGCGCCGTCGAGTTCGCGCGTGCGCTCGCCGATCCAGAGGAAGTGCGCGCTGGTCGTGTAGGGCGTGCCGGTGCGCGAGTCGATGCGCGTCATGGGGCGCTCGTAGTCCATGAGCAAGCCCTCGTGGCTCGAGTAGAACTCGACGCGCTTGAGCTCGTCGAAGTCGGCGCCCGCGGCCTCCATGAACTTGACGGCGCGGTCGATCTCTTTCGCCAGGCCCTCGTAACGCTGATTAGCGGGGTTGGCGGCGAAGCCCTTGTTCCAGCTGTGCACCATGCGCAGGTCGGCGAAACCACCCTGTGTGAACGCACGGATGAGATTCAGCGTCGACGCGCTCGTGTGGTAGCCCTTCACGAGGCGCGAGGGGTCAGCTTGGCGCGACTCGGGCGTGAAGTCGTAACCGTTGACGATGTCACCGCGGTAGGCCGGTAGCGTCACGTCGCCGCGCGTCTCGGTGTCGCTCGATCGCGGCTTGGCGAACTGGCCCGCCATGCGGCCCATCTTGATGACCGGCATCGACGCACCGTAGGTGAGCACGACGGCCATCTGCAGAATCGTCTTGACCCGGTTGCGAATCTGGTCGGCCGTTGCCCCGGCAAAGGTTTCGGCGCAGTCGCCACCCTGCAGCAAGAACGCCTCGCCGCGGGCCGCCCGAGCCAGGCGGTCGCGCAACATGTCAACTTCGCCGGCAAAAACAAGCGGAGGCAGCGACGCCAGCTCGGCTGACGCGGCGGCAACAGCGGTCGTGTCGGGCCACTGCGGCTGCTGCTTGATCGGCAGAGTCCGCCAGTGATCAAGACCGGCTACAACGGCAGGGTCAGCGTGCACAATGGTTTCGAACGGGTCGACCACGAGAGAAACGTCCTTAGAGAGCGAGCAGGTCACGGATGCTCGGCGCATCGGCGCCGCGACGTTTCAGCCTATCGGGCGTTGGCGGGGCGTTTGTCTTTCACCGTCGTGGCGTAAACATCGAGATACTCTTGCCCGCTCAATTGGCCGAGCTCGTACATGATCTCGTCGGTGATCGATCGCAAGACGAAGCGATCACTCTCGAGGCCTTGAAAGCGGCTGAAATCGAGAGGCTTGCCGAAGATCACGCCCGGTCGAATCACCTTGGGCAGCTTTGAGCCGATCGGCATGACCTTCTCGGTATCGATCATGGCCACAGGGATAACGGGGGCGCCTGACTCAAGAATCATGCGAGCGACGCCCGTGCGGCCGCGATACATGATGCCGTCGGGGCTGCGAGTGCCTTCGGGATAGATGCCGAGCGCATAGCCTTCTGAGAGCACTTTGAGACCCGTATTGAGCGATGCCTCGCTCGCTTTTCCGCCCGAGCGGTCGATCGGAAGCTGGCCGCTCGCCTCGAAGAACATCTTGATGAGCCAGCCCTTGATGCCGCGACCGGTGAAGTAGTCGCTCTTGGCCAGAAAGACCACGCGCCGATCGAGCACGAGCGGGAGAAAGACCGAGTCGGTGAACGACAAGTGGTTGCTGGCAAGAATCACGGCTCCGGTACGGGGCACGTTCTCCACACCGCGCACGTACGGGCGGAACGCGGTCAGCAGAATAGGCCCGATCACCAGGTTCTTCATGAGCCAGTAGAACACCGAGGGTTCCCTTCGTCAGCAGCGCGGTTCAGCCTAACCGGTGAGCGCAGCATCCGCTCGGGCCAAGAATCACGAAGCAAGCGATGTTGCATGGATGCGCGCGAGGTCGGCGGCACCCACCACTCCCGCGTCATTGACGAGCTCGGCCACCACGAACTGGGGTTCGGGATGATAGCCCCGGGCCGGCAAGTGAGCGAGATACGACTCCCGAATGGGATCGAGCAGGCGGTCGCCGGCCACGGAGACTCCCCCGCCGAAGACGAACATCTCGGGGTCGAGCACGGCGCTCAGGCTCGCGCAGGCCTGACCCAGCCAGCTTCCGAGTTGACGGAGGGCGTGGAGAGCGCCCGCGTCTTCGTCGACGAGCAGGCGCGCCAGAATGTCGCCCGTGAGGCCACCCGCGCGCTCGCGCTCGACGGACAATTGGAGACCGATTCCGCCAGCGTCAGCGATTTCGTTGGCCATCCGCAAGAGCGCCCGGCCAGAACCGTACTGCTCGATGCACCCGCGTGCGCCACACCCACACGGCAAGCCATCGGGCACGACGCGCAAGTGCCCGAGCTCCCCCGCGGTGCCAAACCCGCCCCGCAAGAGTCGATCGCCCGTGACAATCGCACCGCCAACGCCGGTACCGATCGTCAGCATGGTCATGTCGTGGGCGTCACGAGCCGCCCCGAAACGAAACTCAGCCCATCCCGCAGCATTCGCATCGTTGTCAATGGTCACATCGAGGTCGAGGCGCTCTCGAAGTCGCTCACGAAACGGTTCGTTTCGCCAGTTGATGTTCGGCGCGTAGTAGACCGTCGACTGAGCGGCATCGATGAACCCCGCAGCCGCAACACCGGCGGCGATGACCTGCTGGCCCTCGCTCAATTGCTCGATCATGCGCACCACGAGGTCGGTGATGGCTCCGGGATCACCCGCCGGGGTGGGCTCTCGAAGCTCAGAGATGATCTCTCCGTCATCGCTCACGAGGGCGCCAGCGATCTTGGTTCCGCCGATGTCAATTCCGATGGAGTGCACGAGCGTCGAGTCTAGTAACCGCAACGATAGGCCGTCGGTTCTCAGCCGCCGCGAGACTAGAGTGGGGGCACCAATTGCCCGTTCGGTACCAAAGGAGTTGCCGTGAAAGAGTTCTACGTCCCGGCCGTCGTGACGCCCGACCCCACCGCGAATGCGAGTGACCTGCTCGTCGAGCGCGTGCGACAGACGCCCAACGGCGCTCTTTTCGCGTTGCCGACCGCTGATGGTGGGTGGTCCGACGTCACGGCCGCTGAGTTCCACCGTCAGGTCACAGCACTCGCCAAGGGCTTCATGGCCGCGGGCGTGAAGCCCGGCGAGAAGATCGGCTTCATGTGCAAAACGCGCTACGAGTGGACCTTGGTCGACTTCGCGGCCTGGTTCGCCGGCGCCGTTCTCGTGCCGATCTACGAAACGAGTTCGCCGAGCCAGGTGCAGTACATCCTCGATGACTCCGAGGCGCACCACATGATCGTCGAGACTGCCGACCATTTCGCACGCTTCGACGAGGTGGCCGGCGACCTGCCCAAGATCGGGCACGTGTGGCAAATGCACTTGGGTGACCTCGAGAAGCTCGCGTCGACGGGCGAGGGGGTCACCGACGACGATCTTGAAGCTCGGCGCACGATGGCCAAGGGCAGCGACCTGGCGACTCTCATCTACACGTCTGGCTCAACCGGTGTGCCCAAGGGGTGCATCCTCACGCACTCGAACTTCGTCGAACTGTGCCGCAATGCGGCCGTGTCGATGAGTCAGATCGTGAATCCTCAGTCGTCGACACTGCTGTTCATCACGACCGCACACGTGTTCGCTCGATTCATCTCTGTACTCGGCGTCCACGGTGGCGTGAAGATCGGCCACCAGGCAGACACCAAGCAGCTTCTCCCTTCGCTCGGGTCGTTCAAGCCCACCTTCTTGCTCGCTGTTCCTCGCGTCTTTGAGAAGGTTTACAACTCGGCTGAGCAGAAGGCCGAAGCCGGTGGAAAAGGCAAGATCTTCCGCAAGGCTGCCGATGTTGCGATCGCGCACTCCAAGGCCCTCGATGCCGGCAGCGTGCCTTTCGGCCTCAAGGTGCAGTTCGCTCTGTTTGACCGCTTGGTCTACAGCAAGCTGCGCGCGGCGATGGGCGGCCGTGTCGTCTACGCCGTCTCGGGCTCTGCCCCGCTCGGTCTTCGCCTCGCACACTTCTTCCGCAGCCTCGACATCCGCATTCTCGAGGGATACGGGTTGACCGAAACGACAGCCCCCGCGACCATCAACTTGGTCGACAAGTTCAAGATCGGTACGACCGGCCCCGCTCTTCCCGGCGTCGGACTGAAGATCGCTGATGACGGCGAGATTCTCGTCAAGGGCATCAACGTCTTTGCGGGCTACTGGAAGAAGCCCGACGCGACCGCCGAAGTTATGGACGGTGAGTGGTTCCGCACCGGAGACATTGGCACGCTCGATGACGACGGGTTCTTGACCATTACGGGCCGCAAGAAAGAGATCATCGTTACGGCTGGTGGCAAGAACGTTGCCCCTGCAGCCCTCGAAGACCCCATCCGTGCCAACCCGATCATCGGACAAGTGGTGGTCGTTGGTGACCAGAAGCCGTTCGTCTCGGCGCTCGTGACGCTTGACTCTGAGATGTTGCCCGTGTGGCTCAACAACAATGAGCTCGATGCGCAGATGTCACTCACCGAGGCCGCACAGAACCCGAAGGTTTTGGCCGAAGTTCAGCGCGCCATTGACGCCGCCAACAGCCGCGTTTCGCGCGCTGAATCCATTCGCAAGTTCACCGTGCTCGCCACCGAGTTCACCGAGGCGAGCGGACACCTCACTCCGAAGATGAGCATCAAGCGCCATGTGATCACGAGCGACTTCGCCGATGTGATTGAAGGCATGTACAGCGGGGCTCCAGAGACCCAGGGCATCTCGCTGCAGTAGCCCGGCTCAGTGTGAGCGCCAACCGACAGGCGTCGTCGTCACCGTGACGGCGACGCCTTCTCGGTGATTAGGGCCGTGCGAACCACTCTGCTTGGCGAACGGCGCGCATGGCTTCGCGCTTAATCTCTGGATCGAGACCCTCGATGTAGAGGCGGCCATCGAGGTGGTCGCACTCGTGTTGAAGTGCCTGAGCCAGCAAGCCGTCCCCGCTGAGGTCGACGTCGTTGCCATCGAGGTCGATTCCGACCACGCGCGCCCAGGGGTGCCTGCGACGCTCAAAGCCAAAGCCCGGAACGCTCAAGCACCCTTCTTCGACCGGTTCCGCGTCGCCGCGTACCTCGACCAGTTCGGGATTGAGCACATAGCCGACAACGCCATCGACGTTGTAGCTGAATGCGCGCAACGACACCCCAATCTGAGGCGCGGCGACGCCTGCGCGACCGGGAACGGCAACGGTGTCGAGCAAGTCGGCAACTAGTGCGTGTACCGACGCATCAATGCGGCGAATCGGGTCGGCCGCACTGCGAAGCACGGGGTCGCCGAATAAGCGGATGGGCCGAACGGTCATAGAGCCGTCAGACTCCGCGGCGCACGGGCATGCCTTGCGCGATGAGTGCGGCGAGCTCGCGCGCAGCGTGCCGTGTGAGAGGACGAAGCTCTTTCCACGAAATCACCGACCCGGCAGCCAGCAAATCGTCGTAGGGAATGCGCACGATCTCGCGCACGCGCGAGGCAAAGTGAGCCTCGATTTCTTCGAGCTTGACGAGGTTCGTACCCTGCGTGGCCGTGTTGATCGCGACGATCGACTCGCGCACAAGGTCGCCATAGCCATTGGCCTCGAGCCAGGTGAGAGTCTCTGACGCGAGTCGGGCTTCATCAACGCTGCCCCCCGACACGATGACGAGGGCATCAGCACGCTGGAGGGTTGCCCGCATGACCGAGTGCACAATGCCCGTGCCGCAGTCGGTCAAGACCACCGAGTAGTACCGCGCGGCCAGGTCGGCCACGACGTTGTAGTCGTTTTCGTCAAACGCCTCAGACAACATCGGATCGGTGTCGGACGCGAGAATGTCGAGCCGCGTTTCGTCGCGCGAAACCAGGGTTGAGAAATCGGTGAAGCCCTGGATGCTCGGCGCACGATTGACGACGTCGCGCACCGTTGCGCGCGTTTGTCGGGCCACTCGCTCAGACAGGGTTCCGCGGTCAGGGTTCGCATCAATCGCGATCACGCGGTCGTCACGCACCTCGGCAAGAGCCATGCCCAGGAGCGTCGTGATGGTGGTCTTGCCCACTCCCCCCTTGCGGGTGAGAACCGGCACAAATCGCGCCCCACCCTCGAACTTCGTCGCGATGCGGGCGTCGAGCTCTTTGCGAGCGCGCACGCGCGGCGAATCGCCAAGGTTGACGAGATGGAAGGTGATCGCGTAGACGAACGCGGGCCAAATTCCTTCGGGGGCCGTGCGGTAACGGCGGCGAGGCTCGATCAAGCGATCAGCCGTCAACATGGCGGCCGACTCGGGGCCTTGATTGACCCCATCAAGCATGTCTCGGCGGGTGTAGACGCCTTCGACGACGGGAAGCGGCGGAACTTCGGGCTCCGGCTCAAGCTCGGGAGTCGTCACAACGGCGTGCAGATCATCGTCGGCAAGAGAGATGACGGTGGTCCCCGACTCGAGCACCTGAATGACCGATGGGTCAACGCCACCCTCAATGAGAGCGACGGCCTGCTCATCTTCGGGCTTCTCGTGAACGGGAGCCGGCAGCTCGACGTTGAACGTCAGGCTCTCGGGCAACGCAACGGCCAGGTCAGTATCTGCCGTCGGTTCAACACCGTCGGCCACGGTCGCGGCCACGGTCGACGGGCGTTCGACCTTGGTTCTGACACGTTTTTCAGCCACTGGAGCAACTCTCTTTGGGATCGACAGAATGCTCATTCTAGCCGTGCGCGCTGACGCCGAACTCTGAAGACGCCGAGCGGCAGTGGACTACTCCGCGATGACAACGAGCAAGTCTCCCGCTTCGCACTGCTGCGTCGTGGGAATCGCCCGCCGCTGCACAACACCAGAAACCGGAGTGGTGATGGCCGCTTCCATCTTCATGGCTTCGATCGTGGCGACAGCCTGGCCCGCCTGTACGCGATCGCCCTCGGCGACATGCAGTGTGACGACACCCATGAACGGCGCGGCGATCTGGCCCGGCTGGCCAAGATCGGCTTTCTCAGCGCTCGCGGCATCGACCGCGACACTGCGGTCACGCACCGTAATGGGCCGCAGCTGACCGTTGAGGGTCGCCATGACACTGCGCATGCCCTTCTCATCCGGCTCACCGATGGCTTCGAGGCTCACGAGAAGGCTGACACCTTGTTCAATCTCGATCGAGTGTTCAACTCCCGGTCGGAGGCCATACAGGTAGTCAGGCGTCGTGAGCACCGACAGGTCGCCGTATTGCTCACGCACTTGCAAGAACTGTTGGGTGGGCTGCGGAAAAAGCAACTGGTTGAGCACGAGACGTCGGTCGTCGGTGCTGCCCGAGAGCTTCGCACGCTGGTCGTCGGTGATCGGCGTCGTGCCGATCTTCACTGTTCGGCCCGCCAAAACCTTGCTGCGGAACGGCTCTGGCCATCCGCCCGGCAGATCACCCAACTCGCCGGCCATGAAGCCGATGACTGAGTCAGGAATGTCGTAGTTCTGAGGGTTCTCTTCGAAGTCGACGGGGTCGGCACCGGCTGCCGCCATCTGCAAGGCCAGGTCTCCCACGACCTTCGACGAGGGAGTCACCTTGGTCGGACGACCGAGAATGCGATTGGCCGCGGCGTACCAGTCTTCGATGACCTCGAAGCGGTCGCCGAGCCCCAGCGCAATGGCTTGCTGCCTCAGGTTCGACAACTGGCCGCCCGGAATCTCGTGCGTGTAAACACGGCCCGTCGGCCCGGGAATTCCGGACTCGAACGGCGCGTAGGCGCGGCGCACGGACTCCCAATAGGGCTCGAGGTCGGCCACCAGCCCAAGGCCGAGACCCGTGTCTCGATCCGTGTGCTCAAGAGCCGCGACAAGAGCCGAGAGCGACGGTTGAGATGTCGTGCCCGCCATCGGCGCGCTCGCGGCATCGACGGCGTCGGCTCCGGCTCGCGACGCGGCCAGGAGGGTCGCCAGTTGGCCTCCAGCCGTGTCGTGCGTGTGCACATGCACGGGAAGGTCAAATCGCTCGCGGAGGGCCGCTACGAGCTTCTCAGCCGCGCCCGCCCGCAAGAGGCCCGCCATGTCTTTGAGCGCGATGATGTGCGCGCCCGACTTCACGATCTGCTCGGCGAGCCGCAAGTAGTAGTCCAGCGTGTACAGGTCTTCTGCCGGGTCGAGCAGATTGCCCGTGTAGCACATGCCCACTTCGGCGATCGTTGTGCCGGTGCCGAGCACCGCGTCGATCGCCGGGCGCATCTGATCGACATCATTGAGCGCATCGAAGATGCGGAAGATGTCGATGCCGGTTGCCGCAGCCTCGGCCACGAACGCGTCAGTCACTTCGGTGGGGTACGGCGTGTAACCCACCGTGTTCCGCCCACGAAGCAGCATTTGAATAGCGACGTTCGGGAGGGCTTCGCGCATCGCCGCAAGGCGTTGCCACGGGTCTTCACCGAGGAAGCGCAACGCGACGTCGTAAGTGGCGCCGCCCCACGCTTCAACGCTCAAGAGCCCAGGCGTCAGGCGAGCAACGTGCGGCAAGACCTGCACGAGATCGGTCGTGCGCACGCGGGTTGCCAAAAGAGATTGGTGGGCATCGCGGAACGTCGAGTCGGTCACCGCCAGCGCCGTCTGCTGCCGCAGAGCTGACGCGAAGCCTTCCGGGCCCAGCGCGAGGAGCCGCTGCCGCGAACCGTCGGGAGCGGGCACCGAGAGATCAACGGCGGGCAACTTGACGGCAGGATCGATGACGCCGACCCCGGCCCCGTTGGGCTGGTTGACGGTTACGTCGGCGAGCCACGCGAGCATCTTGGTGCCGCGGTCTTTCGACGGACTCGTACGCACGAGGTGCGGGCGCTCGTCGATGAATGACGTGCTGAGATCGCCAGCCTGAAACGCCGGATCGTCAAGCACGGCTTGCAAGAACGGAATGTTGGTGGTCACGCCACGGATGCGAAACTCAGCCAGCCCGCGCCGCGCTCGTGACACTGCCGAGGTGAAGTCGCGACCCCGGCACGTCATCTTCGCGAGCATCGAGTCGAAGTGCGGTGAGATCTGTGCTCCCGACGCAATGGTGCCGCCATCGAGACGAACGCCGGCTCCACCGGGAGAACGGTAGGTCGTGATTTTGCCGGTGTCAGGGCGGAACCCGCTCGCCGGGTCTTCTGTCGTGATGCGGCACTGCAGGGCGGCGCCGCGCAAGTGAATCTGTTCTTGGAGCAGCCCCAACTCGGCGAGTGTCTGCCCGTAGGCAATGCGCATCTGAGATTGCACGAGGTCGACATCGGTGACCTCTTCGGTCACGGTGTGTTCGACCTGAATGCGCGGGTTCATCTCAATGAAGACATGCTCGCCAGCCCGTTCACCGGCGGTGTCGAGCAAGAACTCGACTGTTCCTGCGTTGACATACCCGATCGACCTGGCGAACGCTACAGCGTCGCGGTACATCTGCTGGCGGGTGGTTTCGTCAAGGTTGGGCGCCGGAGCGATCTCGATGACCTTCTGGTGTCGACGCTGCACCGAGCAGTCGCGCTCAAACAAGTGGACGGTTTCGCCCGTGGCATCGGCGAGAATCTGCACCTCGATGTGACGAGGGCGAACGACGGCTTGTTCGACGAACATCGTCGGGTCACCGAAAGCACTATCGGCTTCGCGCATCGCCGCTTCGAGGGCCGCAGGAAGATCGTCACGCTTCTCGACGCGGCGCATCCCTCGACCGCCACCACCAGCGACAGCCTTGGCGAAGATGGGGAACCCAATCTCGTCGGCCGCGGCGATCAGCACCGCCATGTCAGTCGTGGCCGGGCTCGACTTGAGCACCGGAACGCCCGCGGCGATGGCGTGCTCTTTTGCCGTGACCTTGTTGCCGGCCATCTCGAGAACCGAGCGGGGAGGGCCGATGAACGCAATTCCCGCGTCTGCCGCCGCTTGCGCGAGGTCGGGGTTCTCGCTCAAGAATCCATAGCCAGGGTAAATCGCGTCCGCACCCGACAGCTTCGCAACGCGGATGATTTCGGCCACGTCGAGGTAAGCGCGTACGGGATGCCCCGGCTCGCCAATCTGGTACGCCTCGTCAGCCTTCAGCCGGTGCATCGAGTTGCGGTCTTCATAGGGGAAGACGGCGACCGTCTTGGCTCCCAGTTCGTAGGCGGCACGGAACGCGCGGATGGCGATCTCTCCGCGGTTGGCTACAAGGATCTTCCGAAACATCGTGTCCTCTCGGAATCGGCCCGGGTCGGGGTCGACGTGGCTCCGGTGGTGGCGGGCCGAGGTCGGTGCGCATGCGCGCTTCTCCACACTAGTGAAGGTAGGGTCGTTACTCGTGCACGTACTGAGCATCAGCTCTCTCAAGGGGGGCGTGGGCAAAACAACGGTGACGCTAGGTTTGGCGTCAGCGGCCTTCTCTCATGGGCTCCGTACGCTCGTGGTCGATCTCGATCCGCAGTCAGACGCGTCGACCGGCATGGACATTCAGGTCGCCGGCCACCTCACTGTCGCCGATGTGCTGGCCTCACCCAAAGAACGCACCGTTCGTCAGGCCATCGCCCCGAGCGGCTGGACACGGGGTAGACCCGGAACCGTCGATGTCATGATCGGGAGCCCGAGCGCCATCAATTTCGACGGACCGCACCCGAGCATCCGCGAGATCTGGAAGCTCGAAGAAGCGCTCGCTCACGTTGAAGCCGACTACGACCTGGTTCTCGTTGACTGCGCACCGTCACTCAACGCGCTCACTCGCACCGCTTGGGCGGCCAGCGATCGCGTCGTCGTCGTGACCGAACCAGGCCTGTTCTCGGTCGCGGCCGCCGATCGCGCCCTGCGAGCCATCGAGGAGATTCGCCGTGGGCTCTCCCCGCGCTTGCAGCCGCTCGGCATCATCGTGAACCGTGCGCGCGTGCAGTCGCTCGAGCACCAGTTCCGCATCAAAGAATTGCGTGACATGTTCGGCCCCCTCGTGCTCGCGCCACAGTTGCCCGAGCGCACCTCGTTGCAACAAGCTCAGGGTGCGGCCAAGCCCTTGCATGTGTGGCCGGGAGACAGCGCGCAAGAAATGGCCCGCAACTTTGACCAGCTGCTCGAACGAATCATGCGCACCGCGAAGATGGGCGAGTTCTCAAACCTCTGAGCTAGCGCAAGCCGCTCGAGGGTGCGCGACGCTAGGAAGCGCGCGATGCGCGACGGGCCGCGAGTTCGTCACTCGGGTCAGCCACGGCGGTCGCGTCAAGCGCGACGAGCGAGCTCTCGACCTCGCGCAAGACCTTGCCGACCGCGATGCCGAACACACCTTGGCCGCGACTAACCAGGTCGATGACTTCGTCATCGCTCGTGCACAGGTAAACACTCGCGCCATCACTCATGAGGGTCGTCTGGGCGAGGTCATTGACGCCCGCCTCGCGCAGCTGGTTGACCGCCGTGCGAATTTGCTGAAGCGAAATGCCCGTGTCGAGGAGTCTCTTGACGAGCTTGAGAACGAGGATGTCGCGAAAGCCATACAGCCGCTGCGTTCCCGAGCCGGCGGCACCGCGAACTGTCGGTTCGACGAGTTCGGTACGTGCCCAGTAGTCGAGCTGACGATACGAGATGCCGGCTGCGCGTGCTGCAACGGCGCCGCGATACCCCGCCTGGTCGTCGAGCTCGGGCATTCCGTCAGTGAAGAGCAACCCGAGGTCGTAACGATCGTCAGCGTCGGTCATGACCCCTACCTAACCTTCATCATTAACGTGACAGTTGGTGCCACGCCGTTCAGAGTAGCGAGACGTCGCACATCGACCGGAGACATTCGCTCGAACACCTCGGCGTGTCGGGCACGACTATGACTGTAGCTTGCCGAGCGCCGAACGGATGAGACTCGAGCGCACAACTTCGAGTTGACCCGCGATCTCGCGGGCAAGCTCAGCAGCCTTAGCGCGGCTCGACGGATCGTTTCGTCGAGACACCGGAATCAGTGCGCTCTCGATCAGGCCCAGTTCGCGCTCCGCAGCGGCACGAAAACCCCGCAAGTGTCGCGGCTCAATGCCGGAACGCTGCAGTTCGACGAGTGCTTTCAGAACCTGAACGGCTTCGTCTCCGAAGGTCTCGGCGGCCGAGAGAAGTGACGCGGAAATCGCGTCGGTCAGCAACGAGGGGCTTGCTCCTGCTTCGCGAACGAGCTCTGCACGGGTGTAGCGGCGTTCCGTCACGAGGATCGAGCTCGGCACCGTGCCGCTCGCGAGCAACGCGGGGGTACGCCCTGCCTCGATCTCATCGAGGTAGCCGCGAATGACTTTCAGCCGCAAGAAGTGGTCGCGCTGCATCGTGAGGATGAAGCGCAATCGGTCAACATCTGCCGCGGAGAATTTTCGATACCCCGACTCGGTGCGTTCGGGTGAGACCAGTTGCTGTTCTTCAAGAAAACGCAGTTTAGAAGGCGTGAGATCAGGAAACTCTGGCGTCAGTTTTGCCAACACCTGCCCGATGCTGAGCAAGCCGACTGCCGTTGACGAACGCGTCGTGGCGGCCGCAGACCGCGCCACCATCAGGCGCCCGTGCTGAGGTCGATGCGCGACGCGTAGAACGTCAAGTGAAACTTGCCGACCTGCACTTCGCACCCATCGGTCATGACGACAGTGTCGCCAATTCGCTCACCCGCCATAAACGTGCCGTTGAGCGAGCCAAGGTCGCGAACCGAGAAGGTCGTGCCGCTGCGCAAGAACGCTGCGTGCTTGCGCGAAACGGTGACGTCGTCGAGAAAGATGTCGGCCTCGGGGTGGCGGCCGGCTACCGTGACGTCGGCGTCGAGCAAGAACCGCGCGCCGGCGTTCGGCCCCGTGCGGACGATGAGCAAGGCTGACCCTGAGGGCAGAGCACCGATCACTTCGTGCTCTTCGGGGCTGACACCCGCCTCGAGCGCGGCGAGTTGCGCCGCGAACTCGGGCCCATAGTGCACCGTCGTCTCGTGCGGCCGGTACGCGCCCGCAGTGGCGCCGTCGTGCTCGTCGGGCGCGGAATCAGCCATCGATCGACCTCCTTTGAACGCCCAGCGTATCTGATGCGTCGGAGGACGATTGCGGGGTTTTCGAGGTTAACTCTCGCGTTTGGCGAAGGTAGAGGATGCCCGCCCACCAATAGAGGAACGCGCCCCAGAGGGTGAACGCCCAGCCGATCGGATCACTGACGGGTTGCACTTCGGGAAACGCTTGCCCGAGCACAAGGATCGGCAGGGCGTAGAAGAGCGCAAACGTCGCAACCTTGCCCAAGTGATGAACAGGAAGCGGACCATAACCGTGCTGCGCGAGCACGAGACCGAGCACGCCAAGAAAGACGTCGCGACCCACAATCACCGCGACGACCCACCACGGCACGACCTCGCGCACGGCGAGAGCGATGACGGCAGCGAAGATAAACAGCCGATCGGCGGCCGGATCGAGCAGCTGGCCGAGTTTGGTCATTTGCGAGAAGCGCCGCGCAATAACGCCGTCAAGAAAGTCGCTCAGGCTCGACACGATGATGACGATGAGTGCGGCAAGGTCGAGACCGGCCAGCACCAACACGAGAAACACCGGCACGAGAAGAATGCGAAGCGCGCTGAGCGCGTTGGGCACCGTGAGCACGCGATCGCTGACCACCAGTGCATCGTGATCGGGAGTGCTCTGCGGCTGCGACACGTTCGTGAGTCTATCGAGGCGGGGCGTGTGAGAGCGGGCCGAGCGGCACTACTCTGTCAGCCATGGACACCGTCGTCATTGTTCTCGGCATCGCTGCCGGCGTCAGCCTATTTACTTGGGTCGCGTCACTGCTGACCGGAGATCACTCGTGGGTCGACAGAATCTGGTCGATCGTTCCGGTGGTGTACGTGGCCGTATTCTGGGCTGGGACGGGTTTCACCGACCCGCGACTCACGATCATGACGGTACTCGTCGCCCTGTGGGGCGCGCGCTTGACCTTCAACTTTGCTCGCAAGGGTGGCTACAGCGGAGTCGAAGACTATCGCTGGCCGATCTTGCGTGAGCGGATGACGGCGGGCCAGTTCCACATCTTCAACCTTCTCTTCATCGTCATCTTCCAAAACGCCCTGTTGCTCTTGATCTCACTGCCCGCGCTTGTCGCCTTTGAGAACCAGAGCGTTCCCGTCGGACCTCTTGACCTCACGCTCGCGGCGCTGTTTCTCGCCTTCCTGATTGGCGAATTCGTTGCCGACCAACAGCAGTGGAACTTCCACCAGTCCAAGAAGGCGGCCATCGCTGCTGGCCACGAGCCCGCACAGCGGTTCGTCACCTCTGGACTATGGCGGTTGAGCCGTCACCCGAACTTCTTCTTCGAGCAGGCTCAGTGGTGGGTTTTGTATGCCATGGGCGCGGCGGCGCTCGGGGCAGCCCTGCACTGGACCATCATCGGTCCGATTCTCTTGACTGCGCTGTTCATCGGTTCAACGCGATTCACGGAAGAGATCACGCTGAGCAAGTACCCGGAGTACGCCGAGTACCAGAGCCGCACGTCAATGCTCGTGCCGTGGATTCCCCGTGGCGGCCGTGCCGCTACCGCAGATGCTCCCGCAGCCTGATTAGCATCACTGGCATGTCGTGCATTCGCTTCAACACGCCTGCTCAACGTCGCCAGCTTGCCGATTCGGCCCCGGCGATGCAGACCTCAGACGATCCGGTGGCACAGTTTCTGTCGCCGGCCGTGACGGCGTCAAAGGTGTCGCGCATCCGTCGCCTCGCGACTGACCCGAACCCGAAGATTCGCGAGAGCGCGGCCTTGTCGTACCACGCGCCGGTCGAGGTCTATGAAGCGCTGTCGTACGACCCCGACCCGGGCGTTAGGGCGTGCCTCGCGAAGAACGAGCACGTGTCATGCGACATCTTGAGGCGCCTGGCGAGCGACCCCGACGAGCGCGTGCGTGGGTTCGTGGCGCTCAACTACTTCGTTCCGGCCGACGCGATGCAGTCTCTTGCTGACGACCCCAGTGCCGTCGTGCGAGGTCTGGTCGACTGGAAGGCCTCACTCGCCGCCGACAGTGAGCGCGACACCGCAGACCTCGTCGGCACGGCAGGCTAGTCGCGCGAGCGAAACTGACCCGCGGCACCCACGCGATCGGGAAGCACTCGAGCGAGACCGGCGATCACGCGGTAGCGCACGGTGGGGATAACGACGGAGCGCCCGCGATCGATTCCGCGAAGCGCGAGTCGCACGAGCTGTGGCGCACGCAACCACAAGAACTCGGGAATGCCCGTGGTGCTCACCTTCATGCGGTCATGAAACTCGGTGCGCACGAAGCCGGGGCACACGGCCGTGACGCTCACTCCCCGCGAGCGGTACACAATGTTGGCGCCGCGGGCGAACATGACGGCCCAGGCTTTCGCCGCCGAATACGTGCCGCGCGGCGTGAACGCCGCAACGCTCGCGATGAGAACGATGCGACCCTGTCCGCGAGCGAGCATGCCCCGCAGGGCCGTTTGCGTGAGCTGAAGCGGCACGGTGACATGGATGTCGAGGTGCTGCTTTTCGACGTCGAACGCGTTCTCATCGAGTTCGCCACGGATGCCGTACCCAGCGTTGTTCACGAGCAGGTCAATCGGCCGATCGACGTCAGCCACACGTCGGTCGACGGCGGCGAGCCCTTCGGCCGCGAGCAGGTCAGCCGGGAGCGCCTCGACGTGCACACCGAACTCGTCGTGCAGCGACTGCGCGGTGGCCGCAAGCCGCTCGGCGTCGCGCGCGACGATCACGAGGTCGGTTCCGCGAGCAGCGAGTTGGCGAGCGAACTCGGCACCGATTCCGGCCGTAGCGCCGGTGATGAGAGCAGTGGGCATGACGACACGCTACCCGGCGCGCCTGCACCGGGGCGCGAGGGGGGCGAGCGGGCCTCGTACGCTGGAAGGCATGAGCCCTGCATCCTCACCCGCCAGTGTGCGCGTCGATGCCTACGCGTGGGCAATTCGGCTCTACGCCACCCGCTCAGCAGCGACCGCCGCGTGCAAAGCCGGACACATCAAGGTCAACGATGCGTCAGCGAAACCCGCCCAGGTGGTGCGCGTCGGCGATCGGGTTCGTGCCCTGACACCCGGCGGTGAGCGCATTGTCGTCGTCACCGGGCTCATCTCGAAGCGCACAAGCGCACCGCTCGCGGCCCTTAACTTCGACGATCAGACTCCCCCGCCTCCGCCGAAAGAAGAGCGCCCGGCCACCGTGCTGCGCGAACGCGGCGCGGGTCGACCGACCAAGCGCGATCGACGGCAGATCGAACGGTTGCGCGGTCGCGAGCCCCAGGGCGACGAACTCGGCTAGGCAGAGCCGTGCGAGCCGCCGGACGGGCGGCTCGCGGCGGCCATCCCTAGGCTAGATCGAGCGCAGCGAGCGACTGACGAATCGTCTCGGCCGACGCGTGAAAAAGCCGCTCTTCTTCTGCGGAGAACGGAACGTCGATCACGCGCGAGACACCCGCGGCACCAATGATGCTCGGCACTGACAGTGCCACTCCGCTGACTCCGTGGTAGTTCTCGAGTACCGAACTCACGGGCAGCACGGCTCCTTCGTCATTGAGCACCGCCTCGACGATGCGGGCGCCCGAGAGGCCGATGGCGTAGTTGGTCGCTCCCTTTCCGGCGATGACTTTGTAGGCCGCGGTCTTGACCTCGTACGCGATCTGGTCGAGCTCTTCAACGGTGATGAGTTCGCCGCGATCATCAACCCACTCGCGCACGGGAATCGGCCCAATGCGGCATTGCGACCACAGCGCAAACTCGCTGTCGCCGTGCTCGCCGACGATCATGGCGTGCACGCTCGATGCCGTCACTCCGACCCGCTCAGCCAAGCGCCACTTGAGACGCGAGCTGTCGAGCACGGTGCCGCTCGAGAAGACACGACCCGCGGGTAGCCCGCTGAAGCGCTGTGCGGCTACCGCGAGAACGTCGCAGGGGTTGGTGACGAGCACGTACACCGCGTCGGGCGCGCGATCGATGAGCTCGGGCATGAGCTTCTCGAGAATGCCCACGTTGACGCCCGCGAGGTCGAGGCGACTCTGGCCTGGGTGCTGCTTCGCGCCTGCTGTCACGACGACGATGTTGGCCCCGGCGACCACGTCGAGATCGGCGCCGCCGCGAATCGTGCTCGAGCCCGTAAAGGGCGTGCCGTGCGCCAAGTCGAGCACCTCGGCCTCGACGCGCGCTTCATCGATGTCGTAGAGCACGACTTCGCGGGCCGAGCCGCGAATGAGGGATGCATAGGCGAGCGACGAGCCAACGGCTCCGGCTCCGATGATGGCCAGGCGGGAATTTTCGTGAACGGTCATGCGCCCAGACTGTCGGAGTCATCCTCAGGGCACTAGGGCCGTTCGTCCCTGCCATGGCAAAAGCGGGTCTTTCGGCTCTGGCCGGGGTGGTGTGCGCTGCCTACCGTCGAGAGTGACCCACTTGTCAGGAGATCACCGTGAAACTCATCGTCGTCGGCGGAGTCGCCGCCGGAGCATCCATCGCCGCCCGTGCCCGCCGCCTTGACGAGTTCGCCGAGATCATCGTGCTTGAGCGCGGCCACCACGTATCGTTTGCGAACTGCGGCCTGCCGTATCACATCGGTGGTGTCATCACCGATCGCAGCCGGCTGCTCGTGCAGACCCCCGAGAGCTTGCGCGAGGCACTCGACCTCGACGTGCGCATCGGCCACGAAGTGGTCTCGATCGACCGCCCGGCGAAGACCGTGACGGTGCGGCGGGTTGACGACGGAACCGAGTACACCGAGTCGTACGACGCGCTCGCGCTCACTCCCGGTGCCGAGGCAATCCGCCCTCCGATTACCGGCATCGACCTGCCGGGCGTTCACGTGCTGCGCCGCATTGGCGACATGGACCAGATCAAGGCGCAGCTGGATGCCCTGCTCGCCGCGGCCGCCGCAGGCACCCGCGGTCCCGTGCGCGCAGTGGTCATCGGCGCGGGCTACATCGGCCTCGAGATGGCCGAAAACCTGCGGCACCGCGGAGCCGAGGTCGATGTGGTGGAGCTCGCTGACCAGATCCTCCCCCCGATCGATCACGAGCTCTCGGTGCCCGTCGAGTCGCACTTGCGCAGTCGTGGTGTCGCCGTGCACCTCGAGACGGGAGCTGCCGCGCTGCGCGAGAGCGCGACAGGGCTCGATGTCGAGCTCACCAATCACACCGTGCTGCACGCCGATCTCGTGATCCTCTCGGCCGGTGTGCGACCCAACACGGCGCTCGCGCGCGAAGCCGGGCTCGAGCTCGGTGAGCGCGGAGGCATTGTCGTCGACACCCACATGCGCACCTCTGACCCGCACATTTGGGCAGCGGGCGATGCCGTCGAAACCCCCAACACGGTGCTGCCGGGCTCGTGGCTTGCTCCGCTCGCGGGGCCCGCGAATCGCGAGGCACGGGTCGCGGCCGAGAACATCTGCGGGCGCGACACCGAGTACCACTCGACGCAAGGCACGTCGATCGTCAAGGTCTTCGACATGGTCGCGGGCGGTACGGGTGCGACCCAACGGCAGCTCATCGCTGCGGGTATTCCGCACCGCGCCGTGCACGTGCACCCCTCGGGCCACGCCGGCTACTACCCCGGCACCGCCATGATGCACCTCAAGGTCATTTTCGACCCCGAGACAGGGAGGGTGCTCGGCGGTCAAGCCGCGGGCTTCGACGGCGTCGACAAGCGCATCGACGTGCTCGCGACCGCGGTGCGCAACAACCTGACCGTGTTCGACCTCGAAGAGCTCGAACTCGCCTACGCTCCCCCGTTTGGCTCGGCCAAAGACCCCATCAACATGGTGGGCTTCGTCGCGAGCAACGTCGTGCTCGGCGACCTCGAGCTCTGGTACGCCGAGGACTACCCCGCAGCCGTTGACGGCGCGCGCATCATCGATGTGCGCACCGCAGAAGAGTTCGGCATTTGGCACTTGCCGGGCGCCGAGAACGTGCCCCTCGACACGCTGCGCGCGGCGTGTGTCGAATGGGACACGGGCACGCCGATTCGCCTCTACTGCGCCGTCGGCTTCCGTTCGTACCTCGCCTACCGCGCGCTGCGCCAGCGTGGCTTCACCGACCTCAAGACGCTCTCCGGCGGCTCGACGACCTTCCGCTCATGGCACGAGCTCGACGAGGCCGATGTTCCCGTGCAGCGCCCGCCGATGGAGAACTACGCCGAGACGCACTCTCTGTTTGCTCTCGCCCCCACGGGAATCAGCGCATCCATCGACCTCGATTGCACGGGGCTCGCGTGCCCTGGCCCGATCATGAAGCTTGCCGAAGCGGCGAATGCCGCGGACGCGGGCGATGAGATCACGGTGCACGTGAGCGACCCCGGATTCGCGCAGGATGCTCCCGCCTGGGTCAAGCGCAATGGCCACGAGCTCGTCTCGATCGAGCCGGAGGGCCCTGGCTATGTCGCGGTCATCCGCAAGGGCGGAGCCGGTGCGATGGCCTCGGCGCGACCGCTCGGCGGCGCCACCGTGGCCGGGCCCGGCAAGAACTCGTTCGTCGTGTTCTCGGGCGACATGGACAAAGTGCTCGCCTCGTTCATTATCGCCAACGGCGCGCTCGCGATGGGCGAGCAGGTGTCGATGTTCTTCACCTTCTGGGGCCTCAACGCCCTCCGCCGCGAGCAACCGCCGAAGCGCCAAAAGAAGATGATGGACCGCATGTTCGGCATGATGATGCCCTCGGGCGCCAACGACCTGCCGCTCTCGACGATGAACATGGCGGGCATGGGCCCCGTCATGATCAAGAGCGTCATGAAGCAGCACAACGTGCCGACGCTGCCCGAGCTCATCGCGTCGGCGCAGGCCGGCGGCGCTCGCCTCATCGGCTGCACCATGACGATGGATCTCTTGGGCATCGCGCAGAGCGACTTGCTTTATGGGGTCGAGCTGGGCGGCGTCGCGACCTTCCTCGGCGAGGCGTCCGAATCGACCACGACCCTGTTCATCTGAGCACAATCAGGCAATGGTCGGCGCGCTGACCGCCTCGTGACCTAGCATCGGGGCATGAGCGACGACGCGCCCCCGACCACGATTCCCGTCGGCGGAATGCCGACCCGATCAGGGTCGGTCGCTCGCGTGCTTTTGCTGAGCGCGCTGATCGCGCTCGTCGTCATGGGGCTCGCGTTTCAACTGGGTGTTGGCGACGCCGTCTTCTCGCGGCCCGGCGAATTGACCCTGCTCTTTGTCGACATCGCGCCTGTGCTCTGGTTTGCCGCGGCAGCCGTGCTGCTGTCGACGCTGCGATGGCAGACAATTGACCAGCGGTTTCGCTGGGTCATGCTCGCGGCCGTCGGCGCCGTGCTCGTCTCGCTCGTCGTGCGCATCACGGTGCTGAGCCAGCCCGTCATTGCCGCGGTGCTCGAGCCCTTCACGCTCGGGTTCATCGCGGTGGTCGGCGCCGCGATCGCGTTTACTCGCACGCGCGTGCGGCGGCTCGCGCGCGGCACCGACGCGGGCATCACGATCACGGGCGTTGGCCTGGGCTTCGCGCTGGTGGGTCTCGGAGTCGGCATCGGGGCATTGCGCGTTGCGCTCGCGGGGCCCCCCGGGCCGCCCGGCGCTGTCTCCCGATACATCGAGACGTCTCCCGCGATGGGCCTATTGGTCGCGGCGACGATGCTCATGATCGCCGGGCTGTTCTGGCTCACCGACCGAACGCGCAACCGATGAGCGCCGCGCGCCCCGTCATTCTCGACGTCGACACAGGGGTCGACGACGCTCTCGCGATTCTGCTGGCCGTGCGGCATCCGGCCCTCGACGTGCGGGCGATCACCTGCACGGGAGGCAATGCTCCGCTCGAACAGGTCGTGACGAACACGCTTCGGGTGCTGGATGCGGCCGGCGCTGGCAGCATCCCGGTCGCCGCCGGGGCGCACCGCCCCCTGCTCGAAGCGCCGCAGCACGCTGCCTCGATCCATGGAGCCGACGGCCTGGCCGACCTTGGATTGCCCGACTCGGCCCGCACGCCCGAGCCCGTGCACGCGGTCGAGTTGCTGCGCCGCACCATCTCGGCGTCAGAAGTCCCGATCACGATCATCAGCCTTGCCCCGCTCACGAACATCGCGCTGCTCGTGCGCATGCACCCCGAGGTGCTGCCGCGCATCGAGCGCCTCGTCATGATGGGCGGATCTGTGGGCACGGGTAACGCGACGGCGGCAGCCGAGTTCAACGTGTGGCACGATCCCGAAGCGGCGGCCATTGTCTTCGACGCCGGGCTTTCTGTGCTCATGTATGGGCTCGAGCCGTTCTACCGCGTGGCCGTCTCGCACGACGACGCGGCGACGCTCGCGGCCTCGAGTGATCCCGGGGCGCGACTCGCCGGCGACCTGCTCACGCACCTCATTGGCATCGATGCGACCGAAGAACGCGTGGCCGACGACCGCGTCGCTATCGGTGATGCCGGTGCCGTGTGCGCGGCGATCGACCCGCTGCCCCTCGTGACGCGCCGGGCGCCGGTAGAGGTTGCCCTCGCGCCGGGGTCGACGCGCGGCCAGACCGTCGTCGACCTCCGCACGATGGTGGGTGCCGACATCTCGCCGACGCGAGACCTCCCGCTCGCGACCGTCGTGACCGACGTCGACCCCGCGCCCTATCGCGCGATGTTCCTCGACGCCCTGCTGGGCACGCTCGACGGTCGGTGACCCCATTCGTGAGTGACGTCGTCGACGAGCTTCGCGCCGCCCTCGGCGACGCGGTGTCGACGATCGCGGCTGATCTCGAGGCCGCTCGCGGCGATAAGTCGGGCCAGCGCACCGAACACCCTCCGCTCGCGGTCATCACGGCACGCTCGGTTGAGCAGGTTCAAGCGGCCCTACGCATCGCCCACGAGCATGGCGTGCCCGTTGTACCGCGCGGCGCGGGCTCGGGGCTCACGGGCGGCGCGATGGCCAGCCACGGGCAACTCGTGCTCTCGACCGCCGCGATGACGCGCGTGCTCGAGATCAACGAGGCTGACCAACTTGCCGTCGTCGAGCCGGGCATCGTCAACGCTGAGCTCAATCGACTACTCGAGCCGCGAGGCCTTCGCTGGGCGCCCGACCCCGCAAGCCGCGAGATCTCGACCGTGGGCGGAAACATCGCCACCAACGCCGGCGGGCTGCTGTGCGCCAAGTACGGCGTGACGCGCGAAGCCGTGCTGGGCCTCGACGTTGTGCTCGCCGACGGCACCCTCATGCGGCTCGGACACCGCACGGTCAAGGGTGTGACCGGGCTCGACCTCACTGCCCTCATGATCGGCTCCGAAGGCACGCTGGGCGTGATCGTGGGGGCGACGCTCAGGCTCACGCCGATCCCCACCGGCCCGGTCGCGACGATCGGCGCGTACTTCGCGACGATCGAGCAGGCGGCCGAAGCCTCGGCGGCGATCACCGCAGCGCGCCTCCGGCCCGCGGCGATGGAACTGGTTGATCCGCTCGCTCTCGCGAGCATCCTGAACCACCTGGGGTTGCCGCCGCGAGACGGTGAAAGCGCCCACTTGCTCGTGCAGACCGACGGCGAGGCCGCGGAGTCTGAAGCCCAGGCTGCGCTCGCGATCATCACCGCGCTCGGCGCAACAGCGACCATGACGACCGACCCCGACGAGGGCGAACGGATGCTCGCCGTGCGCCGCGCGATGCACCCCGCCATGGCCGCTCTCGGTCAAGTGCTCATCGAAGACGTCGCGGTGCCCCGCTCACGCCTGCCCGAGATGTTCGCCGAGATTCGCCGCATCGGCGATCGGTACGGCATTCGCATTCCCACGGTGGCGCACGCGGGAGACGGCAATCTGCACCCCAATCTCGTCTATCAGGGCGACGAGGTTCCCGAGCAGGTGTGGGCGGCGGCAGGCGAGATATTTGAGGCGGCGCTCGCGCTCGGCGGCACCCTCACGGGCGAGCACGGCATCGGAACCCTCAAGCGACGCTGGCTCGCCGACGAACTTGGCGACGAGCAAGTGGCGCTGCAGCAACGCATCAAGGCCGCGTTCGATCCACGCGGCATTCTCAACCCCGGCGCGGTCTTCTAGGCCGCGAGCACCGCCACATAGACGCCGTTGCGCGAGGTGCCGCTCGTCACGGGGTTGTCGAACTCAATCGTGTGCCCGTCAACGCGCGCGAACACCGCACCCAGCGTGTCGAGAAACGCGGGTTCGGGCGGGTCGTCTGACCACAGAGCGAACACTCCCCCGGGTCGCAGGTGCTGAGCCAGTCGGCGGAGCCCCTCGACCGTGTACAGATCGGCGTGCGACGGGTCGAGCGTGAATGTCGGCGAGTGATCGACATCGAGCAGAATCGCGTCGAGGGCGAGCGGCAGGGTGGACTCGCCGGGCGCTCCCCGCATGAGCGCGAAGAAGTCGGCGTGCAGGAGTCGAGTGCGCGCATCGTCGAGCAGAGCGGCCGAGACAGGGAGCAGGCGACGCTCGTGCCAGTTGATGACGGCCGGAAGGGCATCCACGACCGTCATGCTCTCGACGCGCTCATCGCGCAAGGCAGCGATCGCGGTGTAGCCGAGCCCGAGGCCTCCCACCACGACGTCGAGTTCACGGCGGTCGGATGCCACGGCCGCAAGACCGAGCTCGCTGAGAGCCTCTTCGGCGACCGTGAACAAGCTCGACATGAGGTATTCCTCGCCGAGCTTGACCTCGAACACGTCGGCGGAGACAGCAGGTTCATAGCGCCGACGCAGGGTGAGGTCACCCATCGGGGTGTGTTCGAAAGCGAGTTCGTCGAAGCGGAACACTAGGCGCCGGCAGCCGGCGCGGTGGGGATGATGACGAAGACCTTGCGCACGCTCTCGTGCACCTGCCAGGTGCCGCGCCAGCCAGCGGGCGTCACGAACAGGTCGCCTGCCGTCAGCTCGAGCGGCTGTTCACCTTCTTCTGTGAGAGTCACACGACCGCTGATGAGGTAGCACATCTCGTGGTAGCCCTCACGGGTCGCCGTGAACGTGCCGGGGTCGGCCTCCCAAATGCCCGTCTCAACGGGCCCACCGGTCTCCCCCGGCGCAGTCCACAGGTCGACAGACCCTTCAGACTGGCCGGGGGTGACGGTGGTCGGTTTCGGCGTGAACGCGCCGAGAGCGTGCTCGGGCGCGTTACGCAGCAGAACCGTCGTCGCCATGAAGTTAGGCGACGCGGATCATCTTCTTGTTGACGAACTCGTCAATGCCGAGCGTGCCCAGCTCACGACCCGAGCCCGACCGCTTGATGCCACCGAACGGCAGCTCAGGGCTGTCGGCGAGCACGCAGTTGATGTACACCATGCCGGCTTCGATCTGGTCGGCAACGCGGTGCGCCTGCTCGGTATCGGTCGTGAACAGGTACGAGCCGAGACCGAACGGGGTGTCATTAGCCAACTGCACGGCCTCAGCCTCGTTCGCAACCTTGAAGACCTGGGCCACGGGGCCAAAGAACTCTTCGTAGTAGGCATCGTTGCCGGGCTTGACGTTCGCGAGCACCGTGGAGGTGAAGAAGTTGCCCTCACGGGTTCCACCCGTGAGCACCGTGGCGCCACCCGAAACCGCACGCGTGACCTGGTCTTCCAGGCCCTCGGCGGCACCGCTCGACGACAGAGGGCCGTAGGCGCCGCCCTCGACCATGGGGTCGGTCGCCTGCGTCGACGACATCTGCGCCACGAACTTCTCGACGAAGGCGTCGTACAGCGAGTCGATGACGATGAAACGCTTGGCACCGTTGCACGACTGGCCACTGTTGTCGAGGCGAGCGTTGGTGGCCATCTCGACCGTGGCGTCGAGGTCGTCGGTGCTCAGCAGAATGAATGGGTCACTGCCACCGAGCTCGAGCACAACCTTCTTGAGGTGACGCCCAGCCTGCTCGGCAACCGCGGCACCGGCCCGCTCAGAACCGGTGAGCGAGACGCCCTGCACGCGGGGGTCGGCGATGATCGTGGCGATCTGATCGGTCGTGGCGTAGAGGTTCGTGTACGCCCCCACCGGAAAGCCCGCGTCGGCGAAGATCTGGTGAATGGCCTCGGCCGACTCGGGGCACTGAGCCGCGTGCTTCAGCAGAATCGTGTTGCCGAGAATCAGGTTGGGGCCGGCGAAGCGGGCCACCTGGTAGTAGGGGAAGTTCCACGGCATGATGCCGAGAAGAACGCCCATGGCGCTCTTGCGAATGAAGGCCGAGCCCTCGCTACCCTCGGCCAATGCGATCGGCTCGTCCTTGAGCAGCTCGGGGCCGTTGTCGGCGTAGTACTGGTAGATGTCGGCCGAGAAGTCGACCTCACCCAGTGCGTCGCCGATGGGCTTGCCCATCTCGCGCACGATGATCTCGGCGAGGTGCTGACGACGCTCGCGGTGCAGGTCGGCGACCTTCGCGACGAGTGCCGCACGCTCGGCCACGGTCGACGTGCGCGACCAGCCGCGGTAGGCGTCGTAGGCGTGATCGACGGCGGTGGCGACCTCGGCATCCGTCGCGGTCGCGTACGACCGCAGCGTCTCACCGGTGGCGGGGTTGGTCACTGCGTACTTGCTCATGAGGCTCCTCGATGGTTCGACGGTTCGGGTGCGACCGTGCGCACGCGACAGCGCGCACGCCAGCCCAGCCTAGAGTCAGCACGGGTTCGACCGCATCGCCGTAATGGAGATTCCCGGCGCATTCTTCGCCAGGCCGTACAAGGCCTGGCCGAGCCGTCTACAGTGGCGGTCATGGCCGATGTTCCTCCCGCACTCCCCTCTGCTCGGGATGCTCGCCGTCGGCCCCTCGGCCGCCTGCGTCGCCTCGTGCGCGAGGTGCTGGCCGGCGCGGCCCTCGTGCCGCGAGGCTTCACGTTCTGGCGCCGCCGGCCCGGAGTCATGGCGCTCGGCATGGTGCCCGCCGTCATCGCTGGCGCGCTCATCGCTGCCGTGCTCATCGGGCTCGGGCTCAACGTCGAGGCCCTGGCCAACGCCATCACCCCGTTTGCCGACGGGTGGGCCGAGCGCGACCGCACCGTGCTGCGCACCCTGCTCGCACTGGTCATCGTCGCCGGGGCGATCATCGGCACGATGTACACCTTCACGACCCTCACGCTGCTCATTGGGGATCCGTTCTACGAACGCATTTGGCGCGCCGCCGAGAACGAGCTGGGCGGGTTCACGCCGTCGCCCGTGCGGTTCTGGCGATCATTCGGCGATGGCCTGCTCCTCGTGTTGCGCGCCATCGGCTTCGCCGCCATCACCGGCATCGTCGGGCTGATCCCCGGCATCGGCTCGGTCACGGCTGCCGTGCTCGGGCCTGTGCTTGCGGGGCACCTCATCGCCCGAGAGCTCACGACGCGCGCGTTTGAAGCGCGCGGCATCACAGCGATTGATCGGGCTCGCCTGTTGCGGGGCTCGCGCGCTCGAGAACTCGGATTCGGCGTCGCCACCCAGCTGTTCTTCTTCATTCCGGGCGGAGCGATCGCCGTCATGCCGTCGGCGGTCGTCGGGGCCACGCACCTCGCTCGCTCGGTGCTCGAACGCGCTGCGGCGACGGGCGCCGAAACTGGTGTAGAGAAGACACCATGACCGACTCACCGCTCGACCTCATCGGATTCGATGCTCTGCTGAGTGACGACGAACGCGCCACGCGAGATCGAGTGCGTGCGTTCGTGGATGCCGAGCTGCGGCCTCACATCGCCGAGTGGTACGACGCCGGGGTCTTTCCGACCGAGATCATCAAGCCCATGGGCGCGCTGGGCTTGCTGGGCATGCACTTGCAGGGCTACGGCTGCGCGGGCCGCTCGGCAGTCGAGTATGGGCTCGCCGCCGCCGAGCTCGAAGCGGGCGACTCCGGGCTGCGCACGTTCGTCTCGGTGCAGGGCTCGCTCGCGATGACGGCGATTCACACGTTCGGTTCTGAAGACCAGAAACAAGAATGGCTGCCGCGCATGGCGGCGGGCGAGGCGATCGGATGCTTTGGCCTCACCGAACCCAACGCAGGCAGCGACCCGGCCTCGATGCAGACCTTCGCGCGCCGCGACGGCGACGACTGGGTCATCACGGGGTCGAAGCGCTGGATCGGCCTCGCGTCAATCGCCGACATCGCCGTCATCTGGGCGCAGACCGAGCAGGGCATCCGGGGCTTCATTGTTCCGACCACGTCCCCTGGCTTCACCGCCACGCCCATCGGGCAGAAGCTCTCGATGCGTGCCTCGATTCAGTGCGACATTGTGCTCGACGAGGTGCGCGTGCCCGCGAGTGCGCAGTTGCCCGGTGCGG
This sequence comes from Microbacterium sp., assembly GCA_013823625.1. Lineage (GTDB taxonomy): Bacteria > Actinomycetota > Actinomycetes > Actinomycetales > Microbacteriaceae > Microcella. Next base: position 706,283 of record PNMM01000001.1, on the reverse strand, counting down.
AGGGCCTGCGCGGCCCGTTCACGTGCCTCAATCAAGCCCGCTACGGCATCGTCTGGGGCGTCATGGGTGCGGCGCTTGACAGCTATCAAGTGGCACTGGCCTATGTGCAGGGCCGCGAGGTGTTCGACAAGCCCGTCGCGGCGTACCAGTTGACGCAACAGAAGCTCGTCGACATGGCGCTCGAAATCGACAAGGGGTTCTTGCTTGCCCTTCAGCTGGGCCGGCTGAAAGACGCGGGGCAGTTGCAGCCGCACCAGATCTCTGTGGGCAAGCTCAACAACGCCCGCGAAGCGATCGCGATCGCCCGCGAAGCTCGCGCCATGCTCGGAGGCAACGGCATCACGCTCGAGCACTCACCGTTGCGGCACGCCAACAACCTCGAGTCGGTGCGCACCTACGAGGGCACCGACGATGTGCACACCCTGATTCTGGGCAACCACATCACGGGAATACCCGCGTTTCGCTAGGGGCGACTCCCGGCGCTCACGCGCTCAGGCAGTACAGCCGGGTGACTACCGGCCATCGTCTCGAGAACGCGCACGACCTGCGAACTGTAGCCATACTCGTTGTCGTACCAGACGTACACGATGACCGAGTCGCCCGAACAAATGGTCGCGAGACCGTCGACGATGCCCGCTCGATGCGAACCGATGAAGTCGGTCGAGACCACTTCGGGCGACTCGATGTAGTCGATCTGCTGGCGCAAGGTCGAGTGCAGCGATGTCTCACGCAAGAACTTGTTGACCTCGTCACGTGTGGTCGCTCGTTCAAGCCGCACATTCAAGATCGCCATCGAGACATTGGGGGTCGGTACTCGAATTGCGTTGCCGGTGAGCTTGCCGTCGAGCGCGGGCAGGGCCTTGGCAACGGCTTTGGCTGCGCCGGTTTCGGTGATGACCATGTTGAGTGCGGCAGAACGGCCGCGACGATCGCCGTTATGAAAGTTGTCAATCAGGTTCTGGTCGTTCGTGAACGAGTGCACGGTCTCAACGTGTCCGTGAACGATGCCGTACTCATCGTGCAGCACCTTGAGCACGGGCGTGATCGCGTTGGTGGTGCACGACGCTGCCGTCACGATGCGGTGCTCGGTGCCGATGGTGGCGTGATTGATGCCGTGAACCACGTTCGGCAACGCACCCTTGCCGGGCGCCGTCAGCAGAACGCGAGCCACGCCGGTCGACCGCAGGTGCTGTGAGAGGCCTTCTTCGTCTCGCCAGCGCCCGGTGTTGTCGACGACGATCGCGTTGTCGATCCCGTACGCGGTGTAGTCAATGGCCGCCGGGTCATCCGCGTAGATGACCTGAATCAACGTTCCGTTAGCGAGGATCGTGTTGGCCTCGGCGTCGACGCTAATCGTGCCCTCAAACGGGCCGTGTACCGAGTCGCGGCGCAGCAAGCTTGCGCGCTTCACCAGGTCATTCTCGCCTCCCCGGCGCACGACGATCGCGCGCAAGTGCAGCCCCGCCCCGTTTCCGGCATGAGCGATCAGGATGCGCGCGAGAAGTCGTCCGATGCGCCCAAAGCCGTACAGCACGACGTCGGTGCCCGCGGGGTCAGCGCGATTCATGGGCTCGAGCACGCTGCTCAGGTAGTCGGTGAGCTCGAGGCCTGCTCCGTGCTGGCCAAAGTCGCCGAGCAACCGGGCGATGTCGAGCGATGCCGGGCCCGGGTCGAGGGTGAGCAGAGCATCCAACACCAGTTTGGTTTGCTCGAGCGGGAGCATCGAACCGGTGACGTGGTGCGCATAGCGGTGCGCCTTGATCACGCCGATGGGTGATTGGTTGATCAGGCGACGACCGTGAATCGAGGTAATCACTCCGTGCTCGCGGTACAGCCGACCGATCAACGGGATCAACTGCTCGGCGAGCGTCTCACGCGCTTTCCACGCTTCTCGCTGGGCTACAACGGCGTCAGTCATGCGTCAACGCTACCGAGCGCGATCGGAGGGCAGCTGCCTCACGAGGGTCGGAGTCGTGTCAAAAATCGCCGTTCTTGACGATCACGAATCCTGAGGGCTCGGAGCGTCGGCCGCGCGGCGCCCGCCACGGCCCGTCGAGCTCGCAGCGCCCTTGGCGACGGCGGCGCCGGTTGCTTCGCCGACAACCTTGCCGTTGATGAGCTCACCGATGTCGATGCCCACGAGGTCTTTGATGATCTTGGTCGACGTGGCGAGCTGCCCGGCGACGTTCTCGCCCAGCTGGTTCGTACCGCTGCCATCACTCGAGATGACCGTCATGTTCTGAATCGCTCCGAGCGGTTCGGCAGCGGCACGAACAATCTCGGGCAACTGGTCGATGATGCGCTGCTTGAGCAGAGCCTCGGCGCGCTCGGCGAGCGCTTCAGCCTGCGCGCGGGTCGAGTCGGCCTCGGCCGTACCCTTCGAGCGGATGGCGGAGGCTTCGGCTTCACCCTCAGCCGCAAGGGCCTCGGCAGCTGCGATGCGTCGAGCACGTTCGGCGACACCTTCGGCCTCAACGGCTTCGGCGGCACTCTTGCGGCGGTTGCGCTCGGCAAGACCTTCGGCCTCGATGGCTTCCGCAGCAGCCTTGCGCGAATCACGCTCGGCGTTGGCACCGGCGACCGAGGCGAGAGCGGCCGCATTGGCCTCTTTCTCAATCGCGTAGGCCTGTGCATCAGCGACGGCACGCACCTCAGCGTCGAGCTCTTGCTTGCGCAGACCCACGCGCTTCTGGGCGGTGAGCTCTTGCTGGCTCACGACCTCTTGCTGCGCGATGGCCTCGGCGAGCGGAGCCGCCGCGGCCGCTTCGGCCCGAGCCTTGTCGGTCTCTTTCTGAATCTCGGCGTTGCGCAGGTCAAGCGCGCGCTGGCTCTCGGCGATCTTCTGGGCGGCCGCGATGCGCGCTTCTTCCGACGCCTGCTGAGCCTGAGCCTCGGCGATCTCGGCGACCTGCTTCACGCGGGCCGCTTCGGCACGACCGAGGTCGCGAATGTAGTTGTTGTCGTCGTCGATTTCCTTGATCTGCAGGGTGTCGATTTGCAGACCCTGGATGTCGAGGGCTTCGCGCACGGCCTCGAGCACTTGCTCCTGGAGCGCCGAGCGGTTGGTGATGATCTCGGTCACGGTCAGCTGGCCGACGATCGAGCGCACCGAACCGCTCAGCACCTCTTCGGTCGACGACTCGATCTGGTCTTGCTGGTTCAAGAAGCGTTGAGCAGCAGCGCGCACCATGGCCTCAGAACCACCAACCTTGACGACGGCAACGGCGTTGACACGAATCGTGATGGCGTCACGCGTCTGCGCCGTGGCTTGCACGTTGAGTTGGCGCGAGCGCAGGCTGAGCTTGAAGTAGGCCTCGACGATCGGCTTAACGAAGACGCGCGAGCCAAACACCACGCGCTGCCCGACGTTCTCCATCTCGGCGTTCTGCGCGCGCTCCTTCGGCGTGCGCTGGCGCGAGGTGACAATGATCGCCTCATCAGGCTTCGCCACCTTGATGCCGCGCAACAGCACGATGATGATGATGATCGCAAAAACGACCGCGACGCTGATGCCGACAACTTGCGTGAAGAACTCGTTGATCTGATCGAGGAACATACGCTCAGTATGGCGGACCCGAGGGATGTTCGGCGTCGCTAATCGGCGGCAGCGAGCTGCCCGCAGGCCCCGTCGATTTCTTTGCCGCGGGTGTCGCGCAGTGTCGTCGGAATTCCCGAGTCTTCGAGGCGACGCACGAACTCACGCATGACCGCGGGTTCTGAACTCGTCCAGATCGAGCCGGGCGTCGGATTCAGCGGGATCGGGTTGACGTGCACCCAGCCACGCCCGCGCTCGTTGAGCTTCTGCGCGAGCAGGTCGGCACGCCAGGCGTGGTCGTTCATGTCTTTGATGAGGGCGTACTCGATCGAGACGCGCCGACCAGTGGCGTCGAAGTAAGCGCGCGCGGCATCGAGGGCCTCATCGACCTTCCAGCGCGAGTTGACGGGAATCAGTTCGTCGCGCAATTGGTCATCGGGCGCGTGCAGACTGAGCGCGAACGTCACCGGAATCTTCTCGTCGGCGAGCTTCAGGATGGCCGGCACGAGCCCGACCGTCGACACCGTGATGTGCCGAGCGCTCATGCCGAGGCCGTTCGGCTGCGGCTCGACCATCGTGCGCAGAGCATCCATCACGCGGTTGTAGTTGGCGAGCGGCTCGCCCATTCCCATGAAGACAATGTTGCTGACGCGCTCGGGCGTGGTCTCGCCGCGCTTCTTGCCACCCAGCTCGCCCGCGGCGATGGCCGCATTGGCCTGCACGATCTGGTCGACGATTTCCGCGCTCGACATGTTGCGCGTGAGCCCCGCTTGGCCCGTGGCGCAGAATGGGCAGTTCATGCCGCACCCCGCCTGCGAACTCACGCACAGGGTGATTCGCCCGGAGTAACGCATGAGCACGCTCTCGACGAGGGCGCCGTCGTGCAGCTTCCAGAGAAACTTGATCGTGTCGCCCTTGTCGGTGCGCAAGCGACGCACCTCGGTCAAGAGTGGCGGAAGCATGCCGGCGACAAGTTCATCGCGCACACCCGCGGGCAGATCAGTCATGGCTGCAGGGTCGGTCGTGTAGTGCGTGAAGTAGTGAGTGCTCAGTTGCTTGGCGCGAAAACCGGGCAAGCCGAGTTCGATGACGCGCGCCGTGCGCTGTTCAGGCGTCAGATCGGCGAGGTGCACGGGAGGTTTGCCCCGCTTAGGCTCGGCGAATTGCAGCACGGGGCGGCCGTCGGGCCCCATCTTTTGCTGCCAACCCTCGGTGGTCGGGCGAACCTGCGGGCGGGCATCCGTCGTCGATTTCGGAGTCGCGGCCGTGCCGTTGTTGCGGATGCCGCGTTCGCCTGCCATGCCCTCCAGGGTACGCGGTTCATTGCGCAGGGTATTGCCGTATCGGGATGACGCGCGGTGCCGCGAGCGGCAGCGGCGATGGCTATTGGGAGACGGATGCACGCTGTCACCAATTTCTTTGCCCCGTGTCGATTTCCGCCGCGCCTGTTCGACGCAATAGTGAGAGGGTCGTACTACGCGGCCCGCCAACGGAAGGAAGTAGTCATGCCTCAGTACATGCTCATCATGCGGTCGAGCGCCGCGGCACTAGAAGCCAGCAAAGACCTCGACATGGAGGAGATCATCAATGCCATGGGCGCCTTCAACGAGTCGATGATGGAGGCAGGCGTCATGGTCGGCGGCGGCGGCTTGAGCGACCCCGTCGAAGGATTCGTCGTCGACTTTTCGACGAGCCCTGCTCTCGTCACCGACGGTCCATACGGTGAAGTGCATGAGCTCTTCAACGGATTCTGGACGATTGAAGTAGCCAACAAAGATGAGGCGATCGAGTGGGCTCGCCGCTGCCCCCTGGGCCCGGGAGCGAAGCTCGAGGTACGCCGGCTGACCGATGAGAGCGACTTCGCCGACTTCGCCGACAACGAGTTCATCCAGAAAGAGCAGGGCTGGCTCGACGAACTCGCCCACAAGCGCGAATCGTAGTGGCCGACGTCCACGCCGCGACGCCGGTGGGTGACGAGATCGCCCGCCGGCTCGGCGCGGTGTGGCGCATCGAAGGAGCCCGTGTCATCGCGACCCTCGCCGCGATGACACGAGATGTCAGTCTCGCGGAAGACTGCGCCCAAGAGGCATGCGCCGAGGCGCTGCGGTCATGGGCGCGCGATGGCGTGCCGGAGAACCCCGGCGCTTGGCTGACCGCTGTGGCCAAGCGCCGCGCGATCGACGCCTGGCGCCGCCGCGATGCGCTCGATGAACGCTATGCGGGCATCGCCCGTGATCTGCGCGAAGAGAGCTCCGATGGTGTCGAGCCGATCGGCGATGCCGTGTTGCGCCTGTTGTTCATCGCCTGCCATCCCGTGCTCTCCACGGAGGCACAGTGCGCACTCGCGCTCAAGCTCGTCGGTGGACTCTCCAGTGAGCAAGTAGCCCGGCTGTTTGTGGTTCCCGTGCCGACTATGCAACAACGGATCGTGCGCGCCAAGCGCTCGCTGTCTGCGGCTGGCGTGCCGTTCGAATCTCCCGACCCTTCAGAGTGGAAAGAGCGACTCGAGGGCGTACTGCGCGTTGTCTACCTCGTGTTCACCGAGGGGTATGCCGCGACTGATGGTGAACAGTGGGTGCGGCGCGAACTTGCCGAGGAAGGAGTGCGGCTTGGTCGTCGGCTCTGCGCGATGCTGCCGCGCGAGCCTGAAGCCCACGGTCTTCTCGCACTCATGGAATTGCAGTCATCACGCTTCGCGGCCCGGATCGCCGCCGATGGCTCACCCGTACTGCTCGAGGATCAAGATCGTTCGCGATGGGACCGCAGCGCGATCCGGCGGGGTCGCGAGGCGCTGCGTCGGGCGGATGCCCAGGGGCGCGGTCGTGGACCGTATACCTTGCAGGCCGCCATTGCCGAACAGCATGCGGTTGCGTCGAGTGTCGACACCACTGACTGGTCGACCATCGTGGTGCTGTATGACGTGCTCGGACGTGTGGCCCCGAGCCCCGTGGTCGACCTCAATCGAGCGGTCGCGGTGGCCATGGCCGATAGCCCCGATGCCGCCTTGCGCATCGTCGATGAGCTCGTGGCATCAAACGCATTGCCCGCCTCGTACCTGATCCCGAGCGTTCGCGGCGAACTTCTCGCGCGACTCGGTCGCAACGATGAGGCGCGTGTCGAACTCACCCGCGCTGCCGAGTTGGTGGGCAACGCTGCGCAACGCGGGGTGCTCGAACGCAAGGCGCGCGCGCTCGATACGTGGCATCCGAATCGCTAATCAGCCGGCGAGCACCGACTCAATCTGACCGGCCGCGGAGCTAAAGCCCTCGATCATTCCCATTCGGGTCACGAGGTCAAGATCGTCGACAGAGGCGTACGAGAACACCACCGTCATGCGGGTGCGATGGTCATCGAGGGCCTCGAACCGCACATCGCACTCCCCCGCCGGCATCGCGGGGTTGTCGGTGCCGTCGTCGTGGCTGAAACCCTCATCGAAGCGCACGTGCCAGGGGGCATCAATCTCGGTCACGCGCATCCACGCCGCAGAAACCTCGCCGGCCGGTCCGGTCATGTGGTAGCTCACCCGACCGCCGACCGTGAAGTCGTGGGCGGTGACCGTAGCCGGCCACTCCGGCGGCCCCCACCAGCGCTCGAGTCGCCGCGGGTCGGCCCACAGCTGCCAGACGCGCTCGATCGGGGCGGCATGTTCCGTCACGAACGTAAGGCTGAGTGCCTCGAGATCGCTCTGCGCGCTCAACACGGGCATGGGGAGCTCCTTTATGTTTCGGGATCCTCGGCGAGGACTCTGTCGATCGCAGCGGCACGATGCCGCCACAGGGTCTCGAGGCGCTCGAGAAGCAGTCGAGCGCGCTCGAGCGTCGCCGGGTCGGCGTGCACGATCTGCTCCCTCCCCCGGCGTTGCTTGACGACGAGGGATGCCCGCTCGAGCACCGCCACGTGCTTCTGCACGGCGGCGAAACTCATGGCGTATGCGGCGGCGAGACTCGACACCGATTGCTCGCGCTCGATGACGCGGGCCACAATGTCGCGCCGCGTCGCGTCGGCGAGCGCGTGGAAAATCGCATCGACGTCACCGTCGCTCATCGTCGCCATTCGCACAACCATTTGGTTGTATATTATCGATCGCGACCGTGGGGGTCAATCACTCCGAGCCGCGGTGACCAGCAGTAGCCTGAAGCACGGCCCGCGGGTCTCTTCTCGCTCCGCACGGCCCCCTCGCCACCCGCACCCAGGAGCCTGTCGTGGATCGCATCACCCCCGGCATCATCGCCATCGTCATCGGCGCAATCGTGGCCGTGCTTCTCTTCGTGCCGTTCGTGGCCGCGAGCTACCGACTGCGCGGCGGCATGACCGTCGGGCGCACGATCGGCTGGGCGGCCTTACTCGTGTCGTTCTTGGCGATCTGGACGTACACGATCCTTCCGGCCCCGGCGATCACCGACGACTACCGGTGCTCGACGCCCAACCTCGATTTGCTCACCGACATTCGCGACATTCTGCTCATTCAGCAGTCAGGAACGAGTCTCATCGCCAACGCGGCCCTGCAAGTGGTCGTACTCAACATCATTTTCTTCATGCCGCTGGGCTTTCTCGTCCGCTACCTCTTCGGCTGGGGCGTTGCGCGTGCCGCGCTGAGCGGGCTCGTCGTATCGCTCGCGGTCGAGACCACCCAGCTCACGGGAATCTGGGGGCTCTACCCCTGCTCGTACCGGCTCTTCTCCGTCACCGACCTGACCCACAACACCCTCGGCGCCGTCATCGGTTCGCTCATCGCACTCGCTCTGCTGCGTCGCCGACAGGCCCTCGCACCCTCGGTCGCCGAGCCCCGACCCGTGACCGTGGGTCGTCGACTGCTCGGGATGCTCAGCGACGTGCTCGTCTTCAGCCTCGTCTCGCTCATTGCGGGCCTCGTGGTGTCACTGCTCCGCATCCTCGTCATCGCCCCCGGATCGCCCACCGTGACCGACCCGCTCGAGACCGCGCTCGGCATCGCCGTCGGTCTCGCCGTTTACCTCGTGCCGGTGCTCGTGACCGGTACGACGATCGGCGAATCCGCGGTGCTCTTGCGATCAACCGGCGGGTGGAAGCCCACGGTGCTCGCGCGGCTCGTGCGGGCCACGCTCGGGCTCGGCGGAGTGATCGTGCTCAGTGAGCTCATTCCCGTGGTGGGAGACGTGCTCTCGCTCGCGCTCGTGGTGGCGATCATCGTGACTCTGGTGATCGACCGTGAGCGCCAGGGACTCGCCGCGCGCGCAGCAGGGCAACGCGTCGTCGACGCGCGCGAATCCGTCGACCGCTAGAAGCTGCTAGTCAGTACCGGAGTCGAACGACGAAGCTTCGTTCGCCGCGTCAACGGCCTCGGCGAGAGCCTCGCGCTCGGCGGTCAACGGCACGGCGTGCTCGACGACCTCGTCGCTCTCCCCCGCCGTGATGCTGCCCACGAGTGCCGCCGTCGCGCCGCCGATGAAACCTTGCGCGGCGTACTGCTCGAGCCGCGCGCGCGAGTCAGCGATGTCGAGGTTGCGCATGGTGAGCTGACCGATGCGGTCGGTGGGGCCAAAGGCCGCGTCACCGACGCGCTCCATCGAGAGCTTCTCGGGCGAGTACGACAGGCCGGGCCCGCTCGTGTCGAGAATCGTGTAGTCGTCACCGCGGCGAAGGCGCAGCGTGACCGTGCCGGTCACGGCCGAGCCCACCCACTTCTGGATGCTCTCGCGCAGCATGAGCGACTGCGGGTCAAGCCACCGGCCCTCGTACATGAGGCGGCCGAGGCGTCGGCCTTCGGCGTGGTAATTCGCAATCGTGTCTTCGTTGTGCACGCCATTGAGGAGGCGTTCGTACGCGATGTGCAGCAGGGCCATTCCGGGAGCCTCGTAAATGCCGCGGCTCTTCGCCTCGATGATGCGGTTTTCGATCTGGTCGCTCATGCCCAAGCCGTGGCGGCCGCCAATGCGGTTGGCTTCGAGCACCAGCTGCACAGCATCCGAAAACTCGACGCCGTTGAGGGCGGTCGGGCGACCCTCGACGAACGTGACGGTCACGTCTTCGGTCGCGATGTCGACCGCGGAGTCCCAGAAGCGCACGCCCATGATGGGCTCGACGGTCTCGAGTGACACATCGAGGTGTTCGAGGGTCTTGGCTTCGTGCGTGGCGCCCCAGATGTTGGCGTCGGTGGAGTAGGCCTTCTCGGCCGAGTCGCGGTAGGGGAAGCCGTGGGCGACGAGCCACTCGCTCATCTCTTGGCGCCCACCCAGCTCGGTGACGAAGTCAGCGTCGAGCCAGGGCTTGTAGATGCGCAAACGGGGGTTGGCGAGCAATCCGTAGCGATAGAAGCGCTCGATGTCGTTGCCCTTGTAGGTGCTGCCGTCGCCCCAGATCTCGACGCCATCGTCTTTCATGGCGCGCACGAGCATCGTGCCCGTAACGGCCCGACCCAGCGGCGTGGTGTTGAAGTAGACCTTGCCGCCGCTGCGAATGTGGAACGCACCACACGCGAGCGCCACGAGCCCCTCTTCGACGAGAGCCGCCTTCGCATCGACGAGGCGACTGATCTCGGCGCCGTACTCTTTCGCCCGGCCCGGCACGGCCTCGACGTCGGGCTCGTCGGGCTGACCGAGGTCGCCCGTGTAGGTGCACGGAATCGCACCCTTGTCGCGCATCCACGCGACGGCCACAGAGGTGTCGAGACCTCCAGAGAAAGCGATGCCGACGCGTTCGCCGACGGGCAGAGAGGTCAAGACTTTAGACACAGCCTCAGCCTATCGGCGGTGCGGGTGCGGCCTTGCGCCCGCGAGAGCCAGCCCGACACGCCCGCGAAACACGCGGGCCCTACGATGAGCCATCCCCTGATTCGCCGCGCCGCACCCTCCTGGAGTATTCGTGACCCGACACGCTTCGCCACAACGCCTCTCGCCGAGTTCACGCTGGGCGGTCACCGTGCTCGCCACGGTGGGTGCACTGGCGATGACGCTCTCGGGGCCAGGCGCGTCGGCGACCACGATCGATCCTGCCGAACCGATCGTGTACGAAGGCTCGCTCACGCTGACGTCTGTCGAGGGCGACACGGTGCCATTGACCGCGCGCCTCACTGTTGACTGCGCCACTGACCCCTGCACGGCACTCGTCATCATTCTCTCGGGTGACTTCGTGTCGTCCCCCACGAACGACCAAAGCATCGCGATGGTCGACGGCGCCGCTCGAGCCGACCTACCGCTGTATGGCGACCTGTGTGCGCTGCGATTCGTTGGTGCCGGCTCGGTCGCGATCGACGTCACCGGCGACACGGCCGTGGTGACGCGAGAGTCGGCGGCGACCGCGGCATCGTGCCCCGACGCGTCAGATGCGACGGCGGCGGCCGCGACCATCACGGGTACGCTCGCGCGCGTCTCGGGCTCGTCGTGTCTCATCGACGGCACATGCCCCACCCCGAGTCCGACGCCCACCGCGACACCCATCGTCACGGCTGAGCCGATCGATTCGGATGCTCAAGGCACGCAAGAGACCCGTGCGGTCGATGATGCGGGATTCTTGAGCCAGTTGCGAACCGTGCGCGACGTGGTCACTCCCACCAATCTGCTGTGGGCAAGTTCGGGAGCACTCGTGCTCGCCATCGTCATCGCGTTTCCGGCCGTGCTGCTCGACTCGAGCAGCGAGCGCGTGGCCGCCCGCATTGAGCAACGCCGGGCAGCGCGCGCCGAGAAACGCGGCAAGACCGTGACTCGGCCGCCCTTGACGCTGCTCGGCTGGCCCGCCGCGATCGGTGGCCTGTTGATCGCGGCCGCGGCATCCGCAATTGTCGACCCCGACTTCGGATTCGACGCTGTCGGGCTGCGCACGGCTCTGTCGATAACGGCCGGTTTTCTCGTCGTGATCGCCCTCGGCTGGGCGGTCGTGACGCTCACGATGCGTCGCACGCATCCCGAGTCACGCCCGCGCATCGAGTTCCGCATTCTCACGATCGCGTTTGTCGCGCTGGCCGTTGTTGCCAGTCTGCTGTCGGGGTTCGAACCCGGCGTAATCTTCGGGTTCGTTGCCGGCGTGGGCTTCGGGGCGGCGATCAGCACGCGCGCGCGTGCCGGGTCGGCCGTGCTCATGACGGGCTTCATGATCGTCGTCTCGGCAGCCGCGTGGGGTGTCTACAGCGCGCTGGTTCCCGTCATCGGAGCAGACCCGAGCCTTCTCGAACTCATCGCTCTCGAGTCGTTGAGCGGCATCGCCATCGCGGGCGTCTCGGCGCTCCCCCTCGCCCTGCTGCCCTTGCGTGGCCTGAGCGGGCAGTCAATCTGGGCGTTCAGCAGGTTCTTGTGGCTCGCCCTCTACGCGGTCTCAGTCGCCGGCTTCTTGATCGTGCTCGTGCCCCTGCCTGACTCGTGGCAACTCGTCGAGCTCGACCTCGTGGCGTGGAGCATTGGTTATGCGGTCTACCTGGGCGTCGCAATAGTCGTGTGGCTTATTGCCGCGCAGCCCTGGAAACGTGAAAAGGCCGAGAGCGCCGAGCCCGAGGCGCACGCGGCCGACGACTAACGTGAAGCTCGTGGGCGAGCCGAGCATCCGCATCGTTGCTGCCAATGAGGCGAGCTGGGATGACCTGCAGGCGATTCTCACGGGCACGGCAGCCCGTTGCCAGTGCACGCGGCAACGGCTCGGCGATCGAGAGTGGTACGCGCTGCCGGTCGAGCAGCGCTCGGCCGTATTGCGCGAGGCTGTCGGCTGCGACGATCACGGGTTCGATCGCGATCCCGCGCGAACCGCGGGCATTGTGGCCTACGTCGACGACGAACCGGCGGCGTGGGCTGCCGTGGATGCTCGCCCCGCCTTCCGCCGCCTCGCCGGCTCCCCCGTGCCCTGGGCCGGCCGCCGCGAGGCTAAAGATGACCCAACCGTCTGGGCCGTGGCGTGTCTCGTGGTGCGCCGCGGATTCCGCGGTCGCGGCCTCACTTACGCCCTCGTTGCGGCGGCGGTCGAGCACGCGCGCGAGCGCGGTGCTCTCGCGATCGAGGGTTACCCGATGCTGTCGAAGGGCGCCGAGGTTACGTGGGACGAGTTGAGCGTCGGACCGGTGGGGCCGTTTCTGGCCGCCGGCTTTACCGAGGTCAGCCATCCGTCGAAGCGTCGGCTCGTCATGCGTCTCGAGCTGAACTGAGCGGCGAAAGTTCTAGGAGTCGTTGGCGACAACCGGAAACGTCACCGTGAACTGCGAGCCCTCACCGAGCGTGCTCGCGACGGTGAGGGTGCCGCCGAGAAGCTCGGCGAGCCGACGGCTGAGGGCGAGCCCGAGTCCGGTTCCTTCGTAGCGTCGCGAGAGCGACGAGTCAGCTTGTTCGAAGGGCTGGAAGATGCGATCGAGGTCAGCGGGCGCGATGCCGATTCCGGTGTCCCACACGGTCACCGCGACAACGTCTCCCGTGTGCTCGGCGCGCATGCCGATGCGCCCACCCGAGGGGGTGAACTTGACCGCGTTCGAGAGCAGGTTGAGCAACACTTGGCGCGCGCGCAGTACGTCGACGTAGATGGGTGGCAGGTCAGAAGCGACCTCGACGCCCACCGAGAGCCCTTTTCCGAGCGCAAGCTCACCAGCGAGACCCAGTGCACTCTGCACGAGCTCGGCCACGTCGGTGACGGCGAAGCTCGGCTCGATCTTGTTGGCTTCGGCTTTGGCCTGATCAAGGATCGTCGAAATGACCTCGAGCAAGTGGCGGCCACTCGACTCGATTTGCGCCACATACTCTTTTTGCTTCGGCAGTAGTGGCCCGTACACGTCGCGCTGCAACACGGCCGACAGCCCAATCACCGCGTTGAGCGGCGTGCGCAGTTCGTGGCTCATGCCCGCGAGCAGTTCGTCTTTCACGCGCGCCGTTCGCTGGGCGGCATCGCGCGCGGTGCGCAGCGCTTGCTCGATCTCTTTGCGGGCACCGATGTCGCGGGCAATGAGCGTGGTCACGCCCGAGTGGTCGTATTCACCCTGCACGAACGTCACTTCGATGGGGCGCTCGGTACCGTCGGCGCGGAGCACCGTGAGCTCCACGCTCACCCCGCGCGCGAGCGCGCGCGTCGCCTGCTCGACGGTGTCACGCAACAGCGCGCGCGGAATGAACCGCCGCAAGCGCTCCCCCACGACCTCGTTGGGCTCGAGCCCGACGAGCTGCGCAGCCGCACGATTCGCCAGCACGACCGTGCCGCACTCGCGAAAGGTCACGATGGCATCGGCTGCGTGCTCGACGATCGAACGGTGCAGCGCTTCTTGACGCTCGTTGCGTTCGAACGCGGCCGCGCGCTCGCGCTCGACGGTCGCGGCCTCGATAAGGCTGCCCACGGTGGCGACGAGGGGCGTGAGAAAGTGCACGAGCTCGTCGTCGAAGCCGCCCGGGCGATTGGCGAGAGCGAGCATCCCCATGACCGATCCGCCCTTGCGAATCGGAAGCCCAAAGAACGTATCGAGCGGCGGATGCCCGTGCGGGCGCCCCGCCGCGCGCGGGTCGCTCGCCACCGTGTTGGCGATGACCGGCGCGTCACCCGTCACGACGCGGCCAAAGAGAGTGTCGAGGTTGTGAAACTCCATGCCCCGCGGCCCGTACTGCTGAAACATGGCCCGAGTCGCGTCGTTCCACGAAATGTCTGACATTGCCCACGTGCGCAAGAACGGGCCGTTGTTGTCGTGCAGCAACTGGGCAATGAAGCCGTACTCGCTACCGGTGGTTTTCAAGAGCTCGTCGAGCAAGCCGTCAAAGAGTTCTCCGACGTCGACGCCCGCCATGTACTGGTCTTGCATGCGCGTGAGCGAGTCGAGCAGCGTGTTCGACCGCTGCAGGCGGCTGTCGACCGCGTGCAGCGAGCTGACGTCTTCCATGACGCCCTCGAAGTACGCCACCGCACCATCGGAATCGTGAACCGCGTGCGAGGTGACGCGAATCCAGCGCAACTCGCCATCGAGGCGGCGAATCTGCAGGTCTTCGACGGGAATCTCGAGGCCCTCGTGGGCTCGCTTGACGAGCCAATCACGACGCGCGGGGTCGGCGTAGATGTCGCGAACGTTGAGCGTGCTGAGTTCGTCGAACGACTCAGCGCCGACGAGCTCAACGAGGGCACGGTTACCCGCGACCCATTGACCATCAGTCGTCGTGCGATACACGGCAGCCGGAAGCCCGGCGACGAGCTCGCCGAGCACCTCCGACTGCGAGTCGCTCACCGCGAGGGCACCGCGTCGAGTGATTCGGCCATGACAGCCGCGAGTGTGTCGAGCTCGAGGGGTTTGCCGATGACCGCGGTTCCGAGAGCCGCTGCCCGCGCAAGCACGTCAGGGCTTTGGGATGCGGTCACGAACACCACGCGCAAGTGGTCAAGGCCGTCAACAGACGGCAGGCGGCGGGCCACCTCGAGACCGTCGATGCCCGGCATCATGATGTCGAGAAAAAGCAGGCTGGGCTTGAGCGCGCCGCACTTGACGAGACCTTCCCACCCGTCAAGCGCCGACTCGACCGACACCGCGGCATCGAGGCCCGTGGCGGCAGCGCGCACGAGCTCAGCAGTCACCGGGTCATCGTCGATGACGAGCACCACGAGCTCGTGCACGATTTCGAGCTCAGCGGCGAGCTCTTCGAGGGTGCGGCGGTGGCGCGGCGTGGGTTCGCTGCGCCCGCGCTCCCACGCATTGATGGTGGGGTACGAGACGCCGAGCCGACGGGCCAGACCCTCTTGCGTGTCGCCGTTCGCCGCTCTGATGCGCGCGACCAACTCAGGAGATGAAAGCATGGTGTCTACTCTACAAAACTTTATGAAGAGTGCGAACCCCTGCGGCCGATTCACCGGGGGTCAAAAGGGCGAGCGCTGAGTCGTGCACGATCGAACCGATGTGCATGAGATACCAATCGGCCACCTCGTCGAGAGAGAGCCCAATTGCTGCGGCGTGGTTGCCGGTAGCGATGCGCTGCCGCTCGGCCGGGTCATCGAGCAATCCCTCGATCGCGCGCGCGAGATCGGCTGCGTCATCGGGAGCAAAGAACGCGCCCGTGTAGCCCTCGTCGATGATGAGGTCTTCGAGGTCGCCGAGGCGGGGAAGAATCGGAGGGCATCCGAAAGCCCCTGCCTGGTGCAAAACGCCCGAGCTACCGGTCGTGGCTGTGTACGGAAAGACCGTCACGGTCGCGTCGCGAAAAGTGCTCTCGACCGCGTCTTCGGGCACATAGCCCGTGAAGTGAACGTCGTCGCCACCGTAGTTGGCCTCGACGTCAGCGAGGTATCCGGGCGTGTTGGGGCTATCGGTGCCGGCGATCACGAGCGTGAGCCCCGGGCGGCCCAGCAGACGCACCGCCTCGATGAGCGTTTCGACCTTCTTGTAGGTGCCGAACTTGCCGAACGTCATGACCACCTCGGCGCCGTCGGGTCGCACGACCGGCGCGGGCGGAGCATCGAAAGCTCCGTGCGGCGTGAGAGCCACGTTGTCGGCGCGATACTTCGCGCGCAGAATCTCGACGTAGCGCGGCATCGTGGTCGTCACGAGGGTCGAGCGCAGCACGAGCCACGTGAGGCTCGTGCCGATCGCGCGCAACACGGCTTCGACGGGGCGCGACGCGCGGAATCCTGCGGCCGCGAGGTCGACCGTCTCAACGATGTTGTGCATGAGTGTGATCACGGGAATCCCACTCAGTCGAAGCGCCACGGGCGTCATGAGCCCCAGCGCCGCTGAGGCGCGCGAGGCGCCGAAGCTGCCAAAGTGCGCGTTGATGATGACGATGTCAGCACCGGCCGCGCGCGCGGCACGAGCGAGGCGCACGGGTGTCGTGAGCGCGTTGAACCGCCACGCTCGGCGCACCTCAACGCCCTCAATCGTCGGGTAGTCGAGCGGCAGATCTTCGACCAGGGCGACGACGCGCACGCCGGGCTTACGCCCCAGGGCGGTGAGCAGATGAAGGCCGTATTCGGCGAGCGTTGTGCTGCTGGGGCTGAGCGCCGTCACAACAGCGATCGTGGTTTCACGCATGGCGGTAGACCCCCTGAATGGCGTTGAGACGGATGCGCACGATTGACAGCACGAACCGCACTGCTTCGCGACCCGGCTGCACTTTCGACCCCGGGGCATCGAACCAGCGAACGGGCACCTCGGCAATCTCGTAGCCAAACCGTTCGGCGAGGTGCAGCATCTCGAGGTCGAACGAGAAGCCCTCGACCGTCTGCGCCGAGCTAATGCGTCGGGCGGCTTCAGCGGTAAACAATTTGAAGCCGCACTGCGTGTCGGCCACGCCAATGCCGAGACCGATGCGCACGACGCCGCGAAGACCCGCGGTGAGCGTGCGGCGCAGCAACGAACGGTTCACGACATCAGCTCCGTCGGCCGCACGCGATCCGATAGCGACGTCGGCACCCGCCTCGAGGCGAGCGATGAGGCCATCGAGCTCGTCAGCCGGAGTCGCGTTGTCCGCGTCGGAGAACAGCACCATGCGCCCGCGCGCCGCGGCAAAGCCGCGCTTCACGGCGGCGCCTTTGCCCGCGTTGGCCGGCGCTTCGACGACGCGCACGTTGGCGTGATCGAGCAGGTCGATGAGTGCACGCGTGGCATCGCGCGAGCCGTCGTCAGAAACGATGAGCTCCCACGTCAGGCCCGAGAGCGCCAAGTGGGCGGCAAACGCACCAATCGTGGGCACGATGCGCGCCTGCTCGTTGTAGGCGGGAATGACGATACTGAGATCAATGGGGCCGGTCTGCGGAGTGTCGCGCCAGGCCGCATAGGCCGCGTAGGCCGATTCGGGTTGAGGGTTCATGGTGTCCTTCGGGTCGGTAAACGTTATAATGCTTTATAGCGCCATGTCAAGAGTGGATGCCCGACGCGTGCGCACCCACCGCACGACCACGAGCGCACCGAGCGCGAGCACGATCACGGCTGTACCGATCACTTGGCCCCAGACAAGCGCCTCCGGGCTGCGTGCCCACAGCGCGAGAGCCGCCGTCTGCAGCACGGCTCCGACCGCGAGCACGGCGGGCGCCGCGATGTTGCCGCGAGCCAGATCGGCCGCCGCCAGCAGATTGGCGAGCGCGAAGAGTGACGTCGCCACGAGGTAGGGCACGAGCAGAGCGCCCGCCGCTGCGTAGGCGTCGCCGAAGAGCACGCGCACGAGCGGCTCGCCCGCGAGCGCAGCGAGCCCCACGGCCGCTCCCCCGACCCCGGCGATGATCGCGACCGCCGTGGCAAACGCACGGCGACGCTGTTCCGGGGTGCTCGAGACCGACGCGATGACCGGAAACACCACGTGCACGACCGACCACGACACGAAAAAGACCGACCGCCCGAGCACCGCGGCGGCCGCATAGACGCCGGCCGTCGGGGCATCAAGCACTGCTTTCGCGATGATGAGGTCGGCATTATTGAGCAAGGTCTGGCCGAGCAGCAACACCACCGCGGCCACCACGGCGCCGCGCACGACCGACCAGGCGACGCCTTGCGGGCGCGGTGAACGGTCGCCACCCCGAGCGCGGGCGATCGCCGCCGAGGCCACAAACGAGAGCAGAATGCCGACGGATGCCCCGATGACGCCCAGCCCCGCGACGACGAGCGCGAGCACGACGATGACGCGTACGGCGGCTTCCACCCCATAGCTGAGTGCGAGCCGCCCAAACCGCAGCTGACCTTGCAGCGCCCCGCGGTGCACGGCCTGGACGAAGTAGATCGGCAGCCCGAGAGAGACGATGACGAGCATCCACGGGGTCGACACGCTCAGGGCGTCAGCGATGAGCCACGCACCCCCTCCGAGCACGAGCACTGCCACCGCGCCGGCCACGAGGGCGCCGCGCACGAGAGTGCGGCGCACGGCCTCGAGTGACTCGGGGTCGGCCGCGACCGACTTCGAGGCAACGAGTTGCAGCGTGGCTGCGATGACGGCGGCAGCGAGCACGAGCGTGATAGCGAGCGAGGCATCGCCAAACTCGGCCGGGTCGAGCAGGCGAGCAAGCACGAAGTTGAGCGCGTAGTTCGCGGCACTCACGGCGAGCATCGTCGTGGAGAGCAGTGCGCTGCCCGTGAGCACGGTGCGTGCGCCGACGCGGCGCGGGGCCGTTGTCGTCATGCGCGTACTCCTGCCAGCCAGCCGCGGGCTTGGTCGAAGCTCGCGCGCGCCCGCACGGTCAGTAACTCGGTGTTGCGCGCGAGCGCGGCGCGCGCTCCCGTGCGATCGTCGGCCACGCGGGCGATCGCCTGGTGCACCTGCTCGGCCGTGAACGAGGCACTCAAGTCGATGCTTACGTCGTCGAGGCCAAGCACGCTCGCAACCTGCCGCACCTTGACGTCGTACGCGAGCGGCACCACGGGCACGCCGAGCTTGGCGCTCGTGATGATCGCGTGCAGCCGCTCGGCGACGATGAGGTCGCACTGCTCGATGATGCGGGCAACCTCGACGATGTCATCGGGGCGGTGCTCAACGAACGGCACGGGAGCGATGCGCTCGGCAAAGTCGCGCAACACCGTGGCATCGTCGTGCGTCTTGCCGCGTGATTGCATCGGCAGACCGTGCACCTCGATCGCTCGCTCGGCACCGAGATCGCGCACGGCGTGCGCGAGCGTCGCAACAACGTGCTCCCAGTTCTCGGGCGTATCGATGTCGTGGTTGAGGCTCAGACCGATGCGAAGAGTGCCGGTGTCGGCCGCGGGTCGCGGGGCTCCCCCGCGCAACCACTCGGGCTCGACCGAGAACACGGCGTCGGTCGAGCTCACGACGGGGCGACGCACGCCGATGCGCTCACACAGCGCCGCCGAGCCGGCATCGCGCACCGTCACGAGCGTGACCTGGTTGAGAATGCGGCCCGCGAGCCACCGGCCGAAGCGCGTGCGAATGGGTCCGACTCCGATGTTGAGCATCGCCATGGGTGCGCGACCGATGACCCGCGTGGCCGTGACGACGGCCAGAATCATGAGCAGCGTCGCGTAGCGATTGCGGCCCGTCGCCGCCGAGAGCTCTTTGAGGATGCTCCCGCCGGCAAACACCACCGCATCAGCGCGCCGCAAGTGCCGCAGCAGCGCGAGTCGGTCGCCGGCGGTGTTGATCAGCTCGACCCGGTAGTCCGGATCAATGCGAGCTGCCGTGTCGGCCGGGTCGTAGGTGTTGACGACGTAGTCGTACTGCGTGCCGAGTTGCCGCAAGAACGTTGCGAGCAGCAGCTCATCGCCGATGTTGTACTGCCCGTGGGTGCCGAGCATCACAACGCGCGTCGAGTTGGGAGTGGTGTCAGTCATGAGTGGCTCCTCGATCGGATTCAGAAGTGGGGTCAGGGGTTGCGCCGGTGCGCGGTAGGCGAGTGTGCGAGCGCACCGTGAGCGTGGCGGCGAGCAAGAGCAGGGCTCCGAGCAAGAGCACGAGCCAGTCGGCGCCCAGGCCGCCCGTTTCGTCGGGCTCGAGTTGGTCAACGCCCGCGGCGGCGAGGCTCAGCAACTCTTCTTGCGTCAGGTCGGCATGCGCCTCGTTGGCGGCGGGGTCGACGTAGCCTTCGGTGTCGGGCCCAAAGACGTCGTAGACGGTGCCGCAGTCGAGTTGTGAGACGTCGGTGATCACCGTCGTCGAGCCCACCTCGGTGAGCGCGTCGTACTCGGCTTCGGGCACGAGCACGACACCTTCGACGAGCAGGGGGTTGCCGTCGAGCTTGTCGAAGCGCAGGCTGTGACCGCCGGCGGGGATGTCGATGACGCCGAGGTCGTGGTACTCGTTGCGGGAGTTGACGGCCACGAGGCCCGAGTCGAGCCGCTCTTCGAGCTCGGCCACCGAAAGGTCGGCAACCGGCTCGGGCACGCGGTCTCGCGTGTACACGGTGTCTTCGGTGTAGAAGTCGACGGCGCCCGCCGTGGGCTGCAACTCGACCGACCGCACCAGGTCAAGAGTGGGCGACGTGACCGTGACGGCGTTGCCGGTGGCGGCACCGCGCAGAAGCACGCGATAGCGGCCATCGTCGGGCACCTTCACTTGAATGGTCAGCCGTGTGGCGCGGGGTACCGCGACGAACGAGCCGTTGAGCGTGCCAAAGACGCCGGGCGTGATCATCTCGGTGCGGTTCCACTTGGTCGTCGAGAACATCAAGAAGGCGCGGAACATCGGCGAAAGGTAGTAGCTCGAGGCCACGATGTCGCTGTCGAAGGGGAACATCTTGGGCGAGGGGGTGAAGAACGACTCGCGATGCTGCAGAGTCCACAGGTCGAGAGCCGTTTCGGGTGAATCGCCCGCATAGACGAGAGTGGGGTCATCTCCGGCGGCACTCGTGAGCACATCGGGTTCGGCAAAGGGCAGGTACTCGAGGTCGTAGCAGCGCGTGAGCTCGAGCCGGTTCCAGACGAGGGCGAGGTAGTCGCTCCAGCTCGAGTCGATGAGAAGCGTGGGCCGGTCATCCGGAGCCCGATCGACGAGCTCATAGAGCACGTAGCTGTCATTTTCGAAGCGCTGCTCGACGAAGCCCATGGCCTCTTGGCGCTCCATCGCGGGGCCAATGAAGGTCTCGACGTCGGGCAAGTACTCGGCGCCGACTCCGCGGTTGTCGCGCAGCTTCTTGTTGACGACCATGTAGCGCAGGTCGATGTCGCGGGCCACGTTGACCCACCAGTCTTGCTGGTAGTAGAGCCCGCGCAGCAGCAAGAAGAACTCGAACTTGTTGTAGCTGTCGCCCGTGAGGCCGTAGTAGTAGCTCGGCAGGTCGAGGTAGTAGATGAAGAACTTGTCGATGAACTTGTGGTCGACGCCGTTGTCGTCGGTCACGAGCTTGGCCGTCTCGGTGGGCGGCAGCACGACGGTCTTGCCCTCGTCGAGTTCAAGCAGAGCGGCCTTGAGCTCGTCGAGGTCGCCCACCGGGTAGGGCGCGAGAAAGGTGCCGAAGTTGCCCGAGAAAAAGACTTGCCGGTAGTTCTCGTTCGAGAGCAGGGGGGCGAAGAAGACCGTGCCGACGGCGACGACCGCCGTGGCACGCAACACGATCGCGTCGCGGTGGCGACGACGCGCAGCCGCCGCAATCGCACGCGTGGAGAGCGCGGCCGCGCCCTCGATAGCCGCCGCTGCGGCTTCGGCAGCGTCGCGGCGGCGCATCCACCGCTTCAAGAGCGCGTCGATCGTCCAGGCCAACGCCAGCGACATCACAAGCGGGGCCAACACGAACAGCAGCAACTGAAAGCGGTGCGGAAAGCGCAACACCTGCACGATCGTCGACGAGATGTCGAGCGTGAGCGTGCCGATGGGTCCGTCTTTCGCCGCGAGGGTGCGCGTCACGGCCGCGAGCGTGCGGTGAAAACTCGGAAACCACTGCGGTTCGGCGTACCCGATCGTCGCCCACACCGCGAAGGTCGAGACGACGGCAAGAACGCCGAACAACTGGCGGTGGGCACGCGTGACGAGCAGCGAACGGCGAATGCGCGGAATGACGAACGGCACGATGAACAGCACCGTGTAGGCAAGGTTGCTG
The DNA here is from genome assembly GCA_013823625.1 of Microbacterium sp. Lineage (GTDB taxonomy): Bacteria > Actinomycetota > Actinomycetes > Actinomycetales > Microbacteriaceae > Microcella. The sequence continues at coordinate 684,370 of PNMM01000001.1, read as the reverse complement.
ACGCGCGGAACCTTCGAGAGGTAGTCGCCGTACAAAATCTTGTCCATGATGCCGGCGAGATCCCAGCTCAGCACGTGCAGCCACGAGACCGACGCGTCGCGAATGAAGTAGAAGTCGCCGGGCACGGTCTCTGACAGGTTTTCGACCCCGCGCAGGGCGACGAACTGCACGAAGAGCACATACGGAATGAGCGTCACGAACACGAACACCGCCACTGCGACGACTCCGCGACCCATCGTGGTCTGGCCGGCGCGGTGCAGACGGATGCGCAGGCGTCGCAGGGGGCGGTGCGGTCGCGTCGGGCGTCGCACCCACTGCACCGCGCGACGCACGCGGCTCGGGAGGGCGCCGACGGATGCCGCCATGCGACGGGGGCCACCCGAACGAATCCACGCGGCGAGCTCACCGAGCATGAGCGTCACACCCGCGACAAAGATGAAGACGACGAAGAGCACGAGGTAGTGCACGGCCGGGTTGAGCAGCGTGACGACCGAGGAAATGACCGCGCGACGCACCCAGCCCTTCGTCGAGAAGAGCAGCGAGTGCATCATGAGCAGCACCGAGATGGTGACCATCGCGAGGCCCAGCGCGAGCGTGTAGAAGTGCGTGACCTTGGCGTAGATCATGATCGCGTAGATCAGGCCGACGGGCAGAGCCGTCGCGAGGGCAACCGTGACCGGCGACAGCGTGCGGAAGACATCGGTGATGAACCACACGACCGTGCGGTAGGCCGCGATGACGATCGCCGGAATCACAAGCAAGATCGCAAAAGGAAGCACTTGGTAGTGCCGCAGCCATGTCGTCAGAAACGAGTAGCGAACGCGAAACTCGTAGCCGTTGGTGAGCTGGTTGAACTCGCCGGCCGCTTGCTCGAGCAACTGACTGTTGACGTTGAAGAACGGAACGAGTTCGTCGCCCACGATGACCGACTCACCGCGCAAGACGGCAGGAATAGCGAAGAGCACCTCGCGAAAGACCACGAACGCCACGAGAAAGTACACGGCGCTGACGACGTGCACGATGCGGCGGGCGACCCGCAACTCAGCGGCGCGAGCCTGCTCGGCGCGCACGCCAGCGGCACGCGCGGCCGAGGGCTGCGCGAGGGCGAGAGAGGTCACCGCGTCGTCACATCCGCGGCGTGAACGGCGAGCACCCACTCGTTGCGCCCCGAGGCGCGGCGGTACTCGACTTCACTGAAGACGCGGTCGATGATGCCGAGGCCATAGCCACCCTGGTCAGACATGGTGGGCAGAACGCGACGCTGCACTTCGGGCAGCCCCGAACCCCAGTCGGTGACCATGACGGTGACGCCGCCGGGTGAGGCGGTCATCCCGACGCTGATCGGACCGATCGCGCCGTTGTAGGCGTGGCGACGGATGTTCACGAGCAGCTCGTGCAGCCCCAAGCGCGCGCGGCGCGCGTCGTCGCCGTTCAGCCAGGGCGCCGAGCGCGAGAGCAACGTGGTGAGGCGCTCGTCGAGGTACGAGAAGTCGAGCCCGCCGTCGATGAGGTAGTCGTGGGTTCTCATGGTGCCATCCCCGCTCTCACCACGAGGACAGCGCGGTCGTCGAACGGCGCCGTGCCAGCGGCGTGCTCGTCGACCTCGTGCAGAACGCGAGCGAGAGCTGCAACGGGGGTGCGTCGGCGAGCCTCATCGGCCAGCGCGGCGAGCCGCTCGAGGCCGAACTCGGCGTCGTGAGCATCGGGTTGCTCGGTGATGCCGTCACTCGTCATGAGCAACGCCGAGCCGGGCTCGAAGTCGACCGTGAGCTCGCTCGAGCACGCGGAGAGCGCTCCGATCGGGGGGCACGTGGGGCCAAGGCGACGCACGGAATCGGAGGTGGCGAGCATGACCGGGTGGTGGCCCGCTGACGAGATGCGCAGGGTGTGTGCAACCGGGTCGATCACGACGACCGCAAGAGTCACGATCGCAGCGGCGCGCTCAAGCATGGCGCTCACCGAGGAGTCGACAGCCGACAGCAACACACCGGGGTTGGGGCCCAGGTGCGCGACATGGTGCTGCACGCTCGAGAGCAACACAGCAGCAATGAGCGATGCGGCAGCCCCGTGACCCGCCACGTCGCCGAGCACGGCGACGAGGCGCCCGTCGGCTTCGATGAGGTCGACGAGGTCTCCGCTCGCGCCGTCGAGGCCGCGGGCGTGCGAGGCCGCGCTGAGCGACCCCACGGTGAGGCGGTCAGTCGTCGAGAGGGCGCGCTGCACGCGGGCGGCGTGCGTCACGTCGCGCGCGGGCACACTCGTGCTCATGCGCGACGGCAGCAGGTCGGCCCACGCGCTGCGCAACGTGGCCGGCCCCTCGACGATGGCGGTCATGGCTCAGGCAGCCGTCAGTACGTTGGCACGAGCATCCGTCATCGAGGCGGCCGTCGTGAAGACAGCGTCGAGACGCGTGAGCTCGAGAATGATGCGGGCAGCGTCGCTCACGGCGACGAGGGTGACCGAACCGTGGTGGGCGACCGTGGCCTTGAGAGCGCGCACGAGGCCAGCGAGGGCGCTCGAATCCATGAACTCGACCTCAGCAAGGTCGATGATGACGTTGGCGTGCTGAGCGTCGATGAGATCAACGACCTCGCGGTCGAACCGCTCGATGCCGTGGGCGTCGAACCGGCCCGCAATGATGACCGTGACGAAGCCCGGTTCGGTGGTGACACTTACCTGCATGGTGACTCCTGGGAAACGCGGCCGGGGCCGCGTGGTCAAGGCGGCCGGGGGTGCCGCGTTCGGGTGAGGCGGTCGATCAACCGCTTCACCAAACGCTATAGCACTTTATAGCGCTATGTCAACCCGAGTTCTTCGGCGGCGCCAGCACGCATCTGCTCACGCAAGTCAACGAGTTCGGGGTACTGCATGAAGAACTCGAGCTTCGCGCCCGTGGGAGTGTCGGGTGACCAGTCTTCTTCGATGACAAAGGTCATAAAGCTCTCGGCGAAGTCTTCGCCGAGGTTGGTCGCCGCGTAGTCGCTCACGAAGTCTTCTTCGTGAGCCAGGTAGAACTCCCACGCGATGTCGGGGTCAACGTTTTCGAGGTCGGGGCGATCGGTGTAGTCAGCCCAAAACGCGTCGTAGAAGGCGTACAGGTATGAGGTGGGCTCGGCGCAGCCCTCAATCGTCTCGAAGGTCTCGCACGACTCGGCCTTGCGGTCGAACTCATCGGGCCCAAACGAAAACACGTGGGCATATTCATGCACGAGCGTGGCCACCATGAGCTGCTCGTCGTCGGCCGTCGCGAGGTTCACGGCGAGCGTAAAGAACTGCGGGTTCGTGTCTTGATAGACGTAGGCAAGGGTGTCGCTCGTGTCTGAGTCCCCCGCGCGAAACTGGCTGATTGACGTGGCGGCAGCGTCGGGGCCGATGAGGCGAATCCAGAGGTCCCACACGTCGGCGGTGACGCCCTCGGGTGCGGGCTCGAGCGAACCATCCTCGAGCACGTCGTAGACGACAACCTCGCCGAAGTCTTCGTCGAACTCCACCTCATCGAGCACATAGTCGGTGACGCGGTCGTTGTAGGAGTCGATCTCGTCGGTGAACTCACCACCCAGCACGAATGCTCCAACGCCGGCGAACAATCCGACGAGGGCGAGGGTGATCAAGAGGGGAGGCAGAAAACGGCGCACGCGATCACGCTAACTCATTACCCCGGGCGCTCGGGCTGGGCGAAGACGAACTCTCAGTGGTACTCTTGGGTCATGAGTGACACTCTTGCTGTTCAGGTGGGAAACAAGGGGCGCGTTGTCGTGCCGGCGAGCATCCGTGCCCGCCACGCCTGGGTCGAAGGGTCAACCCTCGTCGCTCTCGACACTGAGCTTGGCGTGCTGCTGGCCGACCAGGGCGCGGTCGAGCGACTCGTGCGCGCGCGACTCGCTGGGCACGATCTTCTCGCCGAGTTGCTAAACGACCGGCGACTCGAGGCCGGCCGCGTCGCCTCCTCGTGATCGTCGTCGACTCATCGGCCGTGCTCGCCTATCTGCAGGGCGAGCCGGGCGCTGATCTCGTTCGCGAGTCGCTCGCCGGCGGTGCCGTCATGAGCGCCGCGAACTGGTCAGAGGTGGCGCAAAAACTGCGCCGTGCTGACGCATGGGAGGTCGCGCGAGCCCTGCTCTTGAGCCACCCGCTGCAACTCGCGACCGTAACCGTTGATGACGCCGAGGCCGCCGCAGCGATGTGGATGCCCGGCACCACCCTCTCGCTCGCCGACCGACTCTGCCTCGCCCTCGCCGGGCGCCTGCAGCTGCCGGTGTTGAGCGCCGACCGCGAGTGGTTCGGGCGCGACGGGGTCATTCCGGTGCGCTGACGTCACTCGTTCCGAGCGCAGCGCGCACCCCGACGAGGCGCTCGAGAAACTGGCGCTCGTCGCGGCGGGTGCGACGCATCCAGCTCGTGACTTCGTCATTGCTCTTGCTCGCGTTGCACGAGCCGCACGCGGGCACAACGTTCTCGAGCGTGTAGCGCCCGCCCCGCGCGATGGGTTGCACGCAGTCGCGCTGCAGCGGGCGGTCAGTCGCACCGCAATAGGCGCAGCCGCCCCACAGCGTCTGAATCGTGGCCCACTGCTCGGGCGTGAGGTCGTTGTCGGCGGCCGCCACGCGACGCCGACGGCGCCGAGCAGCCTTCGCTTGGCGAGAGTTCGGGTGCGGCACGGCGTCAGGCTACGCCCGTGCTCACGTGCGCGACGCTGAGCACGCCGAGCCTGCGCAATGATTGACTAATGACTCGTCGCGGCCTGTACCTGTTCGTCGCGCTCGGCCTTATCTGGGGCATCCCGTATCTGTTCATCAAGATCGCGGTCGAAGAGCTCACTCCCGAGTTTCTCGTGCTCGCCCGCTGCGCCATCGCGGCGGCGCTGCTGCTGCCAATCGCGGCTCGTCAGCGGGCCCTCGCCCCGGTGCTGCGCCGCTGGAAGCCTCTGCTCGCCTTCTCGATCTTCGAGATCGTGATGCCCTGGTATGCCCTCAACGCCGCCGAGAAGACGCTGCCGAGCTCGACGACCGGGTTGCTGCTCGCGAGCATCCCCCTCGTGGCCATCGGCGTGGCGTTCGTGATGGGCCGTCGCCACCGCGTGACGGCGCTCACGGTGCTCGGCCTCATGACGGGCACGGCGGGTGTTGCCGCGGTTGTCGGCCTCGACCTCGGCGGCGGCGACCTCGGGGCCGTCGCGCTCATTGGCGTTGCCGTCGTGGGCTACGCCATCGGCCCCGCGATTTTGTCGAAGTGGATGCACGACCTCCCGGGCCTCGGCATCATGGCCCTCGCGCTCACGATTTCGGGTCTCATCTACCTTCCTATTGTCGCGATCACCGGAGGCTGGCCCACCGAGGTTCCGTCGCCGCCCGTCATCACCTCGGTGTTCGTGCTCGCGATCGTGTGCAGCGCCGTGGCGTTCTTGCTGATGTTCGCGCTCATCGCCGAAATCGGCCCCGTACGCATGACGGCGATCACCTACGTCAACCCCGCCGTCGCGGTCGTGGCGGGCGCTCTCGTGCTCGGTGAGGCCGTGACCGTCTACACGGGCCTCGGCTTCGCGCTCATTCTCATTGGCTGTTGGCTCGTGACGCTGCCCGACAAGAAGGCGCCGGCCGCCGCCGAACCCTCGACCGAGACGCAGCCGACGCCCGCGGTCTAGCCCGAACTCCCAGCCGGCTTTCAGCCTCACGGGAACCGATTCGCACGCAAGGCTGTTCCACTAGGTGACGCCGCATCCAGCGCCGTCGCTTGAGGAGAACCCATGACCACCGAGTACCGCGCCACCCCCGAGGCCATTGCGCGCCTCACGCCGATGCAACGCAGTGTCACCCAAAACGACGGCACCGAGCCGGCGTTTCGCAACGAGTACTTCGACAACAAGGCCGCCGGCCTCTACGTCGACATCGTCTCGGGGCAGCCCCTGTTTTCGTCGACCGACAAATACGACAGCGGCACGGGATGGCCGAGCTTTACGAAGCCCATTGACCCCGCGGCCGTCACGACCAAGACCGACCGCATGTTGTTCATGACGCGCACCGAAGTGCGGTCATCCGCCGCTGATAGCCACCTCGGCCACGTTTTCGACGACGGACCCCGCGATCGCGGCGGACTGAGATACTGCATGAACTCGGCCGCGCTGCGATTCATCCCCGTCGACCAGCTCGAGGCCGAAGGGTACGGCGACTACCTCCCCCTCTTCACGAAGGACGCATCATGACCACCTCTTCAGACAGCGGCGCCATCACGCGCACTCCTGGCACCGAAACCGCCGTGCTCGCGGGCGGCTGCTTCTGGGGCATGCAAGACCTCATCCGTCGCCAACCCGGCATCATCAGCACGCGCGTGGGCTACACGGGCGGCTCGAACGCGCACGCGACCTACCGCAACCACCCGGGGCACGCCGAGGCGGTCGAGATCGTCTTCGACCCCACGGTCACGAGCTACCGCGATGTGCTCGCGTTCTTCTTCCAGATTCACGATCCCTCGACGCTCAACCGTCAGGGCAACGACATCGGCTCGAGCTACCGCTCGGCGATCTTTCCGCTCAGCCCCGAGCAAGAGGCCGTCGCGCGCGAGACGATCGCCGACGTCGACGCCTCGGGTCTGTGGCCCGGCGCTGCGGTCACGACCATCGAACCCGAGGCGCCGTTCTGGCACGCCGAAGAAGAGCACCAGGACTACCTCGTGAAGTACCCCAACGGCTACACCTGCCACTTCCCGCGTGCGGGATGGGTGCTGCCGAAGCGCGACGAGGTCGCCGCAGGCTAGGCATGACCACCGCCTCCCCCACCGTCTGGCGCGTCTTTCCGCTGCGCCCGACTGACCCGCCCGTGCGGCGCTTCGCCGTGCTGGCGGTGGTGGGGGCCGTGCTGGTTGCCACGTTGGGCGGCCTGTTGTTCGCGAGCGCCGGGGTTGCGGCGATTGCGGTGGGGGTTGCGGTGTACGCGCTGGGAGCATCCGTCGCCGCGTGGCGATTGCACCGGCGGCACCCGCACGCGCGCCTGGGCTATGCCAATGCCGTGACGCTGTTGCGGTTGGCGCTCGTGTCGTCGCTCGTGATTCCGCTGGTCGGGGTATCCCCCGCGCCTGTGGCGATCATTGCGATCGCCACGATCTCGCTGAGCCTCGACGGCGTTGACGGCTGGTTGGCGCGGCGGCAAGGGCTGTCGTCGGCCGTCGGCGGAAGCTTCGACATGGAGGTCGACTCGGTCTTCGCGCTCGTGCTCGCCGCGCTCGCGGTTGTCGTGGGAGGCGCGCCCTGGATCGTGCTACTGCTCGGCCTGCCGCGCTACCTGTTTTGGGTGGCCGGCGCCATCTGGCCGTGGCTGTACGACCCGCTGCCCTCGCGCTACAGCGGCAAGGTCGTCGCGGTCATTCAGATGATCACGCTCATCGTGCTGCAGCTTCCCGGGCTGCCGCACGTGCTCGCCATCGCCCCCACGCTCGGCGTGCTCGGCGCACTCGGCTGGTCGTTCGGCCGCGACATCGTGTGGCTGTGGCGACGCAAGGCCTAGGGCGCCGCGCGCTCATCGTCAGCGCGCAAGCACTCGTGACGGTCGGCCTGCTCGTGCTGCTGTGGCAAGTGGCCGACGGGCGCGACGCGCTCGAGGTGCTGCTGAGCGTCAACCCGTGGTGGCTCGTCGTGGCGCTCGCGGCCCTCACCCTGCACACCGTGCTCGCCGCCGAGCGCTGGCGACTCACGGCAGACGCGCTCGGCCTGCCGCTCGGACGCTGGCACGCCTTGCGCGAGTACTACCTCGCGCAGCTCGTCAACTCGACCGTGCCCGGCGGAGTCGTCGGCGATGCGGGCCGCGCCGTGCGCAGTCGCGAGCAAGCGGGCCTCACCGTCGCCGCGCAAGCCGTGGTCGTCGAGCGATTCGCGGGCCAAGTGGCGTTGCTCGCGACGATGACGATCGCCGTGACGGTGACGGCCCTTGCTCCCGGTGGCCTCGAATGGCCGGGGTGGATGCTCGGCCTCGCCGCCACCATCACCCTCGCCTCGCTCGCCGTGGTCGGAGTGTTGCTCGCTGCCCGCTGGCTGCCCGGGAGCGTCGGCCCGCGCATGGCCGAGTTGTCGCGCACGGCGGCGATTGCTCTCGTGGGTCGCCGAGTCGTGGTTGCTCAAGTGGCCCTCAGCGCGGGAACGACGGCGTGCATCCTCATTGCGTTCTGGGCGTCGGCAGCCGCGGTGGGCCTCAGCCTCTCGTTCGCCGCGGTCGTGACGCTCGTGCCGCTCATTCTGCTCACGATGCTCGTGCCCATCACGATCAGCGGCTGGGGGTTGCGCGAGGGCGCCGCCGCCGCGCTGCTGCCTCTCGCGGGAGCAACCGCGAGCGCGAGCCTTGCGGCGAGCGTCGTGTTCGGGCTCGTGGGGCTCGCCGCGGTGCTGCCGGGGTTGCTCGTGGTGTGGGCGCGGCCGCGCGCCGCTGGGGAAGACTAAGCCCTTGGGGCGGGCCTCTACGAGTTCCGCATCCAACGGTCACTCGACGCGATTATGTCGATGGCCGGCACAACATCTCCGCTCGTGGGCGACACGGGCCGACGCCTCAGCATGCGCATCTTCTGCACGTTCCACGGCAACAAGATCATCGTGCTGTTCCAGGGTTACGACAAAGGGCGCGACCCGTCGCCTCGGCGCCAGCAGAAAGAAATCGCGCGGGCTCGACGAGCGTTGCAGCGATGGAGAATCGCTCATCGGAATGACACAAAGTCGTGAGAAGATATGTACGAAAGCACATAGTCAGCACGGGAGGCGCAACGATGACTCGCTCGTTTAGTGAACTCTCCGCTCGCGCTCGCGAGACCTGGACGGACGAAGCGCGTCAGGTCTTCGCCGCGGCGTCGACAGTGTTTCAGCACGAGCTCGACGATCGCGCAGCGCTCGGCATGCAGGTTCGCACGGCACGGCGGTCGCTCGCCTTGACCCAACCTGCGCTCGCAGAACTGACCGGTTTGCAACAGTCAGAGATCAGTCGCATCGAGAACGGTCTCTCGAATCCCACTCTCGAAACCGTCCTGCGTCTCGCTCGAGCGCTATCGATGACCCTGACACTCTCACCTCAGGCACCAGTGGGCGTTGGTGCCGAGAGCGCGCGTGAGTCGGCCCGCCGAACCAGCGATCTGCGAGATGTCGACGTGATGAACGCCGCCTGGAACTAGACAGCGCCGGCGTCGTCCGCGTCGCGCCTGGCCAGCGCGCATCCGACCCCGTCAGGCGAGCAGCCCCGCCTCAACCTTCTCGAACAACCGCACAAGCGTCGGCAGCCCGCGTGATGTGGCCGGGATGCCCAGCGCGTGCTCGACGAGGGGCGTGCCGTTGCTCTGCCGATCGCGCAGGTTGAGCGTCACAACCCATCCGGGTGCGGAGTCAAGCACCGTGCAGTGCGCGCGGCGCTCGCCCTCCAGCAGGGCGACGGAGTCGGCCTCGAGCGCGGGGCCGCCGTGCAGGGTGAGTTCGCGGCGGTGGGTATCGATGGCCGATCCGTGCTCGTCGACGAGGGGCCGCAGAGACGCGAGGGATGCCGTGAATACCTCGCGCTCGTGACCGGCGGCGCGCGCAAGCGCGGCGACGGCATCCTGAGCCAGAGACTCAGCCTCGGCGGCGCGGGCCGTGAACACGATCGTGCCGTTGCTCTGAAAGCTCAGCGCGTCGGGGGCTCCGGCCGCCGCGAACGCGCTCAGCAGATCGTCGGCGCTCGGGTGACCGCGCTGGCCGAGATTGACGTTGCGCACGAACGCGACGTGCACCTCAGACGCCGGGGCCACGGTCAGCTCAGACGTACTCGTCAGTGTCGTCGTCGTCATCCGCCGATACGACGGGCTCAACCCGCGCCGGCCGCTCGCCAATCGCCGTGCCCGGAACAATGCCCGTGCCCGGCGCGTGCTTCTCGCGCTCGGCCACGAGCCACTCGGGCCGGTCGTCGAGCAGCGCGCGGATCTCGGCGGTGGTCATGTGGTCGCTCACTCCGGCGCGGGCGAGCGCCGAGTTCGAGACGCCCAAGCGACGCGAGACCTCATCGCGCGGGTGCGGGCCTTCGCGGCGCAGCGTCGCGAGCCACTCGGGCGGGCTGTCGCTGAGGGCCTGCAGCGCGGTGCGCGAGATGGGCGTCGCCTGAAACTCTGCGGGCGTCGCCGGCAGGTAGAGGTTGAGCTTCTTGGCCGCCGTCGCGGGGCTCAGCAGCTGCTCCTTCTTGGGCTTCGGCTGCTGGCGATTGTCTTCACGCGGTGCATCGGTCATGGTGTCGAGCGTACGCGGTCGACCGGCGTCGGGCCGCGCGCCGATAGCCTGAGCCCATGGCCGCTCCGTACCCCGACCCCCTGCGCGTGGCTTTCGGGCCCGGCGTGACTCCGGGCAAGTGGCAGCGCGTCTGGCGCGATCGTCGCACTCGCGGCCGTCTCGACATGCTTCCGATGAATCAGGATGCTGCGCTCGCGGCCCTCACGGACGGCACCGCCCACATGGCGCTGCTGCGCAACGTCAGTGCAGACGAGACCTGGCACGCCATCCCGCTCTATCGCGAAGCACCCGTCGTGCTCGCCCCCAAAGCGTCCCTCGTGGCCGGCCTCGAAAGCGTGAGCCTCGTCGAGCTGGGCGGGCTCGACGACCTCGTCATGCTCACGGTTGATCTGCACGGCGGCAGCGGATCCGACGCCGTCGAACTCGTCGCCGCCAACGTCGGAATCGCCGTCATGCCCCAGTCGGTGGCCCGCGCCCACTCGCGCAAAGACGTGGTGGCACGTCCGCTGACCGACGGGGTCGAGTCGAGCATCTCGCTCGTGTGGCCGACGGCGGGCGCGCATCCGCTGGTCGACGAGTTCATCGGCATCGTGCGGGGCCGCACGGCGAACAGCTCACGCTGAGCGGGGCTCTGACCGCGCGGGCCACGGGCGATAGAAGCCCCACACCCCGTTCGAGAGCTCACCCGCCGCGAACAGAATGTCGCGGCCGTCGACCGTCATGACATACACCGACACGTCGTGCACCTGGGTGGGGTACGCCGGATGCCGCACATCAGCAATCTCGTTGGTCGACCGCCACGACTGCTCCCACGGGTTCACCCCGTCAATCTCGATGGGGTGGTTCTCGAACACGACGCCCACGGGCGTCCAGTGGTCGGTGGGGTCGGCGGCCATGCGGCGACTCTAGTGCGCTGGCGGATTCCGGATGCTGCGCGCACGCCGCGCGGAGTGCCTACCGCCGCGCGCCGCCCAACCCCGGCCGCGAGGTGATCTGCATCATCCAGCTCGCGAGCATCGCGGCGTCGATCTCGCCGAGCAGTGTGTGCAACGCGCTAAGCGATACGAACAGAACTATTGGCCCTTTGCAGCTTCCAATCAATGAAGCCCAACATTGCGCTGAGCAACGAGGGCCACTCTCTGCCTGCTCGTCTTTCATTCGCGTGACGAAGGGTCGCAAAAACGTCGTTGTCTGTGAGTCGCAATCCGCCGTACTTGGGATTTGTCGCTCCGATAGCGAGAGCGAGAGCAAACTCGTAGCTCGCTGCGCCTCCTGGGCGATCAACTTCTTCGAACGCGTGAAGAAGCACTCCAGCCATCGCTCTACTCGCCGATGGATCGCTTCTGTAATCAAGCTCGCCCTCGCGCGCGGCTCGCAAAATACATGCTTGGACTATCGGGTCGTTTAGTCGATCGAAAACAGCCGGGTTCAACGCGCTTTCGTGCCGACGCATCCAGAACCCGCCGCCACTCATGTCGACTCGGACACGACGCGACTCAGTCATTAAGTGCGCGATTGTCGCGTACACCTCAGCCTCCGTCGGCTGATCGTCGGGGTTGGTAGTCCTCTCATGCTTGCTCCACTCGAACGGCCAGAGTGCAAACATCGGACTAAGGGTAGGAATCGGGCTTCCGGTAGGAGAAGCCATCAGCCCGACCATCGGCCCAGTCCCCAGGTACTCCAGCCGCGCCTCGATCGCCTTTCGCTCACGATCCGAGAGTTCGAAGGGTGTGCCACCGACGCCCCACGTTTCCTGTAAGGCAAGCCATCGCAAGAAGGTCGACTCCATGCCCCAAGCGTTGGGGACGCCCACGGGCCGAGGCTCGCGCGTAAGCATCCACGTGGCCCGAAGGGTTGCGTTCACGCTATGGCTTTGCACGCCGAGGGTTCGGCAAAAGACATCCCATGCTTGCGGAGATTCCGGGTGTACCGCGCCAATGAGGTAGCTCCACTTCAGGTTTGGATGGGCCCGGAACTTTCTGCTTTCAGCCAGCAGAACTCGCCCCGAAGAGATTGCCGCTGCGCAGAGCATTGCGTCAGTCGACTCCGGAAAGTGTTCGAGTACCTCGTCAAGTGAAGACTCCGCTGGGAGTGGCGCGTCAGTCCAGACTCGTCCACCCGCGTAGGCCTTGAGGTCTCGACCCAATCGAGAAGCCGCGAAGCGCGCAAGTGACTTCGACTGTTCATCGGCCATCCCGACCACGACCTTGAAGGTACGGCCCTCTTTGAGTTTCTCAATATCGGCGGCGATTGCTGAAGCTATGGGCGCAGACGACTTGGCACCGTCCAGGAGGTGCGAAAACTCCAAGGTTGTGTCGTGGGCTACCTGAGAAAAAGCGGGAACAATTGCATCGAGGCCATAGAAGGATGTGAAGTATTCGTCGCCATCAAAGCCGCCTATAGGTCTGGGGCCCTTTTCTTCGCTCCACGGACGGTCATTACGAACGAGCATGCGCAGGCTCAATTGCTGCGCGCGCGGAAAGAAGCCTTCTCCTTCGAGCTCAATCAGTCCAACACCATCGTCACAGTACTTGCAGACATCGACTCCCAAAGTGGAAAAACGCGGAGGAGGAACAATTCGGGCGTCTCTGATGGACGGCAGCGGAGCTTTATCTCTGTTAGTCAGGTCGCAGAGTACGAGTCCAGATCTTTCGTCGAACGGTTCTTCACGCAATGCGAACAGGTTCACCAAGCGCGAGGATGGAAGGTCCAGTTCTTTCAGAGCCAAAGACCCAAGACCCCCTGACATAGTGCTTGATATTAGAACAACGATTGATGCCCTAGAGCCACGAATTCCGTCAAGGCCGTCGTACCCGGAAAAGCTGTCAATTCGGAAAGCGAATGGACGCCCGAATCGACGACACAGGTCGTCAAGGGCATAAACAACAGTAGAGATACCTGCAGTGTCACACCAGAACCACGCAGATTTGGGAATCTTTATGACTGACAATAAAGCCATGGCCGCAAAGTAAGCATGTTGAGAACGGGCCACTGCCTGCGAGCCACGAAGGAAGCCAAGCGAGTGGGAGCCATTGGGGTGCCGAAAATGAAATCCCGCGCCCGCGAAAGCTAGTCCGGCGGTGTCACGGAATGCCTGCCGAAGGCCATCGGCAGCCAAAAACTGTCGGTGCCCGTCCATGAATGGGGTTACATCTGGTCCGCTTCTGAGCTCTTCGACCTCAACCCAGTGCCCTTGCTCATTCACCAGGAAGAACCTAAAGCATTGATCAAATCTCTCTGCCTGCATCACATACTCGATGCTCTGCGTTATTGCGCGCACTTGTTCGAGCATGTCCATCGGAACGACAACCCAAATCTCGGAGACCTCCAGCCGAGCAGCTACAGTTCGGTCGACGACAGCTAGGAAACTCTGAGCGTCAATGTTGCGATACGCCCAGTAGAGCGCAACCGACCGCTCCAGGCCGTTGAGTTGCGTGATGTCAGAGACGAAAACGAAACATTCCTCGTCAACATAAGAAACAGTGCTCAATTCCGCTCCATTGAGTATTCGACTGGCATCATGAATGTCACCGCTGCTCCGGCGCGATCACCCACAGAGAACTCGTTAAGGCTTGGGGGAACCCATTCAACAAACCTCATTGGTCGAGACCCGCTCTCCGCGATATCCTTAAGCTCGAGGCGGGTCTTGATGAAGTCCCTTGAAATCTCCGTCCGGCCTGTCCTTATCGACATGAACCCGTCGAGATTCGTCAAAAGTTGTTGCACTAGAGGAAGCCCGATGTTCCCTAGTGGCCGGCTCGAAACCTTGAACTGTCTATTCAAGGCTTTCATGAGGTAGCCGATTTCTTCGTCCTCAGAACCCGGTGAATTCTCGTTAAGGGCCTTGGCGGCGGAAGCAGCTAGCCCAATTCCATGGTCGATCACTGAAACGACTGCGACCGTGACTCCGTCTGCCTTGCCCATCTCATACTGCTCGGGCACAGCTAACGTACTTCGAAGATAGTCCTTGAGGACATTTGACGACGCTATATTTTCGATGCTTTCCGCCGAGTATGTCTCCTCCTTGAAACGTATAACTCGGCAACCACGAATAGAGGCAGATCTTCCCGGCCCGAGTGCGTGCCATTGAGTGTTCTGAACTATTTCAAAGAGGACTGAACCTAACCCACTAAGTGCCATTTCCGGATAAGTGAGGCGTCTGCGATAAACATCCCTGGCATAACCCCTTGGCCTTACCGCTCTTGCGATGAGAGGCACAAACGGCTCTTCCTGAACTGAAAGTGGATGGGCCCTCGGCCACTTGAGTCGAGTGACATGACTTGGCCGTTCGTCTCCAAGCGGCATCTCGATTTCATCGTTAGCGAGAACGGCTTTCCGAAGCGAACGAGAGTCATCAGACGATCGCCAGATGTCGTGATAGAGCGTTCTGCAGTTTTCGTCGATCACAGGCTCCAATCCGCTGATGACATGCAGATCGGGGCTAATTGAGTACTTCGTCAGGTGACTCGCCAGCACGATTGATCGAACACCCGGCTCTGGCGAAAGCTGAACGATTGCGTTCCGCGCTTGAAGACAGTGGTTCAATGCTTCTTCGAATACTTCTCCGAGATTCGAGCGGTGCACATCGTTGACATACTCGGCAACCGTGAGTGCAACAAGATGCAGATCCGACTCAAGCATCAGACGCTTCGGATCATCAACCCAATCTGGGTCCAGAAGCAGTTTGGGGGCGCTTCCCTTGCTTGACCAAGTAATGACAGCTTGAAGCAGGGCGGTGTACTGAAGTTCCTGAACCCCAGAGTACTTCGACGGCGCCTCAAGGCTGAGAGCAACCCCTTCAACTTCGTCAAGGATTAGCTCATGTAATCCCCTAAGTTGTTCCCGCGTAGCTTCCGCTTCGAGCGTCAGTTGCTTCATTCACGAACCTCCACTTTCCGGGGTTACTGGTCAACAGGACACTGAGAACAACGATGCACCCCTCGGTCCACCAAGGTCAGTGGACTTTTCGTGAGAATGCATCATTGCACGCCTCATCTCCTGAGCGCCACTCAAGCAACGCGAGCCCAGCACATTTGCGAAGGCGATGTCTAGGGATGCCCACCTTGTCTCAGGATGGGTGAGCTGGTGCCACGACCAGGGTGTTGCCGCTCTGTCACGCGGCCTCACCTCCGCGGTAGAGCAACTTCCCAATCACAGAGACGAACTGCGCCAACTTCTGCTCGTCGCCGAAGAGTTCGTCAGCCATGGTGGCGTTGTTCTCACGCACAGCCACGATGGCGGTGACGACGGCCGTGGCAAGGTCGGGACTGGCGAGGAACTGCTTCTCAGAGTTGGCAACGCGCTGAACCTGAATCTTCTCGTTCTCGGCGACCTTGCCCTTCACGTGGGTGATTACGCCCACCATGTCGGCAGCCGTGAGGTCGGGCGAGTCGAAGAGCTGGTTCAGTTGCTCCACTGCCTCCTCGAGCCGCACGAGTTCGGGGTCGCGGGGAGGCTTTGTGCCGGTGGCGGGCGGGTCGATCTCGGCGCCTCCGTCGAGGCCGAGGTCAGCATCCGGAAGCTTCTTGATGGAGTAACTGACGAGCTCGACTCCAGAAAGGTCGATCGGTACGCGCAGGTTTTCCTCACGGATGAGGCGAGCGAGGCCTCGCGCGTAGATGCTGAGCTTCTCGAGGTCGGTGTTTTCGAAGTTGATGACCTGCGACAGAAAGTCGTAGGCATTGACGAACGACGTGAGGTCTGAGCGGAAGAGGTAGAGCTTCTCGGCCTCTGCAGCGTCGTGATCAGCAAGTGCGGTGGTGAGCCGAGTGACGAACCGACTACGCCCCGGCTCGATAGCCGAGAAGTAAGCGTTGTTGCCCTTGCCCGTCTTCGTCGACTCCAGCTGCGCGCGGGTGGCTGCTTCGACCTCGTGCCACTCCCAGATGCCATATGCGTCGAGCTTTCCGCGCAGGTCGACGACAAAGTTGGGGTCGCTCACGTCACTCAAGCGAGCATCGCGGAAGTAAGGCTCGAACGATTCGCGAATGACTTCGGGGTCGTTGACGAAGTCGAGCACACACGTGAAGTCTTTGCCCGTCGCGATGCGGTTGAGTCGCGACAGGGTCTGCACTGCGGTGACACCCGACAGCTTCTTGTCGACGTACATCGCGACGAGAAGAGGCTGGTCGAACCCGGTCTGAAACTTATTGGCGACGAGCATGACCTGAAACTCGTCGGTCTCGAACGCCTTCGCGAGAGAGCGGCCCTTGAGCCGTGGGTTCATCGTCGTTTCGGTGAAGCGCTCGGGCCCCGACTCGGGGTCGTCGACCTCGCCGCTGAACGCCACGAGCGCGCGCACGTCGGTGTAGCCCATCTCAGTCACGTAGGCATCGAAGGCGAGCTTGTAGCGCACGGCCTCTTTGCGCGATCCGGTGACGACCATCGCCTTCGCCTTGCCGTCAAGTCGCCAGGCGACGTTCGAGCGGTAGTGCTCAACGATGATGCGCACCTTTTGGCTGATGTTGAACTCGTGCAGCTTCACCCAGTTCATGAGCTGCTTGACCGCGGCCGAGCGATCGACGAGCGGGGCATCCGCGTCGTACTCCTGACCCTCGTGCGCGAGCTTGAACGCGACCTTGTACGGGGTGTAGTTCTGCAGCACGTCAAGAATGAAGCGCTCTTCGATGGCCTGCTGCATCGTGTAGAGGTGGAAGGGCGCCGGCAGCCCGTCGGCGTTCTTGCGGCCGAAAAGCTCGAGCGTCTTCGCCTTCGGCGTGGCTGTGTAGGCGAAGTACGAGATGTTGGTCGCGTTGGCGCGGGCTTCCATCTGCAGGGCGAGCAGGCTCTCGATCGAGACCTCTCCCCCGTCGTCGAGATCGGCAGCGTCGTCGGGCGACAGCACCTGCTTGACCTTGTTCGCCGTCGTGCCGGTCTGTGACGAGTGCGCCTCGTCGGCGATGATCGCGAACGACATGTCGGGCAGTGCGCCGAGCTTCTCGGCGACGAAGCCAAACGTCTGAATCGTGACGACGATGATCGGCGCCTTCGCCTGCAATGCAACCGCAAGCTTCTCTGACTTCGAGCCCGATGCCGCGCCATCGATCGCCACGACCACGCCGCTCTTCGCATCGATCTGCTTGATCGCGTCTTGCAGCTGGGTGTCAAGCACGGTGCGGTCTGTCACAACGATCACCGAGCCGAACGCCTTCGACCCGTCGGGTCGATGCAGTGTCGAGAGCTGATGCGCCGTCCAGGCGATCGAATTGGTCTTGCCCGAACCGGCCGAGTGCTGAATGAGGTACTTGTGCCCCGGTCCCTCGGTGCGCGCGGCCTCGATGAGCTGCGTCACCGATTCCCACTGGTGGTAGCGCGGGAACAGCAGGTTCTCACGCTTGTCCACCGAGCCCGTGACAGGGTCGATAACCTTCGACACCTGCAGGTGCATGAAGCGCCCGATGATGTTGAGCCACGCATCCCGCTGCAGCACGCGCTCCCACAGGTACGACGTCGACGATCCGTCGGGGTTGAGCGGGTTGCCGGCGCGCCCGTCGTTGCCCTGGTTGAAGGGCAAGAAGCGAGTGGATGCTCCCTCAAGCTTCGTCGCCATGTGAACCTCGCGGTTCGAGACCGCAAAGTGCACCAACGCGCGCCGCCCGAACCCGAGCAGCGGCTCGCCCTTCGGGTCACGGTCGCTCTTGTATTGCTCGATCGCGTGTTGCACGCTCTGCGTGAAGTCAGTCTTGAGCTCGATCGTGGCAACGGGCAACCCATTGACGAACAGCACGAGGTCAATCGACTTCTGGTTCTTCTCTGAATAGTGAACCTGCCGCATCACGCGCAAGCGCATTGCGGCGTAGGCCGCGTTCGTCGTGGCGTTGAGGTCGTCGGCGGGCTTGAACTGTGCCATCTGGAAGGTGTTTGGCACGCTCGTGAAGCCCCGGCGCAGCACAGCCAGGGTTCCGCCTTGTTGCCCACCGGAGGCTTCGAATGGCGCGTCGAGCGACTTCACGAGCCGGTCGAGCAGTGCCTCGCGGTCACGCTCGGCGGTCGCGGGCTTCACGGCCTTGGAGAGCATGTCGGGCTGCGTGGCTTCAAGCCACGCAAACACATCGTCAGGAACCAGAGCCCGCTTGCGGTCGTAGACGGCGTCGGGTTCGTGGTCGGTCGGCGAATACAGCCACCCGTTCGCAGCGAGGTGCTCGCAGATCTCCCGCTCGAACGGGTTCTCGTTGTGAATCGCCACGTTGCTCCTTCAGTGTCGCCGCACCGGCCGCGGCATTGCACCTCCCTAGCGAGCGTAGCGAGAACGAGCGACACTCACGGTAGACATCGTGAAACTTCACCGACCGGATCCCGCCGCAAATAGCGCCATTCAAGAGTTGTCTGGCAGCTAACCCATTTCAGAGATGCTCATGCCGCGACTCAACGAGTCGCAGGACAAGTCAGCTGGGTGCTCGCAGCAACTCGTCGAGGGTGCGCCCATCCGCCGTGCGCCACTTGACCCAGCCATTCGCGTTCAGGCCGAAGATGACGTCCGCCGCGCCCGAAGGGGTCTTGAATACATGGTCTTGCGTGAAGACGAAGTGCCCGTCCTTTTCAACAAGCACGCCCGCCTCGACCAACCGACTCTGCCGCGCCTCGATCTGCGGATAGATCTCCGACTTCCGAACTAATGCAGCCTGCGAACCAGCGAAAACCGTCAGGCCAGCACTCGAGTAGATTCCCGTTGCCGTCATCTCTGTTCCCGAGATGCTGAGAATCTCGGCGTCGGCAATTTGTTCCTTCGAGGCCGGCACCTCCATGAACGAGAAGCCCAACGTCGACACCAGCACCCGAATCGTCTCCAGGTACTCCTCGCAGTCAGCCACGAGCGGCGCCGGGACGTGCGAGGTGTAGCCGGCCGCCGAGTTGCCCAGCTGCCGCGCACCCGCCGCCTTCGCGAGCGAGATCGCCTGGCGCTCCATGTACTGCACGTGCACCTTGGTCCAGCTGTTCGATGTCGACACCGCCGCCACCACGCGATCCCACGTGCGCTTCGAGTCGTGGTTCTTCAGCCGGTCGCGCAGGCTGTCTGACTCGCCGATGTACACCTCCGGCTCACCGTCGCCGTTCTCGTCCGACAGTAAGAAGTAGAGCCCGGGCTGCGACGACTCAGGCGTCTCGGTGAACAGCTTCAGCTCGCTGCGCGGAACGTCGAACACCCGCACGGACCGCGTCGTGATCTCCGCCTGCCGAATCCCATTCGGGTCACCGGTCGGCAAGAAGATCTGAATCGTCTGCGGTCGCTTCGTTGCATTCATCAGGATGCTCCTCCCACGTCAATCTGCCCCGTCACGGCCGCACTGATGAGAGCCTGGCGTCGCTCGCGGAGAACCGTCAGAGCTGCTTCAAGCTTTCGCTCGGTCGCCATCACTTTTCGCATGTACACGTCGAGGGCCTTGGCTATAGCGATCTGTTCAGCTTCTGGAGGGAAGGGAAGTCGCACACGACCGACAGCCCCCTCGCTTGTGGACGGAACGGCTCCGGGATTCACAAGCCAGTCAGGCCGCAGGTTCTGCAGGGCGTAGTACAGGAATCTTGGGCTCGTTGAGCCTTGCGGAATGAGAGCCATCACGTTGTTGTCGACACAACTCGGTGCCGACAACTGCCTCACTCGACCCATTAACAGTGCCGCACCGATTTTCGCAATGATGCAGGACCCGGCCGGATAGATCTTGGCACCCAGCTTGGAAGCCATCTCAAGGGAGACTGTGTCCTCCTGCCACCGAATCACGCCATCATCGTCGGCTTTGCTCAAAGCGTTGACCTTGAGGAACGGGTACTTCTCGTCAAGAAGTCCTTGCGCGTCGGGCGGGAAGCCCGCTCCCGCACCGGTTCTCGCGTGGTACTTCACGGGTGCCATGACCCAATCTTCAGGCAGATCTGGGAACCACGGTGAACTGCTGGCTATAGATCGCGGGCGTTCCTCAAGACCTCCGGTCGTGAGGTGGAAACGGAAAGCCGCGGAGCGCTCGGAGAGGGTGGAGATGAGCCGCTCCTGCTTGGCGATCAACTCGTCGATCTGGGCCGTCTCGCGGTCGAGGAACTCCGCGATTCGCCGCTGCTCATCCACAGCGGGCAGAGGGACTGGTATCGAGGCGATGTGCTGCAGATTTAGACCGTCGCGAAGGTCGCCTCCGCCCATCTTGCGAAGATTGGAGTAATTCGAGGTCAACCACCAAAGCAAGAACCGAGCGTGAAGCCGATCGTCCGTAACGATCGCAGCCATCGACTGATTGCAGGTGGCCCGAATGCGAAGCTGAGCGGCCATGCCTTTTGTCTTGCCTTGACCAGCAAGCGCAACCAGCAGAGCATCTCTTGGCACCCACCTGGCGGCACTTCCCGCCATGGCCGCTTGCGTAATCAATTCGGATGGCTCGACGATGTCGAATTGATTCACTGAGCCAGAATTCACCCAAGGAATATCTCCATCAGTCCAATAGTCGGGATTCTCGCGGTCAGGCGTGCCACCCGCGAAGATTCGCGCGTACCTGGCGAGGCGGCTCACGCGCCAGTCTCTAGCGAGCTGATTACCCCAGGAGTCGACCTTCATCGCTTCTCAACTTCGGAAAGAAGGACAGAGATCTCCGCGATGAGCTTGTTGAGGTCGGCGTCGATCTCGTCGAGCGACCGCGGTGGAACGTACCGGTAGAAGTGGCGGGTGAAGGGAATCTCGTATCCGACCTTGTCTTTGCTGCGGTCGACCCAGAAGCGCTCGAGGTGCGGGGCGATCTCGCGGGCGGTGTAGTCGTCGACGTCTTCTGACAACGGCACGTTCTCGGTGTCGCGCAGGTCGGTGTCAGGCAACGGATTGCCTTTGGTGTCGCGGATGACGGGGGCCGTGTCGTCCCGCTCGCTGAGGCCGGAGAGCAACGCCTTCAACTGGGGCGCGGTCAGTTTCACCGACTCCCCCGCGAACAGCTGTTTGAGGCGGCGGGCGAAGGCATCAGCATCCGTCGACTGCTCGATCGGTGACGACTCGGCGAGTCGCTCGATCGATGCCCGCGCCTCGTCGCTCAGCGCGGCCAGCGGCTTCGCGGCGAGGGCCAGCGACAGACGCTCGCCGGTGAAAGCCCAGTTCAGTTGCAGAGGGCGCTCGACGGTGATGGTGGTGTATCCGAAGTCGGTGGTGCGGAAGATCTTGCTCGTCTCGCTCTCGACGTTCTCGCCGTAGGTGCGCACGATGTCGGCGATCTGCTCGGGGCTGATCTCGCGGCGCTTGCTGCCCAGCGACTTGCGCATCTTCACCCACTGCGCGGTCGCGTCGATGAGCTGCACGCGGCCGCGGCGGCTGGCGGGCTTGTCGTTGTCGAGAATCCAGATGTAGGTGGCGATGCCCGTGTTGTAGAACAGGTCGGTCGGCAGGCCGATGATCGCATCGACCAGGTCGTTCTCGAACAGGTACTTGCGGATGTTCGATTCGCCGGAGCCGGCGCCGCCCGTGAAGAGCGGGCTGCCGTTGAGCACGATGCCGACGCGGCCGCCGCCGTCACGCTTGGGGCGCATCTTGCTGACCAGGTGAAGGAGGAAGAGAAGGGAGCCGTCGGAGACCCTCGGCAGGCCGGGGCCGAAGCGGCCGTCGAAGCCTCGCTGGTTGTGCTCGTCGGTGACGTGCTTTTGCTGCTTCTTCCACTCGACACCGAACGGCGGGTTCGCGATTCCGAAGTCGAAGGTCTTGCCGATGTGGCCGTCGTTGGTGAGGGTGTCGCCCCAGATCATGTCGCCGATCGCCTGACCCTTGATGACCATGTCGGCTTTCGCGATGGCGAAGGACTCGGCGTTGAGCTCTTGGCCGTGCAGTCTGAGTTTCGCTTGCGGGAAGTGCTCGCGCACGTACTCGTCGCTGACGCTCAGCATGCCGCCGGTGCCGGCCGTCGGGTCGTAGACGGTGCGTACGGCGCCGGGCACAGTGAGCGACTTCTTGGGGTCGTCATCGGGATGCTCGGTGAACAGCAGGCTCACCATCAGCCTCACCACCTCGCGCGGGGTGAAGTGCTCACCCGCGGTCTCGTTGCTGGCCTCCGCGAACTTGCGGATCAGCTCTTCGAAGATCGAGCCCATCTGCGTGTTGTCGACACGGTCGGGGTGCAAGTCGACCTCGGCGAACTTCTGCAGCACGAGGTAGAGCAGGTCGTTCTCATCGAGGGTGGCGAGCTGCTCGGCGAACTTGTAGCGGTCGAAGATGTCGCGCACGTTTGCGCTGAATCCGTTGATGTAGTCGTTGAGGTTGGCCTTGACGTTGGCGGGGTCGTTGGCAATGGTCGCGAGGGTGTAGCGGCTGGTGTTGTAGAAGTCGGCCTTCGCCTTCGTCGGGAGCACGTGCTCGGCGGCGGGGCTGTTGGCGAGCTTCGCGGCCTCGTCGAGGACTGCTTGCTTGGTGGGCTCGAGGACGGCGTCGAGTCTGCGCAGGACGGTGAACGGGAGGATGACCTTGCCGTAGTCAGCCTGCTTGTAGGTGCCGCGGAGGAGGTTTGCGATGCTCCAGATGAACGCGGAGAGGTTGGGGGTTGGTGTGCTCTGCTGGCTCATCGGTGAGGAGGGCTCCTGTTGATTGGACGTCTGAGGTGAGCCTACTCACCAGGTCTGACTCCTCTCAGTCGGAGCATTGCGGCACACTTACCCAAACCGCCATCACACCCACAATTGAGTAGAGGGGTTGGACATGAACCAACACATTGACAAGTCGATCAAGACTGCAGACAGGCTCTCGATAGCTGGGGTCGTCTACTTGATCCTTACCATCCTCGGGGCACTCGCATTCTTTGTCGCTGGCTTTGCCCGGGACGTGGGAGGACCGGACTGGGGGTTCGTCGGTGCCGGATTGGGGCTACTGGTCGGGGGCTGGCTCGTTCAAGCATTCGCCTCTGCAGTCGCCGCCCATATTGAACTCGCCGCCGCCCGGGCCCACCACGATCTTGGCCTCTCCGGGAATTGATGGTCAGTTCAGCGGCGCGGGGCGAAGCTGCCCGGTCAATGCAGATTCCGCACGAAGTTGCAGAGAGGCTTCGGTTCTACGTCTATGCACTGCGCGACCCACGCGACGGCCGAGTTTTCTACGTGGGCAAGGGCAAGGGCGCGCGAATCAACTCGCACGTGATCGAGGCGGGGAAGGGCCCAAGCTCCGAGCGCGCGAAGCTTCGCACGATCAATGAGATCGAAGGGAGCGGCCACCAGGTAGACCTGTTGTTCTTGCGGACCGAGCTCAATGAGGCGGAGTCGCTTGCTGTCGAACAGGCTGTCATCGACGCGTTTCGGGCCGACGGGCATTCTTTGACGAACCTGGTCAAGGGGCACGACTCCGGCCGTCTCGGACTGGCGGCGCTACCCGCCGTCGTGGCGCGATACGGTGCCGCGCCGTGCCCAACGATCGCGCAGCCAGTGATCATGGTCAAGATGCAACGCGGGTGGCGGGCCGACATGAACCCGAAGCAGATCTACGACAACACCCGCGGGCATTGGAAGGTCGGGGCGGAAGTGCGGACTCGGGCGCTCTACTGCCTTGGCATCGCTTTCGGGGTCGTGCGAGGTGCGTACCGGATCGACGACTGGTTTCCGTCGCAGATGGAACGGGATGCAGGGCAGAAGCGTTGGGGCTTCAACGGTGCAGAGGCGATCGAACTCGAGCATGTTGTCGGCACACACGTGCGCGACGTCTTTCCAAACCAGGTCATGTATCGGAAGTTTCTTGAGGGCTACTGGCCAGCGCAAAGGCAACAATTGGCTCAGTAGCTATCGCGCATTTTTTCAGTTGCGGATCGTCTCGGCCTGCTCGTCAAGGGGTTCTGCAAGCTGGGTTCTGCCGTCGAGGAAACGCTCCGCTAGCGCATCTAGCCACTTCTGGAGGGTCGGGGCGAGAGCACGATGCGCACCCCACAGCACGAAAGGAGTGAGC
This sequence comes from Microbacterium sp., assembly GCA_013823625.1. Lineage (GTDB taxonomy): Bacteria > Actinomycetota > Actinomycetes > Actinomycetales > Microbacteriaceae > Microcella. Next base: position 660,278 of record PNMM01000001.1, on the reverse strand, counting down.
AGCCCTGCAAGCATGATCCATAATGCTGGATCAGCCCAGAAGGTCGAGACGGGCATCGGATTGCTCCAGCGATACGTCAACGCGAGCCACACCCCTGTGCTGAAGCACACCACGACCAGAACGGACGCACCGCGCGACAGCAAGCGAAAGTGCACCGCCAAAGCCATAACCACCCCGAAAAATGCCGCAACGTAAGAGATTGCAGCGTCGGGCGTCAACTGCCAAGCGATCAAGAAGTTGAAAAAAGTCGCGACCTCCGACCCAGAAGGCAACTGGGCGACAATGCGGTCGCCGAACATTGCCGCGGCACCCTGAGGTATCAACACAAGCAGGAATGCCGCAAAGACTGAACCGAGCCATCTAGCCATGCGCAACAGTGTGACCTGGACCTCTGACAGCCGGTGCACCCTGTCGGGCGGAATCCGCCGCCCGAAGCCAATCTCCGGCCTCGATCCACGTGTCGATTCGGTGCTGCTTGCGCCGCTCGCGTTCGCCAGGGACGTTCGTGCGCAACGCCTGGTTGCTTGGGTGATACGTCTCGAACACTTCTAGCCTGCGCGCACGGAGCGCGGATTGGCTGGAAAGGGCGACTCGCCATGCGTCAGCGGCGTGAATCCCGTGAAGGAGGACGGCCTGGAGGTCTGGCATGAGATTGATCAGACCGACTAGGGTCGGTGCGGCTTCAGCGATCTGTGCGGGCGTTGGCGCACTGTTGATGTACCAGGGATAGGCGTTCCACGGAGTGAAGTCGGAGGGCGCTAGACCCGCCTGTTGCATGAGCGAATACTTCGATTCCGCAGTCTGGTCATCATTCTCGACACAAAGCATGCCTGATCCACCAACTTCATGGACTTTGGGGCCAGGATCCCTAAGCACGGTCAAGAGCCTTGCGTTTATGCCGCCGTGAAGGGGCGCGACGTAAGGCAACCAGCGCCCACTATCGGCCCGCAATTGCTCGACGTACGCAGTGATCGGAGCGATGTGTGGCTCATGGAGCTGGTCGTGCTGTGCCTTTCTGAAGGCGGGGTCACGCATCTGACGAGGCATGCACCGACGCTACCGCCAACCGTCCGCCTTCTTGGAGTGGCGAAACCCGACGCGATTCGTCGCGAACTTGCTTGTCGGCAGCGAAACTTCGCAGAGTTCAATGCGCAGAGAATTCAACGGTTGACCGAAGCTGCCGCGCAGGTCGGCGCGGGTGGCGTGCAGCAGGTGTCACTCCCCCAGGTGCGCGCCGAGGTGGAGGGTGTGGATGAGGGCAAGGCGAGCATCCGCATCGACACCATGGCCAAGGTCGAGAGAGTCTCACTAGACTCGCCGCATGGTGGTGGAGATGAGCGCCGGTGGGCCCGAGCGCATTCAGATTGTTCCGGACGACTATCACACCGAGCACGTGGGGGTGACGCCCGATGGGCTGCAGGTGTTCGCGACGAGTGAGCTCTTTGAGGTCGTGGGCGTGCGACAGATGCGGTTCTTCGCGGCCGCATTCGTGTGGAACGCCCAGGGTGAGTTTGAGCGCCTCGAGGTGCGCGACGTTAGCCGCGAGTCGGTCTCCCCGCCAGGCCAGGGCGTCGCGTCAGACGAAGACATGGTCGAAACGCTGCTGAGCGAACTGGGCGGCATCGAGTTGACTCCGATCTCGGTCGCGCCCTTTGCCGCCGAGTGGGAAGGCATCACGTTTGGCTTCGTCTACCTCAACGAGGACGGATACGAGCGAGTCGAGCTGCACCCTGGCAACGGCATTGCGTTTTCAGAGCCGTGGGACGGCTACGGGTACGACACCTGATTGAGGCGAACGCTATTCGCCGGCCCTGCGCTTGTGCTGCACCCGCATGCCGCCCGACGGGATCGCTTCGAGCACGAACAGGTCGGTAGCGTTCACCAGCTCAGAGAACTTCGCATAGCCCCAGTTGCGCGGGTCAAAGTCAGGTTGTTGCTTGCGCATGAGCGAGCCCACTGCTGAAAGTGGGGCCCAGCCGTCGTCGGCCGAGGCGGTTGACACGCTTGACCGAAGGCCGCCAATGAGCTTCGAGTCGCCGCGGAGTTTCGCCGGAGTGACGCGCGGGCGAGCTGCGGTTGCCGCATCCGTCGTCGGCTCGTCCAGCACGTCGAGGTAGATGAACCTGTCACACGCGTTTCTGAACGCCTCGGGAGTCTTGCGCTCACCGAAGCCATATACGGCCACGCCCTCTTCGCGAATGCGCGAGGCGAGGCGGGTGAAGTCGCTGTCGGAAGACACGATGCAGAACGCGTCGAATCGGCTCGTGTAGAGCAGGTCCATGGCGTCGATGATGAGCGCACTGTCGGTGGCGTTCTTGCCCACCGTGTTGGCGAACTGCTGAATCGGCTGGATGACGTGCTCGCTCGCCACGGGCTTCCAGCTGCTGAGGGCCGGCTTGGTCCAGTCGCCATAAACCCGCTTGACGGATGCCGTGCCGAAGCGCGCCACCTCGGTCAGCACCGCGCCCATTCTCGAGTGCGACACGTTGTCGGCGTCGACGAGCACGGCAATGAGGTCTCGGGACTGGGCCATGGCACAAGCATGGCAGTCACAGCCGGTTAGTCGAGTTTCTTTCTGATGTAGGCGGCAGCTTCTTCGATGCGGCGCTGGAGGAAGCACCGCTCCGGGTGAGAGGGAGCGATCTAGAGGGCCCGCCGATGGCGCGGCGGAGCATCCGCGGAAAAGTCCTCATGTATGTTGAGCGCATGGACACGATTGAAGAGTCTCTGCAAGGCATCATCACCATTCTTGCGGTCGCAGTCGGCGCTATCGGCACGTTTCTTGCCAGTCGGGGAGTAGAGCAAGCTCGTTGGAAACGCGAACAAAAGACTCGCTGGGATGAGCGGAAACTTCTCGTCTATACGGAGTACGCAGCCAGCGTGAAGATGGCCATCATCCGGTCGCGGAGCATTCTTGGCAGCCTCGGGCTAAGCCCATCGCTCACTCCGATTTCGCGAGAAGACGGACTTCCGTTGCTTGCTCAGGATGAGATCAACAGAAGTGAGCGCTTGGAGTCTCTGATGATGATTGGAGGCCCTGAGATCGTGGCAGCAGCACGAAAGTGGCATGAAATCTCATGGACGTTCCACCTCTGGGCCATCGGTAGCGTGGAGGCTACGCGTGAAGAAGCTGATCGACTGTACGACTCTGCTCAAAAGGCTCGAGAGGCGTTCTACGAGGCAGCGCGCAACGAGTTGGGTATTTCAGACCCGGTGGTTAAGTCAGCAGGTTAGGAGACCGGGAGTCCGGCTTCGTCGATGCGGCGCAGCAGGTCGGCGCGCGTGGCGTGCAGCATGTGGTACTCCCCCAGGTGCGCGTCGAGGTGGAGGGTGTCGATGAGGGCGAGGCCAGCATCCGGGCCCTCAGAAAACGCCACGGCGATCGCTCGGTTGAGGTCGACGATGGGCGACGGGGCTACCTCGCTCAGGTGGGCGTAGAGGGTGGCGATGCGGGCGACGTTGGTGTCGGCGGCGGTGGGGGCCGTGGCGTGCTCGGCGTCAGCACCGCGCCCATTCTCGAGTGCGACACGTTGTCGGCGTCGACGAGCACGGCAATGAGGTCTCGGGACTGGGCCATGGGGCAAGCACGGCAGTCGGAGGTGAGGATGCGTCTAGCGAATCACGGCCGAATCACCGTTGTGACGGGGTCGAGAAGCAAGAAGCACTTGCTGGTGTCGAACGAGATCACGTAGGCAGTCACGATGACGTTGTCGCCCACGTTGAGCATGCCGGGGATAGACGAACCCGAAAGCCCAATGTCAGAAACCTTCACGTCTCGAAACTGAAAGACGGGGCCGGGCGGCGACGCAACGCCCTGGTCACCCGCACGAACCTGGATGCTCATGTGGCTAGAGCTCACCGAGCTCGAGTCGAACGCGGCGATGGTGCCGTTGAACTGCAGTGGTTCTCCGCGAAAGTCGCGCGCGAAAGTCTCGATGCTGGGGCTGCACGAGTCGCTCACACTCATGAGGGTGGCGAAGGCGGCGCTGTTGGCAACGGTCACGAGGTCGGCCGCATTGATGGTCGGGATGCTCGGCTCGGGCTCTACTTCACCCGCCCCATCGGTCTCGCCCCCCGACGCCGGGTCAACCGCAGAGCTCGGCTCGGCCGAGGGTTCGTCGGTCTCGACACTCTCGGGGTCGACGCTCTGTGTCGGCGAAGGCATGAGAGCATCACCGTCTGACTGGGCGGGGCCCGCGCACGCAGCCAGGGCGAGCACCGTGACGAGCGCGAGAACGGATGCGGCCCGACGCACCATGATCGGCCCCTTTCAAAGGCGGTGAGGTTAATCCAACTCTAGGGTCTTTCACTTCTGCGGGCACAACTGCGACGCGCACTCCGCAGAGCGGTCATCCGTCGGCTGATGTCTTCTTCGGCTAGTCGGTGAATTCGAGGGGCCAGGCCGGGCGCACCTCGACGCGACCGAAACGGGCCATCGGATGCGCGGCCGCGAGCTCGATCGCCTCATCAAGATTGTCGACCTCGATGACGTCGAAGCCGGCGATCCACTCTTTCGTTTCGGTGAAGGGGCCGTCGGTGAGGATCGTCTTTCCGTCGCGCACCGTCACCGTCGTGGCGTCGGAGGGCGGGCGCAGACGGTCGCCGACGACGGCGGCTCCGCGGCGCTCGAGCTCGTCGATCCACTCGCCGATGTTGTCTTCTTCGGGGATGTACTCGGGGGCAGCGGGGTCGCTCACCATGATGAGGAGGTAGCGCATGAGTCAGTTGCCTTCCGTTTCGTGGATCAGTTTGCGCACTTCGATGGTCGAGTGCTTGCCCTCGATGAACTGGCCCGCGATCTCGACGGCGCGCTCGTGGCTCGCGACATCGACGATGTAGTAGCCGCCGACGTACTCGGTGCCCTCGGTGAAGGGGCCGCGCATGGCGACGGGCTTTCCCTGGTAGGTGCCGATGACGGTGACGTTCTCGACGTCGAGCTCGTTGGAGTCGACGAACTCGTTCTTGGCGACGAGCTCGGCGATGATCGCGTCGTGCGAGGCGTAGAGCGCGTCGCGTTCGGCGTCGACCCACTGCGCCTCAGCAGCAGCGTTGGTGTTGATGACGATCATGTAGCGCACCGGATGCACATCCTTTCGTTGAGGGTGATTACACCAGTGCGACGGATGGAGGGGTAGAGGGAGGACAGGAGTGCGGGAAAAGTTCGGCGAAGATTCCTGAACCAGATGAGGTCGGCCCGCGTTCGTCTAAATGCAAAAAACGCAAAAGTATGCGATTATTGCGTTAGAGAGAAAGGGGATGGCAATGTCGGCAGACAATCTGGGCACCATCTCGTTCGAGCCGGGCCCTCGTGAGCAGATTGGGCGGGTGCATGACTTTATGGCCGCGCACGGCTCGGCACGGCCACGCTTTGTGCTTTCCGAGCCCAGCGGCGATGCCAGCGTCGAGCTTCCGGAAGAAGTGTCGCAGCTCTTGGCCCAGGTAACCGCGGCCATGCGTGACGGTCTGGTCATCACCATCGCACCGCGAGCGAGAACCCTCACGACAACCCAGGCTGCCGACCTGCTGGGTGTTAGCCGCCCCACACTGATCAAGTTTCTCGATGAAGGCCGCATCTCATTCACCAAGGTCAACTCGCATCGGCGAATCTCTTTGCACGACGTTCTCGAGTTTCAGAAGATGCGTCACGAAGAGCAGTACGCGGCGCTCGAAGTGATGCGAATCGATGGCGACGATGATGCACCGATCGACGAGTTGCTTGCTGATCTGCGTGAAGCGCGACGGATCGTGGGAGAACAGCGGCGGGCTCGGGCCGCACTCTGACATCCTCTGCGGATGCCCGTCGCACTTCTCGATACCAGCGTGCTGTGGCCGGGCGTGCAGCGCGACTTCTTGCTTTCGCTGCACATCCAGGGAGCATACCGAGCTGTGTGGAGCGAGGCGATTCTTGAAGAACTCGAGTACCACGAGGCACGCAAGCTCGTGAAGCGCAGAGTCGAAGAGACTGTGGCTCAGGAACGCGCCCGGGGGCTCATCGCGCAGATGCGTCAACACTTCGGCGACTCGATCGTTCAGGGTTGGGAAGTTCTGGACGGGACGTTTGGCTTGCCTGACCCCGACGACGAACACGTCGTTGCGGCCGCCGTGGTTGGCGGCGCCGACGTGATCGTCACCGAGAACCTGCGGCACTTTCCTGCAGAGCTCGTGCCATCCGGGATCGACGTACTGAGTGCAGCAGCGTTCGCCCGCAACGCTGTCGATCTCAGCCCTCGTGGGGCCATCGCCGCAGTGGATGAGATCGTGGACCGATCGGGGAGGTTGGGGCCGCAGTTGACACGCGACGGCGTGCTGGAGGTTCTCGAGGGGCGGTATGCGATGGTCGAGGCGGTTTGCACGATGCGGGAGTATTTGCGGTCGTAGCACTGCTCGCGGCGCCGAGCGGTGCTCGGCGCCGGTTCCGCCTGGCAGGTTTGATTTGTCCCCACCGGCTCCCCCAAACGTTGCTACGCAACGCTTGGAGCCCCTCGCGCGGCGTGGGCCCACCTGCTCGCAGGTGCAACGTCGCACGCCCGGGCAAATGAAAAAGAGGGAGCCTTTGGCTCCCTCTTTTTCATTTTGTCGGGCTGACAGGATTTGAACCTGCGACCCCTTGACCCCCAGTCAAGTGCGCTACCAAGCTGCGCCACAGCCCGTGGCTGTGCCCGTGGGCACGAAGAGAGAGTCTAGCGCGAAAGGCGGGGTGGGTCGTGCACCGGAAGGGTGGGGCTGGGCATCCGTCGGCGACGGTGTTGGCGGGTGAGGATCGCGATTACTCTGGGCGCGTGGAGAAGAACGACGACACGACGCCCGAGGCCAGTGAGCCGAGTGCCGAGGAGCAGGAGCAGGCGAACGGCAACTCCGCCGCGCGCGGGGCATGGATGGCGACGGGCATCACGTTCTTTGCGGTGGGCGTGGTGTTCACGATCGTGATGCCCGACAACATTGCGCTCGGCATCACGTTCTTGGGAGTCGGCGTGGTGTTTTACTCGCTCGCGGGCACGGTCGGGGCGAAGCCTGAGGCGACGCCCGCGATCGATGCCGAGCCCGCGGTCGACGGCGACGCAGCCTCAGGCCCCGGCGCAGACTCAGGCGCCGGGAAGCGCTGACGCGCGCTTCGGCCCGAATGTCGCCGTGATCGCCGCGGTGATCACGAGCACGACGGCCGCGACGAGCAGCGCGCTCGTCACACCGTCGAGAAACGCTTGCTTGGCGGCGTCGATGACGGGCTGGGCGGCGGCTCCGAACTCGGCGACTCGGTCAGATTGAGTGAAGGCGATCGATGATTCAACGGCCGAGCCGATCGCGGGCGGGAGGCCCGCGATCGCATCCTGAACCCCCGCCTTGTAGGTCTGCGTGAGCACACTGCCGAGCACGGCGATGCCGAGCGCGCTACCGAACTCGCGCGCGGTGTCGTTGACGGCCGAGGCGACGCCTTGCTTGCCCGCGGGCAGCGATTGCGTGATGGCCGTCGTCGAGGGCGCTCCTGAGAGGGCCATGCCGATGGCGAAGAGCACGATGCCCGTGCCGAAGACGGCGTAGTTGAGTTCGACCTCGAGCTGCGAGAACACGACGAACGCCGTGGCGATGAGCACGAGGCCTACGGGGGCAACGCGGCGGTATCCGAAGCGTTCGGCCAGCCGCGGCGAGAACCGCGCGAGCGGAATCAGGATGAACGGCATCGGCAGCAGACACGCCGCGGCCCACAGCGGGCTCAGTCCGGCCACGAACTGCAGGTATTGCAGCGCGGCGAAGAAAAAGCCAAACGCCGCGAAGAACTGCACTGAGAGCGAGAGGCTGCCCATGCCGAAGCCGCGCACGGCGAACAGGCGCGGGTCAAGCAGCGGTGCGGGCGAGCGCCACTCCCACGCGACGAACGCCAAGAGCGCCGCAAGGCCCGCGGCGAGCACGCCGATCGCGAGCGGGTCGTCGATTCCGCGTTCCGGAATCTCGATGATGCCAAAGACGATTCCGCCGACGGCCAGCAGGCTCAGCACCGCGCCGAAACCATCGAAGCGGGGTGGATGCTCGTCTCGCCCCTTCGGAACCACCAACGCCGTGCCCACAAACCCGACGGCCGCAAGGCTCACGTTGAGCCAGAAGAACGACGGCCACTCGAACCACTGCAGCAGCACAGCCGCGGCAAACACGCCGATCGCAGCGCCACCGCCGGCCACGCCGACCCACACGCCCACGGCTTTGCCGCGCTCGCTCTCAGGAAACGTCGTCGTGATCACCGAGAGCGTCGTCGGCATGATCGCGGCCGCGCCGATTCCCATGACCGCGCGCAGGGCGATGAGGGCCTCGGGCGTTTCGACGAACGCGGCGGCCGCGGCAGCGGAGCCGAAGATCGCGAGGCCCACGAGCAAGATGCCCTTGCGCCCCAGCCGGTCGCCGATGGCACCCGAGGCCAAGAGGAGGCCCGCGAAGATGACGGTGTAGGCATCCACGATCCAGGTCAGCTCGGTCTGGCTCGCGCCGGTCGCGCGCGCGAGGCTCGGCAGGGCCACGTTGAGACCACTCACCGCCGACACCACGGTCATGAGCGAGAGGCTCACGACGAGCAGCACGATGCGGGTGCGGCGCGGGGTGAGGGTTGGCGGGGTGCTGGATGCCGGGGTGGTCATCGTGCCATTGTGCACCCCGGGGTGGGGTGGTGGGGTTGCGCGAGGGGGTCGGTAGCGCTGGCCTCGCCGGTTTACTGGCGGCTCGCGATCGCGCGCGCAACCTCCCTGTGGATACCGCGCCCCAGTGTCGGTAGTCGAATGTATGTTCGAATCACTGAACCGCAGGTGCTAACGAGAGGGGGTGCATCATGACGACGATGCTGGCTTCTGCGCCCGGCGTGCATGACGTCGCTGCGCCCCACGTTGCTGACGTCACTGCGCCCGGCGTTGCCGACCGCACGGTGCCACTCTCCCCTGCACCCGTGTCGGCATCCCCGGCGATCGCGCCGCCCTCCCACGAATCTGCAGCGCCGTGCGTTGCCGACGCGATGACCGCTGCGGTCGATGCCCTTGCCAACGTTCCCCGCGACCTCACCCTCTATCGTTCCCTCGGCGACGACGCGTTGCTCGAGCTCACGCGTGTGGCCTCCGACGAAGTACGCCTTGCTCAACTGCACGTGTCTCTCCTGTCTGGCGAGATCGCTCGGCGCTCGGCCGTCGAGCTCGGCTCCGATGGGCTCGCACAACGCACCGGACACCGCACGGCCGATGAACTCGTGCGCGTCACCACAGGCACCCGCGCCGCTGACGCCCGCACAGCCGTGCGCGTTGGCATAGCAATGGCGAGCGCGGTGTCGTCGGGCGAGTTCGACGGCGGCGGCGCATCGACCAGCACGCTTGCGGGGGCCGCTGATGCATCGCCGGCGATCGGTGCCGCGGTCCTGGACGGGCGCGTCAGTGTGGCCGTGGCCGATGCCGTGCGTCTCGGGCTCGGCACCCCCTCCCCCGCGCTCACGGCCGAGATGCTCGATGCGGCGGCCGAACAGCTACTCGCTCGCGTTGCGGGGCTTGATGCCGACCGCGCTGGGCGCGAAGCGCGAGCCATGCGCGACGACCTCGACCTGCTCGGTCTGCCCGAGCGTGAGGAGTCGCGCCGCGCGCAACGCTCGTTCCGACTGGGGCGTCGCCCCGACGGCATGGGATACGCGCACTGGGTTCTCGACCCCGAAACCTTCGCGATCGTGAGCGACGTCTACGACCGCGTCACCTCGCCGAAGCGCACGCTGCCGAGCTTCGACGACGAGCCTGATTCGGCGGCCGGCGCGGTCGATGATGATCGCACTCCCGAGCAGCGTGCGAGCGACACGTTCGCCGAGCTGCTCCGGCACGGGGTCGCCGCTGACACCTCCCAGTTGCTCGGCGATGGTCCGATTGGGGTGCGCGTTGTCGTCGCGGGCACGGCCCTCGATGCGCGGCAGGGTCGCGGGTTCTTCGAAGGCCAGACCGACGCGATCTCGATCGCCACCGTCGAGCGCGTTGCGTGCAGCGCGGGCACTGTTGTCCTGACGGTCGACGGCTCTGCCGAGAACGCCGGCCAACCACTCAACCTGGGCCGCGAACGCCGTCTCTTCAGCCGCGCCCAACGCATCGCCCTCGCAGCACGCGATGGCGGATGCCGCTGGCCCGGCTGCGAACGACCACCATCCTGGTGCGAAGCACACCACATCGACCACTGGCAGCGCGATGGCGGACGCACCGATGTCGCCGACGGAATCCTGCTGTGCCGACATCATCACCTCCTCGCGCACAACAACGGGTGGGAGATTCGGCGCGACGGGCCGCGGTACCTGCTCGTGCCGCCCGATCACCCGAGCGGTGCAGTGCGAGAGATGCCGACACGAAGTCGGGCGCTCGGCGACGCGCTGCGCGCGTGAGCGAGGGCGCGCGGGTGAGTGAGCGCGTGCGCGTGCGCGCATGAGCCCGCGCGCTCGTGACAGGCTGAGCACATGAACGCTCGCGCTGATCACGAGCCGGTCGTGCTCGTCACCGGGTTCGAACCCTTCGCCGGAGCACCCGTCAACCCGAGCGGCGAGCTTGTGCGACGACTGATCGAGCTCGGGCATCCCGATTGCCGCATCGTCGGCGAGGTGTTACCCGTGTCATTCGATCGCGCCGCAGGCCTACTTGCTGCTGCGATCGAGGCCCACAACCCCGACATCGTCATCGCCCTCGGCCTAGCCGAATCACGCCACGCCATCACTCCCGAACGCGTCGCCATCAACCTCGCCGACGCCCCCATCGCCGACAACGACGGCGACCAACCCCGCGACGCTGAGATCGAACACGGCGGACCAGCCGCGCGATTCACCGGCCTGCCCGTCAAGGCGATCGCCCATGCCCTGGATGCTGCAGGCATTCCCAGCGACATCTCCCTCACCGCGGGCAGTTACGTCTGCAACCACGTCTTCTATCAACTCATGGGGCTCGCGGCCGCACGTCCAGGGTTGAGAGCCGGATTCATCCACGTGCCCGCCACACCCCAGTTGGGCGGCAGCCCGCAGTTCACGCTTGATGAGCTCGAGCGCGGCATCCGCATCGCGATCACTACGACCCTGTCAATGCGCGACGACGTGGCCCACCTCGGCGGGAGCACCCACTAAGTGAGCGACGGCGCGGCGATTCAATCACACGTCATCCGGGTGGCGGCGGCGCTCATCGTTGACAGCGCCGGGCGCCTGTTGCTCGTGCGCAAGCGCGGCACGAGCGTGTTCATGCAGCCCGGTGGCAAGTACGAACCCGGCGAGTCCGGTGCCCAGACCCTCGCGCGCGAACTTCACGAGGAGCTGGGACTCACGCTCTCCCCCGCAGCCCTTGAGCCACTCGGCACCTTCACGGCACCCGCCGCCAATGAAGCCGGCATGCTCGTCGAAGCCGAAGTCTTCCGCGCCGCGATCAGCGAGTCGACCGGAGCCCCGGTCGCGGGTGCCGAGATCGACGAGCTGCGGTGGGTGCATCCGCACGAGTTCGGCGACCTCGCGATCGCCCCCCTCGTGACCGAGCGCATGCTCGACTTGTTGCGCTGACCACCTGCCCACACTGACCGCTAACGTGAAGCTATGGCGCTCGAGCTCGACACCTTCGGCATCACGGCGCTGATTCTCGCGCTCGCGGCCACCGTCGCGTTTCTCGCCCACCGCGCTCGCCAACCGCTGATCATCGCGTTCATCGTCGTCGGAATCGTCGTCGGCCCGAGCGCCCTCGACTGGGTGCACGAAGCCGAAGCCCTCGAACTCTTCGCCGAAATCGGCATCGCGATTCTGCTGTTCTTGGTCGGCCTCAAGCTCGACGTCAATCTCGTGCGCTCGGTCGGCCCCGTCGCGCTCGCCACCGGGCTCGGCCAAATCGTCATCATGGCCATCGTCGGCTTCGGCATCTCCCTGCTCTTCGGGCTCGACCTCGTGGCCGCCGCCGTCGTCGGCGTCGCGATCACGTTCTCGTCGACGATCATCGTCGTCAAGCTGCTCACCGACCATCGCCAACTCGATCAACTGCACGGCCGGGTCGCCCTCGGTCTGCTGATCGTGCAAGACGTCGTCGTCATCATCGTCATGATCGTTCTCACGAGCATCGGCACGGGCGCGGCCGATGGCGCCTCGTTCGATCTGGGCGCTGAAGCGCTGCGCATCCTGTTGGGCGGTGGCGGACTCTTGGTCGGCATCGGCGTCGCGATGCGCTGGGTGCTGCCATGGCTGCTCGACCGCGTCGCCACGAGCCAAGAACTGCTCATCGTGTGGAGCGTCGCGTGGGCCATCGGCGTCGCCGCCCTCACCGACGTGCTCGGGTTCTCGATCGAAGTCGGAGCGTTTCTCGCGGGTTTCGCCCTCGCATCCACCCGCTATCGCGAACAAGTGCACGCCTCACTGAGCGGTCTGCGCGACTTCTTGCTGCTGTTCTTCTTCATTGTGCTCGGTGCCGAACTCGACTTCGCCGCTATCGGCGCTCAAGTGCCCCTCGCGATCGCGCTGTCGATCTTCGTGCTCGTCGGCACCCCCATCATCATGATCGGCATCATGAGCCTCATGGGCTACCCGGCCCGCGTCGGCTTTCTCGCGGGTCTCGCGATTGCTCAGATCAGCGAGTTCAGCCTCATCCTCATCGCTCTCACACGAGACATTGGGCTCGTCGATGACGACATCGTCGGTCTCGTGACTCTCGTCGCCCTCATCACGATCGCGGGGTCGAGTTATCTGATCCCCTACTCCGAGCGATTCGCCACCCGACTCGAGCCCCTGCTCTCGCGCCTTCAACGTCGCACTCCACGCACGGCACCCGCGAGCGACGAGCAACGCTACGACGCCATCGTGTTCGGGCATGGCCGCTTCGGCAGTCAACTCATTCGCGAACTCGTCGGTGAAGGATGCCGCGTGCTGCTCGTCGAGTGGGACCCATTCGCCGAGGTGCGGCTTCAGGATGCTGAGCTCGCCGATCGCGTCGACGTCGTGTTCGGCGATGCCCGCAGCCCGGAGTTTCCCGAAACCCTGCCCGTGCATGACGCCCGTTTCATCATCACGACGGTGCCGGATGTCGACACCAACCTCGTGCTCGCCGCAGCGTTGCGGCGCGCCGGCGCGACGTGCCCCATCGCTGTCACCGTGCACACCGACGGCCAGGCGCACCTCTACCGGCAGGCACTGATCGACGGAACCGTGTCAACCGTGTTGCACCCGTTCCGCGAGGCGGCCGACGATGCGATGGAAGCGCTCAAGCGCCTCGAGGCCGCCGAGCGCGACGACGACTAGCGCTCGGGCAACTGCGCACGCAGTGCCGGCCAGCTCGCTGCGAATCCGGGGTGCAGCGGTAGGGCATCCACGTCGCTGATCGCGACCCACCGCAGTGCCACACTTTCGGCGTCAGCAACGATCGGCGCGAAGAAGCGCACAACCCGTACGGCGACGGTCGTGTATGACCAAAAGCCGAGGTCGAAGAGGCTCTCAAAGAGCGGTTCGACGGCATCGGCCGGCACACCCGCCTCTTCTCCCGCTTCGCGCACAGCCGCGTCGACGGCCGATTCGCCCTGCTTGCGGGCTCCGCCTGGTAGTCCCCACGTGCCTCCGTGGTGCGACCACACCGCACGATGCTGCAGCAAGATACCCGCTTCGGGATGCCACGCGAGCAAACCCGCTGCCCCGAAGCGCCCCCAGTACCGCTGGCCGTTCGGTCCCTCGACCCAGGCATCGCCCGGATCACGCGCGGCACCCGTGGGCAGGGGCGGCGGCGTGCTCGAAAGCGGATCGTGCGACATGGTGAATCCAGGCTAAGCGAGGATGATGGGAGCATGCTCTTTGCTGGCCCCGACGCGCTCGACCCCCACGCTCCCCCACTGCCGGGCCGCGCGGTCATCCGTCAGCGCTGGAGCGACTTCGTCTTCCTGCACTGGCGCGTCGCGCCCGAGGTCGTTGCTCCCTTCATGCCGCCGGGTACCCGCCCCGATGTCGATTCGAACGGCGACGCATGGGTCGGGCTCATCCCTTTCGTGCTGAGCGACCACGCGTTTTTGCCGCTGCCTCCCGTGCCGGGACTCGGAACGTTCATCGAGATCAACGTGCGCACCTACTCGATCGATGACGCCGGTCGCCGTGGCGTCGTGTTCCGATCGCTCGACGCCGAGCAGTTGCCGTCGGTACTCGCTGCCCGTGCCCTTTTCGGACTTCCGTATCAGTGGATGCGCGCCGAACAGCACATCGCCGACGGAACGCTCGAATACCGCTCGCGCCGCCGCACCGGCTCCCGCCCGAGCACGCACATCCATGCACGGCCCGGAACGACCGCGGTCGACACCGAGCTCAGCCGTTTTCTCACCGCACGATGGGGATTCCACGAGCGCCACCTCGGGCGCACCCTCTACGCGCGCAACACGCACGAGCCGTGGACCCTCGTCGACGCCGAGTTACTCCACCTCGACGACCAGTTGCTCGCGGCCGCAGGGTTTCCTGACCTGGCCGCGCGCACACCCGACTCGGTGCTCGCGACGCCGCTCGGGCATCCGGGAGTCGTCACTGAGTTCTCGGCGGCGCGGCGGATCTGACTCTCAGCTCCGCGCACCTGGAGCGCGGTGCCAGCCTCAGCGACGACGCGCGATGACGAGGCCGTCCCACCCCTTGATGCCGACGGTCTGGATCGCGGTCGCGTCGAGCCGGGCATCCGCCGCAATGTCGGCCACCACTGCCCGAACGCCCTGAACCCGCGGATCGTCGCTGTCGGCGTGCACGACCGCGCCATCACGCACGACGTTGTCGATCACAATGAGCGAGCCGGAATGCGTGAGGTGCAAGGATGCCGCCAGGTACTCGGGGTTACTCGGCTTGTCCGCATCGATGAACACGAGGTCGAAAGGGTCGACCGCGTCGGCGACGAGACCACGGGCGCCGTCGGCGGCGGGGCCAACGATCACCTCGACACGATCGGCCACCCCTGCGGCCACGAGATTCTCGCGCGCGATTTCGGCGTTGCCCTCGTCGAGTTCGAACGTGACCACGCGGCCCTCGGGTCCGGCCGCCCGGGCAAGCCAGATCGTCGAGTAGCCCGCTAAGGTGCCGAACTCGAGGATACGGCGCGCTCCGGCAGCCCGCGCGAGTAGCGCCAGGAGGGCACCCTGACTGGCGGAAACCTCCGCGTTCGGCATCGTCGTTCGGGCGCCTGACTCGCGCGCCGCGACGAGCGCCGCGTCTTCGTCGATGAGGGTCGCGAAGTAGTCGTCGACCGCGCGCCAGGCCGCGGTCGAGTCAAAGCGGTTGACAACAGGAGCGGTGGTGTCCAACGGTTGCTGTGGAGTCACTGTTCGATCCTGGCACGGGCAGAGGGTGGTGAGCGCCAGGAGCGCAGGTCGCCGCTAGCGCTGCCCGTTCTCCTGCCCGGGCCCTGAGACGGGGCCCGGCGTGTTCGGGGCGAAGGCCAGAAATGGCCTTCGCCGGCAGAACTTGTGCTGCCCTTTCCCCGCCCGGGCCCCGAGACGGGGCCCGGCGAGTCAGGGCAGAGGCCAGAAATGGCCTCTGCTGGCAGCGCGCTAGCGCTGCCTCTTTTCCCTGACTCGCATATTGACCTGGATGGGCGTGCCCTCGAAACCCCAGACCTCGCGCAGGCGACGCGTGATGAAGCGTCGGTACTGCGGGTCGAGAAATCCGGTCGTGAAGAGCACGAACGTCGGCGGGCGCGTCGAGGCCTGCGTCGCAAACAAGATGCGCGGCTGCTTGCCTCCACGAACGGGGTGCGGATGCGCAGCCGTCAGCTCGGCGACGAACGCGTTGAGTTTTCCGGTAGCGATACGGGTATCCCACGACTCAAGAGCGACCTCGAGCGCCGGAACCAGCTTCTCGAGGTGACGACCCGTGCGCGCCGAGATATTGACGCGCGGCGCCCACGCCACGTGGTGCAGATCTTGTTCAATCTCGCGTTCGAGGTAACGACGACGCTCGTCATCGAGCAGATCCCACTTGTTGAACGCGAGCACAAGAGCACGACCCGACTCGAGTACGAGGTCGATGATGCGCACGTCTTGCTCGCTGAGCGGCTCGGTCACATCGATGAGAACAACCGCGACCTCGGCCTTTTCGAGCGCAGCCGCCGTCCGCAGTGATGCGTAGAAGTCCGCACCCTGCTGGAGGTGCACGCGCCGACGAATACCGGCCGTGTCGACAAAGCGCCAGACCTTGCCGCCGAGCTCGATTTGCTCGTCGATCGGATCACGCGTCGTGCCCGCCATCTCATTGACGACAACACGCTCTTCGCGAGCAGCCTTGTTGAGCAGGCTCGACTTGCCCACGTTCGGTCGACCGAGCAGCGCAACACGACGCGGACCACCAAACTCTTGCTTCGCCACCGCTGACACCTCGGGCAGCACCGTGAGCACATGATCGAGCAAGTCAGCAACACCACGACCGTGCAGAGCCGACACGGGCCAGGGCTGACCCAGGCCGAGACCCCACAGGGCTGCAGCTTCGGGTTCTTGGCGCGCGTCATCCACCTTGTTGCCGGCGAGAATGACGGGCTTCTTCGAGCGCCGCAGCATCTTGACGACGAACTCGTCCGTCGCGGTCGGGCCGGTCATGGCGTCGACGACGAAGAGCACAGCATCCGCCAGATCGACAGCGACCTCGGCCTGTGCCGCAACCGAGGCGTTGATGCCCGAAGCATCGGGCTCCCAGCCTCCGGTGTCGACGAGCGTGAACTTGCGGTCGTTCCACTCGGCCTTGTACATCACGCGGTCGCGCGTCACACCGGGAGTGTCTTCGACCACGGCCTCACGGCGACCAATAATGCGGTTGACGAGCGCGCTCTTGCCGACGTTGGGCCGACCGACGATCGCGAGCACCGGCAGGGCCGGCATCGAGATGATGCCGTCTTCGCCGAGCTCAGCACCTTCGAGCAGTTCGAGGTCGTCGTCGTCGAGGTCGTACGCAGCAAGGCCAGCAATGAGAGCGTCGGCGCGCTTGGCGGCGAGGTCATCATCGAGTTCGGCGAGTCGCGCGGCAACAGCTTCGGCCGCCTCAGCGTTCGCGAACTCGGCGTCGGTCTCTGATGCGGATGCGTCGCGCGCGGTGTTCCGCGTGGCATCTCGCACTTCGTCGCGCGCAGCGGCGTCGGCGACAAAAGTGTCGGCGGCGTCGGCGTCGGCAGACTCGTGTTCAGGGTTAACAGGGTTCTCGGTCATGGGATCCTCCCACTTGTTCCGCCGCCCGCAGGCGGCGTGTGTTTCGCACGAGAACCTGGTTGTCAGGCCCCCGCGCGCACAATGTCGATGAGCGCCTGCACCGTGTGCTCGAAGTCGAGTTCGGTGGAGTCGAGAGTTGTG
This sequence comes from Microbacterium sp., assembly GCA_013823625.1. Lineage (GTDB taxonomy): Bacteria > Actinomycetota > Actinomycetes > Actinomycetales > Microbacteriaceae > Microcella. The sequence goes on along the minus strand of PNMM01000001.1, from coordinate 642,989 downwards.
ACTCCCTCGGCGGCGTTCATGAAGTCGACCACGCGGGAATCTTGGGCATCCCGCGAGGCCAGCTGCTGCGCGGTCGCCTCGGTCGACACGGCGCTCAGCTCCGCCGACCTTCTGGCCAGTCTAGCCTCTGGGCTGGCGGTCAGCAGAACGCGCACCGCAGCATCCGGGGCCACGACCGTCGTGATGTCGCGACCCTCGACAATGACGCCCGGCTCAGACGCCGCGGCGACGAGTGAACGGAAGAGCGCCGTGAGCCCCGCGCGCACCTCGGGCACGCGTGCGACGGCACTCACGACGGCCGTCACGCGCGGCTCGCGAATGTCAGGCGTGATGTCTTCGCCGCCCACACGCACGAAGTAGTGATCGGGCTGCATGCCGACGCTCAAGTCAAAGTCGGCGACGCGCTCGGCGACGGCCGCGGCATCTTCAACGTCCACGCCCTCATCGAGGCAGTGCCACGCGAGCGCCCGATACGCGGCTCCGGTGTCGAGGTAGGCGAAACCGAGCCGGCGCGCCGCCTCACGACTCACACTCGACTTGCCACTACCGGCCGGGCCGTCGACGGCCACGATCGTGTCACTCATGGGGGTCCTTTCAGGGGTGAGGCGGGGTCGGGCGGGTCGGCGTCGGGTGTGCGGGCCGGATGCTCAGCTCGCGCCCGCGATGCGCCACCCGCGCACCGAGAGCTCGTCGATCAGTCGTTGTTCAACTTCGGGCAACACCGAGACTTCGGCGAAGCCCACCGGGGCACCCGGCGAGTGCTCGAGCCGCAGGTCTTCCATGTTGATGCCGAGCTCACCGATCTCGGTGAGCAACCGCGCGAGCTGGCCGGGCGTGTCATCGATCATCACAACAAGTTGAGCGAAGCGACGGTCGTCACCGTGCTTGCCCGGAATCCGCGCGACTCCCGCGTTGCCTGCCGCGATGAGGTCGGCGAGGGCACGACGCGAGCCGGGGGCTTCGGGGTCAGCGAGGGCTGTGAGCAGAGCATCCACGTCATCGCGCACTCCGCGCAGAATCTCGGCAACAGGTTCGGCGTTGGCCGACAGAATCTGCACCCACAGTCCAGGGTCGCTCGCGGCGATGCGCGTGACATCGCGCACACCCTGACCCGCCAGACCCACAGCACCGTTCGACGCCGTGCGCAGCCGCGCCGCCATCGCGCTCGCGACGAGCTGCGGAACATGGCTGATCATCGCGACCGAGCGATCGTGCTCGTCCACGGTCATCTCGATCGGCACGGCGCCCACGTCGAGAATGAGATCCTCGATCGCGCCCGCGCGCCGGTAGCTGATGCCCTCGTGGCCCGCGAGCACCCACGGCCGACCGAGAAACAGGTCGGCACGTGCCGAGATCGGTCCGCCGCGCTCACGCCCCGCCATGGGGTGCGTGCCGAGGTAGCGGCTCACGTCAGCACCCAGTTCGTGCAGTTCGGCGAGCACGCTGCCCTTAACACTCGCAACGTCCGTGACAATGGCCTCGGGATGCTCGGCCAGAGCCTGCGCGACGGTCGCCGCCGTGACATCCGGCGGTACGGCAACCACCACGAGGCCGGGTCGGTCGTCGGCGCGCGGAGCGCGACCCGCGCCGTAATCCACCGCGAGCCGCACGGCCGTGGGCGATGCATCGGCGAGCGTCACGTCGACGCCCTTCTCGGTGAGAGCGAGAGCGATGCTCGTGCCGAGGAGCCCGGCACCAATAATGTGCACTTGCTCGGTGAGGCGGCGATCGGTCATGAGTCGGCTCCCTCGTCGGTGGCGGGGCCGGCGTGCTCGTGCTGACGGGCGATCGTGAGCAGGGCGCCGCGTTCGGCATCCGTCAGCTCACGGGTCTGACCCGAGGCGAGCGTACCGAGGTGCAGGGGTCCGAACTGCCGACGAACGAGCTCAACAACCGGATGCCCAACCGCAGCCATCATGCGGCGCACAATGCGATTGCGGCCCGAGTGCAGCGTGAGTTCGACCATCGAGTGTCCCTGGCTCGGCGCTCCGAGCACGCGCACGCTGTCGACCGCGATGGGGCCATCGTCGAGCTCGATGCCCTCTTTGAGCTTGCGCAGGGTGGGGGCCTGCACCGAGCCGGTGACTTTGGCGATGTAGGTCTTCTCGACTCCATAGCGCGGGTGCGCGAGCACGTTGGCGAGCGGGCCGTCGTTGGTGAGCAAGAGCAGCCCGCTCGTCTCGCCGTCGAGACGGCCGACGTTGAAGAGTCGTTCGTCGTACTCGCGCGTGAACTCGCGCAAGTCGCGGCGCCCGTTCTCGTCGGCCATCGAACTGACGACACCTGTGGGCTTGTTGAGCATGATGTAGCGCTTGGTGGTGTCGAGTTGCACGGCAACGCCGTCGACCGCCACCTGGTCGGTCGCCGGCTCAACCCGCGAGCCGAGCTCGGTGACGACCTTTCCGTTGACCGAGACTCGCCCGGCCACGATCAGGTTTTCGCACACGCGCCGGCTCGCGACGCCCGCCGCCGCGAGCACCTTCTGCAGTCGCTCGCTCGTGAGGGAATCGCCCGCACGCTGGTTGCTCGAGCTGTCGGGGCCCGACCAGTCGATGACGACATCGGGCACGAGGTCGCGGTCGCGACGCTTGTCAGCACCTGCTCTATCGGACATCGTCAAACCCTTCGCTGCCGTCATCGAGCAACGGGGAAATCTTGGGCAACTCATCGAGCGAGTTGATGCCCAACTGCACGAGAAGCAGATCGGTGGTCTCGTAGTGAATCGCGCCCGTCTCACTGTCGGTGAACGCCTCGGTAATGAGACCACGACCGAGCAGCGTGCGCACAACCGAGTCGACATTGACCGCGCGAATCGACGCGATCGCCCCGCGACTGATGGGCTGCTTGTAGGCGATCACGGCGAGAGTCTCGAGCGCCGCTTGCGAGAGCTTCGACGGATTCTGCGTGTGCACAAAGTCGCGCACCACCGCATCGAGTTCGCTACGCACGTAGATGCGCCAGCCTCCCCCGACTTCGCGCAACTCAAATCCGCGACGCGGCCCGCCCGCAGCCCCGTCGTAGTCGGCAACGAGTTCGGCGATCGCCGCGCGCACGGCCTTCACGGGTCGACCCACAGCACTCGCGAGACCGACGACGCTCTGCGGCTCGTCGACGACCATGAGAATCGCTTCGAGCGCGCGCGCCACATCGATGTGGTCCGGGATGCCCGCCGCGGGCGCCTCGGCACCGCCAGCTTCCGCGTCGCCGGGCTCCGCGCTGCCTTGCTCGGCGTCGCTCATGGCCGAGGCGCCGCTCGACGCGAGCTCCGCATCCGTCATCTGTTCGTCGCTCATCGCGCTCTCACTGCCCATAGTCGTTTCCGAGGTTCACGAGGTTTTCATCGCTCCAGTTCTCGGCTGTCCAGCGCACGGTGAGTTCGCCGAGCGGTTCGAGCTGCTCAAAGCCGACGGCCGCGTTGCGGTACAGCTCGAGCAGGGCGAGAAAGCGCGCAACGATGACACCCTTGCCTTCGGCGCCCGCGATGAGTTGCCGAAACGTCACGGGTTCGCCCTGGCGCAGCATCGCGACCACGTGGGCGGCTTGCTCGCGAATCGACACGAGCGGAGCGTGCAAGTGGTCAAGCCCGACCACGGGAATCTCGCGCGGGGTGAGCGCGAGCAGCGCGAGGGCCGCGAAGTCGTCGGCACTGAGCGTCCATTTGAGCTCGGGCGTCGTCTCGCGGTACTGGTCTTCGAGGCGCACTGAGCGCACGTGACGCTCGGCTTCTTCGGCCATGCTGCGGGCGAACCACGCCGAGACCTCTTTGAAGGCGCGGTACTGCAGCAGTCGTGCAAAGAGAAGGTCACGCGCTTCGAGCAGCGCCACGTCTTCCGCGTCAACGAGTTCGCCTTGCGGCAGCAGGCTCGCGATCTTCAGATCGAGCAGCGTTACGGCGACGACGAGAAACTCGCTCGCCTGGTCGAGAGCATCGGTCGAGCCGTTGTGTTCCATCGCGCGCAAGTACGACAAGAACTCGTCGGTCACCACGCTCAAGCTCACCTCGGTGATGTCGAGCTCGCGCTTGGTGATGAGGCTCAGCAGCAGGTCGAACGGACCGTCGAAATCGTCGAGCGTGACGTGAAAGCCCGCGGCCGGGGCATCCGGCTCGATCGTTGCGGTGGTGGCCCCCCGCGCGACCGCCGCCGACCCGCTCGATGCCGCCGAACCCGCCTCCGGCTCAGGCGACCTGGCCACGCGCGATCAGCTCTCGAGCCAATTGGCGATAGGCACCGGCCGCCGGAGATTCGGGGGCGAAGCTCGTGATGGGTGCGCCGGCGACCGAGGCATCCGGAAACTTCACCGTGCGACCAATCACCGTCTCGAGCACCTTGTCGGAGAAGACTTCGACGACGCGCTCGAGCACCTCGCGGCTGTGCAGGGTGCGGGCGTCGTACATCGTGGCGAGAATGCCGTCGAGCTGCACGGCCGGGTTGAGGCGGTCTCGCACCTTGTCGATCGTCTCGACGAGCAAGGCCACACCACGCAGAGCGAAGTACTCGCACTCGAGCGGAATCAGCACGCCGTGCGCCGCGGTCAAGGCGTTGACGGTCAGCAGCCCCAAGCTCGGCTGGCAGTCGATGAGAATGACGTCGTAGTCGTCAACGATGGGCTTGAGCACGCGCGCCAGGATGTGCTCGCGGGCGACCTCATTCACGAGGTGCACTTCGGCGGCACTCAAGTCAATGTTCGCCGGAATCAAGTAGAGGTTCTTGGTCGCCGTCGCTTGCACGGCTTTGCGCGCATCGGTCTCGCGGCCGAGCAGCAAGTCGTAGACCGTCGGAACATCGTGGCTGTGCATGCCCAGGCCGGCCGACAGCGCGCCTTGCGGGTCGAAGTCGATGACGAGCACCTTGCGGCCATAGTCGGCGAGCGCCGCACCCAGACTGATGGTTGTCGTCGTCTTGCCGACGCCACCCTTTTGGTTGCAGAGCGCGATGATGCGGGCGGGGCCGTGGCTTGTGAGCACGGGCGGTTCGGCAAACTCGCGCAACGGGCGGCCCGTCGGGCCCGCCATCAGCTCAGAGAAGCCCGCAAGCTCCGCTCCGCTGGTGTTGTCGCCGCTCATGCCCCCAGTGTAGTGACCGGGCGGCTGGCGTCACGGTCAGCCTGCGGCGAGCATCCCGTCAATGAGGCGACGGATGCCCCACCGAAACTGCTCGGTGGTGTTGTAGCGCGCCACGATGTCGGCCGTTTGGGCGGTGAGAGGAACCCCGCTCGCATCGACGTGCTCGAGCGCGGCCCGGCGCTCGATCGCGAGAGTCTCTTCTCGCTCGGGGTCGCCCGTGCCGCCGTCGGCAGCCTCGAGCATCACGGTGCCCAGAATGTAGACCTGCAGGGCGTAGGCCCCGCGCGCGGCGTCGTAGAGCGACTTCCCCGCCTCGACGAACGTGCGCAAGAGAGCTTCGTTGAGAAGCAGCGAGTGCGGGCCATCGATCGGCCCCGACATGATGAGTGCTGCGCCACCGGGATGCCCGAGCAGAGTGCGCCGCATGGCGACGGCGAACTGCTCGAGGCGTTCGGCGGGTGTGTGGGCTGTGCTCGCGAGCGGGCCGAGGTCGATCGCTGCCATGACCCGCTCGACCATGCCGCGCAACAGGTCGGCACGATCAGCGACGTAGGTGTAGAGCGCGTTGGGGCTCACCCCGAGCACGGCCGCGACACGGCGAATCGACAGCGCCGAGAAACCCTGGTCGACGACGACTCCGAAAGCCGCGTCGAGCACGGTGCTCTCGCTCAGTCGGCGTGCTGGTCCTGGCGGGGCCACGGCTGCTCCTTGCTCTCGATCACTTCACACTGTACAGTAACGAGCATCTTCGATTCTGTACAGCGTGCAGAGTTTTCCCGCGAAAGGCTTCTCCTATGACCGACCTCCACGTCATCTTCGGCACCGGCCCGGTCGCCCGCGCCACCATGCAGGCGTTGCTGCGGCGCGACCTGCGCGTGCGCATGGTCAACCGCTCGGGGCGGTTTCCGGGTGACGACGCCCCAACCGGGGTCGAGGTGCTCGCGGGCGATGCGCGCGACGCCGAGTTTGCGCGAGGGGCTGCGGCGGGAGCATCCGTCGTCTACCAGTGCCTCAACCCCGAGTACCACGAATGGACCGAGATCTTTCCGGCCCTGCAGAATGGCGTACTCGCCGCCGCCGAGGCGAATGACGCCCTGCTCGTGAGCATGGAGAACGTCTACGGCTACGGTCGCCCGAACGGCCTGCCCCTCACCGAACAGTCACCCCTCACCGCGCACACCCGCAAGGGGCGTCTACGCAACTCGATGGCCGAGCAATTGCGCCTCGCGCACGAGAGTGGGCGCGTGCGCGTCACCACGGGTCGCGCCTCGGACTACTACGGCCCCGGTGGCGGCATGGCCTCCCCCATGGGCGACCTCGTTTTTGAGGGCGTGCTCTCCGGTGGCACCGCTCGCCTCTATGGCTCTCCCGACGTGAAGCACTCGTACACCTTCATCCCCGACATTGGCGAGGGACTCGCGGTGCTCGGCACCGACCCGCGGGCGATCGGTCGCGTCTGGCACCTACCCAATGATCCGGATGCGCAGACCTCGCGCCAGATGGCGCAGACGGCGTTCCGGCTCGCCGGCACCACGGGTCGCATTGCCGGCACACCGACCTGGGTCTTTCGTCTGCTCGGCCTGCGCGACCGCACGATTCGCGAGGTCGTCGAAATGGCCTACGAGTTCGAGGCCGACTTCATCGTCGACAGCTCGGCCATCGCGACCGAGCTCGGTGTGCACGCAACACCGATCGATGAGGCTCTTGCAATCACGCTCGAGTCGTACCGCTGAGGGCCATTCGCACCGGCTCGCGGGTCGACGTGGTTGACTGCGAGGCATGAGCGACGATCTCTCAACCGCCACCCAGCAGCAACTCGAGGTGTGGGCGTTCGGGCGTCAGGGCGTCGTTACCGATCGCGAGCTGGCCGAGGCGGCCCTGCGCGAGCTCGCTCGGCGCGCCGCTCTCGTTCGCGAAGCCGCTGCCACTGAGATGCACCCGGCCCGGCTCAGCCTTCCTGTCTCCGCCAGCGCACCGGCGGCCGACGACAACAGTGCGAGCCATGACGACGATGACGGTAGCGAGACGGATGCCCGCCCACGCGGCATGTCGGGCCGCAGTCGGGTGGTCGTCGCCATTGCGATCGTCACCGCACTCGTCATCGCAGTCTTCGTCGCACAGCCGCTCTTGCGTGTGGGCCCACCGGGTTCACTCGACGTCTTCGACCGGCCATTCACGAGTGAAGAGCGGGATCTGCTTCGCCTGCTCCAAAGCAAGGGTCAAACCGTCAGCGTTGGACCGCGAGTGCTCGGCGTGGCCGAGTTTGGCACCGTCATGGCGTATCGGCAGATCACAGGAAACCCTGTTGCTCCCGACCGCGATGTCGTGTGTCTTGCTGTCTCAGAGTTCGATCGCCGTCTCGAGGTTGTGCAGATTGCCGATTGGCAGTGCGTCGACCGTGACCTTGTGCAATCGGAGGGCGCTGAGGTGACGCTCGTCGGCCTCGGCGGTACCTACCAGGTCTCGTGGGGGCCCCGCGGAGACGCCCTCATTGAGGTCAGCGTCAGCGAAGCCCAACGTCTCGCGATGGATCCAGGATTCGAGTCGATCTTCATCGATGCTCCGGCAAGCGACCTCGATGAGTGGTACATCATCGAGCAACCCTTGCTCGCTCAGTCCGGGCTCCTCATCGAGAACATGCGCAACTCATTTCCCCTCGCCCGGCTGCTCGCTGAACCGGGTACCGTGCTGACTGATGCCCAACTCGAGGGCGGTGAATGGATCGCCGCCTACACCGCGGTGCCCCCCGATGGCTCTGATCGGCTGGTGTGCATCGGGGTACTGACCGAGGGAGTGCAGGCCGAGAGCGACTGTGTCACGGTCGATGACTTCAGTCGATCGCCCCTTCTCCTGGGGTTCGAGCGATTTGGTCGCTCGATCACCGTGTCGTGGGCGGCCAGTGGCGAACTCAGCGTGCTCGTCGGGTAGCGCCGACCCGTGCCCGGGCCCACTCGGGCTGCGGGCTACAGTGCGCGCGGGTGCGCCGTTGCCCAGGCCTCACGCACGGCATCTGCCGTCACGAGCGTGTAGAGCTGGGTTGTCGCGACGCTCGCGTGCCCGAGCAGCTCTTGCACGACGCGCACGTCGGCTCCGCCCTCGAGCAAGTGGGTCGCGAACGAGTGCCGCAGCGTGTGCGGTGAGAGCTCGGCGGTGACGGATGCCCGGGCTGCAGTATCCCGAATAATCAGCCACACGCTCTGCCGTGACAACCGAGCGCCACGGGCACCGAGAAAGAGCGCGGGCGTCGACGCACCACGGGGCGCGAGCAGGGGCCGCGCCCGCACGAGGTACGCCTCGAGTGCTTCGCGCGCATAGCGCCCGAGCGGAACGATGCGCTGCTTGCGGCCCTTGCCGAAAAGTCGCACGGCATCGCCGACCGCGACCCCCACCGTCGCCCCACTCGCGCTAATGACGTCATCGACGGCGAGGTCAACCGCCTCACTCACGCGCGCACCCGTGGCATAGAGCAGCTCGAGCAGAGCGCGATCGCGCAGCGCGATCGGGTCATCACCGCTGCACGCGTCGAGCAGTCGCTCGACCTCGTCGATCGAGATCGCCTTGGGCAAGCGCTTGGCCTGTTTCGGCGGGCGTTGCTCCGCCGCGACATCACGCGCGACGATGCCCTCTTCGGCGAGAAAGCGATGCCACCCGCGCACGCTCGAGAGCATGCGCGCGGCACTCGAGGCGCCCACTCCCGCAAGCGGCTCGCCATCAGCGCTCGGCCGCGGTTCACGCACGGCCGCGACGAATGCCGACACCGCAGCCTCACCGATCTGCGCCGGTTCGTGGATGCCGCGGTCAACGAGGTGGTCGAGATACCGTGCGAGATCGCGTCGGTAGGCCGCGACGGTGTTGACCGAGCGTCCGCGTTCGAGCGCAATGTGGCGCAAGTACCGCTCGACCTCGCGCGCGAGTGCCACTGGCGGCACGCGCTCTGGCGCGGGCTCGGGCGCCAAGCCCGCGGGCACGCGCTCAGGCGCGGGCGCCGTGCCCGTGCGCTCGCGCTCGGTCACGGGTCAATCCCGTGTGCGTCGTGCGTGCTCGGCCAGCACGGCAGCTTGAAAAATGCCATTGTGCACGCGACCGGCGAGCACGGCATCCACGATCGAATCGAGTGCGACCCACCGCACGACGATGTCGGCCTCTTCTGAATCGCGAGCGAAGACCTCGGGCGCCGCCGAGAGGCCCGTGGCGCGAAAAACATGAATCACTTCGTCTGAGCCACCCGGCGAGGTGTGCATCGTGATGAGCGGCTGCCAGTCAGCGGCGACCAGGTCGACCTCTTCGGCCAACTCGCGTTGCGCAGCCTCGAGGGGCGGCTCACCCTCGACGTCGAGCAGCCCCGCGGGGAGCTCCCAGTTACGCATTTGCAAAGGGTGCCGATACTGCTGGATGCACAGCACACGATCGTCGTCATCAACAGCAAGCACGGCGACAGCACCGGGGTGCTCGAGAAACTCGCGGGTGAGCGTGCCGTCGCCATAGGCGAAGCGTTCGCGGCGAATATCCCATACCGCTCCGGCAAAAGCCACGTCGCTGTCGAGCACCTCGACCGCGTGGGCCTCGTCACGCAGGAGCCCTTCGGCGTCGACGTCGTGCGGCTCGATCACGCGGCCGACCCCGACTCGTCGTCGAACAGCTTCGAGGCACGCTGGCGTTCGATCGCTGCATCCACGAGCCCGCGAAACAGCGGGTGCGCACTCGTCGGTCGCGACCGCAGCTCGGGGTGCGCTTGCGTGGCCACGTAGAACGGGTGCACCTCGCGCGGCAGCTCGACGTATTCGACGAGCGAACCATCGGGGCTCGTGCCCGAGAAGACAAGGCCCGCGGCGGCAATCTGCTCGCGGTAAGCGTTGTTCACCTCGTAGCGGTGGCGGTGGCGCTCGTGCGAGACGGGCGCGCCATACAGTTCTTCAACGATCGAGCCCGGCGCGAGCGCCGCTTCGTAGAGGCCCAAGCGCATCGTGCCGCCGAGGTCTCCCCCGGCGATGATGTCGACTTGCTCGGCCATTGTCGCGATGACCGGAAACTCGGTCTCGGGGTCGAATTCGGTGCTGGATGCCGTGGGCAAGCCCGCAGCGTTGCGCGCGTACTCAATGACCATGCACTGCAGGCCGAGGCACAGCCCCAACACCGGAATGCGGTTCTCGCGGGCGAACCGCAGAGCGCCGAGCTTGCCCTCGATGCCGCGCACGCCGAAGCCGCCTGGCACGCAGATGCCGTCGAGATCGGCGAGGTTCTTCGCCGCGCCCTCGGGGGTCTCGCACTCGTCGCTCGCGATCCAGCGAATGAGCACCTTGGCCTGGTGCGCGAAACCACCGGCGCGCAAGGCCTCGGTCACGCTCAAGTAGGCGTCGGGCAGGTCGATGTACTTGCCCACGAGGCCGATCGTGACCTCACGCTTGGGCTCGTGCACGGCCGTGAGCAGGTCTTTCCAACGGTCCCACTTGACCTCACCGGCGTGCAGGTCGAGCTGGTCCATGATGTAGCTGTCGAGGCCCTGGCTGTGCAGCATCGAGGGGATGTCGTAGATCGAGGGAACATCCACCGCGTTGACAACGGCTGCCTCGTCGACGTCGCACATGAGCGCGATCTTGCGGCGGTTGGCGCTCGACACGGGCCGGTCACTGCGCAGCACGAGGGCATCAGGCTGAATACCGATCGAGCGCAGCGCGGCGACCGAGTGCTGCGTCGGCTTGGTCTTCTGCTCGCCGCTCGCACCCATGAAGGGCACGAGGCTCACGTGCACGAAAAACACGTTGCGACGGCTGAGCTCGTGACGCACCTGACGCGCGGCTTCGATAAACGGTTGAGACTCGATGTCGCCGACCGTGCCACCGATCTCGGTGATGATGACGTCGGGCTGCTGTTCGTCTTGCGCCTGCAGGCGCATGCGGCGCTTGATCTCGTCGGTGATATGCGGAATCACCTGCACGGTGTCGCCGAGGTACTCGCCGCGGCGCTCGCGCGCGATCACTTGCGAATAGATCTGGCCCGTCGTGACGTTGGCGGCCTGGTTCAAGTTGATGTCGAGAAAGCGCTCGTAGTGCCCGATGTCGAGGTCGGTCTCGGCGCCGTCATCGGTCACGAAGACCTCGCCGTGCTGGAACGGGTTCATCGTTCCCGGGTCGACGTTGAGATAGGGGTCGAGCTTCTGCATGACGACGCGCAAGCCGCGCGCGGTCAGCAGGTTGCCGAGACTGGCGGCGGTGAGGCCCTTGCCCAGAGACGAGACGACACCTCCGGTCACGAAGATGTGTTTGGTAATCCGCCCGGTCGAGCCTGAGTCAGAAGATGCCCTGTCTGAAGTATCCGCCACGGGGTTTCATGCTATCCGACGTGACGCCCACTCGTTCTCGACGCGCGGTGCGCCGTGAGCGTACAGTGTGCGCCATGCGCTCCCTCACCCTCGAACGTGGCTTTCGGATGCCGAGCCATCGTCGCTTCGCTCCCGCAGCCGTGCGGGTCACCGTCGTGGGGTCGCTCGTCGCCGCGGTTGCCCTGAGCGCAACCGGATGCGCTGGCCTTCCCGGATCACCGGTGTCGGTCGCGCTATCCGAAGGCCCAGGGTTTCCTCGCAACGCGCCGATCAGCGAGCCGCTGTTCGACAACAACTGGCGCGGCGAGCCCGTCGGGTGGCTCGATGACAACCGCGAGACCATCACGGTCGTGAGCTACGGAAGCTCAACATGCCCTCTCGTGGCAACAGCGATCACCGTGATCGACGACAGCACCGTCGCGATCGACCTGCGCCAAGCGCCCGCGCAAGCATGCACCGATGACCTAGCTCCCTACACGCACGTTCTCGCCGTGCCCGCAGGATGGGGTCAAGGCGAAGGGCCCTACGCAGCCACGTTTGATCGAGCCCTCGATGCGTTCGGACCAACGGGATCGATACAGACGACTGCCCAGCTCTGGCCGTGGCCCGAGCCGACGTCGATTGCCGTGCAGACTCTCTCCGGTCTCCCCGACGACATCACAATCCCGTCGGACGCCCTCGAGAAAGGTGCACCCCTCGCCTTCTGGGGCATGGATCGCGCCTCACTCCGCGTGATCACCTGGGGAAGCTCGAGTTGTCCGCCACCCGCGCTCTCGCTCGACCTCGTTTCGAGCACCGAGCTGGCGCTCGTGTTTGGCGCCCTGCCGCCCCGCGCGTGCACCGCGGACTTCGCGCCGACGACTCACGTGTTCGGGGTTCCGGAAGGGCTCGACCTCGGCACCGTTTTTCTCACGATCACGATCGAGCTCGGTGAGGCTCCGAGCCTGCAGTACCGCGTACCGATCGCTCAGTAAGCTGCCGCTGCGTCAGCCGACGAGTTCGCGCGCTGTTTGAATGAGCTCGCGTGCGTGCGTGAGTCCCGACTCGCTGTCAGGCAAGCCGCTGAGCAGGCGCGCCATCTCAGCGATGCGTTCGTCGCCGTGCAGCTGCTGCACGCTCGACGCCGTGACGGCACCATCGCTGTCTTTCACGACCCGCAAGTGGTTCGTCGCGAACGCCGCCACTTGCGCGAGGTGCGTGACGACGATGACCTGCGCCGTTTGGGCAAGGCGCGCGAGTCGCCGCCCGATCTCGATCGCACTGGCACCGCCGACACCCGCGTCGACCTCGTCGAAGATGAACGTCGGAACCGGGTCGGTCGCCGCGATGACCACCTCGAGCGCGAGCATGACGCGCGACAGCTCACCGCCTGACGCACCCCGACCAAGAGGTCGCGGCTCGGCACCGGGGTGCGGCTGCAGCAAGATCGCCACAGCGTCGCGGCCACTCGCCGTGTATTCATCGCGCTGCGTCACGTCAACGGTGATGCGCGCCGACCCCATTGCGAGGGCGGCAAGCTCGCCCGTGACGCGCTCTGACAGACGGATGCCCGCCACGCGCCGCAAATCGCTCAATCGGTCGGCGAGCATCATGACTCGAGCCCGATCAGCGTCAACCTCGACGCGCAACGACTCGATGCGGTCGGTGTCGTGATCCAGTTCCATGAGCCGACCGCTGCCCGAATCGAGATAGTCGATGACCTCGTCAAGGCTCGGGCCGTACTTGCGCATGAGGTTCGCCAGCTCAGCTCGACGCTCTTGCACAGCCTCAAGCTCGCGCCCTCCATCGCTGTCGAGCGAGGCGAGGTATGACGACAACTGTGTCGCGAGCTCACCCACGACGAAGCCCGCGTTCGCGATGGCCTCGGCGATAGTGCCGAGCTCGGGGTCGTGACCCGACACGCGGTCGATGGTGCGTCGCGCGCTGTCGAGCAGAGAGAGGGCATCCCGGGCCTCATCGAGACTCTCGCTCGAAATAAGGTCGTGCGCTTGGGCGGCCGCGAGCCGCAGATCTTCGATGTTGGTCAGGCGGTCGGCGCGCTCGGTCAGTTCGACGTCTTCGCCGCGGCGCGGCGCGGCCGACTCGATCTCGGTCATGGCAAGGCGCAGGTCTTCTGCCTCGCGCGCGCGGCGGTCGCGCTCAGCGACCAGCACGTCGAGCTCGGCTTGCGCGTCGTTCCAGCGGCGGAACACCTCTTGGTAGTCGCCGAGCACGCTCGCGAGTTCAGGGCCGGCGAAGCGATCGAGTGCTTCGCGCTGCGCCGTCGCCGACTTGAGCCGAATCTGGTCGCTTTGGCCGTGCACCACGACGAGTTGTTGACCGATCTCGTTGAGCACACCCACGGGAGTCGATCGGCCGCCGACAACCGCGCGCGAGCGACCCTCTTGCGAGATTGACCGGCTGAGAATGAGGGCACCGCCGTCGAGGTCTCCGCCCGCATCGCGCACGCGATCGGCCACGGGCCCGCGTTCATCGATGTGCCAATGGCCCTCGACGAGCGCCTGACCTGAGCCCGACCGAATCGCGCCGGTGTCGGCGCGGTCACCGAGCAGCAGACCGAGCGCCGTCACGACCATGGTCTTGCCGGCGCCGGTTTCACCCGTAAGCGCCGTGAAGCCCGGCCCCAGGGGCAATCGCGCCTCGCCGATGACGCCGAGATGACGAATAGAGATCTCTTCGATCACGCGCCGCGGCCTTCCTCGTCGATGGGGCCCCGCCAGCCGTGCACGGGCAGAGCAAACTTATTGACCAGTCGGTCGGTAAACGGACCGGGGTGCAGTCGCGCCAGTCGCACGGGCGTGGGCGAGCGGCGGGCAACAACCCGGGCGCCGCGCGGCAAGTCGACAGCCCGGCGGCCATCGCACCACAGCACACCCACACCCTGCGTGCGATCGAGCACTTCGACCGCGAGCGAGCTATTGGGGCCCACCACAAGAGGGCGGGCGAACAGCGCGTGAGCGCTCAGCGGCACGAGAAGGAGGGCATCGAGACTCGGCCAGACGATCGGCCCGCCGGCCGAGAACGCGTAGGCGGTCGAACCCGTCGGAGTCGACATCACGACGCCGTCGCACCCGAAGCTCGAGAGCGGCCTACCGTCGACCTCGATGACGACCTCGAGCATCCGTTCGCGACTCGCCTTCTCAACCGTCGCCTCGTTGAGGGCCCAGGTCTCGTAGATCACCTCGCTACCGAGCTTGACGCGCACAGCGAGCGTCATGCGCTCTTCGACGAGATAGTCGCGCTCGAGCGCGCGGCCGACCGCCGACGCCAAATCATCGCGCTCGCTCTCGGCAAGAAAACCGACGTGCCCCAGATTGATGCCGAGCAATGGCGCCGAACCCCCGCGCGCGAGCTCGGCTGCACGCAAGATGGTTCCGTCGCCCCCGAGCACGATGACGAGTTCGATTTCTCCGACCTCAACATCGGAGCCGAGCACACGCAGGTCGCCCGCGCCGGATGCCTCGCGCAAGTCATCGAGCGACTCGGCGTCAACCACCGGAGTCACGCCCGCTGCGCGCAACAAGTGAACAACGTCAACGGCGGCGGACAACGACTCGGCGCGCCCCGTGTGGGCGACGACGAGAATGCTGCGGCTGGTCACGGTGACCCCTTCTCAGGGCGATCGGTGGTGCAGTTGGTCGGCACAGTGCGCACGGGTTCACTGGCGAGCGCGGTCGCTCGCGCTCTCCATTCTGTCGGATGCACCCCGACACCCGGCTCGAAGACCACGAGATACTCGTGGTTTCCGCCGCTTCCGATGATCGGGGAGGAGAGCAAGGCGCTCGCGTGAAGGCCCAGATCACTCGCCGCCCACAACACGCCCATGATGGCGTCGTCGCGCACCGGGGCCGATTTCACGATGCCCTCGCGGATGCCCTGCCGGCCCGCCTCGAACTGCGGCTTGATGAGCAGCACGATCGGCACCTCGGTGCCGACGGTCGCAACGATCGCCGGCAGCACGAGCGTCAATGAAATGAAACTGAGGTCGGCGACGACGAGATCGGGATGCTCGCTCACGCCGCTCACCACCGCCAGCCGCTCAGCCGTGAGCGCGCGAGCGTTCTCGCCCTCCACCACCACGACCCGCGGGTCGGCGCGCAACTCGGGCACGAGCTGTCCGTGCCCGACATCGAGCGCGATCACCTGGCGGGCACCGCGCTCGAGCAACACTTGCGTGAAGCCACCTGTCGAGGCTCCGAGATCGAGCGCGAGCATCCCGCGCACATCGACTGCAGCCGCATCGAGGCCGGCAATGAGCTTGAGCGCGGCGCGGCTGACATAGCGGTCGTCGCCGTCGACGTCGATCACATCGGTCGGGGCCACGGGATGCGCGGGCTTGACGATCGCGCGCGCGTTCACCGTCACGCGCCCCGCCTCGATCGCCGCACGAGCCGCGGTTCGCGACCGCACGAGCCCGCGCTCCACGATCGCGAGATCGAGCCGCAGCGTCGACGGCGGCGTTCGCTCGTGCGCTGCTGCCTCGCCCGGCGCGACGCTCGGCTCAGACGTCATTAGGCCGGGCGGCCGGCGTCGCCGTCGGTTGCCTCGAGCTGCTGGCGCAGTTCGTCGTGCAATTGGCGAAAGGCCGCTGCACGATCACCGAGCGGGCGCTCGTCGATGAGCGCGAGGCGCGAAAGCAGCGCTTCGTCAGGCTCGGTCGAGAACTCACTGTCGGTCATGCTCATGACGATACCGCGAGCTGCATGAGCTGCTCATCGACATCGAGACCATAGATCTGAAGACCCGAGGCGTAAATCACGGCGGCTCCCGCCCGCAGCAAGTCGAGTGGATCCGCACCAGCCCGAGCGACTCGCACAACATGCTGCTTCATGCGCACGACCGCGTGCCCCACCGAAGCCGTACGCACGCCATCGGCATCCACGTCGATCTCGGCTGCGGGGTACGGCTCGAAGAGTTCGCGCAAGTCGCCCAGAATGAAGTCGGGTTGCATCGTCGCGGGCGCCGCGAGCACTTGCTTGGCTCGATCGATTCCCGTGAGCACGAGGGCCGTCGCGAGCCCGGCGCGCTTGCCGCCCATGATGTCGGTGTCGAGACGGTCGCCCACAACGAGCGGATTCGTGGCGCCAAAGCGCTCGCTGGCCACGTCAAAGATGGCGGTCTCCGGCTTGCCGGCGAACACCGGCAGTCGCCCCACCGCGAGGTGCACGGCCGAGACGAGCGTGCCGTTGCCGGGCGCGATGCCGCGCGCGACCGGAATCGTCCAGTCGGTGTTCGTCGCCACCCACGGAATCCCCGTGTGCAGCGCGAATGACGCCTCGGCCAGGTGCTCCCAGCCGACGTGCGGGGCGAAGCCCTGGATGACCGCCGCGGGGTGATCGTCGGCCGAGCGCGTGATGCGAAAGCCCGCGGCCTCCACCTCGGTCACGAGCCCGTCGCCACCCACCACCAAGATGAGCGCGCCCGGGTCGACGAGGGTCGCCAGGATGCGCACCGCGGCTTGAGGGCTCGTGACGACGTCACCCGCCTCAACCGCGAGACCGAAACCGCGCAAGTGCTCGGCGACCGACTCATCGGTGCGCGACGCGTTGTTGGTGATGTAGCCCACGCGCAGCGACTGCGCCGCCCGCGTAATGCTTTCGACCGCGTGCGGGATTGCACCGGGGCCGGCGTACACGACACCGTCGAGATCGAGCAGTAGCGCATCCCGCCCCGCCAAGGGCGTCGGCGACGGCGCGGGAGCGGGCACGGGCTTACGCGGTGCCACGGCGGCCTCGCTCGGGTGCCTCACCCGCCGACTCAGCCGGCGTCGTGTCAGCAGCCGCCGACTCAGCAGGCGCCGACTCAGTGGGCGCTGACTCATTCGACAACGAATCCTTCGACACCGACTCTCTCGGCGCGGACGCCGCATCGGCCACGACCTCACCGACGCCGCCGACACCAGTGACTTCGTCATCGTCAAGCTCGATGATCTCGATCGTCTCGTCGCCGGGCTCCATGGTGGCCGACTCGAGAGCGTCGGCAGCCACGTCTGCCCGACGAGCCCACTCATTGGCCTCATCGACGCGACCGAGCTCATCGAGCACGATCGCATAAGCATCAAACAGTCCCGGGCTAAAGCTGAACGCCTTCGCGGGGTCGAGCTGCGGAATCTCGAGCTCCATCAATGCTTCGGCCGTCTGACCGAGGTCGAGCCGAGCGCCCGACATGGCAATCGCCAGCTCCACTCGCGTCGGCACACTCAACGTGCGGCGGTCGACAGAGCGCCCGAGCTCGAGAGCCTTCTCGGGTCGACCCAGCCCGCGCTCACAGTCGACCATGAGCGGCAACTGCTCGTTCGAGCCCGAAATGCGCCGGTACGTGCGCAACTCGCGCAACGCGAGAGCGAAGTCACCCGTGGCATAGGCCGTGATGGCCAGGGTTTCGCGCGTCAGCGCGATGCGACCAGCACGACGAGCGGCAGCCTGCGCGTGCCGGTGGGCTAGGGGTGCATCCTCGTCAATGAGCATGCCGGCCATGACCAAGTGCTGTGCGACGCGGTCAGCGTTCTCTTTCGCCAGTGTCTTGAGTTCGTTGCGGGCAATGCGGTCAAGCTCGCTACCCGTAATTGATTCCGGGATGACCGGGTCATCGTGCCGCGGACGATCGTTGTCACCCTCCGGACGGTTGGGTCGCTCGGGCCGACCATTACCGGCAGGGCGCGGACCGCGGTAGCCCGTTCCGGCGCCGTCACGGCGCTGGCCGCTCGAAGCACCATCACGCTTCGGCGCACCTTCCCGGCGCTGGCTGCTCGGAGCACCATCGCGCTTCGGCGCCCCGTCCCGACGGACGGCGCCATCGCGCGCCGGCGCACCATCTCGCTTGGGGGCACCGCTACTGCGGGCTGCACCATCGCGCTTCGGTGCACCACCACTGCGGGGTGCACCATCACGCTTCGGAGCCCCGTCTCGTTGGGGGGCACCATCTCGCTTAGGCGCACCGTCCCGCTTCGGAGCCCCGCTACTGCGGGGCGCACCATCGCGCTTCGGCGCGCCGCTGCGCGGTGCGCGGTCGTCGCGCGCGGGGCGATCGGGCCGTTCAGCCATGGTGACTCCTCGTAGTGAAAAAAGTACTGCGTTAACGCGAAATGGCCACCCATTACTGGGTGGCCATCTCACAAAGAAGTCCGGCGGTGTCCTACTCTCCCACGAGGTCGCCCTCGCAGTACCATCGGCGCAGAAGGTCTTAGCTTCCGGGTTCGGAATGTAACCGGGCGTTTCCCCTTCGCTATGGCCGCCGAAACACTATTGATTTATCAATCGTTTACGGACAGTCATGCATGAGCACTGTTTACACAGTGATGCATTCTGTGCGTAGCTCTCGACCGTAAATCGAGAACCACAAAGTGGACGCGAGCAACACAAATCTCATTCCTCTAGAAGAGGTGTTGTCAAGTTATCGGCTTATTAGTACAGGTCAGCTGCAAGGGTCTTTAGTCCCCTCTTCCACATCCTGCCTATCAACCCAGTAATCTGGCTGGGAGCCTCTCGCCCGAAGGCATGGAAGTCTCATCTTGAGGCCGGC
The DNA here is from genome assembly GCA_013823625.1 of Microbacterium sp. Lineage (GTDB taxonomy): Bacteria > Actinomycetota > Actinomycetes > Actinomycetales > Microbacteriaceae > Microcella. The sequence continues at coordinate 624,084 of PNMM01000001.1, read as the reverse complement.
TTCCCGCTTAGATGCTTTCAGCGGTTATCCATCCCGAACGTAGCTAATCAGCGGTGCTCCTGGCGGAACAACTGACACACCAGAGGTTCGTCCAACCCGGTCCTCTCGTACTAGGGTCAGATCCTCTCAAACTTCCTACGCGCGCAGCGGATAGGGACCGAACTGTCTCACGACGTTCTAAACCCAGCTCGCGTACCGCTTTAATGGGCGAACAGCCCAACCCTTGGGACCTACTCCAGCCCCAGGATGCGACGAGCCGACATCGAGGTGCCAAACCATGCCGTCGATATGGACTCTTGGGCAAGATCAGCCTGTTATCCCCGAGGTACCTTTTATCCGTTGAGCGACAGCGCTTCCACAAGCCACTGCCGGATCACTAGTCCCGACTTTCGTCCCTGCTCGACCTGTCAGTCTCACAGTCAAGCTCCCTTGTGCACTTACACTCGACACCTGATTGCCAACCAGGTTGAGGGAACCTTTGGGCGCCTCCGTTACTTTTTGGGAGGCAACCGCCCCAGTTAAACTACCCACCAGGCACTGTCCCTGAACCGGATTACGGTCCGAAGTTAGATATCCAGAGTGACCAGAGTGGTATTTCAACAACGACTCCACCGACACTAGCGTGCCAGCTTCACAGTCTCCCACCTATCCTACACAAGCCACACCGAACACCAATACCAAGCTGTAGTAAAGGTCACGGGGTCTTTCCGTCCTGCTGCGCGTAACGAGCATCTTTACTCGTAGTGCAATTTCGCCGAGTTCGCGGTTGAGACAGCTGGGAAGTCGTTACGCCATTCGTGCAGGTCGGAACTTACCCGACAAGGAATTTCGCTACCTTAGGATGGTTATAGTTACCACCGCCGTTTACTGGGGCTTAAATTCGCAGCTTCGCTTACGCTAACCGCTCCTCTTAACCTTCCAGCACCGGGCAGGCGTCAGTCCGTATACATCGTCTTGCGACTTAGCACGGACCTGTGTTTTTAGTAAACAGTCGCTTCCCACTGGTCTCTGCGGCCTTCAACGCTCCGGGAGTAAATCCCTTCACGAATCCGGCCCCCCTTCTCCCGAAGTTACGGGGGCATTTTGCCGAGTTCCTTAACCACGATTCTCTCGATCTCCTTGGTATTCTCTACCTGACCACCTGAGTCGGTTTGGGGTACGGGTGACTAAAACCTCGCGTCGATGCTTTTCTCGGCAGCATAGGATCACTGATTTCCCCCGTGAGGGGTACGCATCGGATCTCAGGCTATGTGAGAGACGGATTTGCCTATCTCTCGCCCTACGTCCTTACACCGGGACTACCATCGCCCGGCTCAGCTACCTTCCTGCGTCACACCTGTTAATACGCTAGCCGCACCAGCATAGGGTCGAGTGCTAGCCCCGGAGCTCCTCCCCGAAGGGATCGGTCACCGGTATTCGGACTCTTAGCATTACTGGATTGACTTGGGCGGTTTTTCGTCAGTACGGGAATATCAACCCGTTGTCCATCGACTACGCCTGTCGGCCTCGCCTTAGGTCCCGACTTACCCAGGGCGGATTAACCTGGCCCTGGAACCCTTGGTCTTTCGGAGGACGGGTTTCTCACCCGTCTTTCGCTACTCATGCCTGCATTCTCACTCGTGTGGCCTCCACGGCTGGTTCACACCGCCGCTTCGCTGGCCACACGACGCTCTCCTACCGATCCGCACGGCTGGACCACGAAGGCCTACCAAATATGCGAATCCTACGACTTCGGTGGTGTGCTTGAGCCCCGTTACATTGTCGGCGCGGAATCACTTGACCAGTGAGCTATTACGCACTCTTTCAAGGGTGGCTGCTTCTAAGCCAACCTCCTGGTTGTCTGTGCAACTCCACATCCTTTCCCACTTAGCACACGCTTAGGGACCTTAGTCGGTAGTCTGGGTTGTTTCCCTCTCGACGATGAAGCTTATCCCCCACCGTCTCACTGCTGCGCTCTCACTTACCGGCATTCGGAGTTTGGCTGACGTCAGTAACCTTTTGGGGCCCATCGGCCATCCAGTAGCTCTACCTCCGGCAAGAAACACGCAACGCTGCACCTAAATGCATTTCGGAGAGAACCAGCTATCACGAAGTTTGATTGGCCTTTCACCCCTATCCACAGCTCATCCCCTCAGTTTTCAACCTAAGTGGGTTCGGTCCTCCACGACGTCTTACCGTCGCTTCAACCTGGCCATGGATAGATCACTTCGCTTCGGGTCTAGGACATGCGACTGAATCGCCCTATTCAGACTCGCTTTCGCTACGGCTACCCCTCTCGGGTTAACCTCGCCACATATCGCTAACTCGCAGGCTCATTCTTCAAAAGGCACGCCGTCACAGCTGCTAGGGCTGCTCCGACGGTTTGTAAGCAAACGGTTTCAGGTACTATTTCACTCCCCTCCCGGGGTACTTTTCACCTTTCCCTCACGGTACTTGTCCGCTATCGGTCATCTGGGAGTATTTAGGCTTATCAGGTGGTCCTGACAGATTCACACGGGATTTCTCGGGCCCCGTGCTACTTGGGATACTCTCCGGGCCATTACGACATTTCGACTACGGGGTTGGCACCCTCTGTGACTGGCCTTTCAAGACCATTCGTCTATATCGCGCTGTAACCCTTATAGGTCGGCAGACCTACTGGTGAGTCCCGCAACCCCGAACATGCAACGCCTGCCGGCTATCACACATGCTCGGTTTAGCCTCTTCCGGTTTCGCTCGCCACTACTAACGGAATCACGGTTGTTTTCTCTTCCTGTGGGTACTGAGATGTTTCACTTCCCCACGTTCCCTCTACCCGCCCTATATATTCAGGCGGGAGTCACTAGGTCGCACAAGTACGCCCAGCGGGGTTTCCCCATTCGGAAATCCTCGGCTCAAAGCTCGCTTATCAGCTCCCCGAGGCTTATCGCAGATTGCTACGTCCTTCTTCGGCTCCAGATGCCAAGGCATCCACCGTTTGCTCTTAGAAACTTGACTACATGAGTTTGAATCGATCGTGCGTCCGCAGCCCGAAGGCTACCGACGCGTGACCAATGATCTATGTCTCTTTCGAGACTTTTGATCGTAGATCCGAGGTCTTGCGACCTCAGTTCTAAGATGCTCGCGTCCACTGTGTAGTTCTCAACATACGGTCGGTACCGCTCCTGCCGACGGCCTTCGCACTCTTTCAAGAGCGAAGACGCTTTCTAGTCGGTCAGACCGCGGTCCGAGGAATCGAATCTCGCACCCCCTCCCAATGGAGAGCCGTACGAGGCCCGGTCCCTCAGGACCCAACAGCGTGCATGTGGCCGGCTCGAATCGGCAGCGCTTCCATCCCCGAGGGGAGTACTGAGCTACCGGCTTTCGCCAACCACCAAAGTCAATGTTCCACCCATGAGCTACCAGCTGAGAACAGGCGCCTCAGATCTGGCTTCTGGCTGCACTCGCCGGAGCGAGACAGCAGATGCTCCTTAGAAAGGAGGTGATCCAGCCGCACCTTCCGGTACGGCTACCTTGTTACGACTTAGTCCTAATCACCGATCCCACCTTCGACAGCTCCCTCCTTGCGGTTGGGCCACTGGCTTCGGGTGTTACCGACTTTCATGACTTGACGGGCGGTGTGTACAAGGCCCGGGAACGTATTCACCGTGGCGTTGCTGATCCACGATTACTAGCGACTCCAACTTCATGAGGTCGAGTTGCAGACCTCAATCCGAACTGAGACCGGCTTTTTGGGATTCGCTCCACCTTACGGTATTGCAGCCCTTTGTACCGGCCATTGTAGCATGCGTGAAGCCCAAGACATAAGGGGCATGATGATTTGACGTCATCCCCACCTTCCTCCGAGTTGACCCCGGCAGTCTCCCATGAGTTCCCACCATTACGTGCTGGCAACATAGGACGAGGGTTGCGCTCGTTGCGGGACTTAACCCAACATCTCACGACACGAGCTGACGACAACCATGCACCACCTGTATAGAGACCTTGCGGGGCGACTGTTTCCAGACGTTTCCTCTATATGTCAAGCCTTGGTAAGGTTCTTCGCGTTGCATCGAATTAATCCGCATGCTCCGCCGCTTGTGCGGGCCCCCGTCAATTCCTTTGAGTTTTAGTCTTGCGACCGTACTCCCCAGGCGGGGAACTTAATGCGTTAGCTGCGACACAGAAACCGTGGAATGGTCCCTACATCTAGTTCCCAACGTTTACGGCGTGGACTACCAGGGTATCTAATCCTGTTCGCTCCCCACGCTTTCGCTCCTCAGCGTCAGTTACGGCCCAGAGATCTGCCTTCGCCATTGGTGTTCCTCCTGATATCTGCGCATTCCACCGCTACACCAGGAATTCCAATCTCCCCTACCGCACTCTAGTCTGCCCGTACCCACTGCAGGCCCGAGGTTGAGCCTCGGGTTTTCACAGCAGACGCGACAAACCGCCTACGAGCTCTTTACGCCCAATAATTCCGGACAACGCTTGCACCCTACGTATTACCGCGGCTGCTGGCACGTAGTTAGCCGGTGCTTTTTCTGCAGGTACCGTCACTTTCGCTTCTTCCCTGCTAAAAGAGGTTTACAACCCGAAGGCCGTCGTCCCTCACGCGGCGTTGCTGCATCAGGCTTGCGCCCATTGTGCAATATTCCCCACTGCTGCCTCCCGTAGGAGTCTGGGCCGTGTCTCAGTCCCAGTGTGGCCGGTCACCCTCTCAGGCCGGCTACCCGTCGTCGTCTTGGTGAGCCGTTACCTCACCAACTAACTGATAGGCCGCGAGTCCATCCTTGACCGAAATTCTTTCCAGCTAGTGACCATGCGGTCCTAGCTCGTATCCGGTATTAGACGTCGTTTCCAACGCTTATCCCAGAGTCAAGGGCAGGTTACTCACGTGTTACTCACCCGTTCGCCACTAATCCACCAGAGCAAGCTCCGGCTTCATCGTTCGACTTGCATGTGTTAAGCACGCCGCCAGCGTTCGTCCTGAGCCAGGATCAAACTCTCCGTAAATGTTTGATTGCACGGCGACCCGAAGGCTGCCGGCACATCTAGTGTCACCACCGGACCGAAGTCTGAGTGGCGACGAGTTTGTCTGACTGAAGTTCGAATATCTACTGACATTCTCGTTTCAATCCAAAGGAATCTCATACGACCGGTCGAAACCGGACGTCGAGGTTATTTGGCATTGACTTAGTGCACGCTGTTGAGTTCTCAAGGATCGGGCGCTCCAGACCTTCAGCCTCTCGGCTGTCGCAACTGGGCAACTTCCCTACTGTATCCACCACAGCATCCCGGTGCAAATCGGTGACCTCGATGTTCTGAGTCCGACCTGCCCGGAGGCGATCTCAACGATCATGCCAACTGGGCGGATTCGCAATCCTACTTGGCGATGAGCGCACCAGCAAGTGGCTGCTCTTTCTTGGAGGATTGTGCACCTCTTGAGGGCTAGAAGCTTTTCGCTTCTGGCACCTTTGGGGTGACGAGTTAGAAGATTACGGTTCGTTCGGGTGCGGGGCAAATTTCAGTGATTCCCGGGCGTGTCGCGCCTGTCGCGGCGCCACCACGGGCATCCCGTCAGCGCAGAATCAGCCCCGCGAGGGTCTTCTTTCCGCGCCGCAGCACGGCCATGCCGCCGGCGAGGGCGGCGCCCGCGAGAGTCTGGTCGTCGCTCGACACCGCGACGTTGTTGAGAGCTACCCCGCCTTGCGCTATCGCCCGCCGGGCATCGCTCGCGCTCGAGCAGAGGCCCGTGGCGATGAGGGCCTGCACGACGGTGTCAGACTCCCCCAGTTCGGCCGTGGGGAGTTCGGCGATGACGGCGGCGAGAGTCGGAGCATCCAGTGCCGACAGGTCGCCCTGGCCAAACAGGGCTTCGGAGGCAGCGATCGCCGACTCGACCGCGGCGAGGCCGTGCACGATGGTCGTCACCTCGAGAGCAAGCCTCTTTTGGGCGGCGCGCCGGAAGGGCTCGTCGCGAACGAGCGACTCGTAGTGCTCGATCTCGGCGCGACTGAGGAACGTGAAGACCTTGAGCCGCGCGATGACATCGGCATCGTCGGTGTTGAGCCAGAACTGGTACATCGCGTAGGGACTGCACATGTCGGCGTCGAGCCAGATGGCATTGCCTTCGCTCTTGCCGAACTTCGTGCCGTCGCTGTTGGTGATGAGCGGTGTACCGATCGCGTGCACACTGCGGCCCTCGACCTTGTGGATGAGGTCGGTGCCGCTCGTGAGGTTGCCCCACTGGTCGCTGCCGCCGGTCTGCAACACGCAGCCGTACTGGCGATGCAGCTCGAGGAAGTCGTAGCCCTGCAAGATCTGGTAGCTGAACTCGGTGTACGAGATGCCCGCCTCGGAGTTGAGACGGGTGGCGACGGCGTCTTTCTTGATCATCGTGCCGACGCGGTAGTACTTGCCAATCTCGCGCAAGAAGTCGATGGCGCTCAACCCGGCCGTCCAGTCGAGATTGTTGACGAGCGTGACGCCGTTGGGGCCATCGGCGCTCAAAAAGCGACTGACTTGCCCTTGCAACCTGCCGACCCACTCAGCAACCGTCTCGCGATCGTTGAGTTGACGCTCGGCCGTGGGCCGCGGGTCGCCGATAAGGCCTGTCGACCCGCCAACGAGCGCCAGGGGTCGGTGGCCCGCGAGCTGCAACCGCCGCATGAGCAGCAGCTGGACGAGGTTGCCGAGGTGCAGGCTCGGGGCCGTGGGGTCGAACCCGCAGTAGTAGGTGATGGGCTCGCCGCTCAGGGCGGCCTCGAGCGCGGACTCATCTGTCGAGACGTGCACGAGACCGCGCCACTGAATCTCGTGCCACACCGACTCGAACGTCGAGTCGTTCTGGGTCGGAGCGGGCGTCAGGGTGCGGGATTCGTCGGCGGCGGCAGTCACCGCGTCAGCGTATCAGCGGGCTCGCGGGCGCTCAGGCGCATCACGTCGACGCGAGGTGTGGTCTACGTCAGCGAGGCAAGTCGGTCGGTGAGAGCGGCGAGCTGGGCGACGACGGCAGCGGGCGCCGTGCCTCCGGCTCCTGCTCGTGACGCGATCGACCCCTCGACCGTGAGCACCTCGCGCACGCCCGCGGTGAGCCGTGCATCGATCGAGGCGTACTCCTCGTCGCTCGGCTCGTGCAGTTCGAGCCCGTGACGCTCGCAGTGCGAGACGAGAGCGCCGGAAATCTCGTGCGCCTCACGGAACGGAACACCCTGCCGAACGAGCCAGTCGGCGACGTCCGTCGCCAGCGAGAAGCCCTGCGGCGCGAGCGCCGACATCCGGTCGACGTCGAAGCGGAGCGTCGCGACCATGCCTGTGAACGCCGGCAGCAGCACCTCGAGTGTCTCGACGGCGTCGAAGACGGGCTCTTTGTCTTCTTGCAGGTCGCGGTTATACGCGAGAGGCAGGCCCTTGAGCGTCGTGAGCAACCCCGCGAGATCACCGATGAGGCGACCGGCTTTGCCGCGGGCAAGCTCGGCGATATCGGGGTTCTTCTTCTGCGGCATGATCGACGAGCCCGTCGAGTAGCCATCGTGCAGCGTCACGTAGCCGAACTCGCGCGTGTTCCAGAGGATGATCTCTTCGGCGAAGCGCGAGAGATCGATGCCGACTTGCGCGGCAATGTAGGCGAACTCGGCCACGAGATCGCGGCTGGCCGTGGCGTCGATCGAGTTCTCGGTCGGGCCGCTGAATCCGAGCTCGCTGGCGACCAGCGCCGGATCGAGACCGAGGCTCGACCCCGCGAGTGCGCCCGCGCCATAGGGCGACCGGTCGGCGCGCGCGGCCCAGTCGCGCAAACGCTCGAGGTCACGCACGAGCGGCCACGCGTGAGCGAGCAGGTGGTGCGCGAGCAAGACCGGCTGTGCGTGCTGCAAGTGCGTTCGACCGGGCATGACGGCATCGGGATGCGCCTCGGCCTGAGCAACAATCGCCCCGATGAGCAAGCGCACTTCGCCGGCGATCGCGGCTCCGTGGTCGCGCAGATACAGCCGGATGAGCGTAGCGATTTGGTCGTTGCGGCTGCGTCCGGCGCGCAACCGGCCGCCGAGCTCGGCGCCGACCGCGTCGACGAGAGCCGCCTCGAGAGCACCATGCACGTCTTCGTCGTCGGGCCGGGGTTGCAAGCGTCCGTCTGCCCAGCGTGCCTCGATGTCGTCGAGGCCCTCGAGCATCCGCACCAGTTCGTCGTCGGTGAGATAGCCCGCGGCTGCGAGCGCGCGAGCGTGAGCGCGCGAGCCCCGAATGTCGTAGCCACCGAGCTGCCAGTCGAAGTGGGTCGAGCGACTGAGTCGTTGCAGCTCGGGAGAGGGGCCGTCGCTAAAGCGCCCGCCCCACAGCGAGCCCTCGTTCGTGGCGCCGCTCACCGCGCGCCGCCCGACTGCTCGAGCAGCCAGACCATGAGCGCCTTTTGCGCGTGCAAGCGGTTCTCGGCTTCGTCCCAAATGACGGACTGCGGGCCGTCGATGACATCGGCCGTGACCTCGTAGCCGCGGTCGGCCGGCAGACAGTGGAGAAAGAGTGCGTCGGCCTTCGCGTGCGCCATCATCGCCGGGTCGACGCGGTAGGCGCCGAAGGTCGCGACGCGGTGCGCCTTCTCATCCTCCTTGCCCATCGAGACCCACGTGTCGGTGACGACGACGTCAGCACCCGACACCGCGGCGACCGGATCAGTCGTGACGGTGATCGAGCCCCCGGTCTCGGCCGCGCGCCGCTCGGCATCACCGACGACCGACGCGCTCGGCGCGAACGACGAGGGAGCCGCGATGCGCACGTGCATGCCCGCTGTCGCGCCCGCGAGCAGGTAGGACTGCGCCATGTTGCTCGCGCCGTCGCCGAGGAAAGCGACCGTGAGACCCGCGAGGTCGCCTCGGTGCTCACGGATCGTGAGCAGGTCGGCGAGAAGCTGGCACGGGTGAAAGTCGTCGCTCAGCGCGTTGATGACAGGAACCGTCGTGCCCGCCGCCATTTCTTCAAGACCCGACTGCGCGTAGGTGCGCCAGACGATCGCGGCGACCATGCGCTCGAGCACTCGCGCGGTGTCGCTCGGCGTCTCTTTGCCGCCCAACTGACTGCTCGCCGTCGAGATGATGAGCGGCACGCCGCCGAGGTCGGCGATGCCGACAGCGAAGCTCACGCGCGTGCGGGTCGACGACTTATCGAAGATGACCGCGACCGTCTGCGGGCCGGCCAGGGGCGTGCGGCCCCAGCGGTCAGCCTTGATCTGGGCAGCGAGGTCGAGAATCTGCGCTTGCTCGGCGGCCGTGATGTCGTCGTCGCGCAAGAAGTGCCGAGCGGCGGGAGCGTGGGCGGTCATGGGGTGGTGGCCTCCAGGCCTACGGCGAGCAAGCTCGCGGCGAACAGGGTCAAGAACCGGTCGATCTCAGCATCGCCGATGATGAGCGGTGGCGCGAGGCGGATGCTCTCGTCATTCGGTGCGTTGATGATGAGGCCGCGATCGAGGGCCTCGGTCACGAGGCGCGGGGCAACCGGCGCGGTGAGTCCGATTCCCAGCAGCAACCCGCGGCCGCGCACCTCGGCGACGAGGGGTGAGCCGAGCGACAGGATGCCCTCGCGCAGCTGCTCGCCGCGGCGGGCCGCGTTGCCGACGAGGCCGGCACGCTCGACTTCGGCGAGTACAGCATCCGCGACCCCTGTCGCGAGTGGATTGCCGCCAAAGGTCGAGCCATGCTGACCGAGAGTGAAGAGCTCGCTTGCGTCGCCGCGGGTGACGAGCGCCCCGACGGGCACTCCCCCGCCGATGCCCTTCGCGACGACGACGGCGTCGGGCAGGTCATCACCCGCGAGCTCGTGCTGGAAGGCGAACCAGTCGCCCGTGCGGCCCGCGCCCGTCTGGATCTCATCGACGATGAGCAGGGTTGAGTGCGCGCGCGTGAGCCGCCGCGCCTCGGTGAGAAACCCGGGCGGAAGCGGCACGACGCCCGCCTCGCCCTTGATGGGTTCGAGCACGAGGGCCGCGACGTCGGGGCCGAGAGCGGCCTCGAGGGCCGCGAGGTCGGTCGGCAGGTGCTCGACTCCGGGCACCATGGGCTCGAAGGGCGTGCGCAGCGCGGGCTTACCCGTCAGGGCGAGAGCGCCCATCGTGCGGCCGTGAAAGCCCTGCTCGAACGCAATCACGCGCGGGCGCTCCGTGCGCCGCGCGAGCTTGAGCGCCGCTTCGATGGCCTCGGCGCCCGAGTTGGCGGGATACACCCGACCGGTCTCGCCGAAGCCTGTGAGGCGCATGAGACGCTCGGCAAAGGCCACTGCCTGCGGGGTCGTGAAGTAGTTACTGACGTGCAGCGCCCGGCCGGCCTGCGCGGCAATGGCCTCGACGATTACGGGATGCGCATGCCCGAGCGAATTGACGGCAATGCCCGCGAGAAAGTCGAGATACTCCCGACCGTCGACATCCCACGCGAGCGCCCCGCGACCGTGATCGAGCACGGCCATGGGGGCCGGGGCCGAGCGCATCGCGACGCGCGCGAACCGGTCGCGCACAGCATCCGTCTGAACACCGGTGATCATGCCGCGGTCACTTCGGTTCCGATGCCCTCTTGCGTAAAGATCTCGAGCAGGATCGAGTGCGGCACGCGGCCGTCGATAATCGCCGCTTTGCCCACTCCCCCGTCAACGGCAGCGAGGCACGCCGCCATCTTGGGGATCATCCCCGATTCAAGGCTCGGTAGCAGCGCCCGCAGTTCGTCGGCGTCGATCGACGACACGAGCGACGAGGTGTCAGGCCAGTCGCGGTACAGCCCAGCGACGTCGGTGAGAATCACGAGCTTCTCGGCGTCGAGCGCCACGGCGAGCGCCGCCGCCGCCGAGTCGGCGTTGACGTTGAGGCTTTGGCCCGGGGTGTCACCATCGGGGGCGATCGATGAGACGACCGGGATGCGCCCCGCGTCCAGCTGCGCGAGCACCGCCGCGGGGTCGACCCCCACGACATCACCCACGAGCCCGAGGTCAACCTCAACCCCATCGACCACGACGCCCCGGCGCCGGCCGCGAAAGAGTCCGGCGTCTTCGCCAGAGATCGCCGCCGCGAACGGACCGTGCTCGTTGATGAGACTCACGAGCGAGCGGCTGATCTGGCCCGTGAGCACCATGCGCACGACCTCCATGGCCTCGGGGCTCGTGACCCGATAGCCGCCGCGAAACTCGCTCTCGATGCCGAACTTGTCGAGCATCGCCGAAATCTGAGGGCCACCGCCGTGCACAACGACGGGCCGCAGCCCCACGGTGCGCAAGTAGACCATGTCTTGCGCGAAGGCGCGCTGCAGGTCGTCGCTCACCATGGCGTTGCCACCGAACTTGATCACGACGACGCGGTCGCGAAAGCGCTGCAGCCACGGCAACGATTCGATGAGGGTGGCGGCCTTCACCGCCGCTTGAGCGTGGTCGTCGGCGACGGAGGCGGGGTCTCTGAGTTCTGTCATGGCCTTAGCTCGCGTAGGCGCTGTTCTCGTGCACGTAGTCGTGCGTGAGGTCGTTGGTGTAGACGGTGGCTGCGGCACTGCCCGCCTTGAGGTCAATGCTCACGTCGATCTCGCGACCGCTCAGGTCGACCTCGTCGCGCGGACGGTCGGGGGCGCCCGCGTGACACAAGCGCACTCCGTTGAACGAGACGTCGACGGCGTACGGGTCGAAGGCAGCGTTCGTCGTGCCGATCGCGGCGAGCACGCGACCCCAGTTGGGGTCGTTGCCGAACATCGCGGCCTTGAACAGGTTGCTGCGCGCGACCGAGCGGGCGACCTCGACGGCGTCGTCGTCGGTCACGGCTCCGCTTACCGCGATGACGATGTCGTGGCTTGAGCCTTCGGCGTCGGCCTGCAGTTGCGTCATGAGCGACATGCACGCCTCGGTCAGCAGCTCAGTGAACTGCTCAACGGGCGGAATGACTCCGGATGCTCCGCTCGCCATGAGCGTCACCTGGTCGTTGGTCGACATGCACCCGTCAGAGTCGAGGCGGTCGAAACTCACGCGCGTGGCGGCGCGGAGCGCCCGGTCGAGCTCGGCGGCGGGCAAGTCAGCGTCGGTGGTGAGCACGACGAGCATGGTGGCGAGGCCGGGGGCGAGCATCCCGGCGCCCTTGGCCATGCCACCGATCGTGTAGCCCGGGCCCTCGAGAACCACGGTCTTGGGCACGGAGTCGGTCGTCATGATGGCGCGGGCCGCATCGTCGCCGTGAGCGCCGAGACTGGCGGCGGCCGCGGCAACGCCGCTCAGCAGGGCATCGCGATTGAGCTGCTCGCCGATCAGGCCCGTCGAGCAGACGACCACATCACCCGCGCTCACGCTCAGCGCGTCGGCAACCGCCTCGGCGGTCACGTGCGTGGTCTGAAAGCCCTGTGCGCCCGTGAAGCAATTGGCCCCGCCCGAATTGAGCACGATGGCGGTCGCCGTGCCGTCAGCAATCACCTGTTGCGACCACAGAATGGGGTTTGCCTTCGCACGATTGCTCGTGAACACCGCGGCCGCCTGGCTCGACGGTCCGTCGTTCACGACGAGCGCGAGGTCACGCGCACCACTGCTCTTGAGGCCGCACGCCACACCGGCTGCGCGAAAGCCCTTCGGGGCGGTGACGCTCACGGGGCGACTCCGTTCACGGGCAGGCCGAGAGTTTCGGGCAGGCCCAGGGCGAGGTTGAGGGATTGCAGAGCGGCACCCGCGGTGCCTTTCACGAGGTTGTCGAGGGCCACGACGGCGACGACGCGTTGGGCATCGTCGTCGACCGCGACGCCCATGAGCGCCGTGTTGGCCCCGACGGTTGACGAGGTGGCCGGAAAACGACCCGCGGGAAGCACCTGAACGAACGCTTCGCTCGCGTAAGTCGACTCCCACGCATCGCGCACACTTGCGGCGTCAGCGCCGGGGGTGAGCCGGGCCGTGACCGTCGCCAAGATGCCGCGAGACATCGGGACGAGAACGGGCGTAAACGAAATGGTGGAGTCGGCAGCGCCCGCGACGGTGAGGTTTTGCACGATCTCGGGGATGTGCCGGTGCACTCCCCCGACGGCGTAGGCCGAGGCCGAGCCCAGTAGCTCGCTCGCGAGCAGGTCGGCGCGTAGCGTGCGGCCTGCCCCGCTCGGGCCCACCGCGAGCACCGCCGTGAGATCGTGAGCCTCGATAACGCCGGTGCGGATGCCCGGCGCAAGGCCCAGCGTCACCGCGGTCACATTGCACCCGGGCACGGCAATGCGCGTCGCCCCCACGAGCTTCTCGCGCTGGCGAGTGCCGTCAGCGTGGATCAACTCGGGCAACCCGTAGGCCCACGCCCCGTGGTACTCGCCGCCATAGAAGCGCGCCCACGCCGACTCGCTCGTCAAGCGATGATCAGCACCGCAATCGAGCACGATCGTCTCGGCGGGCAGCGCGGCGGCGATGGCGCCCGAGGTACCGTGCGGCAGGGCAAGAACCACCACGTCGTGACCGGCAAGGCGCTCTGCCGTGGTCTCCACAAACGTCAGGTGCGCGAGCGAGGTGAGGTGCGGATGCACGTCAATCAGCGCTTGGCCCGCGTTGCTATGCGCCGTGACCGTGCGCACCTCGAGCTCGGGGTGCTGGGCCATCAGGCGCAGCACCTCACCGCCGGCGTAGCCGCTCGCTCCGGCGACCGCAACGGAATAGGTCATGACGTTAACTCTTGCAGAGAATACGATGGGCGTTCGACGCGAAGGAACGCGCCGCACGAACTCGGCATAGAAGGAGCAGTCATGGACGACCTCAGCGGACTCATCAACCTCATCCCGATCGGCGACATCGCCGAGAAACTCGGCGTCGACGAGAGCATCGCCCGCGCTGCCGTGGCCGTTGCGGTGCCGGCGATCGTGGGCGGCCTCGCCGCCAACGCGAAAGACGAGAGCGGCGCTCAGTCGCTCGAGAAGGCACTCGGCAAGCACAAGGGCAAGAACCCCCGCAAGCTCGCCGACATCGACGAGGCCGACGGCGAGAAGATTGTTGCCAACGTGTTCGGCGCCAAGAAGAACGACGTGGCTCTCGCAGCCGCGTCGAAGGCCGAGGCCAAGGGTGGCATCGACATCGGCGCAATCGTCGCGCAGGTGCTGCCGATCATCGCCCCGATCGTGCTCGCCTACGTGGCCAACCAGTTCATGGGTGGCTCGAGCAAGGCCGAGCCCGAAGCCGCCAAGAAGCCCGCGGCGAGCGACAACCCGCTCGGCGACCTGCTCGGCGGCCTCATCTCGAGCCCGCAGGGCCAAGACATCATCTCGGGCGCCCTCGGCGGCCTGCTCGGTGGCGGTCGCAAGTAGATTCACCGCACGCACAACGGCGGGGTCGAGCGCGAGCTCGGCCCCGCCGTTTGCTGTGTGTGAGGCGTCGTTAGGCGCGTAGCGTGGCGCCGTGCCGCTCGCTGGCCACGGCGAGCCCCGCAAGCTTGGCCTCGGTCGCTTCAGCCGCGGTGAGGGTGCGGTCGGCAGCCCGAAAGCGCAAGGCGAGCGTGATCGACTTGGTGCCGGGCTCGAGGCCCGCGCCGCGATAGTCGTCGACGAGAACGGCGGTCTCGAGCAGCGCGCCCGCGCCCTCCACCACCGCAGCGCGCACGGCGCCCGCCGACACCGACTCGGCGACCACGACCGACAGGTCTTGCGTTGCCGCGGGGAAGGCCGCGATCGTGCCCGCCTCGACCTCACTCGACCCCAGAGCGATGAGTGCCTCGAGATTGAGCTCGAGCACGCCGACGCGTCGCGGGAGGTCACGCTCAACAGCGACCGCGGGCAACAGCTCGCCCGCGACGCCGATGTGCGTGTCGCCGACAAACAGGGCAGCGGTGCGACCCGGGTGCAGCGCGGGGTGACTGCCGGTCTCGACGCGCAGCACGGCGCCCGCAACCGCGGCCACGGCGTGCGCCGCATCCAGAGCGTCGGCGATTCCTGCGTGCTCGGCCGCCTGGCCGATACCGCGCGAACGGCGGTCTCCGACGAAGAGAGCGGCGAGGTACCAGGGCTGCGGCGGGATGCTGTTCTCGAGCTCGCTGAGCACCGAGCTCTGCGGCTTCTCGGTGGCCGTCGGCACCTCGACGACGCCGTAGCTCGCCGTGCCCTCCGGCAGGTAGACGGCACCGATCTCGAACACCGCGAGGTCGGTGAGCCCACGCGCCATGTTGCGGTGCGCGATGCGCGTGAGTCCGGGAATGAGGCTGCGGCGCAACCGACCCGTGTCGCTATCAAAGGGGTTCGCCAGGGCGACGCTCGCGGCGTCACCGTCGGTGAGCGCCACGTCGGCGAGTGACACGAACGGGTACGCGAGCACTTCGGTGAGTCCCGCGGCGGCCAGGGCGTTGGCCGTGGCCCGTCGCACGCGCTGCGAGCGCGTCAATCCGCGGCCGGGCGGCGCAACAGGCAGCACGGCCGGAATGCGCTCGTAGCCCACGATGCGGGCAACCTCTTCGGCGAGCGACGGAGCGTCGACAAGGTCGGGCCGCCAGCTCGGCGGCGTGACCTGCCAGCCGTTGTCGTCAACGTTGAGCGTGCATCCGATGTCGGTCAAAGAGACGGTGATCTCATCGAGCGAGAAGTCAACGCCAATGAGGGCGTCGACGAACCCTTCGGCCAAGTGAATGGGCGCCGGGCTCGCCGCATCAATGACGCACGAGCCGAGCGCGTCGGCCGCGCCCCCGGCAAGCTCGACGAGCAAGTCGACGACACGCTGCGCCGCCGGCTCGGCCACGAGCGGGTCAACTCCGCGCGCGAACCGGCGCGACGCTTCGCTCGGCAACTTGTGCCGACGCGCCGTACGGGCGATCGAGACGGGCTCGAAGTGAGCCGCCTCAACGAGCACGTCGATCGTGGTCTCGCTGATTTCGGTGCTTGCTCCACCCATGACGCCAGCCAGGCCGATGGGGCCTGATTCGTCGGTGATGAGCAGGTCTTCGGGGTCAAGGGTGCGCGACTGCCCATCGAGCGTCTCGAGCGTCTCGCCAGCCGTCGCGCGACGCACCGTGATACCGCCCGTGAGCGCGGCGAGGTCGTAGGCGTGAATCGGCTGACCGAGCTCGAGCATGACGTAGTTCGTGATGTCGACAACGAGTGAGATCGAACGGATGCCCGAGAGCTCGAGTCGCGAGACCATCCACGCGGGAGTCGTGCGGCTCTGGTCGATGCCGCGCACGACGCGCGTCACGAAAGCCTCGCAGCCGCGCCGGCCACGAATGGGAGCCCGGTCATCGAGAACGACCGAGAAGCCCGTGCCGCGCGGGGCCACGGCGAGCGCCGCCGGGTCGCGGAACACCGAACCCGTCGAGTGCGCGTACTCACGCGCGATGCCGCGAATCGAGAGCGCGTAACCGCGATCGGGAGTGACGTTGACCTCGACAGCGAGGTCGTCGAGGCCGAGCAAGGCGATGGCGTCGGTGCCGACCTCGGGGTCGAGGCCGAGCGTCGTGAGTCGAAGAATGCCATCGTGCTCGTCGCCGAGGCCGAGCTCGCGAGCGCTCGCGATCATGCCGTCAGAGACGTGACCGTAGGTCTTGCGCGCAGCGATCGCGAACGGGCCGGGCAGCACGGCGCCGGGCAGCGTGACGACGACCTTGTCGCCGACCTCGAAGTTGCGGGCGCCACACACAATGCCGCGGGTCTCACCGGGCGCCGTGAGCACCTGACACCAGCGAATGGTCTTGCCGTTGGCCTGCGGCTCTTCGACAAACTCGAGCACTTGGCCGACGACGATCGGGCCCGTGAGGGCAACTCCGTGGATCGCCTCTTCTTCGAGACCGACCTTGACGAGAGCCGCGTGCAGCGCGTCGGCATCCGCCATCGCGTCGCCCGTCGCGGGCAGGTCGACATACTCGCGAAGCCACGAGAGAGGAACGCGCATCAGACCACCATCCCGAACTGCTGTGAGAAGCGCACATCGCCCTCGACCATGTCGCGCATGTCACTCACGCCGTTGCGGAACATGAGGGTGCGCTCGATACCCATTCCGAAGGCAAAGCCCTGGTAGACCTCGGGATCGATGCCGGCGGCGCGCAGCACATTGGGGTTGACCATGCCGCATCCGCCCCATTCGATCCAGCGCGGCCCGTCTTTGAAGGTCGGGTGCCACACGTCGAGCTCGGCGCTCGGTTCGGTGAACGGAAAGTAGTTGGGACGCAAGCGAATGCGCGCACCCTCGCCGATGACGGCGCGCGCGAGGTGCTCAAGCGTGCCGCGCAAGTGCGCCATCGTCAGGCCCTTGTCGATGGCAATGCCCTCGAGCTGGTGAAAGACGGGCGTGTGCGTCGCGTCGAGTTCATCTTTGCGAAAGACGCGCCCGGGCGACACGACATAGAGCGGCACACCGCGGTCGAGCAGCGAGCGCACCTGCACGGGGCTCGTCTGCGTTCGCAGCAACAAGTGGCGGTCTTCGGGTTCGACGAAGAACGTGTCTTGCGTGCCGCGCGCCGGGTGGTCGGCATCCATGTTGAGAGCGTCGAAGTTGAACCACTCGTTTTCGAGCTCGGGGCCTTCGGCCACCTCCCACCCCATGGCAATGAAGATGTCGCTCATCTGCTCCATGAGCGTCGTGAGCGGATGCCGGGCGCCCGCAAGACGCAGGGGCGCAATCGCGGTGACGTCGATTGCCTCCGCGGCGAGCGCCTGGGCCTCTTCCGCCGCGACGAGCTCGGCTTCGCGAGCTGCAACAGCCTGGCCGACGCGCGCACGTGCCTGACCCACGAGCTTGCCGAGAGCGGCCTTCTGGTCGGCGGGCACATCGCGCAAGAGCGCGTTGAGGGCCGCGAGGGGTGATGCCTCGCCCGCGTGGGCCGACTTCGCGGCCTTCAGCGCTGCGGTGTCGGAGGCGGCAGCGAGCGCCGTAAGCGCCGCGTCAACGGCACTCTCGACGGCGGCTTCGGTGATCTCGGGGCTGGCTGGCACGAGAACTGAGTTTAGTGCTGGCTGGTCGTGCCACTTGCCCGCTGAGCGAAGGCACTCTCATAGAGGCACACGGCGGCCGCGGTGGCCAGGTTGAGCGACTCTGCCTGCCCATAGATCGGAACGATCACCGCGCGGTCAGTCAGGGCGAGCTGCTCGGCGGTGAGCCCGCGGGCCTCGTTGCCAAACAGCCACGCGGTGGATCCGTCAAGCTCTCCATCAGACCGCACGGCGAGCAAGTCATCGCCCGAGATATCGGCGGCGAGGATGCGCGCGCCCGCGCCGCGCAATCGCTCGAGCGCTGTCGCGAGAGGCACCCCCACGACGACCGGCACGTGAAAGAGCGAGCCCGTGGTGGCCCGCACGACCTTGGGGTTGAAGACATCCACACTCGTGCCGGTGAGGATGACAGCGTCGGCGCCCGCCGCATCGGCAACTCGGATGATCGTGCCCGCGTTACCCGGATCGCGAACTTCTTCGAGCACCGCCACGAGTCGCGGGCCTCGCGCGATGACCTCGTCGAGCGTTAGAGCGAACTGCCGACAGACGGCGATCACTCCTTGCGGAGTGACGGTGTCGGCGATGACGTCGAGCACAGCATCCGTCACGGTCTCGACACGCACGTGCGACGCGGCTGCAGCGTGCGCAAGGGCCGGGTGCCGATCGAGAGCGTTCGCCGTGGCGAATACCTCGATGACGAGGTCAGGGCGGTAGTGCAAGGCCTCGGCGACCGCTTGCGGGCCCTCGATCAAGAACAGGCCCGTTTCGGTGCGCTGATTCTTCTTGGCGAGCTTTGCCGCGGCTCGCACACGAGGCGAGCGCGGGTTATCGATCACGGTCACCATGGTATCGAGGCGGGGTTTAACGCCGGGTGAACGTCAGAACGCGGCGCGCCCCGGAGGGCACGCCGCGTTCAGACGGTGGTGTGGCGAGCTACGCCGCGTCAGCCTTGGGCGCCGAGGTGTCGGCGGGGAGGGCCTCTTTCGCGACCTTCACGAGGGCCGTGAAGGCAGCCGGCTCGTTGACGGCCAGCTCAGCGAGCATGCGACGGTCAACCTCGACCCCGGCAATGCCGAGACCCTGAATGAGGCGGTTGTACGTCATGCCGTTGGCACGCGCCGCGGCGTTGATGCGCTGAATCCAGAGGCGACGGAACTCGCCCTTCTTCGCGCGACGGTCGCGGTAGGCGTAAACGAGGGAGTGGGTGACCTGCTCCTTCGCCTTGCGGTAAAGGCGCGACCGCTGACCGCGGTAGCCCTCGGCCCGCTCGAGGATGACCCGACGCTTCTTGTGGGCGTTGACGGCCCGCTTGACTCTTGCCATTTCTGTAGTCCTTTAGATCGTTTCTCGGGTCTTACTTCTTGCCGATGAGCTTCTTGATCGTCTTCGCGTCTTGCGGGGCAAGCACGACCTCACGGTTGAGGCGACGAGTGGTCTCGCTGGACTTCTTCTCCAGGTTGTGGCGCATGCCTGCACCCTGCTTCATGACCTTGCCGGAGCCGGTGAGCTTGAAGCGCTTCTTGGCACCGGAGTGCGTCTTCTGCTTGGGCATTGCTTCCTCGTTTCTCTTAGGTTGGGTGCGCGTCGCGGCTTAGGCCGACGCGGTGGGCTTGGGTGCTGCGGCAGGCTTCGCGGCAGCGGGCTTCGCTGCTGCGGGCTTTGCGGCAGCAGGCTTTGCGGCAGCGGGCTTGGCAGCGGCGGGCTTCGCGGCCTTCTCGGCCGCGGGCTTCGCCGCAGCAGGCTTGGCAGCAGCGGGCTTCGCGGTAGCAGGCTTCTCGGCAGCAGGCTTCTCGGCTGCCGGCTTTGCCACCGGGGCCTTGGCCGCGGCAGTCTTGGCCGCCGGCGCTTCAGCAGCGGGCGTCGCGACCGCGGGCTGTTCTGCGGCAGGTTCTTCGGCGACAGGCTTCGCTGCGGCAGGCTTCGTGGTAGCTGGCTTGGTCGCGGGGGCGTCACCCTGCGGTGCGGCGTCAGCGACCTTGCGAGCAGCCTTCGACGCGGCGCGCTGCGCCATTTGCTCGGCCTTGGCGTCAGCCTTGTTGCGCAGCGGACCAATGATCATGACCATGTTGCGGCCATCGATCATGGGGCTCGACTCAACCGTGCCGAACTCGGCCACGTCTTCGGCAAATCGCTGCAGCAAACGAACACCCTGCTCGGGGCGCGACTGCTCGCGGCCACGGAACAGAATCATGGCCTTGACCTTGTCGCCCGCTTGCAAGAAGCCTTCGGCGCGCTTGCGCTTGGTCTCGTAGTCGTGCTTGTCGATCTTCAGGCGAAAGCGCACCTCTTTGAGGATGGTGTTGGCCTGGTTGCGGCGGGCCTCTTTGGCCTTCTGCGCCGCCTCGTACTTGAACTTGCCGTAGTCCATGATCTTGACCACGGGCGGCTTCGAGTTGGGGGCGACCTCGACGAGATCGAGGTCGGCCTCTTGCGCCAAGCGCAGGGCAACCTCGATCTTGACAACTCCGACCTGCTCACCAGCGGGGCCCACAAGACGGACCTCGGGGACGCGGATACGGTCGTTCGTTCTCGGTTCGCTGATGCGATTCTCCTCTGTCGTGATCCGAGTGGATCAGTGGTGATTCCATCGAAAGAGAAGAACGGCATCCCTGGCGCATAGCCAGCACCACCCGCAGAATTCGCGCGGCTTTTCAGCCGTCGAACGGGGTGATTCGACCCGGTAACCTAGTAGTCGGTCAAGCGCGGGTGGGAGGATTCTCCACTTTCGTACCGGGGATCTGGCCCCGGAGCCCGCATAACGATAGCAGGTGAAAGGTCTCATGAGCGAGAACCCCACCGACACCGAGCCCTCGCGCGACATCGCCGAGGTCCCGGCGGTCGAAATCATCAACACGGTCGCGGTGCACTTGCTGAGCGCCGCCGCCGTGAAGTGCGGGCTCTCCGAGCACGGAGAAGACGAGATCGACCTCGCTGAAGCGCGCAAGCTCATCACCGCGCTCGCGGGCCTCATCACGGCTTCTGCCCCCGAACTCGGCGACCACCACGCTCGTGTGCTGCGCGACGGACTGCGCTCGGTGCAGCTCGCCTTCCGCGAAGCATCGCCTTTTCCCGATGCGCCGGGTCAGGGCCCTGGCGAAAAGCTCACCGGCCCCGTCACCTAGTCCGCGGGCGGGCGCGGCGCCACGGGCGCCTGCACGAACGTCTGAACCGAGAGCGAATCGATGCGCTCGGTCACGACAGCATCGAGAGCCCACTGCGCGCTGAGCTCGGCAATGATCTCGCGCACACGCGCGACGGGCACCTCGGGTTCGAGGCCGAGGCGCACGACGACCTCGGCTGATTCCCCGCGAGCCAGCGGGTCACCCGCGACAAGCGTGACAGCCCAGATTTCGGGATGCTGTGCCGCGGGTCGCGCGACCGCTTCCAGCACCGCGGCGTCATCCACCGCCGGCACCCACGGCACACCTTGCGCGATCGCCCATACGGCGGGGCGCGGCAGTACCGCGAGCGTCTCGGGCGAGCGCGCGTCGATCACCACTCGGTCGGTGTGCTCTGAGGCCGCGGCAAGGGCAACGCGCACCGCATCGGCGGGCACGGGGCGAGCATCCGGCCGCCACCGACGCATCGCGTCGACCGAGGAGAAGACGGGCAGCACGGCTCGACCATCGGGGCCAGCGACCGTGATGATCGAGAGCTCTTGGGTCTTGTCGACCACGTGGCCGTCGTCGGTCAGGCCCGTTTCGCCCGCGACCGCGACGAGCGGAATGAGAAAGCGACAGGTGCGCACGACGTCGACGAGCTCAGTGAGCGTTCCCTCGCCCGCGCGCAGTCGTGCGACCGCCGCGAGGTACGCCTCGGGCGCCGAACCGTCATCGGCCGCGCTCGGGTTGGGCTCGAAGTGCCGGCCCTGCCAGGGCTGGCCGGCCGAATCAGCGTCCTGCGACATCCAGGGCTTCAGGAAGCGTGAAGGCGCCGGCGTACAGCGCCTTGCCGACGATCGCGCCCTCGAGACCGAGGGGAACGAGTTCGCGCAGTGCGGCGATGTCGTCGAGGCTTGCCACGCCACCCGAGGCGATGACGGGGCGGTGTGTGCGCTCCATGACCGAGCGCAGCAGGTCGAGGTTGGGGCCCTTGAGCGTGCCGTCTTTCGTGACATCGGTCACGACGTAGCGCGCGCACCCCGCCGACTCGAGCCGCTCGAGAACGGCCCACAGGTCTCCGCCGTCTTCTGTCCAGCCACGCGCGGCGAGAGTCGTGCCGCGCACGTCGAGACCCACGGCAATTGCCTCGCCGTATTCGGCGATTACGTGTGCGGCCCACTCGGGGTTCTCGAGCGCTGCTGTGCCGAGGTTGATGCGCTTGGCGCCCGTCGCGAGCGCCGCCTCGAGCGTCGCATCGTCACGGATGCCGCCCGAGAGTTCGATGTTGACGTTCTTGGGCGTGGTCTTGACGACCTTCTTGATGATCGAGCGGTTGCTCCCGCGGCCGAAGGCCGCGTCAAGGTCGACGAGGTGGATCCACTCGGCCCCTTGATCGGCCCACTCGTGGGCCGCATCGATCGGGTCGCCGTAACTCGTCTCTGACCCTGCCTCGCCTTGCGTCAGGCGCACCGCCTTGCCACCGGCGACATCCACCGCCGGAAGAAGGGTCAGGGCGGGGATACTCGAGAACTCGCTCATCACTGGCTTTCTATGGTGGTCAGGGGGTCGACGTACGCGTCGGCGCGGCCAAACACGCAATCGTATCCTGCGCGCCGACCATGGGCTCTCAGCGCGTGTTTAGAGGCCGTGAAGCCAATTGCCCAGCAGGCGCAAACCCGCTTGCCCCGACTTTTCGGGGTGAAATTGCGTTGCCGTCAGCGGGCCGTTTTCGACGGCCGCAATGAAGCGCTCGCCGTGCTCTGCCCACGTGACGAGCGGTGTCGGGATGGCCGGGTGCGGGTCGAGGCTCCACTCGTGTGCGGCGTACGAGTGCACGAAGTAGAAGCGCTCATCGTGCAAGCCATCGAAGAGCCGCGACCCCTCCGGCGCGTCGACCGTGTTCCAGCCCATGTGGGGAACCGTCGGAGCCGAGAGAGCAGACACCGTGCCGGGCCACTGCCCGAGCCCTTCGGTCACAACTCCGCGCTCGTCTCCACGCTCGAACATGACTTGCTGACCCACACAGATGCCGAGCACCGGCCGGCCGCCGGCGAGCCGACGATCGATGAGTTCGTCGCCGCGCACCGAGCGCAGGGCATCCATGACCGCGCTGAAGGCACCGACGCCGGGTACCAGCAGGCCATCCGCGACCATCACACGATCGCGATCAGCCGTGAGTTCGACGCGCGCGCCGGCAGCCTCGACGGCCTTCGCCGCCGAGTGCACATTGCCCGAGCCGTAGTCGAGCACGACCACGAGGGGAGCCTTCACGCTCAGAGGGCGCCCTTCGTCGACGGCACACCCTGCACGCGCGGGTCGGGTTGCACGGCGGCGCGGAATGCGCGCGCGAAGGCCTTGAACTCTGCTTCGGCAATGTGGTGAGGGTCGCGGCCCGCGAGAACGGTGAGGTGCACCGTCAGGCCCGCGTGCATCGTGATGGCCTCGAAGACGTGGCGCACCATCGAGCCCGTGAAGTGCCCGCCAATCAAGTGGTGCTCAAAGCCCGCAGGCTCGCCCGTGTGCACGAGATAGGGGCGGCCGCTCACGTCGACGACCGCTTGCGCGAGGGCCTCGTCGAGGGGAACAAGGGCATCACCGAAACGGGCAATGCCAGCCTTGTCGCCCAACGCCTGAGCGATCACCGTGCCCAGCACGATTCCCGTGTCTTCGACGGTGTGGTGCACGTCGATGTGGGTGTCGCCCGTGGCCGTCACGTCGAGATCGACGAGCGCGTGCTTGGCGAACGCCGTGAGCATGTGATCGAAGAACGGGACGGAGGTCGAGATCGACGAGCGGCCTGAACCGTCGAGGTCGAGGCGCAGCTCGATCGACGACTCGCTGGTCTCACGCCGAAGTTCGGCAATGCGGGGGTTACTCACCGATCTAGTCTAGCGAGCACCTCAAGGAACTCTGTGGTCTCAGCCGGGGTGCCCGCCGTCACCCGCAAGTGGTTCGCGAGCCCGACGTCGCGAATGAGAATGTCGTGCTCGAGCAATTGCTCGAACGTGCGCTGAGGGTTCGAAACACCCCCGAAGAGCACGAAGTTGGCCCAACTGTCATGCGGGTCGTAGCCCAAAGCGGCAAGCTCGACCAGCAGTCGATCGCGCTGCTCGCGAATCGCTCCAACCGTGCGCAGCATCGTGGGGGCGTGTTCGAGGGCCGCAACGGCCGCCGCTTGCGTGAGCGCTGACAGGTGGTACGGCAGGCGCACGAGACGGAGGGCATCGATCACTGCCGGATCAGCCGCGAGGTAGCCGAGTCGAGCGCCCGCGAACGCGAAGGCCTTGCTCATGGTGCGCGACACGACGAGTCGCTCGCGCCCCGGCAAGAGGCTCAGCGCGTCGGGCTGGCCAGGCGGCATGAATTCGGCGTACGCCTCGTCGACCATGACGATGCCGCGACTCGCTTCGTAGACTGCCGCGATGGTGTCGAGGCCGAGGGGGGTTCCGGTGGGGTTGTTGGGCGCACACAAGAACACGACGTCGGGATCGACGCGGTTCACCGCCTCAACCGCCGTCTCGGGGCTCAGCACGAAGTCGGCATCGCGTTCAGCGGCAATCCACTCGGTACCGGTGCCGGCAGCAATGATCGAGTGCATCGAATAGGTGGGCGGGAAACCCAGCACGCTACGCCCCGGGCCGCCAAATGCTTGCAGGATGTGCTGGATGACCTCGTTGGACCCGTTGGCCGCCCAGATCTGCTCAGGAGCGATCGCCGGGCTCGCCGAGCCACGGTCAAGAGCCGCGGCCGTGAGGTACACCGCCAGGTGCTCGCGCAGCAGGGTGAACTCGCGATCGGGGTAGCGATTGACCCCGTGCAACTCGCGCTCGACCGCGGCCGCGACGTGAGCGATGACCTCGGCCGGAACCGGATGCGTGTTCTCGTTGACGTTGAGGGCAATGCGCACGGGCTTCTGCGGAGCACCGTATGGGCTCTTGCCCCGAAGATCGTCGCGAATCGGCAGGTCGTCGAGGCTCGTCACTCGATCATCGTAGCCGCGTGGTCATGAGCTCTCGGGCCTGTCGTGACCGCACTGCCGGTGAGTTCGCAGCGTGCGGCCAGATGGCGCGGAGCGGGTGGCTCAGTCGGCGTAGCGCGCAGGAATGACGAGAACTTGGCCGGGGAGAAGCTCAGCGCTCGAGAGCTCGTTGACCGCGATGAGGTCGGCAACGACGTCGGCCGTCGATGCCTCGGGCGCAACAGCAGCGGCAACCGACCACAGCGACTCGCCCGCTTCGACCGTCACGGTGGCGACGGTGGCGTCGCCCGCCGAGGCGGTCGCTCCCCCGCCGTTGAGCGCCATCATCGCCAGGGCGATGACGAGCGGCAGAGACACGAGAGCGGCGATGACCGCCCGGCCCCGTCGGGTGAGACGAAGCCGCGTGCGAACGGTCGGGGCCGAGGCATACGACACAGGAGTCACGGCGATCGCGGAACCGTAGGCGATGGTGCTCATGAGGTGACCTCTCTGTTTCGTCGTGCAGTGCTGCGTGCGGTGCTGGGTCTGGCGATGTTTCGATTGGCACAGGTCCCCGGTGGAACGAAGCGAAAAAGCAACGCGGCCACCGGGGATGCATCGTGCCCTCGGCCGGGAGAACCCGATGCGAACCTGTGTTCCGAACATACATTCGATCGAACATACATTCAAGCCCTGGTGCACTTTTTCTTGGACGAATCGCGACACACTCGAACACATGTTTGATCTGTCGCGGTTTGCTGGATAGAGTTTCGAGGGTTCGGAGAAAGTTCACACCCGACCACCGACATTCGAAGCACAGCGCCTTGCGTGAAGGGCCCGAATGATGAGCACGACTGACACGAGCGGAGCCGACATGGTCGACGACGAGAACGACGTCACCCCAGAGTCCGTCGCGGGCACCCGCCGACGCACAACCTTGAGCGATAAGCAGCGCGAGATTCTGGGTGTCATCCAAGCTTCTGTCGCGCGCCGCGGGTATCCGCCGAGCATGCGAGAGATCGCCGAGGCGGTGGGGTTGGCCTCACTCTCGAGCGTCTCGCACCAGCTGGGCCAGCTCGAGCTGAGTGGCTACTTGCGCCGCGACCCCAACCGCCCGCGCGCGCTCGAAGTGCTCATCGATCTCGAGCCCGACCCCTCGCACTCGGTCGACTCTGATGCGCTGCCCGGGCCTTCGGTCGGCGACGCCGCCATGGTTCCTCTCGTTGGTCGCATCGCCGCCGGCATCCCGATCACGGCTGACCAGATGGTCGAAGAGGTTGTGCCCCTCCCCCGTCAACTCGTCGGCAAGGGTGAGCTGTTCATGCTCACGGTGGTCGGAGACTCGATGATCGACGCCGCCATTTGCGATGGCGACTGGGTTGTCGTGCGCCAACAGAACACTGCTGAGAACGGCGAGATCGTGGCAGCCATGCTCGACAACGAAGCAACGGTCAAGGTCTTAAAGCAACGCGATGGCCACACCTGGCTGCTGCCCCAGAACTCGGCGTACGAACCGATCTTGGGCGACCACGCCACCGTACTCGGCAAAGTCGTCGCGGTACTGCGTTCGGTCTAGAGCGCTCGTAGAGCCGCGCTCGGTGTCCCGAGCGCTGTGCCGGCGACCCTACGTTGCCTTCGCCACCGCGAACTGTTCGACCAGGGTGGCGATCTCCGGGGTCGCGAAAGCGTGCACGCGGGTTCCCGCCTCGTCGTACGAGGTCTCAACGATGCGCCCTCGATCGTGCAAGAGCGAGACGAGATCGCCGCGGTCGTACGGAATCACGACCGTGAGCTCAACATCGGGGTTCGGCAGCATCTCGGCGATGCGCTGTTGCAGCTCGTCGATTCCTTCGCCCGTTTTGGCCGAGACGAACACGGCATCGGGCACAAGACCCCGCAACAGCAATCGTGCGTCGTCATCGAGCAAGTCACTCTTGTTGACCGCGATCAACTCAGGAAGCTCGCGCGCGCCGACCTCGCCAATGACGTCTCGCACGGTGGCGAGCTGAGCGGCAGGGTCAGGGTGGGCGCCATCGACGACATGGAGAATGACGTCTGACTCAGCGACCTCTTCCAGCGTCGAGCGGAACGCCTCGACGAGTTGGTGCGGCAAATTGCGCACGAAACCGACGGTGTCGGCAATCGTGTACGGGCGGCCGTCAGGGGTCGTCGACTTGCGCACCTTGGGGTCAAGAGTGGCAAACAGCGCGTTCTCGACGAGCACGCCCGCGCGAGTGATGCGGTTGAGCAAACTCGACTTACCGGCGTTCGTGTAGCCCGCAATGGCGACGCTCGGCACGGCGTAACGATCACGGTTCGCGCGCTTGGCAGCGCGCGCGGGAGCGAAGCCCTTGATTTGCTTCCGTAGCTTTGCCATGCGCGTATTGATGCGACGACGGTCGAGCTCGATCTTGGTCTCACCCGGGCCCCGGCTACCCATGCCCGCGCCGCCGGCACCGACCTGACCACCAGCCTGACGCGACATCGACTCGCCCCACCCGCGAAGCCGTGGCAGCAAGTACTCCAGTTGCGCGAGTTCGACTTGCGCCTTGCCCTCGCGGCTCTTGGCGTGCTGACTAAAGATGTCGAGAATGACGGCGGTGCGGTCGATGACCTTGACCTTGACGACGTCTTCGAGCGCACGCCGCTGGCTCGGGGCGAGCTCGGTATCGGCGATCACGGTGTCGGCTCCGAGTTCGGCCACGATGAGCGCGAGCTCAGCAGCCTTGCCCTTGCCGAGGAATGTGCTGGGGTCAGGATGCGGACGCCGCTGCAACAGACCATCAAGCACCGCGGCTCCGGCCGTCTCCGCCAGCGCAGCGAGCTCGCGCAAAGAATTCTCGGCGTCGTCGAGTGACCCCTGCTGATAGATGCCGATCAGCACGACGTTCTCGAGCCGCAGCTGGCGGTACTCAACCTCGGTAACGTCTTCGAGTTCGGTCGAGAGACCGCGGACGCGGCGCAGCGCGGCGCGGTCCTCACGCTCTGACTGGTCGCCGTCGCGATCGAACGAGTAGCTCGCATCGTCTTGCACCGCAGCTGCCCCGTGCAACGATACCGAGCGAGCGCGCGACTCGGCGTTCGCCAGCACGCGCGCCACAGCATCCGCCCCCGCATCGGTGCTCAGAGCGGGGTTCGTGTCGTCGACAGAATCAGAAATCTCGTGGTCGGTCATATGCGGTTCACTGTACTCCGCCCGACTTCGGTAGATTCTGCGCATGGCTGCCGACCACTACTTCTCCGCTCAGCCGAGCGGCGAGTTCGTCGCCAAGCCCCTCACCGTCACTCTCGCGGGCCGATCACTCGAGGTTCAGACCGCAGGAGGCGTCTTCAGCCCGGGTGGCCTCGACGTGGGCACGCACGTGCTCTTGACCCACGTAGCCGACCCGCCGCCCAGTGGTGACCTTCTCGACCTCGGGTGTGGGTGGGGGCCTATCGCCCTGACTCTCGCCCTCGAGTCACCCCACGCAACCGTGTGGGCGGTCGACGTCAACGAACGCGCTCTCGAGCTCACCCGGCGCAACGCCGAAGCGCTCGGGCTCCACAACGTGCGAGCAGTCACTCCCGATGCGGTGCCCGACGACGTGCAGTTCATGGCCATCTGGTCGAACCCGCCCATCAGAGTGGGCAAGAACGAATTGCACGGGATGCTCGAGCGCTGGCTTCCGCGATTGCGCGACGGCGCCGATGCCTGGTTGGTGGTTTCTCGCAATCTCGGCAGTGATTCGCTGCATCGTTGGATGGACGATCGTTTCGCCGGGCGATTGAGCGTCTCGCGGGCCGCAACGCACAAGGGATTCCGCGTTCTCCGCGTGCGCAATCGCTCAGGCATGACAGGCCCGATCACGACCGTGAGCCCGCGCTCGAGCTAAGTGGTGCCCTACACCGAGAGTTCGCCGTGGAAGACGAGCTCAGCGGGGCCCGACAGCGCCACGTGCTCGCCGTCTTCGGCGGCGAACATGCGCACCCCGAGCACGCCGCCCGGCACGGTAACGCGCCACTCGCTCGGCGCCGACTCCCCCGCCCAGTAGCGCACGGCGAGTGCGGCGGCGACCGCACCGGTTCCGCACGAGAGTGTCTCGCCGCTTCCTCGTTCGTGCACGCGCATGCGAATGCGTCCCGTGCCATCAACCACGAGCGGGTCGGCCGGAACAACAAACTCAACGTTGGCACCCGCCGGCGCTACGGGATCGAGAGTGGGGGCAACGCTGAGGTCGAGGGCGTCGAGCTCGTCGTCACTCGCGAGGGCGACGACGACGTGCGGATTGCCCACGTTGATACCGAGACCGGGGCGAGCGACCGGCAAAGCCTGCGCACGTACGAGGGGCTCGCCGCCCTCGAGACGCCACCGACCGAGATCGGCGGCGAATCCGTCGGCCAGCCGATGCACGTCAATAACGCCCGCCCGCGTGGCGATCGCGATCGAGTGCCCCGGCGCCAGCTCAACGAGGTTCTGGTCGATGAGGTACCGCGCGAAGACGCGGATTCCGTTGCCGCACATCTCTGACACGCTGCCGTCGGCGTTGGTGTAGTCCATGAACCACTCAGCTTCGGGCACCTCGTCCACGAGCGTCTGACCCTCACGGATGCTCTGCGAGCGCACGGCCCGAATCACCCCATCGGCCCCGACTCCGAACCGCCGGTCGGCGATCGCCGCACGCTGGGCGGGCGACAGCTCAAGCTCGCCCTCGGGGTCGCTGAACAGCACAAAGTCGTTGCCGGTGCCGTGGCCTTTAGCGAAACGCAGCGTCGTCACTCGCTCATGCTAACCGGGGCAGCATGGTCGAGACGGCGATCGATCTGCGCCACCAGATCGTGAGCGCGAGCATCGAGCCACTCGACCGAATCATCGCGTCGAAACCAGCTGACTTGGCGACGCGAGTAGCGGCGCGTCAGAGACTGGGTTTGCGCGATTGCCTCTGCCTCATCGACGTCACCGCGTAGTTGCGCGATCGCTTGCGCGTACCCGATGGCCCTGCTCGCCGTGACCCCGCGCTCAAGACCGAGGGGCAGGAGCGCTCGAACCTCGTCGAGCAGGCCGCTCGACCACATCGCCACGACGCGCTCGTCGAGTCGCTCGACGAGCGCCTCGCGATCGAGAGCAAGGGCGAACTGCCGGTAGGG
The DNA here is from genome assembly GCA_013823625.1 of Microbacterium sp. Taxonomy (GTDB): domain Bacteria; phylum Actinomycetota; class Actinomycetes; order Actinomycetales; family Microbacteriaceae; genus Microcella. The sequence goes on along the minus strand of PNMM01000001.1, from coordinate 594,073 downwards.
CTGCCAGGGCCTCGCTCGCGCCGCCAGGCCGGCGCTGAAGGGCTCCCCCGTGATCTCGCCGACCTCGAGGGCGCGCACGATACGACGGCCGTTGTGCGGCCCAATCGCGGCGGCCGCAACGGGGTCGCGGCGGTCGAGCTCGGCGTGCAGTGCAGCGGGCCCGAGCCGCGCCAACTCGCCTTCCCAGTGCGCGCGGCGATCGGGATCTGTACCCGGAAACTGAAAGTCGGTGAGCACCGACGCGACGTACAGGCCGGAGCCGCCGACCAGGAGCGGCACGGCGCCGCGGGACTGGATGCTCGTGATTGCCGCGCGAGCATCCGCTTGGAATCGGGCGACGCTGGCCTCGTCAACGACATCGAGCACATCGATGAGGTGGTGGGCGATACCGTGGCGTTCGGCTACCGCGAGCTTGGCGGTTCCGATATCCATGCCTCGATACAGCTGCATGGCGTCAGCGTTGACGATCTCGACCGCCTGGCCACGCTCGCGCCAGGATTCGGCGAGCTCGAGCGAGAGAGACGACTTTCCGGTGCCCGTTGCCCCGACGAGCGCGATAATCACGGGCGCCGGCCGCGCGTCACGAGTGAGAGTCGCCGTCGGCCGTGCTGATGCGCAGACTCGGCAGACCGAGCGACACGGCACGCGGGGCGCCCGTGGTGGTCGCGGGAGCCGGCACGCCACAGCTTTCGGCCTCGGCACGGTCCCAGGCGTCGCCCGCCCGGGTGCGGCGGATGCGCAGCGGCTCATCGTGGTCGGCGATCAAGTGGAATGTCGCGGCCTCGGTAATCGTCGTGGTCACGACGTCTCCCGGACGCGGCGTCTCGCTGCCGGGAGGAACAGCGAGGTGCACCAAGCGTCCGTCTTCGGCACGGCCCGAGATGCGCGCCGTCTCGGCGTTCTTCTTACCTTCGGTCGACGACATAAGCACGCGCACTTCGCGGCCTACCTGCGCGTGATTCTCGGCGCCGCTGATGGCGTCTTGCAGGGCAGTGAGCCGCTCGTAGCGCTCTTGCACGACGGCTTTGGGCACCTGGTCGGGCATCGTTGCGGCTGGCGTTCCTGGACGGATTGAGTACTGGAATGTGAACGCGCTCGCGAATCGCGACTGCTCGACAACCCGTAGGGTGTCGGCGAAGTCGTCTTCGGTCTCGCCCGGGAAGCCCACAATGATGTCGGTCGTGATCGCGGCGTGCGGAATGCGGTCGCGCACGCGATCGAGAATGCCGAGGTAACGGTCGCTGCGGTACGAGCGACGCATCGCTTTGAGGATGCGGTCCGAGCCCGACTGCAGCGGCATGTGCAACTGTGGCATCACGGCCGGGGTTTCGGCCATGGCGTCAATGACGTCGTCGGTGAATGCCGCAGGGTGAGGGCTCGTGAAGCGCAACCGCTCGAGACCGTCGATGCGCCCGGCTGCGCGAAGAAGCTTTCCGAAGGCGAGTCGGTCACCGAACTCGACGCCGTACGAGTTGACGTTCTGACCGAGAAGCGTGACCTCGATGGCTCCGTCATCAACAAGCGCCTGAATCTCCGACAGGATGTCGCCGGGTCGCCGGTCTTTCTCCTTGCCCCTGAGTGCGGGCACGATGCAGAACGTGCACGTGTTGTTGCACCCGACCGAGATGCTCACCCACCCGCTGTAGGTGGAATCGCGTCGAGTGGGCAACGTCGACGGGAAGACCTCGAGCGACTCAAGAATCTCGAGCTGCGCCTCGCCGTTGTGACGGGCTCGCTCGAGCAGAGCCGGCAGCGACCCCATGTTGTGGGTGCCGAACACGACGTCGACGTAGGGAGCGCGCTCGAGGATCGTGCTCGTGTCTTTCTGGGCCAGGCAGCCACCGACGGCGATCTGCATGCCTTCGTGCTCGCGCTTGATACTCGCGAGATGGCCGAGCGTGCCATAGAGCTTGTTGTCGGCGTTCTCGCGCACCGCACACGTATTGATGACGACAACGTCGGCCTGGCCGTCGCTTGCCTTGACGTAGCCCGCAGCCTCGAGCGAGCCGCTGAGGCGCTCGGAGTCGTGCACGTTCATCTGGCACCCAAAGGTGCGCACCTCGTAGGTGCGCTGTCGGTCGCCGTGCACGGCCGAAGCGGGAGCAGCAAGAAGAGTACTCATGGCCCCTTCAGTCTACGGCGGAGGGGTGCGGCATGAGACGGGCGGGATGCGCGACCTGCGACTCAGCGAAACTCGACGCGGTGGACCGAGCCCGAGAGTTCGTCGCTGCGCGCATCGAGTGCCCGCCGAGCGGCCTCTCGAGCAGAGCTGCCCGAGTGACCCTTGCGGGCAAGGTAGTCGATGAGTCGGCGTTCGGCCGTGGTGCGGTCGAGACCTCCGAGGCGACGGGCACGGTCTCGGGCGAGTTCGACCACGAGGTCATCGTCGGCGCCCTCGTCATCGGCGCCCGCGAGTGCTTCGTCGATCGCCGAGCGGTCGAGTTTTCGCCGCATGAGCTCGGACCGCAGAGCCGAGGGGCCGAGCTTCTTGCGGGTTCGGAGCCGGTCGGCCAGATCGATCGCGAGTGCTCGGTCGTCAATGAGACCGACCGATTCAAGGCGATCGAGCTCGGCCTCGGCGACGGTCGGGTCGATCTCGCGCCGTCGGAGCAAATCGGCGACCTCGGCCCGCGACTGGCCGCGGCGCGTGATCGCGTGAAGCGTGACGTTCTCGGCCCGCCGCGCGAGGCCAGTGTGTGCATCATCTGCGGACTCGCGGGCACGCGCGCGCGCTGTTTCTTCGGCATCGGCCAAGAGGAGCTTGGCCGCCTGCGCGGCCGCGTGAAGGGCCGCCTGCTCGGCAGCGTGCGCTTCGGCGTTCGCCGCCTCGCGAGCCGCTGCCTCGCGAGCAGCCGCCTCGAGCACCCCGGGCAGGTAGGTGACGGGCGCGAGGCCAGCAGCAGTGCCGGTGGACTCGCCGCTTCGCTGCCCGGGAGTGCTCGAGGTCGTCATCAGGCGCCAGCCGCCGCGCGAAGCACCGGCTGATCGGCGTCGTCTGCCAACTCCGTTGCCGCGGGCGCAACAACATCGGTGGCAAGCATCTCGGCGGCAACCATCTCAGCGGCAACGGGTGCGGCAACAGGAGCGCTCGCCGCCGCCTTCGTGACGCTTGCCTTGCTGGCTGCCTTCTCAGCGGCCGGCTTCTGCACCGGCGTGACCGCGGGCTCGGCAGCTGCCGCCTTCGCACCGATTCCGAGCTTGGCGAGGATCTTGGTCTCGATCTCTGCTGCCATCGCCGGGTTCTCGATGAGGAAGTTGCGGGCGTTCTCTTTGCCCTGGCCCAGTTGATCGCCCTCGTAGGTGTACCAGGCACCCGACTTGCGAACGATCTCGTGCTCAACGCCGAAGTCAATGAGGCTGCCCTCGCGCGAGATGCCGACGCCATACAGAATGTCGAACTCGGCCTGCTTGAACGGCGGGGCCATCTTGTTCTTGACGACCTTGACGCGCGTGCGGTTGCCCACCGCTTCGGTGCCATCTTTCAAGGTCTCGATTCGACGAATGTCAAGTCGCACCGAGGCGTAGAACTTGAGCGCCTTGCCGCCCGCGGTGGTCTCGGGGCTGCCGAAGAACACGCCGATCTTCTCGCGCAACTGGTTGATAAAGATCATCGACGTTTGCGTGGTGTTGAGGCCACCGGTGAGCTTGCGGAGGGCTTGCGACATCAGGCGGGCCTGGAGGCCGACGTGGCTATCGCCCATCTCGCCCTCGATCTCAGCACGCGGCACGAGAGCCGCGACCGAGTCGATGACGACGAGGTCGATCGAGCCTGAGCGCACGAGCATGTCGGCGATCTCTAGCGCCTGCTCACCCGTGTCAGGCTGCGAGACGAGCAACTGGTCAATGTCGACACCGAGCTTCTGGGCGTAATCGGGGTCGAGCGCGTGCTCGGCGTCAATAAAGGCGGCGATGCCGCCGGCCTTCTGCACATTGGCAATGGCGTGGAGCGTGAGCGTGGTCTTTCCCGATGACTCGGGGCCATAGATCTCGATGATGCGACCCCGCGGGAGGCCGCCAATGCCGAGCGCGACATCAAGAGCGATCGAGCCCGTGGGAATCACGGCGACGGGCGCACGATCGTCGGAGCCAAGGCGCATGACGCTGCCTTTACCGAACTGACGGTCGATCTGGGCGAGAGCGGTTTCGAGGGCTTTCTCGCGGTCTGCTGCAGAGGGCATTGCGGTCTCCTGTTTCATCTCGTGCGCGGTGTGCCTGTCTTCTGTCGCTCCTCGTCCGGCCGATGGAGCAAGGCCGAACGGATCACGACAAGGCGTGACGGCTATCGCCGACGAGACCGACGGTACGCCCCTGGCCCGACATTCTCGGGTCTGACGCGCAGCACGTGCAGTGACTCGTGTTCGAGTGCCGCTGGGGAGGAGTCTATGCGAGTAGCGAACACATGTTCGAATGATCGACACGCGGCGTGTCGCCTAGCGATGCGCGAGCGAGGGATGCCGAGCTAGACGCGCTTCGGTTCGGGGCGCCCGGCGCCGTACCAGCGCTCGCGCGGAACATCCATCGCCGCGCACAAAGCAAGCCAAACCTCGCGGGGGGCAAGCCCGGCCGCGAGTGCCTCGTCAGCCGTGCGCTCACCGAGCGGAGACAACACGAGGTCGCGCACGAGACTGCGGCCGTAGGCCTCGCCAAACTCGTCAACGATCGCCCGAAGAAACTCGCTGCGGGTCACCGCTCGACAATCAACCGCGCGTTAGCGCATGGCCAGGTCGGCGTCGAACTGCGCGACCAGGTCGTCGGGCAACGTGTCGGGAACGACGCTCAGGCCCTCAATGACGGCCAAACGGTCGCCTACCTCGCGCATGATGACCGAGATGGGGGTGTCGAGCGCATCAGCGACCGACGCGAGAATCTCGCTCGAGGCCTCTTTCTGACCCCGTTCAACCTCGCTCAAGTAGCCCAGCGCCACACTGGCGCGGCTCGCTACCTGACGCAACGTGCGGCCCTTTTGCAAACGCACGTCACGGAGGACCTCACCGATTTCCTGTCGAACCAGAACCATGGGGACCTCCTTTTCACTCGCCTCGCGGCCAGAATTTCGCCGGGCGGTAACACTACCGGAACCGGATTGATCAACTGTAACCGTCACCACCTGAGGAGCGGTTGTCAGTCTGCTGTCTGTAACACGACTGTCACCCATGGCATTCCCGACAGTTTTCAATCAGTCGACAGTGCCGCACCGTTCGGCGAGTAACGCGAGTGCCGCGTCGACCGCTGCCGCGCGAATGGCGGCGCGATCACCCGCGAACCGGTGTTCACGCACCACCGTGCCCTCAGCATCCGTCACCGCGACGAAGACGAGGCCTACCGGGGCGCCCCCTTGCGGGTCGGGGCCGGCGACGCCCGTGGTCGCGAGGCCGATATCTGCCGGATGCCCGTCAACCGTCAAGGCCGACCGCACTCCCTCGGCCATCGCCGCGGCCACCTCGGCGTGCACGGGCCCGTGCGCTGCGAGCAGCTCAGCCGAGACGCCGAGAAGGCTGTGCTTGAGCGCGGTGTCATAGGCCACAATCCCGCCGCGGACGACGAGTGAGGCGCCGGGAACACGGATGAGCTCGGCAATGACCGCTCCGCCCGTGAGTGACTCGGCAACAGCGAGCGTGCGCCCCGCACGCGTCAGGTCTGAAACCAGCCGGGCGGTGCGGTCACCACCCGAAGCCGAGGTCACGCGCGCGCGGCGCGGTTCTGGCGCCAGGCCTGCACGAGGTAGTCGATTCCGGTGACGACCGTGAGGATGACAGCGGCCGACATGAGCACGGTGTTGACGATGTGCACCCACTCGCCGAACAGGTTCCAGAGCGGAAGAAGTGCGAGCGAAATGGCGACGGCCTGTACGACCGTCTTGAGCTTGCCGCCCCGAGAGGCCGGGATGACGCGGTCACGCAGCATGAGGAACCGGAACAGCGTGATGCCCCACTCGCGCACGAGAATCACGACGACGACCCACACGGGCAGTTCGGCGAGCACCGCGAGCATCACGAGCGCGGCTCCCGTGAGCAGCTTGTCGGCAATGGGGTCGAGCAAAATGCCCAGGTCAGTCACGAGATTGCGTCGGCGCGCGAGCATGCCGTCAACGCCGTCGGTCGCGATCGCCACGATGAAGAGCAGGGCGGCCGCAATGCGCAGCGGACCATCGGCGCCGCCGTCGAGTACGAGCAGCACAACAAAGACGGGGGCAAGCAGGATGCGCACCACCGTGATGATGTTCGCGAGGTTTCCGCTGCTCGCGGGAGTGTCTCCCGCGCGCACGACGCGTCCACGCATCGAGTACGACCGGGCTTTCGCCTCAGACTCGGTCACACGGGCCTCCTGATCGGGGATTACGCCGCGAGGCCGAGATGCCTCACTCGCGGTCAGTCAACTGCCACGCGTCGTCGTCTGACGGCGCGTGCTCCTCAGGATAGCCCTGGGTCATGCGGGCGACGGGGTCGTCGTTACCGGCGCGCGGGGCGGGCGCAGCATCCTCACCGCGAAGACGGGCGAGCACGTGAGAAAGCTGGTCGGGGCTCACGAGCACGTCGCGCGCCTTCGAGCCTTCGGAGGGGCCGACGATCTCGCGTGATTCGAGGAGATCCATGAGTCGGCCCGCCTTGGCGAAGCCCACGCGTAGCTTGCGCTGCAGCATGGAGGTTGAGCCGAACTGTGTGCTCACGACGAGCTCGGCGGCGGCGAGCAACACCTCGAGGTCGTCGCCGATATCGGCATCAATCTCGCGCTTCGTCGCCTCGGCGGCCACATCATCGCGGTACTCGGGCAGAGCCTGTTTCTTGACGTGGTCGACGACGGCGGCAATCTCGGCCTCGGTGACCCACGCACCCTGCACGCGAATCGCCTTTGACGCCCCCATGGGCAAGAAGAGCGCGTCGCCCTGGCCGATGAGCTTGTCGGCGCCGGGCTGGTCGAGAATCACGCGGCTGTCGGTCATGCTCGACACGGCAAAGGCGAGGCGGCTGGGCACATTGGCCTTGATGAGGCCCGTGACCACGTCGACGCTCGGGCGCTGCGTGGCGAGCACGAGGTGGATGCCCGAGGCGCGAGCGAGCTGCGTGATGCGCACGATCGAGTCTTCGACGTCGCGCGGCGCGACCATCATGAGGTCGGCGAGCTCATCGACAACAACGAGCAAATAGGGGTAGGGCTGCAGTTGCCTCTTGCTGCCCTCGGGCAACACGATCTCGCCCGCGAGCACGGCGCGGTTGAAGTCGTCGATGTGCCGAAAGCCGAACGACGCGAGGTCGTCGTACCGCATATCCATTTCTTTCACGACCCACTGCAGCGCTTCGGCCGCCTTCTTGGGGTTCGTGATGATGGGCGTGATGAGGTGCGGCACGCCCTGGTAGGCCGCGAGTTCGACGCGCTTGGGGTCAACGAGCACCATGCGCACTTCAGCGGGCTTGGCCCGCATGAGCACGCTCGTGATCATCGAGTTGACGAAGCTCGACTTGCCCGAGCCCGTCGAGCCGGCCACGAGCAAGTGCGGCATCTTGGCGAGGTTGGCGACGAGATAGCCACCCTCGACGTCTTTTCCGACGCCGATCGTCATGGGGTGCAGAGCCTTTGATGCGGCACTCGACCGCAGCACATCGCCGAGGCTCACGATCTCGCGATCGACATTCGGAATCTCGACGCCGATCGCGCTCTTGCCCGGAATGGGCGACAGGATGTTGACCTCATTGCTCGCAACGGCATACGAGATGTTCTTGGTCAGCGCCGTAAACCGCTCAACCTTGACGCCGGGGCCCAGCTCGATCTCGTAGCGCGTGACACTCGGACCGCGACTGAAGCCCGTGACGCGCGCGTCGACCTGAAACTGTTCGAGCACCTCGGTGATCGCCGCGACGACCGAGTCATTGGCGGCTGACTTTGACTTGGGCGGGTCTCCGGGGGCGAGCAGGGATGCGGCGGGCAGACGATACGGCTTCGTGCCGCCAGAACGCCCTGCGGGCGGGGCGGTGAACTCGCCGGCTGCTCCCTTCTCGCTCGCGGTGGTCGCGAAACCGGGCAGCACGGCGGGCGCGAGTGGCTCGCGGCCGGAGGGCGCGGCATCCACCTCACCGGTAAACCGGCGCACGGCCTGCTCGGCCGCTGAGAGCACGTCATCGAGGTTCTCCGTGACAGCGGCGCGATCGGCGGGATCGATGACGTCGGTGACTCCGGCGCGCTCGACCGGGCTGTCGAACGCCTCGGAGTCGCGCGTCGACTTGCCCTTGCGCCACCACGGCATCGACGTCGAGTCGTTCATGTCGAGGCCCAAGTCGGTGAGCGACCCGAACTCGACCTCGTCGGGCTCAGCCTTCTGCTTCGGCTCGCGCGGGGCGAGCTCGGCGCCGAAGAGGTAGCTGTAGAGCTCGCGCAAGCGGTCGCCGATGCGGTTGGGCGGCGTCTTGGTCATGATGAGCACCGAGAGCGCCGCGAGCAGCACGAGAGCGGGAGCCGCGATGTAGACGGTCGCGAAGAGCAACACTCCCCCGAGAACCCAGCCGACGATGCCGCCCGCTTGCGCGAGGGCCAGCGGAGGCAGGGCGGGCTGCGGAGCGCCGAGAGCGATGTGGCACAGGGCGCTCACGCTTGCGATCAGGAGGCCAAGCCCAATGCCGATGCGCGTGTTGTCGTGCACACTCGCGGGGTGGCGGAAGAGCCAGCCCGCGAAGACCAACATGATGACAGGCATCGCAAACGAGACGCGGCCCACAAGACCGCCGAACGTCCAGGCGTTGAGGGCGACGGCCACCGGGTCTGTGGCGAAGAACCATTCGACAATCGCGCCGACGATCGCGAGCACGACGATGAAGAACGGCACGCCGTCACGTCGCTCGTCTTTCGCGAGCGTCTCACGCCCCAAGACGCGGAACATGCCTCCCGTCACGTGGGCCATGCCCATCCACGCGCGCGACAGGATGCCCTGCTGCGCCTCGGCCACCGGAAGCTTCTTCGTGGCTTGCGTGCGCGACGTGCCCGATCGCGAATTACTCGAGCGCGACGAAGCCGCGCGCGGGCGCGACGACGACCGTGTGCTCGATGCCATGCGCCCACGGTACCCGCGCACGTGCGACACGACCGCGGGCGACACGCTCTCGCGCGTGCGAACCGTCTGAAGGTCTAGCCGAAGTTGCAGCCTCCGGCGATATTGCCGCTCCCCGCAACCGAGAACACGCCGAGTGACGTCTTCACCGCATGGATGTACAACACCTGACCATCGGGGATGCCGGACGAGCCCCAATACGAGTCGTTCTCGGGCGTCGCCCGCGTTGCGACCTCGATCTGGAGGATGCCCTTCGTTCCGGTGACGACATAGATGTCGGTGAGGCCGCCCGAGACGAGAGCCGCGCTGGGGTGTCCGGCGAGAACGTCAGCGCGGTCATCTCCAATGCGAACGCCACCATCGGTGGGAATGTCGCCGGTGTAGAGGTCAACGCGCTGCAGCACGTTGCCCGCGGCCTCGTCGACGCTGATGCCGAAAGGCTGGCCGTTGGTTTCAGGAGTGGGCGGCAGCTCGTAGAACGGGTCAACGAGCCAGGCGCCCGCGTACTCACCGCCAGCGACGATTCCCATCTCGAACCCGGTCTCAGCGTCGGTGCACGCGATGGGATCGAATTGCACGATGCGCAGTGCCGGGTCAGTCTCTGGGGTGACCCCGAACAACATCGGCCCGAGGCCTTCTGAGCTCAGCACGAGGTCGACGAGTGCCGGGCGGCTCGGCGCTTCAGGCTCAGCCGACGAAGATGCTTCGGGGGCGCTCGACGCCGACGCGCTGGGCGCGGGCGACGGAGTCGGCGTGCACCCCGCGAGCACGGTGAGCGACAGAGCACTAGCAACGATCGCGAAACGGGTGGCACGGAGAGATCGGGTCATGGCGCCACCCTATTGCGACTACTCGCGCGGCGATATAGGCACTTCCGCAGGGGTTGGCCGAGGCTACGCCTCGCCCGCGCCGCCCCGCGGCACGGCAATCCAGTACTGCCTGTGTGATCGAGGCTACGCCTCGATCACGACCGGCACGATCATCGGGCGACGACGGTGCTGCGTGTTGACCCAACGGCCGACCGTGCGGCGCACGACCTGGCTGAACGCGTGGGTGTCGCGCGTGCCGTTCGAGGCCGCTTCGGCGAGGGCCTTGATGATCTGCGGCTTGACGTCGTCGAAGATCGCTTCGTCGGGGGCGAACCCGCGCGCGTGAATCTCGGGACCGACGACGACCTTGCCGGTCTGAGCATCCATCGCCACAAAGATCGAAATGAAGCCCTCTTCGGCGAGGATGCGGCGGTCTTTGAGATCGGCGTCGGTGATTTCGCCGACCGTCGACCCGTCGACGTAGACGAAGCCGATGTCGAGTTGACCGACGACGCGGGCGATGCCGTCGCGCAGATCGACGACCGAACCGTTGTCGGCGACGAGCACGTTCTGCTCGGGAACCCCGGTCGCGATCGCGAGCTCAGCATTCGCGACGAGGTGACGCTGCTCGCCGTGCACGGGCATGACGTTCTTGGGCTTGAGCACGTTGTAGAAGTAGAGCAACTCGCCCGCCGAGGCGTGGCCCGAGACGTGCACGCGGGCCGTGCCCTTGTGCACCACCTTGGCGCCGAGTTTCATGAGGCCGTTGATGACGCGGTAGACGGCATTCTCGTTACCCGGGATCAGACTTGAGGCGAGGATGACCGTGTCGCCCGAACCGATCTCGATCTGGTGCTCGAGGTTGGCCATGCGCGCGAGCACGGCCATGGGCTCACCCTGGCTGCCCGTCGACATATAGACGATCTGGTCGTCGGGCAAGTTGGCGGCCTTCTTGTGATCGATGAGGATGTCGTCGGGCACCTTCAAAAAACCCAGATCGGCCGCGATCGTCATGTTGCGCACCATGCTGCGGCCCATGAGCGCCACCTTGCGACCGTTCGCATGAGCAGCGTCGAGCACTTGCTGCACGCGGTGCACGTGGCTCGAGAAGCTCGCGACGATCACGCGGCGTGGCGCGCGGGCGATGACGTTCTCGAGTACCGGGCCAATGTCGCGCTCGAGCGCGGTGAAGCCGGGAACGTCGGCGTTGGTCGAGTCGCTCAAGACGAGGTCGACGCCCTTCTCGCCCCAGCGAGCCACGGCACGCAAGTCGGTGATGCGGTCGTCGAGGGGCAACTGGTCCATCTTGAAGTCGCCCGTGTGCAGCACGGTGCCTGCGGCGGTCTGCACGACGATGGCGAGGGCATCCGGAATCGAGTGGTTGACGGCGATGAACTCGAGCGCGAACGGCCCGAGTTGCTCGACCTGCCCTTCTTTCACGGTGTGCGTGTAGGGCTGAATGCGGTGCTCTTTGAGCTTCGCCTCAATGAACGCGAGCGTCAGAGTCGAGCCCAGAATCGGGATGTCGTGGCGCATGCGCAACAGGTAGGGCACCGCACCGATGTGGTCTTCGTGCCCGTGCGTGAGCACGACGGCCAGAATGTCGTCGAGACGATCACGAATGGGGTCGAAGTCGGGCAAGATCAGGTCGACGCCGGGCTGGGTCTCTTCAGGAAACAGCACTCCGCAGTCGATGATGAGCAGCTTGCCGTCGATCTCGTAGACGGTCATGTTGCGACCGATCTCGCCCACCCCGCCGAGCGGAATGACGCGCAGGGTAGAGCGGTCGAGGGTCGGCGGGCTGAAGAGTTCGGTGGGCATCTGACGCCTCTACTGGTGATGGTTCGCGGTGGGGCTCTCGGGCCCCCGGATTCGGTCTATCGAGTGGTGCCCGCCACTTTGGGCAGGGCACCGCCAGCCGCAGCATTGCGGTCGGGGCGGAAATTGTGCACGTCGAGGCCCGAGACATTCGTCACGAGGTCGATTTCGTCTTCGATGAGCGCCGCCTCGGCCTCTTCGGGGCCGACGAGCGGCAGCCGCACGCGCGGGGTGCCGATGCGGCCCAAGCCGTGCAGCACATACTTCGTCGCGACAGTGCCGGGCACGTGCGTCATGATCGCGCGCACGAGCGGCTCAAGGTGCTGGTGCTCGGCCGTCGCCGTGGCGAGGTCGTTGGCGTTCACGGCGTCGACGATCGTGCGGTACGAACCGGGAGCGATGTTGGCCGTCACCCCGATGAGCCCCGTGCCGCCAATCGCGAGCGTCGGCAGCACGTTGGCGTCATCGCCGGCGAAATACATGAGGTCGGTCTGGTTGAGCACGCGACTGACCTCGCTCAGGTCGCCCTTGGCGTCTTTCACCGCGAGAATGTTCGGGTGCTTGGCCGCACGCAGAATCGTCTCGTACATGATCGGGATGCCCGCGCGGCCCGGAATGTCATACAAGATCACCGGCAGGTCAGTGGCGTCGGCCACCATGCGGAAGTGCGTGAGCACCCCGGCTTGCGTGGGCTTGTTGTAGTACGGCGTGACGATCATCACGCCGTCGGCGCCGGCTTTGGCGCTCGCCTTGTAGAGCTCGATCGCGTGCGCGGTTTCGTTCGAGCCACCGCCCGTGATGATGGATGCACGGCCAGCGCTCACCGACTTGCCCACCTCAACCAGCCGAATCTTCTCGGCATCGGTGAGGGTGCTGGTCTCGCCCGTGGTGCCCGTCACGACGATGCCGTCGGCACCCGCCGCGATCACGTCGTCAATGTGCTTCTCAACCCCGGCCCAGTCGACTTCGCCGTCCGCCAGCATGGGCGTAACGAGCGCGACGAGCACTTGACCAAAGGGATTCTTCACAGACACGTGCTTCAGGGTATCGCGCCCGCGCATTGCCGCGGTTTCGTCAGCTACGGGGCGACGCGACCGTTGCCGTTGAAGGTCTCGTAGGTCAGCGGCATGAGCTCGGCGAAGTGCTGCTCCATCTGCTCGGCGACCATCTCGATCTCGCGCTGGGGGAACGACGGAAAGTGCGTCCCTTCGCGCTTGGTGCGCAGGCTGAGGAAGTTCATGAGCGAGCGAGCGTTCATCGTGACGTACATCGAGCTGTAGATCGTCACGGGGAGCACGGCGCGGGCCACTTCGCGCGCGATGCCCGCGTCGAGCATCCGTTGATAGGAGGCGTATGCGGCCGTGCACGACCCGCGCACCTCGGCCTCGACGAGGGCGGTCTGCTCGGGGGTTCCGGGCAAGAACTCGTACGCGCCGGGCTTGCCGACCTGAACGAGGTTGCGCTCGGGGCCAGGTACATAAAACACGGGGCGCAGCTCACGGTAGCGGCCCGATTCTTCGTTGTACGAGGCAATGCGGTGCCGCATGAACTCGCGAAACACAAAGATGGGCGCCTGCACGTAGAACGTCATCGAGTTGTGCTCGAACGGCGAGCCGTGGCGATCACGCATGAGGTAGTTGATGAGCCCGCGGTCGCGATCGGTCGCCCCGGCACCCGCGGCGGCGGCCTCGAGAGTCTGCTCCCCCTGCGTTGACACGCGCGCGGCGAAAAGCACATCGCTGTCGTGGGCACTCGCCCGCACCAGCTCGACGGTCACGTCAGAACGGAACTGAATCTCGGCTGCCTCGGTCACGTTCGAAACCCTATCGGGGCTGCCATGCGGTCACAGAACGTCACACTCAGGAATACCTGCAGGTTGTTTCGTATTTTCTTGACTATGGATGTTCTTCCCGCCCTCATCGTGATTGTGGCGCTCGTCGCCCTCGCGACCGTGCTCGGCTTCACCCTGCGTGCCCGAAACACGCGCGTCGCCAGCGGCTGCGGCGGAGACGAGCACCAGTTGACCGTGGCCGGAGCCGAGGTGACGCTCGTGCAGCTCTCAAGCCCCGTGTGCTCGGCGTGTGTCGCCATGCGACGCGTGGCTGCCGAACTCGTGGCCTCAGACAGCACAGTCGCACACCGCGAGATCGACGTTGTCGACGAGCCCGACGTTGCTCGCCGCCACTCGGTCTACTCAACCCCGACCACCCTCGTGCTCGACCGCGACGGCCACGTGCGCTCACGATTGATCGGTGCGGTCAAGCCCGCCGACGTGCGCGCTGCCGTTGACGCCGCCCGCACTCTCGCGGTGGTGACCGCGTGAGCACCGCGAAGGCGGGGGCCAACGAGACCCCCGAGAAGCCGTTTGGGATTGATCCGCGCGGACCGCGTTTTGGTGCATCGATCACCGCGGTGCTGTTGCTCATTGTCGTGCTCCTGGGGCTCACCGAGCCCCTCGGTAGCGACCTCGTCGCGCGCGCACTGCAGCCCGCTGCACTGCTGCTCACGGTGATCGTGGCGCTGTTTGCGTGGGGCGCGTTTGCGGGCATCCAGAAGCACCCCTACGGCATCCTGTACCGCACGCTGATCGCCCCTCGACTCGCAGCTCCGGCCGAGCGTGAAGACCCGGCACCGCCGACGTTCGCGCAGCTCGTCGGTCTTCTCGTGACAGCAACGGGGCTCGTACTGCACCTGATCGGCGTGCCGGGCGCGTTGGTCATCGCGGCCAGTGCGGCATTTATCGCTGCGTTCCTCAACGCCGCGTTCGCCTACTGCCTGGGCTGCCAGCTGTACGTTCTCCTCGTGCGCGCGGGAATCATTCGCCGCTCGACCGCTCGCGCGTAGGCTAAAGACCCAGAGTCCCCGACGTGTGAGGAGTACTGCCATGGCCGTTACCAGTGAAGCAACCACCCTGTGGTTCGGGTCTCTGCTGGAAGGCACGGGCACGACCTCGCTTGATTCGTCAGATGCTGGCGAGTTTGCGGTCACGTGGGCGGCGCGCTCAGAGGGTGTGGCCGGGCGCACGAACCCCGAAGAATTGCTCGGCGCTGCGCACTCGTCGTGCTACTCGATGGCGCTGTCGAACGCTCTCAGCAAGGCGGGGCACGCTCCCGAGAGCCTGCAGGTCACCGCTGCCGTGACGTTCGTTCCTGGTGAAGGAATCACGGGCAGCCACTTGCTCGTGAGCGCGAAGGTGCCGGGGATGACGGCCGAGCAGTTCCAGAGCTTCGCTGAGGATGCGAAGACGGGGTGCCCCGTGTCGAAGGCTCTCTCGGGCATCCCGATCACGCTCGAAGCCTCGCTCGCGTAGTGGCGGCATCCACTCCCTTGCGGGTTCTCATCGCGGGCGCATCGGGCCTCATCGGCACCGAGCTGCAGCGTCAGTTGCGTGCAGACGGCCACGCCGTGCTCACTCTCGTGCGCCGGGCTCCGCGCAGCGAAACCGAGTTCGCCTGGTCGCCCGAAGCGCGCGTCATTGACTTTCGCGTTTTCGAGAAGGCCGACGCCGTCGTCAACCTCTCGGGTGCCTCGATCGCGCGCATCCCCTGGACTCGCCGCTACCAGAAGCAGATTCTCGACTCACGCGTGCGCGCCACGCGGGCGCTCGCCGAAGGTATGGCCATGGCGAGCACTCCCCCGCGCGTGTTCGTGAGCGGGTCGGCGGTGGGCTTCTACGGTGACCGCCCGGGGGTGCGGCTGAGCGAAGACGTGAGCAAGGGCGAAGGCTTCTTGAGCGACGTCGTGGCGGCGTGGGAAGAAGCAGCTGCCCTCGCCCCCGAAGCCACTCGCACCGTGTTTGCCCGCACCGGCCTCGTCGTCGGTCGCGGCGGCGCGATGACGCCCCTCCGGCTGCTGACGTCACTCGGCGCCGCCGCACGCATCGGGTCGGGCGGCCAGCACTGGCCCTGGATCAGCCTCTACGACGAAGCAGCGGCGATGCGTCACCTGCTGACGTCGAGCCTTAGCGGTCCCGTCAATCTCGCCGGGCCGACACCGGCCACGAGTGACCGGGTGACCCGCGCGCTTGCCGCCGCCATGCACCGCTGGCACCTGTTCTCGTTGCCCGAGAGGCTCATCGGCACCCTCATGGGCGACGCCGGGCGCGAGTTGCTGCTCGCGAGCCAGCGACAGGTTCCGACCAAACTGCTCGCCGACGGCTTCGTGTTTCGGCACGAGACGGTCGAGCAGGCGATCGAAGAACTCGTTCGACCGACGCCCGTCGACTAGAGACGGTTACGAGGTCGTTGCCGCTCGCTCGAGTCGCATGGCTTCGCGCAAGGCCCACCGTGCGCGCCGGCGGTCACGGCTGGCGTCGTAGGCGAGCGCGAGCCGAAACCAGTGTTGCCACGATTCAGGATGCTCCTGCACCTCGGTCGCGTATCGCGTGAAAATCGCATCGGCGGCTTCTCGCTCAACTCGACCGCTAGCGCGGGCGGGGAGAACGTCGTCGGGTAGTCCCCCCTCGGCCTCGAGCAGGCGGGCGAGGGCAGCCGCGCGAAACCCAAAGCGCAGCTCGACTGCGAGAGCCCAGAACCCCAACAGCGGAAACACGACGAGCGCCCAGCCCATGCCCTGCACGATGGGGAGCGGATCAGTGATGAGTCGCAGCGCATAGCCCAGCACGACAACGAGGTAGAGGCCCAACAGTGCCGCCATACCCAACGCGGCCCAACGGGTCGTGCTCATTCTTCGTCGACCACCGAAGGTGCGGTCACGGCAGAGTTCAATCCAATGAGTGAATCGAGACCGACGACGAGGCCGGTGGTGTCGAGCGCCGCCCGCAGACCCAGAATGATGCCCGCCTCATACGAACTTGCCGACAGGGTCTCGTGCGTGAGCGTCAGCACTTCTCCGGTGCCGCCGAAGTGCACGTCTTGGCGCGCCACGGCGCCCTGCAGTCGCAACGAGTGAATCGGCACGCTCGCGACTTGCTGCCCGCGTGCCCGCTGATCGGTGTGCGGCGCGACAACAGGGCCGAGCTCCGCCCGGGCGTGGCCGATGAGCTCGGCCGTTCGCAAGGCTGTGCCCGATGGCGAATCAACCTTTGCCGCATGATGCGTCTCAACGATCTCGATCGACTCGAAGTATCGAGCGGCGATGGTGGCGAAGTGCGTCGCGAGCACGCTGCCCAACGAGAAGTTGGGGATCACGATGACGCCCGCATCCGGATGCGATTGCACGAGTGCGCGCAGCGTGCGCAAGCGGTCTTCGCTCCAGCCGCTCGTGCCCACGAGAACCTTCAGGCCAGCGCGCACCGCGTGGTCGACGACGGTCGGCGAGACACCGGGAGCGGTGACGTCAAGGACGACATCGGCGCCGAGCATCTCGCCCAAGTCAGAACGCGAATCAAGACGCGCGACAAGGGCGAACTCCGACTGCTGCTCGATGAGCGTGCACGCGAGCGACCCGAGTCGTCCGCTCGCACCGACGACGGCGACTCGAGTGACCATGCCGCCAGTCTATGGCGGCTCTCCCCCACCTAAGCTGGGCCCATGGTGACCTGGCGTACCGCCCTCCCGAGCGATGAATCGGCCCGCGTGTTGCTCGACCAGTACTTCACGGCGCGCGCCCTCGGGTTTCCGGCCGGGCCCGATTCTTATCGGCGTTCTGAACCGATCGACGCTGAGTTCACGCCACCCGCCGGCGTCTTCGTGCTCGTGGAGGGCGAGAACCTCTCGGGCGAACCCGCCGACGTCGGCTGCGGCGGCGTGCGACGCATCGACGACGGCCCGCTCGGCGCCCGCTTCGAGGTCAAGCACCTGTGGGTGCAACCGCACACGCGCCGTCTCGGATACGGGCGCGAGCTCATGACCGAACTCACCGACCGCGCCCGCGAGTTGGGCGCCGCCGAACTCGTGCTCGACACGAACGAGAGCCTCGAGGCGGCCGCCGCTCTCTATCGCTCAGTGGGCTTCACGCCGATCGAGCCCTACAACGACAACCCCAACGCGACGACCTGGCTCGGTCGCGCGCTCTGACACTCGAGCGGGTCAGGCGAGACTGAGAAAGAGCTTCTCCAGATCGGCGACCTCAACCGGGTCTCCGCCGTTCTCGCCGTCGCGCAAGCACTCTTTGAGCGCGGACGCGATGATCGCGAAGCCGGCGCGATCAATGGCGCTGGATGCCGCGCTCAACTGCGTGACGATGTCGCGACAATCGCGACCCTCGTCGATCATGGTGAGCACGGCGCCGAGTTGACCCTGTGCGCGGCGCAAACGATTGGTGATGGACTTGACCTCGCTGGCCGGAATCGTCGTCATCGGTCGTCTCCTGTGTCGTAGTCGAAGCCCTGCTGAACCCAGGCCATGGTGCCGCCGGCCACCGAGACGGCGTCGAAGCCGTTGGCGTTGAGAAAGTCGGCTGCGTACTGGCTGCGAACTCCGGAGTGGCAAATCACGTAGAGGGTCTCGTCGCGCGGGAGGGCATCCACTTCGTCAGGAATCGTGGCGAGTGGAATGAGCGTGACGCCCGGAACCCGCGCCTCGATGTACTCATGCACTTCGCGCACGTCGACGACGGTCGCTCCACGCTCGCGCTCGATCGCCAGCTGCGCAATCGTAATCTCTTCTGCCATCTGAGTGTCTTTCTGCTGAGGGTTGCGTTCTATGCCGCCGCAGCGGTGACAGGCGAGGGGGCCACGCCACGGATCGCGGTGGTACCCGCACGCCACGTGGTGTAGCCGCCGTCGAGGTTTGCCACGGTGACACCGTACTGGCGCAAGAGCGATGCCGCCGTGTGCCCACGCTGGCCCACCTTGCAACTGACAATGATCCGCTCTCCGCGAAGCGACTCCGCGTGGTCCCGAAGACTGTCGAGCGTGAGGTGCTCACTTCCCGGAATTGACCCCCCGCTAATCTCGCCTGCTGTGCGCACATCGATGACGCGCCACCCCTGTTCCGTGCGGGCCTCTAGCTCGTGCCACTGCACACTCGACTCCCCGTCAATCAGGTTGTCGTCGACGTAACCGAGCATATTGACCGGATCCTTCGCCGAACCAAACTGGGGTGCATAGGCAAGCTCGAGATCTGCGAGGCCGCGCGCCGGAATGCGGCCAGCCATCGCAGTGGCGATTACGTCTATGCGCTTATCAGCGCCGCCTCCGATCGCTTGCGCACCGAGAATCGCATCCGTCTGGGCATCAACAATGAGCTTGAGCGACAACTGCTCGGCGCCCGGGTAGTAGCCGGCGTGGTTCATCGGGTGGGTGTGAATGACGCGGATCTCGCGACCCTCGTCACGCAACTCGCGTTCAGAACGGCCCACCACGGCGGCCGCGAGGCCGAACATGCCGATCACCGCGGTGCCGAACGCCGGCGCGGCCGCGTGCGGGCGCCCCGCAATGACATCGGCCGCGAGGCGGCCATGGCGATTGGCGAGCCCCGCGAGCCAGACCGGCGACGGGTCACCATCGAAACGCTGCTTCACAACAGCATCACCCACAGCGAAGATCGCCGGGTCAGACGTGCGCTGTTCGGCATCGACAACGATGTAGCCGCGAGCGTCGAGGGCGAGGCCAGCGTCTCGCGCGAGGCCGCTTTCGGGCCGCACCCCGACGGAAAGCACAACAAGATCGGCAGGCAGAGTCGACGCGCCACCGTCAAGAACAACGTGGTCGGGTTCAATGCCGCTGAGGGTCGTACCCAGGTGCAGCTCGACGCCGTTCTCGCGAAGACGCTCGGCAACGAGGTGCGCCATCTCGAGATCGAATGGCCGCAGCACTTGGGGCAGCATCTCGACCACGGCGACCTCCAGGCCCCGGTGTCGCAGATTCTCGGCCAGCTCGAGGCCGATGAAGCCCGCGCCCGCGACGACCACGCGGCGAGCATCCGTCGCCGCGGCAATGATGGCGTCCATGTCGGTCACGTCACGCAATACGAACCCGCGCTCGGCACCAGGAATCGGGATGCGCAGGGGCGAAGCGCCCGGGCTCAACACGAGCGCGTCGTAGTGCAATTGCTCCTCGACTCCCGACTCGAGATCGCGGATGCTCACCGTGCGCGCCGCAGGATCAATGGCGATTGCCTCGGTGCGCACGCGCACGTCGAGGGCGAACCGTGCGCCGAGCGAGGCGGGCGTCTGAAGAATGAGCGCATCGCGATCGGTGATCACCCCGCCTACGTGATACGGAAGTCCACAGTTCGCAAACGACACGTGTGCTCCGCGTTCGAGAACGATGATGTGCGCGTGTTCGTCGAGGCGGCGAAGTCGAGTAGCGGCCGACATGCCACCAGCGACGCCGCCCACGATGACAAAGGTTCGGGGAGAAGTCATGGCTAAACCATATACCCCCGGGGGTATTTTTGCCAGTCGCCCCACACGGTTCACAGCCCGCTCACGAAAACGGCACAGAGCCGTGTGCGACAGTCGAGTCATGCAGCGCCCGGCCATCGTCACGCGAGCGCGCGCTCGCATCCTTGTGATGTTTTCGGGCGATGCGAACGGAACCCCCGAGTGGGTGCGTGCCCTCGAAACCGGCGACGACGAAGGCTGGTTCGGGCCCGGTTCGGCCGTGTGGGAGGTACACAGTGGCATCCCCACCGTCGTGGCGGGCATCCGCGCCCTTCTCATGCAGACCCTGCACCCCGGCGCGATGGCGGGCGTGCACGACCACTCGCGATACCGCGACGACCCTCTCGGGCGACTCGCGGGCACGGTGCGGTGGGTACTCACCACAACATTCGCCGACCGGGCGCAATCGCAGGCAGCGTGCGCCTGGGTGTCGCGCTTGCACGAGCGCGTGCACGGCGAGTAC
Source organism: Microbacterium sp. (assembly GCA_013823625.1). GTDB lineage: Bacteria > Actinomycetota > Actinomycetes > Actinomycetales > Microbacteriaceae > Microcella. The sequence continues at coordinate 573,657 of PNMM01000001.1, read as the reverse complement.
CTCGCCGCCGATGGCGCCGTGCGGCCCTACTCTGCCGACGACGCCGACCTGATTGGTTGGGTGCACTGCGTCTTCGCCGACGCCTTCATCGGCAGTCACGAAACCTGGGGCGGGCCGGTTCCCGGCGGCTCTGACCAATACGTGCGGGAGTGGGCCACCGCGGGCGAGCTCATGGGAATGGCCAACCCGCCGCGGTCTCGCGCCGAACTCGACGCCGCCATCGCCGCGTACCTGCCCGTGCTGCGACGTGATGATCGCGTCGACGAGGCCGTGCGGTGGCTCAAGAATCCGCCTCTGGGCCGCGGAGTCGGACCGGCGTACCGCGTGCTGTTCGCGGGAGCGGTCGCGTCGCTACCGGCGCCCTATCGCGAGCTACTCGGCGTGCGTCGGCCGTGGTGGCCGGCGATCGCCCTCACCGGGCTGGCATTGACGTGGATGCGCCTCCTGCTCGGCGCCGAATCCTCAAGCCTCACGTACACCCGCCGGCGGCTCGAGCGACTCGCCCGCGACGGTAACGCCTAGAACGGTTGATCGACGGGGAGCCCCGTGCGCAGTTCTGCCGGCAAGTGCCCGAGGTCGTTGTGGGTGACGAGCACGGGCGGCTTGGCGGTGCGCACGCGAATAATCGTGAGGCCGCAGTTGGCCTGGTTGACGCCCATCCATCGCCACGCGGGAGCCCCGAAGACCTCGCGAACAAACCATGCGATGACGAAGTTGTGGGTGATGAGCAGATCGTGCCTATCATCGCGCGAGGGTGAGAGCCACTCGGCCGTGGCATCGGCCATCTGCGCTTCACCGGCCGCGATCTCTTCGGGCGTAACACCCCCAAAGAACGACTCAAAGGCGTGGGGCATGTCGGGCGAGGGGCCCGCAGGAATGCAATCCATGAGCAGGGCCGACAGCTGCGGCTCGATCGATGGCATGCGCTCGGTCATGAGCGTGGCGGTCTCGACCGCGCGTTGCAGAGGCGAGGTGTGCACGCTCGCGAACGGAACACCGCTGAGCCGTTCGGCGACCGCTTGAGCCTGGCGCTGACCTCGGCCGCTCAAAGGGCCGTCGGGAAGCCCATGCTCTGCATCTTGCTGTTCACCGTGGCGAACGAGATAGACGTACCGTGACACACATTCCCCCTGGGTCTGTCGCCGTCGAGCCTAGGCCATGAGCACGACACGACTCCTATGGGGTACCTGAGTACGGACAGACAAGACTGTCTGTCCCCTGCTAAAGTAGCGGCAACGGCAGCTTCGCCACACCCGAGTGGCGAACAGCGCCGCAGCGAGCTGGAGCACAACGTGTTGGTAGCAACCCCAGTCGACAACGGTCGCCCACTGGCGCCCGCAAAGCTGCGCATCCTTGAAGCCGCCACCGCACTGTTTTCGCAAGAAGGCATCCGAGCCGTCGGCGTCGACCGCTTGATTCAGCAGTCGTCGGTGACGAAGGCCACTTTCTACAAGCACTTCGGGTCGAAAGACCGACTCATTCAGCACTATGTCGCTGCCGCATCGGCCGCCACCCTTGCATCGCTCGACGAGCACATTGCCGCCCACGATTCGCCCCACGCGCGATTGATGTCTCTCGTTGATGCCGTGCACGCCGACCTGCGCCACGACAGCTTCCGTGGTTCGTTGTTCGTCAATGCGGCAGCCGAGTTTCCTGACCCTCGTGATCCTGTGCGCATCATCATCGCGTCGCACCACGAAGCCATCGCCATGCGCGTCACCGACCTTCTGACCGCAATCGGGCACTCAATGCCCGGCGAAGCCGCCGACCAGATCATGGTCGCCTACGTCGGGGCCCTCTCGTGGGGCTACGTGGGCGACCCCATTGGCGCCTCAGTGGCGTTTCGCCGCAGCGTCGAGCGCGTGCTCGACGACCAGCTCTTGGCGGCGTAGCGCCGCGCACGAAGACGCGCTGGCTCAGTCGTCGCTGATGCGATCGAGCTCTGTGAGGTGATGGCGGCTGAGCGGCGTCAGGGGCGCCGCCATGACGACATCGAGCTGGGTGGGCGAACTCACCGAGACAACGGGAGCAACCACTCGTGGGCGGCTCAACAGCCACGAGAGGGCAACCGTAGCCACACTGGAGTGGGTCTCGAGTGCCACCCGGTCGAGCGCGCCGAGAATGCGCAGGCCGCGTCGATTGAGATACCGCGAGGCCTCGGCCCCACGACGCTCACGCTCGAGGTCTGAGCGCGAGCGGTACTTTCCCGTGAGAAAACCCGCTGCAAGTGCGAATCGCGGCAGCACAGCGAGATCGAGTTGACCCGACACTCGAGCAAGGTCGCCTTCGTATTCGTCTCGATGCACGAGGTTGTAGTGCTTCTGCAAGGCAACCATGTGGGCCACACCCAGTTGCCCCGATGCGATGCGCGCCTCGAACAGCCGCTCACCCGTGTGATCGCTGCCCCCGAAATAGCGCACATGCCCAGCTCTGATGAGCTCGTCGACCGCCAACAGCGTCTCGTCGAAAGCGACGCTCGGGTCATCGATGTGCAGAAAGAGCAGGTCGATGTGGTCGACCCGCAATCGCCGCAGCGACGCTTCGACCGCGGACCGAATAGCCGGTGCTGAGAGACCGGGATGATCGGCACCCTTGCCGACTTTGGTGGCGATCGTGAGGGCGTCGCGATTGCGGCGCTCGTGCATCCAGTTGCCAATCATGATTTCGCTGCGCCCACCAGCGTACGAATCGGCCGTGTCGATGAAGGTGCCGCCGAGCTCACTGAACCGGTCGAGGATGCCCGTGGTCGTTGGACCATCGGCCGTCCATCCGAATACGGTGCCGCTCAGGGCGATGGGAAAGACACGCAGCTCACTCGGGCCAATGCGGCGAGGAAGCAAGACGGGCGCCGTCATGGTGGCGGCATCGCTTCGGTGCGCGGCGTCGTTCACGGGCCAGGGTCTCTCTCGAGGTCGACCGAGGTGCGGTCGAGTAGATGGGGCTGAGAGTACTGCGCGATAAGAGCGTGAGTGCGCTACGGCGCGCCATCGTTATGGGGTCGTTTCTCTCGTTGCGCAGGGGCTCAACGGCAACGGCGCGGCCGCACCCGTGAGGGCACGACCGCGCCGGTGCGCGTAACGCGGTGGTTAGCTCTGCTTGGCAGCGCGAACCGCGATGAGGCCGAAGCCCACCTTGTTGAGCACGTCAGCGATGACGTAGATGACCGCGGCGATGCTGATGGCCGTGGCCGCGTCTCCGCCGCCGAGCTCGATGAACTCCTGCGTGGCCGTACCGATGGGGTAGATCGCCCAGCCGGCGATGACGAACCACTTCATGGCCGTGACGGCACGCTGAATGTGTGCGTCAGCGCCCGGCAGCTTCACGCCGAAGACGACCCACACGATGTAGAGCCAGGCGAGGGTCGACACGATGAAGAAGATGTAGTTCTGCGCCGAGCCGGGCTCGCCGATCTCACCGAGGTAGCCGGTGACGATCATGATGATGTCGGCAACGACGAGCTTGAGGAGCATGCCCTTCTTGAGCGGCCCCGCCATCGCCACGACGAGCGTGAACGACACGAGCAGCAGAGGCGTGGTGATCAACCAGTCGATGTAGCGCAACGGCAGGGTGGCGTCGATGTCAGCAGCCGTGATCTCGCCACCGGGGAACTTGACGACGTCTTTCATGACGTAGTACATGATCGCCGCGATGAACGTGATGACCGCCGCGTAGGTTGCGATCGACCGCAACTCGGGCTTCAGGTCATTGCGCTCGAGGTAGAACCACAAGGTGCCCGCCGCCATCGCGACGAAGCCGAGCATGAAAAACGCTTGGACGATTTGGAAGTCCACAATTCTCCTTCGAATCGTGTCAGGTCAGCACAGAGCGCGCTGTCGACATAGAGGGGGTGAAGTGCTTTGAGCTCTTCTTGCGGGGAGGGGATCGGGACCCGGCTCACTCGAATTGAGATGACTGTACGCCGTTCCCCCGGTGTGCGCCGCATAGTTCGCAAAAGTTAGCTGGGGGTCGCCTGGAGATTAGCTGATATGCCGAGATTCCATCACTGGCGGACAACCAAAGTTCAGGCGAAATGCGGCCGAGAACGACGGATGCCCGCCCTCCGAGAAGAGGGCGGGCATCCGTTCGTGATGCGTCACTGACCGATCGTCAGGCGTCTTCACCCTCGATGGAAGCGTCGCCGCCCTCACCCTCGGCGAGCACGGGCGACAGCGAAAGCTTGCCGCGGTCGTCGGTCTTCGTGATCTCGACGAGGATCTTCTGACCCACCGAGAGCACGTCTTCGACGTTGTCGACGCGCTTGCCGCCGGCGAGCTTGCGCACCTCGCTGATGTGCAGCAGACCGTCTTTGCCCGGCATGAGCGACACGAACGCACCGAAGGCCGCGAGCTTCACGACCGTGCCCAGGTACTGCTCGCCCACCTCGGGGTTGATCGGGTTCGCGATGGCGTTGACCTGCAGGCGAGCCGCCTCGGCCGAGGCGCCATCGACGGCACCGATGTAGACAGTGCCGTCTTCTTCGATCGAGATCTGCGCGCCGGTCTCGTCTTGAATGGCGTTGATCGTCTTGCCCTTCGGGCCGATCAGCTCACCAATCTTGTCGACGGGAATCTGCACGCTGATGACGCGCGGCGCCGTCGGCGCCATCTCGTCAGGAGCGTCGATCGCCTGGTTCATGACCGCGAGGATCGCCATGCGAGCGTCTTTCGCCTGCCCCAGCGCCTGCTGCAACACCGACGACGGGATGCCGTCGAGCTTGGTGTCGAGCTGGATGGCCGTGACGAACTCGCTCGTGCCCGCGACCTTGAAGTCCATGTCGCCCAAAGCGTCTTCGGCGCCGAGGATGTCGGTGAGGGCCGCGTAGCGGGTCTCACCATCCACGACGTCGCTGATGAGGCCCATCGCGATGCCCGCAACGGGCGCGCGCAGCGGCACGCCAGCGTTGAGCAGCGAGAGGGTCGAGGCGCAGACCGAGCCCATCGAGGTCGAGCCGTTCGAGCTCATGGCCTCGCTGACCTGACGGATGGCGTACGGGAACTCTTCACGGCTCGGCAGCACCGGCACGAGGGCGCGCTCGGCCAAGAAGCCGTGCCCGATCTCGCGACGCTTGGGGCTGCCCACGCGGCCGGTCTCACCGGTCGAGTAGGGCGGGAAGTTGTAGTGGTGCAGGTAGCGCTTGCTCGTGACGGGGTTGAGCGAGTCGATCTGCTGTTCCATCTTGAGCATGTTGAGGGTCGTGACGCCGAGAATCTGCGTCTCACCGCGCTGGAAGATCGCCGAACCGTGAACGCGCGGGATGACCTGCACCTCGGCGTCGAGCGCACGAATGTCGGCGAGGCCACGGCCGTCGATGCGGATGCCCTCTTTCAATACGCGCTGGCGCATGATCGTCTTCGACACCGACTTGTAGGCGGCACCGAACTGCGCGAGTGCCTCGTCAGTCAGTTCGCCTGCGGCGACCTTGGCCGAGATGGCGTCTTTCGTCGTTGCCTTGACCGCGTCGTCGGCCGTCTGACGCTCGACCTTGTCAGCGATCTGGTACACGCGAGCGAGCTCGTCGTGGGCGACCGCGTCAACCGCAGCGTAGAGCTCGCTGCTGTAGTTGACGAAGACCGGGTAGTCCTGGATCTCTTTCGCCGACTGCGCGGCGAGTTCGAGCTGGGCCTTGGCGAGCTGCATGATGAACGGCTTCGAGGCCTCGAGGCCCTGGGCCACGATCTCTTCGCTCGGCTTGACGGCGCCGCCCTGAATGAGGTTCCAGCTACCTTCGGTGGCCTCGGCTTCAACCATCGTGATGGCCACGTCTTCTTTACCGTCGGCGTTCGTAACAACACGACCGGCAACGATGATGTCGAAGACCGCTTCAGCGAGCTGGCTGTGCTTCGGGAAGGCGACCCACTGGCCACCGCCGTTGTTGTCGGGCATGAGCGCGAGGCGCACCGACGCGATCGGGCCGCTGAACGGCAGGCCCGAGATCTGCGTCGAGGCGCTCGCCGCGTTGATGGCGAGAGCGTCGTAGAATTCGTCGGGCGCGATGCTCAGCACCGTGATGACGATCTGCACCTCGTTGCGCAGGCCCTCAATGAAGGTCGGGCGCAGCGGGCGGTCGATGAGACGGCAGACCAGGATGGCCTCGGTCGAGGGGCGACCCTCACGACGGAAGAACGAGCCGGGAATCTTGCCCGCGGCGTACGAACGCTCTTCAACGTCAACCGTCAGCGGGAAGAAGTCGAAGCCCTCACGGGGGTGCTTGCCGGCGCTCGTTGCGCTCAGCAGCATCGTCTCTTCGTCGAGGTAGGCAGCAACGGCGCCCTGTGCCTGCTGGGCGAGACGACCGGTCTCGAATCGGATGGTGCGCTTGCCGTACTTGCCGTTGTCGAGAACCGTCTCGGCAAACTTGATTTCAGGACCTTCCACGAGGTCTGTCTCCTAACACGTCTGTGCTTACACGTCGGTGCGCGGGGCATCCCGAATGGATGCGCCACGCAGCGCGGAGCAGGAGCGGGCAGGAAGGGACGTCGGCGAAATGCCGCCGGGTCTGCTCTGGCCAACAGTAGACATCCACCGCATCGGTCTGTCATCAGAATCGATTCGGGAGATCACCACCGGTGACCAGCTTCGAGCCGGCCTGCTCCGTGCGGTATTCACTTGAATGGCGCGAGGAAACGCGCCGATCTCAGGGTATCAGCCCGGCGTGTCGCGGCCTAGCGAGCCCGGAGATCTCGGCGCGCCGTCGAGATCGACCACGGCAAGGCCCACGCGGTGCGCAAAGGCCTCCAGCCGCACGGGGTCAAGATCGGGACTCACCGGTGCGAGCGGTCTGCCGTCGTCGAGAAGCCAGTTGACCGGACGATTACGGGCGTCGAGCCAACGACCGAGCGCGAGGCCTTCATGCAGCGGCACGACGCGGGCACCGAGGGGATCACGCACGACAAGAGAGACGCCGTCGAATCGCAGTGACGTGCGCCAGCGCATCGTGATCGTCGCGACACACAGAGCGACAACTCCGAACGCGGCGAGCACCAGCAGGCTGACGACGATCGACGGGATGCCCGCCGCAACGACGTCGGCGAGCAACCCCCACGAACCCGCCACGACGACAGTGCCCGCGACGATGAGCCCGCGCACCCAGCGACCCGCTCTACCCCGCACGACGATGTCGGTCGGCTGTGACTCGGGAGACGTCATCACCCCTCCACCCTCATCGCCGCACCGCCTCACCGATGAGAACGCCATCGAGATGAGCCTGCAGCAACGTCGCGCTGGGCGGACACAGGGCGAGAGCACGCACGAGCGTCGCCGGATCACCCGCAACGAGCGAGAACGGGCTGAACTCGCGGGAGGTGCCAAGCACAGTGGCAAACTGCTCGGCCGACGGCGGAGACGGCACCGTCACGCCGATACCGCGCAGACACGGCATCACGCGTTGCGTCGTGTCAGAGAATCGCCAGGCCACTTCGACGGGCCCGGCCGTTGCCGCGGCACGCAGATCGGCGACACCGTACTGGGCGATGCAACTGTCGATCGTCCACCGAATGCGGTCGTAGGTGTCGCCGACGGTGCCGAAGTACGTCACCGTGAACTGGCCTCCCGTGGGGCCCACTTGCAGTCGCGGGTTGAGCGTCACGATGCACTCCGACACGACCTCGTCGACCTCGTCGGCCGCGACGAGCCCTTCGAACTCGGGCACGGGAATGTCGAACTCGACGAGCCGATCGCCCGATTGCTCCATGAAGTCGGCGAAGCGTTGCTGCTCCGCCGCCTCGATCGTCGCGAGGCGCTCGCTCGTGACGTCGTCAAGCGTGACGGTCGCCGCGGGCTGCGCCGCGCATCCCGTCAGCGCAAGAACGACGAGGGCCAGTACGCCACCATGATCAACCGCGCGCGTCATGGGCGAATCTCTGGCGGACCGAGCTGAGAGAGGGTGCGACCAGGATCAGGGCACGTCGCCCGAATCTGCCGCGCCGTTGCCACGTCGGCGTTGCGGAGGGTCGCCGCCAGCCACACACTCTGAACCGGAGCGATGGAGTTACCCGTCGGCGTCGCGTAGATCGACGCGTTCATCGCGGCATTGAAGTCAGAGATCTCAAGCTCGGCTCCCCACCGACGCACGCAGTTCGGCAGCGCCACCGAAAGTTGATGACGCACCCACGCCAGCTCGACGGGCCCGCCGAAGGGGTATGTGCCCGACCACGGAATCACCTGCACCGCGCACCGCAATTGCGCGACGGGGAGCTCCCACTCGGGTTCTGTCGTCGGTCGCGGAGCGAGGATGTAGATGCCGTTGGGCGAGACTGACCCTGCGGTGCGTTCGAGAATGCGATCGATGCAGTCAGCGCTTTCTGCGAGAGCTCGGTCGCTCTCGACCCAGCGGTCGAACTCCAGAGGCGGGTACACCGCCTCGGGCCAATCTCGTTCGATGAACTCTTCGGTCGCCGTCGCGGCCCGCTGCCACGCCGCGGTGATCGCCGTTGACCGCTCTTCACGCACGTCGTCGAGATCGGGCACCGAGGCGGGCGACGCACACCCGGTGATCATGACCAAACCGAGGGCCCCGGCCACCACGGCCGCGCGCCTCACGAGGCAGCTCCGAGCGGCGGGATCGAGGCGAGCACGACCGCGGCAGAGGGGCACAGGGCCTGCACGCGGCGCAACTCCGGCACGTTGTCGCGAACAGCCGCATAGGGATCCCACTCGGGGGTTTCGCCGGTGAGCACAATCGCCGAAGCATCGTCGGGCGCGGGTGCGGCCGTGATGCCTTCGCGGCGCAGGCACGTGGGCAGGGCATCCTGCACATAGTCGGTGAGCCACGCCACCTCAATGGGTCCGGGCTCGTTCACGGCGAGAGAGGGCGGAGGCAGGCGACCCTGGCAGAGGTAGATCGAGGTCTCGAAGTCTTGCAACTGGGCGTCGGTCTGCGCAGGCGGCATTGCGAGAACCCCCGCAGTCGGGTCAACGCGCACCGTGAGGCCAGACGCTTGCGAGGCGCACCCCTCGAAGGCAGCCGTCCAGACGCTCGGGTCGAGCCAGGCGTCGATCTGCGTCGCGGGCAGCCGGATGCCCGGCCACCGTGATTCGAGGTAGCCACCGTAGGAATCGAGCAATGCCACCACGCGCGCTTCGGCGAGCGCTGCGCGCTCTTCGGCGACGGCATCGAGCCCGAGTGACGAGGTCGCGGGCGGCGAGCACGCCGTGAGGCCGACGATCGCGACAGCGAGAGTCGCCAACGCAGCGCTGCGCCGTCGACACGCACCGGTGCGTTCTCGCATGCAGAAAGGGTGCCACGAAACCGCTCGCTGGGGCTGACAGCCACCTCATAGCCAAACTGCAGTCACTGCATACTGGATTGCAGTTACTGTACATTTACGAAAGCCCCCACCACCAAAGGAGAACCATGGCAATCGATGACCCCCACCCGAGTGCGCCTCCCCCGGCGCTCGAGGCCGTTGGCCTCTCGAAGCACTACGGCAGCGGTGCGAGTCGCTTCGACGCGTTGAGCGACGTGAGCCTCAGCATCCGCGCCGGCGAATGCGTTGCGATCGTCGGCAAGAGCGGTTCAGGCAAGAGCACGCTCATGCACCTGCTCGCCGTGCTCGACGAGCCCTCAGAGGGCGAAGTGCGCATTCACGGCACGGATGCCCGCTCGCTGTCAGCCCGGGCCCTCAACCGTCTGCGCAACCGCGAGTTCGGGTTCGTCTTTCAGCAGTTCTTTCTCAACGCCCAGCAGAGCGTGCTCGAGAACGTGACCCTGCCGCTCACGATCGGCGGAATGCGCCGCGGAGCCCGTCGGGCCCGCGCGCTCGAGGTGCTCGGCACCCTCGAGCTGGCCGAGAAGGCGTCGGCCAAAGCCGTGACGCTCTCGGGCGGCCAGAAGCAGCGCACGGTTATCGCCCGCGCGCTCGCGGGTAACCCTTCGGTGATCTTCGCCGATGAGCCGACGGGCAACCTCGACTCGGCGACGGGGGCAATCGTCGAAGAGCTCTTGTTCACCCTCAACCGCGAGAAAGGCATCACTCTCGTGATCGTGACCCACGACGACGAACTCGCCGCACGCTGCGACCGACAGGTGGTCTTGCGCGACGGACGCATCGTGAGCGACAGTGCCGCTCCTGTTCTCGAGGGGGTGGCCCGATGAAGGCCGTCGACCTGGCCCGCACCGCGGTCGCCAACACCTTCCGCTCGAAACTGCGCACGACCCTCACGGTGCTCGCACTCTTCGTTGGCGCCTTCACCCTCACGATCACGACGGCCCTCGGCGCCGGTGTCTCGAGCTACATCAGCACGCAGGTCAACTCGTTCGCAGCAGAAGATGTCTTGCTCGTTCAGGCGACCACTGACCTCACGGCAGCCGCAGAAGACGACGGGCCCGCAGAGTGGGACCCGGAGACCTCGACCTCGTCGAACACGCAGGCGGGCGGCCCGCCGCTCGCTGGCGCCCAGGCCGAACCGCTCACCGACGACGATCTCGACACGATCGCGGCGATCGACGGAATCAGCGGCATCGACCCGGTGCGCTCGGTCTCCACCGACTGGGTGAGCACCGACTCGAGCGCGAAGTTCGAATTCAGCGTCAACCCGCAGTCGGCCGTGACGGTCGCTGACCTCGAAGCCGGGGCGCAGCTCGACCACTCGGCGAGCGGCTTTGAAGTGATGCTGCCCAACGACTACCTCGAGGCGCTCGAATTCTCCAGCGCCGACGATGCGGTGGGCTCAGAGGTCACGATCGGGATGACCGACATCACCGGCGCGACCCACGAGGTCACAGCCGAAGTCGTGGGCGTCAGCCGCTCGAGCTTGTTCGCGAGCGGCGCCGGAGCCAACAACGCTCTCGTGACCGAGCTGGCCAGCCTGCGCACCGCGGGAATCGACGGCGCCGACGAGAACTCGGTCATCGCCATCGCGTACCTCGAGAGCGGACTGAGCGACGCACAAATCGAGCAGGTCACGGCCGACCTCAGCGACGCTGGCTTTAGCGCCCAAACAATCGAAGACCAGCTGGGCATCGTGACGACCGTTATCGCGGGCATCACGGGCGTTCTCAATGCCTTTGCGATCGTGGCTCTCATCGCGGCGGCGTTTGGCATCGTCAACACCCTGCTCATGAGCGTTCAAGAACGCACGCGAGAGATCGGCCTCATGAAGGCCATGGGCATGGGCAGCTCGCGCATCTTCGCGCTGTTTAGCCTCGAAGCTGTGACGATCGGCGTGATCGGCAGCCTCCTCGGCGTTGGTGCGGCGATGCTCGTCGGTTCGGGCCTCAGCACGGCGCTCGCCGCCGGCCCGCTCGCTGACCTCGAAGGGCTCTCGCTCTTCTTGTTCGAACCGGCCAGCCTCATTGGCGTCGTGCTGCTGATCAGCGCGATCGCCTTCGTTTCGGGAGCCCTGCCGGCTAGCCGTGCGGCACGCCAGCGCCCGATTGAGTCACTGCGCTACGAGTAAACAGTGACGTGCCGCGAGAGGATGGGATCATGAGCCGAACCGACGCACCCCGCGCTCGGTCCGGCGCGCCCACCTCTCGCGGCACGGCCACAGCCCGACGAATCGAGTCGAGCGCCGTGGCCCTCGTTCTCCAACACGGATACGACGCCACGACCGTTGACATGATCTGCGCCGACGCGGGAATCTCGCAGCGCACGTTCTTCAACCACTTCGCCACGAAAGACGCGGCCGTCATTGGCACCGACGTTCCCCGCCTTGACGAGTCGCGCGTGCGCGCGTTCATCGCGGCGAGCGGGCCCAACCTCCTGGCCGATGCGGCTGAGCTCATCGCGCTGCCCGGTCTCGACGGAGCAATGGACCCCCAGCTCATGCGCCTGCGCATGCGGGCGATCTCATCCAGTGCCGAGCTCATGCAACGACAACTCGAGCGATTTGCGAGCATCGAAGCCGAACTCGCCGAGGTGATCGAGTACCGACTCGCTCGGCTGTCGACTCCCGACGAATCGGCCGCCGAGGTTCGCGAGCAATCCCGCTTGACCGCCCACCTCCTCGCCGGGATTCTGCGCTACTCCGCTGACGCACTCATGAGCGGCGACTCCGCCTCGGTGCCCGCCATCGTTGCGCAGACTCGCGACCGGCTCACGGCGCTGCTGCCGAAGCTCGCGGGCCGCTGAGGTCTCGCGCGAGCATCCGTCGCCGACTGCCGCGAGGGCATCTCATGTTGTAGCGTCAAGCAACCAATGCCGCCGCACCCCCCGAGCCGCTGGAGCCCTTGTGTCGACACCACAGACCCCTGACTCTGAATCGTCGCGTGACTCGTGGACCCCACCCTCGTGGCCGCCGCCCTCGGGCGAGCTGGGCGGCGAGTACCCCTCCACTGCCGCACCCGTCGTCACGACCGCGTTTGTCACGGGCTCGACCGCTGCTTCCCACGCCGAGCCTCAATCGGGCCAGTGGCCAGCTGGTCGTCGGTGGGCCTTGGGGGTGGGTATCGGGGCGGCCTCGCTGGGACTGATCGCCGCAGTCGTGGGGGGTGTCATGGCCATCACCACCGTGCTGGTGAGCACGTTCGATGACCTCGATGTGCTTCCCAACGAGGCACTACCGCTCATTGAGGGTTCGCGTGCCGAGCCTGAACCCGTCGCGCCTGACCAGTGCGAGGGTCCGTGCTTTGACCCGTCGGCCATCTCAGAGGCGCGACTCGATCCACAGGTGTACGACGACGCGGGCTTGAGCGTTTTGTATGCGGGCGCAGGCTCAGAGCCCCAGGCGGCGCCGTCGTACTCGTTCGAAATAGCAGCGAACGGATGGTCTATCGACGCAGGAAGCCCCGATGAGTGTTTCGTGACATATCCGGATGCCCCGCTCGCGTATGCGCTCGACGCACCGCCAGCGGTGACCACGAGCGATGCCATGAACGCGATCCACATCATCGCCTCGCGCGGAAGCGCCGATGAACTCAGCACGAGCATGCACACTTTGCGTCTGTTTCCGTCAAACGACGAGGCTCTCGAACACATGCGGTCGTTGCAGAACCTCGTTGATGGCTGCCGCCGGTATGAGTTGGGTGAGTCGTGGAACGCTCTCGTGACCCCCGCGCCTGCTCTCGATCTCCCGGACTCGGTGTCAGCGATCGGGTGGGTCGAAGTCGACGCCTTTGAGTGGCGCTACTACTCCATCGACCTCCTGCGCGGCAATGTGGTGGCGCGCATTCGGCTGTCGACCGACAACGGCATCACCGAGCAGCAGTTCCGCACTCTTGTCGAACAGGCCGCCGCCGACATGGCGACCTGGCCCCTCGACGAGAACTGATCGGAGTAATCGACCACGAGCGTCGTCGCGCGAGCATCCGTCGCCGCAATCACACGGCACAGACCACGAAGGCCGCCAACCGATTGCTCGGTGGCGGCCTTCGCAGAAGAAGTTCGCGGTGTCGTTCGACGACGCGCTAACGCACAGGAGTGCTAGCGGCGCAGCGTCTTTATCGACGCAGACCCAGGCGCTCGATCAGCGAGCGGTAACGCTCAATGTCGACGTCGGCCAGGTAGCCCAGCAGACGACGGCGCTGACCGACGAGCAGAAGCAGGCCACGACGCGAGTGGTGGTCGTGCTTGTGCTCTTTCAGGTGCTCCGTGAGGTCTTTGATGCGACGCGTGAGCATCGCCACCTGAACCTCAGGGGATCCGGTGTCACCGGGGTGGGTTGCGTACTCGTCGATGATCGCCTTCTTGACGTCTGATTCCAGTGCCATAGAGGGACCCCCTTCTCTGCTCGTTGCGCGGTGCCCGCAGCTGGATGCTCGAGCTCTCTTTATCCGCGGCCGTTAGACGGCAACCTTCAGATACTACCAGGATGCTCGAGCGCGGTTGTCGCCGGCGTCAGCTGCCCCGCATTGGCGAAACCGGCCCGGCGCCGCGCAACCGTCACGACCCCCGCAATAATGAGCCCCTGGCCGAGGCAGTAGCTGAGCATGATGAGCAGGTCGACGGCGCCGAACGAGAAGCTCGGCAGAAAGCGATCGAGTCCCAGCAGGGTGTCGCTCACGAGAAACACCCCCGCGCCGATGGCGATGAGCCGGGTCGTACCGAGGGCGGTCGCGGCAGCCGTACCGAGAACGAGGCCATAGACCGCCACGGGAATCAGAAGGGCCCCGAGGTTGGGCGCGAGGAGGGCGACAAGCGCAGCCCACCAGGCCACGGCGAGCGCTATGCCCCACCACGGCACGCGACGCGTGCGCAGTGGCCCAAGGTAGAGCGCGATGTAGGCGAGGTGTGCCAGGCCAAACGCACCCATGCCGATAAGAAAGCCAATCTCGCCGGGGCTCTGCAGCAACACGTCTCCGAGCCACGAGAACACGAGGGCGAGGCCACCCCACACGATCAGCATCGACCGCCGAACCGGCAGTCCGAGCACGAGCCCGATCAGCAAGGCGGGCATGAGCAACGGCTTCGTCGCGGCGACGAGGTCATCACCGCCCACGGCAATTGCGATGAGGTGCACGACCGTCACGACGATGTAGGGAGTGAACGCGGGCAGGGGGCGAAAGGTGGGGCGCACGAGGCTCAGGCTACGCCTCGCCCTGCCAGGACGTTGGTCCTGACTTCGCGCGAGAGGCTCGCGCCCGCGCTCGAGTCATCGCAGACTGACACCATGCTGCTTCCCGCCATCATTCTCATTACGCTCGCCCTCGTCTTCTACACGATCGGCGTGTGGTCTGAGCGCGCCCAGAAGACACTCAAGCCGTGGCACACCGTGTTCTTCGGGCTGGGGCTCGCGGCCGACGCGAGCGGCACGTACCTCATGAGTCTCATCGCCGATGCGAATCGGGCGGCGGGGGTTGAGCCGAGCATCCTGAACCAGGTCATGGCTATCAGCGGGCTCGTGGCCCTCATTCTCATGGCCGTACACTTCGCGTGGGCCGTGATCGTGCTCGTGCGTCAGCGCGAGAACGAGCTGCACAGCTTCCACCGCTTCTCGGTGGTCGTGTGGGCAATCTGGCTTGTGCCCTACGTCACGGGTGCGCTGGGCTCAAGCCTCGGCTAGCTCGCCGCGACGATCGTGGCGGGCACTCCCCCGGCAGGCCGGTAGGTCGCGCGCGGCTCGGCTTTCGGCAGGCCGCTCGCGGTCGGGCGAGGCCGCAGGGTGCGAGCGAACTCCATAAGAATGATGTGCGATTCGAGCAACGCGAACTGATCGCCGAGGCACTTGCGTGTGCCCGCCCCGAAAGGAAAGTACGCGCCGCGCGGCAGGGTCGACTCGAAGTCGTTAGCCCACCGTTCGGGCATGAAGGCATCGGGATGCTGAAAAAATCGTTCGCTGCGATGACTCGCATACTGCGACACGAGCACGTGGGCTCCACGGGGCACCGTGACGCCGGCAATCTCGACCTCTTCGAGCGCGCGTCGGGGAGCAACCCACACGGGAGGCGCCAGTCGCATGGCTTCATTCATGGCGGCGTGGGCCGTGGGCGCCGAAATGACGCGGCGCAGGTCGGGGGATTCCCCGTCGGGCAGATACTCGTCAGCCTCAGTAGCGAGCGCTGACCACACGTCGTCCCGGTCGCGCAAGTGGCACATCGCCCACGTGAGCACGTTGGCCGTGGTCTCGTGGCCGCTCAAGATCAGGGTGAGGGTTTCGTCGCGCACTTCGTCGTGGCTGAGCGCTGAACCGTCATCGGCGTCGCGCGCGGCGAGCAACAGCCCGAGCAAGTCGTCCCCGAGCGGTTCGCCCTTCTCGGCGGCCGCTACGCGGCGCACGATGATGTCGTCGGCGACCGTGGCCAGGTAGTCCGACGACTCTTTGAATTTCGCGAAGTAGGGCACGCGCGACCGGTCGAAGCGGTCAAGCCCGGGCAGCATCGTGCGCTCGATGCGGTCGATCGCGACGCCCATGTGGTGTTGCACGCCCTCGGCATAGCGATCGATCTCGGTGCCAAAGAGCAGTTGGGCAACGATCTGAAACGTCAGGCGCATGAGTTCGTCATTCGCGCGCACCTCGTCGCCAGCCCGCCACCCCGCCACGTGGTCGCGCGTGATGCGCTGCATCGTCGCGGCATACTCGGCCAGTTGGTGGTGATGAAACGGCGGCTGCATCATGCGCCGGTGCCGCAAATGGATGGGCTCTTCGCTCGTCAAGAGTCCCGTGCCGAGCACCTTGGCCATGCGTTCGAAGCCCACGCCATTGATGAAGCTGTGCTGCTTCTTGACCGTGACGTCGACAACGCCCTCGGGTGAGAAGAACGCGTAGAACAACTGCCCGTTGAGCCAGAAGCTCGCGACGTCGCCATACGTGCGGTGCAGGTCGAGCAAGAAGGCGGGAGTGTCGCGCAAGAAGCGTGCCGTGAGGCCACCCGGCAGAGTGCGGGGGCCGGGCGGCAGGGCGACGGCGACGTCTCGACGGCGTCGAATCGGCGGCGGAATCGGCGCATACTCGCGCGGGCGTTCGGCACTGAACGGCAGAGTCATGCGACCTCCTGGGCCCGCGTCATCGGTGACGCTCTCGACCCTACCCGCCCCGAGTACGCTCCGGTGAGAGGAGTACGGTGAGCGCCATGACCAGCTCTCCGCTCAGCTTCACCGTGACCGCGCGCGCCGACGCAGCGAGCTCAACCCTGAACGCTGGCGACGCCCTCGCCCTCGACACCCGCTGGCAGCCGGATGCTCCCTCGACGCACCCCGGCCCCGCCGAGCTGCTGGCCGGCGCCTTCGCCGCGTGCCTGCTCAAAAACGTCGCTCGCTCAAGCGCGATGCTGCCGTTTGCCTACCAGAGCGCCGACGTCACGGTCACGATTCATAGACAGGATGCTCCCCCGCGCTTCACCGCCATCGAGTACACCCTGCACCTCGTCACCCCCGAGCCCGCGCACCGCGTCGAGCTGCTGCACCGCAACCTGCAAAAGTTCGGAACGGTCTACAACACTCTCGCCGCCGTGTGCGACGTTTCGGGCTCCGTCACGACGACCGGTTAGGGACCTTCGGCCCTACTGCGCGCACTCGACTCGTATTGGAATGAGAGCGTCGAGAGGAGGCCGTCATGGTGATGGGGTTCGGAGGTATCACCGAGCTGACGGCCGACGAGTGTTGGCAACTGCTCCGATCACACAACCTCGGGCGCATTGCGGCGAGTGCTGCCGGTCTTGTCGACATTTTTCCGATCAACTACGCCGTCGACGACAGCATGGCCGTGTACTTTCGCACCGCGCCGGGCACCAAATTGCTCGAACTAGCCATCAACGACCGCGTGGCCTTCGAGATCGACGGCGTTGACCGCGCCGACGCGTGGAGCGTCGTCGTCAAGGGCCGCGCCGAGCGCCTTGAGCGACAGAGCGAAGTCGACATCGCTGAACGCCTTGGCCTGAGCCCGTGGATTCCTTCGCTCAGATACCGGTGGGTGCGCATCCGTCCGACCGATATCGCGGGGCGCCGATTCGCTCTCGGTCCGGAGCCCGCGCACGTCTAGGCTGTCACCGACGCGGGTGCGACCGCCCCGCAACCGTTCACCCTGAAAGCAGGAGCATCATGGCTGTTACGACTGCCGCCCCTTCTCCCGTCGTGCTTGAGCGCGGCTTTGTCATTGCGACGGCGATCTCGGCGATCGCGCTGGGCGTCGCCGCCCTGGTGTGGCCGGGCGCCACGCTCATCACTGTTGCCCTGCTGTTCGGCGCCTACCTCGTCGTCAGCGGTATCTTCCGCCTCGTCATCGCGTTCACGAGCGACAGCCTCAGCACCGGCATTCGCTGGTTCGTGGGCATCATGGGCGTCTTGATCATCATCGCGGGCATCATTGCGCTCAACAACCTGGCGCAGTCGCTGCTCGTGCTCGCGTTCGTCATCGGCTTCGGATGGATCTTCGACGGTGTTGCCGCGATCGCCGGCGGCATCACGGGCCGCACGGCACTGCCGCGCTGGCTGTCGATCGTGTCGGGTGTCATCTCGATCATCGGTGGCATCGTGATCTTCACGCTGCCGGGCCTCGCGATCGTGACGTTCGTGATCTTCGGTGGCTGGATTCTCATCGCCATCGGTGTCGCAACGCTGTTCTCGCTGCCGCCCAAGAAGGGCGCCGAAGTCGCGACCGAGGCCGCTGCCGCCTAACGCCGAACGACCACGTCGACGACTAGACGTCGAACTGTTTCGTCGACGTCTAGACGTCGAGGGCCCCACGCACGATGGAATCTCCTGAGTGCGTGGGGTCTCCGTCTATCGGCTCCGCGCTCACGTCGACCACGGAGAACCGGGCGAGATCGACCGAGGCCGGAACCACGAATGCTCCCGTGCTACCCGTCAAATAGCCGAGGCTGATGAGGCCGTCGACATTCTCCGTGAGCAACCACACCTCACGAACAACGTCGTCACTGACGCGCGCATCGAGCGACACCGTGACGATGCGTTCACCATCAGCTCGCTCCGTGACGGTCGCTTGACCGCTCGCGCCCACCCAGTCGGGAAGCGCGTCGAGCTGGGCTGACGCGACAAACTGCCCCGCATCACGCGGAGTAGCGATGCCCCACAGCACACCCGCCGCGACGAGCCCGACCGCTGCGGCCGCGGCCCCCAGCGGAATGACGAATCGACGGATGCCCGAGCGACGCTCGCGCTCGGCATCGAGCTGCACGACACGCGCGGGAGCGCTCGGCAGCGCATCCGTCACCGAGGGCTCAAGGTCGGCCGCCAGGCCGAGCTCGGCACGCACCGACTGCCACACTCGTGCGGGCGGCGGAGTCAGGGCGGTCTCGCCGATCGAGGATCGCGCGACCATGACGGTTGACCGCAAGGCCTCAATCTCGTGCCGGCACGATTCGCACTGGCTAACGTGCAGCACGACTGCGGGGTCGGTCAGTGGCTCGCCGATGGCGACGAGCGCGAGAGCTTCATCGTCAACGTGGTCCATGACTCACCTCCAGTCGGCCTCTCAGTTTGCTCAAGCTTCTCTTGATGTGCGACTTCACGGTACCCACCGGAATACCGAGTCGCTCGGCGATTTGCACGTGCGTTAGGTCGTCGAAAAATGCCAGGCGAACGACGGCCCGCGGTACGGGGTCGAGCCGCGCCATCTCATCGGCGATGACGAGGCGGTCGGCGAGGTCGACTTCGGGGGCGGCAACCGTGTCGTCGCCCGTCACCGAGGCGACCTGCTCGGTGAGCACACGCTGTCGCGTGCGGGCTTCGTGTGCATCGGCAATGGTGTGGCGCGTGATGCCGACAAGCCACGCCGAGAGCGATGCGCGCTCGGGGTCGAACCGCAACCGGCTTTGCCAGGCCGAAACGAACACCTTTTGCGTGACGTCTTCGGCGTCGGTCGCGTCACCGAGAGATCGCAGGGCGAGCGAGTAGACGAGCGACGACCACTGGCCGTAGATCTCGGCAAGGGCGCGTTCATCACCCTCGACAAAGCGAAGGGCGACGGCTGCGGCGTCATCGACGGCTGTCGACATGTCCCGTTCTCCCCTCGTCGCTGTGGTGTGACGAGTGCCGCCGGCACTCATCGGCGTCAGGGTACCCTGCGAACCTGTCATGACACCTTCTCGGCGGTCACAATGTAGTTATCTTCATAGCGGCCGACTCCCCCGCCGAAGCCGGGGTCGTACTCTCCACCGCACGTGATGAGCACGAGTCGCGGCTCTCCGATGAGCGAGAAGTAGCTGCCCCACGGCACCGCGCCTTTCTCGATGCGCTCGACCGCGGTGACGATGTAGGTGTGGCGCACGCCCGAGGCATCGACGATGACGGCTTCGGTGCCGACGGCAATGTTTCGCAGCTCGGCAAAGGGCCCGCGGCCCTCGGCGAGCGAGTCAACGTGCGCGGCGAGCACCGTGGCCCCCGAGGGGCTGTTGGGTGCCGCGGCGTATTCGTACCAGCCCGCGCGAAACGGACTGACCGGAAGGCTCATGTCGCCGTTCGGCTCAAGCCCTTGAGTGTCGACCCGCATGTCGATGCCGAGATTGCTCACGACCAGTTGGGTCGGGGGCGACTTCATGGTGGTCAGTAGCTGTGTGCTCGAGACAAACTCGTCGGTGCGCGCGGCGCGAAACGGGTCGTAGGCGACCTCGCCGCGCTCGCGCGCGACGGGGGCGCCTGCCGCACATCCCGTCAGCAGCACCAGGCCGACGAGGGCGAGAGTTGCTGCCGTCGTCGGCCTGGTGCTCATGGCGTTACCTCAGTGCTGTCGCGATCAGCGCTCGGCCGTGACGGCCTGGCGACGGGCGATGATCACTCCCGCGGCGGCGAGCAGAGCCAGAAGCGCTGCACCACCGACGAGCAGGCCGGTCGCGGCACCATCGTTCTCAGCGACGAGCCCCGCCGAACCAGCGGGCACGCCCGCGGGGGTGTCACCGATCGTGAAGATGATCGCCGAGTAGGGGCCGCCGCCGGGGCCGAAGGCGTGGATGAAGTAGTGCGTTCCCGCGGCGAGCACGGTGTCGGGCAGGTCGATCGCGACCGCCTGCGGCGCCGGTCCGTCGACCTGAACCTGCAGGTCGTACGTGCCCGCGGCTACGGCCGTGACGCCTTCTTGGCCGTTGGTGACACCCGAGAAGAGGCTCGTGCTCGGAAGCGCGACGACATCAACGGCGGCAGCGTCGGCCGTGTGACGCACCGTCACACTCGCCTGGCCAGCGCCGACCGGAGTGAGGTCGTTCACAAAGGGGCTGATCGTGAGGGCACCGCCCTCTTCCGGGTGAGCCACGAGCGTGTACGAGGTGTTCGGAACGACAGCAGCCTCAGCAGTGATGAGTCCGGCACCTTGAGCCGGTGCAGCGGAGTTCGCCGCGACGATATCGACGGTGTACGACGCCGGTGCGGGTTGGTTGGGCAGAGCTTGCACCGCACCGGGCACGAAGTCCTCGATCGCGAGGGCGCCCTCGATGTAAACATCGACGGTGACACCGGGAACCGCGTGAACGACCCAAATGTCGGCGGTGGTGCTGCTGAGGGCGGTCGCCGGAGCGGCGACGCCCACGGTGGCGAGGGCGGCGACGCCCAGCCCCGCGAGAATACGGTTGCGCATGATTCCTCCTTGGTAGGTCCCCCGAGGGGGCGATCCCCTCTCGGGGCGTCAGGCGGAAGTGCCTTCACTCACTACTTCCGGCGCACAGCCGTCGACGGATGCGCTCCCGACTGGCAGTCACCTGACAGCTGTCTCAGCGCACGCTGACAACGGTCGATCGCGCACGCGTCACGCGAGGGCTCACGACAGGGCGGCGTCGAGTCCGTTCACACTCACGACCAGGCCCGCAACCCACAGGACGAGGTTGATCGCGCCCACCGCGAGGCCCGCGATCGCGAGGCCCCGACCGCGCGTGATGCCATTGGCGGTCTCGCGAACTCCGCGCACGCCCGCGATGGCGCAGACCGTCAGCAGGCCGGCGTTGAGCACAAAGACGAGGGCAAGAGTGACGAGCACGCCCGCCCATGCGCCCTGGGGCTCTCCGGCAGCGACACGCTCGAGCGCCGCGGCGCCCAGCTGCGAGGCGACCAGGTTTCCGGCGATCGAGATCACGAGGGGGGCGAGCCCCGCGACGAAGGCCCACGTGGCAGAGTCGCTGCGCGCGGGAGGAGCCGTGGTGCGGTTCGGCGCCGGAATGCGAGCGGGAACGACCTCGAGGGGCTCGGGCTCAGCATCCGTCGGCACAGGCGCTGGCGTGGGCTCCGGCACGGGTGCCGGCACAGGCACGGGCGCAGGAATCGGCACGGGCGTCGGCTCAGGCACCGGCGTGCCGCAGCGCGTGCAGAACCGGGCCCCCGCTCGCATCGGAGCGGCGCACACCGTGCACTCGAGCATCGCGCCTCACTTCTCTGCCCCCGACTAGCGATGAGCGGGGCTCGACAGTCGACAGGGTAGCAAGCGATGTGCGCGCGGGCCTCCCCCCATTGACGGGCGACGACATCGGGCGCACACTGGAAAGAGATCAACTCGCCGCCCAGGAGCGCAGGAGGCTTCGCCCCGCCACTGGGCGGCGAGTCTGTCTGCGTCACGAACGGTGGGCCGCGGCTACCGTGTCAGCCCTCCGCATGCCACGATGACGCTGTGGACCGCACGATCGACTACATGCCTTTGTTCGCCGAACCACGCCCCGACGAGGTTGCGGCGTTTCGACGCGACACCCTCGCCACGCAACCGGGAGGCTCCGGCATGCAGGCCATTCGTGTGGTCGGCTGGGTGATCGGTGGCCTCATGGCGCTGACCTTTGGCCTGGTCTTCTTGGTGCCCCTGGTCGGGCTTCTTGCCGGCGTGCTCAGCGGTGAGTTCGACGTCGTCGAGCTGCTCGGGATCATCCCGCCGCTCGTGATCATCCCCATCATCGCCGTCGTGATCGGGCGCGGCGTGCTCTCGCGTCGCCACGACTGGGCGAAGCGATGGCGCATGGCGCGATTCGCCGACGCCAACGGGCTGCTCTTCTCCGCGCTGAGCCCGCCCCCCTCGTATCCCGGAGCGATCTTCGCCCTCGGGTCATCTCGCAAGGTCACCGATCACTTCCGCACGGCCGACGACCGCTACCTCGACTTTGGCAACTACCAGTACACGACCGGTAGCGGAAAGAACCGTACGACGCACCACTGGGGGTTCCTCGCGCTACAACTCGATCGCACGCTGCCGCACATGCTGCTCGATTCGCGCGCCAACAACGGCATCTTCGGGTCGACGAACCTTCCCGCGGCTTTCGCCCGCGATCAGGTGCTCTCGCTCGAGGGCGACTTCAATGAGCACTTCACGCTCTACTGCCCGAAAGAGTACGAGCGCGACGCGCTGTACGTCTTCACGCCCGACCTCATGGCCCTGCTCATTGACGAAGCGGCACCGTTCGACGTCGAGATCGTCGACCGGTGGATGTTCGTCTACAGCGCGCGCGCGTTCCCCCTCGCCGAGCCCTCGGTGTACCAGCGCTTGCTCACGATCGTCACGACCGTGGGAGCCAAGACCCTCACGCAGACGGATCGCTACGTCGACGAGCGCGTTGGGGAGTTTGCCGCGAACATGGTTGCACCCGAGGGGCGACGCTTGCGTCGAGGAGTCTCGTGGGTGGGCATCGCGATCGTCGTGGGCTTTCTCGCGCTGTGGTTCAGCGGCGTATTCAGCTCGTTCCGCTAACGGGCGGTGCGCCCCTAGCCTGCAGGAGCGGGCGCAACGTCTCCCCCGCGTAAGGCGTGCCGTGATGCGGCCACGCGCTGCAAGAGCTCAGCCTCATCACCCTGCGCGCCGATCGCATCGCGGTCGGTCATCATGCGGTGTCGCGCATAGGCGAGGCGAGTTGCATCGCGAATGAAAGCCTTCATGAGCGGCCCAACGCCGTTCGCTCGCGCCCAGCCCATTGCGGTGCGACGGCCCCCCGGGCTCGAGAGCATGGCGACCTCATCGGGGTGGAACCAACCGACGGCTGCGTACTCGCTCAAGCGCTCGAACGTGATGCGGTGCTCTGTGCGACGCAAAAGCATCACCAACCAGACGGCGGCAAGAAACATCGGTACCTGCACGAGCAAGTAGTAGCCGTAGAAGTCGTCAATGAAAAACAGCACGCCATTCCAGAAGGCGTGCAGCAGAATCGCCGGCACCAGGCCCACCATCAAGGCCACAACGCCGCGGAACCACCCGGGTTTCTGCGCGGCATACCCGATCGCCGCGCCGATGAATGCCGTGAACATGACGTGGGCAAAAGGCGACATGATGCCGCGGATGAAGAACACCTCGACGGTGCTGGCAGCGCCCGATGAAACGAGCTCGGTGCCGAAGTACAAGATATTCTCGGTGAACGCGAACCCGCCGGCCACCCACGCGGCATAGACAATGCCATCAACGGGCCCGTCGAAGTGGCGACGCACGGCGAAGAACAGCACGAGTACACCGAGCCCCTTGCCGACCTCTTCGACGATCGGCGCTTGAATGGCCGCACCGAAGAACTCGACGCCGAACTCGCCGAGCCCCGAGCCGGCGATCACGTTCTGAATCTCGGCATCAACAACGAGCGCAATGAGCACGCTCACGCCCGCGCCCCAGAGAAACGCGAACAGCAGGGCACCGCGCGGTTCGGGTTCCCACCGATCGATCCAGCGGATGCCCCAGAAGACGATGGCGAGCGGAACGAGCGCCATGACACCGCCGATGATCACTCCCGCTGGCCCCAGGCCGACGAACAGATACGCGATCACGAACAGCAGCACGAGCGCGAGCACGATGAATCCGATGACCGCGGCAATGATGAGGCCAACGTTCGACCGGCGCGAGGCAACAGGAATACCCGGGCGCACCACCTCTTGCGTCTCGAGTCGAACCTCGGTCGGGGCACCAGCGGGGGCAGCAAGCTCGGTCATGAGGGCAACTGTAGTGCGCGGGCCCCGCGCGAGGGCAGGGGCGGCGTCGTGTCTGATTTCCGCTGGTGCGCGCATCCGTCGCCTGACAGGCTGGCCTCGTGCCCGACCTCGACCACGACCGCTGCTATCGAGTGCTCGCCGCGCGCGACGCGCGATTCGACGGCCAGTTCATTGCGGGCGTGCACTCGACGGGCATCTACTGTCGGCCCAGTTGCCCCGCCACGACGCCGCGCCCGAGCAACGTCAGGTTCTATGCGACGGCGGCAGCGGCACACGACGCGGGGCTCAGGGCATGCAAGCGGTGCCAACCCGACGCCGTGCCCGGCAACCCCGAGTGGAATCTGCGCGACGATCTCGTCGGCCGCGCGATGCGCCTGATTCTTGACGGGGTCGTCGAGCGCGAGGGCGTGACCGGTCTCGCCTCGCGGCTCGGCTACAGCTCGCGGCACGTGACGCGCGTGCTCACGGCCGAACTCGGTGCGGGGGCCCTGTCACTCGCGCGCGCACACCGCGCAGAGACCGCGCGGGCGTTGCTCGCGGGCACCGATCTTCCGGCGTCGCAGGTGGCGTTTGCCGCGGGGTTTGCGAGCATCCGGCAATTCAATGACACCGTGCACGAGATCTACGGTCTCGCCCCCCGCGACGTGCGGGCCCTCGCTCGCAGCGGGCGCTTTGCCGTGACGACTCGGCCAACAGGCCTTGCCGCTGACCCCACTCACGGAACGACGGTGACCCTACGGCTTGCCGCTCGCGCCCCGTTCGACGGTGCCGGCGTCATGCAGTACATCGCGGATCACGCGGTCACCGGGGTGGAGCGCATGATCGGGGGCGAGGGCAGTGACAAGGGCGACCGCCCCGCCGGAGTCGAGCGGTGGATCGACCTGCCGCATGGTGCGGCCTTCGTGCGCGTCATGCTCGACGCCGAGCGGCCGGGCGTGCTCGTCTCGGCGCGGCTCGCCGCTCTTGCCGATGTCGCGCCGCTCACGGCGCGCATCCGTCGCTGGTTCGATCTCGACGCCGACGCGGCAGCGATCGACGCCGCTCTCGGAGCAGACCCCCTGCTGGCACCGTTGGTCTCTGCGACGCCCGGCATCCGCATTCCCGGCTCGGTCGACGCGAGCGAAACCCTCGTGCGCACGATTGTGGGTCAGCAGATTTCTCTGCCCGCTGCTCGCACCGTGCTCGGGCGGCTTGCGGCTGACCTGCACGACCCCGTCGGGCCCGACGAACTGCTGCGGTTTCCGACCGCTGCGGCCATCGCTGAGCGTGGCGCCGCAGTGCTTCGGGGCCCCGAACGGCGCGTGCGCACGATTATCGCGACAGCCGAAGCGCTCGCCTCGGGCGACCTGGCTCTTGACGTCGGACTCTCGAGCGCCGAACTGCGCGATCGATTGCTGCGGATGCCCGGCATCGGCCCGTGGACCGCCGACTACGTCGCCCTGCGCGTGCTGGGCTCGCCCGATCTCTTGCTCGACACCGATCTCGTTCTGCTTCGCTCGCTCAGCGCTCGAGGCGCAGCGTCGACCCCGCGGGAGGCAGCCGCGCTGGGCCGACGCTGGGCGCCGTGGCGCAGTTACGCCACCCTGCATCTCTGGCGCGCTGCGCCCCCGCCGATGCGCCGAGCGCCCGCCGCTAGTTCTCGGGCGCGACCATCGGCAACGGAATAGCGCCCGTCGCCGGAACGACACCGCTGAGCCGCTCGGGCGAGAGCACCTTGGCGATTTCATCGGCCGTCATGAGACCGCGCTCGATCACGAGCTGGCGAATCGGCACCTTCGACGCGAGCGCCTCGTAGGCGAGGGCCGCCGACTCTTGGTAGCCGATGTACGGGGTCAGGGCCGTGACAACGCCGACGCTGGCTTCGACCATCTCGTGCAGTCGCTCTTTATTGGCCGTGATGCCGTCGATGCAGTTAAGGCGCAGCGTGCGGCACGCGTTCGACATCCACGCGAGTGACTGCATGATGCTCGTGGCAATGACGGGCTCGAAGGCGTTGAGCTGCAACTGCCCGCCCTCGACAGCGGCCGTGACCGTGGCATCGGCACCGATGATCGAGAACGCAACCTGGTTGACGACCTCAGGAATCACGGGGTTGACCTTGCCGGGCATGATCGAGCTACCCGCCTGACGCGCGGGCAAGTTGATCTCGCCAAAGCCCGCCTGGGGGCCGCTCGAGAGCAGCCGCAAGTCGTTGCAGATCTTCGAGAGCTTGACCGCGGCGCGCTTGAGCGTGCCTGACACGGTCATGAAGATGCCGGTGTCGCTCGTGGCCTCGATGAGGTCGGGCGAGGTGACCATCGTGTAGCCCGAAATCTCGCTCAAGTGGCGGCGCACGGCTTCGGCATAGCGCGGGTCGGCCGTGATGCCCGTGCCGATCGCCGTTGCGCCCATGTTGATCTCGTTGAGCCACGGAATGATCTCGCTCAAGCGCTCTTGATCTTCACCGAGGGTCGTGGCGAAGCCGCGGAACTCTTGACCCAGAGTCATGGGCACGGCGTCTTGCATTTGCGTGCGGCCGACCTTGAGAATCTGCGAGAACTCCTGGCCCTTGGCCGCGAACGAGTCAATCAACAGGCGGTGCTCGTCGAGCAGGCTCTTGAGGCTGAAGACCATGGCGAGCTTGATCGCTGTGGGGTAGACGTCGTTGGTCGACTGGCTGCGATTGACGTGGTCAATCGGATGAAAGTTCTCGTAGTCACCCTTTTCGTGGCCCATGAGCTCAAGGCAGCGGTTTGCGATGATCTCATTGGCGCACATGTTGGTGCTTGTGCCGGCACCGCCCTGCAGCACACCGAGCACGAACTCGTCGTGCAACTCGCCATCGATGATCTCTTGGCAGACCTGGTCGATGAGGTCGGCGCGCACGGCCCGAATGACGCCGATCTCTTTGTTGGCGCGCGCGGCCGCTTGCTTGACCATCGCGAGCGCGATCACGAGATTGGGGTGGTTCGAGAGCGCGCGGCGCGTGATGGGAAAGTTCTCGAGAGCACGCGCCGTGTGGATTCCCCAGTAGGCGTCGGCCGGGATCGGCATTTCGCCGAGCGAGTCGCGCTCGAGGCGCATGGGGCGCGGAGCATCCGGATCTTCTTCGATTCCGGGTCGGTAGATGGGAATGCCGTCGTCACTCGTGGTGAAACTCGGGGCAGGGCCAGTGGTGCGCACCATTGCGGATGCCTCTTCCTTGAGGGTCTTCAAACAGTTGCGGTGGCGGCACCAGCCTACCGGGCGGCGTGCAACCGCACGCGCGCCGTCACGAGGCGATCAGCAACGGGCGTGTGCGAGATCACGAGCACAGCCCGCTCGGGGCCTGCCGCTGCGCCCAACAACTCGTCGAGCAGGCTCTCGGCCCGATCGGGGTCAACATTCGCGGTGGGCTCGTCGAGCACGAGCACGGGCGCATCGGTCAGCAGTGCGCGAGCGAGCGCAATGCGCTGCGCCTCGCCTCCGCTCACGAGGCGGCCGCGCTCACCCACGGGAGCATCGAGGCCCCCGCGTTCGTGGCACCACGCGCCCAGGCCCACACGATCGAGCACCGCGAGCAAGTCGGCATCGGTCGCGTCATCGCGAGCGAAGAGCAGGTTCTGACGGATGCTCTCGTCAAAGAGATGCGGGCTCTGCTCGCACAGCACAACGTGGCGGCGCACCTCGTCCGGGTGTAGCTCGTGCACGTCGACTCCCCCGAGCCGGTACTCGCCCTCATGATCGAGAAAGCGCACGAGAACGTGCGCGAGCGTGGTCTTGCCCGCCCCACTCGATCCCTCGACAACGAGTCGGTCTCCCGGTGCCAGGTCGAGATCGATGCCGGCGATGGCGGGGCTGTCGTCACCGGGCCAGCGTGCACTGACCCCGCGCAACCGAAGAGCCAGCGGACCTACGGGGAGGCTCGTCGGTGTGACCGGAGCAACGGGTAGCTCGGCGGGCACCTCGTCCGGCACGATGCTGGCGATGCGGTCGGCACTTGCCCGCACACGCCACCACGCGGAGAGTGCCGCCGGCAGCGCGGCGACCACCTCGAACACCGCGAGCGGCACGAGCACGAGCATGACGAGCTGGGGGCCTGTGATGGCGGCGACGGCAAAGCTCGGCTCAGCGACAAGCAGGGCGGTCAGCAGCGTGAGCCCCGCACCCAGCGTGAAGAGAGCGGCGACACTGCCCGCGGCACCCGACTGCCGTGACTGCGCGCGCCGAAGCTCAGCATCGAGCTCGAGCACACGCTCAAGGTGGCGAGTATCGGCCCCGAAAGCCCGCAGGGTCTCCCACCGCGTGAGGTATTCGAGCACGGCGTCGGCGAGAGCGGCTCGCAAGGGTGCGATGCGCATGTCAGCATCACGGCTCAGGCCCTGCATCACGAGGGCCGCAACCCCGGCCGTGACGACGAGGCCGACGAGCAACGCAGCACCCGCGGGCGCAGACACCCACCACACGCCGATGACGCTGAGCGCCGCGACGACGCTGGCCGTGACGAGAGGCTGCAGTACGCGCAGGGGCAGGTCTTGCAGGGCATCGACATCGCGCACGAGCGTCGTCAGCAGGTCACCGCGTCGAACGCCCCGCAGGCCGTCCGGGGCCACGGGCAGCAACCGCCGAAAAACCCCCACGCGCAGCGTGCTGAGAGCCCGGAAGGCCGCATCGTGCGCCACGAGACGCTCGAGGTACCGGAACACGGCGCGACCCAGTGCGAACGCCCGCACCCCGACAATGGCGAAGCCCAAGAAGAGAATGGGCGGCTGCTCGGCCGACCGAGCAATGAGCCACGCGCTCGTCGCGAGCAAAGCCACCGCCGAGCCGCTCGCGAGTACGCCCAAGGCGAGAGCAGGAGCGAACGCCCGCATCGGGGGCAGGGATGCGCGCAGAACAGCGCGGCGGGCACGGCGAGCGGCGATCGTCACGATGTCGCCTCCGCCCGTACCCGCGCAGCACGATCAATCGGCTGAATCGCGAGCACCTCGTCAGCGGCGGCCATGACGGCGCGGCGATGGGTCACGACAATCACGAGTCGACCCTCGCGCGCGAGCTCGCGCAAACCCTCAATGACGCGCTGCTCACTCACCGCGTCGAGCGCTGATGTGGGCTCGTCGACGAGCACGACCCGACAGTCGCGATCGATCGCACGGTAGTGCACTCGCGCGAGAGCGACCCGCTGGGCTTGCCCGCCCGAGAGTCCGTCGCCGGCGGCACCCAACACCGTGTCGCGCGGCACGTCACCGGCGCCCGCCCACAGCAGTGACGCCGTCACGCGCGCCGGGTCAACGGTGGTTGCGCCGAGCCCGACCACCTCGTCGAGAGGGCCGCCGGTGAGGTCGGGGCGTTGGCCGCTCCACGCCATGCGTTCGATGCGATCAGTGGCGTGCACGGGCGATCCCGCGAGCTCGACCTCGCCATCGTGCTCGACGAGGCCCAACACCGCGCCGAGCAACGAGCTTTTGCCCGCGCCGCTGGGCCCGGTGATGGCGAGCAGGGTGCCGGGCATCCACGATGCCGTCAACGAATCAATGACCACACGGTCGCCGCGTCGAATCGTGAGCTCACGCACCGTCAGTGCCGGAACGGATGCCGCCGGCACCGTCGCGGAAGCCCCATGGTCGGCGACCCCGATGTCGTCAGTCGCTCGCGCGGGGTCACTCGCGGGTGCCGCGTGACCATGCCCTTGCGGCGCCGACTCGATGAGCGACAGCACCTCGTCCGCCGCGGCGATTCCTTCGCTCGCAGCGTGGAACTGCGCGCCCACTTGCCGCAACGGCAGGTAGGCCTCGGGCACGAGCACGAGCACGAAGAGCCCGAGCGCGAGCAGAATCTCACCGTCGATGAGACGAATGCCGATGGAAACCGCGACGAGCGCCACCGACAGGCTCGCAGCGAGTTCGAGCGCGAAGCCCGAAAGAAACGAGAGTCGCAACACGCTCATGGTGCGTCGGCGATACTGCTCGGTCACGGCAGCGATGCGCTCGGCTTGTCGGTGCTGGCGACCGAAGACCATGAGGGTCGAGAGCCCCTGCACGACCTCGAGAAAACCCTGGGCAAGCGCGGTGAGCAGCGACCATTGTCGCCTTTGCACGGCGCGAGTCGACATGCCGATGAGCACCATGAAGACGGGGATGATCGGCAGCGTGAGAATCACCGTGATGCCCGTGGCGAAATCGGCGACGAGCAGCACGGCGACGATGATCGGCGTAGCAACAGCCGTGAGGATCAGCTGAGGAAGGTACCGGCCAATGTAGCCATCGAGCGCATCGAGCCCCTGGCCGAGCAGCGTGGCCACGCGAGCGCTTGACGTCGAACCCAGCAGGGTGGAACCACCGACATCCACCGCATCGATCATTCGAGAACGTAACTGACTCTTGACGCGCGCAGCCCCCTGCACCGAGAGGCCGTCGAGCAGTGCCTGCGTGAGCGCGCGGGCGACGATGCTCACGGCGGTCGCCATAATCGGGCCGCCGAGTTCGTCGACGGGTGTGCCCGCGATGACACCGGCGACCGACTGAGCGGCAAACCAGCAAAAGGCAATGATGCTGAGCGTGTGAGCGACCGCGACGACCGCGCCGGCCGCCAGCAGAACGCGGGCGGCCGACGCGGTTTTCAGCAGTCGGGGGTCGAGAGGCTTCAGTGTGCTGCCACCGGAATCGACTCACGAGTAACACGACGGCGGAACACCCAGTACGTGAAGAACTGGTAGGCGAGCACGAGAGGCATCATAATCACCGCGACCCACGTCATGACCTGCAGCGTGTAGTCCGAGCTCGACGCGTTCTCGATCGTGAGGCTGAAGGCCGGGTCGGTCGTCGAGGGCATCACGTTCGGGTAGAGAGCGGCGAGGATGCTCGCGACGGCGAGCGCGATCGTCGCAGCCATGAGGCTGAACGCGATCTTCTCGCGCCCAATCCGGTTGGCCACCCACGAGCCGATGAGCGCCACGGCAGCAGCGGCAGCGAGACCCACGAGTACCGGCAAGTGCGCGATGTCGAGGTGCTGCAGCACGGTCCAGACGAGGAAGGCTGCCGCGACGACAATCGTGATGATTCCCGATCGCACGGCGAGGGCCTGCGCCCGAAGCCGCAGATCACCGTCGGTCTTGAGGGCGAGGAACTGCACGCCGTGCGTAAAGAACAGCATGAGCGTCGTCAGCCCGCCGAGCAGACCGTAGGGGTTGAGCAGGTCGAAGAGCGTGCCGGTGTACGTGCCGGTCTCATCGATCGCCACACCCTGAATGATGTTGGCGAAGGCGACGCCCCACAGCAGTGCGGGAACCGCCGAGCCGACCACGATCATCCAGTCAAACCAGCTCTTCCAGCGGTCAGACCTGCCCAGACGGCGGTACTCGAACGAGACACCGCGCGCGATGAGCGCGAGCAAGATGAGCAGCAGTGCCAGGTAGAAGCCGTCGAACAGGGTGGCGTACCAGTAGGGGAAGGCCGCGAAGAGCGACGCACCCGCCACGATGAGCCACGTCTCGTTCAAGTCCCACACCGGGCCGATCGTGTTGATCATGACGCGCTTATCGGTGTCGTCTTTACCGAGGAACGGCAGTGCCATGCCGACGCCGAAGTCGAAGCCGTCGAGCACGAAGTAGCCGATGAACAGGAATCCGACGATTCCGAACCAGAGGTATGCGAGGTCCATGTGCGTGAGTCTCCGTATTTCTTAGTAGACGGTCGCGAGCTTGGCGGGGTCGACGTCGGCCTGACCGTTGTCGTCAGACCCGTCGCTGTACTTCGTCCAGTCCTTCGGGCCATCGACGGCAGCGCGCACGATGAGCTTGAACTCGACGACGGCGAGGATGCCGTAGATGAGGGTGAAGGCGATGAGCGAGATGAGCACTTCGAGCCCCGAGACGCCCGGTGAGACGCCGTCTTCGGTCTTCATGAGACCAAAGACAATCCAGGGTTGGCGACCCATTTCGGTGAAGATCCAGCCCACGAGGCTCGCGACGAGCGGCACGGGTGCCGACCAGATCGCGACCTTCCACATCCAGCTCTTCTGCGGGGTGCGGCCGCCACGGGTCAGCCACAGGCCAACGACCGAGATGGCAGCGGCGAGGGCGCCGAGGCCGATCATCCAGCGGAAGCTCCAGTAGGTGATCCAGATGATGGGCGTGTAGTCGCCGGGGCCAAACTCGGCCTGGTACTGGGCCTGCAGGTCGTTGATGCCCTCAACCGTTCCCATGATGTCGTGCGTCGAGAGGAACGACAGCAGGTAGGGAATGCGGATCGAGTACAACTCGGTCGCGCCATCGGGCGTGCCCCACGTGAAGAGAGAGAACGATGCGGCCGTTGTGGTCTCATAGAGCGCCTCAGCAGCTGCCATCTTCATCGGCTGCGTTGCAACCATCACGAGGCCGAGCTGGTCACCCGAGAGGGCGACACCGATGAAGGCCACGATGTTGACGACCAGGCCGAAGCGCAACGCCGTGCGCATTTCGTCGAGGTACTGGTTCTTCGACAGGTGGTACGCCGCCACAGCAACCATGACGACGGCCGCGAACATCAGGGAGGCGAAGATGGTGTGGGGAAACTGTGCCAACGCGACGGGGTTCGTGAGCACGGCACCGATGTCGGTCAGCTCGGCACGACCGAGCTCTTCATTGATCTCATACCCCACGGGGTTCTGCATGAACGCGTTGGCGGCGAGGATGAAGTAGGCCGAGAGGGTCGTCGAGAGGGCGAGCAACCAAATGACCGCCAGGTGCAGTTTCTGCGGCAGCTTGTCCCAGCCGAAGATCCACAACCCGATCATGCTCGCCTCGAGGAAGAAGGCGAGCAGGCCCTCCATGGCGAGCGGGGCGCCGAAAACGTCACCGACGAAGCGCGAGTAGTCGCTCCAGTTCATGCCGAACTGGAACTCCTGCACGATGCCCGTCACGACGCCCATGGCGAAGTTGATGAGGAAGATCTTGCCGAACAGTCTCGTGAGGTGGAGGTACTTCAGCTTGCTTGTGCGTACCCACGCCGTCTGGAACATGGCGACGAGGATGACCATGCCAATCGTGAGCGGAACGAAGAGGAAGTGGTAGAGGGTCGTGAGACCGAACTGCCAGCGGGCCAAGATGAGGGGATCGAGCCATTCGACCACGAGGGGGTCACCTGCCTTGCGAGATGGGTGGATGGGTGCGGCGAAACTGCCGCTTTCGAGCCTAGGAACGAGGCCGGCTCACCACAGGGGCCGAAGGTCCTGATTGTCAGTCGGTTCGTGGGGGCCGTCGATAGGCTCGCGACGTGAACGAGTGGCTCGATGCGATCCTCGACCTGGTACAGGGAGTTGACCCTGTGCTGCGCACGGCGCTCGCCGGACTGTTCATCACCCTCGAGACCACGATCTTGCTCGGCCTCATCGTGCCGGGCGACACCGTCGTGCTCGTGGCGAGCACCGCGGTCGACTCCCCAGCCGAGTACTGGGCGCTCACGATCACGGTGATTGTGGGCGCACTGCTCGGCGCGTCGATCGGGTTTTCGATCGGGCGATTCTTCGGGCCGCGCGTGCGAGGGTCTCGGTTGGCCGCGCGCATTGGCGAGAAGAACTGGGTGCGCGCCGAAAACTTTCTCGACCACCGCGGCGGGGTCGCCGTCTTCGTCTCACGATTCGTACCGGTTTTGCACTCGCTCACTCCCCTTGTCGTGGGCATGAGCAGACTGCGCTACCGCACGTTTATGGCGTGGCTCACGCCCGCGTGCATCATCTGGGCGTTCGCCTACGTGACGGTCGGATCGCTCGCCGCTGAGGGATATCGCAGCATCGCCGAACAGCTTGACTACGCGGCCTTCATCTTCATCGGGATCATTGCCGGATTCTGGCTGCTGGTCTTCGCGGTCAAGAAGCTGCTCGACCGCTACGTCAGTCGATACGCCGACCACGCGGGCGACGGCGACGCGGCCACCCGCGACGACTAACGTCGCCCGAACGCCCAAACGGGGCGGGCGCCCTCGGCGCCCGCCCCGTCGTGCTGCGGTGAATGCTGCGGCTGACTAGCCGATGAATCCGTTCTCGGTCAGCCACTGCGTCGCGATTTCGGCGAAGCCGAGCTGGTCGACCGTGCTCTGAACGTTGAGGGCAACGAGACCCTCAGGAGTGAGCGCTGCGCTCACGGCGTTGATGATGTCAATCGCCTCTTGCGGCAGGTCGGCTGACGCGATCGGCACAACGTTCGACGCGAGGAAGAGGCCCTCGGGGTCACTCAAGGTGACGAGTCCGTTCTGACCGATGCGCGGGTCAGCACTGTAGACGTTCGCGACATTGACGATGCCCTCGAGCAGCGACTCGACGGTCGTGTCACCCGTAGCCTGGAAGCCGACGGTGACGCCGTAGACCGACGACAGGCCGCTCGGGCCGTAGGGTCGCTCTTCGAGCTCGGGGGCTCCACCGAGGATGAGGCCCTCGACGCCCGCGAGATCAGCGATCGACTCGAGGCCGTTGGCCTCAGCGAATTCCGCCGTGACGTTGTAGCTGTCTTGGTCGGTCGCCGACGACTGGTCGAGCACCTGGAGGCCCGCGGGCACAACGGTCTGCAGCTCGGCGAAGACGTCATCAGACGACGTGGCCGTCGTGTCGGGGCTCCAGAACTGAAGGAGGTTGCCGGTGTACTCCGGGAAGAGGTCGATTTCTCCCGCTTCGAGCGCCGGAATGTAGGCGTCGCGCTGGCCGATCTGGTAGTTGCGCTCAACGGTGAAGCCACCCTCTTCGAGGGCCTGCGCGTAGAGCTCGGCGATGATCTCGTTCGAGTAGTACGCCTGCGATCCGATGATGATCGTCTCGCTGGGCGCATCCGATTCGGTATCCGGGGCCAGCGGGTCGCCCGATGCACACCCTGCCAGGGCCAATGATGCCCCGACCACGGCTGCCGTCATGGCAAACCGGCCCTTGTTCCTTGCTGTGAACATTCGTTCGTCTCTTTTCTTCATGTGGTGGCGGAAGCATCCGCCGTCGCACGTCGCCCGGTTGGCGTCGTGCGAACATCTGTGTCGCGGCCCGCGCGCACCCCGCGCGGTACCGCATAGCGCTCGAGCACCGCGAACAGTGCGTCGAACAGCAGAGCGAGCAGGATGACGAGGATGGCCGCGCCGAGCATCTGGTCGTATTTGCGCAAGGCGATGCCCTGCACAATGTCGTACCCGAGGCCTCCGAGATTGACATACGCGGCGAGGGTGGCCGTCGCGACAACCTGCAGGGTTGCGCTGCGCAGGCCGCCCAGCAGTAGCGGCAGGCCGAGCGGAACCTCGACCTTCCAGAGGATCTGCCACTCGGTCATGCCGAGACCTCGCGCCGCGTCGATCGTCCGGCGATCGATCACCTCGAGACCGGCATAGGCCCCCGCGAGAATTGGCGGGATGGCGAGCAGAACAAGTACGAATACGGTCGACGGCCCGCGCAGCGTAACGCCGACGAGCATGACGAACAGGAACAGCAGGCCGAAGGTCGGCAGCGCTCGTGCGGCGCCCGAGATTGCCACGGCGAGCTCCCGCCCGCGCCCGGTGTGTCCGATGAGCCATCCGAGCGGAATCGCGATGAGCGCAGCCGCCACCATGGCGAGGGCCGTATAGAACAAGTGCTCCCCGATGCGCACCGGAATCGACCCGGAGCCCTGCCAGTTGACCGGGTCGGCGAGCCAGAGCCACGCATCCACGAAGAGATTCATCGCCGTGCCCCCTGCTGCACGCCGCGACCGACCGCGAGAACGGGCGTCTCGATGCCCTGCTGGCTCTCGACGGAGCGACTGCTGGACGGGCGCCCGGCGCGGGTCCACGGCATGAGCGCGCGACCGATCAGCACGAGTATGCCGTCGAACAGAAGCGCCACGATGACGGTCATGACGACGCCCGCGAGAACCTGCTCAACGATGTCGCGCTGGAAGCCGTTGAGGAACAGGTAGCCGAGGCTCTGCACGCCGACCACGATGCCGACGGTCAAGAGGCTCACGGTGCTGACCGCGACAACGCGCAGCCCGGCGAGCAGCACGGGGCCGGCGAGCGGAAAGTCGACCATCCAGAAGCGGCTCCACGACGAGTAGCCCACCGCCGTGGCCGCTTGACGCACGTCGGGGTCAACGCTCGCGAGAGCATCCGCCACCGATCGCGCCATGATCGCGACCGCATAAATGGTCAACGCAATAAGAACGTTGGCCTCGCTCAAGAATCCGATGCCCAGTAGCGGCGGCAAGATCACGAAGAGCGCGAGCGACGGAATCGTATAGAGCAGCCCCACGAGAGTAAGAATGAGCCCCCGCGTGAGCCGATAGCGGTAGGCCAGCCAGCCGAGCGGAATCGCGATGATGAAGCCGAGCACGATCGGCACAGTGCTCAGACGAATGTGCTCGAGCGTGAGCTCGAGAATGAGGTCGAGGTTATTGACGACCCAGGTCACGCCGGGCCATCTTCGACAAGCCGGCCCGCGAGATTGCCGTCGCCGTCGACGAGCACCTGAGCACCCTTGATGGTCTGGATGCTCAGCGCACGTTTGCCACGATCGGCACCGATGAAGCTCGCGACAAACTCGCTCGCGGGGTTGGCGAGAATCTCAGCGGGCGAGCCCAGCTGCGCGATGCGACCGCCTTTTTCGAGAATGACGACTTGATCGCCCAGCAAGAAGGCTTCATCGATGTCGTGGGTGACGAAGACCACCGTCTTGCCGAGCTCGCGCTGGAGGCGCAAGAGTTCTTGCTGCAAGTCGGCACGCACAATGGGGTCGACGGCGCCAAAGGGCTCATCCATGAGCAAGATGTTGGGGTCGACAGCGAGGCCGCGAGCCACGCCCACGCGCTGCTGCTGGCCGCCCGAGAGTTGCGCGGGGTATCGCTCGGCCATGTCGCGGTCGAGCCCCACGGTGTCCATGAGCTCGAGAGCGCGAGCGTGTGCCTGCTTCTTCGGCACGCCGTTGAGGCGCGGCACCGTCGCGATGTTGTCGATCACCCGACGGTGCGGCAAGAGCCCCGAGTTCTGCATGACGTAGCCAATTCGACGGCGCAACTGCACGGGTTCGATCGTCGACACGTTCTCGCCATCGATCTCGAGCTCGCCACTCGTCGCATCGACCATGCGGTTGATCATGCGCAACAAGGTCGTCTTGCCTGAACCACTCGAGCCGACGAGCACGGTCGTTTGGCGGCTGGGAATAATGACGCTGAAGTCATCAACCGCGAGAGTGCCGTTGTCGAACCTCTTGGAGATGGAGCGAAACTCGATCACGGTGCTCTCTCCTCTGCCGGTGTCAGATGCGCGCGCGTTCAGCGCCCGCTCAGTCAAACAGCATTCACGGCAGAAGGCATTCCGAATTGCTCACATTCTGGGCAGTTCTCCAGACGGAGCGATCACGCCGTGGCCGTCATGCAACGGCACACGGCATACCGTCGCTAGAGGCGGCCAGCCAAGACTGCGCGCACCGCGCGGTCAGCTTCGGCCAACAGGTGTGCGTCGCCCTTGGGGGCGCGAGCGAATGCTCGAGCAACCAGGGCGTCGATGACCTCGATGGCGGTGCCCACCGCGAGCCGCACGTCTGCCGAATCGCTCACGCCGTACCCGGCGACGAGCGCGTCAGTCACGGTGTCGGCGACCACGGCGTTGGCCGTGGCGTCCGTCTGCGGCGGGAGCAGATCGAGCACGTCGCCGACGCGAATCGAGCGGTAGCCCGGCTCGGTGCGGAACAGCTCGGCGGTGGCGTGGGCGACCGCGAGCACAGCATCCATCGCCGAAGCGTGGCGCCCAGCAGCGAGCTCGTTCGCGATGCTGCCCAGCAGTCGCTCAGAGTTGCGGGCAGCAAGACTCTGCAGCACCGCGATTCGGTCGGGGAAGTAGCGGTACACGGTGCCGATCGACGCTCCGGCGCGCTCGGCGACCATCGCGGTCGTGAGGCGCTCGTAGCCGATCTCGTCGATCACGGCTGCCGCCGAGTCGAGCAACGTGGCGAGGCGAGCGGTGCTACGAGCTTGCACCGGCTCATTGCGAATGAGTGCGGAGGTGCTGAGCAGTGCCGTGCTGGACTCAATAACGTTCACGGTATTCCCTTTCGACGCGGCCAGCGTACTCCTCTACCTGAGCGAATCGCGTGTTGGCGCAATGTTAATTATGACTTCATATTCGAGATACGAATGCCGAAAACAGTGCACAGACCTGTTCACCCCCGCTCGACAGGCGTGTTCTCGCGGGGTTTCTGACGGGCCCCAGGAGTTCTGTGGTCTGACACACTGGGTGCGTGCCTGCCACGAGCGACAGCCCCGAGCTCAGCCCTCGTGCACCGTGGGCACGGCGAGCGGTCGCGCTCGAAGACCGCTTTCACCGCATGCGCGAAAAGCAGGGGCGGCGCCGCGGCCTCGAGCCTGTCGTGATTCCCTACAGCGGCTATGGCGGCAAGGGATTCGTGCGGGTCTTGTGTCGCGTCTTGCTCACGCGCACCGATTCGACTCGACCCACCCCCACGACAATTCGGGGCTGGCGGAGCTTCGTGAGCATTCCCGTCGCTGACTGCGCCGTCACGATTACGGCAGACGGCCGCGAGTTCACCGTCAACGCCGACCGTGGCGGCGTCGTCGATGTTGACCTCGAAGTCGACCTCGAACCGGGAGTGCGCACGATCACGCTGCAGGCCACCGACTCTGCTGTCGTCACGGCCCGCATTTTCGTGGTCGATCCGGATGCTCGCATCGGCATTGTCAGCGACATCGATGACACCGTCATGGTCACGGCCTTGCCCCGCCCTTTCCTTGCGGCATGGAACACGTTCGTGCTCGACGAGCACGCGCGCCGCCCCGTGCCGGGAATGGCGGTACTCCTCGAGCGCCTCGCGCGCGAGCACACCGGATCGCCCGTGATCTACCTGTCAACCGGCGCCTGGAACGTCGCGCCGACCCTAGACCGATTTATAAGCCGGCACCTCTACCCTTCGGGCACCATGCTGCTCACCGACTGGGGGCCGACGCACGACCGACTCTTCCGCAGCGGCCAGCAACACAAGCGCGACAGCCTTACTCGCTTGGCACGCGAGTTTCCATCGATCAAGTGGGTGCTCATCGGCGACGATGGCCAACACGATGAGGCGATCTACCGGGCGTTCGAAGCCGAACACCCCGACAGTGTGGCCGCTGTGGCCATTCGACAGCTCTCGACTCCCGAAGCCGTGCTCGCGGGTGGCCGCAGTCACCTCGACGGCGAGCAGGCGCCGTCGGGGGCGGCCCCGTGGGTGTGGGCTCCCGACGGCGCCGGCCTCGCCGAGCAACTCACTCGCGTGGGCCTGCTGAGCGATTAGCCGAGCGGTACCGAGGCGCATCCCACTCTCGAACGTGTGTTCGATAGAGTCGTCGTGAGCGGCGAGACGGATGCGCGGGAGGTGCAGCATGGCCCGACGAATGTCGCGGCGCGCCTCGGCGGAGCATCCGCTGCTTTTCATCGATGCCACCGACATTCCCCCGGCCCCGCTAATCGTGCGACCACCGACACCTCGAGCGAACGAGTCACTCTCGCCCTTCCGGGCTCTGCTCGCCGCCGCCGAAACCAGCCCTCTCGCCGAGCTTGACGACCGGCACATCGGGCGCTCGGTGCTCGTCGGCGGCGAACGCCGCGCACGCGAAGGTCTCATGACGGCCGATGCCCTGCTCGATGACGGCACGGCGGTCATGCCACTCGTGCTCTCGGCGCGGGCATCGCGAACGATTCGGGCAGCCCTCAGCGGCCGATTCGTGCTGGTGAGCGGCACCGTGCGTGACGTCGACGGCAGCCTGCACATTGAGCCCGATGAGATCGCCGACCTGCGAGCTCTCGCTCGCGAGTGGCCTGGCCCGCGGTGAGAGTGTTCTCATCTGTCGGCGTAGCCGTGCTCCCCCGCCGATAATGGTGGGATGCAGCGATCCGCACTTCCCCGGTTCTCGGTGCGATCGCGCATTCTTGTCGTGATTCTCATTGTGACGGCGCTCGGTATGTCTGTGTCGGGCATTGCTGCCTCGATCGTTCAGCGCGACCGCGTCATCGAGGGCCTCGATGCAGAGCTGCTCGCTACGGTCGAGGCGGCCCGCGGAATCGTTACCGGAACCTCGACGCCGACGGATAGCGAGACAGACACCGACAGCACGATCGATGCGCCGCCGGCGAGCACGGCGGAGGCCTTGAACGACATTTTGTCGCGCATTGTGCCGGGGCGGCATGAGAGCAGCGTCGGCATCATTGACGGGCAGGCACGGCTCGTGCCCGGCGTCGAGACCGCGTTTGCCCTCGAAGACGATCCAGCGTTCATCGAGCGAGCGTGGCGCGAAGCCTCGGCGGGCCAGGTCACCGTCGGAACCGCGATCACGACCGTCGGAACCTTGCGCTACGTCAGTGTGCCCGTCGTCATTGATGGTGACCCCGAGCTCGGCGTGTATGTGATCGCTCTTGACGCACAACGCGCCGTCGATCAGGTGGGGGGCGCCTTTCTGACCTACGCCTGGTTGGCTCTTGTGTCACTCGCCGCGATCGGCGTTATCGGGTGGTTCGTCGCGGGCCGACTTTTGGCGCCACTGCGCCGACTCTCAGAAACGGCCTCACGCATCACCGCCGAAGACGTGAGCGAACGCATTCCCGTCAATGGTCGCGATGATGTCTCGGCGCTCACCGAAACCGTCAATGCGATGCTCGATCGCATCGACGAGGCGCTCACGAGCCAACGCCAGTTGCTCGATGACGTGCGGCACGAACTCAAGACCCCGATCACGATTGTGCGGGGCCACCTCGAGTTGCTCGATGCCTCGAAGCCCGACGATGTGATTGCCGTGCGCGACATCGCCATCGACGAACTCGATCGCATGGCAGAACTCGTCACCGACATTGATGCGCTCGCACGCGTCGAGCGGCAAGCGATTGTGACCGAGCCGACCGATGTCGGCGACCTCACGGCGCTCGTGTTTAGCAAGATGCAAGCGATCCCCGGCCGCACCTGGGTGCTCGAGAACTCCGCCGACGTCGTCGCGCCTCTCTCGCCCTCCCGGCTCACGCAAGCGTGGCTGCAACTGGCCGATAACGCCGCGAAGTACTCACCAGAAGGGTCGACCGTGCGAGTGGGCAGCACGGCGTATGCACGCACCGTGGAGTTTTGGGTAGCAGACGAAGGCCCGGGCATTCCGGCGGGAGCCGAGAAGCGCATCTTCGAACGGTTCGGTCGCGCCGACACGGGCCGCGGAATCGCCGGGTCGGGCCTCGGGCTCCCCATCGTCGCCGCCATTGCGCGTGCCCACGGGGGTTACGTGAGTCTCGACAGCTCACCAGCCGGGGCACGGTTCGGCATTGTCGTGCCGACACTCGAAGTAGCTGCAGCGCCGCCACCCCCCGCCGCCGGTTTCGATCACGCTGCCGCAGAAGCGAGCACAAGCGCACCTCACCCGACTGCGAGCCCGTCAAGGAGACCCGAGTGACCAGCATCTTGATCGTCGAAGACGAGAAACGCATCTCATCGTTCATCGAGAAGGGGCTCTCGGCAGGCGGCTACACCCCCACAGTCGTCGCTAACGGGCTCGATGCTCTCGACTACGTCGCAACTGGTTCTTTCGATCTGTTGTTGCTTGACGTGGGCCTGCCCGGCATTGACGGTTTCGAGGTGCTCAAGCGACTCCGCACCAAGGGCGAGACCATGCCGATCATCATGCTCACGGCGCGCACGAGCGTCGACGACACGGTTGCGGGCCTTGACGGCGGCGCCAACGACTATTTGCCGAAACCCTTCAAGTTCGACGAGCTCGTCGCGCGCATCCGTTTGC
Source organism: Microbacterium sp. (assembly GCA_013823625.1). Classification (GTDB taxonomy): domain Bacteria; phylum Actinomycetota; class Actinomycetes; order Actinomycetales; family Microbacteriaceae; genus Microcella. The sequence continues at coordinate 531,759 of PNMM01000001.1, read as the reverse complement.
GCCTGCGCGAATCGAGCCAGCAGATCGTCGTCGAGTCAGTGCTCAGCTATGGCGACGTCACTCTCGATCTCAAGACTCGCCGGGTTTCGGTGGGCGGTCGGTCGCTTGATCTCTCGGCGCGCGAATTCGCGCTCGCTGAACAGTTCTTGAAGCACCCCGACCAAGTGCTGTCTCGCGAACAGCTGCTCAGTCGAGTGTGGGGCTTCGACTTCGACCCCGGGTCGAATGTCGTCGACGTGTATGTGCGCTATTTGCGCGCAAAGATCGGCGCCGACCGCATTGAGACCGTGCGGGGAATGGGCTACCGCCTCGTCTGACGGCGCGGGATGCTCGATCTAGTCGTCTGAGTCGCTGTCGGAATCTGATCCGCCGGAGCTACTGCTCGAGCCGCTACTTGACCCGCTGTTCGACCCGCTAGTCTCATCATCGACGCTCATGGGACTCGGCACCGAGTCCGTCGGCGTCGCGGCGGGCCGAGGGGCGACCGGTTGCGGGGCGGGAATAGTCGTGGGGTCGACGCCCGGAGCCGACGAGAGCACAGGCGAGCCCGTGGGCGAAGGCGTGGGAATGATCACACCATCAGATCCCGTTCCGCCTTTTCCGTCGTCGGGAACGGTCGAGATCGGCGGAACTTCGGCAGTGGTTGTTGAATCAACAAGCGGCATCGCCTGAGCGACTCCGATAGCACCGGAAGCGATAACGCCAAGGCTCAACGCAGAGATTGCCGAGACGGCAATCCACGAAGGAGTCGATGGCATGGCGTTCTGCTCTCGTTGAGGCAGCTGGTTCGAGCTGCTGGGTGGGCTGCATTCAGTCTGACGGCTCAGCGACGCGAAAGCGATAGCCCCCGATGAGAGTGCTCTCATCGGGGGCTATCGCGCGAACCCACGGTGGGGCTTCGCGTGCCGACTAACCGTTGGCGTTGTCGTCGTCGTTGTCGTTGTCGTCGACGGAGTTGTCGGTGTCGATGTCGTCACCGGAGTTGTCGTCGTCGAGCTCGTCAACCGACGCGGGGCTGGCGGGCGTGTCGACCGACGCGGGGCTGAGCGGCGATGCCGGAGTCTGCGGCGTGACAGGGCTGTCAGCCGAGACCGGCGAGGCCGGTGACGGGGTCGCGGGCGACGAGGTCGAGGTCGGCGACGAGATGCTGTCGCTGTCGACCCGGAAGTCGAGCTCAATGCGGTCGTCGCCGTCGGTGACCGTGCCGATGCCGGGAACCGAGAGGCCCGTGGCGTTCTCGATCAACGGAATGGCGTTCGCGATGCTCGCCGCACCGCCTGCTGCAACACCGAGTCCGAGGACCGATGCGGCACCGATTGCAATCCAGTTCTTGCTGTCCATGATGTTCCTCCTTCTGAGCAAACCCTCGTGGTCTGCGTCGATGAAGTAACTCTCGCGAGCCGCGATGAGATCACCAGGAGGATGCGGTGAGAGGCCTCTCATCAGCGTTGACGACGCGATGTGCGCGCTCAAGCAAGGCAGAAGCTCCTCCCGAGCCCGCAGCAGATCGCGACAGAGCATGACCGAGCAATTGCGTTGCGGCAATGGCGTGCGCTCGATCGACGAAGCCCGTCTCGGCCGCCCGGTACCACCGACGACGCCACCCATCGGCGAGAACCGAGGCTCGTCGAGCGCGCACGGTGGCGCGACTGCCACCGTCGTGCACGACCGTCGCGATCAAGTGAGCGTAGAGGGCAGCCGCATCGTCGGCCGGGTCACCCCAGCCCGATGTGTCGATGTCGAGCACTCCCGTGATCACGGTCGGGTTCTGGGGGTCGACAAGCAACTGGGCGAGGTGCAGGTCACCATGCACGGTGCGTGATGGTGGCGGTGAACCGCCCGCTGCAAACCGCCGTGCGATGGTGCGTGCGGTGCGTTCGATGAGTCCGTCATGGGCGGGCATTTGCTCAATGAGGCGCTCTTCATACCAGTCAACGCGGCGGACCAGGGATGCGCGAGCCGACGAGACCGATGGCACCCGGGCGATCGCCTCACCGAGGGCTTCGATGTGGTCGAGAAGAGCATCCGGTCGGTCGATGCGATCGAGCACGCCGATGAGCTCTGACCCTGCGAGGGCCTCGAGTGCCACAAGACCCTCTTCACTCCAGCCGAGCACGGCGGGCACGGGCACGCCAGCCTCACGCCAGAGTGTGTGGCGCGCCTGTAAGGGCTGCGCGGCGGGGGGCCGCACGACCTTGAGAAAGTAGGCGGTGCCCGTCGTGTCAACCCGCACGACCGCACGCTTGCCCGGTCGATATGCCGCAAGACTCACGCGCAGCCCATCGACGGGAAGCCCGAGTCGGGCAAGCACGACTCCCGCAGCCTCGGCGTACACCGCCGTGCGCAGGGCCGGCAGAGCCGGGTCTGCCGGGTAGACCCACACATCGACACGCTCGCCGGTTGCGGGATTGCTGAGAGCCAATACTCCGGGTCGCGTCACCTCGGGCGGCGAGGTTTCGACGAACACCGTGTGGTCGCTCGTCGCGCCGGCAGCGTCACTGAGGGTGACCCGGTAGCCGTGGGTAAAGCCGTTGCCCGTGGGTTCGACTTGAAGGGGCTGCGCGTCGATAAGCGACGACTCAAGAGAAACGGCAACGGCCGCGAGCACATCGCGGTGGAGAAGGCGATCGCTCGATGGTGGCACGTCTCCATTGTTGTGGGTTTGAGGCCATACGCCCGGTGGCAAGCGGCGCGTCGCTCGCGCGGTTCGACGAGTGTGGGGTTTGGCGCTTGTCCCCCATCGGTCCCCCGAAGTGGGGACCACACGAGACCGTGTGGCTCTCGCCTTCACCACCCACCGGGCGTACGCTTAAGTCACGGCCTCAGTTACCCCAGGCCATAACCCGAATACGGAGCCTCACCCACGGCACCGCGTTCCGAAGCACCCGACAGGAACGGTGATTCACATGATCGCCCTCGTCATTACCGCCGTCACGCTCATGCTGGTTGGTGCCATCGTCATCAGCCTCGAGCGGCACCGACGCCTCACTCCTGTCACAGCACTGATCACTGGTCTCGGAACCCTCGCTGTGGTCGTCGGAGCCATCACGGCCACGACCGCGTCGATCGTTCCGGCAACCGCCGATGTGGTGCCGCGAGGCGTCACCACCAATCAGTTGCCCGAGCGCGTCACCGACTTTGAGTTGCCGACGCTCTAGTTTTCGCTAGCAAGCGCCCGGGGTGACAAACCCCAGCACTTGAGCCCGCAGTCAACGTACGGGCCCGAGACGCCCGAGTCGTCCCGACGCAGCGTGAGCACTCTCTCGAGCGACGCGTCGATGCGCGATTCATCGAGTCGGCCATCGTTGAGAGCGGTCGTGAGAGTGCCAATGAGCGCGGTGAAGTCGACGCCTACTGTCGACGGATCAGCCGGGAGCACGAAGAGCACCAGGTCGTTGCCTGCCGCCAGGGCGGAGAGCGCGTTGGTCGTCGGGTCAGAGTATTGGGCAACGCCCGAACGCTGGAGCATGAGCAGATCGTCTGTCACGATCACGCCGTCAAAACCGAGCTCATCGCGCAAGATCGTGATCCACGTCGGCGACAACGATGCGGGTACCGGGCTCACCTGATCGAACAGCAAGTGTCCGGTCATGACGAGAGGGGCCCCGGCGTCGATTCCCGCTTGAAACGGAATAGCGTGCGTCTCGCGCCAGGTCGCGAGATCAATAGACGATTGCGGGATGCTGACGTGAGAGTCATCGGGGCTCGCTCCGTGCCCCGGAAAGTGCTTGAGCGTCGAGAGCACCACGCCCGACTCGCCCCGAACGGCGGCGGCCACGCGCTCGGCGGCCGCCGCGGGCGTCTCACCGAGGGTGCGCGAGCGGATGAATGACGAACGATCAGTCGTGACGTCGGCGACGACTCCGAAGTTGATCATGACGCCAGCCGAGGCCACGAGCGCTGAGCGATCAGCAAACGCCTGCTGCGTCGCCGAGGGATCAAGACCCCACAGGTCTCGCGCAGCGGGCCCGCGATCTTCTTGCAGTCGGCGAACGGTGCCGCCCTCTTGATCAATGGCCGTGAGCACGGGCAGCCCCGGGTCACTGCTCAAGCCCGCGGTCAGTTCTGCCACGCTCGAGGCGGGCCCGCCCACGTTGTCGCCCATGAGAATGACGCCGCCAAAGCCGTACGCATCGATGACCGAGCGAATGGTGGCCGCATCGGTACCCGGCACATGAATCATGATGAGCGCCGCGATCTTCTGCTCGGGGGTCATGGCGGCGATGCGCTGCTCGCGGTAAACCTCATCGACATCAAGCGGAGCGGGAGCCCCCACGAGCCGAGCGGAGGCGGGGATCGCCTCGATCGGAGTCATGGAACAACCGACGAGTGAAGCGACTGCGAGGCCAAGAACGACGACAAGGGCACGGAATGGCTGTGAGCGTCGTCGCATGACCTGATGGTAGCGCCGCACAGCGCACACTGCGCCGGTGAAGAAGGCGCCCACCTACGATGGGGCTATGCCGTCGACGCTGCGGGCCATCGCGGGGTCAGCCCACCTCGGCCCCACTCTAGTTGTCACGACGATCACCGTCGTGCTCGCGAGTGCGAGCGAGCTTGAGCTGTGGCGCGTGGTGGTGTTGGGCGCGATGACCCTCGCCAATCAGCTGTCAATCGGGTGGTCCAACGATGCCATCGACTCCGCCCGCGATCGCGACGCGCACCGAGTCGACAAGCCGATCGTGCGCGGCGAGGTCTCGTCGCGAACGGTCATGACCCTGGCCGTATGCGCCGCCGTGGTCGCGATCGCGCTCTCGCTGCTTCTGGGCCCCGCCCTGGCCGTGGTGCACGCCGTCGCCCTCGCCGCCGGATGGCTCTACAACGCTCGGCTCAAGCGGGGCCTCAGCGCAACCCTGTGCTACATGGTCGGCTTTGGGCTGATTCCCCTCATGATCACGCTCGCGCGCGCCGATCCGCGACCCGCCGCCCTGTGGTCAATCGTGGTGGGTGGGATGCTCGGCCTCGCCGCCCACTTCGCCAACGTGCTTCCTGACCTTGACGACGATGAGCGGCACGGCATCCGTTCACTCCCCCATCGGCTCGGCGCTCGCGTCTCGGGCGCCGTCGCTCTTGTGGCTCTCGCGGCCGCAAGCGTTCTCGCGGTGACGAGTGCGGGGATCGTGACGCCCGTCATGCTCGTCGGCGCCACCGCGACGCTCGTCTTGCTCGCCGTGGGCATCATCGCCGTGTTTCGGCAACCCCACTCGCGATTGCTTTTTCGCCTCATCATGCTCGCGGCGCTGTCGGTCGTCGTCACGCTCACGGGCGCCGCGACCGCGATCGTGAACTAGTCGCGCTGCGGGTTGCGAATGCCGATCGCCGATATCGCGGCGCCAGCCAGCATGAGACCGGCACACAGCAACAGCGCGTTATCGAGCCAGGCATCGTCAACGACCGTGCCGATGACGGCACCCAGCAGGGCGATCGCCACGAGGCCCGCAATGCGCGAGAGCGCGTTATTGACGGCCGACGCAATGCCCGAACGCTCGGGTTCGATCGCACCGAGAATCGCCGAGGTGAGCGGCGCCACCGTGATCGACATGCCGAGCCCAAAGAGCAGCACGCCGGGCAACGCTTGCGTCACAAAGTCGAACGGCGTCTGCAGTGAACGCAGTGCCACGAAGCCGATCGCGACCAAGAGCGGCCCAATGGTCATGAACCAGCGGGGGCCAAATCGTCCCGCGAGCGCACCAAACCGCGACGACAGCAGCACGAGCATCAGTGTCACCGGAAGCATGACGAGCCCCGATGCCGTGGCGCTCAGGCCGGCGACCTGCTGCAAATAGATGACGATGACGAGCCCGGAGACCGACAGTGCCGCGTAGATCGCGACCGTCGCGAGGTTGCCGACAGCGAAGTTTCGGCTGCGGAAGAGCGAGAGGGGCATCATCGGATGCTCGGCCGTAGCCTGGCGCACAATGAATCCAACCAGGCTCACGGCTCCCACGGCGAGGGGCACCCACACGAGCGGGGCTCCCCAGCCGTAGTTGGCCTGCTCGATGAGCGCGAACACCACACCCGCGAGTCCCAGAGCGCCGAGCACGGCCCCGAGCACGTCGATCGGGGTGCGCTGAGCGGCAACCTCGTTGCGCAACGGCGCGAGCAATACGAGCGTGATCACGACGGGCACCACGTTGATGACGAAGATCCACCGCCAGCTAAATGAATCGGTCAGCAGTCCGCCGAGAAGAGGGCCGATGATGAACGCGGCCGACGTCCAAGCCGTCCAGAGCCCAATCGCGCGAGCCTGAGTCGCGCCCCGATGGGCCCCCATGATGAGGGCGAGAGAGCTGGGCACGAGCAAGGCTCCGGCAACGCCCTGCGCCGCGCGTGCGGCGATGAGCACTTCGGCGGTGGGAGCGAGCCCACACGCGAGTGACGTCACGGCAAAGCCGATGAGACCGATGCGCAGAATGGCGACGCGGCCGAACAGGTCGCTCAGTGAGCCGGCGAGCAAGATCAGGGATCCGAGGGTGATGAGATACGCATCCACCACCCACTGCTGCACCGGTAGCCCACCGCCCAGCTCGGCGGTGATCGCTGGCAGGGCGACGTTGACGATCGAGCCATCGAGAAACGCCACGAAGGCTGCCAGGATCGCAACAATGAGCACGCGGCGATTGAGGACAGTGGCGGTCATGGGCTCAGTCAAGCACGATGCCGCGGAGCAACCCTCGCTCGTTTGCGATACCCCCGGGGGTATATGATACGATCGCCACACCGTTGATAGGAGAACTCATGCGCCGCACACTGATGTCACTCGTCCTCGCCGTGGGCCTTGCCCTGGGGGCGACCGCGTGCGCGAGCCCGCGTGAGGCCATTGTGCTCGACTCGAGCACCGTCATCATCGACGTTCGCACGGCCGACGAGTTTGCGAGCGGCCACCTCGATGGCGCCCTCAACATTGACGTTCAAGAAGCGACGTTCGACACGCTCGTGAGCGAACTCGACCCCGACGCCAGCTACATCGTCTATTGCCGTAGCGGCAACCGCTCGGGCGCAGCGATTGATCGCATGACGGAGCTCGGCTTTACCGATCTCACGCACGGCGGAGGTGTCGAGAACGCATCACAGCTCACCGGCCTCGCGATCATCGCCGGGCCGTAACACCCGGGTCAGGGCGCCTACGCGACCACGCGCTCGGCCAGCAACTCACGCACGCGCGGCATGACCTGCGTGCCATAGAGCTCGATCGCGCGCATGAGCTTCTCGTGCGGCAGCGGACCCGTGCTGTATTTCAGATCGAAGCGCTGGATGCCGAGAGTCGCCACGGTGTCGGCGATCTTGCGGGCGACCGTCTCGGGCGACCCGACGTAGAGGGCGCCGTGTTCGACCTCCTGGCGGAAGTGCTCGTAGGTCGTCGGGCCCCAGCCACGCTCGCGGCCGATGCGCCCGAACATGCGCTCGTAGGCGGGCCACAGATCTTCCATGGCCTGCTCGTCGGTGTCGGCGATGTATCCGGGTGAGTGCACGCCCACGGGCTGCCACGGCTTCTCGAGCTGCGTGAGCGCGCGGTGGTAGAGCTCGACGAAGGGAGCGAATCGCTCGGCCGATCCGCCGATGATCGCGAGCATCAGCGGGTAGCCGTAGTTGGCCGCGCGAACGACCGACTCGGGGCTGCCGCCGACACCCACCCACGTGCGCACCGAGCCGTTCTCGGCAATCGGGTAGACCAGCTGATTCTGTAGGGGTGCGCGCGTGCTGCCCTGCCACGTCACCGGGCCACCCTCATTGACGGCGGCGTAGAGGTTGAGCTTCTCTTCGAAGAGCGTCTGGTAGTCCTGCAGCGCGTAGCCGAAGAGGGGAAACGACTCGGTGAACGAGCCGCGGCCCATGATGACGTCGGCGCGACCGTTCGAAATCGCGTCGAGCGTGGCGAACCGCTGAAAAACGCGAATGGGGTCATCAGAACTTAAGACCGTCACGCCACTGCCGATGCGGATGCGCTCGGTGCGCGCGGCGATCGCCGTGAGCACGATGTCCGGCGCCGAAACAGCGAAGTCGTCACGGTGGTGCTCCCCGATCGTGATGGCGTCGATACCCACCTGGTCGGCAAGAACCCCCTCTTCCACAACGTTGCGGATGACCTGCGCGTGCGACACCATCCCACCACTCGCATCGGCGGTGACGTCTCCGAATGTGTCGATGCCCAACTCGAGGTCGTGTGCGTCGGTGATGGCCATGGGGCTCCCCTATCTATGCGTACGTATCGAGTGCTGTAACGCTCGGGCTCGACACCCTATTCCCGCGTCGCGAGCAGGCGGTCAAGGCTGCAATCGCTCAACGCGCCAGTTCGACTCGCCCTCGCGGTGAAACACCAGCCGGTCGTGCAGGCGCGACGTGCGCCCCTGCCAGAACTCCACCCGCGAGGGCACGATGCGAAACCCGCCCCAGCGCTCGGGGCGGGGAACTTCGGGCGCATCCGCAAACCGCTCTTCGGCGTCGTGCACCTTTTGCTCGAGGGCCTCGCGCGAGGCGATGGGCGTTGACTGATCGCTCGACCACGCCGCAACCTGTGCCCCGCGCGGCCGGTGCGCAAAGTAGTCATCGCTGTCGGTGGCCTCAACCGGATGCGCGTGCCCAAAGATCTTCACTTGACGGTGCAGCGTGTACCAGGGAAAGACCACGGCGACCGCAGGGTTCGCGAGCAGCGCGCGGCCCTTGCGCGAGGTGTAGTCGGTATAGAACGCGAAACCGCGCTCGTCGACCCCGCGCAGCAGCACCGTGCGAATGGAGGGGGCACCGTCGGGGTCGATCGTGCCGAGCACCATGGCGTTGGGCTCGTATGCCTTGCGCTCGGCGGCCTCGGCAAGCCACGCGGTGAACTGCGTGAACGGGTCACCGGCGAGATCAGACTCATCGAGCTTCTCAACCCCGTAGTCGGTGTGCGTGCGCAAAGCGGCATCGAGTGTGGGGTCGTGCGGCGATTCGGTCATGGGGCAACGCTAGAGGCCACGCGCCGAGAATCGGCCGACAAGCAGGCACACGACACGGGGGGTCACCTCATCGAGTCGAGTATTCCGACCAGGTCATCGAAGGTCGTCCGTGGGTTGACGATGGCGAATCGCGCGTTGGTGCGGCCCGCGTGTGAGCTCGGCACGACGAAGGCGTGCTGGTCGTCAAGCAGTCGATTCGACCAGTGCGCGTAGTCACCGGGCGCCCATCCGACGCGTTCGAACACCACGACCGACAACTGCGGTTGGCGCACGAGTGTCAGGTAGTCGCGCGAAGCGATCTCTCGACCGATCGCCTGCGCCAACTCAATCGATACCCCGATGGCGTCGCGATAAGCCTGCGCGCCGAACGTCGCAAGCGAGAACCACAGCGGTAGCCCTCGCGCTCGACGCGTCAATTGCACCGAGTAGTCCGAGGGGTTGTACTCGGTCGAGTCGGTCAGTGCGTCAAGGTACTCCGCGTGCTGGGTGTGCGCGAGCCGCGCGATCTCAGGGTCGCGATACAGCAGCGCACACGAGTCGAACGGGGTGAACAGCCACTTGTGCGGATCGACGATGAGCGAGTCAGCCCGCTCGATACCCGCGAAGAGTGGCCGAGCGATGTCGGTGAGCGCCGCCGCAAGGCCGTATGCACCATCAATGTGCAACCAGAAATCGTGGTCGTCTTTCAGGGCCGCGATCGACGCAATGTCGTCAACGATGCCGAAGTTGGTCGAACCTCCCGTGGCCACGACAGCGATGACCGCGGTGCCGTGCTCGACGAGAGCCGTTCGCACGCCGTCACCGTGCATAACGCCACTCTCGCCCACGGGCACCGCGACGACGTCGATATCCATGACCTTCGCGGCACTCGCAATCGACGAGTGCGCTTCGGCGCTCGCAATGACGACCCACCGGTCAGGGCGTTCCCGCCCGGCGTCACGGCGCATCCGGTCAGCGTGATCACGGGCGGCGACCAGCGACGAGAGATTGCCGATCGTGCCGCCCTGCACGAACACGCCGCCGGCAGTCTCGGGCAGGCCGAACTCATGGGCAAGCCACGACAGCACGTCGTTCTCGGCGTACACCGCGCCCGAACCCTCGAGCCACGAGCCGCCATAGACAGCCGTCGCCGAGACGATCAGGTCGAAAGCCGTCGCCGCTTTCGAGGGCGCCGACGGAATGAACGACAAGTACTGCGGATGCTCGGTCGTGATGCACGACGGAGCAAGCACGTTCTCGAACAGGGAGAGCGCGCGGCGCGCGCCCATGCCCTCTTCGCTGATGGTGCGCCCGGCTAGGCGCCGAAGTTCGGCGGGCGTGAAGGGCTTGTCGAGCGGAGTGTCATCGCTGAGAATTCGACGGCGCGCGTATTCGAGCACCATGTCAACGATCTCGGTGGTTTCGGTGGTGATGGCGTGCATACGCTCGGCGGCATCGGCCTGATCGCGGCTCACGGAGGTCCTCTCGAACCGGATGCGCGGTCACCGCGGCATCCCCCGGCGCGCCGCCCCGCCACTCGGGTCAGCAGGCGCCAGATACGACGAATCCCGGCCGAAACCGGGATGTCGTTCGTACGTGGACCTGAGGGGACTCGAACCCCTGACCCCCTGCATGCCATGCAGGTGCGCTACCAGCTGCGCCACAGGCCCGTGGCTTCGGCCCAGAGGGCCGGTGACAACTCGACCAGACTAGTACACGCTGTGGCCGCCGACCAATTCGGGGCGACCGATGACGGGCTCAGTCGAAGAGCTCGCTGAGCCAGTTCTTGGGGCGACGGTACGAACCGCTTGACGAGCCATACCCGCCGCCGTACCGCGGTGCTGAGCCCGGCGAATTCGAGCCCCACCGTTGCGGGTACCCGCCCTGCTGGTGCCCCGGTTGGGCGAAGCCCCCCGGAGGAAACCCTCCGGCCGGCTGCCCGACCGGCCCCGAGTCGCGGGGCAGGTCGACGCGCGGTGCCGCACTCGACGTCGACGCAACGGTCGATGCTCGATCGATGATCTTGTCGAGCTCACCCCGATCAAGCCAAACGCCCCGGCACTGCGGGCAGTAGTCGATCTCGATGCCATTGCGGTCGCTCATGACGAGCAGCGCGTCGTCGGTAGGGCACTTCATGCCCCTAGTCTGCCGCCCTCAGGCTATGCGTCGCCTGGATGCTCGCCGAGCGTCAGCGGAATAGCCGGACAGTCTTTCCACAATCGCTCAAGCGAGTAGAACAGCCGCTCTTCTTCGTGAAACACGTGCACGACGACATCGCCGAAGTCGAGCAGAATCCAGCGCCCTTCAGCGCGCCCCTCCCGGCGAAGCGGCTTCGCCCCGGCCTCGATCATGCGATCTTCGACTTCTGAGGCGATTGCTTGAACGTTGCGTTCGTTGCGGCCTGTCACGAGCAAAAAGACATCGGTGAGAGGCAGAGGGCCCGAGACGTCGAGCGCCACAAGATCATCGCCCTGTTTTGAATCAGCGGCGCGGGCCGCCACCTGGGTGAGGGCAATAGCGCGTTCGGTGGCAGTCACAGTGTCCTTCGACGAAGAGGGGGAGGCAAAAACTTCAGAATAGTCCGTTGGCGGCCGCGATCACGAATAGCCCGATCGCGACGACGGCCATGACGACAGTCGACGCGACGAGCACTGTCGTGATGGCGTTGCTCGACGACCGCTTGCCCGTGGCGATAACGCTGTGAGATGACGTGTGGCTACTGACAGCCTTGAGGGCGCTCACAGGGGCTGCGTCGGCGGGCCCGGCGACAAGGTCGCCCGGATCGAACAAGTCATCAATCTCGGGACTCTCGTGCACGGCGGGCACGGCTCCGGTTGACGACACGACGCTCGGCACGTCGATCATGCCGGTGATGATGATCTCGCCCGTGCCGGCAACAGGCCCCGAAATGCTGCCTGTCGGCATCTCCGGCAAAACGAGCGCATTCGTGTTCGACAGGCTGACCGCCGAGCCCACCTCACGGCTGAAGGTGTTTTCGAAGGGGTCGTCGTCATCGTGGATGCCGACCGACCAGTGCGAACCCGTCGAGGTGGGTACGGGTGCCGACGCGGGCGGCGCCGTGGCAGACGGGGGCGGAGCGGCGGGCGGTGCGTACTCGGGCTGGGCGTACGCGGCTTGCGCACTATCGGGCTGCGCGTATGCAGGTTGCGCATACTCGGGCTGTGCGTAGACCGGGGGCTGGTTCATCGGCGGCGCGAAAGCTGCGGGGCTCACGAGCGGAGGTGCTGCGGTAGCGCCGAAACTGTCGGCTACCGGCGATGGCCCAGAGGCCACTCCCCCACTCGGGTCGGCGCGGTCACGCAGCTCGCGAATCTCTCGGCGCGAGAGCGTGGTCTCGAGGGGCTGCGAGGGCATCGGCGGCGCGACGGGAGGAATCGAAACGTTCGGCTCGAAGGCGCCCGGGGCGAGTTGGGTGTGATAGTCAAGCGGCGCATCGACGGAGGGCATGAAGATGGGCGTCGCGCGCGGGTCGGCCCAGGCGGCACCCGGCATGGCGCCACCGGGCACAGCGGCACCGGGCACTGCGGCACCGGAACCAGCAGCATCCGGCACAGCTGCATCAGTCAGGGCGGTGCTGGCTTGCTCGGGCTGCTCGGCAGCCGGGCGAAAGTCGCGACGTCTCATCTGCTCGCCCGTGCGACTCGCGGCCGGCGCCACGGGAGGTGCCACGGCGGGCTCGACGAGCGGCGGAGCAACGAAGGGTGCTGCGCCTGCCCCCTGCCCATCGGGCCGAAGAATCGGTTGACCATCGACACCGATCACCGCATGATCAGTCGGGGGTGCGTCGTAGTGCGGCACGCGAGGCCGGATCTCGGTGCGGTACGACACATCGCCCGGCATCTCGGGGGGCATGCTTGCCGGGGCACCCGCGCGCGGGCGCCGGGTCAGAGGCGGGGGCGGGGGCACCGCGTGAGCATCCTGCGCCGTCACCTCAGCCTGCCGCGCGGCGCGGCGGCTCTGAGGCGGGTCGTTGGGTGTGCTCATAAGGGTGTGCTCCGATAGAGCCGGTGCTTCGAGATGTACTGCACAACGCCATCGGGCACCAGGTACCAGACCGGGGAGCCGTGCTCGACACGCTCACGACAGTCTGTTGACGAGATGGCCAGCGCAGGAATCTCGAGCAAGCTTACGTCGCCCTCTGGCAAACCGCGAACGGTGAGGTCGTGGCCCGGGCGGCTCACGGCGATGAAGTGCGCGAGGTTCCAGAGCTCGGCAGCGTCTTTCCAGTCGAGGATCTGCGCGATCGCATCAGCCCCTGAGATGAAGAACAGATCGGCATCGGGATGCTGCGCTCGCACATCGCGCAAGGTATCGATCGTGTAGGTGGGCCCGTCACGATCGATGTCGACGCGGCTTACGCGAAAGCGAGGGTTAGCCGCCGTCGCGATGACGGTCATCAGATAGCGGTGCTCGCTGTCGGTCACACCCTGCTTCTGGTAGGGCTGCCCAGTCGGAACAAAGATGACTTCGTCGAGATCGAAGGCGTGCGCCACTTCGCTCGCCGCCACGAGGTGACCGTGGTGGATCGGATCGAAGGTTCCGCCCATGATGCCCACCCGCGCGCGGTGCGCAGCGGGCCGGGAAGCGGCTGTAGTGGCGATGGGTATCGCGGCGGCGTCAGCCCGGCTCAGTGGCCGGCGTCGTGCCCGTTCGGCTTGTTCGCGGTCTTGTTGCTGTGTCGGTTGGCGACGTCGCGGTAGGCGAAGGTCACGAGGCCCAGCATGAGAAAAATGAGGGCGGCAACGCCGGCAATGACCTCGGGGGGCGCGATAAGCGGCGCGAGCTCTTCTTCAGAGGCGAGAATCACGGTGGCCAGCGTGGTCAGCATTCGGGGCTCCCCGGGTTGATGGGCGGTTGCAGCCCTCTTACTCTAGCGAAGGTCACCCGCGAACCTGCCCAGCGCCCCGTACGATCCACTTCGTGCTCGTCAGTTCAGGCAATCCCATCGGTCCTCGAGCGTGCAGTTTCTGCGTCGAGATTCCCACCTCGGCTCCAAACCCAAACTCACCACCGTCGCTAAACCGGGTCGAGGCGTTGACCATGACGACAGCCGAGTCGACTTCGGCGAGAAAACGCTCGGCATTGGCCATGTCGCGCGTGATGATCGACTCGGTGTGTTGGGTCGAGAACCGGCGAATGTGCTCGAGTGCAGCATCCAGGTCATCGACGATGCCGACGCTCAGCTCGAGAGCCATGTGCTCCGTCGCGAAGTCGTCATCGGTTGCGAGGGGCAGTGCGGGGTCGATGGCGCGAGCACGCTCGTCGCCGCGAACGATGACACCCGAAGCGTGCAAAGCAGCGACCACGGGCGGAAGCAGTGCCTCTGCCGCGGCACGGTGAATGAGCACGGTCTCGACCGCGTTGCACACGCTGGGCCGCTGCACTTTGGCGTTGTGCACGATGTCGACGGCGAGCTGTTCGTCAGCCGTCTCGTCGAGCACGATGTGCACGACCCCCGCTCCCGTCTCGATGACGGGAACCGTCGACTCGCGAACGACCGTCTGAATCAGGTCAGCACTCCCACGCGGGATCAGCACGTCGACGAATCCCCGGGCACGCATGAGCGCAGTGGCCCCGGCGCGGCCGTGCGGGTCGATCGTCTGAACGGCGTCTCGGGTCAGACCCACCGACGCGAGCGCATCTTGCAGGGTTGCGACGAGCACGCGGTTCGAGCTCTCGGCGGCACTGCCCCCGCGCAAGAGCACGGCGTTGCCGCTCATGATCGCGAGGGCGGCAATGTCGACCGTGACATTGGGCCGCGCCTCGTAGATCGCACCAACGACGCCGAAAGGAACCCGAACCTCGCTGAGCTGAATGCCGTTGGGCAACCGTGAGCCGCGCACAACCGTTCCGACCGGATCGGGCAAGGCCATGACGTCGCGCACGGCCGCCGCGAGGGCCCGCACACGCGATTCGTCGAGACGCAATCGATCGAGAAGGCCGTCGCTCAACCCCGTTGCGCGGCCGCGCTCGAGGTCTTCGGCGTTCGCCGCGACGATCGACGACGCGTTCGCCTCGAGGCCCGCAGCAATCGCCGCGAGCGCGGCAAGTTTGCGGGAGGTCGTCAGCGTTGCGAGGGCGCGCGATGCAACCTTCGCCGCGTGCAGCTCGGTGTCGATGATCCCCACGGGCTCGAGAAGCGCCGGTAGACCACCCTCGGCGCCGTGGGGTGCAGAAACTTCGGCGGTCGACGACATGGCGTCAGCCTACCGGCGAGGCCTCAAACCAGGTGCCGACGACGTCACCTGAGAGAGCCTGAGCGACCTGGTCGGTCGACGTCAGCACGACCGGAATGCCTTGACTCGAGGCCAGTTTGGCGGCCGCGATCTTGGTGCTTGCTCCGCCGGTTCCGACCCCGGCCGCACCGATCGATCCGATCTCGACCGACTCAAGGTCATCGTCGTGCGCGACAACCGTGATGCGCTCGGCCCCGGGCTCGTGCGGGGGGCGGGTGTAGAGCGCGTCGACGTCGCTCAGCAGCACCAACAGGTCGGCGTGCACGAGCTCGCTCACGAGAGCCGCGAGACGGTCGTTGTCGCCAAAGCGAATCTCTTGCGTGGCGACGGTGTCGTTCTCGTTGACGATGATGAGGATGCGCAGGCCGAGCAATCGCTCCATCGCCCGCTGCGCGTTGCTGCGCGGGGTGGCGTTCTCGAGATCGCCCGCCGTCAGAAGCACTTGCCCGGCCACGATGCCGTAGCGATCGAGGCTCTCTTGGTAGCGGTGGATGAGCACGTTTTGTCCCACAGCGGCAGCCGCCTGCTGGGTAGCCAGATCGGTGGGGCGCTCATCGAGTTTGAGATACGGGATGCCCGTGGCGATGGCACCCGACGACACGAGCACGACCTGCGTGCCGCGCGCGTGCGCCTCGGCAAGGGCATCCACCAGGGGGCCAATCTGCCCGGCATTGGCGCCGCTGATCGACGATGATCCCACCTTGACGACGATGCGTCGCGCGGCCACGACCGCCTCACGCAGTTCTGATTCGTGACCCGTGGTGGCCTCGACCTCAGTCATCGCCCTCCTCGTCGTTGTATCGGCTGGCATCGCGCTCGGCGATGCGCTCGGCTTCGAGTTCGGCACGCGCTGCGGCCTTGGCATCCATGCGCTCGTAGTAGCTCTGGCGGCGCTGGCTCGTCGATGGCCGGTTGAGGGCATCGAGGCGAGGGTCGGTGCCGCGCGGAGCGGTCATGAGTTCGGCCGCGCTCGTGAGAGTGGGCTCCCAGTCAAAGACGACACCATCGCCGGGGCCAATCACGACCGTGGCGCCCGCGACGGCACCGGCCGCGAAGAGCTGGTCTTCGATGCCGAGCTTGGCCAGCCGGTCGGCGAGGTAGCCCACGGCTTCGTCGTTGCGGAAGTCGGTCTGCTGCACCCAGCGCTGGGGCTTGGCGCCCAGAATGCGGTAGAGGTTGCCGTCAGAGCCGCCCTCGACAACGATGCGGAACTCTTCGGTGTTGACGGCGCGCGGACGCAGCACGATGCGCTCGCGCACCTCGGCTTCGGCGGCCTTGGCCGCGCGGTCGGCGTCGACAAGCTCGGCGAGAGCGAAAGTGAGCGCGCGAAGCCCCTCGCGGCTCACGGCGCTGATCTCGAACACGCGATAGCCACGCGCTTCGAGCTCGGGGCGCACGAACTCGGCGAGCTCGCGCCCCTCGGGCACGTCGACCTTGTTGAGCGCGATCAACTGGGGACGCTCGAGCAAGGGCACTTGCCCCTCAGGAACCGGGTAGGCCGCGAGCTCGGTGAGGATGATGTCGAGGTCGCTGATGGGGTCGCGACCCGGTTCGAGCGTGGCGCAATCGAGCACGTGCAGCAGGGCGCTGCACCGCTCGACGTGACGCAAGAACTCCAGGCCGAGGCCCTTGCCCTCGCTCGCGCCTTCGATGAGACCCGGAACGTCGGCAACCGTGAAGCGCGACTCGCCCGACTCGACGACCCCGAGGTTGGGGTGCAACGTCGTGAAGGGGTAGTCGGCAATCTTGGGCTTCGCCGCCGAGATGGCGGCGATGAGACTCGACTTGCCGGCGCTCGGGTAGCCCACGAGAGCAACGTCGGCGACCGTCTTGAGCTCGAGGACGATGTCGCCCTCCCAGCCCTCGGTACCGAGCAGGGCAAAGCCGGGGGCCTTGCGCTTCGTGGTCGCGAGCGCGGCGTTGCCGAGGCCACCCTGGCCGCCCGGGGCGACGACGATGCGCATGCCCGGCTCGGTGAGGTCAGCGAGCTCGGTGCCATCGGCATCGCGCACGACCGTGCCAATCGGAACGGGCAACTCAAGGTCTTCGCCCGTGAAGCCCGAGCGGTTGTCACCCATGCCGGGGCCGCCGTTGTCACTCGAGCGGTGCGGGCGACGGTGGTAGCCGAGCAGCGTGGTCTCGTGAGCAGCCGCGACGAGCACGATGTCGCCTCCGTCACCGCCATTGCCGCCATCGGGCCCGGCGAGGGGCTTGAACTTCTCACGGCGCACCGAGACGCAGCCGTGGCCACCGTTTCCCGCGCGCAGGTGAAGCGTCACACGGTCGACGAACGTCGCCATGATGGTGCCTCCTCAAACTGCTGTGCCGCGGCGCTGATGTGCCCGTGACTGCTGTCGTGCTGTGATTCTGTGCTGCGGTGCCGCTGTCGTGCTGAACGACGAAGGGGCGGGCCGAAGCCCGCCCCCTCGCGTGAAACGTGTGTGTCGTGCGTTACGCGCTGACGACGTTGACGACCTTGCGGCCGCCCTTCTGGCCGAACTGCACAGCACCCGCCTCGAGGGCGAAGAGCGTGTCGTCACCGCCACGGCCGACGTTGGCGCCGGGGTGGAAGTGCGTGCCGCGCTGGCGAACGAGAATCTCGCCGGCCTTGACGACCTGGCCGCCGAAGCGCTTGACACCCAGGTACTGGGGGTTGGAGTCGCGGCCGTTACGGGTGGACGATGCGCCCTTTTTGTGTGCCATGTCTTCGTAGCCCCCTTGTTACTTGATGCCGGTGATCTTGACGCGAGTCAAGTCAGCGCGGAAACCCTGGCGCTTCTTGTACCCGGTCTTGTTCTTGAACTTCTGGATGACGATCTTGGGGCCGCGCAGGTCGCCCAGCACCTCGGCCGTAACCGTGACCTTCGCGAGCTTCTTGGCGTCGGTCGTGATCGTGTCACCGTCGACGAGCAGAACCGGGGTCAGCTGGATGGTGCCATCCTCGCTCGCCTTGATGCGGTCGAGAACGACAACAGTGCCGACCTCAACCTTCTCTTGCCGCCCACCGGCGCGCACAACTGCGTAGACCACGTTTCACCTTTGCTCTGTTAATCGATTCTCTGTGCCGCGCTCGAAATCCGGTGCGACGAGGAATGCGTGAGGGTGTCGGCGCGGGCTCAGCCCAGCGCGCACCAACGGTCAAGAATAGCCGACCGTGGGATGCTCGGTCAAACGCGCCCGCTTGGCGCGCTTCCGACCCCCTCAGCCTACAATCTCGATCATGGCTGTGCTGATCGACGAACCCATCTGGCCCGCCCACGGGCGACTGTGGGGGCACCTCGTGAGCGACTCGTCGCTCGACGAACTGCACGCCTTTGCGACGGCCGCCGGAATTCCCGATCGGGGCTTCGATCACGACCACTACGACTACCCCGAAGAGCGGCGCGACGTGCTCATTGCGCAGGGGGCGGTGCCCGTCACGGGCAAAGAACTCGTCGCACGCCTCACCGCGGCAGGGCTGCGCGTGAGCCAGAGAACCAAGCGCGGACTGTAATCCCCCCACTCGTCACCAGATCGGCGAGAACCCCTCGAGCGTGCGCACGACGGCTCCTGACTCGATGTCGATGATGACCGTCGTGACCGAGGTGGCGCGGCCGTTCACGGGGCGACCGTCGGGCACAGCATCCTCAACCGAGGGGGTCACTTCGACCGCAACAAACTGGTCGTTCGGCGAGATCGTGAAGTCGCCAATGCTTCCGCGGTCGTCAATCGTGCGCAACAGCACGCGGGCCACCCCCGAGCCGTCGTCGGCCACGAGCACCACACGCACGGCTCCCGTGACGACGTCGGCGATCGCGACCTTCTGCACGCGCAACTCAGTACTCGTCAAGATGGCCTGGCCCCCAAAGGCGAGCTCTCCGTCGACGAGTGACGGGTCAAGGCGCGACTCGTCTCCTGTCGCGAGATCGACGACGACACCGCCGAAGGCGTCAGACCCCGTGATGCGCGTGCCATCGGTCGACAAGGCGTACATCTCAGGAATCTGACCGACCGGCAGTGCGAGCGGGGTCTCGGTGAGTTCGACGCGCAGCAGCGATTGGTCGAAGGCGTGCACGATGAGCGTCACTGCGTCGGGCAGAAAAGCGGCATTGAGCGTCGTGATCGGTTCGCCATCGAGCCCCGGCACGATCGACGCAATGCCTTGGCCGGCAAGGTCAACGATCGCGAGGGCACTGTCGAGGGGCAACTCGCTCGACTCGACGTCGACCGTCGTGAGCACCATGCCCAGCACCGTGCCGCTCGGGGGCACGATGAGGCGATCAACGCGCACCCCGTCGGGCAGGGTGAGCCGCTGCACTCCCCCGTCGGCTGCGACCGACTCGAGCACGCTCGTGCCGTCGTCGGCGTCGCGCGCGACCACCACGACGTTCTCGATGGGGGCGATGTGTTGGATGCCCGGCGCAGCCACGACAACCTCGCCACGACCCTCGCCATCGATTGGAGCGCGCAGCACTTCATCTACGTCGTCGCCGCGGTCGAGATACAGCACGCCGCCCTGTGCGGTTGTGAAGCGATGCGTGAAGGTCGAGGTGGCATCACGGCTCGGAGCCGAGACGTCGCTCACCTCAACGAGA
The DNA here is from genome assembly GCA_013823625.1 of Microbacterium sp. Classification (GTDB taxonomy): domain Bacteria; phylum Actinomycetota; class Actinomycetes; order Actinomycetales; family Microbacteriaceae; genus Microcella. Next base: position 512,013 of record PNMM01000001.1, on the reverse strand, counting down.
TACTCGGTGCCGAAGCGCAAGCGCTGCTCGAACTGCACGATCATGAGATCGCCCTGCACAGTCACCGACACCTCGGCGGAGGGCGTCACCGTGACCTGATCCGGGGTGACCTCGCCCAGGGGCTGGTTGGCAAACAGGCGCAACTGTTGGCCTGCCTGCTCGGTCACGCGCGCCGGGTCAACGATGGCTGAGCTGAGCTTGGGGCCCTGCAGACTGCCCAACAGGAGGAAGACGGCCGCGACGAGGCTGAGAGTGGCGACGAGCATCCAGAACGTTCGCTCGAATCGGCGCCGCTCGCGTTGCTCGCGCAAGCGCTGGGAGTGCGCCGCCACGCGACGGGCAGCAGGCAGCGCCGGATCGACGAGGTCAGAAGAGGTAGGGCTCACGCGGCTGGTCCACCGCCTCAACACGATCGGGAATCAGCACAACGGGCTTCGTGCTCGAGCGTGACGGGTTGCTCTCGAACGGACCCGAGACCTGCACCCACGTGTCGGGCGGGTACAGCTCGGCCCAGCCCGGCAGATACACGGGAACGCCGAGCGGTTGCGCGTCGACCGCACAACAGGTCACGGCGAATCGCGAGATGTAGAAGATCGAGTCGGGGTCTTCGGCGTCGGCGGTAACAAATCCGAGCAGGTCAGTCGCCGGCTTGCCATCGAAGAACGCCAGGTCGCTCGTTTGCCGCAAGACCGTTGACCACTCGCGCACCGTGAACGTGGCGACGGTCGCAGCGTCAGCCACGGATGCCGCCGCAAGCGTCTCGGCATCATCGCTCGCTGTCGCGTTGATCTCGCGCTGTTGCGCCGTCGCCGTGCTGAGCGTGGCGGGCGGAATCACGACCATGCCGAGGGCAAACGCGCCCGCAAGCCCCGCCGCCGCGATTCCGACGGCGCGCGAGCGCCGAGGCGGAAGTGGCAAGCCCTCGTCGTCGTGGTGCCGCGGGCTCGAGACAGCCGCGATCGCGGCGATGACGGCGATGATCGACATGATCACGGTAAACACGACGTACCGCGGGTGAATGTAGAGAACGAGCTGACCCGAGACCGCGAGCCACAGGGTGATCGCCGCCATGACGCTCATGATCACGACGCCGCGCCAGCGCTGAACGGCACGCCACAGCGCGCCACGGGGTGTCGACTCAGGCAAGGTAATTCACCACCAGTCCGAGGGCGAGACTCAGCAGCGCCACGACGGTTGTCAGTTGCACGAGCGTGCGGGTCGAGTAGGTCGTGCGCATGAGCGCGAGCATTTTGATGTCGACGATCGGGCCGAACACCAAGAAGGCCACGATCGAGCCGGGCAAGAAGGTCGAGGCGAACGGCAAGATGAAGAACGCGTCGACGTTTGAGCACACCGAGATGATGAACGCGAGAATCATCATCGCGAGAACGCTAAAGAGCGGGTCGCTGCCGAGCGCCACGAGAACGTCGCGCGGCACGATGACCTGAATCGCGCCAGCGATGAGCGAGCCGATGACGAGCGCCGGCATCAGGATGCTCGACTCGCGCACGAACAGATCGAGCGTCTGCTGCCGACGGTCGCGGCCGTGCCCGTGCCCGTCGTCGATGCGACACTCTTCAGCAAATCTGCCGCTCAGCAGGCTCATCGGCTCGGGGTGCTTGCTAAACAGCCAGCCGAGGATGTTGGCGATCGCAAAGCCGCCGAGCAATCGCGCGACGAGAATGCCGTCGTCGAAACCAAACGCCTGGTGCGTCGTGATGATCGTGACGGGGTTGAGAATCGGCGCGGCGATGAGAAACGTCATTGACTCAGAGACGGTGAACCCACGCCGTACGAGCCCTCGAGCGAGCGGCACGTTGCCGCACTCGCACACGGGCAAGAACATGCCAAACAGTGAGATGACCGCGCGACGACCCCAGGGGTTGCGCGGCAGAATGCGCAGCAACCAGCTTTCGGGAATCCACACTTGCACGAGTACCGAGAGCGCGATGCCGAGCATGATGAACGGCAACGACTCGATGATGACGCTCGTCGAAAGCGTGAGCAGGTCTTGAATCGGGTTCGGGATGCTCGGGTCAAGTTGCTCGGCCGTGATCGCCCGCACGGCCACGAGGCCCGCGAGCACCACGGTCGCACCGACGGCCCACGCAACGTGCACGCCACGCGCGCGGCGTCGCACGGGCACGGCGTCGTGGTCGTGACCCGCGTGGTCGTGCCCAGCGTGGTCGTGGCCCGCGTGCTGACCGTCGCCGCTCTCGCCCGGCCTGCTGGCCGCGCGAGGCGTTCGGTCAGAAGTCGTCACACCGAGAATCCTAGAGAGAGCGCCTTGGCGCCGACTCTACGACGCGTCGGGCGTCGCTTGCGTCGTGATGGTTCCGCTCGACACCCGGCGCGAGGCACGCTTGCGCGTTCCCGGTGCGGGCGGCTCGGGCAGGGCCTCGAGAACCGAGCCGAGCAGTTGATCGGCCGTCGTCGGGTCGATCGGGGCGCGGCTGCGACCCTGCTTCTTGGCCACGGGAATGTCGAGCAGGTCAACGGCAGGCGTGGTCGGCTCGGAGCCGGCAGCAAGAGGCGCAGGCAACTCGATTGCACCCGTGGCGGGAGCGTCGTGGTGCACCGTCTTCGCCGCAATCGCCGCCACCGCGCGACTCACGTCGTCGGTGATGGCGTGTGCCGCCGTCGTGGTTCCTGACTTGGGTGCCGAACCGCGGCCGGAGCCGTTTTGCCCGCCCGCCGAGCCCGAGCCGTTGCCTGAGCCCCCGCGACGGCGCCCGTTCGAGCTGCCGATGCCGCCGCCGTTGGCCGCGGTGTCGGAGCCTTGACGGTGACGCACGACGGGCTCGTGGTGCACGATGAGGCCGCGGCCGGCGCACGTCTCACAGGCCTCGCTGAAGGTCTCGAGCAGGCCGAGGCCCAAGCGCTTACGAGTCATTTGCACGAGACCAAGGCTCGTCACTTCGGCAACCTGGTGCTTCGTGCGGTCGCGGCTCAAGCACTCCATGAGGCGGCGCAAGACGAGGTCACGGTTCGACTCGAGCACCATGTCGATGAAGTCAACGACGATGATGCCGCCGATGTCGCGCAGGCGCAGTTGGCGCACGAGCTCTTCGGCCGCTTCGAGGTTGTTCTTCGTGACGGTCTCTTCGAGATTGCCGCCCGAGCCGACGAACTTGCCCGTGTTGACGTCGACCACCGTCATGGCTTCGGTGCGGTCAATGATGAGCGATCCGCCCGAGGGCAACCACACCTTGCGGTCGAGTGCCTTCTCGATTTGCTCCGAGATGCGGTACTCGTCGAAGGGGTCGCGATCGCCCTCGTGCTTTTGCACGCGATCGAGCAAGTCAGGAGCGACGCCGCGCAAGTAGGCCTCGATGGTTTGCTGCGCATCCGCCCCGCTGATGACGAGCGAGCGGAAGTCTTCGTTGAAGACGTCGCGAATGATCTTGATGAGCAGATCGGGCTCGCTGTGCAGCAGTGCGGGCGCCGGGGTCTTCTCGAGTTGCTGGCTGATGTCGGCCCACTGGCTCGTCAGGCGCTGCACATCGAGCGTCAGCTGTTCTTCGGTGGCACCCTCGGCGGCCGTGCGCACGATGACGCCGACGTTTTCGGGCAGCACCTCTTTGAGGATCTTCTTGAGGCGCGCACGCTCGGTGTCGGGCAGCTTGCGGCTGATGCCGCTCATCGACCCATTGGGCACGTAGACGAGGTAGCGACCGGGCAGGCTCACCTGGCTCGTGAGGCGAGCACCCTTGTGACCGATGGGGTCTTTCGTGACCTGCACGAGCACCTTGTCGCCGGGCTTGAGCGCGAGCTCAATGCGGCGCGGCTGGGTCTTGCCGTCACTGTCGAGCGCGGCAGAATCCCAGTCGACCTCGCCCGAGTACAGCACGGCGTTGCGGCCGCGACCGATGTCGACGAAGGCGGCCTCCATGCTCGGCAGCACGTTCTGCACCTTGCCGAGATAGACGTTGCCGATGAGGCTCGACTCTTGCGAACGCGCAACGTAGTGCTCAACGAGCACGCCGTCTTCGAGCACGCCGATCTGGATGCGCCCGTCTTTTGAGCGCACAATCATCTGGCGGTCGACGCTTTCACGGCGAGCGAGAAACTCTGCCTCGGTGACGACCGGGCGACGACGGCCGGCGTCGCGACCATCGCGGCGACGCTGCTTCTTGGCCTCAAGGCGCGTGGAGCCCTTGATGCGCTGGGGTTCGGTGATGACCTCAGGGGGCCGGCGCGTGCGCGAACGCGTCGTCGGCTCGTCGTCGCGAGTGCCCGACTCGGTGCGCGAACCGTCGCCATCAAGGGGGCCGCGCGTGCGGCGCGACCGTGAGCGACGGCGGCTCGTGACCGTGCCCTCGTCGGTGTCGTCAAGGTCGAGCGGGCTACGGCCGCCACGATTAGCGCCCGGTGCTGAACCGCGGGGCGAGGTCACCTCAACCGGAGGCGCGAAGAACAACAGCGAGGTCGTCGACTCGGGCTTGAGCTCGGGAAACGCGGGCGCGGCGGGCGCGGCCAGTTCGACGGGCTCGGTTTCGGCAACAGCAGCGGGTTCGACCGGCTCCGCGTCGGCCGGTGCAACGTCGGCCGGTGCAGCGTCGGCGGGCGCGGCCTCGGCGGGAGCGGCTGCAGCCGCATCCGTCGTCAGCGCGTCGGTTTCGTCGGCCGGCTCGGCAAGCGGGCCGCCATCGAACCCGGGCTCGCCCTGAGCGGCGTGGTCACTGGCCTTCTTGGGGGCACGGGATGCGAACAGTCGCGTGCGCTTCTTGGCCGTTTTGTCGTTCTCGTCACTCACCATCGCTGGTGCACTCCTCAACCGTGTGGGCCGCGCCCAAACGGGAAATCTTGGGTGAAAGAAAGGTCTTTCGCCGAAACTGTTCTGTTGTGGTCGGCCGCGCCCCCGGTATCGAGTGCTGCGCTGGCTGACGCTGGCGATGCTGACCCTGTCACGGTCGGGCACTGCCGCCTCACCTGCCCTGTCACGGCGGTGGAGCTGAGGAAACTGGCTATTCCCCGCGGTCGCGGCAATCGGTGCCGCAATACTGGTCTGGTAACGCCCAGAAAGCTTGTCTGTCTGTCATCGCGAGCGCGGCTGGCGACGACTGGCCCTCATTATCGCACGGACTCGCCATCTCAGGACCTTCGACCCCACCGAAGGCCTCGCGAGGTCGCGATAATTGACGAGTGACCACCACTGACAGCGCCGCCCTCGACAACCCCTACACCTCTCGCCGACCGATCGGCATGGGCATCTTTTTGATTCTCACGGGCGCCATTGGCTGGTGGGGCGCGATGGAACTGATCACCGAGCGGGTGCGCTTGTTGCTTGACCCCGAGTACACGCTCAATTGCGACATCAACCCGCTCATCTCGTGCGGCAATGTCATGGCATCGTGGCAGGCATCGCTGCTGGGCTTTCCGAATCCCCTGCTCGGCGTCGCCGGTCTCGTGGCACCGATAGCCGTCGGTGTTGCCCTCTTGGCGGGCGCGCGATTCGACCGCTGGTTCTGGTGGGCCTTCGTGACGGGCGTTGCCGCAGCCTTCGTCTTCATTCACTGGCTCTTTGACCAGGCGGTCTACCAGATCGGCGCGCTGTGCCCCTGGTGCATGCTCGTCTGGCTCATGGTCATCCCGATGTTCTGGGTGTTGCTGTTCTGGAGCCTGAAGACACACAAGCTGACCGACAACGCGCGCGTGCAACGGTTCGCGGCGGCCGTGTGGCCCTTTACCTGGGTCATCGTGCTCGCGAACCTCGTGGCGATCGCCGTGGCGATTCTCGTGCAGTTTCCGACCCTGATCAGCCTGCTGCTGGGTTAGGCCAACTCAGGGATTAGGCAAACCAGAGCGCGAGTTCGCGCGCGGCGCTCTCGGGCGAGTCGGAGCCGTGGACGAGGTTCTGCTGAACCTTGAGGCCCCAGTCGCGGCCGAGGTCGCCGCGAATCGTGCCGGGAGCGGCGGTCGTCGGGTCGGTCGTGCCCGCGAGCGAGCGGAATCCTTCAATGACGCGGTTGCCGGCGACGCGCGCGGCAACAACCGGGCCCGACTCCATGAACTCGATGAGCGGCTCGTAGAACGGCTTGCCCTCGTGTTCGGCATAGTGCGCCGCGAGCAACTCACGATCGGGCTGCACGAGCGCCAAGTCGACGAGTTGGTAGCCCTTCGCCTCGATGCGGCGCAGAATCTCGCCCGTGAGGTTGCGGGCAACGCCATCGGGCTTGATGAGCACGAGGGTTTCTTCGACGGTCGTCGTCATGAGGGGCTCCTTGGTTGAGGGGTGATCGGGATGCGCAGAAGGCGTCAGGCGGCAGCGCGCTTGGCGGCGTCGAGTTGAGTGCCCTTGACGAAGCAGTAGATCCAGAATCCCACGAAGATCGCCGCCGTGACGGCCGCGAGGAATTCGATGAACCCGGTCGACAGCAACACAACCTGCAGTACGTGGCCAAACCACACACCCCAGCGGTAGCGCACGACGCGCGTGGCGATGAGCAGCAGCAACACGAGCACGCCACCCACGCCGAACACGACGCCGGGAGGCGCCACATCGAGGCCGTTGATCGCGAGCGTGCCGAAGATAACCGCGAGCACCTCCATGCCCAGGGTCACGGTCAGGAGCGACTCGAGGGCGCCGCGCTCGCGCTTCGGGCGACGGGCGGGCGAGTCGGGGGCAGCAGTGGTGTCGGTCACAGCATCCAATTCTGCTCGCGCGCGATGAGCATCGCCTGACCGACCAGGGTGATTGAGCCCGTGACGAGAATCGCATCGTTGGGGCCGGCTTCGTCACGCGCCTCGGCGAGGGCGACGGCAAGGTCGGGCTCGATGCGCACGCGGTCGGGGCCCGCGACGGCGGTGACGGTTTCGGCGAGCTCGTCGGTATCCACGGCGCGCGGCGAGTCAGAGCGCGTCACGATGAAGCGGTCAACGATGGGGTCGAGCGCCTCGATGATGCCGCGATCGTCTTTGTCGGCCAGCACGCCCACGATGGCCGTGATCGAGTCGAACGCGAACGACTGCATGAGGGCGCGGCCGAGGGCTTCGGCGCCGTGCGGGTTGTGGGCCGCGTCCACGAGCACGCTCGGCTCAATACCGATGAGCTGCAAGCGGCCGGGGCTTGTGACCGTGGCAAAGCCCTCGGCGAGCACGTCGTCAGCGAGCCGCTGCGTGCCGTCGCCGAGAAAGGACTCCACGGCGGCGATCGCGACGGCGGCGTTGTGCGCCTGGTGTTCACCGAAGAGCGGCACGAAGATGTCGCGATACTCGCCGGCACGACCCCGAACGTCGATGAGTTGGCCGCCGACCGCGAGGCGGGCATCCGTCAGCGCAAAGCCCACCTCTTCAGCCACCACCTCCGACTCATTGTGCGCGGCCGCATTCATGAGCTCGATCATTGCCGTGGCGTCTTGCACAGCGGTCACGACCGTGGCCGCGGGCTTGACGATTCCCGCCTTGGTGCGGGCAATCTCGGCCACCGTGTCGCCGAGAAAGCGCGTGTGGTCGAGCGCGATGGGTGTGAACACGGCGACGTCACCGTCGGCCACGTTCGTCGAATCCCATTCGCCGCCCATGCCCACCTCAATGACGGCAACGTCGACCGGCGCGTCGGCAAAGCTCGCGTAGGCGAGCGCCGTGAGCGCCTCAAAGTTGCTGAGCGCGGGCTCGCCGTTCGCCGCCAACTCGGCGTCGACCATCACGAGGTACGGCGAAATGTCGTCCCAATTATCGGCGAGTGCGCGATCGGCGATGGGCTCGCCGTCGATCACTATGCGCTCGTTGAGCCGCAGCAAGTGTGGGCTCGTGAGGAGGCCCGTGCGCAGCCCGTAGGCGCGCAACAGGCTTTCGATCATGCGCGCCGTCGAGGTCTTGCCGTTCGTGCCCGTGATGTGCACAATCGCGAAGCTGCGCTGCGGGTCGCCGAGCAGCTCGACCGCGCGACGCGTCGCCTCGAGGCGCGGCTGAGGGCTCGCCTCGCTGCCGCGAGAGATGAGCGCGGCGTGCACCGCATCGGCGGCCGCGCGGTCGGCGGCCGCCTGGCGGTCGGGGCCACTCATGCGCGCGCCACCGACACCGTGACGGATGCCCCCTCGCCGACAGCGGTCGCCTCACCCTCGCCCGCGGCGCCGACATGCAGCGTCGTGGCGAGCGTTTCGGCGCTGATGAGCTCGCGGTGCGCCTCAATCGCGGCAACGGCCGCGGCGTCGTCACAGCCGAGCGTCAGCGCGATGCGGTCGCTCACGTCGAGCTCCGCGTCTTTGCGCGCTTGCTGCACGGCGCGAATGACGTCGCGCGCGAGGCCTTCGGCCGCAAGCTCGGGGGTGACGCGCGTGTCGAGCAGCACGAATCCGCTGCCCGGCAAGAAGACGACGGCCGCGGCGGGGTCGTCGAGCTCGAGCTCAAGCGTGTACTCCCCCTCCTCGAGCGGCACGCCACCGACGACGACCGTGTCGCCGTCGAGCAACCAGTCGCCCGCCTTGGCGGCGGCGATGACCTGCTGTACCTGCTTACCGATGCGCGGGCCCGCGGCACGCGAATTGACGGCGAGCCGGCGCGCGATGCCGTAGTCATCGACGAGGCTCTCGTCGAACTCGACGAGCGTCACGGTCTTGACGTTGAGCTCGTCGCGCACGATGTCGCTGAAGTCGGCGAGCGCCGCGGCCCCGGGCGTCACGACCGTGAGGCTCTGCAGGGGAAGGCGCACACGCAGCGACTGGGCCTTGCGCAACGCCAGACCCGAGCTCGCGATCGCGCGCACGCGGTCCATCGCGGTGACGAGCGGCTCGTCGGCCGGAAAGTCCTCGGCACGCGGCCAATCGGCGAGGTGCACGCTCTCGCCGCCCGTGAGGCCGCGCCAGACCTCTTCGGCGACGAGGGGCGCGAGCGGCGCCGCGAGACGAGCGAGCGTCTCGAGCACCGTGAAGAGCGTGTCATGAGCATCCCGATCATCGCCCGCCCAGAAGCGGTCGCGCGAGCGCCGCACGTACCAGTTGGTGAGCACGTCGGCGAAGTCGCGCAAGGCGGCCGCGGCCATGGGGGCATCGAGGGCCTCGAATTGCGCGGTCACCTCGACGACGAGATCACGCGTCTTGGCGAGCACGTAGCGGTCGAGCACGTTGCTCGAATCGGTACGGCGCTCGGCGGCTCCGAGCGTGCCGGCGTTCGCGTAGAGGCTGAAGAAGTAGTACGTGCTCCACAGCGGCAGCAAGAACTCGCGAACACCCGCGCGAATGCCTTCTTCGGTCACGACGAGGTTGCCGCCGCGAATCACCGAACTCGACATGAGGAACCAGCGCATGGCGTCGGCACCGTCGCGCTCGAAGACCTCGCTCACGTCGGGGTAATTGCGCAGACTCTTCGACATTTTCTGGCCGTCGTTGCCCAGCACGATGCCGTGACTGATGACGTTGCTGAACGCCGGGCGGTCAAAGAGCGCCGTGGCGAGAATGTGCATCGTGTAGAACCAGCCGCGCGTCTGCCCGATGTACTCGACGATGAAGTCGGCCGGATTGTGCGAGTCGAACCAGTCGGCGTTCTCAAACGGGTAGTGCACCTGGGCGAAGGGCATTGAGCCCGAGTCGAACCACACGTCGAAGACATCCTCGATGCGGCGCATGGTTGAGCGCCCCGTCGGGTCGTCGGGGTTGGGGCGCGTGAGCTCGTCGATGAATGGGCGGTGCAGGTCGACCTCGCCCGCGGCGTTGCGCGGCAGCGTGCCGAAGTCGGCTTCGAGCTCAGCGAGCGAGCCGTACACGTCAACGCGCGGGTGATTGGGGTCGTCGCTCTTCCACACCGGGATCGGGCTACCCCAATAGCGGTTGCGGCTGATCGACCAGTCGCGCGCTCCCTCGAGCCACTTGCCGAACTGCCCGTGCTTGACGTTCTCGGGCACCCACGTGATCTGCTCGTTGAGCTCGAGCATGCGGTCGCGAATCTGCGTGACGCGCACGAACCAGCTCGAGACGGCCTTGTAGATAAGCGGGTTGCGGCACCGCCAGCAGTGCGGGTAGCTGTGCTCATAGCTGCGCACCTGCACGAGACGGCCCTGATCGCGCAGCATGCCGATGAGCGTCTTGTTGGCGTCGAAGACCTGCAGGCCCGCCACCTCGCTCACGACATCGAGAAAACGACCGCCGTCGTCGACCGAAATGATGATCGGGATGCCCGCGGCAGCACACGTCGCTTGGTCGTCTTCGCCGTACGCGGGTGCTTGGTGCACGATGCCCGTGCCCTCGCCCGTGGCGACGTACTCGGCCACGAGAATCTGCCAGGCGTTCGGTGTGCCCCAGACCTCGGCGTCGGCGTAGTAGTCCCACAGCCGGTCGTACTGAACGCCGCCCAGGTCTGCTCCGCGCACAGTGCGCACAACAGCTGTTCGCGCCTCGTCGAGCGAGGCGAACCCGAACTCCTTGACGTACGAACCCAGGGTGTCGGCAGCGAGCAAGAACGACTCAGCCCCGGCATCCACCACCACGTAGTCGATCGCGGGGCCGACGGCGAGCGCGAGGTTCGTCGGCAGCGTCCACGGCGTCGTCGTCCAGGCGAGGGCCTTGACACCCGTCAGCCCCAGTGCCTCGGCCTTCTCGCCCACGAGCGGAAAGCTCACGGTGACCGACTGGTCTTGGCGCACCTTGTAGACGTCGTCGTCCATGCGCAGCTCGTGGTTCGAGAGCGGCGTCTCGTCGCGCCAGCAGTAGGGCAATACGCGGTAGCCCTCGTAGGCCAAGCCCTTGTCGTGCAGCGTCTTGAAGGCCCACAGCACGCTCTCCATAAACGTGATGTCGAGAGTCTTGTAGTCGTTCTCGAAGTCGACCCATCGCGCTTGGCGCGTCACATAGGTCTGCCACTCGTCGGTGTAGAGCAGCACGCTCTCACGAGCCTTGGCGTTGAAGGCCTCGATGCCCATGTCTTCGATTTGCGACTTCTCGGTGATGCCGAGTTGCTTCATGGCCTCGAGCTCGGCCGGCAGACCGTGGGTGTCCCACCCGAAGCGGCGGTGCACTTGCTTGCCCCGCATCGTCTGAAAGCGCGGAAAGACGTCTTTCGCATAGCCCGTCAGCAAGTGGCCGTAGTGCGGCAGTCCGTTGGCGAACGGAGGGCCGTCGTAGAACACCCACTCGTCGCAGCCCTCGCGCAGCGCGATCGACCGGCGGAAGGTGTCGTTCTCGGCCCAGTATGCGAGCACCTCGTGCTCAAGCGTCGAAAATGTGGGTGAGGCAACAACGGTGCTCTCGGGGCGGTGGCGGGGGTAGCTCATGGCGTCTCCGGTCGATGCGGTCTGTGGATGCTGCACTCACGTCCCGCGAGGACGACCGGTCTCTGACCTGCCGCGGTACCACCCCGCTTGCCCAGCATCCGGATTCTCCGAATACTGCGCCTCTCTGCTCCGGCTGTAACGGGCCTGCCCCGCTCGGGTCTAGTGGGTGTTCGAGAACACCGTTCTTCCGAGGACTCCCCGGTGATGGCCGGATCACAGTCGCTGTCTCCAGTGTAGGTGATGAGGGCGTGCGATAGAGTTTCGATCGCTGGCGTGAGAGCGCTCTCATGACCAAGCGAGCCCCGCGAATCGACCCCGTAGCCACCCTCACCGCCGAGGAAACCCATGACCGCTTCCCTCAGCCGCCGCCACCTCATCGGGCTGGGCCTTGCTGCCACGACGACGGCGGCTCTCGCCGCGTGCACCCCCGCTGGAGTCACGCCCATGCCGACGACAAGCGCCGCGTGGATTCCGCCCACTGACCCCATGCGGTTTCCGACCGGCTACACCTGGGGGGCCGCCACTTCGGCGTTTCAGATCGAAGGCTCGACCACGGTTGACGGTCGCGGGCCATCGGTGTGGGACACATTCTGCGCTGAGCCGGGACGTGTTCGCGGCGGCGCGACCGGAGACCCCGGGGCCGACCACTACGTGCGCTGGGAGAGCGATCTCGACCTCATGGCCGAACTGGGCATCGGCGCCTACCGCTTCTCGGTGGCCTGGCCGCGCATTCAGCCCACCGGTAGCGGCGCCGTCAACCAGAAAGGCATCGACTTCTACCGGCGGCTCGTTGACGGCCTCGTCGACCGCGGCATTCGGCCCGGCATCACGCTCTTTCACTGGGACTTACCGCAAGCGCTGCAGGATGCGGGCGGCTGGCCATCGCGAGACACCGCCTACCGCTTCGCCGACTACGCCGCCATCATGTTTGACGCGCTCGGTGACGTGGCCGCCGACTGGTTCACGATCAATGAACCCAAAACGCACGCCTTCGTGGGGCACTGGTACGGCGGGCACGCACCCGGGCTCACGTCACCCGACGCGGCCGCCGCCGCCGTGCACCACCAGTTGCTCGGGCACGGGCTCGCCGTCGAGCGTTTTCGTGCGAGCAGCGCGGTGGGGCGCATCGGCATCGCTCTCAACCTTGCCCCGATCTACCCGATCAGCGAAGTCTTCGCCGACTCGGCGAAACGCATTGACGGGCGCGAGAACCGCCTGTTTCTCGACCCGGTCTTGCTCGGCCGCTACCCGACCGATGCCGTCGGCAACCTGCGGGGCCTCGTGCCGGCGAATCGCGCGGCATTCGACGCTCTCGTGCTCGACGGTGATCTCGCGACGATCTCGAGCCCGAGCGACTTCTTGGCCGTGCAGTACTACGGCGCGGAAGGGGCGGGCTTTGACGGAGCATCCGTGCCGGTCTTCCCGACCTCCAGCGCACCCTGGCAGCAAGTGCACCCCGAGGGCCTGTTTGACCTACTCACGCGAATCGCGGCCGACTACCCGGCGATTCCCCTCGTCATCACCGAGAACGGCATGCCTGACCCGACCTCGGCCGTGACGGTCGACGACGACCACCGCGTGGAGTTCTTTCGCACGCACTTTCAGCAGGCCCGCCGTGCCATCGATGCGGGGGTGCCGCTCGAAGCGCACTACGTGTGGTCGATGCTCGACAACTTTGAGTGGGCCGAAGGCTATGAGCAACGCTGGGGCATCGTCGCCGTCGACTTCGACACTCAGGAGCGCACGCCCAAGAAGAGCTTCGCGTTCTATCAGGGGGTCATCGGCGACAACGCCGTCGCCCCCGCATAAGCACCCCTGGCCCCCAGGGCTCACGGCGCTCTAGGCTGAGCGCGCCGGAGCCGATGGGCGACCGGCCACGAGGTCACACAACCTGGGAGCAGCAATGAGCGACGAGACCCCCACCGAGCGGTTCGAACAAGCGACCACGCCCGTGCCGCAGAGCCCCAGTGCTGCAGCCCCGGCCGAGCGGCAGAACCGCGGCATGCTCATCGCTCTCATCGCGATCGTGGCCGCCGTTCTCGTCGCGCTCATCGTCGTGATCGTGCTGCTCGTCGGCAATGCCAACTCGAACACGGCGCAGCCCTCGCCCGAGACCACCGAGAGTGAGTCGGCGAGCCCCGAGCCCACCGAGAGCGAGTCGCCCGAACCGAGCGAAGAGCCGAGTGAAGAACCCAGCGAGTCGCCGAGCGCGCCGCCCGCCCCGCCCCAGAGCCCGAGCTTCGCGACCTTCGTCGGTCCGAGCGTCGCTTCGTGCCCCGACACTTCCGGTGCCGTGGCCATCACGTGGAGCTGGAGCAGCACTAACGCCGTCAACGCGTGGTTCGGCATCGGCACCAACAACGCCAAAGCCGAACCGTTCGAGTCGGTGCCCACGACGGCGACCTACACGTTCAACTACCAGTGCAGCGAAGCGAGCCAGCGCTACACGGTCACGCTCGAAGACTCGGCGGGCCGCCTGACGCACAGCACGGTCATCATCGTTCGCCAGTAGTCACGCAGCGCCGCCGGTACGATGGGGGCACTCCCCACACTCAGGCACCCCTCCTTCTGACACGGTGCCGCCTATAGCGAAGCGAGACCTGCGATGAGCAACGCCAGCATGCCCGAGAAGCCCGCCCTCGAAGGTCTCGAGAGCAAGTGGGGGCCGCTGTGGGAAGAGCGCGGAACCTATCGCTTTGACCGTCAGGCGGCGGTGGATGCGGGGCCCGACTCGGTCTATGCGATCGACACTCCCCCGCCGACCGCATCGGGCTCGCTGCACATCGGTCACGTCTTCAGCTACACGCACATGGACCTCGCCGCGCGGTTTCAGCGCATGCGGGGCAAGAACCTCTTCTACCCGATGGGCTGGGACGACAACGGACTGCCCACCGAGCGCCGCGTGCAGAACTACTACGGCGTGCGCTGTGACCCGGCGTTGCCCTACGACCCGTCCTTCACGCCTCCCTTCGAGGGCGGCGACAACGCGAGCGGCAAAGCTGCCGACCAGGTGCCGATCAGCCGCCGCAACTTCATCGAACTGTGCGAGCAACTGACGGTCGAAGACGAAAAGCAGTTTGAAGACCTGTGGCGCACGCTCGGCTTGAGCGTCGACTGGAGCCAGACCTACCGCACGATCGGCGACGACGCGCAGCGCGCAGCGCAGCGCGCCTTCCTCCGCAACCTCGCGCGCGGTGAGGCCTACCGCGCTGACGCCCCGACGCTGTGGGATGTCACGTTCCGCACCGCCGTCGCGCAGGCCGAACTCGAAGACAAAGAGATGCCGGGCGCTTTTCACCGAGTGTCATTCCACGCCCCGGATGGCACGACGATCGACATCGAGACGACGCGCCCCGAGCTGATTCCGGCGTGTGTTGCCCTGGTCGCGCATCCCGATGACCCTCGCTACCAGCCGCTGTTCGGCACGACCGTGCGCACGCCCCTGTTTGGCGTCGAGGTTCCTGTGGTGGCGCACCACCTCGCCCAGCAAGACAAGGGTTCGGGCATCGCGATGGTCTGCACCTTCGGTGACCTGACCGACGTGGTGTGGTGGCGCGAGCTCGACCTCGGCCTGCGCCCGATCCTGGGCAAAGACGGTCGCATTCTCGCCGAAGCCCCGGAGGGCATCGTGGGCGCTGCACTCGAGACCTACGCCGAGCTCGCGGGCAAGACCGTATTCAGTGCGAAGGCTCGCATTGTCGAACTGCTGCGCGAGTCGGGCGACCTCGTGGGCGAGCCGCGCGCCATCACCCACCCCGTGAAGTTCTTCGAAAAGGGCGATAAGCCGCTCGAGATCGTCACGACGCGGCAGTGGTACATCGCCAACGGCGCGCGCGACGAAGACCTCAACGCCCGCTTGCTGCAACGCGGCCGCGAGATCGAGTTTCACCCCGACTTCATGCGCGTACGGTACGAGAACTGGGTCGGCGGCCTGTCAGGTGACTGGCTTATCTCGCGTCAGCGATTCTTCGGCGTGCCGATTCCGGTCTGGTACCACCTCGACGCCGAGGGCGAGCCCACGGGCGACCCCATCGTGCCGAGCGAAGACATGCTGCCGGTCGACCCGGCTTCGATGCCCGCGCCCGGCTACGACGAAGCGCAGCGCGGCCAGCCCAACGGCTTCATCGGCGAGGTCGACATCATGGACACGTGGGCTACGTCGAGCCTCACCCCGCAAATCGCCGGCAAGTGGGAAGACGACCCCGAGCTCTTTGGTCTCGTGTTTCCGTATGACTTGCGCAGTCAGGGCCAAGACATCATTCGCACGTGGCTGTTTTCGACCGTGCTGCGGGCCGAGCTCGAACACGGCAGCCTTCCGTGGAAGCACGCGGGCATCTCGGGCTTCATCGTCGACCCCGACCGCAAGAAGATGTCGAAGTCGAAGGGCAACGTCGTGACTCCGGCCGGAATGCTCGACGAGCACGGCAGCGACGCGGTGCGCTACTGGGCCGCGTCGTCACGCCTCGGCACCGACGCCGCGTTTGACCCGCAGAACCCCAAGCAGATCAAGATCGGGCGCCGACTCGCGATCAAGGTGCTCAACGCGGCTAAGTTCGTCTACTCGTTCGAGGCCCCCGCGGGCACTGTGACGGGGCCGGATGCGGTGACCGAGCCGCTCGACATCGACATGCTCGCGACCCTGGGTGAGGTTGTCACGACAGCGACCCGCGCGTACGAGGAATACGACCACGCGCGCGCGCTCGAAGCGGCGGAGCAGTTCTTCTGGACTTTCACCGACGACTACCTCGAGCTCGTGAAAGAGCGCGCTTACGGTGCCCAGGGCGAGGCAGGCCAGGCGAGCGCCGTCACGGCGCTGCAGCTCGCGATCGACGTGTTCGTGCGATTGTTCGCTCCGGTCATCCCCTTCGCGACCGAAGAGGTGTGGAGCTGGACGCACGAGACCTCGGTGCACACCTCACCGTGGCCGACCGTCGACGAGCTCGGCGTCGACGCCCAGCACGGCGGCCTGTTACCGCTCGTCTCACAAGCGCTCATCGGCATCCGCCGCGCCAAGACCGACGCCAAGGCTTCGCAAAAGACGCCGGTCACGAACGCCGTCATCGCGGGCCCCTCGCTGCTCGAGCTCGCCGCGGGCGACCTTGCTGCCGTGGGCCGCATTGAGTCGCTCACGTTCGAGGCGGCTGACGAGGTCGCGGTCGTCTCAATCGAACTCGGCGAACAACCGGAGGCCTGAGCCATGACGAGTGCCATCAGCGTCCGACCCATTGAAGCGCGTGACGCCGCCCGGTGGCGCGAGCTCTTCACCGCGTACGGCGTCTTCTACGAGACGGCCTTCGATGACGCGGTGCTTGACGGCGTGTGGGCGTGGCTGACGGATGCGGAGCATCCGCTCGTCTGCCTCGTCGCTGAACTCGATGCCGAGGTCGTGGGCTTTGCGCACGTGCGTGAGCAGCCCGACACCTTCACGGCCGGCCCCGGATGGTTTCTCGATGATCTCTACACCGTGCCCGAGGTGCGCGGCTCGGGCGCGGGGACTGCCCTGCTCGAGGCCGTCGCCGCCCACGCTCGCGCCCACGGCGGCGGCACGGTGCGCTGGATCACCGCGGCCGACAACGAGCGTGCCCAGCGGGTCTACGATCGGCTGGCCACGCGCGCTACGTGGGTCACCTACGAGTGGGAGGTCTGAGCCATGCAGCTAGGAACCCGATGGGCCGTGGGTGGCGAAGCGCCGGCACGGCTGAGCCCCGACGTGGTGGGCGCGATTCGCGCCGTGGAGGGCGAGCTGCTCGGCTACGACACCACGCTGTGGCGCTGGACCCTCACGTGGCTCGAGGGGCGACCCGTGGTTGAGCTCGACGATGGAACGGTCATCCGCGTCGCCCATGACGGCACGGTGACGATCGAGAACGGCGACACCCCGCGCTAAGCGACCCGCCGGGGGCGTTACTGCGTGATGCCGTACCGCAGGCTGTCGCGCTGCTGCGCGGCGGCGCGTTGAGTAGCGAGCCGCCGGGCTTGCTGTTCGTGCGTCGGCGGGGTCGGGCGGCGGTGCGCCCAACGCACGAGCGCGACGCCCGTTGAGAGAGCAAGCTTGCGCAGCGTCGACTCGCGAGGAGTCGCGTCGCACACCGTGAGCGAAATCGTGGTCATGATCAGCCCCTGTTCTGGGTGGTCGTGGTGGCCGGAATCTCGATGCCGTCGAGAACGGGAAAACCGAAGTACTGCAATTGCACGGGTCGCGAACCCGGCACGCGTTGCCCACGGTGCTCGCGAGCGAACGCCACCAGCAGGTCGCTGATCTGCTCATTGAGCTCGTTGAGTTGTGCCGCGGTGACGTGCACGCTCGTCGACTGCAACGACGTGGCCTCACGCCACTCGGGCGAGAGCACGTCGTGGCCGCGATCGATAACGTCGCGCACGCCCGCCTCGCGGTGGTGCAGCCACTCGCGCATGATGACGCGTGACGCGGCCCGGGCTGCCTCGCTGTTGGTGAGCTCGTCACTGCCGATGTGAATGGGGCCGGGCACGCGCTCCCACCACCGCTCGCGAGCCGTACCGCGACCAGCAACCTCACGCACGAAGCCGTGCTTCTCGAGCTGGCGCAAGTGGTAGCTCGTGGCCCCACTCGACTCGCCGAGCCGTTCTGCCAGGCCGCTCGCTGTGTCGTCACCGTGCGTCGAGAGCGCCTCGATGAGCTGCATGCGCAAGGGATGCGCGAGCGCCTTGAGGCCGTCGAGGTCAGCGATGCGGTTCGCCTCGGGGCTGGTGTCGGTTGCCATGCCCCCACGGTAGCAATGCAAAGGTTTCTTTGCAAGCGAATCTTTGCAGAGAAGTCTTTGCACGCCCGGGCCTAAGCTAGAGCCATGTCGAACCCGTTCTTTGCCGCGAGCACCCTGCCCTACCAGTTGCCGCCCTTCGCCGAGATTCGCGACGAGCACTACGCCCCCGCGATCGAGCAGGGTATGGCCGAGCAACTCGCCGAGATTCAGAACATCACGCGTCGGCGCGACATGCCGCACTTCGAGAACACGATGGTTCCCCTCGAGCAGAGTGGCCAGTTGCTCACGCGTGTGCTGCGCGTGTTCTACAACAAGGCCTCGGCCGATTCGAACGACGTCACGAACGCGCTCGAAGAAGAGCTCGCCCCGAAACTCGCGGCCCACGAAGACGCCATCAAGCTTGATGCGGCGCTCTACTGGCGTATCGCGCAACTGCACGAGCAGCTCGACTCGCTGGGCCTGACGCCCGAACAGCGCTACCTCGTCGAGCGGCACTACACCGAGATGACGCTCGCCGGTGCGGGCCTCGACGACGAACAGAAGGCGCGGCTGAGCGAGCTCAACGCGCGCATCTCGACCCTCGAAACCCGGTTCGAAAAGAACCTGCTCGCCGACACCAACGAGCTCGCTCTCGTTATCGATGACCCGGCCGAACTCGACGGCCTCTCCCCCGGTGAACTCAGCGCCGCCGCGCAAGCGGCTGCCGACCGCGGACTCGAGGGCAAGTACCTCGTCACGCTCGTGCTGCCGACGGGGCACCCCTGGCTCGAGAGCCTCACCAACCGCGAGGTGCGTTCTCGAATCATGGCTGCCTCGCGCGCCCGCGGTGGCCGTAACGGCGACTACGACAACCGCCCCGTGCTGCTGGAGATCGCGCGACTGCGGGCCGAGCGCGCCGAACTGCTCGGATTCGCCAACCACGCGGCGTTCGTCACGGCTGACGAGACCGCGAAAAGCCCCGAGCGCGTCGCCGCCATGCTCGAGCGCCTCGCCCCCGCCGCCGCGCGCAACGCTGCGGCCGAGCAAGCCAAGCTCGAAGCCCTCGCGGGCCACCCCATCGAGGCACACGACTGGGCCTTCTACAACGAGAAGGTGCGCAAGGCCGACTACGACGTCGACACGAGCGAGTTGCGCCCCTACTTCGAGGCCGAGCGCGTGCTGCAGAAGGGCGTCTTCGCGGCCGCGACCGCGGTCTACGGCATCACGTTTACCGAACGCTCCGACCTGCAGGGCTACCACCCGGAGGTGCGGGTGTTCGAGGTGCACAACGAGGATGGATCCGAGCTCGGGCTCTACTTGCTCGACCTGTACACGCGCGACAGCAAGCGCGGCGGGGCGTGGATGAACGAGCTCATCGGGCAGAACACGCTGCTTGAGCATCCGACAGTCGTTGTCAACAATCTCAACGTGCCCAAGCCCGCCGCGGGCGAGCCGACGCTGCTGACCTACGACGAGGTCAACACGTTCTTCCACGAGTTCGGGCACGCCCTGCACGGCCTCTTCGCGCACGTCACCTACCCGCGCTTCACGGGCACGAACGTGTACCGCGACTTCGTCGAATTCCCCAGCCAGGTCAATGAGATGTGGATGCTCTGGCCCGAGATCGTCAACGACTACGCGGTGCACTACGAAACGGGCGAGCCGATTCCGGCCGAGGTGCTCGATCGCGTACGGTCAGCGCAGCTCTGGGGCGAGGGTTTTGCGACGAGCGAGTACCTCGCCGCTGCCTTGCTCGACCAGGCCTGGCACACGCTGAGCGCCGCCGAAGCCGCTGCCGTGACGGATGTTGCCGCCTTCGAAGCCGCGGCACTGAAGCGCGTGGGTCTCGACAACCCGGCGGCGCCCACCCGCTACTCGAGCACGTACTTCGCCCACACGTTCTCGGGCGGCTACGACGCCGGCTACTACAGCTACATCTGGAGCGAAGTGCTCGACGCCGACACCGTGCAGTGGTTCGAGCAGAACGGCGGCCTCACGCGCGCCAATGGCGATCGCTTCCGGCAGTACGTGCTCGGGCTTGGCGGCGCGGGCGACCCGCTCGACGCCTACCGCAAGTTCCGGGGGCGAGACGCGGTCATCGAGCCGCTGCTGCAGCGGCGCGGCCTCGCCGCGTAGCGCTTCAGCACAGCGGCGCGGCCTCGCCGCGTAGCGCGTCAGAACGCGCCTAGAACCAGGTGCTGAGCCACGGGGCGCGCGGAACGTGCAGCATCGCGGCGAAGCGCGCTGCCGAGCCGGGGAATCCTTCGGCGAGGCGGCCGGCAATGCGCAGCGCCTCGACGGGGGTTCCGCCGAGCAACAGCGACCCGAGCGCCTCGACGCCGAGCGTGATGACCGCAGCGCCGTGCGGGTCGCCGGCGTGGGCCGAGACGGTCGCGGTGCCATCGGGGGTTGTCGTGAGCATCCACTCGCCCGTCGCGAAACCGAGGGAGTCACTCACCCGCAGCACCACCGAATCGGCGGCGGCATAGCGGCGCGCCGTGAGCGCCGCGGGCACGTCGAGAATGCGCAGCCACAAGTGTTCGCGCCGCGCGATGGTCTCGACCGCGCGCGGATTCGAGACCATCCACTCGAGGGGCTCGTCGACCGGACGCAACTCGGCGACCACGGTCGATACGAGATCCTGATCGAGCACGAAGTGCCACAGCGCCGTCAGGGCATCATCAGTCGCGGCACACAAGTGCTCGACCGTGAGCGTGTGAGCCGAGAAGTCGCTCGCGTGCTCGTTGACCGAATACAGCACGAAGCCCTGCGGCTCTCCGTGCTCGTCGTCGTACCGCGCGGCCCGCAGCTTCGGCGCGTGCGAGGCGGTTCGCGCCGCGAGGGCGAACGCGCGATCCCAGTGCAAATCATCGCTCGCGACCTCGCCACCCACGCGCTCGTGAGCGCGCGCCGCGATGCCCGGAGCACGGGGGCGCAGAGCGCGCGCCTCGACCAGGTGCACGCGACCCGGGGTTGCGGGGGCGGTGACCGTCAGCTCGCGCGTCGCGATGCGATAGTCGGCACAATAGGCCGCCGGCCCGAAGCCCCAGCGCCCATAAATGGTTGCCTCAGAGACCGTCAGCATGGCGATCGGGATGCCTGCCGCGTGTGCCGCGCGTAGCTCACCCTCGAGCAGCCCTCGCGCGATCCCCCGGCGGCGATGCGTCGAGGCAACGTGCACGAGGCTGATCGCCCAGGCCTCGATGCTGCGCGCATCACCGAGGCTGAGAGGTGTGCGCCACGAGGTGACCGTGGCGACAGGTGTGTCGGCCTCAGCGGCAGTGGCGTCATGCACCGCGACCGAGCGAGCGTGCCCGAAGCCCGCTCGATACTCGGTGAGTTGTTCCGGCGTGAGCGCCTCGAAGTGCAAGCCGCGGTAGACGGCTTGCACGAACCGGTCAAACGCCGCGGTGTTGCTCGTGTCGAGCACCGCATAGGTGAGGCCGTGGCCGGCCAGAGCCGCCCGCGAGGTCTCGTCGAGCGGCAGGGCGTTGTGGTCGGCGGTCATGACTCCAGGCTAGCGAGCCGTGCCGGGCAGCGCGGGTCTGCGAGCGAACTCAGCCGCGCTACTGCAGGCCGCGGCGCAGGGCGGCGAGCGCGGCGGTGGTTGGGTCCACCCCGTCGGCCGCGGCGCGCTGCTCGACCGCACGCGAGAGCTCGGCCGGCAACGAGAGGATCAGGTGGTCGACGGGCGCGGTTGAGGCCGGTGGAGCATCCTGGCCCATCGCATCGGCGACGGCGACCGCCGGAGCGTCTTTCACGAAGATGGCCAGCACGGGCACGACGACCGTGCCGAGCACGTCGAGAATGCCGACAACGCCGAAGAGACGCCAATACCAGGCTTCGTTCTCGTAGCCCGGAATCTCGCCTTCACTCACGACGGGAAGGATGATCATGATGGCGACGGCCGCAATCATCACGAGGGTAACCATGAGCCCGATGCGAATAACCCGCCGCCGTCGACCCGCGAGCAACAAAAGCAGATTGGCGTGCGCGAAGCTCACCGCGAGGATGCTCGAGACGATGAAGACCTTCAGCCAGTCTTCGAACGACGAGTCGTTCCAGCTGCGCCAGATCATCACGAGCCCGGTCACGAGGGCCAGAGCGCTCGCGGCGAGGCCGACGAAGCCGACAAGGCGCATGGCGCGGTCGGCGATCGCAAGGTGACACAGGGCGGTGATGCTTGTCGCACCCATCAGAAGCGTGGTCAGAATGACCTTGCCCTGAATCTCCCCGAAGTCGCCGCTGAGCAGGGCAATGATGCCGACAATCGCGGCGAGCGAAAACGAGACGATGATTCCGTAGATGGCGCCCTTGCGGGCGGCTCCGACTCTGGCGTCGCGACGCTGCTCCGTGGCGCTGGTGGTCATGATGCCTCCTCTGGCGGGGTCGGGTCGACTGTACTCCTGCGGTGCGTGACGAGCATGACGAGCGCGCCGACGAGCAGGCCCCAGAACGCGCTGCCGATTCCGAGCACGACGACGCCCGAGGCGACGACGATGAGCGTCACGGCCGCGGTCAGGCGGGTCTCGGGCACCTCGAAGGCGCTCACGAGTCCCGACGCGAACGCGCCGAAGAGTGCGAGCCCCGCAACCGCGATGATCAAGATGGGCGGAGCCGCCGCGACGAGCGCGGTCGCGACACCCGCGCCGAGCCCGAGCAGCACATAGGTCGCGCCTCCCGCGATGGGAGCAACCCAGCGGCGGGCCGGATCCGGATGCGAGTCGGGGCCGGCCATGAGGGCCGCCGTGATCGCAGCGAGGTTGAGCGCGTATCCGCCGAACGGGGCGGTCAGCGCGGTGGCCGCTCCACTCGCGGCCAGCATCGTGCGTGACGGCACGTCACGGTAGCCCAGCGTCGTTAGCACCGCGAAGCCCGGCACGTTCTGCCCCGCCATCGTGACGATGTAGAGCGGCACGCCGAGTGACACGATCACGAGCGGGTCGAACTGCGGAAGCGTGACGGTGAGGCCGGGCGTGAGTGTTGCGCCGGTCATCCACTCGCTACCGGCACTCACGACCACGCCAATAATCGCGACGAGCATCGCCGCCGGTACGGCCCAGCGTGGCAGCCACCGCATGAGCAGCAACCACACGATGATGACGGGCGCCGCCAAGAGCGGCTCTTGCATGACCGCCGTGACGGGCGCGATGCAAATCGGAAAGAGAATGCCCGCGAGCATGGCCCCCGCGAGCGGCATCGGGATGCGCGTCATGGCTCGACCGAGCCACGGCCACAATCCGCTCACGATGATGAGCAGCCCGCACACGATGAACGCCCCAATGGCTGCTCCGTACGACCCCGTCGAACCTTCAGCGGCGACCAACAGAGCCGCGCCCGGAGTCGACCACGCAAAGCTCAGCGGCAAGCGGAAGCGCCACGAGAGTACGCCCGCGAGCAACGCTTGACCGATGCACAGCACGAGAAGCCCGCTCGCGGCCTCAGCCGGGCTCGCGCCCACCGCAAGCAGACCGGTGATGACGAGGGCGAAGGAACTGGCAAAGCCCGTGAGTGCGCCGATGATCCCGGCAATGATCGGCTGCAGCACGAGGTCGAGCCTAGGGTGCCGCGCGGTACCAGTGACGCACGTGCTGGCGGTCGTGGCGCGCCTGCCAAAACTCGACCTCGGTCGGAGCGAGGGCCCAGGCCGCCCAGTCGGGGTTGCTCGGCTCGGTCACGGCCGGTCGTGCAGCCCAGTCGGCCGCGGCAACCGCGCTCGGCAGCTCTTCAACCTCGCCCGTCACGCGCACCTGGCGGCCAAGCTCGGGCCAGTAGAACGTGAGTGCTGCGCTCGGGTTCGCCGCCAGATCGATGCCTTTGCGGGTCGACCGCGCGCCGGCAAACACCCACTGGCCATCGACGAGGTCTTTCAGAATGAGCGTGCGAGCCGTCACGTGGCCCGTCGGCCCCGCCGTCGACAGCGTGCAGGCGTGGGGCTGCAGCACGCCGCGCGCGAGCGCGTCGTCCAGCCACTGCAGAAACAACTCGTGCGCCGTTGCGGGAGCACTCGATGGGTCGAACGTCGGGAGCTCGGCTGCAAAGGCGGGCAACGCCCTCAGCCGATCGCGCAGTGAGTCGCTCATGCCGCCAGGGTAGCCCGCTCAGCCGCGAACGGGCACGCGCACATCGGCGCCACCCTCGTGCGTGTACCGCTCGCGCATGCGCACGACACCGTCGGTGGGCGCGAAGCCGCCCGCGAGCAACGCTTGACCCTGCTCGAACGACGCGGCGCGCGCCAAGAGTTCGTCGGGAATGAACCCGAACACCGACCCCAACTCGGCAAGATCAGCCGGCGAACTCATCTTCATGAGCCCGAGGTTGTCGCACTGCGAAATGACTCCCGGGTGCACCTTCGAGGGCCTTTGGGTCGAGAGCAGCAGCCACAGGCCATACTTTCGACCCTCGGCCGCGATCTGGATGATGCGCTCGCGCACGGCGACCGCCAGCGTGCCCGTGAGCTCGGGCGAGCACACGTTGTGCGCCTCATCAATCACGAGCAGAACGGGTCGGCGCTCCTCGCGCCGCATCCACAGGTCGTCGAGCACCGAGAGCACGACGGAGAGCGATTCTTCTGGATGCGCGAACCCACCGATATCGAGCACCGTGGCATCGGGCCGCTCAGCGATGATCTCGCTCGCGGCCGGGTTCTCGCCCGCCCAGATCTGCCACTGCAGCAGTGCGAGGTTTTCGATGCGCTGGGCGATCGCGAGCATCCCGGGGTCGGCAGCCTCGCGCAAGCGCGTCATGAGCGTGCGTGCGTCGAGCGGCTCGTTCGAGTCGCCGAGGTGCAGAAAGGCGTTGAACTCCTCGCGATCGGCAATGGGGTCGAGCCGCATGATCGCGGCCTTCGACTGCGGCAGCATCGTCGAGAATCGTGCGCGCAACGCGTCGCCGCCGACGTGGGCGGGGCGCAAGACGCGAATGTCGCGCGATGACAGCGTGGCCGCAACGTCAGCATCTACACCCTCACGCACCTCACCGAGCCGAACGAAGTCAGCGTTGGGGTCGATGATGACGAGTGGCAGTGCCGTGCGCAGCAGCAGCTCTTCAAGCACCACCCCGAGCGCATAGGTCTTGCCCGAGCCGCTCTGGCCGCACCAGAAGGTGTGGCGGTTCATGCGCGTCGCCGTGAGGCTAGCGGGGCCCGTGGCGTCGTCGCGCACCCCGATGCTGAGCTCGGTCATGCGTGGGTGGCGCTGCTAGGCAGACTTCTCGCGCCGCGGCGCGATACTCCGCGGCACGATCGTCGGGGCGGCATTCTCGAGCACGACGTCTCGCGTCACGACGATGCGCTCGACGTCGTCGTTTGACGGCACCTCGAACATGATCGGGCCGAGCACCTCTTCAAGAATGGCTCGCAACCCTCGAGCGCCGGTCTGCCGCAGAACGGCGAGATCGGCGATCGCGTCGAGAGCGTCTTGCTCGAACTCGAGCTCAACCCCGTCGATCTCGAACATGCGCTGGTACTGCCGAACGAGAGCGTTCTTGGGGGTCGTGAGAATTTCGATGAGCGCCGAGCGGTCGAGCGGCGTCACGGTCGTGACGACGGGCAGGCGACCGATGAACTCAGGGATGAGCCCGAACTTGTGCAGGTCTTCGGGCAGCACTTCGCTGAAGAGGTTCTTCTCGAGCGACTTGTCGTGCAGCGGGGCGCCGAAGCCAATGCCGCGCTTGCCGGCGCGGGCGCTGATGATGTCTTCGAGCCCGGCAAAGGCACCCGCGACAATGAACAGCACGTTGGTCGTGTCGATCTGAATGAACTCTTGGTGCGGATGCTTGCGCCCACCCTGCGGCGGAACACTCGCCACGGTGCCCTCAAGAATCTTGAGCAGCGCCTGCTGCACGCCCTCACCCGACACGTCGCGCGTGATCGAGGGGTTCTCGGCCTTGCGGGCGATCTTGTCGACCTCGTCGATGTAGATGATTCCCGTCTCGGCGCGCTTGACGTCGAAGTCGGCGGCCTGCAACAGCTTGAGCAAAATGTTCTCGACGTCTTCACCGACGTAGCCGGCTTCGGTCAAGGCCGTGGCGTCGGCAACGGCGAAGGGCACATTGAGGCGCTTGGCGAGCGTCTGCGCGAGGTACGTCTTGCCACAGCCCGTCGGGCCAATGAGCAGAATGTTGCTCTTGGCGATCTCGACGTCGTCGGCCAACTGCTCGGCGGCCGTAATGGTCTGGCGAGCGCGGATGCGCTTGTAGTGGTTGTAGACGGCCACTGACAGCGACTTCTTGGCGGCGACCTGGCCGATCACGTATTCCTCGAGAAAGGCGTAGATCTCTTTCGGCTTGGGCAGGTCGAATTCAGCCGCTTCTGACTCGTTCGATTCGGCCAGTCGCTCTTCGATGATCTCGTTGCAGAGCTCGACGCACTCGTCGCAGATGTACACGCCGGGGCCGGCGATGAGCTGCTGAACCTGCTTCTGGCTCTTTCCGCAGAAAGAACACTTGAGCAGGTCGGCGCTTTCTCCAATGCGAGCCATTGCCTCACCCCTCAATCGCAGGGCAGATCACACTCGACCCGCCCGTTACGCGAGCCTAACGCGGTCACACGACGTTCTGCGTGCACCTCACCCCACCCGGGTGTCGTGCGCGGCGCCGTGGTCGCGACGAGGGCGGCCTGAGCGGGGCATCCACTCAGCGGCGGCGCCTATATTTGTTGGTGTCATGACCGCGACTTCTGCCCTTGCCGTACGGCGCCAGCGTCTTGCTGCGTCGTGGCTTGTCGCGGGGGTGTCGACCCTCGTCGCGGCGGCATTTCACACGGCCGCCGGAGGCTCGAGCCCCTCGATCGTCGCGATCATTGCGGCCCTCGTGCTCTCGGGCGGGTTCGGGATGCTCGTCGTGGGCCGCCGCTTGGGCCGCCGCCGCACGGCCGCGGGTGTGGCGCTCGACCAGGTCATGTTCCACGCGATGTTCGCGTTCTTCGGCGCCAGCAGCCCGGTGGCGGCGCACGACGCCGCACACTCTGCATCGGCGCACGGCCACGCACTGCCGCTCAGCCTTGGAGTCGATGCCAGCGTCGCGGCGGCCGCCCCCACGATGGCGATGATCGCAGGCCACGTGGCCGCGGCCATCGTTGCCTACGCGCTCATTCGCGTCGGAGTCACTGCCGTTGCGGGGTGCCTCGCCGCGCTGCTCGCCGCGCTCGCTCGCGCGCTGCAGGGCGACGTCGCGCCCGGGGTGCCGACAGTCGGGCGCCTGGTCGCTCGCGGCCAGCATCCCTCGCTTCTTCGCGGCACCGACGCGGTGCGCATTCCTGATCGTCGTGGGCCTCCGGTGTGTGCGATCGCCTAACGGGCGACCTCTCACTGAACCCCATTTTTCGCTCGGCGCCTCGGCACGATCACGTGTTGACGTCGAGCACGTCAACGAACAGGAATCTGCAATGAAGAAGCACGTGAGCATCACCCTCGCCGCGATCGCCGGCACCGCCCTTGCCCTCTCGGCCCCCACGGCCGCGAGTGCCCACGTGAGCGCCGACGCCAGCAGCACGGCCGCGGGCTCGTACACGGTTGTCACCTTCTCGGTCCCGCATGGCTGCGAAGAGTCACCGACTCAGGTCGTGACGATTGACATTCCCGAGTCGATTGCGAGCGTCACCCCGACGGTGAACCCGTCGTGGACGGTCGAGCGGGTTTTCGACGAGTCGAGCGAGCAGGTGACCCAGGTGGTCTACACCTCGACCACGGGCGGACTGCCCTCTGACCTGCGTGACACGTTCGCGCTGTCACTCAAGCTGCCCGAGGGTGAAGCCGGCGACACGGTCGAGTTTCCGGTGACGCAAACCTGCACCGAAGGCTCGGTCGAGTGGGTGGGTGACGAAGTGCCTCTCGTCACGCTCACGGCTGCCACCGATGACGACCACAGCCACGGCGCGGGCGACGACCACAGCGGTGACGACCACAGCACCGACGACGCTCACTCGACCGACGCCGGATCAGCCGCCGCACAGGGCGACGTGCTCGCGCGCGTGCTCGGTGTTGTTGGCGTGATCGTCGGCATCGTGGGAGTCGTGCTCGCCGTTCTTGCTCGACGCGCGACGGCAACGAAGGCCTGAGCCACCTCATGACCTCGATGACGCGTCAGCGCACGCTGGCCGCGCTCGGTGCCGTTGCGGTCGCCCTGGGCATTGTGCTCGGGGCGGCCGCTCCGGCGGCGGCGCACAATTACGTTGTGTCTTCGACGCCCGCCGACGGCGAGACGCTCACCGAGGTGCCCGCGGCCTTCGACATCACGACGAACGACATTTTGCTCGATCTCACGGGCGAGGCCGCGGGGTTTGGCATGGTTATCAGTGATGCCAACGGCGGGTTCTATGGCGATGGCTGTGTCACGGTTGACGGGCGTTCGATGTCAACAGCGGCGGCCCTCGGGGCGGCAGGCGACTACACCCTCACGTTTCAGATCGTGTCGGCTGATGGCCACACGCTTTCTGACACCATCACCTTCCGGTACGAGCCCGCGGGTGACGCAACCGCCTCACCCGCACTTGCGTCAGCGCCCCAGTGCCCCGGCTCCGGTGACGCCTCCGGCGACACGACGCCCGGCGGTGCTGACACGACTGCCGACACCGAGTCGGCGGTCGTGCTCACGATCGTGGCCTTCGTGCTCGCAGTGATCGCAGCCGTGAGCGCGATCATCGCGAGTGCAGTGATCACGCGCAACCGTCGCGCCGAGCAGACCGAGCGCTCGAACACCGAGTCGACCAGCGGTAGCTAGGTCTCGGCCTTCGAAACGAGTCGAGCCCCGCATCCGGATATCGGATGCGGGGCTCGTTCGTTAACGTGTGGCTACGCCGTCAGCGCGGCCGTCACCGTCTTGCGGCTCGTGAGCACCTGGTCGATGAGACCGTACTCGAGCGCCTCGTCGGCGATGAGGATCTTGTCGCGGTCGATGTCTTTGTTGACCTGCTCAACCGTGCGGTTCGAGTGCTTCGAGAGCGTGACCTCGAGCCACTCGCGCAAGCGAGCGATCTCTTTAGCCTGAATCTCGATGTCGCTCGCCTGGCCGCGGCCCGCATCGCCCGTGGAGGGCTGGTGGATGAGCACCCGTGCGTTCGGCAGAGCGAGGCGCTTGCCCGGCGAACCGGCCGCGAGCAGCACGGCCGCGGCCGAAGCCGCCTGGCCGAGCACGACGGTCTGGATCTGCGGACGGATGTACTGCATCGTGTCGTAGATCGCCGTCATGGCCGTGAACGAGCCACCGGGGCTGTTGATGTACATGACGATGTCGCGGTCGGGGTCTTGGCTCTCGAGCACGAGCAGCTGCGCCATGACGTCGTCGGCCGAGGCGTCGTCAACCTGCACGCCGAGGAAGATGATGCGGTCTTCGAACAACTTGGCGTAGGGGTCTTGACGCTTGTAGCCGTAGGCCGTGCGCTCTTCGAAGCTCGGCAAGATGTAGCGGCTGTTCGGCAGTGCGGGGTTCGCGGCGCCGTAGGTGGGGAATTCCATGAGTGTCGTCCTTCGTCTCTCGCCGCGTTACTTGCCGCTCGTGCCGCCGCCGCCGACGATGTCGGTGGCTGACGCGCGAATGTGGTCGACGAAGCCGTAGGCCAGCGCCTCTTCGGCGGTGAACCAGCGGTCGCGGTCACCGTCGGCGTTGACCTGCTCAACCGTCTTGCCGGTCTGCGCCGCCGTGATTTCGGCGAGTCGGTGCTTCATGTCGACGATGAGTTGCGCCTGCGTCTGAATGTCGCTCGAGGTGCCCCCGAAGCCACCGTGCGGCTGGTGCAGCAACACGCGCGCGTTGGGCGTGATGTAGCGCTTGCCCTTCGTGCCGGCGGTGAGCAGCAGCTGGCCCATCGAGGCGGCCATGCCGATGCCGACCGTCACGATGTCATTGGGCACGAACTGCATCGTGTCGTAGATCGCCATGCCCGCCG
Organism: Microbacterium sp.; assembly: GCA_013823625.1. Taxonomy (GTDB): domain Bacteria; phylum Actinomycetota; class Actinomycetes; order Actinomycetales; family Microbacteriaceae; genus Microcella. Next base: position 482,204 of record PNMM01000001.1, on the reverse strand, counting down.
TGATCGAGCCACCGGGCGAGTTGATGTACAGGTAAATGTCTTTCTCGGGGTCTTCTGCCGCGAGCAGCAGCAGCTTGGCCGCGATCTCGTTGGCGTTCTCGTCGCGCACTTCTGACCCGAGCCAGATGATGCGGTCTTTCAGCAGTCGGTCGAAAACACTGTTCGGCATTGCCGGTTCAGCCATGGAAAGAGCTCCTGTTCGTCTCGTTGTTCGAATCTACCCAAGCGAACGCGCGAGAACGGCCGTGTTCGCCGTGGGCAGAGCGCCCCGGGCTTTGGCCCGCCGAACGACGATGGGCCCGACGCCGAAGCGCCGAGCCCATCGTGGTGATGCGTGACCTAGTGGTTGTGACCCTCGTGGTCGTCGTGGTCGTGCCCGGCGTGATCGTCGGCACTGATGCCGTCGGCAACCGGGGCCACGGCGGCGGCGGTGAACGCGGTCAGGTCGACGGGCTTGCCCTTGGTGTCGACCACCTTCGCCTTGCTGAGCGCAACCGAGAGCGCCTTCGAGCGAGCAACCTCGCCGACCATTCCCGGAATCTGGCCGTTCTGGTCGAGGATCTTGATGAACTCGCCCGGCTCCATGCCGTACTGCGCGGCACCCTGAATGAGGTACTGCGTCAGCTCGTCTTGGCTGACCTTGACCTCTTCTTTCTCGGCGAGAGCGTCGAGGAAGATCTGGTTGCGGAAGGTCGTCGTGCTCGACTCGGTGACCTCGGCGCGGTGGGCGTCATCCTCGAGTCGACCCTCGTTCTCGAGGTGGCGGTGCACTTCGCCCTCAACGAGCGAGTCGGGTACGGGAATCTCGACCTTCTCGAGCAGCGCGGCGAGCAGCTTGTCGCGTGCCTGAGCCCCCTGGCCGAACGACTTCTGCTTGAGCAACTGCTCACGCAGGTCGGCACGCAGCTCGCCGATGGTGTCGAACTGGCTGGCGATCTGGGCGAAGTCGTCGTCGGCCTCGGGCAGCTCGCGCTCCTTCACCGAGAGCACAGAGACCTCGATCTGGGCCATCTCGCCCTCGTGGTCGCCACCGAGCAGCTTCGACTCGAAGGTCGTGGTCTCGCCGGCCGTGAGGGTGTCAACGGCGTCGTCGATGCCCTCGATGAGCTCACCCGAGCCGAGCTCGTACGAGATCGAGCTCGCCGTGTCGACCGTGGTGCCGCCGACGGTGGCAACGAGGTCGAGCTGAACGAAGTCGCCCTTCGTCGCGGGACGGTCAACCGTCACGAGCGTGCCGAAGCGGCTGCGCAGGTTCTCGAGCTCGGCCTCGACCTCGTCGGGGGTGACGTCGGTCGCCTCGACCTCGATCTTGAGGCCGTCGTACTTGGGGATCTCGAACTCGGGGCGAACATCCACCTCGATGGTCACCAGCAGGTCACCCGAGAAGTCTTTCTCGCTCGGCCACTCGGTGATGTCGGCCTTGGGGCGACCGAGCGCACGCACGCCCTGGTCTTTCACGGCGGCGCGGTAGAAGCCGTCGAGGCCCTCGCTCACGGCGTGGTTGAGCACCTCGCCGCGACCGACGCGCTGGTCGATGATGGGCGGCGGAACCTTGCCCTTACGGAAACCGGGAATGTTCACCGTCTCGGCGATGTGCTTGTAGGCGTGCTGGATGCTCGGCTTGAGCTCGTCGGGCGTGACCGTGATGGCGATCTTGACGCGCGTCGGGCTGAGCTTCTCGACCGTGGACTGGACCAAAGGGGTTCTCTCCTGAGTGTTGTGCTGAAGTCTTGGGGCTGTGGTCGGGGCGACAGGATTTGAACCTGCGGCCTCCCGCTCCCAAAGCGGGCGCTCTACCAAGCTGAGCTACGCCCCGAAACCGTGACCGTGAACCACGTCAGCGTCACGACGCGACGTCGCTTCGAAAAATGGCCTCGGCAAGTCTAGCCGAGTCGCCGCGCCGCTCGGCTGGGTGCCTTCGCCGATGCGTTACGATGGAGGTCGCGCGGGCTTCTGGCCCAAAGCGGGGCTGTAGCTTAGTGGTAAAGCCTCTGTCTTCCAAACAGATGATGCGAGTTCGATTCTCGTCAGCCCCTCCGTTTCGTTCCTCTCAATTACGCCGTCGCCGACAAGGTAAGTTTTCTCCATGTTGCGCAGACGCCTTGCTGGAATACTCACCGGCGCTCTTGTCATCGCCCTCGCATCGCCGACGGCGGTCGCGGCGCAGCCCGTTAACACAGCGGCTGAACCAGCTCGATTCCGGTATTGCACGGAGTACACCAATCCCCCGACCGGCGTCGTGCGCCTTGCCGGCTCTGATCGATATCAGACGGCCATTGCAGTTTCGCAACTTCGGTTTGCTGAACTTCAAGCGTGCGAGGTGTTCGTGGCCTCGGGGCGAACGTTTCCCGATGCTTTGACGGCAGCCGCGAATAGTAGTTTCGGGCCGCTCTTGCTCATCCCAGGAGACTCCCTTCCGCCATCGGTGAGGACCGAGATTCAACGGCTCGACCCGTCTGCGATCGTCTCGTTCGGGGGGAGCGCCGTCATCACACCATCAGTCAAGGAGCAATTGGCGAACTTGGTCGGCGGGGTCCTCGTGATGAACAACGGCGCGAATCGGTTCGATACGGCCAAAGTCGCGAGTGCTGACAACACCCCCGGACGAACGACGTACATCGCGACGGGCGCGGACTACCCCGACGCCCTTGCTGCCGTTCCCCTCATTCGCCGAACCTACGGTTCGTTTCTCCTCGTTTCGCGCACCGGGATTCCCTCCGAGACTCAGCAGGCCCTCGGATGGTTGAGACCGTCAAACATCGTCATCATCGGCGGAAGCGGGTCGGTGTCGGAAGGGGTGGCGCAAAGCCTGCGCTCTTTCACCACGGGTTCCGTGACGCGCATCGAAGGCATTGACCGATACCAAACCGCGGTACGAATCTCTGAACAAGACCCCTTCACCGGTGGTGGCGGAGCCGTCGTGATCGTGTCGGGCCGCTCGTTCGCCGACGCCCTCTCGGCATCTACTCTCGACATTGGGCCAGTGCTTCTTGTCGAGCCCGACAGCATCCCCAGTGTCGTTCGCGACCGACTTCAAGAGATGCGGCCCGACACGATTTTCATCGTCGGGGGGCCCGCGTCTGTCTCACAGGGGGTCGAAATGGATCTTGAACAATACCTTCGATAGGCCAGCCACCCAAGCGTTGAGAGCGGTCCGGGTTCTTGCCGCGGCCTCGACTCGCTCAGCAGCTGTAGCCGACTGACGCGCCACACACTTCGACCGACGATGGTCCTTGCTGGCCCGAGGCATCAACGGCCCGCATCCGGTAGTAGGCGACCGCTGCCGTTGTGTCGACGAAGGGGACGATCTCGAATTCGTCCACCTGGTCTGGGGTGACCGTGCCGATCTGCGTCACCGGACCCCCCGGAGTCAGGGCCCGCAACACGATGTACGAAACAACGTCGCCGTCGTTTTGGCTCCAGCGCAGCAGCACTTCACCGCTTCCTCCTCCGACAGAGGCGGTGAGCCCGACGACGCGGTCGGGAGGTGGGGTCTGCGGCGACGCGGTGCCACTTGGCTCGGGTTCTGGGTCAATGGTCGCCGTCGGCGATGCCGTGGGTGATGACACCTCGGGGGTCGGCGACGCCGACGGAGTCGCAATCGGCGGTGCAGGCGCAACGCACGCTGATAGACCGACCATGACTCCGATCATCAGGATGCCCCACGCGCGTCGTGCCATGGGGCCACCCTGCACGCGCATCGTTACTCCGGCCAGGGTCGGAAGTCCCCACTCGGCGCCGGCGCCGCGCACACGACAGTGCCCCCGCGACCCAACTCGCGGGGGCACTGTCTATTCCGTGGGGGTCAGTCTTCGAGCAAGGGAACGATCTCGCCCTCGAAGGGTGCCGGCAGTTCGATGACGCCCTCGATGAGCGAAACGATGGTGTTCCAGAAGCCGTCGGGGTGCTGCATGGCGTACCCCGGCACGAGCCAGGCGTTGCCGTCGGCATCCCACATCAGCAGCAACGTGGGCTCGGACGACTCGACGGTGACGGTCACCGTCTCGGGCTCGATAATCGGCATCGGCTCGATCGTGGGGTCGACGATGGGCTCGTCGGTCGGTTCGACGATCGGCTCTTCGCCGGGCTCGGTCGGCTCAACTGGCTCGGTCGGCTCGGTCGGCTCGACCGGCTCGACGGTGTCGGTGGGGTCGACAGGCTCGACAACCTCGCCCTCCGTCGGCGATGACACGGACTCGTCACCCGCGACGGAACTGCGCGCCAGACCCGCCTCGGCGGCGAGGTAGGCCATGCCACTCTGGTAGTCCGGCCCGCCGGCGCCGAACCAGCGCCAGTCAGAGAGACGGTCGACAGCGGCCGTCGGTGAGACGGTGTCGAAGTCGCCGCGGTCGATGACCTCGATCGAGTGGCCATAAGCCCAGGCGATCTCGCCGAGCGGGCTCCACGCCACGCTGTAGTCAATCGCCGTGGCAAAGCCATCAACCACGAGGTTGACGGTTGCCATGGTCTGCCAGAGATCGGCGCTCACGCGCACGTCGTCGGCGTCAACGTCGAGACCCAGTCCGCTGAAGAGCTCAGCGGCGAGCGCCTTGGCTTCAGCCTCGCTCGGCGCGAGCGATTCGCTCGCCGGAACCTCGGGCGTGACGCACTCTTCGTACTCTTCGGTGCCGTTCTCGGTCTCATAGCTCACGAGCTCGCACACCGCGGGCGGGTACGCCGAGGGGTTGTTGAACCACCAGTTGCCGGTTCCCGTCCACGTGACGGTGATCGACGGTGCTGACCCGTCTTCGGGACCCACCACATAGGTCGGGTAGGCCGGGTCGAAGTATGAGGACTCGGCGACATCGCCGTCGACCCCAAACTGGTCGGCCAAATCGGCGATCACTTGCTCGGGCGAACCGATGCGGCGCAGCTCGTAGACCCCGCCACTGCCGCCGTCGGTACCGAGGTCGGCGCCCGCGACGTACTCGTAGTTGATCCAGATCGCCATCTTCGCGTCTTCTGCGGCAAGGGCCGACTGTGCGCCACCGGGAGCCGCGACACTCTGCGCGCCCGCGGCCGCCGTGAAGAGCGGGGCACGCGGGGCGAAGGGGTTCACGACGACGAGCGACCCGACGGCCACAGCCGCGACGGCGGCGAGCGAAGCGCTCGCGAGCCGCGTGGTGCGTCCGTGGTTGACGAGTCGAGGGGCGCGACGACCCGCGGCCGAGGCAACGAGGTCGGGCGAGAGGTCGGGGGCACCAGCATCCGTGCCCGCCGAACGCCGAAGGCGGTCAGTCAGGTTGTCTGTGTTGTCACTCATACCTGGTTTATGTCGCGGGGGCGGTCGATCTTTCAGAATCGGTCGAACCGTTTTCGGCCAGGCCTGCGCCGAGCGCTGCGGCGAGCGCCTTCTTGGCGCGGTGCAAACGGATGCTCACGGCATTCGCCGACACCCCCAACGCCACAGCGGCATCACTGACGGGCAGATCGTCGAGCACGACGAGCGCGAGCACTTCGCGGTCGCGTGGGGCGATGGCGCCCCACGCCCGCGCGAGCTCGGCATCGGCGGTCACGAGCGACTCGGCCGAGGGCGCCGAGTCGGGCACCGACAGCAGCCCCATGACCGAAGCCCGCGCGGCAAGTCGGCGGCGGTGATTCGCCACCTGGTACGACGCGATGCGGTACAGCCACGGCAACTCTTCACCCTCGGCCACGGACGACCGCTTGCGCCACGCGATCGCAAAGACGTCGGCGGCGAGGTCGTCAACGTCAGCGCGGTCAACACGACGGGCCAAATAGCGGCTCACGGCGGGCAAGTGCTGGGTATAGGCGGCAACGAAGGGCTCGGTCGACTCGGGCATGGTTCCAGTCTGGCGGTGACCGCCATGCACACGCATCCCAACGTTTCGCGCGTGTTGAACGTCACGGCACTAACGTGTGCGCATGAGCGATTCCACCCCCGATCGCGCCTGGGCAGGCCGCGTTCTCTTTCCGCGTTCGGCGGCCGAGCTGCGGTCGACCAGCATTTGCCCGGCATGCTTCACGCCGCTGACCTCCGTTGTCTGCACGAGCTGCGGCCTCGACTTGCGGCACCCCGAGGCCGCCGACCTGGCCAGTGCCTCTGCCGACATCGCCGATGCTCTGGATGCTCGCCTCGATATCATCGGCCGCATTCGCCGCGACACCGCGGCTGCGGCCGTCTCGGCGCCAGCCGCCGCTCCGGCCCCGGCCGCGCAGCCCGCCGCCACGGCCGCGCAGCTCGCGACGCCCGCCGACACCGTGGCCGCGCCGCTCCACACCCCGGCCGAGGGTGCGCCCAGTGCCGGGCCGCGCCGCTCGGGCATCCAGATCTCGCTCATCGTCGTGGGCATCAGCCTGCTGTCGGTGTTTGCGGTCTTTGGCCTGGTCTACGCCTTCGTGACCTTCGGCAGCAGCGTGCGCATGGCGATCATGGTGGGCGGCACGCTCGCGACGATGATCGCGGCGGGCATGCTCGGTCGTCGCGGGCTCACGTCGACCGCCGAGGGCATCGCCGCCTTGGGCACGGTCATGCTCGTGCTCGACGCGTGGGCTCTGCGCCTCAACGACCCCAGCGGCTTGGGCGCCACGAACGAGACCATCTATTGGGGTGCAGCCCTGCTCATCGTGGGGGCGACCGCGGCCCTGTGGTCGCGCACGTCGTCGCTCGCGATTCCCGCGGTGGTGGGCGCAGGCCTGTTGCCGATCGGCGCCGCCCTCACGACGGGCTACCTCGTGCCCGAACTGCTGCCCCAGCTCGAGGGAACCGCTGGCGTCGCCGGAGGCATCGCGGGCCTCGCGGCCGCTGCTCTCTCGTGGTGGATCGTGCCCGTCTCGCGCTCGGCGGCCCGACGCGGCGCCCTCATTGTTGCGCACAGCGCGGGCGCCGTCGCGGCAATGGTCGCGGTGCTCGGCCTGTTCGACCTTGACCCGCCATCGCGCTACTCACCGGTCATCGCGGGCGTCGTGCTCGCGGCCGCGGCAGCCCTGCACCTCGTGACCTTCGCGCCCGAGGTGCGCCGCGCGCGTGAGGCCGGCTCACGCCGCGCTCTCGACACGCTCGCCCTCGGCGCGATCGGGGCCGGCGCCGCGGTGGCCGCCGTCATCGGCGCGGTCATCTCGGCCGCACGGTTCGATCAAGACCGACTCGTCGTGAGCGCTCCCCTCATCGCGGCGACGATCGTGGCCGTGCTCGCCGAACAGGCCTGGCGGCGTGTTGCCGCCGACGCACCGGTGCGCACTTCAGCCGCGTCGGCCACGTTTACGGCGGCGGGCCTCGCCGCCATTGCCGCAGGCCTCGCCGCGATCGTGGGCATCGCCGCCTTCGTCGAAGCCGGCACCCGCGGCCTTCAGATCATTCCGCTCGACATCACCGACGCCGTCACCTCGGGTGAGCCGACCACGATCGCCGCCATCGCATCGCTCGCCCTCGCGCTCGGCATCACGGCCCTGAGTTGGGCAACCCTGAGAGTGCTTGTGCGTCGCGCTCGGGCGCTCACGCTCATGGGTGGAATGGTCGCGGTCGCCGCGGTTCCCCTGCTGCCCGCGTGGTGGCTCGTCATGCTCGCATTTGCCCTCCTCGCGGTGGGCGCGGCCGTGGGTCTGCTGCTCGCGAACCGCGTGTCGTCGACGGATGCTCGCCGCGCCCTCGTCGCCCTGTGCATCCCGCTCAGCACGGGCGCGGCGCTCGGCGCCTTCGTCACGGGCTGGGCGGTACCGCACGGCTGGGCTCTGGGGCTCATCGTGGCCCTCGTGACCATCGCGATTGCTCGCCCCACCACCGCCCTCGTGCCGCTGCGCGCGGGATTCATGGGCCTCGCGGCGGCACTCGTGCTCGGCTCAATGCCCGAGCTCGCGGGCGACCTCAGCGTGGCCCTGCCCGGGCTCGGCTTGAGCGCCGCGAGCGCCGTGATTCTTGCGGCCGCCGTGCTCATCGCGAGCAGTCAAGTGGGAGGCCTCGCCGCCCTCGAACGTCAGGTCGTCGGCGCGGTCGCAACGCTCGCGGCCGTCATTGCCGCGTTCTTCCCCGGCGCGGCGAGCCTCGACGGAGCCCTCACCCTGGGCCTCGGGGCGGTCGCCCTGTGCCTCGTGATCACGCTGAGCCGTGCGCGCGCCGATCGCTCCGTCGAGCGGCGCGTGGCCCGCGTGCTGCTGCCCTTCGTGGTGGCTCGCGCCGTGCTGCTCGGGCTTGAGAGCGCGCCGCTTTCGGTGTCGCCGAGCCTGGCGGCAGCAGCATCCGTTGGCGCGCTCGTGGTCGTCGCGATCATCGGCCTGCTCGTTCACGGAGGCGCCGGCGAGGTGTCATCGCGAGCCCGCACGCTGCGCTCGACCTTCAGTGATGGCGCGCTTGATCGCGCCGCGGGCGATGTCGCGGCCGTCATCGCGAGCCTCGCCGTGCTCATCAGTGGCCTGAGTCGCGACCCCGATTCGGGGCTTCCCTGGCTGCCCGTGCTGGTTCTCGCCGTGCTCGTACTCGTCATCGCGACGAGCCGCGACGGCCTCATCGGCTCGCGCTCGCCCCGCCGCTTCATCGGCTGGGTCGCCCTCGCCATCGCGACGATTGCCCTGTGGATGCGGCTCGCCGACACCGGCGAAACGACCGCCGAGCTCTATGTGCTACCGCTCGCGGGCGCGATGCTGCTCGTCGTGGCAGCCAGCAGCCTGCTCGCGCGACGACGCTCGCAGCCGGGGTCGGCCTCGGCCGCTCCCCTCACGGCCGCAGCCTTGCTCGTTGCCCTGCTGCCCTCTGCCGCACTGAGCGGACTGCACGCCGCCGACGACGGTCAACTCGCGGCCACCCGCGCGATCGTCGTCGCGGCTGTGGCGCTCGCGCTCGCGATCGTTCCCTTGCTTGCCGAGCAGCGGCTCGATGCCGCGCTGCCCCGACTGAGCAGCGCGCTTGTGCTGAGCGGCGTGGGTGCTCTCATCGTGCTCGCGGCAACCCAGACGTTCGACTTACTCGCGGCCGCGGGTGGCCAACCGCTCGATCGCGGCTCGCTCGTGCGCGCCGTGCTCGTCGTGCTCGTGTTGAGCGCCGTCGGCGTCGCCGCGTGGATGCTCGGCGAAGGCCGCCTGCGCAGCATTGCCACGGCCGGCGCGCTCGGCTCGGGGGCCCTCGGCGCGGGAGTGCTCGGCCTCGCGGGGGCAGTGGACCCGGTCGAACTCGTGAGCGTTCCGCTCGCGATTGCCCTGCTCGCCGTCGGAACCCTGCACCTCGCCACGGTCGAGAAGGCCCGCAGTTGGCTGTGGCTCGCACCCGGCCTCGTCGCGCTGTTGGCCCCCTCGCTGCTCGCGATCGACGCCGTGGGCGAACCGCTCTGGCGTGCCGTCGCCATTGGCGTGGTCGCTGCGGCCGTGTTTGTCATCGGCCTCGTGCGGCGCCTGCAAGCACCGTTCGTGCTCGGCGGTATCGCCCTGCTCATTCACTTGCTGGTGCAGTCGTGGCCGCTGCTGACGCTCGTAGGTGAGTCGGTCGAGTGGTGGCTGTGGCTCGGACTCGCAGGCGTCATCATCATCGTGATTGCCGCACGCTTTGAGCGGCGCATGCAGAACGCGCGCGACATCGCGACGCGCATCTCGCAGTTGCGGTAAGTCGAAGCAGTTAGCGCGCCGCGAACACGGCGCCCAGCGCGGGCGCCGCGTGCGTCACGGTGCCCCCGAGCATCGTGAGCGCGACGGGCATCGAGCGCAGCTTATCGGCACTCACGGCAAGCGGGTCGACGTCGAGAGCAACCAGATCCGCGGGCTCACCGAGCGCCACGAGCGAGCGCGTCGACGCCGCGAGGGCTTCGACCACCGTGAGGCACTGCTCGGGGTGGAAGGCCGGTCGGCCGTCGCGCGTGCGACTCGTCGCCGCCGCGATCGCGATCCACGGGTCGAGCGGCGCGACGGGCGCGTCAGAGCCCAGCACGATGTGGGCGCCGGCGTCGAGGAACGAGCGCAGCGCAAAGGCCCGGCGCGTGCGGCCCGGCCAGTAGCGCTCGGCAACATCGCGGTCGTCGACGGCGTGCTCCGGCTGCACGCTCGCGGTGACCCCGAGCGACGCGAATCGGGCGAAGTCACTGTCGTGCACGAGTTGCGCGTGCTCGATGCGTCCGCCGCGGCCGAGCTTGGCAAACACGTCGAGAGCCAAACGGTTGGCGCCATCACCGATCGCGTGCACGGCCGGCTCGAAGCCTGCCTCGATGCCGCGGGCGAGCAAAGGGTGCAAGTCGCAAGGGGGCACGTTGAGGCGGCCGTAGGCCTCGGCGGGAGCATCCGGATACGGGTCGCAACAATAGGCCGTGCGCGTGTTGAGCGAGCCGTCGGTGATGACCTTGAGCGGGCCAACGGTGACGGTGCCCGCGAGGTGCTGGCCCGAGCGCATGCCGAGCGCGATGGCGCGGTCGAGGTGCTGTGGGTAGACGCCGAATTCGACGCGCAGGGCATCGAAGCCGCTCGCGACGCGGCGCAGCCAGTCGTCGCGGTTCCAGCGCATCTCGAGGTCAACGACGCCCACGACTCCGCGGGCCGCTGCTTCGGCCGCGGCCTCGGCAACCCAGGTATCGAGCTCGGCGTCGGGCGCGCTATCGAGGCGAGCCGTGATGGCAAAGGCCGCGTCTTCGCGCAAGACGCCATCGCCGTCGGCGCCGGCCGAAGGCTCGACGGCGAAGTGCACGAGGGCGGCGCTGTTGAGCCACACGCAGTGCACGTCGGCGCTCACGAGCACGATGGGGCGGTCGCTCGCGACAGTGTCGAGCAGGGCGGCGGCGGGCGCATCCGGCCACAGTCCGTCACGGAACCCCACGCCGACGACAACAGAATCGCGCGCCTCACCGCGAGCGATGGCCGAGCGCACGATCGCCACGGCTTCGGCGGCACTCTCGGCCGACGACAGGTCAATGCGGCGGCGGTGTTGCGCCCACTGCGTGAGGTGCACGTGTTCGTCCCACAGGCCGGGCATGATGAAGCGGCCCTCGAGGTCGATGTCGTCGAGTGCGGCGGGGGCGGTTCCCGCGGGGGTGATGCCGACGATGACGCCGTCGTCGATGAGCAGATCGATGGGGTCATGGCCGCCGAGCGGGCGTGCGTTACGAATCGCGCGCGTCATGGTGTCTCCTCATCTCGCGGGCCAAGCCGGGGTGGCTGTAAGGCCCGTCACCCTCGAGTTCGGCGACGATGTTCTCGATCACCTCGGGTGTCTTGTTCTGGCTGAGCTTGGCGCGGGCATCGATGCGCGTCACTCGCACCCGAACGCCGACCGTGCCTCGAGCTACACGTCGAGAGTACTCCGGGTCGAGGTGCAAGCCTCGCGGCTCGGCGACGTGCTGCTCGAAGTGGTCGGTGAGGTGCGCGAGCGCCTCGAGGTTGTGCTCGTCGCTGAGAATCTCGGGCGTGCCGTAGAGGTGCGCCGTGACGTGATTCCACGTGGGAATGATGTCGCCCTCGTCATACCAACTGGGCGAAATGTAGCCGTGCGGGCCTTGCACGATGAGCAGCACTTCGTGCTGCCCCAGCTCGTGGGCTTGCTCGTCGGGGCGGCCCACGTGGCCCACGAGCACGATTTCGTCACCCGTCGACGCGGCCTCGTCGAGCAAGAAGGCATAGTGCGAGGCCACGATGCCACCGCCGGGCGGGCTCGACACGATCGTCACCCAGGGGTTCTCGCGGATGAGTCGGCGAATCTCGTCGTGGTCGAGCAGCAGGTAGTGCGGCGTGTGCCTCATGGGGTGACCTCTCTTATTGCTGGCAACTCGGGCACCAATAGAGCTTGCGGCCCGCGGCGACCTCGAGAGCAATGTTCGTGTGGCAGATGCGGCACGGCAAGCCCTCGCGCTTGTAGACCCAGTGGCGATCAGCCCGGTTGCGCAGCGCCGCACGCTGGCCGTCTTCGTCGAGGCCATCCATCGTGAGCATCTGGCCGGTCTCCACGCCAAGGCCCAACAGGTACACCCAGTCACGCCAGAGCGCACGAATGACGTCGTCGGGCAGCGCGGCCCCGGTCGTGTGCGGGTCGAGGCGCGCGCGAAACAACAGCTCAGCGCGATACACATTGCCGATTCCGCTCACGACCGACTGGTCCATGAGCAGCAGCCCGATCGGTACGCGCCGGCCCCGGATGCGCGCGAGCATGCGCTCCTCCCCCACGTCGGCGTCATCGACGAGCGGGTCAGGGCCGAGCGCGTCGATGACGCTCTGCACCGCCGCCGCGTCGAGCACCTCGCACGCGGTCGGCCCGCGCAGGTCAGCGACCGCGCGCTCGGTGAGCAACCGCACGCGCACTTGACCCACGGGCTCGGGCGGAAAGCCCTCGAGCGCCGCATCGTCGATGGCGCTCTCGCTCTCGGCCTCGGCCATGCGCAAGCGCGTGCGCCGCGGAGCCCCGATCGACGAGAGGGATGCCTCGTGTTCGCCGACGACAGTTGAGCGAGCATCCGTCGCCGCATCCGGGTCGGTGCCGCTCATGTTTGTCTGGCCCATGCGGCCGCCCGCCGAGCGTTGGGTGGCGTCTTGAGCGACCGAGCCAGCGAAATCCCACGCGCCATAGATGCCGAGGTGCACGCGCAGCCAGAGGGCGTGATCGAACTCGAGAAACATCTGCTTGCCGACGGCCTTGGAGTCGGTCATCGTGCGACCGTTCAGCAGCGCGGCACCCTCAGCGAAGCGGCCCTGGGGCGAGCTCGCGATGATCGCCGAGCCGACGAAGTGCCGCGCAAACTGCCGCGCGATGCGATGAACCGAATGGCCCTCGGGCACCGCTAGACGATCTCGTGCCCGGCGATCGTGCCGGTGGTTTCGTACTCGGCGAGCTGTGCGATGCGCCGCACGTGGCGTTCGTCGCCCGGAAACGGCGTGCTGATGAAGAGGTCGATAAACCGCAGGGCTTCGTCGACCGAGTGCTGGCGCGCCCCGATAGCGATGACATTGGCGTCGTTGTGTTCACGCGCGAGCTGCGCGGTCGCGTCGCTCCAGACGAGGGCGGCACGGATGCCCTGCACCTTGTTGGCCGCAATCTGCTCACCATTGCCCGAGCCGCCAAAGACGATGCCCAGCGCCTCGATGCCCGCGGCCTGATCCCGCGCGACCGCGCGGGCGGCGTTGATGCAAAAGCTCGGGTAGTCGTCAAGCGCGTCGTAGACCTGCGGCCCGTGATCGTGCACTTCGTGCCCCTGCGCGGCGACGTGCTCACGCACCGTCTGGCTGAACTCGAGGCCGGCGTGATCGGTTGCCACGTGGATGCGCATGTCTCGATTCTACGAGGGCAGGACGTTCGACTCTGTCGGGTGGACCGCGCCAGCGCGACCCTGAAACCACTACCGATCGAAAGGAGTCATCATGACTCGCACATACCTCGTCACGGGCGCGGCGAGCGGCATCGGAGCCGCGACTGCCACCCTGCTCACGGGTCAGGGCCATCGCGTTATCGGTGTTGATCTGCACGACGCCGACATCACGGTCGACCTCACCACGCACGAGGGCCGCGCGGCTCTCGTCTCACAGGCGGCCGAGCTCAGCGGTGGGCGGCTCGACGCAGTCGTCGCCAACGCGGGGCTCGCGACCGAATCCACTGCCACCGTCGCGGTGAACTACTTTGGCGCCCTTGCAACGCTCGAGGGGCTGCGGCCGCTGCTGAGCGGGTCGGATGCTCCGCGCGCGGTGGCGACAGCATCCATGGCCTCGCTCTTTCCGGTCGACGACGAGCTCGTCGACGCGTGCCTCGCGCATGACGAGCCGGCTGCTCTGCACCGCGCCCAGCAGTTGCTCGACGCGGGCGCCGGCGGGTTGATCTATGGCTCGACGAAGCGCGCTCTCGTGCGGTGGATTCGTCGCACCGCGGCGACTGCCGACTGGGCCGGGGCGGGCATTCCGCTCAACGCCGTGGCCCCGGGCATCATTCGCACGCCGATGACCGACGCCTACACGGCGACGGAAGAGTCGACCAAGGCGATTCTCGAAGTGGTGCCGATGCCGCTCAACGGCATCGCCGAGCCGGCCGTCGTGGCGAACCTCATCGGCTACCTCACGAGCGTCGACAACTCGCACTTGTGCGGGCAGGTCGTGTTCGTAGACGGCGGCAGCGACGTGGTGATCCGGGGCGACAGCACCTTCTAGGTGCCGCGCGGGCTCAGGGCGCTACGCGATATAGATCTTGCGCAGCGTCTCGAGCACGCGCCACTCGGTTTCTTCGCCGTCGTCGAGGCGACCGACACTGCCGGGCGAGAGCTCGACCTCGGTGCCGTCACCGCGGCGCAGAATCGCGTGACCGCGCAGCACGATGAACACTTCTTCGACCTCAACGTCGGTGACGGTGCCGGGCGTGATTTCCCACACCCCCACCTCCCACTCGTCGAGTTCGGTAAGTGCGGCGATGCCCGTCGTGGGCGAGCCCTCGACGACCTGAGCGGCGTCAACGGGCTCGTGCTCGAGCTCAAGCTCGAGGGCCTGCAGCACGGTGGCTGCGTCGAGGGGAAGGGTCACGAATCGAACCCTAGACCCACAGCGTCGAGCGTGCGCAAAAACGCATTTCTCTTTCCCGAATTGTGATCTGCGCGGTCGAGCGCCCAGCGCACCGACTGCACGGCGGGGTAGGTCGCGGGCTCGGGCGGAAACGGCAGCGGCATGCTGCGCACCATGTCGAGCGAGGTGCGCTCGGTCGTCTCGCCGGCGAGCTGGTCGAGCATGACGTTGGCCGCGAAGCGCGTCGCCGCAACCCCCAAGCCCGTGAAGCCCGCCGAGTAGGCGACGCGCCCCTGGTGCGCGGTCGCGTGAAACGCGCAGAAGCGGCTGCACGTGTCGATCACGCCCGCCCAGCGGTGCGTGAACCGCACGCCTTCGAGCTGCGGAAAAGTCGTGAAGAAGTGACTCGCGAGCTTCTCGAACGACTCGCGACGGTCGTCGTACTCGGGGCGAATGCGCCCGCCGAAGTGGTAGATCGCGTCGTATCCACCCCACAAGATGCGGTTGTCAGCACTGAGGCGGTAGTAGTGAAACTGGTTGGCGCTGTCGGCCACGCCCTGACGACCCTGCCAGCCGATCGAGGCGAGTTGGGGCTGGGTCAGCGGTTCGGTCATGAGCACGTAGTCGTAGACCGGCACGGTGTGCAGGCGAAAGCGCTTGAGCAGCGAGGGGAAGGCGTTGGTCGCGAGCGCCACCCGCGCGGCCCGCACGCTGCCGCCGCCGCGCACCGTGACCGTCACGGCATCGCGCTCGGCGCTGAGGTCGGCGACGGGGCTCGACTCGAAGATCTCGACACCGGCATCGAGGCACGCCTGCATCAGGGCCATCGCGAGCTTGGCGGGATGCACGAGCGCGGTATCGCGTGTCGACCAGAGCCCGCCCTCATAGGTGGGCGAGTTGATCTGCGCGCGCATCGCGGTGGCGTCGTAGAACAGCTCGTGCTCGCCGTCGTGCGCGGCTTCGAGTTCGGCCACCTGGTAGGTCTCGGTCGCCACGGCGAAGGATCCGACGCGCTCAAAGTCCACGGCCCAGCCCTGGGCATCGACCGTGGCCTGAATCTCATCGAGGTTCTGCATGCCCATGCGGTCGAGCGTCTCGAGTTCGTCGGCGAACCGCGTCTCACCATTCTTGGCGCCGTGCGTGAGCGTGGCTTCGACGAAGCCGCCGTTGCGGCCGCTCGCCGCCCAGCCGATGCGCTTGCCTTCGAGCAGCACCACGCGGGTGTCGGGGTCGCGCTGTTTCGCGAGCAGGGCCGTCCAGAGTCCGGTGTAGCCACCGCCCACGACGACGAGGTCGGCCGTCTCGCGACCGGTGAGCGCGGGCTGCGCCGGGCGATCGGGAAGGTCATCGAGCCAGAACGGCTGCAGCCGCGAGCCCTCGAGGCTCTCGGCGATGAGGCGGGCATCGGGGCGATTGCGCTCGAAAACGGTCGTGTGCATGCCTCTATGGTCTCACGAGTTGTCCAGTTGGACAATATCTGTGCAACCGGTGGCATAGAACCCTAGACTGGGCCGCGTGCTGCTGACCCACCCGTGGATGCACGCGCTCGACGACGCGCGACAGCCAGAAACAGACCCTGCCGACTGGGCAGAGTTTGTGGCGCGCACGTCGGCCGAAATGCCGCGCATCCACGGGCTCATGACTGAGCTCTATGGCTCAGAACGGGTCGATGCCGAGCTCGCCGCCTTCGTCACCCAGCTCGCCGAGTCGTGGCAACACCGCCCGGCCGAGCTGCGCGCGGTGGATGCGGCGCGCCTGGCCGACCCCGACTGGTTCCAGTCGAATCAGATGCTGGGGGGCGTCTGTTACGTCGACCGCTATGCGGGCGATCTCGAGGGAGTGCGCGCGCGCATCCCGTATTTCATAGAACTGGGCCTGACCTACCTGCACCTCATGCCGCTCTTCGAGGCGCCGGCCGAGAACAGCGATGGCGGCTATGCCGTCTCGAGCTACCGTGAGGTCAACCCGGCGCTCGGCGACATGGCGCAACTGCAGAGCCTCGCGGCCGAGCTGCGTGCCAACGGCATTGCCCTCGTGCTCGACTTCATCTTCAACCACACGTCGAACGAGCACGAGTGGGCCCGCCGCGCGATCGCGGGCGAGCAGGAGTTTGAGAACTACTACTGGGTCTTCGACGGCCGGGAGCAGCCCGACGCTTTCGAGGCGACGGTGCGCGAGATCTTTCCCGATGACCACCCGGGCTCGTTCGTGCCGTTTCCCCACCCCGATGGCACCGTGCCCAGCCGCGCCGAGGCCGAGCGCTGGGTGTGGGCGACCTTTCACACCTTCCAGTGGGATCTCAACTACTCCAACCCCGCTGTGATGCGGGCCATGGCGGGCGAGATGCTGTTTCTCGCCAACCAGGGCATCGACGTGTTGCGCATGGACGCCGTGGCGTTCATCTGGAAGCAATTGGGCACGAGCTGCGAAAACCTGCCCGAAGCGCACTTGCTCATTCAGATCTTCACGGCGGCCCTGCGCATTGCGGCCCCCGCCGTCATGTTCAAGAGCGAAGCGATCGTGCACCCCGACCAGGTGGTCGAATACATCTCGGTCGACGAGTGCCGCATCAGCTACAACCCGCTGCAAATGGCGCTCATCTGGAACTCGCTCGCCACGCGCGACGTGCGCCTGCTGCAGCAAGCGCTCGACCGCCGCCACAACCTGCCGCCGGGCACCGCGTGGGTCAACTACGTGCGCAGCCACGACGACATCGGCTGGACCTTCGCCGACGAAGACGCCGCCGAGTTCGGCATCAATGGCTTCGACCACCGGCGCTTCTTGAACAACTTCTTTGTCAACCGGTTCCCCGGCAGCTTTGCCCGCGGCATCCCGTTTCAAGACAACCCGAAGACGGGCGACTGCCGCATCTCGGGCACCACGGCCTCCCTCGCGGGCCTCGAGGCGGGCGACGCCGGAGCCATCCGCCGCATTCTGCTCGCCCACTCGATCGTGCTCTCGACGGGCGGCATTCCGCTCATCTACCTGGGCGACGAAGTGGGCCAACTCAACGACCCGCACTGGGCCGACGTGCCCGCGCAGGCCGACGACAGCCGCTGGGCGCACCGCCCGCACTACCCCGCCGAGCTCTACGCGCAGCGCAGCGACCCCACCACCGACGCGGGCCGCATTTTCGCGGGCCTGCAGCACCTCATCGCCGTGCGCCGCGCCACCCCCGAGTTCAGCGGCGGCACCCTCATCGGCTTCGACACCAAAAACCCGCACGTGCTCGGCTACCAGCGCCCCGGCCCCGCGGGCGCCATCGTCTGCTTCGCCAACGTCGCCGACCAACCCCACACCATCGCCGCACTCACCCTCTCGGGCCTGCCCGGCACGATGATCGACCTGCTGACGGATGCCCGCCACACCCTGCGCGCCGGCCTCACCCTGCCCGCCCACGGAGTCGTGTGGTTGCGCGCCGACCCCGAGTCGGCGAGCTACCCGGCCCCGGCCCGCACTGCGGTGCTGCCCGACGGCACCCCGCGGGCTTCCTAGCGACGCGACGCGCTGACTGAGCCCGCACTACGCTGAGGGGGTGTGCGGCCACGAGCCGCGCATCCCGAAATCCGTGCTCATCAGCACCGTGCCGCAAGGAGGCAGCCGCCGTGCCCGCAGAGAACCTCACCCGAGTTGAAGCCCACGAGCGCAAGCGGCTGGTCGAGACCGAGAGCTACGACGTCACGCTCGATCTGACGACGGGCGATGAGGTGTTTCGGTCGACGTCGACGGTGACGTTCAGCGCCACGGCGGGGTCGAGCACCTTCATCGACGCGATTACGCGCACGGTGCACAGCGTCACGCTCAATGGCGTCGAGCTTGATGCGGCGGCGGTAGCTGACGGAACGCGCATCCAGCTCGATGGGCTTGCCGCGCACAACGTGCTGACGGTCGTTGCCGACCACGAATACACCAACACGGGCGAAGGCCTGCACCGCTTCGTCGACCCCGTTGACGGCGAGGTGTATCTCTATTCGCAGTTCGAGGTGCCCGACAGCCGCCGCGTCTTTGCGGTGTTTGAGCAACCCGACCTCAAGGCGACGTTCCGGTTCACGGTTACCGCACCGGCCGCGTGGGTCGTCGTGTCGAACGCTCCCGTGGCATCGCGCGCCGAGAGTGGCGACGCCGCCACCACCGTCTTCGCGCCCACGCAACGCATCTCGAGCTACATCACCGCCATCATCGCGGGCCCCTATCAGAGCGTGCACAGCGAGCTCACGAGCGCCGACGGTCGCACGATTCCGCTCGGCATCTACGCGCGCGCGAGCCTCTTCGAGTTTCTCGACTCGGACTACATCTTCGACATCACCCGCAAGGGCTTCGACTACTTCGAGTCGAAGTTCGGCTTTGCCTACCCCTTCGAGAAGTACGACCAGCTGTTCGTGCCCGAGTTCAACGCGGGCGCCATGGAAAACGCGGGCGCGGTGACGTTCACCGAGGTCTACATCTTCCGCAGCAAGGTCACCGACGCCGTGAAAGAGCGCCGCGTCGTCACGATTTTGCACGAGCTCGCCCACATGTGGTTCGGCGACCTCGTCACCATGAAGTGGTGGAACGACCTGTGGCTCAACGAGTCGTTCGCCGAATGGGCCTCGACGATCGCCACGGCCGAAGCCACCGAGTGGCACGAAGCCTGGACGACCTTTCAGGCCATGGAGAAGAGCTGGGCCTACCGCCAAGACCAGCTGCCCTCCACCCACCCGGTCGTCGCGACCATCAACGACCTCGAAGACGTACAAGTCAACTTCGACGGCATCACCTACGCCAAGGGCGGCAGCGTGCTCAAGCAGCTCGTCGCGTGGGTGGGCCAAGACGCGTTCTTCGCCGGCGTCGGCCAGTACTTTCAAAAGCACGCCTGGGGCAACACCGAGCTCACCGACCTGCTCACCGAGCTCGAGGCCACGAGCGGGCGCGAGCTTGCCACGTGGTCGCAACTGTGGCTCGAAACCGCGGGCGTCAACACGCTGCGCCCCGAGCTGACCGTCGACGATGCGGGAGTCATTACCGCGTTCGCGGTGCTGCAGAGCGCGCATCCTGACTACCCGACGATTCGCCCGCACCGCATGGCCATCGGCTTCTATGACCTCGTGGATGGTGCGCTCACGCGCACCCACCGCCTCGAGCTCGACGTGGATGGCGCGCGCACTGACGTGCCCGAGTTGGTGGGTATGGATCGCCCCGCGCTCATCTTGCTCAACGACGACGACCTCGCCTACGCGAAGATCCGTCTTGACGACGCCTCACTCGCCGTGGCCATCGAACACCTCAGCAAGATCGAGAACCCGCTCGCGCGCTCGCTCGTGTGGGGCTCGGCGTGGGATTCGACGCGCGATGCCGAAACCGCACCGCGCGACTACGTGCGCCTCGTGCTCGGCAACATCGCGAGCGAGACCGAGTCGACCACCGTGCGCACGACGCTCATGCAACTGCTGACCGTTGCGCGCCTGTATGTCGACCCTGCGGCTCGGCCGGGCATCATCGCCGAGATCGGTGACGCGCTGTGGGCGCTCGCCCAGTCGGCCGAAGCCGGTAGCGACAGCCAGTTCCAGTTCGTCAAGTTCTTTGCGAATGTCGCGAGCACTCCCGCTCACGTTGAGACGTTGCGCGGGCTGCGCGACGGCTCGATCGTGCTCGACGGCGTGGAGATTGACACCGACCTCGAGTGGGAGCTGCTCGAAGGGTTGGCACTCAATGGCGCGGCATCCCGTGCCGAGATCGATGCGGCGCTGGCACGCGACAACACCTCGAACGGCCAGCAGGCGGCCGCCCGCGCGGCAGCGGCCCTGCCGAGCGCCGACGATAAGCGCGCGGCGTTCGACTCGCTCGTCGCGAGCGACGACCTGCCCAACGTGATCGTGCGCATGACGACCATGGGCTACACGCACGTGAACGACCCGGGCTCGCTCGAGGGGCTCGTGCAGCCCTACTTCGACATGCTCACCGAGGTGTGGGAAAGCCGCACCTACGCAATTGCCGAATACGTCGTGCTGGGCCTCTACCCGACTCCGCTCGCCTCACAGGCGCTGGTGGATGCGACACGCACGTGGCTCGACGCCAACACCGATGCCCAGCCGGCCCTGCGGCGCCTCGTCACCGAGAACCTCGCGGGCGTCGAGCGTGCTCTTGCCGCCCAGGCGCGCGACCGGGCGTAATCGTCGCGGCGCGGTCGCTGCCTTCTTCTAGTAGAGGGCGGCGACCGCGACCACGAGCAGAGTCGCGGCGACAGCCGGGGCGATCGAGAGCAGTCGGTGGCGCTGCGTCGTCAGTGCCCACACGTCGGCGAGATCAGCCGCTAAGCGAACGAGAGCGGCGAGCAAGCCCACGAGCGGAGAGACCGCCAAGAGCGCCGCGCAACTGATCACGACCACTCCGCGGCTGAGACCTCCCACGGCCTCTCGCGTCGTGCTGATACCCAACACGGTTGCGTGACCGCCGAGCCCGAATTCAGCACGCTGCGCGGCCAGCATCGCGAGCCCTCGACGCGGATACTGCGGTCGGCGAAGCGCCGACATGACGAGAGATTGCTGCGATGCGCCCTCACCGAGCGTCCAGGCGGTCAACCCGAGCGAGACGGAAATGAGCCAGGGCGCCCCGCCCAATGTCCGCGCGACATTCATGGTCAGGTAACCGACAGCGACGATCATCGAGACGACGACAGACTGCTGCACCATGGGGCTCGCGAGCACGAGACGCGTGCTCATGAGCAGTGTTGTGCACACGCTCAGCGTGGCCGCGACGGCGATACCGATCACAGACCCCGCGGCGATGACCGCAAAGGGGATCTCCGGGGTGGGCACCAGCAGTGCGTAGCCGACTATCGCAATCAGCATGATGCTCGCCAGAGCGACGAGCGCGATCGCAGCAAGCAGCACCAACGTGCGCCGCATCGCTTTCAGGTCAAGGCCAAGAAAAGCCGCGCGTTGATCGGCCGTCCAGGTGTCGTCGATCTGTGTCGACACGGTCGCGATCGTGCGAGCATCCACCGGCACACTCCATTCCCCAAGGCCTGCCGAAAGTCTAGGCAGAGACTGCTCATCGGGGCGGTCGCTAAGCTGGCCTCACGATGGGCGACTTCGACTGGGCAACCTTCTGGGCGACGATCGGCAGCTTTCTCACGACATACGAGCCGCCGATCCGTATCGCCGGGGTGATCGTCGGCGCCGTGATTCTGCGCTGGGTGCTGATCGGGATCATCCGTCGCGTCGTCGATCGAGTCGTCTCCGGCGTCAAGAAGGCCCAAAACGTTGACGACACCGTTGAGCTCAGCGCTTCGCCGTTGCACGCCGTTCGCGTCGTGCAGCGCACGCGCACGATGGGCACGGTGCTCAACAACCTCGTGACCTGGGCGATCGTCGCGGTGGCGATCGTGCTCGTGCTCGGCGAGCTGGATTTCTCGGTCACGGCGCTCATCGCCTCGGCGGGAATCTTGGGCGCCGCCCTTGGTTTTGGCGCGCAGAACGTCGTCAAAGACATGCTCAATGGCCTCTTCATGGTCTTCGAAGACCAGCTGGGCGTCGGCGACATCGTCGAGCTGCAGTCGACGCAAGGCCCCGTGAGCGGTGTCGTCGAGATCGTGGGCGTGCGCGTGACGCAAGTGCGCGACGTCGGCGGAGTGCTCTGGTACGTGCGCAACGGCGAAATCATCAACGTCGGCAACAAGTCGCAAGGCTGGGCTCGCGTCATCATCGACCTGCCCGCGCCCTACACCTCTGACGTCGACGAGGTGCAGCGCGTGCTGCTCGACACCGCCAACGCGATGGCCGCCGATCCCGAGTTCAAACGCAAAGTTCTCGAGCCGCCCGAGATCTGGGGAATCGAGTCGATCTCGGCCGAGGCCCTCGTCATCCGTCTCGTGATGAAGGTGCGCTCGGGCGACCAATTCGACATGGCGCGGGCGCTGCGCTTGCGCCTCAAGCTCGCGCTCGACGAAATGGGCGTCGCCGTGCCCTCGCTCAACCGCATCGTCATGGATGGCATCGACGCCCGCGAGGCCGCTCGCTCAAGCCGTCGCCCCGTCACCCCGCCCGAAGACAGCGACCTGTGACCGAGAGCCCGAGCTTCTACGAGCAGGTGGGCGGCCACGAGACCTTCGAGCGTCTCGTTCGTCGCTTCTATGAGGGCGTCGCGGCCGACCCGGTGCTCAAGCCGATGTATCCCGAAGACGAGCTAGAGGGCGCCATCTGGCGACTCACCGCGTTTCTCGAGCAGTACTGGGGCGGGCCGGGCACCTACAGCGAGCAACGGGGGCATCCGCGACTACGGATGCGCCACAACCCTTTTCACATCAACCCCGATGCGCGCGATCGGTGGCTCGGCCACATGCGGGCCGCGGTTGAGAGTCTCGCTCTCGCTCCCCTGCTCGAAGCCACGCTGTGGGATTATCTTGAGAGAGCCGCGTTTTCTATGGTCAACACGTTCGAGGAGACCCCATGACCGACCCCGCCGTTCCGTCGACGCCCGCCGGCTGGTACCCCGACCCCGCTGGAGGCGCACAGCGTCGCTGGTGGGATGGCATGCAGTGGACCGATCACTTCGAAACGCCCTACTCAACCGCTGCCGCGGCGCTACCTGAGAAGGCGCCCGAGGGCACCGACCCCTACACGACGTGGATCTGGCCGCTCATGGCCATTCCCGTACTGCAGGTGCTGTCGATCTTCTTGATCGACTGGGAGCAGGTGGTCGTCACGTCTCTCACCGACCCGACCGCGGCCGCCCAACTGAGCATCGTGACCGCCCCCGGATACCTCGCGGTCACGGCGCTCGGCTGGATCACGAACATTTTGTTCGTGCTCTTCGCGTTCCTCGACTGGCGTGAGCTTCGTCGCCGCGGGGTTCCGCGCCCGTTCCACTGGGCGTGGTCGTTCTTGGTGCTCGCGAGCGTGTGGCCCGTCTACCCCATCGGCCGCGCCATTGTGGCGCGCCGCCGTACGGGTCGAGGTATGGCGTCGTTGTGGTTCACGATCGCCACGATCGTCTTGGGCATCATCGTGTCGATCGGGCTCGCGATCTACCTCGTGCAGATCTCGCTCGCGAGCGTCGACTTCACGAACCTCACTCCGTAGGCGGCGCGCCGCCGCGTCAGTGCTCGGCGTGCCGCAGGGCTAGGCCGCGTGAATCACCCGCACGGCGTCGACGAGCGGCGTCGTCGGGCGACCGATGAGGCGTGCGAGGTCTCCGCTCGTGGCGTCGAGCAGTCCCGCGCGAATGTCACCGTCGAGCGCAACGAGAAAACCTGTCGTGCCCGCGTCGAGCCCGGCGGCGGCGAGGGCAGCCGCGTGCTCGTCGGGGCTCACCGAGGCGAGCGCCACGGGCGTGCCCGCGACCTCGGCGACGGCCTCGGCCAGCTCGGCAAAGCTCCACGCCGTGTCTCCCGACAGCTCGTAGATGCGGTTCTCGTGGCCCTCGCTCGTGAGCACCGCGGCAATAGCCTCGGCATACTCGGCGCGCAGTGCGCTCGACACCCGGCCCTCTCCCGCGCTCGTGAGCACGGCGCCCGTGGCGGCGCCCTGGGCAATGGTCGCGGCGTAGTTCTCGGTGTACCAGCCGTTGCGCAGAATCGTGAACGGGATGCCCGAGGCGCGAATCGCCTGCTCGGTCGCCTTGTGCTCGGGGGCCAAAATGAGTGCCGTCTCTTCCGCGTCGAGCACGCTCGTGTAGACGATGTGCTGAACGCCCGCGCGAACGGCGGCATCGATGACGGCTTGGTGCTGGGTGGCGCGCTGGCCCATCTCTGAGCTCGAGACGAGCACGAGGCGATCCACACCGGCAAACGCCGCATCCAACGAGGCCGCATCGGTGTAGTCAGCGGCCACGATGCGCACACCCCGCGCGGCCAGGTCAGCCGCCTTCTCGACCGCGCGGCCACTGCCCACGATCGTCGCCGTGTCAACGCCGCGGTCGAGCAGGGCCTCGATCGCGAGTCGTCCAAGGTGTCCGGTGGCACCGGTAATGAGCGTGGTCATGGGGGTTCCTTTCGTGGATGCTGCGCCGACGTTCTGCGGCACTCTCGCGTCAACCCCGCCTTCGCCCGATAGCTTCCCAATCCGCAGTACCCACTTTTTGGTTAGTACCTCTGCTACCGTGTGGGCATGGTCGACCTGAGCACTGTTCCCGGCGTCACGCGCGGAGTTTTGCCCGCCCAGTGCAATAGCCGCCTCGTGCTCGACCACGTCACGAGCACGTGGGGCGTGCTTGTGCTGCTCGCCCTGAGCGCGGGCGATCACCGCTGGAGCGAGCTGCGCCGCGTCGTCGAGGGAGTGAGCGAAAAGATGCTCGCGCAAACCCTGCGCACCCTGGTGGCCGACGGCTTTGTCGACCGCGAGGCCGAGCCGGTCATCCCGCCGCGCGTCACCTACCGCCTCACCGAGCGGGGTCGCGAACTCACCGCACACTTGCTGCCTCTCATGGGCTGGATTGCCCAGCACGCCGACGAGATCGTGAGCACGCCCGCGCGCTAAGGGCATGCCGCCTGATGAGCGCGAGGCTGTGCGATTATCGACACCGAACCGCCCGTGCAATGACGCCCCCGTTCGAGGAGACCCCATGACTGATCCCGCTGCATCACCGGCTGTTGCCGGCTGGTATCCCGACCCGGCGGGCAGTGCTCAGCGCCGATGGTGGGATGGCACGAAGTGGACTGACACCCTCGAAACGCCCTACTCGGCGGCGGCCGCGGCCCAGGCCTTGCGAGCGCCTGAAGGCACCGACCCGAACACGCCGTGGATCTGGCTCATCGTCTTTCTGCCGTGGCTGCCGACGTTGGGCTTGTTGTTCATTGACTGGTCCGGCTACATCGAGGCCCTTCTCACCGACCCCACCGGCATGAGCGCCGTCACGTTCTTGGTCACGCCGGGCTACCTGCTCATGATTGCGCTCGGCTGGATCACGACCGGACTCATCATTTGGTTCGCCTACCTCGACTGGCGCGAGCTCAAGCAGCGCGGTGTGCCGCAGCCGTTCCACTGGGCCTGGATCTTCTTAACCTTTGTCGTGAGTTACGGCGTCTACACGATCGGCCGCGCCGTCGTTGCCAACCGCCGAACGGGTCAAGGGCTGTCGGTCATGTGGGTGACGATCGCGACGTTCGTCGCGGCGTTCATGCTCGGTATCGCACTGTCTATCTTCTTGACGGTGCAAATCATCAACGGCGTCTCGACGATGACCTTCGCGCCATGAGTTCTGACGCCATCATCGTCGGCGCGGGCCTCGCGGGCCTCGTCGCCGCGGCCGAGCTCGTCGATGCCGGCAAGCACGTCACGATCGTCGACCAAGAACCCGAGGCCACGTTCGGCGGTCAGGCGTGGTGGTCATTTGGCGGGCTGTTCTTGGTCGACAGCCCCGAGCAACGACGGATGGGCATCCGCGACTCGCTCGATCTTGCTCGCCAAGACTGGGCCGGCACGGCAGGCTTCGACCGAGCCGACGACGAGCACGGGCGCGCCTGGGCCGATGCCTACCTCGAGTGGGCCGCAGGCGAGAAGCGTGCGTGGCTGCGCAGCAAGGGCATTGGGCTGTTTCCGGTCGTGGGCTGGGCCGAGCGCGGCGGCGACACGGCCACGCGGCACGGCAACTCGGTGCCGCGCTTTCACATCGTCTGGGGCACCGGCCCGGCGATTCTCGAGCCTTTCGTCGCCACGGTGCGTCGAGGGGTGGATGCCGGACTCGTCACTCTGCTCTTCCGTCACCGGGTCGACGCGCTGACCGTCACCGATGGTCGCGTGGTCGGCGTAAGTGGCAGCGTGCTCTCCCCCGACACCGCGGAGCGCGGTGCACCGTCAAACCGCGATGTGGTCGGCGAGTTCAGCCTCGAGGCGAGCGCGGTCGTTATGGCCACGGGCGGCATCGGCGGCAACCACGACCTCGTGCGCGCGGCCTGGCCCGAGCGGCTCGGCACTCCCCCGCAGCACATGGTGAGCGGCGTGCCCGCGCACGTTGACGGCCGCGGGCTGGGCATAGCCGAAGCCGCCGGCGCTCGGCTCGTCAACGGTGATCGTATGTGGCACTACGTCGAGGGAATCCAGAATCACTCCCCCGTGTGGGAGAAACACGGCATTCGCATCTTGCCCGGCCCCTCGAGCCTGTGGCTCGACGCGACGGGTCGCCGCCTGCCCACCCCGCTCTTTCCGGGCTTCGACACGCTCGGCACCCTCGCCCACTTGCGCACGACGGGCTACGACCACAGTTGGTTCGTCACGACGCAGTCGATCATCGAGAAAGAGTTCGCGCTCAGCGGCAGCGAGCAAAACCCCGACCTCACCGGACGCAGCGTGCGCGAGCTGCTACGCCAACGCCTCGGCAAGGGCGCGACCGAACCCGTCGAGCGCTTCAAGCGCGACGGAGCCGACTTCATCGTCGCGAACTCGGTTGACGACCTCGTGGCGCGCATGGCGGCCCTCGAACCGGATGCCCCACTCGACGCCGCCCGCGTGCGCGACGAAATCGCCGCGCGTGACCGCATGCTCGACAACGAGTTCGGCAAAGACGCCCAGCTCACGGCCATTCGCGGCGCGCGGAAATACCGGGGCGACAAGCTCATCCGCGTCGCGCCGCCGCACCGGCTCACCGACCCGAAGCACGGCCCGCTCATCGCCGTGCGGCTGCACGTGCTGACCCGCAAGAGTCTGGGCGGCGTGCAAACCGACCTCGACTCGCGTGCGCTCGGCGCCGACGGCTCGCGGATTCCCGGCCTCTACGCCGTCGGCGAGACCGCCGGTTTTGGCGGCGGCGGGGTGCACGGCTACCGCTCGCTCGAGGGCACGTTCCTCGGCGGGTGTCTGCACACCGGGCTGCGGGCGGGGCGCGCGATCGCGCGGCAGGCGTAGCGTCGCGGCAGGCGCGGCACACCGCGGGCGCGGCAGCTAGTTGCTCAGGCTCCAGGCGTTTTGCTTCACGAGCACGTGCCCGCGGTTGGTGCTGAGTCGCACCCACGATCCGGTGGCGAACTGCTGCACGGGGTCGTCGCCGAGAAAGCCCAGGCTTTCGAGGGCGAACGCGCTGCCCGCGGGCAAGTGGTCAGCCTCAGGAATGGGTCGACCCCACACTTCGCTGCGCACGCGGTGCACGATCTGCTCGCCCGTGCCCTCGGGAATGGCGGTCGCAACCTCTTCGATGCCCGCGCGCGCGGCGGCCGCGAAGACCGTGGGGTCGAGGGGTGACATGCGTTGCCATCCCCCGCGGGGTGGGCTGATTCCGGCCCACACGATCGTGCTAGCCGCTGCCGGAAAACCGATCGTGACGGGGGTGCCGACGGGTGCGTCGTCTCCGACGGTCGTGAGCGCAGCATCCACTCTCGCCTGCAACGAACGAATGGGCACAACGACGTCGAAGGTGCGCTCACCCTCGGCCGTGGGGCTCAAGGCCAGGGTTCGCAAGCCGAGCACCGTGGGGCCGCGATCGAGCAAACCCTTGGGCGTGATGACGGCGACATACACGGCGAGCACGCCGGCATCGGCGATGAGTCGAACGGCGCCGGCCTCGTCGAGGCGAAGAGCGCGCGCGAGAAGCACAGAGAGGTCGTGCGCAGCGGGCACAGACGAGAGCGCGAACGCGGTGTTCATCGCTCCATAGACTACGCGTGTGACCGACGCTCTTCACGACCCCGTCGCCCCTGCGCCCATAGTCGGCGACCCCGTCTCCGACATGCTCACTGCGCTCACGCTCACGAGCACGGGCGCCCGCACGCGCGAAGACATCTTCACGGCGCCGAGCCTGTGGACGCCACAGAGACGCGTCTTTGGCGGGCAAGTTGCCGCGCAAGCCGTACTCGCCGCAATGCGCACGGTCGAGGCTGATCGATTCATCCACTCGATGCACGGCTACTTCTTGCGGCCCGGCGACGACGAGCAAGACATCACGTTCTCGGTCGATCGCATTCACGACGGCCGCTCGTTCTCGACACGGCGCACGCAGGCCTACCAAAACGGCGAGCCGATTCTCTCGATGATCGCGAGCTTTCAAGACGTCGACCCGGGCCTCGAGCACCAGGCCGAGATGCCAGCGGGAATCCCCGACCCCGACGACTTGCCGAGCGCACGCGACATCCTCGGACCCATCGATCACCCGGTCGCGCAGTACTGGGCGAACAGCCGACCGTTCGATTTGCGGCACGTGGATGCCCCCGTCTACTTCGCCCCGGGCCCCGAGGCCGTGGCGCACCAGGCCGTGTGGTTTCGCAGCATGTCGCCACTGCCCGACGACGAAAACCTGCACCGCGCCGCGCTCGCCTACGCGAGCGACTACACGATTCTCGAGCCGATCATGCGGCGTCACGGCGCCACCTGGGCTACCCCCGGGCTCAAGATGGCGAGCCTCGACCACGCCATGTGGTGGCACCGCTTCGCGCGCGTCGACGACTGGCTGCTCTACGTGCAAGAGTCGCCCACCGCGCAAGGCGGGCGCGGCCTCTCGCTCGGCCGCATTTTCACACGCGACGGGATGCTCGTCGCGAGCGTCGCGCAAGAGGGCATGGTGCGCGTTCCGCAGGCCTGAGCCCCACTTCTGCGGCCACGGTATTCTCTGGGCTCGCCGGTCACCGCGTGCCGCTACCATCGTCGCGTGCGCCTGCCTCCCGACCTGCCGAACGAGCGACTCGATCGCTCGCGCTACGAACTCGTTGTCGAGGAACGATTCACCGGGTCAGCTCTCGACACCTCGCGCTGGGTGCCGCACTACTTACCGCAGTGGAGTAGTCCTGAGCGCTCGGCGGCGCGCTACTCGCTCGGCGCCTCTGACTCGAGCAGCCCGGGGCTCACCCTGCGCATCGACCACGACCAAGAGGCGTGGAGCCCCGAGTTCAACGGCGAACTTCGCGTGTCGAACCTGCAGACCGGCGCACGCTCGGGTGAGGTGGGCAGTGGCTCGGGTCAGCATCCGTTTCGCGAGGGCCTTCTCGTGCGCACGGCGCAGCTCGACCAGCGACTCTGGCTGCCCCACTACGGACTCATTGAGGTCAACCTGC
The DNA here is from genome assembly GCA_013823625.1 of Microbacterium sp. GTDB lineage: Bacteria > Actinomycetota > Actinomycetes > Actinomycetales > Microbacteriaceae > Microcella. Next base: position 452,854 of record PNMM01000001.1, on the reverse strand, counting down.
AGCCCAGCACCCACCCGCGGGCACTCACGGCCCTGTGGTTGATCGGCTTCGAGCACGTTCCCGAGCAGTCGGGCGAACTGTGTGTCGTCGAGATCTTTGGCCGTGACATCCGCCCCGATGGCTCAGCGCTCGTGGGCGTGGGCATTCACCCGTTTGGCGACCCCACGCTGCGCGATGACTTCGCGCAGGTCGAGACCGCGGGCGACGTTCGGGCCGGCCGCACCTTCTCCGTCGAGTGGATGCCCGGCGCAGCCCGCTTCTACATCGACGACGAGCTCGTGGCCGAAGCCGACCAGTCACCCGCCTACCCCCTGCAACTCATGCTCAACCTCTACGAGTTGCCCGACGAAACGGAGCGCGACGCCAACGATTACCCGCTCACGGCGGCCGTGTCGTTCGTGCGCGAGTGGCACCGCATCGGGCGGTGACGCTCGTGTCTACTGCTGCCGAAAGACCAGCGGCTCTTCGACGTAAGGCGCCCAGGCCTCGCGCTCGTCGTCGGTGATGCGACGGGGCGCGCCCGTCTCGCGGTCGGCGAGCACGATCGTCGTCGAGGCGCGCACATAGAGCGTGCGCGGCTCGTGCGCGGCGGGGCTGTAGACCTCGTAGCAGACCTGCAGGCTCGCGCCGCCGAGCTTGCCGATCCAGAGCTCTACGTCGAGCGGCTCGCGGTGATACGGAATCTGCTCGCGATACTCGATCTGCTGGGCCGCGATGAGCGTGACCGAGTCAGCGCCCGGCCCTGTCGTGAGCACCGCCGTCGGGGCGCCATTCGCTCCCCCGCCCCAAAAGGCGGCAATGCGCGCCTCTTCGAGCAGCGTGAACATGCGCGCGTTGTTGACGTGCGCATAGGCGTCGAGGTCGCTCCACCGCAGCGAGATCGCGACATGAAGGCGCGTCATCGGCGCTGTGCGACGTGAAGGCGAGCCATCGAGGTCGACCCGCTAGTCGCGCGTCAGCTTGCGGTACGCCGAGCGGTGTGGCTTGGCCGCCTCGGGCCCGAGGCGCTCGATCTTGTTGGCTTCGTAGGCCTCGAAGTTGCCCTCAAACCAGTGCCAGTAGCTCGGGTTCGCCTCGGTGCCCTCGTACGACAAGATGTGCGTGGCGATGCGGTCGAGAAACCACCGGTCGTGGGTGATGACCACGGCACAGCCGGGGTATTCGAGTAGCGCGTTCTCGAGGCTGCCGAGGGTTTCGACATCGAGGTCGTTGGTCGGTTCGTCGAGCAGCAGCAGGTTGCCGCCCTGCTTGAGCGTGAGCGCGAGATTGAGACGGTTGCGCTCACCACCCGAGAGCACGCCCGCCTTCTTCTGCTGGTCGGGGCCCTTGAAGCCAAACTGCGAGACATATGCCCGCGACGGAATCTCGGTCTTGCCCACCTGGATGTAGTCGAGGCCGTCGCTCACGACCTCCCACAGGGTCTTGTTGGGGTCGATGCCGCCACGGCTCTGGTCGACGTAGGAGATGTCGACCGTCTCGCCGATCTTGAGCGTGCCCGAGTCGAGCTCTTCGAGCCCCACGATCGTCTTGAAGAGCGTGGTCTTGCCCACACCGTTGGGGCCGATGATGCCGACGATGCCGTTGCGCGGCAGCGTGAACGAGAGCCCGTCGATGAGCACGCGGTCGCCGAAGCCCTTCTTGAGCTTGGTCGCTTCGATGACCTGCGAGCCCAGGCGCGGGCCCACGGGAATCACGATCTCTTCGAAGTCGAGCTTGCGCGTCTTCTCGGCCTCTGACGCCATCTCTTCGTAGCGAGCGAGACGCGCCTTCGACTTGGCCTGACGACCCTTGGCGTTCGAGCGCACCCACTCGAGTTCGCTCTCGAGGCGCTTGGCGAGCTTGGCGTCTTTCTTGCCCTGCACCTCAAGGCGCGCGGCCTTCTTCTCGAGGTAGGTCGAGTAGTTGCCCTCGTAGGGGTAAAGACGCCCGCGGTCGACCTCGGCGATCCACTCGGCAACGTGGTCGAGAAAGTACCGGTCGTGGGTGATGGCAATCACGGCGCCGGGGTACTTCTGCAAGTGCTGCTCGAGCCACAGCACGCTCTCGGCGTCGAGGTGGTTCGTGGGCTCGTCGAGCAGCAGCAGATCAGGCTTCTCGAGCAAGAGCTTGCAGAGCGCGACGCGACGCTTTTCTCCACCGGAGAGGTGGGTGACCATTTCGTCTCCGGGCGGGCAGCGCAGGGCATCCATCGCCTGCTCCAATTGCGAGTCGAGGTCCCAGCCGTTTTGGGCATCGAGCTCTTCTTGCAGCGTGCCCATCTCGGCGAGCAAGGCGTCGAAGTCGGCATCGGGGTCGGCCATCGCGAGTGAAATCTCGTTGAAGCGGTGCAGCTTGTCGGCGAGCTCGCGCACGCCGTCTTGCACGTTCTCGAGCACGGTCTTGGTCTCATCGAGCTCGGGCTCTTGCATGAGAATGCCGACGGTGTAACCGGGGCTCAGCCGCGCCTCACCGTTCGACGGGGTGTCGAGGCCCGCCATGATCTTGATGATCGTCGACTTTCCGGCGCCGTTGGGGCCGACCATTCCGATCTTCGCGCCCGGAAAAAACGACATCGTCACGTCATCGAGAATGAGCTTGTCGCCCACCGCCTTGCGGGCGCGGACCATGGTGTAAATGAATTCGGCCATGCTCTCAGTCTAGAGAGAGCGTGCGCCCCACCAGGCACCGGCCGGTGCCGAGAACGTCACCGAGAGAGGTTGCCACCGCACCGCCGGCAACCTGCCCGAGCAGGCACTCGCCGTCAATGAGAATCGAGAACAGAATCGAGTCGGCGCGATTGCCCACACGCGTCGTGTCTTCTGTGACTTGCATCGCCGCGCGATCGAAACCCCCGGCCACGAGGGTGTCGATGATCTGCAGGCTCGCGGGCTCAGGATTGCTCGCCAGCAGCTCGCCGATCACCAACTCGACGAAGGGTCTGTTCTGGCCCGCCGTGCCGCCCTCGACGAGCTCCGGAATCTCTGTGGGGGTCGGCGTGGGTGTGGGCGTGCGCGTCGCTGATGGAGTTGGCTGCGGCGTGTCGGCAGTCGGGGCGCAGCCCGCGAGCACCAGCGTGGTCACTACGGCCGCCACGGCGAGGGTCACTCGTCGTCGCGCCACAGGCACCTCGCTCATCACCGGCTCCGCATCCCGATCGCATCGTGCGACCACCGGCCGATTCTAGGGCGCTCACTCTGCTCTCTGCTGAGCCATTCGAATAGCGAACACCAGCCGCTCGCGTAACTTGCGAGGGTCGGATGCCCGAAGCATCATTCACTAGGAACACTTGGCGAGCGGTGGTCGGGGGATCACCGAGAGCTCGCACGTGGTCAGCGCGTCAGATTCGTTCGGGTCGAATCTGAGTCGCTGACGTGAGCGGTCGTTCTTGGTCTCTTCGGGTGAGACCAAGAGCGGCCGCTCGTCTTTGTGTGGCAGGGTGAGCGAATCCTGAGTGGTTGGCCCGACGTGGCCTAGACGAGAGCAGAGGCAGAGCCGCCCATGACCCTTCGTGAAGCTCTCGGTGGCCCCTGGGCGGCTCACTGGTTGTTTCTTGTTGGGCTGCTGCCGCCCACGACACTGCTCGTGCTTCTGCAAGAGTCGACGACTCCGTACCCCGAGTGGTGGTGGCCGCTCGTGTCAGCGGCCGCGCAACACCTGGTAGCCGGCAGCATCATCCTGCTCGGCGGAGCGATCGCTCGCCGACGAAACACGCTCATGCCCCTTTCCACGGTGTTTACCGTGTGGGCACTAGCCGCCGTCGCCCGGGGCTTTGTCGCGGGCGTGATTGCCGAACGCATTGCGGGCGTCGATCCTGCGTTCGCGTCGCGCATCGCCATCTGGCTTCTCGTGAGCATCGTATGGCTGCCAGCAATGGTGTACGCCGTCGCCCAGTTCGAACACCGACGGGCCGTGCTGGGTGCCCTCGACGTCACCGAGTTTGAGTTGGAGAATGAGCATCCGCACACGGAGGTGTCGCGTGCGTTTATTCAACAGCAGTTGCGCAATGCGGTCGCAGAGTCTCTTGCCCCCGCGCTGAGCGACCTACAGTGCAGTCTCGAGGCCAGTCGCGAGTCGCTCGACCGCGCCTCGGTGGCTGAGCTGAGCTTGCGACTGTCACGACTTCACGACCACACGGCCGACCTGCTGGAGTCTGCCGACGATCCGGTTGCCCCGGTTGCAATGACCCGCGCCGGCCTGAGCCGAGCGCTCGACGTGCCGCCACGCCTCCCCTGGCTTTCGGCCGCTCTCGTGACCGGATCAACGGTCGTGCTCGTTCTCTTCGACGTGTGGCGAATCTTTGGGCCCCTTGCTGCACTCGAGTTGATGGTGTCGACCGCAGCGGCAGGTCTGGTGCTCGGCCTTGTGCCGACCGTCGTCGCAGCAGTGCGACCCTCTTTGCTCGCCACGCAGGGCCAACGTATCAACGGCATCGCCCTTGCGCTGAGCATTGGCGTCAGTAGCTACCTCATGCTCAACAGCGGAATCGACCCGATCACGTGGCACGGGATGCTCGTGGTTCCGTTGCTCGCCATCAGCCTCACGACCGCGAGCGCGATGTACTACTCCGCGATCGTCATGGCCGATGCGAACACCGAGGCCGATGCTCGCCTTGCGGTGCTGCGCGCCGAGCTCGCTGCCCAGCGGGCCTTCAACGAGCAGTTTGTCGCTCGTGAGCGTCAACGACTGTCTGACCTCATGCACGGCCCCGTGCAAGGGCGGATCGCCGCCTGCATCATGGCCCTCAACTTTCATTCGAACGGCGACTCGACCGACACTCAGGCCCGAGAACTCGCAACCGCGGTTCTCGACCATGTGCGGTCGATCTCCCGTGACCTTGACCGCATCGCCGGCGAAGACGTCGCAGCGCCCCAACCCGCCTCACCATGAGTCGGCGCGGGTTGACCCTCTCGCGACCTCTCGTTCGCCGTACACTTCAGGCATGAGCGCGCCAGAGGCTGTGCGCACGACGATGCTCGTCGCGGATGACGATGCCCTCGTGCGCGGAGTTCTGCGTATGGCGCTCACTCGCCTCGGTTACGAGGTGCGAGAAGCGGTCGACGCCACCGAGACGGTCGCGATCGCTCGCGATGATCACCCGAGACTCGTCGTACTCGATGTCAACATGCCGGGGGGTTCGGTTCACAGCACCCTCGCCGCTCTTCGCGAACTCGACCCGAGCGTTGCGGTGCTGGTCTTGAGTGGTGAGTCGCAGCCACCCGCCGATGTGCTCGGGCCGCTCTGCGCTTTCGCTCGTAAACCCATTGAGCTTGATGATCTGGTCGCCCACGTGGGCCGCTTGCTCGCGACGCAGGCCGGAGTAGTGTCGGGGTCATCGTGACGACATCAGCGTCAGAAGCGCCGCTCGAGCTCCGAACGCTCGTGCATGCCCTGCGCATTGCGACGCGTGACAGCCCTGATGCCGCATTCGTCATCGACGCTGAGGGAACTCTGCAGATGGCGAACGCCCACTTGTGCAGCTCGCTCGGTCACGCTGAGCATGAGATCATCGGCCGACCCTTTGGCGCCTCATCTCGCTCGACCGATCCCGAACAGATTCGGGCTGCCATTGCGAGAAGCCTCTCGGGCGAAGCAGCGCGGTACCGCGGCACCGGCACGACCCCGAGCGGCGAACCGTTTGTCGCCGAGGTCACACTGCTGCCGCTGCGCATCGGCGATGAGGTCGTGGGGGTGTATGGCACCTCGATCAACATGACCGCAATCGAGCGTCACGATGTCGAAGCGCGGCAGAGCGACGACCTTGTGCGGCTGGCGGGCCGGCTTGCGCGCTTCGGGGGGTGGTCAGTTGATGCCGAGACAGAAGCCGTCACGATGTCGCTCGGTGCTCGGGTGATTCTCGACATCGACCCGACTCTCACTGACATCACTGAGCTCGCCTGGGCGCGGATGGCCGATCACGACCGCGCGGTCATGGAATCGCTCGTGCATCAGTGCCTCACCGAGGGCGCCCCGTTCGAGGTCGAGAAGACCATGTTCTCGACGACCGGCGAGCGCCTCACTGTTCGAACCATCGGTGAAGCTGAGCGCGATTCTGACGGCCGCGTCATGCGCGCCTACGGTGCTATTTGGGATGTCTCTGACATGGCAGCGGCCCGTGAACGAGAGAGGGCTCTCGAGGCACGACTCAGCCTGACCCTCAACTCGATCGCCGACGGCATTATCTTCACCGCGACCGACGGCTCGATCATCTTCGCCAACCAGCACGCCATTGACCTGGCGCACAGAGCCGAAAGTGACGTGGTAACTCTGACACTCGACGACCTCTTCGCGGGTGACGATGGAGAGGGCTTTCGAGAGTGCTTCGCCAGCGCACTGGCGACGAAACAGCGCGGTGCGTATCGCGGAGTCATGTTCGCGCCAGGCCAATGGATCGAGTGCACCGCGTTTGCGACTAACGACGGCCTTGCGATCTACCTGCGCGATGTCACCGACGACGAACGCGCCCGGGCCATTGCGCGCCACGCGCAAGCCAAAGTCGAACAACAAGCGGCACTTCTCGACGCCGCTCGAGACGCCATCATTGTGCGCGACCTCGACTACCGCGTGCACTTCTGGAACAAAGCGGCCGAAGATCTGTACGGATGGTCACGTGACGAGGCGATGGGGCGCCGCGTCAGCGAGCTGATCTACAACGACACAACGCAACTCGATCACGCCTCGGCGATCACCTTGCGAGACGGATACTTCTCCGACGAAATCAATCAAGTGGCACGCGACGGCCGCCCTCTCGTCGTCGACTGTCGGTGGCAGTTGATTCCGAACCCCGACGGTGAACAGACCCTGATTCTCGCTGTCAATAGCGATATCACCGAGTGGCGCCGTGAACAGGATGCTCGACTGCGGGCTGAACGCATGGAAGCGCTCGGCACCCTCGCGGGAGGCATCGCCCACGACCTCAACAACGTGCTCACCCCGATCCTGATGTCGGTACAGTTACTGGCCCTCGACGAAGACGATGCGCACCGTCGCGACATGCTCGCCTCGACCGAAACCGCCGTGAAGCGCGGGGCAGACATGGTGCGCCAAGTGCTCTCATTTGTGCGCGGCGTCGACGGTCGACGCATCGATGTTGATGTCAACCGTCTCGTCGATGAGTTCGTGGCCATCACCCGCGACATGCTTCCGGAGGGCATCCAGCTCACCGTCAATCGAGCCCCGCACCTGTCAGCGACCATCGGAGATCCCACTCAACTGCAGCAGGTATTGGTGAACCTGGCCATCAATGCCCGTGACGCAATGGAGGGCAGCGGGCGCCTGACGGTCACCGCAAACGAACTCGACATCGACGAGGGCTACCTCTCTGTCAGCCATTCCGCCGCACCGGGTAGGTACATCGTCATCGGCGTTGAAGACTCGGGGCACGGCATGAGCTCTCAGGTTCAAGAGAAGATCTTCGAGCCGTTCTTCACGACCAAACCACCGGGCAAAGGCACCGGCCTCGGGCTGGCGACGTCGCTCGCGATCATCCGCAGCCATGGTGGCTTCATGCAGGTCTACAGCGAGCCTGGCCACGGTGCGCGCTTTCTCGTCGGGCTGCCCGTTGGCGAGCACGTCGTGCGAGACCAGGCTCCTCTCGCCGAATCACGGAACTCGGTGCCCCGCGGCGACTCAGAACTCATCCTCATCGTCGATGACGATGACACCATTCGCCGTGTGGCTGCGGTCACGCTCGAATCACACGGGTATCGCACGCTCTCAGCGAGCAACGGTCGCGAAGCGATTGATCTGATCGAGAGCGGCGACCACGTGGTTGACCTCGTCATCACCGACATGATGATGCCGATCATGGATGGGGCCGCTACGAGCGCCTATCTCGAAGAGCACCACCCGCGCATCCCGATCATCGCCGCCAGCGGGTTCACCGCCGGTGGGCCCGAGACCGCAGCGATCGGCCTCGGCATTTCGCGATTCATCGCCAAGCCCTTCACGACGAGCCAACTCTTGACAAGTATTCGCGATACCCTTCGTGAACATCGATCGGCCGAAGGGGTAGACGATGAGTGACGAAGAGTCTCGACTGTTGCGCGTCGTTGTCGCCGACGATGACACGTTCACGCTGTCACTCGTGAGCGGTGGGCTCGCCGCCAAGGGGTTCTCGGTGACCACGGCAACGACGGTGACCGACGCTCTCGATGCCGTGCGCACGGGGGATCCGCACGCGGTCATTAGCGACTTGAACTTCGGCACGACAGATACGGGCGCTGAGCTATTGCGGACCATCGCGGACGAGTTCCCGTGGATCGGCCTCGTCGTACTGACCTCACATCGCTCGCCTGAGCTCGCTGTGTCGAACCCCGACAAGATTCCGTCGAGCGCGGTCTATCTCGTGAAGTCGCAACTCGCGCGTATCGACGACCTCGCCGATGCCGTGCACCGTGCGATCAGCGGAGAAGCAAGAGACAGTGACCGCTTTCGCTCTCACCAGGCCGACGGTGACGTGCCGTCAGTGACCGCCGCGCAAGCAGAGGTGTTGCGCCTCTTGGCTGAAGGCGCGTCGACTCGGGCGCTGGCCGAAGCCAGAGGCACCTCGGTGCGGGCGGTCGAAACAATGCTCAATCGACTCTTCTTGGCCCTCGGGCTCGACACGGGAGAAAACGCGAATCCCCGCGTCGCTGCCGTCACTCTCTGGCAACGCGGGGGGATTCGCGTTCGATAGGGCCTGTCGCCGGCCGCATCAGAACGGTGTGCCGGAGGCCCCACTCGCCATCAGCTGGCGGTCGTCGCTCTCGCCGCTGAGAGCCCCCGAGTCGTCTCGGGGCTCGGGCGCCGCGAAGGCGTCGGGCGTTGTGTCAGTAGTCGCCCCTGACTCGTCGGCGCCCTCAGACTTCGACGCGATGACACTGCGCGTGAACGTCGCGCGCCCCCACGCGAGGTCGTGCCCGATCGACTCGGCATCGACTTCAATCGTGGTACCCGATTTCTCGCCGCTCTCCCAGTCGCGAATGCGCACCCGCCCGGTGACGATGACGCGTTGCCCCTTCTCGACCGAGGTCGCCACGTGGGTGCCCAGCTGACGAAACGCGGTAATCGTGTACCAGTTGGTGTCGCCGTCGACCCACGCGTTTTGCGTGCGATCGAAGCGACGCTGATTCGAGGCGAGTCGAAACGACGTGATCGAGAGACCCTCGCTCGTCACGATGTGTCGCGGGTTGGTGGCCACGAGGCCGGTGAGGGTGATGATGTCGGTCATGGCGTGCTCCTGAATGTCGAGAAACCTGCCGGCGCAAGAGTGTGACGCCGGGTGGGCGCCGGCGGTTCGTGCCGGAGAACGCCGGCGCCCGCGCACATGATGCGGGCATCCCATCGGGCGCTCGGTGGCGACAGAAGCAAAGCGGGGATTCAGGCGGGCGGTGGTGCGCCTGGGGAGGAGCCCACCGTGCTGACCAATCAGCGCGACGACCACCCGGCTGAGTGCAGTCGAGCAAATGCCTCGAGCAGTAAGTCGAGGGTGAACTCAAACTCGAACTGCTCATCACACGCACCGAGCGGGTGCCGGGTTGCCGTGTCGACGGCGATCGCCGAGATGTGCGGAAACCGTTGTGCCATCGCTGCCATCATCGCCGCCTGCTCCTCGGCCGGCGGTGCGGGCGCTGGCGGGGCGCCGGAAGCCGGGGGGCTCGAAAACGCTTCGGGGCTGAACCCCCAGATGCGGTGCCCGAGGGCATGCATCGAATGGTGCACGAGATCGTACGACAGGCCGCCAGCGGCAAACTCTCCTGCGACGGCGTCCATGTGCCCAAGTACCGACGGGGTGCGCTGCGTCGCCGCCTCGATTGCCTGCCGCAGCCACGGATGCTCGAGCAGAGCATCCCTCGCCCCCAGTACCCGCTGGCGCACCCCCTCGCGCCACTCGAGCCCCGGTGGAGGTGCCGCATACCCGGCGACCACGAGGTCGACCATCGCTGCAACGAGGTCGTCTTTGTCAGCGACGTGCTTGTAGAGCGCCATCGGCACGACCCCGAGTTCACCCGCGAGGTGCCGCATGCTCACGGCGGCGAGCCCTTCGCGGTCGGCGAGCGCGACCGCTGCGCTCACGACCGCCGCTCGGTTGAGTGGCGTGGCGCTGCGCGTGGCCAACGCGGGTACGTCTGGCGCCATCACGATGACCTTCGGCTTGACATGGTGTACAGCGTACGCCTATCGTGGCCAGCGGCCAAGGTGTACGCCGTACACCACAGAGGCCAAGCATCCCGAAAGGACACCATGACCACCGATCGCCGCCTCGCCCTCTGGGCAGGCATCTTCTACTTGGCAACGTTCATCACGTCGATTCCCGCACTCGCCCTCAAGACGCCATTGCTCGAGGGCGAGTCTGCACAGACGCTCGCCTCATGGGGCCTCGTGCTCGAGATCACTCTCGCCTTCACGTGTGTCGGCACGGCCATCGCGATCTTGCCGATCGCCCGCCGAGTAAGCGAGACCCTCGCGGTCGGGTTCGTCGTCTCGCGCACGATGGAGGCCGGCGTGATCCTGACGGGAGTCGTGGCAGTGCTCGCCCTCATCGAACTGGGCCCCACTTCGGCGGCCGCACCCGTGCTCGGTGAACTGCACGATGCGAGCTTCTTGCTCGGCCCCGCGTTCATGTCGTCAATCAACGCCTTCTTGCTTGGCACGATCATGCTGCGCGGCCACCTGGTGCCTCGCGTGATCCCGATCATCGGGCTCATCGGCGCCCCGATGCTGCTGCTCTCGTCGTACGGAGTGGTGCTAGGCCTGTGGGAGCAGACCGGGCCTGTCGGCACGATCGCCGCCCTGCCGATCGCGGTGTGGGAGTTTTCACTGGGCGTGTGGCTCATCGCCAAGGGCGTGCGCGTGACGAACGCCGCGCCCGCGGCAACCGTGAACGCGTGAGCGCCCACGCGTGAGCACCGAGGCGGCGAGGGAACCGCGGCCGACGACCCGTACTCTGGTCGTATGGCCGACACCAATGATGCTTACCTCGCCGCCTCGAACCGCTACGACGCGCTCGACTACGCTCGCGTGGGTCGCAGCGGCCTCAAGCTGCCCCGCATCTCGCTCGGCCTCTGGAACAACTTCGGCGACGACCGCCCCCTCGAAACCCAGCGGGCCATTCTGCGCCGCGCGTTCGACCGCGGCGTGACCCACTTCGACCTGGCGAACAACTACGGCCCGCCCGCGGGGAGCGCCGAAGAGAACTTTGGGCACATCCTGAATCAGGACTTTGCGGGGTATCGCGACGAGCTCATCATCTCGACCAAAGCGGGCTACTACATGTGGCCAGGGCCCTACGGCGAGTGGGGTTCGCGCAAGTACGTGTTGAGCTCACTCGATGCGAGCCTGAAGCGCATGGGCGTCGACTACGTTGACGTTTTCTACCACCACCGCCCCGACCCCGACACTCCGCTCGAAGAGACCATGGGCGCGCTCGCGACCGCGGTCACGAGTGGCAAGGCGCTCTACGCGGGCATCTCGAACTACGACGCGCAGCAGACGCGCGAGGCGCACCGCGTGCTCGGCGAGATGGGCATCCCTCTCGTCATTCACCAACCGCGCTACAACATGTTCGACCGCCGTATGGAAGACGGACTGTTGGATGCTCTCGCCGAGCTCAACCTCGGCAGCATCGTCTTCTCCCCTCTCGCGCAGGGCTTGCTCACTGGCCGGTACCTCGAGGGCATTCCCGCTGACTCGCGCGCAGCCGAGGGTCGTTGGATCACGAGTGACACGATCGACGAGGAGTATCTGAACCGAGCGCGAGCGCTCAACGCCATCGCTGAAGCACGCGGCCAGTCGCTCGCGCAAATGGCCCTGCTGTGGGTGCTGCGCCACCCGCAGGTCACGAGCGCCCTGATCGGCGCGAGCAGCGTTCGTCAGCTCGACAACAGCCTTGATGCCCTCAATGCTGCGCCGCTCACGGCCGACGAGCTTGAGGCGATCGAGCCGCACGCCGTACACGGCACCGGCAGCGCGCGCTAACTCGTCGCTCGTGGGATACCTCTACGCCCTCCTGGCCGCCATGCTCTTCGGAGCGAACGGCAGTGTAATCAAGGTGACGATGGAGGCGGGGCTCACCCCCGCCCAGGTCACCGAGTTTCGCCTCGTGGGTACCGCGATCATTGCGGGCCTCGTACTGCTCGTGATCGACCGGCGCGCGTTCGTGTTGCCGCGGCGACAGTGGCCCATCATGCTGCTGCTGGGCGTTGTGGGCGTTGCGCTACTGCAGGCGACCTATGCTGCCGCCCTCGAGATCTTGCCCGTGGGCATCGCGCTGCTGTTGGAGTACACGGCCGTGCTCATGGTGGCCCTCGTCGCGTATTTCATCTTTCGCGAGCCCGTGAAGGCCCGGCTGTGGCTCGCGATCGTGTTCGTGCTCCTGGGGCTCGCGATCGTGGCTCAAGTATGGGCGAGCACGCTGGATGCCCTCGGTGTCGTGCTCGCGCTCGCAGCCGCGGTGTGTCTGGCGGTCTACTTCTTGGTCGGTGAACGCCAAGTGGCGCACACGTCTCCTCTCGCCGTGTCGTTCTGGACCATGACCTTCGCAGCCGTGTTCTGGAGCTTCGTCAGCGGATGGTGGGAACTCTCGCCGGGCATCTTCGCGACGCCTGTCGACATTGGTGGAGCATCCGGAACGCTCGAAGTACCGATGGCCCTGCCGCTCGCCTGGAACATTCTGCTCGGCTCGTTCGCACCGTTCTTGCTGAGCCTTGCCGCGTTGCGGCACTTGCCCGCGACCGCCGCCGGAATTGTGGCGTCAAGCGAAGTGGTTTTTGCCTTCGCGGTTGCGTGGTTGTGGCTCGGCGAAACCCTCGAACTCGTGCAGATTGTCGGGACCGCGGTCGTGCTTGCGGGCATCATTTTGGCCCAGACCGCGCGGGTCGGAAAAGTCGTCGACGCCGACCTCGCCCTCGGCACGGGGCCCATCGTGACGGTACGTCGCACCGACGAATCCTCGACCTAGGTTGGCATGTCCCCCATTCGGGGGTAGTGTGCACCGCATGGACTCGGGCACCGGCATTCTGCAGTGGCTCGCCTCAGATGAGGGCTGGCGCGTGCTTTCGGGCGCGATCATCCCCGCTCTGGCGATCATCGTCGCGGGCATTGTCGCGGCGCTCATCGGGCGAGCGTCGACCAAACGGCTCATCAGACTGCATTATCGGGATGCCCTCACCGCCGCTATCGGAGGCTTCGTGCTGGCCGGCCGTCGCGCCGCCACCTGGAGCGCCCTCAGCGACACCGACCGCAGTGAGCTCGACCACCTCATCGCAGAAGCCGAGACGCGCATCCGTCTGCTGCCTATCGCCGGCGCCGGACTCGCCGCGACCTGGGCGGCTCACGAGCTGACGGCCATGAAGCGCGACTCGGCCGGTTTTCAGTTTCAGGCGCAGCAGACGCTCACCGACTACCGCGATCGACTCGTGAGGTGGAGCGAGAAGCCGCGAAGCGCCAAGAAGCTCTTCGGGGCCGATCTCGAACGCTGGACGTTCGACCCGGTCACGCCTTCTTCGGGCGACGATCTTCGCCGTGATCTGGCCGCCGCGCCGCCGCCTGCCCCGCAGATGTGGGTGGCGTCGGGGGATGCGGCCGAACGGTCACCGCTCGCGCCCGAGCCGCCGACAGCCGTGGCCACCGCGACGGGGAGCATGCCGCTCATCATCACCACTCCGATGCCTGCGAGCACAGTGCGCTCGCGCGTGCTGCCTGCATCGGCGGGGTGACCACCCTGCGTCGCTAGTGAGTCGCCTCGTACGCTCGGCGCGACCACATCGACACGTGATGGTGCATCTCGGGAATCAGCGGCTCGTGCTCGGGCTTCATGAGCACGCTGCGCATGATGCGGGCGCGCTCGACATCGGGCTCGAGGTCAATGCCGCGCGCCGTGAGCTGGCGGGGCGTCACGACGTATGTCGCCAAGTGCGTTTGCTGTGGCCGCGTGGTGTCGGCCGCCATCTCGAAGATCGCGTGACTCACGCGATCGAGCTCTGACATTGAGGTCACGCGCGGCAGGTAGGTGATGATGTCGAGTTCAGGCCGCTGGTACGGCTGCAAGATGTCGCTCTCGGCGATGAGCCCGTGCCAGGTTTGTGCGGCCCGATAGCCGGGCAGCACGATGGCGCCGAGGCCCTGCATCGTGAGGGGAAAAACCTTGAGCGTGGCCCACAGCGCCGCCGCACTCGCGCCCGCGCGCGAGCACTCGAGTTGAATCTCGCCGAAGTGCCGCTCGGTGCTCGCGAAGTAGGTATAGGGCGACTCGTGGTGGTAGAACCGCAGAATCGACTGGTCGTTGAACAACACCGCTCCGCAGCCGTAGGGCTGCAGGCCGTGCTTGTGCGGGTCGACGACGACCGAATCGGCTTGCGCGATGGCCCGGAAGTGTCGCGCCGTTTCGGGGTCGAGCTCGTCGGCAATGATGGCGAAGAAGCCGCCATAGGCCGTGTCGACGTGCACGCGAGCACCATGCTGGCGGGCGAGCGGGATGATGTCGGCGAGCGGGTCGACCGCGCCGAGCCCCGTCGTGCCGAGGGTCGCGACGACCACGCCGATGCGGCCGGTCGCGAGCTCCCGCTCGAGCGCGTCGAGGCTCATGCGGCCGTCGGCCTCGGTCGGAATACCCACGGTGGCGATGCCGAGCACCTCGCCCATGCGCGAGTGCGTGTAGTGAGCATCCGCCGAGTGAGCGATCGCCTTGCCGGGCGCGATCTCGCGGCTTACCCACAGCGCCTCGAGGTTGGCGGTCGTGCCGCTCCACGTGAGGTGGCCCATGTAGTCGGCGGGGTAGCCGAACATGGCCGCGAGCTGGTCGAGCACCTCGTGCTCCATGCGCGTCGTCGCCGCACTCGCGTCGATCGAGTGGTTGTTGGGGTTGAGCTGCATCGTCGCGAGGTAGGCGGCGACGGCAACAGGGTGCGGCGGCTTGAGCATCTGCCCCGCGTATTGCGGGTGAAAGTAGGGGAAGTTGTCGTCGAGGCGCTCGACGAGCTCTCCGAGTACGGCCTGCACGTGCTCGACATCGACGTGTTGGCTCTCGTGGACATCCCACTCGCCGTAGGTGTCTTTCAGGCTCTGGATGCCCTGGATGGGCTGCGGTAGCAGCTCGGCCAGGGTGACGGCACGCTTGTGGCTCACTCCGCACTCCTCGTCGTTGGGGGATGTGCGAGCGAGTCTAGCGCGAGATCGTTAGGGAGCGTACGACCTGGATGCTGCGCGCGAGCGACGACGGGCCACGAGTGCCGCGGCCACTCCCGAACCGAGAAGCATCGCAGCGAGAGCCGCAAGCCAACCGTTGGTTGTTGCGTCACTACCGGTGGCAGCGAGTTCGGCATCGCCGAACTCGAACGCACCCGCGTCAGCAAAACCGTTTCGCTCAACGTTGCGCTGATCGAGACCTGCACCGGTGGCAGCGGCGGTGAAGTCAGAGACACTCTGAAGTGCCTCCGCGGCGGATGCCAACGCCGACGTCGGGAGGAGATCGATTTGGGCGAGCGTCGCGGGCGGTACCGCATCGATGGCCGGGCTGCCACTCACGAGCGCAATGGTCGCCGTCGTGCCGCCGTTCGCGGTGAGAGTGGGGCTCGGCCCAAAGAGCGAGGTAACCGAGCGCGAGAACAGGGTGCTCGGGTGCGGCGCCGCGAGAGCCGTTTCCGTGGCGAGAGCGGTGCTGAATACGTTGCCGCCGAGGTCGCTATAGATGCCAGCCGGCTCCGCGCCCAACTGTGCCGCCGCGTTGGTGCCCGCAAAGACGTTGCCAGCGATCTCCATTTCCGACTCGTCGGCGAAGAGGTAGATCGCGTTGCCTTCTCCGCTCGAATCGACCTCGTTGTTGAGGAACGTCGAGAGCGCAACCTGCCCGTAATCCGCCAGGATTGCGCCGCCGAGCTCTACTGCGGTGTTGTCAACGAACGTCGAGTTAAGGCTCTGCATGCTGCCGTAACCGCCAAAACCACCGCCGCCGCCCATGCCACTCGCGATAGCCCCACCCGCGAAGCTGGCTTCATTGCCGACGAAGGTCGAGCCGATGCTGGCCGCGTAGGCGAGCGCCATGACGGCGCCGCCGTACTCGGCACTGTTGTCGGAGTACGTCGACTCGATACTTGCCATGAGTGTCGCGTAGAGCGCGCCACCTCCACCGGCGCTGTTGCTAGAGAGTGTGCTCTCTTCGGTCGACACTGCGTACCCGAACACCGCACCGCCGAGAAACGACGCCGAGTTCTCGGTGAATTCTGAACCTGTGATGGTGAAGGTGCCGGTTGAGTCTGAGTAGATCGCGCCGCCCGAATAGCCGTCAAAGCCATCGATCAGGGGGCCGGTGGCGTTGCCAGAGAACGTCGAATCCGTGACGATGATCGTGGGGTCTCCCGTCACGGTGTCGACGTAGATTGCACCGCCATCCTCGTCAGCTGAGTTGTCGGTGAAGGTCGAGTTGTCGACCGTGAGGTCACCATCGACATAGATTGCGCCGCCCCGTACCGCCGAGCCGTCGACGAGCGAGAGGTTCTGAACCGTCAGGCTCGTCCCGGCTCCGCCTTCGACGAGCCGCGTGAGGTCATTGCCATCCAACTCACCGGCCGTCAGGCCGAACAACGTGAGGTTGTGGTCGAACTCGAGCGGGGCCGTGAGGGTGAAGGAGCCCGAGAGGCAGACGATCGCGGTGTTGGCATCCAGCAACGTCTGAATGTCGCCGGCCGTGCCCGTCGCCGCGTCGACGGTGTTGCCCGGGTCGCAGTTGGTGGCGTCGGCCGCAAAGGCCGGAGCTGCGCCGACGGCGCCCATGCTCGCGAGCAGACCGCCCGAGGTCACCACAGCTGCCGCTCGCGTCGCACGACGCCGGGTCAGGGGCAAAGACGTCAGCGCGGGGTTCTCACGGAGAATCTCAGGCACGGCGGGGCTCCTCGAGGGGGACGAAAGGCTCGTGGCCGCGTGCAATCGAACACGAAGCGCTTTCGAACTCTACAGTGGAACGCGTATCCCCGCGCGGTTTCGACCGGCATCCATTTCTCGAGCGGAGCGCCCCCATGTTTGCACCCGTGCTCCACCTGCAGGAGCGAGCGACCGCGCGACCAGACCACGTGGCCCTCATTGCCCGCGACCAAACCTGGTCATTCGCGCAGCTCGCCCGCGCCGTTTCGGCCGTCACCCGACGACTACGCGAGCTCGGCATTGAGCCACGCATGCTCGTCGCCACGGATGTGCCCCCCGCCATCGACTGGATCGTGACGCTCGCGCTCTTTCGCATCGCGACCCGTACCGTCTCGCTCACGGGAGTGAGCACGACGAGCGGATTGGCGCTGGATGCCCTGCTCACCTCCCCCGGAACCCGCCGTCACGACGCCGCGCTCGTCATCGCCATCGATCAGCTGTGGATCGAGCAGGCCGTGGCCGACGCCGATGAGGCCGGCGACCCCGAGGTCGCGACCGTGCTCTACCCGCGCGCCGACGCCACGTGCCGCGTGATCATGACGAGTGGCACCACGGGCGCTGCGCGCGGCGTCGCGCTCTCGGTGAGCGCCGTCGAACACCGGCTCGCGACGCTGCACCGCTATTGGACGGACGCACGCCCCGAGCTCAACCTCATGACTCTGTCGACCACGGGCGGGTTTCACACCGCTCTCGCGTGCCTCCAGCACGGCACGCCCTACATCGCGACCGAACTGTCTGACGAACGCCTGCTGCGTCGCGCTGCCGACGCGAAAGTCGAGGTGCTCGCGGGTTCGCCCGTGCAAGTCGGTAGCCTCGTTCAACTCATGCGCGAGCAAGGCCTGACCCTGCCGACCCTTCGCGAGGTACGCACGGCTGGTGCCGCCGCGACCCCCGCCCTGCTCGCGCAGATCGCCGAAGTACTCACTGTGCCCGTGCGGGGCGTCTACGGCTCGACGGAGGGCGGTGGCGTCGCAATGCGCATGGTGCACGGCGAGGGCGACCCGGCCGATGTCGGGCGGCCGTTGGAGGGCATCCAGCTGCAGATCGTCGACGAGCAAGGCACACCCGTCGGTGACGGCGTTGTCGGAGACGTGCGATATCGAGGTGCCGGGCTCGCGAGTGGCTATGTGGGGCCCGACCCTGAGCAATCGTTTCGCGATGGCTGGTTCTACCCGGGCGACCGCGGGGCGATCGGCCCGCGGGGCACGCTCGTGCTCGACGGTCGTGTGAGCGAGATCGTCAATGTTGGTGGCGTCAAGGTCGACCCGGCGGCCGTGGATGCTGCGGTCGAAGGGTTTCCGGGAGTGATCGACGCCGCGACCTTCGTCATCGAGAAGACCCCGGGCGTGCCTGAACTCGGGATTGCCGTGGTGGCGCACGCCGACTGCGACTTGCGCGCACTCGACCAGCTGCTGCGGCAACGACTGCCCGGCAAACACCCCACCGTGTTCGGCCAGGTGTCGGTGATTCCGCGCAACCGTATGGGCAAGGTTGAGCGGGCCCGCCTGACGGCCGAGTTTCGGCGCCGGCTCGAGCTCGACTGAGCGTGGTCGAACTCAGCGCCTGCGTGCGGCGCGGAGCGCGCCGATCAGCAAGCGGAACGACAGGCGCGGCGCGGCCAACTGATTGATCGTGCCAACGACCGCGAGGCCACTCACCGGGTCAGCGAACATCACGTGCCCCGTCATGCCGGCATGGCCGAGCAGGATGCCCGGGCGCGGCAGGCGGGTCAGGAGGCGCGGCAGCGAGAGCGCCATGATGCCCACGCCGTAGGTCACGCGCGGAAACAGCGGTAGCCGATCACTCACCGCGAGCTCGAGCGTCTCGGGGTCGAGCACCTCGCCGTCCATGAGCGCGCGCAGAAATCGCATCGTGTCGGCGGTTGTCGAGATGAGGGCCCCCTCGGCGCCGAGCGACGCGAGGCGGCGAGCGCCGCGATACGACTGCGTGCCGTAGAGCAGCGGCGACGCGGTGTCGAACAGGTGCAACGACTCAGGAGTCAGCAGCGCCGTGTCACGCAATCCGAGCGGGGTGAATAGCTCGCGGTTGAGGGCTTCTGCGAGTGAGCATCCGTAGACCGACTCGATGAGGCGCCCCACCAGCTGGTAATTCGTGAAGCTGTACTCTGCGCGGCCGCTATGCGGTGGGAATGTGGCCGACATCTGCCGAGCAACCTGGAGGGTGTGCCAGTAGCTCCAGCCCTTGTCGGCGGCCGTTACCGCGGCAATGTCGCTTCGGGGGTCGAGAGCCTTCTGTGCGTAGTAGTTCGGTATGCCCGAGGTGTGGGCAAGGATGTCACGGACCGTGAACTCATCCGCTCGATCTGTCCACCCGTAGTTGTTGAGCCGCACGAGATGCTCGCGGGGCAGGATGCTCACAAGCGGCTGCTCGAGCGTCAGCTCGCCTGCGGCGACCTTCCGCAGCACGAGCACCGCGGCGAAGGTCTTGGTGCTGCTCGCGATCGCGTGGCTCGCCCGTGAACCGGGCGCCGCCCAGCTGTAGTCGAGGGTGCCCTCGCGATCGGTGACGCGCAGCTGCAGCTCACTCACCCGAGAGTCGCGGCTGAGCTTCTGGGCGATGCGGTCGAGGTGCTGCTCGCGCGTGGGCATGCGTCGAGCGTAGCGACGCCGTGGCCAGCCTTTAGGGCTTGAGCGAACTCCCGCCAGGGTCGCTCTTCGGCTTTGCCGACCGGTCTTTCTTGGTTGCATAGGAGAACAGGGCGAGCCCGGCCACCAGCGCCCCCGCGCCGACGCCATACGACAAGACGTCGGCGGCACGGTTCGAGTCGACCAGCACACCCACGAAGATGACCGCGATGATGGCGACGACGACTCCGATGAGCTTCGACTTCAAGTCGTCGAGGTCATACACCCGTAACCAACTGGGCACCGCGATCTCGGCATCCACAAAGAGTTCATAGAGGCCGTAGCCGATCACGAGAAGCACCGTGCCGAGCAAGATCGCGTCGACCGCCGTGAGCACGTCAACCGTGGTGCTCTTGAGGTCGGCGCCGAACCACACGGCGTCGATAATCACCAGAACAACCCCGACCGAACCCTGGAACATGAGCAAGACCGCGCCCAGAATCGCAGCGATCGCGGGGATCACCACGATGAAGCGGGTGGCGCCAAGGATGCGTCGCATGACGCTGATGCTAAGCCTGCACCTGCGGTTCAGACCCCGGGCGACGCAACAGTCGGCGTACCCCCAGGTTGAGAGCGATCAGCACAAAACCCAGAATCACGAAGAACGCCGCAATAGCGAACACGTAGGCGAGCATGCTGCCAACGCCGCCCTCACCATTGGGGTCGATGAACCAGTAAGGCCACCAGCCGTCGATGAGCCCTCGAACGACCGAGAACGCGAGCCACGTGAGTGGGAACACGGCCACCCAGAATGCCTGGCGCAGCCGCAATGCGCGGCCGCGCGTGCTGAGCAGGTAGTCGAGAGCGATCGCGATGGGCGCCCAGGTGTGGATGACGAGGTTCGGGATGACCGGCCACTCGTAGCCCAGGTCGCGCGGGTCAGGCGCGGTGCCACTGATCAGCGCGTGGTAGACCACACCAACAACGATCATCGAGGCCGCACCCGTGAGGCGGATGATCGCCATCGTGGTCGACTCGGGTACGTCGCGCAGGCGAAGCACTCCACTCACGACGAACATCAGGCCGACCAAGATGGCCGAAACAATGCTGAAGTACGCCAAGTATTCCGTCGGACGGAAGACGTCATTGGCTACGCGGTCAGTGATCTGCCAGGCGACACTGCCCACCAGACTGAGGCCCACGACAATGCGTGCGAGCCCAACAAGAAGAGAACGATTCACGCGCGAACGCTATCAGCCGAACCCCGCCCAGCGCGACGAAAAACTTGTCGCGCGAGCCCTGACCTGAGCTGCACCCGCGAAGCGTGACGACCGCGCTCGTCACGCGGTAGCGGACGCTGCGCCGCAGGAGCGGCGGCGCAGCCAAAGAACACCGTGCCCTCGGCAGGAATCGAACCTGCGGCCAAGAGATTAGAAGGCTCCTGCTCTATCCGCTGAGCTACGAGGGCGCGATCTTCAGGTTACCGGAGGGCTTGTGCTTCACGAGTCGAGACAGGCAGAATCAGGCTCGTGAGGATGACTCGCCACAGCAGAGAGGTGTTCACTCGTGACCACTCCCCGACGTTCCTTCCCGCGGTGGGCCCAATCGGCAATCGCCATCGCGGCGACGGTCGGCCTCATGGCAACGCTCTCCGGTTCACCGGCGCTCGCAGCGAGTTCGGCGCAGTCCGACGACGACCTCAGCCCCGTGATCATTGGGGGCACAGCAGCAGCCATCAGTGATGCTCCGTGGCAGGTCGCGCTCGTCTTCGCCGGCGCCCCGAACGACTACATCGGGCAGTTCTGTGGCGGATCAATTGTCTCGTCGTGGGAAATCGTGACGGCCGCGCACTGTGTCGTCGATAGCGGCATCACCGCCGACCCGTCAGACATCCGTGTCATGACGGGGCAATCGGTGCTGAGCACAACGGCTCGCACCGCGGTGTCTGTCGACGAAATCATCGTTCACCCCGGCTACGTCGAAGCAACGTTTGACTCCGACATTGCGGTGCTGCGCTTGAGTGAGCCCATCGCCCTCACCGAGGGCGTGCAAGAAGCTATTCCCCTTCAGTCGACAACCCTTGGCTCGACCACCGCGCGAATCAGCGGCTGGGGCAACACGTCGACAAGCGGAGACTCCTACCCGACGCAAATGCGCATCGCATCGGTCTCGACCGTTGCCGACGGCCCGTGCGACACGGCCTACGTCTCGGAGTTCTTCAATCCCGCCACAATGCTCTGCGCGGTCGGCCCGGGTTTCACGACCGACACGTGCCAGGGCGACAGTGGCGGACCTCTCGCCGTTCAGACCGCGGGAACCTGGTATCTCGCGGGAGTCACGAGCTGGGGCAACGGTTGCGCCGAGTCGCCGTTCCCGGGCGTCTACACCGAAGTCTCGGCGTTTGCGGCGTGGATCGACGACCAGGTCATCTTGGGGCCGCAGGTGTCTCGCTACGCCGGAGAGACGCGGTACACGACGGCCATCGAAATCTCGCAAGCGGGCTTTCCTGATCCGATTACGAGCACACCTGTCGTGCTGGTCGCTTCGGGAGCGAACTTCCCCGACGCCTTGAGCGCCGGGCCGGTCGCAGCCGCCCTGGGCGGACCACTTTTGCTCACAGCCCCGTCAAGCCTTCCGGCCGAGGTCATCGCCGAGATCAACCGGCTCAACCCTGACGAAATCATCGTTGTCGGCGGCACGGGTTCGGTGTCGGCCACCGTCTACACCGCGCTGAGCAGCTTGGCCCCCGCGATCAAGCGCGTCGGCGGCATTGACCGTTACGAGACGTCACGACTGATCACGCTCGAAGCCTTCCCCACGGCGACTACCGCTTTCGTTGCCGACGGCGGAGGGTTCGCTGACGCTCTTGCTGCCGGTGCTGCGGCAGGCGCGTTCGGGGCACCGGTGGTCTTGGTGCCCGGGTTCCCCTTGGTCATGCCGATCGACACCATGGGATTCTTGACTGACCTGGGTGTCGACAACATTTATGTCGTCGGCGGACCGGGTGTCGTCTCAGAATTCGTCGTCACCTCGCTTGGGTTCGTCGCGCCGACAACTCGACTTTCGGGCGATGACCGAATAGCCACAGCTGTTCGGGTCAATCAAGAGGCGTTTCCCAGCGTCTCTGACTTCGTGTACCTGACGAATGCCTTCTCGTTCCCCGATGCCCTCGCGGGTGGGGTTCTCGCCACGCTCGACCCCGGACCGCTGTACACGGTGCCCGCGAACTGCGTTCCGGCATCTGTGCTGGCTGAGATCGCGGGTCTGGATGCCCGAGAGATCAGGCTGCTCGGTGGAACGGGTGTCGTGTCGACCACGGTCGCAGCGCTCCGCAGTTGCTGAGCCGGTTCTCGGGAGTCGTTCAGGCTGACCGGTGAGCCTGGAGGTCTACTCGAGGGGAGCATCCGTGGTCGATCGCATTCTGGGCGTCTACAACGCCAATGGTGGCCTTGTGGGCGAAGTGCGCTACATCGTCGGCCACCTGTTGGGCACGACGAGTTGCGCCTTGTGTGACATCACGCACTCCCCCATTCGCCGCAAGCGTGAGTGGGATGCGCTCGTTGCCGAGCTGGGCATCCACGTCGACCTTCGCCACCTCAATGAGCTCGACGAACGCGAGTCGGCCGCGGTGGGCGAGCAGGCTCCGATCGTGCTGGTCGAGCGAAACGGGATGCTCGAGCCTCTGCTCGACGCCGCTCAGCTTGATGTGCTCGACGGTTCGGTGAGCGCCTTCGGGGTCGCGGTGCGCGACGCCCTCGCGAACCTCAGTCGATAGCCTCGGCGAGCGCCGTCAAGAGTCGCGGCAGGGTGGGCACCCCTTCGGCGCGCAGCAGTTCGCCGCCGTCACGGTTGTAGATGATCGTGGTCGGGGTGCTGCGGATGCCGAGCTCGGCCGCCCGCACTTGGTGGGCCGCGACATCCCGCTCGTCGACCGTGAGTGCCGGTACGAGCCGCTGCGCCTCGGCGATCACCTCACGCGCCCGATGACACGGATCACAAAAGGCCGAAGTGAAGAGTTCGATGCGCACGGTGTCAGGGTACGCCGGGCTCGGCGCCGCGAGAGCCGGTCGAGACACGCCGGTAGACTTCCCCGGTGAGTTCAACGACCGACCGCCTTGTCTGGATCGACTGCGAGATGACAGGGCTCGATCTGGCGGTCGACGACCTCGTTGAGGTCGCGGTGGTCATCACTGACTACGAGCTTGAGCCCGTGCATCCCGGATTCAGCATCGTGATCGCGCCCACTGAAGCGGGCCTGGCCAACATGGGCGAGTTCGTGCGCGACATGCATGCCGCGAGCGGCTTGCTCGACGAGCTCGACGGGGGGGTCGCCCTCGAGACCGCCGAAGAACAGGTGCTCGCCTACATCACCCAGCACGTGCCCACCGCCGGCCAAGCGCCGCTCGCGGGCAACACGATCGGCACCGACCGCGCGTTTCTTGCTCGCTCGATGCCGAGTGTTGATGCTCACTTGCACTATCGCTCGGTTGACGTGTCGAGCATTAAAGAGCTCGTGCGCCGCTGGTTTCCGCGGGTGTACTTCAATGCGCCCGCCAAGAACGGCGGGCACCGAGCGCTTGCCGACATTCTCGAGTCGATTCGCGAGCTCGATTACTACCGTCGCGCGGGCTTCGTCGCCGAGCCCGGGCCCACGTCAGACGAGGCTCAACAGGCAGCGAACGATGTCGTGCAGAAGTGGGCTCCCCGCCTGTAATAGACTGTCGTGTCGGCCGTCGTGAGACGACTCGCATGGTGGGTATAGCTCAGCTGGCAGAGCGCCTGGTTGTGGTCCAGGAGGTCGCGGGTTCAAGCCCCGTTACTCACCCCAATTCTTTACCGGCTTCTCGTGACGATTACGAGTCTCTCGGCCTGTTCTCCGGGGCTTCGCGGCCGCGCACGTCAGACTGGATGCATGACGCGCGTACCAGCGGGTGAATCGCAGGGCCAGGTGCTGGAGCGCCCGGTTCACGCCGCTGAGGTTCCGTGGACGATCGTGGTCTGGAACGACCCCGTCAATCTCATGAGCTACGTCTCGTGGGTCTTTCGCCGCCATTTTGGGGTGGATGCCCCGACCGCAGATCACCTGATGATGCAAGTGCACAGCGAAGGTCGGGCGACGCTCGCCGAAGGTAACCGTGAGCACATGGAACGCCATGCCGAAGCCATGCACGAGTACGGCCTGTGGGCCACGGTCGAGCGGGCTCCCCGATGAAGATCACCGTTCCCACGGGCGACGACGCCCAGCCGGGCGTTGCCGGCATCGTGATCGTCGAGCCCGAAGAGGCGCGCATTCTCGTCTCGCTGGCCGACCAGTTGCAGGCTCTGCTCGCGGAGGCACTCGAATCGCCCATCGATGACGACTCGGCCGTTCGCCGCCTGCTGCCCGACGCGTATCGCCACGAGCCCGAACTCGCCGACGAATGGCGGCGCTTGAGCCGCCGCGGCCTTGTCGACCGCAAGATCGGCTTCGCACGCACCCTTTCGCGCGCTCTCGCCCCCGTTGCCAATGACGACCTCTCTCACTCGGTGTCGATCTCGACGGATGCCGCCTTCGATTGGGTGCGCGGCATCGGTGACCTGCGCCTCGTCATCGCCGACCGCATGGGCATCATCGTCGACGGCGACGAAGGCACCTTCGGCGAGCCGGGACTGCGCGACGTCTACGAATGGCTCGCCTGGATGCAAGACGGCCTCGTGCAGGTCATTGAGGCGAGCGAGCCGCCTACGCGCAGCGAGGCCAGCTCATGAGCGACGACGACGAGACAACCCCCCTCGACCTCGACGCGGAGGCCTTTGAAGCACTCGTCATCGACGAGCTCGACCTGTTGCCCGACGAAATGATCGACGGGCTCGACAACGTCATTTTCGTCACGCAAGACCGCCCCGATGACGGCTCGCTCGATCTGCTCGGCATCTACGACGGCGTCGCCCTGACCGAGCGCGGCCAGTACGGCTTTGGCGAATTGCCCGACCGCATCATCCTCTTTCGTGAGCCCTTGCTCGCCGTGAGTGCTGATCTCGACGAGCTTCGTCACGAGATTCACGTGACCCTCGTGCACGAAATCGCCCACTTCTACGGAATCGACGACGACGAGTTGCACCGCTTGGGGTGGGCATGACTCGCGCGCGGCGAGTGCGCGGCATCGTGAGCGGGCTGCTCGCTCTCGCCGTCGTCGCGGGCGTCGTCTATGCCGCAGCCGCTTTACTCAGCCCCGTGCCGCGATTGCACATCGAGCAAACGATCTCGGCCTCTCTCGATGGCCGGTGGGATGCTGCGCTCGCGCTGCCCGCCGACGGCTCGACCGCCGTGCTCGCCGCCGAAGGGTTACCCGCTACCGCCGGCAGCTCTGATCCGCGACCCATCGCGGGCGCGGCCAAGCTCGTGCTCGTGAGCGTCGTGCTCGGTGTGGAACCCCTCGAGGCCGGCGCCCCCGGCCCCACGATCACGATCGAACAGGCAGCGGTCGATCGCTACCGCGCACTTTCCGCCGCGGGTGCGCGCACGGTCGCCGTGCAGTTTGGTCAGACCTGGACGCGCCGCGATCTCATTGCGGCAACCCTCATCGGCTCGGGCAACAACACCGCCGAGCTGTTGGTCGACGCGGTGTTCGGCGGGCTCGACGACTATCGCGCGGCGGCCCGAACCTGGCTCGACGAGCAGGGCCTCACGTCGACCACGGTGGTTGACGGCACGGGGCTTGACCCGGCGTCGCTCTCGACGGCAAGCGACATGGCCCAGCTCGCACGCCTCGCCCTCGAGACGCCGGTGCTCGCCGAACTGCTCTCGACGCGACTCGACGAGACCTCTGCCAACTCGCCCATTAGCGATGAAGCCGACTTCGTGAGCGAACTCGGCACAGTCGGTCTGACGCGCACCTACACCGACGCCGCGGGGGTCTGCGTGATCGTGGGCGTGCCCGTGGGTGACGAAACGATCATCATCGCCATGCTGGGCCAACCGGGCTACCCCGCCGCTGAAGCGGCCGCCGCCGACCTCATCGAGAGCATTCGCGCGGGCGTGCAGCCCATAGAGGTCGTGAGCGCGGGCGAGGTGGTCGCGATTGCCCGCTCGCAGTGGGGGCAATCGACCGAGCTCATCGCCACCGAGGCCATCACCGTGAGCTCGACGCAGCTCGCCGGGCTCGACCTTCGGCTCGAAGCGGCGTCTCGATCAACCGTGCTTCCCGGCGCCGACGCCGGCAGCATCGTCGTGACCGCGGGCGGCGTCGAGCAGGTCGTTCGGCTCGAGTCGACGACGGCCATCACCGAACCCGGCGTGGCGTGGCGGTTCGCCGACCCGCTCACGGTGCTCGCACGCTGGACTGGCTGACCGCGCGGCCGCGGGCCTGAGCGTCAGAGCCTCGCGCCGTCGACGATCTCGTCGGCGGTGCCGCGCGGGTTGTGCAGCGCGGCGTGCTCCACTTCTTGGCGCGCCCAGCGATCCCAGTTGCGCGCGAAGATCTCGCCGTCGCGCGCGATCGCGCGGCGGCGCCGTTCGGCATCGTCAGCGAGCTCAACCCAGATGGCGTGGTGGGCGAGCGCGCGGGCGGCGGGGCTGATGGCACCGCATCCCTCGACGATGAGGTCACGCGCGGGGTCGAGCTCGTGCCACGCGCCCGGCTCGTTGTCGGCCCAGTTCCACGCTTGCCAGCGCGGAGCGCGGCCCTCGGCAATCGCGTGCAGCACATGCGTCAACACGTGCGCCTCGCCGGCCTCAAGGCCATCCCACCCCGGGTAGACGTCGTCCAGGCTCAGCACCTGAGCGGCCGTGCGGTGCGCGAGAGCCGTGGCGAAGGTCGTCTTTCCTGACCCCGAGCGCCCGTCGATGAGGGTGATGCGCGGCACCGCCCGCTCAGCCGAAGACACTCGTGAACCTTCCCGTCAGCACGGCGGCAGCCACGGCCACGATCGAGATCGCGATTCCGATCACGACGACGATCGTGTCGGATGCTTGCCACGGCGACGGCCGCACCCACGTGCGCGGCCCCGGGGCTCCCACGCCGCGCGCCTCCATGCCGATCGCGAGCGCCGACCCGCGCCGAATCGACAGCACGAGCAGCGCGAACACGAGACCGAGCGTGCGCCGGACTCTGCCGCGATCACCGATGCCGCGCGCACGCCGGGCCCGCTCGAGCAGGCGCGCATCGTCGCGCAGCACGGTCAGCAAGCGCAGGGCAGCGACTCCCCCGAGCACGAATCGACTGGGCAGGCGGAGGTTCTGGCCGAGGGCATCCCCCAAGCGCGTGGCGTCGGGGCGAGCGAACAGGGCGATCGCCGGAATACCGATGGCGAGAATGCGCAACAGTGTGGCGAGAGCGAGCTCGAGCGAACCGTCACTCACGCGCACGAGCAGAAACTCGACGTAGACCGTGCCCGACGCGCGGCCATAGAGAACCACGGTCGCGGCGGCGAGCGGCGCCGCAATGAGCAGGGGCGCGGTGCGGCGAAGAAGGGTGCGCACGGGAATACCCAGCAGCGGAATCAGCAACACCTGCAGCGCGAGGGCAACCGCCGCCGAGACGAGGTCGAGGGTCGTGACGAGCACGAGCGCGGGAACGAGCGAGGCCGCGATCGCCGCCACGGGGTTCAGCCGCTCACCGCGCGAGAGCGGTGCGCTGATCGGAGGCGTCACGAGCCGGGTGGGCGTGGGCAACCCGACCTCGCGCGCACCGAGTGCCTCGATGAGTTCGCGGTCGTGCGTCGCCATGATGACGGCACCGCCACGGTCACGATGCTCGGCGAGCAGTGCGGCAAGCTCGGCCCACGTGCGACTGTCTTGACCGAACGTCGGCTCATCGAGCAGCAACACGGGCGGCCTCGTGGTGAGAGCGGTCGCGACCGACAACCGGCGTTTCTCGCCCCCGCTCAGCGAGAACGGACTCACCGCCGCGAGGTGGCCCAGCCGCAGCCGCGCCAAGACCTCGTCAACGCGCTGCGCATCCGCCCCGCCCACCGTGAGTTCGTCGCGCACGGCCGCGCCCACAAACTGGTGCTCGGGGTTCTGAAAGACCACGCCGAACCTGCTGGCCAACTCGGCCGAGCGCCAGCCCGAGGGGTCACCCTCGCCGAGCGCCTCGACAGTGCCCCCCGCGGGCGACAACAGCCCAGCGAGGGTCATGAGCACCGAGCTCTTGCCCGCGCCGTTCGCCCCCGTGATCGCCACGACCTCGCCCGCGCGCACGAGCAGGTCGAGGCCACCGCCGAGCTCGATGACGGGACCGCCTGCAGGCTGCACCGTGAGGCCGGTCGCGCGCACCAGCTCTCGCCCCGGCATCGCGGTCGTCGCCGACGGATGCTCGGGCCCGTGCCCGGCCACCCACACGCCGCGCTGCGCAAGGTGCGCCCCCTGCTCGCGCATCACGTCAGCGATCGGCCCGTCGGCCACGACCCGCCCGGCATCAAGCACGACGACGCGATCGACGAGGGGCGCCCACACGTCGACGCGATGTTCAACAACCACGAGCGTGAGGCCCGTATCGTCGGCGAGTCGTGCGACCGCGGCCGCGATCTCGCGCACGCCCTCTGCATCGAGCTGGGCCGTGGGTTCGTCGAGCAGCAGCGCCGCCGGCCGCATCGCAAGCACGCCCGCGAGCGCGAGGCGTTGCTGCTGCCCACCGGAGAGCCGCCGAGAGTCGGCGTCACCGTGAGTGGCGAGCCCGACGGTCTCGAGCGCTCGCGGCACGGCGGCGAGAATGTCGCCGACGGGCTCGCCGAGGTTCTCAGGACCAAAGGCGACGTCGTCGGCAGCACGCGCGAGCACGAGCTGGGCATCCGGGTCGTGCAGAAGAAGCCCCACTCGACCGCGCGCCGCGTGCGGGTCGATGCCGTCGACCGTCAGGGTTCCTTGCTGTGCGCCCTCGTCGGCACCACCGAGCACCCCGGCCCAGGCTTGCAGCAGCGTCGACTTTCCGCTGCCCGAGGCCCCGAGCACGAGCACTCGTTCACCCGGCTCAATGCTGAGGTCGAGGCCGTCGAGCACGGGGAGAGCGTGCCCGGCCGGAGTCCAGCTCCAGCCGTGCGCGGCGAGCGATGCCGCCGTCGATGCGGTCACGCGCCCGATCGCGCACCACCCTCGCGACCGGCAGCAAATCGAGAGAGGGCGCCCGTGCGGGCGAGGCCACGCACGATGAGCCAGCTACCGAGCCCCGCAATGAGGGCGCCCGAGACGATCGCGCTCACGGCATAGACCGCCATGAACTCGGGCCGCGTGCCGGCGTAGTAGAAGGAGAGATCCATGATCACCATGCCGACGCCCGCGCCCATGCCGGCGAGAATCGCGGGGACAAGCCCCCACGCGCGGTAGAGCAAGATCGCGAAGACGATTTCAGCACCGAGCCCCTGTACGAGGCCCCAGGCGAGAGCCGTCCAGCCCCACATTCCGCCGAGCAGGGCCGAGACGGTGGCCGCGACGAGTTCGCCATACAGGGCTGCTCCGGGCTTGCGAATGACGAGTCCGACGAGCACTGCCGGAAACAGCCACACGGCATACATGAGTGCTTGAAGTCCGGGCAGGGCGAGCTCGAGCGGCGCCGTGACGGGCGAATACACAAGGTTCCAGAGCGTCATGACGAGGCCACCGGCCACGCCGAGAACGCTCGCGACGACAATGTCGACGACGCGCCACTGCATGACGGGGCGGGGTCGAGTGACGGTGGATGCGGGGGTACTGACCATAAGAATCGTGCCTTTCGCTGTGCGCGGGCACGTCGTTCGTGCCCGCGGATTCGGTCGGCACGGGTGCGAGAAGTCCTCCCTGCGCCGGCATGATCCGGATCAGGTTCGACGGTCGAAGCGTGAGTGCGCTTCCTCTCAGCCCGGTTCACCGGACTCCCGTGTACGGGGGCAAGTGTATGCCCCGTCACCTAGGATCGCGTCATGGAGTTTGTGTTCTCGCCGGAGTTGCTGATCGCATTCGCCACGTTGCTCGTTCTCGAGATCATTCTCGGCATCGACAACGTGATCTTCATCTCGATCTTGGCGAGCAAGCTCCCTCCCGAGCAGCAAAACCGCGCGCGTATCGTTGGCTTGTCGCTCGCGATGATCATGCGCATTCTGCTGCTCTTCGCCGCCAGCTGGATCATCAGCCTGACGAATGACCTCTTCGTGCTCGCCGGCATGGGCTTCTCAGGGCGCGACCTCATCTTGATTCTCGGTGGCCTCTTCCTGGTCTATAAGGCTGTCGTCGAGATTCACGAAAAGCTCGAGGGCGCCGAAGGGCACCAACAGGTCACGGGCAAGTCCGTCACCTTCGCGGGCATCATCGTGCAGATTTTGCTCATCGACATTGTCTTCTCGCTGGACTCGGTCATCACGGCCGTCGGCATGGTCGACGAACTGTGGATCATGATCGCTGCGGTGGTCATCGCGATCACGCTCATGCTCTTTACGGCGAAAGCGATCAGCGACTTTGTCAACCGCCACCCCACGGTCAAGATGCTCGCGCTCGCCTTCCTTGTTCTCATCGGCACGACGCTCATCGCCGAAGGCTTCGACGTGCACATCGACAAGGCGCTCATCTACGGCCCCATCGCGTTCGCGATCATCGTCGAGGTGCTCAACCTCGTCTACCGCGGCCGACAGGCCAAGAGGCGTAACGAGACGATCGCGCCGGTTGAGCTTCGGCCGTCGCTCGTGAAAGACGAAGCCCCTGCCGACGTCACACCCGTGCACCTCGGTGGTTCGCGCCGCCCCGCCGTTGACCCGCAGAATCACCCCGACGGCACACCGTGAGCGCGAGCCCCGCAACGCTCGACGCGCTCGTCGAGCGCATCATGCAGCGGGCCGAGGGCCTCGACGACGGGTACCACCGCATCGGCCTGCTGATTTCGGCAGCCGAGGCCGTCACCGAAAGTCTCGAACTCACCACCCGACTGCAGCGCATCGTTGCGGTCGCCCGTGAACTCGTGGGCGCGCAGTATGGCGCGCTCGGCGTACTCGGCCCCGACGGCGGGCTCGAGCGGTTCTTGCACTCGGGACTCAGCGACGCTCAAGTGAAACAGCTCGGCACCCCGCCCACCGGTCGCGGCATTCTGGGTGCCGTCATTACCGACGGCCGAAGCATCCGACTCGAACGCTTGTCGACCGACGCTCGATCGGTGGGGTTTCCTGCCCACCACCCGCCGATGAACTCGTTTCTCGGAGTGCCGATTCGTGTCGACGGCACAGTCTTCGGCAATCTCTACCTCACCGAACACGCTGACGGTCCGTTTGATGACATCGACGAAGCCATCATCGTCGCGCTCGCGGCGATGGCCGGAACCGCGATCGCCAATTCGCGGCTTTACGAACAGTCACAAGAAGATCGACGGTGGCTCGCGGCATCAGAACGCCTGACCCAGCGGCTTCTCGCCGGTGACGTCGGGCCCGATGACCTTGAGGCAATCGCGCAATCGGTGCGTGACCTGACTCAGGCGCCCTACGTCGTGGTGGTTGATGCGATTGACGAGGGCGCCCACGAGGCCGAACTCGCGCTTCGGCAGCAGGCCGATGAGGCGCAGTTGGGCCCCGTTCTCGTGGTGCCCGTGCAGGGCAGCGCCGACCGCACAGCCGGGGGGCTTGCGATTGCTCGTGGGCCGCACGGGCATCCGTTCACCGAAGCAGACCGCGAAACGGTCACGCGATTCGGTCGCTCGGTCGCAATCGCGCGTGAGCTCGCTCAAGCGCGCATCGACGAGCAGTGGCTCGCGTTGACCGACGAACGCGATCGCATTGCTCGCGATCTGCACGACCACGTCATTCAGAGCCTGTTCGCCGTGGGGCTGTCGTTGCAAAGCGTCGTGGGCGATCCGTCGTCGCCCACGGGCGCGCGCATCGCGACGCAGGTCGACGCGATTGACTCGACGATTCGGCAGATTCGGCAGGCCATCTATCGACTCTCGACGGCCCCGAGCGCTACCACCTACAGCCTGCGTGCCCGCGTCAATACGCTCGTGCGCGAGACGCTCGAAGGCGAAACGGTCGACTCGCGGCTTGAGTTCAGCGGCCCGGTCGACACCCTGCTCAATCTCGGGCTCGGCGACGAAGTCACCGCTGTCATGCGCGAAGCGCTCTCGAACGCGGTTCGACACGCCCAGGCAACGCTCATTGAGGCGAGCGTGGCCGTGCGCGGCGCGCAAGTCATTGTGACGGTGCGCGATGACGGGATCGGGATGCCCGAGACAGAACGACGCAGCGGCCTCGCCAATCTTTCCGCGCGTGCGCACGAGCGCGGCGGCACGTTTGAGATCGAACCCGCCACTCCGCACGGCACGATTGTGCGATGGAGCGTACCCTGGGAGGCACGATGACCGATCCCATCCGCGTCTTCCTCCTCGACGACCACGAAATCGTGCGGCGGGGCATCGCCGACCTTCTCGAACACGAAGACGGCATCACCGTCGTCGGTGAGGCAGGAGTGGCCGCGGGGGCGGCCGAGGCCATTTTGGCGGGCGACGTTACCGTGGCTGTGCTCGACGGTCGCCTGCCCGACGGCAGCGGCATCGACGTGTGCCGCGACGTCAAGTCAGAACGCCCCGACATCGGGTGCCTCATCTTGACGTCGTACGACGACGACGAAGCAGTGCTAGCCGCGGTTCTCGCCGGCGCTAATGGGTATCTGTTGAAAGAGGTGCGGGCCACCGGGCTCATCGATGCGATCCGCCGGGTTGCGCGGGGGGACGTCTTGCTTGACCCCGCACTCGCCGACGGTGTTGTCGCGCGCGTTGCGGCAACGAGCGCCGCATCGCCGCTCGACGCACTCACGCCGCGCGAGACCGAGATCTTGGCTCTCATCGCCCAGGGCCTGTCAAACCGCGAGATCGGCG
Source organism: Microbacterium sp. (assembly GCA_013823625.1). Classification (GTDB taxonomy): domain Bacteria; phylum Actinomycetota; class Actinomycetes; order Actinomycetales; family Microbacteriaceae; genus Microcella. The sequence goes on along the minus strand of PNMM01000001.1, from coordinate 419,595 downwards.
CAACGCTCTTTCTTGCCGAGAAGACCGTCAAGAACTATGTCAGCGGAATTCTCTCGAAGCTCGGCATGCAGCGCCGCACGCAAGCAGCCGTGCTGGCGACCGAGTGGATGCCGAAGGGGCAGAACCGCCGTTAGGGCGCGCCGAGTGCGTCAACCGGTGCCGCGAGGAGCGAGACCGTGACGGCGCCGCCCTTCGTGGCTTGCGTTCCGACTGACACGAAACCGAGGCGCTCGTGAAACGCGAGGCTACCCGGGTTGGGTGGGTCGAGGTTGACTTCACACGTGACTTCGGCCCGACCCTCGAGTCGCGCGACCTCGAACACGAGTCGGTAGAGCGCGGCCCCGAGGCCGCTCCCCCGCTCTGACTCGGCGATGACGATGCGGTCGACATACCGAGAGTCGACGCCCCGCGCAGAGAAGAAGCGGTAGTTCTCGCTCTCGTAGTCGGCGCCGTCACCGAATGTCACGACGAACCCGACGATGGTGCAGTCGCGCTCGATCGCGGCGGCAACGTCGGCGAGCCCCAGCAGCTCGCGCAAGGCATCGACCGACGTGATGGGTACGGCCGGGTAGGCGCTGTCGTTGAGGGCGACGATCTCGGGCGCATCATCCGGCGACAGTCGTCTGACCGAGAGTGCGGCATCTGACACCAGGCCATCGACAATGGCCGAGAACTGGTCGTCAGAGAGAGGCACGGCTTGAGCCTACTGGGCGCCGTTGGCGGCCATCCACGGCACCGGATCAATGGCGATGCCGTCAATTCGAATCTCGAAGTGCAAGTGCGGCGCCGTCGTCACGCCCGTCGTGCCGACGAGACCGATCTGGTCGCCCACGCGCACGCGATCGCCCAGAGCAAACGGAATCGAGCCGTCTTGCAAGTGCGCATACACGCTCGTGATCGGCTGGCCGTTGATGATGTGTGAGATCTCGAGGTGAACCCCGAGCGTGTTGCTGGGGTCACCAATCACGGTGACGATGCCGTCGGCCATCGAGACGACAGGGGTGCCATAGCCCGGGTTCCAGTCGACCCCGTAGTGCTGGGTCGAGCACGCCTCGCACGCGGCGGCGCGGGGGCCGAACGAGCTGCCGACCGGCGCCGTGGCGCCCACGGGGTACACGAGCGGCGGGCGCACATCGACCGTGAAGACCTCGCGCACCTCGGCTCCGCTGGTCAGTGACGTCGCCGCTGCCGTTGCCGGCTCGATGTTCTCGGCGAAGACCTGAGTACCGAGGGGCGCTTCATTGCTCTCGTTCGCCGTAGCGAGAGAGACGTTGACGCCCGCGCTGAGCATGAGCGAAGAACCCACAACCACAGCGGCGACAAGCAGGGCTTGGTGACGAAAACGGTAGGGATCAAGAGCGGCGGCGCGCGACAGCGCAGGGTGAATGAAGTGGAGCATAAGAAGAAAAACACTTCCTGGTGGCGGCCGGCAGGCCGTGGACACGGTGAGTGCACGTCATTGCGCATTCGACCTCGCGGCACTCAGGGCGAGCACTCGGCACAAGGTCAGGAGGTCACAGCACACGGCCCGGCGGAATCATTCACGCCGGCGGCACTCGCCCCTGTCGGCAACGTAGCCAACACTCAAGCCTGACCCATCAACCTATGAAAAGGCTGATCAGGGCTGCTGTCAGGCGACGGTCGTGCCGAACGCCAGGCCCAGCAGGTAGGTCGCCGCGGCCGCGCCGTAGCCGATGGCGAGCTGGCGGAGCGCCCGCTTGAGCGGCGAGGCGCCCGAGAGCACACCCACGATCGCGCCCGTCACGAGCAACGCGAGGCCCACGAGCACGGCCGCCGTCACGACGGCCGCGAGACCTTGCAGACCGAGCAAGTACGGAACCACGGGAATGATCGCTCCCGAGGCGAAGAAGGCGAAACTCGAGAGCGCGGCGCCCCACGCCGAGCCAATCGCCTCGTGCTGATCTGCCTCGGCTTCGGCAGCGCGGGCCGACGCGGCCACCGGGTCATAATCGGCGAGGATGCCGCGCGCATGTTCCACCGCCTCCGCCTCGCCCATCCCGCGGGCGCGGTAGACGAGCGCCAATTCGTTCGCGTCAACATCGAGGTGCGGCAACGCCGAGTGAGCGTCGGGGTCGGGAGTGGAGGCATCGAGCAGTTCGCGCTGCGAGCGCACCGAGACATACTCGCCCGCACCCATCGAGAGGGCGCCAGCCAACAACCCCGCGAGGCCGGTGAGCAACACGGCCGAGGGGCCGAGGCCCGCCGCACCGATTCCCATGACGAGGGCCAGGTTGCTGACGAGGCCGTCGTTGGCCCCAAAGACCGCCGCACGAAAGGTGCCCGAGAGTCGTTGCCGACCGCGGGCCGCGAGCCCGCGCACGACCTCGCCGTGGATGAGCTCGTCGGCGGCCATCGCGAGCGTGGCGTGGGCATCCGCTGCATACGGTGACCGCGTTTCGGCCCGCTGCGCGAGAGCGAGCACGAACACGCTGCCAAAGCGGCGTGCAAAGAATCCGAGCACGCGCGTGCGCAGCGAGACGGCGGGCACCCGATCGGCATGGGCACCGAGCAACGCGACCCAGTGCGCTTCGTGCCGCGCTTCGGCCTCGGCAAGGGCGAGCAGAATCGCGCGCTCTTCTCCCGTGCGACGCGTGGCCAGGTCGCGATACACGGCGGCTTCGGCACGCTCATCGGCGAGGTAGCGCCGCCAGCGACGCAGCTCAGCAGTGGTCGGGGCGGGCGGCTCAGTCACGCGCCCATGATGTCAGGGGCGTGAGCCTTCGCGCAGTTCGGCATCCCGAAACCCCGCGCGGGCAAGCTACGGGGTTACCAACCCCAACTACCGGCCGAGCCCTTGAAGGGGCCAACGATGTTGGCCGTGATCCAGCCGCCATAGAAGTCGCCCTCTTGCGGCGTGACGGTCTCACCGTCGACCGTGCAGCGATCCATGCGGCCGGGATACACCGAGACGAAACCGGCGATCGCGTCGAACCCGCGGCTCGGCTCGAGGTAGTACCAGCCCGCTCGCGGCGCCACGGCGCTGCCGCCGACGATGTCGTAGTAGGCCGCACGTCCCTTGAACTCGCAGAAGGTTGACCCCGCTGCGGGCACGAGCGCGCCCGCGACGAATGCCTCCGGCGGCAGATAGTAGGCGGGCGGATGACTCGTCTCGAGCACGCGCATAGCCCGAGTTGTCTCGGCAATCAGCCGACCACCGAGCTCTATCGTGACGCGCGCGTGCACCGGCTCGACTCGCGGCGGCCGTGGATAGTCCCACACCGACTCTTGGCCCGGCCCCGGCTCGATACGCTTCGGTCGCGCCACCGTGAGCGCCTAGAACCCGAAGTCGCCGAAGTCGCCGAACCCGCCGCCGTCAAACCCTCCGGCGTCGAAGCCGCCGGCATCGGCGGCACCCGCGTCAGCGCCCATGTCTCCTGCGCCCGTGTCGGCACCCGCATCGGCGCCCGCATCGCCCGCTCCGGCGTCGGTGACACCGGCATCCATGGGCGGCAAGAAGGCACTCGCGAGTGCCGAACCGATGACGTAACCGGCGACGGTTCCGAGCAGTGACGCGCCCACCATTTGGCCGAACGAGGGCCCGCCGAGCGAGCGCTCCATGGTTCCGGGTTGGCGCAGTTCTGAGCGCGTGGCCGCGCGGGCAAGGGTGGCCGGCTGATCGTCGGCGGGCGCTTCACCCGCGGGGGCCGTGCGCGACATCTCGTCGAACACGAGGCGACGCTGTTCGGGAGTGAGCTTCTCAAAGGCCTCGGCGTGCACCTGCTCGATCGTCTCGGGCGGGGCCGTCTGCAGCAAGTAGCGGTAGCGCTCAACGGCGCGCTCGTCATCGCCGCGCACGCCGGCGCTGCGGGGCTGCGGCTCGGGCGTCGGAGCGCCAAAGATTCGGTCGAAGAAGCTCATGGGGGTCTCTCCTGTATGTGGGGAGCACCACAGTAAGGCCGCATGTTCTGTAGAGGCTGTGGAGAACTCGTGTAACAACTCGGTGAAGGATGGCGCCGATGTCTGCACCGTGCAGTACTGTCAGCAGTGAAGTTGATACGCCTCGGCGGTCCGAACGTGCGGTGCAAGCAGTACGTGCTCTCGTATAGAGCAGGATTCATGAGTGGTTCGACTGGTGGTTTCGACAGTCGAAACTCCGTGAGTAACAAGGAGTCAGCAATGACGACAGGCACTGTTAAGTGGTTCAACGCCGAAAAGGGTTTCGGTTTCATCACCCCCGATGACGGAAGCGCCGACGTGTTCGCGCACTTCTCCGCCATCCAGTCGAACGGCTACCGTTCGCTCGACGAGAACCAGAAGGTCGAATTCGACGTCGCGCAGGGCCCCAAGGGTCTGCAGGCCGAGAACATCCGCCCGCTCTAGTACTCCCTCGTCTTCTCGGGTTCGCCCGAGTTGACACACGAGAGCCGCCCCCCCGATGACGTGGGGCGGCTTTCGTCATTCGAGCCCACTATGTCGCCCGCGCTTCTCGGGCGACGGCGCCGCTATTCGGCCGTCACGAAGTCGATGAGCTGCTCAACCCGGCCGAGCAGCGCGGGTTCAAGATCGGCATAACTGCGCACCCGGCCGCGAATACGCTGCCACGCGGCTGCCCGATCGGCCACGGTCTCGTGCGGCCAGCCGAGAGCACGACACGTGCCTGTCTTGAAGTCTTCGGCGCGCGGAACGTCGGGCCAGGCCTCGATGCCGACAACAGCAGGGCTCACTGCTTGCCAAATGTCGATGAACGGATGCCCGACGACGAGCACGTGGCGAGCATCCACCCGCGCGAGCGCTTCTTCGGCCAGTCGCGTCTCTTTCGAGCCGGGCACCCAGTGGTCGACGAGCACTCCGACCCGGCGACCATTCGCGGGGCCGAACTCGACGAGCATCTCGGCCAAGTGGTCGACGCCCTCGAGTTGCTCGACCACGACCCCCTCGAGCCGCAGATCGTCGCCCCACACCTGTTCGACGAGCTCGGCATCGTGCCGACCTTCGACCCAAATGCGGCTGGCACGAGCGACTCGGGCGGGAGCATCCGCCACCGCAAACGAGCCACTCGCCGTGCGCGCGCGGGTCGTGGGTGCCGCAGTGACGACGCGCGCGATGAGTCGCACGGGCTCGCCGTCGACGAGAAAGCCTGCTCCGAGCGGAAACACGCGCACCCGGCCGTGCCGGTCTTCGAGGTGCACGTTGCCGGCGTCGACGCGCACGACGGCCCCGACAAACCCGCCGGAGTTGTCGCCGCCCGCGCCGCCCTCGGGCAGCTCGACCACGAGGTCGAGTTCAGCGTGCCGTTCGGTCACGACCGTGCGCCCCACCGCACGCCAATCGCCGGATAGCACGTCATCGCCGTAGTCACGCACCTCGTGAGGCTACGAGGTCGCGTGGCGACTCTGGTGCTGCCTCGCCGGTGTGGTCGCAGAGCGAGCTTCGGCTCCGGCTCGTCGGTGCTGCAGGGCGTGGGTGGATAAGGTGGCCCCACCACGACACGTGATGTGAAGGAGACGCCGTGCGCTCGACCGGTCAACTGTTCCGCTGGGGCTTGACGTGCTTGTTCCTCGTGCCGGTGGCGCTCGTGGGGTCGTTCGTCGCGAGCGGCACACCCGTGCTGCTGTGGCTCGCGCTGGCCCTCATCCTCGTCGGCGGCGCGTTCAATGCCGCGGCTGTCGTGCGCGGTATTCGCCGGGTTGGCTCGGGCGGGCTCATGACGAGCCTCGATGGCATGACGCCCGCCGACCGCACAGCAAGCCCCGACGCGGCCGAGCCGATCGTGCCGCAGCAACGCATCATCTTTCCTGACGACGACACCGTGCCGCGTGCCGACCGCCGCCTGCGTCGCAGTGTCGGCCTCGCGGCCGCCGTGGGGCTGATCGCCCTCATCGGCTTCGGCGTGTACGTCGTGACCGTCGCGCAGCCTCTCGCGATTGCACAGGGGGCGCTGACTCTCGATGAGATCTACGCGGCGTGGGGCACGGTCTCGCGCGTCGCCTTCACCGTTGCGCTCACGATCTGGGTGGTGCTCTCGCTCGCCGTCGTGGTGGGGGTTGCGCTCATCGCGATTCTCCCGTCGCTGTCTGCCGACCAACTGCTGACCTGGCAACGGATGCTCGCCCTCGCCTGCATCGCCGGAAGCGCCATCGTCATCGCATCGCTCCCCGCCTACTTCTCGATGGGCATCAGCCTGGCTGACGACCTTGCCGTGGCCACAAGCGGAGCGCAGAGCGCAGCAGCTCTCGCCTTCGGGCTCACGGGCGTGGCCCTGAGCGCGGCGGCGATTCTGCTCACCGTGCCCGACTGGCGCCGCCGAGCCCGCTGACCCGAGCGCGCTGACCCGAGCCCACTGGCCCGAGCGCGCGACACTCGCGCATCGAGCACGGCCGCGCGAGCATCCACTTGACAGCACTCCGGTTCTCTGGTTAGTTACTTGACTAAGTAACCAATACAGAAAGGAGGCTCGCGTGGACGACGGTCGACCGATCTTCCTCCAGATCGCCGCACTCATCGAACGACAGATCATCGACGGCTCACTCCCCGAGGGCGAGCAGGTTCCGTCGATCAATGAGTTTGCGGCGTTTCACCGCATCAACCCGGCCACGGCGCTCAAGGGCATCACCCTTCTCGTCGACGCCGGCGTGCTCTACAAGCGACGCGGCATCGGCATGTTCGTTGCCGACGGCGCCCGCGACCGCCTGATCAGCGATCGTCGGGCCCGCTTCACCACCGAGTACGTGCAGCCCCTGCTGGCGGAGGGCGCCGCCCTCGGCCTTGGCGCTGACGCGCTCATCGATCTCATCCGAAAGGAATCCACCTCATGACGACCATCGTCGAGGCGCGCGGCCTCACGAAGCGTTATCGCGGCATCACGGCCGTTGACAGCGTCGACTTCTCGATCGCGCGCAACACCATTACGGGTCTGCTCGGCCGCAACGGCGCCGGCAAGACCACGCTCATGCACCTACTCACGGGTCAAGAGTTCGCGACGAGCGGCACCGTGTCGGTCGCGGGCGGCAACCCCGTGGAAAACCCCGCCGTGCTGCAGCACACATGCTTCATCAAAGAGAGCCAGCGGTACCCCGACGACTTCAAGCCGAAGCACGTCTTCGCCGCGGCTCCCGGGTTCTTTCCGCACTGGGACTCGGAGTTCGCGCACGAGCTCGCGACCGAGTTTCGGCTTCCGCTTGACCGCAAGATCAAGAAGCTCTCGCGCGGGCAACTCTCGAGCGTGGGCATCATCGTCGGCCTCGCGTCACGCGCGCCCATCACGATCTTTGACGAGCCCTACCTAGGACTCGACGCCATCGCCCGGCAGAACTTCTACGACCGATTGCTCGCCGACTATGCCGCGCACCCGCGCACGATCATTCTGTCGACGCATCTCATTGACGAAGTCGCCGCCCTGCTTGAGAACGTGCTCGTGATCGACAGCGGGCGCATCCTCATTGATTCCCCCGTGGATGCCCTCCGCGCCCACGCCGCCACCATCGCCGGCCCGGCCGAGGCCGTCGAGAAAGCGGTCGCGGGCCTCGACGTCATTCACCGCGAGCACTTGGGCGGATTCGTCAGCGCGACCGTCGCGGGCATCACCGAGCAGGTTTCGCGAGCTGCGGCCGCCGCGGGCCTGGAGGTGGGGCCGGTGTCTCTGCAACAGCTCATCATTCGTCAAACGGGCGGCGCCCCGACCGACCACGAGGAGGTCTCGCGATGACCGCGACCACGATGACAGCCGAACTGCTGTCGACCACGCCCCGCCCTCTCCTGACGCGAGTCGGCACCGTTGTGCGGCTCTTGTTCGCCAACCCTTGGACAGCGATCTACACACCCCTGCTGATTCTCGGCGTCGTGTTTCTGATGAACCTAGCGATCTGGAGCATCGTGCGGGCGAGCATCCCCGAAGACGGCGAGATGGCGGCGTCGGTCAATGGCGGCGTGCTGTTTCTGTTCATCTATATGCTCGTCGTCGCGGTGCAGAGTGTGAACCAAGCGTTTCCGCTCGCGCTCGGCTACGGCAGCACGCGACGCGACTTCGTGCTCGGCTTCGGAGTGTTTGCCGTCATACTCTCGATCGGTTACTCAGCACTGTTGGTCATCGCGTCGCTCATCGAACGCGCCACGGGGGGCTGGGGCATCGGCCACAGCTTCTTCACGACCGACGAACTGTGGCAAGCGACCTGGTGGGAAGGCTTCGCCCTGAGCTTGCTGGCGTTCCTGTTGTTCTTCTCGATCGGCGCAGCGACCGCCTCGGTCTATGTGCGGTGGAAGGCCATGGGCATGTACGTCTTCTGGGGCACGCTGGTCTTCGCCGGAATCGGCGGCGCCGCTCTCGTCACGTGGCTGAACGCGTGGCCCCAGGTGGGCGAGTTCTTCGTGTGGGCGGGTGTGCTGGGTGCTGCGGCGTGGAGCCTCATCATCACGGCGTTATGCGCCCTCGCCGCCTGGCTCATCCTGCGGCGAGCCACCACGTCGGGCTGAGCCGTCAGTCGAGAGTGAGCAGCCCCGTCACGACGAGCTCGCGCACTCGCGGCAGCAGATCATCACGCAGCGCGCCCTCGTCGACCTCGAGCAGGTCGGCGAGGGCGCCGATGATCTCCCCCACCGTGAGCTCGCCGTCGCTCGCGCCGACGAGGCCCGCGAGCGCAGCATCCGCGTCAATCGTGCGGGCGAAGCCGCCGCCCTGGCGGAGGCGAATGACGGTGGGGTTCTCGTCTCCTGGCCAGTAGTGCCGCTCTTCGGTGACGTCGCCCGCAACCGAGAGTCGTTCGGCGAGCAGGGCGGTGTCGTCGAGAGCTGCGAGACGATCGTGGGCGCGAAAGCCCGCGAGCACGTGGTCGCCGATGCCGGTCGGGGCAGAACCGAGCGGCGAATTGATGACCTCAGTGCGCACGAAACGAGCAGCGTCGGCCCGAACAGGTTGCCGTAGCACGACATAGCCAAAGCCCACGGCCGTCACGCCACGGGCTGCGAAGTCGTCGAGCCACGCGGTCGCGAGCTCGTCGTACTCGGGGCTGCCCACGCGCGTGCCGCCGTCGCGAATCCACGTGGCGGCGTACTCAGCCGGGCTCTGCCGCTCGCGCTCGACGACCCAGCCGTCGAGGCCCGCCTCGGTGATCCACGAGCGCACGCGCGCAAGGCCGTCGCCGCCCATGGCGTCGCGGTACTCCCAGTTGCCGAGCAGGTGCGCCGTGCCGCCGGGCGAGAGGTGGTCGGCCGCGCCTCGCACGACCTGCTCGACGATGGCGTCACCCACCCGACCGCCATCGCGGTACTCATAGACGGGCACGCCCTCGACCCGGGGCGTGATGACAAAGGGCGGGTTGCTCACGATGCGGTCGAACCGCTCGCCCGCCACGGGTTCGAACAGGTCACCGAGGCGCAGCTCAACCGAGGTCACGTCATTGAGCGCAAGAGTGAGTCGCGCACGCTCGAGCGCCCGTGACGAGATGTCGGTCGCGACGACGCGCTGAGCGTGGCGAGCGGCATGCAGCGACTGGATGCCACAGCCCGTGCCGAGATCGAGCACCGAGTCGACCGGCTCGGTGGGAATCAGAGCCGCGAGCGTCAGTGACGCCCCACCGACGCCGAGCACGTGATCGGCCGGGAGTGCCGTGCCGAGCGACACCTCGCCAAGGTCAGACGCAATGAACCACTGCACCGCTCCCCCGGCGTCAATCGAGCTGTACGGCCGCAGGTCGAGCATGGCCCGCCCGGCGTCGTCGACAAGGCCCAGCTCACGAGCGCCCTGCGCACCGAGCCGCGGCAGCGCGGTCGTCAGCGCATCGTCGGGTGCGGGCTCGCCGAGCAGAAAGACGCGGGCCAGGATGCTCGCCGCACCCTGCTCACGAGATCCAACAGCGCTCGTGCCGACCCCCGCCGCGCCGAGCGCCTCGAGCGCACGCCGGGCCGGAACACGGTCACCTCGAGCAAGAGCCGCGTCGGCTTCGTCGCCCCACAGTTGCCGGAGCCGGTCAACGGTGTACCCGGCATCGAGCAGGTCGGCGCGCAGTAGGGCGGTGAGGGCGGCATCCACCCCCCTAGTCAACCGCACACGCAGAACGGGGCGGCTCCAAGAAGGAGCCGCCCCGTTCGTGGAGCAGAAACTACGGCAGCAGAACCGCGTCGATGACGTGGATGACGCCGTTGTCGCAGACGATGTCGGCGGTCACAACGTTCGCGCCGTTGACCTTCACGCCGTCCTTCAGGTCGAACGTGAGCTCGGCGCCGTTGACCGTGGCGGCCGTGAGGCCATCGGTCAGGTCGGCAGCGTGCACGGCACCCGGCACGACATGGAAGGTGAGGATCGAGGTGAGCGCGGGGATGTCGGCGAGCAAGCCCTCGACGGTGCCCTCGGGCAGAGCGGCGAACGCGGCGTCGGTCGGGGCGAAGACCGTGAAGGGGCCTTCACCGTTGAGGGTATCGACGAGGCCGGCGGCGCCAACGGCCGCAACGAGGGTGGTGAACGAACCGGCGCTAACGGCGGTTTCGACGATGGTAGCCATGGAGGTCTCTTCTCTGACAACGTGCATGAGGGCCGCGAGAGCGAGCCCGCCCAGCCTGTTCGACCGGATGCCCCCACTCTGCGCCCGCCGCCCCCGCTGCGCCTGCACGCCAGCCGCGCATCACCCGCACGCCAGCCGACCATCGCCTGTGCGACGTGAACGGTCGGTGACGGCCGCGCATCGATTAGGGGTGCGGGTCGGGGTTCTCTTCATCGACCGGGGCTTGCCGACCACTCGCCGCGCCCGGCCCCGTGACGATCGGCCCGGTGTGCGTCGACACGACCACTCCGCTATCGGTCAACGGATGCGCCAACTCGTCAGGGCCGAGGCGCGCAATGAGCAGCGTGAGCGCCGCGAGAACCACCGGAATCAGCCCCGCGGCGAGGAACGCCACGGGAATACCGATGAGCTCACCGACCGGGCCCGCGATGGCCATCGAGATCGGCATGAGCGCGAGCGAGACGAAGAAGTCGAGGCTCGACACGCGGCCAAGCATCTCGGGCGGCACGCGCCGCTGCAGCAGCGTTCCCCAAATGACGGTGGCTCCCGAGAAGAGAACGCCGCAGATGAACAGCGCCACGATCATGAGCCAGAGCTGGTCGGTAAGGCCGATGATGGCCAGCGGAGCGCATCCGACGCCCCAGGCCGCAATCATGACGGTGAGGTAGCGACGCGGCAGTCGCATCGAGGCAACGGCGAGCGAACCCAGCGCACCCCCGACACCGAATGCCGCGAGGGCGAGCGCGAATGCTCCGGCACCGCCCCCGGTCTGGTCGCGCACGGCAAAGGGCAAGAGCACTTCGATGGGCCCCATGATCGCGAGAACGAGCAACGCCGAGTAGAGCAGCGTCGCGAGCAACCACCGCGTGCGGAACATGTAGCGCACGCCGTCGCGCACGTCGACCCACACCGCGACGAGCGGATGCGAGGGCTCGGCATCGGCCTCACGCCGAACCGCCGTGGTGCGCATGACAGCAAGCACGATCGCGCCGAGTCCTTGCGTGACCGCGACAATCGCGAACCCGAGGCCGGGCGAGAGGATGGCGATGGCCGCACTCGCGAGCGCGGGCCCCGCCGCTTGCATGAGCGACGGCCGCAGCACGCCCTCGATGCCGTTCGCGGCGAGCAAGTCGTCGGCCGGCAGCAGGGCCGGAAGCCATGCCGAGTAGGCCGGATAGAAGAATCCGTCGGCGATGCCGAGCAACAGCGAGACGACGGCCAGGTGCCAGATCTCGATGGTGTCGGTCAGCGCGAGCACCGCGATCGCGGCCATCGAGAGGGCCTTGACCGTCTCGACCGTCGTGAGAATGCGCTTCTGCGGAATGCGATCGGCCGCCACGCCGCCGAGCAAGACCGCGAGCACGAGCCCGATACTGCCGCCCGTCGCCACGATCGACAGGTCAACGGGAGTGCCGCCGAGCTCGATGACCTGCCACACGACGGCGACGATCCACACGCCCGTGCCGAGAAGCGACAGCACGAGCGCCGACGCCAACAGCCGGTACTGCGGGGTGGCGAAGGGCCGCACCGCCCGGGGCAGCTCGCGAGGCGTCGTCGACATGGCGCAATGCTATCGAGCCAGCGTTCGGCGCCGTGTCGTACCCTGATGATCGATGAGAGAGCTCACCGCCGACCAGATTCGGGCCAGCATCGTCAACGCCAGCGAGGCCGAGATCGAACGGATGCCCCTGCCCGGCCTGCACGAAACCGTGTGGGCCGACCGCGAGTATCTGGGCTGGCGCGACCCCGCTGGCTCGCACCGCGGCTACATTGTGCACTGGGTCGACGACCGCCCCGTCGGCATCATGGTTCGCGCCGCAGGCGCGCCCTTGCGGCCGGGCATCGGAGCCATGTGCTCGTTGTGCCACACCCCGCAGCCCTCGACGCAAGTGGTCATGTTCAGCGCGCCGCGCGGCGGCGAAGCGGGTCGCGAGGGCAACTCGATCGGCACCTACATCTGCGCCGACCTCGGGTGCTCGATCATGATTCGCATCGTGCCGGGCACGAGTGAGTTGATGCTCATGCGCGACGAACTGATTGCTCGCCGCAGCGCCGGCTTGCAGCAGCGGCTCGAGAACTTCACCGCGAACGTGCTCAAGACGGCTTAGGCCGCCGAGCCTCGCGCCGCCCAATAATGCGGCGCGGCGCACGTGCCGCTAGGAGTCGCGGCGCCCCATGAGGTGAAACGGAATGGCGAGCGAGAGCGACGCCGACATGATGCCCGTGAAGAACACAATCGCCGCAAACTCTTCGGGCACGGCAAACGCGTAAGCGAAGAGCACGAACGACGAAACAAAGAGGAAGATCGACACGGCCACGGCGAGAATGTTCATGATGGCTCCATTGTGCCAGGTCTGGCCGAGATAATGGCGCATGACTATCGCCGATGCCGCACACGCCGACGCCACTCGTTACCGCCCGGCCGGGCGCATCCGTCGCCGAATTCGCGCGATCGGGTGGGGCGCTCTCGCGGCGCTCGCCCTCGTGATCATGGGCTTTCTCATTTGGGCCAACACGCCCTATCGGGCTGATCGCGGCGCGGTCATCGAGGTGTGGGCCAACCCCGACGTGCAGGTGCAGTACCTCGACGAGGGCATTCTCATGACGCCCGCGACCGTCGATGCCAACGGCACCGGCCTCGTCTTCGTGCCCGGAGCGCGCGTTGAAGCCCACGCCTACATGCTGCAATTGAGCGGAGTGGTCGAAGAGAGCGGTGTCACGGTGCTCATCACCGAGCCCACCCTCAACCTGGCGTTCTTCGACGTGCGAACGCTGGATCAATTCACGACCGCGGCCCCCGAGGTCGACACCTGGTTCGTGGGCGGTCACTCGCTCGGGGGCGTGCGCGCGTGCCTCATGACGCCCGATGCTGGGGCGCAAGGCCTCGTGCTCTTCGGCAGCTATTGCGCCAACGACGTGAGCGACTCGGGCCTTCAGGTGCTGAGCATCGCGGGCGAGAACGACCTCCTCTCGACCCCCGCGATCATCGAGAAGAACGCGAGCCTGCTGCCGGCGAACGCTACTTTCGTGACGATCGAGGGCGCCAACCACGCGAGCTTTGGCGACTACGGCGCGCAAGCGGGCGACGGTGAACGCACGATCACGAGCACGCAGATGCGCGCCGAGCTCACGGCGCTGCTGAGCGAGTTGCTCGGCTAGCGCTTAGGCGTCAGCCTTCGGAGTCGACTTGGGGGTCGACTTCGGGGTGGGCGTCGACTTCGGCGTTGACGTCGGCGCGAGCTTCTCTGCCGGCTTCGGCGCCTCGACGACGGGGCTCGTTGCCGCGCCGACCTTCGGCCGACCGGCGAGAGCCATGAGCCACCAGATGAGGGCACCGACGAGAATGCCGCCGACGAGAGCGATGACGGGGGTGAGCAAGACGGGGCCCGCGAGGCGGCTCTCGGTCAGCAGGTTGGCAATGCCGAAGTAGATCCAGAACAGGGCGATGTCGACGAGGGCGGCGATGCCGATGGCCGACATCGTGACCCGCCAGGGGCGGTGCAGGCCGGCGGCCGAGAGCATCCACCCACTCACCAGAATCGACAGGCCAACGAGAATGATGCTGCCGATCAAGAACGAGAGCACGACCCAAAACAGCAGCTCAGAACCACCGTCGAGCGCGCGCAGCACCGCGTTGGGGTCGTCGCCCCCGAGCGAGCGCGTGATGGCACCGATGATGTTGCCAAAGAGGGCCGAGGCCACGAGCGCTGCGAGCGACATGCCGAACGCGAACCACCCGGTCTGAAAGATCGTGTGCGCCACGGCCCCCGCGATAAGGCTGCTCTGCGTCTGGTTGCGGCTGAGCGGCTCGGTGCTGCGGGCATTGGTCGTTGCCATGGGGCTCTCCTTGCGAGGTGTTCGGGTCGTCACCGTGAATCTAGCGCCTAGAGTGACCGCATGCAGAAGGATGCGCTTCTCCTCGGCGGCACAGGACAAGTGGGCACGGCCACCGCGCGAGCGCTGCTCGCCGATGGCTATGCCGTAACGATCGCGCATCGCGGCACGCGGCCGCTGCCGCCCGATCTCGCGGGGCACGTCACTGAACTCTCGCTCGACCGCAGCGAAGCGGATTCACTCACAGCTGCCGCGCGTGGCCGCGACCTCGTGCTCGACTGCATCGCTTTCTCGCCCGCCGATGCCGAGCCCTACCGCGCGCTCGTCGGTGACATCGGCTCGCTCGTGATGATCTCCACGGCATCGGTGTATCTCGGCGAGAACGGCACGTACATGGATGCCGCGACGGGCGACGACGACTTTCCGCGCCTGGCCGTGCCGGTGACTGAGCAACACCCCATCGTCACGGCCGAGGTCGAGGGCTATTCGCCGCAGAAGGCTGCGCTCGAGCGGGCGCTGTTCGCGATCGAGGGTCTGCCCGTGACGGTGCTGCGGCCGGGAGCAATCCACGGCCCGGGCTCGCCCGCGCTGCGCGAGTGGTACTTCATCAAGCGTGCGCTCGACGGCCGCCGCCGCGTGCCGCTCGTTGACGGGGGCGCGAGCCGGTTTGCCACGTCGGCGACGGTCGTGATCGCTGAGCTCGTGCGGCTCGCGGCACAGCATCCCGGCGCCCGTGTTCTCAATGCCGTGGATGATGATGCTCCGACCGTGCTTGAGATTGGGCAGGCGGTGTTCGATCACCTCGGGCACGACGCCGCGTTTGTCGCCGTCGATCGTGGCCCTGACAGCTCGGTGGGCTACACCCCGTGGTCGGTGCCCGTACCTGTCGTGCTGAGCATGCAGGCGGCGATCGACGAGCTCGGCTACGTACCGGTGGGCACGCACCGCTCAACGATCGGGCCCGCGATCGACGCGATGCTCGCGGCCGTGGCCGACCGCGACTGGCGCGAGGTGTTTCCGGGGCTCACGCGCTACGGCGCCGACGAGTGGTTCGACTACGAAGCCGAAGACTCGTTGCTCGACTCCTGAGCGTCACCGTCACTCGAGCGCTGACCGTTCATGCGCTCGGTGATGTACGAGACGACGATGGCCGACGCGGTACCGATGATGACGATGCCGCCGCCCATGAGCAACACGGCCAAGAACCGGCCTACCCCCGTGACGGGATACGTGTCGCCATAGCCGACCGTCGTGATCGTCACGAGTGACCACCACAGGGCATCGCCAAACGTCGTGATGGTCGCGTTGGGCGCCGTGCGCTCGGCCTGCAGCATCGCGAGCGCGATGACGTAGATGTAGACGGTCGCATAGACGAGAGCGTGTGCGATGACCGAGCCGCGCACGGCTGCGCCCGAGCGCCCCGCGAGCATGGGAATGTGTTTGAGCAGCCCCGCCACGCGCAGTGCACGAAACAGCGGCATGAAGAGCGCAAGCACGTCGAGCGGGTGGGTTACCAGAAACCGCACGCGGCGACCGCGATCGGTGAGCGCGATGCGCGCGATCATGTCGACGGCAAAGACGAACCACGTCACGACGACGGCAATCGCTATCGCAATGATGAGCCAGTCGGCGGGCTGCGGCACGAGAACCCAGAGCGAGTAGGCCACGAGAAACAGCAGGCCGAGCACAGCGAGGGTCGAGGAGGTGCGTTGTTCCCACGCGAGGCGGCGGGCATCGGGCGGGGTGACCGTGAGCGACGAGGCTGCAGACGACATGGTCACATTCTGGCCGAGAACCGCTCTCAGCCGAGCCTCGGGCGCGAGTGATGAGATAGCCACACCACTCACTGATCAGGAGACCTCATGGCCCGCACTGCCCTCGACACCACTGTTCCCGACCTGACCGGCCGCCTTGCCGTCGTCACGGGAGCCAACAGCGGACTCGGGTTTGGGCTCACGGGTCGCCTGGCCGCCGCGGGCGCCGAGGTCGTCATGGCCGTGCGCAATCGCGAGAAAGGGCAGCGGGCGCTTGATGAACTGATGGGGCAGAATCCGGATGCTCGCCTGCGGCTGCTCGACCTCGACCTTGCCTCACTCGCGAGCGTGCGCTCGGCCGCGCAGAGCGTGTTCGATGAGGATCGCGCGCTCGACATCCTCATCAATAACGCTGGCATCATGGCCGTGCCTGACCGGCGCGAGACGGCCGACGGATTTGAGCTGCAGTTCGGCAGCAACCACCTCGGCCCCTTCGCGCTCACCGGCCTGCTGCTGCCGGCGCTGCAACGCGCCGAAGCGCCACGCGTGGTTTCGACCGCCAGCATCGCCGCAAACGCCGGGCGCTGGCAGTGGGACAACCTGCAAGCCGAGAAGAAGTACAGCGCCTGGGGTGCGTACGGGCTCTCGAAGCTGTCGAACCTCGTGTTTGCGCGCGAACTGCAGCGCTTGAGCGACCTCAACGCGTGGGGCATCACGAGTGTGGCCGCGCATCCCGGAGGCACCGCCACCAACCTGCAAACCACGGGCCCGCGCGATGGCCGGGCCCCGAGCGCTCGCCAGCAGAAAACGACCGAGCGCTTCATGCAGGGCGTCGACCAGGGCATCTTGCCGTCGCTCTACGCCGCGACGAGCCCCGACGCGACGCCCGGGGGCTACTACGGCCCCAACGGTTTTCTCGAAGTGCGCGGCCTGCCCGCTCCAGCGCGACTTCCGCGAGCGGCACGGGATGCCTCAGCGGCGGTTCTGCTGTGGGAGGCCTCGGAGCGACTCACGGGCGTGCACTACGCCGAGATTGCCGAGTCGGTGGCTCGTTAGCATCCGAACGGCGATGCTCTGGGGTGCGCCCCTCGCCGGCAGGCTCGCCATCATCGAGAAATGCGCGGTATTCTGGCGGCTCAACGGCAGCTTGTGCACCGACGACGCGCTCACCCCACAACCGTGAGGGCGTTGCGGTGCAATGACGAAAGCCCCCACGCTACCCGGCGCGGGGGCTCTCGTGAACGAGCGTGAGCTCGATCAAGGTCTCAAGACGCTAGGGACGTCCACCGGGGGGGTCGGCAGGTTTGCCGTTTCCGTTGGACGACTCATCATCGTCTTGAGTGGCGGCACCGGTATTCCCATTACCGGTGCCGTTGCCGTTTCCGTTGCCTCCTGAGTTGGAGCCAGCGGAGCCGTTGCCGTTGCCCCCAGGGGTGGAGTCAACGTTGCCATTGGGGGTGCCGTCAGTGCCCGCGTTCTCAGCGCGCTCTTCGGCCTTCTCGTTCTTGAGCTCGCGCGCCTGTTCGGCCACGGCGGCACCGAACTCTGAGCCGATCTTGTTGGGGTCGCGGGCGCCCTGCTTGACCCAGTCGCTGAACTCGCCTGAACCCACGGGCAGTGCGGGCTCGCACGCCTCGGGTTCGGTGCCTGCGTCGGTCGAGCCATCGGTCGTGCTCTCGGTGGCTGCGTCGATAGCAGGGTCGTCGGTCGCGCCGCCATCGGTCGCGCCATCGTCGACCACGCACTCCTCGGCCGTGCCCTCGCCACCCGCGGTGCCGTCGTCGAGACCGTCATCGGTCGATTCGCCCTCGCTCGACACAATCGTCGACACGACGTCGTCAAAAGCGTCTTGAGCTACGCCGGGCAGTGCGCCCGCGGCTCCAACACCCAGAAAGCCGAGTGCGAGAACTCCGACGGCGGCCGCGATCTTCGCGACGATTCCGAGGCGCGCGATCGGTGACCCCGCCGTCGCAATCGCACGGCGGCGAGAGTTGCTGGCCCCGGGGGTGGGGTGCGCGAGCTGTGCCGCGAGCGCAAACGAGGGTTGCGGGGCGGGCACCTGAGCGGCATCACGGCGCACGTCAGCAATCGAGGCGGCCAACGCAGACAGCTCGGGGTGCCCCTCAGGGGTCGCACCCGAGAGCAACTGCTGTGCCTCGGCGTCAGTGATCGGTTCTTTGCTCATCTCACTCCGAGCTATCGTCTCAGGGGCCGAAAAGGGTACGGGTTGGGTCAAAGTTTTTTCGCAGGCGCTCGATCGCCCGCCGCTGCAGGGCCTTGACCGCTCCCGGGCGCTTGCCCACCACCTCGGCAACTTGCTCGACCGTGAGGTCGGCCACGATGCGCAAAATCATGACATCGCGCTGGTCAGCCGGCAGGGCGTTGAGCACCGCGAGCACGTGATGATCGCCGAGTCGACTCGCCGCCTCGTCTTCGGCGCTGGATGCCCGCCGCGGGTCTTCGGCCGGGTCGAGTTCGACGGTCTCGCCGCGTCGGCCGCGCATCCGCAGTTCATCGACCAACCGGCGATGGGCAATCGAGAACACGAACGAGCGAAACGCTGCTGCGTCGCCGGTGAACGAGCCAAGGCGGCTGAAGACCGTGAGAAACACCTCGCTCGTGAGGTCATCGGGTTCGCGTGACCCGCGAGCACGCAAGAAAGCCGCAACCGAGGGGGCATGGTCGTTCCACAGCCGGGTGCACGCCCAACTGGCGCCCGCTTGCGCGGCTGCGAGAACGCTCGCAAAGGCATCCGCGCCCACCGTGCTGTTCTCTGACATCGCCCCTCAGGTTAGGTGCCGCCGGTCGTGACGACAAACTACGCGCGAGAGCGCACCGGGCAGATCGACAACCAGAGCACGATGACCATGATGAAGCCCATGTACTCGTTGAGCGCGGCTCCCGGCGCGGTGCCGAGCGTCTCCACGGGCTTGAGGCTTCCGGCGAGCATCCGCAGCAGGGGCTCGACCGCCAGCACGAGAGCAATGAACGGCGTCAGGCCCCGATAACGCACGAGCAGTGTCACGAGCACGAGCGCCAGCAACAGCTGAATCGCGCCCCACTGCCCGAAGATCGCGACGATGTTGGCGCCGCCCTCGACGTTGATGTCGATCGTGGCGATCGAGCTCGCTCCCCCATCCGGTGCGAACAGGTGCACGAGCGACCGCGCGACGATCACGAGAAGGTAGGCCCCGAGCAGCCAGACGGCGAGCAACGGGCCGTCGTAGGTGCGGGGGTCGTTCGGCAGAATGCGACGAAGGTCGGGGCGCAGGGTTCGCGGCAGCACCCTGCCGCTCCAGCCGGATGCACTCGGGGTGGCAGAGGGCGTCGCCGGCTCAGTCATGCGCTGACTCTAGCTAATGAAAGGGGTTCGGGATGCCCTTCTCGAGCAACCCGAACCCCTCCCTTTGTCGCCTCGCGCTAGTCGCCCTTCACGTTCACGAGCTGCCGCAGCGTGTGCTTGATCGTGACCAGGTCGGCGGCATCGGCCATCACCTCGTCGATCGGCTTGTACGCGTGCGGAATCTCGTCGATGAAGGCGTCGGTGTCGCGGAACTCAATGCCCACCATGGCCTCCCGCAACTGGTCCTGCGTGAAGGTTCGCCGGGCCGCCGACCGCGAGTAGAGCCTCCCGGCTCCGTGCGGCGACGACTCGAGTGCCATGGCATTGCCCTTGCCCTCGACGACGTACGACGCCGTGCCCATCGAGCCCGGGATCAACCCCAGCTCTCCGGCCTTCGCCGAGATCGCGCCCTTTCGCGAGACCCACACCTCCTTGCCGAAGTGGGTCTCTTTCTGGGTGAAGTTGTGGTGGCAGTTGATCCGCTCGAGTTGAGCGACGTCTCCGCCCACCCACTCGGTGAACTGCCGCACGACCCGGTCCATCATCTCTTCCCGGTTGAGCAGCGCGTAGTGCTGCGCCCACCGAAGCTCGGCGATGTACCGCGTGAACTCCGGGGTGCCCTCGACGAGGTAGGCGAGGTCAGCATCCGGCAGCGATATGAACCACTGCGCGGCGAGCTTCTTCGCGATGTCGATGTAGGTCTGGGCGATCTTGTTGCCCACACCCCGGCTGCCCGAGTGCAAGAACAGCCACACCCGGTCGAGCTCATCGGCCGACACCTCAATGAAGTGGTTGCCGCTGCCGAGTGTTCCGAGCTGCTCTTTCCACCGGCCGGCCCGCTGCGCCGGGTCGAACCCGGCCCGCTCAGCCATCGCCTCGAGCTCGGCCACTCGCGGCGCGGCCGTGGCGACGATGCGGTTGTTCGCCGCACCCGCGCTCAGCGGGATGGCCCGCTCGATGGCAAGCCGCAACGGGGTGCGGTCATCCGGCAGCTGGTCGACCGTCTTGTCGGTCAGCACGGCGATCATTCCGCACCCGATGTCGACCCCGACGGCCGCCGGCATGACTGCCCGCAGCGTCGGAATGACCGAGCCGACGGTCGCGCCCAACCCCAAGTGGGCGTCGGGCATGAGGGCCAGGTGCGGGTAGATGAACGGCATGGTCGCTGTCGTGCGCGCCTGCTCGAGCGTCTTCTCGTCGAGAATGCTCGCCCAACTGGCGAGAGTCTTCGAGTACTTCTGCATGATCCTTTCGATTCTCTTCGGTGTTCGTTGTGTTCGATGGTCGGCGAACGGATGCTCAACCGACCAGCCCCGAAGAGTCGTGCTCTGCTCCCCCGCGGTGGGAGCCGTGTAGATGGGCAACACAGAAGAACGACGCCCCGGGCCTCATAGCTCGGAGCGTCGCTGGATGCGACGGACCGCGCCTAAATGAGGTCGGGAAGGAAGCGCTCGAGGCGCTGCGCGAGTTGTTCGCGCTGCTGTTCACGAATCGGCAAATAGGCCATATTCATGCTCATGCTCCTTCCGTGGGCGGTGTTCGTGGCGCCTGCCGATGGCGGGCGCTCGTGATTCTGCGCCTGCCAAGTGCAGGCGCGAGTCACGACACTAGCTCATGCATCCCGGGCGTGTCGCGCGCGGGCAGTCACGGTTCGGTTACGGGTGTTCAGCCTTGCGGCGTTCGAACCCGCGTGGCGGTCACGGGGGCCATCGATCGGTCCCCTGTTGCGAAGTGCGGTCTGGCGACCGACAACACGGGACCGATCGACGCGCTCATCGACGCGGGCGGGAGCCGTGACGCTCCACCGCGCGCCGTAAAGGGTTTCTCAGCCGAGCAAGTTGAGCAACGCATCGACCGTGCGCAGGTTGCGCGCCGTGCCGACGACGCCGAGCGCGCGCATCAGGCGGGCGAGGTCGAGCTCAGCGCGGCCCGCGCCGTGGGCGTAGCGCACGTGCAGGTCGGAGCCGACGAGTGCCCATTCGTCGTCTCCACTCGGCACGTCCGCCGCGGCGGTCGGGTCGACGGGCGCTGCGGTGAGCGGCACGAGGTACGAGTGGCTGGGGTCGACGATGACGAATGGATGCGCATCCTGAGCCGCCCGCAACGCCGCGGCATCACGCACGATGACCTCGCGACGAAACCCGAAGCGAGCCTCGACTTCGGTCTCGAGCTGCACGGCAAATGCGACCGGGTCACCCGGAGGCGCGGCGATGAGGTTGCCCGAAGCGATGTAGGTGCGCACCTCGGTGGCTCCGAGCTCGGTGGCCAGCGCGCGCAACTCGGCCATGGGCAACTTGGCGGTGCCGCCGACGTTCACGGCCCGAAAGAGAAAGACGTGCGTCACGAGAAGTCGACCAGCTCAATGCGCACGCGCGCCTCGTCGCCGGGCGCGATGCCCTCGGCCACGCGCACGGCCTTCTTGATCGGCAGCACGTAGGCCTGCTGTTTCGAGTCGGGAAACAGGCTCGTCGCCCACTCACTGCTACCGATACGCACGCGTACTCGCACGCTGCCGAAGCCATTCGTGAGCCCGTGCGTGCGCGCGTCGATCTCATCGCTGATCTCGACCGGAACGGTCACGAAGAACCACGATGCTTTCGCATCCCACTCCCAGAGCTCGGCCGTGAACTCATAGGCCGTGTTGTCTGCTCGGGATGCTGGCACGCGGTCATTCTGCCGCACCGGTCAGACGGGCTCTAGTGCTCGAGCAGCGCCGCGAACGTCGGGGTCTAGGGTTTCTCCCATGCCCCCGACATCAGTGACGGTCGCCCAGTGACAGCGGCGGTGCTCCGCTGATGCGCGCCGTAGTGCAGACGGGATACGGCGGCGGCGAGTCGCTCGAGATCCGCGAGGTTGCGCGCCCCGCGGTCTGCGCCGGGCAGGTCGGCGTGCGCGTTCACGCGACGGGCGTCAACGACTCCGACTGGTCACTGCTGAGCGGCAAGCCGTTTTTTGTGCGGCTATTCAGCAAGCCGCGCGGGCGCATCCTCGGCCACGACGTTGCCGGCGAAGTCGTCGAGGTCGGCCCGGAGGTCACGCTGTTTCGAGTGGGCGACCGGGTGTTCGGCGACCTCTCCGATGAGGGCTTTGGCGGTTTCGCCGAGTACGTGAGCGTGGCGGAGGCGGAGCTGACGAGCATCCCCGATTCTGTGTCGTATGTGGATGCCGCGGCCCTCCCCCACGCGGGCAACCTCGCCATGCAGGCGCTCGTCACCGTCGCCGCAATCGAGCCCGGGCAGAGCCTGTTGGTCAATGGCGCCGGAGGTGGCGTCGGGCCACTGATCGCGCAACTGGCGGCGCACTACGGCGTGCACGACACGGTGGGCGTTGACGACGCCACGAAGCAGACCTTCATGCGCGAGGTGGGCTTCGCGCGCACTCTCGACTACCGGCAGGTCGACTTCACCCGCACGGGCGAACAGTTCGATGTGGTCGTCGACACGCGACTCACCCGCTCGCCGTTCCGCCTGCCGCGAAGCCTGCGACCGGGCGGCGCCTACGTGACGGTCGGCGCCACGACGGCGAAGCTGTTGGGGCTCGCACTCTGGGCTCGCCTCATCAGCCGGGTGACTGGAAAACGCATCAGGATGCTCTGGCTCAAGCCCAACGAGAGCACCGAGGCCGTGGCATCCCTCGCCGGGTCGGGCGTGCTGAAGCCCCGCATTGACCAGGTCTTTCCGCTCACGGAAACCGGAGCGGCGCTCGCCCGTTTCGGGGCGGCCACGCATCGCGGCAAGATCGTCGTCGCTGTGGTGGAGTCGGCGTAGAACGTCAGGCGGGCGGGCGGCTGACAAACTACCGCCACACCCGCGAGATCGCGGCTTTTGCCCTGTCGATTGTCGAGGGCGACGAGGTTGTCGACCTCGAGGGCGATCAGGGGCGGGCGGATGCTGCGCTCGATGTCGAGCGGCGGGAGTTGTGCGTTGGCATGACACAGGCTCGCGATGGGTTGTGAGTTGGTACACGTGCCCTGAAACGGATCTGAAGCGCTCACGAAGATCCAAGCGCCTTGTGACTCGATCGATTCTGGTCAAGTGTGGGCACGGGGAACTACCCGAGTGTTCGCATCACAGCCTCCGCAATGTCTCTCCGTTCAAAAGGCCCGGGCATTCGAAAGACGCGACCGCCCCAAGAGGTGCGAGCCTCTTGGAAGCCCGGCGCGCCGGCAACGCCAAGGAGCGCCTCGACCGGCTGCCTAAAGACGCAGATGACCAGCGGGACTGAATGAGCGGCAAGTGCGGCCTCGAGCAAGGTGCGGCCATGGTCAATCTCAGCTGCACTTACGTCTGCTTCACCGACGCTGGGCCTTTTCACGATGTCTGTAAAGCCAATTCGTCTAGCGAGTGCGGCTTCCTCGAAGTAGCCACTACTTGGCTCACCGATCAGGCCGTGTCGCACCAGTCTCATGAGCTGTCCGCGGCCACTTCGCCCCTGGTAGTAATGACCGGCTCGCACGCTCGGCGGCGCAGGATTCAAGCCGACGATCATTGCAGTCGGGTTATCTGGCCAGATATCTGCGAGGGTTAGCACCTGCTCGCCCAACCAGTTCTCTCGGCTTTGAAAACCGATCAAGCCATCGGAATCAGTCACTTAACGCAGGTCCGTGATCGTAGCTTCCGCATCCTTCACGAGGAGATACATCGCACGCTTGCTGGCGGGCGGCATGAGTGTGAAGCCGAACTTCTCGTAGAAGCGTTCTGCATCGCTGTCCAGAGCATCGACGAGGAAGGCCCGTGCTCCGAGTATGCGCGAAGCTTCGACCCCCTTGAGCAATGCATCTTGGAGGAGTGAGGCCCCAAGGCCTCTTCCCTTGAAAGCCTGGTCTACCGCGAGGCGGCCCAACAGGATCACAGGAACCGGGTCTGGCATGTTCCTTGTCACCTTGCTGGGAGCGTCTTCTTGACGGAGCGAGCTGGCAGACAGGCAGTAGTAGCCCGCGATCCGATCAGTCTCACTCTCGATGGAGACGAAAGTTCGCGACGCCCCCGTGGCCTGATTCTTTATCGCCCGCAGGTAGAGCCAGTTATTCAGGCTCTGTTCTCCGCAGTCGAACTGTGAGACGTCGTCGGAAGCAGCTAGCGGCCTTGGGCTGCGAAAACTCAATACTCGAAGACCGAGGGCCGCTTCAGAAGGTCAGCCAATCCGCTGACCGGTTTGGCAGGCCGGTCGAGGATCTCGTTGAAGGCGTCCCAAGACTTCTTCGACATGTGCAGGTCGCGTTCGACGCGAATGATCTGCTCGGCTTCCTTCACAAGTAGCGGAACGGAGAAATCAGTGACAGACCGCCCTGAAATCGCCGCAGCCTGCTCGATCTCTGTCTTCTGCTCGCGAGTGAGACGCAGTTCGATACGGTCAGATTTGGTGAGAGCCATGTCTTCACTGTACGGCAATTACCCGTACAGAGTCTAGTCAGTCCACATCACGGCCTCACCCTCATCGGCGACGGCCAGCAGACCATCTACCCCGGCGGCTACTCGCTCGCCGGCCGTGAGGAACAATTCAGTGACAACTTGACCTGTCACCAGTTCGTTCCTCACGCCAATTGCCTCAAGGAGGGCGTGGCCGAGCAGGCTAGCAACGCGCGTCCGCCCATCCGGTGCACCCGGCTGCTAACGACCTCGGTCGGGACCAGGCCTAACGCGGGAACGAGTAGCGATCACCGATCTTGGTGAGGACCGCATCGTTGGAGAGAGCTCGAATACGGCGAACCAGCACGTCCCGCATGTCTTGGGTCGTGCGTGCGAACCCAAGCAGACGAGTGACGTGTACGCAGATCTCGTCCTCGCTCGCGCTTACACCGTCACGCACAACTTGCTTGATGGCCGCATCGAGTTCTTCCGGTGCGACGTACTCGATCCGACGTTCGGCGGTTGCGAGTCCTCCGCGGTCTCGGACAGTGGCGGAACGCGACTCGTCGAGATAGAGGAAGTCGCCATCCAAGACGAAGCGACCAGCCTTGTACCCGAACTGAGCCATACGCCTCAGATGGTTCCGGCTCCGATCACCTGCGCGCCCCATGCCCCAGGCCTCCTTGAATCGACTGACGAGCTGGTCGAAGTGCATCGGCGTCTCGACCGCAAGGACTTCGACAGTGCGTTCGAGCAGGGGTTGGTACTGCACCTCGTGAAGATCGAGGTAGTCACTGCTGCGCGCGATGTCTTTGACGACATAGGCCTGAGCAACTGGGGCCGGAACCTCCGCCATGACGAGCACAGGAACAGGCTGCTCCTCGAAGGCCGAGGATTCTGTCGCAGTTGAGACGGCGCTGAGTTGGCTACCCGATTGCTTGGCGGCGTTGACGTCGATAGCTGACTCGATGGCCAGGCGGATCTTCTCAATCTCGCGTTTGCGGGAGGCATCACGGAACCAGTCAGTGCTCCAGACGCGGTGGAATCGCCAGCCAAGACTCTCCAGCACCTCCTGGCGGAGCCGATCACGATCCCGAGCCCAGAGGGAGCTGTGATAGGCAGCACCGTCGCACTCAATTGCCAGGACGTACTTGCCCGGTTGCTCAGGATGACGCACGGCAAGGTCGATGAAGTAGCCAGCCTCGCCGACCTGTGGTTCGACGTCGTAGCCAAGCCCTTCGACAGCCGAACGCACCTGGTCCTCGAATGGCGAATCAGTGGCTCGGCCGGTCTCACCAAAGGTCTCCAGTTCGCCGGTCTCGGCGTAGGCGAGGAACCGCTTGAGTACGGTTAGGCCCTTGCTTGCCCCCGAGGCCAGTTGCAGATCGCCGCCACGGAAGTTGCTGAACACATCGATGCGCTCCTTAGCGCGGGTGATGAGGACGTTGAGTCGCTTCTCGCCCCCATCCCGGTTGATCGGTCCGAACTCCTGAGCGACGCGCCCACCCTCCCAACGTCCGTAACCCACGCTGATGAAGATCACGTCACGCTCGTCCCCCTGGACGCTCTCGAGGTTCTTGATGAAGAACGAATCGAGCTTGCCGCCAGCGAAGAAGCTTTCGACGTCGGGATTGAGGCGTCGCTGCCGCTCGACGGCGAACTCGATCGCCTCCCGCTGCTTCAGGCTCAACGCCACGACGCCGAGGGACTTAGGACTGGCAGCTTGAGCGTTCTCACGGGCGTGGGTAATGACCGCTGCCGCTACGGTCTCCGCTTCCTGCGGATTGGTCTGGGTGCGACCGCGCTCGTAGAGCGCAGTCGGGTCATGGTGGAAATGCAGACCTGTCGCTTTATCCGAACCGTGCTGCGTGGAGGGGAACAGAATGAGGCTGCGGTTGTAGAACTCCTGATTCGAGACCGAGATGAGTGTCGGGTCTTTGCTTCGGTAATGCCACTGAAGCGACGCCTCGCGTGCACCGGCCAACTGGAACATGCTGAGCACGCTCTCGATATCGGCAGTCTCGCTGTCCTCGTCGTCGGATTCGACCATCTTGTTGAAGAAGTTCGTCGGTGGCATCTGCTTGGTGTCGCCTACTACGACGACCTGACGCCCACGGACGATCGCCCCCAGGGCATCAGCAACCCGAACCTGGGACGCCTCGTCGAACACCACGAGGTCGAAGTGGATCGCACCGCGAGGGAGAAACTGCGCGATGGATAGCGGGCTCATCATGAAGACCGGCTTGATGAGTTGCAGCGCTGGTCCCGCTTGCTCAAGCAGTTTCCTGATCGGGAGATGCCGCTTCTTCTTGGCAATCTCACGCGCAATGACTCGCATCTCCCCGACACCGCTCTGAGCAGGAATCTGTTCACGAAGGGCTGCAGCCAACTCGCGCCGGGAGTGCTCTTGCCAAGACTTCTTGTCGAGTGCGCGGAACTGTTCAGCGATGCGGTCATGCGCGTCGGAGTCCAGATCAGAGAGCAGACCCCAGTTTGACTCGAACGTCTGAGTCGTCAATGCGCGATAGTAGGCACGGCGGAAAACGTCGTCCGCACTGTAGGGCTTGGGCTCCCAATCCCACAGCGTGTCGGCATAGCGCGTCAGCCCGAGAGCGCGCAAGGCATTGGCCGCCTTGGTGAGTCGAGGCGCGAACCGCAGCGAGGCGAGTTCCATACTCACGCGCTCGGCCAAGTGCGCTGTCTGCCGAATCTCGGGCGTCTCGGCGATCTGGTCAGCCTCGGTGAGGCCGAGGAAGGCCCACAGGTCCGCGAGCAACCTCCGGGCCTCGGTGTCAGCGGCGATCAGGTCGATTGCGTCGCTCGACAGCTTGTTGGCATCGAAGTCGATCGCGAGCGACGACTCAACGCCGGGCACAAGCGTTCCAGACCGCACAGCCTCGAAGAATGCTAAGAGGTACTCGCAGGCCCGCTCTGCCTGTCGCCAGGCTTGGGCCGTTCTGGGCAGATCGCCGCGGAGTGCTGCACTCAGCAAGTCGCCTTTCTGGCGAATGACTTCGTCGCACTCCTGTGCCCGCAGGATGTCCTGCGCCAAGTCAGCAAGGGATTGGGCATCTTTCGGCGGCGCATCCCGGTAGAGCGCCTGTGCCCACCGACGACTTCCCTGATAGCGCCGTCCAAGACGAGCAAACCAACTGCGCTGCCCATCGCGCAAGTTCTGGACGTGGGACATCGCATCGCGCACCGACCAGGCGAACTCGTTCAACTGGCCGGTGCGCCCCTCTCGGACTTCTGCACCAACTAGGCCGGTCTTGAAGCTCTCGGCCAACTCTTCCGGTCGCGCTTCCCATACCCGCCTGTCGAGGTTCAGTCCCGCAAGATCCGGACGCCGGGCAAGCAGCTTGGCAGTTCGTGCCAGGGGTTCCACTGTCCCCCACCGACCGTCCCACTCAAGAGCGAGCATCGCTGTTAGACCCGTCCCGCGCTCATCCAGCCTCGTTAATGCGCCGAGGACTTCATCGACCTTCCTAGGTACCACGTCCTCGAAGAACACGGGCGCCGCCTCCAGCGCCGTGTGGCGGAACACCGACCGCGACGGATCGCCCAAAGAAGAAATCGCCTGGTCCGCTTCGGCAAGCGCCTGAAGCGCAAGATCGTGGTCATCTCTCGACATCCCGACCAGGGAGTCGTCTTCGAACTCGTACTCGGCACCGACCTTCGCTTCGAGCGCAAGCTGCTGACCGAGCGCGTCGACAAATGTTGATGCCGTCGGCCCGCGACGTTGGTTGACCACCTTTTCGTAGGCATTGAGAGTGGACTTTGTTCGAGCCAGTTCCGCGGCCGGGCTCGGCGGCACTGCACCGCCAACGAGTCGCGCACCCGCTAATGTGCGCTCGATCTCCGCGATGACACCGGCTTTGGTCGCACGGCTGCTGTGCAGCTCCAACGCAGCCGAACCGATGCCAGCCTCATCCAGGCGCTTCTTCACGACGTTCAGGGCGGCGAGCTTTTCCGCGACGAACAGAACGCGCTTGCCCTGGGCGAGCGCGTTCCCAATGACATTTGTGATGGTCTGGGACTTGCCCGTGCCTGGCGGCCCCTGGATGACGAGGTTCGCCCCCGCAGCCACCTCGAGCACGGCACGTGCTTGGCTGCCATCGGCGTCCATAACGAAACCCGAAGTAGTGACATCGAATTCCTCGTCGAATGCGTCGAAGTCGATGTCCGACGATGGATCGGCGGCGAAGCCACCACCGGGGGAGAGAAGCTTGCGGAGCACCGGATGAAGGGACGGGCTTTCGTCCTCAGGCCAAGATTTCGGGTCCAGATCCTTGTACATCAGGAAGCGGGTGAACGAATAGAAGCCAAGATGGACGGCCTCGGCGTCGACGGACCATCGCGGCTGCATCGAAATCGCGCTCGCAACGTCCGCGAAGTAGTCGTCGAGACGAGCGGGGCGATCGCTGTCGCCCTCAAAGGGGAAGTCCGGCAACTCAACCCCGAACTCCAAGCGCAACTTCTCACGCAGCGAGAGGTTTTCCGTGACGTCGTTGCCGTCGTACTCCAATGAAAAACTCTCGCCGCGTCGGGTTCGAACCAATTGGACTGGTAGGAGCACCAGCGGCGCCTGCCTCGGGGTATCGGCGGCGTCACTCTCGAACCAGACCAGGAAGCCGAGCGCCAGGAATAGCGAGTTGACGCCTTGTTCTTCTAAGAGCGTATGAGCAGTGCTACTGATGCGAAGCAGGCGGCGAAACAGCGCTTCACTGTCCAGTCGAGTCGCCAGCGCCCGCCCTTGCACGCTCTCGGTATCGACGGCCTCCTCGAAGACGCCGCCCAGGTCTTCGCCGAGATCACCAGGGTCGTCATTGTTGGGACTATCGGCGGGAGCGGGCTTCGGCGTCGCCAAGAACGACAGCGCCTCGCCCTCTTCATATAGCGACTCCCAGATGCTCCCGGAATCCCGGTTGTGGATCCTGAGAGACGTGGCCCTGGTCTCTCGATAGCTGAGCATTTTGTTCCGCAAGGACATGTCTAGGAGGTCTTTGCGCGCTGCCGCCAACTTGCGTTCGACCGGGTCTGCCGACCGGAGCGAGGCATCGTCGTTCTCGGCGAGGACGTTGTCGTCTTCGTCGTCGTGGATTGCCCCCGCTTGCTCCGCGTTCATGTCCTCATTAGGTCGCTGACTGGCTCGGTCTGATCCTATCGATGGGCCACGACACCAACTGGGCGGCAACGGCGAAACCAAGCCGACATAGACCTGACAAGCCCATTTATTCGGCCTGGGTTTCGTGCCGTTCGTTAATGCAGGATGGGGCGAGAGAAACAAAGCGGTGAGAGGTCAAGCTGAAACCCAGTCCGTGGGGCAGTTCAAGCTGGAGGCCAGGTTGTGGTGAAAATCAGCGTGCCACCTATCCGTGCGGATGCCCGAGCCGCAAGACGGCAACCGCACGTTACTGCGCGGCCCGCTCCAGCACCAACTCGCGCACGCGAGCTGCATCAGCCTTGCCGCCCATTGACTTCATGACGGCACCGATCACGGCCCCGGCCGCCTGCACTTTGCCCTCGCGGATCTTCTCGAGAACATCCGGCTGCGCCGCGAGCGCCGCGTCGATGGCCTCGATGAGGGCGCCGTCGTCCGAGACGACCTGCAGGCCGCGTGACTCGACGACCTGAGCCGGGGTGCCCTCGCCCGCGATGACACCCTCGACGACCTGACGCGCAAGGCGGTCGGTCAGGGCGCCGGAGTCGACGAGGGCCACGATGGCCGCGACATCCGTCGGCGTGATCAGAGCGGCGGGCTCGGCGTTTTGGGTGTTCGCGATGCGGGCGATCTCGCCCGTCCACCACTTGCGGGCCTGCTGGGGGGCGGCTCCGGCGGCGACCGTCTCGTCGACCTCAACCAAGAGGCCCGAGTTGACGACGTCGCGGAACTCAAGGTCAGAGAAACCCCACTGCTCTTTCAGGCGACGCCGGCGGGTGGCCGGGGCTTCGGGCAGGGCATCCCGCAGCTGCTCAATGAGCGCCGCGCCGGGAACCACCGGCAGCAGGTCGGGCTCAGGGAAGTAGCGGTAGTCGTCGGCGTCGCTCTTGACGCGGCCCGGCGACGTCGTGCCGGTGTCTTCGTGCCAGTGGCGGGTTTCTTGCTGG
Organism: Microbacterium sp.; assembly: GCA_013823625.1. Lineage (GTDB taxonomy): Bacteria > Actinomycetota > Actinomycetes > Actinomycetales > Microbacteriaceae > Microcella. The sequence goes on along the minus strand of PNMM01000001.1, from coordinate 388,754 downwards.
ATGGTTCCGCCGGCCGCGAGAATCGCCGCCTGCCGCTGAATCTCGTAGCGGATGGCGCGCTCGACGGACCTAAACGAGTTGACGTTCTTCGTCTCGGTGCGCGTGCCGAGCTTCTCTTGCCCGCGCGGACGCAGCGAGACGTTGGCGTCGCAGCGCAGGTTGCCGCGCTCCATGCGAGCCTCGCTGATGCCGAGGGCGCGCGCGATGTCGCGAATGAGCGAGACATAGGCGGCACCGAGCGCGGGCGCGTCGGCCTCGGCGCCGATGATGGGCTTCGTCACGATCTCGACGAGCGGAACGCCCGCGCGGTTGTAGTCGACGAGGCTGTATTCAGCACCCTGGATGCGGCCCGTCGACCCGCCGACGTGCGTCAACTTGCCGGCATCTTCTTCCATGTGGGCGCGCTCAATGGGCACCGTGAACAGGCGGCCGTCGGGCAACTCGACCTCGACCGAGCCCTCGAAGGCGATCGGCTCGTCGTACTGGCTGATCTGGTAGTTCTTGGGGGTGTCGGGATAGAAGTAGTTCTTGCGGCTGAACGTGCTGCTCTCGGCAATCTGGCAGCCGAGCGCGAGGCCGAGCGAGATGGCGTAGCTCACGGCCTGCTCGTTGACGACCGGCAAGCTGCCGGGGAGGCCGAGGCACACGGGCGTGATGGCCGTGTTGGGCTCTGTGACCTCGTTGCCGCTGAACGCCGGGTTCGGGGCATCCGAGAACATTTTCGTCTTCGTGCTCAGCTCGACGTGCACCTCGAAGCCGAGCACCGGCTCGAAGAGTTCCAGTGCCTTGTCGAAGTCCATGAGATCAGCGCGCGCCATGAGGCAATCCTACGGTTGCGGGGCGAGGGGGGATTTCGCGCGGCGGTCGGAGAGCATCCACGTCGACAGCGTAATCAGCGCGTGAAAGGCGATGAGCACGATCGCGGCCGCGGGGCCCCACTGCAGCATGATGATGGCGAAGACTCCGAGAATGATCGTCAAGTGCAACACGATGATGCGCGGATACGCACTCATCATGAGCGACGTGCCCCGTTTGTCGGGTAGTGAGCCGATGACGGCGGCGACCACCTGAACGGCGCCGCCGATCGCCCAGACGAGGAGCACGCCGCCGAGGTTGAGCGGGCGGTCGACCTCTGTTGCGGGGCCGAGGCCGCCCGTGATGAGCGCGTAGACCAAGATGCCGTGCACGAGTGTGAACATGCCGTAATGCACCGAGAAGAAGAAGGCGAGCATGATGCCCGCGGCGGGGTGGAGCGTGGTGGGGTCGGTGCTCTGCTCGGTGGTGTCCGCGGTTTCGGCGGGCGTCGCGACGGGCGTGGCGCGTGCGGTGCGCAGCAGCGTGACGAACATCGCGGCGCCGAGGCTGATGTTCTCGAGCCAATAGAGCAGCACGATCTCGCGCCAATCCCAGCCGAGCCACAGCACGCCCACGAGCGGCAGCGCCGTGTAAGCAACGAGGGTGAGAACGCGCGTAATCATCAGGGGCGATTCTTGCAGGTGGATGCCCGTGCCGGGTGGTGGCGAGGGTTCGGTGGTGGGCTGCCTTCGCGCGTCTGCTGCCCGGCCGGCCCGCGGCCTTCGCTCTCCTGCCCTGCCTGCCCAGGCCAGCCTGCCTGCCTCCCCTGCCCGCCAGCCTGCCCGCCCGCCCGGCCTGCCCGCCCGGCCTGCCCGCCCGGCTTGCCCGCTCGCCTTCGCTCCCCCGCCCGGCCTGCCCGCCCGGCCGGCGCCCTCGCTCCCCTCCTCCACAGGTCTCCGCGGAAAATGCTCTCCACGAGTTTTGCTGAGGCCATGTACACCAGTTCTATTGTGCGAGACAATTGATCATGCTCACATCGAACACAGGAACGAACGGCCCCGCACGGGCCGACGTGACGTTCGATGTGCCCGGGTTGGGCACTGGGCTCTCTGCACGGTCGCTTGACGTGCCGTCGCTTGATGTGCCGTCGCTTGCCCGCTACGAACGGGCGACGGTCGAGCAGCTGAGCGACGACTCGCTGCTCGCCCAGCAGGCACAACTGGCCGAGCTGCGGCGCCGCACCGACACCAATCTCGCGATTCTCGCCGGCGAGATCGCGCGTCGCTCCCACCACTCGCTCGGCCACGACGGGCTCGCCCAACGGCTCGGCAGTCGCACCGCCCAGCATCTCGTGCAGCACCTGACCGGCTCGAGTTCTCACGATGCCGCTGCTCTCGTGCGCGTCGGGGCGATGCTGGCTGGCACGTCTGTGGGGGTGGGTTCGGCCCAAGGCTCACTCGGGGCTGACTCATCTGGTGGCCAACCCGCCGCCGCGGCACCCTGGCTCGAGCCTGTCGCCGCGGCGGTAGCCAGCTCGCGATTGAGCGTTGAAGCGGCCGACGTCATCGCGCGAGCGCTCGGTCAACCCGACGCCCACGTCACCGCCGCACAGCTCGGCGCCGCCGCCACCCAGCTCGTCGCCGAGTCGGTCTTGCTCACGCTCGAACAACTAACCGTGCGGTCCCGCCAGGCTCGCGCGCTGTTCGACCTCGAGGGCCAGCCCGAGAAGGTTGCCGAACGCGAGCAAGCACTGCGCGATCGTCGCTACCTCTACCTCACTCGTCAGGCCGACGGCATGACCCGCCTCAGCGGATTGCTCGACCCAGAGTCAGCCGCCCTCGTGCGTGATGCGGTCGATGACGCCACGTCTCCGCGTCGAGGCGGGCCCCGTTTCGTGAGCGCGGGCGAACGCGAGCGCGCCGAGCGCATCACGCGCGACACCCGCACCACCGAACAGCTCGCCCTCGACGCCCTCATTGAGCTCGTGCGTATCGGCGGCGACGTCGCTCCGACCGAGGTGATCGGCACTCGCTCGCCCGCCGTGCAGGTCATCGTTGCCGAACGCGACCTCCGCGCTGGCCACGGACTCGCGCGCATCGAAGGGCAGACCGAGCCCGTGAGCATCCACACGGCCCATCGGCACGGATGCTCCACCGGCGTCATCCCGGTCGTCATCGACCCCCGGGGCGATGTCGTGGAGCTTGGCCGCGAAGCGAGACTCTTCACGCGCCGCCAGCGCATCGCTCTTGCCGCCCGCGACGGAGGGTGCCGCTTCCCGGGCTGTGAGAGACCACCCTCGTGGACAGAAGCGCACCACATCGTGCCCTGGTCAGAAGGCGGAGCCACAGATCTTGCCCACGGGGTGCTGCTCTGCCGACATCATCACCTGTTGCTGCACAACAACGGGTGGCGGTTCGAACGAGAGCACGGCGAACTCGTGCTGATTCCGCCGCCGTCTATCGACCCCGAGCAGCGGCCGATCGCCGCGCCCAGCAAGAGCCCGATCATCGAGCGCGAGCGCGCCCTCGCGGGTGCGGGTGCGGGTTAGCGCCGCGGATCGGGACCTGTTCGCGCGCGCCGGTGCAGGCGCGGGAGCGCGTGCTGGTGCGTGCGGGAGCGTGTGCTGGTGCGTGCTGGAGCGTGCGGGAGCGTGCGGGAGCGTGCGGGAGCGTGCGGGAGCGCGTGCTGGTGCGTGCTGCTGCGTGCGGGAGCGCATGCTGGTGCATGCGGGTGCGGGTTAGCGCCGCGCTACGCGACTACGACTGACGCAGCTCGGGCGCCTTGGCCCACAGCGGCCCACCCCACTGGGCCTCGAGCAGTTGCTCGATCGCCGCACCGGCGGTGTACAGCCGCGCATCCTCCCGCGCGGGCGCCATGAGCTGCAAGCCCACCGGCAGACCATCCTCCGGCGCGAGCCCCATCGGCAATCCCATACCCGGCACACCAGCAAGGTTCGCCGGAATCGTCGTCACATCATTGAGGTACATCGCCAAGGGGTCAGCCAGCTTCTCGCCAAACCGGAACGCCGTCGTCGGCGCCGAGGGCGACACGAGAATGTCGGCCTGCTCAAAGCACGCTGCAAAGTCACGCTGAATGAGCGTGCGCACCTTCTGCGCACTGCCGTAGTAGGCGTCGTAGTAGCCCGCCGACAACGCATACGTACCGAGAATGATGCGTCGCTTCACCTCGGGCCCAAAGCCCGCCTCACGCGTCGCACCCATGACGTCTTCAACGGTTCCGCCGGGAACCTCGGTGCGCAAACCGAAACGCACCGAGTCAAACTTGGCCAGGTTGCTCGACGCCTCCGCCGGCAAAATCAAGTAGTAGGCCGCCACCGCGTACTCAAAGTGCGGCGCACTGACCTCAACGATCTCGGCCCCCGCAGCAGCCATGAGCTCGAGCGTCTCGTGGTAGACCGACTTGACGCCCGCCTGAAATCCGTCGCCCTCGAGCTGCTTCACAACGCCAACACGCACACCGCGCAACGCTTCACCCGACTGGCCGGCACGCGCAGCCGCGGCCATCGAGGGCCATGCGTCAGGAATACTCGTGGCGTCACGCACGTCGTGCCCGCCGATGACGTCATGCACGAGCGCAGCATCCAGAACCGACCGCGACACCGGCCCGACCTGGTCGAGCGACGACGCGAGCGCAATCGCGCCATAACGGCTCACACCACCATAGGTGGGCTTGACGCCGACCGAGCCGGTGACCGCAGCAGGCTGACGGATGCTGCCGCCGGTGTCACTGCCGAGTGCGACGGGCGCCTCAAAGGCCGACACCGCCGCGGCCGAACCGCCGCCCGAACCGCCGGGAATGCGCGTGAGGTCCCAGGGATTCTTCGTGGGCCCGTACGCCGAGTGCTCGGTGCTCGACCCCATGGCGAACTCGTCCATGTTGGTCTTGCCGAGCGGAACCATGCGGGCCGCGCGCAAGCGGGCGACGACCGTGGCGTCGTAGGGCGGAATCCAGCCCTCGAGAATCTTCGAGCCCGAGGTCGACGGCATGTCGAGCGTGCAGAGCACGTCTTTGATGGCGATCGGCACACCGGCGAGCGCGGGCAAAGCGATGCCGGCAGCGCGGTCGGCGTCGACCTGCGCGGCCGTGTCGAGCGCGGCAGCGTTGATGTGCAGGAACGCATGCACGTCGCCGTCGACGGCGGCGATGCGGTCAAGGTGAGCGCGCGTGACCTCAACGCTCGAGACCTCGCCCGCGGTGAGCAGGGCGGCGAGGTCAGCGGCGGAGGTGCGGGTCAGGTCAGAGTTCGACCCCGCGGCGGAGCCGGCGCGCGACGCGGCGTTCGAGCCCGCGGCCGAGCCGGCGCCCGACGCGGCGTGTGACTCCGCGGGCGAGCCAGCGCCCGGCGTTGCGGCGGCGCTCACTGCTCTTCTCCCAAGATCGCGGTGACGCGGAAACGGCTGCCGTCGTGATCGGGCGCACCCGCGAGGGCCTGCTCGGTGGGCAGGGTGACTCCGGGCTCGTCGGCACGCAACCCACCCGCGAGCGGAATCGGGTGACTCGTCGCCGGCACCTCGGGCGTCGCCACCTCTTGCACTTTGGCAACCGAGTCGACGATGGCGCTGAGCTCACCCGTCAGCTGCTCGATCTCGGCCTCGGTGAGCGCAATGCGCGCGAGCGAGGCCAAATGGGCCACCGCCTCGGGGGTGATCTCAGACATACAGCCTCTCCGACGGGGTCGACCCGCATGGTGTGCCGGTGGGGTGCACGCGGCGTGCACGGGATGTGCAGGGGATGCTCCATTCTACTGAGCGCGCCCAGCAGGCTTGCGCCGCGCGGGCTCGCCGCCGCGACCCAACGATCCGGCGTCGACACGCGTCTATACGGGTGACAGCATCACTGCACGACACTGCACGACACCGCGCGACACTGCACCACACCGCGCGACCTCGCGAGAAGGAGCACCCATGCGCAACCGCCCCGCCCTCACACTGGCCATGATCGGGATGCTCGCCGCGAGCATCCCGCTGCTGAGCGCCTGCGCTGGACTCATGAGCGGCACGAGCGCGCTCCAGGGTGAATGGGTGCTCGCGAGCGGCAGCGACACGCAGGGCGCGTTGATCGACTCGGCTCAGCCAGTCACGCTCACGTTCGACGGCGACTCGGTCAGCGGACAAGCACCGTGCAACCCGTACAGCGGTGCCATCGCGCGGGGCCCGGGTGCAGGGTCGACAGGTCCGCTCGAGTTTGGCGGGCTCACCCGCAGCGAGATGGGCTGCGCCGAACAGCAGCAGAACGAGCTCGAGGGTAGGTACTTCGCCGCGCTCGAGGCGGCTGACAGCGTGAGTGTGAGCGACGACGGCGAGACGCTCGAGCTCACGGGCGACGGGGTCTTTGTGCGCTTCGAGCGCAGCGAGGCGCGCGAGGGCTAAGCCCCGGCGGCAGTGAGGCCCGCACCGGGTCAGCAGCGCCGCCACCGGGTCGGCCGAAAGCTGCGCAGCGCCGCCACCGGGCCGGCGGAAAGCTGCGCACCACCGCCACTGGGCCGGCTGAAAGCTGCGCAGCGCCGCCACTGGGCCGGCTGAAAGCTGCGCTCCACCGCCAGCGCGACGCCGAAGCGCTACACCGGCCGACACTCGCTCTCGCCCAGCAGCGTGCTCGCGCTCTCGCTCACCCGCAACACGATGAGCTCACCGTCGGCACTCTCGCCCTTCACCTCGACGACGTCGCCGACCTCGGTGCGCGTCACCCGCAATCCGGCGAGCTGCCAAGCCTGCTCGACGCGCTCGGCCGCCGCCCCCACACCCGCGGGCGCGTCACCAACGCGCAACGCCGGGTAGCGCTCACCCGACACCCACAGCGGGATGACGCAATCGCGCGGCGTCGGATCATCCATGACCGACCAGTCGCCGCCGATGAGTGCTTGCGCATCATCGAGTAGCGTCACGAAGCGATCGCGCGCCTGCTGGTCGGTGACGGATGTTGTGGCCTGCACCGCGCATCCGCTCAGCACCGAGGTGATCGCCATGGCCGTGAGCGCTACGGAAACGAGCACAGAACGGTGGCGACGCATGGGGTCAGGCTACTGGGGCGGCGCGGGCACAGACTGACCTCACAGCAGCAGCGCAAGCGTGCGCCCCGCGTCGCGCTGCGACCCATCGGTGACGAGCTCGCCCTTATCGATGCCGATGAGCGCGAGGTTGCGCATCGACTCAGTGCCCGGGCTGAAGTATTCGTTGTGACCGACGGATGCCGCGAGCACACGATTGGTGATGACATCGACAACCCCGGCGACGCTCATGACCCGAGCCCCGAACTCGGCCGAGCCGGGATCGGAACCGAAGAACGAGCTGTTCGGAATCGGATCCCACGCCGCTTCGCCCACGAAGACGTCGCCCCGCACGTTGAGGTCATCGACGGTGGATGCGGGGGCTCCGGGTGAACCGATGATGGCGAGAGCATCCACCGTCGTGCTCTCTTCGAGCGCGAGCATGGCCGCCGTCGATCCGTAGGAGTGCGCGAGCAGGGCAATGAACGGTTGATCGGATCCGCGAATCGTCTGCAGGCCATCGATCGCGCTCGCAATCGCATCACGACCCTCGTAGGCGAGGTCGAGACTGCCCACGTTGAGCAAGTGCGGAGTTTGGTAGCCGATCCACGCGACCGTCGCGACGGTTTCGACCTCGTCGCTCGCGCCGACTTCGGCGAGCAGTGAGAGCCACGACACTTGTTCGTCGTAGAGGCGAGCCGCGGTGTCGGCCCACTCGACGACGTTGCCACCGACGGTGATGAACATGCCCGGCATGAGGTAACTGACATAGTCAGCGGTCTCGAGGTCACCGAACGCGATGGCGACGGTGCCCTGATCGTAGGTATCGAGCTGCAAGAGCGTGCGCGGCGGGTTGGCCGTGACCGGACCGAGTGCGTCGGCGACGGCGTAGAGCATCTGCAGCCGGTGCTGGTTGTGGATCTCGATCGAGCGCCCCACCGAACCGTCGGCGAGTTCGAGCTCGCGAATGGTCGAGCGCAAGACGTGTCGGTTGGCGTCATTGCGTACCGCGACGGGGATGCCGTCGAGGTTTCCGATGACTTCGGGGGCCGCGAGCATGATGGTGCGCTGCGTCGCACTGTCGAGGCCGGTCCACCAGCCGCGCACCTGGGGCGCGCCCGGAAGCGACTCGACGAGGGCGTGTAACCCGCCGGGCTGCGACGCGACGACCTCGTTCACGAAGGCGGCGGGGTGAGCGGCGAGAGCCGTGAGCAGGGCGCTACCGCTCAGTTCGCCGAGGGGTGATGTGGGCGCGGGCGCGGCTGTGAGTGGGGCGGCGAGTGGGGCGGCCGACGTTCTGTCGGTCAGGGTGGGCAGAACGAACGCGGGCACACCGGAGCCCGGGATGCTCGGGATGCTCGGAACCAGCGCGACGTCACCAGCGCCGGGCAGACCGATCTCGCGCACATGCACCGATGCCACACCGACGGCCGGCGGGTGCACGACGGAGTTTTCGAGCACGACATATGGCCCCGTCACCGTCGCGACAGTTAACGAGGCGATCAAGACTGCTGTCGCGTCGAACAGCACGCAGATTCCCCTTTGGCGCGGATCAGTCCGGGCTTCCCCCGAGGTCGGCCTGACCAGCGCTTTTTCATCGTAAGTGATGAAGTAGGCTCAGAGACGGGGTATACCGATCATTCTGCTTACTGTGAGCGAGTCGTTACATTCGGCCGGGTGGGGGCGCGGGCCGGGTGGGGCGCGGTTCGGGACGGGGCGTGGTTCAGGACGGCGGTTGGTGGCGCGGGCCGGGCGGAGACCGCCCGCGGGCTAGCCGGCCGGCGGGGCGCGGGCCGGGCCGGGCGTGGTTCGGGCAGGGCGTGGTTCGGGATGGCGGTTGGTGGCGCGGGCCGGGCGGGGGCCGCCCGCGGGCTAGCCGGCCGGTGGGGCTGGCGGCAGAGCGTCGGGGCCCTCGGTGACGAGAATCGCGAACTGGGCCGCATCGATGATGCGCACCCCCAGTTCTTCGGCCTTCGCGAGCTTCGAGCCCGCCCCCGGACCAGCAGCAACAAAGTCGGTCTTCTTCGACACGCTCGACGCCGCCTTTCCGCCCGCCGCGATGATGGCTTCTTGGGCCCCTTCACGCGTGAAGCCGTCAAGGCTGCCCGTCGCGACGACCGTGAGTCCCGCGAGCACTCCCCCGGCCGCAGCCGCCGCACCGGGGCCAGCGTGCCCGGGCGTGCTGAACTGCACTCCCGCCGCCGCCCATCGGTCAACGATCTCGACGTGCCAGTCGACGGTGAACCAGTCGAGCACGGCCTCGGCGATGATCGACCCCACACCGTCCACCGCCGAGAGATCATCGAGCGATGCGGCCCGAATCGCGTCAAGCGAGCCGAACCAATCGGCGAGCGCTCGCGCCGCCACCGGGCCGACATGGCGAATGTTCAGCGAGACGAGCAAACGCCAGAGCGGCTTCGACTTCGCTTTCTCGAGCTCGTCGAGCAGCGTGAGGGCGGCCGAGCTGGGCTGCGGGCCATCCAGCCCCTGCTTCTTCTCGGCAGCACTGGGGTTGCGGCGAAACGGCGTGCGCCGACGAGCGGAGCCATCGGCTTCGAGTTTGGGCAGCCCGGTTTCGGCATCCGTCACCACGACCTCGATCGGCAAGAGGTCGTCGATCGTCAAGGCAAACAGGCCCGCCTCGGTCTGCAGGGGCGGGATGCTCGGCACATCGGGCTGCGTCAGCGCCGCCGCCGACACCTCGCCGAGAGCCTCGATGTCGAGGCCGCCGCGGCTGCCGATGTGCTCGACGCGTCCGCGCACTTGGGCGGGGCAGCTACGGGCGTTGGGGCAGCGCAAGTCGACGTCGCCCTCTTTCGCGGGCCGCAGCGCGGTGCCGCACTCGGGGCAGTTGGTGGGCATGACGAACTCGCGCTCGGTACCGTCACGCAACTCGACGACGGGGCCGAGCACCTCGGGGATGACGTCTCCGGCCTTGCGCAACACGATCGTGTCGCCGATGAGCACACCCTTGGCCTTGACGACGTCTTGATTGTGCAGAGTGGCTTGCCGCACTTCGCTGCCGGCCACGCGCACCTTCTGCATGACGGCGTAGGGCGTCGCGCGACCCGTGCGACCCACGCTCACGACGATGTCGAGCAGCTTCGTGTTGACCTGCTCGGGCGGGTACTTGTAGGCGATCGCCCAGCGCGGGGCACGACTCGTGGCGCCGAGCTCGCCGTGCAGCGCGAGCTCGTCGACCTTGACGACAACGCCGTCGATCTCGTGCTCGACGTCGTGGCGATGCTCACCGTGATACGCGATGTACTCGGCCGCGCCGGCCGCGCTGTCGTGCACGCGAAAGTGCGTGCTGATGGGCAATCCCCACCGCTCGAGCAGACCATAGACCTCGCTCTGCGCCGAGACGGGCGGGTTCGGCCAGGCGCCGATACCGTGCACGAGCATCCGCAATCGGCTCAGGCGATCACGCATGCGCGCGAGTTGCTCGTCGTTCTTGCCCTCGGCCTTTTGGCGCAGGCTGCCGCTCGCGGCATTGCGCGGGTTGGCGAACTCGCGCTCGCCCGCCTCGCGCTGCAGCGCGTTCAGCTCGTCGAACGCCACCTTCGGAATGAAGACTTCGCCGCGCACCTCAACGAGGTCGGGCAGTTCGCTCGGGTCTCCGGCGAGGCGCTGCGGGATGCCCGCCACCTGCAGCACGTTCTGCGTCACGTCTTCGCCCACGCGTCCGTCGCCGCGCGTGGCCGCCGTCACGAGCAGCCCGCGCTCGTAGCGCAGGTTGAGGGCCAGCCCGTCAATCTTGAGTTCGCACAATAGGCGCACGGGGCGGCCCGCATCGCGTTCGACTTTGGCGGCCCAGTCAGCGAACTCGTCGGCGCTGAAGACGTTGTCGAGGCTGAGCATGCGTTCGGCGTGCTCGACGGGCGCGAAGAGCGTCGTCTCGGCACGACCGCCGACGGTCTGCGTCGGAGAGTCCTGGCTCTGCAGCTCCGGAAACAGGTGCTCGATCGCTTCGAGCCGACGCACGAGAGCGTCGTACGTGGCGTCATCGTCGAGCACGGTGTCGCGCGAGTAGTAGGCGTCACGCAGTTCGAGAATGCGCGTCGTGAGCGCTTCGACTTCGTCGCGCGCTTCGTCGCGCGTCAGCTCGTCGACAGTCTTTTCAACCACGCGCACAGTCTATGAGCGGGCACTGACCGTGCGGCGAGGAGATGGGTGGATGATGGTTAGCCCATGGGAGGGCGCGGGCGAGCGGGTGAACGTCGGCGACAGCTAGGCGCCCAGCACGCGGTCGAGGTAGTCGTTCGTGAAGACGCGATCGGGGTCGAGCCGATCACGCACAGCGAGAAAGTCGTCAAAGCGCGCGTAGGCGGGCCGCAGATCGTCGGCGGTGCGAGTGTGTAACTTGCCCCAGTGCGGGCGCCCGTCATGAGCCCGCAGAATCGCTTCGGCGGCGGCGAAGTAGTCGCGAGCATCCTCACGGTGATAGCGGTGCACGGCGATGTAACTCGATTCGCGGCCATGCGCGGTCGAGAGCCACACATCATCAGCGGCCGTCGCGCGCACTTCGATGGGGAACGAGATGCGCCAGCCGTTCTGCTCGATCACGCGGTCGAGCTCGCGCATGACCGAGGCGACGGCCTCGAGGGGCACCGAGTACTCCATCTCGCGAAAGCGCACCTTGCGTTCGGTCGCGAACACGCGGTGCGAATAGTCGGCGAGCTCGCGATTGAAGGCCACCCCACTCGCAAGCCGGTTGAAGGCCGGGATCGTGCCGGGCGCGATCGATCCGATGCGGCAGAGCACTTCGTAGAGTCCGTTGCCGAGCAGTTCGTCGTCGAACCACCGCTTGACGGGGCCGACCGGCTGGCGGGGAGCATCGGCGGGCAAGCGCGTGTTGTTGCGCGTGAGCGCGAGCTGCGTGTGCGGAAACCAGTAGAACTCGACGTGATCAGCCTGCGTCGACCGAACGGCCCAGTTGTCGAGCACGTCATCGAGCGGTTCGGGATGCTCGTCCGCCGCCAACACGAACGACGGCACGGCTTGCACCGTGAGGTCGACGAGCACCCCGAGGGCTCCGAGCCCGAGGCGGGCGGCGGGCCACAGCTCGGCGTTCTCGGTGTCGCTCACCGTGAGCAGACGGCCATCGGCGGTCGCGAGAGTCACCTTGCGAAGCTGGGTAGCAAGGCCGCCAAACGCGCGACCCGTGCCGTGGGTGCCCGTGCTGAGCGCACCCGAGATCGACTGCACGTCGATGTCGCCGAGGTTCTCGAACGCGAGACCGTGCTCGTGCAGCATCGCCGACGCGGCGTGCAGCTTGGTGCCCGCGGCGAGAGTGACTTCGCCCGTCGCCGAGTCGATCGCCGTGATGCCCGCGAGGTCGGTGAGGTCGAGCTGCACGCCCGGAGCCACCGCGATGCCCGTGAACGAGTGCCCCGAGCCGATGGCCTTGACGGGCAGCCCATCGGTGCGAGCGCGTGCGATCGCGTCGACGACCTCGTCGCCGCTCGCGGGGTGCTCAACGCGCGCGGGCGTGACCTGCTCGGTGCGGGCCCAGTTGCGCCACGGCTTGGTTGCGCGCGTGCGCGCCGTGGTGGCGGAGGCGGCCGCGGTGGCCGTCGCGGCACCCGTCGCGGACGCGGCGGCGGTTGCCGCCGCAGTTGCCGTCGCGGTCACGCCGACCCGAGTGGTTTTGCTCACAAGAACGCCTTTCCTTCGCCGCGATAGGTGGGCAGCTCGCCGGTCACGGTGTCGCCATCGAGCACGTGGAAGGCATCGAGGTGCTCACTGAGCTCTCCGGCCTTGGTGTGGCGCAGCCAAACGCGATCACCGACGTGGAGCGTGCGGGCGGCCGGCCCGCGCAGAGGAGTCTGCACTTCTCCGGCGGCTTCGGTGCCGAGCATCCGCAGGCCTTCGGGCCAGACCACCTGCGGAAGTCGGTCGGGGCCCGGCGGGCCGCTCGCGATCCAGCCTCCGCCCAGCAGGGTGGCGATGTCGTCGGTCGGGCGCCGCGCAACGGGCAGAGCAAACGATGCGGCGGGGGCCGGCGTGAAAGCGCGGTAGGTATCGAAGAGGTGAGGGCCCATGAGGCCACTGCCGGCGGCGAGCTCGGTCACGGCGGCTTCGGCTGAGGTCGACTCGAGTGAGCCGGTGCCACCGCCATTGACGAACTGCAACGGCGTGCCGACAGCGTCGGCGACTGCGCTCACGGCCGCGATCGCGCGGGCACGGCGGTCACGTAGCTCAGCACGCGACTGCCGTTGGATGCCGCGCACGAGCAGCGCGCGCACCGGCCGGCCGGTGGGGGCGTCTCCGAGTCCGGCGATTTGCGCTTCGTAGGCCATGACGCCGACGAGCGTGAATCCGGCGCGCTCGGTCACGATGCGGGCGAGCGCCGCGAGTTGCTCAGGACTGTGCAGCGGACTGCGCCGCACCCCGAGGTGGCCGAGCGGACCGCGCCAACTCGCATCGAGCTCAATAGCGATGCGGATGCTCGCCCGCGCGCTCGGCGGGGTGACAGCGTCGATCAGATCAAGGTGGGCGACGTCGTCGATCATGAGGGTCACGCGAGCGGAGAGCTGTGCGTCGGCGGCGAGCCGCGCGATGGCCGCGCGATCGGTCGTGGGGTAGCCCAGCACGACGTCGTCGATGTCGCTGCCGCCGGCGCTCGCCCCGTCGCCGCCCGCACCGCCGCGGCTAGCCCTGGCGCTCGCTGTGCCGGCCGCGGCCCGCGGGCTCGCGAGCCACAGCGCCTCGGGCAGCGTGTACGCGAGCACGCCCGCAAAGCCGGGCTGCGCGAGCACGGCCTCGAGAATGCCGCGCACGCGAATCGACTTGCTCGCCACGCGAATCGGCATGCCGCCCGCACGACGCACGAGGTCGGCCGCGTTGTACGCGAGGGCCGCGCGATCGATGACGCCGAGCGGCGGGTCGAGGTGAGCCGTTGCGGCCGTCAGTCGCGGCCAGTGTGCGGCCGCGCCCGCTCCGGGGCGAGCGCTCGGCACATCGCTCAGGCGCAGCAGCTCGGCGGTCACGGCGTCAGTCTAGAGAGCCGCGCTGCCGACGAGCGTTGCAGACGCAGCGGCCTGGTCGGCGGCCGGGGCCGCGCTATCGCCGGGGGCAGAATCGGCGGCCGGGGCCGCGCTCGCACCCGCGGCGGCACGAGCTGGCTCGTCGGCGCTCACCGTGCGGTCGATAGTGCACTGGCCGAGCACGCGGGTTCCGACGTAGAGCACGGCCGTCTGGCCGGGAGCGACGCCGAGCAGTGGCTCACGCACCGAGACGATGAGCTCGCCGCCCGCGACGTGCGCGACCGCGGGCACCGGATCAGCGTGCGCGCGCACTTGCACGTGGCAGTCGAACGGGAGGAGGGCATCCGTCGCCGCGAGGTCGGTGGAGGGGGATACTGCAGCGCCAGTGTCGGCCGAGGCCGCGTCGGTCAGTGCTGCGTGCGCGACAGCACCAGCGGGGTCAGCCTGCGTGATGCCGCTCGCGACCGGGTCGAGCCCCGCCCACGTAAAGCGCCGCCCCGCAAGCTCGCGGATCGCGAGCGCCTCGAGCGGCCCGACGACGACCTCGTTCGTGCGCGGACGCACCTCGAGCACAAAGCGCGGACGACCATCGGGCGCCGGAACACCAAGGTTCAGCCCGCGCCGCTGACCGACCGTGAAGCTCGTCGCGCCATCGTGCGAGCCGACCGTAGCTCCCGAGCGGTCGATAATCGCGCCCTCGACGGGCTCGATGCGATCGGCAAGCCAGCCGCGGGTGTCGCCGTCGGGGATGAAGCAAATGTCGTGACTGTCGGGCTTCTGGGCCACCGTGAACCCGCGCTCCGCCGCTTCGGCGCGCACGACAGCCTTCGACGGCGTCGTGCCGAGCGGAAACATCGCGTGCGCGAGCTGCTCAGTCGTCAGCACGCCGAGCACGTACGACTGGTCTTTGGCTTCGTCTGACGCGCGGTGCAGCTCGCGGTTGCCGACCGCGTCAGTGACGATGTGCGCGTAGTGCCCCGTGACGACGGCGTCGAAGCCGAGGGCGAGGGCCTTCTCGAGCACCGCCGCAAACTTGATGCGCTCGTTGCACCGCATGCACGGGTTGGGGGTGCGGCCCGACGAATACTCCGTGACGAAGTCCTCGACGACGTCGGCCCGGAAGCGCTCGCTGAAATCCCACACGTAGAACGGAATGCCGAGCTTCTCGGCCGCGCGACGCGCGTCGAGGCTGTCTTCGATCGTGCAACAGCCGCGGCTGCCGGTGCGCAGCGTGCCGGGCATGCGGCTGAGCGCCAAGTGCACGCCGACGACCTCGTGGCCCGCGTCGACGGCGCGCGCGGCAGCGACGGCGCTATCTACGCCCCCACTCATCGCCGCGACAACTCGCATGTGTCTAGGGTAAACGTCCCAACCGGGGAACCTGGCCCGCGAGCCCCGCCGCTTGCGCGCGCTCGACTGCCTCGGGCAGCGCAACGAGCAGGGCGTCGATCTCGTCGACCGTGGTCGCAGGGCCGAGGGTGATGCGCAGGGCACCGCGAGCATCCGCTTCGCTGAGGCCCATGGCGAGAAGCACGTGGCTGGGTTCAGGCACGCCCGCCTGGCAGGCCGACCCGGTCGATGCGGCGATGCCGCGCGCGTCGAGCAGCATGAGTAGCGAGTCGCCCTCGGCGCCGGGAACCGTGAAGTGCAGGGTGCCGGGTAAGGCGAGGGCGTCGAGCTCAGCGGCCCGCGCCAAGTGGCTCGCCGCCCGGGCCGGGTCGCTGGCCGCCGCCGAATGTGCGAGCTCGGTCGCCACCGCGGCCGCGCCCGCAGCTCCGCGCAGCACCGCAGTGGGCACCGTCTGACGGATGCCCGCCGCAAGCCGTTCGCGCAGCATCCGTTTGTTCGCAGCCCGGTCGTCGAGTTCAGCGTGCGCCCGTTCGGCGGCGATCGCGAAGGCTGCGGCGCCCGCGGCGTCCATAGTTCCCGAGCGCCCGCGTTGCTGGCCGCCACCGTGCAGCAGCGGAACAACCTCAGAGCCGCGACGCAGCGCGAGTGCCCCGACCCCGACCGGGCCGCCGATCTTGTGCGCCGAAATCGAGACGGCCGACACCCCGTGCGGCAGTGGATCGAGCCGTACTTGCCCGTAGGCCGCGATCGCGTCGACATGCACGGGCACGCCGACGGCCGCGGCGAGCGCCGCCGCCTCGGCCACGGGTTGCAGCGTGCCGACCTCATTGTTGGCGTGCAGCATCGTCACGAGGGCCACGTCGCTGCCGTCGCCGAGGGCTTCTTCCAGGCCGTCGAGGCTCAGGCGACCAAGCTCATCGACCTCAAGCCAGGTCAGCGTTGCGCCCTCGTGCGCCTCGAGCCACTCGACCGTGTCGAGCGCGGCGTGGTGCTCGGTGCGGGGTACGAGAATGCGCGGCCGAGCATCCGTCGACGGGGCGGCATTGCGCGCCCAATACAGGCCCTTGATGGCGAGGTTGACGGCCTCGGTGCCCCCGCCAGTGAACGTGAGCTCGATGGCGTCGATGCCGAGCGTCGCGGCAATGCGCACACGCGCATCATCGAGCACGGCACGCGCGTGCTGCCCGGCCGTGTGAATCGACGAGGGATTGCCGACGAGCTGCAGGGCCTCGACATAGGCCTCGCGCACCTCGAGCGGCATGGGCGAGGTGGCGGCGTGATCGAGGTAGATCACAGCGGCCTCCTCTCGCAGCATGAACGCGTTGCGCGCGCGTGAGTCGTCGGGTACGCGCCGCACGAACGCTCGCACCGTACCGTGAACGGGGCTCGCGCACGGTTGTCCTAGCCTAAGACGCATGGCTTCGAACGACCCCCTCGCGCACCTTGGCGTGCGACAGACCGCGCGAGGCGGAGAGATTCGAGTGGCGAGCACGCACGCCACGGCCATCGAGCTCTGCATCTTCTCTGCCGATGACCCCACTTGGATCGCCGAAACGCACGACCTGCACCGTATGAAGTCGGGCATCTGGCACACGACGACCAAGTCGCTGCGACCGGGCGTGCGCTACGCGCTGCGCGTCGACGGCCCCGAGGGTCCGACGCACGCCTTCGATCGAAGCCAGCTCTTGCTCGACCCCTACGCTCGCGGGCTCGCACGAACGGCCGATGGCGACTGGCGCAGCTATGTGCAAGACGACGCTTTCGACTGGGGCGGCGTCACGAAGCCGAATGTGGCACTCGATCACACGGTGCTCTACGAAGCGCACGTCAAGGGCCTCACCAAGCTCTCACCCGAACTGCCCGAAGAGCTGCGCGGAACCTACGCGGGCCTCGCCCATCCCTCGACGATCGACTACCTCAAAGACCTCGGCGTCACGACGATCGAACTCTTGCCCGTGCACCAGCACGTGAGCGAGCAGCGTCTGCAAAACCAGGGGCTCATCAACTACTGGGGCTACAACACCCTCAACTTTTTCACGCCGCACGCTGCCTATGCGACGCGCGAAGCCCAGTTCGGCGGCACGGGCGCGGTGCTGCGCGAGTTCAAGGGCATGGTCAAGCTGCTGCACGAGGCGGGCCTCGAAGTGGTTCTCGACGTCGTCTACAACCACACGGCCGAAGAGGGCCGCGAGGGGCCGACGACGAGCTTTCGCGGCATCGACGGCGCCACCTACTACCGCCAGCAAGCCGACGGCACCTACATCGACACTACGGGGTGCGGCAACACGATCGACTTCTCTCAGCCCGTCGCGCAGCGACTCGTGCTCGATTCGCTGCGCTACTGGGCCAACGAGGTGCAGGTCGATGGCTTCCGCTTCGACCTTATGGCCACGCTCGGCCGCAACGGGGGCGCAGAGTTCGACCGCGAGCATCCGTTGTTGCGCGCCATTCTCGACGACCCGGCCCTGCAGGGCGTGAAGATGATTTCTGAGCCGTGGGATGTCGGCATGGGCGGCTGGCAAGTCGGCAACTTTCCGCACGGCTACCACGAGTGGAATGACGGCTTTCGCGATCGCGCGCGTGCCTTCTGGTTGACGGATGTTGGCGTGGCCCGCGAGCACGGCACGGCTCCCGAAGGCATCGGCTCGCTCGCGCGGCGCATGACCGGCAGCGCCCACGTCTTTGCGCACGAGCGCGGACCGCTCGCGAGCGTCAACTTCATCACCGCGCACGACGGCTTCACGGTTGCCGACTTGACGGCCTACAACGGCAAGCACAACATCGGCAACGGCGAGAACAATCGCGACGGCACCGACAACAACCGCTCGTACAACTTTGGCGTCGAAGGCCTCACCGACGACCCCGTCATCACGACGGCCCGTCGCAAAGCCATGCGTAATCTCATGGCCACCCTGGTGTTGAGCGCGGGTATGCCCATGATCACGGCAGGCGACGAAGTCGGTCGAAGCCAGCGCGGCAATAACAACGCCTACTGCCACGACAGTGAGCTCACGTGGCTCGATTGGCACTTCGAGGGGTGGCAACACGATCTGCGCCGCGTTGTGCAGCGCTTGCTGCAGGTGCGGCGCGAGAATCCCGCGTTGCGCCCGGTGCGCTACGGCCGCTGGGGGGAAACCATTCCCAACGCCACGCAAATGGACTGGTTCAACAAAGAGGGCCAGGCCATGACGATGGAGGATTGGGACTCGCCCGCCGAGCGAACCCTGCAATACCTCGCAGCGTCGACGCCCGAGTTCGAAGAGTTCAACCGCATCTTGCTCATCGTGCACGGCATCGACGAGGGCACCGAGGTCACGCTTCCGGCACACGAGGGCGTCGACGGCTACACCCTGCTGTGGGATAGCTCGCACGACGACATCAGCGACCTGGTGAGCGAGCACGTTCCCGGTGAGACGCTTGCGGTGGGGCCTACCTCGATGCTGCTGTTCCGGGCGCACGGCTGAGCGGTCGCGGCACGATGAGCACGCACGGCGCAGCACTGGTCGGCACAGCACCGGTCGGCACAGCACTGGTCGCGGCACGATGAGCAAGCACGGTTCGGCGTCGGGCCCGGGCACTCCTGCCACGGTGGCACTCGTGGCGGCGGGCATCCCGTTCACCGCCCACACGTACGTGCATGACCCCGCGGCAACCAACTACGGCCTCGAAGCGGCCACGGCGCTGAACCTTGACCCCGACCGCGTCTTCAAGACCCTGCTCGCCGAGGCAGACGGGCGCCTCGTCGTGGGCATTGTTCCCGTGACGGGGATGCTCGACCTCAAGCAACTCGCCGCCGCCGTCGGAGCCAAACGTGCCGTCATGGCCGACCCTGCCGTGGCCGAGCGCAAAACGGGATACGTCGTGGGCGGCATCTCGCCCATCGGCCAAAAGACGGCGCTGCCGACGGTGCTCGACGAAACCGCGGCGCTGTGGGAGACCATCTATGTCTCGGGCGGGCGCCGCGGCTTTGACATCGAGCTCGCGCCCGATGACCTGCTCAGCATTACGGACGGTCAGCTGGCAGATATCGCCCGCTGACCGCCCGTGAGTGCGTGATCCCTGAGTGCGTCGTCCCCTAGTGCGCCACCGCGACCAGACCGAGCTCAGCCGGGTTGGCGAGCAAAGCGTGGCGCGGAGTAACCCGCACGTTGTAGCCGAACGATCCTGAGCGCCCGAGCGGCACCGTGCCGACGAACGTCGCGGGCTGGCCCAGCTCGTGCTCGGCGAGTTCGAGCGGCTGGCGGTGAACATCCACGAGGTCATCGCCGTTGCGGGCGCGACCGAACGCGACCTCGACGAGCACGTCGTCGGGCGACAGGCCCGCGAGCTGCACGTGCGCACGCACGTTGAGCTCATCGCCCACCTGGGGCGACTGCACGCCACCCGACTCGACGTGCGTGACCGATACATTCGGCCATTCGGCGGCCACGTGCGACTTCCAGGCGGCCAGGTCACGCGCGGGGCGGTTGCCGTCGGCCGTGATCGTGCGCTGGGCGTGTGCGGCCGGCACATAGAGCCGCTCGACATACTCGCGCACCATGCGGTCGGCCGAGAGCTCGGGCGACAGCGTCGCGAGGGTGTGGCGAATGTTCTGCAGCCAGCGCTTCGGCAGACCCTCGGCATCGTGGTCGTAGAACCGCGGCGCGATCTGGTGCTCGATGAGGTCGTACATGGCCTCGGCCTCGAGCTTGTCGCGCTCGGCACCGTCGCCCGCGGCATCCGCCGTCGGAATCGCCCAGCCGTTCTCGGCGTCGTAGTACTCGTTCCACCAGCCGTCGAGAATCGACAGGTTGAGCGAGCCGTTGAGGGCAGCCTTCATTCCGGATGTTCCGCACGCCTCGAGCGGACGCAGCGGGTTGTTCAACCAGATGTCGGTGCCCGGGTAGAGCAACCGCGCCATTCCGATGTCGTAGTTGGGCAAGAACACGATGCGGCGACGCAACTCGGGCTCGGCCGCGAACTGGACGAGCTTCTGAATGAGCGCCTTGCCGCTGTCGTCGGCGGGGTGCGACTTGCCCGCGATCACGAGCTGCACGGGGCGCTCGGGGTGCGTCAGCAGGGCGCGCAAGCGGTCGGGGTCGTGCAACATGAGCGTGAGGCGCTTGTAGGTCGGCACGCGACGCGCGAAGCCGATCGTGAGCACGTCGGGGTCGAGAATCTCGCCCATCCAGCTCGGCGCAGCGACGCCGGGGTTCTGCTCGGCCCACGCCGCCGTGACGCGCTGACGCGCGTCGGTGACGAGTTGCTGGCGCATCGCGCGACGCACCGACCACAGGTCGCCGTCGGTCACGGCCTCGGAGTTCCAGTCGCACGACGAGGTCTCGTAGGTGCCGAGCTTCTCGCGCGCGAGCGCGACCATGAGCGGGTCGGTCCACGTGGGGGCGTGCACGCCGTTGGTCACCGAGGTGATGGGCACGTCATCCTGATCGAAGCCCTCCCACAAGGCGCCGAACATGCCGCGCGACACGTCACCGTGCAGCTTGCTCACACCGTTGGCGCGCTGAGCGAGCCGCAGACCCATGACCGCCATGTTGAAGACCGCGGGATCGCCGCCCTCGTAGTCTTCGGTGCCGAGCGGCAGCACGTCAGACGCCGCCACCCCCGGCAGCAAGTCGGTCGAGAAGTAGCGCTCGATCATGTCGCCCTCGAAGCGGTCGATACCCGCGGGCACCGGCGTGTGCGTCGTGAAGAGGGTGCCCGCGCGCACGACCTGCAGGGCCTCGGTGAACGAGAGCCCTTCGGCGATGAGGTCGCTGATGCGCTCGAGGCCCAAGAAGCCGGCGTGGCCCTCGTTGGTGTGAAACACCTCAGGAGTCGCCGTGCCGCTGAGGTCGACGTAGCGCTTAATGGCGCGCACTCCGCCGATGCCGAGCAAGAGCTCTTGCAGCAAGCGGTGCTCGCCGCCCCCGCCATAGAGGCGGTCGGTCACGCCGCGCAGCTCGTCATTGTTGTCGTGGATGTCGGTGTCGAGCAGCAGCAAGACCACGCGACCGACGTGCATTTGCCACACGCGCGCGTGCAGGGCTTCGCCGCCCGGCAGGCTCAAGGTGACGCGCACGGCACTGCCATCGTGCTCACGCAGCACCTGCATCGGCAGCCCGTCGGGGTCGATGAGCGGGTAGGTCTCTTTCTGCCAGCCGTCACGGTCGATCGCCTGGCGGAAGTAGCCGGCACGGTAGAACAAGCCGACGCCAATGAGCGGCAGGCCCAGGTCGCTCGCGCTCTTGAGGTGGTCACCGGCGAGAATGCCGAGGCCACCCGAGTACTGCGGAATCGCCGAGGCGATGCCGAACTCGGGCGAGAAGTACGCGATGCGCGCGGGGGCATCCGGCAGCGACTGGTACCAGCGCGGGTGCTCGAGATACGACGTGAGGTCGGCACGCAGAGCTTCGGCTTCGGCCATGAACGACTCATCGGCCGCAAGCTCGTGCAGCCGCTCGGGGTCGACGGCGCCCAGAAGAGCAACCGGGTCGTGGTCGAGGGCATCCCACCGCTCGGGGTCAATGCGCGCGAACAGCGCCTTCGTGGGCTCGTGCCACGACCATCGCAGGTTGGCGGCGAGCGCCGAAACGGCACCCAGCGACTCGGGCAGAACGGTACGAACGGTGAACCGGCGAATCGCCTTCACTCTCATCACTCCTCGGCGTAGGGGCGTGGTGGGGTACCCCAAGCACCCCACTCTAGGCGAGCCGCACACCACTAGGGAACCGGTTCCATAACGCGCCCCTCGGCTACCCGTGCCCCCACCGAGACACCGGTTGCACGCCGGGCAGGACCAACGGCACGCCCGAGTGCACACAGCTGCCGCACATCGGATGCGGGCGCGGCGTAGGGTCAAAGGGTGGCATCGACGCAGACCCCGCCCTTCACCCACCGCATTGGGCGCATCCCGATTCGTTTTTTGAGCCCTCAACAGCCCGAGAATCGCTGGCCCAGCACAGCATTCGTGGGCGAAGTGGTGCCCTTTGCCGCCACGGTGTTTCGAGAAGGGCACGATGCGCTCGGCGCCGAGGTGGTGCTCACGAACCCCGATGGCTCGGTCGAACGTCACCCTCTGGCACAGGGCGCTCCCGGCACCGATCGCTGGCACGTTGACATTGCCCTGCTACAGCCCGGCACGCACCACTGGCACGTCGAGGCCTTTGCCGACGACTGGGAAACCTGGCTGCACGCCGCCTCGGTCAAGATTGCGGCGGGCGTGGATGCTGAGCTCATGCTGCTCGAAGGCGCCCAGTTGCTCGAGCGCGCGGCGACGCTCGCGGCCGACACTCCTGCGGCAGCCGTGCTCACCGACGCGCGCGCGGTCATGCGCAAGATGACGCTGACTCCAGCCGCACGACTCGCGGTCGCCCACGACGCGCGCGTCGTGGCGGCGCTCACTGCTCACCCGCTGCGCAGCTTGCTCACGCGCAGCGAGCAGCTCGTGCTGCGGGTTGATCGCACCCGGGCCGCCGTGGGCAGCTGGTACGAATTCTTTCCGCGCTCCGAAGGTGCCAAGCAACGCAAAGACGGCTCGTGGCAGAGCGGCACGTTTGCTACGGCGACGAAGCGCCTCCCCGCGATCGCGGCAATGGGTTTCGATGTCGTGTACATCCCTCCGGTGCACCCGATCGGGCTCACCAATCGCAAGGGGCCCAACAACACCCTCACGGCGGGGCCGAATGATCCCGGTAGCCCTTACGCGATCGGTTCAGCTGACGGTGGGCACGACGCCGTTCACCCCGAGCTGGGCACGGTCGACGACTTTGTCGAGTTCGTTCGCACGGCGGCAAAGAATGGTCTCGAGCTCGCCCTCGATCTCGCGTTGCAGTGTGCGCCCGATCACCCCTGGGTGACGGAGCACCCCGAGTGGTTCACGACGCTGCCCGATGGCTCCATTCGGTATGCCGAGAACCCCCCGAAGAAGTACCAAGACATCTACCCGCTCAACTTCGACAACGACTACGAGGGCATCAGTCGCGAGATTCTCCGCATTGTCCTGCTGTGGATTGAGCGGGGAGTGCGGATCTTCCGGGTGGACAACCCGCACACCAAGCCCTTGCACTTCTGGGAGTGGATGCTTCGTGAGGTGCGCATCCAGTACCCCGACGTCGTTTTCCTCGCCGAAGCATTCACGCGCCCGGCGATGATGCAGAGCCTTGCCGCCGTTGGCTTTCATCAGTCGTACACGTACTTCACCTGGCGAAACACGAAGAGTGAGCTCGAGCAGTACTTGAGCGAACTCAGCCACGAAACGAGTGCCTTTCTGCGGCCGAACGTCTTCGTGAATACCCACGACATCCTCACCGAGTACCTGCAGTTCGGCGGGGTTCCGGCCTACAAGGTTCGCGCGGCGATCGGCGCGACGGCGAGCCCGACGTGGGGCGTCTACAGCGGATACGAACTCATCGAAAACGTCGCGCGCCCCGGCAGCGAAGAGAACATCGACAACGAGAAGTACGAGTTCAAGCCGCGCGATTGGGCTGCCGCCGAAGCAGCGGGCAAGTCAATCGCGCCCTACCTCACGACTCTCAATCGCATTCGTGCCGAGCACCCCGCACTGCGCCAGCTGCGCAACCTGCACGTGCACTCGAGTGACGACGAGGCGATTCTCGTGTACTCGAAAGTGCTTCCCGGTCGGTTCGTGCGCAGTGGCCGTAGCGACGGCATCATCGTAGTCGCGAACGTTGACCCGCACTCGGCGCGAGCCACGACGGTGCACCTCGACCTTGCCGCCCTCGGGCTGACGCCCGGCACGACGTTCGACGTGAAAGACCTCATCACCGGCGACCGGTTCCGCTGGGGAGCCGACAACTACGTGCGCCTCGACGCCTTTGTCGAGCCCGTGCACATTCTGCGCATCGACTACCCGAAGGGCACGTGATGGCTGAAAAGAAGTCTTCGCCGAAGACTGCAGCACCCGGAGCCCTGCCGACCCTGCACCCCGATCACCGTCGGGCGCTCGTCGAAGGCCGGCACCCGCACCCGCACGACTCGCTCGGGCAACGACACATCGATGGCGGCTGGCTCGTCCGCGTCATTCGCCCGCTCGCGGCGAGCGTCACGATCGTGCGCGCCGATGGGAGCGAGCACGCTCTCGCGCACGACGCCGACGGTCTTTGGCACGGTCTGCTGCCCGGAGGCGCCGACGAGGGCCAGGCCTATGTCGTTCGCACGACCTACGACGGTGGGCCCGACTGGCTCGCCGACGACCCCTACCGCTTCGTATCGAGCGTGGGCGAAGTCGACCTCTACCTGTGGGGTGAGGGTCGCCACGAACAACTGTGGCAGGTTCTCGGCTCGCACCACCGACCCCACGAAGATGTCGACGGTACGAGCTTTAGCGTCTGGGCTCCCCACGCGCAGGCCGTGCGCGTTGTCGGCGACTTCAACAGCTGGAACGGCGTCGGGCACGCCATGCGCCGACTCGACGACAACGGCGTCTGGGAGATCTTTGCTCCGGGTCTCAGCGCCGGCTCCACGTACAAGTTCGAGTTGCTCACGGCCGACGGCACGTGGGTGACCCGCGCCGACCCGATGGCGCGCTATACCGAGACTCCCCCGGCCACCGCATCCGTCGTCGGCGACACGCAATACGCCTGGAGTGATGGCGAGTGGATGGCGAGCCGTGCGGCTCGCAACCCGCACAACGCGGCCATGAGCGTCTACGAGATGCACCTCGGCTCGTGGCGCCCCGGGCTCGGGTATCGCGAGATCGCCGACCCGCTCATCGACTACGTCACGCAACTCGGATTCACCCACGTCGAATTCATGCCGCTCGCCGAACACCCCTACGGCCCCTCGTGGGGCTACCAAGTGACGGGCTACTTCGCCCCGACGTCGCGCTTCGGGCACCCGGATGACCTCCGCTACCTCATCGACCGCCTGCACCAGGCCGGCATCGGCGTGATCATGGACTGGGTGCCGGCGCACTTTCCGAAAGACGAGTGGGCGCTCGGCCGGTTCGATGGCGCGGCGCTGTACGAGCATCCTGACCCGCGACGCGGTGAGCACCCCGACTGGGGCACCTACATTTTCGACCTCGGCCGCAGCCAGGTGCGCAACTTTCTCGTCGCCAACGCGCTCTACTGGCTCGAAGAGTTTCACATCGACGGCCTGCGCGTCGACGCTGTCGCGAGCATGCTCTACCTCGACTACTCGCGCTCTGACGGCCAGTGGTTGCCCAACGTGCTCGGCGGGCGCGAAAACCTCGAGGCCATCGCGTTCTTGCAAGAGGTCACGGCGACCGCCTACAAGCGCGTGCCGGGCATCGTCATGATCGCGGAAGAGTCGACCTCGTGGCCGGGAGTCACCAAGCCCACGAGCGAAGGCGGCTTGGGCTTCGGCATGAAGTGGAACATGGGGTGGATGCACGACACCCTCAGCTACTTCGCCCGCAACCCGATGTGGCGCTCGCATCATCACAACGAGATCACCTTCAGCTTCTTGTACGCATTCAGCGAGAACTTCATGCTGCCCATCAGTCACGACGAGGTCGTGCACGGCAAGGGCTCACTGCTCGCCAAGATGCCCGGCGACCAGTGGCAAAAGCTCGCGAACGTGCGCGCCTACCTGTCATTCATGTGGGCCCACCCCGGCAAGCAATTGCTCTTCATGGGCCAAGAGTTCGGCCAACCGAGCGAGTGGAGCGAGGAGCGCGGACTCGACTGGTGGATTCTTGACCAGCCCGTACACCGCGGCCTGCACCACCTCGTGAGCCAGCTCAACCGCGTGTATCGCGAGACGCCCGCACTCTGGGAGCTCGACAATTCGCCCGAAGGCTTCTCGTGGCTCGAGGGCGGCGACGCGGGCAACAACGTCATCGCGTTCGAGCGCCGCGACGCGCACGGTGCGCCGCTCGTGGGCGTGTTCAACTTCAGCGGCAACCCGGTCGGGCCATACCGCCTGCCGTTACCGTCAGCGGGCACGTGGCGCGAAGTCATCAACACCGACGCCGAAGAGTTCGGCGGCTCGGGCGTCGGCAACTACGGCAGCGTGCACGCGACCGACACCCCGTGGGGTGGCCGGCCGGCCTCGGTTGAGCTCATGCTTCCGCCGCTCGCGGGGCTGTACCTGCAGCGCGAGTAGCGCGGCGGGCTCAGCAGGGCACCTCGTCAGGGCGCGTCGCGGTGAGTAGTGCAGCGGCGTCGGTGCGCGGCGGGCTCAGTAGAGCAGCGTCGTGAGCGCGCGGCGCGCGGCGACCGTGCGCGGGTCGTCGGTGCCGACGATCTCGAAGTAGTCGAGCAAGCGCGTGCGAATCGCGGCCTTGCCCTCGGCATCGTGGCTCGGGAAGACGCGCAACAAGCGCGCGAACGCGTCGTCGACGTGACCACCGCTGAGGTCGAGGTCGGCGACCGCGAGTTGAGCATCCCGGTCATCGGGGGCGGCCGCGGCAGCAGCGCGCACCTCGGCGGCCACGAGACCTTCGAGTCGCTGCAACAACGAGACCTGGGCGAGCCCCGCCACCGCGAGCTGGTCACGCGGGTTCTGCGCGATCGCCGTGCGATAGGCGGATGCTGCAGCCGCGTAATCGCCGTCGCTAATGGCGTCGTAGGCCTCTTGGTGCAGGGGCGGCAACGGGGGCTCGGCGACCTCTGCCTCGACCGGCTCGCCCTCGCCAGCCGGGATCACGCCGACAATGCCGTTCTGCTCAGCCAGCTCGAGCACCTGGTCGAGAACCTGGCGCACCTCGGCTTCGCTCGGCATGCCGACGAAAAGCGGCAACGGCCGACCACCGACGAGCGCGACGACAGCGGGCAC
The DNA here is from genome assembly GCA_013823625.1 of Microbacterium sp. Lineage (GTDB taxonomy): Bacteria > Actinomycetota > Actinomycetes > Actinomycetales > Microbacteriaceae > Microcella. The sequence goes on along the minus strand of PNMM01000001.1, from coordinate 361,874 downwards.
CTGCTGAATCTGGAAGGCCTGGGCAACCTGAGGGCTCCCATTGCCATCGACGGTGGCGAGGGCCAGGCGGCCGCCGTACGAGGCAACGACAGGGCCGAGCACCGGGGCAATGCCGTCGGCGTAGAACTCGACGATGACGGGCACGGTGCGCGAGAGCTCGACGATGTCGCCGAAGCTCGCTTCGTCGACATCGCGCACGATCGCGCTCGATACTGGCGCGCCGTCGCTTCGCGGTGCGGGTGTCGGCGTCTGAGCCGCGCGAACGAGCCCCGACAGGTCAACGGCCCCGCGCAGAGCCGAGCCCGAGAGGATGGGGTCAGCCACTAGATCTCCCTCGCAGAGATGAGTCCTTGCGTGTACCCGAGCAGCACGACGGGAGCGTCGCTACCGACGGGAGGCACTGAGAACAGCATCTGCAGCCCGTAGGTCGCCTCAACGCCCGTTGTGCTTTGGGCGCGGCCGACGAGCGCGGCCACAGCGGCCGGCGCGTTGATCGCTGCACCGGCTTCGGTGGGCGTCACGCGCTCGGTCTCGGTGAGCGAGAGCATCACGAGCGCGCCACCGTCATTCGTGACGAACGAGAAGATCTCGTGCGGGCCTACGGCGTTTGAGAAGTCGATGGCCGCCGTCGACGGCAACGCCGCTCGCCGCGCGGCCTTGGCGGCCGCGCCGATCTGCTCGATGAGGGGGTCACCCTCTACCTGAAAGAGCGCGAACGACTCACTCTCTTCACCCCGCAACAGCACGTCGGCGTACCCGAGAGCGACGTCGTCAGGCGATACCGACAAGAGCGGCGTCGTACTGGGCAACAGCGGTGCTCCCAGCTCGGCGGGGGCAACCTTGGGCTGTTCGGCGTCTTCGGGCAGCGTCACGGTGATGGCGTAGTGAACCTTGTACTGACTGCGCGGGTCGTCTTGCACGAGCAACACGGCAAGCGGAGGTGTGCGTACCTCTTCGCCCGCGTCGTTCTCGGTGGCCGGTGCTTGCACGATCGCAAACACGCGGCGCGGCCACACGTCGCCTTCTTCGGGCAAACGCTCGGGCAGCGTGAGCCGCACGTCGCCTGCCGGAAACACGGGCGCGATCGTGAAGTCAGCCACTTTGGCCTTGATCGAGTAGCTCGACTGGCGCAACTCCAGCGCGGCTCCGGCGAGACGCGTTTCGGCGAGCGCGGCATCGGCCTCGGCATCGGCCTGCTCGAGAGTGGCACCCACGCGCGCGATGATGCGTTCGAGTTGGTTCTCGGTCACGGCGACCTCAGGGGTCTCGGCAACGTCGGTTACTTCGGGGGTCGGCGTCGCGACGGTGGTCGAGCCGCCGCCCGTGCACGCGGTGAGCACCACAGCGCCGAAGGCGAGAACGGGAAGGAGTGCGACGCGCTGCGCGGCACGACGACCCTTGGGCCGACCGGGGCGCATGCGGGTTGATGCGGGGCGATACCGCGAGGGCCGCGGCACCTTGGGCATCTTCGGTGTCTTGCGCCGAGGCCCGCGCTGACGACGCATGTGCAAGAGAGCCCAGAGCAAGAAGAGCAGTCCGACGACCAGTGCTCCGACACCGCCAAGGATGAGCACGGTCGAGAACGGCGTGCTGTTGTCGAGCGGCCACGTGATCGACATCGCTTGTGGTGCCGGCAGGGTGCCATCAGACACCACGAGCATCGAAACCTCATCGGGAACATTGACCGTGAGGCCGAGCTCACCCTCACCCTCGAGGTCGCCGAACCACAAGTCGCTTCCGGCCGGGTTCGGAACGACCATTTCAGAGCCCGCGATTCGCTCGCTCACGAGAGAACCGGTCGTGTCATCGAACGTCACGAGGTTGTAGGTCGCTGAGCCGACCCATGCGAGCACATCGCTCGTGCGGCCGTAGGCCGCCACGATCGCCTCAGTCTCGGTCGGCGCCTCAGGGTCTACCGTCGGAGCGGGAGTGTCCCCCACCTCGGGGGTATCTGTCGACACCGTTTCGTCAACGGGAGGGGCAACGACGCCGCCGACGATTTCGAGGGTCTGGCGTCCATCGTAGGCATTGAGTGCGGTGCCGTCGATCACGGTGACCGTGGCCGTGGAATCGAGCTGCAGTTCAGCGGTCACGCGGTCGGGCGGCGCCCACACCGTGCGCTGGGCAACACCCAAACCAACACCGACAACGGCGACGACAAAGAACACGATCGCTGCGACAAATCGCACGGGTCTACTCCTCTCGTGCTGGCGCATCGCGGTCAGGAATGATCGCGGCCCAAGAACGTTTGACGGTGGAAACCAACCTTCGATGCGGTTCGCATCGATCCACCTGCGCTCGACATCGGGCGAGTTCCGTCTTCGGAAGACGGGCGTCCAGCAGAACAAAGACATTCCAGAATAGCCGACTCTCGCGCGATGGCCGATTCGACCGACGATTGAGAGTGCCCATGAGGCGAGGTCTCGCGCCGCCACAGGCCAGCCGACGACTACACTCGAACGCGTTCACCCCACCCAATACCGGGAGACGGCACGTGGCAGACACTGAGTACGACTTCGGCAGCGAAATGCGCGGCTACAAGCGCGAAGAGGTCGATCGCGCCCTGCAAGAGATTCGCCGTGAGCTCATCAAGTCGAACACCGATCGCGCCGACAGCGCGAAAGAGGTTGGTCGGCTGCAAGCGGTCATCGACGATCTGCAGGCCGAACTCGACGAGGTCGGTCGCCCGACCTACGCAGGTCTCGGTTCGAAGCTTGAGCAGACCCTGCGCGTGGCCGAAGAGCAGTCGACGCGCCTCATTAGCCAGGCCGACATCGACGCCGAGAAGCTGCGGGCTGCCGCCCAGACCGAGGCGCAACGTCTGCAGTCAGAGACCGCCGAACGCACCGAGCGCATGGTCGCCGATGCCGCCGCACGATCGAACCAACTGACGGATGCCGCAAGCCGTCAGGCAGAAGAGACCATCACGCGGGCTCGCGCCGACGCCGACGCCCTCGTGCAAGAGGCTGTGCGTGAGGCCGCCGCCATTCGCGGTGCTGTCGCCACGGAAGCAGCCGAGGCGCGCGCGACGGCCAAGCGAGAGGCCGCCGCTCTGCGGGCCGAGACCGAGCGTGAGTTGGCCGAGCTTCGCGTCGTCGCCGACCGCGAGGTGGCCGAAGCCCGCGAGGCCGCCGGAGCCCTCGCGCGCGACACCGAGCAGGCTCGCACCACGTTTGAGAGCGACGACGCCACGCGCCGTGCGCAGCTCGACGCCGACATTGAGGCCGCGCGGGCAGACCTCGCGGCCGAGCTCGCGGCAACGCGCGAATCGGTCGAGAGCGAACTCGCGCGCCGCTCGTCGGAGTGGGATGCCGAAGAGCGACGCCGCCGCGCTGAGGTTGAGCAGCTCGAAACCCGCAGCCGCACGGCACTCGAACAGCACCTTGCCGCCGGTCGCGCCTCGCTCGAACTCGAGCTCGAGGCTGCCCGCACGGCACTGGCCGAAGAACTCGCGAGTGCGCGCACGGCCGTGCAACACGAGGTCGCCGATGCCCGCTCAACGGCCGAACGCGAGATTGCCGAAGCACGCACCGCTGCCGAGCGCGAGATCGCGGCACAGCGGGCTGCTCACGACGAGAAGGCCGCCACTCAGCGCACGGCGCTCGAGCGCGACGGCGAACGTCAGCGCCGCATCCTGACGGATGAGGCAATCGCCGTGCGCGCTCAGTTGCAGCACGAAAACGACGAACACCGTGCCCGGCTGGCCCGCGAGTCCGAGCAAGCACGCGTCGACCTCGACGTGGAGCTCACCGCACGACGCGACGAAGCAGAACGTGAATACCTGGCTCGCCAGCAAGAGGCCGTCGTGCAAACGCAGCGCTACCTCGACGAAGCGACCGCGCAGCTGGCGACGGCGCAAGAGCGAGCAAGCACTGCGCGGGCCGAAGCTGAGGCTCTTGATCGCGCGTCGAAAGACCAAGCTGAGGCCGTTCGCGCTCAGGCCGACACAACCGCACGGTCGGTGCTCGACAATGCCGAAACCCGCGCCGCCGCACTTCTGCGCGACGCAGAAGAACGCACTACCGCCATGGTGGCCGAGGCCGAAGACCGGCTCGCGCGCATCCGTGTTGAACGTGACGCGGTAGCCGGCTACTTCGAAGGACTGCGCGGGGTACTGTCGCAGGCAGAGACCCTTGCGATCCGCGACGAATAAGCGCCGATCGAACGACCCGGAGGACATTCGGTGAAGATTCACAACGCATTCCGGCTCGGCATTTTCGGAGGGCTCGGCGTGCTTATCGCCTTGCTCATCGGCGGTGCCTTCGCGTCACTCGCGACGATCCTCACCTACATCGGTGCGGCCATCTTCATCGCGCTGGGCCTTGACCCACTGATTTCATGGCTCGAGTCGCGAAAGTGGCCTCGCTGGGCCGCGATCTTGACGGTTCTCGTCGGCGTACTCGGCATGTTCGCTGGCCTCGTGTTCGCCATCATTCCCGTGGTCATCGAGCAATCGAACAAGCTCATCACGCAAGTCACGGAGTATGTGACCAACCCTGAGTCGCTCGATCAACTGCTCGGGCAGATTCAAAGCGTCATCCCCGTCGAGGTGCTTGACGTGCGCGCGGCGGCAGACGACCTGCTCACTTACCTGACTGACCCTGACAACCTCACGCAAATCGGTGGGGGCGTTCTCGCGGTGAGCGTGTCGATCGCCACGGGAATCTTCGGCGCTCTCATCATTTTGATTCTCACGCTCTACTTCACGGCCTCGTTGGGCTCGATCAAGCGTTCGCTGTACCGCCTCGTGCCGCGCTCACGTCGTGAGAAGTTCATCGGCATTGCCGAGCAGGTCTCGCACGCCGTCGGCCGCTACGTCGTCGGTCAGGTGTCGCTCGCCCTCATCAACGGTGTCGCGAGTTTCATCTTCTTGACGAGCATTGGCGCCGCGTATCCGGCGTTGTTTGCCTTCATTGCGTTCTTGTTTTCGCTCGTGCCGCTCGTCGGAACCCTGTCGGGCTCGATTCTCATCGTGGCGACGCAGTTGCTCGTCAACCCCGACTCGACCATCACGGTGATCGCCGCGGGCATTTGGTACCTCGTCTACATGCAGATCGAGGCGTACGTGCTGAGCCCCAACATCATGAACCGTGCGGTCAAGGTGCCCGGCGTCGTGGTTGTGATCGCGGCCCTCATCGGGGGAACGCTGCTCGGCATCTTGGGCGCCCTGATCGCCATTCCGGTGGCGGCGTCGATCATCATCGTGATCAACCAGGTCGTCGTGCCGAGGCTCGAAGAGAAGTAGTTACGGCCACTCTTCGGGCAAAGGCAAGACAGCAGGGTTCAGTCGCGCCACGATCTCGGTGAGCACGCGCACGGTTTGGTTCTCGCCGACCCAGAGGTGTTTGCCGCCGTCGACCGCCACAAACTCGCGCTCGGGCACGCTCGCGAAACGTTCCAGCGCTTCGGGCGGGCGCAGATAGTCGTCTAACTCGGGAACAACCACCACGAGTCGTTTGCCGCTGCCCGACCAGGCGGCCACTTCAGCAGCCGTCGTGCGATGCAACGGCGGTGAGAGCAGAATCGCCCCGACAACGTCGTGCTCGAGGCCGTGCTTGAGAGCAACCTCGGTGCCGAACGACCAGCCGAGCAACCACGGGTCAGGCAGGCCCCGCTCGGCGACGAAGGCCATTGCTGCATCCAGATCAAGGCGCTCGTCATCGCCATGCCCGAACGAGCCCTCGCTCGTACCCCGCGGCGAGCTCACGCCGCGAAAGTTGAAGCGCAGCACGGCGATGTCGGCGAGAGCCGGCAGGCGGGCAGCAGCTTTGCGGATGATGTGCGAATCCATGTATCCCCCCGCCGTGGGCAGGGGGTGCAAGCACACGAGCGTCGCCACCGGATCGTGACTCTCGGGCACCGAGAGCTCGCCGACGAGAGTCAACCCATCGGGCGTGTGCAGCTCGGTCTCGGTGCGCACGGCCGGCAGCACCGTTGCACTGCGAATGGGTTCACTCATGGTTCTAGCCTCCAGCAGTGCGCGTGCCAGTGTCGACGATCGGCAAGGTCAGCCTGCTCACCCATGAGGCCGTCGGCACGCCACGCGACGATGTGCGCCTGGCCAACGGGCACCTCAAGGCGGCAGCCGGGGCACAGATACACCTTTTGCGCGGCAACAGCCGAGACCTGCTGCACATTCCAGGTTCCGGAGCGCTTGACGACCGAGCGCCGAAGACCCGCGGTAATGCGGTCGAGGTCGAGCGGGGCATCCGTCTCGTCAGGATGCCGTCGGCTGTTGTGGCGGTCAGTGCGCGAACGATTGCTGCGGGGCATGGATGCTCAGGCCTAGTACCAGCCCACACGCTGGCTATGCGCCCACGCGCCGCAGGGCGTCTCATACCGCGCGGCAATGTAGCCGAGGCCCCACGTGATCTGGGTTGCCGGGTTGGTCTGCCAGTCGCTGCCCGCTGATGCCATCTTGTCGCCGGGCAGGGCTTGGGGAATTCCGTAGGCGCCCGAGCTCGCATTCTCGGCCGAGACGTTCCACCGCGATTCTTTGTTCCAGAGGGCGACGAGGCAGTCGTATTCGGCGATGCTCCAGCCTTTGTCGGTCACCATCGTGAACGCGATCGCCATGGCCGTGCCGGCACCGGGCGAGCCCGCGGCAGGAGCCGAGCCGTAGGGGATGACTCGAGAGGTCAGCCATTCGATGGGCTCGATGCTGCTGACGTAATCATCGGTGGCAATGAACTGCTGTGTCGCCTGCTCAGGTGCCGGTGTGATGGTTTCGAGTGCCATCACGGGCGACTGATCAGTGATGGCGGCGAGCACGAAAGCGAGAGAGACAGCGGAGGCAAACACGGGGAGCGACCAGGGAGCACGCACGTGACGCTCAAGATGGGGAGCGATGGCACGCCGATCGTCGCCTCCTCCCCCGCCGTGCGTGGCACGGTCGTCGGGGGCGCCGAGGCGTGAGTTGATCGCTTCATGCCGTCCCACAGTTCAGAGAGCCTACCCGAAGGCCCCCGACGGCCGTCGTGAGGCGACTGGCCTAGCGAACCGCGAGCATGAGCCCGACGACGGTATCGAGCAGCAGATCGACCTGAGTTTCGTTGTACCCGCGATAGCGCGATCGAAATGCGATGGTGCGTACCGATTCAACCGGGAGGGCACGACCACTCTCGAAATACTGCGAAACGCGCGCAGCGAAAGCGTCGACGTCAGCGGGGTGGTAGCCCCGCGTGAACGGGCTCACGCGGCGAAACTTCTTGCCCTCAGGGCGAGCGAGTCGGTCGAGAATCTCTTGCGCCGTCGCGCGCGCCTCGGCGTAGTACGCCTCAGAACCCTGCCGTGCGATGGCCTGATCACGCTCTCGCGTGGCGAAGGCCTCTTCAAGTCGCTCAAGGGCGGCATCGACGTGCCGAGCGGAATAGCCGTCTTTGCGCACGACCCGAAAGGCGGTGTGACGAATCTCGTTGCTCGTCACACTCGCGTCGACCCCGGCCGGGGTCGAGAAGGCTTCGCGAGCACGATCAAGAAACGCATCGACCTCGTCGACGTCATAGCCAGGCTTGCCGGATCGGGCGAGAGGAAAAGTCGAAGGCACCGCACCATTCTGCCGCAGTCACCGAGAGGCGGGCGCCACGGTGCGCAGCAACGCCCCTGCACTGGCCGTCAGTCGGTAGCCCGCGGCTCCACCGTCAGGCCGAGAAATCAGCCGAGAACTCAGCCGAGAAACGTGAAAATGACGTACGCGGCGATCGTCGACGGCAGCATCGAATCGAGTCGATCGAGGAACCCGCCGTGACCCGGAAGCCAGGTCGAGATGTCTTTGATGCCCAGGTCGCGCTTGATGAGCGACTCGGTCAAGTCTCCGAGAGTGGCGACCCCGACCAACGTGAGGGCGAGAATGAGCCCGACCCACCACTCGGTGCCGATCATGAAGACAGCGAGCAAGATTGCCGCGAGGGTTGCGGCTACCACTGAACCCGCAAAGCCCTCCCACGTCTTCTTCGGGCTGATGCGCGGGGCCATCGGGTGCTTGCCGAACAGCACACCCGACGCGTAGGCCCCCGTGTCGATCGCGATGACGACGATGAGGTACGCGAGCACCCACCACTCGCCGCCCGGCTGCGCGGTCATGACGACGGCGAACCCGGCGAGCAGCGGCACGTAGCTCAAGACGAAAATGCCCGCAGCGAGGTCGGTGCGCAGCGAAACCCCTGGCTGCCGCATGGCGGGCCGCACGGTCTCGATGATGCGCCACAGGCTCACGAAGGCGACACCCGCGAGGAAGGCCCACCAGAGCCCGGGGGCCCCGAGGTAGAAGGCCGGCGGAATAACACCGATTGACGCGATGACAAGGGGCAGGCGCGGAATGTCACGCCCCGCGAACCGCAGCGCGCTCGCGAGTTCGTAGACCGTGAACGCCACGAGCGCAGCCGCAAACAGCATGAACACCTGTTTGAACACGATGAGGCTGAACAGCAACGCCAACCCCAACACGAGGCCAAAGAAGATGGCCTTGGTCAGACTGCGACCGGCGCGAGCCTCGATGCGGGCATCCATCTCGCGCGCTTTCGCCTCGAGGTCGTGCACCTTGTTTTCGATGTCGTGGATGGCCGCCTCAACCTCATCGCGCGCCGAAGCACCACGCCCCCAGCGTCGCGCCGAGCGGGCAGGCTTCTGTTCGGCCGCGTGAGCGGTCGATGCGGATTCAGGAGTCTCGGGCATCTAGACCTCGAGCAGCTCGGCTTCCTTCTTCTTCAACGCCTCTTCGGCCGCGTCGGTTGCGCGCTTGGTGATGGCCTCAAGCTCTTTCTCGGCGCGCGCAACTTCGTCATCGCCCACCTCGGTCTTGAGCTTGTCGAGGTCTTCTTTCGCCTTGCGACGAATGTTGCGAATCGCGACCTTGCAGTCTTCGGCCTTCTGCTTGACGATCTTGACGTACTCTTTGCGGCGGTCTTCGGTCAGCTCGGGCATCGTGACGCGAATGATCTCGCCGTCGTTGTTGGGGCTCGCCCCGAGGTTCGGAAAGTTCACGATCGCCTTCTCGATCTCTTTCAGCGCGCTCTTGTCGTAGGGCGTGATGAGAATCGTGCGCGCCTCGGGGTTCTGCAGGCTCGCGAGCTGCGCGAGCGGCGTGGGCGTGCCGTAGTACTCAACCAAGATCTTCTGAAAAAGCTGCGGGTTGGCCCGGCCCGTGCGCACGGTCGCGAAGTCTTCTTTCGCGACCTCGACGGCCTTGGTCATCTTGTCAGTGGCTTCAGCCAGAACGTCGGCGATCACAGCGGCTCCTTCAGTGGGTCGCCCACGAGTCTAGTAGGCGCGGGCTCAGCCGAGCGCGAGCAGTGCGATGCCCGCGAGCACGATGACGCTGCCCAGAATGCGCCGCGCAGGGTGCGGCTCGCGCAACAGCAGCCACCCCGCGAGGGCGATGAGCACGACGCTCACTTCGCGCGCGGGCGCCACGACCGAGACCGGGGCGAGTTGGTAGGCGGCGAGCACCGCGACGTAGGCGAGCGGAGACAGAATGCCCACGATGGCGATGGCCACGGGATGCTCTCGCGCTGTTTGCGCGAGCGCGCCGCGCTCGCGCGCCGCGAGTGGCAGCAGCACGGCCAGCTGCACGACCATGCTCGCCCAGTAGTAGCCCACGGGCTCAAGGTTGGCGCGCGTGACGGCGGCCGCATCCCACAGCGTGTATGCCGCGATGATGACGCCGACGGCCGCCCCGTAGCGGATGCCCCGCCACCGCCGCGCAGAATCCCCCGCCGCGCCCTCGCTCGCGCGCGCGCCGGCCGTGCCGATGACGACCACGCCCGCAACGACGAGCGCCGCACCCGCAAGCGTCACGAGGCCGGGTCGTTCGCCGAGCAACAGCACGGCACCCACGACGCTCAGCAGTGGCCCGGTTCCGCGAGCGAGTGGGTAGACCACCCCGACATCGGCGAGACGATAGGCCCGCTGCAGCACGAGAAAGTAGGCCACCTGCAGCAGCGCACTGCCGACCACGAGCACGCCGGCCTGACCGAGGTCGAGCGGCTGGGCGATGAGCGCCGGCACGCCGAACGGCGCGAAGACCACGACGCCGACCGCGAGCGTGAGCGCGATGAACGCCGGCCCGCTGGCTCCCGCGCGCTTGAGCGCGAGGTTCCAGGTGGTGTGCGCAATCGCGGCGAGCGCGATGAGCAGGGCGGCGGTCACCCGCTCAGCCTAGGGTCGACGGGCACGCGCGCCACTGGGCACTCAGTCGCGCACGAACTCCACACGGAAGTCGCTGATGTAGACGTGCTCGTCGCCCGCCATGTCTTTGAAGAACAATCGCGCCTCGCGACCGAGCCGCAAACACGTGCGCTTCGCTTCAAGATCTTCTGGTGAGTCAGTGGGCTGCAGCGAGGGGTACCAGAGCGTGTGGCCGGGGCGATGCACGATACGCACGGGCGTCGACCACTGCTGGGCGTTGTCGCCCTCGCCCAGATCGCGGTTCGGGTTGATCGAGAGAAACAGGCTGTCGCCCACCCAGAAGCTGCCGTCAACGCGGCCGAGCAGCATGACCCAGCACTCCAGGTGCTCATTCCAACTGACCGAGGGGCCCCAGTAGTAGAGATCATCGCCTTGCGAGACGGCGCCACCGCCCTCGGCGGTCGGGATGCGCAGGCTCGCGATCGGCTGCCCCACGCCGTCCCACGGCGCATCGAAAGCCGTGCCGCTCCAGCGCCGCGCGGCGCCGTTCGGGGTGTCGAGCGCGGCGAGCGGCACGCGCGCCACACTCACGCACTGCGCCGCGGCCTCGGTCTCGCGATCCCACGTGTCGGCGCTCCACGCCTCGGGGTAGGCGTATTCGCCGTAGAAGACGTAGAGGTGGTCGCCGGAGGCGACAGCGCTCGGGTCGCCGACCCCGCCCGGAAAACAGTTGTTGCGGTTGACCGGGAGTCGGATCATCCGTTCATCGCGGTCTTCGAGCAGAATGCCGTGGTTGGCCCAGCTCAGGCCCCCGTCGGTCGACTTCATGATGCCGATGCGCGGCACGGCCTGCACCGACTCGGGCCCCGTGAGCCCGGGAGGCCAGTCGTCGGCGCGCAGCCCCTCTCCCGTTGCGGGGTCGAACGGCAGCGTCTCGGGGTAGTTCTCGTTGTGATACAGCGCGTAGAGCGTGCGCCCGCTCGCGTCAGACGCGTCTTGGTACACCGTCTCGAACCACACGGCGCCGTGCAGGCCCGGCTCGCCCGGCGGAGTGTTGGGCGGCATGGTCGGCTCGACGAACTCATCGGGGCGCCGCGAGAAGGCCTCGGTCACCGTTGCACCGTCGGCGTGCTTGAGTTCGTTGGCCTGCCCCCACACGGGGTCTTCGCCATACTTACCCGGAAAAATGCGAAAACGGTCGCCCACCCAGGCCGTCGCCATGTTGCAGTCGACGAAGCTCCCGAAGGTGAAGCGCTCGGTCGGCGTGAGCCGCACGCTGATTCCGGGCACTCCCGTGGCGATGGTGACGGCGTCGGTCATGGATGCTCTCCCGGCAGGTCGTCGGCGGGCGACGCGATCGCGTCCCTTAGATCATACCTAACCGGCGAACGGCTCGCTCAGTTCGAGACGCGCGTTCCAATGTGCTCGCCGCGGATTGCCCGGGCAATGTTTCCCCCGGGCTCCATGCCAAAGACGACCATCGGCATGCTGTTGTCCATGCACAGCGAGAACGCCGTCGAGTCGACGACCTTGAGGCCCTTAACGAGCGCCTCTTGGTACGTGATGCTGTCGAGCTTGCGGGCGTCGGGGTTGCGGCGCGGGTCGTCGCTATAGACGCCGTCGACGCCGTTCTTGGCGACGAGCACTTCGAGTGCGCCGATCTCGAGCGCACGCTGCGCGGCCACCGTGTCGGTCGAGAAGTAGGGCAGCCCGGCACCCGCACCGAAGATGACGACGCGGCCCTTCTCGAGGTGGCGCTCAGCACGCAGGGGAATGTAGGGCTCGGCCACCTGTGTCATTTGAATCGCCGACTGCACGCGCACTTGCGCGCCGGCCTGCTCGAGAAAGTCTTGCAGCGCGAGCGCGTTCATGACGGTGCCGAGCATGCCCATGTAGTCGGCGCGGCCGCGGTCCATGCCGCGCTGGCTGAGCTCGGCGCCGCGGAAGAAGTTGCCGCCACCGACGACGATCGCCACCTCGACGTCGGCCGCCGCGTCGGCGATCTCGCGGGCGATGCCGCTGACGATGTCGGGGTTCACACCGAGAGAACCGCCTCCGAAGGCTTCACCCGAGAGCTTCAACATGACGCGTCGTTTCTTGTCAGCCACAGCGAGCTCCTTCTGGTCTAGCGGTGTCTCCAGCGTAGGGCGTTTCGTGACGCCCGCGCGCCGAGTCACATCAACTTAAGTTGACAGATCGCGCGTATCAACCTAAGTTGATGGCATGCCCGAAACCATCCGCATTCCCTCCCCCGACGACCCTGCCGAAGCCTTCGCGGCGGTCATCGCTCTTCGACGTCGCGCCGCGTCGCTCGAGCGCGAAGCCGTCGATCGAGCGCTCGCGGCGCAGTGGACGTGGGTCGAAATCGGCCACGCCCTCGACATGACCGCGCAAGCGGCGCACAAGCGACTCGCTCCCTCGCGTCGCTCGACGTACTGACCTTCCCCGACCACACGCGCATCACCCGCGCCCGCAGCCGCGCATCCCGCGCATCCACGACCGCCGAGCATCCCCGAAAGGACTCTCATGCCCCTCGCCACCGCCCGCCACGACATTCGGCTCATCGCCGATCTACTCACGACCGCCGAGAACGAAGCTCGTGCCCTCGGCGACCCCGAACCCGGCGCCGAGCACTTGCTCATCGCGTTACTGCTGCTCGACGACGCTTCGGCGCGCACGGCCCTCGGCTTCGAGGCCCCGGCGGCACGGGATGCCCTGCGCGCCGTGCACGCCGACGCACTCTCCGCTGCCTCCGTCGTCGACTCTGCGAGCGACGCGCCGTTGCCGCGTGCACGCGGCCTCTACCGCAGCCGCGTCAGCACGCGCGACGTCTTTCGGCGCGCCAAGTCACTCGCCCGCCGGTCGCCCACCGGACTCCGTTCTGCCCACGTGCTCATTGCGCTTGCCGAGCGCGAGCACGGCACGGCTGCGCGAGTGCTCACGCACCTCGGCGTCGAGCGCGAGGCGCTCATCGCCGCCGCGACTGCAGAGGCAGCCCGATGAGCCGGGGAGGCGCAGCCGGCACGGGCCGTTCGGGCACGGGCGACCGTGCGGACAACAGAGGCGGCGCTCAGAACGCACGCGGCTCGGCTCGCGTGCGCCGTTCGGCGACGGCAGCAGCCGCCGCGGCTTTGCTGTCGACGCTGCTGGCGGCGTGCGCACCCCTCGACGCCGGCACGACGCCGCGAACGTCGCTCGCCGACGGCGCGGCGCAGTCCGATGCCCTGTTGACGCGCGTGATCGCGAGCGATGGCCCCGGGTGCGCGAGCGCCGTCGTGATCGACGACGAACTCGTGTGGGCGGGAGAAGCCGGTCTCGCCGATGTCGACGCGGGGCGCCCCATTGACGCCACCACGCGCTTCGACATCGCATCCGTCTCGAAGCAATTCACGGGGCTCGCGGTGCTGCGGCTCGCTGAAGCAGGCCTGTTCTCGACAAGTGACTCGGTTGCCGACGTTCTCGAGTTCGAAGCGTCGTGGGCCGACGAGGTCACGATCACCGACTTGCTGCAGCACACGAGCGGGATACCTGACTACACCGACCTGCTCTTCGACGCCGGGTTTGAGCTCGACGACGTGAGCGACCAGGGCGACGCGCTCGACGTCATCGAGGGCACTGAGCTTGAGTTTGAACCGGGGGATCGGTTCTCGTATTCAAACTCGAACTACGTGCTGCTCGCGTCGATCGCCGAAGAAGCGAGCGGCACCGATTTCGCCACGATTCTTGCCCGCGAGGTGTATCCCGACACCGAGATGAGGCTCGAACCGGCCTCGACGGCCGACGACGTGGCCCTCTCGTATGAGGGCGGCTCTGAGTCGCGCGTGGAGTGGCTGCAAATCGGCGACGGGTCGGTCGTCGCGACGGCCACTGAGTTGGCCCAGTGGGGCACGATCTACGCCGACACGAGCGACCCGGCGGTGCAGGCCATGACCGACGGCGCTGCGGATGACGGAGCGGGAGGGCAGTACGGCGCCGGAATCGGCATCGACCCCGAGGGCAATCTCGGCCACAGCGGCGGCTGGGCAGGCTTCGTGACGCTGTTCTGGGTATCGGCCGACCGCTCGACCGTCATGAGCCTGTTGTGCAACAGCACAGACCTCGACGTTGATGCTCTTGCCAACGGCATGCTGACCATTTGGGAGTAAGCGACGCGCTCGCGCCAGCTCACGCGCAGACGGCGAGCGCCACACGCCCCACCAACGACGAACGCCCCGGGCCTGAACCAGACCCGGGGCGTTCGAACGAGTGAAACTAGGCGCCGACCTTGAAGCGGGCGAAGCCCGTCACGGTCAAACCGGCATCCTTGAGAACCGTCGCGACCGTGAGCTTGTTGTCACGCGCGTAGTCCTGCTCGAGCAGGGCAACCTGCTTGAAGAAGGCACCCACGCGACCCTCGACGATCTTCGGCAGGGCGGCCTCAGGCTTGCCCTCGTTGCGCGAGATCTCTTCGACGATGCGACGCTCGGTCTCGACCGCTTCGGCCGGAACCTCGTCGCGCGTGAGGTACTGCGGGTCGGCGAACGAGATGTGCTGCGCAATGCTGCGCGCCGTCTCGGCGTCAGAACCCTCGTACGCCACGACCACGCCAACCTGCGGGGGCAGGTCTTTGTTGGTGCGGTGCAGGTACACGGCGAAGTTCGCACCGGCGATGCGAGCAACGCGACGCAGCTCGAACTTCTCGCCGATGATGGCGGCCTCTTCGTCGATGATCGCGGCAACGGTCGAGCCGTCGACCGAAGCGGCCAGGGCCGCTTCGACCGAGTCGGCGCCCGCGGCAACAACAGCCGCCAGCACGCGCTCGCCGAGCGCAACGAACTTCTCGCCCTTGGCAACGAAGTCGGTCTCGCACGCGAGCTCGATCATCGTCGTGGCGTCGGCACCCTCGTGCGCGGCGATGAGGCCTTCGCTCGTCGAGCGGTCGGCGCGCTTCGCATTGCCCTTGGCACCCTTGAGACGCAAGATCTCGGTGGCCTTCTCGAGGTCACCCTCGGCCTCGACCAGGGCGTTCTTCGTGTCGACCATGCCGGTGCCGAGGCGCTCGCGCAGGGTCTTGATGTCTTCCAGGCTGACGTTCGCCATAGAGGTGTCCTTACTCGGTCTCAGCGGCCGGGGCGTCAGCCTCGGCGGCGGGCTTCTTCTTGGCAGGGGCCTTCTTTGCGGGCTCTTCAGCGGCGACCTCAGCAGCAGCCTCAGCGGGCGCCTCTTCGGCCGCAGCCTCGGCCACGGGGGCCTCAGCGGCGGGAGCCTCAGCGGCAGCAGCGCCCTGCTCGAGCAGTTCGCGCTCCCACTCTGCGAGCGGCTCGACGGCGGAGACGTTGCCCTCAGCGGCCGGCTTCGCGTGCTTGCGGATCAGACCCTCGGCAGCAGCATCCGCGATGATGCGCGTCAGCAGCGCCACCGAACGGATCGCGTCGTCGTTGCCCGGGATCGGGTACGCCAGCTCGTCGGGGTCGGCGTTGGTGTCGAGGATGCCGATGACGGGGATGCCGAGCTTCTTGGCCTCGTCAATGGCGAGGTGCTCGCGCTTGGGGTCGACGACCCACATGGCGCTCGGGGTCTTCGTGAGGTTGCGGATACCGCCGAGCGACTTGTGCAGCTTGTCGAGCTCGCGCTTCTTGATCAGCAGCTCTTTCTTGGTGAAGCCCTTGGTGGTGTCGTCGAAGTCGAGCTCTTCGAGCTCCTTCATGCGCGCGAGGCGCTTCGACACGGTCTGGAAGTTGGTCAGCAGACCACCGAGCCAGCGCTGGTTGACGTAGGGCTGGCCCACGCGCGTGGCCTGCTCGGCGATCGACTCTTGCGCCTGCTTCTTGGTGCCAACGAAGAGAATCGTGCCGCCGTGGGCGACCGTCTCGGTGACGAAGTCGTAGGCCTTGTCAATGTAGGCGAGCGACTGCTGCAGGTCGATGATGTGGATGCCGCTGCGCTCGGTGAGGATAAAGCGCTTGACTTTCGGGTTCCAGCGGCGGGTCTGGTGCCCGAAGTGCACGCCGCTGTCGAGCAGCTGGCGAATGGTAACGACGGCCATGGCCGTACTCCTTCTGTTCTCAGTTGTCGCCCCGCCCGACGGGAAGGGCCCTGGTGCCCGGCGCTGGCCCCGACCCGCACGGTGGTGCTCCCGATTTCTCGGGACCGGCAAGACTGATGGGGATGTGCGCCACAAAATGGACACGCGAAGTCAGCCGCGACACGCACGACTGCGTCTCCCAGCATATCACCGCTCCCCCACCGTCTTCGTTGGGCGTCGTGTTCTCCTCGTCCTACCCCGATCAGGCGACGGATGCCCGGCTCACGGCCATGCTCACCGCATGCGTCTCGCCGCCCTCGCCCTGCTGCTGCCCGTCGCCCTGAGTGGGTCCGTTGCCCTGAGTGGTTCCGTTGCCCCCGCTGCCCCCTCATGGGTGTGGCCCGTCGAGGGGCCTCGCGTCGTCGTGCGGCCCTTCCTGGCGCCGCCCACGCCCTACGGTGTCGGCCACCGCGGTGTTGACCTCGCCGCAGTCGCCGCCGGCGCCGAGGTTGTCGCCGTCACGAGTGGGGTCGTGCACTTCGCCGGAGTCGTCGTCGACCGGCCCGTCATCACGATTCGAACGGGTCAGGTGCTCGCGACCGTCGAGCCCGTCACAGCTCTCGTCGACGAAGGCGAGGTTGTGGTCGCCGGCCAGGTGATCGGCACTCTCGAACCCGGGCACTGCTCTCGGCCGTGCGTGCACCTCGGGGTGCGGCTGGCGGGTGAGTACGTGTCGCCCTTGCTTTACCTCGGTGGGTTGCAGCGCGCGGTCTTGCTGCCGATCGACGGAGGCGGCGCCTAGGCCCGCGGGTGTGCCGTGCGATAGACCGAGGCCAACCGCTCGGCGCTCACGTGCGTGTAGATCTGCGTGGTGCCGAGGCTCGCGTGCCCGAGGATCTCTTGCACCGCGCGCAGGTCGGCTCCGCCGTCGAGCAAGTGCGTTGCTGCGGTGTGTCGAAACGTGTGCGGTCCGGCGGGGCCGCTGCCCGGCTGGTCGGAGAGCAAGCTCGCGACGAGTGCGTAGACCGCCCGGGTCGACTCGCGCGCTCCTCGTGCGCCGAGAAAGAGCGCGGCACCACTGCGGTCGGTGGCGAGTAGCGGCCGGCCGTAGTCGACGTAGTTGCTCAGGGCACGCGCGGCGGGCACACCGAAGGGCACCACGCGCTCTTTCGCCCCTTTACCCAACACGCGCACGACGCGCCGCGCCGCGTCGACATCGCCGAGATCGAGCCCGACGAGCTCGCTGACGCGCAAAGCGCTCGCGTAGAGCACTTCGACGATCGCGAGATCGCGCAGGGCCTGCGGATCGCGCGACGCCGCCCGAGCCGCGAGACCATCGAGCAACGCGTCTACCTGCGGGCGCGACAACACGCGCGGCAAGTGTCGGTCGGGTCGCGGGGCGCGCAACCGAGCAGCCGCATCCGCCGGCGCGCGGCCCGTGCGTGCCAGCCAGGCCGTGAACCCTCGCATGGTGGATGCTCGCCGCGCGAGGCTCGACGCGGCCAGGCCCGAATCGCTCTGGCTCCACACCCACTCCCGCAGCAGTTCGAGATCGATCAGAGCCGGATCAGGCTCGGCGCCACGCTGCTCGACGAACGCCGCGAACGTCTCGAGGTCGCCCGCATAGGCCCGTACGGTGTGCGCGCTCGCCCCACGCTCAAGCTCAACCGCGCGCAGATACTGCGCGATCGCGTCGCGCAGCGGGGTGGTTGGTTCGAGCACTCCCCCAGCATGCGCCCTCATGCCTGTGCCCGCCACGGCGACAAGCCGGGCGGGCACAGGGTTGGGATCAGGATGCTCGCGTCATGCGAGCGATCCGATGTGCGGCTCTAGACAGCTGCCGCCGGTTCTTTCGAGGCCGCGGGGGCCTCGTCGGGCATCCGTTCGGCCTGACCGTTGGCCCCACGCGCCGCCGCTTCAGCGTCGGTGAGCTCGGGGCGGCGCGGCCACCAGAAGCGGTCTTTCGCCGTGAAGGCCATGGCCGGCACGATGACGGTGCGCACGAGCAGGGTGTCGATGAGCACACCGATGCAGACGATGACGCCGATCTGCGTGAGCGTGATGAGCGGCAGCACCCCGAGCACCGCGAACACCGCGGCGAGCAAGATACCGGCACTCGTGATCACGCCACCCGTGGCGGCAAGTGCGCGCACCATGCCCTCGGTCGTGCCGAGCGTTGCGACCTCTTCCTTGGCTCGCGTCACCAGGAAGATCGAGTAATCGACTCCCAGCGCGACGAGGAACAAGAAGCTGAAGAGCAACACGGTCGTGTCGACGCCCGGGAACCCGAACACCGTCGCGAAGAGGATGGCGCCAATGCCGACCGCACTGAAGTAGCTCGCCACAACAGCGATGAGCAAGAGCACGGGAGCAAGCAAGGCGCGCAGCAACACGATGAGCACGAGCAGCACGAGGATGAGAATCAGCGGAATCACGAGGTTTTGATCGCGCTGTTGCGCGTCGCGCAAGTCGAGACCTTCGGCGTCAATACCGCCGACGAGCCCCGTTCCGTCGCCCAAGTCATCGAGAGCAAGGCGCAAGTCGGCCACGATCTCGAACGCACGCTGGCTTTCGGGGTCAGCATCGAGCACGACGTCGACTTGCGCAATGTCGTCGTTCGACGGCCCGGGTCGTGCTTCAACCACGCCATCGACGTCGAGCACTCCCTCGAGAACCTCGTCGAGATCGCCGACGGGAATGAGCACGGCCGCAGGCGCTGTGGCGCCTGCCGAGAACGCCTCGGCGATGCGCTCTTGACCGAGCACCGCTTCGGGCTTGACGATGAAGCGATCGTTCTGCGAGAGCCCGACGTTGAGCGTCGTCATGCCTGACGCGAGAATGCCGAGAACGGCGAAGCCCGCAATCGCCACGACGATGGGTCGCTTGCTCACGGCACGACCGAGCTTGCCCCACGGGCTGCGCGAGATCACGTCGGGCGAGCCGTAGCGCGGAACGAGCGGCCAGAAGAGCCAGCGGCCAAACACCACGAGCGCGGCGGGCAGCACGATGAGTGCGTATGCCATCGCGACGACGATGCCCACGGCACCCGCGAGGCCCAGCGAGCGGTTGCCCGAGAGTTCACCAAACAGCAGGGTGGCGAGGGCCAGCGCCACGGTCGATCCACTCGCGATGATCGCGGGGCCCGCGCCGCGCAGAGCGATCGCCATTGCCTCGCGGCGATCTTGGTGCAAGCGCAACTCGTCGCGGTATCGCGCGATGAGCAGCAACGCGTAGTTGGTACCGGCACCGAAGACGAGCACCGAAAGGATGCCTGTGACCGAGCCGTCGAGTGTGATGCCCGCGGCATCCGCCACCAGGCGCGCGACGATGCCGGCGATGAAGTCGGCAACACCCACGACGGCGAGCGGCACGATCCAGAGCACGGGGCTGCGGTAGGTGATGATGAGCAGCAGAGCGACCACGAGAGCGGTCACGCCGAGCAGAACGAAGTTGGCGCCCTCAAACACGGCAGAGATGTCGACCAAGAAGCCTTCGGCTCCCGTGAACCACACCTGAATACCGTCGGGCAGACCGTCGGCGGCGATCGTGCGAATCTCGTCGGCGCGCTCCGACTGCACCGAGACGCTGTCTTCGATCGCGAGCGGAAGCACCACGAGCGCCGTCGTGCCATCGTCGGAGATGGTGGGCGGCGGCACAAAGCCGTCGAGCGAAATGTCGGCGAGCTCGACCGTGCGCTCGGTGATGGCGGCGATGTCGTCGTCGCTCAGTTCACCGCTCTCGCGCCCGAAGACGAGCAGACCACTCGTGGCGTCGTCGTCGGCGAACTGCTCTTGCAGGGCAGCGGCCTGAACCGACTCGGCCGACTCGGGCAAGCCCACGGGGGGTGCCGAGTCTGCCGACTGATAACCAGCGGCAACGAAGAGCGCGGCCGTCGCGGCAATGCCGACGACGAGCACGATCCACGATGTCTTCGCTGCGGTGATGAAGCGCGAGATCGCGATCAAGGGAACTCCTGAACAGGGTGGGATGACAGTGGTCGAAGTGCTGTGCTCAGTGTATCTCGATAATCGAGATACATGACTCTCGAAGAAACTAGCGGTAGGCTGGCATCGTGAACGACTCCCATCAGCAGACTCCCAGCTTCGGCGATTCTCACGCCGCCACGCTGCTGCTGCGCGAGTTTCTCGACGTGACGAACGACTTTGAACGCTCACTCGGCAACGAACTCTCGGTCAACCCCACCGACCTCTCTGCCATGGAGCACCTCATTGCCACCGGTCCGCTGAGTCCTACGGCGTTGGCCGAGCGACTCGGGCTCTCGTCGGGCGCCGTGACGACGGTCATCGACCGCCTCGAGTCACTCGGCCATGTGCACCGCACGCCGAATCCGGGCGATCGACGCGGCACGCTCGTGGTGCCCGAGCCCGCATCCGTCGGCCGCGCGATGGGCCGCATTGTTCCCATGGTGACCGAGGTCGACCGGGCCATTCACGCGTTCGACGATGCCGAACAGGCCATCATCACGCGCTACCTCGAGAGCGTCGTCGCCACCTATCGCACGCACACCACGGTTGAACCACGCGCGCGATCGTGGCGGGCGGATGCTCGAGCCGACTCGCCCGACGACCGCACCACGGCCGCCACCGTCGAGGGCTCGCCGCGCGCGTAATCGCGCCCCTCGAGCCGCCCCGCCGCCGCCCGTAGCCGCGCCCACTCCAGGAGCCCCGCCGCCCCCGTAGTCGCCCGGCGCGAGACCTCGCGGTCGCTACACGTCGCTCGCGGCCGCCTCATTGAGGTTGAGGTGCGAGGTCTTGCTCGAGAGTTGCTCGAGCCGAACATCCGCCGGCATCTGGTCAATCATGGGCCGGTACTCCGACGAGAAGCCGGTCACTTCCGGAAAGCCGTCGAGCGGGATCGTCGAGGTCACGATTTGGTTCTCGTAGACGTGCACAAAGTCAAAAGACTGCCCGCCGTCGACTCCGCTCAGCAGGCGTGCCGCGTCAGCGCCCAGGTCGAGCGTGTAGCACGTGGCGGCGGCGACCGACACGGGAATGCCGGCGAACAGACTGTGCGTCGAATAGTGCAAGTGACCGCCGAGAATCATGCGCACGTCGGTGCCCGCGAGCACCTCCGCGAGCGCCGGTTGATCGTGCAGCTCAAGCACGGCCATGACCTCGAGGGGCGTCGGCACCGGTGGGTGGTGCACGGCGAGCACGCTGCCGTGCTCGGCGGGTTCTGCGAGCACGCCCGCGAGCCAGTCGAGCTGAGCCTTCGTGATCTCGCCGTGGTGGTAGCCCGGCACGGTGGTGTCGAGTGAGATGACGCGCAGCCCGCGAATGTCGTGCACGCGATCTTGAGGGGCATCCGTTTCGGGCTCATCAAACAGCAGCGACGCATAGGGCGCCCGCTCGTCGTGATTGCCCATGACCCAGATGACCTCGGCCCCGAGACGCGCCGCGACGGGTTCGACGGCGGCGCGCAAGCGCACGTAGGCGTCGGGCTCACCGAGGTCGGCGAGGTCACCCGTGAACACGAGCGCGTCGGGCTTGACGGGCCCGGCCTCGAGTCGCGCGAGTGCTGCGGCGAGGCGCTCTTCGACAGGAACCTTGCCGTAGAGCGCTCGCCCTTGTCCGAGCAAGTGAGTGTCAGAAATGTGGACGAGCACGTGGCCCGCCGGAGGGTACTGGCCCATTTGCGTCATGAGCACAGGCTACTCTCGCGAGGTGAAGCGCGCTCAGCCCGTCGATCTCGGTGCGGAGCCCGCACTCCGCCAGAGCCCGTCAGCACCGAGAGTGGCATGGCCCTCGAGCTCGAGCACCCCCAGCACGCCGCGGATGCGGTCAACCGCTTCGCCCGCGGACCGCGCTACCTCGGCCGGAGTCTGACCCCGGCGGGGCCTCAGCGCATCGATCACCCTGAGGTGCAGGGGGTCGACCACGAGAGCAACCTCGGCGGCTGGCTCATCGGGGTTGGTCTCGTGACTCGGCTGGGCTTCGAGAGGATCAGGAATCTCGAGAACCCCGTCTGCTCCAAACGCCAACTGCATGATCTCGGCGACGCTCGTGACACACTCGACCGGCTCTGAGCGCAAGGTCGCGTGGCACCCGGCGCTCGCCGCACTCGTGATCGGGCCGGGAACGATACCCACGGGCCGACCCATCGTGATGGCGTGCCCCGCGGTGTTGAGAGAGCCCGAACGCCGCCCAGCCTCAACAACCACCGTCGCCGCCGCGAGCGCGGCAATCAGGCGATTGCGCTGAAGAAAACGCCACTTTGTCGGCGCGGTTCCACAGGGCATTTCCGACAACAGCAGGCCGTGGTCGGCAACGCGCGTCAACAGCGCCTCGTGGCCGCTCGGGTAAATGCGATCGATGCCGCCGGCGAGCACCGCGATGGTGGCACCGCCGCTCGCGAGCGCGGCGCGATGTGCCATGCCGTCGATGCCGTACGCGCCGCCCGACACCACGACGACGTCGCGTGCACACAGGCCCGCAGCAAACTCCATGGCCACATGCTCGCCATATCCCGTTGCCGCACGGGCTCCCACGATGGCGACAAGTGCGCTGTTTCGCGTTAAACGCGGATCGCGTTTTGTCACTATTCATTATCAGGGACGAAGTGCTGCTGGGGCCATCGCGGGATCAGGTGGGTTTCCGACTCCCCAAACCCACTTTTCCCGTTAAACGCGTATTATGTGCATTTGACGGGAGGATGCTTTTGGGGTCAAGGACAGTGCCACATGGAGCCGCTGGGCTCTACTTGGCCGCCGGCGTCTCGTTCCTGAACGAGCAAGAAGCGGTCTTCCAAGGGATGCTCGCGGGATGGCGCGCCCAGCAGACGGGTGGCCGCAACCTGCGAGATGAATACGTTCGCGGAGGTCTACGAGCAGTCAAGCAATTCCAAGAGCACTGCGCAGAGTGGCCTTGGAACTGGTCCGCGGCCCAGTTCGACGAGTGGATGCTTGACCTGGTTTCAGTTCGACGTCTAGCCCCGTCGACGATCCGTAGCTACCAGCAGGCAATCCGCTTGTTCGGGGATTACCTGACATCTGAGCACTACGGATGGGTTTCAGAGTGCGAACGCAGATTCGGAACTCATCCCGTGCAGGTCTGTCATGCCTGGAACACCGTTCGACACTTGCAAGACTACGAAGGCCGACCCGGGCGCCGTCCCTTAACAAGACATGAGCTACAACTCCTGTTTGACCGGGCAGATCAGGAAGTCGACATCTGCATCGCAAAAGGACGAAAAGGCGCGCTCCCCGCATATCGCGATGCCGTTCTATTGAGGGTCGTTTACGCCTGGGGTCTCCGCGCAAACGAAGCAGTCCACCTAGATGTGTCTGACTTCTATCGCAACTCCCATGCCCCCGAGTTCGGTGAGTTCGGCATTCTTCAGGTTCGACACGGCAAGGCCTCGAAAGGCGGCCCACCCAAACGGCGCTCTGTTGTGACTTTGCGCGACTGGGCCGTGGAAGCCGTCAAAGATTATTTGGCAAACGTAAGGCCGCTGATGAGCCCAAAAGACGGAATCGCAATGTGGTACTCGGAACGCGGCACCCGTCTCAGATCTCGCGAGCTCAGCGACCGCTTCGCTCACTTCCGCGATGAACTTGGCCTCGACCGCAACTTGAGTCCGCACGCGCTCCGCCACAGCTATGCAACGCACTTGATCGAGGAAGGGGTCGATCCAACGTTCGTGCAAAGTCAGTTGGGGCACCGACACGCTTCCACAACTTCCATCTACACGAGCGTCACCGGAGACTTCGCCAACAAGATGTTGCGGGATGCGCTTACGCGGCTTAGCCCAGACAGAAAGGAACCGCAGACATGATGACGATCGGGTTCGAATGGAGGCTCCGCGAGGTGATGGCGTCAGCTGGAATCTTCGCGACTTCAAAGTTGGTGCCCCTGCTTAGAGAGCGCGGTATTGAACTCTCATCTAGTCAGATTTACCGCCTGGCTGTTGAGAAGCCCGAACGACTCAACTTGCACGTCCTAGTTGCACTCATGGACATCTTCGAATGCAGCGCAGATGACCTGATTCACAAGGTCAACCTGGGTGCGGCCGTGGCAGCGACCGGAACAAGTGGCGACGACAAGGCGATTACCGGGACCGCCGCCATACGTGACAAGGGATTGCGGCCGCCACGCGCGCGAGTCATTTCGCCGGATGCGTGAGGACGTCATTGCGCTTGTCGTAGATGCAATCGAGGTTGTAGAGCCGTGCCTGGGCAGGAAGAAGATTCACGAAGCCGTTGAGGGCGTAGTCAACCTTGAACCTCAAGGCCGCCGAATACTCGCCGCGCTGGAGAGCGACATCGGACTGCTTACAAGTGGGACTTCGGAAATGTCCGCAGGGCTCGCACGAATTCTGTACGCACTTGTGACGGCAGGGGCGTGCACCTTGAAGGCCCCTGCGTGCGGACGCTGTCGTAGGGTCGTCTCACTCCCAAGCAGAGCCGGCGAGATGCGCATCTGCGCTAGCTGTGCTCTAGCGTCGAGGTCAAATTCGATCACCTGTCAGCGTTGCCGCAAGATTCGGACGCGGGCCGCGACCGTGGGCGAGCATGACTTTTGCGGCAGTTGCTGGAGCGCGATGGTCCCGACATCTGACAATCGCATTGCCGCCTTCATCTCAGCCCACATTTCTGATTCCACTCCCGAACTGGTGAGGAGTGTGATCTCCGAACTTCAGGTGAACGGCCGCCGCCGTCTCAAACTCTCACTCGAGTGTGAACTGTTTGGCCCTCGGTGGATCGAGAACCCAGCCGAGAGCTCGCTAATGTTTGCGGGCCTCTACACGGCGCTTAGAGAACGTGGAGCGCCCCTGCCGGAGATTGCCTGTGGTCCATGCGGGCAAGTGAAGAAACTGACTAACCGCATCCACGGGCAGATGTGTTGCCGGATGTGCTACCGCGATGCCACTTTGAAGACCTGTGATGGGTGCGGCGCTATGGCGAGCCTTGAGCTTCGTCAGCCAGATGGAACAAGACTGTGCCAGTCCTGCACTAACAAACTTGACCGCTACTGGGCCGACTGCTTCCAATGCCACAAGCGAAGGCTGATTGCCGTCCATACAGCGAATGGACCCATGTGTGGGCGGTGCCGATCAGCGACCGGGACGGACCGTTGCGGCAGGTGCGGACTTGTTTCTACCTGCCGGTTTCCCGAATCTGACAGCGCGATCTGCCTTGCCTGCTACTCACAAAGTCGGATCGACACATGTTCGATTTGCGGTCTCGAATCGGAGTGCCTCTTTGCCGGTTCCGGCAAAGCTGTATGCGCAAGTTGCTCAACTCGTAAGGAGCGTTGCCCGAAATGCGGTCGAGTAGCGCGCCTCAATAGACACGCGGCTACGGCCGAGAAGGTTTGCTGGAAGTGCGCACCGGCAGTTATCGAAGCCTGTGTGAGTTGTGGCAGTTCAAGCAGGGTCCACTTTCGAACCGACCAAGGCCCCCTGTGCAAACGCTGCTCCCGCTCGAGCCCTTTCGCGTGGCAATCGTGTGGAGAGTGTGGGACGCAGTCAATTCTTCACAGGCGCAAATGGTGCGATCGCTGTTACGCAAGACTGAAGATCTTGGAACTACTTCCGGACGATGCCGTCACGCAAGACGATTCGCTCATGCGATTCCGTGAAAGTTGGCTCGCATCAGATGCACGTCGAACGCTTCAAGCATTTCGGCGGAAGAGCACTGTCGCGCGGCTGAATCTATTGCTTGGCGCGCCCCGACCACTTAGCCATAACATGCTCGACGAAATCGGCACCGACGCAGAAGTTGGGCCCGTAAGGTCTCTGCTGGTCGCGCACGGGCTGTTGCCGGACAGAGACGAAAACTTGGTCCGCTTTGAACGTTGGTGTGCGGAGGCCGCCGAGTCAATCAGCGATCCGACCCACCGCCGAGTATTCGGTTTGTACACCCGCTGGCGCCCCCTCCGCGAACTAAGGGAGCTTGGGCGACCCGTCACTCTGAGTCAATGCGCCTGGCGCCGCAGCGAGTTACGAAACGTCATCGACCTAATGAATTGGCTCTCATTGAACTCGAGAAGCTTTTCAACTCTCGACCAAAGCCTCGTCGACAGGTGGCTTGAGGAGGGACTGCCGCAAAGGCGCAACATCGCAGGTTTCCTTAGGTGGGCGTCAAGCAGCCAGCACTGTGCTCGTGTAAGCATCAGGCCTACACCAACGCGGACATGGTCGCTTCAAGCTTCAACGGCAGACGACAGGTGGGAGCTCCTCAGGCATCTGCTTGCCCAAAAAGAAACAGATCCGCGAACTCGACTCGCCGGCGTGCTAGTAGTGCTGTACGGCATTCGAGTACATCGAATAAGGACCCTGCGCGTCTCAGACATCGATGTGGAAGACGGTCAGGTAACTGTTCGGCTGGGTTCGGATCCACTGGAGCTCGACGGCGACATTGGTCAGCTCGCCTTGGTCGCACGAGCCCATAGAGACGCGCCCCGGTTCCTGTCAGATGAACCGGAGCGCTACTGGTTGTTCCCAGGACAACGCCACAACGAAGCGATTTCAACCGACGCGCTCACGGATCGATTGAGGACACTAGGGGTACATGCGCGTCCGAACCGCACAGGTGCGCTCCTTGACCTCGCGCAACAATTGCCGGCTCCAGTGATTGCGCGTCTCACTGGTATCGATGCGGTCACCGCAAGCAAGTGGGCGGAGGCCGCTGGTACGAGTCCCGCTAGGTACAGTCGCGCGTTGCGCGAGAACGGATCCTTCGAAACCTAGCCGCCCGCTCTGCCGGAAACAACCGAGGGGCAGGGCCCCCACCATCACGGCTTAACTGGCGGATTCCACTCTGGAAGCAGCTCGCTCGGCGGGATGCCCAGGGCGCCAGCGATCGCAAGAAGAGTCCGCAAATGCGGGTTCGATGGTGTTCCTGGCCTCGACTCGCCCTTCTCAAACTTTTGGTAGGTGTATCGGCTCAAACCGGCGCCGTAGGCGACATCCTCCTGGCTCAAACCACCTGCCACACGGGCACGATTCAGGCGCTGACCAAGCTCGGCTGCATAGCTAGCCCAGTCCTCAGCGGAGATCGCGTTGCGAGACACCCCTCAAACCTGAGCTACTTGTCATCAATAAGTGGCCTATTTGGTATGGCATAATCGCAACGGCTATACGCAACGATTCAGTCCCCCACTCCGTGGCACTCAATGCCGGAGGCGCACGTGTTGCCGACTCTTGTTCGGACTCGAGAGAGACTGCGAGACGGAATCGCGTGCCCAGTATCGGAAGTCGTCGCGGCAAAGTTGCCAACGTTTCGGGCTTTCCGCCCGACATGAAGGCACTCTTTGAGCAGTTAACTAACGGGCCCGAAGTTGCCTTGCAAGCCGCGATACTGGTCGCGCGATTTCGTAAGCGGAATGGACGAGGTCCGACTTTCGTGGAGTTGTTCGAACCACTCCTCGCAGAGACTTCGATCGACTGGACTGCGGACAAGCGTTTGACCTACTCATTCCACCACCATCTGGCGGTGCATTGGAGACGACTCGGGTGGCTCAGCTGGAGCCGCTCACCGAGGTCACTCTCGACCGGGCCGAGCTTTCGAAGAACAGTGAAGAAGCAACGTTCCCCTTAGGCGTCTGCCTTGGGCAAGAACACAGTTGAGGCCACTGAAGCGCAAGCCCGATATCGGCCAGCCGGAAGCACAGATAGAGCCCGGGACGAACCCCTCGCGCTCGAAAGTCACTGACTGATCGCAGGTCGTGACACTGGGTGTCGACTGTGGATGTTTGAGGGAGCAATGGCAAGCAAAGGGTGATCATGGCCCTATGGACGATGACTTGCAATACCTTGAGACGGACCCGAACTGTCCTAATTGCCTAACCCGTTGCGCCCCCCGTGGCGCCGCGTGGTGGTGCCGACGATGCTACGTGCTCGTAATCGCTGGTCCGCACGGGTCGACCATCTCGGCAACGCGCTAGCGCTTGCCTTTCGCCCGCTGCCCACACACTCGACTCCTGAATTGGCCCAAAGATGTGTGGGCATTGCGGAGCAAGAGTCGATTCCAGACCCGGCGGTGCCGACCTTACTGGCTCAGGTCGGCGACGGTCAGCTCGCCCCCTTTGCTCAGATAATCTGCCAATTGCTCGCCGTCGACTCTCTTCTCTTGACCCAAGCGAATGAGCTGGAGCCAGGCAAGCATGCCAACGACAACCCCCGGTATCCCGGTCTGACTGGAAAGCGACGTTGCTTTGGCGCCCGCCCCCCGGGAAATCGCACCAGCGATGAACGCCCAAAAACGCAAGGTTTCGCCAGGGGTAGCCGAGTATCGCTCCACGTACTCTCGCATGGCTCGATCGTGCGACGACGGGAGTGTGTACTCACCGCTGTAAGCCTTCGTGTCAATGATGCCCCGCCATTCATTGGGCTGAGTGACAACCACGTCAGGTTCACGACCCGACTGTCCAACACACACCGCTTCAAGCCCAAAGACCTGCCTAAGGATCTCTGCCGTGGCTTGTTCGAAGACGCGTGGCGCGTCTCTCTTCTGCGAATAGACAAGAGCCTGATAGTTGTAGAGATAGGTCTCGAGGGTCCGATCAGTGCCTAGGATTTGCTTGGCCGCGGTCTCCACCTCTTGGTGTTCAAACTGGGTTTCCGTGACCAGACGGGCGACGATCTCGGGCGTCGCACCTTCAATCAAGAGCTCAGACTGAGCCCACCGTGTGATAACTGTGTTGACCTGCCTAAAGACGAACTCCGCGCGTGACAACGATGGTGTGGCCGCTAGGTTTCGAGTGTCTTTCTGCTTCCAAGGCGGAAGGCCATAGGACCGCTGGAATCGCTCAGTTTCCTCAGCGTTCCTCAGCAGTGGCAGGCTCGAGTACTGGTCGAGGAGCGCCTGAGCCGTAGCCGCACCGCCCTCAGAAACGAACACCGCGCCTTTCTCTCGTTCTACTACTCCCGTGACTTCGAGCCAGTTAAACACTGTGTTCGCGATGTCCTTGAACCTGGCACGGGCCTTCGCGAAGGTGTCGGATTCCTTACAGTGGTCTGCAAGAAACTGCGCCTCATCGATTCCCGACGAGCGGAACTCCTTGATCAAGGTGGCGACCCTAACCGCATCGGCGGCCGAGTCGCCGGTCCCATGAAAGATGACAATCAGAGCTACGTCATCGTGGGTGAGCTTCCGCTCCAAATCTGGGTCGAGGAGCAATCTAAGCAGCAATACAAATGGTCGAACCTTGAACTTTGGATCGATCTTCACCTGTTGCGATTGCGAGTAGGGCGACGGATACTGAAAGCGCATGACCTGATGCCGAAGCAGGTCCATCGGTCGATCGCCTTCTGCTAGTGCGAGTCCCGCAAGTGTCAGCTCGAGCTTTCCGGTCTCTTCGCTATCGAAGGCGAATCCAAGACTCCTGACCAGGGCAGCATGCGTCCTGCCACCCGATCCGGTTCCATCTCGCCTCCGACCACGACGCTTGATTCCTTCACGTTCCAGAATCTCTTCGAAGGCAATGTGGCGACCTCGGCTACCACTCCAAAGTTCCTCACCAGCTGCCTCATTCAACGCCGCTACTGTCAGCGGCAATCGGTACAGCTTTCGCTGTGGTCTGGAGACCATCCAGTAGTTCTTCGTTGCGGCCATCTCTTCAAGATAGCCTCACGTCCGCAGTCTGGTTACTTCGGAATGTAGTTGTTGAGCGACGGCTCCACTGATTCGTATCCGACACCAGCGAAGCTATTCAAGATCGCTTCGAAGATCACCTTCGCGCCCTTGGGTGGGACTGCCATGCCAATCTGTTTACGAACCGATTCCTTGGTGCCCTTGAAGACGAAGTCGTCTGGGAAAGTTTGGAGGCGAGCTCGTTCACGGTTGGTAAGCGCTCGCGGCTCCGTCCAGTGATAGATGTGTGTCCCTCCTCCGCCTGACCCTGTCACGGTGTAGGCGGGCTTCTTCGGATCGAGCCGACGATAGATGGACGAAAGCTTTGTTTGGGTGTTGATTCGCAGGTGCTCAGGCATTGAGTCAACCCAAGCGTTACCACCCATCGGTATGTGCTCAAGTCTCTCAATCACTGTTGAAGATTGACGTGTGAACTCCTGGTTGGCCGCCCAAGCGGGGATCCCGTCGAGCGCCCTCCCTGCACTGACGTCGATGTCCGAGTACGGCGCCGGGCTCGGAACCTTGTACTCGACATCCAAGTCATCTCTCACGCCGATCACAATCATGCGGTGTCGCGCTTGCGGGACGCCGTACTTTTCAAATTTGTAGTAGTGCGGATAAATCCGGTATCCCGCCGCGATCATGTCTCCAAAAATCTGGCGCAGGGTGGCACCTCCGTCAGCGCGAATTCCGCCAACGTTCTCGGCCAAGAACCAAGAGGGTCGAAATCGTTTCAGGGCCTTAACTCCATACGTGTAGAGCGGACCGAATTCGCCATCGAATCCCTTCCGCTCTCCGACAGCACTGAAATCGTTGCAGGGGAAACCAAACGAGAGCCCGTCGATATGACCCAACGCCGCAAGCACCTCATAGTCAAGAGTTCGAATGTCGCCGTGAACGACCGATGGAGCATTCTCGTCGCCGGCCACATTCAGGGCATAGGTGCGACAAGTGTCCATGTCGTAGTCAGTCGCCCACTGATGAACGATCCGACCAGCCTGAGTTGAAGCCAAGCTCGCGCCAATTGCCAGACCTCCGGGACCCGAGAAGAGTTCCCCCATGCGGAAGGTATAGACACCCTTTTCGTTCAAGGCCATCACTTCAGAGTGATTGGTCTGTTGATCCATTGCGGAAGGTCCTCCCCAGGCTTGACGTGGCTCAAGCTCCAACACCAAAGCTACCCCTGTGATTCCTCGCCTTGGACTCGCAGCGCCGATGGTAGCTGTGTTATTTACGCCTAACTGGCTGACGGGCGTCGGCGCCCCAAGTACGACAACACGGATCGAATGAGGCGGTGCCCGCCAGCGTCTTCTCCCTGCAGCAACACGACACCGAACAGAAGGAACGCAACCCCGGCGAGTAGGCCTGCGATACCTAAGACCACCTGTCCTCCCAAGAGGCCCGTGAGAGCGAGCAAAAGAAACGCGACACCGCCCAGCAAGAGCGCGACACCGCCCAGCACTCGCCCGTCCACCAAGGCCGCGACACCGAGCAGCAAGACCGCGACACCGCCCAGCAAGACCGCGACACCGCCCAGTACCTGCCCTTCCACCAAGAACGCGACACCGAGTAGCAAGGCCGCGACACCCTGCAGCAAGAACGCGACACCGAACAGCACCTGCCCGTCCACCAAGAACGCGACACCGAGCAGCAAGACTGCGACACCGAGCAGCAAGACCGCGACACCGCCCAGCACCCGCCCGTCCACCAAGAACGCGACACCGCCCAGCAATATCGCGACACCGAGCAGCAATACCGCGACACCGCCCAGCACCCGCCCGTCCACCAAGAACGCGACACCGAGCAGCAAGAGCGCGACACCGAGCAGCAATAACGCGACACCGCCCAGCACCCGCCCGTCCACCAAGAACGCGACACCGAGCAGCAAGACCGCGACGCCGAACCCCGTAACTGCAGCAGTTAGTGCTGCCGAAGGCCAATCGGTGCCAAAGCCCGCAACCAGTAGCACAGCGACCACAACTGCCGCAGTTGCGGAAAGCAAGAGGACCTGCAGGACATCGCTCGCGCCGAACGTCAGTGCCACCGCCAAGGGAAGCAGGAATGAGATCAGCAATGAGGACAGCGCCAGCCAGTTTCGCCGGCGGTGCCGACGCAGGAAACCACCGGGTGTCACAAAAGAAGAGAAAGCGGCGCCGACCGCTAGAACCGCCGCGATTGAGACAACGACGTTCGCGCTCAATTGAAACGAATTGCCGAGAGTGCCAATCACCGTGCCGAAGGTCACGGCCCCAACCATCGAGCCAATAGTCTTCCCGGTGGCTTCCCGATCGGTCTTGTTTTTCATGTCTTCATTCTTGCGGATAAATCCCAACGCACTATTGGCGTACTCCCACATCGACCCGCGCCTCCAGGCTGGCCGCGACCGCTGGTAATTGCAGACCTATTTGCGCCGGTTTGTAAGTGACGAGACAGACCTGGCCTCCAAACGCGCACCCAGCGCATGATCAGCGACTTCGCACCTGTTCAAGAGCAACAACCAGGCTCCTAGACCAAGGACGGTGAACCCGCCCAAGAGTCACTCCTATAGCGCCCACTTCAACTCCGCGCTATGCCAATCCCCAGGCCGCCTAAGCAACGCGGTGTCACCCCGGGCCCACAGCAGAACGGGCGGACTATCGCCCAGAGCATCGAGGCTCTCGGGCCAGTGCGCATCGCCCGGTACAACCATCACCGCACGACATCGAGCAGCGCTCTCGAGGCTGCGCATCACGTCGTTAGCGCGTAGCCGCTCGATCCACCGCGCCACTCCGCTGGTCGCCGCGTCTGTCGTGACCTCACCGCGCGTCGCGTCGCTGATCGTCTGCGCGGGCGCCCGGTCGATCACGAGGCGAGCGGCCGTCACCGCACCCACCGCCGCAATGAGAGCCCCCGCGGTGCTATCGCCCGGCTCGACGAGCACCGACCAGATTGCGCGCGCGAAGAGGTCATCGATCACGCGCGGCTCATCATCGATGCGGTCATCGCGGTCATCAACGTCTAGCGACCGCTCACCAACGCCATCCGGTCGCACGGCGGCGAGCGCCGCCGCGATGCGATTGTCATCGATTCCCCACCGACTCACTTAGATTCCCTTTCTCAAGAACAGTGCGCGGCCCACGTGATCGGCCGTTGGCCGATCACCGCCGTCAAGGTCGGCGAGCGTCCACGCAACGCGCAGCACACGGTCATACCCCCGCATGGTCAGTGCCCCGCGCTCGAGGGCGCGATCGAGCGGCGCGCGATCACCCGCGGTCAATCGCCACGGCGACGACCTCAGAACGGAGCCGGGAACCTGCGCCGTCAGACCCCAGCCGTGTGCGCCCCAACGTTCGCGACTTCGGCGTCGCGCGGCGGCAACTCGTTCTCGAGCGCTCGCCGTCGTCACCGCGCCACTGCCCCCCTCGGTCATCTGGGCAACGCTCACGCGCCGAACCGTGAGATGCAGGTCGATGCGGTCGAGCAGTGGGCCCGACAGCCGCCCCAAGTAACGGCGGCGCATGATCGGCGTGCACGTGCAGTCGTCCGCGCCCCCCTGACCACACGGGCACGGGTTGGCGGCCAGCACCAGCTGAAATCGCGCGGGAAAGCGTGCCGTTGTTCGTGCTCGATGAATGGTGATCTCGCCCGTCTCAAGTGGCTGCCGCAGGGCATCGAGCACAGCGCCCGAGAACTCAGGGGCCTCGTCAAGAAAGAGCACCCCGTGTGCCGCGCGCGAGATGGCGCCGGGACGCACGAGGCCACTGCCGCCGCCGACGAGTGCCGCCATCGTGGCACTGTGATGCGGAGACTCGAGCGGCGGCCGCGACACGAGCGACGACCCCAGCGGAAGGCCCGCGAGCGAGCGAATCGACGACACCTCGACCGCAGCATCCGGTTCGAGATCAGGCAAGAGGCCGGGCAGTCGCGATGCGAGCAACGTCTTTCCGGCACCGGGCGGCCCGAGCATGAGCATGTGATGCCCGCCCGCCGCCGCAACCTGAAGCGCCTCAACCGCTTCGGGGTGCCCGATGACGTCGGCGAGGTCGCCCGTTTCGATGACCGAATCGTCACGCGCAGGCGCAACGAGCGGCTCAACGGCGATCGGGTCGAGACTCGCCCCGTGCGTGATGAGCACTTCGCGCAACGAGGCCGCCGCGATGACACGGATGCCCGGCACCAGCCGAGCCTCATCGCCGTTGCCGCTCGGCACGACGACGGCTCGGGCACCGGCTCGGCGCGCAGCAAGTACCGCGGGCAGAACGCCCGCAACCGGACGCAGCCGCCCGTCGAGCGACAACTCACCCACGTGCACCACGGCGGCAATCGCCTCAGCGCTCACGACGCCCGTGGTGGCGAGTGCGGCCACGGCAATACCGAGGTCGAAGCCCGACCCATGTTTGGGCAGCGACGCTGGCGAGAGATTGACGGTGACTTTGCGCGCCGGCAGGTCACAGCCTGAGTTCACGGCAGCAGAGCGCACGCGGTCTTTCGCTTCGCCGAGTGCGGCATCGGGCAATCCGATGATCGAGAAGGCGGGCAGCCCGTTGGCAAGGTCAGCCTCGATCTCAACGAGAGCGCCGTCGACACCGTGCAGCGCCACGGCAAGCGTGCGAGCGACCGCCATCAGCAGGCCTGCCGCACGTGGTCGATCGTGACGTCGCCGCCCTGGGCGATCACGCCAATGACGTCAATGCGTAGCCCGCTGCTCTCGGCCGGATGCGCTTCGCACCACGCTCCGGCAAGGCGGCGCAGGCGCGCGAGCTTGCGAGGCGTGACGGCATCAAGAGGATGCC
Organism: Microbacterium sp.; assembly: GCA_013823625.1. Classification (GTDB taxonomy): domain Bacteria; phylum Actinomycetota; class Actinomycetes; order Actinomycetales; family Microbacteriaceae; genus Microcella. The sequence continues at coordinate 327,379 of PNMM01000001.1, read as the reverse complement.
CAAACCCCGTTCCCGACCGGGTCTTGACCTCCACGACAACGGCCGTCGAGCCGTGCCGCGCAACGATGTCGATCTCGCCGATCGCGCACCGCCAATTGCGGTCGATGATCGTGTAGCCCTGCGCGGTGAGGTGATCAACCGCGAGTTGCTCGCCCCTGCGGCCGAGTTCGTCTTTGCGTGCCATGGTGCCTCCTGCCGAGCAGGGTGCCGCACGGAGCAAGCACGAGAGCCGGCCCGGTCGCTCACTCTGCGGTGGCGACCGAACCGGCCCTGGTGTGAAGGAGAGGCCGCTAGCGCACGGTCTCGAGGGGCTGTTCGGCCGCCTCATCGTCAGACTCACGCTGACCGGTGAAGTGCAAGACCGCCCAAATCGCGAGTGTCACGACCGCGAAGCCAGCCATAACGATGATCCAGAAGGTCATGTCTTCCACGCTCGCCGTGGCGCCCTGGGCCGTCGGAAGCACGATCAACGAGAACAGCGCGGCGACGACGATAAACGTTCCGCCCCAGAGCGGCTTCGAGTGCCGGAACACGTCGTGGCCAGCGAGGAAGCCCAACGGAAGCAACGATGCGAGCGCGGCGGTCAAGCCTTCTGCCGTGGTCGCCACCAGCGCGTCGTGAATCAACAACTCGAACCAGCCAGTCTCGCTCGTCGATCCCGCGCTGAGAGCGGAGTAGCCAACCCACGCGCCGAGAGCAAGAGATACGACGACGCCGGTGTTGAGCACCACGACGCGAGCACGCACCGCCGATCCCACGCGGCTGACGAGATCGAGGCCAATCACCAATCCGATGAGGAAGCCCGGTGAGAACTCGAGCAGTCGCGCGACGATGACACCGACAATCGCGAACAACAGAGCGACGGGCTCAAGACTGATCTTGGTCTCGACGTTCCACACTCGCGACGCGATCGCTCCCGTGATCCATGCCGCGACGTAGGTGATCGCAAAGAGGCCGATCGCGAGCGAGAGCGTTGAGCGTGCTGAGACCGGGTCAAGGCCATACTGCGGGTCGACGAACCCGAAGATGAGCGAGGTCACTCCCACCAGCAAAGCGGCGGCGAGGGCACGCGTGCGCGAGACTCTCGCAAACCATTCGGTCACGCGATCGGCCCGGTCTTCGAGAGCGACCACCCAGCGGCCGAGGCGACCCGTGTTGCGTGAAAGCGTGCTGTTGAGCAGCTCAGCGGGAAACGCCACGAGCAGCAGAATCGCGAGCGCAAGCCCACCCGATGCCGCGGCCACCCACGGCTCGCTCAAGACACGCTGAATGGTCGGGATGCTGTCGGTCAGAATCGACGGAGCAGCGGGATCAGAGCGGTCGGTCGCCCCTGACCCTGCCCCCGACGCCGCAAGGCCATCAGCACCGTCTTGTTGCGTGGCCTCCGGCTCCGGCGCGCTGTCGGGAGCCTCGCTCACGACCTCGACAGGAATCGAGACCACTGAGGGTTCACTTCCGGGCGGGGTTGCGGTGGCCACGAGAGTGTGGTCGCCCGGGGTGAGGTCGAGCGGAATCGTCACCGAGAGCGCCATCGCGCCCAGGTCATCGGCGGTCGTCGACCCCAGAAACTGAGGGGTCGATTGAATCTCCACGTCGACAACTGTCTGCGGAGGCAAGCCTTCGGCACTGAGGTCGAGCACTTGGCCAGGCGTGAGCGGCTCACCGTTGTAGCCGTTGAGAGTCCAGGTCAATGGTTCAGGGGTCGTCGCAGGTCGAGGGGGAACAACCACTGCCGCCGGGGCGGTGAAGGCCGAATACCCGTCGAACGACTCGACCGAGCCGAAGCCCATAGGTGGTGTCGCCATGAAGCCTTGAGACTGCTGCTGTGCGCGCAGGGAGACCTGGCCCGGAGCGGCTGTCACCGAGCAGCTCCACGCCCCGCTGCTCGCGACCGTGGCCGTGCATCCCGCTGACCCTCCGACCTCGCGCACAAGAACGCGATAGCCCGGCGTGCCTTGACCGCTCGCGGCAATGCGGCGGTTGTCGGCGACGGTTGCGTTCAGGGTCGGTGCGTTCGGAATCAAGACATAGTGATCGCGATTGTCGCTGGCCTCGAAGTAGAGGTACTGCGAGGAGAAGACATTCCAGATTCCGGGCGCGAGGCCCGTGAAGCTGCAGTTGTCGACGAATGACGGCGCGGTAGGCGCGAGGCCAAGAGGAAAACCGACTCCATCGACGGGTTCAGGAAGACCGCACTCGTCGACCGGAGAGCCATATTGATAGGGCTCGCCGGGGATGTCTTCGACCTGGTAGAGCCGCACTGCGACGGCACTGTTCGGCAAGCCGGAGGCTTCAACGTCGATCGAAGCCGCGCCCAAGCGATAGGTCATGGTGGGCGGCTGCGGAACAATGCTCGCGGGAATCGTCACGAGGGCAGGCACCGATTGCGCCGACACCCCTCCGTAGTAGGCATCGAGCGAGCCCACAGTGTTCGGATCATCGGCGAATCCGTTCGAGCGCGCGACCGCGACGAACGTTTCGTCGCCCGCGGGCTCAGGCGTCCAGCACGACCACGCGCCGGTGACGGGGTCCACCGCCGAAAAGCATCGGATATCGCCAATTGAATCGAGCACTTCAATCTGGTTCTCGAGAATTTGTGTGCCTGACGCGGTAAGCGCAGTCGTAAAGCGATCGAATGTGCCGCTGTAGATCGCGCCACCCGGAATGACGTCGACGGTCAACGTCGGAGTGCCCGGAATGTAGACGGCTGCCTCGCGAATCGGCCCGGCAACTGCACCGGCCCAATGCACCGCGTCAAGCTGGTGAACACCCGGCGGGATGCTCGTCAACGTGCACGTCGCCACGGGTCCAACGGCGGAAGGACTCCCCAGAGTGCCATCCCACGATGCGGGGCACGGCCTGACATCCATGCCTCCCGTGTATGCATCAATCGTGAGCGCCGCACCAACGGTGAGCGGGGAGACACCGGTGACCGACACCTCCAGTGCACCCTCGAGCGGGGTGACAGCAACGGTGGGGGTGGCAGGGAAAACACGAAGACTGATGTACGTGCCGCCAAGCGGCTCGTCGATCGACGTGCCTTCGATGTCGGTGGCCAAAACGCGGACTTCCCAATCACCGAAGGTCGGCACGCTCGCCGGGATCGAGAAGTTGCCGGAGAGGTCGACGCTCGAGCCCCCCAAATACTGTTCCGCTCCCGGTCCGAGAGAGAGAGGGTAACCATAAAGCTCAATGCTGCTGAGGGCGGGCCCTTGGCCGGTGACCGTGACCGCACCGCCCTCAGAAAAGTAATCGATCGGGTCGCCGGGGCCGTTCAGAGGAGTTGCGAGAACGATTGAGCCGGGGTCTGCCGCACCGCCGTACCGGAGGGAAGAGAGAGTGTTGCTGGGAGCACTATCGCCATCGGTGTCGGTCGCGATCGCGAACGCGCTATAGAACCCGTAGGCTCCCGGCGGCACCGTGACGTCGCACGGGAAGATGTCGCCAGCCGGCGTGTTCGCCGGCACAACGACGGTGCACCCAAGGGTGTCAACTCCGACAGCGACATTCCGGTAGTAGACGTTGACGGTCTGCTCAAGAGGATGAGGAGCGGGCTCGACCGAGATCGAGAAGAACCCCTGGGTGTCGTCGAGCGGGCCTTGAATGATCGGAGCCGCGGGCACCGCCTGAGCAGCGGAGGTGGCGGCAATCGCCCCGAAACCAGCGAGAGATGCGATCAGAACGACGGAAAGAGCGCGGCGAACTCGGCGAGCGGGAGCCGTCATGAATATCTGCCTCGAAACGGGGCGCAATCTGTCTAGCGCCGAATGGCAGTCAGGATAACCCGAGAACGTTTCGTTCGTATGACGAATAGCGTGACGAATCGCTATTCGTCGAGCGCCAGCTCTTTCGGCAGCTTGAGCTCTTTTTTGCCGAGCTCTTCGACGTTGACGTCTTTGAAGGTGAGCACCTTCACGCTCTTGACGAAGCGGTCAGCGCGGTAGACATCCCAGACCCAGACGTCGCTGAGGGTGAGTTCGAAGTAGAAGTCGCCGCCCATATCGCGCACGACCTGCTCGACCTCGTTGGCGAGGTAGAAGCGCCGCTCGGTCTCGACCACGTACTGAAACTGCGAGACGACATCGCGATACTCGCGGTAGAGCGCGAGTTCAACCTCGCGGTCGTAGTCGTCGAATTCTTCGTCGTCCATGGCGCGCTCAGTCTAGACCGTCGAGCAGCGTGGGCTCCCGCAGCCAGGTGACGCGGTGACGGAGTGATGGCCCGTGTGCGGCGACCGCGGCGAGGTGATCGGGGCTGCCGTATCCCTTGTTGCCGCTCCAGCCATACACCGGCCAGCGTTCGTGGTCGGCCACCATGAGCGCGTCGCGGTGCTGCTTCGCGACGACGGATGCTCCCGCCACGCTCGCACAATCGCGGTCAGCTTTCACGCGGGTGACGATCCGCGGCGGCGAGCTCAACGCACCCGTCAGCCAATCGTGGCTCCCGTCGAGCAGCACTGTCGCGCGCGCGACGTCAACGCCGGCCTCGTGCAGGGAGATGAGCCCGCGCCGCGCCGCCATACCGAGCGCCGCGATGATTCCGTGCGCGTCAATCTCGGCGGGCTCTGCTTCGCCCACCGCGACAGCGGCGGCCCAGGCATGCACGAGGGGCTCGACCTCGGCGCGCCGGGCGGGGCTCAGCAGCTTACTGTCGCGCAAGTGCACGGGTGGAGCATCCACCGAGGGAAGAATCGCGCAGACGCCCACCGCGACAACACCGGCAATCGCGCCGCGGCCGACCTCATCGACGCCGATGACGACGGGGGCACCCTCATCGAAGAACGACTTCTCGACCTCGAGAGTGGGGGCAACACTCACGCCCGGTTGCTCACTCGGCGCGCTCGACCCCGTCGAAGACCAGGGGGTAGCTGTCGATCCAGCGCCAGCGGTCGACCGGCCAACTGATGACGAACGCCCGCCCCACGACATCGTCGATGGGTACGACGCCGTTGAAGCGCGAGTCGGCCGAGTCGTAGCGGTTGTCGCCCATGACCCACAGCGTGCCCTCGGGCACATCTTCTTGAAAGTCTTGGCCGCTCACGTCGATCGTGCCAGCGGGCAGCAGCACGTAGGGCTCATCGAGCGGAATGCCGTTGATGCTCAACTGCCCGAGGTCGTTGCAACACACGATGCGGTCGCCTGGCAAGCCGATGACGCGCTTGACCAAGTGCTCGTCGCTGTCAGAGGCGCTCAGCCCAATGAGCGACAGCACCCAGTCGCTCGCCGCGGCCAACGGCGATTGCGGAGGCTCAACGACCTCAGGAAGCCACCCGCCCGGGTCGGCGAAGACCACGACGTCTCCGCGCTCGATGCCAATCACGTCAGGAACCAACTGGTTGACGATGATGCGGTCGTCTTTGATCAGGGTGTCCATCATCGATTCGCTCGGAATGTAAAACGAGCGAATCAAGAAGGTCTTGATGAGAAACGAGATGACCAGGGCCGCGGCAACGATGACCACGACGTCGCGCAAGAAGAGCAAAACACTGCGCCCACGGCTGACGGGCGGTTTGGCCGATGCGCTGGCCGATGATGCCGCGGTGGATGCTCCGCCCGCGGCGGGCGTGGTGTGCTCAGTCATGACTCCCCAAGTGCTCAGCGCCAGTCTAGGCCGCGCGGGGCGCGAACGACCGAGGGCCTCGCCGACGAATCGACGAGGCCCTCGAGAGGTGCGGAACGCGAACTACGCGTCGCGCTTCTCCTTGATCTTGGCCTTCTTGCCGCGCAGGTTGCGCAAGTAGTAGAGCTTGGCGCGGCGAACGTCACCGCGAGTCACGACCTCGATGTGGTCGATGACCGGGGAGTGTACGGGGAAGGTGCGCTCGACGCCGACCTGGAAGCTGACCTTGCGAACCGTGAAGCTCTCGCGAATGCCCTCGTTCGAGCGGCCAATGACAACGCCCTGGAAGACCTGAATACGCGAGCGCGTGCCTTCGATGATGTTGACGTGCACCTTGACGGTGTCGCCGGGGCGGAAGTCGGGAATGTCGCTGCGCAGTGAGGCGGCGTCGACGTGATCGAGGATGTGCATGGTCATTCGCTCTCTGCAACCGCCACAGGTCGATCGCGACTTCGGGGAAATTCGAAGAATTGCGTGGCACCCGCAGATTCACGGCTCCCCTGTGGCAGAGCCGTGCCGAGGCACAAAGAGAAATCATGCCACATTGTGCGCCGCTCACCCAATCAGTGGCACCATAGAATCAGCAGCAGTCAGAGGATGATCTGGGGGGGCTCCACATGACAGCACACACCGCACTCGCAACCGATCGTGTCGTGATGCGCACCGAGCCGGTGCAGCAGCGCAGTTCAGAGCGCATCACGCTCTTGCTCGACGCGGCAGCAACGCTTATCGATGATGCCGGAATTGACGGTGTCACGACGAGCGCCGTCGCCCTGCGATCGCGCTCATCGGTGGGCGTCGTCTATCGGTATTTTCCGAACATTCAGTCGCTGTTGCGCGCTCTCGCGGCCCGCAACATGGAGCGTTACCTCGAGCGGGTCTGGCACGGCATTGAGAATTCGCCCGTTGAAGCCTGGTCATCGTTCGACAGCACGCTCGACGCCTTCATCGACATGACGCGTTCCGAGCCGGGCTTTCGAGCCCTGCGCTTTGGCGATGTCATCGACCAGCGCTTCATCAACCCTGAACTCAGCAACAACGCCATTCTCGCGCGCGAGTTTGCTGGCCAAGTGGGGCGCACGTATGACGTCACGCCCGATGACGATCTGATCTTTCACCTCGAGGTCGCCATCGAGATTGCGAGCGGCCTGCTCACGCGGGCGTTCCAACTCGACAAGAATGGGGATGCTCGCTTCATCGAAGCGACGCGCGACTTGTGCGGCACATACCTGCGCACCCACATTCCCCTGCCGAGGACGTAAATGATCGAACTGCGCACGCCCGCCGAAATCGACCAGATGCGACCGGCGGGCCGGTTCGTCGCGAGCGTCATCAGCGCAACGAGTGCTGCGGCCGACGTCGGCGTGAACCTGCTCGATCTCGATGCCCTCGCGCACGAGATGATTCGCGCCGAGGGTGCGACGAGCTGCTACATCGACTACCACCCCTCGTTCGGTGGTTCACCGTTCGGCAAAGTGATTTGCACCTCGGTCAACGACGCCGCCCTTCACGGGCTTCCTCACGACTATGTGCTGCGTGACGGAGACATGCTGTCACTCGACTTCGCTGCATCCGTCAACGGGTGGGTGTGCGACTCGGCCACGACGATCATCGTGGGAACGCCGCGACCCGACGACCTTGCGCTCATCGCCGCGACCGAACGGGCACTTGCGGCGGGCATCCAGCAGGCTCGCGTCGGCAAGCGCATGGGAGACATCTCTGCCGCGATTGGCGACGTGGCGGCCGAAGCCAGCTACCCCGTCAATCTCGACTTCGGTGGCCACGGAGTGGGTCGCACGATGCACGGCGACCCGCATGTTCCGAACGATGGCCGGCCCGGCCGGGGTCTCAAGCTACGCGCAGGCCTCGTGATTGCGATCGAGCCGTGGTTCATTCCCGACACCGACGAGATCTACACCGATGACGACGGCTGGACACTGCGCAGCAGCACCGGCACCCGTGCAGCGCACGCCGAACACACGGTGGCGATCACCGCTGCCGGGCCGATTGTGTTGACCGCGCGCGACTAGCCGCTCGCACGCACCGTTACCGAGCGTCGCTACCGGGCGCCGTTACCGACCGTCGCAACCGGGCGTTGCTACAGGGCGCCGGCCGACGCCGACTCGAGCGACCGCTCGGCCTCGACATCAGGGCTCACGGCGCGCCGAGACCGAATGGTCGTCGACACCATGGTCGCAAAGGCTGTTGCCGCAGCCGCTATGAGCAACGGCCACAACAGGTAGCCCAAGAACAGCAGGTCAGCGCTCGGCGAGATCGCAACAACCGCGGTAACGAGAACAAACTCGATGATCAGCAGCAGCTTCTCGCCCACCGTGAGCATGGGGGGCCGGCGCAGCATGACCGCGACATGGTTGATCGAGAGCGAGAGCGCGAGCCCGGGCAAGACGAACATTCCGGTGATCAAGGCTTGCAACGTGGGCAGAGCACTCACGTCGCCCGTCAGTCGCAGGTACCAAGCGGCAGCACCCGCGAGCGCGGCGACAACGGCGAGAGCCGGCTGCGACCACACCCAGATGCGTTCGCCGGCCGTCAACGCTTCGCGCCGCGCCATCATCGTCCCTCGATGAGGTCGGGCCGCACGGCGCGCGTGCGCTCGAGTTGCTGCTCATGGCGCCATGCGGCAACAGCACCGTGGTTGCCGCTGAGCAGCACGGGCGGCACCGTCAGGTCACGCCAGGTCGGCGGCTTGGTGTAGCTCGGGTATTCGAGCAGGCCGTCTTCGTGGCTCTCTTCGGTCAGGCTTTCGGGATTACCAATGACTCCAGGCACAAGGCGACCGATCGCTTCAATCATTGCCATGGTCGCCACCTCCCCGCCGTTCAGCACATAGTCGCCGATGCTCACCACACGAACGTCTATGCGCCCAGAGTAGTGCTCGACAACCCGCTGGTCGATGCCTTCGTAGCGACCGCACGCAAACACGAGGTGCTCGCGCTCAGCAAGCTCGCGAGCCATCGCTTGCGTGAACGGATGCCCGGCCGGGCTCGGCACAATGAGCACGCTGTTCGGGGTCACGAGTGCGTCGAGTGCCTCACCCCAGGGCTCGGGCTTCATGACCATGCCCGCGCCGCCGCCGTAAGGAGTGTCATCAACCGTGCGGTGCCGATCGTGCGTGTGATCACGCAGGTCGTGCACTCCTACCTCGATGACTCCAGCCGCGCGAGCACGACCGAGCAGCGACACATCGAGCACCCCGAAGAACTCGGGAAAGATCGTGACGATGTCGAGGCGCACGGTGTGCAGTCTAGGCAGAGGCAGAGTCGTCGGTCGCGGCGCCATCGCCGTTCGGGATGTCATCGTCGGCGATGTCTTCGAACAGCCCGACGGGCGGTGTGATCGTCACGGTGCCCGCGGCGATGTCGACGGCGGGCACAATCGCGTTCACGAAGGGAACGAGCACCTCGCGCTCGCCCGTGCCAATGACAAGCAAGTCTTGAGCCGGAAAGTGCTCGACGCGCACGATCGTGCCGACCTCGACGTCATCGCGCAGGGCCCGCAGCCCCACGAGCTGAAAGTCGTACCACGCGTCGGGTTCATCGGCCTCGTCGGGCTGCTGGTCGATCCAGAGAATCGCCTTGACGAGGCTTTCGGCACCCGTGCGGTCAGCGATTCCTTCGAAGAAGCCGACGGGCTGACCGTTGTACCAGCGCAACTCGGCGAGCGTCAGCGTCTTGCCGTGCCACGGAGAACTCGTGGGCACCTGCAGCGTGAAGACGGCCCCCGGCGTAAAGCGCTTATCGGGGTCGTCGGTAAAGAGTTCGAGCTTGAGTGCACCCTTGAGGCCGTGGGCTTTCGTCAGCCGACCGACCCGCAGCTGCTGCGCCGGGGTACTCAAAGCTGGTCGGTGTCGACGACGTCGACGCGCACGCGTCGGCCGTCGGCGAGCGACGAGATGACCGTACGGAGTGCTTTAGCGGTGCGGCCACCCCGACCGATCACGCGGCCGAGGTCCTCGGGGTGCACACGCACCTCGAGGACCTCGCCGCGAGCAGAGCTCTGCGCGACAACGGCAACATCGTCGGGGTGATCGACGATCCCCTTGACGAGATGTTCGAGCGTGTCAGCGAGCACTGTCGTTAGGCCTTCTCAGCCTCAGTGTTCTCAGCAGCGGCCTCGTCAGCGGCAGGCGCCTCAGCAGCGGCTTCCTCAGCGGGGGCCTCGGCAGCAGGAGCCTCGACGGCAGCCTCAACGGCCTCCTCGACGACCTCGGCGGCGGGCGCCTCGTCAGCGACCTCGGCAGCAGGAGCCTTCTCGGCAGCAACCGGCTTCTCAGCCTTGGGCTTGAGAACGGGCTTCTTCTTCTCGTCCATGGCAAAAGCAGCCTTGGGCTCGGCGACCTTGACGGTGCTCTTGGCGTTCTTGTCGCCCTTGAACTGGCCCCAGTCGCCGGTCAGCTTGAGCAGCGCGAGCACCTGCGGGCTCGGCTGTGCGCCGACGCTCAGCCAGTACTGGGCACGCTCAGAGTTGACCTCGATGACCGAGGGCTCTTCCGTCGGGTGGTACTTGCCGATCTCTTCGATGGCACGGCCGTCGCGCTTGGTGCGCGAGTCGGCGACGACGATGCGGTAGTACGGCGCACGGATCTTGCCCATGCGCTTGAGGCGAATCTTGACAGCCACGTTTCTCCAAAATGGTGAAGGGGTTGAGTTGCAACCGGCTGCGTGGGGCACACTCGGCGCGAAAGCTCGTGATGGATGCTCGCGCGGCCTGATTAGAGGGTCGGGCCCGCGAGCATTCGACCCCCCATTCTGGCAGATTTTCGCGGGCCGCGCCGCCGCCGCCGCGCGATAGAGCTCAGCGGTGGTCGTCGCGCCAGCTGAGCCACTCGCGCACGGGGCCCATGTCGAACGTCGGGCCTTCGAAACCGTAGGTAAAGAGCGTCGCGCCCGCAGCGTGCAGCTCATCGGCCTGCGCCATGCTGCGCTCGCGAATCTCGACGGAGACCTCGATCTCGCTCACGTCGCGGCCCACCGCGGCACCGTGCTCAGCGAGCACTCCGAGCTTGTGCTCGAGCGTGGGCACGTCAGCGAACGAGTGCCAAATGTCGGCGTGTTGGGCAACGATGCGCAACGTCTTCTTTTCGCCGCCTCCGCCGATCAAGATGGGGATGTTGCGGGTGGGGGCGGGATTGAGGCGCGACCAGCGATCACGGATGATCGGCAGCGAGTCAGCCAGGGCATCCAGTCGCCCGCCCACCGTGCCGAACTCGTAGCCGTATTCGTCGTAGTCGCGCTCGAACCAGCCCGAACCGGTGCCAAAGATGAAGCGGCCCGTGCCACCCTTGGCGCTGATGTGGTCGATCGTGCGGGCCATGTCGGCCTGCAGGTTGGCGTTGCGGTAACTGTTGCAGTTGACGAGGGCGCCGAGCTCGGCGTGCGTGGTCTGCTCGGCGATGGCCGCGAGCATCGTCCATGATTCGAAGTGCAGCCCATTCGGGTCGCCGTAGAGCGGGTAGAAGTGGTCCCAGTTGAAGATCACGTCGACCCCGAGGTCGTCGAGTTCGGCCGCCGCATCGCGAATGCGCTCGTACGAAGTGTGCTGGGGACGAATCTGAACGCCGAGGCGCACTGGTCGAGAGGTCATGCGGCTCAGCCTACGGTCGTGGTGCTGGTCGCGACCCGAGCCCAGGGGTTCGCTGCTTCGAGTTGTGCGGCAACGCTCAGCAACAGCGCCTCCCCCGCGCCATCGGCGGCCGGATGCGCCACGAGCTGCACACTCAACGGCACCTGCGCGCCAGCGTGCCACCCGGCCGGAACCGCGGCGGCGGGCCACCCGAGCAGGTTCCACAGGGCCGCGTAGGGCGCGTAGCCGATGTTCGCGCGCAGGTTGGCGACCCAGCCGCGCCGGTGCCAGCCCTCGGCCACAGGCCCGGGCTGGGCGAGGCCCGGCGTGACAATGACGTCGACGTGTGCCGTCGCCGCCTCGACCTGTGCGCGCATTCGGTCGACGGGGCCCGGGCGCAGACCGCCCAATTGGCGCAACCGGCGGCCCGCCCGCACGTGAGCGCGCACACGCGGCTCGAGATCGCGGTCGGCGAGCCCAAAGTGCGCGGCGTCGTCGGCGGCCCCCGCGAACCAGCGCGCGAGCACCGGCAGCGGGTCAGCCGGGTACGGAATGCGCAGCTCGACAACCTCGTGGCCGGCAGCCCGCAGGGTCTCGGCAGCGCGATCGGCGGCAGCCTTCCACTCGGGGTCGAGCTTCGCGAGCGGGGTCGGGATGCCCGTCGCGAGTCCGATGCGCAACGCGCGCGGGGCCGACACCTCGGCGAGCGCCGGGCGGCCAGCCATGACCGAGAGCACGAGCGCGGCATCCGTCACCGTGGTCGCAAGCGGGCCGTTCTCGCTCATTCCGAACCAGCTGTGCGCGCCCATGTCGGCGGGCACGAGGCCCGAGCCGGGCTTGAGGCCCACGAGCCCGCAGTTGGCGGCGGGGATGCGGATCGAGCCCATGCCGTCGGCGGCGTGCGCTACGGCGACCATGCCGCTCGCGACGGCCGCGGCCGAGCCGCCCGACGAGCCGCCCGAGGTGCGTTCGGGGTTGTGCGGGTTACGCGTCGTGCCATAGACCGAGTCGGTCGTGCCGAAGACGCAGAGTTCGGGCACACGGGTGATGCCGACGACGACGGCGCCCGCAGCGCGAAGCCGCGCGACGACCTCGTGGTCAGTCGGGCGGGGCTCGGCACTCGTGGCCGCGCTGCCCTCGCGCATGGGCTCGCCCGCAACGGGCACGTTGTCTTTGATCGCGATGGGTACACCCGCCAGAGGCAGGTGCTCTCCCGCAGCGACGCGCGCATCCACGGCGGCGGCTTCGGCGAGCGCTTTCTCGGCGCGCACGATCTGAAACGCCCCCAGGCTGGAGTCGAGCGCGGCAATGCGGTCGAGGGCGGCCTGGGTCTCGGCAACAGCGGTCGTCGAGCCGGCGCGCACGGCGGCCACAGTCTCCGCAGCGGTGAGGAGGGTCATGCAATCACCCTACGTCGCGCACCGCCTGACTGCCTCTCAGCGAACGATCGACGACCCTGCCCGGCGACGCACGATGAGCAGCAGTGAACCGGCCGCCAACAACGCCAAGGCGATGCTGCCTGCGATCAACGACGCGCTGCTGTTGGCACCCGTAGCTGCGAGCTCGGGGGCCTGCATCTCGACGGCCCCAATCTCAATCACGCCCACGACGCGCGCCTGGCCACGTTGGTCGGTAGACGGCGCGCCCGAGATTGCGGCATTTCCGGCGCCGAACGCGGGGCTACCGTTGAGGGGAACGTGGGTCAGCGTCGGCCCCCCGTTGTTGGCAAGCGGGCCGAGCAGAGAAGGCTCACCCACGATGTTGCCCGCCCCCGCTGCGATGGCGAGATTCGACACGGCATCGGCCGAACCAATCAGGCTGTAGTCGATCGTCAGAGAATCGACACGAATGTCAGCCGGGGCGCTCGGTGCCGTATTGCCCTCGATGATCGAGTGCGTCACAACAACGGGAACCGGCAGGGATTCAACGGCCACCCCTCCCGAATTGGTTGTGTCGTTGAGCGTCAGGGTCGAGTGCTCGATCACCACCTCGGAATCGCCGTCACCGAGTGCCCAGAGCGAGCCACCTTGCTCCGCTTCGTTGCCCGACACCGTGCTGTTTCGCAGAGTGAATGTTGCGCCGCTCGACACATCGGCCCGCACCCCACCACCTTCCAGAGCGCGGTTACCGTTGATCGTTGAGTTCTCGACGAGAACAGACCCGGGCCCGTCGCCCTCGTCACCTGTGAGAACATCGACGCCGCCCCCGCTCCCGAGCGCGACGTCAACAGCGTTATTGCTCGCGATCGTGGCATTGCGCACCGTGACCGCGCCTCCATCGGAGTTGGCGCGCACGCCACTGCGGTCGTTCGAGCGGATCGTCGCTCCGTCGACCTCGACGGTGCCCAATAGGGTTGACGCGTCGAGCCCGTACTGTCCGTTGGTCTCACTTGTGAGCCGCTGCGCGGTCAGTTCCGCGTCGGGAGATGACGTGCTGAGCTCGATACCGTCGTTGTCGTTGCCACGCGCGACCGCCGTGGTGATGGTGACGCTCCCATCTTCTTCGGCGGCCATGTCGAACCCACGATCGTCGTTGTTGGTGGAGGTCAGGCTCGAAAACGCCGCCACGCCACCCCGAATCGTCGACTCGAACCCGCTGTCGCCGTTCGCGTTGACGCTCGAGGCGGTCACGGTGATGTCACTCGAGTTATCCCCCGGATTGTCGTATTCGGCGTCGACGTCGATACCGTCCGTGTCGTTCCCGTTCGCCGTCACGCGGTCAATCACAAGGACGGAGTCTTCGTAGGCATTGGCGAGCAGGCCGTCGTTGCCGTTGTTCGAGAACGTCGACGACACAACGGTCACCCGAGAGGTGTTCCGGCTCTCAATCTCGATACCTGCCCAGTCGTCTGCCCCGGAGTCCGTCACGGTGACATTCGTGAGGGTCGCCGTCGATGAGCCAGTGGCCACCAGGTAGATCCCCAACTCAAACGTCGACTCGACCAAGACGTTCGTGAGGGTGGCCACGTTGCTGGAGCCGATGGTCACGTCCAAGCCGATAGCGCCCGAGTCGGAGACCGTCAGGCCCGTCACCGTGAGAGAGCCCTGTACGTGCTCGACCTCCGAGTCGACGACGAGATCAGTGAGCGTCGCTGCCAGGTCAAACGTCGACACCGCAAGTGAACCAGCATCGACGATCGTGATGCCCGAGAGGGAGAACGTGGTGTTGGTCACTGAACCGGTCGCATTGAAGGTTTGGAACCCGTTCGCATCAAGGGTGAACGTGCCCGACCCGGGGCCGGCAATGGTTACCCGCTCGGTGATGCCGGGCAGATCGCTTGTGAGGGCGAACCCCGTTCCCGTCAGGGTGATCGTGTCGGCACCCGCCGTGCTGTTGGCATCCGTGATTGCGGTGACAAGCTCGGTCTCGGTGGCGGCAGTAAACGTCGCGGCCGTCGCAGGAACGGCCGTCAGGCCGGCCAACGTCAGGCCAAGAATTGTCGACAGGGCTAGGGCAGAACGAACGCGCATGAGGCCTCGGGTTCTCGATGTGAGCAACGGGAGATGAGTACGTGCGGCCCTGAAAGCCAGCAATCGTCATGATAGCGAATGACTGTCAGGTCAGGAAGATTCGCCGGAAAGAGCGCGCGTGGAGTGCTAGCGACCGAGCAACTTCTGGATCGTCGCGAGGTCTTCGGCACTCGGCTGCGCGCCGCCCGCAGCCGCGCCCCCGCCGAGCCCGAATCCGCTACCGGATGCGCCCGCACTCGCGCCGGGCTTGAGCCCTTGCGCGCGAGCGGCCTCTTCGGCCGCACGCTTGGCCGGGTTGCCCGACTTCGAGGCACCCTTGCCCTTCTTCTTGGCCTGTGCCTTGCGCAGTGATGCGGCGCCGCCACCCCCACCCATGCCGGGCATCGGGCCCATCCCGGGAACCTGGGGAACCCCGCCCTTGGCGACGGTCTTCATCATCTTGGCGGCTTGCTCGAAGCGCGTGACGAGCGAGTTGACGTCGGTCACGGTCGTGCCCGAGCCGCGCGCGATGCGCACGCGGCGCGAGCCATTGAGCAGCTTGGGCACGCGGCGCTCGGCGGGCGTCATCGACTGAATGATCGCCTCGGTGCGCGTGAGCTCACTCTCGTCGAAGTTGTCGAGTTGCTCGCGCATGCCGCGGGCGCCCGGCAACATGCCGAGCATGTTCTTGATCGAGCCCATGTTCTTGAGCTGCTGCATCTGGGCAAGAAAGTCTTCGAGCGTGAAACTGTCGGTCGCGAACTTCTCGGCTGTCTTGCGCGCGTCTTCTTCGTCGAAGGTCTTCTGCGCCTGCTCGATGAGCGTGAGGATGTCGCCGAGGTCGAGAATGCGGCTCGCCATACGGTCGGGGTAGAACGGCTCGAAGTCGTCGAGACCTTCACCCGTCGACGCGAACATGATCGGACGACCCGTGATGCTCGCGACGCTCAACGCGGCACCACCGCGCGCATCGCCGTCGAGCTTCGAGAGCACGACGCCCGTGAAGTCGACGCCGTCTTGGAAGGCCTTGGCCGTAGTGACGGCGTCTTGACCGATCATCGCGTCGATGACGAAGAGCACTTCGTCGGGGTCGACGGCCTTGCGAATGTCGGCGGCCTGCTTCATGAGCTCGGCATCAACACCGAGGCGACCGGCCGTGTCGACGATCACGACATCGTGCAGATTCGTCTTGGCGTGCTTGAGCGCGTCTTTCGCGACCCGCACGGGGTCGCCCTTGCCATTGCCCGGCTCGGGCGCGAACACGGCAACCCCGGCCTGCTCGGCGACGACCTGCAACTGCTGCACGGCGTTGGGCCGCTGAAGGTCGGCGGCGACGAGCAGCGGAGTGTGGCCATCCGCCTTCAACCACTTTGCGAGCTTGCCCGCGAGCGTGGTCTTTCCGGCACCCTGCAGACCCGCGAGCATGATGACCGTGGGCGGGTTCTTGGCGAACTGCAGTCGACGCTGCTGGCCGCCCAGAATCGTGATGAGCTCGTCGTTGACGATCTGCACGACCTGCTGGGCCGGGTTGAGGGCCTTGTTGACCTCGTCGCCGAGCGCACGCTCGCGCACGGCTGCGGTGAAGTCTTTGACCACCGGCAGGGCAACGTCGGCGTCGAGCAGGGCCCGGCGAATCTCGCGCACCGTGCCGTCGACATCGGCCGCGCTGAGCTTGCCCTTCGTGCGCAGCGCGCTGAAGGTCGCGGTAAGCCGATCAGAGAGAGTGCCGAACGTCGCCATAGTGGCCCCATTCTAGGCGGGGCGGTCTGGTTGACTGGCCGTGCAGACACCCCAACCGCTTCGGGAGGCACCATGCGTCGCGCAATCTTTGGCCACGAACCCCAGGTGGATGCTGCCGCGTGGGTCGCCCCGAATGCGACGCTCATCGGCCAGGTGCGCATCCACCCGCGCGCTTCGGTCTTCTACGGTGCCGTGTTGCGCGGCGACCGCGACCTCATCGAGGTCGGCGAAGGCTCCAACCTGCAAGACAACGTGACCGTGCACGGCGACCCCGGCAAACCCACGATCGTCGGGCGCGGAGTGAGCGTGGGACACAACGCGATGCTGCACGGTTGCGTCGTCGAAGACGACTGCCTCATCGGCATGAGCTCGACGGTCTTGAACGGTGCCGTCATCGGGCGCGAGTCGCTCGTTGCCGCGGGCGCTGTTGTGCTCGAGGGCACAATCGTGCCGCCGCGATCACTCGTCGCCGGCGTGCCCGCTAAGGTTCGCCGCGAATTGACCGACGACGAAGTGGCAGCAAATCGGCGCAACGCCGAGACGTACCTCATGCTCGCCGCCGAGCACGCCGCGCTCGAGGCATAAGGGCTCTGCCTGCTGAGTGCCCTGGTCAGGGCACCAAACTCGCGGCGAAGACGTGCGGCGTGAAGCCCGTGAGGTCGCCAATGTCTTCGCCCTGACCAATGAGCTTGATCGGGATGCCCGTCTGCTGTTGCACGCGCAACACGAAGCCACCCTTGGCCGAGCCGTCGAGCTTTGTGACGACGAGCCCGGTGACCCCCGCGCTTTCGATGAACGCCTCGGCTTGCGCGAGGCCGTTTTGGCCCGTCGTGCCGTCGAGCACGAGCAGCACTTCGGCGATGGGCGTGAGCTTCTCGATGACGCGCGTGACCTTGCCGAGCTCATCCATGAGGCCCGCCTTGGTTTGTAGGCGACCGGCCGTGTCAACGATGGCGATATCGATGCCGTTGTCGATCGCAAACTGCACGGTTTGGTAGGCCACACTCGCGGGGTCTTGGCCCGGGTGCTGCGGGCGCACGACCTGCGCTCCCGCGCGCTCGGCCCACGTCGCGAGCTGGTCAACCGCCGCGGCGCGGAAGGTGTCGGCCGCGCCGACGACGACGGTGCGCCCGTATCCCGTCAAGAACTTGGCGAACTTGCCGATCGTCGTCGTTTTGCCGACGCCATTGACGCCCACGACGAGCACGACCGCGGGGCGGTTGCTCAGAGTGAGCGTGGGGTCGTGCGCAGCAAGGCGCTCTTCGATGGCCTCGCGCAGCATGCGCGTGAGGTCGCGCGGGTCGGTGGTCTTGAACTTGGCGACGTTGGTGCGCAGCTCGGCGAGAATCTCGTCGGTGAGGTCGGGGCCAAAGTCGGCGCCGATGAGGGCAGCCTCGAGGTCATCCCACGTGTCGTCGTCGATCGTCGGGTTCGTGAAGAGCCCGCGCAAGGCGCCGCCGAGGCGAAAGGTGCGGTCGGCCACCCTATTCGTCGCGCATCTTCTCGTAGATCTTCTGGCAGTCGGGGCAGATCGGAAACTTCTCGGGGTCGCGACCGGGAGTCCACTTCTTGCCGCAGAGCGCGCGAACGGGCTTGCCCGTCAGCGCCGACTCAATGATCTTGTTCTTCGGCACGTAGTGCGAAAAGCGTTCGTGGTCGCCGTCTTCGAGCTGTTCTTCATTGAGCAGCTTTTCGAGCTCGCGGTCGAGCACGTCGGTGCCGCCGCCTTGCCCTGCCCCGCCCGGTTCGTCGAGAGTCGCCATGCGGGCATTCTACGCGGCGAGCGGATGCCCCCGCCGGGTAGCCGAGCGGTGAACTAGGTGCGCATCACAAGGGTCAGCAACTCAGGTGCCCGTTCGCGAAACGCTCGCCCGCCAATGACGATGCCGAGCAGGAGCATTCCGACGCCCGTCGCGGCCCCGGCGATGCCCGCCACCGTGAACCACTCGGGCTGCGAGAAACCCCAGCCCGCGACGATGAGTGCGGGCGCCATGAAGCCGATGGTCGCGAGCAACGAGAGCGATTGGGCCCAGCCCGCGCGCGCGCCGAGCGTGGGGGGCTGATCGAACGGACCGGCCCCGGGCCGCGCCGCGGGGTAGGCGCCGAGCGCCGACGTCACGCTCGAGACGCCGAGCCCCGTCAGCAGCAGACCGGCACTCACGCCCAGAAGGGCGGGCAGCGCTCCCTCCACGCCAGACCACATGGCAAACAGTGGCGCGAGAACGACGATGAGCGGAATACCGAGAAGTATCGGCGGAACACAGCGGCCCCACCGGTCGGCCGCGCCCGGGAGGGGTGCGGCCACGTGCACCCACACGGCCGTGTGGTCGTAGGCCACGTCGTTGTGCGAGAACCAGCCGAGAAGCAGAGCAAGCACGGGCAGGGGCACGAGCCACAACGGCGGCAAGGGGGCACCTGCGGCCGCAAAGGCCAACATCATCAGTACCGGCGCCACCGGCAGGGCGATGATGACCGCCCGGTAGCGCGAATCGCTCGTCCAGTAGAGCAGGCTGCGCGCCGCGATCACTCCTCCGGGCGTGGCCGGGGCCAGGTCGAACCACCCGAGTCCGGTTGTCGAGGTGACCGCGCGACTGCGCAGGGGTGTTTCGAGAAGGCGCGCGACCATCCACCCCCAGCCCCACGCGAGCACGCCCACCATGACGACCCCGCCCAGCACGCGCGCGATGAGCGCAGCGAGGTCACTCGCGGGCGCCGCCCACAGCAGGCCGACCGGCGAATTGCCCAGCACGGTCGCAATCGCGCTGAGCGCCTCGCCCTCGCGCTCCTCGAGCACGACGAGCACGGTGGTGATGGCTGCCGCGATCGCAACGCCGATGACCACGCGAGCCACCGTGGTGACGAGGCGCCGGGCCATTGTCGACACGACAAGCTGACCCGCTACGGCGACGAGATACTGCGAACTGAGGATGATCGCTACGGCCGCCAGCACCGCCGCCACGACGGCAGCGCCAGTCGTGGGGGTTGCCGCCCAGGCAATCACGAGGCCAATGCCCAGAACCACGGCGAGCGCACCCGGTAGCCCGACCGCGCCCGCGACGCCCAGCGACACGGCGAGCCGGCGCGGGTCGAGAGGATACGGCGCGAACCGCCCGGGCTCGAGCGCCGACCCGAGTCCGGCGCTGAGCGGAGCAACCGCGATCGCGACCGAGAGAGCTGACGCAACGATCACGATGCCCGCGCGGTGGGTGGGCAGCGCGATGTCGACAGCGAGCGCGAGCATGATGATGCCCACGCCGACCGCGACAGCGAGCGCGAGGGTCAGAATCGTGCGCGCGAGAGCGGGCCCGGGCCGAAAGGCCGAGGCCAGCAGGGCGAGCTTCAGTCGGAGAACGTGGTCAACCACTCGAGGCCCTCCACGGCGACGCGACCCCCGGCAAGCTCGACGAATCGCTCTTCGAGTCGGCGACCCGCGCGCACCTCGTCAAGGCTGCCGCTCGCGAGAATGCGGCCATCGACAATGACGGCGACGCTGTCGCACACGCGCTCAACGAGATCCATGTTGTGGCTCGAGAGAACTACGGTGCCGCCCGCCGCAGCAAAGCGGGTCAAGAGTTCGACTGCTTGAGAAGTCGACACCGGATCAACCGATTCGAACGGCTCGTCGAGCACGAGCACCGAGGGCGAGTGAATCATCGCGGCCGCGAGCGAGATCTTTTTGATCATGCCAATCGAATAGTCGCGCACCGGCCGGTCAAGCGAGCCGTCCAGGCCCAGTGCAAGCGCGAGGTCGTCGCTGCGCGTGCGTGCCGTCGCACGGTCGAGCCCGTGCAACACCGCGGAGTAGTAGAGCATCTGTGCCCCGGTGAGGCGGTCGAACAGTCGCATGCGGTCGGGCAACACCCCGAGTTTGCTTTTGGCCTCAGAGGGCGCGTTCCACACGTCAGCGCCGCCGACCGTGATGGTGCCCGCATCTGGGCGCAGCAACCCCGTGATGATCGAGAGCGTTGTGGTCTTTCCGGCGCCGTTCGGGCCCACGAATCCGAAGATCGATCCTCGACGCACCGACAGGCTGACGTCATCAACAGCGACCGCGCCCCCAAACGACTTGCGCACTCCGACGACGTCGAGCACGACGGGGGCGGGGGCTGCCACCTTCGCCGGGCTGGGTTGAGGGCGTGATGTCGCCCGTGCCGGTTTCGCCGTGCGAGCGGGTCGGTGGGGCTTCCCCGTGCGCTTGGGCGATGCTGACGAGGATTCCACAGACGTAACGCTACCAACCTCTCGGTTCGGCACCGGCCTGCCAAACGCGGCATCCACGGGTCACGGTTCGGAAACAATAGATGAACAAAGCATGTCGTTTCGGGGTCGTCGCCGGTAAACTTCAGGTGCACAACGATGTGTCCCTTCACTTACGCAGACACATCAGGAGTTCACACATGACCACTCAGGTCGTCATCCTCGCCGCCGGAATGGGCAGTCGCCTCGGCCGCGAGCTTCCGAAGCCGCTCACCGAGTTGAGCGATGGGCGCACCATCATGCGCCAGCAGCACGACAACATCGCCGCTGCGTTCGGCACCGACGTGACCATCACGACCGTCGTGGGCTACAAGCTCGAGCACATCATCGATGCGTTCCCCGAGGTTGAGTACGTCTACAACGAGCAGTACGACCAGACCAACACCTCGAAGAGCCTGCTGCGCGCCCTCAAGGCCACCGGCAAGCAGGGTGTCTTGTGGATGAACGGCGACGTTGTGTTCGACCCGCAGGTTCTCGTGCGCGTGTCGACCCTCGTGCACGCCGACCGCTCGTTTGTGAGCGTCAACACCTCCACCGTGAGCGACGAAGAGGTCAAGTACACCGTCGACGCTGAAGGCTTCATTCAGAAGCTCTCGAAGACCGTCTCGGGCGGGCTCGGCGAAGCCGTGGGCATCAACTACATCTCGAGCCGCGACAAGGCCATGCTGATGCGCCACCTCAAGCAGTGCGCCGACCAAGACTATTTTGAACGCGGCATTGAGCTGGCGATCGAGCACGACGGCATCACGGTTGAGCCCGTCGACATCAGCGACCTCTACGCCGTTGAGATCGACTTCGCCGAAGACCTCGAGCGCGCCAACCTGCACGTCTAGGCGTTCGAGCGTCCCGAACGGCACATTCGCGGGCGAATGCGCACGCGTGGCGCTAGCGTTGTCGTTCGTGACCACCGCCCTACCGCCGCGACCCGCGCGCACTCCCGCGCAGGTCTATCGGCAATCGCTGTGGCTGCTGACGAGCCGCGATCTCAAGGTGCGCTACGCCACCTCGTTCTTGGGCTACCTGTGGTCGGTGCTCGACCCCCTGGTGATGGCGGTCATCTACTGGTTCGTCTTCACGCAGGTTGTTGATCGCACAATCGGCTACGAGCCCTACATCGTGTTTCTGCTCGCCGGCTTGCTGCCGTGGATGTGGTTCAACGGCGCCGTGGGCGACGCGACGCGCGCGTTTACGAAAGACGCCAAGCTCGTGCGCTCGACGCGCATTCCCCGCACGATTTGGGTCAACCGCATCGTGCTCTCGAAAGGCATCGAGTTCATCGCGGCCCTGCCGGTCATCGTGATCTTCGCGATGATCTTCGGCGCGCAGCCGACCTGGGGCGTGCTGTGGCTGCCCGTTGCGATCGTGCTGCAAGCAATCCTGACCGTCGGGCTCGGGCTCATCATCGCCCCCCTCGTGGTCTTCTTCCGTGACCTCGAGCGCGCGGTCAAGCTCGTGTTGCGCTTCTTGTTCTACGCCTCGCCCATCATCTATGGCCTGGGTGACCTGCCCCATGGCCTCGACTTCTGGGCGTCGTTCAACCCGCTCGCCGGCATCATCTCGCTCTATCGGGCGAGCTTCTTTCCGGATCAGCTGGATGCCCGCGCCGTGATCATCGCGGCCGTCATGAGTCTCGTCATTCTCGCGATCGGCATTCTCGTCTTCCGGCGCATGGTGCGCGCCGTCTTGAAGGAGGTCTAGTGACCGCCGAGACCGTCATTCGCGTGGCTGATGCGGGCATTCGCTTTCGCCGCAATCGTCGTGGGCGCCGATCGTTCAAAGACCTCTTCGCCGGGTCGAAGCGACGCTCGCGCCCCAATGAGTTCTGGGCATTGCGCAACGTGAGCGTCGAGGTGCGCGCCGGTGAAGCCATCGGCGTCGTCGGCCGAAACGGGCAGGGCAAGTCGACGCTGCTCAAGCTCGTCGCGGGGGTCATGCTGCCCGACGAAGGGGCTGTCGACGTGCACGGGGGCGTTGCCCCGCTCATCGAGATCACGGGCGGGTTCGTCGACGACCTGACCGTGCGCGAAAACCTCTACCTCACGGCAGGCCTGCACGGCATGCCCAAGCGCGAGATCGACGAACGCTACGACGAGATCATCGACTTTGCCGAACTGCGCGACTTCGTCGGCACGCCGTACAAGCACCTCTCGAGTGGCATGAAGGTGCGACTGGCGTTCTCGGTGATCTCTCGCCTCGAAGAGCCGATTCTGCTTGTTGACGAAGTGCTCGCCGTGGGCGACAAGGCGTTTCGCGACAAGTGCTACGCGCGCATCGACCAATTGCTCGCCGGTGGGCGCACCCTCTTTTTCGTGTCGCACAACGAACGCGACCTCAAGCGCTTTTGCACGCGCGGGCTCTATCTCGACAAGGGCGCACTCGTGCTCGACGGCCCGATCGGTGACGTGCTCGACGCGTACAACCGCGACTACGGCGCGGGCGTCACGAGCACGATCGTCGACTGACCGCCCGAGGGCCGCTCAGCCGGGGCTCATAGACTGACAGCGAACGAGGCCTGGAGGTTGGCGTGACCCTCACCCCGAGCGAGAACGACAGCGCACTCGAGCGCGAGCCCCTGCAGGGCATCCCGATCGAGGATGCGTCTCTTGCCGTGCCGTCGACCGAGATCGTGGCTCCCGTCGCCGACCCCGTTCTCGTGCGGGCGCTTCGCGCCGCGATGTCGGCGCAGCGTCCGGCCGTGCTGCTGCACATCCGCTCGATTCGCCGCCAGTACCCCGCGGCGACTCCCGAACAGGTCATCATGATTCTCGAGCGGCGCTTTCTCAATAGCGTGACTCTGACCGGTGCGGGCAGTGGCGCAGCGTCGCTCATACCGGGCGTCGGCACGGCCCTGGGGCTCACGGTCATCGGTGTCGAGACCGTGGCGTTCTTCGAGATGACGGCCTTGTTCGCCCAATCGATCGCCGAGATTCACGGCATCGTGGTCGACGACGAAGAACGTGCCCACAACCTCGTGATGGCGCTCATGCTCGGGGGCCCGGGCAAAGAACTCGTGCAACAGTTCGTGGGCCAAGCGACAGGGCGCGGCCCCGACCGCACGCAGTACTGGGGTGAGTCGATCACGGCGGGCATGCCCAAGGCGCTCGTCGGGCTACTCAACAAGCGACTGCGCGACGAACTCGTCAAGAGCATGGCGGTGAAGCAAGGCGGTAGCATGGCCGGTCGTCTCGTACCGTTTGGCATTGGCGCCGTCATTGGCGGCGCGGGCAACCGCCTCATCGGGGGCAAGGTCGTGCGCACAGCGCAGCAAGCGTTCGGACCCGCGCCAGCACGGTGGCCGGCGGAGCTCGACCAACTTAGTCCCCCGAAGGAGCCTCGTCTTCGTCGTCTTCGTCGTCGAAAGGGTTCGACTCCGACGTGATCGGGTCGTGGGCGTGGATGGCCGCCACCCGATTCCACTCGGCATAGAGAGTCTCGACGGCTCCGTGAAAACGCGCCGTCGCCGCCCCCGGAGTCGTGTCGCCGAAGTAGCGCTGCACCCAGTGCGTGAGCTTGTCGTGGGCTTCAGCGCTCGTGAGCACGCGATCGACGAGCGGAACGATGCTCGCCGCGCCCTCGGTCGTGAGCCACTCGCAGTCGCTCAAGTACCCCGAGTCGTCAATCTCGGCCTCGGGTGATGCGGGCCGCGCCACGATGATGGGCTTGCCCGTCGCGAGTCGGTCGTAGACCATCGCCGAGATATCAGTGATGGCGACGTCGGCGGCAGAGAGCTGCCAGCCGAGCGCTGAGCCCGTGTCGTGCACGTGCTGGGCTGAGGAGTCGGCGGCGTTGGCACGCTCCAGGGCCGCGACGATGCGTCGATTGGCAGCGCCGTACGCGCGGCTTACCACCCCGCTGCGCGGGTGCGGGCGATAGATGACGCGGTGGCGGCCACTCGCGAGCAGGGCATCCACAAGGGCCTCACCGTGACTCGCAATCGAGCCGTAGGCCGCCGCGGGGCGGTCGCCCTCCCACGTGGGGGCGTAGAGCACAACCGTGCGATCGTCGGGCGTGTAGGGCGTTTCGCCCGCGAAGTGGTCGGCCTGCGGGCGCCCGATGTCGAGCACCTTCTTCTCAAGGTCGTAGTCCCACAGCTTGCGCGCGAGGCGATCTTTCGCGGCCTGCCCAGCGACGAAGGCGTAGTCGTACGCCTTGTACTGGTTGGTGGTCATGTACATCTTGTCGCTCTCGCCATGGTTGATGAACACGTGCCACATGCGGCCATAGCGGAACATCTGAAAGTTCTTGGTGTTCTGGTTGACGTAGAACACGATGCGTAGCGGCTGCTGAGCCACGAACTTTTCGAGGTCGGTGACCTTGCGCAAGTACACGGGGGGCACGGGGGCCTCGTCGAGCAGCGTCATCATGGTGCCGGGGCTGCGACTGATGATGGCGACCGGATGCTCTTTCGCAAGCTCAGCGAGCGGCGCATACCACTGCCGAATCTGGTACAGGTTCACGCGCGTGTCAGCGAAGTAAACGGCGATCTCGATCGTGCCGACCGCGGGAGGGGTGCCCTCGGTCTCCAGCCGCTTCGCGAGGGCGTTGCGATTGCGTCGCGAGCGCAGGAGGTCGCGCAGGATGCGCCGCGCGGTCTTGAACTGGCTCACGAGCTTCATGTCTCGATTCTTTCAGCGGGCACCGTGCCGATACGGCCAAACCACCACACCGTTACCCACTTGTTCGCTTTGTGGTGGCGAGGTGACAGAATCGGGCGCGATGGCCCGCTTCACGTTCAGCGCCGGCAACGCGCGCGTACTCGCTCGCGCCCCGCTCTATGCGCTCGGGGCGCTCGCGGCCGTGCTCGTTCCGCGCAGCCCGCGCCGGTGGGTTTTCGGTTCGGGCATCGGCCTCGGCGAGGGCGCACTCGCGCTTTACGAGCTATCCGCCGCGCGTGAGCCCGAGCGACACCTCACGTGGCTCGCGTCGAGTGCCGACGAACTCGCCGCGGCCCGAGCGCGAGGAATTCGGGCGTTGCGCAAGGGAGGCCCGCGCGGGCTCTGGGCCACGCTGCGCGCGGGTGTCGTGGTTGTGACGCACGGCTTCGGCGACGTCAATCGCTTTGGCGTGAGTGGCGCGCGCGTCGTGCAGCTGTGGCACGGCATCCCACTCAAGCGACTGCACCTCGACACGGGGGCCGCTCTGCGGCTGCCCCTCATCGGTTCGCTGCCGGGCGTTGGCCGACTCATGGCTGCGCTCTACCGCCGAGCCGGCGCGCAGATCGCGCTCTTTCCGGTGGCTTCAGAACTCGTCGCGGCGCGCATCCGCTCGGCGTTTGGCTTGCCGGCCTCGCGCGTCATCGTCACGGGAGACCCGCGCGACGACGTGCTGCTCGTGGGCACGGCCGAGTCGCGGCGTGAGACCGCTCGCGCTCTCGTCTCGCACGCTCTCGTGGCGGCTGGCGACAATCCGCTTCCGGATGCTGGCCCGGTCGTGCTCTATGCCCCCACCTGGCGCGACGGCGCGGTGGATGCCGCGATTCCGACGCCCCCCGAGTGGCAGGCCATCGCGGCGTGGGCCGACCGCACCGACGCGACGCTGCTCATTCGCTCGCACCCGCTCGGCGCGGGCTCGTATGCGGAGGGCGCCGCGAGCTCGCCCCGCATCCGGTTGCTCGGCCGCGATGCTCTGACCGACGTGACGCCGGCGCTGCCAGCACTCGACGCTCTCGTCACCGACTACAGCTCGATCGCGTTCGACGCCGCCATCGCCCAGGTGCCGAGCGTGTTCTTCGCGCCCGATCTGTCGCAGTACCTGGCGACGCGCGGCCTCTACCAGCCCTATCGCGAGTTCAGCGGCGGGGATCCCGCCTCAACCTGGGCCGAGACTCTGCACCGGCTCGATGCCGTGCTCGAAGGGCCGGGCCGCGCCGCCGCTCTCTCGCACGCGGCGTGGTTGCGCGATGAGGTGGTCGACCACCTCGACGGGCGCGCGACCGAGCGCGTGCTCGACGCCGTGCTGGGGCTGCTGGGCGACACACGACCGACGGTCGTCGCAGCGACAGAACGCGGTCTCTCACGCCTCGTCGTCACCGCGGCTGAGCTCACCGAGCGCGCGGTGGCGATTCGCGGCGAGACCCCCCGGCCGATCACGCGACTCGCCCTGGTCGGGCCTCGGCAAGAAATCGAGCTCGCAGTCGAGCACGGCGACGGCACCTTCAGCGCCACGGGCTCGCTCGTGAGCGACCGCTGGGGCGCGCACGAGCTTGTGCCGCGCAGTGATGACTATCGCTTGGTCGTGACGCTCGCGGGCGACGTGCACGCGAGCGCGCGCGCGGTCGTCACGGCCGAGACAGTGCCGCCGGTGCGCAGCGACCTGTTGCGGGCTGAGCTGCGCGCCGATGCCGGAACCCTCGTGCTGCGCGTTGCGGCGCCGCTCGGCGACGACGAGCGTGGAGCATCCGCCCAGAAGCGCCTCGAGAAGCAGTACCGCCGACGCACGGCGGCCCCCGAGAACGCCGTGTTCTTCGAGAGCTTCTATAGCCAGACCGTCGCCTGTAACCCGCTCGCGATTGACCGCGAGCTCGCGCGCGTGCGGCCCGACGTGACGCGCTACTGGTCGGTCGTCGATCGCTCGATCGCCGTGCCCGAAGGGTCGGTCGCGATCGTCGAAGGCTCAGCCGAGTGGTGGCGCGTGCGGGCTGACGCGCGGCTGCTCGTCATCAACGACTGGTTGCGCAAGCGATGGATGCCCCGCCGCCACCAAACCGTGCTTCAAACCTGGCACGGCACCATGCTCAAGCGACTCGCGCTCGACCGCGACGGGGTGGGGCTGCGCACGCGCATCGCCGTGCGGCGAGAGAGCCGCCGGTGGACAGTGCTGCTCGCCCAGAACCCGTACGCGGCCGAGATCTTGCGGAGGGCGTACGCGTTCGGCGGGCCGGTGTGGGTTGAGGGCTACCCCCGCAACGACGTACTCGTGCACGCCGACCCTGCCGTTCGCGCCGCCGTGCGCGAGCGGCTGGGGGTGCAGCCCGGGCAGCGCGCCGTGCTGTACGCGCCGACCTGGCGCGACGACGCGGCGCAGATCGTCGACTTCGTCGACCTGCCGAGCTTGCCCGCCGCGCTCGCCGAACTGCCGGGCGAGCACGTCGTGCTCGTACGTGGACACAGCCGCACTCTGCGCCACGGTCGCAACCTCGACGCCCCCGGGCTCATCGACGTCACGACCTACCCCGACATGGCCGACCTGCTACTCGCGGCCGACGTCGTCATCACCGACTACAGCTCGCTCATGTTCGACGTGACGGCGACGAGCACTCCCCTCGTGTTGTTCGCGCCCGACCGTGAGCACTACGAGAGCGAGTTGCGCGGCTTCTACTTCGACCTGCTCGCCGAGGCGCCCGTGACCGTGACCGAGAGCCGGGATGCCCTGCTGGCCGAGCTGGCGCGGCTAGCGGCGGGGGGCGACGGGGCGGGAGCATCCGGCGCGATGCAGGCGTGGCGCGAGCGGTTCACGGCACTCGACGACGGACACGCGGCCGAGCGCGTCGTCGCACGCGTGCTGGCGGCGGGGATGCTCGACGCGGGCTAATCGACGCTGTCGATTAGGACTCAGTGCGCGAGGTGTCGATCGCGTCGCGCGCTCCGAAGAGAAAACCGCGCACGAAGCCGAAGCCCCAACTGAGGTGCATGACCGCGATGACGCGCGCGAACGTGGCGCGGTCGGCGAGGGTTGGCCCGCTCGATGGCGTGACGAGCAACCCCAGCAACACGAGTGCATACAGCGCGGGGCCCGCGTGAACGACCGAGAGCACGAGGCTCGCGAGCCCTGACACGACTCCCGTGAGTTGCAGCACGAGCAGTGCCGCACTCAACGCCATCGACGCCACGAGTGCGGGCGGGGCAAAGTAGCGCAGCGAGTTGCGGCCACCCAGGCGACGCACGAGTTCGCCGCGCCAAATGCCCGTGGCCGTGAACTGCCGGGCGAGCTTGGCCCAGGTCGAGCGCGGCCAATACGTCACGCGCAAAGCAGGATCGAGCCACACGAGGTGGCCGGCATCGCGCAACCGAAAGTTGAGCTCCCAGTCTTCGCCGCGCTTGAGGCCCTCGTCGTAGAGCCCCACGGCGAGCAGCGCCTCGCGTCGCATGATGCCCAGATAGGCGCTTTCGGCGGGGCCTTCGGATGCTCCCCCGTGGTACGCGCCGCCCCCCAGCCCGAGCCGGCTGTTGTAGGCCCGCGCGATCGCCGACTGCAGCCGCCCACGACCCGTGGCGACCATGAGCCCGCCGACGCTCGCGGCGCCCGTGCGCAGCAGAGTGGCAACCCCCATCGCGGTGTAGTCAGGTTGCAGTTCGGTGTGCGCGTCGACCCGCACGATGATGTCGTGGGCAGCGGCACGAATGCCGAGATTGAGGCTCAGCGGAATCGAGAGGGCGTCGTTGGTGACAACCCGCACGCGGGCATCCGTCGCCGCGCGCTCGGTGACGCGTTCGGTCGTGCCGTCGGTCGAGGGGCCGAGCACCACGACGAGTTCGTGTTCGCCCTCGTAGTGCTGGGCGAGCACGCTGTCGATGGCGTCATCGATGTAGGCGGCCTCGTTGTAGACGGGCATGACGAAGCTCACGCCGGGGTGCGACGGTGCAGGCTGGCCCATACCTCACGAGGGTAGTGCCTCGGTCGTGCGCCGATCTCGCGACCGGCGCACGACCGTCACGGCTTTACGGCAGCTCGCCGAGGGTGACCTCGATGTCAAACGCTTCGCCGTCGCGAACGTAGGTGAGCGTTGTCGTTGCTCCGGCCGGCAACACACGCACCTGAGCGGTGAGGTCGACACTGTCGGTGATGGGCACACCGTTGAACGTGGTGATGATGTCGCCCGCACGCAGACCCGCGGCCTCTGCGGCACCATCGGGCAGCAGGCTGTCGATGAGCGCGCCGATGACGGTGCTTGCGGGGTCGTTGAGCGAATCGGTGACGCTCGCCCCGAGCAAGCCGTGGCTCGCCGAGCCGGTTTCGATGAGCTCATTGGCGACGCGCTGGGCGAAGTTCGACGGAATCGAGAAGCCGACGCCGATGCTGCCCGACTGGGCTCCGCTGCCGCCCGTCGACGCGATCGCGACGACGATACCGATGAGTCGGCCCTCCGAATCGAGCAAGGCGCCACCCGAGTTGCCGGGGTTGATCGCCGCGTCCGTCTGGATGACCGGCAGGGCGACCGTCGTCGACGTCACCGGTTGCGGCTCGGTGGTCTGGCCGTCGGGCTCGGAGAAGTCCCAGAAGTCGAAGGGAGCATCCGTGCCGTTTTCGCTCCCGCTGTCGGGCTGCTGCGGAGCGGCCGAGTCGGGAACCGCCGACGAGCGCACGGTGATCGAGCGGTTGAGCGCTGAAACGATGCCGTTCGACACCGAACCCGCGAGCCCGAGAGGCGCGCCGATGACGACGGTCTGATCGCCCACGTTGAGGGCGTCAGAGTCAGCAAACTCGATGACCGGCAGGTCGTCGGCCCCTTCGAGCTTGACGACCGCGAGGTCGGCGATGGGGTCGCTGCCCACGAGCTCGGCATCGAAGATGCGGCCGTCAGAGAGCGTCACGCGAATGCTCGGGTCGCTCGTGGCGCCTTCGAGAGTAGCGACGTGGTTGTTGGTGAGCACGTACCCGTCAGCGCTGAGAATGACACCCGAGCCGTTGCCCGACGCACCGCCGCCGGCGACCGTCAGGGTGACAACAGCGGGCATGGCCTTGGCGACGACCGCGGTCACGAGGGTGGCGTCGTCGGGGTCGTTGACCGTGATCGACGTGGGGGTGCTTGACGTCGCCGAGATGGTGGGTGCATCGGTCGCCAGCACCGCGGCCACAACACCCCCACCCGCGACACCGCCGATGAGGGCACCGACCGCGAGCATGCCGACGAGCGGAGCCATCGCAAGCTTCGAGCGTTCGGCTGCGGGAGCCGCGGCCGAGGCCGCAACAGGCGCCGCAGCGGGCGCGGTGAGGGGCGCCTCGGTGGGCGCCGTCGTGTCGGGGGCAACTGCGACCGGTTCAGTCGTCTCAGGGTGCTCGGCGTTGGTGGTCATGGGGAGGTGCTCCTTTCGGCGCTGTCAGCGTCCTCCGCAAACCTGTGCATTCTATTTGCCGCGCCTGAGCGCCTCCCGCCGCTTCGCCTAGCCCCGCCTTGGTTGGGGTGACGATCGACTGCGGTTCAGCATCCGGGGCCCGCGGGTGCTCGCGCGCAGTCGCGGTCGACGAGCACCGTGACCGCACCGCCCGCCGTGGCGACCAGGTCGTTGGCCGGTAGCACGATCACGCCGCTCAGGCTGGTCCACGAGCCGCCCGCGAATCGGTATTCGGCGGTGTACTCGACGTCGAGTTCAATGACGTACGTTCCGGATGCTGCATACACGTGGCTCGTGGGCGTCGGGTCGAACTCGCGCAGGCCCAGGGTCTTCCAGCTCGCGCCTCGCGAGCCCAGCCGAGCAGCCGTTCCGTCGCCATAGCGCCACCGATAGGCCACGGGCGTGAAGCGCACGTCGGCAGGCAGCCCGAGCAGAGTGCCACTCACCACGTGCCGATCGATCACGGCGACGAAGTTGGTGGGCAGCCCCACCACCATCCAGCCGTCGGGCTGCATGTATTGCACGGCGGCCTGCGGGCGAAAGACGGCGAGATCGCTCATGGTGACGGGCGGCAACCCCGGGGCCGGATCTGCGGGCTTGCCGAGACCTTCGCCGTAGCAATAGCCCGCGAACACTTCTTCACACGGCATGGGCGGCAGGGTCGGGCCGCCGGATGCTCCCCCACCGCTCGAACCGCCCGAGCCTGGGCTGCCGCCCGTGGTGAGTTGCCCGTCGAGCACCGCGCCGTCGCTCGTGGTTGAGCCGCCTATGGAGGGGCAGCCGGTGATGGCTTGTTGCTCAACAGCACAACCAGCACTCGCCCAAGCATGGGGGCTCGTGGCGAGGGAGCAACCACCAACGACAATTGCTATTGCGAGCAATACTGCTGATCGACCCATACCACTCTCTCCACGACACGCAAGGCCTCTTCCGACGCCATGACTTGAACTTCGAATGCCGTGAGTTCTGGCCGTGTGGGCTCTACGACAGATGCACCGTCGGGCCCAAGGACATCGACGCCAGCAACACTTTCGCAAACGTAAAGGTGGATCTGTGTGTTGCTGTGGAATACGTCGACCTCCTTGAGCTCGACCTTCACCAGTTCCCTCTGACCGACGAAACGAAGTCCGCGATCAACGAAGGTTGCAATCGAATCGGAAGCCTCAATCAACGCATTGCTTAAGGCAACCGTCATCAAGCTTGAGTCATCAGCGGTTGGGTCTTGTAGAAGAGCATCGACCACAGCCAGGTACTCCTCATAAGCCGCAGTAGCCGCCTCGAGCGCCTCCTCGTCGGAGGAGAAGAGCGGCTCGACGGCCGACGACGGCTCGGGCGGCGGAATACGTGTCTCGCCCGAGCAGCCGACGAGGGCGGCGACAAGAACGATCAGCGGAACAACGGCGAGCGCGTGGCGGCGTGGCATGCACGTCACGGTAGGCATGAGCGGGGCATCCCGCGCCAATTCTCCACACCGGCACCCACCCCAAAGGGGGTACACCGGTTCGTCTACCCAGCCCATAGACTGGAAATTCGACCCACACTACCCGGGGGCCAGAATGACGACACCACGCGTACTCGACATCGACATCATTCTCGATGCCGCAAGCGACATCTTGACGAACGACGGCTACCAGGCAGTGACTCTGGCCTCGATCGCATCGCGGTGTGGAGCATCCACCGCAGACGTGAGCAGCGTCTTTACGACGGCCAATGAGGTCATGGTTGCCATGCTCAGCCGCGAGTTCTCGGGCATGTACGGCGTCATCGTGCAGAACATTGAGAGTGACCCGCGCGGCGGGCTGCTCTCGCGCCTCTACACCTACATGCTCAGCGCCGTGTACGAGCGGCCGCTCGCCAAGACGCTCTTCGTTCTCGACCGCGACGCCCTGGGCTCGATCTTGCGCAACTCGCACAGCTGGGCCTACATGCCCACGATCGCCATTCGCGGTGAACTCATCGCGGCACTGCAAGACGCTGGCATGGTGCGCGCCGATGTGGATGCCCACATGGTCGCGAGCGTGCTCTCCGCCTGCTCGGCCGGGCTTGCCCTGACGGCTCCGCACGATGAGCTCGACCTCATCATCGACGGCCTCTCGACGATGCTCGCGCGGGCGGTCGACGCCGACGTGACCGACACGACGCCGGGCAAGGCCGTCTTCTACGAATGGGCCACGCGGCTCAGCGTGCCGTCGCGCGACGAGTAAGCGAAGCGGTGCCGCTATCGTCGTGGTGACATGACGATGGTCGGCCCTGGCAATGACGCCCCGTGGATGCGCGCCGTGCGCTCCGCGGGCCTCGTGAGTGCTGGCGGCACAGTGCGCCCGACGATCTTCGCCGAGATGTCGGCACTCGCCGCCCAGCATGGCGCGATCAATCTCGGCCAGGGGTTTCCTGACGACGACGGTCCCGCCGAGGTTCTGAACGCTGCGGTCGAGGCAATTCGCGGCGGCGTCAACCAGTACCCGCCGGGCCGCGGCTTCGCCGAGCTGCGCGAGGCGATCGCCGAGCACCAAGAGCGGTTCTACGGGCTCTCGCTCGATCCCACCACTGAGGTGCTCGTCACCGCCGGCGCGACCGAGGCAATCGCGGCGAGCTTGCTCGCTCTCGCGGGCGCGGGCGATGAGGTCATCACCTTCGAACCGTTCTACGACTCGTATGCGGCGATCATTGGGCTCAGCGGCGCGCGGCACGTGACGGTCGCTCTGCACGGCCCAGACTTTCAGCCTGAACCCGCCGACATCGACGCGGCCTTCTCGCACCGCACGCGCGTCGTCGTGCTCAACTCACCCCACAACCCGACGGGTTCGATTCTTGAGCGCGAGCACCTCGAGCGCATCATCGCTCTCGCCGCGAAACATGACGCCGTTATCGTGAGCGACGAGGTCTACGAACACCTCCTCTATGACGAACGCCGACACGTGCCCGTTGCGACCCTGCCCGGCGCGGCAGCGCGCACTCTCACGGTCTCGAGCGCCGCGAAGACGTTCTCGGTAACGGGATGGAAGATCGG
This sequence comes from Microbacterium sp., assembly GCA_013823625.1. Lineage (GTDB taxonomy): Bacteria > Actinomycetota > Actinomycetes > Actinomycetales > Microbacteriaceae > Microcella. Next base: position 293,669 of record PNMM01000001.1, on the reverse strand, counting down.
CTGGGTCACCGGCCCCGCATCCCTCATCGACGCGGTCATCGCCGTCAAGCAGTGGCTCACCTATGTCAACGGCGCGCCGTTTCAAGGGGCGGTCGCCCGCGGGCTGCGCCTCGGCGACGACTACTTCGAGACGCTGCGGGCGACCATGCAGCGCCGCCGCGATCTGCTCGCGGCCGGGCTTCTCAACGCCGGGTTCTCGATCGCGCCCACGGCGGGCTCGTACTTCATCGTTGCCGAGCACGCTGGCCTGGGCGACGCCGCGACAAGCGCCCGCGCGCTCGCGGCCGACCCAGGCGTCGTCTCGATTCCGCTCAGCGCGTTCGGGCGGCCGGGTGGCCCCGTGAGCGCGAGCGCGCTGCGCTTCGCGTTCTGCAAGCCCGACGATTCGATCGCCGAGGCGGTTCGGAGGCTACAGAACCTGCGCCCGTAAAGCCGGAGGCTGCAGAGCCTGCGCGGCTAGAGCGGCACGACCCCGAACCGGCGCAACTGCAGGGCGGGATTGATGCGGCGCACCTCGTCGAGGTGAGCGCGCGAGATCGGGGCGACCACAGCATCCGTCGACGATTCGATCGAGGCGAGCAGCTCGCCGCGGGCGTCGACGATCATGCTGTGGCCCACTCCAACGGGCGGAATGTGGTCGGCGGCCGCGACATAGACGGTGTTCTCGATCGCGCGCGCGGTCACGAGCGTCTGCCACGCGTGCACTTTGCCGGGGCCCGCGACCCACTCGCTCGGCACGAGCACGAGCTCGGCTCCCGCGTCGACGAGGCGGCGCGTCACCTCCGGAAAACGCAGGTCGTAACAGGTCTGGATGCCCACGCGCAGCCCCACCGCGTCAAACACCTGCGGCGGCTCAACCGCGCCGGGCTCTGCCCAGTTCGACTCGGTCGCGCCGAACGCGTCGTAGAGGTGCAGCTTGCGCGAGACGCTCAGCAGAGTGCCGTCGGGGCCCACCGCGACAATGGTGTTTCGAAAGCGGTCGTCGCGCGTTCCGAGCTCGATGAGCCCGGCCACGATGATCGCGCCCGACTCGGCCGCGAGGTCGGCGAGCCCCGCGACGAACGGCCCGTCGAGTGGCTCGGCCGCCGCGAGCCAGTCGGGGCCCATGGCCGGCGAGAAGTACGACGAGTATTCGGGAAACACCACGAGCCCCGCACCCTGCTCGACGGCGTGCAGCGCGAGGCTGCGCATGGCGGCGAGGTTGGCGTCGCGATCGGCGACGGGGCCAAACTGCGCGACGGCAACTGCAGCGGCGACGGATGCGGTGCTCACGATTCTCAGCCTACGGGCGAGCCGCACCCGCCACACTCGAGAGATGACCGAAACCGCGCACTCCCCCGGCTCGACCTGGCCGCAGCACATCGCCCGCTGGTTGCTCGGCGGTGCGCTGATCTTTGCCGGCACGGGCCACCTCACCGTGGGCCGCGAGGAGTTTCTCGCGCAAGTGCCGCCGTGGCTGCCGCTCGACCCCGACTTCGTGGTCGTCGCCTCGGGCGTCGTCGAACTCGCGCTCGGGCTCGCGCTCATCATCGCGTGGGGCCGCTGGCGGGTCTGGGTCGGCTGGGCGGCCGCGCTGTTCTTCTTGGCAGTCTTTCCGGGCAACATCGCGCAGTTCACCGAGGGGCGCGACGGCTTCGGGCTCGACACCGATCTTGCGCGGGGCATCCGTCTGCTGTTCCAGCCCGTTCTCGTGGCGTGGGCGCTGTGGTCGACGGGGGCGTGGCGCGCCTGGCGCGAGTGGCGCGCGGCACGCTCTGCCACGATGGAGGCATGACCGCCGCTCTCATCGTTCTCGGCTCGGCCAACACCGACTACACGGTGCTCGTCGACCGCCATCCGCTGCCGGGCGAAACGCTCATGGGCGGCGAGCTCGTGATTGCCACGGGTGGCAAGGGTGCCAACCAGGCTCTCGCCGCTGCGCGCGCGGGAGCCATGCCGGTGTTTCTCGGCTCGGTCGGCGATGACGGCAATGGGCGGGCCATGCTCGACGCTCTCGGGTCAGGCGGGGTTGACGTGTCGAGCGTTTCGGTGGTCGACGACGCCCCCACGGGTATCGCGCTCATTACCGTCTCGCGCGATGGCGAGAACACGATCGTCGTGGCTGCGGGTGCAAACGCTCGCGTGAATGCGCACGAGGTTGAGGCGGGCATCCGTGCCGTTGCCGGGGCCGGAACCGTGTTGCTCGCTCAGCTCGAGATTCCCCTGCCGGCGGTACGCACCGCCGCCGAGACCATCGATGAGCTCGGCGGTCGCACGGTGCTCAATCTCTCGCCCAGTCGCGAGGTTCCGGATGCTCTCCTCGCGCTCTGCGACCCCCTCATCGTCAACGAGGCCGAGGCGCACGACCTCACCGGCCTCACGATCAGCACGCCAGACGAAGCCTCGGCCGCCGCCGCGACGTTGCTCGACCGCTGCCGCAGCGTCATCATCACGCTCGGCGGCGACGGCGCGGTCTTCGCCGCGCCGGGCGCGAGCGGTCATCGGCCAGCGCCGCGCGTCACGGTGGTCGACACCACGGGTGCCGGCGACGCGTTCGCGGGGGCCGTCGCCGCCGAGCTGGCCGACGGGGGCGACCTCACGGCCGCCGTCGAGCGCGGCGTCGCCGCCGGCGCCGCCGCCGTGCAGTGGCTCGGGGCACAGCCGCCGCGCGACTGACCGACTCGTCACGCGCGAGACCTGCCCAACGCGCGCTCGCGGTGCTAGCGTCAGCACGATGCGTGATGAAGCGCATCCACTTAAGGAGCGCACGATGGCCAAGAAGGTCTATACCCCCGAACAGCAGATTGATCGTCTGCGCATTTACAACGTGATCGCGGGCAGCGCTCACCTGTTGCAGGCCATTGGCTTTGCGATCGTGCTGACGATGCTCAGCACGCAGGTGCTGTTTGCCGTCACCGCCGACTACCTCGCGGGCCCTCCTGGCGTGCCGCTGCCGCCCGAGCGCGTCACGCTCTTCGAGGTCAACATCGGCATCGGTGTCGTGGCCTTCCTCGGGCTGAGCGCCTTCTTCCACTTCCTCATCTCGAGCCCGTGGTTCTTCCCGCGCTACAAGAACGGCCTGCTGCACAACCGCAACTACTTCCGCTGGACGGAGTACTCGCTCAGCTCGTCGATCATGATCTGGCTCATTCTTGCCATCAACGGCGTGACCGACATCGGCGCTCTCTTCGCGATCTTCGCCGTCAACGCCGCCATGATCTTGTTCGGTGCCCTGCAAGAGAAGTACGAACAGCCTGGTTCGGGCGGCCTGCTGCCGTTCATCTTCGGCTCGATGGTCGGCATCGTGCCCTGGATCTTGGTGCTCATCTACTTCTTGCGCCCCGGTAGCGCGAACGACGTGGCCCCGCCCGAGTTCGTGGTCGGCATCGTCATCTCGCTCTTCGTGTTCTTCAACACCTTCGCCATCAACCAGTGGCTGCAGTACAAGCAGGTCGGCAAGTGGAAGAGCTACCTGCAGGGCGAGCGCAGCTACATCACGCTGAGCCTCGTGGCCAAGACGGCCCTCGCCTGGCAGGTCTTCTCGGGCGCGATCATTCCCGCTATCGCCAGCTAAACCGCTCAGATTGGATCCGCTGATGATCCGCTACGCCACTCGAACCGCGTCGTCACTCGTCGTCGGGGCGGTGGTCGTAGCGGTCATCAGCGGATGCTCTCCGCCCGCCCCCGAAGCCTCGAGCTCAGCATCCCCCTCGCCGTCTGCGTCGTCGGTGTCGGCTTCACCGAGCCCCAGTGTCACGCCGTCACCCTCGGCAGTGGATGACACCGCAGCTCGCGAATCACTCGCCGACAGCATCTCGAGCGGCAACACCGCTGCCCTCGCGAGCTGGGTGACCAACCCCGTGATGGTGACGATCGCGGCGACCGAGTTCAGCGAGCCGCGCACGCCCGACCAGGCGGCGGTCGACGTCAACTATGTGGTCGACCTCTCGGCAACGTGGAACTTCGCGCTGCCCGAAGCCACGATCGACACCTACCGCGCGGGCTCGTACAGCGCGTACTTTCCGCCCGGCGTGCTCGTGGGCCTCTCGAGCACGGGCTCGGTCATCGCCTTCACGATGACGGCCGGAGAAGCGAGCGCCATCTTCATGTGCATCGACGAGATGCTGCTGCTTTAGCTGAGCTCGCGGCGGTCTCGCCGCTGCCGCAGGTACAGCGCCGCGACAACCAGCGCAGGCCACAGCGACTCGAGGTTGGCCGCGGCGCGCTCGACGACGCCCACGTAGCCCGTCTCGGGTGAGCTCCACACGGCCAAGAACCAGAAACACACCGCCGCCATGAGCGCCGTGCCGAGCAGGGCGCCGACCGGGCGAATCAGCCAGGGATACTCGGCTCCGCGCCGCATGCCCAGCGCGGGCCAGACGGCGAGCAGCACGAATCCGATGATGGCGGCCAAGCGGTGCGCGTCAGACGTGGTCGCCACGGTGGGCAACGGAAAGGCAGCGACCCCCAGGGTGGCCACGCCCGCGAGCCCCAGCGCGATGCGCCCGATGCGCCCGATGCCCACGGCGTAGATTGCCGTGACGAGGTGGCACACCCCGGTGAGCGCAAACATGATGGTCATGAAGACGCGCGTGGGGGCATCCCCCGCCGCCAGCTCACTGATGGTCTGTCGAACCGGGTCAAACTCGGGCCACAGCGCTTCGGCAATGAGCGTGCCCCCGATGAAGAAGATCGGTGCGAGCACCGACGACACGAGGGCGGGGCGACGGACCAGGGGGCGGATGCTCGACACGAGCCTCACCCTACTCGCGTGCTCCCCCGCCACTGTCGCTGGCCGATCCCGGCTGCCGAAACACCCACGCCCCCACGAGCCCAGAGAGCAAAGGGTGGTAAGCCGTTTCGGCTTGAGAAAGGGCGGGGAAAGTAGTCGGGTCGAGGGCACGGCCCTGCCGCGCGAGCGCCCACAGTGAGACAGCACGCCGATCTCGCCCCGACCAGGTGCGGGTGTCGAGTTGCCGCACGGCAGCGGGCGTCATCGCGGCCGTCGTCTCGACCACGATCAACGCACCTCCGGGGCGCACCGCGTTCCACAACACGGCCGCCGTTTCTGCCGGGTCGGGGACGACATAGAGCAGTGAGGCAGCGAACACGACGTCGGCGCTTACCGGTGTGAGGTGCCGCGCATCGCCCACCTCGAAGCGAGCAGGGGATCGATGACGGTTGGCGAGCCGCGTGGCCTCAGCAATCATGCGAGGTGACCGATCGATTCCCCGAGCGTCATAGCCGCGGCGCGCGGCGTCTCTCGTGATCAGCCCCGGCCCGCAGCCAACATCGATCCACTGCTCGCCGGGAGCCGTGGGATGAGCCAGCCGGGCTGCGTCGAGGTGCAGGTCACGGTAGACCGGGGTCTCGGCGAGCCATGAAAACAACCCGACGGCAACCATCAGCGCGACACCGCAGCGCTCGCGCGCGCCCGTTGGTCAGAGTCGCTTTGCTGCGTTCGCGGAAAAGCAAGGATCAATACCACGATGAAGATCACGGGCATGAATCCCGCCGTCGACACCTGCGCCACAGTGAGAGAGCCCTGCACGACGGCGACGATCGTGGCGACCCAATCGATCGCTTGCACGCCGACCATCACCGCGATCCACGAGCGGTAGCGGAAGGGGTCACGCATGGCGAGGATCATTCCCACGCCGAAACCGAAGGCTCGTGCACTGAACATCGCAAACATCCACGGTGCCCACGCGGGAACGGCGTCAAGGCCGACAGCGGCGGGGTACACGGCCGGGGCGAAGAGGAAAAGGGCGCCGAATCCGATTTGGAAGGCGGCGATCACGCCGAGGGTGATGCGAAGAACGAGGAGTCGCATGAGAACTGCTTTCTAGACGAGTGACGAACGAACACCGTCATCCTCGATGCATCACTTCACTATGTAAAGTAGGCACTATTTTGTAAAGTAGTTTCTCAAGATGAACAAATAGATGAGAGGCAGATCATGGGTAGCTCAAATTGCCCCATTGAACGCTCGGTGCGCATCCTCGACGGCAAGTGGACGCTCATGATCCTGCGCGAGTTGTTCCAAGACGGCACACGTCGATTCGGCGAGCTTCGAGCCGGACTTCCGGGAGTGAGCCCCAAGACGCTTGCCGAACGGCTGCGCACACTCGAACAGCAGGGCATTGTCCATCGCGAGGTCTATCCAGAGATACCGCCGAAAGTCGAGTACTCACTCACCCCACTGGGCGAGACCCTTCGACCCGTCATCGAGTCGTTGCGCGATTGGGGCGAGCACTGGGCCGACCAGGTGTTGCCGGCCGAGACCGTGGTTGGCGCACCCTCCGACGCCTAGAAGCCCACAGGGATCATCGCGTGGCACTTCGCTCGCACGCCGGGCCGACGCTTGCTACTCTCGCGGGCATGTCGAAATACGAGTTTGATGTGACCGTCGTCACCGATGAGGGCGGCCCCGACCCCGAACTGCTGAAGCGGTTCGCGGTCTGCATGACCTACCGCCTCGAACTGCTCGATGAGCGCGACAACGCCTACCCGGCTGTGGGCGATTCGTCGTACTTCTTGGACTCGTTCGAGGGCAAGTTCGCGTGGGAACTCTCTGACGACGAGCTCGAGTCGAACCCTCCGACCGGTGTCTACTACGACATCGAACACGTCGACCCGGCCGAGCCCGCCGGCTCGGGCCGCGTGACGGTGACGGCCCGAATCCCCGTTTAGAACGGCGCCGCGCCCGACCGCCACGCTGACCATACGACGAAGGCCCGGTCTGTTGAGACCGGGCCTTCGTGGATGTCTCGCGAGAGACGATGGTTGCGGGGACAGGATTTGAACCTGCGACCTCTGGGTTATGAGCCCAGCGAGCTACCGAACTGCTCCACCCCGCGGCGTGTCTTCAGGATAGCAGGTGCCTGAGAGGCAGACGAACCGGGGCTGAGAGCGTGCGGGCTGCGGCCGAGCGGCCTAGCGCGTGAAGGTAGCCGGCACCGGGGCATCCTGACCCCGCAGGGTGAGCCTGTCGTCGGTGCATGTCACCTCCACCAAGGGGATGCCGGTGAAGTCGATCGCCGGAAGCTCGGGGGCTCCCGGTTCGAGAACAACCGTCGGGTCGACCTCGGTGACCCAGTTCTCGAGTTCGATCGTCACACCGTCGCCCGGGTCGCTCCAGTCACCGGTTCCGGTGTAGACCGAGCGAACCGTCAACGGCACGCTCGTGTCGCCGGCCACAATCGTGCCCGTGCTCGTGAGGTCGATGTCGGTCGTCGCAAGGCCGTCGAGAGTGAACTCGACGGTGCCATCGCCCGTCGCCGCAAAGTCGGTCATCGGAACCCCGACGTTCACCAGGTAGGCGCCCATTTGCGCGGCATAGTCGGCGACATCGAGCTGCCACAGGCCGACCACGCAGGGCGCGTCGGCTCCGCCGGCAGCCGACGTCGACGTGGGGTCAGCGGCCGAGTCGGGTGTCGCCGGCGCGCTGCACGCGGCGAGGGTCGTGACGGCGACGATCGACAGCAGGCTGGCGGTCAGGGCGGTGGTGACAGGGCGGTTCATGGATGCTCCTCGGTAGTTAGTGAAACAGGGGGGTTCAAGCCGCCGCGTCACAGCACACACACGATGTAGTCGGTGGCAGACACGGGCGCGCTCGCGTTGCCGGCGGCATCGAGCGCAATGGCGGTGAAGGTCATGGTGCCTTCGGGCAGGTTTTCGGAGTCGTAAAGGTAGCGCCAGGTTCCGCTCACGAACGACATGGCAGCGGAGCCGGTTGTCGCGCCCGACCAGGTCAGCGTCACCTGGGTGACGCCCACGTTGTCGGCGGCGACGGCCTGAATGACGGCAGGGCAGGGGTTGGAGTCGATGCTGAGTTGCTGCACGGTCGGCAGCGTCGTGTCGCTCGGCGGGGCCGGTGCCGGGTCCGGATCAGGTTCAGGCTCCGGCGCGGGCGGAGCCTCGCTGGGGTTATCGCTAGGTGCAGGGGAATCGTCGAGTTGATCACTCGTCGGGCACACGCCGCCGGCGCCCGGCCCCTCCCCACACGACTGCGGGTCGACCGAGGCCGATTCGACGGCGACGGGGCTCGCATCCGTCATCTGAGTGATCGACCCGCCGAAAACCCCTGTTGCACCGAGAGTGACGCCCACGATCCCCGCGACCACGATGACGCCGAGCCACGGCAGCCACGCGCGAACGGCGAGCCCTCCCCAGCCCGGTGCGACGCTCGACGAGACCGTCACGCCGAGATCGCCGTCGTCGACGCGCGCCCGCAAAGCGTCGGCGACTCCGGTGGGGTCGGCCGGTTGCGCGGCGTCATGGAAGGCGCGCCGCATCAGATCATCGAGGTTGTTCCCGTCAGCCACGGTGATTTCCCCTCTCGATCAGTCGGGCCAGAGTTGTGCGAGCGCGATGCAACTGGGCCTTAACGGTGCCCTCGCTCACCCCGAGGCCTTCGGCGATGGTCAGTACGGATTGGTCCAGCAGGTAATGCAAGACGCACACTTGCCGTTGTTGCAAGGGCAGTTTCTCGAGCGCGCGGACCACGTCGATGTCGAGGCCGTAGGTCGCGGACTCAAGCTCGTCGGGGTCAATCCCGACCGCCGCGAGAGCCCGCGATTCCGCACCGCGCGAGCGCTGCAGGTCGCGAACCCGATTGCTCGCCACCACGGTGATCCACGCCGCGAGGTTGCGAATCTCACGCTGCGGGGGCCGGGCGAGATGGCCAACGATCGCGTCGTGCACGGCGTCTTCGGCATCACGCCGAGACCCCGTAATCATGCCGACCGCCGCCACAACTTTCGGGTACTCGAGCGCGACGAACTCATCGAGGTCTATCCCGACCCGAGTCGTCTCAGTCACGCTCACACCTCCTCGACGCGCGAGAGGCCCCGCGAGGTTGACAGGCCCAAAAAATTAGCATGGCCGCGCGACCGCGGCAGGTCAACGCTTGAGGCGAGATGCGCCCTCTGCGCTCGGGTGCGCCGTGCTCAGCGGCGGGTAGCGCCGAGGCTCATGCCCAAGGGCAACCAGGCGGTAGCGGGCCATCCCCAGAGCCCGTCGCCGCGCGGCTCGAGCACCGAGAACATCTGCCACGGCACGGCGTCGTGCTCGTGCACGAAGTCGATCGTCAGGCCCGCCTCGACGAGAGCCGTGAGGGTCTGCCCAAGCGGATGCATCCACTCGACGGTGCGCGTGTTCGTGAGCACAGCATCCCGATCGGCGTAATCGCCCGGTTCGTCGAGGTCGGCGGGTTCGCTATCGAAGTAGCCGAAGCGCGGGGTCGGAAACCGTGCCGCGCCCCCGTCGAGCGCCGCCGCGGGCTCATCGTCGCGCGGGTCATCGAAGACGAAGGCAGACGGATGCCCGTCGGCAAAGTACAGCCGCCCACCCGGCTTGAGAAACCACGCGATGATGCGCGCCCACTCGGCGACATCGGGCAACCAGCCGATCGTTGCCCACGTGGTGTAGACCACGTCGAAGCCCTCGGGCTCGGGCAGCGCGTGCCGGGCGTCGTAGAGGTCGGCGCAGATGAAGCGGCTACGGTCGTCGAGCCCGAGCTCGGTGGCGAGCTCGCGAGCCTGGCGCACCGCGGGCATCGAAAAGTCGAGCCCCACGACCGTGGCCCCGCGTTGTGCGAGCACGAGCGTGTCGGCACCGAAGTGGCACTGCAGGTGCAGCACACGCAGGCCGTTCCAACCGTTGGGAGCGATGCGAGGCAGCTCGGTCTCTTCGATCGGGTAGAGCCGGCCCTCCCCTGCGCGCAGCGGCGCGAGGTCGTAGAACTCGCTCGCAACGTGCACAGGAACTTTTTCATCCCAGTGGGCCCGGTTGACCCGGGCCCACTCAGGAAGCTCCGCTTGCGCCACGCGAACTCTCTCGCTCGGCTTGCTCGGTCGGCGCTACTCGCTCAGCGCGAGCGCCCGCTCGATCGCCTCTTGCAGCCGCTCATCAGCCTCGGCTGCCGCAACCAGGTCGTTGGCCGCATAGGCCGCCTCGCGGTCGAGCAGAGCCTGGCGAGCATCCTGCAGCGCCTGCGCAAGCGCGGCCGAGATCTCGACGCCCGGTTCGGTGGGGTCGGTGGGCTCGGTCGGGTCTGCCGGGTCGGTGGGCTCGGTCGGGTCGACGGGGTCGACGTCGCCGTCACCCGCGTTGGCTCCCGAGTCTCCGCCGAAGAGCGAGTCGAGCGCTTCGTCGAGTGTGTCTTCGAAGGCGATCGAGTCACCAAAGGCCACGAGCACCTTGCGCAACAGCGGGAAGCTCGTTTCACCCGTCGACCGCACGTAGACCGGCTGCACGTAGAGGAAGCCGCCGCCGATGGGCAACGTCAGCAGGTTGCCGCGCAACACTTCGGTTTCGCCACGCTCAAGCAGCGCGAGCTGGTTGGCCACCTCGGGGTCAGAACTGAACTGGTTCTGCACCTGGCCCGGGCCCGGAATCGTCTGCGAGGGCAGGGTCAACAGCGTGAGCTTGCCGTAGTCCTCGCCCGGATCAGCGTTCGCGGCCAGGTAGCCCGTGAGAACGTTGCGCTCGTTTTCGCTCGCGGTGCGCGGAATGAAGGTCGAGTAGAGCGTGAAGCCCGGCGCATCTGTTCCCGGAACCTGCATCGTCAGGTAGTAGGGCGGCTGCAGTGTGGGAGCCGCAGCGAGCGACGTCGGGTCGTTCGGCGTGCGCCACTCGTCATCGGTCGAGAAGAACGAGCCCGGGTCGGTCACGTGGTACGCACCCAAAATGTTGCGCTGAACCTTGAACAGGTCGGCCGGGTAGCGCACGTGCGACAGCAACTGCTCGCTCATCTCGCTCGCGTCAACCAGCGTGTTCGGGAAGATCTTTTGCCACGTCGTCAAGATCGGGTCTTCGGTGTCCCACGCATAGAGCGTGACCGAACCGTCGTAGGCGTCGACCGTGGCCTTCACCGAGTTGCGGATGTAGTTGATCTGGTCGAGCGGGAAGGCCGGTGCCGGCGTGTAGGTGTCGGCAATGGCCTCGCTGAGCGCAACGGTCGTCGAGTAGGGGTAGCTCGCGGTTGTCGTGTAGCCGTCGACGATCCAGACGATGCGGCCGTCAACGATGGCCGGGTACGGGTCAGAGTCGAGCGTGAGGTACGGCGCCGCCTTCTGAACGCGGTCGAGCGGGTTGCGTTCGTAGAGAATCTGCGACTCATCCGTCACGGCCTCGGAGAGGAAGATCTGCTCCGACTGGAATTTGATCGAGTAGAGCAGTCGCTTGAACACGTTGTCGAGCGCGGGGCCACCATTGCCCGTGAAGGTGTAAGTGGCATTGCCCTCTTGCTCTTCGCTGCCCTCAGAGGGGAAATCGAGCTCAAGGTTGTCGCCACCGCCGACGATCGAGTAGGTCGGCGAGAATTCGCCGAAGTACACGCGCGGTTCGTATGCGCCGAGCTCGTCGGTGAGCGAACCGGCTGCCGGGATGCCGCCCTCGAGGAACTGCGGGCGACCATCGTCGGTGCGCTGGTTACCATAGGCCGCCACCACGCCATAGCCGTGCGTGAAGACGATCGTGTTGTTGTACCAGTTCTGCGAGGTCTGGCCGTCGGGGTTGAGCTCGCGCAACGAGATGACCGTGTCTTGCGTGCGGCCGTCGATCTCGTAACGACCAACGTCGAGAAATTCGGGGAACTGGTAGTACTGGCGGAACTGCTCGAGCTGCGCGAACGCGTCGGTCACGAGGGCCGGGTCGATGATGCGGATGTTCGCCGTCGTTTCGGCATCCTCGCGAAGCGCCCCCTGCTCAGCGTCAGTAACCGCGTCGTACGAGATCTCTTCGATGCCCGACACGTTGTAGGCGTCTCGAGTGGCTTGGATATTGCGTTCGATAAACGGAGCCTCAAACTCACGCGCGTTGGGCTCGACCTGGAAGCGCTGCACGATCCAGGGGTAGACGCTGCCGATGAGCAGGCCGCTGATGAGCAGCAGCGCCGTGCCGACAATCGGCAGACGCCAACGACCAATGACCGCGGTGATGACGAAGAGCGCGGCGACGAGCAGGGCGATGCCCGCGAGAATGCCGCGGCTCGGAATCGTCGAGTTGACCTCGGTGAAGCCGGCACCGATGGCGAGGAAGCCATCGCTGGGTTGAATGACGGTGGCGTACTGGTCGAACCAGATGCTCACGCCCTGCAGGGCGATGTAGAGGGCCGCGGTCAGCGCAAGCTGAATACGGAGGGTGCGCGAGATGACGAACTCGCGGCCGTTGATGCGAATGGCGCCATAGAGGTAGCCCGTCGCGAGCGCGGCGAGGCCGGCAAGCAACACGACCGCCGAGGCGAACGCGATGATGCCCCGCCAGAACGGCAGCTCATAGACGAAGAAGGAGATGTCGAGCCCAAACTGAGGGTCGAGCTGGCCGAACTCGGTGCGGTTCCACCACTGCAACACCATTTGCCATTGGCCCGCGGCCGTCACACCCGCGAAGAGACCCAACACAGCCGGGATGCCGACCATGGCAACGCGGCGCAGCGGCTCAACGACCTCTTGGTAGCGGTCGAGCTGCGAGTTGAGCTTCGCGTACATCGGGCGCGCACGGTACGCGATCTGCAGGCTGGCCCACACGGGGACGAACATCGCGAGGAACCCAACGAGGAACATGGCTCCCGTGGCGATCCACTGCGTGGTCAGCACGTTCACGAAGCCCAACTGGTCGAACCAGAGGATGTCGGTGTAGACGTTCGCGAAGACGAAGAACAGCACGACCAGCACGCCGACAACGGCGGCACTAATCGCGAGAGTCGCGCGGGAACGGTTAGCGGGCGGCGTTGCAGTGGACGTCACGAGGAGGCTCCCAGAGTCGGCGGGCGTTCCCGCCCAGACTACTGGGGCGACCCTTGGAAGTGGCCTGGTTCTTGAGCGCTGTTCGCCGTCAGCGTTCGCAACGAGCGAGCTCGCTCAGATCGCCCTCATCGGCGATCGTTTGCAGCACCTCAATCGCCTCGTCGAGAGTCGCCACCGCGAACACTTCAAGACCGCCGGGAACATTGCCCGCGACCTCATCGCAGTTGTCGACGGGGGCCAAGAACCACTCAGCACCCGAGTCGACCGCGCCGAACATTTTCTGCACGATGCCGCCGATCGGGCCCACGCTGCCATCGGCCGCGATGGTTCCCGTGCCGGCAACATCTTCTCCACCCGCGAGCGAGTCGGGAGTGAGCTTGTCGATAATGCCCAGGGCAAACATCATTCCCGCGCTCGGGCCACCGACGTTCTGCAGCTCGATGTTGACCTCGAACGGAAAGACATACTCGCCCGCGATGAGCACGCCGATGACCGGCACGCGCTCCTCGCCGTCGCTGAGCTCGGGGGTGACGAGCACGGTGCGATCCGTACCCGCGCGCTCGATGTCGATCAACACCGGCTCGGCGGTACCGTTGGCGGCGATCGCGGCGCGGAGCGCCGTGACATCCCGAACCGGCTCGTCATTGACGGCGAGGATGATGTCGTTGCTGCGCAGCGTGCCGTCAGAGGGGCCGTCGGCCACGGCCTCGACCACCCGCAGTTGGCTCTCGTACGGTTCGCCAATGGCCCGCAGGGCGGCCGCAACGGCTTCTTGCTGCGAGTTCTCCATGTCGATGCGGCTTTGCTCGCGCCGATCTTCGGTGCTCACGCCCTCGGGAAACACCGCGTCGATGGGCACGACTGACTGGCTGGGAGCGAGCCAAGCGCCAATGACCTCGAACCACGTGGGTGGCTGATCACGATTGCCAAAGATGTTGACGGTGAGCAGACTCAGCGAGCCCTCGGTCTCGAACGTGGGCTCGGTCGGAATCTCAATGAGCGGCACCTCTTCGCCGTCAACCGTGACGGTGCCGAGGGTGTCGAACACCGGGCCCGGCCGCTCGATGACATAGGGCGACGGCAATACCGCGAGGCCGAAGACGCCGAACAGTGTCAGCGAGAGCAAGAGCCAGCCAACGCGACGGGCGCGCACGCGGGCATCGTCGATCGTCGGGTCGTCTCCCTCGGCGAACGCATCGCCGCGGTTCTGATCGGTGAACAGACTCACCGCGCTCCTCTCGAGGGGGCTCTGCCCGACCACGGTCGGCTGGGGGCAGGTGTTCGCCCACGGCGCAGAGCCGCGGGGGTCAGCCTAAGCGAAAACCCATCGGGCTCCGAGGCCATCGCACTAGCGTAGGCACCATGGCTGAAGATCCCCTTGGCGGGGCCGATGACGAGTTTCGCGAGATGCTGCGCCGTTTTCTCGCGGGCGAGGGCGACCTCGACCCCGCGAAGCTCGCGGGCGCAGCAGGCTTGCCCACCGACCCGCTCATGGTCGCGCGCCTCATGGGGCAGTTGCAAAAGGCCATGAACGCGAGTGGCGACGGCGTCGACTGGCAGCTCGCGAAAGACGAGTCAGGGCGCATCGCCGCTCAAGGCTCGATCCGCTCGAGCTCCGCTGAACTCGAACAGCTGCGCCAGGCTCTCAATGTGGCGGCCCTCTGGCTCGACGAAGCCACGTCGATCACGCAGCTCACCTCAGAGCCCACGCTCATCACGCGCGCCGATTGGGCGCGACTGACGCTGCCGGTGTGGACGCAGCTCGCCGAACCCGTGGCCACATCGATCTCTGACTCGCTCACCTCGGTGCTCGACCAGCAGGTGCCCGAAGAGCTCAAGGGCATGGTGGCCAACGCCGGGCAGATGATGCGCTCGCTCGGTGGCACCCTTTTCTCGCTGCAGCTCGGCCATGTCGTGGGGCAATTGGCGGGCGAAGTGGTCTCGGGTGGTGACATCGGAATTCCGCTGTTGCCCGGCCGTGACGACACCGACGTGCAGGCGGCGCTCATTGCGCAGAACCTCGCGGCCTTTGGCGAGGGCCTCGACATTCCGGCCGATCAAGTGCAGCTCTACCTCGCCGTGCGCGAACTCGCGCACGCACGGCTCTTTCGGCACGCGCGCTGGCTGCGGCAACACCTCATCAGTGCGATCACCGAGTACGCGCGCGGCATCAGCATCGACACCGAGCCGCTCGAGTCGCTCGCGGCCGACTTCGACCCGGCGAACCCCGAAAGCCTGCGCGAGGCTCTCACGAGTGGCGCCCTGATTCCGCCGAAGACCGAGGCTCAAGTGGCGGCCCTCGGGCGACTCGAAACCACGCTTGCCCTCATCGAGGGCTGGGTCGACGTCGTGACCGCTCACGCCACGAGCCGCCTCCCGAAGGCGGACGCCGTGGCCGAGACCGTGCGTCGCCGTCGGGCCTCGGGCGGCCCGGCAGAGAGCGCGTTCTCGACGCTCGTGGGCCTCGAGCTACGCCCGCGACGCTTGCGCGAAGCAGCGGTGTTCTGGCAGCGCATCACCGACGCCGTGGGCGCCGATGGCCGTGACGGGCTGTGGGCTCACCCCGACCTGCTGCCGGGTGCCGACGACATCGATGACCCGACTCGCATCATCACGGTGCTGCAGGGCGGCGCGACCGCCGAACCCGATGCTCTCGACCAGGCCCTGAGTGACCTGCTCGCTGACGAGAGCGGTGAGCGGCCCATTGAGGGCGCCCCCGGCGACGCTCCCGAGGAGCCCTCGGTCTAGTCCACATGTCTTGGGGCTGTGGATGCGCGGCGCACGATACCCGCCCCACCCCCATCATGTGCGGCATGACGCTCAGACTTGACCCGCGCCGCCCCATCGTGTGGCGCACGCCACACAGCCTGCAGGTGGGGGTGGACCCGGTACTCGCGCGCCTCGACGACGTGAGTGAGGGCGACGCCCAGCTCATCGACGCTCTCGCCGTCGGGGTGCTGCGCTCGGGCCTCGACATGCTCGCCGAGTTGGCCGGGCTCGAACCGGGCCGGGTCGACGAGGTGCTCTCCTCTCTCGGGGCTGCGCTGCTCACCGCGAGCGCTGCCGTCGACGCCCCGCGCATCGACGTGGTGGGCGCGGGCCTCGGCGCCCAGCGCATTGCCGCTGTACTGCTCGAGTCGGGCTTCGCCGTGACCGTGCGCGCGCCCGGCACTCGTGGCGCACGTCGCCCCGCACCCCACGCCGTCGTGCTCGTGAGCGCGCACGTCGTCGACCCCCTCGAACACCAACGCTGGTTACGTGCCGACGTGCTGCACCTTCCCGTGGTGTTTGGCGAGGCCAGCGTGCGTGTGGGGCCACTCGTAGACCCGGGTCGGTCGGCGTGCCTCGCGTGCGTGGAGCAACAGCGCACCCGCTCCGACCCGGGGTGGCCGGCCATCGCCGCGCAACTCTGGGGCACGCAGGCGGCTGCGGAAGCAGCCGCCCTCGCGACCGAGGCCGCCGTTGAGGTGGTGCGGCTTGTGCGCGGGCGCGTGCTCGAGCGCAGCATCCGCATCGATGCCGACTCGGGCGAACGCACGACGACGCGCTGGGCCGTGAGCGAGCGCTGCGGGTGTCACGGCCTCGGGGCCGTCACCGCTCTTTCGGCGCGCGAACCTCGTCAAGAAAGCGGCTCGGAGCCCGATCGGCGCGCGCTGCCGTTGACCGAACGGCCCACGACAGCTCGAGCACCTTTCGTGCCCGCGTAATGCCCACATAGAACAAGCGACGCTCTTCGTCGATGGCCTCGAGGCCCTGCGCGAAGGTGATGGGCACGAACCCTTCGCTCAAGCCCACGATGTAGACGCAGTTCCACTCGAGGCCCTTGGCGGCGTGCAGCGTCGAAAGCGTCACGGCCGACCTCGTGGGCGCATGCTGTTGTTGCTGGCGGCGCTGCAGCTCACGCACGAACTCGGGCAGCGTCGTGCCCGCCGGAGCCTCTTCGGCGAGGCCCAGCAGCGCGTTCATGCTCTGCCACTTCGCACGCTCGGCTCCGCCGCCCTCGGGCGGGTCTTGCCGCCAGCCGAGCCCGCGCAACACGTCGCTCACGCTCTTGAACAGCGGTTCGTCGGTGATGGCGATCGAGGCACCGCGCAGCAGCATGATTGCTTGCTTGACTTCGACCTGGTCGAAGAAGCGGCTGTCGGCCCGCGACTGCACGGGCACGCCGAACCTAGCGAGCGCCGACTCGAGCGCGATCGATTGCGTGTTGATGCGGTACAGCACGGCGATGGATTCGGGCGGCGTGCCGTCATCGATTCGGCGCGCGATCGACTGCGCGACGGATGCCGCTTCGGCAGCATCGTCAACATGCTTCGACACCGAGGGGGTCGCCCCTCGATCGCTGCCCTCGCTCGCGGCGTGCAGCGTGAGCGCGCCCGGCCGCCCACGCATGAGCTGGTTGGCGAGGGTGACGATCGCCGTGGTCGAACGGTAGTTGTCTTCGAGTCGCACGACGCGCGCCTCGGGGTATTCACTACCAAAGCGCACGAGGTAGTCGCTCGTCGCCCCCGCGAACGAGTAGATCGTTTGCGAGGCGTCGCCGACAACGCACAATTCGCGTCGACCGCCGAGCCACAGCGAGAGCAAGTCATGCTGCAGCGGCGAAACGTCTTGATACTCGTCAACGACGAAGAAGCGATACTGCGCCCGCACTTGATCGGCCACGCGCGGCTCGTTCTCGATCATGCCCGCAGTGGCGAGCAGCACGTCTTCGAAGTCGATCTGCTTGCGTTCGTCTTTGATGCGCTCGTAGGTCTGCTGCAGCGAAACCATGGCGTCGACACTCAAGCGCGACGGCAGCGTGCGAGTCTGCGCCGCTCGCGCATACTCGTCAATCGAGAGCCGGCTGACTTTGCGCCACTCGATCTCGGCCGCAGCATCCCGAAGCCCCGCCGTGTCGAGGCTCAGCTTGAGGGCTCCCGCGGCGTGGCCCAGCAGCGGCCCCTTGCCCTCGAGCACGCGCGGCGGCGTGCCGCCCGCAACGATGGGCCAGAAGTAGTGCAACTGCCGCAGCGCCGCCGAGTGAAACGTGCGCGCCGCGACGCCCTCAGCCCCGAGGGCGCGCAAGCGACCGAGTAACTCGCCCGCCGCACGCGTCGTGAACGTGAGCGCCATGACGCGCTGTGGATCGTAGGCACCCGTGGCCACGCCGTAGGCGATGCGGTGGGTGATGGCGCGCGTCTTGCCCGTGCCCGCGCCCGCGAGCACGCAGACAGGGCCGAGCAGCGCCTCGGCGACCTGGCGCTGATTGTCGTCGAGGGCGGCGAGCAGGCGGTCGGGGCTGACGATGGGCGCAGTGCTGGGCGACGAGTCAGCGCTCACGGCGCGCTGCGCATCGGCGGACGCGCTCACGGCGCGCTGCGCATCGGCGGACGCGCTCACGGCGCGCTGCGCATCGGCGGACGCGCTCACGGCGCGTCCAGCGGCGCGCCGTACCAGTCTTCGATGATGGCGCGGGCGATAGACGTGCGGCCGGGCAGCAAGATGTCGTCGAGGCTCGCGGCAAGTTCGTCGCGGCTGAACCAGCGCAGGTCGAGAATCTCGGTGCCGTCGGGCCGCAGGGCGTTGGCGTGTGCCGGGTCAAGCCGCGCCCGAAAGCCGAGCATGAGCGAGGCCGGAAACGGCCACGGCTGCGAGCCGACGTACTGAGGATCGATGACGCGCAAGCCGGCCTCTTCATAGACCTCGCGCACGACGGCCGCTTCGAGAGACTCGCCCGGTTCGACGAAGCCCGCGAGCAGCGAAAACCGGTTCGACTCCCACAAGGCGTTGCTGCCGAGCACGAGACGATCATCGGCATCGGTGAGCCCCACGATGATCGCGGCGTCGGTGCGCGGAAAGAGCTCGGCCCCCGTCTCGGCGTCAACGCGCACCCAGCCCGCCTTAACCGAGACGGTCGGGTTGCCCGTGCGGGGCGAAAACAGGTGCGTCGCGTGCCAGTTGGCCATGCCGAGGGCCTCGATCGCGAGACCGGCATCGCGGTCACCGAAGCGATGCCCGAGCGTGCGCGGCGAGCCCCACCGGGTGACGTCGGGCTCGAGAGCGGGTCCGCTCTCGTCGTCCAACACGACCGCGGTGATGGCAGCGCCCGCGGGCACATCGCCCTCGGCCTCGAGCGTGCGACCCAGATAAACGCGCAGGGCGTCGGCGGGAGCAGCCGACCACGGCAGAAAGGCGAGGGCGGGGGCGTCGGCCGCATCCGTCGCCGAGGCCGCCGTAGCGGAGCCAGAGGCCGCCAACAGCACCTCGCCGCGCCAGAGCGCGAGAATGCGCGCGTCGGGGTCGGCGGCGAGCTCATCGAAAAGGGCGGGGCGCTCGCGCGCGGCATGGTCGCGGTCGATGCGATACCGCGAGAGCGGCAAGTTCTGCGTGAGCGAACGGAGCATCGACGACCCTCTCGGCGGCAATCACAATGGTGGCAGCGAACACAACGGCGGCAGTGAAGACGGCGCCCCGTCGCGTGGCGCGTGGCCCGGCCACGGGTCTGCGACCTACCCTGTGGGTATGTCGCGCCGATCGCCTCTCACTCTAGCCGCGCTCGCCACCTCGGCCGTCGCGGGCCTTGACGTGACGCACGCGGCCCCTCTGGGCGGCACGGGGGGCGACGTCGACTCGGCCTTGCTGAGCACGCGCGATGGCCGAACCCTCGTGATTCGCGTGCCGCGCACGGCAGCCGCCGAGAGCGAGCAGTCGGCCGACCTCGTCGCGGTGCGCGCCCTCAGCGACGGTGTGCGGGCTCGGTTGCCCTTTGGGGTGCCGCGGATGCTCGGCCAAGCGCCCGTCGATGGCACGCGCGCGATCGTCTCAGAGTTTGTTGACGGCTCTCCCCTCTCGCTCGCGGGCATCACGCCCGGCATTGCTGCGTCGATCGGTCACGCGGTCGCGGCCGTGCACGCCTTGCCGACGAGCGTCGTGGCCGACGTCGGGTTGCCCCAACTGCGGGCGATCGACGTCATGCGCGAAGCCGTCACAACCCTCGACCGCGCCGCCGCCACAGGCCTCGTTCCCGCGGCGCTGTTGCGCCGGTGGGAGGGTGCCGCCGAAGACTCGGCCCTCTGGCAGTTCACGCCCACCGTCATCAATGGCTCGCTCAGCGCGTCATCGTTTCTCGTCGTCGGTGACTCGGTCACGGGCGTGCTCGGGTGGGCGCGCCTACAAGTGGGCGACCCCGCGCGCGACCTGTTCTGGATGCTCGGCTCAAGCGACCCGAACGTGCCCGAGACGGCCTTCGACGCCTACCACCAGGCTCGCGGAATCCACGACCGTCAGGTGGGCCGCCGCGCGGTCTTCGCGGCCGAGCTCGAACTCGCTCGCTGGCTGCTGCACGGCACCGAGCGGCGCTCGACCGAGATCGTCGACGACGCCGTGGGCATGCTGCACGCCCTGCTCGATCGCGTGAGCGGCGACCTCACGAATCCGCTCGAGAGCGAGCCGAGCGCGACCGTCGGACTCGACGACCTCGACGCACTCTTCGAGCGCGGCACTCCGCGCTCGCCCGACGGCGCCTACTAGCGCTGCATCGAGCGCTGCGCCGCCTCCTAGCGCTGCGCCGCCTCAATGAGCGCGGCAAACAACCGCAGATCGTCGGGCGTCTCTTCGGGGTGCCACTGCACCGCAACGCCGAACGACATGCCATCGATGTCGACCGCCTGAATGATGCCGTCGTCACCACGGGCGCTCACGGTCAACCCCTCGGCGAGGTGGTTGATGGCTTGGTGGTGGTAGCTCTTGACCGTGAGGCTGTCGCCGAGCATCCCACCGATGCGCGTACCCGGCACCGTGATGACGGGGTTGTCGGCGAACGTCGCGTTGCCGTAGCTGTAGCGGTTCGAGCCGATGACGTCGGGCAAGTGCTGCACGAGCGTGCCGCCGAGGGCCACGTTGAGCACTTGCAAGCCGCGGCAGATGCCGAGCAGCGGCAGGTCGCGCGCAATCGCGGCGCGGACGAGAGCGAGTTCCCAGGCATCGCGGTCGGGGCGCGGGGTGTCGTTTTCGGGATGCGCGCGCTCGCCATACAGTTCCGCGTCAACGTCTTTACCGCCCGTGAGAATGAGCCCGTCAATGCCGTCGAGCACGCGCTCAATCGCGTCAGGGTGGCGAGGTTGCGGAGGCAGGCCCACAACGGCTCCCCCGGCGCCGATGACGCAGTCAGTGTAAACGCGGGGCAGTACGGCGGCTGGGCGGTCCCACAGGCCCATGACCGTCTGCTCCATGTAGGTGCTGAGGCCGATGAGGGCGGTCACGCGTGGTCCCCCTCCGGCGGGCCCGCGTGCAGTCGGGCCATGATGCCGCGCGCGCGGCGCAGGGCACGAACGAGTTCGGGCTGACGGATGCCCAACTCTTGACTCACGTCACTGTAGGTGCGGCGCTGCACGAGTACGCCCGTTGCGGCGGCCTGCAGGTCGTGCGGCAGCCGGGCGATCGCGGCCTCGAGATCGGCAGGATTCAGCGCGGCGACGAGTTGCTCGAGCCGAGCATCCTCGGGGTCAACCACATCGAGGTCGTAGTCGTCGTCGCGCATGGTGTGTGTTCTTTCTGTGAAGCGTGGGGTCGTTCGGGGGCGACCGCAGGCCGCCCCCGAACGACAGGATGAATCAGCTGGCGAAGTCTTTCACCAGGTGTTCGTTCTCGTCTTTCTTGAGCCGGCCCACGAGGTAGCCCACGCCGAGTGCCAAGAACGGCAAGAGGACGAGGAACCAGCCGAGCGGGTTGAGCAACCAGGCGCTCTCGGGCAGCGAGGGGTCAACACCCTCGGGTGCGGTGCCCGCAAGCAGGTTGAACCGTGACATGAGCAGGTAGAGGCCCAGTGTGAGCAACACGATCGCCGCGCCCGGCGCGATCTTCGTCGTCCACAGGTTGCCGTCACCCTTCTGCATGAAGAACCGGATGACCGCGGCGCTCACGAGAATCTCAACGAGCACGATCGCAATGACCGTGATCGAGCTCATCCACGAGAACAGGTTCAAGAACGGGTCGAGCTGGGCGATCGCGAAGATGACGATCACGAGGCCCGCAATCGCTGACGTCACGATGACACCCATGTACGGCGAACCCGCGTCGTTGACGCGACCAAGCGACTTCGGCAGCACACCACCGCGACCCATGGCGAAGAAGTAGCGCGCTGACGCGTTCTGGAAGGCGAGCAGACCGGCAAAGAGACTCGTGAGCACGAGCACGCCCATGAGGAAGGTCAACCACCCGCCAACGAACTGCTCGGTCAGGCCGAAGAGTACTCCCGCGGGATTCGCCAGGCCTTCCGAGAGTTCGATGACCTTGTCACCCACTTGCGAGGCACCCATGCCCGTGACCATGGCGAACGAGACAAGAGCGAAGAGCAACGTGATGACGCCGATCGACACGTACGTCGCGATGGGAACCGTGCGCTTGGGGTTCTTCGCCTCTTCACCGTAGATCGCCGTCGCCTCGAAGCCGATGAAGCTCGCGAACGCGAAGGCGAGCGCAATGCCCGCCGAACCGGCGAAGCCGCCCGCAAAGACCTCGGCGGGGTTGAACGAAGCGCCAATGTTCCAGCCCTCGGGCCCGCCATTGGCGAGAATCGCCACGGCGGCGATGACGAGAACCGCCACCTCGAGAATGAGCAAGATACCGAGCACACGGGCTCCGATGTCAACACTCAAGAGCGAGAGGGCTGAGACGACAACCCAGATCAGCAGCGTCCACACATACCAGGGCCAATCGATGCCGAGGCCGCTCGCGAAAGCCGACGTCACGACGCCGAAGAAGCCGTAGATGGCGAGCTGGATGGTGATGTAGGCCACGAGCGCCGCGAACGCGGAAGCGATTCCGGCGTTGACGCCGAGGCCCTTACCGACGTAGGCCAAGAAGGCGCCCGCGTTAGTCATGTACGGACTCATGGCCGCATAACCGATCGAGAAGATCACGAGGGTGATGCCGACCGCCAGGTAGGCACCCGGCACAGCAGCACCGTTGCCGAGAAGCATGGCAACCGGCACGGCACCGGTGATGCCAATGAGGGGGGCGGATGCGGCAACGACGAAGAAGACGATGCCGGCAACGCCGAGTCGGCCTTTTCTGAGCTCCGTTTGGGTGGAATCAGTCATGAATCTGAAACTCCTCATTGAATTAGGGGGGAGCATCCTTCATGCGAAGGATGGTGCTCGGGTGTTGCGGAGTTTTCCGCAACACCCGAGCACCAAAAGTGAATCAGCTAGCGAAGTCCTTGACTAGTTGTTCGTTCTCTTTCTTGTTGATGAGGGCAGCCACGTATCCGATGACCAAGAAGATGAACGGCAGCAGTACCAAGAACCAGCCGAGCGGGTTGAGCAGCCAGGCACTCTCGGGCAGCGTCGGGTCGACACCGTCGGGCACCGTGCCCGCGAGCAGGTTGAAGCGCGACATCACCAGGTAGAGGCCGAGCGCCAGCAGCACGGTCGAGATCGCCGGAGCGATAACCGTCTTCCAGACGTTGCCCCCACCGACGCGACGGAAGTACACGATGACCGCGATCGAGACGAGAATCTCGACGACGATGACCGAGATGGCGGTGATCGAGCTCATCCAGAAGAACAGGTTGCCGACCGGGTCAAGGCCTGCCACCGCGAAGATGATCATGACCAGGGCGGCGAGCGCCGACGTAATGATCACGCCGCCGACGGGAGCGCCAGCCTTGTTGGTGACGGCCACGCGAGCCGGGAACACGCCGCCGCGTCCGAGGGCAAAGAAGTAGCGAGCCGAGGCGTTCTGGAACGCGAGCAGACCAGCGAAGAGGCTCGTGATGACGAGAACCGTCATGATCCCGACCAACCACGTGCCTACGTACTGCTCGGTGAGGCTGAAGAGCACGCCCGCAGGGTTCGCGAGAACGTTGCCGTCAGCATCCATCGACCGCGCAACAACCTCGTCGATGATGCCGCTCGCACCCATTGCGGTCACCATCGCGAACGAGACGATGGCGAACAGGATGCTGATGGTCGAGATCGCGATGTACGTCGCCAGTGGCACCGTTCGCTTGGGGTCTTTCGACTCTTCGCCGTAGATGGCCGTGGCCTCGAAGCCGATGAAGCTCGCGAGAGCGAAGGCGAGCGCGATGCCCGCACCGCCCGCGAAGCCGCCCGCGAAGATGTTCTCGGGGCTGAATGAGGCGGCGAAGTTCCAGCCCTCGGGGCCGCCGTTGGCGAGCATGGCGACCGCGGCAACGAGCAGCGAGGCGATCTCGAGCACGAGCAGCACGCCGAGCACCTTGGCTCCGACGTCGACGCTCAGCAGCGAAAGGCCCGTGACGAGCGCCCAGGCGATGAAGGCCCAGACGTACCACGGCAGGCTCACGCCGAGCTCGGCCATCGTGCCCTCGACGAGTCCGCCGAAGAAGCCATAGATGGCGAGCTGGATCGTGACGTAGGTGAGGATCGACACGAACGCCGAAGCAACACCAGCGTTGACGCCGAGGCCCTTACCGACGTACGCGAAGAACGCGCCCGAGTTGGTGACGCGCTGGCTCATGGCGGCGTACCCGACGCTAAAGAGCAGCAGGGTCAAGCCGACAACGAGGTAGGCGCCGGGCGTGCCTGCGCCGTTACCGACGAGCATGGCGACCGGAACAGCGCCGGTGATGCCCACGAGCGGGGCCGATGCGGCGACGACGAAGAAGACAACGCCGATGACGCCGAGTCGACCCTTACGGAGGGTCGATGAGGGGGTGTCAGTCATGGATCCAGGACTCCTCTTTGAGTTGGGGTGGATCGTTCGTATCAAAACGACCTGGCGCCATAGTGGTGCACGGGTGGGCGCGCGTCAAGCGTGGCGCGGTGCGCGGGCTCGTGGCGAGCATCCGAAAACTGCCTATCGTTTGTTCACGAATGATTCGGTAGCCTGGGCCTCATGGCCTCGCTCAATGGATTCCTCGCGCCCCGAACTCCCTCCGGCGCGAGCGCGCTCGTTCCCGATATGCCCTGGTTCTATTCGGGCACGCTGCTCACTGCCGAGTACCGCACCGACCCCGCCAACGTTGCCGCGCTGCTGCCCGAGGGCGTCGAGCTCGCTGACGACGACCCGGGAGCAGTGGCGCTCATCTGGGCCGACTGGCAGTCGTGCTCGACCGGCGGTGCCGAGCTGCTCGACCCCATGCGGTCGCAGTACCTCGAGACCTTCGCCGTCGTGCGCGTCAAGCACGAGGGCGTCACCTACTCGCGCTGCGTCGCCATCTGGGTCACGAAAGACTTCGCGATCGGCCGCGGCTGGTTTCAGGGCTACCCCAAGAAGCTCGGGTCGATGGCCGTCACGCGCGTGTTCAACGTGGGCAAAGCATCCCCCCGCCTCGAACCGGGCGCGCGCCTCGGCGCCTCGCTCGCGGCCTACGACCACCGCCTCGCCTCGCTCGTCGTGACGCTGCGCGAGCCGAGCGCCTCGAACGGCTTCGTCAACGGGCACGGCATGCTGCACTCGCGGTGGATGCCGTCCATCACCCCCGGCGCCGGCAACAGCCTCGACCAGCTCATCACGATGGGTGGCGTCGACGCCGAGATCGGCGAAACCTGGGTGGGCGACTTCGAGCTCGAACTGCACGACTCGCCCTGGGACGAGCTCGCCTCGATCTTGCCCGTGAAGGAGAAGATCGCGGCGTACTACCGCGAGATTGGCGTGACGTTTAACGGCGGCACGCTCGTCGCGGATCGGTCTAACCCGACCGTGTAGTCGCCCTGCGCGCGGAAGCGATCAGCCGCACGACGAGAATGACCGCCGTGACGGCTGCGGCGGCGCCGAGCGCGTAGCCTGCCCACGCGGCGATGTAGAGGCCCAGGGACGTCTCCGTTGGCAGCCCCTGTGCCTCTTGGCTGTTGTACTCAGCGGCCGCGGCGAACGTCGACACGACGAGGGTGACGATCGAGAGCACGAGGAGCGTGACGAAGGTCCAGATGAGACCGGTGTGTGGGGGTTTCATGAACTCTCCGATGCTGGGCTACTCGCTCGAAATAGAGAGCATACCTCAGGCTATCTGATGCGTGACCAGTGGCAACGGAATGCTGCATTCGGGGTGGATGCCCTCCATCACCCCCGGCGCTGTCCCTCGATGCCGGCATTCACGGTTTGGCGAGTTAGCAGGGCGTGTTTGCCACCGAGCCGTCCGGCTTCATCCAGACGTTCTCTCCAGAGGTGAATGGCGCCCTGATTCCGGCGGTCCACGACCGTTCAACTCCGTTCGCGGTGCCCTCGATGTAGATGCCGATGTAGTCAGCCTCCTCAACCAGGGCAGCCACATTACGCGTGACTGAGGCCTCTGATTGACGCTCAACGGCCTCGAGAATGTCTTCGCCTGCGCCCACGATGACTGCCGGATTCGCCCCAAGGTCGACGAGTTCAGTACTCCCAGCACCCCGGTTCACATAGGCATTCACCGTCGACAACGAGAAGTCTTCGCAGACCACGATCCGAAGATCCCCGCCCGGAGCTATCGAGAAAGAAGCGGGCCCCAGATCGTAGCGTTCGCCACACCCTGCCGATAGCGCAGCAAGCACGCAGACCGC
This sequence comes from Microbacterium sp., assembly GCA_013823625.1. Classification (GTDB taxonomy): domain Bacteria; phylum Actinomycetota; class Actinomycetes; order Actinomycetales; family Microbacteriaceae; genus Microcella. The sequence goes on along the minus strand of PNMM01000001.1, from coordinate 267,436 downwards.
CGCAGCAGCCAACGAACGAGTGAGGCGGGCTCGCCGAAGCATTCCTCAACCCTAGGTGAGGCCTACAGGTCCAGGAAGTACTCCCGCACCTCCCAGGCGGTGACCTCGCGCGTCGTCGGGTCGGGCACCTCTGCGGTGTAGCGCTCGATTTCGTCGCGCTTCATGACTTCGAAGACGTTCACGAGGTCGCCGCCGAGGAGGTCGATGAGGGCGCTGTCGGCGCGGAGGGCATCCAGGGCCTCGCCCAGGTTCATGGGAAGCACGGCCTGCGACTCGTCTTCGTAGCTGTAGCCGACGGCCGCCGGCGGGGCGGCGAGCTGACGACGGATGCCGTCGAGTCCGGCAGCGAGCAGCGCCGCAGTCATGAGGTAGGCGTTGGCCGCGCCGTCGCCGAGGCGCATCTCGAGGCGGGTTCCGCCGCCGCGCTCCGGCGGCACGCGCAGCATCGCGCTGCGGTTGTCGTAGCCCCAGTTGGCGCGGTAGGGCGCCAGGGTGTCGGGGCCGAGGCGCTTGAAGGCGTTGATCGTGGGGTTGCAGAAGGCCGTGAGTGCCGCAGCGTGCTCGACGATGCCCGCGATCATGTGCTGCGCGAGGGGGCTGAGCTCGGAGCCCTCGTGCATGAGGTTCTCGCCCTGCGCGTCGACGAGCGACATGTGCAAGTGGAATCCGCTGCCGCCCTCGTCGCCCCACGGCTTGCCCGCGAAGGTCGCCGCTTGGCCCACGCGCGCGATGACGTCTTTCACGCCCGCCTTGAGCATGAACGCGCGGTCGCACGCGTCGAGCGCTTCGCCGTGCCAAATGTTGATCTCGTACTGGCTGGGGCTGAACTCGTGGTTGCCGGCGAAGACGCCGATGCGCAACTGGTCGAGCATGCGCAGCAAGTGCAAGAAGGTGCCCTTGGGGTCGACGGTGGCACCCGTCGTGTAGACGCGGCCGGGCTGCGTGAGAGCGCGCGAGAACCCACCCTCGGGGTCGCGGTCGGCGATATAGAACTCGAGCTCGGGGCCGACGAGCGGGGTGTAGCCGAGCTTGGCGTACTCGCCCATGATGCGCTCGAGCAGCACGCGCGGCGAGAGCGGGCTCGGCGTGCCGTCGGGGTTGTTGGCGCCCGCGACGACGAAGGCCACGCCGGGCTCCCACGGCAGAGCGCGCCAGCTACCCGGAACGATTTGGCTGATGAAGTCTTCGAGCCCGTTGCTCAGCACGTCAGCACCGTCGAGCACGCCACCCTGCGTCGTCGTCACCCACACGCCCTGGCAGAACGCCGGGCCCCCGTGGCTGATCTTGTCGAGCTCGCTCACGAGCAAGTCTTTCGACCGCACGGTGCCGATGATGTCGGCGTAGATGACGCGCAAGACGTCGATCTTGGCCGAGAGCAGCTCGCTCTGCAGGGAGGAAAGGCTGTGGCTCATGTGCGACTCCTTCGTGGCACTCTGGGGGTTCTCCGGAAAATCGTTCGGACTCAAACGAGATAGTAGACTATGGGTCGACTCGATGGGGAGGCCCAATGCGCGTTCTGTTTGTGCAACACGATCATGTGAGCCCGCTCGGGCCGGTCGGCGAACGATTCGCCCACCACGGCTTCGAGATAGACACGCACCTCGTTGTTCCTGAGTCTGCCTTCTCGGCGCCCAACATCACCAGCGACTTTCCGGATGCGCGCAACTACGACGTGCTCGTGCCCCTCGGCGCCCCCTGGGGCGCGTGGGACGACGCGTGCATCGGCAACTGGCTCGTGCCCGAAATCGCGTGGCTGCGCGACGCTGTTGAACGCGGGATGCCCGTGCTCGGCATCTGCTTCGGCGGCCAGTTGCTCGCGCGCGCGCTGGGCGGCACGGTGGCGCCCGCACCCCGTGCCGAAATCGGCTGGACCTCGGTGTGGAGCGACCGCCCGACTCTCGTCGGCGAAGGCCCATGGTTTCAGTTCCACTACGACCGCTGGACAGTACCGGCTGGGGCCGTCGAGATCGCGCGCACGCCCGCGGCCTCTCAAGCCTTCGTCGTCGGCCGCTCGCTCGCCGTGCAGTTTCACCCCGAGCTCGACCCCGCGGGCTTGCAGGGGTGGATGGACTGGGGTGGGGCATCCAAGGTCGAAGAAAACGGCGACGACCCGGCCATCATGCTCGAGCAGACCCGCGCGTTTGAGGCGGCTGCTCGCGAGCGCACGTTTGCGCTCGTCGACGCCTTTCTCACCGACGTCGCGGGCCTGCTCGCCCGCCCCTAGCCGCTAGACCACGCGCACCGGCATGCGCTTGATGCCGTGCACGAAGTTACTGCGCAGGTAGTCGAGGTCACCGGCGTGCTCGAGCGAGACATCACGCGTGAGCAGGTCTTCGAACATGATGCGCAGCTCGATGCGGGCGAGCGCGTTGCCGAGGCACATGTGCGGGCCACCGCGGCCGAATGACATGTGCTCGTTGGGGTTGCGCGTCACGTCGAAGCGGTAGGGCTCGTCGAAGACGGCCGAGTCACGGTTGCCCGAGGCGAACCACACGACGACCTTCTCGCCCTCGGTGATCTGCGTGCCCGAGAACTCGACGTCTTTCGTCGCCGTGCGACGGAAGTGGTACACGGGCGAGGCGTAGCGCAAGAACTCTTCCACCGCCCACGGAATGAGCGAGGGGTCGTTGCGCAGAATCTCGAGCTGCGAGGGGTTGTTGAGCAGGTTGTTCATCGAGTGCGTGATGGTGTGGCGCGTGGTCTCGTTGCCGGCCACGACGAGCAGCAAGAAGTTGGTGTTGAACTCGTGCTCGCTCAACTGCTGGCCGTCGCTCGGCACGCCGTCGGCGAGCAGCGTGATGAGGTCGGAGCCGCCCTTGCCGCGACGCTCGGCCGCGAGGTGCTTGCCGTATTCGTAAACCTCGATCGCCGCGGGCGAGCGGAACGGCACGTGCTTGTACTCGTCGCTGTCGGCCGAGCCAATGAGCACATCGGCGTGCTCGGGGTCGGTGTTGCCGACCATGCGGTTGCCCCACTCGATGAGCTGACCCGTGTCGCTGTCGGGCACGCCGAGCAGTCGCGCGAGCACGCGAATCGGAAAGTCGGCGCTCACCTCGTCGACGAAGTCGAACTCCTTCTTCGCGAGCGCAGCATCCAGAGTCTTCGCGGTGATGCCGCGCAAGAAGGTCTCGTACTTGGCGACGGCTTGCGGCGTGAACTCGCCCTGCAGCATGCGACGCAGCGCGCGGTGGCGCAGGCCGTCGGTCTCGAGCAGCGAGCGGCGCTGGTCTTGCATGGCCGGCTCAACCTCTTCAAGGTTGGTGAACTTGGTCGAGGTGAAGGTCTCGGTGTCGCGCAGCACGCGCACGATGTCGTGGTAGCGGGTCACCGACCAGAATCCGCTGCTCGGTGCCTCTTCGGTCGAGTAGTGCAGACCCGGGGTCGCACGAAGTTCGTCAAGCACGCCCCAGGGCGCACCTTTCGCGAACAGATCGAGATCGGCGAGGGAGAGGTCTGTCGTCGTCGACATAGGGCGCCTTCTTTCATCGGAAGCGATTTGTTCGGATGCTAACGAACTTCGGCGCGCGAGTCGAGCCTCAGGGTGCTTTCGACCGAGATACGCGAGGATGGATGATGCGCGAAGACCGCGCGAAGGAGGGAACCATGCCGAGTCCGCACACGCTGGCCGAGACCGAAGAGCGCGTTGCCGGAAAGCTCGGATCACTGCCCCTCGACTTCGAGGCGATGGCCGTGGTGTCGAACCTCTTTCGCGCTGCCAACGCCACGCGCAACTACCTCGAGCGCAGCGTGCTCTCGGCCACGGGCCTCTCGTGGACGGCCTTCGTCGTGCTCTGGGTCACCTGGATCTGGGAGCCCATCGAGACGCGCCAGATCGCCGAGGAGGGCGGCTTCTCAAAGGCAACCCTCACGGGCGTGCTCGGCACGCTCGAAACCAAGGGCTACCTGCAGCGCGAGCGCAGCGACAAAGACGGGCGACTCGTCAACGTCACGATGACTCCCGCGGGCCGCGAGCTCATGAACACCCTCTTTCCGACGTTCAACGCCCACGAACAGACGATCACCTCGAGCCTCGACCCGGAGCGGCGTCGCGAGCTCGCCGACATGCTGCGCGCCATCACGCACGTGACCGAAGGTCAGCGGTAGAACAGCACCGAAGCGCAGCGGTAGTACAGCACCTAAGTTCAGCGATAGGGCATCGCGAGGGACGACCCGCAATCAGACCAGGTCGCTCACATTTGTCGGCCCGTGCCTATTGCTAGCCGACCAAGGTCGGCTAGACTCGCCAAAACCGTTCGTATCCGAACGACTCGCGACAGCAAAGGAGCCGCCGGCGTGCATCACGTTGACTTGGCCGGACTGACCATCGATACGCGGCACTACATCGGCGGCGAACGCGTCGCCAGCGCCGAAACCTTCGAGAGCGTCTCGCCCATCGATGGCACCGTGCTCGCGCACATCGCCCGTGGCGGTGCCGCTGAGGTGGATGCGGCCGTCGCCGCAGCCCGCGCAGCCTTTCCCGGGTGGCGCGACCTCGGCCCGCGTGGTCGCGGCGAGATCTTGCACCGCCTGGCCGACCTCGTCGAGGCCAACGTCGAAGGGCTCTCGCAGCTCGAGACCCTCGACAACGGCTCGCTCTTGCGCAGCCACCGTCGGGGCGTCATGCCCCGTGTGGCCATGAACATTCGCTTCTTCGCCGACTGGGCAATGAATGAGCTGCACCACCCCGTGTGGCAGACCCGTGGCCACGACAACGTCGTGAGCTGGGACCCGAGCGGTGTTGCCGCGATCATCACGCCGTGGAACGCTCCGCTCATGCTCGCCACGTGGCGCATTGGCCCGGCCCTCGCCGCGGGCGACACCGTGGTGCTCAAGCCCGCCGAGTGGACGCCACTCAGCGCGAGCTACTTTGCCGACCTGTGCACAGAAGCGGGCATGCCGCCCGGAGTCTTCAACGTCGTGCAGGGCTTCGGTGCCGAGGCGGGTGCGGCCTTGGTCGCGCATCCCGGAATCGCGCGCATCGCGTTCACGGGCTCGGTGCCCACCGCGAAGTCGATCGCCCGTGCGGCTGCCGAGAACCTCACGCCCGTGAGCTTTGAGCTCGGCGGCAAGAGCCCGCTCATCATTACCGACGACGCCGACCTCGACATCGCGGTCGACATTGCGATCGAACAGTACGACAACGCAGGCCAGGTGTGCCTCTCGGGCACGCGCTTGCTCGTGCACGAGAGCATTGCCAACGAGTTCTCCGCGCGATTCGCCGAACGCGCCGCGGCCATTGTGCAGGGCGACCCGCGCGACGAGGCAACGCAAATCGGCCCGCAGATTCACCAGGTTCACCTCGACCGAGTCGCCGGATTCGTCGAGCGAGCCACCGCCGAGGGCGCCCGCGTGGTCGTGGGGGGCGGCCGCAACGACGCCCTCGGTGGGTTGTACTTCTCTCCCACGCTGCTCACGGGCGCGAAGGCCGGCAGCGAGATTCTCACGGCCGAGGTCTTTGGCCCGGTGCTGACGATGCAGACGTTCTCGAGCGATGACGAGGCCGTCGAGGTCGCCAACGCAACCGAGTATGGCCTCGCCGCGGTCGTCGTGTGCGGCAACCGCGAGCGCGCCCAGCGCATCACGAAGAACCTTGTCGCCGGCACCATCTGGGTTAACTGCTTCTTTGTGCGCGATCTCGCCGCGCCCTTCGGCGGCAGCAAGAAGAGCGGCATCGGCCGCGAAGGCGGCGTGTGGTCATTCGACTTCTACGCCGACGTCAAGAACACCGTCTACGCACCCGCAGGGTGGAAGGAGTAAGTCATGGGAAAGGTTGTCGGCGCCGCGATGCTCGCGCACGTGCCCACCATCATGCTGCCGCAAGACGTGCGGTACGACCTCAACGACGGCAAAGAGATCAGCCTCGTGCCCGGCCTCAAGCGTTTTCGCACCGAGGTCATGGAGACCCTCGGCTACGACACCGTCGTCGTGCTCGACTCGCACTGGGCCACGACCGTTGAGTTCGTCATCAGTGCGCAGGCCGAACGCTCGGGTCTCTTCACGAGCGAAGAGCTTCCGCGCGGGATGTCGCAGATTCCCTACGCCTTCCGCGGTGACCCCGAACTCGCGAATGCCGTGGCCGACTACGACGAGAAGAACGGCACGTGGGTCACGCCCATCAGCGACCCGCACTTGCCGATCTTCTACGCGACGGTCAACCTGTGGCACTACCTCGGCCGCGGTCTCGACAAGCGCTGGGTGAGCCTCTCGGTCTGCCAGACGGCGACGACGGATGACTTCTTGCGCGCGGGCCGCGCCCTGGGCGAAGCCATTCGCGACAGCGACCGCAAGGTGCTGCTGCTCGCCTCGGGCGCTCTTTCGCACACGTTCCACAAGCTGCGTGACCTGCGCAAGCACGAGGCGAGCGACCCGAAGCACATCTACAGCGACGGTGCCCGCCTCGCCGACCTCGAGCGCATCGAGTGGATGAAGGCCGGCGACCACAAGCGCATTCTCGACACGATGCCCGAGTTCAAGAAGTTCAAGCCCGAAGCCAACTTCAGCCACTGGTTGCAGATGGCGGGCGCCACGGGCGAAGAAGCCAACACCGCTCGCGGAGTCATGTACTCCGAGTACGAGAACTCGATCGGCACGGGCCAAGTGCACGTGTACTTCCCCGAGCCCGAGGGCGGATTCCCCCTGCCGAAAGACGTGACGCTCTCGCGCGACGACGCTGACGACGTGAGCGCCGCATGACCGAGTACCGGCGCATTCTGCTCGACGGGTCGGCCGTGCAGGTGGTGCGGCACGGCGACGAGTTGCGAGCATCCGACGGTCGCACGGTCGGGGTCGACGAGGCTATTCACTTGCCGCCGAGCGAGCCGACCAAGATCATCGCGGTGCACTTGAACTACCCGAGCCGCAGCGATGAGTTCATGACCAAGCTGCCGCCCGCGCCCACCTATTTTCACAAGCCCATCACGGCGCTCAACAGCCACAAGGGCGCCGTCGTGCGACCGGCGGGGCTCAAGTGGCTCAACTACGAGGGCGAAATCGTCATCGTGATCGGGCGCACGTGCCGCAACATCTCGCCGGCCGAAGCAGGCGACTACATCGCGGGCTACTCGGTGGGCAACGACTATGGCCTGCACGATTTTCGCGACACGGATGCTGGCTCGATGCTGCGCGTCAAGGGCAGCGACACGCTGGCGCCTGTGGGGCCCGGCCTCGTCACGGATTGGGACTTCCGCGGCAAGACCATCCGCACTCTCGTCAACGGAAAGGTCGTGCAAGAAGACGCGACCGACACGATGGAGTGGGACATGCACTACCTCGTCGCCGACCTCGCCCGCACCATCACGCTCGTGCCGGGCGACATGATCTACTCGGGTACCCCCGCGAACTCGCGGCCCGTGCAGCCCGGCGATGTCGTCGAGGTGGAGGTCGACGGCCTCGGCCGCCTCACCAACACGATCGTCGAAGGCCCCACGCCGATTCGCACTGATGTGGGCGCCCAGCCGACGTCGAGTGAAGAAGTCGTCTCGACGGCGCTCGGCGGCGACTGGGAGTTCCGCGGCATTCGCACCCCCTCCAACGACCTGTACCCCTCCCGCCTCAACGATTAAGGAACAGCGCATGATTCGCATCGACGTTGACATGAACAAGTGCCAGCACTACGGCCAGTGCGTCTTCGAAGCACCCGAGGTGTTTCAGCTGAACGCTGACGACAAGCTCGAGTACGTGGCCGAAGCCCCGGACGAGATGCTCGCCGACCTCGAGGCCGCGGCTGACGTGTGCCCGATGCAGGCAATTCTGCTGACGCGCAGCTGACTCTGCTGTGTCTGATCACGACGCGGATGCTCCGCTGCTGATCGTCGGAGCCTCGATGGCGGGCCTGCGCACCGCCGAAGGTGCGCGGCGCGCCGGTTACACGGGGCCCATCGAGTTTCTCGGCGCCGAGGCGCACGCGCCGTACAACCGGCCACCCCTCTCGAAAGAGTTGCTGCAGACCGAGGGGCAGGGTCACGCTGACGTGGCCTTTCCGATCCGCTCTGCACTCGAGGAGGGGGTCTCGTGGGTGCTCGGGCGCGCGGCGGTGTCGCTCGACGCCGAGCGGCGCGTGGTCGTCGACGATGCTGGCGACGAGCATCCGTATAGCGCACTCGTGATCGCGACCGGCCTGCGACCCAAGCCACTGCCCATCGACGATCACGGACTCGGCGGCATTCACGTGCTGCGCACGCTCGACGACGCTGTCGCGCTGCGCGACGTGCTGCGGCCCGGCGCGAACGTCGTCATTCTGGGCTCGGGGTTCGTCGGCTGCGAGATCGCGGCGACGGCGGCGAAGAACGGCGCGACGGTGTCGGTCGTGACGCAGAGCCGTGTGCCGCTGCAGCGCGCGCTTGGTGCGTTGCTGGGCGCCGAAATGCGTCGGCGACACGAAGAGCACGGCGTGCGGTTCTTCACGGGCGAGTCGCTCTTCGGGCTCGTCGGAGACCCCTCAGTGGAGCGCGTGATTCTGACGAGCGGCGTCATGCTCGAGTGCGATGTGCTCGTCGTTGCTGTGGGCAGCGACCCCAACACCGAGTGGCTCGCCTCGTCGGGGCTCGACGTCTCTGACGGTGTGCTCGTCGACGCGGGATTGCGGGCGGTGGGCAGCGACGGAGTCGTGCGCCCCGACGTTTTCGCCGTGGGCGATGTGGCGCGCTACGCCAACCCGCTCTTCGATGACGTTGCCCGCCGCGTCGAGCACTGGAACCTTCCGACCGAGACGGGCAAGCGCGCCGGCCAGCTCATCGCCGCGCACCTCGCGGGCGATGACTGCGAACCGCTCGCAGCCGAGGGTTTCGCTCCGCTTCCCTCGTTCTGGAGCGACCAGTACGACGCGCACGTGCTCGCCTTCGGCATGACCTACCTGGCCGACCGCAGCGAACTCGTTGCGGGCCGCGTCGACGACGAGTGCGTGGTCGAGTTCTTCCGCGGCGACGACCTCGTCGGCGTCTGCGGAATCGGGATGCGCAGCGCCGTGCAGGCCTACCGCACGCGCTTCGCGCCCCCCGCTCCCCCGCGCTCCGCCTAGACGGCGCCGCCGACCGCCGCACTCCACAGGGCGCGCAGCTCAGCCTCATCGGGCAATGAGTCGGGGCGCAGAACTGCGTCGTCGACGACGAAGTAGAACGCGGCGGTCACGGCCTCGAGCGGCAAGCCCGCCCACCGCGCGTAGGCGAGTCGGTAGAGCGCGAGCTGCAGTTCTTTCGCCGCGCGGTCGGCGTCGTCGCGCGGGGCTTTTCCTGTCTTCCAGTCGACGATCTCGACACTGCGCGGGGCTCGACCCGAACCTCGGTCGCGCACGGGATCGAACTCGGGGTCGGTCGAGTACACAGCATCGATCTTGCAGATGAGAATGCGACCTTCGAAGGGCAAGTGAAGTTCGCGTTCCACATCAACGGGCGTGCGCGTCGCCCAGGCCGAGCGCTCGAAGGTGGCTTGCAAGGTCTCGAGGGCGGCGACATCAATCGCGTCGCCCGCCGCCAGCGAGAGCTCGGCGTCGAGTCCGTCGACGGTATCGGTGTGTGCACCGAGCCCGAAGCGCTGCTCAACCCAGCGGTGAAACACCGTGCCGAGGCGCGTGGCGCGGTACGGGCGCTGGGGCATCGGGCGGCGCAACCGCTCGGCAACCTCAGCCGGGGCTGTGATGAAGTCCTTGAACGACGACGCCGGAACGCGCAACGGTACGCGCACCCGACCACTCGCCGCGAGTCGCTCGGCGCGCTCGGCGAGAAGCACATCAATCTCGCGCTGCCAGCCGCGACGGTCGTCGCCCCGCTCGGTGGGATCCGCAGCCCGCACGCGCTCGGCCGCCGCAACCACGCTCGCGCGACGCTCGCCGAACGGATCGCGCGGCCACCAGGGCTCGTCGGCGCTGTCATCGACGATCGGGTTGTCGAGGTTCTGCGGGGCATCCGGCAACTCGCCGATGATGCCGCTCTCGTGAAGCGCGCGTAAGTAGGGGCTCGGGCCGCGCGCCGCTTTTTGCGTAGCCCAGAACGACCCCGTGAGCAGCAACCGGTGTCGAGCACGCGTGATCGCCACGTAGGCGAGCCGCCGTTCTTCACGCTCGAGGTGCGCGCCGACCTCGTCAGAAAACACCTCGCGCCGCTGAAGCAGTTCTTTACGCGTCTCGGCACCGCGCCACGCGAACACCGGCAACTCCGCGGCGTCGCCGCGCAACTCATAGGGCAGCGCGCCGAGCGAGAGCCAGCCCGAGGTGCCGTCGCGCGGCTTGCTCGGCAACTCGTCGGTCACCATGCGCGGAACGACAACGTGGTCCCACTCCAGTCCTTTCGAGCCGTGAATCGTGAGCACCTGCACGGTGCCCGGTTCGGGGTCTTCTGAGCGCGGCGACAGATTGTCGCGCCACTCGGCCTCGCGCAGCCAGCCCAAGAAGCCGCCCAAGGTCGCGTGGTCAGCGAGCGCGAGATAACCGTCGAGCGCTTCGAAGAACGCATCGCGCGGCGCCTCCCCCATCGACCGCGCGGGGTTGGCCGCCACCTCGATGTCGAGCATGAGCTCGTGCTCGACCGAGACCACGAGGTCGGGCAGGTCGAGGGCGGTGCGACCGCGCAGGGTCGCAAAGGTGCGCCCCGCATCCCGCAGCCGCTCGAGACCCACCGCCGTGAGGCCCTGCAATTGCGAGTGGCCATCGGGAGCGCTCGCCACGAAGTCGAGGGCATCAACGAGCGACACCCCGTCGGTGCGGGCGACGGATGCGCGCAGTGCCGCCTTCACCTCGTCACTGAAGGCGCGTTGCGCCAGGTCGCGGTCGCGCAACCACGAGGCGATGCGGCTCAGGGCGTGCAGGTCGGCGACGCCCATACGCCAGCGGGGCCCCGCGAGCAATCGAACGAGTTCGGTGCCCGCGGCGGGATCGTCGATAACCGAGAGGGCGCTCACGAGGTCGGCGATCTCGGGCTGTTCGAGCAGCCCGCCGATCCCGAGCACGTGCACAGGCACCCCGGCGGTGCGAAGGGCCGCGAGAAACACCGGCTGAGTCGTGCGATTGCGCATGAGCAGCGCCGCGCTCGCGCGCAACGGGCGACCTTCTGCGTCGAGCGCGCCGGGCGCTGCACCGGGCGGCGCCTCGGCAACCCGCTCGGCGAGCCACGCGGCGACGACGCGTGCTTCGTCGTGCAGCGTTTCGTCAAACGACACGTCGATGGGCGCGTGGCTCGCGACGGGCGAGGGCTGCAGCGTCGCGACGGCTGCGCCGCGACGACCCGCCAACGGCGCGACGATCTCGTTCGCCGCGGCGAGAATCTGCGTGCCGTTTCGCCACGACGTGCTCAGTGAGTACCGGCCGACGGCATCGCCATGCTCTGAGGTAAACCGCCCCGCAAAGTCGTCGAGGTTCGATGCGCTCGCGCCCCGCCAGCCGTAGATCGACTGGTGCGGGTCGCCCACCGCCATGACGGGGGTGCCGCCAAATAGCTCGGCGAGCAGCCACGTTTGCGCGACATTGGTGTCTTGATACTCATCGAGCAGCACGACGCGATAGCGATCGCGTAGCGCCTCGGCAACACTCGCGTGGCGGCGCACGATCGAGAGCGCGAGGCTGACTTGGTCGGCGAATTCGACATAGCCGTCACGCTGCTTTACCCGCTGCAGTTGCTCGACGAGGTCGACGATCGGCAGCGTCGCCCCGAGGGCCAATAGCTTCTCGATCTCGGCCCGGCGCTCAAATCGGTCGCCGAGCGGCAGATCGCCCACCTGCATAAACTCGGTGATAACGCGGCGCACGTCAGCGATGTCGACGTCGTGTTCGGCCACGGCGTGAGCGAGGCGCAGCACGGTCGCGGTGATCTTGTCGATGCTGAGGTCGAGCGCGGCGAGACGCTCGTCGTGCGAGGAGGCAACGAGCTCGCGCGCCAGTTGCCACGCGCTCGCCTCGCGCAGCACCACGCCGTCGGGGTCGCGGCCGATGAGCACGGCGTGGTCGCGATACAGACTCGAGGCGAACGAGTTGTAGGTGGCCACCGTCGGTTGCGTAAACGCGTCAACGACCACGCTCGATGGGCCGAGCAAGCCCGACGCGCCCAACTGCACGAGACGTCGACGGATGCGCGCCGCCAGCTCACCGGCCGCCTTACGAGTGAACGTGAGGCCGAGCACCTGCTCGGGCGCAACGTGGCCGTTCGCCACGAGCCACAGCACGCGCGCGGCCATCGTTTCGGTCTTGCCCGAACCAGCGCCCGCCACCACGAGCGCGGGCGCGAGCGGCGCTTCGATGACCGCACGCTGTTCGTCCGTGGGCGTGTGCTGACCCAATGCCGCGGCGATCTCGACCGCACTAAACGTCATGCCCGTCGGTTCACTCATCACCCGTCACCGGCCCGATGCGGTGGATGCGGTGCTCGCGCGCCGCGAAATCGAACCGGTCAACCGTGCGCACGCCCGTGAGCCGCGCCACCGCGATCGCCGCAACGGCCTGACGCAGCCGCTCGCGAAAGCCCTCGAGCTGCTGCTCGTCGAGCGGACGCTGCACCGCCTCGCGGTAGTCAGCACCCTTCGTGCCTTCGCGCACGTACAGCAGCCGCGCGCCGCCCGCGTGATGCGGCAACCCCTCGAGCACCGAATCGAGCACCTCGTCGAACGCGCCGTCGGCGTAGGCCAATTGGTAGGCCGCGAGCTGCGCGTGCTCGTCGATGTCGGCCTGCTTCGTGAGCGGACGGCCCGTCTTGAGGTCGATGATGCGCACGCCGCCATCGGCATCCACTTCAATGCGGTCGACGACACCCGTGACGCGCGCGCGGTCGACGACGGCCTCGAATCGCTGCTCGGCAGCGACGAGCCCGCGGCCCTCGGCCTCGGCATCGCGCAAGTAGGCCGCAACCCCCACGGCGTAGCGCCGCGCGAGCCGGCGCTGCTGGTCGGCGAGCCACGGCGACTCGAACACGAGCTCGCTCCAGCGGCTCTCGATGGCGGCCCAGATGGCGTCGGCATCGGGCTGATCGGCGTTTTCCATGGCCCAGTGCACGATCGTGCCGATACCCATCGCCGGGCCCGTTTCGGCCGGAGCGATGCGGTCAAGAAACCAATCGAGGGGTGAACGCTCGATCGATTCGAGCTTCGAGGGCGAGAGCGCAACCGTCTCGTCGTCAGCGAAGAGTGGTGCCTCGGTCGATGGGCCGAACAAGCCCCACCACGAGTCGGGGTTCGCGCCCGGCACGCGCTCGGCAGCCAGTCGAGCGAGCGCGACAGCGGCTTCGCTGCGATCGCGGTCGCGACCCACACGCTCATCGTCGACGAGTTCGCGCCGCAAACGACCCACGATGCGACGCAGTGACCGTGCACGCACGGGCCGGGCACTCGAGGCGGCGATCGCGGCATCGAGGGCCGCGGCGCCCCCGGCGCTCGCGTCAGCGTCGGCGACTCCGAGCGTCACTGCGCGCTCGCGCCGCGCGTGTTCGCGCACGAGCGCGAAGAGCGCGCTCGGCTGTTCGTCGTCGCCGGCCGTCGCGGTCACGACGAGTTGCCGACGGGCACGCGTGGCCGCGAGCGTGAACATTCGCAGCTCGTCGTCGAGCACGATGCGGCGCTCGTCGAGGTCATCGACGGGCAACCCACGGGCGAGCCGACTGATGAGCGGAGCGCCCAGCAGTGAACCGCGAACACGCGTGTTGGGCCACACCCCCTCGGTGAGCCCCGCGATGACGACGACATCGGCGTCGAGCCCCGTCACGGCCGAGGGTGTGGCGACAAGAACGGCATCGTCGCCGCGCAACGGCGCGAGCAGGTCATCGCCCACATCGCTGTCGAGCACGCGCGCGAGAAACGACTCGACCGTGGCGTCGGGCACGGTGTCAACGATCGTGGCCGCGGCCGTGAAGAGGGCCACGACGGCGTCGAGGGCACGATTGGCCTCGGCCGCCGCAACGCCGAACCCGGCCGCGTCGCGGCGCCACACTTCGGCCACGTGCGACTCGCTCCACGCGAGCCAAAGCAACTCGTCGACCGTCGCTCCGGCCTCGTGACGCTCGCCGATGCTGTGCAGAGTGCGAGCCAGGCGCGCCGCGCGGCGGGCGATGGCGTGCTCGATGGTGGCCAGGCGGTCGGGCGCCGTGAGGGCATCCACCATCAGGTCATCGGCACTGCGGTCGCCGCCGCCGGCGAGTTCTTCTGCCCGCAGGGCTCGACGCAAGCGGCGCAGCCCCACGCGATCGAGACCGCCGAGCGGCCCCAGCACCAGCTCGGTAGCTGCCGCCGCGTCGAGCGGCGCTCGCCCGACCCCCACTTCGACGTGCCGAATGAGAGCCCGGGCCGCCGGATGCTCGCGCAACGGTCGCCCCGCAGCCGTCGACTGCACCGGCACCTCGGCCTGGCCGAGCGCGCGCACGATGCCCGGCACCATGGTTCCGCTGCGCACGATGACGGCCATGCGGCCATAGGGGATGCCGTCGAGCAAGTGCCGCTCGCGCAGCAGGTCGGCCACGAGCGTGCGCTCGCGCGTGGGGTTGGGCGCCTCGAGAGCCACGAGCGGGCCGCCCCACGATGCGGGAATCGCGCGCTCGTCGTCGGCCTCTGGCACGACCGCCGCGAGGGCGCGCCGCTGAGTGCCCGCCGCTGCGGCACCGATGCGACCCGTGACGTCGGCGGCGAGCCCGCGCAGTGCTGCGCCGTGCCGGTGCACGGTCGGCAGCACGATGGGCGCGGCATCGCGCCAACCCAGCAGGGCGGGCAGGTGCGCGAGGGCATCAGGCTCGGCGCCGCGAAAGGTATTGGCCGCGAGATCGGGATCACCGAGCGCGATGACCGTGGCACCCGCGCTAGCGAGCGCCGCGAGAAGGTCGAATCCGCTCGGTGTTGCATCGTGGGCGTCGTCGAGAACAACGAGTTGGGGAGCCGGCGGCATTCCCGCCACCGGGTCACGAACGAGCCCCACCGCGGCCCGCACGAGCTCGGCCGGGTCAAGCTGCCCCGGTCGCGATGCACCCAGGATGCGCCGGTACTCATCGACAAAGTCGGCGACAGCGCCCCACGCGGGCACCGCCCGCTCGCGCGAGGCCGCCCGCAACTGATCGGTGCTCCAGCCGTGTTCGCTCAACCGCGCAATGGCATCACGCAACTCGGTGCGAAAGGTCGGAAGCCGCCGCACCTCGGGCCCCAGGTGTTCGGGCCACGCCGGACCGGGCGCCGCCGCGGCACCGAGCACCTCATCGAGCACCGAACGATCGAGAAGCTCGGCAAGATCGGCATCCTGATCGGCACCACTCAACAAACGCGGTTCGGCAAGGCCACCGAGCCGATGCGAAGCCGAGACGATCGAGAAGGCGTAGGCGGCAACCGAGCGGGCAAGAGGGCCAGGCAGTGCTCGGGGCGGCGGCTGATCCGTCTCAACGGGCTCTGTTGACGCAGCCGCGAGCCGCAGCGCGAGGCGATCGCGCAGGGCCGTCGCCGTGCGCCGCGACGGAGTGAGCACGAGCACTCGTGCGGGGTCGAGGCCGTCGTCGAGCACGGCAGCTGCCACGAGCTCAACAACCGCCGTGGTCTTGCCCGACCCCGGCGCGCCGAGCACAACGGCGCCGCGCGTGCGGCGAGCATCCACCACCTGTTGCTGCCCGGCATCGAGGCGCACGGGCATGACGTCGACCCGCGGCAGTGCGGCGTCGAAGGTGGTCACAGGGCCACGCTACCGGCGCCCGCCGACAGCGCCGAGGGTGAACGGCACGCGCGATGCGCCCTCAGTGAACACGACGGCTCGGCGCCAGAGCGCCGGGTACGCTGACGGTCGTGGACATTCGCATCGGTATTCTCAACAGCCCCCGCGAGCTCGCCTTCGAGACCTCGGAGTCGGCCGCTGACATCACGGCCGCGATCACGGCCGCCATGGAAAAGGGCGCGCCTGTCGTGAGCCTGACCGACAGCAAGGGCAAGCTCTACCTCGTGCCAACGGCGGCGATCGGGTATGTCGAGATTGGCAGCGACTCGGCTCGTCGCGTGGGCTTCGTCGGCTAACGAGCCGCACCCCACCACCGGCCAACAGCCGGTACGCTCGCCATCATGGAACTGCTCTTCGTCACGGTCATCGGTGCAGCCCTCGCGCTCGGCGTTCGCTATGTCGTTCCCGGCCGCCACGCGCACGGCTTGCTCGTGGTGCCCCTCGCGGGCGCTGCTGCTACGGCCGCCATCTGGGCGATCTGCGTCTGGATCGGCCTGCCGTTTGACGGTGGCTGGATCTGGGTCATCGCGCTCGTCGGCGGCCCCCTCGTGGCGCTCGCCCTTGCGCTCACGCTGCCGAAACGTCGCGAGCACGCCGACGCCGAACTGCTCGAGCGCCTCATGAAGCCGGGCGCGACGGCCAAGGCCTAGTCGCGTCGAGCGGATGCTGCGCTCGCGCTCGCGAGAAATCTCGCCACTGCTGGGAGAAGCACCGCGACTGGGATACAGTCGAACTGCTTTCACCCCCGCCCCGATCACACTGGAGCTACCCGTGCGCGCCACGCTTCCCCTGTCTGCACTCAGCCTGGCCGTAGCCGCCACGCTGGTCGTCGCCACGCCCGCAGCTGCCGCCCCCTTCACCGACGCCGACGTCGAAGTCGGGGGGACGACCTGGGGCGCTAGCTATTTCCAGACCGGCTCTAATCCCCGCGTCAGGACCGCCGAGCGTGCTGACTGGGACGGCGGCATCGAGACGTTCGACGAAGGCATCCAACCGGTCTACGTCGAGCCGGGCGCTTTTGGCCTCTATGACACCACGCGGTCGGACTGCGCGGATGATGGCGATCTCGTCGCAGCTGCGGACGCCACGGGCGACCAGATCGCCACGTGCGAGCTCCGACCCCTCGACTCGGGCAACGGAACCCTGAACGCCTCCTACGAGCTACGCTTCTTCGCCGATGGTGCCACCGTGCGCGCGCGCCTCATCGTGACGAACGAGAGCGGCAGCGTTGTTTCGGGCGCTCACGTCGGATTCGGCGACAACTATTACCAAGACGGAGACACGCGTCTCGGCGCGTCGACGACCCAAGGCAACCCCGCTGCCACCGACTCGACAGTGGTCGACGGTGACCAGCTCTGGGTCATCTACGACGCCGTCGATCCCGGCGAGGGCAACTTCTACGAGGTGCCAGTCGTGCTCACCGCCGCGGGCTCCTCAGGAGCGGCTGTGCTTCCCCTGATCGGGGATGCCGCCGGCGACGGCAACGATGTCCAGGAGACCTTGTACCCGCTGCCCGCCCTCGCGCCCGGCCAGAGCGTCGAGATCGTGCAGTTCTACGTGTGGAACTTCTTCGACTTCGACCAGCCGATCGAGGTCGAGGCGCCGGTCGAGCCCGCGACCATCGAGGTGGTGACCGAGGAAGGGTTCACGAAGACCGCCCTGCTCGAGCCCGCCGCCCTCTTCCTGCCGTCGGCCCTCGCCGCCGTGGAAGAGTCGTGGGACGCCCGCAGCCGCTTCGACACCCTGAGTGCTCGTGACGCCGCTGGCATCGCCGACCCGAGCCAGGTGCTGAACTGGAACCCGGTCGCGGAAGAGCTTGCCGAGACCGGCCCCAGCGACAGCCTGTTGCCGCTCGCCGCGTTCGCCGGCCTGCTGCTGCTCGCCGGCGCCGGCGTCATCGCCGTGCGACGACGCCCGGTCAACGAGCGCTAACCCGTAAACGTCCGAATCGCGACGCCGCCGAGGCTAATCAGAGTCACGGCGGCGAGGGCGATCATCATGATCGAGTAGTCCCGGCGCAGCAGCACGGCGAGCGCCGAGAGAACGACCCCGCTTGCCATGACGATGACGAACGCCAGGTCGGGCACCCGCACGGCCGCGTCGAGGCCCCACGCGCCCGTGGCCCACACGAGAGCACTTTGCACGAGCTGCAGCGCGGCGCCCGCGCCGAGCATCCCGAACCCCCACCACCCCAGCCGCGTGCGGGGCAGCGTGCGGAACATGCTCGATGGTTGTTGCTCAGCCATGACGCTCCTATGCCGTGAGCCCGAGGCGATCCATGCGCCGCGTGTGCTCCGAAATGAGCTCGGTGAAGACGGGCTCGATTTGCTCTTCATCACGCAACGGGTCGTCGTGCATGACGAGAGCGGAACGCGCTTGCAACATGGTGTCGCCGACCAGTCGACGGCACCAGAGCGCCAGGCGCGACGAGAGCTTGGGGTTGGTCGCGATCGCGCGCTCGATAACGCGATGCACCGGATTCTGCAGGTCTCCGAGCGTCAGGGCTTCGGTCACGCGCCCGCGCAGGTCGCCCGGCAGGCCCGCGGCGAGCTGCACCCAGAAGTCGGTGAGAAAGCCGATCGTGACGTGGGCACTTGCCACTTGCTCGTGCCACTCGCCGCCGCGCGTGCGACGCTCGAACTCTTCGACGCCCTCGAGGTGCGGTTGCATGACATCACTGCGGTCTAGCTGCATGCGCTCGATCTCGGTCGACAAGGCGAGGTAGCGGGTGAGAACCACACCCGAAACGCGCGCGAGAGCGTCTTTATCGGCAACGCGCGGCGCATTCGTCATGGCCGTCGTGAGCTGCTCGATGAAGACGAGGTGCAGAGCGGCGCAGTGCCCGAGAAATACGTCGGGGGCCGGGGCCAACTCGCCAAGATCAACCTTGAGGGCCGCCGCCGCCGTGTCGCGCGGGGTCAGGGTCGGCGCCTCGACGCGAGGGCGCTGCCGTCTGAACCACGAAGCCACGCGCCCAGCCTAGGCGATGGCCCCGCCGATGAGCACCCGACGGCTAAACTGGCATTCACTTCTATACAACGACAGGCGACACACACTCGTGACTTTCACTGACCTGGGCATTGAGCCCGACATGGTCGAGGCTCTCGCGGCCAAGGGCATTATCGAGCCCTTCCCCATTCAAGAGCAGACCATTCCCCTGGCCCTCAGCGGCCAAGACATCATTGGCCAGGCCAAAACCGGCACCGGCAAGACCTTTGGCTTCGGCCTTCCGCTCATTCAACGTCTCGGCCTGCACCCCGAGCCGGGCGTCAAGGCGCTCGTCGTGGTTCCCACGCGCGAGCTGTGCGTTCAGGTGACTGAAGACCTCGAGACCGCCGCCGTCAACCGCGACGTCAAGATCGTTTCGATCTACGGCGGCAAGGCCTACGAGGGCCAGATCGAGCAGCTCAAGGCGGGCGCCCAAATCGTCATCGGCACGCCTGGCCGCTTGCTCGACCTCGCGAGCCAGCGGCTTCTGAGCCTCGCCAACGTTGAGGTCATGGTGCTCGACGAGGCCGACAAGATGCTCGACCTCGGCTTCTTGAGCGACATCGAGAAGCTCTTCGCGCAGACCAAGCCCACACGTCACACCATGTTGTTCTCGGCGACGATGCCGGGCCCGATCGTCGCCCTCGCGCGGCGCTTCATGTCGAAGCCCATCCACATTCGTGCAACCGACCCCGATGAAGGCCTCACGCAGGCCAACATCAAGCACGTCGTCTATCGCGCCCACGCGCTCGACAAAGACGAGGTCGTTGGCCGCATTCTGCAGGCTGAAGGTCGCGGCAAGACCGTGATCTTCACGCGCACCAAGCGCGCCGCCGCGAAGCTCGTCGAAGAACTCAACGACCGCGGCTACAACGCCGCTGCTGTGCACGGTGACCTCAATCAAGAGCAGCGCGAGCGCGCCATGGCGGCGTTCAAGGCGGGCAAGAAAGACATCTTGATTGCCACGGATGTCGCGGCTCGCGGCATTGACGTCAACGACGTCACCCACGTGATCAATCACACGGTGCCCGACGATCACGACACCTACCTGCACCGCGCCGGCCGCACCGGCCGCGCGGGCAAGACCGGCATCGCCGTGACGTTCGTCGACTGGGCCGACATGCACAAATGGGCGCTCATCAACCGCGCGCTCGAGATGAACCAGCCCGAGCCGGTCGAAACCTACTCGTCGTCACCGCACCTCTACACCGACCTCGACATTCCCGCGGGCTCCAAGGGTCGGCTGAAGTCGACGCCTATTCCCAAGGTTGAGCGTGAGGCCTCGCACCCGCCGCGCGAGCGCAGCCGCTCGGGCAACTCGAGCGGGCGGGGCGACTCACGCGGGTCTGGTTCGCGCGGCACCGCATCGGGTGGCTCCAGCACCGCGGGGCCCGCCGCCACGAGCGAACCGCGCGCCGAAGGCTCGGGCACACCTCGGCGCCGCCGTCGCCGTCGCACGGGCGGCTCGGGTACAGGTGGCTCGAGCGCGGGTTCTGCGCCGACCGGAGAGTAACCCGACGGGGCTCCATCGCCGAGCTGCATCGACTATTCCCCTCGTGGGAATGGCCGGGGTGCGGAGTAGGTTGGGTTGCCTATGCCTGCCACCGCACCCACCTCCACCGGCGCCTCCGCCTTGCCCGGGCTCGACGCTGCCGCAACCGCCGCGCGCGACCGCACCGTCATCGGCCTGCTCATCGGTTCGGTATTCGTCGTCATTCTCAACGAGACCCTCATGGGCGTCGCGATTCCGGTGCTCATCGAGTCACTCGGAATCACGGCATCGCTCGCACAGTGGCTGACCACAGCGTTCATGCTGACGCTCGCGGTGATCATCCCCATCACGGGCTTCTTGCTCCAGCGATTCTCGACTCGCTCGATGTATCTCCTTGCCATGTCGCTCTTCACGGCTGGCACCGTTTTGGGCGCGATCGCGCCGGGGTTCGAGGCGCTACTGATTGCCCGCATTGTGCAAGCGAGCGGCACGGCCATCATCTTTCCCATGCTCTTCACGACGGTGTTTGCCCTCGTGGCCCCCGAGCGACGCGGTCGCGTGGTTGGCACGATCTCTACGGTCATCGCGGTGGCTCCCGCGCTCGGTCCCAGCCTTTCGGGCCTGATTCTGAGCTTTGCTGACTGGCGGTGGCTCTTCATCACGATGCTGCCGATTGCGGTCGCGGCCCTCGTGATTGGCGCGGTACGCATGGTCAACGTGGGTGAACTGCGCCCCGGGCGACTGGATGTTCTCTCGGTGCTCCTCTCAATTCCGGGCTTCGGCGGCCTCGTGTTCGGGCTCGCCGAGTTCGGCGAGGCTGGCCGCCAACCCGCAGAGCAGGCAGCGTCGACCACGGCGACTGCCGGCATCGCGCTCGCGATTGGACTCGGCTCGCTCGCCCTTTTTGTATGGCGTCAGCTCGTGCTGCAGCGCACCGACGGCGCCCTGCTCGACTTGCGCACGTTCGCCGAGCGGCAGTTCGCCATCTCGATCGCGATCGTCACGGTCGCGTCGATGGCGCTGTTCGGAGCCATCATTCTCATTCCGCTCTTCGTGCAAGACGTCATCGGCGCGAGCGCCCTCGTGTCGGGCCTCGTCATCCTTCCGGGAGCCCTGCTCCAAGGTCTCATCGCGCCCTGGATCGGTCGCCGCTACGACGCCGTCGGTCCCATGTCGCTCGTGATCCCGGGCTCGATCTTGCTCGCGGGCTCACTGTGGGGATTGGCGCTCTTCACCGCGACGACTCCGCTGTGGCTCATTGCGTTCGTCAACATCGGGGTGAGCCTGGGCCTGGCCTTGCTGTTCACTCCCCTGCTCACGAACGGTCTCTCGGCCCTGTCGCCGCAGCTGAACTCGCACGGCAGCGCGATCGTGGGCACGGTTCAGCAGGTTGCCGGCGCCGCGGGCATCGCCTTGTTCATCTCCGTGGCAGCAGCCTTTGGAGGAGGGGGCGCCGAGGTGGCGTCGGTCACCGCCGACGGCGTGCGCGCCGCATTCACGGTCGGCGCGATCATCGCGACGTTCGCGATTCCTGCGGTGTTCTTCGTGCGGCGCACCCCGGTTCCCGCTGGCGGGCCGGGAGCACATGGCGGCCACGACGCCTCAGACCCGGCATAGTCTCTGCCACGGCATCTATTCTGAGCGAATGAATGCCGCTCGACACCGCGCCGCGATGCTGTCGATCGGACTCGTCGCCGTATTGCTCGCGGGGTGCGCATCACCCACCCTGCCGCAGGGGCGCAACCTCCCTAACCTGTTGGGCCTCGAGCGCAAAGACATACTCGCGATCGACAAGAAGTCTGCGCTGAGCGACGAGTTGCTCGAGAGCCTTACGAGCACCACGCTTCCCGGATGCTCCGCCGCAATCGCCGTGCGCGGCGAGCTCGTCTGGGCCAACGCGCGGGGGCTCGCCGACCTCGAGTCGGGCACGCCGCTCACGACGAGCACGCGATTCGACATCGCGTCGATCTCGAAGCAGTTCACGGCCACCGCGGTGTTGCTGCTGCAGCGCGACGGATTGCTCTCACTCAGTGACCCCGTGTCGCGCTATGTCGGCGGGCTCCCCGGCTGGGCCGACGAGGTCACCCTCGGCGCCCTCATGCACCACTCGGCGCGGTTGCCCGACTTTCGCATCGCGCTCGAAGACCGTGGACTCGGCTTCGCGACGTCGGTTGACCAGCAAACCACCCTCGTCACGATCGCGCGCGAGCGTGATCGCGAGCCGGGCGAGGGCTACTACTACTCCAACACGCACTACGTGCTACTGGCCGCGGTTGTCGAATCGGTGAGTGGCCAGTCGCTCAACGACTTCTTGCAGGGGCGAGTGTTCGGGCCGCTCGACCTCGACATGGTGATTGCTCCGACGCAGTTGAGCGATGGCATTGCGACCTCGTATGAGGTTGACCTCGCCGTTCAGCGCGGCGCCTGGGCCGCGTACGGTCACACGGGAATCATCACGACTCCCATCGACCTGGCCCTGTGGGGCGATGAGTATCGCGAGGGCGAGATCGTGGGTGACGACTTCGCGATCGGGGCCATCACCGACGGCGACGGGGCTCTCTACGGCGCCGGCATCTTTCTCAACGACGACGGCACACTCTCGCACTCCGGCCGCTGGGGCGGGTACCTCTCGAACTTTCGCGTCTCGGTCGATCGTGAGGTCGTGATGGCCGTGGCGTGTAACGGCCGAGGCGCCCCGCGTGCCGACCTCGCCAATGGGCTGTGGGCGCTGTGGACCGACCCCATCGAGGCGCCGAGCCCCTGAGCCACCGACCCCCTGAGGGTCTGGGGCTAGGCGCGCACCGGTTCGACCCCGCGCGTCGCGGCGATGAGCCGCTCAAGAGCCTCGGGCGTCGTCGTGTTTTCGGCCAAGCGGTTGGGTTTGCCCTCGCCGTGATAGTCGCTCGACCCGGTCATGACGAGGTCGAAACGTTCGGCGAGCTCGATGAGCCGCTCGCGACCATCGGGAGTGTTCTCGCGGTGGCCGACCTCGAGGCCAACGAGTCCGGCGTCGACCAAGCGGGCGAGCGAGTCGCCATCGACGACCGCCTCGCGGCCGCGCGTTGCGGGATGCGCCAGCACGGGGGCGCCGCCGGCTTCGGCGATCATCCGCACGCCATCCAGAACCGTGGGCGCCTCGTGCGGCAAGTAGTAGCCACCCGTGAAGTGCAAGATCGATTCGAAGGCCGCCGAGCGGTTGGGCACGATGCCGCGTGCCACGAGGGCGTCGGCGATGTGCGGGCGGCCGATCGAGACGCCGCCGCTTTGCGCGAGCACGTCATCCCAACTGACGTCGTAATCCTCCGACAGTCGTGCGACCATGCGCTCGGCACGGTTGAGGCGATCGTCGCGCGTGCGTGCCGTCTCGCGCACGATCGCCGTGTCGTTGGGGTCGAAGAGGTAGCCGAGCACGTGCACGCTGCTCCACTCGTGTCGCGTGCTCAGCTCGATGCCGCGAATGACCTGCAGTCCGCTGCCCGCCGCCGCCGTGAGCGCTTCGTCCCACCCCGCGGTCGAGTCGTGGTCGGTGATCGCCACCGTGTCGAGGCCCGCCTCAATCGCCGCGCGAATCAGCAGCGTGGGCGTCTCGGTGCCGTCACTCACGCTGCTGTGCGTGTGTAGATCGATCGGGCCGCGCGTCATAGGGCCATGCTACGGGCGGGATGCTGTGCCGATCGCCGCGCTCGTCGCGAGCATCCGCGGCCTCAGCCCCCTCCGAAACACGGCCGGTAGGCTCACTGAACCATGATCCGACGCTTTCTCGCCGCCGCTGTGATTGTGGGGGTAGCGGCCGCGCTGCTCGTCATTGCGTGGCCCAACCTGTTCGGGCTTGCCGAGGCGCCGGTTGTCGCTCAGCTCGTGTCTCTTCGCGCGCTCGGGGCGACCGTGGCGATCATGGTGGCGTTCACTCTCGGGCTGCTCGCGATGCTGTGGGCGGGCGCCCGCCGATTTCTCGCGGCTCTCGCACTTCTCGCGGTGCTCTTTGCCGGCCTCAACGTGGCCGTGCTGTCAACGCGCGGATTCGGTGACGAGTCGTTTCCGACACGCGCGCCCGCCGAGCTCTCTGTGCTCACCTGGAACACGCTCGGTGATGCCCCCGGCGCCGAACGCATCGCCGATCTCGTCATCGCCGAGCAGGCCGACATCGTCGTGTTGCCCGAGACCAGTCAAGAATCTGCCGTCGCAATCGCCGAACTGACGCGCGCGCAAGGGCGACCCATGTGGGTCTACTCGATTGCCTTCGACTACATCGCGAAAGCGCGGTCGACGAGTGTGCTGGTCTCGGTTGACCTCGGTGAGTACACGGTCGACGACACGGTGGGCAACACCTCGGTCGTGCCGAGCATTGTCTTGCGCCCCGTCGACGGAACCGGGCCCACGATCATCGGCGTGCACCCCGTCGCGCCCCTGCCCGGCGAGCTATCGAACTGGCGCTCTGATTTGCGCTGGATCAACGACGTGTGTCGCGGCGAACAGGTCATTCTCGCGGGCGACCTCAACGCCACGGCCGACCACTTTCGCATCGTCGACCCCGAAGCCGGCGTCGCGGGCCTCGGTTTTGGCGACTGCCTCAACGCCGGGCTCTTGACGGGCAACGGCGCCGTCGGCACGTGGCCCACGCGCCTGCCGCCGCTGCTGGGCGCACCCATCGACCACGTCTTCGTGACACCCGATATCTCGGTGACCGGGATGCGCGTGATCACGACAGAAGACGGCAGCGGCAGCGACCACCGGCCCGTCGTCGCGCGGCTGATCCTCGAATAGCGGCGGGCCAGCATCCGCCCGGTGCCAGAATGAAGGCATGACCGACGGCAAGGATGCCCCCCGCGCGACCGAGAACCGTTCGACCACTCCGTCGAGCGACACCTTTCGGCAGTACATCTCGAGCAGCTGGGCTGAGCGGCCCGCGCGCGTGACCTCGGAGCGCCCGGTCGCCGCGCGCGCGGCCGAGCGCCGCAACCGCCTGTCGGCGCTCTACCCGGGCGTGCGCCTCGTGCTGCCCGCCGGCCCCGCGAAGCAACGCTCGAATGACACCGACTACCCCTACCGCGCGCACTCGGCCTTCGCGCACCTGACGGGCTGGGGCGCTGACACCGTACCCGGCAGTGTGCTCGTGCTCGATCCCGCGGGCGACGGTCACTCCGCCACGCTCTACTTTCGCGAGGGCGCGGGTCGCGACTCGGACGAGTTCTACGCCAACCCCGAGATCGGTGAGTTCTGGACGGGCCCGCGGCCCTCGCTCGCTGAAGTCGCGGTCGATCTGGGACTCGCGACGGCGGGGCTCGCGGCGCTCGACGAGACACTGACGGCCGACGCGCTCATCGTGCGCGAGGCCCACCGCGCGCTCACCGATGCGCTCGACTCCGCCCGACTGCTCGCCGGTGCCGCCGAGATCGACACCGTGCGTGACGACGAGCTCGCTCGCGACCTCAGCGAGCTGCGGCTCGTGAAAGACGCCTTCGAGATCGAAGAAATGCGCCGAGCTGTTGCGGCGACACAACAGGGTTTCAACGACGTCATCGCCGACCTGCCACAGATCGTCGCGCACGCGCGCGGCGAGCGGCTGGTCGAAGGCACCTTCAACCGCAGGGCGCGCGCCGACGGCAACACCGTCGGCTACGACACCATCGCCGCGAGCGGGGCGCACGCGTGCATCTTGCACTGGACCCGCAACGACGGGCCCGTCGTGCCGGGCGACCTCATTCTCATCGACGCGGGCGTCGAACTCGAGAGCTACTACACGGCCGACATCACGCGCACGCTTCCGGTGTCAGGAACCTTCACCGACGTTCAGCGTCGGGTGTACGAGGCCGTACGCGAGGCGGCAGACGCGGCGTTCGCGATCGTCAAGCCGGGCATCCGCTTCACAGAGGTTCACGCCGCGGCGATGACGGTGATCGCGGCGAAGACCGCCGAGTGGGGGCTCTTGCCGGTTTCGGCCGAAGAAAGCCTCGCGCCCGACGCGGGCTACCACCGCCGCTACATGGTGCACGGAACCTCGCACCACCTCGGGCTCGACGTTCACGACTGCGGCCAGGCGCGGCGCGAGTTCTACGCCGACGGCCTCGTCGAGGCCGGCATGGTGTTCACGATCGAGCCGGGCCTCTACTTTCAGCCCGACGATCTCACGGTGCCCGAGGAGTACCGCGGCATTGGCGTGCGCATCGAAGACGACATTCTCGTCACGACCGATGGGGCCGAGAACCTGTCGGCGGGCATCCCGCGCACGGCCGATGAGGTCGAAGAATGGATGCGCGGGCGCTAGCCCTTCGCGGCCGGGGTCTTTCGCGCCGACGCTTTCTTCTTCGGCTCATCAGCGGCGGGAGCCTCAGGCTCTGAGGCTTCAGCTTTCGGCTCGGTGGGAGCAGTGGGAGGCAACGGCGGCGGCCACGCCGACCCACCCGCGAGCGCCTGGCGCGCTCGTGCCGTCTGGTTCGGGTCGATGATGATCTGGTACGTACTGGCGATCACTTGGTGCGTCGAGGTGAAGTCGCGCCGACGTCGGCCGATCGCATACGAGATGATGCCGAAGATCATGCCGAAGCCCGCGCCGATGAGGCCGGCGGCAAGAACGGTCGAAAACTCGGGCGCGGGCGAGAACACAAAGATGAGCAAGCCAAAGAACAGGCCCAGCCATGAACCGCTTGCCGCTCCGCCGAGGGCTGCGCGCCCATACGACAGTCGACCGGTCACGCGCTCGACGGTCTTGAGGTCGCTGCCGACGATCGCCATGCCGGTCACCGCGAAATCTGCCTTCGCCAGGCGGTCAACGACCTTCTGGGCCTCGACGTATGACTCGTACTCCCCCAGCACGTCGCCACGGGGCACCGTCGTCAACGATGAAGAACGACGAGTGAAAGGGCTCGAATTGCTCACCGGGCCATTCTGACAGTGCGGGATATGGTTGAGCCGTGAGCACCGCCAGAGTCTTCGTCGCGCGCCTGTCTGGGTGCGCCGTCTTCGACCCCGCGGGCGACCGCGTTGGTCGAGTTCGTGATGCTCTCGTGGTCTACCGGCGCAATGATCCGCCGCGCGTCGTGGGGCTCGTTGTCGAGGTTCCGGGCCGCCGTCGGGTGTTCCTCTCGATCGGCCGTGTTACGAGCATGCGCGATGGCCAGGTCATCACGACGGGGCTCATCAACCTGCGCCGCTTCGCCCAGCGCGGCGGTGAAGTGCGCGTGCTCGCCGAGCTCGTCGGTCGACGTGTCACGCTGCGCGATGCCGGCGGTGCCGCGACCATCGAAGACGTCGCCATCGTCGAGTCGGGCCCCGGCGAGTGGACGGTCGACCAGCTCTTTGTGCGCAAGCCACGCTCGAGCCCCTCGCCGTTTTCAAAAGGCACAACACTTTTCGCCCGCTGGAGCGACGTCGTCGAAGATGCGGCCAGCGACCAACCGCAAAGCGCCGAGCAGCTGGTGGCCGCCTACAACGAGCTGCTGCCGGCCGACCTCGCGACCTCGCTGCTCGAGCTGCCCGAAGCGCGCCGCATTGAGGTGGCCGAAGAACTCTCTGACGACCGCCTGGCTGATGCTCTCGAAGAGATGCCCGAGGCCGAGCAAGTGCAGATTCTGTCGCGCCTCGACGATGAGCGCGCTGCCGACGTGCTCGACCAAATGGAGCCCGACGACGCTGCTGACCTCATCGCACAGTTGCCGACCGTGCGCGGCGAAGCGCTGCTCGACCTCATGGAGCCCGAAGAGGCCGAAGACGTGCGCTTCTTGCTGTCGTACGACGCCGACACCGCCGGTGGTCTCATGACGACCGAGCCCATCATCGTCTCGGCCGACGCGACCGTGGCCGAAGGGCTCGCTCTCATTCGCCGTCACGAACTCGCCCCCGCCATCGGTGCGGCCATTTGCGTGACCCTGCCGCCCTACGAACCGCCGACCGGGCGGTTCCTGGGAATGGTGCATTTTCAACGGATGCTCCGGTATCCCCCGCACGAACGCCTCGGCACCCTGCTCGACAAGAGTGTTGAGCCGGTGAGCCCCGAGACCTCGGCCGCCGAAGTGTCGCGCCGGCTAGCGAGCTACGACCTCGTCTCACTGCCCGTCGTCGATGACGCCCACCGCTTGGTGGGGGTTGTGACGATCGACGATGTGCTCGACTATTTGCTGCCCGATGACTGGCGTAGCGCCGACAACGACTCGACGCCGGTGCCCCCGCGCAAGCGAGGCGCAGCTGCCGTGAGGAGGGCGGGCAATGGCACAGCGTGACGGTCGCGGGTGGTTCGGCCGCCGCAGTGCTCCCTCATCGACGACCCGCTCCGATCGACGCCTCGATTCGCCCAAGGGCATGCGCACGCCCTTTATGCGGCTCTCGAGCGGCAACGACCGCATGGGGCGGTTCTCTGAAGCCTTCGCGCGCGGCATGGGAACACCATGGTTTCTCGTGGGAATGTCGGTGTTTGTCACCGTCTGGCTCGTGTACAACACCGTCGCGCCCATCGATGCGCAGTTCGACCCGCGCGCCCTCAACTTCACGCTCTTGACCCTCATCTTGTCGTTGCAGGCCTCGTATGCCGCGCCCATGATTCTGCTCGCGCAGAACCGTCAAGACGACCGCGACCGCGTGCAGATCGAGCAAGACCGCCAGCGCGCTGAGCGCAACCTCGCCGACACCGAGTACCTCGCGCGCGAGGTCGTGGCGCTGCGCCTGGCGATGAAAGACGTGGCAACGAAAGAGTTCTTGCGCTCTGAGTTGCGCGCTCTGCTCGACGAGCTCGATCGCCGCGACGACGACAACGCCGCTCAAGCCGAGGCTGCCGCTGTCGACGATCTCGCGCGCAACGCCCGCGAGCAATGACAGCCGAGTCGGCGCCAACCGAGGCCGAGCAGCATCCGCTCGCGGTAGCGGTGCGCGCGGCGCTCGCGCGGGTCATCGATCCCGAGATTCGGCGACCCATCACCGAACTCGACATGGTGCCGCGCGTCAGCGCGCAGGGCGACCGCGTTGAGATCGACCTTCGGCTGACGATTGTCGGCTGCCCCGCCGCGAGCGCGATCGAGCGTGATGTGCGGGCCGCAGCATCCACCGTCGCGGGCGTCGGCGAGGTGTCGGTTGACGTCGGGGTCATGGATGCCGCAACGCGCGATGCCCTCATCACGCGATTGCGCGGCGACCGGCCGACGGGTCACCCGTTCACGGCCGACTCGCTCACGCGCGTCATCGCCGTCACGAGCGGCAAGGGCGGCGTCGGCAAGTCGACGCTCACGGCCAACCTCGCCGTTGCTCTCGCCGCTCAGGGCTTGAGCGTCGGGCTCGTCGATGCCGACGTGTTTGGCTTCTCAATTCCGGGCCTACTCGGCATGACCGAGGCGAAGCCCACGCAAGTGGGCGGTCTCATCATGCCGCCGCGCGCGCACGGCGTGGCCGTGATCTCGATTGGCATGTTTGTGGATGCCCGCACCGCGGTCTCGTGGCGCGGCCCCATGCTGCACCGCACGGTGCAGCAGTTTCTCACCGACGTGCACTTCGGCGACCTTGACGTGTTGCTGCTCGACATGCCGCCCGGCACGGGTGATGTGGCGATCTCGGCCGGGCAGCTCTTGCCGCATGCCGAGGTGCTCGTGGTGACGACGCCGCAACGGGCGGCGGCCGACGTAGCCGAGCGTTCAGGACTCGTCGCCCGCCAGACCGGCCAAACGGTCATCGGCGTGGTGGAAAACATGGCAGGGCTCGCACAACTCGATGGCAGTGTGCTCGAACTCTTCGGTTCGGGCGGCGGCGCCGAAACGGCGGCACGCCTGGAGGTGCCGCTGCTCGCTCAGATTCCGCTGAGCATTGCACTGCGTGAGGGTGGCGACGCGGGTGATCCGATCGTGCTCCGGCCGGGTGACGCCGCAGGCGACGCGATCACACGACTCGCCGCTGAGCTCGCGAAGCGCGGCCGCGGTCTCGCGGGCCGCAAGCTCGGACTCAGCCCGCGCTAGCGGCGGTGCTCAGCGCTGCAGCGCGGGAACGCGACGGTAGCCGTCGCGCGAAGCGGTGACGATGGTCGACGCAACGGCGGCGACGGCAAGCAGGGCGATGATGATGAGCACGGCGGTCATGATGGGGTCTCCTTGGTTTCCTGAACACCTCTATTTCACCGCTCGCCACGCTTTAGCACAATCGATTGTTTCTGAAGTAATAGTTCAGTTTTGCTTTAGTATTGGACGATGGATGTTCGCCGCTTGCAACTCTTGCGCGAGCTCGCCGACCGCGGCAGTGTGACCGCGGTTGCCGAGGCAACGCACCGCACCGCGTCCGCCGTCTCGCAGCAGTTGAAGGTGCTCGAGGCCGAGGTGGGGGTTCCGCTCACCGAGCGGCACGGTCGCGGGATCGTGTTGACCGGCGCCGGGCTCGCGCTCGCCGACACGGCGCGACGCATCGCCGTGGCGATGGAGTCGGCCGAAGCCCTGTGGCAAGAGTTCACGCAGAGCCCACGCGGTTCGGTGTCGCTCAGTGTGTTTCCGACCGCCGGCCAAATGCTCGTGCCCGGAGTGCTGCGAGCACTCACCACCGAGCCCGGCCTCGAGATTGTGCTCACCGATCACGACCTCGCGGTGCCCGACTTTGCCCAACTCACGGCCGACTACGACATCGTCATCGCCGACTCACAGGGCATCCCCGCCCACTGGACCGAGAACGGCCTGCGGTGCGTGCCGCTCATGACCGAGCCCTTCGACGTCGCCCTGCCCGTGGGGCATCCCCTCGTGGAGAAGAACGTCGTGCGCGGCAGCGACCTCGTCGACGAAGACTGGATCGGCGCCCCCGTCGGCTACCCCTACGACCGTGTGCTCGACCGGCTCGGCGCCATGGTGGGGCGCGAACCGCGCATCGTGCAGCGCGTCATGGACAACATCATCGTCGAACGACTCGTCGCCGCCGGAGTCGGCATCGCGATCTTGCCGCGCTTCACAACCCGCAGCCATGGCAACGGCATCGTCACGCGTCCGATCACGGGGCTGCCCGCCGAGCGCCAGATTTCGGCCCTCATGCGCGCCGACCGGGCCGAGCGGCCGAGCGTGCGGCGCGTTCTCGAACTGCTGCACGACGAAGCCGCGCGCGTGGTGGCGGGCTACCGCACGGTCGGCGAACGCTGAGCGAGCATCCGTCGACCGAGGGCCGTTAGGTGGCCTCGAGGTCGAACGGAGCGGGTCGCCCCTCGCGGATCAGCCGCTGCCGCTGGGCATAGGCCGACTCGCGAACGGGCGCAACGACGGGGGACGCTGCGGGGGCCGGGTCGTCGGTCAGGGCCTCACGAATGATGCGACGCGGGTCGTACTGGCGCGGGTCGAGCTTCTTCCAGTCAACGTCGTCGTAGTCGGGGCCCATCTCTTCACGCATGCGCGTCTTCGCGCCATTCGCCATGTCACGCAGCGAGCGAACGAGGCGCCCAAACTGGGCTGCATAGCCCGGCAGCCGATCGGGGCCAATGATGATGACCGCGATGAGCCCAATGAGCAGCAGCTTCTCAAACGTCAGACCCCAGGACACCCCTTGAGAATAGCCCGGTCGCCTGAAGAGTTCGCCCTAGGCTGACGGTGAGAAGGAGCACCGTGCCCAGCAAAGACCTGTCGTGGAAGTACGTCGAAGACCAGACGGTCGAATCTGACGGCATTGCCGCTGCTCGCGCTCAGTCGCTCGAACTCGGCATCGAGCCCGTGAGCCCCGCCACAGGCGCCCAGTTGGCGGTCATCGCGGCCGCTCTGCAGGCCGAATCGATCATCGAGATCGGCACGGGAACCGGCGTCTCGGGCCTCTGGCTCTTGCAGGGCGCTCCGGATGCTCAGCTCACCTCGATCGACCTCGAAGCTGATCACCACGACGTCGCGCGGCGCCACTTCGCCGAGGCCGGCTTCGCGCCGTCGCGCGTGCGGCTCATCACCGGACGAGCGCTCGACGTCTTGCCGCGCATGAACGAGGCCAGCTATGACCTCGTGCTCATTGACGCCGATGCAAGCTCGGTTGCGGTCTACCTCGAGCACGCTCTGCGACTCGTGCGGCCGGGCGGTGCTGTTCTCGTGCCCCACGCTCTGTGGCGCGACTCGGTCGCGGATCCGGCGAGGCGCGACGGAGTAACCGCTGAGTTGCGCGGTCTGCTGGCCGAGCTCAGTGAATCACCGGCCGTGCACGTGGCACTGTCGCCCGTCGGTGACGGGCTGTTGCAGATCGTCACCGCGCGCTGAGAACTGTGAGCGGAGAGCGGTGACCGGGGTGTGGTGCCCTAGCCGATCGCCGCGGCGAGCGCGTCGTGCAGCTCTTTGGCCTCGTCGTCGTTGACCGACACGACGAGGCGTCCGCCACCCTCGAGGGGCACGCGCACGATGATCAGGCGGCCTTCCTTGACAGCCTCCATCGGTCCGTCGCCGGTCCTGGGCTTCATGGCTGCCATGTGGTCTCCCCTTCGCTGAACAATGCCCTCCATTATCCCTCACGGATGCCGTACGGCTAAATCGAGCGAGCCCCGTTCGGCCTGGTCACACCGCGGATTCAGCGAGTGTTCATCGCGTGATCACGGTGGGGTGAAGTCGTAACCGTCGACCCACCAGCCGACGTGCATCCACGCAACCTGCCCGGCGATGCCGAGCGCCACGGCGAGCACGGCGAGCACCACTCTCACCACGAGACTCGTGCGCTCTGACCAGCGACCCGACAGCCGCCCGGCGCCCACACTCGCGATGCCGAGCGCGACGGCGCCCAGCACGGGGGCGAGCGGCACGAGCAACCGAAACGTGCTCGACTGCGGAAAAAACACCGCGAGCAGGTAGAGCGAATACGCGATGATCCAGAACCGCAGTTCGATGGGCATGCGGCGCATTGCGGGCAGCAGAAATGAGAGCCCGGCGAGAATCAGCAGGCTGATCAGGATGACCGGGCCGAGCACTTCTCCCATCGACCACGGCAGCCCCGGCAGCGGAGGCCCCGGCCACCACTGTTGACCGCCCCACCAGTGCGCTCCCTGAAACCACGGAGTAAACGGCAACAGCTCGACGTCACCGATGTAGGGCCGGCGCCAGGCGAGCTCGGTGTCGATGTAGGCGAAGAGGTCTCCCGTGCGCAGCGCGACAATGCCCGGCCAGGCGAGGCCAGCAAACCCCGCAATGACGGCCGCGAGACCGAGGCGCAGCCGCTCGACGGGGGCGAAGTCGTCGTCGTGGCGGCGCATCCACCGCCAGCCCCACACGAGGGCGAGCATGAACGCGAACGCGAGACCGCTCGGCCTCGTGAGCGCCATGACGGTGACGACGAAGGGCAGCGCCACCCAGCGGCGGTCAAGCACGAGAATGAGCGCGCCGAACAGCAGGGCGAGGTGCAGTGACTCGGCGTAGCCCACTTGCATGATCGGTGAGAGCGGGGCGACGCAGAACAGTGCGGTCGCGAGCAGCGCGGTGCCCGACGAGAGCCAGCGCTTCGCGAGAGCGAAAAACAACAGGGTCGCGACCAGGCTTGCGATAACCGAGATCGTGACCGCGACGGCGGCAAAGCCCTGCGGCGAGAAGTCGCCCGTGAGCGCCATGCCCACGCGAATGAGGGAGGGGTAGACGGGCATGAAGGCCCACGCGTTCTCGCCCGCGAGGCCGTTCTCATCGCGCGGAATCTCGCTGGGGTATCCGACGGCGGCGATGATGTAGTACCAGTGGGCATCCCACAAGCGAGCGAAGTCGAGGTAGCCGGGGTTGGCGCTCGTCCACGCGTTCTCGCCCTGCCGTGCCGCGAACGACAGCATGATGGCCGTCGTCACGAGCCGCGAGGCCGCCCACACGCCAACGACCGCGAGCCACCAGCGCGCGCCGCTGCGCCTCAGGCTGAGGTCAGCCATGCCCGCAACCCTCGCTCGCACGCGATGATCTGCTCGACCGGCACCCGCTCGTCGTCGGTGTGGGCGAGCGACGGGTCTCCGGGGCCGTAGTTGACGGCGGGGATGCCGAGCTCGGCAAAGCGGGCGACGTCGGTCCAGCCGTACTTGGGAGCGGGGGTGCCGCCGACTGCGGCGATGAAGTGCTGCGCGAGCGGAGCATCCAGCCCCGGGCGCGCTCCGCCCGCCGAGTCGGTCACGACGAGTTCGAGCTCGGGCGCCGCGGCGGCAAACAGGGCGCGCAGATAGTCTTCGGCCTCGGCAGCCGTCGCGGCGGGAGCGAACCGGTAGTTGACCGTGAGCGCACCCGCGTCGGGGATGACGTTGCCCGCGACTCCCCCGCTGATGCCGACGGCGTTAAGACCTTCGCGATAGACGAGCCCGTCGACCTCGATCGAGCGCGGCTCGTAGTTCGCGAGCAGGGCGAGGGCGGGCGCGAGCGCGTGAATCGCGTTCTCGCCCATCCAGGCGCGGGCCGAGTGGGCGCGGCGGCCTGCCGCGCGCAGCTCGATGCGCAGCGTGCCATTGCAGCCGCCCTCGACGACCGCGTTCGATGGTTCGCCGAGAATTGCGAAGTCGGCGGCGAGCAAGTCGGGGTGCGTGCGCGCGAGCCGGCCCAGGCCATTGAGCTCGCTCGCGACCTCTTCGTGGTCGTACCAGACCCACGTCACGTCGTAGGCGGGCGCATCAAGCTGCACCGCGAGGGCTAGCATGACGGCGCAGCCACCCTTCATGTCGACGGTGCCGCGGCCGTGCAGCGTGCCGGTCTCGTCGTCGCCCTCGAGGCGGCTCGGCAGGTTGTTGTTGATGGGCACGGTATCGATGTGGCCCGCGATCACGACACGCTGCGCGCGGCCCAGGCGCGTGCGCGCGACGATCGCGTCACCATCGCGCAGCACCTCGAGGTGCGGGGCGTGGATGCTCAGGGCACGCTCGATCGCGTCGGCGAGCATCCGCTCATCGCCCGAGACGCTCGGCACGTCGCACATCGCCCGCGTCAGCGCCACAACACCCTCGTGCACGGGCAGGTCGGGGGCCGCGGTCTCGATCACGGTTCCAGCGTAATCGGGCCCCGGTAGCCTGGAGTCATGTCGAGCTCGAACGCCCCCGCCACCGCCACCGACTCTGAGCGCGCCACGCGCCACGCGTGGGGCTATGGCCTTGCCACCGTGCGCCTTGCCGACGGTGAGGTGCTCGACACGTGGTACCCGCGGCCCGAGCTCGGCACGTTGCCGCACGGCCGCGACCCCTACATCGTTCCCGCCGAGATCGAGCACTTGCAGGGAGACGACGCGCGCCGCGGAGTGCGTCGAGAGGCCCGCACGATGACGATCGATTTGGATGCGCCACCGGCATCCACGCCCGATGCGTACTTGCGCCTGCACCTGCTCAGCCACCGCCTCGTGCAGCCCAACACGCTCAACCTCGATGGCATCTTCGGCCACCTGCCCATCGTCATGTGGACGACCGCGGGCCCCGTGCACCCCGACGACTTCGACGCGCGCCGACCCGCGCTGCAGCAGGCGGGCATCTCCGCGCTCGGGGTCGACAAGTTTCCGCGACTGCTCGACTACGTCACGCCGCCGCGCGTGCGCATCGCCGACGCCTCGCGCGTGCGCCTCGGCGCCTACCTTTCGCCCGGTACCACGGTCATGCACGAGGGCTTCGTCAACTTCAACGCGGGCACCCTCGGCACCTCCATGGTCGAGGGCCGCATCAGTCAGGGCGTCATCGTGGGCGACGGCAGCGACATCGGCGGCGGAGCCTCCATCATGGGCACCCTCTCGGGCGGCGGCACTCACCGCATCGCGATCGGCGAGCGCGCCCTCCTCGGCGCCAACAGCGGCGTGGGCATCTCGATCGGCGACGACTCGGTCGTCGAGGCGGGCCTCTACGTGACGGCGGGCCAGAAGGTCGTCGTGGTTGACGGCACGGTCGGGCCCGACGGGCAATCCCGCACCGTCAAGGCTTCTGAACTCTCTGGGGTGGCGGGGCTGCTGTTCCGCCGCAGCTCGGTCACGGGAGCCGTCGAGGTACTGCCCCGCACGGGCGCGGGTGTGCAACTCAACACGGCCCTGCACGCGTAGGTCGCGTTTTCGGGATGCTCGCGGCGAGCATCCCGCACGCTCACAGTTCTACCGCTGCGGCCAGTCGCGCGCGGGCGAGCCCACGTATAGCTGCTGCGGGCGGCCGATCTTCGTTTGGGGGTCGTCGTTCATCTCGCGCCAGTGGGCAATCCAGCCCGGCAGGCGCCCGATGGCGAAGAGCACCGTGAACATGCGCGTCGGAAAGCCCATGGCCTTGTAGATGACACCCGTGTAGAAGTCGACGTTCGGGTAGAGCTTGCGCTCGATGAAGTAGTCGTCGGCGAGGGCGATGGCCTCGAGCTCGCGCGCGATCTGCAGCAGCGGGTCGCTGACGCCGAGGTCGGCGAGCACCGCATCCACGCTCTCCTTGACGAGCATGGCGCGCGGGTCGTAGCTCTTGTAGACGCGGTGCCCGAAGCCCATGAGCTTGATGCCGTCTTCTTTGGCCTTGACGCGCTCGACGAAGCGTTCGACGCTTTCACCCGAATCGCGGATGCGCGCGAGCATGTCGAGCACCGCCTCATTGGCGCCACCGTGTAGCGGCCCCGAGAGGGCGTTGATGCCCGCCGAGATCGACGCGAAGAGGTTGGCACCCGTCGAGCCCACGAGACGCACGGTCGAGGTCGAGGCGTTTTGCTCGTGGTCTTCGTGCAAGATCAGCAGGCGGTCGAGCGCCTTCACGAGCACGGGGTTGACCTCGTAGGGCTCGGCCATGTTGCCGAAGTTGAGGCGCAAGAAGTTTTCGACGAAGCTCAGCGAGTTGTCGGGGTAGAGGAACGCCTGGCCGATCGCCTTCTTGTGGGCATAGGCCGCCATGACGGGCAGCTTGGCGAGCAGACGGATGGTCGAGATCTCGACCTGCTCGGGGTCGTGCGGGTCGAGCGAGTCACCGTAGTAGGTCGAGAGCGCGCTCACGGCGCTCGAGAGCACCGACATGGGGTGCGCCTGGTGCGGCAGCGAGTCGAAAAAGCGCTTGAGGTCTTCGTGCAGCAGCGTGTGGTGACGCACGCGCTCGTCAAACTCGTGCAGCTCGCTCGCCGACGGCAGCTCGCCATAGATCAGCAGCCAGGCGACCTCGAGAAAGGTCGAGTTCGACGCCACGTCGTCAATGGCGTAGCCGCGATAGCGCAGCACACCCTGCTCGCCATCGATGTAGGTGATGGCGCTCTTGGTCGACGCGGTGTTGACAAAGCCATAGTCGAGGGCCGTGAGACCGGTCTGGCGCGTGAGCGACGAGAGATCGAGACTCGAGGCGCCGGCGACGCTCGGCACGATCGGAAACTCCGCCGTGCCGCCCGGAAAGTGCAGGGTGGCGCTGGTGTCGCCGTCTGTCGCTGCGCCGTTCAGTGGGCTGTCGCTCACTGCGCCTCCTCGCGGAAAGTGATCAGGGTGTGATCGGTGTGTGGGGGCGGGGTCCCGAGAACGAGCCATGGTGGTGGCGGCTCGGGAGTGACCCGCCTACAGCCTATGGGCAAAGACCCACTAGTCACGTACGAGCCAACAGACCCTGTCAGGCCTTAGAGAATTGCGCCAAACGGGCGGCCGCGGCGGCGATGCGCTCGTCGGTTGCCGTGAGCGCCAGCCGCACGTGCTGCGAGCTCTCGCCCTCATAGAACGTGCCGGGTGCCGCAAGAATGCCGTGCTCGGCGAGCAGCGCAATCGTGTCGAGAGCGGGCTCGCCGCGCGTCGCCCAGAGGTAGAGCCCGGCCTCGGAGTGGTCGATGCGAAAGCCCGCGCTCTCGAGCGCCGCGCTCAGCACCGTGCGGCGTGCGCGGTACCGCTCACGCTGCTCCGCGACGTGCGTGTCGTCACCCAGCGCCGCAATCATGGCCGCCTGAACGGGCGCGGGCGGAATGAGCCCCACGTGCTTGCGCACCTCGAGCAACTGCCGCACGATCGCCGCGTCACCCGCGAGAAACGCCGCTCGGTAGCCGGCAAGATTCGATTGCTTGCTGAGCGAGTAGACGCTGAGCAGACCCGTGTGGTCGCCATCGGTCACGCGGGGGTCGAGGATGCTCGGCACGCGATCATCGTCGTCGCCCACACCCCACCGCTCGGGCTGCCACCCCAGCTCGGCGTAGCACTCGTCGTTGACGAGCACGGCTCCGAGCTCGCGGGCTCGGGCTACCGCGACCCGCAAAGCCGCGACGCCGAGCACGGCTCCCGTGGGATTACCCGGGCTGTTGAGCCACACGAGTCGAGTGGATGCGGGCCAGTCATCCGGGGAATCCGTGGCGACGCCGGCCGTGCGAGCGATCACCGAGCCCACGGCGTAGGTCGGGTAGGCCGTGCGCGGGTAGACGACGGTGTCGCCGGGGCCGAGGCCGAGCAGCAGGGGCAGGAGGCCGACGAGCTCTTTGGATCCGATGGTCGGCAGCACAGCATCCGTCGTCAGGCCCTCGACGCCGCGGCGGCGTGCGTACCAAGCGGCAATCGCGGCGCGCAGTTCGGGCGTGCCCATCGTTTGCGGGTAGGCGTGGGCGTCGGTCGCGGCGACGAGCGCATCGCGCACGAGCTGCGGGGTTGGGTCAACGGGAGAGCCGACCGAGAGATCGACGATGCCGTCAGCGTGCTCGCGCGCCTGGGCGGCGAAGGGTGCGAGGGAGTCCCAGGGGAAGTCGGGTAACTCGATCGTCACAATCGAAAACTAGGCCTGCGGCGGCAGAGCGGCGACGATCGGGTGGTCGCCCGCGATCACACCGACCTTCGAGGCGCCACCGGGCGAGCCGATCTCGGCAAAGAATTCGACGTTGGCCGTGTAGTAGTCGGCCCACTTCTCGGGAGTGTCGTCTTCGTAGTAGATGGCCTCGACGGGGCACACCGGCTCGCACGCACCACAGTCGACGCACTCGTCGGGGTGGATGTAGAGCATGCGGTCGCCCTCATAGATGCAGTCAACGGGGCACTCGTCGATGCAGGCGCGGTCTTTCACGTCGACGCAGGGCAGGGCGATCACGTAAGTCACGGCAGTGGTCGATCCTCTTGTTGAACGAGAGCGGGCTGTTCCATCGTAACGCTCGCGCGCTGGGGAACCCGCTGGATGCGCGGCCAGCCGAGCGCAAAGAAGGCGATCACGGCGATGCCCCCGAGCCAGGCGTAGCCCATGGCATTCGCGGGAACGAGCACCGAGTCGCCCGTGGTCGTGGCGAGGATTCCGGCGACGAGGCCCACCCCGATGGCACCCGCGGCCGCGGGAGTGCGCACACCACCCCACACCCGCAGACCCACGATGTAGAGCCCGATCGTGATGAGCGCGATCGCCACCCCCACGGGCGGCAACGATTGGTGCGTGAAGGTGCCGACGAGGGCGAGCGCAGCACCGCCACCCATGCAGAGCGCGATCACGCCCACCCGCGCGGGCGCGGTCATGCTCTCGAAGTCAGGATCGAGTGAACTCATGATGCGTGGCCGACTCAGGCGTCGAGCCGCAGCATCCAGCCGTGCGGGTCGGGGCGGCGGCCGTATTGAATGTCGGTGAGCTCGGCGCGCAGCGACATCGTGAGCTCGCCCGCCGGGGCGTCGGCGCTGCCGATCTCGAAGTCGGCGGCCTTGATCATCGCGATCGGGGTGACCACGGCGGCCGTGCCGCACGCGAAGGCCTCAACGATGTCTCCGGATGCCGCGCCCTCGCGCCACTCGTCAATGCTCACGCGGCGCCGCTCGACCGTGTGCCCGCGGTCTTCGGCCAGCTGCAGGATCGAGTCGCGCGTGATGCCCTCGAGAATCGAGTCGCTCAACGGCGTGACGAGCGTGCCGTCTTTGTAGACGAGCACGATGTTCATGCCACCGAGTTCTTCGAGCCACTTTCCTTCGACCGAGTCGAGGAAGAGCACTTGGGCGCAGCCGTGCTCAGCGGCCTCGGCCTGAGCCACGAGCGACGAGGCGTAGTTGCCGCCGGTCTTCGCGGCACCCGTGCCGCCCTTGCCCGCGCGCGAGTACTGCGTTGAGAGCCAGATCGAGACGGGCTTGACGCCTCCCGTGAAGTAGGCACCGGCGGGCGACGCGATGACGTAGAACGCCACCTTGTGTGCCGGGCGCACGCCCAAGAACGCCTCTTTCGCGAACATGAAGGGGCGCAAGTAGAGGCTCGTCTCGGGCGCGCTCGGCACCCACTCGCTGTCGACGGCGATGAGGTGCTTGAGGGCCTCGATGAAGTACTGCTCGGGTAGCTCGGGCAGGGCGAGTCGCTTGGCCGAGCGCTGCAGGCGACGCGCATTGGCGTCGGGGCGGAACGACCAGATCGAGCCGTCAGCGTGCCGGTAGGCCTTGAGGCCTTCGAAGATCTCTTGCCCGTAGTGCAGCACCGAGGCGGCCGGGTCGAGCGTGATGGGGCCGTAGGCCTGCACGCGCGGGCGGTGCCAACCGCCCATTTCGCTCCAGCAAATGTCGACCATGTGGTCGGTGAAGTGCTTGCCAAAGCCGGGGTCGGCGAGAATCGCGTCGCGCTCGGTGACCGCGCGGGCGGCCTCGTTGGGGGTCACGGCCCACATGAGCTCGCGGGTGGCCATGGGCAGCAGGTTCGTCATCGGAATTCCTCGAGAGGTCGCCGGCGGCCCGCAGGCCCCGGAAGAGCGTGGGTACAGCGTACCCCGCCGGTGTGTGCGGTTCTCGGGCCAATCGAGCGGCGATGGCCGGGGTGCTGGCCGGGGCGCTTAGGCCAATCGTGCGGCGATGGCGGATCCGACCTCGCTCGTGCGGCGGGGCGACGTTCCCCGCTCGGCGAGGTCGGCGAGCACCGCGGTGCGGATGCGCGCCGCGGCATCCGTCAGCCCCTGCTGGTCGAGCAAAATCGCCACCGACAGAATCGCGGCGGTCGGGTCGGCTTTCTCTTGCCCCGCAATGTCGGGCGCCGAGCCGTGCACGGGCTCCACCATGCTCGGAAACGCTCCCGAGGGGTTGAGGTTGCCCGAGGCCGCGAGGCCGATGCCGCCGCCGATGGCCGCCGCGAGGTCGGTGAGGATGTCGCCGAACAGGTTGTCGGTGACGATGACGTCGAAGCGCGAGGGGTTCGTGGCCATGAAGATCGTGGCGGCGTCGACGTGCAAATAGTCGACGGCGACGGATGCGAACTCGGGCGCCACGCGATCAACCGTGCTCTGCCATAGCGCGCCAGCATGCACGAGCACGTTGGTCTTGTGCACGAGCGTGAGCCGCTGACGTCGCGCCGCGGCCTGGGCGAAGGCGAAGCGCACGACGCGCTCGACGCCATAGGCCGTGTTGATCGAGACCTCGGTCGCCACTTCGTGCGGGGTGCCTTGGCGAAACCGGCCGCCGTTGCCCACGTAGGGACCTTCGGTGCCCTCGCGCACAACGACGAAGTCGACCTCGCCCGGGTCGCTCAACGGCGAGGCGATGCCCGGCGCGAGCAGCGTGGGTCGCAGGTTGACGTAGTGATCGAAGGCGAAGCGCAGCTTGAGCAGCAGGCCGCGCTCGATGATGCCGCCCGCGAGGCGCGGGTCGCGCGGGTCGCCACCGACCGCACCGAAGAGAATCGCGTCGTGCTTCGCGAGCGCCGCCAGGGTCTCGTCGCTGAGAATCTCGCCGGTGGCCAGGTAGTGCTCGGCACCGAGCGGGTAGACGGTCTCGGCCACGGTCACGTCGTCGCCCACGGCCGCGCGCAAAACCTTCAGCGCTTCTGCCGTGACCTCGGGGCCAATGCCGTCGCCGCCGATCACGGCGAGGTCAAGAGTGCGTGCCATGGTGTTCTCCTCATTCTCGGCGAGCATCGTTGCCCACCGCGATTGCTCTACTGCTCGACGACCGTGATCTCGCGCATGACGCTCGCGTCAATCGCCGTGCGCAGTCGCTCGAGCAAGTCGTCGGGCACGCGCGAGTCGACGGTCAGCACGCTCAGTGCTTGACCGCCGGCCGTGCGCCGGGCGATCTGCATGCCCGCGATATTGATCGAGGCCTCGCCAAACGCTTTGCCATAGATCGCGACGATGCCGGGGCGGTCGGTGTAGATCATGACGATGAAGTGCTCAGCCATGGGCACTTCAACGTCGTAGCCGTTGATCTCGACGATCTTCTGCACTTGCTTGGCGCCCACGAGCGTGCCACTCACCGACAGCTGAGTGCCGTCGCTCAGCGAGCCGCGAATGGTCAGGAGGTTGCGGTACTCCTCGCTCGCGGCATCCGTCAGCAAGCGCACCGCGACACCGCGCTGCTCGGCGAGCAGCGGAGCGTTGACGTAGCTCACTTGCTCGCTCGAGATGCGGCTGAAGATGCCCTTGAGCGCCGCGAGCTTGAGCACGTTGACGTCGTGCGCCACGATCTCGCCGCGTACCTCGACGTCGATGCTCGCGAACGAGGCATCGGCGAGTGCCGCGAAGACTTGGCCGAGCTTTTCCATGAGCGGGATGCCCGGGCGCACACTCGGGTCGATCACGCCACCCGCCACGTTGACGGCATCGGGCACGAGCTCACCGTCGAGCGCGAGGCGTACCGACTTAGCGACCGAGACTCCGGCCTTTTCTTGCGCCTCATCGGTCGAGGCGCCGAGGTGCGGCGTGAGCTGGATGGTCGGGAGATCGAGCAAGGGGGAGCCCACGGGGGGCTCGTGCACGAAGACGTCGAGGCCCGCGCCGGCGATGCGACCGGTCGCGAGGGCCTCGCGGAGGGCATCCTCGTCGATGATGCCGCCGCGGCTCGCGTTGACGATGCGCAAGCTGGGCTTCGCGAGCGCGAACTGCGCCCTGCTGATGAGGTTGGTCGTCTCGGGCGTCTTCGGAATGTGGATCGTGATGAAGTCACTGCGCTGCATGAGCTCGTCGAGCGTCACGAGCGTGACCCCGAGTTGCTGTGCGCGCGCCGGCGGCACGTAGGGGTCGTAGGCGATGAGCTCCACGCCGAACGCCGCGAGACGCTGCGCGACGAGAACGCCGATGCGGCCGAGGCCGACGACGCCCACCGTCTTTTCGTAGAGCTCGACGCCCGTGTACTTCGAGCGCTTCCACTCCCCTGCCTTCATCGAGGCGTTGGCGTCGGGCACGTGGCGGGCGAGAGAGAGAAGGTGCGCGATCGCCAGCTCGGCGGCACTGATGACGTTGCTCGTCGGAGCGTTGACGACCATGACGCCCGCAGTCGTCGCAGCGGGCACGTCGACGTTGTCGAGACCCACGCCCGCGCGCGCGATGACCTTGAGGGCGCTCGCGGCGGCGATGGCTTCAGCATCCATCTGCGTCGCTGACCGGATGAGCACGGCGCTCGCCTCGGCCAACGCGGCCAGCAAGGCGGGCCGATCGGTGCCGTCAACGTGACGAATGTCGAAGTCGGGCCCGAGGGCATCGACGGTGGCGGGGCTGAGTTCTTCGGCGATGAGCACGACCGGCTTGGGCACGAGAAAAGGTCCTAACACGGAAAGAGACCGGCAAGAGTGTGGTGGCGGCGCCGACGCCAGTGGAGGCAACCGATGCGTTCAGGGTATCGCAGGGCGCGGGGGCAGAATGGCGACCATGACTGCGATCGATTCCGTTGACCTGGCCCGGGTGATCACGGCCATCGTCTTCGTCGGCATCGGCATCACGCACTTCGTGCCCCCGATCGTGCGGCCCATGGCCGCGATGGTTCCGCGGGTCTTTCACGGTCGCCCGTTCTCGCCCCGTGCCTGGGTATGGGTGACGGGTGTCGCCGAGATCGCGGGCGGGCTCGGCTTGCTGTTCGAGCCCACACGCGCGGCGGCGGGCATTGCGCTCGCGGTCTTTCTTGTGTGCGTGTTTCCGGCGAACGCCTATGCGGCACAACACCGCGACCAGTTCGGGGCCATCGCCGTGCCGTTCTGGCCGCGCCTCGCGATGCAAGTGCTGCTGATCGCGCTCGTGCTGTGGGTGGGGCTCGCCTGAGCCGCCCCGAC
The DNA here is from genome assembly GCA_013823625.1 of Microbacterium sp. Lineage (GTDB taxonomy): Bacteria > Actinomycetota > Actinomycetes > Actinomycetales > Microbacteriaceae > Microcella. The sequence goes on along the minus strand of PNMM01000001.1, from coordinate 223,522 downwards.
TAGAACAGCGTGATCGAGCCCGTCGCGAGCGCGATGAGCGAGAGGCGCACGGTTGCCGTTGCGGCGAGCGCCACAATCAGCACGAGCGTGAAGCGCGTGAGCGACAGCCGCCGAGCGACGATGACCGCCACGGCATAGAACACCACGGGCACGATGACTCCCGCCCACAGGGCAACCCACGGCACGTTCGCGGGGTCGACCCCGAGCAGGGCGTAGTAGGCGGGCAAGCCCACGAGCGAACTCACGGCGTCGAACACGAACCAGCCGACAACAAGCGAGAGCAGGGCTGCTACCCCGACGTGCGTGCGCGTCACGACAGCACCCCCAACACGATGGGCCACGGAACGAGCACGAGAGTGCCGAGAGCGAGCCAGCCGAAGCGATGCGCCGCACGGCCATCGCGCGTGAGGGCGACGACCGCGGCAAACCACAGCGCGCTCGCGAGTAGCGCCAGAAATTCGCTGAACTGGTACATGATCTCGATCACGAGGGTGGGGCCGCTGACAGGCACGAGGCCGATGCTGATGATCCAACCCACCGAGTAGGCGAGGTAGACCACGGCGAAGAGGGCCGTGAGCAGCGTCGTGAGCGCCGAGCTGCGGGGTGCTGCGCTGGGCTCGAGAGGGGCATCCGTCGTCGCATTATCGGCACCGGATGCAGAGCTCTCGTCGCCCGCATCTCCGACCTCGCGAGCCGCAACAGCGGCGTCAGACTCGACATAGCTCGGGTCGTCGAACTCATCCCACCGCAGGGCGGCGTCGTCGTCGGGAGCGGGCGTGCGGGGCATGCGTCGAGCCTACCGAGCGGGCTCTATGCAACCGCCCTGTGTCGCCTCGGCCTCAGAACCACGCGGCGGCGGCGGGCAGCGCCCGAGCCTGTGCCTCTGGCTCTGGCTCGTCGAGGGGCGCGCTCGCGCGAGTGAGCGCCGACATCTGAAGCACCTTGTCGTACTGCATCGTCACCGTAACGGCGAACTCGTCGTCGGCGACTCCGTATCGACCTTCTGCGCCCAGGGCAACGATGTTCCAGGGCCGGTTGTTGGTGGGCCGCTCGTCGACTCCGCTTTCGAGCGCGAACTGCGGGTAGTCGTAGGGCGCCGACACGCTCGCGCCGAGGCGCGGCGAGTAGGTGTCAACGAGCATCTGACCCGCGGCGAGGTCCCACTGCAGCAGTCGCAAGAAGCCCGTCGCGCGCTCACCCGAGTCGGTGCGGAACTCTTGATAGTCGGCGAGCAGCTCAACGACGTGGTGCCCGTCGATGCCCCCCGCGTTCGGCGTGACGATCGCTCCGAGCCCGTGATAGTGACCAGCGAGCACGGCGACGACGTTGCGGTGGGGTTCAACAACACGCTTCCAGAGTTCGTCGGCGCGACTCAGCCAGCGGTTGTCGGTCGCCCGTCGCGAGGGGTCCCAGCGCGTAAGCGGCGTGAGGTGCTCGTGCGTCGCGATGACGACATTGTGATCGGGATGCTGTTGCACCACGCTCTCGGCCCACTCCAGCTCTCGCTCGCCATAGCCGTAGCCAATCGAGAGCACGAGCACGGGCGCCGGGCCGGCCTGCACGATCGTGTAGCTCGACGTCGCATCGTCAGGGGTGATCGATTCGACGAATCCCGGAGCGGTCGCGTAGCGCTCGGGCCCGAAGTACTCGTTGTAGAGGCGCGTGTCGATACCGCGCTTGGTGTCGTGATTGCCCGGCACGACGGTCGTGGCAAGCCCCGCGTCTTCCATGATCGATTGGGCGGCGGATGCCCGCTCAAACTCAATCCGTGCCCGAGCATCTGACTGGTCAGGATCGACCCAACTCTGCACGAGGTCGCCCGTGTGCACAACGGCGGCGACGTCACGCTGCTGCGCGAGTTCGACGATCCACTGCGCCATGCGCTCGTACTCTTCGGGATACCCCTCGCTCAAGTACTGGGTGTCGGTGACGTGCACGATGCTCGCATCGATGTCGGAGACCTGCTCGAACTCGCCGTTCGGCGCGAGGTCGGCGTCGGCGCGCTGCGCGGGCAACACCTGAACGAGCACCGCGTCGCTCGCCAGCCCCTCGGGCGCTTCTCCCGTGACGACCACCTGGCCGGCAGCGTCGGCGACGGCCTCGCCGATGATCGTCCACTGCGCTGCGGCGTCGTTCCACGCCGACAGCACGACGCGGTGGCGCGGGCTCACGATGCCGCGCCAGTCGATCGCGCTCGTGAGGGGTTGCGCCATCTCGAGTCTGACCGCGGGAAAGACGAAGCCGTCAGCGGTCGCCGTGATGTCCTCGATCTCGAGCGCCTCGCCGCGGCCCAGAACGCGCTCGTTGTCGAGCTGCCACGCTCCGGCGGTCTGACTGTCGGTCGTTCCCGACACCGCGCGCGCAATGACGAGCTCGGCCTCGGACGAGGTCGTGGCGCTGAGTGTTGTCGGCGCGAGTGAGGTGTCGATGAGCTGCGCTTCCGGCAGGGCGGCTCGCGTGCGACTCACGAGGGCCCGAACCTGCTCGTCACTCGCCGCCGCCGCGAGCGGCGAAACACCCGAGCCGGGCGTGGCCGCAGCCGTCACGAAGTCGACGAGATCAACGCCCGAGCGAGAGACGCGGTGAAAGGTTTCGCCGCGCACGCGATCGGGCTGGAAGGCCACGAGTGACACCTCGTTGGTGCACGGCGAGGGCGGCTCGACGCTTTCATCCATCTCGTTCAGGTGAAACGCGCCGACTCGATCGGCGATACCGCCATCGGCCGTCTCAACCAGCACACCAGAGCCGAGAAAGTCGAGGGGGCGGTCGAACTGGTGCGCAGCATCCGTCGACGATCCCGCCGCAGCGATGACGATCGAGGCGCCCGGTGCGAGTCGCTCGGTGCCGTCGAACTCGGCGAGGGGTTGCGCTCGGCGCATGCCGTCGGCGTCGCAGGCCCACACGCTCCACCCCGCGACGTCAACACTGCGGTCAGAGAGGTTGGTGAGTTCGACAAAGTTGTGGGGCTCGGCAATCGCCGAAACCGTCAGTGGGTCAGTCGCCAGCTCGGTGATCACGACGCCCGTCGTGAGCGGTTGCGCCGCGCGCAGTGAGAGCTCGGTGCGCGCATTCGCGGCACCGGGAGTGCGCGGAGCCACGATCCAGCCGCTGCCGTCGGTGCGGCGCTGGTGGCTCTCGCCGCGGGCGGCATCGAGCTCGGCCGGCAACTTGTCGGCGCCCGATTGGCACGCGCTGTCTCGCTGGTGCGCCGACGCCACCTCGTCAACGACGAGGCCGTCCGCATCGAGCACTTGCAGCCCGTAGGCCGCGTCGGCGAGCGAGGTCGACATGACGGCGTTTGCCTCGCGGATGCTCGACTCGGGCCCCACGATCAGCAGCTGCTCCCCCGGCGCCAGGGAGTCACCCGCGCCAAAGGTCGCTTGCGGTGCGCCGAGCCACCGCTCACCCTCGGCGGTGCACCGCACGAGGCTCCAGCCGTCGAGCGACACCGGCGCGGATCCGTCGTTGCGCAGCTCGACGACGTCGTCACCGCTGCCTCCCGGCCCGAACGGAGCGACCTCGGCGATCACGATGCCCGTGCCGGCGCCGCGCTGCGTTGGCTCACCCACGGTAACCCCGCCCGGGGTCGCCTGTGCGATCAGGAAAGCGCCATCGGCCGACTCGGTCGCACCGACTCTCTGGTAGCTCTCGCCAGCCGCGGTGTCGATGATGTCGGGTAGTGAACCACTCGGGTCGCACTCGCTCTGCATCATCCACGGCGTGGTCGGATACACGGCGACCGAGTCGGCGATGCGCTGCTGGGGGTCTTCGAGCACGTAGCCATAACCACCGGGGGCAAACGGCGCGCTCATTACGTCGTCGGGTTCGACTCCGGCCGGGCGTTCACCCGCGCGGGCGATGAGGTAGACCTCGCCAGGCTCGAGTACGACTCCCGAGAACTCAGAATCGGGTGCCCCGCGCTTTGCCCGCAGGCCTTCGTCTGAGCATCGATACAGGTTCCACCCGGTCAAGTCGACGGCCTCGTCGGAGACATTCTGAAGTTCGACGTAGCTCGCTTCGGGTCGGTCTCCCCAGCCCGGGGCGATCTCGCTGATGATGACCGGGTGATCGTCGCGCGACTCGTGTGACCCACTGCTGACACCCTCGGCAGACTCTGCGGCCATCGCCGCGGTCGGCGCAAACCCGATGCCAGCCACCAGGCCCGCCAGGACAACGACGGCAATTCGAGAGGTCACACGCGAGCGGATCGCAATCACGCGGCCACGTTCGCCGTCGCAAGTGAACAGATGCCCACACTGACGGGTGTGTCGCGTGAACGCCCGGGGGCGCCGCCAACAGCACGAGGCCGCGACCCCTGGTTGCGGGGGCCGCGGCCTCGTGGGTTTCTCGGCGGATGGCCGAGAAGGTCAGTGACTAGCGCGCAGCGCTACCGTCCACGTAGTCAGCGTCTTGCTGCTTCCACGAGAAGAGGGCGCGCAGCTTGCGGCCGGTCTCTTCGATCGGGTGCTGCTCGCCCTTGAGGCGCAACGCCTTGAACTCGGGTGCGCCAGCATCCTGGTCATCAATGAAGCGCTTCGCGAACGCGCCCGACTGAATGTCGGCGAGAACGGCCTGCATGCGCTCCTTGACGCTCGCGTCGAGCACGCGGGGGCCCGAGACGTAGTCGCCGTACTCGGCCGTGTCGCTGACGCTCCAGCGCTGCTTGGCGATGCCGCCCTCCCACATGAGGTCGACGATGAGCTTGAGCTCGTGCAGCACCTCGAAGTAGGCGATCTCGGGCTGGTAGCCAGCCTCGGTGAGAACCTCGAAGCCGTACTGCACGAGCTGCGAGGTACCGCCGCAGAGCACAGCCTGCTCGCCGAACAGGTCGGTCTCGGTCTCTTCGGTGAAGGTCGTCTTGATGACGCCCGCGCGCGTGCCGCCGATGGCCTTGGCGTACGAGAGAGCGAGATCCCAGGCGTGGCCCGTCGCGTCGCGCTCGACGGCGATGATGTCGGGAATGCCGCGGCCGGCGACGAACTCGCGGCGCACCGTGTGGCCCGGGGCCTTAGGCGCGACGAGGATCACGTCGACACCCTCGGGGGCGTCGATGTAGCCGAAGCGAATGTTGAAGCCGTGCGCAAAGGCAAGGGTCTTGCCCGAGGTCAGCTTGTCTTTGATGCTCTCGGCGTAGATCGAGCGCTGGTGCTGGTCGGGCGCGAGGATCATGATGACGTCAGCCCACTCGGCCGCGTCGGCGACCGTCAAGACGCTGAAGCCGTCGTCGCTGGCCTTCTGAGTCGACTTCGAGCCAGCCTTGAGGGCAATCGACACCTCGACACCGCTGTCACGCAGGTTCTGGGCGTGGGCGTGGCCCTGCGAGCCATATCCGACGATCGCGACCTTCTTGCCCTGAATGAGCGAGAGGTCAGCGTCGTTGTCGTAGAAAATCTCAGTCACGATCGGGGTTCTCCTTGTTCGGTGGGGGTAGCAAAGCTAGAACTAGTTCTTGAGCACGCGCTCGCTGATGCTCTTCGAGCCGCGACCGATGGCCAGCAGGCCCGATTGCGCGATCTCTTTGATGCCATAGGGCTCGAGCACCCGCAAGAGGGCCTCAACCTTGGCGGTGTCACCCGTCACCTCAATGACGAGCGAGTCAGTGGCAACATCAACCACGCGCGCGCGGAAGAGGTTGGCCGCCTCGAGAATCTGCGAGCGAGTGGTGTTGTCGACGCGCACCTTGATGAGCATGTGCTCGCGCTGCACCGAGCTCGAGGGGTCGAGTTCGACGATCTTGAGCACGTTGATGAGCTTGTTGAGTTGCTTGGTGATCTGTTCGAGGGGCAAGCCCTCAACCTCGACCACGACCGTGATGCGCGAGAGGCCTTCGACCTCTGTGGTGCCGACGGCGAGCGAACGGATGTTGAACCCGCGTCGGGCAAACAAGCCAGCGACCCGGGTCAGCAAGCCGGGCTTGTCTTCGACAAGCAGTGACAGCACGTGATAGGTCATGGCGGCTTACTCCTCGTACCAGTCGGGGGCGTGGTCGCGCGCGTATTGCACCGACGAGTTGCCGACACCTTGCGGCACCATCGGCCAGACCATGGCGTCGCGGCTCACGATGAAGTCAATGACCACGGGGCGGTCGTTGGTCTCAATCGCCAAACGGATGGCCGGCTCAACCTCTTCGGGCTTCGTCACGCGAATGCCGAGCGCGCCGTACGAGTCGGCCATCTTGACGAAGTCGGGGATCATGCGGGTTTCTTCACCCGCACGCATCGAGCCCGTCTCGAGGTCGGTGAACGAGTGGCGGCCGTCGTAGAAGAGCGTTTGCCACTGCCGCACCATGCCGAGCGACGAGTTGTTGATGATCGCGACCTTGATCGGGATGTTGTTGATCGTGCAGGTGGCGAGCTCTTGGTTCGTCATCTGGAAGCAACCGTCGCCGTCGATCGCCCACACGAGGCGGTCGGGTTGAGCAACCTTGGCGCCCATCGCGGCCGGAACCGCGTAACCCATCGTGCCCGCGCCGCCCGAGTTGAGCCATGCGCCCGGGCGCTCGTACTTGATGAACTGCGCCGCCCACATCTGGTGCTGCCCCACGCCCGCGGCGTAGACCGCTTCGGGGCCCGAGATCTTGCCGATCGCCTCGATGACCGCTTGCGGAGCGAGCAAGCCGTCGTCGGGGTCGTCGACGTAGCCGAGAGGGTATTGCGTGCGCAGGGTCTCGAGCCGCTTCCACCAATCGACGATGTCGGGCGCGGTTTCGGCGGCCGCTGCCTCGAAAGCGGGCAGCAGGTCGAGCAACACCTCGCGGGCATCCCCCACGATGGGAACATCGGCGTGGCGAATCTTGCCGATCTCGGCCGGGTCGATGTCGATGTGGATGATCTTCGCACCGGGAGCGAACTCACTCACCTTGCCCGTCACGCGGTCATCGAACCGCGATCCGATGGCCACGAGCAGGTCACTCTCTTGCAGCGCAAGCACAGAGGGAACGGTGCCGTGCATGCCCGGCATGCCGAGGTTCTGCCGGTGCGAGTCGGGGAAGGCACCGCGCGCCATGAGGGTCGTCACCACGGGGGCGCCGGTCTTCTCGGCGAATGCGAGCAGCTCTTTGTGGGCACCCGAGCGCACGACGCCGCCACCCACGTAGAGCACGGGCTTGCGCGACTCGACGATGAGTTGAGCGGCAGCCTGAATCTGCTTGCCGTGCGCCTTGGTCACGGGCCGGTAGCCGGGCAGGTCGATCTTGGGCGGCCAGATAAACGGCGCCGACTTTTGCTGCGCGTCTTTTGTGACGTCAACGAGCACGGGGCCGGGGCGGCCGCTCGTCGCGATGTGCACGGCCGCGGCAATCACGCCCGGCACGTCTTCGGGCTTCGTCACCAGGAACGAGTGCTTCGTGATGGGCATCGTGATGCCGGTGATGTCCACCTCTTGAAAGGCATCGGTGCCCATCGAGGTCGAGAACACCTGGCCCGTGATGGCAAGCAGAGGAACCGAGTCCATGTGCGCATCGGCAATGGCCGTCACGAGGTTGGTCGCGCCCGGGCCCGAGGTGGCGATGCACACGCCGAGGCGACCGCTCGCAGCGGCGTAGCCTTCGGCCGCGTGACCGGCGCCTTGCTCGTGGCGCACGAGAATGTGGCGAATTGCCGTCGACGACATGAGCTCGTCGTAGAACGGCATGATCGCGCCGCCGGGCAAGCCGAACACGTCTGTGATGCCGAGCTTTTCGAGCGAGGCAAGAATGGCACCCGAGCCCGTGAGCATGGGCGGATCACTCTTTTTCGCGGTACTTGCGGCGGACGACGCAGCGGGATTCGGCACGGGTGTCGATTCCGTGGACATCAGAAGACCTTCTTCGAGAGTCGGTGATTCATGAGCGGGAAATCCGCAGTACTACCCGGTGACGGCTCCTTGTGCGGCAGAGCGCACGAGCTTCGAGTACTTGGCAAGAACGCCACGGGTGTAACGCGGAGGCAGGGGCGCCCAGTCGGTGCGGCGCGCCTCAAGCTCGTCAGCGTCGACCAGTAGGTCGAGGGAGCGAGCAGCGATATCAACCCGGATCAGATCACCATCGCGCACGAAAGCAATAGGACCAGCGTCTACTGCTTCGGGAGCTACGTGGCCGATGCACAGTCCGGTTGTGCCGCCTGAGAATCGACCGTCGGTCAAGAGTAATACATCTTTTCCGAGGCCCGCGCCCTTGATGGCGGCGGTCACGGCGAGCATCTCACGCATGCCGGGGCCGCCCTTGGGGCCTTCGTAGCGGATGACGACGACGTCGCCGGCCGAAATCTCACCGCGAGTCAGGGCATCCATCGCCGCGCGCTCGCGTTCGAACACGCGGGCCGGGCCCTCGAAGACGGCCGCGTCGAAGCCCGCCGTCTTGACGACGGCTCCTTCGGGCGCCATTGAGCCGTGCAAAATCGTGATGCCGCCCGTGGCGTGAATGGGGTTGTCAAGCGTACGCAAAACGTCACCGTCGAGCGGGTCAGGGTTTAGCTCGGCCAGGTTCTCGGCCATCGTCTTGCCGGTCACCGTCATCACGTCACCGTGCAACAGGCCTGCATCAAGCAGAGCCTTGAGCAAGACGGGCAGCCCACCCTGGCGGTCGACGTCGTTCATGACGTAGCGGCCGAAAGGCTTGAGGTCACCAATGTGCGGCACCCGGTTGCCAATGCGGTTGAAGTCGTCGAGGGTGAACGGAACCTCGGCCTCGTTCGCGATCGCGAGCAAGTGCAACACGACGTTGGTGGATCCGCCGAGGGCCATCGCGACTGTCACGGCGTTCTCGAGCGCCTCGCGCGTGACAATCTGACGCGCGGTGATTCCCTTGTTGAGAAGGTTGACGACGGCTTCGCCGCTGCGGTGCGCGTACATGTCACGGCGGCGATCATAGGATGCGGGGCTCGCCGAACCCGGAAGGCTCAGGCCGAGCGCCTCGGCCACACTCGCCATGGTGTTGGCCGTGTACATGCCACCACAGGCACCCTCACCAGGAGCAAAGGCGCACTCGATGCGGTGGGCGTCTTCGGCCGACATCTTGCCGGCCCTGACGGCGCCGACAGCCTCGAAGCTGTCAATGATGGTGATCTCTTTCTCGGTACCGTCGCTGAGCTTGACCCAGCCCGGCGCAATTGAGCCCGCGTAGAGAAAGACGCTCGCGAGGTCGAGGCGCACAGCCGCCATGAGCATGCCGGGGATCGACTTGTCACAGCCCGCGAGGAGCACCGAGCCGTCGAGCCGCTCGGCCTGCATGACCGTTTCTACTGAGTCAGCAATGACTTCGCGGCTCACGAGCGAGAAGTGCATGCCTTCGTGGCCCATCGAGATGCCATCGCTCACGCTGACGGTGCCGAACTGCAGCGGATAGCCGCCACCCGCGTGCACACCCTCTTTCGCCGCTTGCGCGAGACGAGCGAGCGAGAGGTTGCACGGCGTGATCTCGTTCCACGAGCTCGCAATGCCAATCTGCGCTTTGTCCCAATCAGCATCGCCCATTCCCACGGCGCGCAGCATGCCGCGCGAGGTGGTGGCTTCGATGCCGTCAGTAACGACGCGGGAACGGGGCTTGTGGTCCGGCTTCGACATGGCTCGATTCTACGACCCGGCACCCCGTGGGTTTGACGAGCCTCCATCGACTTCGTCCTCCCACGAACCGCCCGGCAGCTCGCTGCCTCGAGCGGCATCGACGTCGGCCGCGAGCTCATCGACGAGTAGCGCGCTGGGCTCAAAGTCGCCATTGCGATAGCCCGCGCGCCCCACCATGTGGGCCGAGATCGGCGCCGTCAACAGCTGAAAGACGACGACCGGAATCAGCAGCAGCAAGACGGTTGCGCTGCGCGCACTCAGGGCAATTGCGACGACCACGAGCAGAAGCCCGAGAATCTGGGGCTTCGTCGCGGCGTGCAATCGAGAGAGCGGGTCAGGAAACCGCAAGAGCCCAATCGCCGCCGCGAGGGTGAGCAGGGCGGCCACGATGAGCAAACTCGCGGCTGCGATGTCGAGGATGCTGTTCCATTGCTCCTCACCGACCATCGCTGCCCTCCTCTGCGTCGGGAGTTAGCGGGCTGGCGTTGGCGCGCGTCACAAACCGTGCAACGGCAACACTCGCGAGTATCGCGGTGGCCGCAAGCACGACCATCAGCGGAATGTTGCGCGTGTGGCCCGAGATCACCATCTCGGCGCCCACCACGAGAATGAGCGTCGTTAACAGCACGTCACTCGCGATGAGTCGATCGATCAGGGTCGGGCCCGTGATGAGGCGCACGAGCACGAGCAATACGGCCACCATGGCAATAGCCCCGGCGATCATCCACAGCACGGTCATGAGCGCACCGCCTCCCACTCCTCGCGTGAGCCCCACGCGCGCAGCAAGCTGCGCTCGAGGCTCAGCACGTGGGCCCGCGCCTTTTCGACCTGCGCGGGCGAGTGCACCGAGAGCGTGTGCACATAGAGAACCGTGCTCGCACGGTCGACTTCAACCACGATCGAGCCCGGAACGAGCGACACCGCGAGCGCCGTACCTGTGAGGATGAAGTCAGAGCGCGTGTGAAGGTCAACCTTCACGAGAGCACTCTCGTGCCGCGAACGAGGGCCGATCGCGAGCAGGGCCACCTGGAATGACGCCACCGCCATCTCGCCGAGCACCCGGCCCACAAAGACGATGAACCAGAAGAGGTTGAAGCGCCCCGAGAGCTCGACGGGCGGCAGGTAGAACGCGCGCGTGACGCCGAGCGCCACCACGACTCCGGTGACAATCGTGAGGGGCGTGATCGAGCCCCAGAGCAGCATCCACAAGATGACGAGGGCAAGCAGCAGAGGAAGCTGCTGGCGCAGCGTCACGCGCGCGCGTTGTTCGACGGCCGTCATTCGCCCTCCCCCGTGGTCGCGCCCGGAAGAACGAGCTCGATGTAGTCGCTCGAGCCATCGAGCCCCTGAGCAGCGCGGTCAGCGAGTCCATACAGCGGGCCCGCGAAGACCGTGAGCGAAAGCCCCACGATCACCATGCCAACGGTGCTGAGCGTCATGAGACGCGGCGTCGCGCGGGTCTCGGCGAGCGTCGCCGTGCTGTCGGGCGCTTCTTCGACCGCGCGCAGCAACCGCGATTCATCACCGTCGACATCGGCGGCCGGTCGCCAGAACGCGAGGTTCCACACGCGCACGAGTGCGTACAACGTGAGCAGCGAGACGAGGGCGCCCGCCCCAATAAGCACGTAGGCAAGAGCATCGCCTTGCTCGGCGGTCGCCTCAAACAGGCCGAGTTTGCCAATGAAGCCCGAGAACGGGGGGATGCCGCCCAGACTGAGAGCGGGAATGAAAAACAGCACCGCGACGAGTGGCGCGCTCGCGAGCAGCCCGCCGATGCGCGTGATCGACGTACTGCCCGCCTCGCGCTCGACGAGCCCAGCGGCGAGAAACAGAGTGGTCTGCACAACGATGTGGTGAACGATGTAGTAGATCGCGGCTGCTGTGCCGGCCACTGTTCCGAGAGCAACACCCAGAATCATGTAGCCGATATGGCTGACGAGCGTGAACGACAGGATGCGCTTGATGTCGGCTTGCGCGACCGCGCCGAGAGCGCCAACGACCATCGTCAGCAGTGCCACGACCATGAGCGCCGGATTGAGTTCGGGAGTCGGAAAGATGACGGTTTCGGCGCGAATGATCGCGTAAACGCCGATCTTGGTGAGCAGCCCCGCGAACGCGGCGGTAACCGGGGCCGGGGCCGAGGGATAGCTGTCGGGCAGCCAGAACGAGAGCGGAAAGACGGCGGCCTTGATGCCGAAGGCAACGAGCAACATGACGTGCAGCACAATCTGCACGTCGATCGGTAGCTCGCTCATGCGGTCGGCAATCTGCGCAAGGTTGACGGTACCGAGGGCGCCGTAGATCATGCCGATTGCCGACAAGAAGAGGATCGACGACAGCAAGCTCACGATCACATATGTCACACCGGCACGAATGCGTGCTTGCGTGCCGCCGAGAGTGATGAGTACGTAGCTCGCGACGAGCAAGATCTCGAAGCCCACGTAAAGGTTGAAGAGGTCACCCGCGACGAAAGCCACCATGACGCCCGTCGTCAAGATGAGGTAGGTCGGGTAGTAGATCGACACGGGAGTCTCGTCATCGCCATCGGCGAGACCCTGCCCGATCGAGAACACGAGCACCGCGAGCAGCACGAGGGATGAGACGACGAGCATGAGCGCCGCGAGTCGATCGACGACGAGCACAATGCCAAACGGCGTGGGCCAGTTGCCGGCCTCGACGACAACGGCGCCCTGCTGATCGACCCCGATGAGCAACACGATGCTGATCGCGAGCACCGTTGTGAGGGCGAGCGCGGCGACAATGCGCTGCGGCCGCGCGCGGCGGCCGAGCACGAGCGTGAGTGCCGCCGCAATGAGCGGCACGAGCACGACGAGCGGAACCAACGCAGTGATCATCGAGACGCCTCCGCCGGAAAGTCGGTGTCATCCGCGTCGAACGCGACCTCTTCGGCCGGCATCGCGACGGTGCCATCGCGCAGCGCGACGTCGTCGGCGTCGTCGGTGAGGTCATCGGCATTCGCCAGTCGCCACGACCGGTAGATGAGAGCGAGCAAGAATGCCGACACCGCAAAGGTGATGACAATCGCCGTGAGAATGAGGGCTTGCGGCAGCGGGTCGTTGTATTGCGCGGGGTCGAGGTTCTCGTCGTAGATCGGCGCGAAGCCCGCGGGGCCGCCCATGATGAGAATGAGCAGGTTCACGCCATTGCCAATCAGCAAGAAGCCCAGCACGACGCGCGTCAGACTGCGCTCGAGCAAGAGGTAAACGCCGCACGCAATGAGCGCGGCCATGATGACGACGAGCACGAGAGAGACGGTCATCGCTTTTCTCCCGTTTCTGAAATCGTGACGACGGATGCTGACCCCGCGCCCGCCGCGGGCGCCAGTGCATCGCCCCCCTGTCGGTCGACTTCACCGCCGAGGCTGCGCAAAACGTCGAGCACGAGACCCACGACGACGAGGTAGACCCCAATGTCGAAGATCGTGGACGTCACAAACTCGACCTCACCGAGCAACCACAGCTCGCCTTCCCAGTAGGTCGAGGTGAGGGGTGGTGCCCCGAAGAACAGTGGGGCAAGCGCAGTGCCCGCGGCGATGAGCAAGCCCGTGCCGAGCACCGCGCCGGCCCCGAGCGGCAGGGCGGCGCCGAGCTCGTAGCGCCCGCCAGCGAGATAGCGGCCCACGAGCGCAAGGCCTGCCACGAGCCCGCCGACAAAGCCGCCACCCGGCAGGTTGTGGCCCGCGAAGAGCAAGTAGAGCGAAATGACGATGATCGCGTGAAAGGTCAGGCGCACGACAACCTCGAGCAAGATCGAGCGGTGGCGCGGGTCAAGCGTGGGCCCCGCGAGAATCCAGGCGTTGCGCAGTTCGCCGCTCTCGCCCTGCTCGCGAACCCGGTCAAGCCGTGCCGCGATGCGCTTCTTGACCGCGGTGCGTCCCGGGCGCGGTGGCGACTCACCCCGACCGCGCAAGAAGAGCAGGCTCGCTACCCCGGTTGCGGCAGCGATCACGACCGCGAGCTCTCCCATGGTGTCCCAGCCGCGCAAGTCCACAAGGGCAACGTTGACGGTGTTGCGACCGTGTCCGATCTCATAGGCGAGCAGTGGCCACTCGAGCGAGATCGGCTCGGCGATGCGTGCGCCCGCGGCGACGACCGCGACGACCGCCATGACGAGGCCGACGCCGATGCCGATGCTCGCGCGCAGCATCCGATGCGTGCTTCCGTGTTTGTCGCCCAGGCGGGCGGGCAAACGGCGCAATACGAGCACGAACGCGATGAGCGTGACGACCTCCACGAGAATCTGCGTGAGCGCGAGGTCAGGAGCACCCTGCAGGGCGAAGATCGCCGACATGCCGAGGCCCGTCGTGCCCACGATGACGAGTGCGGCGAATCGTTTCTGCGCCTGTGTGGCCGCAATGGCCGCGATGACCATGACGATGCCGATGCCGAGCTGAGCGGGGTGATCCCACAGGCGAAGCTCGACCTCCCACGGGCCGCCGGCGATGAGCGCCGCACTCGAGACGCCGATGACGACCACAAGAATGACCCCGAGATAGAAGGGCAGCGAGCCACGCTGAGTCACTCCCGTCACGCGCACGGCGAGACGGTCGACGGCGCCCATGACGTCCCAATAGGCATCAGACGCCGTGGTCGTCCGCGCCATCTTCGACTGCAGGCGTCGCACGGGTTCGCGCGCCACGAAGAGTGCGATGCCCAGCACAATCGCCACGAGGGTGAGCCCGAGCTCAGGTGTCACCCCATGCCAGAGCGCGAGCTGGTAGATCTCACCGTCAGACTCGCGGCTCGCGAAAAGCGCCGCGGAGGGCGCGAGACCGGCGTCAACGATCAACGCGAGGGGTCCGAGAGCGAGACTCGCGACCGCGAGCACGGCGGGCGCGAGCATGAAGCGGCGGCTCACGGTTTCGAGCGTGCTCACGTCGTCAACGCCGGGCTTGCGGGCAAACGCTCCCCAGAAGAAACGGATGCTGTAGGCGACGGTGAGCGCTGACCCCACGACGACTCCGACCGTCGCGATCGCCGCCCAGGTTTGCCCGGCCGCGTCGAGTGTTGCCGTGCCCTCCCCCGTCGCCGCCGACAGCAGTGCGTAGAGGGCCGTCTCTTTCGCGACGAACCCGAACACGGGAGGAAGCCCCGCCATCGAGGCGAGCACGATGAGCGTGATCCCCGCGAGCCACGGCGAGCGCCGACCGAGCCCCGAGAGTTTTCGCAGGTCACGCGTGGCGGCCTTGTGGTCGATGATGCCCACGACGAGAAAGAGAGCGCCCTTGAAGAGCGCGTGCGCGAGCAAGAGAGCGAGAGCGGCAAGGGCTGTGTCGCGCGTACCGAATCCCGCAACGACGACGAGAAAGCCCAGTTGACTCACGGTGCCATACGCGAGCAAGAGCTTGAGGTCGGTCTGCTTGAGGGCGGCCCAGCCCCCGAGCAACATCGTGGCGACGCCGAGCACGACGACGACTTCGCGCCACCCGGGCACGTCGACCGTCGCGGGCGCGAGCCGCAGCACGAGGTAGATGCCCGCCTTGACCATCGCCGCAGCGTGCAAGTAGGCGCTCACGGGAGTAGGCGCCGCCATCGCTCCGGGTAGCCAGAAGTGCAAGGGGACGATTGCCGACTTCGACAGGGCTCCGACGAGCACGAGCATGATCGCGGTCGTCGTGAGCGGCCCGGCCGGCAGCTCGGCGAGAATCGTCGTGAGGTTCGACGTGCCCGCCTGCACGGCGAGCAACACGAGGCCCACGAGCATGACGAGCCCGCCAAAGGTCGTCGTGATGAGCGCTTGCAGGGCGGCACCGCGGCTGGCTTTGCGGTGGGTGTAGTGGCCGATGAGCAAGTACGAGAAGACGCTCGTGGCCTCCCACAACACAAACAACAGGTACACATCATCGGCGAGCACGAGGCCATACATCGTGCCCGCGAAGGCGAGCAGAACCGCGGCAAACCGGCCAAGACCGTGCTCGTCGTCGCGAAAGTACGTGGCGCAGTAGAGCAGAACGAGACTGCCCACACCGGTCACGATGAGCGCGAGCACCCACGAGAGTGCGTCCATGCGCAGGTCGAGAGACAGCTGCAGTTGCTCGATCCACATGAATCGCTCGACCGGATGCTGTGCCGCATCGGTCGCGAGCGCGAGTGGCGCCTGCAGCAGCGTGTGCACGAACGCCCCGAGCGGCATGAGGGCCGCAACCCAGAAGACCCGAGCGCGCAGAACTCGAGCGAGCGGCATCAGCGCGAGAGCGGCCACCGCAAACACCATCAGGACGATGAACATGCGTCCTCCCTCGGTGTCGGTGGTTCGGCAAGGGGGTAGGGCGTCTCGGCGCGGTCGCCGGATGCCTCCAGCCTACTGAGCGATTCCGAGTGATTGCCTCAGGGTGCAAACGCTGTGCAGCACGCGCGCGATCGCCGCCGGATCAGCGACGCGATAGTCAGCGCGCGTGGCCGCCGCCCCCACCTTGATACCCACGTCGTGCGGTTCGAGCGCGGCAAAGACGTCTTCGTCGGTGACGTCGTCGCCGGCAAAAAGCACCGCATTGGGGCCGAATCGCGCGCGCAGAGCACGCAAACCGTCGCCTTTGGTCGCGTCGCGCACCGAAAACTCGACGACGTTCTTGCCCTCGCGCACCGTGAGTGCCTCGTCGAGCTCGAGGGCCGCGGCCGTCACCGCGTCATGGAGAACGGATGCCGCGGGCGCGTCGACGAGGCGCGTGTGCACCGCGACGCCCGCGGGCTTGAGCTCGAGCCAGGCGGCGGGGGTCGTCGCGATGAGGGGCTCGAGCCGCGACTGCAGGGCACGCACGCGATCGCGGTCGGCGGCGTCGATCGCCGGGTGGGCATCCCGCGCATCGAATCGCACCTCGAGGCCGTGCGAGCCCACGAGCGGCACATCACCTGAAAACTCACTCGCGGCAGCGAGGCTCTCGAGTGCGCGGCCAGAAATCAGCGCGATCGTCACGCCCGGCAGCTCACGCAAGCAGAGCAACGCCTCGTGGGCCGCAGGCAGCGCACGCGCGCGGGCGGGGTCGTCGACCTCGGGGGCGAGGGTTCCGTCGAAGTCGAGGGCAATGAGAATGCGCTCGTACTCGACAAAGCGCGTGAGCGCCGCGAGCAGGTCGGGGGGCACCGTCATCTCGCGCTCGAGTGGTGGTTGGCATGCCGCAGGGTGTCGAGAAAGGTCGTCGACCAGCGCACCACGTCGTTATCGCGCACCCGTCGGCGCAAGGCGCGCATACGGGTCGTGCGCTCGCGCTGTGGCATGCGCGCGGCCATCACGATCGAGCGCTTGAGTCCGTCGATGTCGTGGGGGTTCACGAGCAAGGCGTTCTTGAGCTCATCGGCCGCGCCCGCGAATTCGCTCAATACGAGCACGCCGTCATCGTCGAGCTGGCATGCGACGAACTCTTTCGCGACCAGGTTCATGCCGTCACGCAGCGCCGTCACGAGCATGACGTCGGCAGCCAGATAGAGAGCGACCATTTCTTCGCGGGGATACCCGTGGTGAAGGTAGGCGACGGCACTGTGACTGATCGTGGCGTAGGTGCCGTTGAGGCGGCCGACGGTCAATTCGATCTCGTCACGCAACTGCATGTAGGCGGCCACGCGTTCGCGACTCGGACTCGCCACTTGCACGAGCACGGTATCACCGACCGACAGCTCTCCCTCGCTCAGCAGCTCGCCAAAGGCCTTCAAGCGATGACGGATGCCCTTCGTATAGTCAAGGCGGTCAACGCCAAGCATGATCGTCGACGGGTTGCCGAGGTCATCGCGAATCTGTTGCGCGCGAGCCTGCACCTCGGGCCGTCGAGCGATCTCTTCGAACTCGGCGACGTCGATCGAAATCGGAAAAGCTTTGGCGATGACTGTGCGGTGACCACCGAGCCCGTCGGGAACGCGAATCTCGGGGGCACGCGTGGCATAGCCAAACAGTCGTCGCACAGCGCGCGAAAAGTTGCCCGCATCGGCGACGCGCTGAAACCCAATGACGTCGGCACCGAGCAAGCCCTCGATGACCTGGGTGCGCCACGGCAATTGCGCGTAGAGCCCAAAAGGCGGAAACGGAATGTGATTGAAGAAGCCGATCGTGAGGTCGGGGCGCTGCTCGCGCAGCATGCGCGGCACCAACTGCAGTTGGTAGTCCTGCACCCACACGGTTGCCCCGGGGTTGGCGACGCGAGCGCTCGCATCGGCGAACCGTTGATTGACCTCGACATAGGCGTCCCACCACTCACGGTGAAAACTCGGGCGCGCAATGACGTCGTGGTAGAGCGGCCACAGCGTGTCGTTGCTGAAACCCTCGTAGTAGTTCTCGATCTCGAGGGGACTCAGCGCCACGGGAACGAGCGTGGCCTCGTCGAAAGCGAAGGGCTCAATCTCGAGATCGGGCTGGCCTGCCCAGCCCACCCAGGCGCCGTGCGAGGCTCGCATGACGGGTTGGAGTGCCGCCACAAGGCCCCCCGGCGAGCGCTGCCAGCGCGCCGTGCCATCGGCGTCGATGACGCGATCGACCGGCAATCGGTTCGAGACCACGACAAAGTCGTAGCGCAGAGTGTCGGTCATGTCGCTCGCTCGTTTCCGGGGCTGGTGCTCGGGGGAATCGTCGGTGCGGGGCTGTCCGGCTTTCTCCACGGTATCAGCCGTGTTGCCGCACGGTTCGACGAACGGTCATGAGGCGTTCACTCCCGCCTCGCCGATCAGCACGCGTGAGCGGCCTACCCTGGCCCCGTGATCAGCATCGGAATGGGCACCACCAGTGTCTTGCCGCGTCGCTTACACGACGCCTTCCGCTTGGCCGCCGAGGCCGGCTACGACGGGGTCGAGATCATGGTGACGAGCGACCCCGACACGCGCAACCCGCGCGTCATCAGCGCGCTGAGTGAGCGGTACGGGATGCCCGTGCTGAGCATCCACGCCCCCGTTCTGGTGTTGACGGCCTTCGTCTTCGGCGCCGACCCGCATCGCAAGCTCGACCGTTCGGCGGCGCTCGCGCGGCAGGTCGGAGCGCACACCGTTGTCGTGCACCCCCCGTTTCGCTGGCAGGCTCGATCGGCTCGCAACTTCACACGATCGGTGCGCGAGGTGAGCGACCGCTACGGCGTCATGGTCGCGGTCGAGAACATGTTTCCGGTCACGGTCGGTGGGCATGACCGCAATGCCTACGCTCCCGACTGGAACCCTGGCGGTCTTGACGTCGACGCCCTGACGCTCGACTTTTCGCACGCCGCCCTCGCGGGCGTGAGCGCCCTCGACCTTGCGCAGCAGTGGGGCAACCGGCTGCGCCACGTGCACTTGTGCGACGGCTCGTCACTCGAACCGAACGACCTCATGTTCGATGAGCACCTGATTCCGGGCCACGGGGTTCAGCCCGTCGCCGAGGTCATCGCTCTGCTCGCGCGCCGCGACTTCTCGGGCTCGATCATTGCCGAAGTGACGACTCGCGCGTGCGGAGCCGACGACGAGCAGCGGCTCGCGTTGCTGCGCGAAACTCTCGCGTTCGCGCGCCAGGCTGCCGTGACACAGCCCGAGCCCGCCCGCACCGCTACGCCGCGCTGAGGTCGCGCGTGGCCAGCGGCTACGCGAGAAACGCCCGCAAGAGCGATTGCGAACCCTCGAGGTGTTCTGCCATGGCTGTCGCCGCCCGATCGGCGTCGCCGACGAGCACGGCCCACACGATCTGCTCGTGTTGCTCATCAGAGTGCGCGATGTTCGGTGCGAGTAAGGGAATGCGGTCGAGTAGCCCATTGACCACCATGCGGTTCTCGGCGATGAGTGACACCAGGCTTGGGCTGCCCGAGAGCTCGGCGATCGTGAGATGCAAGCGCGAGTCGAGTCGCCGGTAGTCGGCGGGGTCGGCCGCGGCAAGCTCGCGCAATCGCACGTGCAGCGACTCGCGTTCGAGGGCCGTGAGGGCCCGACCGGCCGCGGCTCGCGCGGCCCCCACCTCGAGCACCGACCGCAGGGTCAAGATGTCGTCAAGGTCAGCGGCAGCTACCGCGGGGGCGGGTTCGCCTACCGCCACCGGGAGCGGGTCGCAGACAAACGTGCCGCCATAGCGGCCTCGTCGCGACTCGAGATAGCCAGCGTCGGCGAGTGAGCGAATCGCCTCACGCACGGTGTCACGACTGACTTCAAAGCGCGCCGCGAGTTCGCGCTCGGGCGCGAGGGCTTCACCGGGCCCGACGATGCCGAGCCGAATGAGTTGCAGCAATCGCGCCAAGGTCTCTTCGAATGCATTGCCCCCGCGCACAGGCCGAGAGAGCGCCTCGTGCGCGAGCGACTCGAGCGGTTCGAGCGGCTCGCTCGCGAGCGCGACGGGCGTCTCGCCACCGATACCGGTGGCCTCGCCCCCCGCGCTCGCCATGGTCGTGACCCTACAGCGGTGTCACGTAGGCGCCGCTGATGCCGCCGTCAACCAAGAACGTCGAAGCGGTGATGAACGACGAGTCGTCGCTCGCGAGGAACGCGACCGCTGCGGCCAGTTCTTCTGCCTCGGCGAAGCGACCCTTCGGAATGTGCACGAGTCGACGCTGCGCACGCTCGGGGTCTTTCGCGAACAACTCTTGCAGCAGGGGCGTGTTGACCGGGCCCGGGCACAGGGCGTTGACACGGATGCCCTGCCGAGCAAACTGCACCCCGAGTTCACGCGTCATGGCGAGCACGCCACCCTTGCTCGCGGTGTACGAGATCTGGCTCGTGGCACTGCCCATGACGGCGACGAACGAGGCCGTGTTGATGATCGATCCCGACTGCTGGGCAACCATGTGCCGCAGGGCCGCGCGCGAGCACAGGTACACGCTCTTGAGGTTGACCTCTTGCACCTTGTCCCACGCGGGAAGCTCGGTGGTCTCGATCGAGTCGTCGTCGGGCGGCGAGATGCCCGCGTTGTTGAAGGCGATGTCGAGCGAGCCGTAGGTGGCCTGCGCCGTGTCGAAGAGGTTGTTGACCTCGGCCTCGTCGGTCACGTTGACCTTCACGAAGAGCCCGCCCACCTCGGCGGCCGCGGCCTCACCCGACTCGGGGTTCATGTCACCGATGACGACGATCGCGCCCTCGGCAGCGAAGCGACGCGCGGTGGCAAGACCGATACCGCTCGCGCCACCCGTAATGACGGCAACTTTGCCCTTGAGCCGCTGAGTGAGATCGATGGGGGTAATGGTCATGGTCGTGTGCTCCTTAGCTGTGAGAGAAGAAAACGTTCTTGGTTTCGGTGAAGGCGAGCGGAGCATCCGGCCCCAGCTCACGCCCGAGTCCGCTCTGCTTGAACCCGCCGAAGGGCGTGGCGTAGCGCACCGAAGAGTTCGAGTTGACGCTCAGCGCGCCGCTCTCCACCCCGCGGGCGACACGGATAGCGCGGCCGAGGTCGCGCGTGTAGATCGAGCCCGAGAGGCCGAAGATCGAGTCGTTCGCGAGGGCGATCGCGTCGGCTTCGTCGTCGAAGGGCAGCACCGAGACGACGGGGCCGAAGATCTCGTCGGTCGCGACGCGATCGGTGCGGTTGGGCAGCAAGACGGTCGGCGCCATCCAGTAGCCGGGGCCGTCGGGCGCCGTACCGCTGAAGGCGACGGGCACGCTGCCGTCGAGGAATTCGGCGACGTTGTCGAAGTGGCTCTTCGAGACGAGCGGGCCCATGTCGACGCCCTCGTCGGCGGGGTTGCCCACGCGAAAACCCTTGACGGCC
Organism: Microbacterium sp.; assembly: GCA_013823625.1. GTDB lineage: Bacteria > Actinomycetota > Actinomycetes > Actinomycetales > Microbacteriaceae > Microcella. The sequence goes on along the minus strand of PNMM01000001.1, from coordinate 202,330 downwards.
GGCTCGAGCAACTCGAGAAAACGGTCGAGCACACTGCGCTGCACGAGCAGCCGCGAGCGTGCACAGCAGTCTTGCCCCGCGTTGTCGAACACCGCGCCGGGGGCTCCGGATGCTGCTGCCTCAAGATCAGCGTCGGCGAACACTATGTTCGCGCTCTTGCCGCCGAGCTCGAGCGTGACAGGTTTCACCTGCGCCGCGCATCCGGCCATCACGTGCTTGCCGACCTCGGTCGAGCCCGTGAAGACGACTTTGCGCACCTGCTCGTGCGTGACGAAGCGGTCACCCACGACCGAACCGCGGCCCGGCAGCACCTGGAACAGGTTCTCGGGCAGCCCCGATTCGAGAGCGAGCTCGCCGAGGCGAATCGCCGTCAGCGGCGTCCAGTCGGCGGGCTTGAGCAGCACGGCGTTGCCCGCGGCGAGCGCGGGAGCAAAGCCCCATGCCGCAATCGGCATGGGAAAGTTCCACGGCACGATGACACCGACGACACCGAGCGGCTCGTGGAAGGTCACGTCGAGACCGCCGGCCACCGGAATCTGCTGCCCGATCATGCGCTCGGGTGCGCCGCTGTAGTAGTCGAGCACATCGCGCACGTTTCCCGCCTCCCAGCGGGCCGCGCCGATGGGGTGCCCCGAGTTGCGCACTTCAAGCTGCGCGAGCTCTTCGAGGTGGGCGTCGACGGTCGCCGCGAAGCGGCGCAGAGCGCGAGCCCGGTCGACGGGAGCGAGCGCGAACCACGCCTTCTGCGCGACGACAGCACGCGCCACGGCCGCATCGACCTCGTCGAGCGTCGTGTGTCGCACCGTGCCGATGACCGTCTCGTCGGCGGGGTTGACGAGCGTGGTTTCGCTCATGCGCGGGCCTTCCGGTTCTCTTGGTACTGCATCGCGGCCTCGACGAGGCCCGCAAACAGGCGTGCGTCTTCGGCCGCTGACTCTTCGGGGTGCCACTGCACCGCGACACCGAACGTCATCGCATCGACGTCAACGGCCTGGATGATGCCGTCGTCGCCTCGGGCACTCACGGTGAGGCCAGGCGCGACCTCATCGATCGCCTGGTGGTGGTAGCTCTGCACCGTCACCCGGTCACCGAGCAGCTCGGCGGTCTTGGTGCCCGGCTCGATGATCGCCGGGTTGGCGGTGAAGACCCCGCCGCCCGCGTTGTAGCGGGTCGAACCGATCGCGTCGGGCACGTGCTGAATGAGGCTGCCCCCGAGTGCCGTGTTGAGCACTTGCAGGCCACGGCAGATGCCGAGAAAGGGAATGTCGCGCGCGATCGCTCGCGCGAGCAGCACGTCTTCGATCGCGTCGCGATCGAGCCGCGGCGCATCGTTCGTGGGGTGCGGTTCTTGACCGTAGCGCCGTGAATCAACGTCTTTACCGCCCGTGAGAATGAGCCCATCGAGCCCATCGAGCACGGCGTCGGCCCCTGCTTCATCGAGGGGCTGCGGCGGCACGAGCACCGCGATGCCGCCCGCACGCGAGACCGCCTCGAAGTAGACCTTCGGCAAGAACGCCGCGGGAACATCCCACACCCCGCACTGCGTCTGCTCGAGATAGGTCGTCAGCCCGATGACGGGGCGACGGCCAACGACCGCGCCCGACTCAGAACCGTTCGAAGCCACGGATGCGCTCCCAGTCGGTAATCGCCGCGTCAAAGGCCGACAGCTCGACGGCCGCCATGTTGAGGTAGTGCGCCATGACCTCGTCACCGAACGCGGCGCGCGCGAGTTCGGAGCCAGAGAACAGCTCGGCCGCGTCGCGCAGAGTCGAGGGCACGCGCGGCAGATCGGCCGCGTAGGCGTTGCCCGTGAAGATCTCGGGCAGCGTGAGCTTGTTCTCGATGCCGTAGAGGCCCGCGGCGATGATGGCGGCCGTTGCGAGGTAGGGGTTGACGTCGCCACCCGGCACGCGGTTCTCGATGCGCAAGCTGTGACCGCTGCCGACCACGCGCAAAGCGCACGTGCGGTTGTCGAAGCCCCACGCGATGCCCGTGGGCGCAAAGCTGCCGGGCACGTAACGCTTGTACGAGTTGATGGTGGGCGCGAAGAAGAGGCTGAGCTCGCGCATGGCTGCGAGCTGGCCCGCGAGCCAGTGCTCCATGAGCGGAGAGAAGCCGTGAGCGCCATCGCCCGCCATGACGGCTGAGCCATCGGTGCCGCGCACGCTCAAGTGGATGTGGCAGCTGTTGCCTTCGCGCTCATTGAACTTGGCCATGAAGGTCAGGGCCTTGCCGTGAGCGTCGGCGATCTCTTTCGCGCCGTTCTTGTAGATCACGTGGTTGTCACACGTCGCGAGAGCGTGCGCGTAACGGAAGGCGATCTCTTGCTGGCCGAAGTTGCACTCGCCCTTGACGCCCTCGCAGTACATGCCGGCGCCATCCATACCGTTGCGAATATCGCGCAGCAGCGGCTCCATGCGGCTCGAGGCGAGCAAGGCGTAGTCGATGTTGTAGTCGCTCGCGGGCGTGAGGTTGTCGTAGCCCTTGGCCCAGGCCTGGCGGTAGGTCTCGTCGAAAACGATGAACTCGAGTTCGGTGCCCACGTAGGGCACGAGGCCGTGTTCGGCGAGGCGATCGATCTGGTTTTGCAGAATCTGGCGCGGGTTGGGGGCCACGGGCCCGCCGTCCATGCGCTTGAGGTCGGCGATAACGAGAGCCGTGGCGGGCAGCCACGGAATGCGCCGCAGCGTGCCCATGTCGGGCTGCATGACCATGTCGCCATAGCCGGTCTGCCACGACGACAGCGCGTAGCCCTCGACGGTGTTCATCTCAACGTCGACCGCAAGCAGGTAGTTGCAGCACTCGGCGCCGTGCGACGCCACCTCTTCACGGAACAGTCGCGCTGAAACGCGCTTGCCGACGAGGCGACCCTGCATGTCGGCGAAAGCGACGATAACGGTGTCAACCTCCCCCGCGTCGATGAGGCTTTCGAGCTCAGCGATCGTGAGATTTCCCGAGCGAACCGTCGTCGGTGCTGCAGACATGGAGCCTCCCTTGGCGCAAGTGTCGACCATTAGTACCACAGCGCCCCACCCCTGACCGAGGACACGGCTGAATTTTTCGATTCCAATGGTAGACATCGCCCACCTTTACGGCCATGCTCGTGTGCCAAGGCGCATTGTGGCGTTGTCGCCCGCGTGCCGACCCATCCCCACCACCCCCAGGAGGAATGAATGGCGGAAACAACCAAGGCGACCGGCGGTGTCTCGTACACCAGTGTCGACCAGTCGTACTTCGAGAAGCGCGGGCTGCGCCGCTCGGCTGGAGTCTGGGGCCTCTGGGGCCTCGCTGTAGCCGCGGTCATCTCGGGAGACTTCTCGGGGTGGAACTTCGGCATTGACTTTGCGGGCTTCGGCGGCATGCTGATCGCCTTTGTCGTGCTCGTCGTTATGTACTACGGCCTCACGTTCTCAATCAGTGAGATGTCGGCAGCCATGCCGCACACCGGTGGCGCCTACTCGTTCGCTCGGTCGGCCATGGGCCCCTGGGGCGGACTCGTCACGGGCGCCGCAGAGACGATCGAATATGTCGCGACCACGGCTGTTGTCGTGTTCTTCTCGGCGGCATACCTCGACTTCGTCACGGCGGGTCTGCTGAACTTCTCGCTCGCCGAAGCGAACCTCATGTGGATCTGGTGGATCGTGCTCTATGTCGCGTTCGTCGGCCTCAACGCCGCGGGTGCGCACATCTCGTTCCGCTTCGCCATTGTGGTGTCGATCATCTCGATCGCGATCATCTTGCTCTTCTCGGTGATGGCGCTGACCTCGGGGCTGTTCTCGTTCGACAAGCTGTGGGACATGGTGCCGAACGCCGCTGTCGCGGGCTCGTCGGTCTTCTTGCCCGAGGGTTGGTTCGCCATCCTGTTCGCTCTGCCGTTCGCGATGTGGTTCTTCCTCGGCATCGAGGCGCTTCCGCTCGCGGCCGAAGAGTCGCACACGCCCGAGCGCGACATCCCGCGCGCGGGCGTCATCGCGCGTGGCACGCTCATCGTCACCGGTCTTCTCGTGCTGTTCCTCAACACGGGTGTACTCGGGGCCGAAGCAACGGGTGTCTCGCTCGAACCGCTCGTCGAAGGCTTCGCGGCCATCGTTGGCCCTGAACTGGCCGCCGTCATCGCGATCTTCGCCCTCATCGGTCTGTTGGCCTCACTGCACGGCATCATGTTCGCCTACGGACGCAACATGTACTCGCTCTCGCGCGCGGGCTACTACCCGAAGTTCTTCTCGCTCACGGGCAAGAGCCAGACCCCCTGGGTTGCGTTGACCGTTGGTGCCGTCGTCGGCTTCATCGCGCTCGTCGTGCTCGACCTGCTGTCGAAGCTCGACCCCGAGGGCGTTGGCGTCGTAGCCGGTGCAATCATCCTTAACATCGCTGTGTGGGGCGCGGTCGTCGCGTACTTCTTGCAGATGGTGTCGTTCTTGATCTTGCGCCGCAAGTTCCCCGACGCCAACCGCCCGTACAAGAGCCCGTGGGGCACGTTCGGCGCCTACAGCGCCGCCGCGATCGCCGCACTGGTGTTCGTCGGTCTGCTGTTGAACCCGGCGTTCCAAGCGGCAATCGTTGCGATCATCGTGGTCTACGCACTCATGCTGCTGGGCTTCGCGGTGTACTACCGCAAGCATCTCGTGCTGTCTCCTGAAGAGGAGTACGCCATGAGCGGCGGAACCCACGAGCTGACCAAGGAGTAACACTTCTTCACTCAGCCAGCGCGGGTCGCGAGCACATGCTCGCGGCCCGCGCTGCTGTGTGCGGCGGGATGCCGGCGCGGGGCATCCCGCGCGTCAGGCGGCGGCCTGCGTGAGGGTCGGAGCAAAGGCGGCGAGAGCATCCCGTCGGCGCGCACGACCGGCGGCGAGGCGTGCGACGATGAGCGAGCCCGCCGCGAGGAGCCCCATGACGGCGACTGCCGCAACGATGCGCGAGGGGTCTCCGCCCGCGAGCAGCGCTTGCATGCCATCGACGGCGTAGGTGAGCGGCAACACTGCGCTGAGCGCGGGGAACGGGTCGGCAAGCGCGGCAATCGGAATGATGCCGCCCGTCGCCACAATTTGCACCGCGAGGAGCAAGAGCGAGACCACGAGCCCGGCGCGACCGAGCGTCAGGGTGAGCGCCGCGTGAAACGCGGTGAAGGCGAGTGCGATGACGGTCGTGAGCCCGAGCGTGGCCGGCAGCAGCGCCCAATCGACTCCACTCACGAGGTGCATGAGCAGCGTCACGAGGGCGGCCTGAGCAAGAGCAATCAACGACGCTCGACCGATTGCGCGGCGCACGATGATGCCGCCCGCCGCCGACGTACCGATGACACCGCGTGCCGCCGGACGCAGAGCGAGGAAGGTCGCAAGCGCGCCGATCCACAGGCCGATAGGCACGAGGGTTTCGGCAATGACCGACCCCACACCGTCGACGGCGTTCGTGCGCGTCGACTCCACGACCACGGGCTCGCTCGCGACCGAGCTGTCGCCCGCCTCGGGAACCTGACCCGCGCCTGATGAGAGGCCCGAGGCGAGTTCGTCAGCACCACTCGCGAGCGACTCGGCACCCGAGGTGATGTCGCTCGTACCGCCGGCGAGAGCACCGAGCCCACTCGCGAGTTCTGAGGTGCCGCTGCGCAATTCAGCACCGCCCGCGGCGAGCTGTGCCGCACCGCCCGCGCTTTGCCCGAGGCCCGACTGAATGCCATCAAGGCCACCATTGAGCTGCGGGATGACCGTGCCGGCCGTGCCCGCGAGCACCTGAGCGGCACCGAGCGCGTCAGCAAAGGCCTGCTGGTCGGCCGCGCTGAGGTTTGACGATGCCACGGCGGCGCTGAGCGCCGACAAGTCACCGGCGAGAGCGCCAGCGCTGCCGGGAATGCCGGCGGCCGCTTGCTGCAGGGGGTCGAGCTGGGTTGCGCCCGCACGCAATTGCGCGAGTCCGCTTGACAGCCCGCTGACGCCGAGGGTGTAATCGGTGACTCCGCTCGAGAGGTCACGGGCTCCCCCGGCCGATGCGCGTGCCCCGGCGGTCAAGTCGACGAGACCCGCGCTGAGCGCACTCGCCCCGTCGCCGAGTTGCGTGGCGCCGTCGGCCGCCGTGTCGAGCGCGGCCCCGAGCTCTCCGAGTCCACTCGTCAACCCATCGAGGTATCGAGCCGTGATCTCTGCCCCAAACTGCTGGGCGAGACCGCTACCGACGGCCTGCACGACTGAGCCCGCGAGGTAGCTGTGGGCGTCATCCGTCACGACCTGCAATTGAGCTTGCACGGGGTCGGGCGAACCGATCGTGAGCAGCGAGGCCGAGAAGTCGCTCGGAATCGTCAAGACGGCATAGACCTCGCCGCGCTCGAGGGCGGCTGCCGCTTCGGCCGAGTTCGTGACGTTCCAGTCGAAGCCCGTGTCGTCGCCGCCCGTGAGCTCGGTGACGAGCTGGCGACCGGCGAACACGATCTGATCGTTGCCGTCTGCGTCGGTCGTCGTGAGCAACTCATCGTTGTTGACGACGGCGGCCGGAATGCGCTCGAGAGCCGACGAGTCGTTGCCGACGGCTGCCAGCGCGATGCCAACGAGCGCGAGCGGAACAGCGACGGCGGCGGCCATCGTCAGCCAGCGGCGCAAGCGCCCGCGATGCGCGAGCGGCGTGGGTACGAGGGGAGCTTCGGCGGCGGTCATGAGCCGCTCCTTTCAGCAACAGCGGATGCAGAGTCAAGCGTCACGGTCGTCGCATTCTCGGCGACCGGGCTACCGGGTTCGCGGCCCCACACCCGCACAACGGGAACAGGCGCGAGGCGCTGCACGACAGCATCGAGTTGATCGATGTCGTCGGGCTTCAGCGAGTCATCGCGGTGGTCGAGCACGATCACCGGGGTGCCGTCGAGCGTGGCCACGGCGGCGAGCACGAGAGCGCGGCGACGTGCGTCGAGGCTGGCAACGGGTGTCTCGGGGTCGGCGACACCGCGCGGCTCGATGCCCTCCGCCGCGAGGGTCGCCGCAAGGCGGGCAATCCAGCGACGCGTGCGCCGCCAGCCGCGCGGGTACCCAGCCGCAAGCGCGATGCGCTCGCTCACGAGAGCCGCGATCGTGATGCTCGTCGCGAGCCGGTCTCCGCTCACGTCGACGAGAGTGACGCGTCGCGAGGCGCGGCCCGACTCCGAGGGCAGCACGGCATCGGCGACGACCGCGAGACCCGAGCCCGGCGGGAGGTATCCCGCGAGGGTGGCTCCGGCGATTCGTCGGTGAGCCGGCTCGCCGACGAGGTCGACGCGCGAGCCCGGTGCGGCGCTGAGCGACAGCTCAACGTCGGTGCCGGTGAGGCCGAGGTGGTCGGCCACGATGACGGCGTCGCCGTGACTCGCCGCCCACGCGCGGTGATCGCGGTGGTGACGAAGCTTCTCGCCTTCGACGTCGAGGTCAGGCAGCGCACGGTCGAGCGAGCGCGGGAACCACCAAGCGGCTTTGCCGAAGAGCGTCATGAGTGCGGGGCCCAGTGTCATGCGAACGAGGAACGCGTCGATCGCAATGCCCACGGCGAGGCTCAGTGCGATGGGCTTGATGAGTCCGGCACCCTCGGGCACGAAGGCCGCGAAGACAAAGAACATAATGAGGGCCGCAGCCGTGACGACGCGCGCACCGTTGGCAAAGCCGTCGTCGATCGCCTGGCGGGCATCACCCGTACGCACGAACTCTTCGCGCATTCCCGAGACCAAGAAGACCTCGTAGTCCATCGCGAGCCCGAAGAGCACGGCCATGAGAATGATGGGCATGAAGCTCAAGATGGGGCCGGGCTCGGCATGCAAGAGCTCGGCGCCCCATCCCCATTGAAAGACCGCGACGGTGATGCCCATGGCGCTACCGACCGAGAGCAAGAAGCCCAGGGCGGCCTTGACCGGAACGAGCACCGAGCGGAAGACGGCCATCAGCAAAATGACCGAGAGGCCGACCACAACGAGCCCGAAGGGAATGAGCGCGCCGGTGAGTCGCGTCGAGATGTCAATGCCCACGGCCGTGACACCCGTGACCGCCATAGGCGTGCCGAACTCGGCCTCGATGGCGTCGCCTGCCGCACGCAAGTCGGCAACGACGACCTTGGTTGCGGGGTCGTCGGGCGCCGTTTCGGGTGCCACCTGGAAGATCGCGGTTTCGAGCCCCGGCGACGGGATGCCCGGGCTCACGCTCGCGACCCCATCGACCTGCTCAAGCTCGCCCCGAATAGCCGCGAGGTCATCAAGAATGTCGGTCGTCTGCGTGATGTCGAGGGTCACGAGCAGCGGCCCAGCAGTGCCAGGGCCGAACGCGTCAGCGATGAGGTCGTAGGCCTCACGCTGCGTCGAGCCCGCGGGCTCACTGCCGCCGTCGGGCAAGTTGAGGTCGAGCGAGAAGGCCGGAATCGAGAGCACGCCGAGAACGGCAATCACCGAGATGCTCGTGAGCACCGGGCGCTTCATGACGCCGCGCACCCAGCGTCGGCCCATGGTGGGGCCGGCTGTCGAGTCAGGGTGAGCGCGCTTCCACGCGCGTGATCCTTCTTTCGGGGCGAGCTTGGCGCCCGCGATGCCGAGGAAGGCGGGCAAGAGGGTAACGGCCGCGGCGATCGCGACGAGCACGGCGAAAGCGGCGCCGACACCCATGACCGAGAGGAACGGCACGCCCACGACGAGCAGACCCAGCAGCGCGATGATGACGGTCGCGCCCGCGAAGACAACCGCGCTGCCGGCCGTGCCCACGGCGACGGCTGCCGACTCTGCCGGGTCCATGCCGCGCGCCAGTTGCCCTCGATGTCGCGACACGATGAAGAGGGCATAGTCAATACCGACCGCGAGGCCGATCATGACGGCGAGCAGGGGTGCAGAACTCGAGACCGGCAAGAACGCCGCGAGCGCGAGAATCGCGCCCATGACGATACCCACGCCGATGAGTGCCGAGGCAAGCGGCATCCACGCGGCCCGCAGTGATCCGAACGTCACGACGAGCACCGCGCCGGCGAAGAGCACACCGAGCACCTCGGTGACGGTCAGACCCACGGTCGTGTCTTGAAACACCTGCCCGGCGAACTCGACGCGAACATCCACCGTCTCGGCCGTCGCGAGCAGTTCGGCGATGGTCGCCTCGGTGACCTCAGACGACGAACTGTCGAGCTGAACCCGCACGATCGCGATCGTGCCGTCGTCGCTCACCTGGCCGTCGGCGAACTCGTCAAAGGGCCCGAGCACTGAGTCGACGCCGTCGACCGTGGTCAGGGCGCGCTCCAGAGTGTCAATCTCGTCACGGATGCTCGCATCGGTCACCTCAGAGCCCTCAGGCGCCACGACCACGGCCTGGGCGCTCGCGCCCGAAACGGCCGGAAAGAGTGCGTCAAGTTGATCAAGCGCTACTTGTGACTCGGTGCCCGGAATGCTGAAGGTCTCATCGGTCTGGCCGCCGAGGGCTACACCACCACCGATCGCCGCGGCGAACAGCAGAAGCCACGTGACGATGACGAGGCGCGCGCGCGAGTAGGAATACCGGCCCAGCCGGTAGAGCAACGTAGCCAACGGGGGTCTCCTTATGCGATGGGGGATTCGGCGGGCACGAGCAAGTCGTGCAAGATCTCAAGAAGCGCTGAGCGCACTTCGTCGATCGGGATCTCGCCGTTGAGTCCCAGTCGCTCGGCGGCCGCCAGGGTGTAGGCGACACCGCCGAATGCCACGCCAAAGCGCAGCTTTTCGAGAGTCGAGCCGCTCGCGAGCCTGAAGAGCTCAGAAACGCGGCGCATGAGCAAAGTGGCCCGGTGCATGACGGGCACATCGTCGAGGGTTGCCCCCTGGTTGATCACGAGCGGGACCACCTGTCGGTGCAGCAACAGCAGGTCGACGAAACGCTCAACGAAGTCACGATGGCGCAGTGCGCCGGCCTCGTCGACCGACACGATGAGCGCGTCGAGGTCGTCGAGCGCCGGATTGACAATCTCGGCGAGCAAGCGCTCTTTTGACTCAAAGTGGTACAGCACACTCGCTTTCGACATTCCCGCGAGATCGGCGATGCGCTGCAACGAGGTGGCCGCAAAACCCGATGCGGCAAACTCGGCGAGCGCGATAGCGCGCAGCTCTTCGTGGCGGGACATGCTGTCAACGGTACTGACCGATCGGACAGCTTTCTGACCATACGGTCAGTTTCGAAGGATGCTCTATGACTCTTCCCAGGCTCGGCGCACACGCCCGCAACACGCGCTAGCGTGGGAGTCGACGTGAGGAGCCTCCAATGCGCAAGTTCTTGTTCAACGGCGCGGTCTTGAGCGCGGCGTTTTCCGCCGTCGGCGTCGTCAACGCCACGCGCAACGGCCCTCGCGACTGGCGCCTGGCTCTCATGTGGGTCAGCTGGGGCATCAGCGTGGCTATTGCGGTCGGCACGGTCATTGAAGAGAACCGCGAGCACGACCCGCTCGAGCTCGACGACTAACTCGCTCGCACCCTCCCCGCGAGCCGCTTCGGGGGCCATCCGCGTGCGATCTGACGCCGCGAACCACGTTCATGTTCGCTTTGCGAACAGTTCTGCGGGCATCCTTCGCCACCCCTGTCTTTAGTCCCTGGTCGGGGCTCTTTCGACGCGAGCACACTGTGGGCGATTGCACGAATCGCATTCAGTTCGGTCACTGCCTTCCACCCCGGTTCGGCAGGCCATGCGAGTAAGCGAAGGAGCACGACCATGAAAACCAGAACCCGAGCGGTCATCGCTCTCGGCCTCGGCGTCACCCTGGCAGTAGGCCCCAGTTTGGCGGCTTTCGGCGCGGGAGGCACCCTGACGAATGGCTCATTCGAGGCTGACGCCGCTGGCTCGACCTCGATCACCGGCTGGACGAGCATGAACCAGCTGATCGACCTGGGCACGACCTCGATCGCCGGATGCACGACCGCAGACACCTCGAACTACGCAGCGTTGCGCGACTACGCCACCGAGGCCGAGGCGCTGTGGGATCGCTACTACGCGGGCGTTCCGTCGAACGGCGACTTCTACTACGTCCACGACCTCAACGGCGACCCCGTAACGATTCTCGGCGATCGCCTCGTCTGGGATGACTGGGACGAGTACTTCTACATCGAGGTCGAAGACTTCATCATCACGTCTGCTGAGGTGTCGCCCGCAAGCGTGGCTGAGGAGCCGGTGACCGAACCCGCACCGACCGAGCCGACCCCCGACCCGAGTGCTCCCACCGAGCCTGCTCCCGAGGAGTCGGCTCCGGCCGAGCCCGCACCGAGCGAGCCGGCTCCCGCAGAGCCCGCGCCCTCGGCACCTCCGGCGCCGCAATTCGCGCCCGTTGAGGCGACCTACTCATACGTGATCGAGTGGGACTGGTCGAGCGAACAGTGGACGGCATTCGACGCGGCCAGCGCAGCCGCCACACCCGACCCCTCGGTTCGCGCCGATGACCCGGCCAATGCCGGCCTCACCCAAGAGGAGTACACGGTAACCGTCATCGACGGCGTTGATGTCGACCGCGAGGGCAACGTGCTCGAGCTCTACAGCGACCTCGATGGCGACATTGACGGATACGTCACGCACGGCCCCGCCGTCTACAGTGACCCGTTCACCGTCGACGCGGGGCGCCAGATCAGCCTCGACTGGAAGGCCGTTGATGAGTCGGATGACTTCCACGTCTTCGGCTACCTGCTCAACACCGCCACCTGTGCCCAGACCGAAGTGATCGACGCCACGGGAGAGTCGCAAGACTGGACCACCACGCAGGTCGAGATTCCCGCCGCGGGCACCTACCGCTTCGTGTTCGTCTCGGGCAGCTATGACTACAGCTGGGGCGGCGCCGCCGGTGCCTACATGTACATCGACAACATCGTGCAGACGCCCGTGTTCGGTAGCCCGGGCGTTGACATCGCGCTGGCCGCCGGAGTCGGCGACTACCTGCCGGGTTCTGACGTGCAGGTTTCGGGTGGTGGGCTGGCGCCCGAGACCGACTACAACCTCATCCTGCGGTCGACGCCGGTCACCGTGGTCGAAGGCGTCACCGACGCTGACGGCAACTTCGTGAACGTCGTCGCGCTGCCGGATGACATCGCACCGGGTGCTCACACAATCACGCTCACGGCGCAAGGCCCCACAGGCCCGGTGTCGATCGTGGCCTACATCACGGTGGGCACTGACGGAACGCTGCAGTACTTCTCTCTCTCTGGCCCGCAGGCGCTGCTCGCCTTCACGGGCCCGGCCGAGAACGCTGGCATCATCGCTCTCGCTCTGCTGCTCACCGTCACGGGTGCCGCGGCGATCGAGCTCGAGCGCCGGCGCCGCAGCCCGTTCAGTGCGGTGTACGTGCGGTAGAGCATCCGCGAACCGACGCCCCGTCGCTGGCACACGCCGGCGGCGGGGCGTTCGTGTGTGACGGATGCCCTACAACTGCCAGGGCAGCAAGACGCCGATCAGCACGAAGAGCCCCCCGGTCGCACGATTGAACCAGCGGCCTGCCCGCGCGAGCACCGGTTGCAGCGACTGCGAGAGCGCCGCGACCACGAGCTCGAACACGAACTCGATAACGATGAACGTGCTCGCCATGATGGCGAACTGCACCACCAAGTCGCGCTGGGGGTCGATGAACTGTGGCAAGAAGGCGACGAAGAAGAGAATGCCTTTGGGGTTCGTGACGGCAGCGAGTAGCCCCTGCTGAAACAGCGACCAGCGCGAGGCTGTGGGGCGGTCGGTGGATGCTGCGACCGCGATCGCCGGAGCCCGCCACACCATCACCCCGAGGTAGACGAGGTAGGCGCCGCCGACCCACTTAAGCACGACGAGCAGATCAGGAAAAACCGTCAGGAGCGCCCCGATGCCAAACATCGCGACCGCGATGACGATGAGAAACCCCAGCGCGCCGCCGAGCACCGTGAACACTGTGCGGCGCGCGCCATAAAGCGCACCGTGCGTGAGCGCAAGCAACCCGTTGGGGCCGGGCGTGAACGACAGGCCAATCGCGGCGACGAGAAAGACCAGCCAGGTGTCGAGAGTCACCCGACCATCCTGCCCCTCTGCGAGCGGGTTAGGGCACCATCCAGCCGAGCGCGCCGGGGATCGACTGCAACACGATCAAGATCGTGATGAGCGCGAGCAGGCCCAGGCTCCACGGCAAGAGCTTGCGCAACAGCGTGCCCTCCGAGCCGACCATGCCCACAGCGGCCGCGGCGACCGCGAGGTTCTGCACCGACAACATCTTGCCGAGCACACCGGCCGACGAGTTGGCGGCGGCCATGAGCACGGGGGGCAGTCCCACTTGCTCGGCGGCGGCCACCTGCACGGGGCCGAACAGCACGTTCGATGAGGTGTCAGAGCCCGTGAGGGCCACGCCGATCCAGCCGATGATCGGCGAGAGCACGACGAAGAACCCGCCGGCCGAGGCGAGCGCCACACCGAGAGACGTCGCTTGCCCCGACAGGTTCATGACGAACGAGAGGCCAAGCACGGAGGCCACGGTGACGATGGTCCAGCGCAGTTGGTGCAGCGTCGAGCCATAGGCCTTGAGAGCCGTGCGCGGCACGATGCGATACAGCAGTGCGGTGAGTAGACCTGAGATCAGCAGCAGGGTGCCCGTGGCCTTGAGGGTGTCGAAGTGCATCGTCTGGGCACCGGCGGGCTCACCCGCGGCCGTCACGACGTCGAGCCCCGGCCACGCGAACGTGACGGTGCCGACGACCGCGAGCCACTGCTTGACAGCGGGAATCTGAGCGATCGAGAACACGATCATGATGATCAGGTACGGGGCGATCGACATGAGCACCTCGCGCACGGGCGGGCGCTGCACCGCCGGGGCACCGGCCTCGACGGCCCCGCTGATGCCCACGAGTTCGGCGGGCTGCCACACGCGCAGCATGAGCAGCACGGCCGTGATCGTGGCCACGGCGGCCACGACGTCGGTCAGCTCGACGGCGAAGAAGTTCGAGGTCACGAACTGGGCGAGGCCGAAGACCACGCCGGCGACGAGCGCCACGGGCCAGGTCTGGCGCACGCCGCGGCGGCCATCCACGAGAAAAACGAGGATGAGCGGCACGAGCACGGCGATGAACGGCGTCTGTCGGCCCGCCATCGACGACAGGTCTTGCAAGGGAAGCCCCGTGACGCCCGAGAGCGCGATGACGGGGGCGGCCAGCGCACCGAACGCCACGGGAGCAGTGTTGGCGAGCAACGAGACGAGTGCCGCCTTGAGCGGAGCCATGCCTGCCGCGAGCAGCATCGCGGCCGAGATCGCCACGGGGGCACCGAAGCCGGCGAGCGACTCCAGCAGCGCGCCAAAACAGAACGCGATGAGAATCGACAGGATGCGCAGGTCGTCGCTCACCGAGCGGATCGTGCGGCCGAACACCTCGAACCACGGCGTCACGACCGTCAGCCGATAGACCCAGAGCGCGTTGATGAGAATCCAGAGAATGGGAAAGAAGCCGTAGAAGATGCCCGCGCCCGCGGCGCTGAGCGCTTGAACGGGAGGCATGTTCCAGCCGACAATCGCGAGCACGATCGAGAGCGCGAGGGCCGCGATCGCGGCAAAGGGCGCGCGAACCTTGAACACCCCCAGCAGCACGAAGAGGAGAACGAGGGGCAGCGCAGCGGCAATGGCCGACAGCGCAAGAGACCCGAAAACCGGGTCGATGTCTTGCTCGAACACGAGTGGTGGCTCCGCTCACAGGGGTGGACGCGCCGGAGAGGCGCGTCCACATTCTGGAGCTCCACGCGCCCGAGCGCACCCGGTTTGACCGGATTCGTGACTAAGGTCCCGAAGCGCGTGAACCGTGCAGAAGTGCGGGTGAAAAAGCGAAAGGCCCTGCGCTGGCGAGAGCAACAGGGCCGTTCGTACACCCCCCGGGACTTGAACCCGGAACCCACTGATTAAGAGTCAGTTGCTCTGCCAATTGAGCTAGAGGTGCGCAGTCGCTCGCGCGACCAGAGACAGAGTCTACGCGGCTCGCGCTCCATTACTCAAACCGAGGCGACGCCCGGCGAGCGAGCGCCCCATGACGATCGCGTCGCGGTAGTGGCCGATGAGCTCGTCGCCCAAGCGCGACCAGGTGCGGTGCGCCACCGAGTCACGCGCGACGGCCGCGAACGCTCGACGCTTGGCGTCGTCACCCACGAGGTCGAGCACGCGCGCTCGCAAGTCGTCGAGGTCGCCCGGGCGATACAACCAGCCGGTTCGGCTGCTCTGCACGAGGTCGAGCGGGCCACCTTTGCCGGTCGCCACCACGGGCACGCCACTCGCGAGGGCTTCTTGCACGGTCTGGCAGAACGTCTCGTTCTCGCCGGGGTGCACGAAGAGGTCAAAACTCGCGATCGCCTGGGCGAGCGCCTCGCCGCCGAGAAACCCGAGAAAGGCAGCGTGGGGCATGGCCTGCTCAAGAGCGGGGCGCTCAGGCCCATCGCCGACGATCACCAGGCGCGTGCCCGGGATGCTCGCAATGGCCTCCAAGTCGGCCACTTGCTTTTCGGGCGCGAGCCGGCCGACGTAGCCGATGATGAGGTCTCCCCCGGGTGCTACCGCGCTGCGCCACGCGTCACTGCGTTTCTCGGGAGCGAAGCGCACAGCATCCACGCCCCGCGCCCAGTGCTTGAGGCGAGTGACGCCGAGGCTCGAGAGCTCGGCCATCGACGAACTCGACGGTGCGAGCGTGAGGGTGGCCCGGCGGTGAATGCGCGAGACGTGCCGGGCGAACGTGGCCGTGAGTGCAGGAATGCCGTAGCGCTCGGCGTAGCCCGGCACATCGGTCTGGTAGATCGCGACGGTCGGAATGCCGAGCGAGTCGGCCGCGCGCAGCGCTTGCCAGCCGAGCAAGAACGGAGAGGCGAGGTGCACGACGTCGGGGGCGAAGTCGCGCAAGATCGTCGTGAGCTTGAGCGCGCTCGTGACGGTCAAGCGCAGTTCGGGGTAGCCGGGCGTCGCAATCGACCGCAAGAGCGCCAGGTCAGCGCCGTGCAAGACGTGCACATCGGGCGACTCGTCGTGGCGAGGGGCGATCACGAGCGTCTCGTGGCCTTGCTCGTGCAAGTGGCGCAGCATCTGCAGCAGCGAGCCCACGACCCCGTTCATCTGGGGCAAGAAGGTTTCGGCAACGAGTGCGATTCTCACGGTTCTAGCGTGACGGCTTACGCCGTGCTGTGCACGACAAAACGGCGCGCGCACGCAGAGTTCACGCACTGTTCCCCATTCGCTTTCATCGAGGCCGTAGACCTGTCGCCGTGGATGACGGGTGGGTGCAGGCGCTGGTCGTCTCGCCCTGGCTGCTGCCGGCGCTCTACCTGCTCGTGGTCGGCGACGCCTTTCTCGTCGTGCTGCCGAGCGAAACGCTCGTCGTGGCGCTGGGGGCACTGTGGGGCGCGACGGGTAATCCCCCGGTGTGGGCGCTCATCGCTGTCGCCGCGCTCGGCGCGATCACGGGCGACGCACTGTGCTTCGCGATCGGGCGCAGGGCGGGCACCGATCGGTGGCGATGGCAACGGATGCGCCCGATTCGTGTCGCGATCGAGAAAGCCAGTGCGGCCATCCGTTCGCGCCCCGCCGTGCTCATCTTCACCGCGCGCTACGTGCCTTTTGCGCGCATCGCCGTCAACCTGACCGCGGGAGCGAGCGGACTGCCTGCGCGGTTCTTTCTGCCGCTGTCGGCCGCCGCGGGGCTCGCGTGGGCCGTCTACAACGTCGTCATCGGCGCGCTGTTCGGAGCCGCGCTCGCTGAGGTTCCCGTCGTGGCCGTGATCGTCTCGGTCGTCGTGGCGATCTCGCTCGGCCTCGCGATCGACGCGATCGCGGCGTGGGTGATCAGACGGCGAGAAGCTCGCGAGAGCGGTCAATGAGTCGACCGGGCGCGCGGTAGCGCCAGCCCGCTGCGCGCCACTGCTCGGCGTCGAGGCACAAGCGGCCATCGATCACGACGGCCGAGGGCGAGGCCAACCGCGCCGCGATCACGGGGTCGAGTTGGCGGTAGAGCGCCCACTCGGTGAGCACGAGCACGACCTCGGCGTCGAGCACGGCTTCGTGCACCGAGGCGCGGTAGATGAGGTCGGGCGCGATGGGCCGCGAGGTCTCGATCGCTTCGGGGTCGGTCGCCGTGACGATCGCGCCTTCGGCGTGCAAGCGCCGCGCGATGTCGAGAGCGGGCGAGTCGCGCACGTCGTCAGAGTCGGGCTTGAAGGCGAGCCCCAGCACGGTAACGCGACGGCCCGCGACTGAGCCGCCCAGAGCGTCGCGCGTGAGGTCGACCACGCGATCGCGACGGCGCAGGTTGACCTGGTCGACGTCGCGCAAGAAGTCGAGCGAGTGCCCCACCCCTAGCTCGGCGGCGCGAGCGATGAAGCCGCGAATGTCTTTGGGCAAGCATCCGCCCCCGAAGCCAATGCCGGCGTTCAAGAAGCGGCGGCCGATGCGCGCGTCGTACCCGATAGCGTCGGCCAGCTGCGTAACGTCGGCGCCGACCACTTCGGCGATCTCGGCCATGGCGTTGATGAACGAAATCTTGGTGGCAAGAAAGGCGTTGGCGGCGACCTTGACGAGCTCGGCCGTGGCGAGGTCGGTGACCATGCGCGGAGTACCAGCCGTGAGCATCGCGGCATACACGCGGTCGAGGGTTTCGGCCGAGCGCGAGTCACCCGCGGCCACGCCGTAGACGATGCGGTCGGGCTCGAGCGAGTCGCGCACGGCGAAGCCCTCGCGCAAAAACTCGGGGTTCCACGCGAGCGAGCCCCCCGCTCGTTCGACCTCGCGCTGCAGCACTTGCGCGGTGCCCACGGGCACGGTCGACTTGCCCACGACGAGGTCGCCTGGCGTCAGCACCCCGAGCACCGCCCGCAGTGATGCGTTCACGGCCCTAAGGTCAGCCGAGCCATCGGGCCGCTGCGGCGTGCCAACAGCGATGAAGTGAACGGATGCTCCGCGCGCGGCCTCGATGTCGGTACTGAACGACAGCCGACCCGCGGCGATGCCCCGCTCGAGCAACTCGGTCAGCCCGGGCTCGAAGAACGGCGCCCCGCCTTTCGCGAGCGTATCGATCTTGAGCGGGTCGAGGTCGATGCCGACCACCTCATGCCCGAGTTCGGCCATGGCCGCCGCGTGAACTGCTCCGAGATATCCGCACCCGATCACCGAGATCCGCATGGCTCGACGCTAAGCACCGCTCGTGAACACGAGTCGACCAGCGGCTGGCGACTCGGTGGCGAGTGGGCAACGCGCGCGGCACTCGGCTGGCGTTCAGGCGACGTGGGGCGGGCATCCATACACTGTGCAGTCAACGGCACCGGTTGCCGGCCGCGCGTCACTGAATTGCGAAGGAGCCCTCATGGCCCAGTCCCGTCTCGATGCCGGAGCCCCGGCCCCCGCCTTCACGCTGCCCGACAAAGATGGCGCGCACGTCTCGCTCGCCGACTTTGCCGGCCAGAAGGTCGTGCTCTACTTCTACCCCGCCGCGAGCACCCCCGGCTGCACCACGCAGGCCTGCGACTTTCGCGACAACCTCGCCTCGCTCAAGAGCGCGGGCTACGTCGTGCTGGGCGTCTCGAAAGATGCTCCGGATGCCCTTCAGAAGTTCGCCGCCGAAGAGCACTTGCCCTTCCCGCTGCTGAGCGACCCCGACCTCGCCGTGCACAACGCCTACGGCACCTACGGCGAGAAGTCGATGTACGGCAAGACGGTCATGGGCGTCATTCGCTCGACCTTTGTCATCGACGAAAAGGGCGCGATCGAGCACGCCCTCTACAACGTCAAGGCCACGGGCCACGTCGCGAGCCTGCGCAAGAAGCTGGGGCTCGACTAGAGCTTCTAGTCGCGGCGGTCGAGGTACCGCGTGACGGGCGTGCTCAAGATGAGCACGATGCCAAGCACGGCCGTGGCGATGACCCACCAGCCGATATCGGGGCGAGGGATGAATCCCTGCACACTGCCGACCCCGATGGCGAGTTGCAAGAACTGGTAGGTCAGCACGCTTCCGCGCGTCCAGGCGCGGCCGCGGTAGACGCCAATCGTCATGGCGATGAGCCACACGGCGGCGAGCAGCACGAGCACCGTGAGGGCAATCGCCGTGGGCGGAAACTCCGCTTCGGCCAGAAGTAGCTCAATCACGAGAAATGCCGTGGCTCCCACGATGAAGAGCGATTGCGCCGCGAGCAAGATGACGAGCACGATGACGTTCAGCGAACGTTGGGTGTCTTCCATGCAAACCATCCCATGCGAACCTATTGATTTGACAACCAGCCTATGAGAACCTATACGAGGTTGATGTGACGCCTACAAAGCGGTGGGCGACTTTCCCAGAACCTTCTCTCTCACCGAACTGTTGGTGCGAGCACCGACGATGTAGCGCGTCTGTCAACCTTCGGCGCGTGCTACCTGACCCACACTAAAGGAGCACTTTCCCATGGATTGGCGCGACAAAGCAGCATGCCTCACCGCTGACCCCGAGCTGTTCTTCCCGGTCGGCAACACCGGCCCCGCGGTCGACCAGATCGAGAAAGCCAAGGCCGTGTGTGGTCGTTGCTCGGTGACCGAGACGTGCCTGCAGTACGCCCTCGAGACCAACCAAGACTCGGGCGTGTGGGGTGGCCTCAGCGAAGACGAGCGCCGCGCCCTCAAGCGTCGCGCCGCTCGCGCTCGCCGCGCCAGCTAACGCTCTCTCGAACATCCACAGCGCCCCGGGGTCGCATTTCACCGATGCACCCGGGGCGTTGTCATGCCCGGCGGGTGCCGCGCGCGCGTGGGCTAGGCCCGGCGCTTGAGGTACAACAGCGGCACGTCGATCGTCACTTCGGTGCCTTCGCCCTCGAGGGTGTGCCAGTCGATCGTGCCGCCCAGCTCGCCCTGAATGAGCGTGCGCACAATCTGCGTGCCGAGTCCTGAGCCCACTTTGCCTTCGGGCATTCCGCCGCCGTTGTCGCGCACCTTGACCGAGAGTGCTTCGTCGGTGCGCGAAGCGACGATCTCGACCTCGCCGTCGGGGCGACCCTCGAGGCCGTGCTCAACAGCGTTGGTCACGAGCTCGGTGAGCGCGAGTGCGAGCGGGGTGGCGTATTCACTCGGCAGCGTGCCGAAGCTGCCGGTCGAGAGCGGCCGCACGACGGTGTTGTGGCTCGAGGCCACTTCGGCGATGAGCATGAGCACGCGCGAGAACACCACGTCGAAGTCGACGTTTTGGTTGAGGCCTTCGCTGAGGGTGTCGTGCACGACGGCGATGGCGGCGACGCGGCGCATGGCTTGCGTCAGGGCATCCCGCGTCGCATCGGTGTGTGAGCGGCGGGCCTGGATGCGCAGCAGCGAGGCGACCGTCTGCAGGTTGTTCTTGACCCGGTGGTGAATCTCGCGAATCGTCGCGTCTTTCGTGATGAGCTCGCGCTCTTGGTGGCGCACTTCGCTGACGTCACGCACAAGAATGAGCGCGCCGATGCGCCGGCCGTCGAGCAGCAGCGGAATCGTGCGCAGCGTCACCGTCACGCCGCGCGACTCGATGTCGGTGCGCCACGGTGCGCGCCCCGTGACGACGAGCGGCAGCGATTCGTCAACCTGTTGCGGGCGGCCCGCGAGCAGGCTCGTGGTGACGGTCGCGAGCGACTGCCCTTCGAGCTCGCCGGCAAAACCCATGCGGTTGAAGGCGCTCAAGCCGTTGGGGCTCGCGAAGGTGACGATGCCGTCGAGGTCGAGCCTGATGAGTCCGTCGCTCGCGCGCGGGGCGCCACGGCGCGGGCCGCTGGGGGCCGCCAGGTCAGGAAAGTCGCCGGCGGCAATCATGGCAAACAGGTCGTTGGCGCACTCGTTGAAGGTGAGCTCTTGGCGACTGGGCATGCGCGCTTCGCTCAAGTTGGTGTGGCGCGTGATGACGGCGATCGGATGCTCGGTCACGGCCTTGCCGCCCCGCCCGCCGCGCCGCAGCACCGGCACCGCCCGCATGCGCGTGGGCGTCTCTTCGTACCAGTCGGGCGCCGACGAGTCGACGATCGCGGCGGTCTCGAAGGCTTGCGTCACTTGCCGGCGCCACTCGGGCTTGATTTCTTGGCCGACGAAGTCGCGGTAGAAGAGCGTGGCCGAACTCGAGGGCCGCGTGTGAGCAACAGCTACGAACGAGCCCGTGCGCGTGGGAACCCACAACACGATGTCGGCAAAGGCGAGGTCGGCGATCAACTGCCCGTCGGCGATGAGCAAGTGCAACCAGTCAATGTCGACCTCGTCGGCATCGCTGTGCTCATGCACCAGATCAGAGAGCGTCGACACGCCTAAAGGCTAGTCGCTACGCGGCACCTGCTCGGCAGGCCTAGCCCGCGACGCGAGCGGGGAGGCGGCGAGCCCAGCGCGAGCCGGCGCCCGCCGCCGGCTCGCGCGCAAACCCGAGCGCGTCCGCAAGCTCGGCGATGCCACGACTCAACGACGAGCGCGGCGCGGCGAGCGGCACCGGGCGGGCGGTGAGCAGGGCGGCGTCGGCGGCATCCGGGTCGTCGTCAATGAGCACAGCGTCGCGAATGCCGGCGAACCGATCGAGCGTCTGCCGCACTTGCCCGTGCGGGTCAATGCCGAGCACGGATGCTCGCACGCGGTTCGCCACGATGCGCACCCGCGCGCCATCGAGCGTCTCGAGCAAGTCGGCGTGCGTGCGCAGTAGGCGAGCCAGCCCCAGCGGATCGGCTGCGCCGACCGCCACCACATCGTCTGCCGCTCGCAACGCGGCAATGGTTGCGGCGTTGCGGCGGGGCGCGAGCAGATCGCTGCTGATCTCTTCGTCGGTCTCAAGACTGAAGCCTGCATCAACAACCACGACCGAGCGCCACTGCCGACACTGCTCGAGCACGGCTGTCACGCGCGATGCCGATAGCTCGGGCCAGCGGTGCGGCCGGCCGATGCCCGTCAGCACGTCAAAAGATGCGCCAGTGGGGCCAGGAGCCGTCTGAGCCACGCGGTCGAGCTCGAGAGCAGTGAGAGTGTCAGAGCCCGCAAGTCGACAGGCGGCGGCGAAGCCGGGCGACTCATCGAGCAGCCCGAGCGCCGGAGCCACCGTGCCACCGTAGGTGTCAGCGTCGACGAGACACACCGATAGTCCGCGCGCCGCGAGCTCGGCGGCGAGACCGATCGACACGATCGTGCGGCCGGGGGCGCCCGCCGGGCCCCACACCGTAATGACACGAGGGGCACGCGGCATACCGGTCACTGTGGCTATTGCGGGCGATGCCGTGGGGGCTGGCGGGTGTGGCACAGAGACCGCAGACACACCCTCGCGTGAGGTCGAGTCAGCGGGCGCGTCGGCTGCGGCCGCACCGAGCGCCGCGAGGGTGATCGAGCCGTCTG
The DNA here is from genome assembly GCA_013823625.1 of Microbacterium sp. Taxonomy (GTDB): domain Bacteria; phylum Actinomycetota; class Actinomycetes; order Actinomycetales; family Microbacteriaceae; genus Microcella. The sequence continues at coordinate 180,088 of PNMM01000001.1, read as the reverse complement.
CCGCCTGTCGAATCACATCGTGCAACCCCAATCGTTGCGCTCCCGCCGAGAGGGGGGCGTCGGCGGCGACGACGAGACAGCTACGCACGCCGAGCAGATCACACGAGCCCACGACGGTCGTCAACGCCACCGCAGGATGATCGGCGATGAGCACGACCTCGGGGGCGCGTTGTGCGAGTTGAGTGAGCACTTCGTCGTGGTCGACGGCGCGCCACACGACCCGGTGGCCGGCCCGAAGGAGCGACAGTTCGAGTGCGTCGGCATCCATTCCCGGAACGGCCAGGGCGATGAGCATGTCAACCGCCGATCGCGAGTGATGAGGGAACAACCGAGAGCGCGTCGCCGTTGGCGAGAGCGTGAAGGATGCGAGCAACATCACGGCGGGCGACAAGAAGCTCGACGCGCCCCGCCGCCGTCGTTGACACGATGCCCTCGTCGTCGATCGTTCGCACGAGCTGTGCATCAGACGCGATCACGATCGGCGCGCCGAAGCGTCCGGCGTCGAGAGCGGGTGCTGACCACAGATCAAGCAGATCGCCGGGGCGCACTGTCGCGCCCACTCCGGTCGACAAGGTCACAACCACGGTCGTCGAACTCGGTCCGCGAGTGTCACCGACCGCCGACAGCGGCACGAGCTCACCTGCGCCAATGGTGCGGATCACGACGACGCCCGTGGGGGGAACATCATCGGGCCGAAGGTAACCGTGACCGTCGGCTCCCAGTGACACCCGCCGAACCTCGAGGTCACTGGGGGTGATGACTTCTCCTGCGGTGACGAGTCGCGGAGCGACGAGTACGTCTTCTCCTTCATCACTCGCCGCAACGATTCCCACGACGGCGGCAATCGAGGCCGCCACCAACACAAGACCCACCAGCAGTCGAGCGTCGATGTGGCGACGACGGGCCGTGGATGGCGGCGAACTGGCCTCGGTCATGAATCCTCCTGTGATCGGGGCGAACGGGCGCCACCGATACTGACGATTGATCGGCACAGAAGTCTGCAGTTATCCACACTCCGGGCACACGACGGCACCGGGGCGGATAATCGAGGCATGACAGACTCGGGTCGGGCTCCCCTCGGGAGGTTTCTCACGCTCAGCGATGTGGCTGACGTGCTCAATCTGTCGAGCACCGAGGTTCTGGCCCTTGTGCGCTCGGGCGAATTGCCCGCTATTCGCTTGGGCACCATCGGGCAATGGCGCATCGAGCAGCACGTACTCGACTCGTTTGTCGCTGACAAGTATGACGAGAGTCGACGCCTGGCCCTCTGGCATGAAGCGCAATATGCCGACGTTGCCGAGCTGTTCGGCGACCGGCGCGGAGGCCGGCGGGGCGCCTAGCCGCCGATGAATCTTGCGCATCGCGCCGGACTCGCTACAACACGACGACGAGCACCACTTGTTCGGTCGGGATGACGCGCACCTGGTGGATCTCACCGACGCGTCGCACGACATCGCGGTCATGTTCTGCAAGATCTAGATGGTCACGACCGACCCGGTCAATGGTTCCGGTGGCTTCGCCAGTGGAGGTGCGCACCGTCACGGTGGCGCGCCTGCGACAGAGATCTCGCAACAAGTAACCCACTCCCAGTCGTGCCGCGAGCTCTGACCGCTCGACAACCGGACCGAGCGACGCCAGCGCGTGTTGCGGAGACAAGAGAAGCGCGTCAACAGCAGCGAAAGGAATGATCACCTGCTCGCCACGGGATGCGCCCTCGAGATCGCCCGCCATCCAGTCACGACCAACAGTGACGAGGCGAAGGCGAACCACTTCTCCCGACCGCAACTGGCACCGGATGCGAGCGGCCGCTGCGTCACCCACGCCTCGAAGGGCGACAAGTCGGTCGCGCAGTGGCAAGCGCCCCAACCGCAAACGCTCTTCTTCAGCCTGCAGGTCTGCCTGCTCCGACTCCAGCTCATGCTCAAGTTGACCGGCGAGGTCGTCGAAGAGGTGGTCCCAGCGCATGCCGAGACCGTAGCGATGGCTACCGACGCTGATCGACGAGTTCTCCACAGTTCGAGAAATCCTCTTTACGAATGAGGAATCATTTGGTTGAGTGGTGCCACCCCAACTGGGGTGAACACATCGGTCTACCGCCCCGGGGGGATGGCGATTGACCACCACGTCTGCCTCAGGGAAACAGGAGCCGTCCGTGACCGCCGCCCAATCCATCGCGACCGCGACCATCGCCGACCGGCCCGCTGCCCCCGAGCGCACGGCCGCCCCCACCGACGGCGCATCCGCCCGTCAGGCGCCCCAAGGGCGCGGCTCGCGTGCCCGAATCGCCCACGAAGAGTTCTTCGACTACCAGCCAACGTCGACCGCAGACCTGCCCGACCCCCAACCGCTTATCGAGAACCTCACGCGGTGCGTCATCGAGATCCTTGCCGGAGCACGGGAACTCGAGCAGGTGGCTCGGTGGGTGACCGACGATGTCTATCGCACGCTCCTGAGTAGGGCGTCGATCAGTGCTCGCGCTCGGGCCGCACGAGGCGCCCCCGTTGTTCGCCCCACGTTCTCGGTCGGCGCTCCGCGAATCACCGAGCCGCGCGATGGCGTCATCGAAGCCGTGGTGATCGTCACGAGTCGGGCTCGCGCACGGGCGGTCGCCATTCGGCTCGAGGGCCTTGATCGTCGCTGGCGCGCGAGCGCGATCAGCGTTCTCTGATCACGCGACTGTCGTCGCGCCGCTCGCGCAGGTTCTCGCGCCGCAACTTGAAGGCAGGGCGCGAGGAGGCGACTAGCGAGGCCTAGCGGCCCTTCTTCTTTTCCTGGGCGCGGCGCTGGGCGCGGTTGACCGGCGCGGGGCCCGCGGGAGCTGCGGGGGTCTTCTGGCCGAAGGCACCCGTTGCTCCACCCTGGCCCTGCCCGCCCTGGGGCTGGCCCTGAGGGGCTCGACGCGTCGGCGCGGCCCCCGCGGGGGCGGCCGGGCCACCGAATGCGGCAGAGACCTGCGGAGCCGCCTGGCGGGCCGCATCCGTCGGCGCCTGCAGCACTTGGCCGCGCTGGTTGCGCACCTCGACGTCGCCGTCGGCTGACGGCGCCGTGTAGCTGAGGTTCTGCGGCGTCTGCGGCTGGTTGAGGCCCTTGGCCGTCACCTGCGCGGTGCCCTTGCTGCCCGTCACCTCAACCTCGAGGTTGTACAAGAAGCCCACGGCGTCTTCACGGATGGCGCTCATCATCGACTGGAACAGGGCAAAGCCCTCGCGCTGGTACTCGACGAGCGGGTCGCGCTGCGCCATGGCACGCAGGCCGATGCCGTCTTTCAAGTAGTCCATCTCGTAAAGGTGGTCGCGCCAGCGGCGGTCGACCACGCTCAGCACGACGCGGCGCTCAAGCTCGCGCGTGGCCGTGCGACCCAGGCTCTCTTCGCGGCGCTCGTAGGCGAGCTTGGCGTCGCTCACAATCTCGCGCACGAGGAAGGCCGAGGTCAGCTTGGTGCCGCCCTCGCTGATGACCTCGTCGATCGTGAGGCTGATCGGGTAGAGCGTCTTGAGCTCGGTCCAGAGCTGCTCGAAATCCCACTCGTCGCTGTGGCCCACCGAGGTGTGCGTGTCGACGATTTCGGTGACGACCTGCTCGATGAACTTCTGTACGCGGTCTTTGAGGTCATCGCCCTCAAGAATGTGGCGGCGGTCGGTGTAGATCGCCTCGCGCTGGCGGTTGAGCACGTCGTCGTACTTGAGCACGTTCTTGCGAATTTCGGCGTTGCGCGCCTCGACTTGCGACTGTGCCGAACGAATCGCGCGGCTCACGACTTTCGACTCGATGGCGAGGTCATCGGGCATGCTCGCGCGGCTCATCAGAGCCTCGGCGGCACCCGAGTTGAACAAGCGCATGAGGTCGTCTTGCAGCGAGAGGTAGAAGCGGCTCTCACCCGGGTCACCCTGACGGCCCGAGCGACCCCGCAACTGGTTGTCGATGCGGCGCGACTCGTGGCGCTCGGTGCCGAGCACGTAGAGCCCACCCACGGCGATGACCTTGTCGGCCTCGACGCCGACCTGCTCTTTGACGTTGGCAAACACGGAATCCCACTCGGCCTCGTACTCGTCAGGAGTATCGACGGGAGAGAGGCCCTTGGCGTTCATCGCGGTGACGGCCAAGAACTCGGCGTTGCCGCCGAGCATGATGTCGGTACCGCGGCCGGCCATGTTGGTGGCAACCGTGACGGCGCCGAGGCGACCCGCCTGGGCGATGATGGATGCTTCGCGCGCGTGGTTCTTGGCGTTGAGCACCTCGTGCTTGACACCGCGCTTGGCAAGCAAGCGCGAGAGCAGCTCGCTCTTCTCGACGCTCGTCGTACCCACGAGCACGGGCTGGCCCTTGGCGTGGCGCTGCACGATATCGTCGGCAACCTGCTCGAACTTGACCTGTTCGTTCTTGTAGACGAGGTCGGGGTTGTCGATGCGCTGCATGGGCAGGTTGGTCGGAATCGGAACGACGCCGAGCTTGTAGGTGCTCATGAACTCGGCGGCCTCGGTTTCGGCCGTACCCGTCATGCCCGAGAGCTTGGTGTAGAGCCGGAAGTAGTTCTGCAGCGTCACGGTGGCGAGAGTCTGGTTCTCGGCCTTGACCGTCACACCCTCTTTGGCCTCGATGGCCTGGTGAATGCCCTCGTTGTAGCGGCGACCCACCAAGATGCGGCCGGTGTGCTCGTCAACGATGAGCACTTCGCCGTTCATGACGACATAGTCTTTGTCGCGCTTGAACAGCGCCACAGCCTTGATCGAGTTGTTCAAGAACGAGATGAGAGGCGTGTTGGCCGACTCATAGAGGTTGTCGATGCCGAGGTGGTCTTCGACCTTCTCGATGCCGGGCTCGAGCACACCGACAGTGCGCTTCTTCTCGTCGACCTCGTAGTCGACGCCGGCCTCGAGGCGGCTCGCGATGCGCGCAAACTCGGTGAACCAGCGGTTGGCCTCACCCGACGAGGGGCCCGAGATGATGAGCGGCGTGCGCGCTTCGTCGATGAGGATCGAGTCGACCTCGTCGACGATCGCAAAGAAGTGGCCACGCTGCACCATGTCGGCGGTCTGCCAGGCCATGTTGTCGCGCAAGTAGTCGAAGCCGAACTCGTTGTTCGTGCCGTAGGTGATGTCGGCGGCGTACTGGGCGCGACGCACCTCGGGGGTCTGCCCCGAGAGGATGCAGCCCGTGGTCATGCCGAGGGCGCGGAACACGCGGCCCATGAGCTCGCTCTGGTAGCTCGCGAGGTAGTCGTTAACGGTAATGACGTGCACCCCGCGCGACGGGATGGCATTGAGGTAGGCGGCCGTCGTGGCCACGAGGGTCTTGCCCTCGCCCGTCTTCATTTCGGCGATGTTGCCCAAGTGCAGTGCCGCGCCGCCCATGAGCTGCACGTTGAAGTGACGCATGCCGAGCGTGCGCTTCGCGGCCTCGCGCACGGCGGCGAAGGCTTCGGGCAACAGGTCGTCGAGCGACTCACCGTTGCCATAGCGCTCACGCAACTCGGCGGTCTCGTTGCGCAGCTCGTCATCAGTGAGGTCACTGAAGTCGTCTTCGAGCTGGTTGATGGCTTCGGCATAGGCCTTCAGGCGCCGAAGAATTCGGCCTTCGCCAACCCGCAGAACACGCTCGAGAACATTCGCCACTTCGGTCACTCCACTCGTCGGGCCACACGCGGTGCCATGCGGCCGGGTCTGGGCACGCCGCAGACCGCCGCACAACACGGCCCGCCCATGCTAGCAAGTGCGGCATGCGCGGGCCCGTGTTGTGGGGTGAACGCTGGGTATCTACCGATCGAGCGTCAACGCCCGCGTCGACCGTTCACGACGGCCGCGGGCTGTTCGGCCTCGAGGCCGATGACGCCGTAGTTCCAGCCCTGGCGCCGGTAGACCACGCTCGGCCGATCGGTGGCGGCATCAATGAACAAGAAGAAGTCGTGCCCGACGAGCTCGAGCTGGTCAACGGCGTCGTCGACGGTCATCGCCACCGCCGGAAACACCTTTTGCCGCACGACGATGGGCGAGTAGACCTCTTCTGCCTCATCAGCAGCAGCAGGCTGCTGCACCGGAATCGCGCCCGTCGCCACCTTCTTGATGATCTCGGGGTCGGCGGGCGTGATGTCGATGACGCTAAAGCCATCGGCCGAGGCCTCGTGCAACGAGACGGGGCGGTGGTTGCCGCGGTGCACCTTGCGCTTGTCTTTCGCGCGGCGCAGGCGCTCGAGCAGTTTGTCGATCGCGAGGTCGAAGGCAACGTACTTGTCGCTCCCGGGCGATTCGGCCCGGACCACGGGGCCCGCGCCAATCAACGTCATCTCGACCCGATCATCCGGGGCTCGACCGCCGCTCTTCTCGTGATGACGAGAGACCTTGATCTCAAGCACCTGGGCACGATCGGCGAGGTGCTCGATCTTCTCGGCCTTCTCAGTCGCGTAGTCGCGGAACCGGTCGGTGATGCCGATGTTGCGTCCGGTGATGGTGATGTCCACGTCAACCTCCTGAGCCGAGAGCGTGTCGCCTGTCGGTCAGGCGATGGTCACGCCTCCTTTCCCTCACGGTAGTCCTCGACGGGCTCATTGTCACCGTGACGTTCGTCATCAACAGCAAAGAATTCCCAGTGGATGCTCGACTCACCCCATCGGCGCACCGCCGCCGCCATCGCGGCGCACCCCGCCACCTCGGCGCCGGCTGCCCGCAGGGCGCGCGTCGCCGCGCGCAGCGTGGCTCCGCTCGTCACAACGTCGTCGACGAGCAGCACGCGGCGGCCGGAGACGCGGGAGCTCGCGCGCCACCGCCCGGCGTCGGTGGCGAGTCGCTGCTCGAGCCGCAAGGCCTTTTGCTCGGGGCCAGCCGACACCGGCCGCAGGGCGTGGGTGACCGCGAGCCCCGCTCGGCGGGTAATGAGTGCCACGGGGCCGAAGCCGCGCCGCGCTGCCGCCGCACGTGAGCCGGGCACGGGAACCAGCAGCTCAGCCCCCGAGCCGTGCCACGCCGCCGTGACAGCCGCGAGCAACACCTGCGCGAGCGGCCGCGCCAGTTCGGTGCGCCCCTCGTGCTTGAGCGCGAGCAACGCCCGACGCGCGACGCCCGCGTAGGGCAGCGCCGCAACGAGCGGCAGCGACGAGCCGTCGACCTCGAGGGTCGCGCGCATGAGCCGCGATTGCAGGCCGGCGACACACGACGGGCACAGCGCGCGGTCGTGCGCGCCGCATCCGGCACAGTCGACGGGCGCGACGAGCGCCCAGGCCTCGGCGAGCGCCGTCGACACGAGAGACGTCACGGTCATGCGCCGAGGGTGCCGCGAGACGTCGCCATGCAGCGGGCGCGCGGGCCCGTCGGGGGAAAGCCGCTATTGCTGCGTGCCCAGGAACGAGGCGCGCAAGCCCGTGTTCTGCCAGCCCGAGCCCCGCGGCTCAAACACCACGCCATCGCCACCGAGCACGCGGATGCCGTCGACGCCCGCGTTGCCACCGACAATCTGGGTGGCCTGCGGCGGAAGGCCCAGAGGCCGGCTGCGGCCGCCCAGCTCGTGCAGTTCAACGAGCGACTGCTCGTCGGTGCGCGTGATCGAGGCAACGCGCACCTCGTCAACCCACGCGGCATCGACTGCGGTGTCACCGTTGAGCGGGAGGTCGCGAAGCTCACCGAGCCGCAATGGCACCCCTGACGCCTCGTCACGAATAACTGCGGCGTAGACGAGCCTCGGGCCGCCAGAACCGTCGAGCATCAGCAGCACGCGAGCGCCCTCGCGAGAAACCTTGAGGCTCACGACCCGCGAGTCGCTCGGCAGCGCGGCCTCGACCACGTGCACGGTTCCGTCGAGCTCGGTCGCGCGAATCGCGCCGGCCGCTCCGCCGCCCGTTGCCGGCACCGACCAGACGAACTGATAGCTGTCGATGCTCGGCGCGATGAGACCCGCGCGGTCGTCGAGCAACACGGGCGGGGCATCCCCCGTGGGCACCGCCCACACTCCGTCAGGCGCGAGGGCCGCAGCCAACGTCGAGCTTCGGGCGAGAGCGACCGCCGAGGCGCCCAGCTCGATCACGCGCGGGCTCAGCTCGCCGAGCGGCTCAACGTCACCACCCGTTGCGTACCCGAAGGCCTCTTCGGTGCGCAACAAGAGCCGAGGATCAACCTGCGGCACAACGTCGGGTGAGCCCGACGTCCAGTCAGGAATGCTCACGGCGTTCTGATCGACGGTGATCTGCACGCCGACGACTCCGCTGACGGCCCGCAGACTCGCGGCAAGTTGCAACCGCACACGCTGGCGCTCGAGGTCGGTGAGCGACAGCACCTCACTCGTGAGATCGATTTGCGCGATGCCCGCAGCAACCGAGACCGGCGCGAGCGCGAGAGTGGTCCCCTCGGGAATCGCCGACACCGTGGCGCCTTGTGCGAGCCAGCTGGTGGGCTGCTCGAGCACGGCGCGCACGATGCGCGTCGCCACCTCTGAGCGTGACGGAAACCACCGCAGGTCGGGCACGAGGTTGCGGAAGGCCGAGTCCCAGTAGAAGAGCGTGTGTTGGCTGAACGCACTCGGAAAAGCCTGTTGCGAAATCAAGATGCCATTGCCGAGCTCAGCGATGCGCCACTCTCCGCCTTCTTGCACAAAGCGAAAGGCCGGCAAGGTTTGCGTCGCGGTGTCGTCAGCGACCGAATAACGCCCCACCGCGTCAACCGAGGCAACAATCGGCACGCTGTACGTCAAGGTTGTCTCGTCGACCTGCTCAATTGAGCCCTCACGCGCTCGCACGAGAGTGCCCTCGTAGGGGTTCCACACGTCGGCAACGTCGTCGGCCAAATACGACCGAGCAATGCGGTAGTTGTTCTGCGCCGCGGTCGTCGCAGCCAAGAAGCCTCGCAAGATCTCTTCGGGCGTCGCCCCCGGGCTCGGGCCCGACGGCAAGAAGTCAAAGTCGACGGCCACGCCCGTGTCGAGGTCTCCGCCGAGTTCGACGCCACCCGAGAAGGGCACCGATACGCAGGCCGACAGCAGCAACGCCGGCACGACGGCGAGCGCCGCCCAGCGCCGACGCAGGCGCTCGTGGGCCTTAGGCACGGTCATCACCTCCCGAAATCTCGACAACAGGGTCGTCGGGGTCGACGGGGGGCAGCTCAATGGGCGAGTTTTCGACCGAGGCTCCGCCTTCGCGGGGCAGGGTCAGGCGAAAACAGGTGCCCTCGCCGGGCAACGACCACACGTCGATGTTGCCGCCGTGCAATTGGGCGTCTTCCGTCGCGATCGCGAGGCCGAGCCCCGTGCCGCCTGTCGAACGTTGGCGCGAGGGGTCGGCTCGCCAAAACCGGTCGAAGACGCGCTCGAGTTGCCCAGCATCCATGCCCACGCCGTAATCGCGCACCGCGATCGCGACGGCATCGCGGTTGCTGTCGACGTAGACAACAATCGGCCGGCCCTCGCCGTGATCAACGGCGTTGCCCAGCAGGTTCTGCAGAATGCGACGGATGCGGCGCGACTCGACATCGGCCTCGAAGTAGCCCCCGGGGGCCACGAGGCGCAGCTCACTGCCTTTCTCGACCGCGAGCGGGCGAATGGCTTCGAGCGACTCTTCGACGAGGCGCACGAGGTTGGTCGGTTCGGTGTCGAGCTCAACGGCTCCTGCGTCGTACCGACTCATCTCGAGCAGGTCAGCGAGCATGACCTCGAAGCGATCAACTTGCGCGTGCAAAAGCTCGGCCGTGCGCGCGGTCGTGGGGCTGAACTGGTCGCGTTGCTCATAGAGCACGTCTCCCGCGAGCCGGATCGTCGTGAGGGGCGTGCGCAACTCGTGACTCACGTCACTCACGAAGCGCTGCTGCACGCGCGAGAGTGCCGCGAGCTGGGTGATCTGTCGTTGCAAGCTATCGGCCATGCGGTTGAACGAGCGGCCGAGCGTGGCGATGACGTCTTCGCCCTTGACGGGAATGCGTTCTTCAAGCTGACCGTCGGCGAGTTTCTCGGCCGTTTCAGCCGCGACCCGAACGGGGTTGATGGCGAGGCGTGTGACGAGGTAGGTCACGAGGCCAATCGTCGCGACGAGCAAGAGCGAGCCGATGATGAGGGTCTGCTGCACGAAGTCGAGGGTCTGCTGCACGTCACGCACGTTGTAGATCAAGTAGAGCTCGTACTGCCCCGCGGTCGGCACCTCGAAGACGCTGCCGACGACGAGGCCGGGGTCAGCGCCCTCTTCGCCAGCGATGGCGACCGCTTGCGTAAAGAGCGTGCCGCTGCTCGTCGACACCTGCTCGCGCAGGTCGTCACTGATGACGGTCTCGTCAGCACCGCTCGTTCTCGTGCCCGTCATGGTGACCGCAGTCGTCTGGCCGGGGGTACGAAGGATCACGAATTGTGTGCCACCGGGGCTCGAGGCGACGCTTCTGATGGTGGTCTGCGCTGTCTGGTTGACCGCCTCAACGTCAATCGTTCCGTCGGGGGCGACCGAACTGTCAAACAAGCTCTGCGCACTGACGGTCGCCTGCCGCGCTTCGGCGATGGCCTGCGACTTGCGCGCCTCGTAGAGGTTGGTCGCGATGCTGAGCGACATGTAGCCGCTAATGAGCGTCACGGCGATGGTCGAGAGAAACACCGTGATCGCGACCGTGCGCAACTGCAGCGAGCTTCGCCACACATGGCGCGCTCGTTGCACCAGGCTGCGCCAGGTGTAGGGAGGCATGAGGCTCGAGGCGCCGCTCTCAGCGGGCAGCGCCGGCGCGGTAGCCCACCCCACGCACGGTCATGACAATGCTGGGGTTGTCGGCGTCGAGCTCGACCTTGGCGCGCAAGCGCTGCACGTGCACGTTGACGAGCCGCGTGTCGGCCTTGTAGTGATAGCCCCAGACTTGCTCGAGCAGCATCTCGCGCGTGAAGACTTGGTTGGGCTTCATGGCCAAGGCGAGCAGCAGGTCGAACTCGAGCGGCGTGAGCGAGATCGATTTTCCGTCTCGCGTCACGTCGTGACCCGTCACGTCAATAACAAGGTCACCGATGGGCAAGCGTTCGACCTCAGATTGCGCACTCGGGCGCAGTCGGGTGCGGATGCGCGCCACAAGCTCTTTCGGATTGAACGGCTTCACGACATAGTCATCGGCGCCACTCTCGAGCCCGCGCACGACATCGGTCGAGTCGCTCTTGGCCGTGAGCATGATGATGGGCGTTCCGCTGGTCTCGCGAATGCGCGTACAGACCTCGATGCCGTCGATGCCGGGAAGCATGAGGTCGAGCAAAACAAGGTCGGGCTTGACGCTCGCGAATGCCTCGATCGCGGCCGGGCCGTCGAACGAAAAGTGGGGCTCAAACCCTTCGCCCCGAAGAACGATGCCGATCATCTCGGCGATGGCGGCGTCATCATCGACGACCAGGATGCGCGCAGTCATGGGGCAGCCTCCGCTTCTTGTTACCTCCAGCCTAGACGAGTGTGACACCATACGTTTCGAGCCGACCTCAGGCACTGACGAAAGGTGAGCACGTGAGCGATTCGACCTCTTGGGCTTCGCCGGGCGGCCCGACTCCCGACGCTCCTCGCATCGACGGCGCCGCGAGCCCCTATGCCCCGGCCACCCAGTCCGTTGCGCCCGCGGGAACCCCGTCGGCGCCATACGGCATCGTGCCCCCCGCCCCGGGCTGGACCCCGCCGCCGAAGCCCGGACTCATTCCCCTGCGGCCGATCGAATTCGGCACCGTCATCGGCGCGAGCTTTCAGGTGCTGCGGCGCAACCCGCGCCCCACCTTTGGCGCTGCCCTGCTACTCAATGCGCTCGTGGTGTTCATTTCGAGCGGCATCACCACGGTCATCCTGTTTTCGGGCATCGACCGCGCGTCGCGCGCCAATCTCGCCGACTCCCCCACCATCGTCTTCGGAGCGTTTGCCCTTGCGCTCGTCGCAAGCATTCTCGCAATCGGAATCTCGGTCGTCGCTCAAGCCATGTTGCAAGGCATCATCTCGGTCGAGGTGTCGCGCGCGACGCTCGGCGAAAAGCTCACGCTGCGGCAGCTCGTGGCGCTCGGCCGCGGCCGATGGTGGGCGCTCATCGGCTGGACGGCGCTCGTGGGTGTTGCCGTCTTTACTGCTCTCGTGGTGCTGATCGGATTGAGCATCGGCTTCTTCATCGCGGGTGAGCCCGCGGCCATCGCCGGCGGTGTGGTCTTCTTGATCTTCGGCTTCTTGGGGTACGTCGTTCTGGCCGTCTGGCTCAGCACCAAGGTCGCCTTCGTGCCCGCGGCGATCATTGTCGAACGGTTGCCGTTGGGCGCAGCCCTTCGCCGCTCGTGGACGCTCGTGCGGGGCGCCTTCTGGCGCGTTTTTGGCACCATGATTCTCATCATCGTCATGGTGAACGTTGCCTCGAGTGTTGTCGCAACGCCGTTCCAGTTCGCCGCATCGTTTGCGTTCCCGGTGGTCAATCCGGCGGGCGAGCTCGAGAGCGACCTCACCCTTTTTCTCGTTCTCAACCTCGTCGTCGTGGCCATCACGGCGGTCATTGGAGCCATCGGTTCTGTCATCACGACCGCCGCGGCATCACTGCTCTACATCGACCGGCGCATGCGCACCGAGGGTCTCGACCTCGAGCTGCAGCGGCACGTCGAGTTGCGCGCGAGCGGCGTCGCGGGCGATGACCCCTATCTGACGGCACCGTGAGCCTGAGCGTTCCGGTCGAGCCCGATGCTCCGGATGCTCGCGAGCTGCTGCTCGACGAGCTCACCGACCCGGCCTACGCCGCGAGCCAGCCCTCGTGGTTCGACCTGCTGACGCAATCCGTGCTCGACTGGCTCGGCTCACTGCGACTCGCAGAAGGAGAAGGCCCTCCGGCTCTGGCCCTCGTGATCGGCGCCATCGTGCTCGCCGCCGCGATCATCGCCGCGATCGTGATCTACGGTCTTCCCCGATGGCGCACCCGAAGCCGACTACAGGTAGGCGACCTGCTGGGCGAGAATGACCGCCGCACGGCACGACAATTGCGTCGCGACGCCGAGCGTGCGGCAACCGCGGGTGACTGGCCGCTCGCCATCGCTGAGCGCTACCGAGCGATCGCACGATCGCTCGACGAGCGCACGATCGTGACGGCGCTGCCCGGCACGACCGCGCACAGCTTTGCGCGCGCAGCTGGCCGACAGTTTCCTGAGCACCGCGCGCAGCTCGACGCGGCTGCCGATCACTTTGATGGCGTGCGCTACCTCGATCGGCCGGGCTCGGCCGATGACTACGCCCTCGTTCGCGCTCTTGACGAAAAGATTGAGGCGACCCGGTCTCCGCTGCCCGCCGTCGACGACCTCGTGGGGGCGAGCCCGCGATGAGCACTCCGGCCACCGACATCAACGCCGAACTCTCGGCCGTCATCACGACGCCGACCGTGCGGCGGGTTGTGCGGCGGTCGCTGTACTGGGGCGTCGTCACCGCGGGGCTGCTCGTGCTCGGGCTCATCATGATCAGCATCAACGGCGCAACGCGCATCGTCGATCGGTGGGGTGCTGACGAGACGGCCCCGCTCGGCTCGCGCGCCGTCGTCACCGTGCTCCGCGACGCCGGAGTCGACGTGGTAGTCACGGGCCAGCTCTCGGACACCCTGGCCGCGCTCGATAAGCCCGGCACGACCTTGTTTGTGGGTGACGCGCGCGGCATCCTCGACGACGAGCAGTGGCCACAGCTGCTGGGTGTCGCCGGCCACCTCGTGCTCGCCGAGCCCTCACAGCTGGCACTGGATGCCCTGGGCATCGACGCTCTCACCGCCGGGCCACTCAGCACGGGTGAGGCGCTCGAGCTTTTCGCCGAGTGTCGTGTGGCGGCCGCGGTGCGGGCAGAGACCATCCGTGCGACCGGAATCGGCTACAGCACGATCGATGGCGAGATCTGTTTCGACGCCGGCGAAGTGGGTGCGGCGCTTGTTGAGCTCGAGGTAGACGCCCGACTCGTCACGGTGCTCGGGGCGGGTTCGGTGCTGCAGAACGGCGAGATCACCCGTGCGGGCAATGCGGCGCTCGCGCTCGGGCTGCTCGGGCAGCACGAGACGCTCGTGTGGTACCAGCCCACTCCCGCTGACTTGTCGTCGCCGAGCTTTTCAGAGCTCACCCCCGACTGGGTGAACCCCGTGGCCTGGCTTGCTCTGCTCGTGGGTCTCGCCGCGGCGTTCTGGCGTGGTCGCCGATTCGGGCCCGTGGTGATCGAAAACTTGCCCGTCGTGGTCAAGACAACCGAAACGATGGAGGGCCGCGCGCGGCTCTACGCCCGCGAAGGATCTCGCTTGCGCGCGATCGATGCCCTTCGCGTCGGAACCCTGCGACGCATCGCCGAGGGGCTCGCCCTGGGGCGTGCATCAGGCGTCGACGACATCATCAGCGCGGTTGCCGGCATCACGGGCCGCGATGTCGCCGCCTTGCGCGAATTGCTCGTGGGCCGCGAGCCCGCGAGCGATCGCGAACTCGTCGAGCTGAGCGACCGCTTGCTCGAACTCGAATCATTCATCGCGCGTCGAGTCGGTCTCGACGGCGCCCGTGACCCGCATGACTCTCGCACCGACCCCTCCCCGACCGGAAGAATGGACGCATGACCTCCACAGACCTTCGCGACGCCTTCGGGCTCGTACGCACCGAAGTCGGCAAGGCCGTTGTGGGCCAAGATGGCGCCATCAGCGGGCTCATTGTCGCTCTGCTCACGGGCGGCCACGTGCTGCTCGAGGGCGTGCCCGGCGTGGCCAAGACCCTGCTCGTGCGCTCCCTCAGCGCAGCTCTCGACTTGCGCACAACGCGCGTGCAGTTCACCCCTGACCTCATGCCGGGTGACGTCACGGGCTCGGTCGTCTACGACGCCAAGGCGGGCGACTTCGAGTTTCGGCGCGGCCCGGTCTTCACCAACATTCTGCTCGCCGACGAAATCAACCGCACGCCTCCCAAGACCCAGTCGGCTTTGCTCGAGGCCATGGAAGAACGGCAAGTGTCGATCGACGGCGAGACGCACCCCTTGCCGCACCCCTTCATGGTCGCGGCAACGCAAAACCCCGTGGAGTACGAGGGCACCTACACGTTGCCCGAAGCACAGCTCGACCGCTTCTTGCTCAAGCTCGTGCTCGACCTGCCCGTGCGCGATGCCGAGGTCGAGGTCATGCAGCGCCACGCCGACGGCTTCAACCCGCGCGACCTGGCCGCGGCCGGCGTCACGGCAGTGCTGAACGCCGACCAGATCACTCAGGCGCGGACGCTCGTCGGCGAGGTGCGAGCCTCGGCAGAGCTGCTGGGCTACATCGTCGATCTCGCGCGGGCGACCCGGCAGAGCCCCTCGGTCAAGCTCGGCGTGAGCCCTCGTGGCACGACGGCCCTCCTCGCCGCGGCCAAGGCCTGGGCATGGCTGCAGGGTGCCGAAGCCATCACGCCCGACCACGTGCAAGCCATGCTGCTGCCCGTGTGGCGGCACCGCATCGCGCTCCGGCCCGAGGCCGAACTCGAGGGCGTGTCGGCCGACACCATCTTGCGTGCCATCGTGCAGCAGGTTCAGGTGCCGCTGTGATCGTCGCCCACTAACCATGGCCATCACGGGGTGGTTCGTTCTGCTCGTCGCTGCCGGCGTCGTGCCCGTTGTCGCGCTCTCGACCACGATGCCGGCCGGGCTCGTCTTGCTCGGCTGGATCGCCCTGTGCGTCGTGCTCGCGTGCCTCGACCTCGCGCTCGCGGCCTCGCCACGCGCGCTGCGCCTGCAGCGGCAGACGGATGCTCGCGTGCGACTCACCGAGACCGCCCGCGCCACGCTCTTTGTCACCAATCCATCGCGGCGCACGCTGCGCGGTGCAATCCGTGACGCGTGGGAGCCCTCGGCTGGTGCCACCCCGAAACGTCAGCGGTTGCTCGTTCCGCCCGGAGAGCGGCGAGCGATCGTCACGCAGCTGACACCCTGGCGGCGCGGCGAGCGCCGCACGGCGCTCGTGACGGTGCGATCGCGCGGCCCGCTAAGGCTCGCTGAACGGCAAGCGAGCATCCGGGTGCCCGGGGCCATCACGGTGCTGCCCGAGTTTGCCAGCCGCAAGCACTTGCCGTCACGCCTCGCGCGCTTGCGTGAGCTCGACGGTCGCACGAGCGTCATGGTGCGCGGCCAAGGCACCGAGTTCGACAGCCTGCGCGAGTACGTGCGCGGCGACGATGTGCGATCGATCGACTGGCGTGCCACGGCTCGTCGCTCGGGCGGCCCCGGCCCCAATGGGAGCGCGGGTCAGACGCTCATGGTGCGCACGTGGCGACCCGAGCGCGATCGCCACGTCGTCGTGATCGTCGACTCAGGGCGCACAGCCGCGGCGCGCATCGCCGACGAGACGCGCATCGACACGGCGTTCGAGTCAACGCTGCTGTTGAGTGCGCTCGCCGATCGCGCGGGTGACCGCGTCGACGTGGCGGTGTACGACCGGCGGGTGCGCGGTCGCGTTCAAGGAGCACGCGGCGCCGACCTGCTCGCGAAACTCGTCGAGACGATGGCACCCATCGACCCCGAGCTCATCGAGACCGACTACTCGGCGATTCCCGGGCTCGTGCGCTCGATGACGACGCAGCGGTCACTGGTCGTGCTGTGTATGCCGCTCGAGTCGCCCGGCGCGACGCGCGGACTTCTCACGATGCTGCCGCAGCTCACCACTCGACACCTCGTGCTCGTCGCCGCCGTGACCGACCCGGCTTTGCTCGACGCCGCAGCGCAGCGCGAGAACCGCGCCGAGGTTTACCGCGCTGCCGCTGCCGAGCGAGCCCTGCTCGATGCGCAACGCGTGGCTGCCGCTGTGCGTCGGCTCGGTGGTGACGTCGTCACGGGAGCGCCGCTCGACCTGCCGCCGGCCGTCGCCGACCGCTATCTCGCCTACAAGGCGGCCGGTCGCCTGTAGTCGCGGCCCCGGGCGGCGATACAGTGCTCTCACTCACCGTTCGCCGCATCGAAGGAGCAGTTCATGGCGAAAGAAACCGCGACCACCCCCTCCACGGCCCAGCGCCTCATCGCTGAAGCCTTCGGAACATTTCTGCTCGTTGGTGGCGTCATTGGCACCGCCTTCTTTTCCTCCGGCAACACGGGGCTGCTCGGTCCGGCACTCGCTGTCGGCCTCGCCGTCATCGGTGGCGCGTACGCCGTCGGCCACATCTCCGGCGCCCACTTCAACCCCGCCGTCACGATCGGTGCCGCCGTGGCGGGGCGCTTTGCCTGGAAAGACGTGCCCGGCTATGTCATCGCGCAGTTCATCGGCGGCCTGCTCGCCACGAGCGTGCTCGTGCTCATCGGCTCGTTCGGCCCGGCAGCAGCCCTCGCCGAAGCGCAAGCCGGCGGGTTCTTCTCGAACGGCTTCGATGAGGGCTCACCCGCGGGCTACGGCCTCGTTGCCGTCATCGTGGCCGAGCTCGTGCTCACGGCCGTGTTCCTCGTCGTCATTCTGGGCGTGACGGATGGCCGCGCCCCGGCCGGCTTCGCGCCACTCGCCATCGGCCTCACCCTGACGGTCATGCACCTCGTGGCCATCCCGGTGTCGAACGCGTCGTTCAACCCCGCGCGCTCACTCGCCACGGCTGTCTACGGCGGACCGGATGCCCTCATGCAGGTTGCCGTCTTCCTCATCGTGCCCGTCGTGGGCGCAGTGCTCGGCGCGCTGCTGCACCGCGGAGTGTTCGCAAAGAAGTAGCAGCAGCTAGTCACCAACGACGACGCGGGCGCCTCGACTGATCGGGTCGAGGTCGCCCGTTTCGCCGTCTCGGAAGGCTCGACCGCCGAGCATCCACTGATAAAGCAAGAAGGCCACGAGCGCGACCGTGCCGATGCCGATGCGAATGACGTCAGGCCACTCTTGGCGGGTCACGTAGCCCTCGATGATGCCGCTCACGAGCAGGGCGGCGACGAGGCCCCCGATGATCGAGAAGAGGGCGCGGCCGTCTTCGGCGAGAGCCTGCAGGCGCGTGCGCGGCCCGGGTGACACCCATGACCAGAAGATCATGAGCCCGCCCGCCGCGGCCACGAAGATCGCGTAAATCTCGAGCTGACCGTGGGGCAAGATGCTCAAGAAGAAGACGTCGAGTCGATCGAACTCGGCCATGACGCCGGCGCTGATCCCCAAGCCCTGCGCGTTCTGAAAGACCACGAACGGCACGTAGACGCCCGTGATGCCAAAGGCCACCGACTGGGCCGCGATCCACGCGTTGTTGCTGAAGACCTGCAGGCCAAACACGGCCTCACTTGATTCGCTGTAGTAGCCCACGAAGTCTTCTTCGGCGTAGCGGCGCAAATCGTCGTACGGACCGAGCGAGGCGAGCACTCCGGGCGTCGTGGCGACCCAGACGGCATAGAGGCTCGCAACGATGACGAAGAACGCGGCCACCACGAGCGTCAAGAACCGGATGCGGTAGAGCGCCGCCGGCACCTCGCGCGTCGCGTAGCGGGCCAATTGTGCAAGCGGCTCCGACGTCGCCCCGGTGAATCGCAAGCGCGCGCGCGACAGCAGAACGCTGAGCGAGGCCGCTTGCGGCACCTGCCCGGCACTCGTCGTGATGGCCGACAGCTGCGAAGCGCCAGCCTGGTAGTGCTCAATGAGCTCATCGGCGTCACGACCGGCGAATCGCCGACGGCGCGACAACGAGCGCAGCCTCTCCCATTCGGCAGTGTGCGCGTTCGAGTAAGCGTCGAGATCCATCTGTTTAGATGATGGCATGCCTGGCACAGAGAACGCCGCGACTGATTACGACGTCGAACGCGAACTTCTCACGGGCGAAGCGGTCGCACTCGAGTTGCGCGCCACCAGCGTGGTCTTGCGCATGGCCGGCGGAATCATTGACTACCTCGTCTACGGCATCGCGGCAGCGCTGCTGATCTGGGTGTCGCTCTCAGCGGCGATTTCGATCGGCATTCCTGAGGCACTCTTTGCCGCCATCGTCATCGGGTGCGTCGTGCTCACGCTCGTGCTGCTTCCGGCGGGCGTCGAGACGGTGACGCAAGGCAAGTCGCTCGGCCGCCTCGCACTCGGTGACCGCATCGTGCGTGACGACGGTGGCGCGGTTTCTTTTCGTCACGCCTTCATTCGGGCCTTCGTGGGGGTGTTCGAGATCGTCTTGACGGGCGGCGGACTCGCCGTCGTCATCGCCATGCTCAACACTCGAGCGAAGCGACTGGGCGACTTGCTCGCGGGAACCTACAGCCAGTACGAGCGCGTGGGCACGCTCAGCGCACCCGTGTTCGGGGTGCCCGTCGAGCTTGCGGGGTGGGCCGCCACGGCCGATGTCGCTCGCCTGCCCGATGCCCTGGCTCGACGCATCGCGCAGTTTCTGCGCCAGGCAGCCGGGCACACCGCCCCCACGCGCGACCGCATCGCACGCGGTCTCGCGACGGAAGCGGCGATCTACGTCTCCCCCGTTCCCGGTGGTGACCCCGAGCTCTTTCTCGCCGCCGTCGCGGCCGTTCGCCGCGGCCGCGAAACGACGGCTCTGCAGCTCGAGCGCGCGCAGCTCGACGACCTGCGGCCGACGCTCGCGGCGTTGCCGCATGGCTTTCCTGACCGGGGCTGACGGCGGCGGCGTACCGCGATATCGCACGTGACCGACTGATCCGAATTCTTGTTTAGAATCCGAGCAGACGTACTGGTTTCTGCGAAAGGCCCGATTCGCCCGATGTCCCGAACGATCTCGCCGTCGCGCATGGATGCTGTCTCGCGCTCGCCGCTCCGTCGTGCCCTCGCCGTCATCACGATCGCCTCGCTCGGACTCACGGGCGTGCTGGCGAGCGTGCTCATCGACGCCCGGCCCGCCTGGGCTTTGCCGTTCTCGTTTGACATCAACCCACCGTTTGAGGGCACGACCTTCACCTTTGCCGAAGACGGAAGCTCGAGCTACACCTTTGGTGGGCAGGGTGAGCCAGGAGACACGGTTCAGCTGCGCTCCAACGACGTGCACGGCGCCCCTCAGGCTTTGCTGTGCACAACGACGGTGCAAGCCAACAGCCTGTGGGAGTGCACGGTCACCGCGGCACCGGACAGTTTCGGAACTTTCACGGCAGCAGTGACGGCCGGAGTGAACTTTCCTGCGAGTGAAGGCTGGGAGTTTCACGCGATCAACCCGCCCACCGTCACCTCGGCCAACCGCCCGAACAACGGCATTGCCACCAACAGCGTGACGACAGTCACTTTTGCCGGCGCGGCCTATCAGGGAGACGGTTCGAGCTCGGTGACGGTGACCGTGCCGGGTATCGGCGGGTGCCTCGTTGGGGTCGTCGGCGGCCAATACACGTGTGACATCAACATCGCGCTGGCGGCCGAAGGCAGCTACCCGTACACCGCCTCCGTCGACAGCGTCACCGCTCCGTCAACGAACCGAACGGGAGTACTCACGATCGACCGGTCGGCGGGCTTCACGTTCATGACCGCTCCCACGCCTGGCCAGGTCGTCGCCGATCTGACCCCCACGATTGCCGGAACCGGCGAACCGGGCGGCACCGCGTATCCGTTGTATTTCCCGAGCTTCGCCCCCGCCTGTGCGCCAACCCCGATCAACAACGCGGGGGTGTGGAGCTGCACGCTCGCGCCCCTCACTCCCGGCTCGTACACGATCGGCAGCTACCAGATTGACGCGCTCGGCAACACGGGGCCAAGCCCCGACCCGCAGGTCACCTTCTCGGTCGTGACTCCCCCACCGCCCCCGCCCGCACCGCCTGTTCCTCCGACCACTCCGTCGACGGTGTCTGTCACGCCAGAGCCCACGCCCACGCCCACGCCCACACCCATCCCGTCACCCGAACCCACGAACGAGCCCGAGTCGACCGACGACACCGTGGCAGCTCCTGCGGCGTCCGGTGACGGCGGCACACCCGTGGTCGGCGGCGGCGGAGCCAACGACCCGACCATCTTCGGAACGAGCTTGCGCACTCCTGCTGATGTCTTCGCCACACCGGGTCTCGTCGTTGCCGGAGCCGTCGCGGGCGCCGCATCGTTCTTGCTCTTCGTCGCGATTCCGGCCGAGTTGCTCCACGCGACCATTCGCGAGAACTACCACCGCCTCCCCGCATGGCGCGGTGGCTGGCGCGATCGCCTGGCCGCCTGGGGTGAGCGACTGCAACAGCGCATCGGCCGCACAGCTTCGCTCGTGGGAGTCGTTGCGCTCGTCGCGGCGCTCGCGGCCTTCGTTGACCCCAACGCCGGATTCACCGTCTCGACGCTGCGTCTGTGGCTCGCCATCGCCATCTCACTGTTCATCGTGAACGTCGTGGGCGGGCTCGTCTTGCGTGCGGCCGCCAAGAAGTGGTTTGACGTCGACATTGTGCAGCGCATCCTTCCCGGGGCGATTCTGCTCACCGCGGCGACCGTGCTGCTCTCGCGCTTGTTCGGGGTTGCGCCGGGTCTGCTCTTCGGCCTCGTGTTGGGCGTGCAGCTTGCGCGCGAACTCAAGAAAGACGAATCGGGCCGCTTGGCCGCGTTTGTGTCGAGCGTGCTGCTCGCCTTCGGAATCGGGGCGTGGATGCTCTACGGCGCATCCGTCGCCCTCGGCTCGCCCGAGCCCGGGTTCGCCGAGCTGCTCTGGCGCGAGACTCTCGTGGCGATCACGGTCGAGGCCCTGACGTCGCTGGTCATCGCGCTGATTCCGGTCATGTTTATGGACGGCCGGTCAATCTGGCAGTGGTCGAAGCTCGTGTGGGCGGGGCTTGCGACGGTGGCCACGACGGCGTTCGTGCTCATCATCATTCCGCTGCCGAACGCGTGGGCTGCCACAGCCGGGCCATTGGCGAGCACGGTCGTGCTGTTTGTCGGCTTCATGGTGCTGACCGTGGTGGTGTGGGCGATCTTCCGCTGGATCGCCGCGCGCGAAGAACGGGCGGCCGCAGAACGCACGGCGAGCGAACGGCAGAGCGAGCTCACCAAGAGCTAAGCCGCCGACCACACGGCCGGTCTAGTAGCGGTAGTGATCGACCTTGAACGGCCCAGCCGGGTCAACGCCGATGTACTGCGCCTGACGCGGCGTCAGCTCGGTGAGCTTCACGCCGAGCGCGTCGAGGTGCAGGCGAGCCACCTTCTCGTCGAGCACCTTCGGAAGCACGTGCACGCCGAGCGGGTAGGCGTCGAGGTTCGTGTGGATCTCGAGCTGCGCCAACACCTGGTTGCTAAACGAGGCGCTCATGACGAAGCTCGGGTGGCCCGTGGCGTTGCCGAGGTTCATGAGGCGGCCCTCGCTGAGCACGAGAATTGACCGCCCATTCGGCAGCCGCCACTCGTGCACCTGCGGCTTGATTTCGATCTTCTCCGCACCCGGCAGTGCCTCGAGGCCCGCCATGTCGATCTCGTTATCGAAGTGGCCGACGTTCGCGACGATCGCGAGGTGCTTGAGGCCGAGCAGGTGCTCGACGGTCACGACGTTCTCGTTGCCCGTGCCGGTCACGAGAATGTCGATCGTGCCGATCACGTCGTCGAGGCGCGTGACTTGATAGCCGTCCATGGCCGCTTGCAGCGCGTTGATCGGGTCGACCTCGCTGATGATGACGCGAGCGCCCTGCCCGCGCAGGGCTTCGGCCGCACCCTTGCCGACGTCGCCGTAGCCCACGACGAACGTCGTCTTGCCGCCCATGAGCACATCGGTGGCGCGGTTGAGCCCGTCGGGCAGCGAGTGGCGAATGCCGTACTTGTTGTCGAACTTGCTCTTGGTGATCGAGTCGTTGACGTTGATCGCCGGAAACAGCAGCTTTCCGTCGCGGTGCAGCTCATAGAGGCGGTGAACGCCCGTCGTGGTCTCTTCCGTGACGCCCAGGATGGCCTTGCCGATGCGCGTCCAGCGCTGCGGGTCGCTCTGCAGCGACTCGCGCAGCACGCTCAGCACGACGCGCCACTCAGTGCTGTCACTCTCGGCATCGGCTGGAACCGCACCCGCGGCCTCGAATTCGGTGCCCTTGTGCACGAGCATCGTGGCGTCGCCGCCATCGTCGAGGATGAGGGTGGGGCCGAGCCCGCCACCGAAGTCAAAGATCTGCTGCGTTGCCCACCAGTACTCCTCGAGCGTCTCGCCCTTCCAGGCGAAGACGGGAGTGCCCTCGGGCTTCTCCGGGGTACCGGTCGGGCCGACGACGACCGCCGCAGCCGCCTCGTCTTGCGTTGAGAAGATGTTGCAGCTTGCCCACCGCACGTCGGCGCCCAGTGCGCGCAAGGTTTCGATGAGCACGGCTGTCTGCACCGTCATGTGCAGCGAGCCCGCGATACGCGCGCCGGCGAGCGGCTGGTGCGGCCCGAACTCGTCGCGCAAGCTCATGAGGCCCGGCATCTCGTGTTCAGCCAGGCGAATCTGGTGGCGACCCGCTTCGGCCAGCGAGAGGTCGCGCACCTTGTGGGCGACGCCGTTGAGGGTGTCGACGGCGAGGGCAGGGCGCGCGGGCGTGTGGATGCTCATGCCTGCCATTCTCGCAGGCTCAGGCCTGCGCATCCGCTCGATGGCACCTCATCGCGGTCGAGAGTCTCGCGCGCGGTGCTAACCGTCGTCTCGCAGAGGTTCGAGGCCGGAGAGAATGAGGTCGAGTCCGAAGGCAAACTCGTAAGCCGGGTCGTATCCGGTCGAGGCAAGTGTCACTGCCGACTCGTAGAGGTACGGAAACTCATCAACCGGAAGCTGCGGCAAGTAGACGCTCTCGGTCATCTCGGCGAGTCCGTCGGCCGAGTCGAAGGGCAGACTCGCTTCTTGTAGCGCGTACCCGTAGACGTAGCTGTTGAGCAACCAATTGGCGTGGGTCGCCATCACGATCGAGAAGCCGGCCTTTCGCAGGCAGGCCGTGAACGCCTCACGATGGCGAATGTTCGCCGGCCCCGGAGTTGTGCGCGACTCCATGAGCCCGATTGCCCAGGGGTGGCGAGCGAGAGCCTCTCGGGCAGAGTGCGCCTGCAGTCGCATCGCCGATTGCCAGTCTGTGTCATCCGACGGCAGTTCGATCTCGTCGAACACCACGTCGACCATCGCGTCGAGCAGCTCGTCCCTGCTCGCGACGTAGTGATAAAGCGACATCGCACCGGCGCCGAGCTCGGTCGCCAGCCGACGCATGCTGAGCCCGTGGACGCCCTCGCGGTCGGCGAGCCGCACCGCTTCAGCGACGACGCGCGCCTTGCTCAGCCCGCCGTCGGATACCGCCGGGCGCTGTTCTCTCGAAGGCACAGATCTCCTCGCTCGATTGGTCGACTTGACAACCGTACATCGTACGAGAAATAGTACAGCGTACGACGTACAATGTACGAAAGCCGTCGCATGACCCACGCCCGACCAGATCCGGGCATCCACTCACGACAGAAAGACGAACCGATGACCACCTCGTCACCCCTCGACCCCGCTCCCCTGCCCGTGCGAGGCAAGCTCGCCGCCGCGTGGACGAGCCTGATCTTCCTCATCCTCTACATCGACTACTTCCACCTGTATCAGCCGGGCGAGATCGACTCGATCCGCAACGGGGTCATCTTCGAGTTCGCCATCAGCGGTGGATTGATGTCGATCTTCTTCGTGATCATCGCGCTCCCGGGCCTGATGGTGCTGCTCTCGGCGACACTGCCCGCTCGGGCGAACCGCATGACGAACCTGGTCTTCACGTCGCTCTACATCCCGCTCATCGTCTTCAATGCAGCGGGAGCGACGCCGGACTACGCCTTCTACTACGTGCTCACCATCGGAGTAGAGCTCGCGATCATGGCCTACATTCTGCGCACCGCCGCTACCTGGCCGCGCACTGCCCCTGCCGCGGTTCAGAAGTAGGGCTGCGACGTTGACGAAGCGCATGATCGGCGCGATGGCGATCGCCCTCGCGCTGTCGATGGTGGTTCAGAACGTCATGTTCGCCGTCGCAGGCGCTCCCGGGTACGGTGACCCGATCGACACGGTCTTCGCATGGCATGCGCAGAACCGTGCCGTGGTCGCCATCGCCGTGGCGCAGGAGGCGCTACACATGGCGCTTCTTCTCGGGTTCCTCGCTGGACTCCAAGGCCTCGTCGGACGACGCGGGAACGCGGGAGCGGTCTGGTCGCGCATCGCGGTCGCCGCAGGCGCGACGGTCGCGGCCGTCCTCGCGTTCTACAGCGCGACATGGATCGGGACGGTGCTCTCCGCGAGCGACGACGCTGACCCGAGCGCGCTGTTCTCGCTCGTCTGGCAGTTGCATGCCGCGGCGTTCGCCCTTTCGCTGCCGGCGCTCGGCGTCACCATGATCGCTTCCACTCTGGCGACGCACCGCAGCCAGCTGACCCCGGCGTGGCAGCGGATTCTCGGCCTGACCGGCGGCGTGCTGCTTCTCGCCGTCGGAGCGGTCAGCCTCGAGATCGCCGACGGCTCTCCGCTGCTGTTCGTCGGGCTCCCCGGCCTCCTCCTCTGGATCGTCTGGCTGCTGGCGACAGGCGTCCGGCTGATGCGGGTTCGCGTGATCGACAGTGCTGCGTCCGCATCGACCGCCCACGGTGAGGGGTGATCGGCGTGACGACCACGCAGGCCCCGACAGCGGCACGAGTGAGGGCGCGGGCGCGGAGTGGATGGCCGGCGGTCACGGGCCTGCTACTGCTCAGCGCCCTCCCGATCCTGGGGGGCGCCCTCCGCCTGGGAGAGCTGGGCGCCGATCCGGCCAGCGCGCCCTCACCCGTGCTCGCGGTGGTGATCGTGGCGCACATCGTGGGGATGAGCGTCTACTGCCTCCTCGGTGCATTCCAGTTCTCGCCCGCGCTGCGCTGCCGCGCGTGGCACCGCCGAGTCGGCCGCGTACTGATCCCCGCGGGGATCATCGCGGCGCTGGCGAGCATCACGCTGGGGGTCTTCTTCTCCGGCCCCGACGAGAAGTTCGCCCTGGCGATGGTGCGCATCGCCTTCGCGGTGCCGATGCTGGTGTTCCTTGTGCTGGCAACGACGGCGATTGTGCGCCGCGACTTCACCGCCCACGGAGCGTGGATGACGCGGGCCTACGCGATCGCCGTCACCGGCGGAACCCAGGCGCTCGTGCTCATCGTGTGGTCCATTCTCGGCGGCGAGACCTCGGTCGAGAGTGAGACCTGGCTCGTCGGCGTGGGCTTCGTGATCAACAGCCTCGTGGCGGAGGTGATCATTCGTCGCCGGGCCCGGCGAGGGCTCAGGCGCGGATAAGCGCGAGCACCTCGTCGCGGATGGCGGCCATGGTGGCGGGCGTCTGCGCCTCGGCGTTGAGCCGCAAGAGCGGCTCGGTGTTCGAGGGGCGCACCGAGAACCACCAGAAGCCGTCATCCGCGGCCCCCGTGAAGGTCAGCCCGTCAAGCTCATCAATTGAGGCGCGGCCGTGAAAGGCGTCGACGATGCGCGCGTAGGCGGCGGGCACGTCGGCCACGGTCGAGTTGATCTCGCCGCTCGCGGTGTAGGGCGTGAACTCAGCGGCGAGCGCCGAGAGCGGCCCGTCGTAGGCGCCGAACTGCGCGATGAGGTGCATGGCCGCGAGCATGCCGTTGTCGGCGCCCCAGAAGTCGCGGAAGTAGTAGTGCGCCGAGTGCTCGCCGCCGAAGATGGCCCCCGTGGCATGCATGACGTCTTTGATGAGCGAGTGGCCCACCTTGGTGCGCACCGGGATGGCGCCCGCAGCCGAAATCGTCTCGGGCACAATGCGCGAGGTGATGAGGTTGTGCACGACGCGAATCTCGCCCGTCTCGCCCTGCGCGCGCACGCGCGTGATCTCGCGCAACGCCACGATCGCGGCCACGGCACTCGGCGTCACGGGCTGGCCGAGCTCGTCGATGACAAAGCAGCGGTCGGCATCGCCGTCGAAAGCGAGCCCCAGGTCGGCGCCGTGCTCAACGACGGCTTTCTGCAGGTCGACGAGGTTCGCCGGCTCGAGCGGGTTGGCCTCGTGGTTCGGGAACGTGCCATCAAGCTCGAAGTACAGCGGGATGATCTCGAGCGGCAGGACGGGCAAACCCGCAGCCGTGCCGAGCACGGCGGGCACCGTGAGTCCGCCCATGCCGTTGCCCGCATCCACGACAATGCGCAGGGGGCGAACACTCGAGAGGTCGACGAGCTTGCGCAGGTAGGCGGCGTAGTCGGCGAGCACGTCGCGGTTCACGAGCGTGCCGGGGGCATCCACCACATCAATTCCCGACGCGAGGTAGGCCTGCGCGCGGTCGCGAATGCTGCCGAGCCCGGTGTCGAGGCTGATGCCCTGGGCGCCCGCGCGGCAGAACTTGATGCCGTTGTACGTGGCCGGGTTGTGGCTCGCGGTGAACATGGCAGCGGGCACGTTCAGGTGGCCGCTCGCAAAGTAGGTTTCGTCAGTCGAGCCCAGACCGAGCATGATGACGGATGCGCCCCGCGCCTGCGCCCCCCGTGCAAATGCGGCCGCAAACGTGGGCGAACTGTCGCGCATGTCGTGCCCAATGGCGAGCTCGAAGGTGGGGCCGTCGTGTTCCGCGCGCATCTCATCCGCGAAGCCAGCACCGAGTGCCTCGACGACCTCATCGGTCAGTTGCGTGCCCACGAGGCCGCGAACGTCGTAGGCCTTGATGAAGGAGCTGAGGTCGGGGGCGGGGGTTTCGCTAGCGGAATTCACCCCGTCACCCTACTCGGGTTTCATCCAACTTCGCCTAAAGCGCTATAACGAATTACGTGCCAGCCGTTCGGAACAGAGAGGCGTTCGCTGTGCCGAGAGCACAAGTCGTAGCTGTGCGGCTCGGGCCGAGCGCTCAGCGGGCCGAGCACCGCCATCGAGTCGGCGTAGACATAGGTGAGGGTGCGGGCGGCAGGCTCACTGCACGCGACTTTGCTGCACAGTCGGGCGCTCATCGTGCATTCAGCATAGAGCGGGGCCGTGACGCGGCGGCGATAGGCTGAAGGCGTGGCACGAGCGAGTAGGCAGCCGAGTGCGCGAGCCCGCGCCCGGCACGGCCGCGTGGGTCGCTCCCCCGTTACTGGGCCGCACTTGCCCCTCGCCTTCACGCGCCGGTCACTGTTCGAGACAACCGTGCAATCCACCGCCGAGTACCTCGTCAACCAGTGGCCCACCGAGCTCGCCAACCTGCGCATCGATGTCATGCCCATGCCCGATCAGCCCACGGGAGTGCGAGGTGTTGCCCGCTGGCGGGTCGTCGCTGATCAGAACCTCGTGGTTCTGTTCCGCATCCCGATCGAACGCATGAGTCGCTTGCACCGCGACGACGACTGGCACCGCCGACTCATGGTCGAGAGCTGCGTGTTTCGCGCCGTGGGCGAGCTCATCGGCAAAGACCCGTGGGATCTCGCGCCCGATCGCTTTCGCCACTGGTAAGCGCGCTTCATCGGGCGACGGATGCTCGCGGTAGCCGCACGCCCTATTGAGGCAGCACGGTCAGCGCGCCGGCCGCGCTCGGCGGCGCAAGCACGCGTGAGCCCGCCAGCACCCCGTCGCCGCGGTAGCTGACGCTCACGTGCACGCGGCCGCTCGTGGTGAGGCGAACACCCGCGTTGGTTGCCGTGGGCAGAACGACCATGCCGCCCGCGGCGACCGTCACGGGCACCCCGTCGATCGAGACCTCGGCTGCCCCATCGGGGGCCACGAGATGCAGCAGAGCCGATTGCTCGTCATTGACGGGGGCGACGGCCACGAGCGCCGCCGTGCCCGCCTCGAGGGCGGGGCTCGGGCTGAACCATTCGAGGTCAGCGAACTCGGCAGTAGCCGTGCTCGTGCGGGCCGAGACCACGATGGGTTCGGTCGCGTCAACGATCACGCTGTACTCACCGTCGGCAAGGTTCGTGACCGCGAGGTCGAGCACGACTCCTGGCTCAACCGTCGCCTCGGTGACGAGCCCAGCGGCGCCGTCGAGCCCGATGAGTCGAACCGTCACTTGAGCAGAGGTGTCTCCGGGGGCCAAGAGCCGCAACGCGGGCAATCCGTCAGAACCACCATCGGTCGTCGATTGCTCAAGGGCGAGCTGCCCGTTGATGACCGGGAAAGCCGGGATGACGTGCCGAAGAGCCGGCTCGGCAAGGGGCGTCACGATGCTGATGCCACTCGGGGTGAGCCCTCGCACGACTGTGGTCTGCAAGGTGGCCGCGACCGAGCCCCCCGTGCTCGACACGCGAACGACGGGCGACGGTTCATCGAGCGCGAAACCGGCGAGCGGCAGAATGCGCTGGGACTGTGCGGCAACGATGATGCCCGTCGAGCCAACGGCATCGATGGGCCCCGTGTCGCCCCACAACGAGAGATCGACCACGGCATCAACCGCGTCGTCGTTGCTCAGCACGATCCACGTGGTGCGGCCCACCGTCGTCGACCCGCCGACGAGCCATGCACTGCGCGCGGGCGTGAGGCATTCGGCGGCGGCAAGCCCCGTGACCTCGGTCGTGTCGGGCCGCACGATTCCGGTTGCGGCGAGGGCATCGCCCGGCGCCTCACGCGGCAGGGTCACGACGATCGGCGAGCCGTCGATCGCGTCACTCGCGGCGAGTGTCGACGTCACGAGACCGGCTCCTGAGGTGTGCAGTTGCTCAGCGGCGACGACGGCCAGCTGCGGATTGTCGCCGCGCGTGAGCCCGAGGGCTCCTCCGGCGCACACGAGCGACTGATCCGATCGATCGGGCGTCACCGCCACACTCGGCACGGCGACCACGATCGCCGGGCTCGGCACGAAGGCCACTGCCGCCGCAAGAGCGGCACCGGCAGCCCCCGCGACGAGGGCGAGGGATGCGCGGCCGCTCACAAGCAGCCACGAGCGCGTGCGGGGCGCCCGTGTCGCGGTGGAGTCGTCACTCATCGTCATCACCGACCTCGAACGTTGCCGCGGGGCCCTCATCGGTCGCGAGCTGGTCGGAGCGCCGACGGGGACGCAGTGAGGTCGGAATCGCCAGCAACAGCGTGAGCGCCAGAATGCCCCCTTGCACGGCGAGCACGATCGTCGAGCTCACGGAGCGCGCGGCTGGTTCGGCTCGCGAGTCATCGTCGGGCACGACGCGCCACAATCGCCCCGCATCGGCATCGCCGATGGGCGTCAGCACAGGGTTACCGTCCAGAGCCGCCGTGACATTCTCGGCCGTCGAGGCGGCAACACCCTCGCCCGAGTCTTCGAGCAGCACGTAACGCACGTCGAGCTCGTCGAGCGCTGTCGTGACGTCGCGTCCGCTCGGGGCTGCAAGATTGCCCACAAGGTCGGCGAGCTCAGCGCTCGGCGCCGAGATGGTGCCGCCTGCCGCGCTCGTGTGCTCGAGGGTGCGTTGCCCGACGAGAAAGAGCCCGGCACCACGGTCGACTCGCGCTGCAAGCCCCGCGTTGACAGGCGTGAGGACAATCGTGCCGATCGTGGGGTCAGACAGCGCTTCGGCGGCCACGATCGCGGGCAACGTGCGAGCCTCACTCGCACGCACGGCCGACGAGCCCAGAAGCACGGCCGACAGGGCGGGAGCCGCCGTTGCGACCGCCGCCAGCACGGCCACGCACCCGAGCACGGCCGCCAACGCTCCCGCGCCGCGAGGCTCGGGGCCGAATGACGCGGCCTGCCGCGTCATGGGTGCGAACACGCGAATCGCGTCGAGGCCACGGCCTGCGGCGAGCGCCACACCGAGAGCGGCAAGACTCAGCGAGGGTCCGACATCGATCGACACGGCCTGGCCGCCCCAGACCGAGACCGCGACGCCTGACACGGCCCACGCGGTCGCGAGCCCCCCAGCGACGAGCACGAGGGGCACGATGCCGCGCCGGCCGTCGGGCAGCGCGAGACCCACGAGCGCGAGCACGACCGGCACGAGAGCGAGCGCAGCCAGCACGGCCACAACGACCGCCGTTGGCGCATCGGGCAACAGTTGCGCGATCGGAGCGAGCACGAGCGAGAGATCGGGCCAGCCGAGCAAAAGGCCCGTGGGGGTTACCGCCGCGGGGGCGGAGGGCAGACCCGGGTCGGCGAGCAATCCGAACGGCGTGCCGCGCACGAGCTGGTCATAGACGAGCGGCGCGAGCAGAGCCGCGGTGGGCACGGGGAGCGTCAGCAGTCGGCCGAGACGGCGCGGGTTGGCGAGCATCCACACCACCCAGATCACCACGAGAGCGGGCAGCAGGCTCGGCGAGCTCGCGACGACGACGGCCGCCGAGAGGCCGGCAACGCCCGTGGCGCTCCACGAGCGCGGAGCCCGCGCGGCGCTCGCGACGAGTACGGGCAGAGCGAGATGAGCCACGACCGCGGCGGGGCGACCCTCAACGAGAGCAGAAATGAGCGCGGGCGAGAACGCCCACAGCAGAGCCACGACCGCGACCGGCCCGGGGCGGCGCAGAATCGCGGCCGCGGCCCACCAGCCGCCGAGAGCCGCAAGAGGCAACGCCGCGATCACGAGCACGACGATGGCGAGCGACGGCTGCCACGGGGTCAGCAGACCCAGCAGGGCGAGCACAAACGCAAACGGGTCGGCAGCGCCCACACTCGTGCGCTCGAGCGATGCCAGCAGCGTAGGCAGATCGGGGGCGAGCGGGGCGAGAGCGCCGCCCAGCAGCGCGGGCGCGCCGAGGAGAGGCGCGAAGGCGATGGCGCCGACGGCGGCAGCGAGAGCCACGACAGCGGCGCCGCCGGGCAAAAAGTCAGGACGCGGCGGGCGATCGTCGTCGAGAGCGGCCAGCTGGGCGTCGCGGGCAATCGCGCGACGCCGACGCACCTCATCGGGCGCCATGCGCAACGGAGCGATGACCGACCAGCCGAGCGAGCGGCCTCGAGCCAACCGTCGACGGGCGGCGGGCACCGCGCTGCCCGAGAAGGCAACAGCGAGCGCCGCGGCGAACTCACCGCCCGCGTAGGTGGGCCGCTTGCGCACAAGGTGCCCGAGCGCTCGCGCAATCGCGATCGGCCCCAGGCTCAGCCAGTGCAGCGGCACGGCGACCGCCGGGGAGTAGACCAGGCGGCGGTGCAGTTGCGCCGTGCGCATGAGTCGCGCGCGCGTTCGAGGCGACACGGGCCTTCCGCCACCGGCGCGCCCCGCTGAGGCCGTGCCCTCATGAACAAAGACGCGCGCTTGCGGCACGCCCACCACGCGGTGGCCGGCGAGACGGATGCGCACACACAGATCCAGCGCGGCATCAACGCTCGGCAGCGCCGAGTCGAAGCCCTCAACGGCGTTGTAGACCGTGCGCCGCACGAGCATCGCGGCCTCGCCCACGGCGAGCACATCGCTCGTGCGGTCGTGCTGCGCCTGGTCGAGCTCGCGCTCGGCAATGGCCATCGTCGCGCCCCAGCGCGTCAGCGTCTCGCCATAGGCGGCAATGACCGTCGGATGCTCGGCCTCGAGTTGCTTGGCCCCCGCCACCGCTACCGACGGCGCAACCTCGACGGCCGCGAGCAAGCGTTGCAGCGCGTTGGGATCAGGCACCGTGTCGTGGCGCAAGAGCCAGAGCCACTCGTCGACTCCGCCGTAAGGCGAGCTTGTCGGCTCGGGCAACGGCACGGCTGCGAGCGCGCGATGCACGAGTTCGCCGAATCCGAGGCCCGACCCTGCCGTGACGAACTGGGTGGGGTTAGCGGCCGCGAGCTGGGCCGTGACCGCGTCGACGCCCGCGGCGTCGACGACCACGAGCTGGTCGGGGCGGCGGCTCTGCTGGGCGAGCGCATCCAGAGTCTGCTGCAACGGCGTGCCGCCACGACGGGCGACGACGATCGCAATGACTCGGGGCTGCACTCTTTCGACCCTAAGCCGCTCGGTGAACGAGATGGGTCAGGCGCGGCGGCGAAGCTTGCGGCGCTCGCGCTCGCTCAGGCCGCCCCAGATGCCAAAGCGCTCGTCGTTCTGCAACGCATACTCGAGGCACTCGGCCTTGACCTCGCACGTCGTGCAGATCTTTTTGGCGTCGCGCGTCGAGCCGCCCTTTTCAGGAAAGAAAGCCTCGGGGTCGGTCTGCGCGCAGAGCGCATCGGCCTGCCAGGCAAGGGCGTTCTCGTCGTCATCAGCCGAGCGCAGACGACGCACACCAGGAACACCCAGGCGAACAGGGTCAACGAACCAATCGCCGGGAACGGTGTTGCGGTACTCACTCATCGGCCTGACTCCTTCCCCTGCGCTACCCCCCGGTTGCGCGGGATGACCTAATTACACTCGTGTCATTCGCTCGCGTCAAGTCGCGCATCGTAAAAGGTTCGATAGACGAATGAGAGTTGCGACGCGCCGCAGAAACCGCTATGCGGTCGAGGGATGCTCAGTGCTCAGTGTGGCGTCAGCAGAGCGGCCCGAAAGCCACATCGTCGCGCAGCACCCCCGCGCCGCCCACCAAGAACAATTCCGAGACGATCAACCCCGCGAGGTCGTAGTAGACCTGTGCATTGAGGCAAGACTCCGTCGTCAAATAGAGCGGAGCCCCAAACGCCGCGGCGACGGGTCCTGCTGCGAGCGCGTCGGCAAAGCCATTGGAGTTAGCAAGGAAGGCGAAGTCGGGATACGTCTGATTCATGGCGAACGCCTGAGCATTGATCCTGTTCGCGGTCTCGATGCGGTTGTCGCCCGACAGTCGAAGAGCAGGTTGGGCAGATGCGCTAGCGTCATTGATCGCCTGCTCGAGCTCGGGCCGGATAGCACCGTCTCCGCCCGCGATGTAAGTATCAGCGACGCCGAAGCTGCCGATCAAAGTCTGTGTTGCGGACGGAAGACTTGTCATGGCCCCATCGACCAGCAGCACCGCACCGCCCAAATTTGCGGCCGCCGGGCCCGCGGCAAGCGCATCAGGAAAGTTTCGACCGGTAGCGAAAAAGATTGCGTTCAGGCCTGATTCACCGAACGCGTCGAGCACAATGGCGCGCGACGTAGCGTATCGATCCGGGCCAGAGACCCGGTCGATGTCGTTGGGCGAATCGACGTAACTGGCCAGTTGGATTTCGACAGCGGTCGAGATGGCCCCGGTGCCGCCGACTATCACGATGCGCTCGGGGTTGAGTCGTGCCAATTCGTTTCTGATGACCTGGGGGATGCCGTTCGTGAGCACCGGCAAAAGGGCACCGCCCTGGGCAGCGGCCGCTGGTCCCGCCGACAACGCATCAGCGAAGCTGAGGCCATCGGCAATGTAGATGACGGGCGCGCGGCTTGAGCCATCGAACAGGCTCGTCGTCAGCGCCGCCGCAGTCGCGAACCGGTCATTGCCGGATATCCGGTTGAAGCCCAGCTCGTTTGGTTCGACGACCACCGTGCCCAGATCTTGACTCATGTCATCGCTCAGCACCAGTTCATCCGCCACAAAGAAGTTCGGCTGGTTTTGCCAGTAGGTCCGGGCGGTCCGATAGCCGATGAACTCAATTCGATACACACCCGCAGGAACACTGGCGGAGAACTCGCCGTTATTGCCGATGTCAAAGGTCTGGTAAACCAGTTCGAAAGACCCTGCATCCGCTTTGCGCCAAAACCGAATCAGGCCGAATTCCACTGGCCGAGTGGTGCCGAATCGCAGCAAAGTGAGCACGCCCGAGACGGTCGGTGACGCCGCCGATGTGAGGGGCGTTCCCCCCTCCTCGCGGTGGTTCGCGCTCACGGGGTCGAAGATTCGACGCGCGTCGGGGTCTGCCGGCCACCAGTCTGAGGAGGTGATCTCTTGCTCACGCTCTTGCGGGGAGACGGGTTCAGCTACTGCCGGAGCGATTCCAGCACCGAGCGCACACAACGCCACGGCGAGCGCCGCGGCGGAGGCAATCAGACGCCGGAAAGGGGGAAGCGAGTGAGACACAAGGCTCCTAGAAGTGTGAAAGCTGCCGCGAGGGCGAATGGAAAACGCACCTCAAGCCCACGATAACTCAGCACTTCAAATGGAGCGAAAAAATTCTCAGCAAAGCAAAAATCCAGTCACGGCGCGATTCAGCACTCTCGGGCCGTCCCGCGTCAGCAGTTCAGGCCGTAGAGCAGGTGATCGCTCAGCTTGCCGGTGCCGCCGAGCGCGTAAACCACTGTGACGCGCGACACGATCTTCTCGATGCACTCGTCGTCGCGCCGACACACCTTAAGTCGAGAGCTACAGCGGCGCGTCAAGCGCTGCCGTGAGCGGCCCGCCCGCGAGTGCGTCGGGAACGTAACGACCCGTGGCAACGAAGAGGTGGGGCCCACCCGCGCCGAAGGCGTCGGCTACGACCTCGCGCGAAGTCGCGTAGCGGCGGTCGACCGAGGGATGCTCAGTCTCGAGCATCCCCACGCCCACGGAGTCGCACGAGGTCAGCAGAGGTCGCCGAACAGCACGCGGTCGCTCAGCGCGCCGACACCGCCGAGGGCATAGGCCTCCTTGACGAGCAGGTTGATCATGTCGACATACTCCGCTTCGCGCAGGCACGCGGGGCTCGACAGGTACAGCGGGCTGTCGAACGCAGCGGCAAGGGGACCACCCGCGAGGGCGTCGGCAAAGCCGGTTCCGGTTGCCAAGTATGCGAAGTCGGCACCGAGGGGCCCGAAGACCTGGGCGTTCATGACCAGTGCCGTGTCGTAACGGTTGTTGCCCGCATACCGCGTCACAGTACCGCTCGCCCCGAGATGAGCGGTAAGCGATGACTCGGCCCCGGCCGAGATGGCGCCTGTGCCACCGGCGAGGTGCAGATCGGGCAGCCCCAGAGTCGTGATGAGGGTGCGCGTTGCGAGGTCAGTGGTGGTGAGGCTGCCGTTGATCAGCAACACTCCCCCACCGAGTCGCGACGAGGCCGGTCCGGCGGCGAGAGCGTCGGGAAAGTTGGTACCCGTGGCGATGAACAGGTTGGGCACACCCGACGGGAACGCGTCAGCGACGATCATGCGCGAGGTCACGTAGCGGTCGGCGCCAAAGATGCGATCGACATCACCAGGAGCTGCCACATATTGCACGACAGCCGATTCGATGGCCGAAGAAACGACACCGGGCCCGCCGACGATGACGATGCGGCCAGGGTTGATTCGGTCGAGTTCAGCAGCAACCTCGGGGGTGAGCGCTGAGGGCGGGGTGAGGAGCATGACGCCACCACTCGCCGCGGCCGCCGGGCCCGCCGACAACGCATCGGCATAGCTGACGCCGGTGACGAGGTATACGACCGACGCCGAGTTGCCCGGGGCAATGACGCTTTGCGAGATCGCTACTGCGGTCGAGTATCGACTGTCGCCCGAGATGCGGAAAAAGTCAGGGAAGCTCGGGTACATGCTGACGGTTCCGAGGCTGACGGTCGTGTCGACGGCAATGCTGAGTGTCGTCGATGCAATGAACACCGGCGCGTTGTTCCAGTATTCGCGCATGGGAACGCTCGAGCTATAGCTCGCGAACTCGACGCGATAGTCTCCCGCCGGCAGGCCCGTAGCGGAGAACTCACCGGTGCCCGAGAACGTATTCACGAACTGCTGCAACTCCCAGAAGTTCGAGACCGGGTTCCACAACCAGAAGCGAACAAAGCTGCTTCCGCTGGTCGCCGGGTAAGGGCCAGAGTTGTCGGTCTCGTAGGTCTGCAGAACGCCCGTGACACTGGCGCCCGCAGCCGGCGAGAGCTGCGGCGAGCCATCAAAGACAACCCGCGCGTTCTCGGCCTCGGTCGCCGCCTCGGCCTGCGCCGCGGTCATGGGCGCGACGGGTGCCTCCGGCTCACGCGCGGCTCCCACTGCGGGGCCACCCACGACAAGTGGTGCGATTACCGCAACAGAGAGCACGAGCGCAGCGAAAGTCGGTCGAGATGTTCGGGGCACGGCAGGGCCTTTCAGCGTCGAGTGATGCCCCCACTGCATCGCGGCGACACATCGACAATAATTCAGGTCATCGCTCGCGGGTCACCCCTCGTTTGGGGGCCAGGGTGCGATGGGCGCGCCGCGAGCCATGGCCCGGGCGCGCCCCCGACAAGAGCCAGGCCGCCTAGAGCGAACAGGCCTGGAGTGACTGCACGCGTGAACTCAACACACCCGCTCCGCCAACCAGCGTGACGCCGCTGAAGAGGCCCGCAACGAGGTCGTCGTACACGGCATCCGTGAGGCACTCTGACTGAGTCAAGTAAACCGGGGCGCCGAATGCGGCCGCCACCGGGCCAATGGCCAGGGCGTCAGCAAATCCGAGACCGTTGGCCAAGTACGCGAATTCAGCAGAAGGAAAGTACGTGACCGCGATCGCGATCGCTGTGGCATAGCGGGTTGACCCCGCAACACGCTCAACATCAACGCCGCGGTTGCTCAGCTGTGACTCAATGCCGGCGCTCACCACCCCCGTGCCTCCCACAATCGTGACCGGCACGTCAAGCCCGTCAATGTAGATGGCCGTGTCGATGTCGAGTGAACCCCGTGTGCCGTCAACGAGCAACACGGCGCCGCTCACGCTGCCGGCCGCCGGCACCGCGGCGAGTGCGTCGGGGAAGCCGCGTCCGGTCGCGATGAAGAGTTCGGTAATCGACGTGTCGGCCTGGATGACCTCGACAACTTTTCGAGACGTGTCGTAGCGATTCTCCCCAGCGATACGCGCAACGTTGGCGATACCACCGACGTACGGAGCCAACGCTTGCTCAACGGCCGTTGACACCACGCCCGTGCCACCCACGATGGTGATCGTCAGGGGGTCGAGGCGCTCGAGTTCGGCGCGTGTCTCGTCGGGAATCGAGTCTCGCGTGACCATGAGCAGCGGGGCCCCGAGTCGCGCGGCGAGGGGACCTGCGCCCAGGGCGTCAGGAAAGTCCAGACCATTGACAATCACGATGTTGCGGTCGGAACCGGCGATGGCCGCACGTTCGCTCACGTTTGCGGCGGTATCGAACCGGTTCTCTCCGCCGATTCGTTCAACGTCGAACACCCGCGGCTCAAGAACAACGTCGCCGAACGGAAAGGCAGCACCCTCGACCAGCGTGATCAGGTTGGCATCGAAGCGATACCGCTGATTGTTGAACCACTCGCGCACCGGCAGCGCGCGCGTGTCAGTGCTCACAAACTCGGCAATGTACTGACCGGCAGGTAAACCGGCGATGGTGAAGTTACCCGAACTCGTGACGACCCCTTGCGCTGCCGGAAAGTCCGAAGCAGGTGAATAGAGCCGCACCACGCCGGCGTTCGCGGCCACTGTTGTGCCGCCGCCGGGCAATTGGATGAACAGGCGGCCCGAGATCACCCCCGACGCGGCAGACGACAAGCCAGTGGGGCCCACCGGATCGACGGTGCGTGCCGCCGCCGGTGCGACCGAGAGTGTCGCGGCGAGCGCCACCGAAACGAGGGATGACAGGATGGCAAGAGAACGAGTTCGGGTCATGATTGCACTGTAAAGTCGTGCGACCTCGAGCTCCATAAGTAATACCTGCGCATTACCGCCACCACGGGCGAGCCTCGATCCGCACCCCGGTCGCGGAGCACCCGAAACGACACCACCGACGTCACGCGCTGCGGCGCTTGCCACGGCGGGTCACATCGGTTCGGTATCAGTCGGTCGACGCGACCGGTGCGACCGACGTGCTGAGGTCGAAGCCCGGCAACCGCTGCCCGTTGCAGCCCTGCAGGTTGTAGACCGCGTCTGACATGACGCCGGTGCCTCCGACGGTGATCACCTGGTTGGCGAGTACGAGGTCGAGGTCAGTCCAGACGGAGGTCGTCACGCACGTTGGAGTTGTCAGGTAAATGGGCGCACCGCGCATGCCAGCGATCGGGCCCGCGGCCAGCGCGTCGGCAAAGCCCGACCCGTTCACCAGGTAGGCAACGTCGGCATAGCCAAAGAGATTGATCGCGACCTCGACCGAGGTGGCGTATCGGTCAGCACCGGCGAGGCGGGCGTTGAACTGCCCGAGGCTCACCACCGATTGCTGGATGCCGCTCGACACTGACCCGGTTCCGCCGATGATGTAGACCCCAGAACCGTACCCGTCAATCAAGGCAGACGATGCGGAATCGAGAGCTGCGGCCTGACCGTTGACCAGCAAGACGGCACCTCCCCGGGCGCCCGCTGCGGCACCGGCCGCGAGCGCGTCGGGAAAGTTACGCCCCGTTGCGAGAAGAATCTCTGACGGCGCAACACCGTCGAAGGCAAACTCGACCACGGCCCGAGAGGTCGCGTACCGGTCTTCTCCGGCGACACGAATGACACTCGACGAGGTATATGACTCCAGCTGGGTAGCGACGGCCGCAGACACAACACCGGTACCGCCAACGATGACGATGACACTCGGCTCGAGTCGCGTCATCTCGGCCGCTGTGGCGGCCGGGATGCTCGTGGGGGTGACCATGAGCATGACGCCCCCGAGAGCGTTGGCGAGAGGG
The DNA here is from genome assembly GCA_013823625.1 of Microbacterium sp. Classification (GTDB taxonomy): domain Bacteria; phylum Actinomycetota; class Actinomycetes; order Actinomycetales; family Microbacteriaceae; genus Microcella. The sequence goes on along the minus strand of PNMM01000001.1, from coordinate 141,040 downwards.
CCCGCCGAGAGCGCGTCAGGATAGTCGAGCCCGTTAACAATCACGACGGGAACGAACGACCCGTTCGGAAACTGCGTTTGGGAGAGGGCCACGCTCGTCGCAAAGCGATCGACGCCCGCCACTCGCTGGATTCCGATGGTCCGGCGCGGAATCACGACGGTGCCGAAGTTTTGCGCGACCCCCTCGGAGAGCGTGACGTGGGTAGCAAAGTCGGCCGTACGCATGCCGTTGAACCACACGCGCGAGTTGAATGACTCCCCGTCTTGCAAGAAGGAGAACTTATACGTGCCGGCGGGCAACCCGGAGATCGACCAGTCGCCGTCGGCATCAAACACATCGGTCGCATCCTGCGGAACAAAGTCACCTAGGGGGTTCTCGCGATAGGCGGTGACTTCACCGTTGACCACCGGGGTGCCAGCCGGAACAGCGTTCGTGCTGAACAACAATCGGCCACTCACCACGCCTGCAGCGGCGGCGGTGAGTTGCTCGGTGCTGGCGTCAGGCGTGCGGGACTCGCTGCTCGACAACGGCGCAGGCTGCGCGTCTGTCTGTGCGACGGCGGGGCCTGCAGCCGTAATGGTTGCTACCGCAACAGCGGCGGCAAGCAAGACGGAAAGAGCGCGGCGGCGAAACGGGGTCACGTCAACTCCAATGAGGGGGGGTGCTCGCATCCGCTGTCGCGAATAAGGCTCGCAGTGAGGCTATTTTGCAGATGGTGCGGGCACAAGAGGCAACCTCGGCCAGTCGGTTGCACCACGGGCACATCTTCAGGGCGAGTAGTCCTTCCACCGTGCGCGTTGCTACAGCGTGCAGGGCTCGATCGCCGCGACTCTCGTGCTGAGAACCCCGGTTCCGCCGACAAGTACCACGTTGCGGTACAAGCCATCAATGAGGTCATCGAAGACCGCGTCGGTGATGCAAGTCGGTTGTGTCAGGTAGACCGGAGAGCGCCCGGCTGCGGCCCACGGGCCGATCGCGAGCGCGTCGGCGAAGCCGAGCCCGTTCGCCAGGTATGCGAATTCGGCATACGGAAAGTACCCCCGCGCGATCGCGATAGACGTTGCGTATCGGTCAGAACCCGCAACGCGCCCCACCGCCACGCCTCGGTTCACGAGTTGGTTCTGGATGCCCGCACTCACCACCCCGGTGCCCCCCACGATCGTCACCGGAACGTTGAGCCCGTCGATGTACGAAGCGGTCGAGTCGTCGAGAGCGCTGAGTCCGCCGTTGACCAGCAGCACGGCCCCACCGACACTGCCCGCGGCCGGCACTGCCGAGAGTGCGTCCGGGAAGCCACCTCCCGTTGCGATGAAGAGCTCAGTGATCGGGCTCCGGTTGTCGAGTGCCTCGACGATTGCCCGCGACGTCGCGTAGCGGTTTGACCCAGCAATGCGGGTGACGTTGCTCGATCCGCCGACGTAGCCGGCGAGCTGCGCTTCAACCTCTGACGAGACCACGCCCGTGCCGCCCACGATCGTGATCGATAACGGGTTGAGACGATCGAGTTCGGCCGCTGTCTCCGCCGGAATCGAGCTTTGGGTGACCATGAGCAGGGGCCCGCGCAGCACCGTGGCAAGCGGGCCAGCTCCAAGCGCGTCGGGAAAGTTTTGCCCGTTGACGATCACGATGTCGCGTTCATCGCCAGGGCCCAAGAAATTCGTGCTGATGGCCGTAGCGGTCGCGTAACGGTTGTCTCCTGCAAATCGCTGGCTACCGACGGTGCGCTCTTCGAGCACAACGTCACCGAACGCAAACGCAGCGCCGTTGGCGAGCGTGACCACATTGGCAATGACCGAAAAGAGCTTGTTGCTATGCCACTCGCGCACGGGTAGTGCGATGCTGTCGCGACTGATGAACGCAACCCGGTACTGACCAGCAGGCAGCCCCGAGATGCTGAAGGTTCCCGATGGGTTGAGGGTCGCGACGGCCGTCGGCACCATGGGACCACCCGAGGCCGCCCAGAACTGCACCTGGCCTTCGTTGCTGGGCTGCGGAGTGCCGCCGCCGAACGGCTCGATCAACACTCGGCCCGTGATGGCCCCAGAGACTGCTGCGCTTAGCGGCGGCGCCTCGGGCTCGTCGAGATTGCGTGCCGAGGCAGGCGCGATGGTGAGGCTCACCATCAAGGCCGCGGTCGCGACAACGGAGAAGATCGAAGAAAGGCGAGGTCGGGTCATGTGCGAAGACTACAAGCACAACACGACCAGCTCTGAGTGACTCTGCGCATCCCGAAGTGTTCGGTTGTCTCGCGTGCCGCGGAGAACCGGCTCGACCCCTCCGCGTGAGTTTCTGAGGAACTCAACACTGGCCCGACGGGGGCGGAAGTCAGAGCATCTGCGAACCCATAGGCATTGACGACCTTCACAACGTCCGGCGAGAAGAAGAACGCGATGCCGACCCGAATCGACGACTGGGAGCGGTCTACACCGGCCACCGCGTGACGGACAGCCCGTGGGCCGTCGCCGCGAGCGCGTTGGTCAACAGGTGGTCAACGAGGCGACCGAGTCAGAAAGCACCGCTGACCCACCTACCAAGACGATGCGGTTCGCGAAGACCGAGAGCACGTCGTCTTGCACCACGGCGGGCATGCACGTCGCGCGCGCGAGGTACACCGGCGCTTGCGCTCGGGCAGCGACGGGACCAGCGGCGAGCGCATCGGCAAAGCCCGTACCGTTGGCGATGAAGGCTTCGTCAGACTCGACGAAGAAGTGGAACGCAACGGCAACCGAGGTGGCATAGCGGTCGTCCCCGGCGAGCCGCGTAGTGGGCGAGATCGCCGAAACCGCGCTCGCGAGCGGGGCACTCACCGAGCCGGTACCGCCCACAATGTAGAAGTCAGCTGCCGAGCGGCTTTCGAGTAGCGTCTGTGTCGCCCCGTCGAGCGTCGTGCGCGTGCCGTCAACAAGCAACAGTGCTCCAACGCCGAAAGCGTTGGCCGCCGGCACGGCAGATAGCGCGTCTGGAAAGTTGCGTCCCGTCGCGATCATGAGTGTGTTGATGCCAACCCCGATTCGTTCGACCACGGCTCGAGACGTCGCATAGCGGTCGGCTCCCGCGATGCGGTAGACAAAGCTCGGGTCTGAGGCGTAGGGGCGCAATTGTTCCAGCACGGCGTTTGAGACGACGCCCGTGCCGCCCACAATGTAGATGCTGGCGGGGTTCAGTCGATCGATCTCCAGTCGCGTTGCCTCAGGGATGCTGTTCGACGTCACGAGCAACATCGCCGCGCTCAGGTTATTCGCGAGGGGTCCCGCCGACAGAGCATCCGGAAAACTCTCGCCGTTGACGACGACGACAGCAGAAGCGGTCGTGGGAAAGGCGCGTTGCGAGACGGCGACCGCCGTCTCATAGCGGTTCGCCCCAGAGAGGCGCGTGGCGTCGAGACTGCGTGACTCGAGAATCATGTTGCCGAGGTTGATGTTCGCTCCGTCGGCGAGAGTCACCGGCAAAGCACCCTGCTGGTAGCGCGAATTGGTGTACCACTCATGCACCGGCAGAGCGCGCGGGTCGGAGCTCGCGAACTCGATGAGGTAATCACCCGGAGCGACGGTGGCGACGATCGCTCCGTCAGCGCCACTTGAGAACGAATAATCGGCCAGCCCCGTGCCAAAGCCCGCGGAATAGAGCCGCACCACTCCCTGGTCGAGATCGACCGGCACGATCGACCCACCGGGAAGCTCAATGAGAATGCGTGCGTTGACGGTCGCCGAAGCGGCGGCGGGTGCGATCGATTCGGAGTCGTCGACCGGTCGCTCGGTGGCGACGGCCGAGGTTATGGGCGACATCACCAACCCCGCAGCGACAACAAGCGACAACAACGGGATGTACGAACGACGTGCCACGTCAACTCCTGCTCTCAACCCAACCAGACAGGCTGAATCTAGAGCGACAATCGGCTTTCAGCCGATAGGGAGAAACCCCTATCGCACACCCTCACCGGCTGAGGCGTCAGCGAGGTGTCATCAGCAGGCCGTGCCCAAGAGCGCGTTGTCACTCACGACACCAGTGCCGCCGACCGCAACGATGACGTTCGCGAGAACACCATTGATATGGGCGCTCACGGCGCTCGGCGTGCACGACTGCCGTACCAGGTAGACAGGCGACGCGAAGGCCCCGGCGACAGGGCCGGCAGCGAGGGCATCGGCAAACCCGAACCCGTTGGCGAGGAACGCATAATCGGCGATTCCGAAGTAGGCGTTGGAGACCTGCACCGAGGTCGAGAACCGATCAGTCCCGGCGAGCCGGTTGGTCAACCCACCGCCAACGATTCCGCGCACCTGGGTCTCGATGCCTGCCGATACCGCACCGGTTCCGCCGATGATGGTGACCGGAACGCCGATGGTGCTCAGCATCGTGGCCGTCGCGCTGTCAAGACTGCTCAAAGAGCCGTCGACCAAGAGAACGGCCGCCCCGACCGAAATTGCCGCCGGCACCGCCGACAGCGCGTCGGGGAAGTCGCGGCCGGTCGCGAGAAAGATGCGCGTTGGCGCGCTGTTGAACCCGTAGAGCGATGCGATGACAGCACGCGAAGTTTCGTAGCGATTGTTGCCCGAGATGCGCACGACGCTCGTGGGGTCAAGTGGATCGGCGACGTACGACTGCAGCGCTGTCTCGACGGCGCTCGAGACGGCACCCGTTCCGCCCACGATGACGATGCGTGACGGCACGATGCGGGCCAGTTGGGCGGCGATCGGAGCGGGGATGGAGTCACGTTGCACGGTGAGCAGGACACTCGTGGTTGTTGCCGCGCCCGCCGAGAGAGCATCCGGGAACGTCAGTCCGTTCACGACAAAGATCGTTCCACCACCCCCGTCTCGCGAGCCTCGTACGGCGACGGCTGCCGCGGTCGCAAAGCGATCGGCACCGGCGTCGCGTTCGAGCGAAATGCTTCGGGCGCTGATCACGATCTCGCCGAAGTTGAAGTCTTGGCCCGCATTGAAGACGATCGTGTCCGCTTCGCCATACGTTGCTTTGGCGGGGTACCACTCGCGAACCGGGCTGTACGGAGCGCCCATCGAACTGACGATGGCGACACGGTAGGGCGCAGCCTCCACACCGTTGATGGCGAAGCTGCCGTCTGGCTCGAGGTTCACTTCGTAGGCGAGGTCGCCGGTCGCAAACGAGTAGAACTGCACGCGACCGTTCGAGACCAGCACCGGCGGCTCTCCCGGATCAAACGCGTACGAAACGCTTCCGTAGAGGGTGCCCGCCGCTGCAGCGGGTGCGAGCTCTGCGGCCCCGGCAGTCGGCGCCACGGCGACCACGGTGGCGATGACCGCAACGGCCGCCACACTTTGTCGGAGAGCACGAATTCGGCGGGGGACGGAGCGCACAGACATGGGGCCTCATTCAGCGGTCGGGAGTCACTAGACCCAACACGCTACGGAGCGGCGCCCTGCCGCCGGGATAGGGAAAATCCCCTAACGGAGAGTCCGCGCCGCATCAGGCGGATGCCCTCCGCGCCTCCCACGCCGACTCGACCATCTGGGCGAGGGTGTGCCGCATTGCCCAGCCAAGGTCGCGCGCGGCCAACTCGCCGCTCGCCACAATGCGCGGCGGATCCCCCGGGCGGCGAGGGTTGACCTCCGGAACGAAGGCGATGCCCGTGACCTGGGCCACCGCATCCATGATCTGGCGCACCGAGACGCCGTCACCCGAACCGAGGTTGTAGGCGGGCTCAATGGGGTCGCCGGCCTCGAGGCGCCGTGCCGCCTCGACGTGCGCGAGCGCAAGGTCGGCCACGTGAATGTAGTCCCGCACGCACGTGCCATCGGGCGTCGGGTAGTCGGTGCCGTTGATGCGAGGAACGCGATTGTCGACGAGTGCGTCGAACACGAGCGGAAAAAGGTTGTGCGGGCTCGTATCGCGCACGGCCAGGTCACCCGAGCCGACCACGTTGAAGTAGCGCAAGCTCGTGTGGCGCAACCCGGCGGCGACGGCCTGATCACGCAGCAGCCACTCGCCAATGAGCTTCGACTCGCCATAGGGCGACGTGGGGCTCTTCGGAGTGTCTTCTGTCACGAGGTCGACGTCGACCGCGCCGTAGACGGCGGCTGACGACGAAAACACGCACTGGTCGACTCCGTGCCGCTGCATCGCGTCGAGCAGGGTGACCATGCCCGTCACGTTCTGCTCGTAGGTGTGCAGCGGGCGCTGCACGCTGACCCCGGCGTACTTGAAACCCGCGACGTGTATGACGCCGGTGACCGCGTGGTCGGTGAGCACAGCATCCACCGCCGACACATCGAGAATGGATGCGCGCACGAACGGCACGCCCTCAGGAACAAAAGCGGCGTGCCCACTCGACAGGTCGTCGAGCACCACCGCGTTCATTCCCGATGCCGTGAGGGCGCGCACCACGTGCGCCCCGATGTAGCCGGCGCCGCCGGTAACAAGCCAAGTCATGCTGACAGGCTACGGCCCCGCGGCCCCGTCATTGGAGCGTCGACGCTCTACGACGAGCAGGGTACGAGTGATCGCACGTCGTCGCTCACCGCTCCTGTGCCGCCGACGAGTGAGTACTCACCGATCAGGCTGTCGTGGATGTTGTCGAGAACAGCGAGGGGTACGCACGTCGGCCGCGACAACGTGATCGGAACTTGTTGCACCGAGGCCAACCAACCGATCGCCAAAGCATCGGCAAACCCTGTACCCGTAGCGATATAGCTGAACTCGCGCTGCGGAAAGAACTCGTCGGCGATCGCGAGAGCAGTCTCGTACCGTGACGGGCCTTGCAGGCGATCGACGCTCACGCCCAATCCCGCAATCTGGCTGGCGATGCCGGCCGAAACCGAGCCGGTTCCGCCCACGATTGTGACGGGCCGATCCAGTGAGTCGATGAGGGTGCGGGTTGCGTCGTCGAGGCTCGCCGCGCTGCCGTTGACCAACAGCACCGCGGCGCCATAGGCGCCTGCGGCAGGCACGGCGGCGAGCGCGTCGGGGTAGTCGCGGCCCGTGGCCACGAAGATGCTGCTGAGCGCAAGCTGGCTGTGCATCAACTGCACCACCGCGCGCGACGTGGCATAGCGATCGAGTCCGGCGATGCGCTCGACGCTTTGGGGGCCGGGAAGGAACGTTTCGAGCTGGGCTTCTACCGCTGCCGACACGACGCCGGTTCCGCCAATGATCGTGATGGCGTACGGGTCGAGGCGTTCCAGCTCGGCAAGAGTCTCGCTCGGAATCGACGTGCTCGTCACCATGAGCATGGGTGACGCCTCACGACCGGCGAAGGCTCCCGCCGACAGTGCGTCAGGAAATGTGAGACCGTTCACGATAATCACGTGTCGATCGGCACCATCCGGGCTGACCGGTCGGCCGATTTCGACAGCAGTCGCGAAACGGTTCTCGCCTGCCACGCGATACGAATTGAACTGGCGCTCCCCAAGAACCACATCGCCGAAGTTGTACGGGGTGCTATCGGCCAGCGTGATCGCCTGAGCGTCGAAGTGGAAGCGCCAGTCGTTGAACCACTCACGCACGGGCAGATTGCGCGTGTCAGTGCTGACGAACTCGACGTCGTAGTTGCCAGCCGGCTGGCCCGTGATCGCGAAGTTGCCCGAACCGTCGACCGTTGCGGTGCCCGAGGCGGCTCCGGGCCAGGCGTTCGCGGGGTACAGGTTCACGTAACCCGCATTCGCGGGCACGGGCGCTCCCCCGCCAGCTGGCTCGATGAACAAGCGCCCGGTGATGACGCCAGACAGTGCGGGTTCGAGCGCGCCTGCGGAGTCGTCCGCCGGTCGAGCGACGGCCGGCGCCGTCGCGAGAGATGCGAGCACGGCAGCCGCCGCGAGCGAGGCAATGAGCGATCCTTTACGAATGGGAGCCATAGTGGCCACCCTAGAGGCGACCCACGCATCGGGCAATGGCTCGGCATGGGCAGCTAGCGCCTGAGACGACGCATTCCCTAGCCGTCGCGGTTCAGCGGACGCTACGCGGATAGTCGACGGCGTTGCGCAGGCCCGAGGAGTGCACAAACACTCCAGCGCCGTTGTAGACCACGCGGTACCACGTGCGCTCACTCGACGTCACCGCGAGCACCGTGTCGGCCGGAATCGTGCCCAGAGGGCTGCTCGTATTGCCGTCGGAGAAGTAGGTGACCGGGCCAGCGGTCACCGCGTTGAGCTCGCTAAACCCGCCCGGTGTCACGAGAGCACCGTTGAAGTGCTCGAAAACGATGCGGCTGATCTCGCGCACGCCCGTCACCGTGGCGCCGCCGCTCCCGAGCACGGCGATGACATAGGGGCCAGACGGGGCCGACACGATTGCAGCGTCGGAGTGGAACCAACCGGCCGCGGCCCACGCCGAGCCCGTCTTGTTGGCGACGGGCACGCCCGCCGCCACCCCCGAGGGAATCTTCGAGCGCCACAACTGCGTCTCGAGCAGGGTCATGAAGTGGGCGGTGAGCTCAGCGTTGAGCAACTCACCGCGCTCGAGGCGACTGAGCAACAGGGCCAGATCATCCGTCGACGACAGCTTGTTCGAATACGGCACGCTGGCACTCGGCGCACCCCAATAGACCGTGGAGCTGTAACCCTCGTCGCTCAACTGGGCAGACAGGGAGTTCACCCCGAGCAGAGCAACAAGGTCGTGATGACAGAAGTTGTCCGAGACGTGGATCATGACGCGCAAGCACTCACCGATGCTCACGCCCGAGCGCGTGGGTGTGGCGAAGCTCAGTTGCCCGCGCTCGATGCGGTCGAGCGCGGCATAGGCCACGAAGACCTTGATGACACTCACGGGCTCTTGAGCGACGGCCCCGCGGATGCTCACCGAAGCCTGCAAACCGTCAAGTTGCCGCACGCTCACGGAGTAGGTTCCGGGCAGGGTGCGAAGTCGTTGCTGTATGGCCGACGAGAGCTCGGCTTCGCTAGTGCGCCGATCGTCGTCAGGCGTGCTGCACGACTGCAGCTCTTGCACCAGCGGGCCCAGCACGCCCGACCCGCCCAGCAGGGTGACGCGTTCTGCCCGCAATCGTTCGACAATGTCAACCCGGGTGCCCCGCGGCAAACAGAACGGCGACGACGAGTAGAGCGGCGCTCGCTCGATGCCCGCATAGACGGCGCCCGCCAGTGCATCGGCAAAGCCGACTCCCGTCGCGACAAAAGCGCGCGTTGCGGTCGGAAAAGCGAAGGTATTGATGGCGACCGCCGTGGCATAGCGGTCGGCGCCCGCGAGACGCTGCACCGCGTATCCGAGACCAGCCAGTTGCTGCTCGATCGCACTCGAGACCACCCCCACGCCGCCGGCGATGAGCACCTGGTCAACGTCGCGCGCGGCAATGAGCTGCAGGGTGGCGCCATCGAGAGCACTCAGTGCACCGTCGACGAGCATGACGGGCGCCCCGACCGAACCAGCGGCGGCCGCGGCGGCGAGGGCATCGGGGTAGTTGCGGCCCGTCGCAAGGTACATCGTGGTGCTCGGCAGCGCCGAGCGCTCGATCAACGCGCGCGACGTGGCGTAGCGGTTGACGCCCTGCACGCGCACGACCGTGAACCCGAGCTGCGCCACGCGGGCCTCCACGGCCGCAGAGACCACTCCCGGCCCGCCCACGATGACGACCTCACGTGTGGGCGCGAGTCGCACCAATTCGGCGGCCACGACGCTCGGCAGCGCGTTCGGAGCCGTGAGAAGCAAGGGCGCGTTGAGAGCGGCCGCGATGGGCGCCGCCGAGAGCGCGTCGGGGTAGTCGGCTCCGCTCGCGAGAAACACGCGTTCGACCCCCGGAGCGAATGCCGCTGTCGACACGCTGACCGCTGTTGCATAGCGATCGGCACCCGCGATGCGATCGGCGCTCGCTGCCGCAGCCGCGGGGGCAATCGCCGAGGGCGCCGCGAGCGCTGTCTGATGAGTCAGGCCGAACGTTGCCACGAGGGCAACGACGAGAACGACCGCAGCGCGAGCTCGGTATGCACGTGCATTCGTCACCATGGTCACTCACCCCCCGGTCGCGTCTCCACCAGAGTACGCGACGGAATCTCGATCGGGGTGGATGCTCGGCTCAGCCCTGCGGATGCCGCCCCGTCGCCACAACCGCTCGCCCCGCGCCCACCAGCTGCAGCGCGTCGTCGTCGGCATACGCGGCTTGCCCGCGCTCGAGAACGAGCTCACCCTGCAGCGTGAGCTGACCGTCGAGGCACAGCACGATCGCGGGGCCGCCGGTCTCGAGGGTGATGCCGTCGACGGCTGAACCCGCCTCGACCACCGTGAGCGCAAAGTCGACGACATCGGGCGTGAAGCGATGCACTCCGGGCAGCACCTCGACCGGAGCGATGCGCGGCTCGGCCACCGGGCGGGCGTCGAGCACGCGCATGAGTTCGGCCGCATCCACGTGCTTGGGCGTCAGGCCGCCGCGCAGCACGTTGTCGCTTGCGGCCATGATCTCGATCGCGAGGCCCTGCTGGTACGAGTGGATGTTGCCGGTCGGCAGGTAGAGCGCCTCACCCGGGCGCAGCACGACGGTGTGCATGAGCGTCGACATCGCGATGCCGGGGTCGCCGGGGTAGTACTCGGCGAGGCGGCGCACGGTTGCCCAACTCGGGGTGTCGCGGGGGTCGTGCTCGAGGTTGCGGGCGGTGGCGACGAGAGCATCCACGAGGGCGGTCACCTCGGGGCCACCCGCGATGAGCCAGCGCACGAGGTCGGGCAGCGCGGCGTCGTCGACGAGCTTGTCGATGAACGCGGCGAGCGCGGGCTGCTCGGCGGCAGCGAGCACCGCGCGCGCCTCAGCAATGGGGCGAAAGCCCGCGAGCGCGATGAACGGGTCACTCAACGCGAAGATCAGCTCGGGCTTGTGCAGCTCGTCTTTGTAGTTGCGGTTGGGGGCGTCGAGGGCGATGCCCGCGGCGTTATCCCGCGCAAAGCCCTCGCGCGCCTGGGCGATGGTCGGGTGCGCCTGCAACGAGAGCGGCTCGCCGGCCGCAAGCACCTTGAGCAAAAACGGCAGCTTCTCGCCGCGGGCGAGCAGCATCGACGAGAGATCGGATGCTCCGCTCGCGTCTCCCGCCACGATGCGCGCCGGCGACCCCGGGTGGTCCCCAAGCCACAGCTCAGCCTCGGGCCCGCCCGACGGAGTCGTGCCCAGCAGCTCGGCGATGGCCGTGGTCGAGCCCCAGGCGTAGGGGCGCGGAGTGTTCTCGATACGCAGCAGCATGATCAGAATGCTGTCACGAGCGCGGCGACAACGTCGCGCGCCGCCTGCTCGGTCGAAGCGCCGTCGGCGACATACATATCCACCTGAACCAGGCTGCCGTCGATGTAGGCCATCAGCAGGACAGACTCAGGACTGGACGATTGGATGCTCGCCGCGAGAGCACCCTCGAGCGCGATGGGCGTGCCGGGCAGAGTCACGCCCGCCTCGTGCATCCACGCCCCGCCCGGCAAAATGCGCAGGTCGAAGCCGCCATCGGGCCCCCACCACGAGCAGTGGGTGGAGTCAAGAATTTCGTCGGCCCGGTAGCTCGACCACGTACCGTCGTCACCAGAGCCCTCTGTCTTCGAATCATCGACCGCAAACGGAACCGCATTCCGAACGACATCTTGTTGCGCGCGGATCTCGAAGGCGCAGTCGCTTGACCACGCGAGCGCGTCGGCCGGGCGCTCCCACGCCGCGACAGCGGGTGGCCACGCCCGCGTGAGCGACACCAGATCGTCGAGCAGGGGTTGCAGGGCAACCTCTAGTTCGGCAGGGGCGGCGTCGCGGTGGTAGACGATGACCTCGAGGGCATACGTGCCCACCACCATCTGCGCGCGGCAGCCCGGTCGCTCGGTTTCGTAGTCGATCGCGACCCCACACGTGCTGAACGACACGTCACCCGCGATGTCCGTCGAGAACCCGTTGATCGGATCCGCGGCCGAAGCGACACGGTCGTCGAGAACCGTGGGCGGGACATCGACGGCGACGTACACCTCAAGCTCAGTCGCAAGGTCGCCGAGCATGCCGTCGTACTCGCACGCGAGATAGCCGACCTGGTCGAAGGTGCCCCTGAAGAACAGGCTTTCCCGGGTGATGACCGACGCCGCTCCCCCGCTCACGGCATCCGTGTCGAAGATGGCGGCGCATTCGGCCGGCACGCGCGAGCCGGGCGCGGTGGGCGCCGGGGCCGCGGCCGTCTCGCTCGCGGAAGGTTCGGGGGTAGAGACCATGGGAGCTGGCTCAGGAACACACGCAGCAAGGCCCAACGCGAGGGCGGGAACGAGGGCGAGGGCTGCAGCGCGCGAGATTCGAGTCACCCCCACAGTCTGGCCTGACAGAGGCCGATGATGGGGAATCTGTCGACACCAATTGGCCGCAGATCGAGGCCATTCGTGCCCTCTCGACAACCCCACGACCCGTGCCCCGTGCGAGCGTGACGGCCCTCGACAAAGCAATGGATGCTGCGGCACGCCGCCGATAGCCTCGCGCCATGACCTTTCCCACGCTCGCCAGCGACTTCTACGGCTTTGAGGCACTGCTCGCCGACCACGAGAAAGACGCGCTCGTGCGACTGCGCACCTTTCTCGAGACCGAAGTGAAGCCCGTCGTCAACGACTACTGGGACCGCGCCGAGTTCCCGCGCCAGATTCTGCCGGGCCTGCACGCGCAGCAGGTGTTCGGCAACCTGTGGGAAGAGACGAAGGCGGGCGACTACAGCGCCGTCTACGGCGGCTGGACGGCGCTCGAGCTCGCTCGCGTCGACGCGAGCGTCGCCACCTACGTGGGGGTGCAAAACGGCCTCGCGATGGGGTCGATCGGCGTGGCCGGCTCACCTGAACAGCGGGCCGAATGGCTGCCCAAGCTCAAGACTGGTGACGTCATCGGGGCGTTCGGGCTCACCGAGCCGCTGTCAGGCAGTGACTCGGCGCAGGGCCTGCGCACGACGGCAACGCGCGACGGCGATGAGTGGGTGCTCAACGGCAGCAAGCGTTGGATCGGCAACGCCACCTGGAGCGACATCACGATCATCTGGGCCAAGAGCACCGAGGACGGCCAGGTCAAGGGCTTCATCGTGCCAACGAGCACGCCCGGCTACACGGCCACGAAGATCGAGCGTAAGCAAGCCTTGCGCATCGTGCAGAACGCTGACATCACGCTCGATAACGTGCGGGTGCCTGAGTCGAGCCGCCTGCAGAACGGCAACTCTTTTCGCGACACGGCCGCGGTGCTGCGCTTGACGCGCGCCGAAGTGGCGTGGGCCGCGGTGGGCACTGCGATCGGCGCCTACGAAGCCGCCGTCGCCTATGCGACGAGCCGCGAGCAGTTCGGCAAGCCCATCGCGAGCCACCAGCTCGTGCAAGACCTGCTGAGCCGCAGCCTCGGCAACATCACGGCGAGCATCGCCCTGTGCACGCGTGTCTCGCAGATGCTCGACGACGGCGTGCAGCGTGACGAACACGCCTCGCTCGCGAAGGCCTTCGCGACGACCGCGATGCGCGAGACCGTGGGCCTCTGCCGCGAACTACTCGGCGGCAACGGCATCGTTCTCGACTACGACGTGGCTCGATTCCACGCCGACGCCGAAGCGCTCTACAGCTACGAAGGCACACGCGAGATGAACAGCCTCATCGTGGGTCGCGCGATCACGGGAGTCGGCGCGTTCGTGTGAGTGGTGGATGCGCGACCGTCGTAACCTGAGCAGATGACCTCACGAGACGACCAGGTCGTCGTGCTGGGCGGGGGAATTCTCGGATGCCTCACCGCCTTGCAGTGCGCCCGTCGCGGCATCGGCGTGGTTCTTGTTGACCAAGAAGCGTCACTCTGGTCTCGGGCGAGCCTGGCCAATGAGGGCAAAGTGCATCTCGGTCTGGTGTACGCCCTCGGCTCGGCTGAAACGCAGCAGTCGATGTTGCGCGATGCCGTGCGGTTCGGGCCGTTGGTCGACGAAGCATTCGGAGAACCCGTCGACTGGCCACGCATCTCGACTGAGGGTTTCGCGTACATCGTCATGCCCGAGTCGGCCCGCACGGCACCCCAACTAGCGCTCACCTACCAGTCGATCAATGACGACTATCTGGGCCTTGGCCGACCCGCGTATCTCGGTGAACATCTTGAGAGCGTCGTCGATCTAGACCCGACGACCGACGAGGCGTCGGGGCTCCTCTCGTTTCACACATTCGAACGAGCGGTCGACCCGATCACCCTGCGCGCTCTTGCGCTCGCGGCGATCAGCCGTCGACCCGAGATCACGGTGCGCTGCGCGACAACAGCCACCTCGATCGAGTCGAAAGGCGACCACGCACTCACGACCGTTCGCGGGGCAGAAGGAGAGTCGACCGTGCGGTCGATGTGCGTCATTGACTGCCGGTGGGAATCTCAGGGGATGGGTGTCGCGGGGTACCGCGCGCCCCGCCGCAATATCCGAGTGAAGGCGGCGGTTCGAGCGCAGACCGCGCATCCCGTCATCACCGCGACACTCGTCGCCGGCCCATTCGGCGACATTGTGCAGCATCGCGACTATGTCTACCTGTCGTGGTATCCCGCGGCGCGATTGCACCACGAGTTCACCCCAGCTGCGAGCGGCGCCGCGCACGACGCTCTCGCCGGGGCAGCGTCAACCGATGTCATCAACGCTCAACTCAGAGCGCTCGCGCAGCACCGATGGATTCCTGACGACATCACTGCCATCGAGGGAACCGGAGGATTCATTGTCGGCGAGGGGCCCACCGACATCGATGATCCGCACTCTGAACTGCACAATCGCGCCGCCTCGCGAGTGCTCAGGCACGATCGCGTGATCCTGCCTCTCTCGCTCAAGTTCACGAGCGCACCGGTCGCCGCGTCGACCGCTGCCGAGTTGGCTCACGAGATTGTTCGTGACCGATGAAGACCACGATTCTGTTGCCGCTTCACCGATCTCACCGCTGGAAAAGCGCGTTGATCGATCAGGTTCGGGAACTTCAGCAGGTGGCCGAACTGGTGGTCTCTGACGCAACGGAAAACGATGACACGCTGGCCGCGCTTCGCGGTGAGTTCGGCGACGCGCCGCGCATAACCTGGCTCGGGCGCAGACCCCTGGCTGACGGCTGGCGCGCCCACGCCAACGACCTCATTGGTCACGTTTCGACTCCGTATCTGATGTGGCACTCGCACGACGACCACATTGGAGTCGATTGGATCACGGCGGCCGAAGCGGTTCTCGAAGAGAAGCGCGACGTGGTGGCTGCCTGTGGCCCTGTTCGCTCGTTCGACGACGTCGAGCCCGCTCGCCGACTTGTGCTCGACGTGCCGTCGTTTGTTGAGCTCTCTGACTCACGCGAGCGCATCGCTGCAGCGCTCGCTGCGCTGCTGAGCGGGCGACCCGCCGATCTCGGCGTGCTCTATCGATCAGTCGTGCGCACCTCGGCTGTTCGACCGTTACCCCCGGGGATCACCGATGACCAGTACAGCGATGTGCTGTGGGCGCTGTCACTCGTGGAACGCGGCCCCATTGGCCGAATGGATGCCTGGTACACCAAGCGCTGGCATGCCGATAGCGCCCACTCGCAGTGGACGACGTGGGATGCCCGGTCTCCGGCGCTCCGCGAAATCTTGATCAATCAACTGAGCACAGCCGACCTCCAGACCGTCGTTGACGCGTGGACTGTCGACGCTTCACTGTTCAACGCGGCGATCGAGAGTGTGCGGCTCGAAGAACGAGCTTCTGCCGCTGCGGCGCTGGCCTCACTTCGAGACGACTTCGAGCGCTCACGATCGTGGCGCATCACAGCACCCTTTCGGCGCCGTGCGACTGGGCGACGCCCGTCGTCATGATGCAGGTCGACGGCACCTCATCAGCGTGACGTGCGCGGTGAGGCCTCGGTCGTCTTGTCGGCAAAAGAGCGCCGCGGAAGACCGATCCATCGAGGCCGATGGTCGTTGGCGATCGACCAGCTCGAACTGCGATTGCGACGCGACGGCACTCGGCCCACGGCATTGATGATCATCGGCGGCAAGAACCGACGGCGAAGCCCCAAAGGCAGGCGACTCAAGAGCGACAACGTGCCTCGCATGGTTCGAGGCCGCATCATGAGCGCAAGACCAACGCGGCGCTTGACCGTCACGTCGCGCGCAAGAGGCAACATCTGTGAGGCGGCCCACGCGACCTCGCGGGCAAGCTGATCGTCGCCCACCGTCAGCGCTGTGAAATAGTCAGAGACCGTCGACTGTAGAAGCCGAGGTGCGGCGATCTCTGCGATCGGCGGAGTGTGTGCCGTGGCCGGAAAACGGGCGGCCACCAACTGCAAATACACGAGCCGGCTACGCAGAAACGCCACCGACGACGACGCATTAGCCGGATGAGTTCGATAGCGAATTCTGCTTCGCGGTTGCGCGGCAATGGCGAAGCCCCGTCGATACAGCCGAAGGTAGAGCTCGTCGTCTTCGTACCCAGACAGACGTCGATCGAAACCCCGCACCAGCTCAAGAGCACTTCGCCGCATGAGGCTCGCCGAAGGGAGCGCCATGATGTCTGTTCGCACAGTGTCGGCGGCCGTGCGCCGCTCGAGCACAACCCCGGTCTCGGTCAAGTAAGAGCCGACCAGAGTGTTGCCGTCGGCGTCGATCAGGTCGAAGTCGGCGAAAACCCAGGCGAGCGAAGGGTCTGCTCCTAATGTCTCAGCAAGCACCTCAAGATGCTCTGGCCGCCAGAGGTCGTCTTGATCGAGAAAGGCAATGAACTCGCCTCGCGCTGCGCGAATGCCCGTGTTTCGGGCAGCGCTTTGTCCGGCGTTGCCTTGGCGGATGATCCGTAGCTCGAACGGCAGAGTCACGCTCTCGAGAAGCGAGGCAGCATTGTCGGGCGATCCGTCATCGACGACGATCACTTCACCGGGCAGTCGAGATTGAGCGGCGATCGAGTCGAGTGCGTCTCGCACATATCGCTCGCCTCGATACAGGGCCATGATGACCGAGATGCTGCCGGGCTCTGCTGCCGGTGAGACTTCCGGCCACAGCATGGCTTCGTGCTCGGGCCCCGGCATCGGCACGGTCGACGGAATGACCTCTGTTTGCAACGGAGTGATCTCGTCGCGGAGTTCGCGAAAGCGATCGACAGCGGCATCGACCCATTCGGCGGGCAGAACCGAGCGCCGAGCATCCAGCATCTGTTCGGCGACCGATGCCCACTGAGTTGCGCACCATCGATCACCTCGACCGACCGCAGCCCGGCTCAGAAGGTAAGCGCCGTCTAGCCCCGCGATGGCCGAATCTGCTCGCCCGTCGGCTCCCAACTCGATGATCGCGTGCGCCAACGAATCGAGCATGCTCTCGACGTACGAGCTGTGCCCCAGAACGGATGCCTCGACGCAGAGACGCACCGTCCAGTGCGCAGGCTCAACCGCCGTTGCGGAATCGACAAGGTGCAACCACAGCGACGCGGCGGCGGCGGGGTCTGTGTGCAGCAGCGCGAGCACGCGATGCTGTCGGGCCGCTGACTCGATGATTCGCGAGTCACCGTCGAACGTGTGAAACCGCGCCCGCTTGTCGGCCACCGACGCTTCAGCAAGCGCGAAGAACGCGGCAGCCTGCGCCCACTCCGTTCGATGAACGACGCGGCGCATTCCGCACGCGAAGGCAGCCGGGGCGACGAGAATCGGCATCGGTTCACCCGCGGCAATGCGGCGAGAAAGCGCGGCGGGATCTGCAAGGTTGATGCCGTGCGCCGAGAGCACGGTGTCGATCATCGTCGCCTCATCAGTTGCCGCATCGTGGCCCATGTTGACGAGCGTTCGATAGTGCCGAACAGACATCGCCGCACGAAGCGTCACAGGGCTCGCGGGATCGGCCTCGATACTGGCAAAGAATGTGGCAACCTGCTCAGCGCTCGGCCCGTGCGACGCAACGGTGAGG
This sequence comes from Microbacterium sp., assembly GCA_013823625.1. Lineage (GTDB taxonomy): Bacteria > Actinomycetota > Actinomycetes > Actinomycetales > Microbacteriaceae > Microcella. The sequence continues at coordinate 123,240 of PNMM01000001.1, read as the reverse complement.
CTCCGCCCCGATTCGACGGATGCGGCAACGTAGAGGGTGGGGCCGTCACGCTCAACCGCGAAACTGCCAAACCCGGCATCGCTCAGAATCGACTGCAGCGCCTCTGCCGAGGCAAGAAAGAGATGGCCTCCCGGGCCCACGGCCTGGATCGCCCACGACTCGGTGGCAGGGCGCACAATCTCAGCAGCCGGTGTGGTCATGATCAACACGCCATTTGGCGCAAGGTGGGCGCGCATGGCGACGACAAACTCTCGCGGATCTGCGACGTGTTCAATGACTTCCGAGGCCAAGATGACGTCGAACCGGCGCTGCAAGCGTGTTTCGGCCGTCACATACTGATCGAGAATCTCAACACCGAGTTCGCGTGCACCGCGGCGGCCAGCGTATGAGGGTTCGACACCGAGCGCGTTCCAGCCGAGAACGTCGCGTGCATAGCGAACGGCGAACCCGTAGTTGGCGCCGACGTCGAGAAAGTTCGTTCCCGGGCCCCGGTCGACGCGATACAGGTTCTGCACAATCGTGTCGATCCCGGCCTCGGACTGCAGATAGTGGTCAACGAAGACGTCGTCAGGCTCGACCTGCATCTCGCCCCCGTGCACCGTCACCGAGCCACACGTTGGGCACAGCGTGCCCCGCATCGGAGTGCCAATCGACGTCTGGGCCGTGAAGAGCTGCTCGACGTCACGGTCTCGATCGCACGGGATGCACCGCGCATGATCGGCACCGTCTATCCAGGTCAGGCTCATGTCAGAATCCGTTTCATGCCTCAGGCGAGCGCACCGTAACGAGTGCCCCTCATGGTGTCACGAACTGCGCGGGTAGGCTCGACGCATGACGTGGCTTCGCGAACGGCGCGTGGCTCTTGCCGCGGTCACGCTCTTCACGCTTCTGGCGGGTGATGCGTGGCGCAACCTGCTGAGTTGGTATGGCTGGGGTGTGATCGTCGTCGCGGTTCTCGTGGCGTGGGTCGTTGTCGCGGTGCAGAAGCGCGTTGACCTACGGCGCATCCCGATCGCCCTTGGTACCCTGCTGGGCCTCATGGTGCTCTCGATCGTGTGGTCGTTCTACCCGGGCGCATCGGCCCTGGGCGTGCTGCTGTCGTTCGCCACAGCCTTCGTGGGCATCGTCATGGCTCACACGCTCACTCTCGAGCAAATGGTGCGCGCCCTGGGTCTGGCCCTTCGCTACATCATCGGCCTATCGATCGTTTTCGAGCTCTTCGTCGCCGCCGTGCTGCAGCGGCCCGTGTTGCCCTTGTGGGTCTCGTGGGAAGAACCGTTTCCGAAAGCCTTCTACTGGTCGCGCAACCTGCTCTTCGAGGGCGGCCGCATTCAAGGCATTGTCGGCAATGCGAACCTGCTCGCTTTCGCGGCGCTACTCGCCGTCATCGTCTTCGCCATTCAACTCGCCGAGCGCCGCGTCGGCGTGGTGGCAGGGTGGGGCTGGCTGGGCGCATCGCTACTGACGCTCGCGCTCACGCGATCCTCGACGGTGCTCGTGGCAGGGCTCGCCGCGGTCGTTGCCCTGGGCATTCTGCTGCTCGCTCGGCGGCTCTCCACTCGCGGGAGGCTCACGCTCTATAGCCTTACCGTTGTCGCACTCGCCGGTGTCGTTGCCGCAGCGATCGCGTTTCGCGAAACACTGCTCGCCATCGTTGGCCGCAGTGAAGACCTCACCGGGCGGCTCGACATTTGGGCCGCCGTCATCGACCTGGCAGCACAGCGACCCGTGGTGGGGTGGGGCTGGGTGAGCTACTGGGTGCCCTGGGTCGAACCCTTCAACGACCTCGTCGTGATCAACGGCGTGACCTACTTGCAGGCCCACAACGCGTGGCTCGATGTGCTCATGCAACTCGGCTGGGTGGGGCTCGTGGTCTTTGCGATTCTCGTGGCGACGACCGGCCTGCGCGTGTTGTCGTGGTCGGTGGATGCTCCGCTCGGCGATGCCCCCGCATCCCCCGCCCTGCGCCTGTTGCCCGGCTTGCTGCTCACGGTGCTCATCGTGCACAGCCTCGCCGAGTCGCGCCTGCTGGTAGAAGCGGGCTTTGCGTTGCTCGTCTGGCTCGCTGTCGCGAGCCGGTTGCGCGGCGTCGCCGCGGTCACGAGCACGATCACGGTGCCGACCGCGCCCGCTGATGCCGGGTCTCGCGTCGAGAACGGAGGCGGCCCATGATCGCCGCCGCGCGTGCCTTTCTCTCGTCGCCGCGCTTCACGCAAGCGCTCACCGAAACCATCGTTGGCGTAGCGCTCGCGACCTTCGCGGTTCGAGCTCTGTTCGGGTGGCCGGGCAGTATCGCCATACTCTCAGCGCTCGTCGTGCTCGCCGCTCTCAGCCTTGCCGGTCAACCAGAGCGCGTTGAGTGGCGAGGCGTCTTGCCCATTTCGCTCATCGCGTTGTTGTCGCTCATGACCGTCAGCATCATCTGGAGCCAGTACACCTGGGCGACCCTCGGCGGTCTCGCCTACGCCGCTGCCTACGCTTTTCTCGGCGTCTACATCGCCCTGGTGCGTGACCTCATTCAGCTCGTTCGCGCTGTAGGCAACGCCCTGCGCGTCATCTTGACGGCATCGTTCGCGCTCGAGATCCTCAGCGGGGTTCTCTTCGACACCCCGTTCTTGTGGATCGGCATCACGGGTGACCTCTCCGAGGGCGGCCCCGTGCAGGGCATCGTGGGCACCCGTAACGCCTTCGCCTTTCTCGGTGCTCTCGCGGCGTTGAGCTTCTGGATCGAGTTCCGCACACGTTCGGTCTCGCGGGGCCTGACCGCCTACTCACTCACTCTCGCCGGAGCGACGATCATCTTTGCGCGCTCCCCCGTGGCCCTGCTGGTGCTCGCCGCCGTGCTCGTTGTTGGCCTTGCTCTCGTGCTGATCCGCCGCCAAGAAGCGACCGCCCGGCGCGCGACACAATCGGTGCTTCTCATCTCGGCGCTCGTGTTCGCCGTGCTGGCGTGGGTCTTCCGCGGCCCGCTGGTGGGCTTCGTGGATGCTGCTGCCGAGGTCTCAGAACGCACGAGTGTCTGGAGCGCGGTCGGAGACCTCGTCGCGCAACAACCCGTGCTCGGCTGGGGGTGGGTGGGTATCTGGCCCACCGAGGTGTACCCGTTCTCGAGCGTGCGATCGAGCAGTGGGGGGCATCCCGATTCCGCCCTCAACGCTTATGCCGACATCTGGCTGCAATTGGGGCTCGCGGGCATCATCGTGCTTCTCGCCGCGTTGAGCTTGGCCTTCGTGCGCGCGTGGATTGTGGCGACCGATCGCCGCAGCACTGTCTATGTGTGGCCCGCGCTCACGCTCGTGTTGCTCGCGACCGTGAGCATGACCGAAAGCTACCTGCTCTTCGAAGGTGGCCTACTGCTCTTTGTGACCTCAGCCTTTGCGGCCGCGCGCAACAGATCGTGGCGCGGCCGCTTCGACTGACGACGTCGTTAGCAGGCGGTGAGTGATGCGACCGAGGCCGACAACACTCCTGTTCCTCCCAGCATGACGTACTCGCTCGCGCCGAGGCCGGCCATGCTGTCGAGCACCTCCCGCGGTACACACGTGCCGGGCACGGTGTAGAGCGGCGCCCCCTGCGCGCCGGCAAGCGCCGCACCGGCCAAGGCGTCAGGGAAGTCTCGACCCGTTGCGAAGTACACGCGACTCGCCGACATGAAGTTGCCGTCGTTGATCGCCACGGCCGTGAGGTATCGATCGGCACCGCCAAATCGGGTGACATTTGCCGAGCCCAGCAGGGTTCGCAAAGCACTTTCGATGGGGGCGCTCACCACGGCCGTTCCGCCCGCAATTGCCACGCGCTCGACCTGCAGGGTTGACAGCAACGCAATGGTGGACGCATCGAGCACCGACGACGAGCCGTCAACAAGAATCACCGGCGCGCCGAGGGACCCGGCCGCCGCCGAGGCAGCGAGAGCGTCGGGGAAGTTGCGCCCCGTGGCAATGAATGCGATGGGTGTCGCGCCCGGCACGAAGGCGTCGAGCGCGATTTCGCGTGACGTCTCGTATCGGTCGGCACCGAACTGCCGCTCGACCGTGGCGCTCGGCAGCAGCGCGTCGACGGCATCGAGCACTGACTCAGAGACGACGGTGGGCCCGCCCACGACGATCACTCGCTGAGGATCGAGACGAACGAGTTCGTCTCTCACGACGGCGGGAAGGCTATTCGGCGCGGTCACCAGCAGCGGACCTCCGACGTTCGCCGATGCCGCAGCGGCAGACAGTGCATCGGGGAATCCGGATCCGGTCGCGAGATACACGACGGACACTCCCGGAGCGTAGGCACTCTCCGACACCGCAACCGCCGTCTCAAAGCGGTCAGCACCGGCGAGGCGATCACTTGTTGCGTCGGCGAGGTCGACCACCGGGGTCGTCTCGGTCGAAGTGCGCATCGTCGTGAGGTATCCCGACTTCGAACCCGTGACGCTCACGCTGAGTCTCGCCCCAACATCACTGGCGGTCGGCGCGTAGGTCGCCCCTTGAGCGCCGGCAATCGGAGCGCCGTCGCGCATCCACTGATACTGCAGGTCGACGGGTGCAGGAGCCCACGCACCCGCACTCGCGGTCAGAAGGCCACCGACCCGCGGGCCACCGGTCAGGGTCGGCACAGGGCTCTCGGTGAACGCGAGAACCTCGGGGCCCTCAGTCGTCGAGAAGAAGCCCTGACCCCAGTAGGTGTTGTCGGTGTCGGTGAATCCCATCACATACAGCTCGTACTGCGTGTTGGGCTCAAGCCCGCTGATCGTCTGCGTTGACGAGTACCGGTCGCCGCCCTGCTCATATCCCGTTTGCAGGTAGGGCTCACCGGGCACGCCGACCGTGAAGAGATCCCACGTCCAGTAGTCGACTCCGTCGCCGCTCTCGCCGATGTCCCACGACACGGTAAACGACGAGCCACCGGCAGAGACAAGCTGCGGTTCCGGTGTGACGGGGTAGCTGGGCCCATCACCCACCGTGAATAGCTCGCGCACAGCTGCACTCTGTCCATCTGCGCCAAACGTCTGCGCCGACAGGCGCGCGTGACCGTCGTAGTCGGCCCAGAACCACGGCTCGGCCAGGTTCCACTCGAGCGAGTCAAACGTCGAGCCGGTGTACTCGCGACCGTTGGAACCGAAGTTGATGACGGCCTGCACACCGTACGGGGTCGGCCCTGAGGTCGGCAGCGTGAAGCTGACGGTCGGGTAGCCCGACTCAAGATTCGAGAGCGACACCTCCGTTGCTTCGGGAACCTCAGGCGCGCTGTTCGGCGCGAGCTCAACGTCGAACCCGATGATGTCTTCTCCCGCCAGCAACGACACCAAAGACGCTTCGCTCGGCACATACGTGTTGTCGAACCATTCGGCGCGATAGAGCTGCGGCTCACTGAACAAGTCACCGATCAGAACTCGGTGTTGCCCGGGGGTAAGCCCCTCGATCGTGAATCTGCCATCGGGGGCCGTTCTGACCGACCGCGAGCCTTCGGCGAATTGCCCATCAAGGCCGAACCGCACCTCGATTCCGTCGAGGCCCTCGCCCGACTCATCGACAACCCGCCCTGAGACCGAAGCGGCTTGCACGAGCGACGCGTCGATGCCGCCGAGCGTCTCGCCGACCGTCGCGGTCAACCGGGTCGCGTCGGCCTCTCGACGCACTCCGTCGTAGTACTCAGAGACATAGACGTCGAAGTAGTCGATGAACTCAACGGTGTAGTCGGAAGCACCCGGAAGTCCCATCGAGACCCAGTTGCCCGAGGCATCCGTCGACACATAGCGTCCGGTTTGGTTCGATCGCGACTCGACGTAGACCGTGAGGCCGGCGATCGGGTCGGTCGACACCTCGTCGGTGACGGTACCGCTGATGATGGAGCCTTCTGGAAGCTGAACGTCGATGCCCGAGACAGCGCCGGCGACAATGCCCTGCACGGGCGTGGCATCAGCGATGAGAGTCACGCCGGGCCAGTACTGAGACTGCACGTTGACAGACTCGGAGGGCTGGAAGTACACCAAGTAGGTTGACGGCCCTACCCCCTCAAGAACGTATTCGCCATTGGCGTCAGTGGTCGTGTACAGCGTGTCTGGGCTGGTGCCGAGCTCAGCAATGACCTCAACGTCGGCAAGAGGGTCGCCAGTCGGTCCAGTCACCCTTCCCGAGATTGTTCCGCTTTCTTCAAGCGCGATGTCGATGCCCGTGACGGTCTCTCCGCCGCTTACGGTGATGACCTCCGCGTCGAAAAAGCTGTACGCGCCATCCCACCACCGCGACACCAAGCCCGGGGCATCGTCAGAAACCACACGGTAGTCGCCGTCGGGCAGCGCCGAGATCTGGAACGTGCCGTCGGCTGCGGTGTTGGCGAAGAAGGTCGAGTTGCTTCCTTCAGCGCGAACCTCAACCCCCTCAACCGGAGTTCCGGGGCTTGCGGCACGGGTGATCGAGCCGCTGATGGTTCCACCGCGGGCCAGTGTGGCGTCAACACCTGCCGTTACTTCGCCCGGGGCCACCACGACGGGGGTAGCGTCGGCCGCATTCTGGGCGTCGTCGAAGTACTCGACAATGTAGCCCTGAGCTTGGCCATTGAAGGTGAGCACCCACGCGTCGCCCGGCCGCAAGCCAACCAGGGCGTACTCGCCGTCGGCGTTCGTCACGGCATTGCCAAAGTACAAAAGGCCTTCCCGGTTGATTTCGGCACTCACCTCGACAGCCTCAAGTGGGGCGTTGGTCGCAGCGTCGCGCACCGTTCCGGTGATGGAGCCCGCGCGCAAGAGCGAGACGTCGGCGCCCGTAAAGAGGTCGCCATCGGCGAGTTCCATGCGATAGTTCGTCGTGAATGGGTCGGCGTCGGCCACCCACATGCTGAGATACAGGTTCGTGTCGTCGACGAAGTTGACCGAGTAGAGACCCGGCTCAAGCCCGCTGAACGTATAGGTGCCGTCGGGGCCCGTCGTCACGGTGTCGCCCGCAAAGTATCCGCCGAACTCGTTGAACTTGTACCACCGCGCGGTGATGCCCTCGACCGGCGCACCACCCTCAGCCGCCGTGACGGTGCCCGTGATGCTCGCGCTGGGCGCAGCATTGGCCTGCGGCGCCGAACCGAGCACGCTCGCGCTCACCGCGAGGGCGGCGGCGACGAGGGCGGCGAGAATCTGCTGGGCGCGCGAGCGCGAGGCAATGGGCGTGAACGAGGTCGACATGGTCACCGGTCCGGGTTCGAGGATGCGCGAGAGAAGTTCGCGTTCGACAAAACCATAACCCTTCTTCACCTATTTGTCGCGCCGAACTTTGCGCGAAACCACGCCACCCCTGAGGGGTACGCGAGCGGGCAGCGGCAGGTTACGAACGCGCGGCGATGACCGAGTCGAGAATGTCGTCAAGAGTGTGGCGGGCACGCCAGCCGAGCTCGTCGGCGATGAGAGAAACGTCGGCGACGACGGCGGCCGGGTCGCCAGGCCGGCGGGGACGCGTGACGGCCGGCGGGGCATCCACCAGCCGTCGACGGATGCCCTCGACAACCTCACGCACGCTTGCCCCCTGCCCCGTGCCCACGTTGTAGACCCGGTGGGGCCCAGGCTGCCCCGGCAACGCGTCGAGCACCGCGAGGTGCGCCTCGGCGAGGTCGCGAACGTGCACAAAGTCGCGCACGCAGGTTCCGTCGACGGTGGGATAGTCGTCGCCAAAGATCTGAGGCGACTCGCCGGCTTCGAGGCGTTCGAGCACCATCGGCACGAGGTTGAGCACGGCAGTGTCGGCAAGGTCGGGCCAGCCAGCACCCGCCACGTTGAAGTAGCGCAAGCTCGTCACGCGCAGGCCTTCGGCCCGGGCGACGTCGGCCGCCATCCACTCGCCCGCGAGTTTCGTTTGGCCGTAGGGGTTGACGGGCACGGTCGGCGCGCGCTCGGTGACCACTCCGTCAGCGTCGCCATAGACAGCGGCCGAGCTCGAGAACACGAGGTTCTGCACACCCGCTGCGACCATCGCCTCGAGTACGGCCGTGAGGCCACCCAGGTTCTGTGCGTGGTACCAGAGCGGTCGCGCGACCGACTCACCCACTTGCTTGCGCGCGGCCAAGTGGATGACCGCGTCGACGTGCTCGTCGCGCAGAATCTCGAGAAGTGCCGCGCTTGCGCTGGGCGCTGCGAGGTCGAGTTCATGGTGCGAAATGCCTGCCACCCGGTGACGCAGCCCAAACACGAAGTCGTCGACCACCACCGGTGTGTCGCCGCGCTCGGTCAGCAATCGGCAGATGTGCGAACCGATGTAGCCGGATCCCCCGGTAACGAGTACACGCACTCGTTCAGTGTAGGTGCCGGTCAGCAGCGCACGAGGTCGCGTGCCGCATCGCTGACGATCGCCGAACCGCCAAAGACGGTGACGCGGCTCGGGCTCAGATCGAGCACATGCTCGACGACTCCCGTTCGAACGCACGGGGTCTCGGTGATGTAGAGCGGGCCACCGCGCAAGCCCGCCATCACGCTGCCGGCCAGGGCGTCAGGAAAGTTGAAGCCGTACGCGAGAAACACTTCGGGCGCCGAGCCACCGTAGGCCGCTTGGTTGATCAAGAGCGACGTGCTGAAACGGTCGCTTCCGCCGCGTCGTGTCACGCTGGTCGTACTCGCGAGAGCATCGAGCGACGACTGGATGCCCGCGCTCACGGCACCCGTTCCCCCCGCGATGTCGACGACCGAACTTTGCAACTGGCCGTTGACGAAGGCAGCAGTTGTCGGGTCGAGGGTTGACGCGGCTCCGTTCACGAGCAAAATCGGAACGCCCTGCGCCGCTGCGGCGGCACCGGCTGAGAGCGCATCGGGAAAGTTGGCGCCCGTGGCGACCCACAGCGGTTGGCCGGTCACGAGCCCGTTGGCCAACATGCGCGCAGCGATCAGGCGTGAGGTTTCATAGCGGTCTTGACCACCGATGCGCACGAAGCCTGACGTGGCAAAAGAGCCCGCGGCAGCGGCCACGGCGTCAGAAACGACACCGGTTCCGCCGACGACAACGACACTCTGCGGGTTCAAGCGATCGAGCTCGGCGGCCACCACGGCCGGCAACGAGCTCGACGGCGTCAAGAGCATCGGCCCGCCTTCGAGCGCAGACGCGGGCCCTGCGCTCAGGGCATCGGGAAAGGATGCTCCGTTCGCGAGGTACACGACCGGCACACCGGGGGTCACCGGCCCGGTGGGCGTGCTCGTTCCGGGAAACTGCGCCCGAGCGATCTCGACGGGAGTTGCGTACCGGTCAGCGCCGAACAGTCGTGCCGTATCGATACCTTGCAAGGTCCCGGTGATTGGGGTGGAAAACGAACCTAGCCTCCATCGAGCCACCACCGAGTACGTCTTCGTGATGGGGCTGGTAGTCGAGGTGTCAACTAGCCACGTTCCGTCGGCATTGACCGACGTTGAACGCTTCTCCCCGTTACTGAAAGTGACGTCGACCGAGTGACGAGTTCCACCCTGATCCAACGTGCCCGAGAACACGGTGCCAGTGATCGTTAACGATGGTTGCTCAACAGCGACCAGAGGTTCCCAGCGGGGAAACACCTTGTTGACCTGCTCGAACGCAGGGTTCGTGGAGTACAGCGTCGAGAAGACCGCGATGCCGCCTCCGCTACACGTTCCCGATATCACTGAAGATGCTGAGGTGATGCCGACCGCGCGGCTGCCGACCATGGCGGCACCACCACTGTCGCCGGAGCGCACACACACGCTGGCTACGATGCCGCCAACGCAGTAGTAGCTGGAAGACGTCGGCGGGCAGGTACTGCCCGGGCCGACGGCCCGGATCTGGTCGACCCCGGTGATCGGCCCGCAGGTCCAGCCTGTGGTCGCCCCCGACTTGCACAACGTTGATCCGACCATTGCCGGGCCCGCGTCACGGATAACAAGCGGTGCAGAAGAGAGTGGTGCACCGCTGGATGACCCACCCCAGGTCACCACTTCAGGCTTCGGCGTCCACCCAGCGCCTGTGACCGGAGTTATGCCGAGGTCGTAGTACGCGAAGTCCACATAACCGGGGTTGGGGTAAGCGCCCGCCACGTGAAGTCCTGCATCGCCAATGGTCTGCAGAGGCCCGCCGACCGAGCCCCCCGACACGGTCGGAAGATTACTGGTGGCTGCGTTGCGCAGCAGCCCATCGCCTTCGCAGTGCCCCGCCGACATGATCTGCGCTTGAGCGGTGACGTTGTCAACTCCGACAAACCCAACGGAGCAGCGCATGCTGTTGCCGCTGAAGAGATACGGGGTGCCGCCTCGCAGGTCGGCGGCGGGCTGCAGCCCCCCAAGAACGTTGTCGTCACGATCAACGCGAGCACCGATTTCGGCAATCGCTCCGACGCTTTCGACGACCTCGGCGTCGGATGCAGAACCCACGGTGACGACGAGCTCGAGGCCCTCGAGCCGTGCACCGTGCACGTCAATGTGGTCGCGCAGGGCATCCACCACCTCAATGCCCACCTCGCTCGCCTCAGCCTGCGCGAGCCATTCGGCACCGCTGATGCCCGCATCGCGCTCGAGGGCCGCCTCGAGTTCACTCGGAAGCTCGGCCGCCTCGGCGACAAAGTCAGCGACGTCAATCGCGAGCATCGGAACGAGCGATACCTCGTCGTCGGCGACCGGGAGTTCACGAGCGTGTGCTGTGCTGAGGGGCACCACGAAGGACACCGCGAGCGTCAGCGCGCCGACTACAGCGACGCCCCGAAGCGTGTGACGCCCGGAGCCCGAGCGGCGAGATGCCACGTCGGCGCGATTTAGCCGCATGTCTCGTAGAGCCCCACGCTCGGACCGAGAACTCCGGTGCCTCCGACGAGAGTCACCGTGCTGACTTCGAACGCGATGAATTGGTCAAGAGAGTTGACCCAGGTGCACACACCGTTCGACAGAGCGAGTGGCGCACCCTGGGCTCCTGCGATGGCAGCAGCGCTCAATGCGTCAGGGAAGTCGAAGCCCGACGCGATGAAGCCCGCCTCGCCATCAGCGAACGCATACTGATTGAGCAGCGACGACGTTTCAAAGCGGTTAGCGCCGCCGCGGCGAACCACGCTCGTGACTCCCGGAATCGTACTGACGCTCGATTCGATCGCAGAGCTGATGACCCCTGTGCCGCCGGCAATCACGACCGTGGTCGCACCGAGACTCTCAATGAGTGCGCGTGACTCTTGATCAAGCTCAGACGCCGAGCCGTTCACGAGCAACACCGGGCCACCCAGGTGCCCGGCCGCGGCACTCGCCGACAGCGCATCGGGAAAGTTCGCTCCGCTAGCAAGGAAGACGATCGGGGCACCCGTCGGAAAGCCTCGCTCGGCGATCTGCCGGGCAGTGGCGAAGCGGTCTTCTCCGGCGAATCGTTCGATCGTGGCCAACGGCATCGCACTGGCAAGCGCGGAAGCCACGGAATCGCTGACCGCCGACGTGCCTCCGACGATCACGATCGACGACGGGTTGAGGCGGCGCACCTCAGCAAGAACAGCGGGAGGAACTGATCCCGAGCGCACCAGCAGCAAGGGCGCTCCGACCCGCGCTGCCGCGGGGGCGGCGGCGAGCCCGTCAGCAAACTGCGTGCCGACAGCGATGTACACCGTGCTCGCTCCCGCCGGATACGCCGCTGCCGAGAGCTGCACCGAGGTGTCGAACCGGTCGACCCCGGCAACCCGCGTTTGAACCGCGGTCGGGATGCTCACGGTCGTCGGGCTGCCGAACCAGTCAGTGAAGAGTCGCCAGAAGTTGCGATTGCCATACGAGCCACACGAGTCGCCGGTGCCATACAGATTGGCGAGCGCCGAGGCGTTGGGCGTATAGGGCGTGTAGTAGTAGAGCGAGGCCGTGGCCTTATTGCGAATCGTCACGGTTTGCGTGCCGCACGCGACATTCGGGTGGTACCGAATTTGCATCGGTACGCCGACCGGAAACCAGTTGAAGTTCGTGAAGAACGGCGTGCCCGGCCCCGTGCCGGGCGGCATCGTGTACCGATCGAACGCCCGCGCGCCCCAATAGATTTGGTCGGCCACGCCGGCAAACCCAGGGTCACACGGTGCTGTGTCGGGGCAGGCATAGCCCATCGCCTTGTTCAGCGTCGAGTCAGACGGAGCGGTTCTCGTCACCAAGCCTTGCTCTTTTTGCAGCGTGACCAGAATGACCTTGGCACTCACGCCGCAGGCAACCTGCACCTTGTAGATGATGCGTGCAATCGACTCGGATGCTGCGCCGGTGTAGGCGTCACACATGGGGTCAGCAACCTTCGATGTCGTGGGCACCGAGAGAACGTTGAGGCACTTGCCGTTGGTGCACGTGCCGATGCGCGCGTCGAGGAACGACTGAATCTGGCTTTCAGACATGGCCGAGCCGTTGAACATGACGTGATCGTTAATGAGGTAGCCCGCCGAGAAGTTGGCGGCAACCGCTGCTGGCGCAAACCCGCCTTGTTCAACTACCGCCGGGTCGAGGGGCGCGGTGCTGGTCGAGGGCGGGCGGTCATCAACGGGGCTCGGCGAGACTTCGGCCGACGCCGCGCTCGTGACGGCCGCCGTTGAGACCAGCACGGCAAGAGTCAGGGTCGCCACGACCATACGAGTCGGGCGCCGAAGCGCCATTCTTGTCTTCACGCGGATTACCCCCAATTAACGCGACATCATGCGCGTACCCCACAACCAGGATACGTCGGGGATCACGAGATGGGGTTAACAGACGGCGGCCAGCTGTACGACGACCGAACACTCAGCCGTTCGACGAGCGCGCAGCTCGTTGGGCACGTCGAGATGCTCGCACGCGATCACGCCAGGCTCCTGCGCGGGCAAGCACGGGCCAGACATAGCGCTTCACGGGGTCGGTCGCCCACTCATCGTGACCGCGTTCTGGTCGAGCAAGGTACGCCTCGAGGTCACCCGGCTGCCAGTTCATCTTCTTGACGACATACGCCTTGTCTTTTTCGAGGTCGTCGTCAGTCGGGTAGGGGATGCGCTCAACCGCAGCGAGGGCATCCGCCCGCGACAGCTGGCCCGTGATGATGAGCGATGACAAGTGAGCACGCCGCTTATCGACGCCAAACTTCTCCGGCAAGATGTGGCCCTGGTAGAAGCGCGTGAAGACGCTCTCATAGTGCTTGTAGGGGTACGGCTTGTAGCCATACTCGGCAACCAGGGTGTCGAGAGCTTCGTCTTTGCGGTAGTCGAGATAGTCGAGAAACGGCACCCAGCGCGTGCCCGTGATGTGCCGGTGACGCAAGAAGCGCGCGTTCGAGAACAGCGGAAACGACTTGATGCGCACTCCGTACGCCTTCGCGATGGAGCGGATGTTCGTCGCGTCGAGCTTGTCGCGCCACGACCACTCCAACGGCATGCGCAGGCCCTCGGTGCTGAGGTTGTAGCCCGAGAGGATGTACTTCAGGCGGTACGCGTCAGCCTGCTGGTAACAGACGGCGAGCATCGCGTTGTCATAGAGCAGCTCGACGTCGATGACATCGGCGTCGAAAAACGCCTGCATCAGTTCGCGGTACTCGGCCCAGTCAATGACATAGGTGTAGAGATCGACGTCGAGGGTCTCAATGAGATTGGCGATGTTGTTGGCAGCGAGCTCGGTGTTCCACCCGTTATCCATGTGAACAGCAAGCGGCCGAAGGCCAAGCCGCACGGCTTGAACGAGTGCCCACGAGCTGTCGACCCCGCCGCTCACTCCCACGATGCAGTCGTAGCGCTTACCGGCGCCGTTCTTCTTGACCGCGGCAACCAGCCCGGCCAAGCGACTTTCGCGAACGAGGGGGTCGACGATGAGCGAGTCGTTGGCCAAGACGGCCTCGAAGGCTCGGCAGAAGTTGCACTGACCGTTGTCGTCGAACTGAATTCCTGGTGCCGAAGTATCCATGATGCACACACTGCAGACTCGGTACTCGGTCACTCATGCCCTCCTCAGTTGACCTGCCGAGTGTATCGAGTGCCGCGGGCGAGTCAGCGTGCTGCAGCGACCCGTTCGAACGCGTCGGTGATCAAGTCATAGCGGGGATACGTAATGACCACGGCTCGGTGGGGGCCGCGAAACACGAACCACGACCCGGCCGCCACACCGCTCACCCCGGCACTCCACACCGCCTCGCAATCCGCGAGCGACGAGATGCCTCCTCCGTAAACGACCGGCACAGATACAGAGCTCGTTACCTCGCGAATCAGCGCCAGGTCGGGGCCGTCGAGGGTTCCGTCACGATCGCGGCTTTGGATGACCAGCTCACCTGCGCCGGCAGCGACCACCTCGTCAATGCGGTCGGCGATGCTCTCTTTCTTGACCGCCGCGCCGGTGCGGTGATCGAATCGCACGGCACCACGTCGGGTCATCGTCGCATCGATCGATACCACCGTGCTCGATGCTCCGAGAACGTCAGAAACCTCCGTGATGAGCGAGGGCCTGCGCATCGCTGCCCCGTTGATGACGACCTTTTCGATTCCGAGCCGCATGATGCGTCGAGCCGTGTCAGCAGACTCGACACCACCCCCATAGGCAAGGGGCATGAAGCACTCACCCGCGAGTTGTTCGAGGAGCGCGAAGTCAGGGCCTCGCCCCGTTCGCGCGGCGTCAACATCGAGAACAATGAGTTCGTCGACGTCTTTCTCATTGAAGATCTTGATGGCGTTGAGAACATCGCCCACGTATCGCCAATCGCCAAAGCGACGCGACTTTTCGAGCCGCCCGCCGTGCACGAGCAAGAGCGGAATGAGTCGAGGAAAGACCATTAGGTTGCCTCCGCGAATCGGCGCAATAGCGCCATTCCGAAACGGTGACTCTTCTCTGGATGAAACTGCGCACCGACGATGTTGTCGCGACCAACCGCGCTCGCGAAGTCGGAACCATACGACGTTGTCGCCACGGCAACAGTCGAATCGGCGGGAGCGGCGTAGGAGTGCACAAAGTAGTAGCGCGAATCACTCTCGGCGTCGATTACCCCGGCCGGGCGTTGATCAGCGTGTGCCACGGGCGTGAGGGTGTTCCACCCCATGTGCGGTACCGGCACACCCGGTGCACTCGGGATGAGCGTCATCCGAAAGGGCAACAGCCCCAACCCTTCGCCCGCGCCTTCGTCACTGCCCTCACCCAAGAGCTGCATGCCGAGACACACCCCGAGCAACGGTCGCCCCGAAGCGGCGAACGCGGCGATCGGACCTCTCCACCCGCCGTCAGACAGAAGCCGAGAACCCTCGGAATAGTGCCCGACCCCGGGAAGCACGACGTGCGTGAACCGATCGAGCTGAGAAGGGTCGGGCGTGACCTCTGCCTCGACCCCGATGTGGCGAAACATGTTGAGCATCGACGCGGTCGTGCCCAACCCCGTTTGAACGATTGCCACAGTCACTCGCTCATCTTAGGCAACAGAGGTCGCTCGCTAGACTGAGGACCATGGTGAGGATGCTGGCGATCGGCCAGCGGCTACTGCTGCTGCTGAGCTACGCCGTGCACCGTCTCACGACTCGGCGCCATCACCGAGAGTCGATCGACTGGGTCGTCGGGCCCGACGAGTTGGCCTCGTGCCTCGCGCAGATTCGCGCGGCCGTGCCCGGCACGTATTCGGTCTCGTTCTTGCGCGAGCAGGCCTACGACGTGCACTACGACGTGGGGCCACTGCGGGGCACACCTCGAGTGCGGGCGATCAAACGATTGTTTCTGGGGCCGTGGCTGCTCGGCCGCCTCATGAATCGCGCCCGCGGCATTCTCTACGTGGGGCCGACAGGGTTTCTGCTGAGCCCCGATGAGCGCGAGTTCGAACTCCGCTTCGTGCGCGCACAGGGTCTGAAGGTCGGTCTCTATTGGACGGGCTCTGACATTCGGTCGACGAGCGTCATGCACGCGCTCGAACGCGAGATGGGCATCCCGAACATCTCGACCTACATTGGCGTGATCTCTCCGCACTACGAGACACCCGCGCATGAACGGGTGCAGCGCGTGCGCGCCGAGGTCGCCATGCGGCACGCGCACGTCATGTTTGACTACCCCTCTGATCAGGCCGGCTACCTCACCTGCCATCGCGAGCCGACGTTCTTCATGCTCTCGAAAGACCACTTCACGACCGATCGCAGCAAGTTCGATGACCTCAGCACGATCGTGGTGACACACGCGACGACCTCGCCCGTCATCAAAGGAACCCCGCTCGTGCGGGCTGCCGTCGCCCAGCTGCGTGCCGAAGGGTACGACTTCGAATACTGCGAGCTCATCGGCGTGAGCAATGCTGAGCTGCTCGCGCAACTGCGCCGCACCCACATTGGGCTCAATCAGTTCTATGGCTTCACGATCACGGTCTTCGGGGTCGAACTGCTGGCCGCGCAGTGCGCCGTGCTCTCGAGTTCAGACTCGACCATCGAGACCAATCTGCCGCCCGGTCTCAACGACGCGATCATGGTCACCAAACACTGGCAGGTCTACAGCAACCTCAAAGCGTTGTTGGATGCGCCCGAACGCATCGAACCGCTCGCCGCACGCGGTGCCGAGTGGGCGTGGCGCTACCAATCGGCCGAGAATGCCGGGCCCCTCATGACCGCGATTCTCTCGTCGGTGCTTGACGGCACCTACGATGCCGATGCTCGCTCGCGCCTCACTCAAGACGAGGTCTACGCCGGTACATCGCCACGCGGCGCCGAGCCGCATCCGTCTGCGTAGACTGCACGCGATGAGAACGCTGATCAGCACTCTGCGCCGACTGCTTGCGGTGATGCCGGCCAGCGCCTCGCGGTTCTTGGCGCTCTATGCGACCCAGCTCGGCCTATTGTCGATTCTCGATGCCGCTGCCCTGGGGCTACTCGCCCTCATCATTACGCCCCTCATCGCCGGAACGCCAGCCCGCCTTCCGCTGATCGGAGAGGTCGACAGTGTCGGCCTGCTCATCGCGCTCGGCGTCGTCTGTGCGCTCATCATCGTTAAGGGCGCGCTCACGTTGCTGCTCGTGTGGATTGCCGCACGGCGCATGGCCCGCTACGAACTGCTCATCGGCAACCAGCTTCTCGACGCCTACCTCAAGGCGCCGTGGGTTGACCGGCTTTCGCGCAATTCGTCCGATCTCATCCGCATCGCCGACATTGGCATCGCCAACACAATCTCGGGGTTCGTGCTGCCCATAGCGACCCTGCCCGGAGAGCTCATGACCTTCGTGGTCGTGCTCATCGTGCTCTCGGTCACCCAACCGCTCGTCGCCGCAATCTCGTTGGTCTACCTGGGCCTCGTCGCCGTCGTGCTCTACTTCTGGATCTCACGGCGAGCAAGCGAAGCCGGCAGCGTTGGGCTGCGCTACTCGATGACCGTGTCGCGGCTGATCACCGAGATGGTCGGTGCGCTCAAAGAGATCACGCTGCGCGACAAAGTCGACGAGGTCGCCGAGGTCGTGCGCGAGAACCGTGTGCACACCGCTCGGGCGCGCGCGAACATCCAGATTCTTGGCAATGTGCCTCGCGTTGTGCTCGAAGCCGCTCTCATCGGAGGGTTTGTGCTCGTCGGGGCGGCCAGCTATCTGACCGGTGGGCTCGCCGCTGCGGTCACGGCAATCTCGCTCTTCGCCCTCGCCGGGTTTCGGTTGGTGCCCTCGATCCAGCGTTTTCAGAACGTGCTCACGCAGGTCACGACGGCCGTGCCCTACGTCGAGACGGTGGTCACCGACATTCTCGACGCGCGCGCCACTCGCGTTGAGGCTGTCGCCGACGAGACCGCCGTCGCTGAGATCGAGTCGCCACGCATGCTCTCCCTCGAGCGCGTCGGCTTTCGCTACCCAGGCGCGCAGCAGTGGGCGGTGCACGACGTCTCGCTCAGCATCCCGTTCGGATCAACGGCGGCGATCGTCGGAGCCTCGGGTTCGGGCAAGTCGACGCTCATCGACCTCTTGCTGGGCCTCATCCAGCCCGAGCAGGGAATCATCGCGGTCGACGGCACGCCGTTGCCCGAACTGACCCGGTGGTGGCGAGCGCGCGTCGGCTATGTTCCGCAAGAGGTGTCGCTCTTCGATGCCTCCGTCGCTCAGAACGTGGCGTTGAGCTGGTCAGACGACGTCGATCGTGATCGAGTCGTCGCGGCACTGGAACAGGCCCAGCTTCTGGCGACCATCGAGGCGCGTTTCGGTGGCATCGATGGCGGCATCGGCGAGCGCGGGCTCTCACTCTCGGGCGGGCAACGACAACGGCTCGGCATCGCCCGTGCGCTCTATGCGCAACCCCTCGTGCTGGTACTCGATGAAGCAACGAGCGCACTCGACACGGCAACAGAGGCGAGTGTGACCGAGGCGATCTCGAGCCTGCGCGGCCGGGTCACCACCATCACGGTGGCGCACCGACTGGCGACCATTCAGCACTCCGACCAGATCTTCTTCATGAGCGAGGGCGTGCTCGCCGCGCACGGCACCTTCGACGAACTCGTGGCGGCGAACCCCGAGTTTGCTCGACAAGCAGAGCTCGCTGGCCTCACCGGAACCTGGGGCGACTAAGCCCGCAGCCCTGCGATGCCAGTATGGAGCCATGCCCACGCGTCCCCGGCTGCTCATCATTTCTATCTCGCGCATCGTCTCTGACCCCCGCGTGCTCAAGCAGGTTCGACTGTTCAGCGCTGACTACGAGGTCACGACGTGCGGGCAGGGGCCGGCCCCCGACGGGGTCGTCGCTCACCTAGAGATTCCGTCGGATGCTCGCGGCTGGGTCGACGACCGCGTCGCGCTGATCACGCGCCAGTACACCCGCGCCTACGAGAACATCCAGGGTGTGGCGGCGGCGCGGCACCTGCTCGCCGGGTCGCGTTTCGACATCGTGCTGGCCAACGATCTCGTGACTCTCCCCCTAGCCCTGTCTCTCGAGCCTCGCCTCGGGGTGCACGCTGATCTGCACGAGTTCGCTCCGCGTGAGAAAGAAGACCTGCTGGGTTGGCGCCTGTTCGTCGCGCCCTTCTTGCGCTGGATCTGCCGCCGTTACCTGCCCCGCGTCGCCTCGGCGACCACCGTGGCGCCCGGCATCGCCCGTGCCTACGAGAAGGACTATGGCGTGCCGTTCGGTGTCGTCACCAACGCGGCGCCCTATGCCGACCGCGAGCCGCAGCCCGTGCACTCACCCATTCGCATGATTCACAGCGCCGCCGGTCAGCGGCAGCGTCGGCTTGAGAACTTCATCGAGCTGATGCGCGACGCCCCTCCTGGCGTCGAGCTCGACCTGATTGTCATGCCCAACGAGCCCGACTATGTCGCCGAGCTGAAGGCGGCCGGGGCGACCATTCCGCGCCTGCGTTTCATCGACCCCGTGCCCTATGCGCAACTCGTCGAGCTGGTGGCTGGCTATGACGTATCGCTCAATTTTCTGCCGCCCCTCAGCTTCAACCACCGCCACGCGCTCCCCAACAAGTTCTTCGAAGCGGTACAGGCGCGAATCGGACTTGTCATTGGCCCCTCGCCCGAGATGGTGAGCATTCTCGAGCAGTATGGCCTCGGCGCCGTGGCCCGTGACTTCGAGGTCGATTCGCTGCGCGACGCGATTGCGAGCATGACGCCCGAGTTGGTCGCCCAGTGGAAAGAGGCGGCGCACCGTGCCGCTCGGGCGCTCTCGGCCGAAGAGCAGAATCGCGGATGGGCAGAGCCCATCGCGGCCATCGCTGCCCGCCGCGCCGAGGCTGCCGGCTAAACCAGCGCCGAGGCCACCATGAACCGCACCGGGGCTTCCCGGGCGAGGAGGTGCCGGGGCGACCGCGTGAGCATGGTCGCCGGCGTTCCGAACCGCCGCCGACGATGCGCGAGGCGCACGAGTTCTGCTGAGTCAGTCGAGACGTCGAGCAGAGCATCGAGCAGGTCGCGGTCGGCAATCGCCAGCACATCGGTGGCCGTCGGGGCGAGGGCGATCAGGTCACGAACGAGGGCCGCCACGTGCTCTCGCTCGCCGGTCAGCCAGCCCGCGCCGATCGACGAGCGGGCAGCCAGCGCGAATACGTGCACGCGCAGCAACTTGACGACAATCGCGTGGCGCGATGACGCAGGAAGCGCGCGAACCCAGCGCTGATCGATCAGCAACTCGATCGCCCGCACCAGCTCATCGGCAGGGCGCGGGGTTTCGGTCACACGCGGGGCGACGCCTGAACCGACTCGGTATGCAGGATCACCCGCGGCGTATCCGACGGGCTCGCCCGAAAACCACAGGGGAAGAGAGAACTCGTGATCTTCGCCCGTCGTGACCCCGGGGGTGAAGCTCAGCCCCAGGCGCGTCACGACGTCACGACGCACGAGGCCCAGCGGAGCCGTGCGGTAGGCGAGCCGATCTTTCACGGGGTCTAGTGCGGCACGGCGTCCGGGCCGGCGCGGGGGCGTACGCACGATGGCCCCGTTCGGCAGGCGCACGGGCGCAATGACAGCCGCAAAGCTGTATCGCTCGGCACGCGCGACCCACGCCGCGAGCGCGCCAGGCTCGAGCGAATCATCCGACCCCATGACCGAGACATAGCGGCCTGTCGCCGCGGCGAGACCTGCGGTGAAAGGCCCGGCCGGGCTGGGGATGCCGTCATTGCACGACATCAGGCGCACAGCATCCCGATCGGAGGCCGACAGGAGTGCCTCGATCTCGTCGATCGGGATGTTGTGACAGACAACCGTCACTCGCAGCTGCGTGCCAAGAGAGAGGCCCTGGTGCCGCAGCGACGCGATGGCCGCAGCGAGCGGCCGGCGAGCATCGTGAATAGCAATGACCAGATCGACGATCGGCGGCGCAGGATCGATCGACGTCACGTCGGTCGTCATCGGGCCGGGCGAGACAGCAGCTCGTCGATGACGCGCTCGGCCGCATGACCGTCGCCATAGGGCTGCGAATCGGTGGCCGCAGGCGCAGACCGCGCGACAACAGCGGGCAGACTCGCGAGGTCGGCATCGACCAAGACGTTCCACCCCAGCTCGACCGTCTCGACCCACTCTGTTTCGGGGCGCAGCGTCGTGCAGGGCACACGCAGCAAGAAAGCCTCTTTCTGCAAACCGCCCGAGTCGGTGACGACGCCCGCACTGCCGACGACCGCACGCACGAGTTGCGGATACGCGAGCGGCGAGACCGGCACGACGGCGCCGGCGTCAAGCGCGATGCCGTGTTCGGCGGCGAGCTTGACCAATCGCGGGTGCGCGAGCAAGAACACCGGCTTATCGAGCAGCGCGAGGTAGTTGATGATCGCCGCCAACCGAGCAGGGTCATCAGTGTTGTC
The DNA here is from genome assembly GCA_013823625.1 of Microbacterium sp. GTDB lineage: Bacteria > Actinomycetota > Actinomycetes > Actinomycetales > Microbacteriaceae > Microcella. The sequence goes on along the minus strand of PNMM01000001.1, from coordinate 102,113 downwards.
GGGGCGATGCAGCGTGCTGACGTAGTAGCTGCCGGCTTCGGGATGCCCGGGCAGAGCAACGGCGTCACCCTCGACAGCCCGACGCACGCGCAACAGCACATCGGTCATCACGTCGCCCACCAGCACACTGCGCTCGGCGAGTCCCTCGTGCGCGAGGTGCTCCATGGCGACCGCCGTGGGCGCGAGCAGCAGATCGGCCGCGTGGTCAGTGAGCACGCGGTTGTGTTCTTCGGGCATGCGGCGGTTGAACGACCGCAAGCCCGCCTCGAGGTGCGCGACGGGCACGTGCATCTTGACGGCGGCGATCGCGGCGGCGAGCGTCGAGTTCGTGTCGCCATAGACCAACACCCAATCCGGGCGGAATCGTTCGAACGCCGGCTCAAGATGCGCCAGCATCGCGCCTGTCTGCGCACCATGCGAACCCGACCCGATCGCGAGGTTGAGGTCGGGGTCAGGAATCTGGAGGTCGCGAAAGAAGGCGTCAGACATGAGCTCGTCGTAGTGCTGGCCCGTGTGGACGACGATGTGTTCGGCGCGCCCGGCAATGGCGTGAGCGATGGGGGCGAGTTTCACAAACTGCGGCCGGGCACCGACGACGCTGAGAATTCGCACGAGCCTAATCTAGACGGTCGTTGTTCCGAGGAACGGCGCGAGAACCGCGGCAGAGCGTCGGCCATCGTGCACCTCGAGCACGAATTCTCGACCGTGCACCGCCTGCTCACGAGCAGTCTGGCGGTCGGCGAGCAGGCCGCGCACGACCGCGGCGACGTCAGCCGCAGTACTCTGCACGACGGGCAGCTCGCGACCGGTCGCCGCGCGCACGTGGTCGCGCACCTGCTCGGTCACGTTTCCGACAACGATGCGGCCAGCCGCGAGAGCCTCGCACGCAGCGACGCCGTAGCTCCCCAACCGAAATTGCTCGAGAACGATGTCGGCAGAACGGATCGCGCTCGGCATCTCGTCGGCCGGCACCCCCAAAAGTCGCCGATACTCGATGATGCCTTCCGCCTCGAGCGCGCGCATCGCGGGGTCGATGAGGTCGGAGCCCTTCATCACGCTGCGGCTAGGGGCGTGGACGACAACCGGCACGGCGCGCTCGAGAACCGGGGGCCCCGGCATCCACTGCTCGACGTCGACGACGACCGGCAGCCACTGAGCCTCGGGCACATCCACCAGCAAGTCGGGCGTCGACACAAACGTGGGCAGGTGCAGTTCGTCAAGCAGTCGGCGGTTCGCGAGAGCCTCGCGCTCGAGGGCGGGCGTCGTCGACATGAGCCCCGGCGCGAACGGTGAGTCGGCATGACTCGCTGCGTGCCGGCTCGGCAGGCGGATGTCGGAGCCGTGGCACACCATCGCCACGGCGATCCCCCGCTCGTGCAACTCGCGCACCTGGTCGGCGACCGTCTCAGTGAAGAGGGCGCCAAAGGGCGCGCGCTCGGCCTCGATAAGCACGTGCGTGAAGCCCGTGAGCACGGCATCCCGCTGCGCCTTCTGCCAGCGCCGCGACGTGACATAGGCACCGACGGGAACCGCCTGATCGACGGGATGCCCGAACTCACCGCCAACCCGGTACGCCATCGTGACCGCCCCGACGTCGTGGAGGTGCCGTTCTGCGGCCCGCGCCCAGCGCGTGCCCTGCCCTGCCCAGTCGACGGGCGCCACGTACAGCCGCACGCGGTGCGCGGGCGGCTCGGGCGGGCGCGGAACACGTGCCGCGTCGTACCGGTAGCGCCCCGGCAGCATCGCGCGGATAACCGGCTCGGGCAGCACCGCTAAGGCTGCGCCGATCAGCCCTCTCAGCGCGCGGTGCGCCCCCGATGCTGCCGCTGTGACCATGGTCACCGATTCTAGGGCGGGGCGGGCGCGCTGATATTGTTCGGCCTCGTGAGCGCGAGTGCTGAGACCCCTGCGTCGAGCCCGCCTCGTGGCGCGACGATAGAGGCGCGCCTCGAGTCGCTGACCGGGTTGCGCTGGTGGGCCGCCTTCGGCGTGTTCTTCTACCACATGGCCAATCTGGCGCCACTGCCGGTCTCTGAGCTGCTTGACCTCGGCAACTACGGAGTCATGTTCTTCTTTGTGCTCTCGGGCTTTGTGCTCACCTGGTCGGCGCGGCCCGGTACAACCGTGGGCACCTTCTATTGGCGGCGCTTCGCGCGCATCTACCCGGCCCACTTCGTGGCATTGCTGTTGGCCATCCCCGTGTTCTATAGCGTCAGCCCCGACCCTGAGCAGTGGTGGGTCAAGCCCCTCGACGTCGGCGTGCTGTTGCTCTCGGTGCTGCTCATCCAGGGCTGGTGGTCGAGCCCGGTCGTTTTCTTCTCGGGCAACCCCGCCGCCTGGACCCTGACCGTCGAAGCATTCTTCTACGCCCTGCACCCGTGGCTTCAGCGCGTGCTCGCAGTGTTGCGCTCACGCGGTGCGCTCATCGTCGCCATCGCACTGCTCGTGCTGTCGTTCGGGTGGCGGATGCTCGAATTCGCCTCGCCCGCTGTGGCGAGCCTGCCCATTCCGGTTCCCCTCAGCCGGCTCGCCGAGTTCGTCATCGGAATGTGCCTCGCCTCCGCGATGAAGAGTGGATGGCGCCTCCCGTTGCCGCCCTGGACAGTGCTCGCGGGCGGTGCGGCCCTCGCTTTCGTGCTGACCTACGACGCCGGCACGGCCTGGCTCGACCCCGTGCGCGAGTTCGTGCGCGCCACGCAAACCGAGTGGGTTCTCGTGTTCTGCACGCTACTCATCGCTTCCGTCGCCTCGCGCGATGCTCTCGGCGGCCGCAGCTGGCTACGTCACAAGTGGATGGTGCGGCTCGGCGAGGCGTCGTACGCGTTCTACCTGGTGCACGCGACCGTGATCTACTTCGTGCTCGGATTCGTCGGCGTACAGTCGCTCGGCTGGTGGGGCATCGTCTGGTACCCACCCCTGATCATCGCAGCGCTCGCGCTGGCCTTCGCATTGCACCTAGGGGTCGAGAAGCCCGTCGAACGCCGCATGCGTCGCTGGTGGGATGCCCGGCTCGAGCGTAAGCAGGCGACCGAGTCAGCAGCTCGACATGGCGGCGACCCGCGCTGACAGTGCGCCAGAACCTCCGACGAGAACTGCGAGATCGGTTCCTCGGCGAGCGAGATCGCGCGCGAGCTCGGCCTGCACGCATGACGGAGGCGTGAGCACAAGGGGCGCCCCGAGTGCGGCGCTCAAGGGGCCTGCGGCAAGCGCATCGGGGAACTGTGTTCCGCTGGCCACGACCGCCACATCGCTGTCGCTGAAGAAGACTGCGTTGATGAGGCGGCTGGTCTCGTAGCGATCAGTTCCGGCGAACCGCGTAACGGGGATCAATCGGGGCCACGCGTACTGGTTCATGGCCATCGGGTTGACGGTTGCCCAGCCTCCCGCGACGTAGAGTCGCGATGGCCGCAGCGAATCAAGCAGCGCGACCGTCTCGGGCGCCAGGTTCGACTCATTGATGCCGCCCGTGAGGATCACAGGGATGCGCGCGACGCTGCCTGCCGCCGCCGCACTCAAGGCGTCGGGGAAGTCGGTGCCCGTAGCAAGGAATACGGGCCTGCCGTAGAACCCCGCGCCGCGTTCGTTGTTGGCGTGCTCCACGAGGCGACGCGACGTCTCGTAGCGGTTCTCTCCTGCAACCCGCCACAGTTCGAGAAGCCCCCAGCTCGAACCAATAGCCCGTACGCGGTTTTCGACGGACGTCGAAATGACGCCCGTGCCGCCGACGATGACGATGTTCTCTGGTCGCAAGCGGCGCAGCTCGGTTTCAACGGCGGGCGGCAGTGCCGTCGATGCCGTGAGGAGCAGAACACCACCCGCCATGCCCGCAAGGGGCGCTGCGCTCAGCGCGTCAGCGAACGACGATCCGCTCACGATGTAGACGATCCCTGGCGAATACTCGATCGGATCGGGGAAAACTTCCTGCGAGACCGCAACCGACGTGGCATAGCGGTCGTTTCCGGCGACCCGCACGCTCGGGAGGCCCCACGCTCCAATGTCAATGGCGCCGACGTCGGTCGACGGCCCCCCGCTCGTGGAGAAAGTGGCGCCATCGCCCACGGTCGGCATCTGGGGGTGGAAGCTACGGTCGAATAGCCGCCCCGTGGCGGCACTGCGCACCTCGACGCGGTAGTCGCCGATCGGAACCCTGGTCGCTACGAAGCGACCAGTCGCATCGGTAGGCACCTCGATGACGGGCGCGAAGGTGCCATCAGGAATCGTGCGGTGCCAGAGAAGTACCGAAGCGGCACCATTGATCGCCTGGCCGTCGGCTGCCACAACCGAGCCGGTTACGGTCGTGGTCGGGTGCAGCACGATCGACGCGCTGTACTCGCGGCCGACGAGCATGTAGTCCGATTCCTCGAGGATGAGGCTCTGCCCAAGGTGGGCGGTGGTGACGGGAACCCCGCCGATGGAACCTCCGGGGGCCGAGGCCGCAAGTCGGATCTCACGAGCCGGCACGCTACTAGGAAGCGACACGGTCGTCACCCCGGATGCATTCGTCGGGAACGTCCCTTGCCAATAGCCCCCGCGATCGTCGCGATCGGTGATGTTGACGAGCGTCACCTGCACGTTTGCGTTCGGTACCGGGCGACGAACGCCTTCGGAATCGACCCACGTGACCGTGACGGTGAATGGATACGACGCGTGCGCCGGAACAGCGGTGACGACGGCGGCAAGCGCGGTGGCGACCACAACTGACGCTGCGATGCCGACGCGACGGAGGCGACTAATCAGAGGCACTCGCTGAGCGTAGCTCAGCGCGTGGGTCGTGTGCGTGCCACGCCCGCAACGGCGTCTGCCGCGCGGCCCGCGACCGCGGCCAGATCGACTCGAGCGCGGGCCCATTCCGCTTGGGCGTGGCGCTCAGCGACCGTGGCGGGCGCCGACAGCAGCGCGCTGAGCGCGTCGGCCACCGCCGCAGGATCGTGGGGGGCGGCGCTGCCGAGGGGAGCATCCTGCGCGAAACCGGCCCCCGGTCCGTCGCCCGAAAACAGCAGCGGAGCACCCGTGGCGGCAGCGGCGTAGAGCTTGGTCGGGAAGGCGAACTGGTAGCCGCCGTCGGGCTTCACGCTCGCGAGTGCGACGGCAGCGCCGCGCAGCCACCGGGCGACCTCTTCAGGAGCAGCGGTGGGGTGAAAAGTGACCCGACCGGGCGCGACCTCGTCGGCTCGTCGCTGCAGGGCAGCGAACTCGACACCACCGCCCATGAAGACCAGGCGGGCCTCGGGCACCGTGGCGAGAGCCTCAACAAACACCCCCGCGCCGTGCACTTCGGATGCGGTGCCCGCGTAAAGCGCATACCCCGGCTGCGCAACTGACGTCGAGCCCTCGGGCGTGAACACGTTCGTGTCGATGCCGTTGCCCACCTCAACGATGCGGGCCGTGGGCACCCCGAGCTCGACCAGCCGGGCCGTGACGCTCGGCGACACGCTCAGCACTGCCGCCGAGCGGCGCCAGACCGTGCGCTCCATCCACCGCACCACTCGCACCACCGCGGCAGCGTTGCCCGCGCTCGCCGCAGCATCGGCGAGCACATCGGCCGCGTAGTAGACCACCGGCGTGCGACGTAGCGCGGCCGCAGCAACCGCGGCAAGACCCGTCGTCGGAGGCGGCTCGACAACGAAGACAGCTGCCCGCCGCGCCGCCACGAGACGAAAGAACAGGGGGATGTCGAAACTCAGGTAGGGCAGGTAGCCCCGAACGACTCCCGTGCGGTCGCGGAGCACGGGAGCACGGCGCACACGGACGCCCGCCGGCGTGGAGTCAGGCACTTCGGCGCCGGCCGGTAGGCGGCTCGTCAACACCTCGACCTCGTGACCACGAACGGTCAGCTCGCGAGCGAGAGCGGCGAGCCGGAAGGCCGCGGCCGCCGGCTCGGGCGCGAAGACGCGGCTCGCGATGATGACGCGCATGGTCAGAAGCTGACCGACCGGCCCGTTCGCGCCGAATCGAGCACGCCCTCGACGACCGCGAGCGTGCGCAGACCCTGCTGCATCGTCACGAGGTCGGTCTCGTGGCCGAGCACGGCGTCGCGGAAGGCTTCGAGCTCGACGCGCAACGGTTCACGCTTGGGGAACGCATAGCGGATCATGTCGCCCTCGCTCACCCCGCGGAACGCCGTGACCGACTCCCACTCGAGCGGGAAGGTGCCGTTGGCATAGAACGTCAAGTCGCCCGTGGCGGTGTCGGCAACGAGCGCGCCGGCCTCACCCGTGGCGATCGTGATGCGCTCTTTCATGGGGCTGAGCCAGTTCACGATGTGGTTCACGATGACGCCGTTGGCCAGCCGGCCCGACGCGATGATCATGTCTTCGTGCTCGCGGCCCGACTTGAACGCAATCTGGGCGAAGACGGTTTCGTAGGTGCTCTTGACGACCCAGGCAGTGAGGTCGATGTCGTGGCTCGCGAGATCTTTGCCCACGCCAACATCGGCAATGCGCGAGGGGAACGGCCCCTGGCGGCGCGTGATGACCTGGTGCACCTCGCCGAGCTCGCCCGCAGCGATGCGACGGCGCATCTCTTGCAGAGCAGGGTTGAAGCGTTCGATGTGGCCAACGGCCCCGATCAATCCTGCCGACTCGAAGGCGTCGACCATGCGCTGCCCCGCCTCGAGGGTGTCGGCGATGGGCTTTTCGACGAGCGTGTGTACTCCGGCGGCCGCGAGGGTGAGCGCAGCATCCTCGTGAAAACGCGTGGGAACTGCGACAACCGCGATGTCGACGCCTTCGGCAACGAGCGCGTTGATGTCGGGGAGAATCGGCAGGCTCCCGGCAACGCCGTGGGGGTCGCCGCCCGGGTCGGCGATGGCGACCAGCTCGACGCCATCGAGCTCACGGAGCACGCGGGCGTGGTGGCGGCCCATCATGCCAACGCCGATGAGTCCGGCGCGAAGCGTCGTCATCAGGCGCCTGCCGCCGCCACGGCGTTGACCGCCGTCACGATGCGGTCGAGATCACGACGAGAGAGTGACGGATGCACGGGCAGCGACACAACCTCGCGCGCAGCCTTCTCGGTCTCGGGCAAGTCGAGCCCGGGCGCGTACGTCGCGAGCGACGGCAACCGGTGGTTGGGAATCGGGTAGTAGACGCCCGAGCCCACACCGTGCTCTTCGCGCAGGGCCTTGACGAAGCCATCGCGGTCGTCGGTGACCCGAACGGTGTACTGGTGGAACACGTGCACGGCACCCGGGGCAGTGACGGGAGTGGAAACCCCCGAGATGCCGGCGCTCAAGTAGGCCGCGTTCTGCTGGCGCGTGGTGGTCCAGCCATCGACACGACCGAGCTGCACGCGGCCAATCGCGGCGTGAATGTCGGTCATGCGAGCGTTGAAGCCGATGACCTCGTTGTGATACTGAATCTCTTGACCCTGGTTGCGCAGCAGCTTGACGGCCCGCACGAGCTCGGGGCTGTCGCACGCGACCATGCCACCCTCGCCCGAGGTCATGTTCTTCGTCGGGTAGAGGCTGAACATCGCGAAGCGGCCCCACGTGCCAACGGGGCGCCCGTTGAGTGATGCCCCGTGCGCCTGCGCGGCGTCTTCATAAATCTCAAGGCCGTGCTTCTGGGCGATCGCCTCGAGCTCAACCATGCGCGCGGGGTGCCCATACAAGTGCACCGGCATGATCGCCTTGGTCTTCTTGGTGATCGCCTTCTCAACAGCGGCCGGATCAAGGCCGAAGGTCTCCGGCTCGATGTCGACGAACACCGGGGTGGCACCCGTGAGAGCCACCGAGTTACCGGTCGCTGCAAAGGTGAACGACGGAACGATGACCTCGTCACCCGGTCCGACACCGGCAGCGAGTTGGCCGAGGTGCTGACCGGCCGTGCCGCTGTTGACGGCGACGCACGCGCGGCCCTGCACGAAGTGAGCACCGAACTCTGCCTCGAAAGCCGCAACCTCAGGCCCTTGCGCGACCATGCCCGACCGCAAGACGCGGTCAACGGCCTTGCGCTCGGCTCGACCGATGAGCGGCTTCGCTGCGGGGATCAGGGGCTTGCTCACGCGAGGGGTTCCTCTCTCAGAAGGCCGTCGGCCTCAACATAGCTCTGGCCGGTCTGCGGGCACACCCAGCGACCGTCTTGCTCGATGAGGCGCACGCCAGCCTTACCCACCCAGCCCAAGCGGCGTGCTGGCACACCGGCCATGAGGGCGAAAGCGGGAACATCTTTGGTCACGACACTGCCCGCGGCGATCGTGGCCCAGCGGCCGATCTCGACGGGTGCCACACAGACGGCGCGCGCGCCAATCGCGGCCCCCTCACGAATGGTCACTCCGACGGGCTGCCAGTCGTGTGCTGACTTGGGGCTGCCGTCAACATTGACGGCGCGTGGATACGTGTCATTGGTCAGCACGACAGCAGGGCCGATGAAGACGCCGGCCTCGAGCACGGCGGGCTCATACACGAGCGCGTAGTTCTGCACCTTGCAGTTGTCACCCATGATCACGCCCGTGCCGATGTACGCGCCGCGCCCGACCACGCAGTTCTCCCCCATCACGGCGTCTTCTCGCACTTGAGCGAGATGCCAGATGGAGCTGCCCGAGCCAATGCGCGCAGAGGCAGCGACATCGGCAGAATCAACAATGCGAACGTCGGCAGAGTGAGTCACGAAGGCGCGCTTTCGATGAGGGCGGATGCGCGGGCACGCGCCTTTCAAGACTATCGCCTTCTGACACAATGGCCCCTATGGTCGCCGAGCCCTCCCCTGTTCTTCCCGGTGCGCTCGACGCCACCACGTGGGTCGTCATCCCGCTCTATAACGAGCAATCGGTCATCGGCGCGGTCGTCACCGAGCTGCGACAACACTTTGAGCACATTGTGTGTGTCGACGATGGATCGACCGACGGATCGGCCGAGACCGCCGAGGCGGCCGGGGCCCGCGTGCTTCGGCATCCGCACAATCTTGGCCAGGGTGCCGCCCTGCAGACGGGCATCGCGTACGCGCGCAGCCAGCCGACCGCAGAGTTTCTCGTGACGTTCGATGCCGACGGTCAGCACCGCGTCGTCGATGCTCTCGCCATGTTGCACCAGGCCCGCGACGAAAACCTTGGGGTTGTCTTCGGCTCGCGCTTTCTTGATGACCGCACAAAGCCGGGCGTGCTCAAGAAGATCGTGCTGAAAACGGCAGTCGCCGTCACCAATCTCACGACCGGCCTCACCCTCACCGATGCCCACAACGGTCTTCGCGTGCTCCGGCGCGACGCCGCTGAGGCGGTCAACCTCAAGCAAGACCGCATGGCGCACGCCACCGAGATCGTGGTGCAGCTGGGGCGTTCGGGGTTGCCGTGGCGCGAGCATCCCGTCGAAGTGTTGTACACCGACTACTCGAAAGCCAAGGGGCAGTCGTTGCTCAACTCGATCAACATTCTCGTCGACCTCATCATCAACTGATCGGCAACAATCCAGGGAGAGGGCGCCCGTCATGTGGTTCCAGATCATCCTTATCGCGTCGCTCGTGGGCATCGCGATCTACCTCATCCGATCGACCCCGAGCCCACGACATCTCGCGATTCGACGGCTGCTCGTGCTCGTCGCCCTCGTGGCAGGTGTCGTCGTGGTCGTCGCGCCGGGCCTTCTCACCCAGCTCGCCTCACTGGTCGGAATCGGTCGTGGGTCAGACCTGTTGTTCTACGTGTTCATCGTCGCGGCCCTGCTGTATGTGGTGAATGAGTACAAGCGATCGGTACAGCTCGCCCGCGCAAACACTCAGCTGGCTCGTGAGATCACCCTCACTGAAGCGCGGCTCGTCGACCGCATTGACGCCCTCGAGGCGGAGTTGGCGGCGGCAAACCGGCCGCGGGGCTAACCGTAGACTCGTGCGGTACCCCGCCCTGCTCCTCGTGAGGATTGCCTGCCCGTGAAGATCGCCGTTGTCGCCCTCGGAAAGATCGGGCTGCCGCTCGCTGTGCAGTTCGCCTCAAAGGGCCACGAGGTTGTCGGCATTGACGTCAACCCCGCCACGGTCGACCTCGTGAACGCGGGCACCACACCTTTTCCGGGCGAGGCGAACCTGGCCGAGCAACTCGCCGAGGTCGTGCCTGCAGGCCGCCTTCGGGCGACCACCGATTATGCCGATGGCATCCCCGGCGCGCAGGTCGTCGTCGTTGTGGTGCCCCTGTTCGTCGACGAGAACGCTGTACCTGACTTCGGCTGGATGGATGACGCGACCCGCTCGATCGCCGCGCACCTCAGCCCCGGCGCCCTCGTCGCGTACGAAACCACGCTGCCGGTCGGGACGACTCGCACGCGGTGGAAGCCGATGCTCGAGAGGCACAGCTCGCTGACCGAGGGTGTCGACTTCCACGTCGTGTTCTCCCCTGAGCGCGTGCTGACGGGCCGCGTCTTCGCTGATCTGCGCAAGTACCCGAAGCTCGTTGGCGGCCTGAGCGATGCGGGCGCTGCCCGCGCCGTTGAGTTCTACGAAGCGGCTCTCGACTTCGATGAGCGCCCCGACTTGGCCCGCGGCAATGGCGTGTGGAATCTCGGTAGCGCCGAGGCCGCCGAGATGGCAAAGCTCGCCGAAACCACCTATCGCGACGTCAACATCGGGCTGGCCAACCAGTTCGCACAGTACGCCGCGACCGCCGGAATCGACATCTACCAGGTCATCGAAGCGAGCAACTCCCAGCCCTACAGCCACATCCACCAACCGGGTATCGCCGTCGGGGGGCACTGCATTCCCGTCTACCCGCGGTTGTATCTCTGGAACGATCCGGCGGCAACGATCGTGCGCGCGGCGCGCGAAGCGAACGCCGGAATGCCCGCGTACACGATCGGCCTGCTCGAGGGGGTTCACGGCGATCTTCAGGGCCAACGGGTCGTCGTGCTCGGCGCGACCTACCGCGGCGGAGTGAAAGAGACGGCGTTCTCGGGCGTGTTCCCGGCCGTTGAGGCTCTGTGCGCTCGCGGGGCTCACGTGCTCGTTCACGATCCGCTCTACACCGACGACGAGCTCGCGCGCCTCGGGTTTAGCCCCTACCACCTGGGCGAATCGGTGGATGCGGCGGTCGTGCAGGCCGACCACGCCGACTACCGCACCCTGAGGCCCGCAGACTTGCCGGGCATCCGCACGTTTATCGACGGTCGTCGCGTCTCGAGCGCCGACCGTTGGCCCGATGTCACCTACCGCGTTATCGGTATCGCCTGACTCTGCAGCTCTGGGGCCGCGACCGGCTGGCGACGCAGCACAACGAGAGTGAGCAGGCCAGCCCACGCCAGCGAACCGAGCACCCACACGACCATGGGTGATGGCACGGCGGTCCACCACCACTCGAGATTGGCGTCAAGGCTGATCCCCGTGACGTCGTCGCCGGTGACATAGCGGCGCAGGTTGACGTACAGGGCGAGCGACTGCGTCGCAGCCGAGGCGAGCACGACGGTGACGCGCAAGGCGAGCGGAATCGCCACGACCCACTGGCCGACAGCGAGCAACGCGAAGCCCACGAGCATGATGATGAGCGGCAAGAGGTAGCGCGGCTGCACCTCGAGGCCGACCGGGTCGCCGCCGCGCGTGAGCGTGTAGACCGGAATAAACCAGAGCGCCGACGCCGCCCCGGCAAACACGAGGGCTTTGCGCCACGTCATGCGGGCGAAGCCGAGAGTGGCGACGGCGACAAAGACTCCGATGCCCGCGAGCCCCACCACAGCGGGCAGGCGCGTGTCGAACCACCCAAGGTTCCACGACCCGAACACGCCGGCCCAGATCGACGGCACGTTGACGATGTTCGTAAGCAGCAAGCCGAGTCCGGTCGGAACCGGAGCTGACTCTCCGTCGACCACCGGAGCCGACCCGGATCCGCCGAAGCCGCCAACCCCGCTCGAGAGCTGCGCCGAACTCACCACGATCGCGATGCTCACAAAGGCAACGACGACGGGCACGATCGCATCGACCGCGAACCGCCGTGACCGCTCAAAGCGCAAGAAGAGCACAGCCGCGACGCCCAGCAGAACAAACACGCCCGCGTCGGCCCGCGCGCCCGCTGCCATGAGCGAACTCACGGCGAATACGGCGGCGAGCCCCCAGCGAGCGCGGTCTGGGCGGTCGATGAAGCCCAGCAGCGACATCCACGAAATGCCAACCCCGACGATCGCCCAGCCGCTGGGATTGACCGACGGCACGAGAAAGAGCCCGAGCGGCACGAGTGTCACGAGATAGGCCAACACGACCATGGGACGGTGGCGCGCGGGCATCAGCACGACGAGAACGGTCATCAACCCGACGAAAAGCAGCGCGTTCACGAGCCGCATAACAAGAACAGAGGCCGCGATGTCGTCAGTGGCAAACACCGACATCGTGCCGTAGAAGATCGGCGGATACGCACCCACGAAGTTGCCGCGATCAGTTTCGAGAAGCGCGGTACTGCTGAGGTCATCGAGCTGGCAGACTGCCGACTGGCTCGACACATAAGCGAAGCACGGCGGCTCGGCGAAGGCGGGCGAGACCAGCCGCGTCGTGGGATCACCCGACTCTTCGCACAGCCCCGTGCGGTCGCCCGCGGCACACCAAATGCTGGTCAGGTGGAAGTCTTCATCGGGAGTCGCCCCGACCGGCGATGCGAATGCCCAGGCGGCGAGCGCCGTCAACGCGAGCAGCGGTGCGAGAACCGCCGCGATCAAGGCCCGCCGCGTCACGAGGACGTCAGCTCCGCCGCCCGCGGTGAAGCCTCACGAGCGGTGTCTGCCGAGACCGCGGTGACGAGCAACGGGCTCGTCAGTACGAGCAGTGCGGCGAACGCGACAGAACCCGCGGCCCACACCCACATGGGGCCGAAGGGCAACGCCCACCACCACTCCGTCGCATTGTCGAGGTTGAGCCCGAAGACATCGGTTCCGGTGACGTAGCGGCGCAGGTTGATGTGCAACGCGACGGCGTTGGCTACCGAGAGCCCAATCACGATCATCATGGCCTGACCGCGCGACAGAAGGCGACGTCCAGAGTGGACGCGGAGCAGGGCAAGCCCCACGAGAACGATCAGGATCGGTTGGATGTACCGCGGCTGCACATACGAACCGACCAGCACTTCGTCGTTGGTGAGGATGTACATCGGAATGACGATGAGGGCGGTGAACACCATTCCGACCCCGAGCATCTTGAGGCGATCGGCGTGCTTGAGACCGATCACAATCAGGGCCCCGACGACAGCCACCGTGGTGACCCACACGATGCCGGGCATTTCGGTGTCGAGCCACCCCAGACCCCAGAAACCCAAAACACCGATCCAGAGCTCTGGCAAGAGCTGCAGATTCGTGATGGCGAGCGCCACCGTCTGCGACCACGGAGTGCCTTGCCCGAGGCCGCTCGGGTCAGCGACTGACCCCTGCCCCGCCGTGAAGAAGAGAACGATCGAGAGCAAGGTCAAGGCGAAAGGGAGAAGAAGGCGCAGCCGATACGACCTCGTCTTTGAGAAACCGACGATCGCGGCCGCGGTCATCGCCATCACGCCGTACACCGCCGCGTCACCCCGCGCTCCCGCGCCAGCCACGCACGCGAGTGCAGCGAGGGCACCAAGAGCAATCCATCGCCGTCGGTCAGACTCGGTGAGCCATCCCAGCGTGGCAGCCCAAAGCGTCACTGCCGCCAAGACCGCCCACCCACTCGGGTTAACGCTCGGCACGATGAACATGCCGAGGGGCACCGATGTCGCGAGCGCTCCCCACACATAGGCCGGCCGGATGCGAACGGGAAGCAGGTAACACAGTGCCGTCGTGAATGCCGTGAAGAGAAAAGCCGTGAAGAGGCGCATTGTCACGACCGAGCTACTCACGTCTGGCGTCGCAAAGAGGCTCATTACCCCGTAGAAAACATCGGGGTACTTGCCATCGCTCGCATTGCTCCGTCGAGTCTCGATGAGTCCGCCCTGCACCTCTTCGGTGCACGCCGCGCTGACAGCGGGATCAAAAGCGAAGCACTCCGATGCGAGAACGGCGGCAGCCGGAACCGCGAAGAGATCGTCTTCGGCACCCTGCTCGCAGAGCCCCTCGCGCACTCCCTGGCCGCACCAGATGCTCGCCATGTGGTAGTCGTCATCGGGGCTCGACCCCACTGGTGAGGAGATCGCCCAACTGGCCAAAGCGACAAACAACGCAACGGGGGCCGCCACTCGCAGGGCTACCCGGGATGGGAATCGCATCGACATCGCTCGCTCTCGAGAGGTACTGGTTACGGTTGCGGAGCACGTGCGCAGACGGCCGTCACCGACTCCCCGCGCCGTGATCCATGCCATAGGGTGAAAGCTCGAACAGCCAGTCGAGCCGCTAGGTCATGTCGGCAGACACAAACCTACACACCTCGTCGTACAACCGTCGGAGCAAAACGTGAGCAACAGTGATGGCTCGGTCGGCGCATTCGCTTCCGACATCGCCGTCGTGATCCCCAGCTTCAACTCGGCGCCCTGGTTACCGAGCACCCTCGATGCCCTAGAAGAGGCGGCTCGGGTAGCCGGCATCACGGTCAATGTGATCGTCGTCGACGATGGCTCGACCGATGGCACGGCCGAGTTGCTGCGTGATCGACCGGCGTCGCACAGTATGGCGGTGTCGGTTGTCACTCAGGGCAACCGCGGCCGGTTTGCCGCCCGATTCGTCGGAGCAAGCACCGCCACGGCGGCTCACATTATTCTCCTCGATTCGCGAGTGCTCATGCACCCCGATTCGATTCGGTACCTGCTCGAACGGCTGGCCGAACCAGGTTCGCTTCGGGCGTGGAACGGGCACATAGAGATTGATGAGCAAGCACCACTCATCGGTCGACTGTGGGAAGTGCTTACACACATCTTCTGGCGGGATTACCTTGCGAAACCGCGCCCCATGCACATCACGCTCGACAACTTCGATCGCATGCCCAAGGGCACCACGCTCTTCGCCGTTGATCGACACCTCTTTCTCGAAGCGTGCGAACGGGCATGGCCGACGGCTGACACACACCTCGTCTCTGACGACACCTCCCTGCTCCGCGCGCTCGTCGCTGTGACTCCCATCCAGATCGACCCGGGCTTCGCAGCGACGTACCGGCCTCGCACGTCGTTCGGCCCGTTCATGAGGCACACTCTCGACCGCGGCACACTCTTCGTCGACAGCTACGCCGGCACGACCCTCGCTCGATCACTCGCCCTCATCGCGCTCGCTGCGGCTCCACTCGTGGGTGTGCTGGTGATCGCGATCGCGCTGGTGGCCGGTCAGGCCTGGATTGCGATTGCTATCGCTGCGGTAGCCGTGATCGCACTGGGCATTCCACCTGTGGTCGGCGCGCGGTGCGGTGCGCCGCGACGAGCGCTCCTCGCCTACGCGCTGTTCATCATCCCCTTCGGCCTTGCCTTCTGGGTGGGCCTCGTTCGCGGCCTCGTGATTCACCGCGCGGCCTTCGCTCGTCGCCAACCCAGTACGCAAGCCTCGGAGGTTAGCCCATGATCATCTTCATCTACGGCACCACAGCCGAAGCGATCAAGCTGGCCCCTATCGCCCGCCGCCTCATGGAACGCGGGGTGCCCTTTGAGCAATGGTTGACGTGTCAACACACAGAATCGCTGACACGCATGATCCCCGAGCTGGGCCTTCCCGAGCCGGATCGAATCATCGCCTACGGCAACGGCAGCGCCCCCCTCGGTAGCAGTCGGGATGTCGTGCGCTGGTTGTGGACGATCTGGCGGTGGGTGCGCGCCGAGAGACGCGGTCTGCGGGCGAGTTTGCCGGCCCACTCGATCATCGTCGTGCACGGCGACACGCTCACGACAGTTGTGGGAACGTGGATCGCGCGACGCTTGGGCCTACCCTCGGCTCACGTCGAGGCCGGACTCCGCTCTGGGAACTGGCGGCATCCGTTCCCTGAGGAGCTTGACCGACGAATTGCCGGACGGCTCGCCACAATCCACTACACGCCGTCTGAGGAAGCGACGGCGAACCTCGCGGGCAAAGAGAACGTCGTCTACACCCATGGCAACACCGTCATCGACGCCGTGCTCGATCACGCGGTCGATGCGCCCAGCGAACGTGATCCGGTCGGCGTCGTACTCCTTCACCGATACGAGTACCTGTCGAACCGAGAGCTCGTCGAAGAGACGATGAGGGTGCTCGCGGCAGAGAGCCCTCTTCCCCTGCGTTTCTTCGTGGACGCGTACGCACGAGAGACGATTCCCGGCCTGCTCGCGGCGGCCGACGGCGGCATGATCCAGGTGCAAGACAAGTTGCCGCACGAGCAGTTCATTAGTCTGCTGCGCCGTGCGTCGTTCATCGTCACTGACTCGGGCGGGATCCAGGCGGAGGCCGCGCTCGTCGGTGTGCCAACCCTCGTGCACCGCGTCACGACAGAGCAGCAAGAGGGCGTCGGCGAGAACATCGTGCTGTCGGGGTGGAGCTCATCGGCTCTGACCGACTTCCTTAAGTCTTTCGAGCAGTATCGACGGCCCGCCATGCGCCCGCCGCACTCCCCCTCCGAGATCATCGTTGACGACCTTGCTCGGCGGGGGTACGCAGAGCCGAAACCCCCCGTCGTCGGGGATCCGACCGCCGATGACTGACGGCGGCGACCCGTCGCCCGCCTCGTCGTCGCTAGCGCGACATGGTCGAGAGCTCGGCACAATCGCGATCGTCAGCATCGTCGGAATCATTGCAACTGCTGGCTTCCAGATCGTCGCCGTACGGGGCCTCGGACCAGCCGACTTTGGCTTGCTCGCGGCCCTTCTCGCGGTCATCAACATCGTCGCGATCGGGAGTGGCGCGCTACGCACCTCGGTTGCGGTCAACGCCGCTCGAGCTACTCTCGCCCCTGCTGGTCAGCCGGGGGGAGCGACGCGTGATACCGCCCTCACGGAATCACTCATCTTGGGCGGAGCCTCGACTCTGACCGTTGTCGTTCTCGCGCCGTGGTTGCTGATCGCCCTCGACAGCACGCCGCTGGCGCTTGCCATCACAACGGCAGCCCTGCTTCCATACTTCCTCTTTGCTCGCGCGCAAGGAGTGCTCCAAGGGCTCGGCCGTACGCGTGCCGTCGTCTATTGGACGACAGGATCGCAGGTGCTGCAGCTCGCGCTCACCGTCGCTGTCGTGATGCTTGGCTTTGGGGTCACCGGGGTGCTCATCGCGGTTCTCGCGACAGTGATTCTCGGCACCTTTGGGTCGAGCATGCAGGCGCGGCGGCTGAGCACTCCTACTAGCCGTCGAGCCTTCGACCGAGACACGACAGTTGTGCTCTTGCTGACGATCGCCTTCGCCGTCGTCACGAATGTTGATGTGATTCTCGTGCGGGCGCTGGCATCAACGACCGAAGCCGGGGCGTACGCCGCCGCCGCCGTTTTGGTCAAGACGACTCTCATTATTCCCGCGACGCTGTCGCTGTACCTGCTGCCACGCTTCGTGGTGCACAGCGACGATCGAGCGCGATCGAGACGCGGTCTTACGCTGACCCTCTTGGTGACCCTCGGTGGCGGCATCCTCGTTGCCCTCGCGCTCGCGCTCATCGCCGGACCGATCATCGAGCTTCTTTTCGGCGGTGAGTACTCGCTGGCAATCAGTTATCTTCCGCTGCTCGCGATCAGTTTCGTACCCTGGGCAGTCGCTCAAGCCGTGCTCATCCGCACCACGGCCGTCGCATCGCGTTTCGGCCTCGTCGTGGTGATCGTCGTCGCCGTGGCCCAAGGCATCGCCGGTGTCGCTCTGCTGCCGACGGTTGAGCACTACATCATCGCGAACGGTCTACTCGGCAGCGCAGCCGCCATCGTGCTGCTGCTCGACGCACGACGTGACTCCGCGGCCCTACGCTCAGAGCAAAGGAGGAGTGCGTGACGACCCTGCTGATCATGCCCGCTTTCAACGAGGAACAGTCGGTCGCGGTGACGATTGCGGATGTTCGCCGCGCGCTCCCGGCGTTCGACTTGCTGGTCGTCGACGATGGTTCTACCGACGCGACGCGTCACGTCGCGAGTGCCGCTGGTGCCACCGTCATTTCATTGCCCTTCAATCTCGGTGTGGGAGCCGCGATGCGAGCGGGTTTTCGATTCGCTCGTGACCGCGGCTACACCCAAGCCGTGCAGATCGATGCCGACGGGCAGCACGACCCCAGCGAGGTACCGCGACTGTTAGAACAGCTTGAGCACGCAGACCTTGTGATCGGTGCACGCTTCGCTGGTCGCGGCGACTACGTGGTTCGCGGCCCTCGCCGATGGGCGATGGTTGTGCTGTCGATCGTTCTGAGTCGCATCACCGGCCAAAAGCTGACCGATTCAACATCGGGCTTCAAGGCGATGGGTCCCCGCGCGCTCGACCTCTTCGCTCGCGACTACCCCGCTGAGTATCTCGGCGACACGATCGAGGCCCTCGTCATCGCGAGCAAGGCGGGGTGCCGCGTCGTGCAGGTACCCGTCGTTATGCGCGAGCGATCGGGAGGCACACCGTCGCACCAGCCGTTGCGGAGTGCGGTCTATCTTGGTCGCGCATCCATCGCCCTCCTTATTGGCTTGATCCGTCAAGCGCCGGATTCGTCACATCTTCCGAAAGGCGCCTCATGAGCACCGCTTCTTATATCTTCGGAATCCTCTCGGCCGTGCTTGTGCTCGTGATCATCATCGAAATGCTGCGCCGTGGATCTTTGCGAGAGCGGCATGCGATCTGGTGGCTCCTCGGCGGCATGATCGCTCTCGTGATCGGTGTGTTCCCCTCGATCCTGCAGTGGACAGCAGATGCTCTCGGTGTCGCCGTGCCGACGAACCTTGTCTTCTTCGCCAGCATCACGGTTCTCTTCCTCGCCCACCTTCAACACAGCGCCGAACTCACGAGACTCGAGGCGAAGACGCGCACCCTCGCGGAGAAAGTCGCGATGCTCGACCTTCGTCTGCGCGAAGCGGAAGATCGCGACGGCGACAGTGCTGGCAAGAGGGACATCAATTAGACTGAGGCCTCTCTTCCCCTCCCCCACTCGTTTGAGGTCGACACAGTGACAGATTCCGGCGCCGCCGAGCGCGCAGCGCGCATCGAAACGCTGCCGATGGTACAAGTCGGGCGAACTCAGGGGTTCTTTCGCGGCGCAGTGCGTTCACTGGGAGAGATCTGGAGCCAGCGAGAACTACTCGGCCTCCTCGTTCGTCGCGAGCTCAAGGCGCGCTACAAAGACAGCTCTCTCGGTGTTCTGTGGAGCCTTGTGCGCCCACTCACCCAACTGCTCATCTACTACTTTGCCGTCGGCCAAATTCTCGGTGTAGCCCGCGCAGTGCCTGACTTTGCGATCTTCGTTTTCGTCGGACTCACCGGGTGGACACTCTTTATCGAAATCGTTGGCAACGGCACGAAGTCGATCATTAGCAACGGCGGGTTGGTGAAGAAGGTGTACCTCCCCCGCGAGATCTTCCCTCTCGCGAGTGTCGGCGGCGCTCTGTTCAGTTTCGCGATGCAGTTCCTTATTCTGATCACGGCGACGCTCGTTCTCTCGCGCTTTCCGCTCACGCCCGACCTGCCCTACGCGCTCCTCGGAATCGTTCTGATCATCGTTTTCGGAACCGCGCTCGGTATCTTGCTCGCCGGATTGACCGTTTACCTGCGCGACCTTGAACACCTTGTCGAGGTCATCCTGGCCGTGCTCTTTTGGGCTTCGCCCATCGTCTACTCCTATGCGTTCGTCAGCAATGCGATCAGCGGCACATGGCTTGAGCAGCTGTACCTCGCGAATCCTGTGACGGTCGCCATTTTGGGCATGCAAAAGGGCCTCTGGCTCGCCGGCTCTCTCGCCGAAGGCGGAGTCGTGTGGCCGCCCGACCTCGCCCTGCGCATGTGGATCGCTCTCGGCGTGAGCCTCGTTTTGCTGTGGGTAAGCCAGCGCATCTTCGCTCGCTTGCAAGGCAACTTTGCGCAGGAGCTGTGATGACGTCGCCCGCTCCTCTCATCGTGAGTGTCACCGACGCATCAAAGCGTTTCGTGTTGCACAAAGACAAGTCAGTCAAGGAACGGCTACTCAACCTGCGCCGCGCCCGTCAGCACCGCGTCGACTTCTGGGCCCTCCACAACATCACCCTCGACATTGAGTCCGGCACCACAGTCGGGCTTGTTGGGCACAACGGTTCGGGCAAAAGCACATTGCTCAAGGTCATCGGCGGCATCATTCAGCCGACTTCCGGAACCGTAAAGCGCCGAGGTCGCATCGCCGCGCTGCTCGAACTCGGTGCCGGTTTCCACCCCGACCTCACGGGCCGTGAAAACGTCTACCTCAACGCGTCGATCCTCGGCCTGTCTCGCGCAGAGACCGACCGATACTTCGACGACATCGTCGAGTTCTCTGAGATCGGTGAGTTCATTGACTCGCAAGTGAAGTTCTACAGCTCGGGCATGTACGTGCGGCTCGCCTTTTCGGTGGCGATTCACGTCGACCCCGACCTGCTTCTCGTCGATGAGGTGCTGGCAGTCGGCGACGAACCCTTCCAACGAAAGTGCATGGACAAGATTCAGCAGTTCCAGCGCGAGGGGCGCACGATTGTGTTCGTCAGCCACTCCGCCGACCAGGTGATGCAGTTGTGTGATCGCGTCATTGTTCTGGACCACGGGCGCATGATCTTTGACGGCGATGCCGAAGGCGGCATTGCCGCGCTTCGCGAGTCATTCGTGGCCGGGACTGCAGCGACCGACACCACGGGAGCGACAGTTCTCGAAGAGCTAACCACGGGCGCCCGGGTCGAGAGCGTTCGCCTCACGTCGACGAAGACCAACCTCGCAGGAGACTTTCTCCCCGGTGGCGACATTTCCGTCGCCGTGAGATACCGCATCGCTTCGGTTGACCCAGGCCTCATCGTGGGCATTGGGATTCAAACCCCAGCCGGGAACGCCGTGTACGGCATCAACACGCACGGCATGAGCCTCGGGCTGCCGTCGAAGCCGGGAACCTACGACGTCGCTTTCTTGTTGCCCGACAGCGCCCTGGCTAAAGGCGAGTACCACGTTCGGGCGACCATCTACGCCGCCAACAGGTCAACCATCGATGATGCCCCGCTTGCCGCGAGCTTTCGCGTGGAGGACCAGACCGCCGCTGTTGGCGTTGTGAGATTCGACACCACCGCGACCGTCGGTCGGCTCGACTAGCGCGCAATCTAGGCGGGCCCGCTCAGCACCCCGCGTCTCACGCTCGTGCCAACGACGGTGTGCCGTGTCGCGCGTGCGGCGCCGTAGCAGCCGACGCGCGACGCTTCGAGTCAATGCCCAGGTCGCACCCTCGATGACTCACCGTTAATCGAGCAAGTGTTGCGACCGCTGGCGGGCTCTAGTCCGCTTGCCGCGCCGCCTTCTCATGCTTGCGCCGACGGGTGTGTTCGAGTGACTTGCTCTCGAATCGAGCCACATCATCGAGCCGAATGTGCTGGCCCCGGTAGATGCTCGACCACTTGCGCCACTGAAACCAGGGGTTCACGAACAGCCACTTCACCTTCTGCGGCAGCGAATAGCCATCGTCGCGCACGAGCCGCAACGTGTCGCCGAGCGTGCCCTTGACCATTCGCACAGCGGCCCCCGGCACGGAGACCTGTTGCACGGGCAAACCAATACGACGAAGCCCCACCGTCTCATCGATGATGCGGCGACCAAACTCGTGCAACGTCAGATCATTGGAGTGGATCACGGCAGCCCGAGCACTGTATGCCTTGATGTGGCCGGCCACGAGGAGGTCTTTGCCGAAGAGCTGGTCTTCGGCGTAGGGCACATCGCGATACGGGATGACGTCGACCAGAAACGAGCGCCGAGCGGCGGAGTTGACATCTGAGTAGAACGACAGGGCGTCAAGGTCAGACTCGGCGAACACACTCGGGTCGTACCGGTAGAGAGTCGTTCCCAGCTTCGGGCCGAGGGTGGCAAACGTGTGAATGATGTCGTATCGCAGAGTCGGAACACAGTTCGCGCGGGGAATCTGACGACCAACGACTCCCTGCACCGCCGGGTTTAGAGCGAAGGGCGCCAGCAACTCAGCGAGCCAACGTGGAGAAGCAGGAATCGCGTCGTGGGTAAGGAACGCGACGAACTCGCCGCCCGCCAGCTGAGCCGCGAGATTGCGGGTGCGGCCATGACCAAACTCACTGTTCGGAATCTCGTGAAGCCTCACGGAGGGGAACGAACGAATGATGTCGAGGGTCGAATCGGTCGAGCCCGAATCGATGACGAGAACTTCGAAAGGGCCGTCGATGTGCTCTTGCGCGAGCACGGCATCCAGGATTTCGCGAAGGTAGGTCTCGCCGTTGTAGGTGAGGATGGCAACGGTCGCACGAAGGGCCTTAGCCACGGTGATGCTCCAGCATTTCTGTGTAGGTCTGACGGATTCCCTCATCGAGAGGAGTGAGATCGACAGCACCGAACTCGCCGACGAAACGGTCGACATTGAGTACCGAACGGTCGACAAAGGTGCTGAGCTTCTCGCGCAACTCGATGCCGAAATCTACGCGCGTCACGCGCCGCATCGCCTCAATAACGTCGGAGACTGACGCGCCGTGCCCGCTTCCGAGGTTGTAGACGTCGTGCTTCGGGATGGTGCGAGTGAGCCGCACGATCATGGCGACGAGATCGTCAACAAGGATGTAGTCGCGCACCATAGAGCCATCGCCGACCTGCACGACGTCGCCCCCCTCAATGATGCTGCGCAAGGCGATGGGGATGAATCCCTGCTTGCGATGAGGTTGCTGCCGGGTGCCGTACGGGTTAGAGATTCGCAGGCTCGTCGAGCGGAGGCCGTGCACCGCCGAGAAGTAGCGAAGGTAATTCTCGATCGCCAGCTTGCCGATTCCATAGGGCGAGACGGGGAGGGTTTGATCAAGCTCGGAGAACTCCGACTGATTCTGCGGACCGTAAATGGCACCTCCTGTCGATGCAAAGTAGACGTGCTTGACGTCGGCTCTGACACAGGCCGAGAACAGCTCGACCGACTGGAGCACATTCGTTTGCAGGTCGACCGTGGGATCGGCCTGGGCAGTGGCCGGGGAGGTTGTCGACAGCAGATGAAAAACCCAGTCGTGGCCAACCACCGCTTCATCAAGGCTGGCGCGGTCGAGAAAGTCACCCGCACAGTAGACGACGCCGGGGCGTGCCACCGCAGGAATCCCGTCGCGGAACCGATCGAAGACGGTCACGCGGTGCCCTTCGGCTACGAGTGCATCGACCAAGTGCGAGCCGATGAACCCACCACCACCCAGTACGAGAGCGTTAGCCACGAACGCCCCGCTCGAGTGCCCGCAAGAACTGCTGACCCGACTCACGCCAGTCAGGAGCACCCAAAGATGCCGGCATCGCGCGAACACGCTCAGCAGCATCGGGCCTTTCAAGAATCTCAACCATGCGTCGGGCCATGGCACCGGGGGCGGTCGGCACGTACTCAATAAAGGGGTTGTCAGAAACGAGCCGATTGTTGGGGCCATCGTTCACGACGGGGGCGACCCCACTGGCGATCAGTTCAAGGGGCAGCAGCGACATGTTCGAGAGCGACAAGACCAAGCCCGCAGCGCATCGGTTGTACAGCCCATTGAGCTGTTCGAGATTGAGCGAGCCGTGGTTGACGTGCGGGAACGGAACATTCCAGCCCGTGAGGTCCCAGCCGGCAAGGTTAATCGTGACGTCAGGCTTGAGCCGGGCAAACTCTTCGAGAACGAGTATTCCCAGCTCGAAGGCGCGTCGGGCAGTGACGGGCCTGGCGTAGAAGAACACCTCAGATCGCGCCTCGGGGTTCGTGACCGAGTAGTGCGCAGTGTCTGCGGCGAAATCGAACTTGTCGGTGACCATGCCGTAGTCGCGCGACAGCGTCTCGGCCAGCCAACCCCCCGCGGTGATGCCGTGAAACCCGAACCTGTAGGTGTTTTCGGCGAGCACGTACTCGCTGCCGAGGGGGTAGAAGCTTGGCTCGAAGTCTTGAACGAAGTAGAACCGCCGTGCGTGCGAGGGGTCAAGAAAAGACGGGTAGGCGGTTTCCCAACCGGTCGCAATGATCGCGTGCGTCTCGTCGCCGACTCCCGACTGTCGGTCGTAGACAACGAACTCAGCGTCGACCGTCGGGTAGGCCGACGATTCGGCGACAACCGCACGGGCTTCATCGACGCTCGGGGGCGTCGATGCCGACGAGTAGAGGTAGATCGTGCACCGGTGCCCCGCCTGCTCGGCGAAGGCAATGAATCGAAACAGGTTCTGGTGGCCCCCGCTCCCTCGACCAGGTGGGGACATGATCCACGCGAGGTTGAGCGACGCTTCGGTCACGAGAAGCGGATCTGTCAGGTTCTCGCCGGGACGCGTCCAGTCAACGCGAGCGGCGTCATCCGCCGCCACGAGCATGGAACTCGACGAGTGAGCTGCGGTGATTTGGTGCAGCTTTCCGAACACGCGCGCGAGGGTTGCCCGTGGCCCGTTCTGCCGCAGCGTGCGCCACGTCGCGCGCACGAGCCCGAGCGGACCAGTTCGGTGCCCCTCAGCCACGAGCGCCCTCGACCAGCCGCTGCAAGTACGCTCCGTACCCGCTCTTGCGCAACGGTGCGGCAAGAGCCTCGAGCTGAGCGTCGTCGATCCACCCCGCGCGCCACGCTATTTCTTCAATGCACCCAATCTTGAATCCCTGACGGTCTTCGATCACACGAACATATTCAGACGCTTGCATCATCGACTCAAAAGTGCCGGTGTCGAGCCAGGCCGTGCCACGGTCGAGCACCTGCACCTGCAGTTGACCATGGTCGAGATAGTGCTCATTGACACTCGAGATCTCGAGTTCACCGCGTGCACTCGGGCGAATTGCCTTGGCGACCTCGATAACGGAATTGTCGTAGAAGTAGAGCCCCGGTACGGCGTAGTTGCTCTTGGGCTGCGCAGGCTTTTCTTCGATGGAGATCGCTCGCATCTCGTCGTCGAACTCGACGACACCATAAGCAGCGGGATCAGCAACCTGGTACGCGAAGATCAGGCCACCCTCAATGTCGGTGTGCTGGCGCAGCGACGAGCCCAGGCCGGAGCCATGAAAGATGTTGTCGCCCAGCACGAGGGCGACGCTGTCGTCGCCGATGAATTCTTCACCGATGAGGAAGGCCTGGGCGAGGCCGTCGGGCGAGGGCTGCGAGGCGTACTCGAGGCGAATGCCAAGGTCGCTGCCGTCGCCGAGCAACGCGCGAAACTGCTCGTTGTACTCGGGCGTCGTGATGATCAAGATCTCACGAATGTCGGCCATCATGAGCGTCGACAGCGGGTAGTAGACCATCGGCTTGTCGTAGATGGGCATCAGCTGCTTCGAGATGCCCTTCGTGATCGGCCACAGTCGGGTGCCCGAGCCACCCGCAAGAATGATGCCCTTCATAACGACCAGCCTAGCCGGGGCCAACGGCGCACCCCGGCGCAGCGAGCCGACACTGCCGCACGTTCGACGAATCAGACGCCCGACGCCAGAATCGACGCGACGTCACGTCTCGCTAGAAAACGGCCCGGTCGGTCTAGGAGTCTTCAATCGATCGACGGTCGGCAGCGTCGGCATCGAGGGTCGAATACCAGTTGCGTACGTCGTCGTACGTCGGCAAGAGGCCCAAACGTTCGGCCTCAGCGAGAGACGGCGCCTCGAGGTCTTTCGGTGACAGAAGGGGCTCGCCCAACTCGGCCGGAAAGCGCAGGGCGATCTGCTCATCGAGGGGGTTCACCGCGTGCTCGCGCTGCGGGTTGTAGGTATCGGTCACGAGGTACGACACCGTGGCGTTCTCGGTGAGCGCAACGAAGGCATGGCCGAGTCCTTCAGCAAGGTAGATCGCGCGACGGTCAACATCGTCGAGCAATACCGTGTCCCACTGGCCGAAGGTCGGTGAACCCAGGCGCACGTCGATGGCGAAATCGAGAACGGCGCCACTCGGGCAGGTGACGTACTTTGCCTGCCCCGGCGGAAGGTCGGCAAAGTGGATGCCCCGCACCACGCCGCGCTTCGAGACCGAGGTATTGCCCTGCCTCAAGGTGAGCGAGTGACCCACCGCTTGTTCGAGCAGATCATGCCGATACCACTCGAGGAATACGCCGCGGTCGTCACCCCGCTGAATCGGAGTGATCTCGTAGACGTCAGGAATGGAAAGCTCACGAATCTGCACGGTCGTCGAGCCTAACGCTCTCGTGGCGGCTGCACGAGGTCGCGCAGCACGTCGATGGTCCCCCGCGCGAAACGTTGGTACTCACCGCGGAGAAGTCGAGCCACGATGCCGGGCACGCGGGCGGGCTGCCAGCCGGGCGCCGCCGCGCGGGAGCGCTCGAATGCCAGCTTGAGCTGGGCATCCGTCATCATGTCGTCAGGGGCGCCCCACTCGGGAAGGCGCTCGACGAGTGCCGCTGCCCGGGCCACGAGTCGGGCTGCGCGAGCGTCGCGTGGCTCGCGCAAGCGCTCCCAGCGCCGAGCCCAGGTGACCCGTGTCGCACCGATGACGTTGCCGCCGTGCTGACGGTAGTCGACGAGCGGCTCATCGATCAGGCGAACTCCGCTGTAAGCGGCAGCGACAATGGCGAGCCACTCGTCATGCACCCACGCAGCAGGAAACGGGTGAGCGCGCTCGGCGAGGGAGCGACGGATGACGACGGTGGCTCCCGTGACGGTATTGCGGCGAAGCAAGATCGGCCAGGCGTCACCCGCCCGCAGACCGGCACGCTCGACCGCGCTCACCTCGAGCACCTGCAAGAGGGTCGCGCCGAGCGCCTCGCCATGAGCGTCGACGAGTCGAGCGTCAGAGTGTGCGAGCAGCACTGCCGGGTCGTCGAAGACGGTGATGAGACGCGACAGCCTGCCTGCGGGCCAGACGTCGTCTTGATCGCTCAGGGCGACGAGTTCGCCGGTACAGGCAGCGATCGTGGCGTCGAAGTTGGCTGTCACGCCGAGGGGTTGAGACCGTCGCAGCACCGTGAGTTGCGTCTGGAGCCCTGGCTCAGCGGCTCGCGCTTCGCTCACCGCACGCTCTACTTCAGCGACGGTGTCATCGGTTGACGCGTCATCGCCCACCACCAGCTCTCGAGGCGCTGGTCGCTGCGAGAGAATGCTGCGCACTTGCTCACCAACGAAGGCGGCACCGTTGTGGGTGCACATCGCCACCGAGAGATCAGCGTGCTCGAGGGGTTTCGCCACGATCGTCAGCCTAGAGCGGGACGGCTACGATGGGCACACCATGGAGTCTGAGGCCGAACAGCCGACACGCGTCGGCATCGTCACCGTCGCCTTCCGGTCAGATCGAGTTCTTGAACCGTTCTTGCAGTCTGTGCTGGCCTCGACTGGGGTGCACCTGAGCATCGTCGTTGCCGATAACTGCCCCGCAGACGGCGAGGGCGCCCGACAGTTGGCAGCGCACGCTGGCGCCACCTATGTGCCGCTCGACGCGAACCCGGGCTACGGTGCGGCGGTCAACGCGGGGGTGGCGACGCTTGATGACGACATTGAGTGGGTTCTCGTCAGCAACCCCGACGTCACCCTGACTCCTGAGACGATCGCCACGCTTCTCGCGACCGGACGCTCAGACGCCACAATCGGCGCCGTCGGGCCGTGCGTTCTCAACTCTGATGGCTCGGTGTACCCCTCTGCCCGCGCGATTCCGTCTTTGCGCACGGGAGTCGGACACGCTCTTCTTGTTCGCGTGTGGCCGACCAACCCCTTTACGCGTCGATACCACGACGCCGAACGCACGGGCGGCGAACGGCGCGATGCTGGCTGGCTCTCGGGCGCTTGCTTGCTGGTTCGACGATCGGCGTTCACGCGCATCGGTGGTTTCGACGAGGGCTACTTCATGTACTTCGAAGACGTAGACCTCGGCTTTCGGTTGGCCCGCGCTGGGTTGCGCAGCGTGTATGAGCCGTTGGCGGTCGTCACGCACGATGGCGCTCACTCGACCGAAGGCGAGTCGGGCCTCATGATTCGCGCGCATCATGACAGCGCGCGCAGGTTCTTGGCAGCGAAGTATCGCGGGCCCCTTTTGTGGCCGCTTCGCGCCGTGCTCGACGTCGGGTTACGCGTGCGGGCTACCCTGCTCGTTCGGGCCGCACGGCGCTGACGAGCCCGTCGGTAGACTCAGAGCTATGCATCTGCTCGTCACCGGCGGCGCCGGCTTCATCGGCTCGAACTTCGTTCACCACGTCATTGCGCACACTGATCACCACGTGACGGTGCTCGACAAGCTCACGTACGCCGGCAACCGCGCCTCGCTAGAGGGGCTACCGGATGCTCGCCTGACGTTCGTTCAGGGCGACATCTGTGACGCCGCGCTCGTCGATGAGCTCGTCGCCGCGGCCGATGCCGTCGTGCACTACGCGGCCGAGAGCCACAACGACAACTCGCTCGACGACCCTCGCCCGTTCGTCGACACCAACATCATGGGCACCTTCACGTTGCTCGAGGCCGTACGGCGTCACGGCACTCGCTTTCACCACATCTCGACCGACGAGGTCTACGGCGACCTCGAGCTCGATGACCCCGCGCGGTTCACCGAGACCACTCAGTACAACCCCTCGAGCCCGTACTCGTCGACGAAGGCCGGCAGCGACCTGCTCGTGCGCGCGTGGGTGCGCTCGTTCGGGGTGCGAGCAACCATCTCGAACTGCTCGAACAACTACGGGCCCTACCAGCACGTTGAGAAGTTCATCCCGCGTCAAATCACCAACGTGCTGCGCGGCGAGCGCCCCAAGCTGTATGGCTCGGGCGAGAACGTGCGCGACTGGATTCACGCCGATGACCACTCGGCCGCGGTGCTCACGATTCTTGATCGCGGCACGATCGGCGAGACCTACCTCATCGGTGCCGATGGCGAGAAGAACAACAAAGACGTCGTCGAACTCATTCTGACAACGCTCGGGCAGCCGGCCGACGCCTATGACCATGTCACCGACCGCCCCGGCCACGACTTGCGCTACGCCATCGACTCGAGCAAGCTGCGTCGCGAATTGGGCTGGGCGCCGCGCTTTAGCGACTTCACCGCGGGACTCGCCGACACCGTGCAGTGGTATCGAGACAACGAGGCCTGGTGGGCGCCCCAAAAAGACGCCACCGAAGCTCGCTACCGCGCGCAAGGGCAGTGACGAACCCGGTGCGCTATCTGATCGCGGGCGCGGGCGGCATGCTCGGGCGCGACCTGCAGGCCGCTCTCGCCGACCGCTCGGTTACCGCGCTCTCGCGGCTCGAGCTCGACATCACCGACCCGCGCGCCTGCATTGACGCCGTCGCTGGCCACGACGTGGTGCTCAACGCCGCGGCCTACACGGCGGTCGATGCGGCCGAAACCGACGAAGAGCAGGCGACGCTCATCAACGCGACGGGCGCCGAGAACCTAGCGCGGGCGGCCGCGGCAGCCGGTGCCGTTCTCGTGCAGTACTCGACCGACTATGTGTTCGCCGGCGACGGCGTCGGGCCGTATCCAGAAGATGCCGCGATCGCGCCCGTGAGCGCGTACGGGCGGTCGAAAGCCGAGGGTGAACGGCGGGCTGTGGCCGCGCATCCCGAAGGCACCATCGTGCTGCGAACGGCATGGCTGTATGGCGAGCACGGTCCCAACTTCGTGCGCACGTTGATGCGCCTCTATCGCGAGCACGGCACGCTCACCGTGGTCAACGATCAACACGGCCAGCCCACCTGGACCCGCGATCTCGCCGAACAGACGGTGCGGATGCTCGACGCCGGTGTGCGCTCGGCAACCCTGCACGGCACCAACTCCGGGGCCACCACGTGGCATGGCTTTGCGCGGGCAATAGTTGAGAACCTGCACGGCGACCCTGATGCCGTCGCGCCAACCGACAGCGCGCAGTTTGTGCGACCCGCTCGACGACCCGCCAACTCGGTACTCGCTCACGAGGGCTGGGCGAGCGTCGGCCTCGCGCCGATGCGCCCGTGGCGTGCGGCGCTCGACGAGGCCATGGCCGAGGGAGTGTTCTCATGAGCCTCACCACCCTGCGGGTCGTGCTCGACCAGGTGGGTGACCCGGTGCCGAGCGGCATCGGTCGCTACGCGCTCGAGCTCACGCGAGCACTCATTGAGACCGCACCGCGCGGGTGCGATGTCGCCGGCATCGTGGCCTCGTCGCCAGCCAGCGAATACGAGCGCATCGAACAACAGCTGCCGGGCCTGAGCGACCTGTTCAAGAGTGCGCTCGATCGCCGCCAACTGGCCGCCGCCTGGCAGCACGGCTTTACGCGGCTGCCGGGCGCCGGCATGGTGCACGCCCCGAGCCTCTTTGCGCCGCTTTACCGTCACGACCGCATCAACTCGCCGGGCGAGCAGACCGTCGTCACGATTCATCACTCGGCAGCCTTCACTCACCCCGAGACCCTGCCGAGCCGCACCGTGGCGTGGACGCGGGCCATGGCTAAACGCGCCGAGCGCTACGCCGACGCCATCGTCGTACCCACGCACGCCGTGGCCGACGACCTCACCTCGGCGCTCGACCTCGGCGATCGCGTTCGCGTCATTGCCGCGGCCGTGAGCCCCTCGCTCGACCCTGGCCCGAGCCGCGACTCGCAGGCGGCGGCGCTCGACCTACCCGAGCGGTATGTGCTCGCCGTCGGCGGCCTTGATGGCGTGAGCGGCATTCCTGCGCTCGTGCGGGCCGCTGCGGGCCCCCACGCACCCGAGGTGCCGCTGTTGCTCGTCGGCGTGAGCGACGACGAACTTGACACCCTCATGCGTGACCTCGACGCGCCGCTCGACCGCTCGCGCGTTCGCGCCTTGGGTGTGCTCGGTGAGACCGCCCTCGCCGTGGCCTACTCGCGGGCGACCGTCGTGGCCGTGCCCGCGATCTCGGCGGGTTCTGGACTCGTCGCTCTCGAAGCCATGAGCCTCGGCGCCCCGGTCGTGCACTCCGACACGCCCGCACTGCTCGAGGTGTGCAGCGACGCCGGGGTGGTTGTTGCCCGCGACGACGCTGAGGGCTACCCCGAGCGACTGGCCGAAGCCGTGCGCTCGGTGCTCGACGACTCCGCACTCGCGGCCGAGTTGACGGTGCGCGGCCGCGACCGAGCACGCGCCTTCAGCTGGCGCGACTCGGCCGAGAAGACCTGGCAACTGCACGCTGACCTCTAGCGCAGCATCCCGACGCCGCTAGGGAGTGGGCGTCGGCGTGGGCCGCGGGGCGACCGCGGTGGCGATGCTCGCGCGCGCGACCTCGAAGTCAGGCTCGACGTTGTCGATGAGAGGCGGCACGAGTTCGAGCCGCACGATCTCGTGCTCGCGCGAGAGCACCGCGAGATCGCTGAGGACCCCGAGCATCGATTGGGGGATGTCGGTGCGCACGAGATCGCTCGAGGCCTCGGCGATCGCCTGAAAGCGCGTGAGAACAACTCCGGGCTCGAGTTGCCGCAGCATCGCCTCTTGGATGTCGCGCTGGTGCTTCATGCGGTCGAAGTCGGTGAGCTCGTACCGGCTGCGGGCGTACCAGAGTGCCGTGTAGCCGTCCATGCGCTGCTCGCCCGCCGCGATCTCGCCGACCACCGGGCCGCCGTTGATGCCGAGAGTGACCGGGTTCTCGACCGTCACGACCACCCCGCCCAGTGCGTCGATGAGCGACGCGAAGCCCGCCATGTCGATGAGCACCGTGAATTGCACGGGCAAGCCCGTGACCCCCTCGACCGCGTCACGCATGGCCTCGATCGCGGGCGTACTGCCCTCTTTCTCGGCGTTGGGGTACAACTCAGGGTGTTCTTCGGCCCACGGGTAGAGGTACGCAAGAAGACACTCGTCGCCACAGTCGAAACCGTTGGGCCACGCATCCCACAACGGTGAATCCTCGCTGAACGGCGCGTTGTAGAGATTGCGCGGGATGCCCACCATCGTGACGGCGCCCGTCGTCGCGTCGATGCTCACGAGCGTCATGCTGTCGGGTCGCAAGCCGAAGCGATCGGCCCCCGCGTCGCCGCCCAGCAGCAGAATGGTGTACCGCCCGTCGATAGGTTCGACGATCGTGCCGCCCGCGAAGACCGCGCTCAAGGCATCGCGGCCGACGCCCGCCACGACGGCCGCATAGCTCGCGGTTCCGACCGTGAGCACGAGGCTCAGCACCGTGAAGATCGCAATCGGCAACCGCGCACGAGGCGGGGTTCGCACGAGGCGCACGAGCGTGAAGGCGTTGAGGGTCGTCACGAGCCAGAGCACGGCGTAGAAAACGAGACCCAGTTGCACGACCCACAACACGACGACGTTGGTCGCGAGCGTGAGGGCCGCCGGCCGCCAGAGCCAGAACAACAGCGCCGCGCCCGCCGCGATCGCCCAGAGGGTGAAGGTCGCGCCCACCGCGAATCGGCCCCAGCGTCGGTTGCCCGCGAGCAACTGGGCACTGCCGGGCACGAGAAGGTTGAGCGCCAGCAGCCACCAGGCGCGGCGACCCATGACCGCGGGATCGCGCGAGTCGGGGTGACGCAGCGGCGAGGTGTGGCTCACGTCGCCGACGCGGCGCCGATCGACGCCTTCAGGGCAGCGTTCTTCTCGGCGACGGTGTGCTCAAGTGCGGCGGCAAAGGCGGCGAGGCGATCGGCCACGGCCGCATCCGTCGACCCAATGATGCGAGCGGCGAGCAGGCCGGCGTTGCGCCCGCCACCGATTGAGACCGTGGCCACGGGAATGCCCGCGGGCATTTGCACGATGCTCAGCAGGCTGTCGAGGCCATCAAGCGTCGCGAGGGGCACGGGCACCCCGACGACGGGCAGCGTCGTCACGCTCGCGATCATGCCGGGCAAGTGGGCGGCACCGCCGGCGCCAGCGATGATGACGCGGATGCCCCGGCCGGCCGCCGCACGGCCATACGCGATCATCGCGTCGGGAGTGCGGTGGGCGCTCAACACCTCGACCTCGTAGGCAATACCGAGCTCGTCGAGAGCCTCGGCGGCGCGCTGCATGACCGACCAGTCGCTGTCGGATCCCATGACAACGGCGACGAGGGGTGAGTTCATGCCTCCAGGGTAGGACTCAGTCATCGAAGTGGCTGGCCGCGGCGCGCGCACGGTAGGCGACGTCGTCGAGCTCGGCGCCGATGACCGTCACGTGTCCGGCCTTGCGACCCGCGCGCGGTCCTTTGCCGTAGGCGTGCACTTTGGCGGTCGGTTGGTGGCCCAGGGCCGCGGCGATCTTCTCGTCGGGCAAGCTGCCGAAGACGTTGATCATCACGCCCCACGGCGCCAGCGGAGTGGTGTCGCCAAGCGGCCAATCGAGCACCGCGCGCAGGTGCTGCTCAAACTGGCTCGTGACAGAACCATCGATCGTCACGTGGCCGCTGTTGTGCGGGCGCATGGCGAGCTCGTTGACCAGAACGCGGCCATCAGACGCCGCGAAGAGCTCGACGGCGAGCACGCCCGTCACGCCCAGCCCGTGCGCGATCGAGGTGGCGATCTCAGCGGCGGCACGTTGTTGGGCATCGGTGGTCTGCGGTGCGGGAGCAATCACCTCGGCACACACTCCCCCGCGCTGCACCGTCTCGACGAGCGGCCACAGTTGGGCTGCGCCGCTCGGGCGACGCGCAATGAGTTGCGCGAGCTCACGTTCAAACGCCACGAGCTCTTCCGCCAAGAGCGGGCCATCAGCGAGCCAATCGGCAACCTGCGCGGCATCGTCGATGACGCGCACGCCCTTGCCGTCGTAGCCTCCGCGCGGCGTCTTCACGACGGCCCGGCCACCGTGGTCAGCGAGGAATCCGGTCAGATCATCGGCCGACTCGACGCGCGCCCAGTCGGGCTGGGGCACGCCGAGCTGCGACAAGCGCTCGCGCATCATGAGCTTGTCTTGCGCGTAGAGCAGGGCATCCGGCCCCGGATGCACGGCGGCACCCGCGGCAACGAGCGCGCGCAGCACCGCTTGCGGCACGTGCTCGTGGTCGAACGTGATGACGTCGCACTCGCGCGCGAACGCGAGCACGGTGGCTTCGTCGCGATAGTCGCCGACCGCCGTCGCCGCGAGCCGCGCTGAGGAATCAGGCGCTTCGGCGAGCACCCGCAGCTCAATGCCCAGGCCCACCGCCGCAGGAATCATCATGCGTGCGAGCTGGCCTCCTCCGATGACCCCGACAACGGGCATGGATGCTCCTCACTAGACTGCGGACGACTCACCTCTATTCTGGCCGACCGCGAGCACCCCGCCCCGACGCCCCCTAGGAACGATGCGCACCCTCTTGGCACAGCTGGCCCGATTTGGCACCGTCGGACTCGTCGGGGTCGTTGTCGACGTGGCCCTGTTCAACCTGCTGCGCGTGACCGTGCTCGACCCCGCGGTCATCGCCGAAGGCCCGGTCATCGCCAAAGTGCTGTCGACGTCCGTCGCGATCGCCGTCAACTGGGTGGGCAGTCGACTGTGGACGTTCCGCCTCGAGCAGCGACGCCCCGCGGCTCGCGAGGCCCTCGAGTTCGCCATCGTCAGCATCGGGGGCATGCTCATCGCCGTCGGGTGCCTCGTGATCTCGCACTACGTTTTCGGCTTCACGAGCCTGCTCGCCGACAACATCGCCTCGAACGTCGTCGGGCTCGCGCTCGGCAGCGCCTTTCGCTTCACGCTCTACAGGGGGTGGGTCTTTCACCCGCGTCGAGCCCCGCAGCCCGCCCCCGAAGAATCGGCCGAGTCAGCGGCCTGATCGGTCACGACGAAGGCCGGGCTCGGCCGCTTCGACCGGGCGACGAATGGTCGTGATCGAGGTCGTACTCGCCTCCATGACGTCGCCGAGGGCGCGCTGCACGATGTCAGCACGCGGAACATCGCGCATCACCACGGGGCGATCAGCGCCGGTCGTGATGAGCACGTCGCCCGAGCGAAACGCCGGTTGCAGGCCCGATTGCCGCACGGTCACGTCATAACTGCGGCTCAAGAGCACTTCGTGACGGGTGCGCACGAAGAAGCCACTGCGCAGCACGACTCGCCGCGTCGTGATCAGGTATTGCGTGCTCAGCCAGCGCAGCAGCGGAAGCACCCAAAACAGCCCGACGCTCGCGATCGCCACCGCGAGCACCGTGAGGCTCTGCCACACCTCGTCGACCGCGAACACCCCAAACGTGCCCGCGCCAACCACCACAACAAGCGCAATCGACGGCAGCACGAGCACGCGAGCGTGCGGGCGCAGTCGGGCGATCGCCCGCTCGGGAACGCGGTTCTCGCCCGTCATGCCCTATTCATATCGCAGATGCGTCACGTCGCCCGCAGCCACGGCGATGACGCCGACGATCGGATCAGCAGCGCGAACGAGCAGTCGGCCATCATCGTCGAGCCCCTCGGCCACGCCGAGCACGACCGGTACCCCCGGGCGGTCCACACGCACAGCACGGCCGAGGGTCTGCAGTTCTGGCTCGACCAGGGCGCGCAGAGCGCTCGGGTGCGTCGCCGCGCGCCACTCGCCGACGAGGGCCAGCAGCTCGCGCAGATAGGCGGCGAGGGCGCGATCGGTGAGCGCAGCATCCGTCGGCACTCCCTCGAGGGCGAGGGATGTTGCGGTCGGCACCGGCAGGTCGTCGTGCGACATCGTGAGGTTGAGCCCGGCGCCAATCACGACTCCGTCGGGCGAGAGCTCGGCGAGGATTCCGCTGAGCTTGCGCTCACCCTCGGCCGTTGCGGCGAGAACGTCGTTGGGCCACTTGACCCCGACGCGCGCGACGCCGAGAGACCGTACGGCGCGGCTCATGGCCACGCCGGCGAGCAGGGGCAGCCACCCCAGCCGCACGGGGTCAACCGCGGCGGCGTCGTGGCGAACGAGCACCGAGACCGCGAGCGCCGAGCCCGGCGCCGCCGACCACACCCGATCGAGCCGGCCGCGCCCCGCCGTCTGGTTATCGGTGGCAACCACGGCAAGGTCGGGCGCGCTCGACGCGCGGGCGACGAGCTCGGTGTTCGTCGAGGGGCTGTGGTCGCGCCAGTCAAGGTCGGCACTGATCGCACGGCTGAGTGGCAGCTCGGGGGGAGTCGATGAAGCGAGAGTCACCCTGCGAGCTTACGAGCGAAGCGCACGACCGCCCGAGCCGGAACGCCGAGGGCAAGCGCGAGCACGCCCACAGCGTCGCCATCGTGCCGGCCGAGCGCCGTGCGGCGATCCCATGCGCGCCGCAAGCGACCCCCGGCTGTCGACCGCTGAGGCGCTCGAGGCGAGAGCGGCGATCGCGCGTGCTGCTGCACGAGTTCAGCAAGCTGGCTCGCGGCATCGTCGTCGGTGTGATCGTGCAGATAGTTGCGACGAGCCCACTCTCGGTCGACCGACCGAAAACGGCCGGCAACCATGTCGGCGGTCGAGCCCACGAGGCCACTGTCGGTGAAGATTGCGTTGAGTTGCTCATCGCCGATGCCGTAGTCGTCGAGCACGAGCGCGGGAATTCCTCGAGCAAAGGCCTCGATGATGGCCGTCGAGCTCACCGAGACCACGCTGCCCGCGGTATCGAGCACGTGAGCCATGGGCCCCGCTTGAACCACGAGATTGCGGGGAACCACGGGGGGCAGCAGGGCATCAAGCGGCCACCGCTCGTCGTGCGTCTGGCGCTCGCCTGCCTGCGCTCGCACCTTGAGCACGACGCGGCGGTCAGGGTGAGACTCGGCCGCGGCGATGAGCTGCACCACAAGATGACGCCGTTCGGCGCGCGTTGCCGGCACGAGCGCTTGGGCCGCAAACACCAGGTCGTCACCCGTACTCGGTCGGCGATCGAGAAACGGAAGCGTCGTGAGGGCGAATCGATGCTGCATGCCTTCTGCCTCATCGAGTGCCTGAAACATCTCCCGCTCGTGGTGCGAATGCACGATCATGAGGTCGGCCTGAGCGCGATACACGAGTGCTTTGCGACGCGCCGGCAACGCGATGCCCGGGATGCCCGACCACAGCACGGGCCGCCGATCACGTTCGGCGAGCATCGCCAAGAGCAGCGCGGCTGTCGGCCCGCGCATGGCAACGAGCACGGCGTCGGCCCCGAGGGCCCGCACGCGCTCGACGGCCGCATCGGCTGACAGCACATCGACCTCGCGCCCCGCCCACTGCGTGCCCGCGACGGCAGAAGCGCGCTGTGCCGAGCTGGGCATGACCGGGTTCGCCACGACGATGATGTGCCGCTCGGCGTCAGGAGCAACACGCTCCAGCGTTGCCGCACCCCACTTGAGGTACGAGTCTGAGTCGGTGAGGGCGACGACGATCACGCGAGAACGCGACGCAGCTTTGCCTTGGGCGCTTCCTCACCCGGGAAGACGCGCTTCACGCCATCACCGAGGGCCGACTCGATGATGCGAATGTCACGCACCAAGTGCTCGAAGCCCTGAGGCTCGAGCGATGCCGCGTGGTCAGACCCCCACATCGTGCGGTCGAGAGTGATGTGCCGTTCAACGACGCAAG
This sequence comes from Microbacterium sp., assembly GCA_013823625.1. GTDB lineage: Bacteria > Actinomycetota > Actinomycetes > Actinomycetales > Microbacteriaceae > Microcella. Next base: position 64,871 of record PNMM01000001.1, on the reverse strand, counting down.
CGCCCAGCGCGACAGCGGCGAGGCTGATCTGCAGCCCTCGCTCGTGGCCCGAGTACCCGATGGGCACACCGGCGTAACGCTCGCGAAGAGTCGCGATCGTGCGAAGATTGGCTTCTTCAGCCGGCATCGGATACGTCGAGGTGGCGTGCAGCATGATCAACCGCTCGGTGCCGAGCGTCTCAACCGCGCGATCGATCTCGTCCAGGGTCGACATGCCGGTCGAGAGAATGACGGGCTTTCCGGTGCCCGCCACTCGCTCGAGCAGTTCGATGTCGGTGACCGACGCCGAGGCGATCTTGTGCGCGACAACGTCGAGCTCTTCGAGCACGTCGACGCTCGGAACATCCCACGGCGAGGCAAACCAGTCGAGACCGCGCGACGCGGCGTAGTCGCCGATTTGGCGGTACTGCTCGGGGCTGAACTCGACGCGGTATCGGTAGTCGAGGTAGGTCATGGTTCCCCACGGGGTTTCGCGCAGCGTGTCACGCATGTGCTCGGGGGTGGCAATCTCGGGCGTTCGCTTTTGAAACTTCACGGCGTCGGCACCCGCCTCGGCGGCGACGTCAATCAAGCGCATGGCAAGTTCAACATCGCCGTTGTGGTTGAGTCCGATCTCGCCAATCACATACACGGGGTGGTCGTCGCCAATAAGGCGCGAAGCGATAGAGACAGTCATGACAGTGATCCCTCTGTTGTCGGCTGGGCGGCGATGGTGCGCGCGCCGTCGTGCACGCCAGCGAGTGCTCGCGCGATCTCGAGTTCGACCTCGGTGTCGATGTCGACGGCGAATCTCTCGTCAACAAGCTGTGGCTCGACACGGCCGAAAAAGCGATGTGCTGCTGCCTGCAGGCCCTCGGCTCGCATGACATAGAAGGCGCCCGTCTCGGCAACCTGCGGCGGAAGGTCTTGGCGCCGCGGGCGCACGGCAGCGTCATGATTGACGCCCTCCCAGCCAGCACCGTCGAGCAGAGAGGGGCGCCACAAAAACACCGGAGTCGCGACTGCCGCGAAGACCACTTCGGCCTCGGTCGCCGCCACGCGAGAGATCGCCGCGTCGAGGTCACGCGCGTCAATGAAGGGCGAGGTCGCTTGCAGCATGACCACAATCGCCGGAGGGTGATCAAGACTGGCGATCGCGTGCAACAAGGCCGACTCTGACGAGGCGGTCGACGTGGCGAGTGCTGCCGGACGATCGACCACGAAGGCCCCGGCTCGACGCGCCTCAGTTGCAATCTCGTCATCGTCGGTCGACACCATGACGCGGTGGATGCCCACGGCAGCCCGCGCGCTGCGCACCGCCCGCGCAACGAGAGACTCACCGCCCACGAGCTGCAGATTCTTGCGAGGTATGCCGACCGAACCGCCGCGAGCCGGGATGATCGCGACGACCTCGCTCGTCACGACGTGACCTCGCGTACCGTCGGCTGGGCCGAGACCGTCGACCCTGAACCGCGCAACACGATCGGCAGTGTCTCCGCTGCCGTCGACAACGCAGCGATGATCTCGAGCGGTCGCTCAGTGCCCGCTAGAGCAAGCTCGATTGGCAGCGTCGCCGCGATCACGCTGGTCTCAGGCAAGCGCCCCACGGCGGTCGTGAACCACGCGGGTTCGCGTCGGTGTGGCAGGTAGGCCACGGCACCCGAGCGCGCGAGCTCGGCGATGCGCTGCAGCTCGGTTGCGGCATCCGTCAGCCCGTCGGCAACATGCGCGGTGCCGAGAACAATGCGGGCACCGCGCGGCACGTGCACCGCTCGTTCGCCCAGCATTCGCGTGACGTCGAAGCGATGGGTCACGACGCTCGCACCGATCGATCGCAATTGCGTCACGGCATCGTCGTCGTCAGCGAGATAGGTCGTGACCGAGAGGCGGCCGTCGGCGGCGAGCGCGCGAAGCCGGCGAGTGGTGCGCGCCGCAAGCTCACGCCGCAAGCCTGCCCACAAGCGGGGGGCACGCGGGCGCACGAGAGGGGTGCCCTCGGCGAGGTGGCGGGCGAGAACTCGCGTGATGGCGCCATCGTCGACGATCGTCAGGGTGCTCGGCTCGACCCGGTCAAGCCGCGCTTGCACTTGGCCCGAGAAGGCGTCGCCGATCAGCCAGGGCGTGTCGGCGGCGAAGAGAGCAAAGGGCATGACGCGCACGTCAATCGCCATGCGTGCGTTCACGTGAGCGTGCGTGCGCACCCGGTCGGCGAGGTGACTCGCGGTCGTCTCGAGCTGGGCGTCTCCGCCGCGCGGCACGATCGTCATCGCGTGATGAGGCGTGCTCGAGCTCATCAGCGCCGCGTGCTCGAGCGCACCGAGCAATTGCAGGGGTGACTCGACCCACGCGCTGAGCTCGCTGTACACCGCTCCTCCATCCGACCGTTCAGCCGACGCTACGAAGCGAGAGCCAACGGCACGTGCACAGCGCGTTACCGGTGAGCGAATGGCAGTCGAGCGACACTCCGCCAGGCACCAGGTGCGAGCACCATCTCTGTGGATGTTCTCCAACGGCACCGGGCGGGGTGCTGTCGATAGGCTGACACGGTGACCGACCACACGAGTGCGCCTGCCCCTGCTGCCCCCGACCTCACGACGACCGCCGGCAAGATCGCCGATCTGAAGGTGCGGTACCACGAGGCCGTGACCGCGAGCGGCGAAGCCGCCATCGAGAAGCAGCACGCCAAGGGCAAGATGACCGCCCGCGAGCGCATCGACACGCTGCTCGACCACGGCAGCTTCGTTGAGCTTGACGAGTTCGTGCGCCACCGCACCCACGCCTTCGGCATGGACGCCAAGCGGCCCTATGGCGACGCCGTCGTCACGGGCACCGGCACGGTTCACGGTCGCCAGGTGGCCGTCTACAGCCAAGACTTCACGATCTTCGGTGGCTCGCTCGGTGAAGTCGCCGGCGAGAAGATCATCAAGGTCATGGAGCTCGCGCTCAAGACGGGCGTGCCGATCATCGGCATTCTCGACTCGGGCGGAGCCCGCATTCAAGAGGGCGTCGTCGCCCTCGGCAAGTACGGCGAGATCTTCCGCCGCAACACGGCGGCGAGTGGCGTTATCCCGCAGATCTCGATCATCTGTGGCCCCGCCGCTGGCGGTGCGGTCTACTCCCCCGCCCTCACCGACTTCGTCATCATGGTCGACAAGACGAGCCAGATGTTCGTCACCGGCCCCGACGTCATCAAGACCGTCACGGGCGAAGACGTGGGTATGGAAGAACTGGGCGGCGCCCTGACCCACAACCGCACCTCGGGCGTCTCGCACTACCTCGCGAGCGACGAGAACGATGCCTTCGACTATGCGCGCTCGCTGCTGAGCTACCTGCCCGACAACAACATGGCCGAGCTGCCGCAGTACGAGGCCGCAGCCGAGCTCGAGATCACCGACGTTGACCGCAAGCTCAACACGATGATTCCCGACAGCCCCAACCAGCCGTACGACGTCATCGACATCATCGACCACGTCGTTGACGAGGGTTCTTTCCTCGAAGTGCAGCCGCTCTTCGCTCCCAACATCGTCATCGGCTTCGCGCGCGTTGAGGGCCGCAGCGTGGGCGTCATCGCCAACCAGCCCAACGCCATGGCCGGCACGCTCAACATTGACGCGGGCGAAAAGGCCAGCCGCTTCGTGCGGTTCTGCGATGCCTTCTCGATTCCGATCCTCACTCTCGTCGACGTACCCGGCTACCTTCCGGGCACCGACCAAGAGTGGACGGGCGTTATTCGCCGCGGCGCCAAGCTGCTGTACGCCTACGCCGAAGCCACCGTCCCCCTCGTGACCGTCATCACGCGCAAGGCTTATGGCGGCGCGTACATCGTGATGGGGTCGAAGCAACTCGGGGCCGACATGAACCTGGCGTGGCCCACGGCCGAGATTGCCGTCATGGGTGGGCAGGGTGCGGTGAACATCCTGTACCGCGACCAGATCAAGGCCGCCGAAGCCGCCGGTGAAGACGTCGCCGCGGTTCGCACGCGGCTCGCGAACGAGTACACCTACAACGTCGCGAGCCCCTTCTTGGCCGCTGAGCGCGGTGAGCTCGACGGCATCATTGAGCCCGCAGCCACGCGCGTCGCGATCATCAAAGCGCTGCGCGCGCTCAAGGGCAAGCGGGCGAGCCTGCCGCCCAAGAAGCACGGAAACATTCCGCTGTGACCGGCGACAACGAGTCGACGGATGCTCCTGCCGCGAGCATGCGCATTGTGCGAGGCAATCCCACCGACGACGAGCTCGCGGCGGTGCACTCGGTGATCATCGCGGTGCTCGCCGAGCAGGCGGCGCGCGGGGCTGAGCTTCTCGAGCCACCCGTCGACCGGTGGAAGCAGAGTGCGCGGGCCATGCGCGGTTCGATCGCGCCCGGTGCGGGGGCGTGGGCGGCAGGCGGCGGGATGCGCGGCTACTGAGGCCACGGGCTCGTCGTGACGCCAGCCCGGCCGTTCATCGAGCCATTACGCCTGTCGACAGACGGCCTCACCACGCAATCGCGCGAAATGGTGGGCTCTGTACCCTGAAGTCCGTAGCACGAAGCTCACAGAAGCCTGTCTTTTCGGCATGAACGCTCTCGGGGGGTGCGAAAAATGTCCCCCAATGTCCCCCAAAATGACGACTGTGCACGCGCACGAATCAGGGCATGATTACTCGTGTCAGGTGTCGCCCCGCGGGGCCACACCACCGGTCACCGCAACTGCACGGGTAGCGGTTCAGTGATTGGGGGGCGAGGTAGATCTGCATTCGGGTTGTCGATCTACCTCGATACGTTGCGAAGGGCCGGAGATGGGTACTCCGGCCCTTCGATCGTTAAGCCACGCGATCGTTGAGCCACGCGATCATTAGGCCACGCGATCGTTAGACCTCTCGGCCGCTCGGCGATGCGCCCTTAGCGGCTAGCCCGAGGAATCTCGAGCCAGAGGTCGACCGCGTCATCATCGTCGTCGCCTGTCTGGCCCAGGTCGCGTGCTCGACCATCGCCCGATGGCGTCAACCCAACGACGGTCACTGCCACGACCGAGTCGGGGGCCGCTGTGCGCGCAATGACGCGCGTGGCAGCGGTCGAACGAATGGCCTCGGCCACGGTTGCGAGAACGCGTGACAACGCTCGATCATCGAGATCATCGAGGCCGCCCTCGTCGAAGAGACTCACCGAGACCCCGCGCCGTCGTGCTGCCATGACCTCGCGCCGAACGTCGTCGTTGAGCAGCCGTCGCCCGCGAATTTCGTCGCGAATAGCGCCCTCAAGGTGCAAGCATTCTTCGCGCTGTTCGTCGGTGAGTTCACCCCGACTCTGTTCGATGAGCTGCAGCATCGGCACGGCGGTTGTGCCTGTTTGCCCCAGGCGGAACTGCCGCTCATACAGGTGCGCTTCTTGCGCCGCCTGCCAGTCGGTTGCTTGGCGTTCTGCCCGTGCGAATCGGGCCGCATCCATCGATGCCTTCGACAGGGCCCGCGACAAGATGTGCGACACGGCGACCCACGCGGCGCTTCCGATGACGCCTGTGTTGATCAAGGCGCCCGGCCCGCCCCACACGATCGTTTGAACCACGAGCGCGCCGACACCGATCCACGCGAAGACATGACGTCGCCGTGTCGACGTGATCGTCAGAAGAGTGCCGACGGCAGCGACATACCAGGTTGCGTATCCCAAGCCGCCCTCTTGATTGGGGTCGAGCTGAGGAGTGATGAGCACCGGCAGGGCGATGCAGACGAGAACGTTGGTGATTGCCATGGCCGTCGGCATGCGCTCTGCCTGACCCGGAAGCAAGCTGATGGTCGTCGCGGTGGCGTAGATGATCATGGCCGCGAGCACCGGCACCGGGTCAGCGGGCGTATCGATCGTGTAGAGACCGAGAACGATGTGGTAGCCCGAGAAGAGAGCAGCCATCGTCACGATGAGCGCGCGTGGTACCCCGATTCTCATGAGATCGCGCTCCCCGCGGGCGTCGAGCTCTGCGCCGCGTCGCCATCGGCCCCCGTCAACCCGACGGTAAATGCGGGCCACGACAACACCACGACGGTGCCTCGGCCTCTGGCCGATCGCACTTCGGCATGGCCGCCCGCGTTGGCAGTGCGCTCAATAATCGACCGACGTACGCCCAATCGCTCGTCGGGAACACTGTCGATGTCAAACCCGAGGCCCGAGTCGCCCACTTCAATCTGCACGGCTCCCCCGTGAGCACCGAGCACGGTCAGCCAGCGTCGCACGTCTCCGGATCCGCCGTGCTGCACGCTATTCATCATCGCTTGCACGGCAGCCGAGTAGAGGGCTTCAGCTTGAGCCGCCGGGATCACTCGAGTGTCGAGCGACCGCACCCGCAGAGCGAACGGCATGGGCATCTGCCGCGCAGCCATCACGATGCGGTCGGCGAGCTGTCGAAAGCGCACGGTTGCGCCATCGTCGGGTGAGACGAGAGCCGCCTCGTTCAAGTAGCGCATCGCGTTCGACGCCATGGTCGCGGCGAGAGCCTTCTGCTCGGCCGTCTCTGCCCGGGCAGCGCTCAGCAGCGTCGTGAGCACGCTGTCGTGCACGATTGAATCAACCTGCACGCGCTCGACTTCGATCGCGTGTTGACGCACGGCTCGCGCGTACCGGTCAAGCGCGGCCCCTTGTGCGTCATCAACCGACGAGGCTGCCGATCGCGTCATGACCACAATGACGAGAACGGCGCCACCGAGAATGATCGCGTAGATCGCGTTGAAGAGCCCCAGTTCCCACGGGCCACCGCCACCCTGCGGCGTGGCCCGAATGATGCCGTAGATGAGGGGCACGACGACCAAATAGGCCATGGCGCCCCGCGCGCGAAAGCCAATCGCGGCCGTGGCCGTGGCCACCGTGGTCAATTGGTAGAGCCAGTGATCACCCTGTTGCGGCACTGCCGGATCGGCGAGAAAGAAGGGCCACGAGATGAGCACCACCACGTACACGAACGAGACCAAACGGTGTGACTCAACAACCCACCGCTTGATCGTCGAGCAGAACAGCGCGACGAGCAACGAGCCGAACATGACGCCGACCGCGACTGCCGACCACACGGGTTGGCCGAGCGAGTACTGCGCGAAGAGTGCGGGAAGCGCCTGGAGCCCGAACACGATGCCGAACCACGCGACCGACCGCGAGACGACGGTGTCGACCTGCCGCCGGCTCAATGGAGTGCGCTGTGGCTTACCCGCGTCGGTCGCAGTGCCGGCGTCGAGTGGCTTACTCTTCGTCATCACCGTCGGTGTCGAGGCCAGGAAGAATGCCGTCTTCGACGGCGCGTCGCAAGAGGTCAACCTTGGTCGGGGCAGGGCGGCCAACCTCGACGTACTTCGAGCGAATGCGGTCGAGGTACTCGCGGGCCGTCGAATAACCGATGCCGAGTTGTTGCGCGGCAAGCCGCAGAGGCAGGCCGCTCGCGTACAAGTGCAAGATCTCTCGCTCGCGCCTGCCCAGCTGGGCCTTGGCAAAGTCACGGTCGGCGTCGATCGCGCTTGCCCACTCGAGGTTGTTGAGCACTTCGCCGCGCGCGACCGTCTCAGCCGCGGCGATGACCGTGCTCGTGGCCGATGACTTTGGAATCACCCCGGCGGCACCGGCGGCGAGCGCCTCTCGCACGCTCACGACGCGATCGGCGATCGAGTGCACGAGCACCGCCGAGCCCGTGGCCTGAACTGCCTTGACGTTGTCGGTCACGCTCGAGCCGTCGCCCAGAGACAGGTCGAGAACCACGACATCGATCTCTCGACCATCGAGCGACTCGACGAGCTCAGGAACACTCGCTGACGTCGAGACCACCTCGAAACCCGCGTTCGTGAAGGCGGCGTGCAGGCCGAGTCGTACCGACTCGTGGTCGTCGACAATTGCGACGCGCACCTGCTTGCTCACCGTAGAAACCACGAGACCAGAACCGGGCCCTTCACTCGTCAGGGTGACACCTGCGGCACGAATAGTGACCGCGTGGCCTCCATGCTAGTCGCGCGAACGTAGCCGCGAGTGGCGGTTCCCACAGGCGCATGCCCCACCTTCGCGGGGTGCCGTGACGAGGTCGATCAGTCGCGAATGAGCGTCGCGACAGCCTCGACGTGGTGCGTGTGCGGAAAGAGATCGAATGCGCGGATGCGCGCCAGGCGGTAACCGGCCTCGGCAGCGAGGGCGACATCGCGCGCGAGGGCCACCGGGTCGCACGCCACGTAGACGAGTTGGGCAGGCGCGAGCCGCCCGAGCACCGTCATGACCTCGGATCCGGCGCCCGCCCGCGGAGGATCGAGCACGATGGTTGCCGCGCGCAATCGATCGCGATCGGCGGCCGAGGCGCCCGCGTCGAGGTCGCGCAACCAGCGGTCAACACGACCCGTTTCGGCCGCAGCACCCAGCCACTCGGCAAGGTTCTCACTCGCGTGGTCGGTCGCCCGCTCGTCAGCCTCGACGCTCGTGATGCGCGTCTCGGGCCCGAAGCGGTCAGCGACGGCGGCGGCAAGCAAGCCCACGCCGCCGTAGAGATCAAGGTTCTCGGCGCGCGGGTCAAAGAGTGAGGCGTCAATGGCCTCCTGCACGGCGAGCGAGAGTGCGGCGGGTGCCGAGCGGTGCACTTGCCAGAACCCGGTGTCGTCAAGCTGGAACGTGCGCTCGCCGACCGCCTCGCGAATGACCGTGGGCTTTTGCTCGCCGATCACGAGGCGCGGTTCGCTCGTCGTGGGGGCGATGACGTCAAGAGTGTCGATTCCGGTGAACCGCTCGGCGAAGGGCGTCGCGGCCTGCACGGCGGCCGTCGCGAGGGGAACATCCGTCACGGGAATCACCGAGTGCGAGCGCGAGGCCATGGGGCCCAAGCGACCCTGGTCGTCGACGTGCAAACGAATGCGCGTGCGCCACCCGAGTCCGTTGACGGCGGGGTCGCCCGGCAGCGGCTCGACGACGACGTCGCTGTCGATTCCCGCCATGCGCTGCAGCGACTCGGCGAGCACCTGGCGCTTGAGTTCGCGCTGGTGGGCGAGAGCAATGTGACCGAACTCGGCACCTCCGGCGCGCCCGCGGGGGTCGCGGTCAATCGCCGCGGCCGCCCACACGTGGTCACGCCGGTGCTCACTGGGCTGCAGCACCTCAACGGCGTCGGCGCGCCAGAAGCTCTTCTTGCGGTCGTCACTCACGCGCGCTCGCACGGTCTCACCGGGAATCGCGTCACTCACGAAGACCACACGGCCGTCAAGGCGACCAATCGAGATGCCGCCGTGTGCGATCTTGTCGACCGTCAGTTCGATGATGCTGCCGATGTGTTCGCCCATCCCCCCAGCCTAGGTGCGGCCCGTAGCATCGAGCCGTGCGCCTCTACCTCGCCTCGACCTCACCCGCCCGGCTCGCGACACTTCGCGCGGTGGGAATCGATCCGATCGCGATCGCCCCCGGGGTGGACGAAGAAGCTGCGGTGGATGCGGCCGCGGCCGAGCATCCCGATGGCCTCCTGCCGGCTGCCGAGATGGTGCAACTGCTCGCTCGCCTCAAGGCTGAGGCGGCGCTTGACCCCACGGTGCTCGCTGCGGTCGGTCTCGCTCCCGCGCAACTCGACGGTTTCATTCTGGGCGGCGACTCGGCGTTCGAGCTCGACGGCACGGTGTTCGGCAAGCCGCACGAACCCGCGATCGCGCGCGAGCGCTGGCTACAGCAACGAGGCCGTAGCGGTGTGCTGCATTCGGGGCACTGGCTGATTGATCACCGCGGCGGTGCCGTACGGGGCGCGACCGGCCGCTCGACGCGCGCGACCGTGCACTTTGCCGATGACATCGAAGAGGCCGAGATCGACGCGTATATCGCGACGGGAGAGCCCCTGAAGGTTGCCGGGGCGTTCACGATCGACTCGAAGGGCGCCGGATTCATCGACCGCATCGAGGGCGACCCCCACACGGTCGTGGGGCTGTCCGTGCCGCTCGTGCGCAAGCTCGTGCATGAGCTGGGCGGCCGATACACCGATCTCTGGAACCGCTAAGCGAATCGCATCCCTTTTGTCGAGGCTCGCCAAACGCAGGGGCCGCGCGCACCCCTAGGCTGGTGAACCATGGCCCGCATCACGAAGATTCTCATCGCTAACCGAGGCGAGATCGCCGTTCGCGTCATCCGCGCCGCGCGCGACTCTGGCATCGCCACGGTCGCCGTCTACGCCGACCAAGATCGGGATGCCCGCCACGTGCGCCTCGCCGACGAGGCCTACGCCCTCCACGGCACGACGAGCGCCGAGACGTACCTCGTCATCGACAAGCTGCTCAGCATCGCTCGTCGGGCCGGAGCCAACGCGGTTCACCCGGGCTACGGCTTCCTCGCCGAGAACGCCGACTTTGCTCGCGCCGTGATTGACGCGGGTCTCATCTGGATCGGCCCGAGCCCGGAAGCCATCGAGAAGCTGGGCGACAAGGTCAGCGCTCGCCACATCGCCGAGAAGGTGGGCGCTCCGCTCGCCCCCGGAACCCTGAACCCCGTCAGCGGCGCCGATGAGGTGCTCGAGTTTGTTGACGTGCACGGTTTGCCCGTGGCGATCAAGGCGGCCTTCGGTGGCGGTGGCCGTGGCCTCAAGGTGGCCCGCACGCGCGAAGAGATTCCTGAACTGTTCGATTCGGCAACGCGCGAGGCCATCGCGGCCTTCGGTCGTGGCGAGTGCTTCGTCGAGAAGTACCTCGACAAGCCGCGCCACGTTGAGACCCAGTGCCTCGCCGACGCCCACGGCAATGTCGTCGTGATCTCGACGCGCGACTGCTCGCTGCAGCGCCGTCACCAGAAGCTCGTCGAAGAGGCACCCGCGCCGTTCTTGACGGCCGAGCAGACCGAGTTGCTCTACAGCTCGTCGAAGGCGATCTTGAAAGAGGTCGGCTACCTCGGTGCGGGCACGTGCGAGTTCTTGATCGGCGCCGACGGCACCGTCTCGTTCCTCGAGGTCAACACCCGCCTGCAGGTCGAACACCCCGTCTCTGAAGAGGTCACGGGCATCGACCTCGTCCGCGAGCAGTTCCGCCTCGCCGAGGGCGAACCGCTCGGCTACGACGACCCCGTTGCCCACGGCCACTCGTTCGAGTTCCGCATCAACGGTGAAGACCCGGGTCTCAACTTCATGCCCATGCCGGGCCCCGTGCACGCGCTGCGTTTTCCGGGTGGCCCCGGCGTGCGCGTTGACTCGGGCGTCACGACGGGCGACGTCATTTCGGGCGCCTTCGACTCGCTGCTCGCGAAGCTCATCGTCACGGGCAAGACCCGCGATGACGCACTCGAGCGTTCGCGCCGCGCCCTCGCAGAATTCGAGGTTGCGGGCCTCCCGACCGTGCTGCCCTTCCACCGTGCGATCGTGGACGACCCGGCCTTCGCACCGGCCGACGGCGCGCCGTTCACGGTCTACACGCGCTGGATCGAAACCGAGTTCGACAACCAGCTCGAGCCCTGGAGCGGGTCGCTCGCCGAGCCCATGGCCGAGCCGGCCGCACGCCACACCGTGGTCGTCGAGGTCGGCGGCAAGCGCCTCGAAGTGTCGCTGCCCGAAACCTTGATTCCCACGTCGAGCTCGCGCGCCTCGACCGCCCTCGCCGCCGCGCCCAAGCGTCGCAGCGGCTCAGCGGTTGCGGCCGGAGCCTCGGGCGACGCGGTCAAGAGCCCCATGCAGGCCACGGTCGTCAAGCTCGCGGTTGCCGAAGGCGACAAGGTCGTCGCGGGCGACCTCGTGGTTGTGCTCGAAGCCATGAAGATGGAGCAGCCGCTCACGGCGCACAAGGACGGCGTCGTGGCGAGCATCGGTGCCGCCGTCGGCGAGACCGTGGCCTCGGGCCACGTGCTGCTCACGATCACCGATTAACCTCGGCCCGGCGCGAGCCGGGCTAGTCGTGGGGCACGTGCATCGCGCGCGCAGCATCCGTGATGCCGCCCGAGAGCGAGGGGTACACCGAGTAGGCACGCGCGAGCTGGTCGACCGTGAGTCGGTGCTCGACCGCGAGAGCGATCGGCAAGATCAGCTCAGAGGCTCGAGGCGCGACGACGACGCCGCCGATGACGGTGCCCGAGGTCTTCGCTGCAAAGAGCTTGATGAAGCCGTCGGTGACGCCCTGCATCTTGGCGCGGGGGTTGGTCTCGAGCAGCAGTTTGAAGGTGATGCCTCGCGTGGCCCCCTCTTCGATCTGCTTTTGCGAGAAACCGACCGTGGCGATCTCGGGCGCCGTGAAGATGTTTGAGGTCACGTTGCGCAACTGGATGGGCGTCACGGCGTCGCCCATCGCGTGATACACCGCCGTTCGGCCCTGCATGGCGGCTACGGATGCGAGCGGCAGCGAGTCGCTGCAGTCACCCACCGCGTAGACACTCGGCATGGAGGTGCGCGCGACCTTGTTGACGGCAATGTGCCCCGACTCGGTGAGCTGCACACCCGCCTCTTCGAGGCCAATACCTGCGGTGTTCGGAATGGATCCGACCGCCATGAGACAGTGCGAACCCTCGATGACGGTGCCGTCGCTCAGGGTCACCGTGACACCGTCGCCGGTGTTGACGACAGAGTCAGCACGGCTCTTCGCGAGCAAGGTCATGCCGTTGCGGCGGAACACCTTTTCGATGAGCTGCGCGGCATCAGCATCCTCACCCGGAAGCACCTGGTCGCGGCTGGAAATGAGGGTGACCTGCGCACCGAGGGCGCGGTATGCCGATGCGAACTCGGCGCCCGTGACACCCGAGCCGACCACGATGAGGTGCTCGGGAACGTCACTGAGCGTGTAGAGCTGGGTCCAGGTGAGGATGCGCTTTCCGTCGGGCTTGGCCGTGGGCAGTTCTCGCGGCGAGGCCCCGACCGCCACGATGACCGTGTCAGCGTCGCACTGGTCGAAGTCGGTGTGCTTCTTGCCGTGCCCCGTCGCGACGACGATGCGGTTGGGCCCGTCGAGCCGGCCATCGCCCGCGATGATGCGCACGCCCGCTTCGATGAGTTGCTCGCGCATGTCGTCGCTTTGCTCTTGCGCGAGGCGCAACAAGCGCTTGTTGACCTGAGCGAGGTTGACGGCAACCTCGGGCTTTACCGCTCGGCCGCTTTCGCCGCGGGCAAAGAATTGCACACCCAAATCGCCCGCATCGCGAATCGCGCCAGCGGCCTCGGCCGTGGCGATGAGCGTCTTCGACGGAACAACATCGGTGAGCACAGCAGAGCCGCCCACGCCGACGCGCTCAACGAGGGTGACGTCGGCGCCGAGCTGGGCTCCGGCGAGAGCGGCTTCGTAACCGCCGGGGCCGCCGCCCAGAACGGCGATGCGGTGCTGGCGAGTGAAGTGGGTGGTCATGGGCTCCATTCTGTCAGCGTGCGCGAGTGCGCGCCCCGCTCACGAGCCGCCATGCTGGCCGCCTCAGTAGGCTGGCAGGCATGAGCCACGCCGTTGTGAACCCTCTTGACGCGCCCGACGCCGACCCCTTTGCCATCGCCGCGCAAGCTGCCGCGCAGCTCGCCGAGGCTACGGGCGTCGAGCGCCATGACATTGCCCTGACTCTCGGGTCAGGCTGGGCCAAGGCCGCCGACCTTATCGGCGAGACGACCCACACCATTGCGGCCACTGACATTGCCGGATTCAGCAAGCCCGCACTCGAAGGGCACGTGGGAACGTTGCGGTCGATCCTGCTGCCGAGCGGCAAGCGCGCGCTCGTCATCGGCGCCCGCACCCACTACTACGAGAACCACGGCGTGCGTCGGGTGGTGCACTCGGTGCGCACCGCGGCGGCGGCGGGAGCATCCGTCATGATCCTCACCAATGGGGCGGGCGGCATCAAAGACCACTGGAAGCCCGGCACCCCCGTGCTCATCAGCGACCACCTCAACCTCACGGCGAACTCGCCGCTCGAGGGCGCGACTTTCATCGACCTCACCGATCTCTACGCGAAGCGCTTGCGCGACCTCGCGCACACGGTTGACGCGAGTCTCGACGAGGGCGTGTACGTACAATTTCGCGGGCCGCACTATGAGACGCCCGCTGAAGTGCAGATGGCGAAGACTATGGGCGGCCACATCGTCGGCATGTCGACGGCGCTCGAGGCCATCGCGGCCCGCCAGGCCGGCATGGAGGTTCTCGGGCTCTCGCTCATCACCAACCTCGCGGCGGGCATCTCGCCCGAACCGTTGAGCCACGGCGAAGTGATTCAGGCCGGCGAAGATGCGGAGCCCGTCATCAGCGCCTTGCTCGCTCGTATTGTCGCCGCCCTGTAGGAGGCCCTCGTGACCACTCTCGATCTCGCCAAGGCGTGGCTCGACCAAGACCCCGACCCCGTCACGCGCGCTGAACTCGAGGCGCTCATTCCGGCCGCCGAGAGCGGCGACGCGGCGGCGATGGATGCTCTGCACGACCGCTTCGACACGCGCCTCACGTTCGGCACCGCGGGCCTGCGGGGTGAGCTCGGCGCGGGTTCGAACCGCATGAACCGGGTGCTCGTCTCGCAGGCGGCGACCGGATTCGCCCGCTGGTTGCTCGCGCGCGACGAGAACGCCTCCGTGGTCATCGGCTACGACGGTCGCGTCAACAGTGACGTGTTCGCCCGAGACTCGGCCGAGCTCATGGCCGGCGCGGGCCTGCGCGTCGTGCTGCTGCCGCGCGCTCTGCCGACTCCCGTGCTCGCTTTTTCCGTGCGCGAGCTCGGCCTCAGCGCGGGGGTCATGGTCACGGCGAGCCACAACCCGCCGCGTGACAACGGCTACAAGGTCTACCTGGGTGGCCGCGATGGCGGCTCGCAAATCGTGGCGCCGGCCGACGAGGCGATTCACGCCGCGATTCTCGCGGTCGCCGAGACCGAGATTGTGGGCGAGCTGCCGCGCTCGAGCGAATACGAGACGGCCGACGAGACCGTCATCGACGCGTACATCGCCCGCACCGCCGGGCTCGTGACCCACACGGCCGAGTCGGCCGTCATCGAGCCCGTGAGCTTCGTCTACACGGCGATGCACGGCGTCGGGTGGGAGGTCGCGCAGCGCGTGTTCCGCGACGCGGGCCTTGGTGAGCCGACCGTCGTCGCCGAGCAGATCGAACCCGACGGCGCGTTTCCGACCGTCGCCTTTCCGAACCCCGAAGAGCCCGGCGCGATGGACCTCGCCTTCGCGACCGCCCGCGCCTCGGGCGCCGAGCTCATCATTGCCAATGACCCCGACGCCGACCGGCTCGCGGTGGCCATCCCCGATTCGTCCACGCCAGAGGGCTGGCGGAGGCTCAGTGGCAACGCCGTAGGAGCTCTGCTGGGATGGAGGGCCGCCGAGCGCCTCGAGCGTGAGGGACGGCAGGCGAAGTTTGCGGCATCCCTCGTCTCGTCGCCCGCACTCTCGGCCGTTGCCGCCGCGTACGGCATCAGCTACAGCGACACCCTGACGGGCTTCAAGTACATCTCGCGCGTGGGGGGCTTGGGCTACGGCTACGAAGAGGCGCTCGGCTACCTCGTCGACCCCGAGAAGGTTCGCGACAAAGACGGCATCTCGGCCGCAGTCGACTTCTTGGCGCTCGCGGGCGAACTCAAGGCCGCTGGCCACACGCTCGATCAGCACCAGCGCGACTTTGACGAGCGCTTCGGCGCCTTCGCGAGCGCACAGGTCTCGCTGCGCGTCACCGACCTGAGCCGCATCGGCGCCATCATGGCCGACCTGCGCGACTCGGCGCCCAACGAGGTCGGGGGCGTGCGCGTTGAGCAAGTTGACGACTTCATCGGCGGCTTCGGCGTCTTCGCTCCGAGCGACATTCTGCGGTTCTGGATGCACGGCGGCGCCCGCGTCATCGTGCGGCCGAGCGGCACCGAGCCCAAAGTGAAGGTCTACATCGACGCCTCGTCAGACCAGGGTTCGGTCGACGAGCGTCGGGCAGCCGCGCAGGCCGAGGTTGCCGCACTCGAGGCGGGAATGCGCGCGCTCATCGTGTAGCGCCCCGCGCTACGCGTGGGTCGCCCGGCACGGGTCTCGCAGCGTTGTGTCGCGTTTTTCGCATGTGGCTGCGAACGTTCACGGCCACCCGTGAAGAACACGACCAAACGCGGCCCACCATAGGGTGGAGGGCATGAGCGCATCGTCGTCGTCCCCTGCTAGCGCGTCATCCCTGTTGATCGGGCCGCCCTCGAACCGCGCCGGCATCATCGCGGCCGCCGTGTCACTCGCGATGATGCTCATCGGCAGCATCGCGATTCCGCAACTCTTTCCCGTGCCCGAGGGTTTCGACGGCACCGAGGGCCTCGACGAGCTCGTCGCCGCCGGCTTTGATCCCCGGGCCCTCGGGTTTGGCAATGCGCTCGCGTTCTTGGGTTTCGTGCCGCTCTTGACCGCCGCTCACGCATTCATTGGCCAGCGTGCCCGCCCCACCTGGCCACTGCTGACCGCTTACCTGCTGCTGCTCATCCGCCCGATCGCGCTCGTCATTGAGGCGAGCTCGTTCCCCGGATCAGCGCTCGCGACGCTGGGCCCGCTTGCTCCATGGGCCCTTCTGGCAACCACGGGCATCGCCGCCGGGTTCGCCGCGGCAGTTATCCTGCCCCTCGCGCAGGATGCCGCGAGCACCGGCCGACGCATCGCCGTCGCCGCCGGGCTCGGGCTGCTCGTGACGATCGCCCTGTTCGCGTTCTCGCCCTTTATCGCACCGCTCTCCGCGCTCGGCGTCGGAGCCGCGCTGCTCGCGCGCACGGGCCGCTTCGACCGCAAGAACGGGCCGGCGGGCCAGCACTAGCTGCTGCCCGAGGGCTCAGCCGATCGCGGCCTCGAGCTTGGTGCTCAGTTCGTCGGCGTCGAAGTAGTTCTCAATCACCACGACGTCGGCGCGCGTGACACCGATGGCGTCGACAAACTCGGCGCTCGTGAGAATCACTTGGGCGTCGGCCGCCACCTGACCCACAGAGGCCAGGTCGGCCGCAACGACTGTTGCACTGAGCCCGAGGCGCTGCAGCACGCGCTCCGCGTTGACCTTCAAGATTCCGCTCGCGCCAATACCCGCGCCGCAGATCGTGACGATCTTCACGCGATGCCGCCGCCCGCGAGGATCGTGCGCACAGCATCCCGCGTCGTCGCTGCCGCCAGAGCAGGGATCGCCGCGGCGTCGTTGAACGCGTTGGCGAGTTGCGCCACGGCTTCGAGGTGGCCGTCGGCGGCGACCCCAGCGAGGCCGATCACAACACGCACGGGGTCGTTGTGGGCGTGGCCAAACTCCACGGGCTCGGCGAGTGTCACGACCGAGATACCGTCGCTGCGCACCTCGGGCCCCGGGCGGGCGTGCGCGAGTGCAAGGCCCGGCGCGATGACGATGTACGGGCCGTGGTCGTCGACCATGCGAATCATGGCCTCGGTGTACTCGGCCGTGGTGCAGCCGCTGTCGACGAGCGCGTCGCCCGCGAGCCGCACGGCGTCGCGCCAGTCGGTCGCGCGGGCACCGAGCACGATCGCGCGGTCGGCGAGGGCAGGCAGGCTCACGTCGCGGCCTCGAAACCGTCGATGAGGGTGTCCATGAGTGCTTCGCGGTCTTCGACCGGCAAGAAGGCCGCCTGCGCGGCGTTGAGCTGCAGCGCGAGCAGATCGTCGAGGTCGTAGCCAAAGGCCTCTGACACGAGGCGCAGCTCACGGCTGAGGGTCGTAGCGCTCATGAGGCGGTTGTCGGTGTTGACTGTCACGCGAAAGCCCAGTTGGTAGAACAGGTCGAGCGGGTGGTCAACCATCTGGTCGCCCCATGCCGCAATCGCACCCGTCTGCAGGTTCGAGCTCGGGCTCGTCTCGAGGGCGATCTGGCGGTCTTTGATCCACTCGGCGAGCAGGCCGAGCTCGGCGATCGTGGCGCCGCCCTCGTCGCGCAGCGTGATGTCTTCGGCGAGGCGAACGCCGTGGCCGAGGCGCAAAGCGTGGCCATCGCGCAACGCTCCACGAATCGACTCAAGACCGTCGGCCTCGCCCGCGTGCACGGTCGCCGGAAAGTACTCGCTCGCGAGCAAGTCGAACGCGTCACTCAAGCGGCTGGGCGGAAATCCCGCTTCGGCACCCGCGATGTCGAAGCCCACGACGCCGCGGTCGCGGTGACGCAGGGCGAGCTCGGCGATCTCGCGCCCGCGATCGGCGTGGCGCATGGCGCTCACGAGCTGGCCCACGCGGATGCTGTGGCCGGTGCTGCGCGCTTCATCAACCCCGGCATCCAGACCCGCCTGCACGGCTTCCACTGTCTCGTCGAGCGAGAGCCCGCGCGTGAGGTGTTGCTCGGGAGCCCACCGAATCTCGCCCCACACGACGCCATCCGCGGCGAGGTCAAGCACGAACTCGCGGGCGACGCGCTCGAGGCCCTCGCGAGTCTGCATGACGCCCACCGTGACGTCGAAGGTCTTGAGGTATTCGACGAGCGAACCCGAGTCGCTCTTCTCGGCGAACCAGGCGCCGAGCGAGGCCGCGTCGGCGGCGGGAACCTCGAGGCCGATCTCGTCGGCGAGTTCGATAATCGTCTGCGGCCGCAGCCCACCGTCAAGGTGGTCGTGCAGCGACACCTTCGGCAGCGACTCGATCGCGATCTCGGAGCCGGGCAGGAGGTTCGCAGTCGCCGTTGTCATACCGTCAAACCTACCGGTTCGTTACCGATCCGTGACCCCGGTTTATGCACTGTTCGGCTCGCCGACGCGATGCGAGATTGCCGTGGCGGCGGCACGGGTGCGCGCCACGACGAGGTCGTGCGCCACCGTGCTGAAGCTCGTGCTGACGTAGGGCACCGTGAGCGCCGCAAGCGTCGTGCCCGCCGCGCCACGAATGGCGACGACGACATCGGTGATGCCATGCTGCAGGGCGTCAGCGCGCACCACCTCGGGGGCGCCGAGCAGCACCTCGCCCGTGGCCGTCGTGGCGGCATCGAACAACGCGCCCACTCGTACGCGATAGCCAAAGTCAGCGGGTGACTCGACCTGGGCGATCACGCGCACCCGGTCGCCATCGAGCACGGCGAGATTGCAGCTCTGTTGCACCTCGAGGGCCAGATCGTGCATGACGGGCAGGGCCGCGGCACGCAGACCCCGCAACGGTTCGTGCTGATGCGCGAGGTCGAACAGGCGCGTGCCGAGCTCGTAGCCTCCCCCGCGCTCACGCACGAGAAACCCCCGCCGCTCGAGCGTCACGAGCACCCGGAAGAGCTGCCCCACACTGCGGCCGGTTGCCTCGGCAATCGCGGTTTGCGTGAGCGGCTCCGGGCTCGCCGCCACGAGCTCGAGAATGTCGAGAGCCTTATCGACCGCCGGAACGCTGTATTCGGGAGCCGGAAGGCTCATCGGTGCGCGCCCATGGCGGCGAGCATCCGTCGCGCGATATCGCGCTCGATGTCGTCGGGCACCGGCTGGGCGTTGGGCGTGAGCGAGGCCGCATCGCGCACGACCCGCTCGAGCGACAGGGCTTGCAGCAAGAATCCGAGATCCATAGCCTCGATCGAGTTGCCCTTGGGCTCACGGCCAGCGAGGTTCATCATGCGCCCCTCGGCAAGCAGCACGACGTGTCGACCGCCCGGCAAGTCGATGCGCTCGATCGCCTCATCGAGCGTCGTGCGAGCCGTTGCCTGCGCGTAGAGACCGGGCACGTCGATCTCCCACGGAAAGTGGCCGGCGTTTGCGAGCACGGTGCCGTCAGAGAGCACATCGATGACCTCGTGCGTCACGACATCGGGGTGACCCGTGGCCGTGATGACGACCTCGGCCCAGCTCGCGAGATCGACGATGCCGCCCACGCGGTAGCCGTCCCACGCCGCTTCGAAAGCCTTAAGGTCATCAACCTCGCTCACCGCGACCTTGCCGCCCATCGCCCGCAGATACTGCGCGATGCCGCGACCGCACCAGCCATAGCCCGCCACGAGAAAGCGCCGGCCGGCGATGCGCAGGTTGGTGATGCGCATGATGCTCTCAACGACCGACTGCCCCACCGAGTGCTTGTTCTCGCCGATCGCCTTGAGCAGCGAGTCGTTGATGACGATGAGCGGAAACGGGATGCGGCCGGCGAGTTCGGTGCGCAAGCGCATGCCGCCGCTCGTCGTCTCTTCCGTACCCCCGATGATGCCCGTGCCGCCGGTCGCGTCACCCGCGGCGACGGCATCGGCGTCAACGCGAGCGGCGGCGAGCGCGGCGAGGTCTGCGCCGTTATCGAGCAGGATGCTCGGCCGCGCCGCATCCACGGCTGCGACGTTCGCGTGGTGCTGCTCGAGAGTGTCGGCGCGCGAGCCGAAGACCGTCATGCCCAGGCCGCGCAAGTGGGCGACGATGTCGTCTTGCGTTGAGCCGTGGTTGCCGGTCGCGACGATCTCAGCACCACCGGCCTGCAGCGTTTCGAGCAGCACCGCGGTCTTGGGCTCGAGGTGCAGCGACATGCCGATGCGGTGCCCCTCGAAGGGCCGCTCGTCGGCAAACCGCGCACGCACGTCGGCGAGCAACGGCATGCGAGAACGAATCCAGTCGATGCGCGCAGCGCCGCGCGCGGCGAGGTCGTCATGGTGGGGTGCGGGGCGCGTGCTCATGAGCGCACTCTACACATGCGCAAGTCTCTTTCATATATGCAGTTCTGCACTAGGCTCGGCGCATGGCGCACTCCACCCCCGACTCTGCTCCCGAGAAGATCATCCTCGACTGCGATCCCGGCCACGATGACGCCGTCGCGATGTTGCTCGCGCACGGCTCGCCCGCGATCGAGCTTCTCGCCGTCACGACCGTGATGGGCAACCAAACCATCGAAAAGGTCACGCGCAACGCCCTCTCGGTCGCCCGCGTCATTGGCATGGATGCTGTGCCCATCGCCCGCGGGGCACACCGCCCGCTCGTGCGCACCGTCGAAACGGCACCCGACATCCACGGTGAATCGGGGCTCGACGGGCCGGTGCTGCCCGAGCCCGCCGTCGAGCTCGACCCGCGTCACGCCGTCGACCTCATCATCGACACTGTCATGAGCCACCCGCCCAAGACTGTCTCGCTCGTGCCCACGGGCGCGCTCACCAACATCGCGCTCGCGGTGCGCAAAGAACCGCGCCTCGCCGAGCGGGTCAAGCAAGTCGTACTCATGGGCGGCGGCGTGCACGTGGGCAACTGGAGTGCCGTCGCCGAGTTCAACATCATCATCGACCCCGAGGCCGCCCACATCGTCTTCAACGAGCCGTGGCCGCTCACGATGATTGGCCTCGACGCGACGCACCAAGCGCTCGCGACCGACGAGGTCGCCGCGCGCATCGCCGCGGTGGGCACGGCACCGGCCCGCTTCGTAGGCGAGCTTCTCGAGTTCTTCGCCCACGCCTACAAAGACGCGCAGGGCTTCGACCACCCACCCGTGCACGACCCGTGCGCCGTCGCGTACCTCATCGACCCCACACTGCTGCGTGTCGTGAAGGCTCCGCTCGACGTTGAGTTGACGGGCGGGCTCACGCTCGGAATGACCGTGGCAGACCTCCGCGGCCCTGCCCCTGACGGATGCACGACTCAGGTCGCCCTCGACATTGACAACGATCGCTTCTGGAGCCTCGTCGTTGATGCGCTCGAGCGCATCGGCGAGCCCGAGCTCTAGTCGACAACTCCCGCGATGAGCGGCCCGCCCGTGACGACCTCGTCGCCAGCCGAGCCGATGCGGTAGCCACCCTCGAGCGCTTCGAGCGCGCGATCGAAGCGCGCGGCCTCGTTGGTGTGCATCGTGAAGAGGGGCTGGCCCTTCGTCACGGTGTCGCCCGGCTTGGCGTGCAGGTCAATGCCTGCCGCGTGGTCGACCGGATCTTCTTTGCGCGCGCGACCGGCGCCGAGACGCCAGGCAGCGATGCCGAAGGGCAGCGCGAGCTGCTCGACGAGCACGCCGTCGCGGTCAGCCGTGACAACGTGGTGTTCGGCGGCCTCGGCCATCGGGGCCTCGGGGTCGCCGCCCTGAGCGCGAATCATGGCGTTCCAGGTGTCCATCGCCTGGCCGTTGTGCAGCGCCGCTTCGACGTCGACGCCGGTCACGCCGGCGAGCTCGAGCATGTGGCGCGCAAGAACGACCGTTAGCTCCACGACATCGGCGGGGCCGCCTCCAGCGAGCACCTCGACCGACTCGCGCACCTCGTTGGCATTGCCAATCGCGAGGCCCAACGGCACGTTCATGTTCGTGAGCACTGCGCGCGTGGCAACGCCGGCATCTTCACCCAGTCGCACCATGACCTTGGCGAGCTCGCGTGACTGCTCGATGTCTTTCAAGAACGCGCCCGAGCCAAACTTCACGTCGAGCACGAGGGCGGCGGTGCCCTCAGCGATCTTCTTCGACATGATCGACGAAGCGATCAGCGGAATGCACTCGACCGTGCCCGTGATGTCACGCAGGGCGTAGAGCTTGCCGTCGGCGGGCGCCAGACCCGAGCCCGCGGCGCACACGACGGCACCCGCACTCTCGAGCTGCGCCATCATGTCGTCGACGCTCACGTTGGCGCGCCATCCCGGGATGCTCTCGAGCTTGTCGAGCGTGCCCCCCGTGTGGCCCAGCCCGCGGCCCGAGAGTTGCGGCACCGCAACCCCGAACGAGGCCACGAGCGGCGCGAGCGGCAGCGTGATCTTGTCGCCGACACCACCCGTCGAGTGCTTGTCGGTGGTCTTCTTCGACAGGCTCGAGAAGTCGAGGCGCGTTCCCGTGGCCACCATCGCCAGGGTCATGTCGCGCACCTCTTCGCGCGTCATGCCGTTAAGGAAGATGGCCATGGTCATGGCCGACATCTGCTCGTCGGCGACATAGCCCCGCGTGTAGGCATCGATCATCCACCCGATCTGCTCGGTGGTGAGGGCGCCCTTGTCGCGCTTGGTGCGAATCAGGTCGACGACGTCGAACGGCTCGATGCTCATGCGTGAAACTCCTCCAGGGTGCGCGGCCCAAACGCGTCGGGCAGCACCTCATCGATGGTCTTGATGCCCGACACGGTCTCGAGCAGCATGCCCTCGGCCGAGTGCTCGTAGAGCAACTGACGACAGCGGCCGCAGGGCATGAGGGCGCCGCCGTTGCCGTCGACACACGTGAACGCAACGAGCTTGCCGCCGCCCGTCATGTGCAGGCTCGACACGAGCGCGCACTCGGCGCACAGCGTGAGCCCGTACGACGCGTTCTCGACGTTGCAACCCGAAATCACGCGCCCGTCGTCGACGATCGCGGCAACACCCACCGGAAACTTCGAGTACGGCACGTAGGCGTGCGACATGGCGTCGAGTGCAACGGCGCGCAGGGCATCCCAGTCGATGTCGGTCACGGATGCGCCCCTAAGACTTGATGTACGGCCTGCCCGACGCGGCCGGCGGGCGCGAGAACCCGACGAGACCGGCGACGGCGAAGATCGTCACAAGGTAGGGAAGCATGAGCATGAACTCACTCGGCACGGGCGAGCCCACGATCGAGAGCGTCGACTGCAGGTTCGTCGCGAAGCCAAAGAGCAGGGCGGCGAGCGTGGCGCGAATGGGGTTCCACTGGCCGAAGATCACCGCGGCGAGGGCGATGAAGCCCGCGCCGTTGGTCATCTCTTTCGTGAACGAGCCGATGGCCGCGAGCGTGAAGAACGCGCCGCCACCGCCGACGATGAGGCCGGCGAGCAACACGTTCCAGAAGCGCGTGGCGCGCACGTTGATACCCACGGTGTCGGCAGCCTTGGGGTGCTCACCGACCGAGCGCAAACGCAAGCCCCAGCGGGTCTTGAAGAGCGCGAACCACACCGTGGGAACGAGCGCGAACATCAGGTACACGATGATCGTCTGGTTGAACAGAATCGGGCCGAGCACGGGGATGTCGCTCAAGAGCGGAATCGCGATGCGCTCGAAACGCTCGGGCTTGTTGAACAGGTCGGGGTCGGCCGTCATGACCGTCGAGTACAAGAAGCTCGTGAGACCGATGACGAGCACGTTGAGCACGACACCCACGATCACCTGGTCAACGAGGTACTTGATGGCGAAGGCCGCGAGCACCGCCGACACCGCCGCACCCGCCACCATGGCCGCGAGAAGCCCGGCGATCGCGGAGCCCGTGAAGGTGGCGACCATGGCCGCCACGAAGGCACCCGCCAACAGCTGACCCTCGATGGCGATGTTGACGACACCCACGCGCTCGCTAATGACACCGCCGAGTGAGCCGAAGATGAGCGGCGTGCTCACCGTCAAGGCACCGGCGAGCAGACCCACGAGCGGCACGGTCGAGCCCGCTGCCGCCCAGGTCAAGAACCCGAGCAAGAACATCAGGGCGAAGATCGTCGTGAGCCACAGCGGAACCTTGGTGCCGCCGCGCACGAGCATGAACGCGTACACGGCGATGATCGCCATGAGCACGACCGTGACGATGCCCGTGGCGTCAGCCGGCAGCACGATCGACGGCAAAATGATCGCGTCGGTGTCATTGCTGAGGCGGTAGGTGGTGTCGCCTCCGCGGGCGAGCGCGATGAACAGCACCGCGCCGATCACGGTGAAGATCGCGAACGCGATCGGGGCCTTCCAGCTGCGCACGACCATCGCAGCGGGAGCGAGTCCTGAACCAGACTCTCGAGTGGTCGTCACGACGCTCACTTGGTCACCTCCGCCGTGCGGGCGAGCTTCGGGGTCCGCCACTGGAACAGCGGATCAGGGGTGGGTAGTCGGAATATCGATCGCACCAAGGGAGGCGCGGCGATGAACAACACGATGAACGACTGAACGACGAGCACGATGTCGACCGGAATGCCTTCTGAGGCCTGCATCGTGTAGCTACCGGCCTTGAGGGCGCCGAACAGGATGCCCGCGAAGAAGACTCCCCACGGCTTCGAGCGGCCCAGCAGAGCCACGGTGATCGCGTCGAATCCGATGCTCGCATCGAGACCCGAGGCGAACCCGCCCGTGAAGTTGCCGAGCACCTGGTACACGCCCGCGAGGCCGACGAGGGCGCCCGCGATGAGCATGACCTGCACGTAGACGCGCTCGACCTTGATGCCAGCGACGCGAGCGGCGTGCGGGTTCTCGCCGACCGCGCGGAAGCGGAAGCCGAGCGCCGAACGGTTGAGCAAGTACCAGACGTAGATCGTCGAAACGATCACGAGAATGAACCCGAGGTTCAGGTTGTAGGCATCGCCGAGCAGCGGCGGAAACTGTGCCGTCTCAAGAATCGGCCCACTCTTGGGGTTGTTCTGCCCCGGCGCTTGCAGCGCGCCCGGGGTGCGCAACAAGAACGACACGAGGTAGAACGCGATGTAGTTCAGCATGATCGTCACGATCACCTCGTGCGCGCCGGTGCGCGCCTTGAGCAGACCCACGAGGCCGCCCCACAGGGCGCCACCGATGAGACCGATGATGAGCGCGACCAGCAGGTGGATGACCGGCGGCATGGGAATGTACGCGCCCACATAGCCAGCAGCAGCGGCGGCGATCAGCATCTGACCGCGACCACCGATGTTGAACAGGCCAACGCGGAACGCGAGGGCCACACCGAGGCCGGCCGCGATGAGCGGCGTTGCGTTGGCGAGAGTCTCGGTCAGTGGGCGGATGGCCACGGCGAGATCGTCGACGCGCAGGTAGTTGAACACCGACCCGCGGAAGAGTGCCGAGTAAGCACCAGCCACGGCGTCCCACATGGCGACGAGCGTGTCACCGGGGCGTGAGAAGAAGTAGACGCTCGCTTGGGCGACGGCCTCGTCGGTGAGAACGATCAGGATGCCGCCGAAGACGAGGGCGAGAAACACTGCGAGCACCGAGATGGCCGCGCTGCCGCCGAAGATCTCTTTGATGATCTGGTTGCTGCGCGGAACCGCGGGCTCGGTTGCATCGCGCCCCGTCTCGTGCGCCACCACCTGCTCGTGTACCTTCTCGGCCGCCGTTTGCTCTTTCGGCGTACCCGACTTCGGGGTCTTCGTGTCGTCGCTCATGCGGCCACCTCCGCCGGGGTTTCTCCGGCCATCATCAATCCAAGAACATCACGAGGAGTATCGCCCGGCACGATGCCGATGATGCGCCCCCGGTACATGACCGCAATGCGGTCGGCGAGTGCCGCGACCTCGTCGAGCTCGGTCGAGACCACGATCACGGGAATGCCCGAGTCGCGCGTCGCGACGATGCGCTTGTGCACGAACTCGATCGAACCGACGTCGAGACCGCGCGTCGGCTGGGCTGCCACGAAGAGCGCCAGCTCACGGCTCAGCTCACGAGCGAGCACGACCTTCTGCTGGTTGCCGCCCGAGAGTCGGCCTGCTGCTTGCGTGATGCCCTGCGTACGCACGTCGAATTCCTCAACGCGCTCCGTGGCGAAGCGTGCAAGCTCGTCGAGCTGCAGCGTGCCCCACTTGACGAAAGGCTCGCCGGTCGAACGGTCAAGCATGAGGTTCTCGGCGATCGAGAAGGTGCCCACGAGGCCGTCTTCGGTGCGGTCTTCGGGCACAAACCCGACCCCCGCATCCAGAACCTGACGGGTGGAGGTGCCGACGAGCTCGGCGCCTTCGAGCGTGATCGAGCCGTGCACCTTCGCCTGCAGCCCCATGATCGCTTCGGTGAGCTCGGTCTGCCCGTTGCCTTGCACCCCGGCGATCGCGAGAATCTCGCCGCGGCGCAGGGTGAACGACACGTGGTCGACGAGAACCTGACCCTGGTGGTCAGTGACGACGAGGTCTTTCACGATGAGCGACGGTTCACCGGGAGTTGCGGCGGCCTTGTCGACCGTCAGCTCGACGGCACGGCCCACCATGAGCGACGCCATCTCAGCATTCGTGGCTGTGGGCGAAGCCTCGCCGACGACCTTGCCGAGACGGATGACCGTGATGCGGTCAGCGACTTCGCGCACTTCGCGCAGCTTGTGGGTGATGAAGACGATCGAGGTGCCCTCGTCGCGCAACTGGCGCATGATGCCCATGAGCTCGTCGGTCTCTTGCGGCGTGAGCACGGCGGTCGGCTCGTCGAACACGAGAACGTTGGCGTTGCGCGAGAGGGCCTTGATGATCTCAACGCGCTGCTGCACACCGACCGGCAAGTCTTCGATCTTGGCGTCAGGGTCGATGTCAAAGCCGAAGCGGCTCGAGATCTCACGCACCATCGCGCGGGCGGCATCGAGGTCGAGGAAGCCGGCGGCCTTGGTCTGCTCATGACCGAGCATGACGTTCTCGGCGACGGTGAAGACGGGAATGAGCATGAAGTGTTGGTGCACCATGCCGATCCCAGCGTTCATGGCGTCGCCGGGGCCTGCGAACTTCTGCACGACGTCGTCGAGCAAGATCTCGCCCTCGTCGGCTTGGTAGAGGCCATAGAGCACGTTCATGAGCGTGCTCTTGCCCGCCCCGTTCTCACCGAGCAGGCAGTGAATCTCGCCCGGCTCAACGACGAGGTCGATGTGATCGTTGGCAGTCAGCGCTCCGAAGCGCTTGGTGATGCCGCGAAGCTCGAGCTTCATGCGCCATGGCCTTCCTGCGCCTGTTAGCGAACGGCGCTGAATCGGATGCGGGGTACGGCTCATGCGGCTGCCCGAAGCGACCGCGGTGTGCTCGTGTCACCACTGTAGAGGAGAGCGGGAGGGCGAATCTGAGCAAGTGTGCGCGCATCTGAGCACAGGGCGTCGATCGCGCGATTGCCCCAGAAACGGGCCGGGGGAGGCCAGCCGTAGCTGACCTCCCCCGGATGGAACCGTTGGTATTACTGACCGGGCGAAGCCGGCGAGGTGACCTCGATCGAACCGTCGATGATGCCGGCGATCAGGGCCTCGATCTCGCCCGCGAGCTCCGGGTCAACAGCCGACTCGAAGTCGTGGAACTCGGCGATGCCGACGCCACCGTTGTCGAGCGTGCCGACGTACGGAGCCGAGTCGAACGCACCCGTGGCCGCACCGGTCACGACGTCGTAGACGGCCGTGGCGATGTTCTTGAGCACCGAGGTGAGCACGAGGTCGGCGATGTCGGGGTCAGACACGAAGATGTCCTTGTCGACACCCATGAGGGCGATCGAACGACCCGAGTCACGGATGGCCTCAGCAGCGCTGAAGTAGATCGGGCCACCGACGGGCAGGAGCACGTCAGCGTTCTGGTCGATGAGGCCCTGGGCCGTGGTCAGCGCCTCGGTGCCGGGGGCGAAGCCACCGGTGAACGCGCCAGTCTGGCCAGCGAGGTCCCAACCAAGAGCCTGCACCGAGGTGCCCTTCTCCGAGTTGTAGTACTCGACACCCTGAACGAAGCCGTCCATGAAGATGGTGACGGGCGGGATCGGGATGCCACCGAAGGTGCCGACAACGCCGGTCTCCGAGTAGCTCGCGGCAACGTAGCCAGCGAGGAACGCGGCCTCAACCGTGTTGAACTGGATCGGCTTGACGTTCGGCGCGTCGATGAACTCATCGATGATCGCGAAGTTGATGTCGGGGTTGGCCGCAGCGGCGTTCGTGGTCGCCTCGGCGAGCAAGAAGCCGACGGTCACGATCAGGTCGCAGCCCTGGTCGACGAGCTGCTGAACGTTGGGCTCGTAGGCGTTCTCGTCAGCCGACTCAACGGCGACGTACTCAACACCGAGCTCAGCGGCGGCCTCTTCCATGCCGTCAAGAGCAGCCTCGTTGAACGACTTGTCGTCCCAGCCGCCAGCGTCAGAAACGATGCAGGGGGTGAAGTCGAGCGCCGCGGTCTCTTCGGGCGTCTCCTCGGGGGCTGCGGCGCAGCCGGCGAGCACGAGCGCGCTCGCGCCGAGCAGGGCAATCCCGCCCAGAGCGCGCTTACGGGTAGTGATGGTCACTGTGTCCTCCAAAATTGCCGCCCAGCACGACGCTGGAGCGAATTGGCTCCACGTTAGCGAACGTGCGGGCTCTCTAGCAGTGCCGAAGGCATGTGGTGATGCAAGCGTTACGAATCCGGGACTCAGCCGTAATGCCGCGGAAATGCTGGGCAGAACGCAATCGATGCGCACCTGAGTGCGCGAATGAGCAGAACGGATGCGCGGCGCGAGCCGCTCCGAACCCGCGCGCTGCGCCTAGAGCAAGTCGTCGCGCCCGGCCTGCTTGATGGCGTCGACGACACTCTTGACGCGCTGGGCGTGTTCGCGCGTGGTCACGAGGAGGGCATCCGGAGTATCGACCACGACGATGTCGTGGACTCCGACGAGGGAGATCAGTCGCTTGCTTTGGCTCACGACAACGCCACTCGACGAGTCGGCGAGCACTCGTGCGTGTTCCCCGAGAATGGCGAGGTCGCCCGGGCGGCCCCCTGACAGCAGCTTCGCGAGCGATGAGAAGTCACCGACGTCATCCCACGGAAAGTCGCCACGAATGACCGCGAGCCGCCCAGCGGCAGCCGCTGGCTCGGCCACGCTGTAGTCGATGGCGATCTTCGGCAGCAGCGGCCAAATGGCATCGACGACATCGCCGCGCTGGGGGGTGTCCCACGCCGCCGCGATCTCGAGAAGACCCTCGTGCAGCACGGGCTGGGTCTCGGCGAGTTGCGCGAGCAACTGGTCGGCCCGCGAAATGAACATGCCGGCATTCCAGAGGTAGTCGCCTGAGGCAAGGTAGGCCGTCGCCGTCTCGAGGTCGGGCTTTTCGACGAAGCGCTGCACGAGGTGAGCGTGCGGGGCACCCTCAACGGCAAGCTCATCGCCGCACAAGATGTAACCGAAGCCCACCGAGGGCTCGGTGGGCTTGATGCCGATCGTCGTGATGAATCCCTCGCGGGCCACCGCGACGGCTTCGGCCACGGCGTGGCGAAAACGCTCACCGTCGGTAATCACGTGGTCGGCCGCGAACGAGCCCACGATCACGTCGGGGTTGCGGCGATGCAGGATGGCCGCCGCGAGTCCGATCGCCGCCGACGACTCTTTCTGCTCGCTCTCGAGCACGATGTTCGCTTCGGTCAGGTCGGGCAGTTGTTGCTGCACGGCAGCCCGGTGGGCGCGACCCGTGACGACCATGATGCCGTCGGCGCCCGCGAGAGGCAGCACGCGGTTCCAGGTGTCTCGTAAGAGCGTGAAACCGCTGCCCGTGAGGTCGTGCAAGAACTTGGGAGCCTCGGCGCGAGAGAGAGGCCACAAGCGCGAGCCGACTCCGCCCGCGGGAATGATCGCGTGAAAGTTCGAAAGCGTGCCCTCTATCGCCTGCATGCGCGTCACCCTACCGGGCGCTTGTCGCGGCGCGCGCCCCCCGTTCGGAGCACTCAGACAACTCGACGTAGACTTCGTGTATCGGCGACCACCAGCTGAGAATCGGAA
The DNA here is from genome assembly GCA_013823625.1 of Microbacterium sp. Classification (GTDB taxonomy): domain Bacteria; phylum Actinomycetota; class Actinomycetes; order Actinomycetales; family Microbacteriaceae; genus Microcella. The sequence continues at coordinate 34,802 of PNMM01000001.1, read as the reverse complement.
TCCAACCGGAGTCCACGAGTGCGAGCGATCGCGCGCGTCGTCACTGCCCTGAGGAGGGTTTCTCGTGCCAGCGAAGGCATCGGGAGCCGGAGCGTCGAGCTCATCGGCAACCATCGAAGTTCCTGTCCCCCGCCGATCACTCATTCCCGGCGGCACGCTGTACCGCGGCAATGAGGGCATGTGGTCGTGGGTGCTGCACCGCATCACCGGTGTGGCCATCTATTTCTTCTTGCTTGTGCACATTCTCGACACGGCCCTCGTGCGCGTGAGCCCCGAGGCGTACAACGTCGTGATCAGCGCATACAAGACCGAAATCATGGGCCTGGGCGAGCTCGCGCTCGTCGGCGCGATCGGCTTCCACGCCCTCAACGGACTGCGGATCATCCTCGTTGACTTCTGGGGCGTGGGTACGCGGCACCAGAAAGCCATGTTCTACGTCGTTCTCGGCGTGTGGCTCGTGCTCATGATCGGTTTCACTCCCCGTCACCTCATGCACGTCTTCGGAGGCTGATCATGACGACCGACCTGACTCTCGATAACCCCCGCACGCCCCACGCCCGCACGAAGCGCGGCATCAACTGGGAGAAGTGGGGCTGGATTTACATGCGCGTCTCGGGCGTTTTGCTCGTCGTGCTGATCTTCGGCCACTTGTTCGTGAACCTGTTCCTGGGCGACGGCGTCAACCAGATTGACTTCGCGTTCGTCGCGGGCAAGCTCGCCGACCCGTTCTGGCAGTGGTACGACTTCGCGCTGCTCGTGCTCGCGCTCATTCACGGCACCAACGGCATGCGAACGATCGTGAACGACTATGTGGCCAAGGCCAGCATCCGTCGCATTCTGCACGCGGCCCTGCTGTCGTCGACGGCCGTGCTTCTCGTGCTCGGCACGCTCGTGCTGTTCACCTTCGACCCCTGCCCGGCCGGGGCCGACCCCGAGCTCGTCGCTTCGTTCTGTGAGGACATCCTGTGAGTAGCACTGAGACCGTGACCACGCCCAGCGGCCCCGCGGCGCCCGTCGTGCACCAGCACCAGTTCGACGTCGTCATTGTCGGCGCCGGCGGCGCGGGCATGCGCGCGGCGATCGAGGCGGGCCCCAACGCCAAGACGGCCGTGATCTCCAAGCTCTACCCGACGCGCTCGCACACGGGCGCTGCGCAGGGCGGCATGGCTGCGGCGCTCGCCAACGTCGAAGAAGACAGCTGGGAATGGCACACCTTCGACACCGTCAAGGGTGGCGACTACCTCGTCGACCAAGACGCGGCCGAGATTCTCGCGAAAGAGGCGATCGACGCGATCATCGACCTCGAGAACATGGGTCTGCCGTTCAACCGCACGCCCGACGGCAAGATCGACCAGCGTCGCTTCGGTGGGCACACCCGCGACCACGGCAAAGCGCCCGTGCGTCGCGCGTGCTACGCGGCCGACCGCACGGGTCACATGATCCTGCAGACGCTCTTTCAGAACTGCGTCAAGCTCGGCATCGAGTTCTACAACGAGTTCTACGTTCTCGACCTCGTGATGGCCGAGGGCAAGGCCGCTGGCGTCGTGGCCTACGAGCTCGCCACAGGCGACCTGCACGTCTTCCACGCCAAGAGCGTGGTCTTCGCCACGGGTGGCTTCGGCAAGATCTACAAGACCACCTCAAATGCGCACACCCTCACGGGTGACGGCGTGGGCATCATTTGGCGCAAGGGCATTCCGCTCGAAGACATGGAGTTCTTCCAGTTCCACCCGACCGGACTCGCCGGGCTGGGCATCCTTCTCACCGAAGGTGCTCGCGGTGAAGGGGCAATCTTGCGCAACGCGAGCGGTGAGCGCTTTATGGAGCGCTACGCCCCGACGATCAAAGACCTCGCGCCGCGCGACATCATCTCGCGCTGCATGGTGCAAGAGGTCGCCGAGGGTCGCGGTGCCGGGCCGAACAAGGACTACGTCTTGCTCGACTGCACCCACCTCGGTGCCGAAGTGCTCGAGACCAAGTTGCCCGACATCACCGAGTTCGCGCGCACCTACCTCGGCGTCGACCCCGTTGTCGAACCTGTGCCCGTTATGCCCACGGCCCACTACGCGATGGGCGGCATCCCGACCAACATCAAGGCCGAGGTGCTGAGCGACAACGACACCGTCATCCCGGGGCTCTACGCCGCGGGCGAGTGCGCGTGCGTCTCGGTGCACGGCTCGAACCGACTCGGCACCAACTCGCTGCTCGATATCAACGTGTTCGGCAAGCGCGCCGGTCGTTACTCGGTCGAGTACGCGAACAGCGCCGAGTTCGTGCCGCTGCCCGTCGACCCGTCGAAAGAGGTGCGCGAACTCGTTGAACGCCTGCGCACCTCGAACGGCACCGAGCGCGTCGCCGTGCTGCGCAAAGAGCTGCAAGAAGAGATGGACAAGAACGCACAGGTGTTCCGCACCGAAGAGAGCCTCGAGAGCGTGACGAAGACCATCCAGTCGCTGCGCGAGCGCTACCAGAACATCGGTATTCACGACCGCGGCAAGCGCTTCAACACCGACCTGCTCGAGGCGATCGAACTGGGCTTCTTGCTCGACATCGCCGAGGTCGTCGTCTACTCGGCCCGCAACCGCAAAGAAAGCCGCGGCGGCCACATGCGCGACGACTACCCCGACCGCAACGACGCCGACTACATGCAGCACACGATGGCCTACCTCACGGGCGACGCGCACAGCGCCGACGCGAGCGACCACATCCGCATGGATTGGAAGCCCGTCGTGATTACTCACTACCAGCCGATGGAGAGGAAGTACTGATGGCGACCGCCCCCGCCGAAGTCGGTGCTGTTCAAGAGTTCACCGTCACCGTCATCATCCGTCGGTTCGACCCCGAGAACGACACCGAGCCCTACTGGCAAGACTTCGATGTGCAGATGTACTCGACCGACCGCGTGCTCGACGCTCTGCACAAGGTGAAGTGGGAGCAAGACGGCACCCTGTCGTTCCGTCGCTCGTGCGCCCACGGCATTTGCGGCTCTGACGCCATGCGCATCAACGGCCGCAACCGCCTCGCGTGCAAGACGCTCATCAAGGATCTCGACATCACCAAGCCCATCTACATCGAGGCGATCAAGGGCCTGCCGCTCGAGAAAGACCTCATCGTCGACATGGAGCCGTTCTTCGCGTCGTACCGCGCCGTGCAGCCGTTCTTGCAGGCCAACTCGAAGCCCGAGAAAGAGCGCATTCAAACGATCGAGCAGCGCGCGCGCTTCGACGACACCACCAAGTGCATTTTGTGCGCCGCGTGCACCTCGTCGTGCCCCGTGTTCTGGACCGACGGGCAGTACTTCGGCCCGGCCGCGATCGTCAACGCGCACCGCTTCATCTTCGACAGCCGCGACGACGCCGCTCAGGTGCGCCTCGACATCCTCAACGACAAAGAGGGCGTGTGGCGCTGCCGCACGACCTTCAACTGTTCTGAGGCCTGCCCGCGTGGCATCGAGGTCACCAAGGCAATCTCTGAGGTCAAACAGGCGATGCTGCGGGGTCGCCCGTAGTTCTGCACTTTTCACGCGAAGGCCCCGGGGTGATCTCCGGGGCCTTCGCTATGGTGGCGGGGTGAGTGAGTCTGACGCCGACGCCCGCCCAGGCTGGTGGGCGCGACTCATCGCGTGGATCGAGCGCATCGTCGCCTGGGTCATGGAGTTCAAGCCCGTCAAGGTGTTCATCGTCTTCGGCGAGAAGCGCGGCTACTTGCTCTCAGCAGGGCTCGCCTATCAGGCAGTCTTCGCCGTGTTCGCGTCCCTCTGGGTCGGGTTCTCGGTCGCCGGCCTCATCGTCTCGGGCAACCGCGACCTGCAGCTCGCCCTCATTGAGGTGCTGCAGCAAACCGTGCCGGGACTCATCGACCCTGATGGCAGCGGCGAGGGTGTCATCGACCCTGAGCTGCTGCTCGAAGCAACCATCTTTGGTTGGACGGGTGCGATCGCCCTCATCGGACTCTTTCTCTCCGCCCTGGGCTGGATGGCCGGCGCCCGCGACGCGATCCGCATCATGTTCGACCTCCCCGGGCCGCGCACCAACTACTACCTGCTCAAGCTCAAAGACGCCGGGCTTGCCCTGGGCTTTGGCGTTCTGCTGCTGATCTCAGCCGGACTTTCGGTCAGCGGCACGGTGGCGATGGAGGGCGTGCTCGGGTGGTTGGGCATCCGCGATTCGGGGTCGACCACGGTCGTCGGGCGCGTGGTCACGTTGAGCGTCATGTTCGTACTCGACACGATTCTGCTCGGGATGCTCTACCGCGTGCTCTCGGGAATGCGCATCCCCCTGCGGCGCCTCATCCCCGGCGCGCTCATCGGGGCCGCAGCCCTGGGCGGTCTCAAGGTGCTCGGCAACACTCTTCTCGGCGGAGCCAGCACCAACCCACTGCTCGCCTCGTTCGCGGTGTTCGTCGGTGTGCTGATCTGGTTCAACTTCGTGAGCCAGGTGATCTTGCTCGCCGCGATGTGGATCGCCCTCGGCGTCGCCGACGACGGCGTCGTGCTCGACCCGGTCTACGAGGCAAAGCGACTCGAGGCCGCGCGCGCGTACGTCGCGGCGTTCGAACCCGAACCTGAGCCCGATGAACCGCCGTGGTACCGCCGCCTCTTCGGGCGGCGGTAACAACACAGCGGCGCCTGTTTGGGCGGCGCTGACCGTACTTCGGGCCGCGCTGACGGCACAGCCTCGCGTCGGTTCGCGCTCGTAGACTGAGCGCATGCCGACCACTGTGCGCATCGCTTCTGTCAACGTCAACGGCATTCGAGCCTCGTTTCGCAAGGGCATGGCCGAGTGGCTCGCGGCGCGCAACGTTGACGTGCTCGCGATGCAAGAGGTGCGGGCATCCACTGATGACGTCACGGGCCTGCTCGGCCCTGACTGGACCGTCGTGCACGACGCCGCGACGGCCAAGGGTCGCGCGGGCGTGGCGATCGCCGCGCGTCGCGAGTTCGCGGCCCACCGGGTTGCGCTCGGCCCCGACGACTTCGACTCGGCGGGCCGTTGGATCGAGGCCGACCTCGACGTGGGCGGCACGACCCTCACAGTTGTCAGTTGCTACGTGCACTCGGGCGAGGTTGACACCCCCAAGCAGGTCGAGAAGTACAAGTTTCTCGAGGCCATGACCGAGCGCCTGCCGCTGCTCGCCGCGCACACGCCCTACGCCCTCGTCGTCGGCGACCTCAACGTGGGCCACCGCGAACTCGACATCAAGAACTGGAAGGGCAACCGCAAAAACGCCGGCTTCTTGCTCGAAGAACGCGCCTACTTCGACCGGTTCTTTGGGGCGCTGGATGCTCCCATCGAGTGCGTCGACGGCGTCACGCGCCCCGGCCTCGGGTGGGTCGACGTGGGCCGCGTGCATGCCGGAGAGGTGCCCGGCCCCTACACCTGGTGGTCGCAGCGCGGGCAGGCCTTCGACACCGACACCGGGTGGCGCATCGACTATCACGTGGCGACGCCGGCCCTTGCCGCGACCGTGCAGTCCTACGCCGTCGACCGCGCACCCTCGTGGGACACCCGGTGGAGCGACCACGCGCCTGTGGTGGTTGACTACGAGTTGCCCTGAACGGCGTGGCCCGACGATGCGTAGCCTCGTCGGCGCTGGCGTCGCGCGATCGCGATGCGATCGTCAAAGCTCCAGCGCGCTGAAAGAATAGCCCCATGAGTCTTCCGCGCCTGTTCTCGGGCATGCAGCCCTCCGCCGCCAGCCTGCACCTCGGCAACTACGCCGGAGCCCTGCTGCAGTGGCGTGACATGCAGGCGACCCACGACGCCGTGTTTTGCGTCGTCGACCTGCACGCCATCACGGTGCCGCAAGACCCGGCCGCACTGCGCGAGCAGACGCGTCGCACGGCCGCGCAGTACATCGCCGCGGGCATCGACCCCGAGCACTCGACGCTGTTCGTGCAGTCGCACGTGAGCGCGCACGCGCAGCTCGCCTGGGTGCTCAACACCATCACGGGCTTCGGCGAAGCGAGCCGCATGACCCAGTTCAAAGACAAGTCGGCGAAGGGCGGCCTTGATGTCGCCTCGGTCGGGCTCTTCACCTACCCGATCTTGCAGGCCGCCGACATCTTGCTCTACGACGCCGTCGTTGTTCCCGTGGGCGAAGACCAGCGGCAGCACATCGAGCTCACGCGCGACCTCGCGACGCGCTTCAACGCGCGCTTCGGCGACACCCTCGTCGTGCCCGAGGTGCGCATCTTGAAGGAGACCGCCAAGGTGTACGACCTGCAAAACCCAGGGTCGAAGATGTCGAAGTCGGGCGAAAGCCCCGCGGGCATCCTGTGGCTCATGGATGAGCCGTCGGTGCTCACCAAGAAGGTCAAGTCGGCCGTGACCGACTCGTCGGGCGTCGTGTCGTTCGACCCGGCCGAGAAGCCCGGTGTCTCGAACCTGCTGTCGATTCTCGCCCTACTGACGGGCGAGACGACGGATGCCCTCGTCGCGTCATTCGACGGCCTCCAGTACGGCGCGCTCAAGACGGCGGTGGCTGAAGCCGTGGTCGAGGCGTTCACCCCGATTCGCACCCGCACCTTGGAGTTGCTCGACGACCCCGCCGAGCTCGACCGCTTGCTCGCGCTCAACGCCTCGCGGGCCGAAGAGATCGCCGATGCCACGCTGACGCGCGTGTACGACGCGCTCGGCTTCTTGCCGCGCGCGTAATGAAGCCGGTCACGCTGCGCACCCCTCGGCTCGTGCTGTCGATGCCGCGCGCGGCGGACGTCGATGCGGTGTTCGCGGCGTGCCAAGATGCCGAGCTGCAGAAGTACACGACAGTGCCTGTGCCTTATGAGCGAGCGCACGCGCACGGGTTCGTGGTCGACCTCGTGCCCCAGTGGTGGCGCGATGACATCGAGTACGTGTTCGGCATCCGTGAGAGCGCCGATGCTCCGCTCAGGGGCGTCGTCTCATGGCAGCGCGAGCGGGGATTCGTCGGCTATTGGCTCGCCGCCGGACACCGGGGAGCCGGGGTCATGACAGAAGCAGTCGGCGCGGTGCTCGACTGGGTCTTCTCGCACGAGGAGATCGACGAGGTGCGCTGGGAGGCCGTGGCGGGCAATGTCGGCTCGGCGATCGTGGCACAGCGCTGCGGGTTTCAGTGGGACGGCATTGGGCGCATCGAGCATGTCCGTCCGGGCCAAGAGGATGGCGGCTGGCAAGCGGTGCTCACTAGGTCCGACTACGCGTCGGGCCTCACAAGCGAACCCTGGCCGGTGCTGCCGTGAGCATCCCAGCAACCGAGGTCGTGCTCTTCGACCTTGACGACACACTCATGGCGCACACGCGCGCCGTTCAAGAGGCGATCACGCTCGCCCAATCATCAGCGGGCGGCGCCTTCGCGGCCGACGACACCGCTGCCGTGCAGCGCCGATGGGCCGAGCTCGAAGAGCGGCACTACACGCGTTACCTCGCCGGCGAGCTCACCTACCTGGGCCAGCGCGTCGCTCGGGCCCGCGACCTGCTCGCTCCCTACGGCATCGAGGTCAGTGACGACGACGCCCTCGCGTGGTTCGAGCGCTATCTCGTCGGGTACCGCGACGCCTGGCGGCTGTTCGACGATGTACTCCCCACGCTCGAGGCGCTCGACGGCTACCGCGTCGGCATCATCACCAACGGTGACCTCGCGTTTCAGATCGACAAGCTGCAGCGCATTGACCTCTGGGACCGCCTCGACCTCACGGCCGTGCGTGCCGACGGGTCGATCGACGAGCCAGCCCGGCAGGGCCGCGTCATCGCCTCGGGTGAGCTGGGTGTGACCAAGCCCGACCCGCGCATCTTCCACGCTGCGGCGCGCGCGTTCGAGGTGGAGTCCGCGCAGTGCGCGTACGTGGGCGACCGGGTGCGCACCGACGCTGTCGGGGCGCACGATGCGGGGATGCGCGGCATCTGGCTCGACCGCGGCCGCGATCGCAACCCGCTGACCGACCACGCCGAGGGCGATGCGCCGGCTGGCGTGCCGAGCATCCCGAGCCTGCTCGCCCTGCCCGCCCTGCTGACCCGCTAGCTCGGCGAGCAGCGCCCGGCGAACACGTGCACGAACGTCTGCAGTATCGGGTCTAGAGATGCCGAACAAGTTCAACCGTCACGTTCTGCAGACGTTGGTGCACGCGAACCGTAGAGTCACGCCTCGATCAGGGCCCGCGGACGACGAAGCGCCTGCCGCACAGCACCCACCACCAGGTCTGCTCGGGTGATCGCGTGTGTGTAGTCGACCCGAACAACTCCGAGGCCTGAGGCGAGCGCCGCGAGATCTCGACCGTAGTCTCGACTCTGCTCGCCTTGATGCCAGCGGCGACCATCAACTTCGACAATGACGCGACCGTCGACGAGCAGGTCCACTCGGCCCACCCCCGGAATCCAAACCTGCGACGTGCACGAGAGCCCGGCATCGACGAGAGCCACCCGCACGAGCGACTCGATCCCCGACTCGCTTCGGGCGTCGAACATCGGCCACAGTATGCGACGGCACATCGGCACCCAAGCGAGGATGCCGTGCAGCTCACTTTCCGACACCAGGCCCGCGTACAGAGCGCTGTCGATCACTGCCACCGCGACAGCACGCGGCTGGCAGCGGACGACGTGGGCGAGTGAGTCGACGAGGCTGGTCCGGGTGAGTTCTCGAGCGGCAACAGTTGGCCACCAGTGCGCCACTGTTCCCGAAGCGCGTCGGCGTGATCGAGCTCGGTCGAAGTGAACGTGTACGCGCGCGTCCGGTGGGTGCCAGAGGCCGAACGACTGGGCCGCCGATACGCAGCCGAGCACGCCGCCAGCGCGAACAGCACGTTGGACTGCGTCGGGCAGCTCTGGCGAGCAATAGACACCACGCCGAAGGCGCACGACGCCGCCGACTTCGACCAACTGATCGAGACGTCGCCGCGAAACCAGCGTCAAGAGCTCGTCTCGCCCGTAGAGAGCGCCGGGGTTGAGCAGATGCACACCCCGGATTCTGTGCGTGCTCGGCGTGCGCGGGTGCGAAACCTCAGCACACGCGCGTAGCCGCGGCAGCTGAGCGCTTCGGGGAGGAGGGGCGCGGGCACCAACGTCTGCAGAACCTACCGCGCGAAACCCCGCGCGGCCTGGCAAGCCGTTCTGCAGACGTTAGTGCACGCGCAGGCCAGCACAGTCGCTGAAGCGACGACCCGAAGAGCGAACTAAACCGAGGTGTCGTCGTCGACCCAGTCGAGCGTGCGGGTGACCGCCTTCTTCCACACCCGCAGGCGGCGCTCGCGGTCGTCGGCCGCCATTGTGGGCTCCCAACGACGGTCTTCGCCCCACAGCGCCGTGAGCTCCTCGCGTGACGACCAGAAGCCGACGGCAAGCCCCGCGGCATAGGCCGCCCCGAGCGCGGTCGTCTCGATGATGCGCGGCCGCACCACCGGAATGCCGAGCATGTCGGCCTGAAACTGCATGAGCAGCTCGTTGGCCGTCATGCCGCCGTCAACGCGCAGCTCCGCGATCGGAACGGGCACCTCACCGTTGGCGGCGTCGATGACCTCGCGCGTCTGAAAAGCCGTCGACTCGAGGGCGGCGCGGGCCAAGTGCGCGCGCGTGATGAACCGGGTGAGTCCGACGATCGCGCCGCGGGCATCCGGTCGCCAGTAGGGCGCGAAGAGTCCGCTGAAGGCGGGCACGATGTAGGCGCCGCCCGTGTCGGGCACCGATGCGGCGAGGGTCTCGACCTCGGCCGACGACGAGAGCAGCTGCAGGTTGTCGCGCAGCCACTGCACGAGCGAGCCCGTCACGGCGACGGAGCCCTCGAGTGCGTACCGCGGGGCTTCGTCGCCCAGTTGGTAAGCAACGGTTGTCAGCAGTCCGTGCTGCGAGGCCACGATCTGCTCGCCCGTGTTGACGATCAAGAAGTTGCCCGTGCCGTACGTGTTCTTTGAGGCACCGGCTTCGAAAGCAGCCTGGCCAAAGGTCGCCGCCTGCTGATCGCCCAGGATGCCCGCCACGGGCACCTCGCGCAGCAACGACCCCGTGTGCGCGTGCCCGAACACTTCGGCCGACGAACGAACCTCGGGCAGCATCGCCCGCGGCACGCCGAAGGCGGCCAGCAGAGTGTCATCCCAGTCGAGAGTGCGCAGGTTCATGAGCAGCGTGCGGCTCGCGTTGGTGACGTCGGTGGCGTGCACGCCTCCGTTGACGCCGCCCGTGAGATTCCAGAGCAGCCACGTGTCGATCGTGCCGAAGAGCAGCTCGCCGGCTTCGGCACGCGCACGGGCTCCCTCGACGTGGTCGAGAATCCACGCGATCTTGGTCGCACTGAAGTAGGTGGCGAGCGGCAGGCCGGTGATCTCGGCGAAGCGCCGCACTCCCCCGTCAGCCGCGAGCTCGTCAACGAGGTCTTGCGTGCGCGTGTCTTGCCACACGATGGCGTTGTAGACGGGGTGACCCGTCAGTCGATCCCACACGACAGCCGTCTCGCGCTGGTTGGTGATGCCAATCGCAGCAACGTCGTGCCGCGTGATGCCCGCCTTGCCGAGTGCCTGGCCGATGACCTCTTGCGTGTTGTGCCAGATCTCCATCGGATCGTGCTCGACCCAGCCCGCCTTCGGAAAGATCTGCTCGTGCGGGTGCTGACCCACCGAGACAATGGCCCCGTGGTGGTCAACGACCACGGCGCGCGTGCTCGTGGTTCCCTGGTCGATGGCGACGATGTGGCTCATGGCTCAGCCCTTTCTGCGAGAGCGCGACGGTGCGCTGTCGAGCGTGATTCCGTGCCGGTCGGCGAGATACAGCCTGGCATCGTCGACCTCTTGCGCGCGACGCTTCGCATCCCATCCAAGCGAGTCACCGAGTAGCTCGGCGAGCTCGAGCAGCAGGGCATCAGTGACGAGTCCACGGAAGGCGAGCGACGTGCGCCGCAGCAGCACATCGACGAGGCGCACGACTTGCTCGGTCTCGACGAGGTGACGTAGTTCGGCGCGCGAGTAGTCGGGCGCGGCGGCGAGGGGCGCATCCGAGGTCGCAGCGATGCGGCGGATGATCGCCTCAGCGCTCGTGCCATATCGCTCGAGCAGCTCGGCCGTACGGTCGGAACCCACGCCCGCGCCGTGCGTAGCGAGCCACGCGGAGCGTGCCTCGGGGGTCGTCGGGTACCCGACGGCGCCGCCGATGAGACGGCCATCGGTGCTGACACTGCGCGTGCGACCCAGCAGGGTGAGCACGCGCCCGCCCAGTTGCTCGCCCAGCGCGCGGAACGTCGTCCACTTGCCGCCGACGAGGCTCAGCACCGGCACGCCGCCGCGCTCGCCCTCTTCGACGCGGTAGTCACGACTGATCTGCGCGTTCGACGCGGCATCTTGTCGCGGAAGCGGGCGCACGCCCGAGAAGCGGAAGACGATGTGCGACCGGTCGACCGGGATGCTCGGAAAGACGTACTTGACGACCTCGATGAAGTAGTCGACCTCGGGCTCGGTGCACCGAATCGGCTCGGCCATGTCGTGCGCGATGTCGGTGGTGCCGATGAGCACGCGACCCTTGAGCGGGTAGATGAGCACGATGCGGCCATCCGTGAACTCGAAGAAGATCTCGCGACCGTTGCACGCGGCGAGCAGCTCGGGGTGATCGACAACGATGTGCGAGCCCTTCGTGCCGCCCATGAACTGCGTGGGCTCGCCGAGGGCTTCGTTGGTGAGGTCGGTCCACGGGCCCGAGGCGTTGACAACCACACGCGCCCGCAGGTCGAACGTGTCACCCGTGACCGCATCGCGCAGCGTCACCGCACCGTCGGCGCCCATGCCCACGGCTTCGAGGTAGTTGGATGCTCGCGCGCGGTCACCCTCAGCAACGCCATCCATCAGCACGTCGAGCGCGAGCCGCTCGGGGTCGTGCATCGAGGCGTCGTAGTAGGTCGCGGTCCACTTGACGTCGCGGCGCAGCGCGGGCAAGAGCTTGCGCGAGGCCTTCGCGCCCCGGAACTGGTGCCGCGGCACCCGACCACCATCGCGCGAGAAGATGTCGTAGATCGTGAGGCCGACCTTGATGATGAGCGCGCCGCGCTCTTTGCGAGTCTTCGACTTGACGCCCATGAACCGCAGCGGTGCCGCGAGCAGGCTCGAGAAGGTCGAGAAGATCGGAATCGTCGTGGGCAGCGGGCGCACGTAGTGCGGGGCAAGCCGCAGCAGCGCGTTGCGCTCGTGTACCGACTCGTTGACGAGGCGAAACTCGCCGTTCTCGAGGTAGCGAATGCCGCCGTGGATCATGTGCGACGAGCCCGACGAGGCACCGGCCACGTAGTCGTCGCGGTCGACAAGCACAACGTCGACGCCGTTGAGCGCGAGGTCGCGAAACGTCGCGATGCCATTGATGCCCGCACCGATGATGAGCACCTCGCACTCCGGTCGGGCGCGCAGCGCCTCAACGGTCGCGCGAACAGAAGAGGAGGAAGTGCGGGAAGGCATCGGGATGCTGACCGTTCTCGTTCGACGTATCGAGGGCGACGGCTCGTGTCGCCGGGTCAATCTTCTGACGCTTCGCCCAATCTTCCAACCCCTCTGCACAAACGTGCAGCAGCCCCCGGGGTCAGCCCTTCGCTGCCCCACCGTCGCCAGAGACGAGTGCGGTCGCCAAACTCTCGTCGAGCACGAGATCGGTGATGAGGCCGGCGGCGAGCGCCCCGCGCAAGCTCGGCAGTTTCTGCACGCCTGACACGATGCCCACGCGGCGTGCGACGCGACGCAAGCGCTCGAGCCCCGGGCCCGACGCCCGGGCGTTGAGGGCGATGCCGTCAAAGGTTCCGTCACTGCGGTAGAAAACCGTGGCCACGTCACCCACGACGCCGTCGGCGCTCAAGCTGCGGTAGTCAACGGCGTCAAGGTAGCCGCCGATGTAGACCTGACTCGGCACTTCGGCGAAGGGCGAGCCGAGCCCGAACACGGCAACATCCATGCGGGCTTGAATCTCGAGCAGCCGTTGGGTGCTTCGCTCGCGCCACAGGGCATCGCGCGTGGCCGGGTCGTCGAAGAACGCGGGCACCGGAAACTGCTGCACTTGAGCGCCGAACGCTTCGCCGAAACGGTGCAGAATCTCGCTCGCGTAGTCGATTCCGGTGGTTTGCACGTTGCCCGCGCCGTTCATCTGCACGACCACGGTGTTGTGCGTGGGCTTCTTGATGAGGTGCCGGCTCATCGCCCCGAGCGTTGACCCCCACGCGACCCCCACGACCATGTTCGCGTCAATGAAGCGCCCGAGCAGTCGACCCGCGGTCATGGCCACGCGCTCGAGTCGATCAACATCACTGATCGACTCAGGCATCGGCACGACGTGCGCCACGACGCGATGCCGCGCGAGAATCTCGTGCTCGAGATCAAGCCCGCGATCGAAGGGCGAGCGAATCTGAATGTCGACAAGGCCTGACTCCCGCGCGAACGACAGCAGCCGCGAGACCGACGACCGCGAGGTTCCCAGCTCGACCGCAATGGCCTCCATCGTGAGGTCTTGCATGTAGTACAGCTGCGCGGCCGTGAGCGCTGCAGCGGTCTTCGCGGTATCGGGGTCACTCGCGGGCATGGCGGCAGTCTGACATGCGCTGCACATCTGTGCGCGCTCCCAGAACGGATGCCACCATCCGTCGCCCCCCGCAAGCACCCACCAAACACCCCAGTGATTCCCAGCTAAGCACGGGGAATAGTACGGGTTCAGAGCGGTTGACTACTCTGATAGCAAGTACGTGTTCCGGGGTCGGTGAAAATCCGAGCCGGCGGTGAAAGCCCGCGACCCGTGATCGAGGCAACTCGAGAGCGGTTGAACCGGTGGAATTCCGGTGCCGACGGTGAAAGTCCGGATGGGAGGAACACGCGAGCGGCAGCATGCCGTGCGCGCGACCCCGGATGCGTTCCTGATTCTGAAGGAACCCCGATGACCAGCACCGCACCGCACGTCGACGAGACTCTCGTCGCGGCGATGCGGCGCGCCCTCAGCCTCGCAACGCACGGCCCCGCGGTCGGCGAGAACCCCCAAGTGGGCTGCGTGCTTCTCGACGCGGCCGGCACGATCGTCGCCGAAGGCTGGCATCGCGGGGTGGGTACCGATCACGCCGAAGTGGATGCCCTCGCGCACGTCGCGAGCGCGGCAGGCCTCACGGCCGTCGTCACGCTCGAGCCCTGCAACCACACGGGTCGCACGGGCCCCTGCGCGCAAGCCCTCATCGACGCCGGTGTCGCCCGCGTGATCTACGCGCTCGACGACCCCAACCCCATCGCGGGCGGCGGCGCCGACCGACTGCGTGCCGCGGGTATCGACGTCATCGGCGGCGTGCTCGCTGACGAAGCAGAAGAACTGCTGCGCCCCTGGCTCACGAGCGTGCGCCTCGGCCGCCCCTTCGTCACGGTCAAGTGGGCGTCGACGCTCGACGGCCGCGCCGCCGCGGCCGACGGCACGAGCCAGTGGATCACGGGCGCCGCCGCACGCCAGCGCGTGCACGAGCAGCGCGCCGCCCACGACGCCATCGCCGTGGGCACGGGAACCGTGCTCGCCGACGACCCCACCCTCACGGCCCGCGGCGACGGCGGCGAACTGCTGCCCGACCAGCCGATTCCCGTCGTCTTCGGAACAACCCCGGTGCCGACGGATGCCCGGCTGCGCCAGCACCCTGCCGGACTCATCGAACTCGGCCACCGCGACCTCGGCGCGGGCTTGAGCGAGTTGTACCAGCGAGGAATCCGACGCCTGTACGTGGAGGGCGGCCCCACCCTTGCGAGCGCCTTTCTGCGCGAGGGACTCGTCGACGACGTGCTGGTCTACCTCGCTCCCCTGCTGCTCGGCGGGCCCAAGACGGCCATCGACGATCTGGGGGTCACGACGATGAGCGAGGCGCTTGCGCTGCGCATCCATCACATCGAATCGCTCGGAGACGACCTGCTCGTCGTCGCTCGCCCCCACCGACCCACCCTTGAGGACTAGACGATGTTTACCGGATTGATCGAAGAGCTCGGCGCCATGGTGCGCTGGGAGCCCCGCGGCGACGCGGGCCGACTCACCGTGCGCGGGCCGCTCGTCGTGAGCGACGCCGCCCACGGTGACTCCATTTCGGTCAACGGCGTGTGCCTCACCGTGGTCGAGCAGGGCGACGACTGGTTCACGGCCGACGTCATGGGCCAGACGCTGACGATGAGCACGATCGGCACGTGGGGCGAGGGCGAGCCCGTCAACCTTGAGCGCGCGGCATCCGTGGGCGACCGCCTCGGCGGGCACATTGTCCAAGGCCACATCGACGGCACGACGACCGTGCTCGAGGTGCGGCAGCAAGACGCCTGGCGAGTGCTGCGCTTCTCGCTCGACCCCGCGCATGCCCCGCTCGTGGTCGATAAGGGCTCGATCGCCGTGGATGGCGTGAGCCTCACCGTGAGCGCGGCGGGCGACGACTGGTTCGAGGTCTCGCTGATTCCCGAAACCCTTGCCGTGACCACGCTCGGCCGCAAGCAGGTCGGCGACACCGCCAACATCGAAACCGACATTCTCGCCCGCCACGTGGCGCGACTGGTGCGCTTCGGCGCAACCGACGGAAGGACCGACTCATGAGCATCGGAACAATCCCCCAGGCTCTCGCCGCTCTTCGCGAGGGCAAGCCCGTGCTCGTCGCCGACGACGAAGGCCGCGAGAACGAGGGCGACGTCGTTATCTCGGCCGAGCTCGCAACGACCGAGTGGATCGCGTGGACGATTCGCCACACGAGTGGCTTCTTGTGCGCGCCCATGACCAACGAGATCGCCGACGCCCTGAACTTGCCGCTCATGGTGAGCGACAACCAAGACCCGCGACGCACGGCCTACACGGTCACCGTCGATGCGGCCGATCGCATCACCACGGGCATTAGCGCGGGTGACCGCACGCACACGCTGCGCACGCTCGCCGACCCCGCATCGACTCCCACGAGCCTCATTCGGCCCGGTCACGTACTACCGCTTCGCGCGGTCGACGGCGGCGTGCGCGAGCGCGCCGGTCACACCGAAGCCGCCGTCGAACTCATGCACCTCGCGGGGCTGCGCCCCGTCGCGGCGATCGGCGAGGTCGTTGCCGACGACGGCGACATGATGCGTTTGCCCGAGCTCATTCGGTTCGGCGAGCACGAAGGTGTCGTCGTCATCACGATCGTCGACCTCATTGCCTACCTCGAGTCGGGCGAAGACTTCGCCGCTGGCTCACCAGCCCGCGCCGGCGAGCGTGCCAGCAGCGTCACGTTCGAGGTGGCAACGACCGTACCGACCACACACGGCCCCTTCTCGATGCGCGCCTACCGCGACCGCAAGACGGGTGCCGACCACGTGGCGATTGTCAGCGGGATGCCCCACGACGACATGATCGTGCGCGTGCACTCTGAGTGCCTCACGGGCGAGGCGTTCGGCTCGCTCAAGTGCGAATGCGGCCCCCAGCTCGACGCCGCACTTGATGTCATTCAGCGCCAGGGTGGAGCCGTGCTCTACATGCGCGGGCACGAAGGGCGCGGGATCGGCCTCATCAACAAGCTCAAGGCCTACCGCCTGCAAGAAGACGGCTACGACACGCTCGATGCCAACCTGGCTCTCGGCCTCCCGGCCGACGCGCGCGACTACCAGGCAGCGAGCGACATGTTGCGTGACCTCGGCGTCTCGCGCGTGCGCTTGCTCAGCAACAACCCCGAAAAGCAGCGTCAGCTGACGCAGTACGGTGTCGAGGTGAGCGCTCTCGTTCCGCTGGTCGTCGGCGTGGGCGATGACAACGAGGGCTATCTCTCGGCCAAGCGCGACCGCATGGGTCACCGTTTGCCCGAGAGCATCACGAGTGCCCCCGTGTTTGCCACTATCGAAGGGAAGACCGCATGAGCGGCGCAGGATCCCCCACCCTCTCCGTCGACGGCACGGGCCTCACGGTCGCCATTGTGGCGGGCCAGTGGCACACCGTGATTAGCGAGGGGCTCAAGGCGGGCGCGCGGCGTGTGCTCGAGGCATCCGGAGCCACGATCGTCGAGTACGCCGTGCCGGGCTCGTTCGAGTTGCCCGTCGTGAGCAAGGCGGCTCTTGAAGCCGGGGCTGATGCGGTGGTTGCCCTCGGCGTGATCATTCGGGGCGGCACGCCGCACTTCGAGTACGTGAGCTCGGCCGCGACCGACGGACTGACGCGCGTTGCGCTCGAGACCGGCAAGCCCGTGGGCTTCGGTGTGCTGACGCTCGAGAACGAGCAGCAGGGCATTGACCGCGCCGGTTTGCCCGGGTCGATCGAAGACAAGGGAGCCGAGGCAGCCGAAGCGGCGCTCGCGACCGCGCGCGTGCTGCAGGCCATTCGCCACTGACCTCGATCACGCCCTGAGGCGTGACCCGGGCGTCGGGAACCGCGGAATCCTCATGCGCAACAACTCGGCAACGCGGCGAAAAACCCTGGAACACGGCTGGAATCCCAGCACAGTGGGGTGGAACACCCTGTCTACAGCATGAAACATCTGGAACCGGTTGCACACCGGTTCACCGCGGGTGATACTCCCCTCACGCGAGGGCCGTGAGCGGCAAAGAGGCTGCCCCCTCGCGAGGGGGAACACCACATGCACGTTCGAACACGCCGCAGGGTCACCGGAGCCATCGCTCTGACCCTGTCGATCATTGCGACGCTGATTGCCGGGCCCACGTCGGCCACCGCGGCAACAGCCACGAACAATCCCGACTTCTCGGCCAACGTCATGGCGCCGCTCGAGGTCAGCGACTGGACGCAGTTCGGCAACCAACTCACCACGGTTGAGGCTTACGGCGTTGACGCCGTGACCGTCGACGTCTGGTGGGGCAAGGTCGAAGCCGCGGGTGACAACCAGTTCAACTGGAGCTACTACGACCAGATCTTCAGCACGATCACGAGCCGGGGGCTCGACATCGTGCCGATCTTCTCGTTCCACCAGTGCGGCGGCAACGTCGGCGACACGTGCAACATCCCGCTGCCGTCATGGCTCTGGAGCAAGTACACGGGCGCCACGCTCAACGGCATCACTCTTGACGCGAACGGCCTCAAGCACCGCAGCGAGCAGGGCAACTTCTCGAACGAAACCGTGCAGGGCTGGGCCGACCAGCTCGTTCTGAACGAGTACCAGGCCTTCACGCAGGCCTTCGTCGCGCGCTACGGCACGACGTACGCCACGCGCATGCAAGAGATCAACGTGTCGCTCGGCCCGGCCGGCGAACTGCGTTACCCCTCGTACAACGGCCACGACTCGGGCACCGGCTACCCCACGCGCGGAGCACTGCAGGCGTACTCGCCGCTCGCCATCAAGAGCTTCCAGCAGTGGGCGCTCGCCAAGTACACCACCCTCGCGGGCATCAATGCCGCGTGGGGCTCGACGGTCACCAACATCTCGCAGGTGCAGCCGCCGAGCAACGCTGGCTTCTTCTTCTCGGCGGGCGACTACCGCAACACGACCTACGGCAAAGACCTGATCGACTGGTACAACAAGAGCCTCGTCGATCACGGCGAACGGATGCTCGACACCGTGCTCGCCGCCCTGGGCACTTCGTTTCCGGGCGCCGAGATCGGCTACAAGATCCCCGGCGTGCACTGGTCCATGACGGGGCCGACGCCGCGAGCTGCGGAGGTCACGGCCGGGCTGGTGCAAACCAGTGTCGACATGAACGCGGTCAACACGGGTCGTGGTTATGCCAACATCGTTGGCCTTGCGAACCGCGTCGCCGACTCGGGTCGCGGCGTGATCTTGCACTTCACGTGCCTCGAGTTCAACGACGAGAACTTCTCTCCGCAGTTCTCGCAGGCGAAGACGCTCGTGGGCTGGGTCGGCGCCGAGGCAGGCCGTCAGAACGTGAAGATCAAGGGCGAAAACGCGCTTGCCGGTGGCATTACCTCGAACGGCGGGTGGGACAACGTCAACCAGGCGTTCGACAACTTCCCCTACATCGGCATGACCGTGCTGCGCGTGGGCGAAGTGGCCTCGGGCACTGGCGCGACGCGCTACGCGCAGTTCATCCAGAAGTACCGCCCGTCGAACCCCGCGTGGACCACGCTCTACGTGCGCGGCACCAACAACAACTGGGGACTCGGCACACCGATGACCAAGTCGGGCACCGTCTGGACCGCCACCAATGTGCAGTTCGGCTCGGCCACCAACCAGCGCTTCAAGTTCGACGTGCGCGGCGACTGGAGCCTTAACTTTGGCGGCACGGGCCTCTCGGGCACTGCCGTGCAAGGTGGTGGCGACATCGCGGTGAACGCCAACACGACCTACACGATCACCTTCAACGAAGCGACGAGAGCGTACTCGGCAACCCCGAGTTCGCAGCCGCCACAGGGGTCATCGGTAACCGTGCACTTTGCCGAGTGGCAGTCGGCAACGAGTTACTCGATTCACACCTGGAATGGGATCAGCGGCACGTTCCCGATGACCTACGAGGGCTTCATCAACGGTCGTCACTGGTGGAAGGTGACACTCGCGAACGCGCCAAGCTCGTTCGGGTTCACCTTCACGAACAGCAACGGCAACTGGAACGCGCCAGACCGTCAGTACTCGAACCAGGCGAGCACGGTCTACGTGCTGCCGGGCAGCGCGACGGTGTCAACAACCCGACCGTGAGTGTGCGGCGGGGTCGAGGCCCGTGCGGCCTCGACCCCGCTAGCCTGTGACGTGTGAGCTCACCCCAGATGCCTGCCGCCTTCACTCCGTTCGCCGAACCCACGCGCCGCGTCAGCGCCGCCTGGATCACCGTCTTCGCGACGGCCTGGTTGGGAATCTGGATGGCGCAGTTGACGCCCATCCAATTGCTCTTGCCGCAAGAAATTGACGCGCTCCTCACGACGACCGACTGGACCGAGAGCGTTGTTGCCTTTGGCATCATCTCGGCCATCGCGGGTGTGTGTGCGCTTATCGTCTTTCCGCTCACCGGAGCCCTGAGCGACCGTACGACCTCGCGGTTCGGCCGCCGTAAGCCGTGGATTGCAGCAGGCACGGTGCTCTTCGCCGCCTCGCTTGTGGCGCTCGGGTTGCAGTCGAGTCTCGTCGGCATTGGCATCTGCTGGTCACTCGCGATCAGCGGCTTCTGCATGGCCTCGGCCGCGATTACGGCGACGATCGCCGACCAAGTGCCGGTCGAGCAACGCGGCTTCGTCTCGGCCTGGGTGTCGGCACCGCAAGCAATCGGAACCCTGCTGGGCATCGTGCTCGTCGTCTTTCTGGGCCTCAGCCTGATCCAGGGGTACCTGCTCGTGGCAGGGCTTCTCGTCGTGCTCGTCTTGCCGTTCTTGCTGCTCACGCGCGACGAACGACTGCCTGCCGTGCTGCGTCCGCCCTTTCGCCCACGGATGCTCATCACGGGTCTCTGGATCAACCCGCGCAAGCATCCCGACTTCGCCTGGACGCTCGTCAGCCGCGTGCTCGTCAACCTGGGCAACGCACTCGGCACGACCCTGCTGCTCTACTTCTTGCTCTACGGCCTCAACCGGGGCGAGACGGCCGAAGATGACCTTCTCGTGCTCACGCTCATCTACCTGGTGTTCTTCACCGCATCGGCACTCGTCTTTGGTCGCGTGAGCGACCGCCTGCGGCAACGCAAGGCCTTCGTGTACGTCGCGGCCTATCTGCAGGCGCTCGCGGCCCTGCTCTTGGCGCTCGTTCCCGACTTCACGGTGGCGCTCGTGGCCGCCGGGTTCCTCGGCGTCGGCTACGGCAGCTTCATGGCCGTCGACCAGGCGCTCGCCACCCAGGTGCTGCCCGACCGCCACACCCGCGGCAAAGACCTCGGCATCATGAACGTGGCCCTCGCGGTGCCGCAGGCCTTCGGCCCGCTCGTCGGCGCGATGCTCGTAGCGGCCACGGGCGGCTTTGCCGGACTCTTTATCGCCTCGGCCATCGTCGCCGTGCTCGGTGGCCTGGCCGTGCTGCCCGTGAAGTCAGTGCGCTAGCGACTACTTCAAGAACAGCGCGCGCAGTCGGCTCGTCGTGAAGACAACGCCGATGGCGATCATGACGAGGTAGTAGCCCACGTGCACGAACATCATGGGTGACAGAGCACCGGTCGTGAGCCCGCGCACGAGCTCGACGCCGTGCCACAGCGGCAAGGCCTGAATGACCCATTGAATGGCCTCGGGGTAGACCGTGATGGGGTAGAACGTCGCCGAGAACAAAAACATGGGCAGCATGATGAAGGTCACCCACTCGATCTGCTGGAACGTCTTCATGTAGCTCGTGATCGCCATGCCCAGGCTCGCGAAGCCGAAAGCGATGAGCAGCACGGCGGGCAAGGCGAGCAGTGCCGTCCACGCGAGGTTGAGCCCGAAGGCCTGCATGATGACCATGAACCCGAGCGCGTACATCGCCCCGCGCAGCAACGCGAGAAAGATCTCGCCGAGAGCGACGTCGAGCGGGCCGAGCGATGTGGTGAGCATCCCCTGATAGAGCTTTGAGTAGTTGAGCTTGAAGAACACGTTCCACGTCGAGTCATAGACCGCGCCATTCATCGCCGAGACGGCGAGCAAGGCCGGAGCAATGAAGGCCGCGTACGGCACCTCTTGGCCCGTCGAGGTCTGCACGGTTCCGACGAGCGCACCAAAGCCGATACCGAGCGAGAGCAAGTAGAACACCGGCTCGAAGAAGCCGCTGAGCACGACGAGGTAGTTCGTGCTGCGCGTCGCGAGCAGGCCGCGATGGATGACCGCTCCGGTATTGCCGGCATACAGCGCACTGCGGCGCGGCTGCAGGGCCACCTCGGCTGTGGTCGCCGCAGCGGGCAGGTTCGCGGCGCTCACTTGTTGAGCCTTCTCGTGAAGTGCTTGCGCGTCGCCCAGAGCCCGACGACGAACAGCGTCGCGAGGTACCCGACGTGCGTGACCGTGAGCCAGATCGGCTCGTCGAGGCCGTAGGTCGCGACCCGGCCGAGCTCGGTGCCGTGCCAGAGCGGCGACACCCAGCCGATGGGTTGCAAGAAGATCGGCAGCTGCTCAAGGGGGAAGAACGTGCCCGAGAACAGAAACAGCGGCGTGATGCCAAACCGCTGCAGCATCGCCATCTGGCCGCGGTCTTCAGTGATGGTCGAGGTGTACGTGGCAATCACGACCCCGATGGCCATGCCGGTGAGGGTCGCGGCACAAATCGCGAGCCAGCCCCACGACGACGGCACCGCGCCGAACAGCACGATGACGCCGAAGTAGATCGACACGGTAACGACGACCCGCAGCGCGATGTGGATCATCATGCCGTTGACGATTTGCCCACCCGTAATGGGTGACGCGTTCATGCCGAAGAAGATGGGGTTCCACTTGAAGCCCATCATGACGGGGTAGCTCGTCTCGTTGGACGTCACCGTCATGGCCGCCGTCGCCATGAGCGCGGGCGCGACGAACTGCAAGTAGGTGACGTCACCGACCCCTTGCGGCACGAGGCTCGCGAGCCCCACGCCGAGGGCGAAGAGGTAGATGAGCGGGTTGCCGAGGCTCTGAAAGATCGCGTCGCCGGCGTAGCCCTTCATGGCACGAATGCGGTGTTCGGCGATGTACCACGAGCCCCAGCGGCGCGGGGCAGCACCGGCGGCGAGCGCGCGCGCAGCATCCGGTCGCACGTCGTCCGGTCGCGAGGTGTGGTCGAGAGCCGTCATTCGATGAGGCTCCGCCCAGTGAGGCGCAAGAAGACGTCTTCGAGGCTGGAGCGGCGCACGAGCGAGGTGATGGGCTCGAGCCCGAGATGCGTCACGGCTTCGAGGGCGGCCTCGCCGTTCTCGCTATAGACCAGGATGCGGTCGGGCAGCACTTCGAGGCGCTCGCCCACCCCGGCCATGCGCTCAGCGGCCTCGGCGTTCTTGTCGCTGCCAAAGCGCACCTCGAGCACCTCACGGCTGGAATACTCGCGAATGAGCGACGCGGGCGAACCCTCGGCCATGATGCGGCCCTTGTCGACGACGACGAGGCGGTCGCACAACTGCTCAGCCTCATCCATGTAGTGGGTCGTGAGCACGAGCGTCGTGCCCTGCTCCTTCAAGCGGAAGAGGCGATCCCACAGGATGTGCCGCGCTTGCGGGTCGAGGCCCGTGGTCGGCTCGTCGAGCAGCAAAATGCGCGGCTCGTTGATGAGCGCGCGGGCGATCGTCAGGCGGCGCTTCATGCCGCCGGAGAGGTCATCGACCTTGGCCTTCTTGCGGTCGGTCAGTTGGGCGAACTCGAGCAGGGCATCCGCCCGCTCGGCGACGACCGCACGGGGCAGGCCGAAATAGCGGCCATAGACGAGCAGATTGTCGCGCACGCGCAGTTCTTGATCGAGGTTGTCTTGCTGCGGAACAACACCCAGCTGCGAGCGGATGTCGGGCCCGTGATCGTTCGGATCAAGGCCCAGGATGCTCAAACTGCCGCTCGTGCGCGTCGACACCGCCCCGACCATTCGCATCGTGGTCGACTTGCCCGCGCCGTTCGGGCCGAGCAGGCCGAACGATTCACCCGGAGCGACCTCGAAGTCAATGCCGTCAACAGCCGTGAAGTCGCCGTAGGTCTTAGTCAGCGCGCTGGCCGTAATCACTGGGGTGGACACGGTACCCGAGCCTAAACCCGACCGGCGACGCGGCGTCGAGATCGAGTGACATCGCTCTCAGCGAGTTCTATGCTTGCGCCCATGAATCGTGCATCGGCTCTCTGGAGCGCAGCCGTCATTTCTCTTCTCGTTCTCTCGGGATGCACGCCGCCCGCCGCGCCTGGTGAGCCCGTCGCGAGCGAGTCCCCCAGCACCACGCCAACGACCGAACCCAGCCCGACTGAAGCGGCTCTTGCCGACGACGTGCTGCTCGTGGTCTCGGCGGTCGCCACGGCCGACAACGGCGCCGTGCTCGACCTGACGATGACCGTGCACCGCCCTACGGCGTTCGATGACCCCGCCTCGGCAGAGTCCGCTGCCCTGATGACCGACTCATGTGGCGGGGGCACCGATGACAGCCTCTATGCCGATCAGCTCTGGACATTCGCAAGCGTCGACATCGACGCGGTCGAACGGCCCGGCACCGCGTGGCCCGACAACCGCCGACTGTTCTTCCGGCCGCTCGCGACCTACGTCAACATCGCTGCCGATGGAGCCGTGCTCGACGACGACGGGGCCGACCCGGCCACGCCGCACTGCCGTACCGATAAGCACCTCGACGTGCCCGGATCAGGCACCATGGTCGTCGGGCTCGAGGGCGACACCGATGACGTGTCTGCGGCCGGCCAGTTCACCCGTTGGGCCAACCAGATGTGGGGGTTCCAGGGCGTCTATGTGGCGGGCCAATCGGCCGAGGCCGCTGGCATCGTTCTCTCGGAGTGCACCTACACGGTCACCGATGCCGGAAAGGCCCTGAACGGAGGGTCCGCCGACTGGATCGAGCGGATCGATGACGAACGCTGCCAAGTGGGCAACCCGAAGATCTGAAAAACGCGCGCGCCCTCACGCTCGTAGCGAAACGAGGGGCCCGGGAGTAGTGCCGTGCCGTTGTCGTGAACAAGACTGAAGGCACCATGACGTTTCCCGCACCCACACGACGCTCCCGGTTCTCCCGCACGCCCGATGACGGGCCCCGCGCAACGCTGAGCCAACTGTGGCCGTACCTCGCCGAGCACCGCCGCATTTTGAGCGTGGTGGTCGTGCTGAGCATCTTGGCGGCGGCCGCCTCCCTTGCCCAGCCGGTGCTCGTCAGTCAGGTCATCACGGTCGTTCAGGCGGGCGACCCGCTCGGCTCACTCGTGTGGGTGCTCGTGGGGCTCGTCGTCGCCTCGGCCGTGCTCAGCGGTTTTCAGCACTACCTGCTGCAGCGCACCGGCACCTCGGTCGTGCTGAGCGCTCGCCGCCAGCTCGTGCGCCGCATGTTGCGTCTGCCGATCAGCGAGTTCGACACGCGCCGCACGGGCGACCTCGTCTCGCGCGTCGGCTCCGACACCACGCTGCTCTACGCCGTCATCACCCAGGGGCTCGTCGACGCCGTGGGGGGCGCGCTCGTCTTTGTGGGCGCGCTCATCGCCATGCTCATCATCGATGCCGTGCTGCTCGGGCTCACCCTGGCCGTCATTGCCATCGCCGTTGTGACTGTCGTGACACTCTCGGGTCGTATTCGCGTGGCGAGCCGCAAACAGCAAGAAAAGGTGGGCGACCTCGCCGCCTCGGTCGAGCGGTCGTTGAGCGCGGTGCGCACGGTGCGAGCATCCAACGCCACCGAACGCGAGATTGCATCGGTCGAGAAAGACGCCGAAGGCGCGTGGCGCATGGGCATCGAGGTGGCCAAGATCTCGGCACTCGTCGTTCCGATTGCGGGCATCGCTTTGCAAGTGGCGCTGCTCGTCGTGCTCGGCGTGGGCGGCTTCAGAGTGGCGAGTGAGGCGATCACGATCGCGAGCCTCGTGTCGTTCATCTTGTTTCTCTTCATGATGATCATGCCGCTCGGGCAGGCCTTCGGGGCGATCAACTCGGTCAACCAAGCCCTCGGCGCACTCGGCCGTATTCAAGAGATCGTGTCACTGCCGAGCGAGAGTGATGGCGATGCCGACATCGTGCCGGCCGAGGCGATCGAAACCGACGACGCCGTGACATTCGACGATGTGACGTTCGGCTACCCCGAAGGCACTGTTCTCGAGCAGGTCACGAGCGAGGTCGCCGAGATTGTCGAAACCGAGCACCTCGCAGGACGCGTGCCGACGGCCGAGACGCCCGAGATCGACCGCACGGTCTTGCGCGGGGTCACGTTCTCGGCGCCGCGCGGAAAGCGCACAGCGCTCGTCGGGCTTTCGGGCGCCGGAAAGAGCACGATTCTCGCCCTCATCGAGCGGTTCTACGACCCGACCGGCGGCGTCGTGCGACTCGGCGGTGTCGACATTCGCGCGCTCGACCGCACTGACCTGCGCGCGCAGATTGGCTATGTCGAGCAAGACGCCCCCGTGCTCGCCGGCACGATCGGTGAGAACCTTCGCCTGTCGACCCCCGAGGCGACTGATGACGAGTGCGTCGCGGTGCTGCGCGCCGTCAACCTCACCGACGTGCTCGAGCGTGATGAGCGGGGGCTGGATGCTCAAGTCGGCGAAGACGGCGTCATGCTGTCGGGCGGCGAGCGCCAGCGCCTCGCTATTGCGCGCGCGTTGCTCGCGGCGCCTCCCATTCTGCTGCTCGACGAGTCGACCTCATCGCTCGACGGCCTCAACGAGCAGCGCATGCGTGAGGCCATCGACGCCGTGGCTGAGAACCGCACGCTCATCGTCATCGCGCACCGACTCTCGACTGTCGTCGACAGCGACCAAATCGTCGTGCTCGATCACGGCCGCGTCGTCGGAGTGGGCACGCACAGCCAACTCATCGCCTCGACGCCGCTCTACCGCGACCTCGCGAAGCACCAGTTGCTCGTGTAGTCCGACCTACTCGGCGCCGACGAGCGTGGCGCCTGCCGCAGCAAGTTCGTCGAGCGCGGCGGCGCTCGACGCGGGAGCAACCCCCGCAACGAGGTGCGTCAAGACGCGCACGCGGCGACCGGCGGCGAGAGCATCCAGAGCCGAAGCACGAACGCAATAGTCGGTCGCAATGCCCACGACATCGACGTCGGTGATTTCGAGCTCATCGAGGGCCGCGACAATGCCACGACCGTCATCGGTCGTTCCCTCGAAGATCGAGTAGGCGGGCACCCCCTGACCCTTGCGCACGTGAATGTCGATGAGACCGGTGTCGATCGCGGGGTGGTACTCGGCGCCCTCGGTGCCCGCCATGCAGTGCCGCGGCCAGGTCGACACGAAGTCGGGCTCGCCTGCCGAGGCGAAGTGCCCGCCGTTGTCGTTGTCGGCGTCATGCCAGTCACGCGACGCGATCACGACCGCGTAGTCATCGGGATGCTCGCGCAGGTGTTCTGTGATCGCCGCAGCCACCGCGGCGCCACCCTCGACTCCGAGCGCCCCGCCCTCGGTGAAGTCGTTCTGCACGTCGATGATCACGAGCGCTCGCACCATTGCTGCCTCCGAAGCGGATTAAATCAGTTGTTCGAGAGATTGTCGCCACACGTGAACACCCCGGTCGTCAGGGTGTCGAGGGCTTCGCGGGCATTAGACCCGATGCCATCGCGGATCGCATAGAACGCAAACGTCAGCACCGAGCCGTCGGCGGCGCGCACGATTCCCGCGAGCGAGTACGACGTGTCAATCCACCCGGTCTTGGCGAAGACCTGGCCCCGCGCGACCGCGTTCGCGCCCGTGAAGCGGTTAGCCAGGCTGCCGCTGACACCCGCTACGGGCAGGGCTCCGGTAATGAGTTCAAGGCTCTGACCCGCCCCGTTGATGACCACAAAGAGTTCAGCGACGTACTGGGCCGGCACCGCATTGAGATCGCTGAGTCCTGACCCATCACGGATGCTCAGGCCCGTTGTCGGCACTCCGTACACGTTGAGCACACCCGTGAAGGTTTGGTTGAGCGATGCGGCCGAGCCGTCAAGCCCGATCACACGCGACGAGACCCGTGCGAGCATCTCGGCGAGAGTGTTGTCACTGTTGGGCAACATCTGTGCGATCAACGTCTTGACGGGCTGCGATTGCACTTGTGCAAGCACGGTCGTGCTGACCGCAGAGCCAACGCTCCACGTGGGCTCACCGGCCGGGTTTCCGGCGGCGGCAAGCGCGGTGGCGAAGGCGGCTCCTGCCCGAGCAACCGGGTCGGTCGACCGCGGGCTCGTCATTTGCCGGGGGTCTTGGCGATCGCCATCGACCTGCAGCGCCGTCACCTCAGAGTGGTACCCGATGGTTTGCTCGCTCCGCGCCCATGACGAGTCCCACTTGTCGGCACTACTCCAGTAGGTCGAGTCGAGAATGACCTCGGTGATGCCGGGAGCGTCGGGGTTGGCAGCCGCGTAGGCAGCGACGGTCTGGGCGGCAAGGTCAGACAGCTTGGGTGCGCCGCGATACACACTCTCTTGCCCGGCCGCAAGACGACTCAAAGTTGCGTCGCCGCCCCCCACGAGAACCACTGACCCCGGGGTTGATCCGGGAACGACGCGGGTGGTCAATCGATAGTCCGGTCCCAGCGCCGAAAGCGCGACAGCCGCAGTGAGAACCTTGAGCACGCTCGCCGTGCGCGCGGGAACCGTCGCCTGCCGATCAAAGAGCACTTCGCCCGTCGAAGCGTTAATCACCGAACCGTACAGCGCCGTGAGTCGTTCGTCTTGCGCCAGGGCATTGATCGAGCAGGTGCGCAGGCGGCTCGGAGCGGCAATTGCGCTCGGCACAGCCCGAGGGTCAGGAGTGGGGGTTGCGGTGACCGTGGGTACGGGTGCCGCGGCGTTCGCTGATCCGACAGCAACACCCGCAAAGAGCGCCCCGCTTGCGAAGAGAACGAACCCGACCGAGAGTGCCGTCGTGAGCACCGCGCGCGGGTGACGGGCGATAAACGCCCCCATGCCGCGCGCCGGCTCGGTGCCGTCTGGGGTACCTGCGCCCGCATCCGTCGACGGCGTTGCCGCACGCCCGCGTGCTGGCTTTGCATCGCGCAAAGCACGTCGGCTGAGAGGCTGCCCTGGGTCAGTCATGGGGTCATGATACCGAGAGGCCCCGAGGGCTACTCGCCCGGGTAGCGCAGGCCAATGAGCGACCGCACCTCGTCAAGCACGCCCATGATCGCGACAGACTCGTCGATCGACAGTGAGGTCGGTGCTGTGCCTGCCACTCGGGCTTCGAGCTCAGCGGCTTGAAACTGCATGCCTCGCGTCGTCACATCGGCTCTGTATTGTTCGACGACGTTCCACTCACGGTCGTAGCGAGTCAGGGTGGTGGGGGTGTACCAGACGCGGTCGAGCTCGATCGCGCCGGTGGTTCCGAGAACGACGGCTCGGTTCGAGCCGGCCGTATCGAGGGCACAGTGCAACACGGCTTGCCGACCGTCGTCGTAGCTCAAGATCATCGCGGTCTGGCGGTCGACGCCGGTCGGCGTCATCGACGCGTGCGCCTCGATGGCCGTGGGCAGCCCCAACACGTCGACCGCGAACGACACGGGGTAGATGCCGAGGTCGAGCAACGCGCCGCCACCGAGTGCGGGATTCTGCAGTCGGTGCGCAGGGTCAGTCGGTAGCGACTGCGTGTGATCCGCAATGACAGTACGCACCTCACCAATGGCGCCCGCGGCAAGGAGGGCGCGAAGGTGCACCATGTGCGGCAAGAACCGCGTCCACATCGCCTCCATGGCCACGACGCCGCGCTCGGCAGCACGATCGGCAATCCTGTGCGCATCCGCTCGTGTGATCGTCAGCGGCTTCTCGATCAGAACGTGCTTTCCGGCATCGATCGCGAGCAACGCGGCGTCAACGTGCTGGGGGTGCGGAGTGGCGATGTAGATGACATCAACCTCGGGGTCGGCGACGAGCTGCTCGTAACTGCCGTGCGGGTTCGGGATGCCGAACTCGCTGGCGAACGCCTCTGCCGCTGCGGGGGCACGCGAGCCCACTGCCGACACTGTGAAGCCCGAGTCAAGAAGGTCGCGAGTGAAGCTCCGGGCGATGTGTCCGGTGGCAAGAATGCCCCAACGAAGTGCAGTGCTCACGAACGGCTCCTCTCGGTCGCCGCCATGGCGTCCGGTGCCGTCAGCCTACCGATTCGGGACTGGTCACGGCTCAGCACGAAACCCAGCGCGCAGCCGCGCGGGTGAACGAGTATGGCTCGTTCGGCACACCCCCGTGCGTCATCGAAAACAAGATGCAGACAGACGAGGTGCTGCTCGTATAGGTCGGCTTGTAGAGCGACGTTCGGTGACTCGCCGAGTCCCACCACTTCTGCGCGACTGTCGCGCCCGTGTTGCCCGACCCTCCAGCAAGGTTGCCATCGCAGCCCACGCTCGCGACGCCGTCACTGCGGACCGAACCGATGTGACCCCACGCGCTCATCGGGTCTTCGCTCGGGTCTTCCGCCATCCAGAACAGACGGTCTTCCATGCACGAGTCGTAGCGAATGTTGCCGAACGGCACCGGAGGCAAGCAGTTCGCCACACGAATGGCATTGAACGTTTGCGCGAACGACTGCAGGTCACCCGAGGTCGTTCCGGCAACGCCCAAGGGCGAGGTGCGGCTGGGCGCCCCGGCAGTTGACCCGCCGATGGCCGCGGGGCACACCGGGGCAGGTGGCGGGGGCGGCGTGCTGGGCGTCGGAGCAGTTGTGGGAGTCGGAGTGGGCTTCGGCGTCGAGCCGCCTCCCGTGGTCGTGCCGCCGGTCGTGCCTCCTGACGTGCCTCCTGTTGTGCCGCCCGTCGTGCCGCCCGAGCTCGACCCACCGTTCGTCGTACCGCCAGAGGTCTCCCCGCTTGACTCAGCGTCGTTGTCCGCGTCGTTGCCCGACGCGTTCTCTGATTCGCCCTCGTCGGTCGAGTTGTCATCGCCCGCGGTCTGGTGTTCGACAAAGTCGCTCAACGCAACCGTCGAGTCTTTCGACTTGTCCCACGATTCACGGGTTGAGATGAGGGGAATACTGCTGCTGGTTCCGACGGCAACGAGGCCAGCATTCTCTGCCTCGGTTCCGCTCATGAACGGAAACGTCAATGCCATCACCATGGTGAGAGCAGACGCGGCATAAACGGAGTGCAGCATGTGTCGCTCCCCTCAGACAGGTAGCTTCGGCAGCCCCCTGGCTGCTGACTTCAAGGTATGCCTCGAGGCTCGTCCCACCAAGTGGCGATAGTCGCAAAGCGAACGAATCCCCACGAACACACGGAGCCCGGGCGCAGCTTTACCCCCGAAGTGGGGCACTGCACACCGCGGCGTCGCGACAGAGAGCCGACTGCGGGACTTGAACCCGCAACCGCCCGATTACAAGTCGGGTGCGCTACCAATTGCGCCAAGTCGGCAAAGCCGTTTCCGGCCGGGCCTGCTGGCCCTCGTTCAGACTACCGGCGCTAGGGGGCGGGCGTCGGTGTCGGAGTCGGAGTCGGCGTGGGGTTCGTCGAGAACTCGTCCCCGGCCGCTTGCAGCACGAACTGTGCAAACTCGCCCTGATCGAACGGGTAGGTGTACTCGAACTTCTGCCCGTTGACGAAGATCGTCGGCGTACCTTCGATTCCATCGACCTCGGCGTCGCGAATCGCGAGCGGCCCGGTTTGGGCTCGGTCGGTTACGGCCTTGACCCACGACTCAAAGGTTCGCTCGGTGACGCAGTCTTCGATGATGCTCGAGCCAGCTCCTGAAGAAGCCGCGAGCTCGATGAGGCGCGTGTCGTCGAGCCCCGGGGTTCCTTCTTCAGGCTGCTCAGCGAACAGCCGCTCGTTGAACTCAAAGAACGAATCGGGTGCCGAGTTGGCGACGCAGGCCGCCGCGTTCGCGGCGCGCAGCGAATACTCGGTTCCGGCAGATCGGCTCGTCAAGATGGCGACGGGCCGGTACTCAATCGTCGCTGCACCCGATTCAACGAGAGTGCGAATGAACTCGCCATTGGTCGCTTCGAACTCTCCACAAATGGGGCAGAGGTAGTCGATAACGATCTGGATGTCGACGACCCCAGCGGGGTTCGGCTCAGACACGATGGGATCGGCGTCGGCCGCGAGAGCGGGAGTGGTCACCGCGACGAAGCCTTCACCGATGCGAATGCCGTCGCTCGCCATGTTGCGCGGGCCAGGGCCGGCGGGCCGCACCGAGTTCACCAAGACGAGGGCGATGACGGCGACGATCGCTACGGCGGCCAGCGCAACACCGCCCTGCAACAAAATCTTGTTGCGGCGCTCTCTCTTCTCGTGTTGTTGACGCAACTGACGCGCCTTCTCTCGCGCTTCCGCGCGTCGCTCGTTTTTCGACGGGCGCGCGTGCGCGGATCGGTAGTCGCTCATGAAACCTCATTCAACGGGAGGACGGGTACTCCCCCGGGACACGGTGAAGGGCGCTCGCGGCGCCCTCGAGAGATAGTACGACGCGCGCCTATGCCCGCGCCAAGTGTGAGGCCCGATTGAGCGCGGTGTTCACCGAGGTGGCATACTAATCGCGGCGGCCAATGATGCCCGTCACGCCTTACGGCATATCCATTCACGAAGGATCGTCCGGCACGTACCTGCCGGTGAAGGAGAAGATCAGCATGGCAACAGTGACCTTTGACAAGGCCACCCGGCTCTACCCGGGCTCGACGGTTCCCGCCGTCGATTCGCTCGACCTCACCGTTGGTGACGGCGAGTTTCTCGTTCTTGTCGGCCCCTCGGGCTGTGGCAAGTCAACCTCGCTCCGCATGCTCGCGGGCCTCGAAGAGGTCAACGACGGCAACATCTTCATCGGCGAGCGCAACGTCACCGACGTGCCGCCGAAAGACCGCGACATTGCGATGGTGTTCCAGAACTACGCGCTGTACCCGCACATGACGGTCGCCGAAAACATGGGCTTCGCGCTCAAGATCGCGGGCATCAACAAAGACGAGCGCGCCACCCGCGTGCTCGAGGCCGCGCGACTGCTCGACCTCGAGCCCTACCTCGACCGCAAGCCGAAGGCCCTCTCGGGTGGTCAGCGTCAGCGCGTTGCCATGGGTCGCGCAATCGTGCGCCAGCCCCAGGTGTTCCTCATGGACGAGCCTCTGTCGAACCTCGACGCCAAGTTGCGCGTGCAGACGCGCACGCAGATCGCGTCGCTGCAGCGTCGCCTCGGCGTCACCACGGTCTACGTCACGCACGACCAGACCGAGGCCCTGACGATGGGTGACCGCATCGCGGTGCTCAAGGGCGGTGTACTGCAGCAGGTCGGTACGCCTCGCGACCTCTACGAGACGCCTAACAACGTCTTCGTCGCCGGATTCATCGGCTCGCCGGCCATGAACCTCTTCCCCGCTGAGGTCGCCGATGGTGGCGTCACGTTCGGTTCGACGATTGCCCCGGTCGCTCGCGAGGTGCTCTCGTCGACGAGCGAGAAGGTCGTCACGGTCGGCGTTCGCCCCGAAGACATGATCGTCAAGACCTCGGGCGATGGCCTGCCGGTCACCGTTGACATCGTTGAAGAGCTCGGTGCTGACGGCTACCTCTACGGTCACACCGCGGTCGCTGGCCAGCGCGTCGACATCGTGGCTCGCGTCGATGGCCGCGTGCACCCGCACAGCGGCGACACGGTCTACATCACGCCCGAGCCCAAGCACGTTCACGTGTTCGACACCGCTTCGGGCCTTCGCCTGAACAAGGAGCGCATCGCGAGCTAGTTCGCGATGACAACCACCGGCGAGGGCGGGAGTGCTGACGAAGCGCACCCGCCCTCGTTGCTTTCGCCCACATCCTTCTCTGACTCCGCGACAGGAGCCCGCAGCATGAGCGCCTCGCTCTCGATCACCTCGGCCGTCACCGACCCGGCGCTTCTCGACTTGCCCTGGCAATTGCCGCTCGAGTTGTGGCCCGACGACGCCATTGCGTCGCTGCCGAAGGGCATCTCGCGCCACCTCGTTCGGTTCGTGCACATGAGCGACTTCGTCGTCGCCGTGAAAGAGACAACCGAAGAGATGGCACGCCGCGAGTACGACATGCTGCGCACCCTGCAGCGTCTCGATATTCCGTGTGTCGACCCTGTCGCCGTCATCACCGGGCGGGTGAGCGCGGATGGCGAGCAGCTCATGCCCGTGCTCGTCACGCGCCACTTGCGTTTCTCGCTGCCCTACCGTGCGCTCTACTCGCAGACTCTCCGGCCCGAGACGGCGACGCGCCTCGTGGATGCTCTCGCGCTGCTGCTCGTGCGCCTGCACATCATCGGCTTCTTCTGGGGCGACGTGTCGCTTTCGAACACGCTCTTTCGTCGTGACGCCGGAGCATTCGCGGCCTACCTTGTCGACGCCGAGACGGGGCAGCTCTATGAGGGCGGTCTCTCGAACGGCCAGCGCGAGAACGACCTTGAGATCGCTCGCGTCAACATCGCCGGCGAGCTGCTCGATCTTGAAGCTGGCGGGCGCCTTGACGAGAACGTCGACGCGATCGAAACCAGCAACGGCATCATCGAGGCCTACCGCTCGCTCTGGAAAGAGCTGACGGGGTGGGAATCGTTTGACCGCTCAGAACGCTGGCGCATCAACCAGCGCGTCGAGCGCCTCAACACCCTGGGCTTCGACATCGAAGAGCTCGCGATCACGACAGACGGCAACAGCACCGAGGTGCGCATTCGCCCCAAGGTGGTGGATGCGGGCCACCACACGCGCCGCCTGCTGCGCCTGACCGGCATCGATGCCGAAGAGAACCAGGCCCGCCGATTGCTCAACGATCTCGATTCGTATGCGGCATCCAACTACCCCGATCGGGAAGCAGACGAAGAGGTCGTCGCCCACGAGTGGCTCGCGCGCGTGTTCGAGCCCGTTGTGCGCGCGATTCCGAAAGACCTGCGGGGCAAGCTTGAGACCCCAGAGATGTTCCACCAGTTGCTCGAGCACCGCTGGTACCGGTCTCAAGACGAGGGCCGGGCGATTCCGCTCGCCGAGGCTCTCAGCTCATACATCGACACGGTGCTGCGTCACCGGCGCGACGAGGCGACGATGATCGCCCCGCCGACTGAGACCATCTCGCTGCCCCCGCTCGACACGAGCGAAATCGAGATCGTCGAGGGCGACGACCTGCCCACCGGCAGCTGGCGCGACAAGGTCTAGCCGGTCACGTTGACCAAGAACTAGAGGTTCTTGACGGCCGTCAAGACCTTGGTGAGCGAGTCTTTCGCGTCGCCGAAGAGCAACGTGGTTTGCGGCTCGAAGAGCAGGTCGTTCTCGATGCCCGCGAAGCCCGGGCGCATCGAGCGCTTGAGAAAGACCACCTGTCGCGCTGAGGCCACATCGAGAATCGGCATGCCATAGATGGGTGAGCCGGGGCTCGTCTTGGCCGCCGGATTGACGACGTCATTCGCGCCCACGACGAGAGCAACGTCACAGTTCTTGAACTGCGGGTTGACCTCGTCCATTTCGGCAAGCACC